>CAVRHM010000008.1:0-281162 GCA_963721015.1 uncultured Chloroflexia bacterium | reverse complement strand
GTCGCGGGGCTGGTACGGCGGTCCTGACGATTGACATCGCTCAGGAACTCGCGGTGCCCGGGCCTGGGTGCGCGGCGTTCACGTTGGCGGTCCCCCGGGCTCAGAGCGTCCGGCACCGGGTCCGATGCCGCGGTCCCGCCCGCGAGAATTCGTTCTCTGCCGTCGCGCTCGGTGGGGTGGGGACGAACCTGGGGGGCGCCGATGCTTAGTGGCGGCGCGCGGACCAACCCGCTAACAATGGACGGGCGACACCGCGAATCGAAACGCCGGACGGCGCCCCCAGGCTGCCGTCCGGCGAGGTTGACGCGGGTCGCTAGTGCTCCTGGCGGTCGAACACCACCTTGGCGCCGACGATCAGACGATCATCGAGATCGCCCAGCCACTCGGCGATGAGCATCGAGGCAGGCTCGCCCGTCGCGACCGCGATGCCCAGGTGCCGATCGATGTCGGCGACATCTCGTTCACGATCGGCAGGAAGCCGGCAAAGACAGGTCGGCAGGAACAGCACGGCGAACGCGATCCCGGCGACCCCGGCGGCACGACTTGACCATTGCGCCGAGGAAGACGGTCAGCGCGATCAGAAGGCCGGCACCGTCAGATAGAGCACGGGGAACGTCCCGACGGCGCCAGGTCGGGGACCCCACCGTAGGCGATCGTCGCGACGACCACCGACACGGCATGGCAGCATCACGGCCAGGGCCACGAAGACGAGGAACGCGGCACCGTACTTGGCGGCGATGACGCTCGTCGGCGAGACCGGGTTGGTGAGGCTCCAGCCGAGCGTGCCTCGATCGCGCTCGACCGACGACGACTGCCATGGTCGCCAGGACGACGATCAAGGCGACCGTCTAGCCGCTCCAGCCGAGAGCACGTTTACGGTCGGGTCCTTCGACAGTAGGCCGGCGGACTCCGCCTTGCCGGTCGCCTCGGCGATGAACGGGATGAGGGTCATGAAGGCGGCGCCGAGCGACCGAGACGCCGAGCGACGACGAGGGCCGCGCCCACGGACCCACTCGGTGACCTCCTTGCGGAAGACCGTGCCGAAGCCAAGGAATAGGCCGCCGGGTGAGGTCGAGCCCGGTGCGTTGCGGCTGGCCACGGACTGGGCGGTCATGCCGCTACCTCCTTCTGGTCGATGAGGCGCAGGAAGACCGACTCGAGGTCGAGCGTCTCCTTCGAGTTGCTGATCAGGGTCAGGCCGCGGTCCACGGCGAACCCCGTGATCGCCGCGCTGGACGTCTGCCGACTGCGCCTCGTTCGTCGTGACGTCGTACGTCCAGGCCGTCGCCGTCGTGCGAGAGCGCGACGACGGAAGCCACGCCCGGCAATCCCGCGGAGGCGACCTCGGTCGCGCGGCGTCGGCGCCGCCGAGGACGACCCTGAGCATGTTCTTGGTGAACGACCCGAGGAGCTCCTGGGTCGGGGCGGTCGTGACGAGACGGCCGTGGTCGAGGATCGCCGACGTGGTCGCTGACCCGCTGCACGTCATCGAGGATGTGCGTCGAGTAGAAGACCGTGGTCTCGCCCTTGAGCGCCTGCATGAGCTCGAGCACGTCCTTGCGTCCGATCGGGTCGAGCGCCGAAACGGGTTCGTCGAGCAGGATCACGGCCGGTCGGCCGACGAGTGCCTGGGCGATACCGAGGCGCTGGCGCATACCGCCCGAGTAGGTCGAGGTTCGACGGTCGGCCGCGTCGACGAGTCCGACACGATGGAGGAGCTCGCCGACCCACGCCTCGCGTCCGCGGTCCGAGGCCCGGAATCGGGCGACGTAACGGAGCGTCTCGCGGCCGGTCATCCAGCCGTAGAACCGGGGGTCCTGGGCGAGGTAACCGAGCTCGCGCCGGTGGGCGCCGGCAACCGAGACCCTGACCCATTGATCGGTGCGGTTCCGGCCGTCGCTCGGGCGAGGCCCGCGAGGACCTTCATCGCAGTCGTCTTGCCGGCGCCGTTGGGACCGAGGAAGCCGAAGACGGTGCCCGCCGGGACATCAAGCGTCAGACCGGTCAGGGCCTGCACGCCCTTGTAGTGCTTGGTGAGGCCGGTCATCGAGATAGCGTTGGCATCGGATCGCTCCTTGCACTGTTCGAGTCGGGACGCCCGGGGGGGGTCGGGCGTCGTCTCGTGGGGCTGGAGGGGGGGAGTGGGCTCGCGGACCATTTGTCACCCGCCGCGGTCTGGGCCGCGAGGGTCAGCAGGACGTCGACCGCGGGTGAGACCGGCAGCCGCCACCGGCTCGGCGGCCACGACCCGGTCGGCGGTCTCGCCGCGGGCCTTGGCGACGCTGGCGAAGAACGAGGCCCGACGGGTCGACACGATCCGCGCGTCCTTGCAGGTGCAGCCCTCGACGAGGCAGCGCGTCGCGAGTCGGGCGTGCGGTACTCGGGACGTCGTGGCCGTTCATCGTGGTGCTCCTTCCTCGTCCGCCGGGTGGCGTCCGATCGATGAGCAGACGATGGATGCCGGGGTGTCTCGGGCATCCGGGCGGTCCCGCGATCCGCGGAGGGCCCGCCCGGCTCGCTCTCCGGGGTGACCCTGTTGCCGGGTCCAGCCGATCGGGATCCCCGCGACCGCGAGCGTGCCCTGGCCCGCTGGGCTGTCCATCCGGAGCGTGCCGCCGATCGCGGCGACCCGGTCCTGCGAGCCCACGGATGCCGTTCCCGTTGGCCGCATCGGCGCCGCCGACGCCGTCGTCGCCGACCTCGACGCGGCAGCGTCGTCGGCGTGCAGTCGCGGCGATGCTGACTGGTCGCCGCTGGCGTACTTGGCGACGTTGCGAGCGCCTCCGAGACGACGAAGTACGCCGTCGCCTCGACCGCCGGGGGAAGTCGCCGATCGGGCAGCCGCCGGAAGGTCGCCGGGACCGCCGAACGATCGCCAGGGCAGTGATCGCCGGCCAGACCGGCCTCGGTCAGGATCGCCGGGTGGATCCCGCGGGCGAGCTCGCGCAGCTCCTCGATGGCGAGCTTGAGTTCCCGCGGCCGCCTCGAAGCCGCGATCGTCTCGTCGTCTGCGCCCAGTCGGGCGGCGAGCCGGCCCCGGAGCGCGGCGGAGCGCGAGCGAGACCACGACGAGCCGCTGCTGGGCGCCGTCGTGCAGGTCGCGCTCGAGCCGTCGCCGCTCCTCGTCGGTTGCCTCGACCATGCGCGCCCGCGAGCGGCGGACCTCGGCCTCGACGGCTCGTACGTCGGTGAAGTCGCGGACGATCGCGGTGACCTCGTCCGGGCCGCTCGGCGCGACGCGGGCCTCGAGCTCGCGCCGGCCGCCCGGCGTCGAGGGTGAAGTCGTACGACTGCAGACGACCGGTGTCGAGGGCGTCGGCAGTCCGCGCGCAGCGCTCGGTCCCGACGACGGCGAACATCGCCTCGTGGAGGTCCCGGCCCGACGGCACCATTACGTCCTCGGCGACGTCGGCTTCGTCGACGGCTGCCGCGGTGTCGGGGAGATAGTCGCCATCGCGGTCGAAGCGGACCATCCGGTCCGGGATCGCGTCGACGACCGCCCGCAGCCGGCGCTCGCTCTGGCGGTAGAACCCGATGAGCAGCGCGACCGGGATGGCGGCCGGCGCGAGGTCGCGGGCCGCGATCAGTACCGCCGACACATCCTCGGGGACGTCGGCGATCCGTCGGATGAGGTTGATCACGAGGGTGGCCAGGAAGACGAGCCCGGCGACGAGGACCGGCAGCAGCTCCCGCCGCGCGCGGGCGGGGCGATCAGCCAGCGCCGGACGATGACGACCGTCGTCATCGTCGCGAGAGCCAGGCCGCCGTACAGCCCGGTGGGACCGGATCGACGTGAACAGCGACGTCGAGAAGAGGACGTTGAGGCGGTCGCACCGACGGCCAGGATCGCCACCGCCACCCGGTCGACGCGCGACGTCGAGCCGGCCGCTCGGATAGGCGAGGACCAGGGCAAGGAGCAGGACGGTGGCGGTGTCCTCGAGGGCCAGGCCGACCTCGTTGACAACCGGGATCGAGGCATGGGCGAACGGCCCGATGAACCAGGTCAGCCCGACTGCGGCCATCAGCGCGCCGGTCCGGTTCGTCGGCTCGTGGCCCCAGATCGCCAGTCCGCCGTAGAGGTACGTCAGCCCGATCGCCAGGTGGAGGAGACCGGCGCTGGGTGTCTGGCCGTCCCGGAAGCTGAGCGCCTCGGCGACGACCGCCGACGATCGTGCCGAGGACCCGATCGCGAGGCGAACGCCGCGGCCACTCATGACCAGCACTCTGACACATGGGCTCGCGCGCAGGAGCAGGGTAGACCCTGAGCCGCGTCAGGGTCCGGCCCGACGTCGAACGTCGGCCCGAGTGAAACCGTCGGCGGTGTCCGGGCTAACCCTGTAGGAGCGGGCCGATGGTCCTGCCACGATGAGCCCATGAACACCATCCTCATCGTCGATGACAGCGCGGGCTTCCGCGTCCAGGCCCGCGCCCTCCTTACCGCCGACGGCTTCGAGGTCGTCGGCGAGGCGGCCGACGGTCTCTCCGGTCTTGAGGCCGCGCGGACGCTCCGACCCGGACCTCGTCCTCCTCGACATCGGCCTGCCCGACGTCGAGGGCTTCGAGGTCGCCCGCGAGCTCGCGATCGACGGTCCACCGCCGTTCGTGGTCCTGACCTCGAGTCGCGAGGCCGGCGTCTACGGCCCGCGCCTCGACGCCAGCCGGGTCCTTGGGTTCATCCCCAAGGACGAGCTGTCGGGTCCCGCGATCCGGGCGCTGATCCCGGTGCCATGACGCTCCGGATCGCGCTCGCGGACGACTCGGTCCTCATGCGGGAAGGCATGGCCCGCCTGCTCGCCGAGGCCGGATTCGACGTCGTTTCCCAGTCCGGCGATGCGACGCAGCTCCTCGCCGCGGTCCGCGAGCAGCCACCTGACGTCGCGATCGTCGACATCCGCATGCCGCCCACCCACACCGACGAGGGCCTGCGGGCCGCGGAGGCGATCCGCGAGGAGCACGGGAATGCGGTCGGCGTCCTGGTCCTGTCGCAGTACGTCGAGACGAGCTTCGCGCTCCGACTCGTCGCGGATGGTGCTGGCGGGATGGGCTACCTCCTGAAGGACCGTGTCGACGACCTCGAGGACTTCGCGGACGCCGTGCGGCGGATCGCTCGCGGCGGCTCGGTGATCGATCCCGAGGTGGTCGCGCAGCTGGTCGGCCGGCGTCGCGCCCGCGTCCCGCTCGACGACCTGACCGAACGCGAGCGCGAGGTCCTCGCGCTGATGGCCGAGGGCCGCTCGAACCAGGCGATCTGCGACCGGCTGTTCCTTGCCCCGAAGACCGTCGAAGCCCACATCGCGAACATCTTCTCGAAGCTCGAGCTGATCCCGGCGCCCGACGACCACCGGCGCGTCCTCGCCGTCCTCGCTCACCTGAAGGGATGACACGGCGCCCTCCGGGCCTCCATTCCGGCGGCGGCTCCTTCGAACGCCTGACCCTCACGGCGAGCCGGGCCGCCCCGGAGCACGAATTGGGGTTGGCCCTGTAGGTCCCCGGATTCGCGCTGACACGATCGCGACATGAAGACCTCGATCGCCGATTTCGTCAAGCGTCGTCCGGCGGCGTCCTTCTTGGCCATAGCGGTCGGCCTGGGCTGGTTCATCACCATCCTGTCGGCGCAACTGCCGACGGGCGCGGCCCTGCTGCCCCTGGTGGCGATCCCCGTGAGCTACGTCCCGGCGGTCGTCGCCTGGATCATCCTCCGCGTCGCAGGCTCGGCTGACGAGCGCCGTTCGTTCCGGCGCCGCCTCACGACGGTGCGGGTCGGATGGCGCTGGTACGCCTTCGCGATCATCCTGCCGGCCACCCACATCGCGGGCGTGGCGCTCGCCGCTGTCGCAGGCGGCACGATCCCGTTCAACCCGGCGCTGTTCGCGATCCTCCCGCTCTTCTTGCTGACAAACTACGGTGAGGAGATCGGCTGGCGCGGCTACGCACTGCCGACGTTGCAGGAGCGGATGACTCCGCTTGCCTCATCCCTGGTTCTCGGGTTCATCTGGGCGGCGTTCCACTGGGTCGCGTTGCTCGGCAACGGCGATGCCGCCCCGGCGTACATCGCGATCAGCACCGTTCAGCTCACCGCGATGAGCGTGATCCTCGCCTTCGTATTCAATAACGCTCGACAGGCCGTTCCCGTCGTCACTCTCGTTCACGCGATGTACGACACGGTCTCATAGGCGTCGTACCGGTCGTGGGAACCGGCGTCCCCCTCCTCGCGTTCGGCCTGTCAGCGGGATTGACTGCGATCGTGGCGCTCGGGGTGATCGCTGCCACCGGCGCCTCCCTCGCCATTCGGCCTCGGGTTGCCGCGGCGCCGGCGCGCCACTCGGGATGATCGCCGCGCGTCCGCGCCCGACATCTGGCGTGTAGCCGACTGATCCAGGCAGCCACCCAGACCTAGGGCTTTCGGAAGCGGGCGACCTCTGACGCGAACGACAGGGTCTCCACGGAGGTTGACCCAGGGCAGGTGATCGAGCCCGTCTCGGTGCGCGGCTCGGACCGTGCCGAGAGTGACGTTCGTGTCGGCGCCAATCCCCTCGCCCCGACCAAAAGTTCACCCTCGTCGTCGAGCTGCGGCTCCGAAGGACGCTTCAACGACCATCGGCTGTGTTCGATGAGCGCGCTATCTGCGGTCGCCTGCCCAGCGGCATGAAACGGCCCTGGGAGGCGAAGGCTCCGCGCTATCGAAAAGAGGCGACCTCGAGCGCGAATGACAGGTCCGCTAGCGACGCCGACCCGGGAGTGCACGCAGCGTCAGCGTCAGCCGCGGGAAGGAGCGCTCGCGCGAGCGTCACGAACTGCCACGCCTTGAAGCGTTCGATGGTCCAGCCGCACTCGACGGTGAAGGCGACGAAGACCTCCGCGCGATGGAGGCCAAACAGCAGGTCGAGCGCAAGCGCCGGATCCAGCCCGGGCCGCAACTCGTGGCGTCGCGCGAACACCTCATCCACGACCCGACGCATCCCGGACCGCCGCCCGTCGATGAGGCCCTGCCAGGCGAGGTCCACGTCGGGATCGACGCTCGCTGCGGAATGGACGGCGGGCAGCAGTGGCCCCACGCGTCGATAGATCTCGTTGCCGTGCTCGACGATCAGTGCGAGCCGACGCGGCCCATCCGGCGCGTCGACGACCTCTGCCATCCAGTCTCGAGCGAGGACATCTTCGGCTGCACCCGGCCCACCGCCGCGATCTTGAGCGCTGCGATAAGCAGCTCGGCCTTGGTGTGGAAGGTGAAGTACACCGTCTGCACCGCGACGCCGGCGTCTCCTGCGATCGCGTCCATCGTCGTCGCCGCGTAGCCCTGCCCGGAGAAGCGGGCCAGGGCTGCTTCCGCGATCCGCCGCCTCGTCGCCTTGGCTCGTTCGCGCCGAGTCATCTTGACGACCGATCCCGTCGCGGGGGGATTGACACGGCTCATGAAGGGCGATGATACTGCACCACGTCGCTAGTGATGGACTCTAGTGAAAGTGAGAGCGACGTATGGCCACGGTCATCGAAAACGTCATCGAGATCGCACGGACTCCGGAGGATGTCTTCGACTATCTGTCGGACCTTGGGAACGAGGTCCGCTGGAATCCCGACTGCCTTTCGATGGAGCAGCTGACGACAGGGCCAGTCAGCGTCGGAACCAGGTTCCGGGCGAAGTGGAAGCAGGGTCCGGTGATCTTCCCCGAGGTGACCGCGTACGAGAGGCCTCGCACCTGGACGTACGCGAACGGTGGCTCCATCGCCTGCATCCTCAGGACCACGCTCGAGCCGACGTCGGGCGGTGGGACGAGGATGACGTCGCGTGGGACATGGAGCGCGAACGGGCTCGCCAGGCTCTTCTTCCCCATCTTCATTCGGACGATGCGGAAAGCGGAGGTCCAGGTAGTGGCCAGTGCCCGTCGGGCGCTCGAGGCAAACGAGGATCGAGTCGCGTCGGCATCCGTCGAAACGGTGTCCGCACGCCTGCGATGAGGTAGGTTCGGGTCGGGCCGAGCCCCCTCGCCCCGACCATCCCTGCCTCATCGTTTGAGCTCCGGCCCAATTCGCGCATGACCTAACGCACACGCCATCCCCGGCGATCGCGTGACGCTCCGGCCCGGTGACCGAATCACGTTTGCGTGCCTTCGGAAGGCGCATGCTGCGGCCGCCGGGACTGCGCAGCGATTGGGAGGGCCGGGATGAGCAGCTTGATTGGGTCGAGCAGCACCGGGGCCACCGACGACCAAGTACGGTCCGCCGAACCGCGAAGGAACCGCATCGGCATCGGGAAGATCGTAGCGCTCTCGTTGGGCGTGGGCCTCGCGGCCGCTGTCCTCCTCCCCTTCATCCCATGGCCTACGGTCGACGCGAACTTCGCTACGGCCATGGTGCTGTTCGGCTTCGCCGTTGGATGGGCGCTCCTGGCGGCTCTCTCGGTGCGGTTGACTGATCAGCCGCAACGGTGGGCGTACGCGCCAGCACTGTTCATGGGTGGTGGCGCCGTGCTCCTGCTCGTCCTGCCGGATGCCGTGCTGGGCGCGCTCGACTGGGTCTGGCCGCCGGCACTGCTCGTCCTGGTGGCCTGGATGTTCATCCGCGCCAAGCGTGATCTGCGGAGCCGGACCCGGACGTGGCTGCTCAACCCGGTGCTCGCGGTCCTCGTGCTGTTCGCGCTGGGTGGGGCGTACCAGACGATCGGTCGCGCGACGGAACCCAGCGTCGCCATGCGGGGCGAACTCGTCGATGTCGGCCCATACCGTCTTCATCTGGAGTGCACCGGCACGGGCGCCCCGACCGTCATCCTCGAGCCCGGCGGCGGGGCGTCGGCGGCGACCCTCGGCTGGATCGCGCCCGAGGTGGCCCGCCAAACCACGGTCTGTGTCTACGACCGAGCCGGCAAGGGCTGGAGTGACGCCGCGCAGACGGCACCCGACGCCGCGCAGACCGCGACCGACCTTCACACGCTGCTCGAGCGGGCGGATGTCGCCGGCCCCTACGTGCTGGCGGGGCACTCCTTTGGCGGCCTGTACGTGATGCGCTACGCCGCGCAGTATCCCGACGAGGTCGCCGGCATGGTGCTCATCGATTTAACGGCTCCGAACGCCAACCCGGTGTCGCCGACGACCGAAGGCTCGGACACCTTCCTCAAGCACGTCTCCGCGTTGCTGTCTGCAACGGCCCGGCTTGGCCTGGGCCGGCTGCTCGCCCAAGCGACGCCCTCGGATCTCCCGCCGCCGTTCCGGGACGAGGCACGCGCCAGCGCTGCTACCGCCAAGGAGATGGCGGGCTTCATCGATGAGTACGCGGTCGCGGGCCGATCCGCGAGCGAGGCGGGCGAACTCACGAGCCTCGACGGGAAGCCGTTGATGGTGCTGACGGCCGAGCAAGGGAACGCGCCTGGATGGATGCCGCACCAGGACGCGATGGCTGGGCTCTCGACCAACAGCCGGCACAAGGTCGTGCCAGGAGCGACCCATCAATCCCTCGTCGACAACCCGACCCACGCGGCCGTCGTCAGCCAAGCGATCGTCGACGTCGTCGAGGCGATACGTACCGGAGCGCCACTCGCGACTCAGTGACGGGCGGACTGAAGGTCGCTTGTGGCGGCGCTATCCCTCTCGCCCCGGCGCCGCTCACGCACGAACGCCCCGTACCCCTTGCCCATCGAGTTCCGGAAATCTGCGAGTCTCGCGGAGGTCGGGCTCTGGGGACTTGATCCGGTCAGGAGTAGTAGCCTCGGCCCGACGAGCGGAGGTCCTGGGCAACTGCCTCGACGGCCGCACCAGCCGAGCGAGGGTCAGTCGCGCCATTGACGATGGCTTGAACCTGGCTGTCGATCTCGGCGGTGATCTCGGGTTCCCAGAGCCAGTCGAGTGACGTGATCGCGTTCTCGAACATCGGCAGGAACTCCTGGGCAACCTCGTCCTCTACCGCCTCATTCGATGCCTCGATCGGCGAATAGGCTTGGATGCCCTCCACGACCGTACGATCGACCTCGGGCCGACTGGCGTACTCGAGGAATGCATACACGGCGTCGCGGCTTGCGGCAGGTGTGGCCGGAATCGCGAATCCGGCCCAGGCAAGGATCGGTCGAGGCGTTGTCGCACCATCGACCAACGGTGGCGGAACCACGTGCAGATCGAACTCGACCGACGGCGTTCCACTCCGCATAGCAGGGAGCATCCACGTTCCGTTGAAGGTCATCGCGGCCTTTCCCTGTAGCAAGAGCTGCTGCATCGCCAAGTAGTCCGTCGCGCCCGAGCCCTCGAGGAGGACCCCAGACGTTCGCAGGTCGGCGATCGTCTGGAATGTCTCGAGCCACTCCGGACTGTCATAGCCGACCTCACCCCTGATCGTCCGTTCCACGAACGAGATCGGGTCGCCCGTACGCTCGGCGATCAGCGGCAGGAGCCACGTCACGAGGATCTGGTTGAAGAAGACGTCGCCAGAGCAGTGCACGAGCGGCGCGACACCGAGCGCCGCCAGCGGGTCGACCATCGCCTTGAGGTCGTCGATGGATCCGGGCGGCTTGAGAGATGCGCGGTCGAGCAGCGCCTTGTTGTAGTACATGCCCGTCGTGTCGATGCCCCTGGTCAACGCGAGTGGGAACGCCCTGGTCGTCTCCTCGCCCGAGCCACCCAGTTGGAAGCGGCCAGGGACCCTTGCCAGCACCTCGGCCATCTGCGGGTCCGCGCCCAAGTCGGCGAGCAGGCCATCACGTACCCAGCCACGCACTTGTTGACCGTTGATCATCACGAGGCCGACTGGCTCGCCCGCAGCCAGTGCGGCGCGCGCGAGACGATCCCACTCGGGACCGCCGCCGGGGAGCACTCGCATGTCCCACTCGACCCCGGGATGCTGCGCCCTGAAGTCGTCATAGACCCGCTTCAAGGCCGGCTCGGCCGTTGGATCGCCACCGCCGGTCAGAAGGGTGATCGGACCAGAGATCGCCCCGGATGCCACATCACCTGGCGCCGGGCTCTGGCCCGGCCCCCCGCACGCGGCCAGAAGGGGTGAGATCGCGGCGCCTGCTGCGACCGCGGCTCCGAGCTTCAGAACATCCCGGCGACCGAGCCCTCGGTGCCACGGGTTGTCCGTCTTGAGGTTTCCGGTCGGTATCGGCTCATCCTCGCTGGCTGTGACCTCGTTGGTCGAGCCGCCCCCATCGCGGGCGCAGAAGGCCGTTCGTGCAGCTCGACCCGGGTGCCACGTATGGTTGATTCTGCCCCAACCAGAGCGGAGTGGTGATGGTCCAGGCGGGTCGCGCCGATGACAACGGCGCTCGGAATGACGCTCTGCCCAACGGGGCAGACCCGCGCCTCCTGATGCCTTATGGCTTCGAGCGCATGCCGAGATCATCGTGACCCGATCCCGGCGTCGACCACGATGGCGCCTCAGGTGGCGGGGCGGACGCGGCATCGATCTGTTGTTCATCCTGCCGACGATCGTGATCCTGGCTGTCTTCCTCGTCTACCCGCTCGTATACGGCATCGTCCTGAGCGTCCACCACACAAAGGGTTTCGCGCTCACCTCCTTCGTCGGAATCGAGCACTACGCGCGCGCGATCCTCGGCGACTCGGTATTCCATCAGAGCCTGGCGCACACGCTGCTATTCACGGGCACGGCCGTGGTGCTGCAAACGGGCCTCGGCCTGCTCCTGGCCCTCCTGCTGGCCGACGTGAAACGGGGCAGGTCATTCTTCATCGGCGTGTTCTTCTTGCCGTTCGTGATCGCACCGGTCGCGGTCGGGGCGGTCTGGAAGTTCCTGCTCGCCCCGTTCTTCGGGATCGTGCCGACCGTGGGCGCAGCCCTGGGGCTCGAGACGGCGACATTCGCGCCGCTCGCGGACGCCGACGTCGCGCTGTGGGCGATCATGGCCGCCTTCCTCTGGCGATTTGCCGGTTTCAGCATGGTCGTCTATCTCGCCGCCATTCGGGCGCTCCCGCGCGAGTACGACGAATCCGCGGTTCTTGAGGGCGCCGGCAGATTCCAGCGGTTCCGTCGAATCACGTGGCCGCTGCTCTGGCCGCAAACCTTCGCCCTGGTCCTGCTCACCACGCTTGGCACGCTGCGGATCTTCGACATGGTCTGGGTCATGACCGCCGGTGGCCCATCGCACGCGACTGAGACCGTTGCGACGGACGTCTACGTGACCGCGTTCCGCTTCCTCGAGGTCGGCTATGCGCAAGCGATGGCGATGATCCTGCTCGGCTTGATCGTGTTGCTGACGGTCATCGAGTATCGGATCCTCGACCGGCGGGCGGAGATGGTGAGCGGGTGATGCTACCTCGCGTCCGGTGGTCTGCCGTCCTTCTCAGCGCGCTAGCCGTAGTCTGGCTGTACCCGGTGGCCTGGACGTTCGCCAACGCGATCCGGTCCAGCGCCGACATCTATCGCGCTCCCTGGGACATTCCGTGGCCGCCGGCCATCGGCAACATCGGCGAGGCCTGGGATCGGGGCCAACTCGGTGTTGCGCTCGCGAACTCGGCTTACGTCACCGCTCTGACGGTGGCGGTCGTGCTCGGGCTCTCGGTCCTGGGTGCCTATGCCCTCACCCGGCTGCGGCCACCCGCCAGAGCCGTGTTCTTCCTGGTCGTGCTTGCGCCGCTGATCGTCCCGACCGAGGTCCTGATCGTCCCGCTGTTCTCGATGTATCGCGCCTTGGGTCTGATCAACAGCCTGACTGGTCTCGCGCTGACCAACGTGGTCGCCAGCGTCTCGTTCGCGACCATCATCCTGGCCGGCTACTTCCGCACGATCCCGCAGGACGTGATCGACGCGGCACGGGTCGATGGCGCCGGCCGGGTCGCGGTCCTGCTTCGGATCGTGATTCCCATCGCTCGCCCCGGCATCGTGGTCGTTGGCGCACTGGTCGCGGTGTTCACCTGGAATGACTTTGCCGGGGCATTGGTGCTCATCCAGCGACCGGAGTCATTCACGGTCCAACTTGCACTGACGCGGTTCTCGACCTTCAACGCGACGGACCAGGGTTTGACATTCGCCGGGATGGCGATCGCGATCCTCCCGCCGCTCCTCCTGTTCCTGGTCCTCCGCGGACGCTTCATCCGGGGCCTGACGACGGGGACGGGTCGACGCTGATGAACTGGAGCGTTCGCTGCCGTTCAGTCCCGGCGGCCGTTCGGTCGCCTTCGACGACAACCCGCAGGACTGGGTAGGCGCGGCTACCAGCACGCCCGAAGTCGCGGGTGCGCGTTGGATCTCAACGGCGTCAGAATCAGGTCGTGCCGAACGCGCTGCTCGAAACCAAGCTCTACGCTCCACAGCCACGTCCGGGTGTGGTGCCACGGCCGCGCCTTACCGAACTCCTTGAGCGCGGGGCACGTTCCAAGCTGACGGTCGTCTCCGCGCCGCCAGGGTTCGGCAAGTCCACGCTCGTCGCGGAATGGCTCGCATCCTCCGCAGGCCATGGAGGGTCGACTGCCTGGGTGTCGCTGGATCCGAGTGACGACGACACGCGCTCGTTCTGGACGTATGTGACCGCAGCGATCGAACGGACGTCGTCGATCGGCGACGTGGCGAGCCCGTTGCTCGACTCCAACGCCGTTCCCGTCGAAACGGTCCTCACGACCCTGCTCAATGCACTTGGCAAGGTCCCGGACGAGACCTTGCTTGTGATCGACGACTACCACGTGATCGAACTGGCTGAGATCCACGAGGGGGTCGCGTTCCTCCTCGACCATGCGCCGCCACAACTCCATGTGGTTCTCATCACGCGCGCGGACCCGCCCCTTCCCTTGGCTCGATTTCGCGCGCGAGGGGACTTGGTCGAGATCCGCGCGGCGGACCTGCGGTTCACCGAACACGAGGCCGAGGCGTACCTCAACGGCCCGATGGACTTGGGGTTGACCACGGGCGACGTCGCGGTCCTCGAGGGACGCACCGAAGGCTGGATCGCGGCGCTGCAGCTCGCGGCCCTGTCGATCGGCGGGCGGCCCGACCCTGGCGCGTTCATCAAGGAGTTCGCCGGGGACGACCGGTACATCGTCGACTACCTCGTCGAGGAGGTCTTGGATCGTCAGGAGGAGCGGATCCAGCGTTTCCTGCTCGCGACCTCGATCCTCGATCGGATGACGGGGCCCCTGTGCGACGCCGTCACGGAGGCCGATGACGGTGGCGACACGCTCGAAGCGCTCGAGCGCGCGAACCTGTTCGTCATCGCGCTCGACGATCGCCGGCGCTGGTACCGCTACCACCACCTGTTCGCCGACGTGCTTCGTGCCCGATTGCAGGCGGAGCAGTTGGACCTGATCCCGACCCTTCACCGGCGCGCGAGCGCCTGGTTCGAGCAGGCAGGCGATCACGCGGCAGCGATCGACCACGCGCTCGCGGCCAACGACATCTCCCGGGCCGCTGACCTCATCGAGCTAGCAGCCCGCGACCTGTTCGCTCGAAGGCAGGACCTGACGCTCCGACGCTGGCTCGATGCCCTGCCTGCCAGCACCTTCGAGACCCGACCGGCCCTGGCGATCATCGACGCAGGCACGCGCCTCTCGGTCGGTCAGGTCGCCGAGGTTGCGGAGCGCCTGACGGCGGCCGAGCGATGGATCCCTGCCGCGGGCGACGCAGACGAGCGCGCGAAGGCGGAGGCCGCCGGCATGATCATCCGCGAGCCTGCATTCCTCGCGCACCTGCCGAGCGCGGTCCCGCTCCACCGAGCCGGCCTTGCCCGGATGCACGGTGACGTGGGGGCAACGATCGTCAATGCCGAAGCGGCGCTTGCCGCTGCCGGACCCGACCAACTCGGACGCGGTGGGGCGGCGGGCCTGCTCGCGCTCGCCTATTGGACGACCGGAGACCTCGACGGCGCGTACGCGGCGTGGACCCGATCGTTCGAGAGCCTCAAGGCGGCAGGACGTACGGCCGACCTGCTCGGTCTGTCCATCGCGATGGCCGACATCCGGATAACGCAGGGACGTCTCGGCGACGCCGAGTCGATCCTGGAGCGCGGCCTTGGGATCGGGACCGATCCGAGGCATCACCATTGCGCGGGACGGCCGACATGCGCGTCGGCTTGAGTGAGATCGATCGGGAACGAAATGACCTGGTCGCGGCAAGGAAGCACCTCGACGCTGCCGAGTCCCTGGGCGAAGCGATGGGCCTCCCGCAGAATCCCTACAGACTCCGGGTGGCGCGGGCGCGAATGGCACTCGCCGAGGGTCAGCCCGACGAAGCCGTGAGCGCGCTCGATGAAGCCGAGCAGCGGTACGACGGCGACTTCTCTCCGAACGTCCGCCCGGTAGCGGCGTTGCGGGCACGCGTGCGGGTGCAGCAGGGCCGCCTGGCCGATGCGAGAACGTGGTCACGGGATGTCGCGATCTCTGCGAACGATGAACTGACGTATGTCCGCGAGTTCGAGCACGGAACGCTGGCCCGGTTGCTCTTGGCCGAGGGCGTTCGAGACCGCGACGACGACACCATCGATGCGGCGATCCGCCTCGCGGATCGCCTGTTGAGGTCAGCTCTCGACGGCGGGCGGCAAGGGAGTGCCCTGGACGTCTTGGTCGTCCTTGCACTCGGCCGGCATGCTCGCGGAGAGATCGCCGGCGCTGCCGCGGATCTCGACCGTGCCGTCGCCCTCGCAGAACCGGATCGCTGGGTTCGGGTGTTCCTCGACGAAGGGGCTCCGATGATGGCGCTGCTGAGCGCCGTCACTGGTCGAGCGGGCAGCTCGGCGTTCGTCTCCGAGCTTCGTGCCGCCGCGGGTTCGGCCAGCGGTCGCAGTGCCCCACGACAGACGCTCATCGAACCACTGAGCCAGCGCGAGCTGGAGGTCCTGCGCCTCCTCCGGAGCGATCTGGACGGTCCCGACTTGGCTCGCGAACTGCACATCTCGCTCAACACCCTTCGGACCCACACGAAGAACATCTACACGAAGCTCGACGTGAACACGCGCCGTTCCGCGATCCTGCGGGCTGATGAACTGAACCTGTTCTCGGGGACACGCGACCGGCCCCCGGGATAGGTCACGACTCCTCGCACAGCGAGACTCCTGGCGCGCGGCCAGGAGCGGCGCGGACGCCGCGAACGCAGGGCGAAATCACCAGACCAATCACATCGTGTGGTGATGCGCGCTCACCACATCCGCTTCCACGGTGCGCTCAGTCGTCGATCGGCGACTCGAGAAGGAGCCGGGGATACGCCCCAGGAGCGGAATGCAGCTGAAGCATCGTCCAACCAGACACCCGGATGACCCGGAACGGTACGAGATCCGGATCACGGGCCTCCTCGACGCGCGGTGGGCAGCCATGTTCGACGGGCTGACCCTGAGCCACGAGGCCGATGGGACGACGCTGCTCACGGGCCTGGTCACCGATCAGGCGGCACTGCACGGCCTGCTCCAGCGAGTGCGCGACCTTGGAGTCCCGCTGGTCTCGGTCAATCGCGCTGACCCGGACCTGGAAACGGACCCGGCATCCCGTCCTAACCGTGAAGAGGAGATCAGATGACGAGAATCGCCCGCTTCCAGACCCCGGTCCGCCTGGTCATCGCGACGCTCGGGCTGGCCGTGATCGCCCTTGGCGTCGCGACGATCCCCTCGGCAGAGGCCGGCGGCCTACGGAACTGCGTGGAGATCACCGGCAAGACGTCCGGCCGCGCCGGGTGCTTCGAGCTGGTCTGGGTGGATGGCGCGCAGCGCCGCATGACGTTCTCGAACCAGGGCTTCGACGGGGCGACGCCGAAGGCGCTCGATGCGTTCTACGTGCTCGCGCCGCAGTCTGACGCCCCGCAGGGCTACCCGCCCAACACCTTTCCGCACGACCACGTCGTCCGCGACGTGCCGGCCGCCAATCACGGCTCCTACAGCGTCAAGCTCCAGGGCTACTTCGTCGTCTGCAGCGGTCAGGGCATCGTGAGCGGGGCCTGCGTTCCTTCCTGGACGTCGGTCGGCGGTCCCGAGGAGTTGCCGCTGGTGAAGTCCGCCAATGGCCAACCCCTGACATCGGCCGAAGCGATCGAGTTTGCGGCCGACGCGGGACTCGTGGTTCCGATCAACCTCGGCCCTGATGCCGTGATCGTTGGGACCCTGAGCGGCCGCTGACGCCCGTGCCGCTGACGCCCACCAGTACCACCAGGGCGGCAGTCACCCCATCCCGCCGTCCACACCTTCCTGAAAGGACCCTACCCATGACGCGCACGCCCGACAACCGGTCAGACCATCCCTTCGACCCGACCAGGAAGACCGCCCTCGTCGTGGGCATCCTGTACCTGCTCACCTTCATCGGCTCGATCCCGGGCGCGCTCCTGATGGCGCCCATCCTGACGAACCCGAACTACATCGCAGGCCCCGGGGCCGCCACCCAGATCGGGATCGCGGCCGTCTGCGAGATGGTCAACGTCCTGGCGTTGATCGGCTGCGCCGTGGCGGCGTTCTCCATCGTCAAGCGCCAACATGAGGGACTCGCCCTCGGCTACGTGGCCACGCGGTCGTTCGAGGCCGCCGTGATCGTCATCGGCGTCGTCAGCATCCTCGCTGCCTCCTCCCTGCAGCAGACCGCGGCGGCGGGCGGAGATGCGGCGGCCTTCGTTCCGGTCGGCATCGCCCTTGTGGATGTCCGCCACTGGACGATGGTCATCGGACCGAGCATGGCCGGTTTCAACGCCTTGATGTTCGGCACCCTTCTGTACCGGTCCCGACTCGTGCCGCGCGCCATCCCGGCTCTTGGCCTCGTCGGTGCTCCGTTGATCACCGCCTGGGCCGCGGGAGCGATGATCGGCATCACCGAACCCAACACGGCATGGCACAGCATCGCCGTCTTCCCGTTCTTCTTCTGGGAACTGGCCATCGGCCTGTGGTTGACCTTCAAGGGCTTCAACCGCAACGCGCCGATCGTGGTCGCCGCGATGGCCGAAGCGAATGGCCCCACGACGTCCACGCCGCCCGTCGCCGCGCCGGCCGGCATCGCGGCCAAGGCTGGTGCGGCATGACCGCCGTGCAGCAGGGGCGGCGGACGCCGCCGCGCCCCGTGATCCGGACCTTCTGGATGCTCCACCGCGCCGCCTATCGGTTGACCGGAGGCCGCTTCGGCCTCACACAGCCGACGGCCGGGGAGCGGTTCGGGTTCATGCGCCTGAAGACGGTGGGCCGCCGCTCCGGCAAGGCCCGGGTCGCCATCGTCGGCTTCTTCGAGGACGGCCCCAACCTCGTGACGCTGGCCATGAACGGCTGGGCGGACGCCGAGCCGGCTTGGTGGCTGAACCTGCAAGCGAACCCGGAAACCACGGTCGAGCTGCCCGACGGGACACGGACCGTTCGAGCTCGGGCCGCGACCGACGCAGAGCGTGGACGGCTGTGGCCACGGTTCAGTGACTACCCGGGTTGGGGTGAAGACCTTGATGGGCTCGCCGCCCGCCGTAGCCACCAGACCGCTGTCGTCATCCTCGAGCCTGTGCGTGCCACCGAAGGAGATCGGTCATGAGAAGGCCGCATATGCCCCGACCGACATGGCGTCACCTGTGGCTCGTCCCCGGTCTGGCGGTCGCGTTCTACGCGAACGGCCAAGCGGGCCTTCACGGGCTCGGCCTGGCCCCGGTCCTGATCTTCGGGATCGTCCCGCATCTACCGGTCCTGCTGGGACGCGGGCAACCGCACGCACCAGGGCAACTCGCCCGTCGGGCAGTCCCGCTCTTCAATGTCATGCATCATCCGGCCGTGCCGCTCGCGTTGCTGGCCATCGCGGCGACCGGAGCGCTCTCGCCGTTCTGGCTCGTCGGGGCGATCGCGTGGCTCAGCCACATCGTCGTGGACTGGGCGATGGGCGACGGGCTTCGGTCCGCCGATGGCTTCCATCTGGATCGCTCGATCTGGGTCGGCCGGCCCTTCGCCTTGCGGGTGAAGGGGCACCGCCCGTTGGAGGGCCAGGCGTGATCCCGACTGGCGCCTGATCCGCGTGTCGTCCTAGTGGACTCGCGGGGCTCGCGCTCGCATCGGGTCGTGATCGTCACTGATGGGGCAGGTTCCGTCGGGTCGAGTCCTCTCGCCCCGACCAAGCCTGCCTCACCCGTGAGGCCCACCCGGCTCGGCGGATCGCCGCCTGACTGCCCGGATCGTGCGCTCCCGTGCCCCTAGGGTCCCGCGCCACAGACGCCACGCGGCCCTCGATCGGGAGCTCGCAGATCGCTATCGCAGCCTGCGGTCAGGGTCTCTGCGGCAGGGTCTTGTCGTGCCGTCATGCGGACGCTAACGTGGCCCATCCGGGGCGGATCGTCGGAAGCGTAGGGAGATCAGGAAGATGCGGAGACTTCTACCCTTGCTGTCGGCCGCGCTCATCATCGGCGCCACGGCAGCCACGGTCAGCGCGCAGGGCAAAGATTGGGGTGCGATCCCGCCCCATGGTCACGTGATGCTGCTGGGAGCGGAGCTCGGAGAGGCGAACCTCTTCTTCGACCGGTGCGTCGAGTTTGCAGCAGGGCAGGCGCTCCCCAAGGCGGCCCACCATGAGTCAGTCCACACCGGCGCTGCGGGCGGTTCCCCGTTCGTGCAGGGGGCGCTCTGGGATGCCGGGCATGTCGTCATTCCGTTGGCCCCGTTCGTTCCGTTCGACTGGACCGGCTGCGAGAGCTTCGAGAGCGGGATGGCGTTGCCCTGATCCCGCAGCAGCTGGTTGGCGGAGCGACCACGACGCACTCGGAATAGCCATCGGTCGCCCGCGATCGATCAACCCGAGCAGGCCCTCCGGTCATCCCGGAGGGCCTGCTTGGTGCCTTGAACGATGCTCAGGTCCGGCTCGCTGAGCCCGGCTGTCGCGGCGGTCGCTGACGCCCATATGCTGGTTGGATGACGCGCATCTGGCCGGGATACGACTGGGGGCGACGATCTCCCCGGTGGGCGGGCGTCACCAGCGAAGTCGTGGACATCGGCGATACGCGCGTCCACTACTTGCGGGCAGGCGCCGATGGTCTGGGTCCGACCCATCTGCTGATCCACCCGATGGGCACGGGCTCCTGGTCGTGGATGGATGTGATCGGCCCGCTCGCGACAACGGGGTTGGTGATCGCCCCCGATCTTCCGGGGTCGGGCCGGAGCCGTCCACGGCACCGTGGCGCTGGCGGCATCTTCGGTGCTGCCCGATTCGTCGATGACTTCACGACGGCGCTCGGGTTCGAGCGCATGGTCGTCCACGGGCACTCGATGGGTGGCCTCGTCGGTGCCGTGTTCGCCGGGCGGGTCTCGGATCGCGTCGAACGCCTGGTGCTCACGTCCGCCCCCCTTCCGGGTCTTCCCGACCCCCCTCGGTTCCCCGGTGCCTGGCGAGTCGGGCTTCGCGTCGGACGACCCGTGGCTGACGTCGTGGTTGGCGCGGGTCTCCGCCTGAAGGCAGACGCGTGGCGCCGCCAGGTCGATGATCGGGACCCTCGCCTCGGGTCGGAGTTGTCCCGGATGTCGCCTGAGCTGCTGTCGCTTGTGGCGGACGAGATGGGGCGCCTCGTGCTCCCCTGGCGCGTCGAGGGAGCGGTGGATGCTGCCATCGCCGTCGTCCGCGCCCTGACCGTGGACGAAGCAAGGACCCGCGAGGCGCTCGACTCGATCCTGGCCGGGACACTGCTGCTGTGGGGCGCCGACGACCGGGTGATCCCGCAGCGTCTCATCGACGATGTCGAGGCCGCACATCCCAGGTGGAGCTCCCGCACGATCGATGGCGTCGGGCACCTGTTGCCCTGGGAGGCTCCCGAGCTGTACGTCGAGCTGACCGGATGACCGCCGCACACGCACCCCTCTGCTCGGGGATCCCGACCCTCCACCGATCGCCGGTGGTCCGCCAGATCCGGCCAGTACCGTCGACGCGTCGGTACCCTTGCAGGAGATGATCCCGGAAACGCGGTACGCCCGACTCGGCGACCTGCACCTCGCGTATCAGGTCGTCGGCAACGGGCCGCCCGACATCCTGCTCCTCGACCAGTGGTTCGGCAATCTCGATGCCCAGTGGGACGTGCCGCCGCTGGCGGCGCTCCGGGAGCGCCTGGCGACATTCGGCCGGCTGATCATGTTCGACAAGCGGGGGACGGGCTTGTCGGATCCGATCCCGACCTCGACGCTGCCGACCCTCGAGGAGTTCATGGCCGACATCCCGGCAGTCCTGGACACGGTCGGGTCCGAGCGGGCGGCGCTGATCTCGAACATCGGCGGTGGGATCCTGGCGATGCCCTTCGCCGCCGCGCATCCCGAGCGGGTCTCGAGCCTCATCCTCGTCGATTGCTTCGCGCGGTTCCTCGAGGCGCCCGACTTCCCGATCGGGGCGCCGATCGCCGATCTGGCGCCCGCGCTCGAGATCGCGGAGGACGAGACCGGCCGCGGGGTGATGATCGACCTGTTCGCGCCGTCGGTCGCCGGCGACGAGCGGATCCGCCGCTCTTGGGCGAAGTACGAGCGTGGCGCGGCGACGCCCGGTAGCACCAAGGCGATCGTCCGCCTCATCTACGAGAGCGACGTGCGCGACGTTCTACCCGCGATCCGTGTCCCGACGCTGGTCATCCACCGCGCGGCGGCCAAGGGCTTTAGCGTCGAGCACGGGCGGTATCTCGCCGCGCACATCCCGGGCGCGAAGTACGTCGAGCTGCCCGGCGCGGACAACCTCATCTGGGCGGGCGATCAAGACGCGATCGTTGCCGAGATCCAGGATTTCGTGACGGGCGTTCGACCGGTACTCGATCCACGCCGGGTGCTCGCGACCCTGATGTTCACCGATATCGTCGGGTCGACCCAGCTGGCGGCCGAGCTGGGAGACACCCGGTGGGAGCGGCTGCTGGGGGACCACAACCGGATCGTCCGGCACCAGCTCGGGCGGTTCGGCGGGGCCGAGGTCAAGGTCACCGGCGACGGCTTCCTGGCCACATTCGACGGCCCGGCCCGGGCGATCCGGTGTGCCGCGGCGATCCGGGACGAGGTCATGGATCTCGGGCTCGAGATCCGTGCCGGGCTCCACGTCGGCGAGATCGAGGTGATGGCGGAGGACATCGCCGGCCTCGCGGTCCACATCGCTGCACGGGTCTCGGCCAAGGCCGGGGCCAGCGAGATCCTTGTCTCGAGCACGGTCAAGGACCTCGTCGTCGGGTCGGGACTGGACTTCGATGATCGCGGTACGCACGAGCTCAAGGGCGTCCCGGGCGCTTGGCACCTCTTTGCCGTCCAGCGCTGAAGGATCTCGAGACCGGGACGGACTCGAACATCGCCTCCACCGGAAGCGCGGGTTCGAGATCGTCGGCCACGCTGACTGCGTACGGGTTACGCCTTTGGCGGACCTGACGTCGGGCGATGGGCATCTATGTCGTGCTCGGTCCGCACCGGAGACGCCCGGCGCGTGGAGATACCTAGTCGGCGACGGCAGGCACCGTCGAACAGCACGCGCAGCCGCCCTCAGCCGCGCCGATGACAGCGTCCGCCGCGTCACAGCAAGGACCGTCGATGACCGCGAGCGATCGGCGGGGTCGCCCAAGATGTCCCTGCAGGCCAGCCAGCTTCGCGTCCAGAGCATGGAGGCCGGCGATCCGGTCGGCGATCTCAGCGCGCCGCGCCTCGATCATCCGCGGTAGCTCGGCGGTCGACTCCCCGCAATGTCCCGAGTGACACCAGCCAGCGATCCTGGCGGCATCCTCGAGCGGGAGGTCCAGGCGCCGCAGGTCGATGATCAAGCGCAGATGTTCGACATCCGCTGGCCCGTACTCGCGGTAGTCGTTGTCCCGCCGACTCGCCCGGGGCAGCCAGCCGGATCGTTCATAGAAGCGCACGGTGTCCGTTGAGACGCCCACCTCATGGGCGAGTTCGCCGATCCTCATGCGGCCAGCAAACCTTGGAGTCGCTCGGATGTCAAGGATGCTGACGGACCTCGGTCAGCTCGTACGTGTTGCCCTCGCTGTCCTTGAACCACGCCGCCTTGGCGACGCCGAAGTCGGCCAACCCATCGACCATCTGGACGTCACCGAGGTCGTACTGCTCGAAGACCACGCCACGTTCGCGGAGTTCGGCCATCACGACATCGATGTCCTTGACCTCCCAGCCTGCGATCGTGTTCTTGGCGGTCCCAGCTGATGGCGTGGCGTACACGTAGAGCCAGGTCTCGTCCGCGAAGCGATACCAAACGCCACCCGGGTCCTCGTGTTCAGGCAGGAGACCGAGCCGTTCCTCGTACCAGCGGCGCGCCCGCTCGAGGTCGATCGCTGCGGCCCGGGCACTGATCGGAAAGCGGCTCAACGTCGCCATCAGATCGCCGACGTGATGGCTGGGGCCGCCTCGACCTGGGTCTTGAGGCGTGAGAGTTCGCGGGCCGGCCCAGCCTTGGCCTCCATCGCCACCATGGGCGAGAGCAGCCGCCAGATCCCGCGGAGTCGGATGTCGGCCCCGTATGTCGCCTTGGATGACGCAGGACCCGTGGGCTCGAGGTCCAGCCAGACCTTGAGATCGAATGGCGCTCCGTGGACCGACTTCCAGGCGATCCGACGTCCCGGCTCCGCCTCGGCTACCTCGAACTCCACGTCCCACCCGAACGGACCGAATCGCAACCGCTCGCGCCCACGTGACCCCACCTGCGTCCCATCGCCCCGCACGATCCGGGCGTCCGTGACGGTCATCCAATCCGGATGTCGGACGATGTCCGCGGCATACACCCAGGTGTCCTGCGCGGACCGCTCGATGACCTGCTCTGAGACGGACGAACTCATGCTCGAGCCTCCTGTTCGATGACCGGCAGCGCGCCGGTGATGACCGTGGCGAGTCGCTCGTAGGCCGCCTCTTTCTCCCGCCGCATCCGCTGGACCGCCGCGACATCCACGGCGGCAGCACCGTCGCAGGCCCAGCGAAGTCGGAGACGTGTCCCATCCTCCGTCGGCTCCAGATCCGCGGTCGCCGCGACGGGGCCTACGCCTGGGACGGCCAGCCGCCACGCGACGCGGTCGTAGGGCTGCCAGTCGACGATCTCCTCGAGGGTCGCCAACCGGCCGGTCACGCACTGCGCGGTGGTGCCGATGCCGCGGCGCCCGCCGGCGGACGTCTCCTGGATGGCGATCGGTCCCTCCCAACGCGTTCGGAGGGCTGGCGACGTCAGGTGCGCCCAGATGACCGATGGATCGGCGGCGAGGGTCGCCTCGATGTCGAAGGCGAGATCGGTGTCGGCGATGTCGAGCCGTCGCATGGAGCTCTCGTCCTGCCACCGGGCCTCCAGGTCGAACGTGAACGTGTCGACCCGACCGAGGTGCTCGATCTCCTCGGTGCCCGTCCGGAGTTGCAGGGCATCGGCGTCGAGACCCAGCGCGTCGACGGCGGCGGCCGTGAACAGCGCGAAGCCGTTTGATCGCGCCTCGGCGGCGCCCACGCCCTTCAGCAGGCGGTGGACGACGATGACATCGGAACCCGCCAGCTCGTCGCGACCGGCGATGCGACTCCAGACGAACGCCCCGTGGTGGACGAACACCTTGAGGTCGAGCCTCGGCGCCAGCCGACAAGCGTTGCAGTCGCAGGACGTCGCCTGGTCGATGCTTCGCAGTCGACGCCGGAAGGCCAGGTAGGCCGCCTCGATCGCGTCGAGCAGCAGGGACCCGTCGGCGCGCCCGTCCTCGACGAACAGGAACGCGGCGTCGCCCTCGAACTTGACCAGACGGAACGGCGGCTCCAGCCGGCCGACGATCGTCTCCAGGAGGTCACCGGCGATGGCCGGCGCGTGCTCGATCTCGCTCCCCGAGAGGTAGGCGGTGTAGCCGGTCAGATCGGCGAGGACCAGGAAGCCGGTCTCGGGTGTCGCTGCCATGACGCGACCGTAGACCTTGGTGTCGCTCCAATGTCAAGCGTCGATCCACAGTGGCCCGTCGGATCGTCGGGGATCGCCCTTGGCCATGACTAACGCCCGCGGCTGATGGGTCCTCCGTCATCGGGCACGCCTCACCCCAGGTACCGCAACCACAGGTAGACGGTGGAGATCGCGAGTGACATCAGCACGACCACCGAGCCGTAACGCAGGAACTGTCCGAAGGTGATCGGGTGCCCGTCACGGGCGGCCAGGTTGGCCACGACGATGTTGGCCGAGGCGCCGACGATCGTGAGATTGCCGCCAAGGCACGCACCAAGGGCCAGCGCCCACCAGAGGGGCTCGGCATCGAGTCCGGTCGCGATCATCTCCTCGACGATCGGGATCGCGGTAGCTGTGTAGGGGATGTTGTCGACGATCGCGGAGCCGAACGCTGACACCCATAGGATGCCGATGGTCGCGACCTCGAGGCGTCCATCGACGACATCAGCGAGGGCGCTCGCGACGCTGCCCACGATCCCGACATGGACGATGGCCTCGACCAGCATGAACAGGCCGACGAAGAAGAACAGCGTGCTCCATTCGATGTCGCGCAACGACTCGTGCGGATCGAGCGGGCCGACGAGCATCAGGACGGTCGCCCCGAGCAGGGCGATGGTCGCGGCTTCCACGCCGATCACGGAGTGGAAGAGGAACCCGACAAGGGTCAGACCAAGCACGACGAGGGCCCGGATCATGAGCGGGCGATCGGTGATCGCCGCCGCCGGATCGAGCTCCGCCATCACGTCCAGCCGATCCTCGTCGTCCTGCAGCGTGCGCCGAAACCAGAGCCGCAGGATCCCAAGGAAGGCGACCATGATCACGAGGACCACCGGCGCCAGGTTGACGAGGAAGTCGACGAAGTCGAGTCCGGCCGCCGAGCCGATGAGGATGTTCGGGGGGTCGCCGATGAGGGTCGCCGTCCCGCCGATGTTGGACGCGAAGATCTGGCTGATCAGATACGGGAACGGGGAGACCTTGAGCGTCCGCGCGATCGACAAGGTCACCGGTGTCAGTAGCACCACCGTCGTCACGTTGTCCAGGACCGCTGAGAGCAGCGCCGTCGCCAACACGAGCATGACGAGCAAACGGAACGGCTCGCCCCGGGACCGATGGATGGCCAGGCCGGCGACGAATTCGAAGAAGCCGGTCTTACTGAGTCCGCCGGCCAGGATCATCATCCCGGCCAGCAGGAAGATGACGTTGAAGTCGATCCCGGTGAAGGCTTCTTCCTGGTCGATGACGCCGAGGACGACGACCAGCAGGCCGCCCAGCAGGGCGATGAGGGTCCGGTCGAAGCGCTCGGAGGCGATCAGGGCGTAGGCGACGACGAAGATGCCGCCCGCCAGCAGGACGTCCACGTCAGGCCGCCCAGCGGGCACACGAAGGCCCGGCTAGATCATTCGGTGTGTCGGTCGCTCGAGGACGTGGGAGTGCGGTTAGGTCGTGCCTATCCACCAGGGCCGTCGCTGGCCGCCACCACCAGCGACGTGTGCCCGAGGGCCACGTTCATCTTCTCGCGTGCATCCATGACGCTTGAAGCCTACACGCTCGCGCTGGCCCGATTCGGCCGCGCGCAACGCTGAGGCCATCATCGGCCGTGCCGCACGTCGATCGTGGCCGTCACCTAGGGCGCATGCCGCCGATCACGTCTGGCATGCGCTGGCCGAGCCTGGCACCCGCGTCGACCCCGCCCCGGAGGAGGCGGAGCGGGATCGATCGCGAGCGGTGGTCGAGTGCGTTGTCGCGGCCTGCGGTGCCGAGCGCGCCATCGGCTCGTCGACTACGTGCTCGGCAGGTCGGCCTGGGGCGTATACACCCACAGCAACTTGAGTGGTTCGCCGCTGGTGTTCTTGTGCTGGTGGTAGACACCCTTCGGGACCCACATCGCGTGACCGGGGCCGAACTCAGCCTCCTCACCTTCGGAGACGACGAGTCCCGAGCCACTGAGCACGAGATTGATCTCCTCCGACTCCGGATGCACGTGATAGGAGCTCGCCTCACCGGGTTCGAAGATCGTGATCCCGGCCATGAACTCCTCGGAGCCGGTCTCGGGCGACACGAAACGGAAGACCTTCCGTCGCTTCCCCGGCTCGTCGAGACCGATCCAGATCTGCTCCGAATCGTCGAATGGCGAGATCAACCGTACCTTCATGGGTCCGTCTCCTGAACGAGGCTGTCGGGGACGGGAACCCCGTCATAGAACGCGGCTGTCGGGTCGATGAGTCGCATCGGTCGCTCGCGGTCGCGCTCCTCGACGATGTGGGCGGCGAGGCCGAAGCTGCGAGCGATCGCGAAGACGAAGTCGCCGTACTCGGGGTCCAGCCGAAGCGCCGTGAGCGAGACGGCTAAAGCTCCGTCGATGTTGACGGCGACTCGATGGCCCACATGCTGGCCGACCCGGGTCGCGAGTGCCCGAACCGCTTCCACGTGCCTCCCCACGGCGAGTTCGGTGGCGACCTCTAGCAGTGCCTCCGCGCGCCGGTCATTGGTGTGCCATCGATGTCCGATGCCGGGGAGTCGGCGGCCGGCTGCACGTTCCACCTCGAACACGCCGTCGGCCCAGTCAGCCAGGTCGCCTTCCGCCGGGACGGTGCCGATGATCCGCATCGCGCGAGAGACGACCGCGCCATGCAACTCGCCGAACGACAGGATCCCGCCCGCGAGCGCGCTCATGGGGGTCGCCTGGGTGGACGCGATGGTGCGCGCAACGAGCGCGGATGGCGCCAAGGGCCCATGGTCGATCGCGGCCACGAGGCAGGCGCCCATCAACTCGGCCTCGGCCTGGGACGGCGCGTCGCCGCGCCACAACAACAGGAGCATCGAAGGAAAGGACGTTCGGCCGATGGCCGCGTCCAACGCGGCGCCCCGGATGAACACCCGGTCGTCGGTGGTGGCCGTGATCGCCGTGGACCACGCCGCGGCGTGGGCCGTCTGGCCCGCTCCCGCTCCCTCGTGCACCTTCGTCATCTGGATCCCGTCGCCGCATCGGCGACGTGGTAGATGCGTTCGATATCCCACGCCCCCGGCGTCATGACCGGCGTGTTGCGCATCGGGACATCGATGACCGTCGGGCGGCGCGAGGCACGGGCGGCCTGAAGCGCGGGCAGCAGCGCAGCCGCGTCGCCGACCCGGATGCCATCGGCCCCGCAGGCTTGGGCGATCGCCGCGAAATCCGGCGAATACGGGGACCCATCCACCAGGAACTCGCACCCGAAGCCGCTGCCGTAGTGCTTCCGTTCCAGGCCGGCGATCGTCCCGAAGGCCGCGTTGTTCATGACGACCCAGATCGGGGCGATGCCCATCTCGACCGCAGTCGCAACGACGTTCGGATTCGATCCGAAGGCGCCGTCGCCGACCAGAGCGACCGCTGGGCGGTCGACCCCCGACGCCGCCACCCCGAGAACGGCGGACGGCCCGAAGCCCATCGTCGAGAAGCCGCCTGGTGTCAGGAACGAGTCGGGCGTGTCGACCGGGTACTGCTGCGCGACGCCGTTCTTGTTCCAGCCCACGTCCGTGACCAGGATGGCGTCCGGCATCGCGCTCCGAAGGTCGGCCAGGATGCGCTCGGGGAGGAGCGGGAAGTCGGCCGACGTCGCGTTGGCCCGGCTCGGCGCCAGGAACGTCTCGCGCTCGTCGCGGAGGCTTCCCCAGTCGAACCCTCGATCAGGCGTGGCCTGCCCGTACGCCGCTTGGATCGCTTCGAGCGCCTGACCGGCCTCGGCCGTCGCGGCGATGGTCGTCGGGTAGTTCCGACCCGGCTCGTGCGGGTCGATATCCACGTGGATGAGCCGGGTCGGCGGGATATCGAACGTGACCCCCGGCTCCCAGCTACTGCTGTCGGTCTCCGGGAAGCGCGTCCCGACCGCAAGGATGAGGTCAGCTTCGGCCGCCAGCCGGTTGGCGGCCGGCGACCCCCAGAACCCGACGATGCCGACCAGCTGCGGATGGTCCGGCGGCAGGACGCCGGTGCCCATGAGCGTGTGCGCGACCGGCAGGCCCACGGTCTCCGCGAGCCTGACGACCTGGGCGGTCGCCCGGCGTGTCCCGCCGCCGGCCAGCAAGAGCGGTCGCTGGGCGATGCGCAGCTCCGTCGCGATCGCCGCAGCGGTCGCCGACGAGAGCGCCGGTCGCTCGACCGGGGACGCGGGCCAGACCGGCGCATCGAGGACCTCGCCGAGGAGGTCCATCGGGATGGACACGAGGACGGGTCCCGGTCGGCCGGCCACGGCCAGATCCCAGGCGCGGGCCATCGTTCGCGGCAGCTGGTCGGCGCGTCGGACGCGCCAGGCCCGCTTCACGAACGGTTCGTAGATCGAGAGTTGGTCGGCGTCCCGACGGAGGTTGACCTCCTGGTGCGGTCCTCGGCCCTCGTAGTAGGACGGAACGTCGCCGGCGATGACAAGGAGCGGGACCGAATCGAACGAGGCAGTCGCGACGCCCGTCACGGCGTTCGTCATGCCCGGGCCGACATGGAGGAGCACGACCCCTGGCCTGCCCGACGTCCGCGCGTAGCCGTCGGCCGCGTGTGCCGCGACCTGCTCATGCCGCGTCGTCACGAAGCGCGGCGTGCCTGCCCGTTCAAGCGCCGCCAGCAGCGAGATGTTGGTGTGGCCGCACAGACCGAAGACCACCTCGACGCCGCGATCCGTCAGGAAGCTCGCGATATGGTCGGCTGCCGTCACCGACATCTGGGATGCCTCCCGTGCGACCGTTTCCTGGGTCCGCATCGTCGCCTCCTTGCGTCCCGCATATCGGGACCGTGTCCGTACAATAGGAACGTATGGGGCCTAACCGAGTCGTGTCAAGTGGGTAGCGCCGGGGATGGTTGACACTCGATCGGAGCGACGTCTACGATCGGGCCGGTTCCGGATTTCGGACCGCTGTTCATGATAATGGGACCACCGATGGCGGCGCGCACCCGACCACGGGACGAGATCGCGGAGTTGTCTGGATGGGAACGCGACCGATCACGCCGGAAGAGACCGCACACGTCGACGACCTCGTAGCCCGCTCGCGCGCCGCGCTTCGCGACTTCGAAGAGGCGACCCAGGAACAGGTCGATCGCCTCTGCCAAGCCGTCGCCTGGGCCGTGGCCAACGAGACGACCTTCACGCGTCTCGCGCAGATGGGTGTCGACGAGAGCGGCATCGGCGATCCGGAGAGCCGGATCAACAAACGCTTCAAGGTCATGGGCATCCTGCGTGATGTCCTCCGACAACCGAGCGTCGGCGTGATCGAGACGATGCCCGATAAGGGGATCGCCAAGTACGCCAAGCCGGTCGGCCTGATCGCGTCGCTGGTCCCGACGACGAACCCAGAGCTCACCCCACCCGGCGTCGGGATGTTCGCCATCAAGTGTCGCGACGCCGTCATCTTCTCGCCCCATCCGCGGAGCAAGCGGACCACCTGGGAGACCGTCGAGATCATGCGCCGCACCCTCGCGCGCGAGGGTGCTCCCGCCGACCTGCTCCAATGCCTCGAGCGCCCGAGCATCCCCGCCGCCCAGTACCTGATGACCCGGGCCGATCTCGTCCAGGCGACCGGCGGGCGTGACATGGTCAAGGCCGCCTACAGCTCCGGCACGCCGGCGTACGGCGTGGGTGCCGGGAACTCCACGATGGTCATCGACGAGACCGCCGACGTCGTCGAGGCAGCCCGCAACACGCGTTTGAGCAAGACCTCGGACTACGGCTCGGGCTGCTCCGCGGACGGCAACCTGCTCGTTGACGGCCGGGTCTACGAATTGCTCCGGGATCGACTCGTGGAGGAAGGCGGACACGTGACCTCGCCGGACGAGACGGCGCGGCTTCGAGCCTTGCTCTGGGACGACGACGGGCATCGGACACCCGACACGATCGCGATCTCGGCTCAGACGATCGCCGAGCGCGCCGGGTTCGAGATCGCGCCGGACCGGACCTTCTTCGTGGTCGAACAGACCGAGATCGGTCGCCACAACGTGTTCAGCTCGGAGAAGCTCAGCGTCGTCCTGTCGATGTTCCGCTACGCCACGTTCGATGATGCGCTCGACATGGTTCGAGCGGTGTTCGAGGTCGGCGGCAAGGGCCATTCGTGTGGCATCTACTCGTTCGACGACGATCACATCGACCGGCTGGCACGGGTGGCTCCGGTCAGTCGCATCATGGTCCGCCAGCCGCAGTCCAAGGCGAACGCCGGCGCCTTCGACAACGGCATGCCCATGACCTCCAGCCTCGGCTGCGGGACCTGGGGCGGCAACATCACGTCCGAGAACGTCCACCTCAAGCACTACATGAACACGACGTGGGTGAGTCGGCCCATCCCGGCTGATCGCCCGACCGAACAGGAGTTGTTCGGCGAGTTCTACGGCACGTCCGTCGACTAGGCTTTGCACGCGATCCCGCGTCGAGAGGCCAACCCATGTCGGTCCTGGAGAAAGCGAGCGACCTCATCGACTGTCTGGGCCAGGCGGGCGAACCCGTCACCCTGGCGCACGTCCGGTCGGCGCTCGCGATGCCCAAGTCCTCGACCCATCGGCTGCTCAGCGAGTTGGCCGCGCTGGGCATCGTGCGCCGGACCGAGGATGGCCGCTACTCGCTCGGCCCGCGCCTGCTCTACTGGGGTGAGGCCGCCGCCGAGACGTTCGACCTGCGAGCGATCGCCGAACCGACCATGCGTCGGCTTCGCGATCAGCTCGGCGAGAGCGTCCACCTCTACGTCCGCGACGAGGACGCCCGGATCTGCATCGCAGCCGTCGAGGCGCGCCATGAGCTCCGGCCGTTCATCCAGCTCGGTCGACCATTGCCGCTTCGGGCCGGCGCCGCCGGGAAGGTCCTGCTGGCCTTCGCTGAGGACGACATCCAGCAGCAGGAGCTTCAACGCGCCAAAGCTGACGTCGAACGCCTGCCGAACGCCCCGGGTCCCGACCTGGCACGACAGCTCGATGTCATCCGCGCTGAGCGATGGGCGACGTCCATCGGCGAACGGGAGAACGGCGTGGCCGCCGTCGCGGCACCCGTGACCGATTCGACCGGTCGTGTCGTGGCGGCGCTGTGCATCTCGGGACCGACGACGCGCCTCACGGCCGAGCGCCTCGAAGAGATGCGCGCGCCGGTCCAGGCCTGCGCCGCGGAGGTCACCGGGCTCTTGCGACGAGGCTGACGCTCAGGTCAGACCGAGGGCCTGCGGCAGCCACAACGTCACGGCCGGCACGTAGGTGATGATCAGGAGCGTGATCAGCAGGGCCGGGAAGTAGTACAAGGCGCCACGGAACACGCGTTCGAGCGGGATCCCGGTCACGGAGCTGAGCACGAACGCGACACCGCCCATCGGCGGCGTGAGCAGGCCGATCATCAGGTTGAAGATGACGATCGAGCCGAACTGCAACGGGTCGACGCCGAACTCGACCGCGACCGGGAGCAGGATCGGCGTGATGATGAGGAGCGCCGAGGTCGGCTCGAGGATCATCCCCAGACCGATCAGCAGGACATTGATGATCAGCAGGAAGACGACCGGGTTGTCGGTCAGGCCCAGCAGGCCCGCAGCGACGGCCTGCGGCACCTGCTCTTTGGCGAGGATCCAGCTCAGCAATGACGACGCACCGATGATGATCATGATCTGGGCCGTCACGACCGACGTGTCGCGCATGATCAGGACCATGTCGCGCCACGAGACCGTCCGGTAGCTCACGGCGAGCGCGAGCATGTACAGCGCCCCGATCCCGGCCGCCTCGGTCGGCGTGAAGAAGCCGCCGAGGATGCCGCCGAGGATGATGACGGGGGCGCCCATCGCCGGGAGGGCCCGCCGGACGGCATGGCGAGCCGCTGCCCAGTCGTAGGGCTCGCCCTGGAACTGCGTCTTGTTCCGAGCCCAGACCCAGATCGTGATGCACAGGGCAAGGGTCACGAGGATCGCCGGGATCACGGCGGCGGCGAACAGGGCGCCGGTCGAAACGGCGGCCACGGAGGCGAAGACCACCGCCGGGATGCTCGGCGGCATGATCGGACTGATCAGCGCCGAGCTGGCGCTCAGGCCCACAGCGAACTCGGCTGGGTAGCCCTTCCGACGCATGTGGTCGACCTCGATCGACCCGATGCCGGCCGCGTCGGCCAGGGCCGCGCCGCTCATCCATGAGAAGCCAAGGCTGACGCCGACGTTCACGTACGCCAGACCGGCGCGTAGCGGGCCGAGGAGCAGGACCGCAGCGTCATAGAGTCGATCGGCGATCTCGGTCCTCGTGGCGATGATGCCGACGAGGATGAACAGCGGGACTGCCAGGAGGGGCCAGCTGTTGATGCCGGCCATGGCCAACCGGAACGCGAGGCCGACCGAGTACCCCTCACCGATCAGGTACAGCAGGCATGGGCCGAAGATCGCGAAGGCCATCGGCACCCGGAGCAGGAACAGGCCGAGGATCAGGAGCAACAGCACGGCGAGGTTCACGCGGCGGCCCCGCGGCGGCCACGCAGATCAGGGATGTCGGCCACGACGATCCAGAGGGCCGCGCGCAGCGCGGTGAGCAGGAACCCGACGAGCGGCACCACGTAGATCCAGACGAGGGGGATCTGGGCCGCCGGTGTTCGCTGACCGATGTCATCGGCGATCAGGGAGTAGATCGAGTACGCCATCACCAGGCAGGTCGCTCCCACGATGAGGTGAACGACGACCTTCAGCATGCCCAGGGCGCGAGGCGGCAGGACGTAGTCGACCAGCTGGATCGTGATGTGCCGGTCGAGGGCGAGCAGGTAGCCAGACAGGATGAAGGCCAGCCAGACCATGGCCAGACGGGCGACCTCGCCGGTCCACGCCCAGCCCCCATCCGGCAGATAGCGTTGCAGGACCTGCAGGAGGACCAGGGTCAGGATCGCGATCATGCAGCCGATGGCGATGGCTTGCTCACCCAGACCGATGTACCGAAAGATGGTCCGCAACGGCTCGCGCGTCGGCAGGAGCTCCGTCTGGGTTTCGGTTCCGAGCCCGGGGCCCGCGCCTACCAACTCAGCTGTCGGCAGGCGTTCCGCGGGATCGATGCCGTGCATCTCGTCCGAGGCGGGCGGTCCCTCCTGGGCCATCGTCGGCTGGACTCCTTTCAGGGCAGCGTGGACAGGTCCCCATGCTAACCAGCGGGATGTCCGGATGCGGACACGCCCGCGACCGGTCGGCCGCGGGCGTGCGACGGGCTACTGGGCCGTCGAGCGGATCGCCTCCAGGACCGTGACCTGTTCCGGCGTGAAGTTCTCGCGGAGGAAGGCCTCGGCCTTCGTCTGGAACGCTTCGCGGTCGACGTCGTCGACGATCTCGATCGTGTTGTTCGCTCGCCAATCCTCGAGCGTCGTGGTCTCGAACTCCTCGACGCAGACCGGGACCCCGAGCACGGCCTTGTCGACCGCCGCGGTCAGGGCAGCCTGCTGCTCGGGGCTCATCGACGTCCACGTCGCGTCGTTGATGACCACGAGGTTGGAGTTCAGCTGGTGGCTGGACAGGCTCATCACATCCTGGACTTCCTGGATGTTGTTCGCGGCGATGTTGTTGATCGGGTTCTCCTGCCCATCGACCGTGCCCTGCTGGAGGGCGAGGTAGAGCTCTTCGAACGCGACCTCGACGGCGCTCGCGCCCATCGCTTCGGCATTCATCAGGAACTGGGGCGACGGCGGGAACCGCATCCGCAGACCCTGCAGGTCCTCAGGCTTGCGGATCGGCACGTCCGCCGTGAACTGGCGGGCGCCAGCCGACCAGGCGCCGAGGATCCGGACACCGGTCGCCGCGAGGAAGGCGTCCTTGAGTGGCTGGGATGCCTCGGACGTGAAGAATTGATGCAGGTGGTCGGAGTCGTCGAAGACGAACGCGCCATCGAGGGTCCCGATCGGGGCGTAGAGGGCGCTCAGCGCCGACGCGCCCTGGATGTCCATGTCGATGTCGCCGGCGGCGACGGACGCGATCCGGTCGGCGTCACCGCCGAGCTGGCTCGCCCCGGAGATCTGGGTCGTCACGCCGACATCCGCGGCGGTGAGCTCATCGGCGATCACCTTGGCGCCGCACTCGTGTTGCGGCTGGGCGTCCTGGTAGCTATGCGCGAAGGTCAGTTCGACCGCGGTCTGCGACGCGGCCACCGACGGCTCGACGCTGGCCGGCGCCTGGGATGCAGGGGCGGCCTCCGATGCCGGCGCGGACGGGCTCCCGGCCCCCGTACCGCACGCGGCGACCAGTAGGAGCGCCGCCAACGCGACTGTGACCCGAGTGAACCGTGTGCTCATGCCTGGGCCTCCATCCTCGGCTGCTGATCGGTGACACGTAGGTGCCGTAACCGTTCCACAAAGTAGGACACGGGCCTATCTTACGGAACCGAAACCGGCGGTCAAGAGGATTTCGTCGGCGTGGTCGACCATCGCGCCGCCCGCACGAGCGTGAGCAGCGCGGCATAGTACGCGGACGATGGAAACCGTGTTGATCGGGGCACCGGGCAGTGGTGCGCGTGGTGTCGGAAGGGCCCTGGCCGAGCGCCGCGGTGCTCGTTTCGTCGATCTCACCGGCGATCCGGTTCGGCGACCCGACGTCGTGTCGGGGGTCCGACTCGCAGACGAGCCGGACGCTGGGCCGACGCTCCGCCGGGTGATCGCCGCGGACCGCATCGTCGCCGACACCGCCCTCCGGGCCCGTCTCTACCGGGGTCGGCACGTGGTCTGGCTCGACGTCCCAGGGGACCAGCTCGTGGAGCGATTGCGGGCCGTCCGGCGCGCTGATCTCGAGATCGACGGCGATCTCCGGACCTACACCGTGCGCCATCTCGCCGAGTACGAACCGTATTACGCGGCCGGCACGCGCATCGACGGTTCGGGCTCGATCGCAGCGACGATCGATCGCATCGATCCGGTACTGGATGAGCCGCTCGACCCTGGCACGCTCGTGCTGCGCGCCGCGCTCCACGAAGGGTCGATCGAGCTCGGCGAGGGCATCCTGCGCAGGAGCCTTGCCCGCGTACTCGGCACGTTGGCGGTGCGCCGCGGGGTGGTCGTGACCTCCGCCCGAAGCCGCCCGCATGCCGATTCGGCGGTCGGCATGGCGCGTGCTGCGGGCTGCGCCGTGGACATCGAGGAGCTGCCGGATGGCGAGCCTGCCAAGGTGCTCGCCAACCAGGAGTCGCTCTTCCGGCGGCTGGCCGATCTCCGGCTCGAGCGCGGTGACCCGATGATCGCGATCGGCGATGAGGCGGTGCTCGAGGCGGCGATGTTCTCGGCGGCCGTCTGGTTGCGGGGGGTACCGCTGATCGTGGTGCCCACCACGACGCTGGGCCTCATCGACACGTCGATCGGCGGGAAGGGCGGCATCAACCTCCCCGGGGTCGGTCGCAACCTCCTTGGGTCGTTCCATCAGCCCACCGCAACGATCCTGGATATCGCCCTGACCAGGGGCGAATCCGAAGCCGACCGCCGTGCCGCGTTGGCGGAGGCCGTGAAGTACGGGCTCGTCGGCGATGAGCGGATCCTCGCGCTCCTGGAGGGTGCCTCCGGGTTCGACGTCGATGGGCCCGCGTCGGAGGCGGCCGACCTGCTGGAGCTCGTAGAACGTTGTGCGTTGGCCAAGCGGCGGGCGGTCATCCAGGACGAGAGAGACACCGGGGACATCCGGATCGCCCTCAACCTCGGCCATACGCTGAGCCACGCCCTTGAGGCGGCGACCGGGTATCGGATGCGGCATGGGGAGGCCGTCGCCTACGGCCTGCGCACGTCACTCGAGATCGGGACCAGGATGGGGATCACGCCACCGTCCGTCGCCGCGCGCGCCGTCCGCCTCCTTCGACGCCTCGGCCTCGGCCAGGCGCCGGTGGGCGTCCCCGTCCAGGAGGTGCTCGAGTACATCGAGGCGGACAAGAAGCGACGGGACGGGAAGTTGCGTTGGGTCCTGGTCGGGAAGGCCGGCGTGGAGGTGCACGAGGATGTGTCGCCGGCCGTCGCGGGCGCGGCGATCAGCACGGTCCTGGCTGGGACGACCGCCACGGCGTCCGAGGCGTCTTGACCCGAGGCGCGGCCGTCCAATAGTCTGGGTCCATGTCCAGCCATGCGGAACGACCGACCGATCGTGTGGCAGGCCCGCTGTCCGACATCCGGGTCCTCGAACTTGGCACGCTCATCGCCGGACCATTCGCCGGTCGGTGGTTCGCGGACTTCGGCGCCGAGGTCATCAAGATCGAGCACCCGGAGTTCGGTGATCCGCTTCGTCGGTGGGGGGAGAGCGCCGGCGGCGAGGCGTCGCTCTGGCATCTGGTCCAGTCGCGTGGCAAGCGATCGGTCGCAGCGGACCTTCACGACCCTGCCGACCAGGCGTTCGTGCGTCGCCTCGCGCTCGAGAGCGACCTGCTCATCGAGAACTTCCGTCCCGGTAGGCTCGAGCAATGGAACCTGGATCCCGAGGATCTCATCGCGGCCAATCCGCGGCTGGTCGTCGTCCGGATCTCGGGCTATGGCCAGACCGGCCCCCTCCGCGAGCAGCCCGGCTTCGGAACGATCGCCGAGGCCGCCGGCGGGCTCCGCTATATCACCGGTGAACCGGACGGGCCTCCGACGCGGGTCGGCCTCAGCCTCGGCGACTCGATCGCGTCGATGCATGCGCTGGTCGGGGCCTTGATCGCCCTCCACGAGCGAGAACGATCGGGACGGGGCCAGATCGTCGATGTTGCCCTGACCGAGTCGCTGATCACGATGTTGGAGTCGGTCATCCCTGAGTACGGATACCTCGGGATGATCCGCGAACGGACGGGCAACATCGCCCACAACTCGGCGCCGACCAATGCCTTCATGTGTGCGGATGGCGCGCCGGTGTGCATCGCCGCGAACACGACGCGCCTCTTTCGGGCCCTGTTCCAGGCGATCGGCCGCGACGACTACGCTGACGACCCTGACCTGGCGACCAATCAGGGGCGCGTGCGACGAGCGACCGAGTTGGACTCGGTCATCGGCGCCTGGGCACTGACCAGGACGGCCAGCGAGGTCGTCGCCCTCCTGCGCGAGCATCAGATCCCGGTAAGTCGGATCAACAGCATCGCCGACATCGCGGTCGACCCCCAGGTCCTCGCGCGCGAGATGATCGTGACGGTGGATGACGACCGACTCGACCGACCCCTGCTGGTCCCCGGCATCGCCCCGAAGCTGTCGCGCACACCGGGTCGCGTCCCGGGCCTGGCGCGCCCACTCGGTGCGGACAGCGATTCGGTCCGGGCGCACTTCAGCGACACCGACGACGGTGCCGCCGCGCGTCCTGGCCCGTCGACGACGCGCCGGCGGGTCGAGGCCGGCCCACAGCCTCGCGGCTGAGTCCGCATGGGCGCCGTCCCGACATTTCTCGGCCCCGTGGATGGGGCCGACCTCGGGCGAGTCCTGATCCATGAGCACGTCTTTGTCCGCAACCTCGAGCTGGAAGGCAGCGTGGGGGGTTTGGCCTTCGACCCGGACGAGGCGACGGCACGCGCGATCCGCGACCTGACCGCACTGGCTGCGAATGGGATCCGGACGGTGGTGGACCTGACCGTCCCGGGTCTCGGTCGCGCGATCCCGCTCGTCGCGGCGGTCGCCGAACGGATCCCGCTGCACCTGGTCGCCGCGACCGGCTTCTATACGGCCGATGTGCTCCCGCTCTACTTCCAGTTCCATGGTCCCGGTCGTCTCATCGACGAACCCGATCCGCTCGCCGCGATGTTCATCCGCGACATCGAGGACGGGATCGCCGGAACGGAGGTCCGGGCTGGCATGATCAAGGTCATGACCGGGCTCGCGGGGCTGACACCGGATGTCGTCAGAGTGATGTCGGCCGCCGCGATGGCCCACGCACGAACCGGCGTCACGATCACGACCCATTCAGTCCCGGAGACCCGCAACGGCCTGGAGCAGCAGGCGTTCCTCCGGGCGCACGGGGTGCCTGCTGACCGGGTCGTCGTCGGGCACTCCGGCGACACCGAGGACCTTGACTACCTTCGCGAGCTCATGGACAACGGCTCGACGATCGGGATGGACCGCTTCGGCATGGAACACGTGCTCCCTGACGACCGTCGGGTGAAGACCGTGCTCCGATTGCTGGAGCTCGGATATGCCGAGCGCATGGTGCTGTCGCATGATGCGGCCATCGACAGCCACGTCACACCCCCGGCGTGGCGGGCGCGCGAGGCCCCGAATTGGCACATGGCGACCATCACCCAACGGATCCTCCCGATGCTTCGTGCCGGGGGAGCCGCTGAGACCGATCTGGAGCAGATGCTCGTAGCGAATCCACGTCGACTGCTCGAGCCGTCGCGGTGAAGGCGGCGCTCCTCGTCGAGCCCGGCCGGATCGAGCTGGGCGACGTCCCGTCGCCGACGCCAGGCCCTGGCGACGTGCGGGTCGCCGTCGTCGGAGTCGGCCTTTGCGGCTCGGACCTGAGCGTCTTCCGCGGCGTCTGGGATGCTCCGACGGTCCCATGGATCATGGGCCACGAGGCATTCGGCACCGTCGTGGCCGTCGGTCGGGGAGTTCCCTCGACGAGGCTCGGCGAGATGGTCGTCATCGAACCGAACGCCGTCTGCGGCACCTGCGGACCGTGTCGCCGGGGACGCACGTCCGCGTGCATGCGACGTCAGTCGGTCGGCATGAACCGACCCGGCGCGATCGCCGAACTGGTCGTCGTTCCGACCCAACATGCCTGGCGGGTCACGGCCGGATCTGCCGAGGACCTCGTCTGCATCGAGCCGCTGACGGTCGTCGAGACTGCGCTCCGACGGCTCCAGGTTCCGGTGCCCGCCTCGGCGCTGGTCGTCGGCGTCGGGGCCCAGGGGTCGCTCATGTGCCTCGCGCTGCAGCGCCGTGGCGTCGAGGTCTTCGTGGCGGATGTCAACCCGGAGCGGACGGCGTTCGCCGTCGGGCTCGGCGCCGTGGCGATCGCGGATGCCGACACAGAGCGGCGGTTCGACCTCGTCGTGGATACCGCCGGCACGCCGCCGGCGGTCGAGCTGGCCTTCGCTCGAACCGAGGTCGGCGGCACGATCGTCGAGCTCAGCCTGGACGGTCGGCCGTTCGAGCTCACGGCCCAGTCGATCGTCCGTCGCCAGTTGACCATCCAGGGATCGCTGACCTACGACCACCCGCGGGACTTCGCTGACACCGTGTCCCGGCTCGAGGACGGGTCGGTCCGCCCAGGTCGGATCGTGACCGACGAGTTCTCGCTCGATGATGCGCAACACGCCTTCGAGCGAGCCACGTCCGCCCCGGGCAAGACGTGGATCCGCGTCGCCCCGAACGCCTAGCCGGTGGTCGCGGCTGAGGACACGGCCGCGCGCAGGCCGAGCAGGTAGCTGTCGACGCCGAACCCGGCGATCTGGCCGATCGCCACCCCGGAGAACACCGAGTGATCGCGGAAGGCCTCCCGAGCGTGGACGTTCGACATGTGGACTTCGACGACGGGCACCGTCAGGATCGCCAGGGCGTCCCGGATCGCGTAGCTGTAGTGCGTCCATGCGCCGGCATTGATCACGACGGCCGCCGTCCCGTCCCCGTGCGCCGCATGGATCCGTTCGCACATCGCGCCCTCGGCGTTCGTCTGGAACGTCTCGACGTCGACCTCGAGCTCGCGGCCTAGGGCCATGAGCCTGGCGTCGATCTCGGCCAGCGTGATCGTCCCGTACATCGCCGGGTCGCGCTTCCCGAACATGTCAAGGTTGACACCGTGCAGGATCAGGACCTTCATCCCTCGGTCGGCTGCAGCGTGTCGAGCACCGCCCGGAGCTCCGCGATGGCCGATTCGACACGCGTGATCGTCAGCGCGTGGTCGGAGGACACGAGGACGTGGTCACCGAAGGTCACGAGGCGCGCTCGAAGCAGGTCGACGTCGGCGGTCACATGGTTGAACAGGTTCACGACGTCCTCTTCGTGCACATAACGAACGCCGCCCTGCTCGACGCGTGCGTATCCGGCCGAGTCGAGCCATCGGTGCAGGAAGTCAAGCGCGGACTCGCCCGGCACCGCCGCGAACGGATAGTCCTCGTCTCCGGGCTCCCAGCGGATCCCTGGGCCGGTCGGGCCCGGCGCGTCAACCATCGGCCGAGTGTAGCAAGCGTGGAGCGCTGTGAGCCGACGCGGTGCCATCCTAGGACGCGTGACTGACCCCCGGGTTAGCGATGAGACACGGATCGATCGCTGGCTGTGTGCGGTGCGCCTGGTGAAGACCCGCCCGCTTGCGACCCGGTTGTGCGAAGGCGGCCACGTCCTCGTGAACGGATCGCCGGCGAAGCCGTCGACGAAGGTTCGCGCGGGCGATCGGGTGGAGGCCCGCATCGCAGAACGCCGAGCGCGTCGTCGAGGTCGTGACGCCGATCGAAACGCGTGTCGGGGCTCCCGTCGCCGCGACCTGCTACGTGGACCACAGCCCGCCCGTCGTGACCGAGGCCGCGCCGACGATCAGGGTCGTCCGTGGAGAGGGCCGGCCGAGCAAGCGCTTGCGGCGCGAGCTCGAGCGCTTGCGTCGGACCTGAGGTCAGGCTACGTGCCGCCACCATCGAGGCGCGCGACCTCAGCGAGCAGCTCCGCGGCGATGACGTCGACGTCGCGGGTGCCATCGAGTCGGATGAGCGGCAGACCCGCGCGACCCCAAGCCTCGATCACGGGCGCGACGCGCGTCTCGTAGTCCTGGACGCGGCGGTCGAAGATGGCCGCGTCCCCATCGTCCGTGCGTCGCTCGAGTCCCGAACCGCAGCGAACGCAGGTGACCGTCGGCGTGTGGTCGGTCCAGCCACAGGCCGGGCAGATCATGCGTCCGAGCATGCGCTCCCGGCAGACGGCCTCCGGGGTGTCCACGACGACCGCGATGCCGTGGTCGATCGGGGCAGCGAGCCAGGCATCGAACTGCGCGGGGTCGCGCGGGAAACCGTCGAGGATCACCCCAGTCGCATCGGCCGGCAGGCCCAGGATGAACTCGCGGACGATCCGGACCGCCAGTTCGTCGGAGCCATACCCGCCGGCCGCCATCGTCGCTCGCAATGCCTGTTGTTCGGCGGACGGGCCGGCGGCCCACTCGCGCATCTGTTGGCCGGTGGAGCAGGCCTGGAAGCCGGCCGCGGCCAGACGCTGGCCCACCGTGCCCTTGCCCGAGGCGGGTCGTCCGAAGAGCACCAGCGTCGTCATCTCGACCTCCTGTGATCAGTCCCTGACGATGACCGGCGGTCACCGATCCGTCTCTGCCAGCGTTGCCGCGAAGCGTTCCGTGATCGCCGTCCAGGTCTCCTTGGCCGCGACGTTGTCCTCAAGGCTCGCCGTCCCGATGATCTGGACGATCAGCGATGCCGTCCCATCCTTCTTGGGCTCGCTGATGACCGTGAGCGTCGTGCCGTCCCGTCCCTTGGTCCGCCACGTGATGCGATTGGTCGTGCCGCTCACGCGCACGTCGCCGGAGATGCGGTCGAGGACGTCCTGGTCGGCCGCGGCGAAGTCGGTCCAGGCCTGGATGAGCGGCTCCATCCCCAGCGACGTGGACCGGCTGACGCTCGTCTGGAACGTGCCGTCCGGCCGCTGCCCGGGTATCCGGCGACCGACGTACTGCTCGTAGGCGACCGCCGTGGCCTGGGCCCACCAGCCGAGGTTGTCGACCTTGCCCTCGAGTTCCGTGATCAGGGCCGACGCGATCTCGTGATGCGACAGGTGGTCGGCGTCGATGGAGGCCATCCAGGTCAGCCAGTCATCCCAGCTCCGGCCGGTCGCGCGCTCGACGGCCTCGATCCTGGCGTTCGTCGTCACTCGCCTAGGATACGGAGACGACCGTGACCGGAAGGGACATGCCATGGCACTCGCTCGCGTCCAATTCTTCTCCGTCTCGCTCGACGGGTTCGGGACCGGCGAAGGGCTGTCCCTGGAGGCGCCGTTCGGCCACGCCGGCGAACGGCTGCACGAATGGATGTTCACCACGCGGTGGTGGCACGAGCTGGTCGGCGAGCCCGGCGGCACCGGCGGCATCGACGATGCGTTCCTTCGCCTGCATGACCCGGGCGTCGGTGCCGAGATCATGGGTGCCGGAAAGTTCGGTCCGCCCGGTTGGCAGGAGGACCCGGACTGGAAGGGCTGGTGGGGCCCGAACCCGCCGTTCCACACACCGACCTTCATCCTGACCCATCACCCGCGCCCGTTGATCGAGATGGAGGGCGGCACGACGTTCCACTTCCTCGACGCGTCGCCGGCCGATGCGCTGGCGACGGCGCGCGAGGCGGCCGGCGGCCAGGACGTGCGGATCGGCGGCGGCCCGACGACGATCCGCGAGTTCGTGGCCGCCGGGCTCATCGACCACATGCACATCGCGGTGGTCCCGATCCTGCTGAGTCGGGGCGTCCGCCTGTGGGACGGCCTGGAGGGCCTCGAGCAGCAGTACGAGATCCAAGCCACCTCGGCACCCAGCGGCGTGACCCACGTCCTGTTCACCCGCATCGGTCTCTGAGCGCTCGGGACTGATCGGCCTCGCGATGATCGAGCGACTACGCATCTGAGGGACGGGCAAACCCGGCGACCCTGGATCCGCGCTGTGTAAATCAGTCTTGACATCGTGTCATGTAGACCGTACATTCGCGATGTCAAGAAGACTGTACATGGGAGCGGACATGTCCACCGAGGAGCGGGGCCAGTGGGTCTACCTCGTCGCCATCGTGCTCACCTATGTCGCCTACGTTGTCGTCGTCCTGGGGCGAGCCGACGGAGGCCCGCTGACCGACGTCGACTACGTCCCGCTGATGCTGGCGGCGATCGGCATCGGCATCGTGCTCGCCATCATCGGTCGCATCGTGGTCGAGATCGGCGCCGGCATCGCGGCCGAGCTGGGGGGTCACGATGCCAGCCACGAGGCGGACGTCCGCGACCATGACATCGGGCGCTTCGGCGAGTACTTCGCCGGCTCGGTCCTCGGTGTCGGCATGGTCGTGCCGTTCGTCCTCACCCTGGCCGAGTCCGACTACTTCTGGATCGCGAACGCGATGTATCTCGCATTCATCCTGGCGGCAGTCGTCGGGGCGGTCGTGAAGCTCGTCGCCTATCGGCGAGGCATCTAGGCCGATGGCCAAGCCCACGAGGGTCAGCAACCAGATCCGGCGCCTGCGCTTCGAGTCCGATGAGATGACGCAGGCCGAACTGGCCCAGCGGATCGGGGTGACGCGCCAGACGATCATCGCCATCGAGCAGGGCCGCTACTCGCCGTCCCTGGAGATGGCCTTCCAGATCGCCCGGGCCCTCGACGTGACGCTCGATGACGTCTTCCGATACGAGCCACCCGAAGGAGGCAAGCCATGACCACACCGACCACGACCGACGCCGGCCGCCCGGCGAGGCTCCCGCCGCGCTGGGTCATCCGGGCAGCGTGGATCGTCCATCGCGCGATCTATCGCCTGACGCGTGGCCGGATGGGCCTGCGCCGTCAGACGCCCACGCAGTGGGGGATGATGCGACTCACGACGGTCGGACGCCGTTCGGGCGCCGAGCGGCATGCCATCCTGGGGTACTTCGAGGATGGCCCGAACCTGGTCACCATGGCCATGAACGGCTGGGGTGCACCGGAGCCGGCATGGTGGCTCAACCTTCAGGCCCACCCGGACACCACGGTCGAGCTGATCGACGGGCCGCGCGAGGTCCGCGGTCGGGCAGCGACGCCGGAGGAGCGGCCACGCCTGTGGGCGCGCTGGGCCGACTATGACGGCGAGGAGGCGCTGCAGAGCTGGGCGGCCCGCCGGCCTCAGCAGACCGCGGTCGTCATCCTCGAGCCACGCATCAAGGCCCCGCCGGTGGCCTGACCAGCCCCCACCAAGGGAGGCTCAGGTGACGCTGGTCGGACTCGGATGCCCCACCGGCCGCCGCGAGCGTACGAGGCGGACAGCGCTCGACGCCGATGCGCGTGCGCCACGATCCATAACGGCGTCATCTCAGCCTGACGCGTCAGGGCAGAGGCGTGAGGGCGGCAGGCCGATGGATCCTCGCCAGCGAGAGGTGGGCTACGGCGGTCCGATCCACTGCTGGACATCGAGGAGGGCCTGCTGGCTCACGCGAAGGAGACCTTCCTGTGGTCGGTCCAGGTCGATCACCAGGGCCTGCACGGCGCCCAAGGCAACGATCAGCACGACGGCGCTGACGACGCTCCGGCGTCCGGTGAGGCCCGCCCCGTAGCCGACCATGCCGAGCGACAGCCCTGAGCCGACGAGGAGCAGCAGCAGGATCGTTTCGGGGACGCGGGCATACAGCCCGGCGACCACGCGCGCCTCGTTGAGGCTGACGATCTCGGTCACCTTGTCCCCGAACGACGAGACGAGGTCCGGGCTGTGTCCGCTCTGGGCGACCTCCGCGGTGATCGTCCACATCGCCGCGTGCAGCTCGACGGACCGCTGGATGCTCGCCTGCACCTGGGCAAGGTCGTCGGACGCGATCCGGAGGGAAACGTATTCGCGCAGCAGATCCTTCATCTCATCGGCGGCGGGTTGCGGTAGGTAGTCCGCCTGTAGGTAGGCCTCGCCGATCGCGTTGGCCTCGGCCAGGACCAGGCCGCGCCGAGCGTCGAATCGGTCGGCAGCCAGGCCCATCGTGACCGCGAGCAGGAAGGCGAAGAGGCCGAGGAGCGCTCCGACGAGCACCCCGGTGGGCCCCTCCTGTTCGCCGGGCATCCGCTCCTGCCACCACCGCCCGACCCGGAAGCCGATCTCGTAGCAGGCGAGGGACAGGACGGCGAACAACGCGATGATGGCGCCGATAGACAGGGAATTGAGCAGCTGCGTCGCCATCTTCCATCCCCTCGAATCGACCGGCGGGTTAGGGCCGCCAGTATGACGACGCCGACGTCGGCCCGCGCCCTGGCGCCGCCACGGTACCTCGTCCGGCTTCCTCGGATCTCACCTCGCCCCCGACCGTCTGGCTACGCTATGCACGTGAACGATCGATCGATCGGCGAGTCCTCCGAGTTCCGACCGTGGCGGTTCCACGACAGCGACCCGCTCGACGCCCGACGCCGCGAGCTGTTCGCCCTCGCCGCGCCGGTCTTTCGGCGCTACGGGTACCGCGGGTCGACGATCAAGGCGCTCGCCCATGCCTGCGGGTTGAGTCCGGCCAGCCTGTACCACTACTTCGGCTCGAAGGAGGAGATGGCGACATACCTCGTGCGCCGACCCCGGATGGACTGGGACGGCACGTGGGTCGACCCGACGACGGACCCGCTCGCACAGCTAGCGCGTTTGATCGACCTGTCGTTGTCGGAGCTCCCGAACTATCTGCTCGCGTTGCGACTGGCGGATGAGGTCAGCCGGACCGGCGCGGATGATGGTGCTCATGCCCGCACGTTCCGTGAGGGCGAGGCCGTGTTCGCCCGGCTGGTGGCCGCGTCGGCCCCAGCGATGACCCGCCCCGAGGCGACGCGGATCGCTCGAGATGCGCTATCCGCGATGGTCGGCTCTGCCGTGGTCGGCCTCGATCCGGAGCCGGACGCGGCGGTCCGCGAGCGCGTGGTCGGGGTCCTGCGGGCGGCGCTCGTTCCGGAGCATGTCGAGGCCCAGCGATTCGACACGATGATGCGGCGAGCCGAATAGATAGATCGATCGATTCGGGACGCGGCGCTCTAGGGTCGACCCGACGGTACGAGTCACCCGCCTGGAGGAGCCGAACATGCGTCCCGTGTCCCGCGTCGCGATGGCGGCGGCGCTCACCTTGTCTGCCGGGTCGATGCTGGCCCACAACCTGTACGAATTGCCGCTCAGCCCGATCGACCTCGAGAACTCCGGCCCGATCCTGTTCGCGGCCATCCTCGGCCTGGCGTATGCCCTGCGCCCCGACTCGAAGGCCGTCGCGGCGGCGGCGCTCGGCTGGGGCGTCCTGAACCTGGCCATCGGCGGGGTCGTCAGCGTGCTGCCGCTCCCGATCCTGCCGTTCGTGCCCGAACAGTCGGTCGCCCACTATGGCGCCCACGTGGTGTACACGCTCGGGCAGGTTCCCCTGGTCGTGCTCGCCTATCGCGCCCTGCGGGCACCAGCCGCGGCTGAAGGTCCCGCCGGGGCGCCGGCCGGCCAGCCGTGACCCGGATCCCGACGCGGGTCGGATCGTTGGCCGTCCGCGTCGTGGGCGAGGGCCCGCCGGCGGTGTTGTGGCACAGCCTGTTCGTCGACGAGCGGTCCTGGCAGCGGGTCGAGGCAGAGCTCGCGCGCGATCGCCGCCTGGTGATCATCACGGGGCCGGGCCATGGCGCGAGCACCGATCCCGGGCATCGATACTCCCTCGACGACTGTGCCGTGGCAGCCGCCGAGATCCTGGCAGCCCTCGACATCCGCGAGCCCGTGGATTGGCTGGGCAACGCGTGGGGCGGGCACGTGGGGATCGTGTTCGCCGCGACCTGGCCGGACCGGTGTCGGACGCTGGTCACGCTCGGGACGCCGATCCAGGCCTATGGCCGACCCCAGCGGCTCCTGTTCCGTGCCCTGCTCGCCGTCTACCGCGTCGTCGGCATGGTGGGCGTCATATCGGGCGGGATCATCGACACCCTGGTGTCCCCGAAGACGCGCTCGACCGATCCCGAGGCCGTCGCGCTGGTGTTCGACAGCCTGCGCACCATGCAGCGGCGGGCGCTCGCCGATGCGATGGTGTCGATCTCGCTGCGGCGCCCGGATCTGACGCCGCGCCTCGCATCGATCCGCTGTCCGACCGTGTTCGTCACGGGCTCCGACCATCCCGAGTGGAGCGGCGACCAGGCAGCTGCGTCGAGCCAACGGCTCGTCAACGGTTCGAGCGCCGTCGTTCCGCACACGGCGTACCTGACCCCGCTCGAGGCGCCCTTGGAGACGGTCCGGATCGTCCGGGACCTGTGGCGAGGGACGGGCGCGGCCGCCGGGGCCGCTCGTCAGTCGGGGCCCGGCTCCTTCGCGTCCGGGTCGAGCGCGAGGGCCGCGGAGTTGATGCAGTAGCGGAGGCCGGTCGGGTTCGGCCCGTCGTCGAAGACGTGGCCGAGGTGGCCGCCACAGGTCGCGCACAGCGCCTCGGTCCGGGTCATCAACCACGAACGGTCGGTGTCGGTCGCCACGGCCTCCGGGTCGATCGGGGCGAAGAAGCTCGGCCAGCCGGTCCCGGACTCGAACTTCGCCTCCGAGCGGAACAACTCCGTGCCGCACCCGGCACAGCGGTAGGTCCCCGCTCGATGCTCATCCCACAGCTCGCCCGTGAACGGGCGCTCGGTGCCCTTGCCGCGAAGGACGCGGTACTGCTCCGGGGTCAACTCGGAACGCCAGTCGATGTCGGTCTTGTCGCGCGCTGGAACGCGATTCGTGTCGCTCATGGTCGGATCATGACCTGCCGATGTTGCGACCTGATGACAGCCGAGGCGAGATGGTCAGCGCATCGGGTTCCCGGTGACGGCCGCGTCGAGCTCGACGGCAAGTCGTTCCGCGAGCCCGGGCCAGCCATAGCGCTCGACGGCGACATCGCGCCCGCGGGCGCCGCGGCGCGCCCGCTCGGCCGGGTCGTCGATCGCCTGGAGCAGCGCGCCGGCCAGGTCATCCACATCGTCGGGCTCCACGAGCCAGCCGGTCTCGCCGTCGGCGACGATCTCGCCCGGGCCGAAGCGATCGACAGCGACGACCGGGACCTCGCACGCCATCGCTTCGACGAGCACCAGGCCGAACTGCTCGCGCACGGAGGCCAGGGCGAACACGTCGGCGACCGACAGGAACGCCGGCACCTCGTCGTGATCATGCCAGCCGGCCAGGAAGACGCCGCGCACGCCGAGCCGAGCGATCGTGTCGGTGGGGTGCTCTCCCTCCCACTCGCCCGGGTGACCGCCGAGGATCACCAGGCTGGCTGGCGTACGCGCGCGGTCGCGCGCCTGGGCGAAGGCTTCGATGAGGAGCGGGAGCCGCTTGACCCCGGTGAAGCGGCTGACCGTGAGCACGACCACGCCGTCGACCAGTGGCGCCAGGTCCTCGGCGTCGTAGCGCATGCTGCCGGCGCGCTGGCCCGCCAGCCAGCCGCGCGGCGCATCGACGAGCGCCTCGCGGAGGAGCACCGCGCGATCGACGTCACGGCGCACGAAGGTGCGCGGGTCGAACCCGTTCGGCAGCACGACGGCTCGGTCCGGGTCGATGTCGAGGAGCCGCTCGGCGCGCGGGAGCTCCGACGGGGACACGAGGATGAGCCGATCGCAGCGCTGCGCCCACCGGCGCATCCGCTCCACCCACGCCCCGGCGTGTGTCCAGGTCGCGGGCGGACCATCGGCGATCGCCTCGATCATCAGCAGCTCGGTGCCGTGCAGGTGTCCGATGACCGGGACGCCTGGAGCGACGAGTGCCGCCGCCTCGTTGATCGGCGTCAGGTGGTGCAGGTGCAGCGCGTCGGCATCGGCGGCGCCGACCTCGGTGAGCACCCGCGCCCATGCCGCGACCTGACGGTCATGAGCCTGGTCGTCGAGCGCCGCGAACACCCGGTCCGGGGCGCCTCGGCGATCCTCGTAGGACGGGTGCATCGGCGCGACGCCCGGCTCCGGGTGCAGCGGGTCGGGCGAGGCGAGCGCTGCGTCGAAGGACACCGCGTGGACGTCGAGGCCGGCGTAGAAGCGGTCGGCGTCGCCGAACCCGTCGAGGTCGGTCCGTGAGCCCGAGACGACGGTCACGTCCCAGCCGTGCGACGGGAGTTCCAGCGCGAGCGCCCGCTCGACCTGCGACGACCCGCCGCGGGGAAAGAACTGGATGGCGCTGACGAGCCGGCGCCGATGCGAACGCGCGGTGCCTATGGCGTCGGTCGCGTGGGCACGTCGGATCTCCATGCGCCGGTGATGGGGGTCGGCTGACCCTAGCACCGTCGCGGCCTTGCCGCTTTCTGGGCTGGCCTCACTCGCTCGCGGGCCACTGCTCCACGAGCGACCGCTGGACGTCCGTCTCGGGCGAGCGCCACGGGGGCAGCCCGGCGGACCCGCGTAAGGCCGCGATCCGCGCGATCGCTCCGGCCCCGGTCTCGCCGTGCCGAGCGAGCCAGCATCCGACGATCGTCCCGGTCCGCCCGACCCCGGCGTGGCAATGGACGTACACGGTTCGTCCGGCCGCGAGCTCGGCGTCGATCGCGTCGAGGACCTCCGTGACGAGCTCGGCGGTCGGCGCCTGGAAGTCCGCGATCGGCCGGTGGAGGCGTCGAGGGCCCGACCCCTCGACGCCGGCTTCGGTGAGGTCGACGACGAGGTCGAATCCATCCAGGGCAGCGCGCGGGCGGGCCCCGGCCGCGAAACGCGCCGGGACCACCCAGTAGGCATCCGGCGGGAGCACGGGCTCGGTCATGCTGGCTCGACCGAGCGGATCCGGTCAGTCTTGCCGGGAACCCCGTCGAGGACCGGGATCCAGGCACCGCCGCGCAGGACGTCATAGGCCCGGAAGGCACAAGGGACGCCCTTCGCCTGGAGCGCATCGTCGCTGTCCATCAATTGGACATGCAGGTGGGGCATCGTCGAGTTGCCGGTGTGGCCGACGCGACCCAGCAGGTCACCGGCCTGGACGCGCTGCCCCGGTGTCACCGCCACGCTGCCCGGGGCGAAGTGCACGAAGGCCCCGTACCAGCCGGCGTCGCTGCGCACGATGACGTGGTTGCCGAGGATACGCGGCAGCTTCGACGGCGTGAAGGTGACCGCATTGATCAACGCATGGGCCAGCTCGCGGACCGGGTGCAACCAGCCGCGCTCGCCCATCCCATCGACGGCCGCGACGACGTCGCCCGCGAACGGAGCGTGGACCGGCGCGTTCCAGGCATAGGCCTCGCGGGTCCGCCCGCCAAGGAGCAGGCCACGCCATCGACCGGCCGGATGGGCGTTGATCCCCGGTCGCTCGTCGACGCGGACGAAGTCGAAGGCGTAGCGCTGGCCGAGCATGTCGGTACCGTGACTCGGGATGCGGTCGGCCGGGCTATTGACCGCGACCCAGCGCTCGCCGCGCAGCGGGAAGTCGATGACGACCGCGTCGACGAGCTCGGCGGCGGTGCCTTCACGGTCGCGGACCGGTGCGTCGCGTGCCACGCCCCGAGTAGACCACGTTCCGCGACACTGGACGACACCGCATCCACCAGGGGGTCCGCCACGTGTCCTTCCAGGCCTACCTCGACAACATCGAAGACAAGACCGGCCTGACGCCACGTCAGTTCATCGAGCTCGCTCACGACAAGGGCCTCGATTCGAAGGACGTGAAGGCCGGTGTCATCGTCGACTGGCTCAAGGCTGACTACGGCCTGGGCCGCGGCCACGCCATGGCCCTCGTCTACGTCATCCAGAAGGGCGAGAAGATCGACCCCAAACACGTGGACTCGGGCGGGACGCACAGTGACCCATCGGACACGCTCTGGCTGGACGGCAAGGCGACGAACCCGGCCAACGGCTGACGCGCCCGTCGAGATCGACGTCCCGATCGCAACCCAAACGTTGACCTGATCACGCTGGCGCGGGGTGTCGATCGATGGTCGACTGGCGGTGCCTCGATGACGGCCAGACACACGAACGCCGTCGTCGAGGCGCCAGTCCGCACCCGAGGTATCGATGATCATCCGCGACCGACTTGCCGTGATCGCCCACGACGGACGCAAGGCGGACCTGACCGCCTGGGCGACCTACAACCGCGAACGGCTCATGGAGTTCGACATCGTCGCGACGGCGACGACGGGCGCCCTGCTCCGGGACAAGGTCGGCCTGTCCGTCGAGTCGGTGCTGTCCGGTCCGCTCGGCGGCGACACGCAGATCGCGGCGATGGTCGCCGAAGGCTCGATCCGGGCGGTCTTCTTCTTCGTCGATCCGCTGAGTGCCCATCCGCACGACCCGGACATCCAGGCGGTCCTGCGCGTGTGCAACGTCCACGCCGTCCCGATCGCGACGAACGTCTCCTCGGCCGACCTGTTCCTGTCGTCCCAGTTGCTCCACGCCGCGCGGGTGGCGCTTACCGCCTGATGGCGGCGAGGTAGCCCTCCAGGCATTCGACCACGAGCTTGTGGTCCTCGATCTGGGGCAACCCGGAGACGACGACCACGCCGACCGGCCCCGTGCCCTCGACGATGAGCGGCACGCCGCCGCCGTGCGGGGCGTACTCCGGGAAGTCGAGCGAGGTCGCTTCGGCGAAGGTCGTGCCCTCGGCCTCGTAGCGCAGGCGCTCGAACAGGGTCGCGTGACCGAAGCGCTCGACGATCCGCGCCTTGCCCGCGACATACATGTCGTTGTGCGCGTTCGTGCCGTTGCGGGCGGCCCGGAAGACGACGCGACCGAGGCGGCGGACCTCGATGGTCACGGGCAGGTCGCGCTCGATCGCGGTCTCGAGGATGCGCATCCCGATGGCCACGGCGTCGTCCTCGTCGAGCGACGGGAGGACGAGGCGGCGCTCCTGGTCACGCAGCTCGTCGAGCGTCGGCCACTGGTCAGGGGACGTCACGGGATCCTCCAGCACGGGCGAAGACGACGATCGTAGCCGGGCCGTCTCCGGTCAGCGCAGCCGGCGGACGAGCTCGGCCGCCTGCTCGTATCGCCCGAAGGATGGCATGACGTAGGTGCCGGCCACCCGGTCGCCGACGGCCTCCAGCAGCTCCTGGGTGATCCGCAGGCCGACCTCCGCGCCCCCCTCGCCGGCCTCGTGGAGTGCGGCTCGGGTCGCGTCCGGGATGGTGATGCCGGGCACCTCGTTGTGGAGGAACTCGGCGTGGCGGGCCGATTGGAGGGGCAGCACCCCGAGCAGGAGGGGGATCGGGAACCCGCGCTCGCCGAACCGACGACACGCCTCGCTGAACATCGACTCGACCTGCTCGAGCGAGTACAACGGCTGGGTCATGATCAGGTGGGCGCCGGCCGCGACCTTGCGCTCCAGGCGATCCCATTCCGTGGTCGCATCGGCGGCCGTCGGGTCCAGGGCGCAGGCGATCGTGAAGGTGGCCCGCTGGCCGATCGGCGAGCCGGCCGCATCCTCCCCGCGGTTGAGGCGAGCGAGGATCTCGATGAGCCCGATCGAATCGACGTCCCAGACGCCGGTCGCGCCCGGGTAGTCGCCGATGCGCGGCGGGTCGCCGGTCAGGGCCAGGATGTCGCGGACGCCCAGCGCGTGCGCCCCGAGCAGCTCGGACTCGAGGGCCATGAGGTTCCGGTCGCGCGTCGTCGTGTGGACGACACATTCGAGATCCAGGTCGTGCTGGATGCCGAACGCGACGGCCAGGGCGCCCATCCGCACCCGGGCCATCGCCGAGTCGCTGACGTTGACCGCATCGACGCCCGCGGCCTGCAGCAGGCGGGCGGCCTCGATGGTCCGCTCGATCCGGACGGACCGCGGCGGATCGATCTCGACCGACACGACGTAGCGGCCGTCGGCGAGGGCCCGGGCCAGGCCGCTGGGCGGTGGCGCGTCGTCGGTCGCGGCGGCGACCTCGGCTCGAGCGGTCGTGACCCGCGGGCGCTCGGCGACCGGCGCCGGCCGGCCCGTGGCCGCCCCGCCAGCTCGCCGGTCGATCGCGGCGCGCATCGCGGCGATGTGCTCGGGTGTCGTACCGCAACAGCCACCGACGATGACCGCCCCCGCGTCGAGGAGGTCGCCGACCATCCGGGCGAAGTAGTCGGGCCCGGCCGCGTACACGAACTGGCCTTCGATGCGTTGCGGGAGGCCGGCGTTGGGCAGCACGGCCCGCCCGAGAGGGCCCATCGCGGCCAGGGCATCCAGGCAGCCGACCGGGCCGGCTCCGCAGTTGATCCCGATGACGTCGACATCGACCGCGGCCGCCAGGGCCGCGGCGGCGCTGGCGGGCGTGGATCCATCGGCCAGCTCGGCGTCCTCCCCGAAGGTCAGCGAGGCCACGATGGGCAGGTCCATCGCCGCGGACCGAGCCTCTGACACGGCGATGGCCAGGTCGTCCACGGCCGGGAACGTCTCGAACCAGAAGGCATCGACGCCGCCCTCCAGGAGGCCGTCGATGGCCTCGCGGAACGCGGCCCGGATGTCGACCTCGTCGAGGTGGAGCAGCTCGCGTGATGGCACCTCGAGCGGACCGATGGACCCGGCGACGAGGACGTCCCGGCCGGCCACGTCGCGCGCCTCGCGGGCGAGCTGCGCGCCACGGCGGGCCAGCCGGCCGGCCTGGTCGGCCAGCCCGAATGGTGCCAGCCGGATGCGGTTCGCCCCGAACGTGGCGGTCTCGATGAGGTCGGCGCCGGCGGCCAGGTACTCGCGGTGGACCGCGCCGATCAGCTCGGGCCGCGTCCGGACGAGCTCCTCGAGCACGGCCCGCTGGGGGACGCCGCGGCTGAACAGCAGGGTCCCCATCGCGCCGTCGGCCAGCAGCGGACCGGCGGCCAGCCGGTCGCGGAACCGCGCACGGGCATCGGTGCCGGTCACACCGGGTCGGCCAGGTTCGGCGACAGCCAGCGCTCGGCCTCGTCGAGGGGCACGCCCTTGCGGCGCGCGTAGTCCTCGAGCTGGTCCCGCGCGATCCGGCCGATCCCGAAATAGTGGCTGGCCGGGTTCCAGAAGTAGTAGCCCGACACGGCCGCACCCGGCCACATCGCGTACGACTCGGTCAGCTGGATGCCGGCCCGGGCCTCGGCCTCCAGGACCTCGAAGAGGGTGCCCTTCTCGGTGTGGTCGGGGCAGGCCGGGTAGCCGGGCGCGGGGCGGATGCCCTGGTAGCGCTCGGCGATGAGCTCCGTGTTGGTCAGCGCCTCGTCCGGGGCGTAGCCCCACAGCTCGCGCCGGACCCGCTCGTGGAGTCGTTCGGCGAAGGCCTCCGCCAAGCGGTCGGCGAGGGCCTTGGCGAGGATCGCGCTGTAGTCATCGTTGGCCGCCTCGAACTCGGCGACCAGGCCGTCGGGGCCGTCGAGGCCATGCCCGGCCGTGACCGCGAAGGCCCCGAGATAGTCCGCGATCCCGGTGTCGAGCGGCGCGACGAAGTCGGCCAGGGCGACGTTCGGCCGCGCGTCGGTCTTGGCCATCTGCTGGCGGAGGGTCCGGAAGGTCGCCAACGTCGTGGATCGGGTCTCGTCGCGCCACGCGACGATGTCGTCGCCGACGGCGTTGGCCGGCCAGAACCCGACGACGGCGGTCGCCCGCAGCCGGTCCTCGGCGACGATCCGGTCGAGGAGCGCGAGGGCGTCGCGATGGAGGTCGCGGGCCGCCTTGCCGACCGTCGGGTCAGCGAGGATGCGCGGGTAGGCGCCGCGCAGCTCCCAGGTCGCGAAGAACGGCGTCCAGTCGATGCGCTCGACGAGCTCGGCCAATGGGTAGCGGTCGAAGGTCCGAACGCCGAGGAATGACGGCCTGGGCGGGACGACGGTGGTCCAATCGATCGGGACGTGGTTGGCCCGGGCCTCGGCGATGGTCAGCTGGCGCTCTTTGGACCGTCGCTCGCTCCGATCGCGGCGAACGACCTCGTACTCGTCGCGGATCGTCGCCGCGAAGGCGGGGCGCCGGTCCGGGTCGGCCAGCGCACCGGCCACGCCGACGGCCCGGGAGGCGTCGAGGACGTGGACGACCGGACCCGAATAGGCCGGGGCGATCTTGACCGCGGTGTGGGTCCGCGACGTCGTCGCCCCGCCGATGAGCAGGGGCGTCGTCATCCCGAGGCGCTCCATCTCGGACGCCACATGGGCCATCTCGTCGAGCGACGGGGTGATCAGCCCGGACAGGCCGATGAGGTCGGCATCGTGCTCGACGGCCGCCTCGAGGATGCGCGCGGCCGGGACCATCACGCCGAGGTCGATGACCTCGTACTCGTTGCAACCCAGGACGACCCCCACGATGTTCTTGCCGATGTCGTGGACGTCGCCCTTGACCGTCGCGGTCACGATCGTGCCGGCTCGCCGGCCCGTGCCCGCCCGCTCCGCTTCGAGATACGGGATGAGATGGGCCACGGCCTTCTTCATGACCCGGGCGCTCTTGACGACCTGGGGCAGGAACATCCGACCCGCCCCGAACAGGTCACCGACGACGTTCATGCCGGTCATCAACGGCCCCTCGATGACCTCGAGCGGACGCTCGGCGGCCAGGCGCGCCTCCTCGGTGTCCTCCACGATCCAGGTGTCGATGCCCTCTACCAGGGCGTGGGTCAGGCGTTCGCCGACCGGTCGCTCGCGCCAGCTGAGATCCTCGGCGGCGCGCTCCATGCCCGCCGAGCCGGCATAGCGCGTCGCGAACTCCAGGAGTCGCTCGGTCGCATCCGGCCGGCGGTCCAGGACGACGTCCTCGACGCGCTCGCGCAGCTCCGGGTCGATGTCGTCGTAGACCGGCAGGACACCGGCGTTGACGATGGCCATGTCCAGACCGGCCCGGATGGCGTGATAGAGGAACACGGAGTGGATGGCCTCGCGGACCCGGTCGTTGCCCCGGAACGCGAACGACACGTTCGACACGCCACCGGACGTCCGGGTGCCGGGCAGCTCCGCCTTGAGCCGCCGGACGGCCTCGATGAACGACACGGCGTAGGCGTTGTGCTCCTCGATGCCGGTCGCGATGGCGAAGATGTTGGCGTCCAGGATGATGTCCTCGGGCGCGAAGCCGACCACCCCCGTCAGGAGGTCGTAGGCGCGTCGCAGGATCGCCACCCGGCGATCGACCGTGTCGCCCTGGCCCTGTTCGTCGAAGGCCATGACGACGACGGCCGCCCCGTACCGCCGGCAGAGTGTTGCCTGGCGCAGGAACTCGCCCTCGCCTTCCTTGAGCGAGATGGAGTTGACGACGCCCTTTCCCTGGAGCTGTTGCAGGCCGGCCTCGATGACGCTCCACTTCGAGCTGTCGACCATGACCGGGACCTGGGCGATATCCGGCTCGGACGCGATCCGGCGGAGGTAGCGGGTCATGGCCGCGACGCCGTCGAGCATCGCCTCGTCCATGTTCACGTCGATGAGCTGGGCGCCGTTGGTGACCTGCTCCCGGGCGATCGCGACCGCGTCGTCCTCGCGCTCCTCGGCGATGAGCTTGGCGAACTTGCGCGAGCCGGTGACGTTGGTCCGTTCGCCGACATTGACGAACGCGTTGCCGGGCGGTGGGATGACCACCGGCTCCAGCCCGGACAGGCGGGTCACCTCACGACTGGCGGCGAGCGGTCGCGGCGGCAGGCCGGCCACCGCCTCGGCGATGGCCGCGACGTGGGCCGGGGTCGTGCCGCAGCAGCCGCCGGCGACGTTGAGCAGGCCGTGCCGGGCCCACTCGCCGAGGGCGGCGGCCATGTCCTCGGGTGTCTCGTCATAGCCGCCGAGCTCGTTGGGCAGGCCGGCGTTCGGGTAGGCGGACACCGGGCGATCGGCGACCCGCGACAGCACGTCGAGGTGCTCGCGGAGCTGCTTGGGGCCCAGCGCGCAGTTGAGCCCGACGATGATCGGGTCCGCGTGGCGGATGCTGTGCCAGAACGCCTCGACCGTCTGGCCGGACAGCGTGCGCCCGGACGCGTCGACGATGGTCCCCGAGATGATCACGGGCAGGCGCTCGCCGAGCTCGTCGAACAAGCGCTCCACGCCGAAGATCGCGGCCTTGGCATTGAGCGTGTCGAAGATCGTCTCGATGAGGATCAGGTCCGCCCCGCCGTCCACGAGACCGTGGGCGGCTTGGTAGTAGGCGGCCTCGAGCTGGGCCCAGGTGACGGCCCGGGCGGCCGGGTCGTTGACATCCGGGCTGATCGAGGCCGTGCGGTTGGTGGGACCCAGGGCGCCGGCCACGAACCGCGGCCGATCCGGGTCCGCCCGCTCCGCGGCATCGGCCGCGTCGCGGGCGAGCCGGGCGGCGGTCACGTTGAGGTCGCGCACGACCTCGGCATCGAGCCCGTAGTCGTCCTGGGCGATCGTCGTCGACGTGAAGGAGTTGCTCGAGATGATGTCGGCGCCGGCCGCCAGGTAGCCGTCATGGATCGCCCGGACCGCCCACGACTGGGTGAGGCACAGCAGGTCGTTGTTCCCGCGCAGGTCCCGCGGATGGTCGGCGAACCGGTCGCCGCGGTAGGCCGCCTCGTCGAACGCGTGGTCCTGGAGCATCGTCCCCATCGCGCCGTCCAGGACGAGGATCCGGTCCGCGAGCAAGCCGTCCAGCCGGGCACGTCGGGTCGTCCGCGTGAACGGTGGCGTCTCGGTCGGCGGGGCCAGGGTCGTCGTCAAGGTCGGTCTCCAGGGATCCGCGGCGAGCGGTGGCTGGGACCGGTCACGATGGACGCGGACGTCCTGGTCGGTTCGAGGGAGCTCCGAAGGGAGTGTCCCTTATCGCGCAGGATGACCTGCCCGGATTTGGCACCTTGCCGACGTCGCGTCGGTAGGTTGTCGTGGCATCGACGGGCCGGTCCCTCCGCCACTCTTGATAAAGCACTCTTCGGTTGTGGCGGCATGATGCGCGCGTGATCCGGGGATGGCAACTGCCCCGGAGGTCCTGCGGTGCGCCGTCGCCCCGGCCACCCCAAACCTGCGACCATCCGGCGCGTGAGGACCGCCGGCCGATGATCTCGGACCCGCTCGATGCCTGCGTCGCGATCAGCCGCCGTCTCGGACGCGACCCGGATCTCGTCCTGCACGGCGGCGGTAACTCGTCGGTCAAGGCGAGCGTCAGCGACGTGACCGGCGGGGCCATCGACGCCCTCTGGATCAAGGGCTCTGGGGCGGACATGGCCGAGGTCCAGCGGGCTGGCTTCACGGCCCTCCGGCTGGATCGGCTGCGCGAGCTCCTGGCCCTGGACGCCCTGGTCGACACCGCGATGATGCGGGAGCTCGCGGCCGCGAAGCTCGATCCCGGCGCCCCGGCGCCGTCGGTCGAGACGCTCCTGCACGTCGTCCTGCCGCAACGGTTCGTCCTGCACAGCCACGCCGATGCCATCGTCACGCTGACGAACCTCGACCCGCCGGATGGTCGGATCGGGGAGGTCCTTGGCGACCGGACGCTGCTCGTCCCGTACGTCATGCCGGGCTTCGCCCTGGCCAAGGCGGTCAGCGCCTGCTGGCCCGAGGCCACCGATCGAACGATCGGGCTGACCCTGCTCAATCACGGCCTCGTCACGTTCGGCGACACGGCGGACGAGGCGCTCGACCGCCACCTCGAGCTGGTCAGTCTGGCCACGACCTGGCTGGATGACCACGCGCCGCGCCGCAGCCCCTCGGCCGCTGACGCCCTCGTCGGACCCGCGCCGACCGTGACCGAGCTGGCCGACCTGCGCCGAGCGATCTCCACGACGGCCGGCCGGCCGATGGTCGTGCAGCGCGCGACCGACCCCGACGTCGCCCGGTTCGCCGGTCGCCCCGACCTGACGGCGGTCGCGTCGCGCGGGCCGCTCACCCCGGATCACGTCATCCGGACCAAGCGCGTGCCGATGGTCGGCTCGGACGTCGAGGGTTACGCCGCGGCCTACCGAGCGTACGTCGAGGCCAACGCCGGCCGGGGCCCGGATCCGGTCACGCCGCTCGACCCGGCGCCGCGCGTCGTCCTGGACCCTCGCCTCGGGATGCTCACGGCCGGGCCGTCCGCCCGGGACGCGACCATCGCCGCGGACGTCTACCGGCACACGATGGCCGTCATCGAGCGGTCCGAGGATCACCTGGGCGGCTACCGGGCCCTGCCCGCCGGCGACATCTTCGACGTCGAGTACTGGGACCTGGAGCAGGCGAAGCTCCGTCGGGCCGGGGCGCCGCCACCGTTCGGCGGGATGGTCGCGCTCGTCACCGGGGCGGCGTCGGGCATCGGCCGAGCCAGCGCGGCGGCCCTCCTGGATGCCGGCGCGGCCGTCGTCGGCCTCGACATCGAACCCAGGGTCGTCGACGCGTTCGCCGGTCCCGCATGGCTCGGCATCCGGACCGATGTCACGGACCACGACGCCCAGGGTGCGGCGATCGACGCCGCCGTCGAGCGGTTCGGCGGCGTGGACGTCGTCGTCGTCTGTGCCGGCGTGTTCGGACCGAGTCAGCCCATCGCGGCCCTCGAGGCCGCCGACTGGTCCCGGTCGTTCGCGGTCATGGTCGATGCGGTCGCCGACCTGTTCCGCCTCGTCCATCCGCTCCTCGCTCGGTCGCCGGTCGGCGGGCGGGTCGCGGTGACGGCCTCCAAGAACGTCCACGCCCCGGGCCCGGGCGCGGCGGCCTACTCGGCATCGAAGGCCGCGCTCACCCAGCTGGCCCGCATCGCGGCGCTCGAATGGGCGGCAGACGACATCCGGGTCAACATCGTCCACCCGGATGCGGTGTTCGACACCGGGCTCTGGAGCGGCGGACTCGTCGAGGATCGGGCGGCCCGCTACGGCTTGACGGTCGAGGCCTACAAGCGGCGCAACCTTCTAGGTCGGGAGATCACCGCGGCGTCCGTGGCGCGGGTCATCGTCGAGCTCTGCTCCGACAGCTTCGCGATGACGACCGGAGCGCAGGTGACCGTCGACGGCGGCAACGAGCGGACGATCTAGCCGGCGTCTCCCGACGGCAGGTGCTCACCGGCGCGGATGGGCACGGTCAGCCAGTTGGCCCGCGGCGCGAGCGGACAGCTCCAGCGTGGGTCGTAGGCGCACGACGGGTGGTACGCGTAGTTGAAGTCGAGGACGAGGCGGTCGCCGGTCCCGCCGAGGTCCGCGCCCTTGATCGTATCGAGGAGGTAGCGGCCGGCGCCGTACGTCTCCGTGCCCGATGTGCCGTCGCGGAACGGGATGAACACGCCTCCGCCGTAGACGGCCAGCCAGTAGACCTCGAGCGCACCGAACGGGAGATGGACGCGCCCGATGCGCTCGAGCGCGAAGGTCTGTCCGGTGATGCTCGTCGCCGACACGGGCTCCGCCGTCGCCGGCTCGACCTCGGCCTCGAGCCGCCAGGCCGGGTCGTACGGCCAGTACGGGACGCCCGGAAAGGCAGCCCGCGCGGCCGGATCGAGCGGTGAGTCGGGGTGCTCGCGGAAGAGCCGGTCACGGTCCGCCCGGAAGCGGGCGACGGTGGCGGCCGGATCGTCGCGGCCCGCCGCGCGCACGGCGGCGTACATCGCGGCCACGCGGCGACGCCAGTCGAGCAGGGTCATCGACATGGGCGGCCGTCGCGTGTCGTGGTCACCGGACGATGCTACGTCCGCGGATCAGCGCGGATCCATCGCCTCGCGGACGAGGGCGAACGCCCGATCGTGCTGCCCGAGCGCGGCGAGCGAGTCGGCCCAGGCGGTCATGGCCTCGCGCCGCCGCGCCGGCCAGGCCACCGACTCCTGGGCGGCGAGCTCGAAGTCCGCGGCCGCCGCCTCGTGGTCGCCGAGGGCAGCCTCGGCTCGAGCTCGCGTGATCAGCGCCTCGAGGCGAGCCTTCGAATTGTCAGCGCGCTGGGCCAGGTCGATCGCCTCGTCGGCCAGCTCGATCGCTCGCTCCGGGTCGCCAGCCGCCAGGGCGATCATCGCCTCGGTATCGGCGGCATGGGCATGCAGGTGGTCGTCGGCTCGGCGAGCCGCCGTCGTTCGGGCTTCCGCTGCCAGCTCCCTGGCGCGGGCCATGTTCCCGTTCGCGAGGTACGCCATGGCCAGGTCGTTGACCAGGTACTGCGTGACGTCGTCGGCCTCGGCCGCTCGCATGAGCGTGACGGCCTCCTGGCCATGACGGATCGCGCCTTCCAGATCGCCGGCTTCGCGCGACGCCGTCGACAGCGCGGACAGCAGGGCCGCCCGACGACGGGCGTCCAGGTCAGCGGATAGGCCCCGGGCTTCTTCGAGGTAGGCCAGCGCCGTCGCATGGCGGCCGGCCGACGTCTCGATCATCGCTGCCGAGACCAGCAATCGGACGCGGAAGTCGGCGTCGGCGGACGCGCCGGCCCGCACGCGGTCGAGGAGGTTGGCGACGATGGATCTGGCCTCCTCGAGATTGTCCGACTGGTACTGGGCGGACGCGAGCCAGTACTCGGCGCGGAGCACATCGCCCTCGCGGCCGAGCGCCCGGTAGGCCTCGGCAGCTTCGGCCGCCGGACGGACGGCCTCTCGTCCTCGGTCCAGGCGGCACAGGCATTCGGCGATCGCCACCGAAAGACCGGCCGTCGCGGCCCGGTCCACGGCGTCGTCGGCCAGTGCGACATACCGATCGAGCGCATCGAGCCACGCCCCTGAGGCCATGGCGAGGTCGGCCTGGACGCGCTCCCACATCGGGTCGCGGTCGGCGAGGAGGGCCGACGCGGTCGTCCCGAGCCGGGGGGCGAGGAACTCGAGGGCGCTCATCGACGGCTTGGCGAGGCCGTTCTCCAGGGCGCTGATGTAGGCCTTCGTGTAGCGGTCGCCGGCCAAGGCGGCCTGGGTCAGACCGGCGGCGTGGCGGGCGTGCCGGATGCGTCCGCCGATGGCCTTCGCCAGGGCCGTGTCATCGACGACGACGCGATGGCGCTTGATCGGAGTCTTCACGGCGATGAGTGTACGCCACGGTCATCTCCGATTGGACTCCGCGGAAGAACTCGTCGAAGTCGATCCCGAGATGCTCGAGGAACACCGCGAGGGCGGGGATCGACGGGGTGACGCGGCCTCGTTCGACGGCACAGACGAGGGCCCGGGTGAACGGCGCCGCGACGGCTGCCTGGCTCAGCTCGGCGGCTCGGCGTCGTCGCCGGAGCTCTCGACCGATGGCGTCCGGCAGCCGCTGTTCGTGCGCTGGAGGTTGATAAATAGTTGACATCGCCATCGACGGAGTCTAGCATCCGGTGCCCGAGCGCACCAGACGGCATGTGGGCGCCGGATCACCTTGTGGAGGGATGCGATGTCCCGGTTCGGCACGTTGCGGGCGGTCGTGACCGCCTCGTTCATCGCCGCGGCGCTGCTCGCGACCTCGGTCGTCAACGTCTTCGCGAGCGGCGGCAACGGTCCGTTCCCGAAGTGACTTGAGCGCTGACCGTTCGCCGACGACCTATCGCCGCGTCATCCGCACGGAGAAGCGGCTCATGTGGCCCGGCGGGATCCACCCCCACGTGGCGGCGCTGGTCCTGGACGACGGCAAGCGGGTCGACGTCGAGGAGGCCATCTGGCGGATCGACATCGGGGCGTCGGCGTTCTGCGTCTGGGTCGACGGCCAGCGCGCCGACGTCGAGGTCCATCGCTGTGCCCGATGCGCGATGAACGAGCTCCAGACGAGTCGCGACACCGCCGCCCGGCAGCACCTGCTGGCCCTGCCGGACTGAACCCGAATCAGCCGGCGCGGGTCCCTGGGGGGCCCGGCGCCACATCGCGATCCGGATCGCCGGCATCGTCGGGGGCGACCGGTGCCGGGATCCGGGTCGCATTCGCCAGGACCGCCTCGCGGCTGGCCGTCATGTTGTGGACCCGCTGGCCGTGGTCGCCGACGGCCTGGACGACCTCGTCCTCGTCGCCGGTCACGGACCAGCCGCAGGCGCATCCGGCGGTCAGGAGATCAGCCATGGTCAGGCCTCCGTTCGGTGGTCAACCCAGGGTCCGGAACGGCTCCGGCACGTAATCGGCCAGGGCGGTCGCCCAGGCCGCGGGTAGCTCGCCGGCGACGACCGGGTCATCGCGGATGAGCCAGGCGAGATGGCGCAGGCCGTGCTCGACGACCTGGCCGAAGGCGATGTCCGCCGGGGCGGCCGTGGCCGCCGATCGCGCGAGCTGCGCCCGACCGACGGGCACCGACGCCATCGATCCGACCGTCGCGGCGTCGATGACGACGACGAAGCTGAGGACGACCGCGTCCCGGTCGCGCCGCCACGACGTCGAGTGGACGAGCACCGGCTCCCCGACGACGTCCCGGACGATCCGGCTGACGACCTCGACGGGATGCTCATCAGCGGCGACCTCGAGCATCCAGGGCGCGGCGCCGCACGGTCCGGTCAGCTCGATCCGATCGCCGCGCAGCCACACGACGAAGACCTCGGCCTGGACCGGGCCTTCGACATCGAGGCTGTCGGCTGCGTCGATCACGAGCGCACGATACGCCCCAGTGGGATCGGGTCGCGGCCGACGGGCGAGACGTGCCCCGAGGCCGACCGGCTCGCTGCTAGCATCGGCCGCCTATGGGGACGCGCTACGACTACGTCATCGTCGGAGGTGGCTCGGCCGGATCGGTCCTCGCCGCCCGCCTGACCGAGGACCCGGGCACGACGGTCCTGCGTCGTGGAGGCCGGCCGCTCCGACTGGCGGATCGACCCGTTCATCCACATGCCAGCGGCGCTCACGTTCCCCATCGGCAGCCGGTTCTATGACTGGCAGTACGAGTCGGAGCCCGAGCCGTTCATGCACGGGCGGCGGATCTACCACGCTCGCGGCAAGGTCCTGGGTGGCAGCAGCAGCATCAACGGCCAGATCTTCCAGCGCGGCAACCCGCTCGACTACGAGCGCTGGGCCGCCGACCCGGGGATGGCGACCTGGGACTTCGCCCATTGCCTCCCGTACTTCAAGCGGATGGAGACCTGCCTGGCGGCCGCGCCGGACGATCCGTGGCGCGGCCACGACGGTCCGCTCGTCCTGGAGCGCGGCCCGGCCACCAACCCCCTGTTCACCGCGTTCTTCGACGCCGCGGAACAGGCCGGCTATCCCCGGACCGAGGATGTCAACGGCTACCGACAGGAAGGCTTCGCGGCGTTCGACCGGAACATCCACCGGGGCCGCCGCACTGAGCGCCGCCCGGGCGTACCTCCATCCGATCATGGGCAAGCGCAAGAACCTCCGGGTCCGGACCTCGACCCTCGTCACGCGGATCCATCTCGAAGGCCGGCGAGCGGTCGGCGTGGAGATCGAGCGGCACGGCGGCGGCACGGAGACGATCGAGGCCGGCGAGGTCATCCTGGCCGGCGGCGCGATCAACACGCCGCAGCTGCTCCTGCTCAGCGGCATCGGTCCGGCGGCCGAGCTCGAGGCGCTGGGTATCCCGGTCGTCGCCGACCGGCCGGGCGTCGGGCGGCACCTCCAGGATCACCTCGAGGTCTACATCCAGCACCAGGCCTCGCAGCCGGTCTCGGAGCAGCCGTCGGCCACGCAGCGGTGGCGCCGGCCGTTCATCGGCGCGCAGTGGCTCTTCCTGCGCTCCGGCCCTGGCGCGACCAACCACTTCGAGGGCGGCGGCTTCGTCCGCTCGAACGACGCGGTCGCCTACCCGAACCTCATGTTCCATTTCCTGCCGCTGGCCATCCGCTATGACGGGTCGGCCGGGGCCAAGGGCCACGGCTACCAGGTCCACGTCGGCCCGATGTACTCCGATGCCCGTGGCTCGCTGACCCTGACGAGCACCGATCCGCACGATCATCCGGCGCTGCGCTTCAACTACCTGTCGACGGACCAGGATCGGCCGCGAATGGGTCGAGGCCATCCGCGTCGCGCGGGACATCCTCGGCCAGCCGGCGATGGCCGCCGTACGACGCCGGCGAGACCTCACCCGGACCGTCCGTCGAGACCGACGAGGAGATCCTCGACTGGGTCCGGCGCGATGCCGAGACCGCCCTGCACCCATCGTGCACGGCCCGGATAGGCGTGGACGGCGACAGCGTCGTCGACCCCCTGACCATGGCCGTCCACGACGTGGCCGGGCTGCGAGTCGTCGATGCCTCGGCCATGCCGTACGTCACCAACGGCAACATCTACGCTCCGGTCATGATGCTGGCCGAGAAGGCCGCCGACCTCATCCGAGGCGAGACGCCGCTGGCGCCCGAGCCCTTGCCGTTCTACCGCCACGGGGTCTCGCCGCCGCCCGCCTGACGCGGCGCGCGACATCGTCATCCGTCGCACCGGGGCTGACATCCGTCGGCCGCCGGATGCGGGCGTCTGCCCGCGTCGGCGCGCGCCGGGCCGACCCACGATGGGGGCACCCCACTCCGGTACGCCACCCATCGAAAGGACAACCCGGCCATGGCCATCGCCCGCATCCCCACCTTCGGACCGCAGCATCCGCTCGACGTCGCGGCGTTCGCGGCCGGCCTGGCCGGCACGATCGTCAAGCCCGAGGACGACGACTACGACGTCGCCCGGCAGGTCCATCTGGCGCAGTTCGACAAGCGCCCGTCCTTCGTCGTCAAGGCGGCCAATGCCGCGGACGTCGCGCGGACGGTCGTGTTCGCTCGAGACGCCGGTCTGGACCTCGCGGTCCGCAGCGGCGGCCACTCGCTGGCGGGCCACTCGACGACCGAGGGCGGGATCGTGCTCGACATGGGGACGATGAAGGGCCTGTATATCGACGCCGACCGGCGCCTGGCCTGGGCCCAGGCCGGCGTGACCGCCGGGGAGTACACCGCGGCCGTCGCCGAGCATGGCCTGGCGACCCCGTTCGGGGACACCGGCTCGGTCGGGATCGCGGGACTGACCCTGGGCGGCGGCATCGGCTGGCTCGCCCGCAAGTACGGGTTGGCCATCGACGCCCTCGTGTCCGTCGAGGTCGTGACCGCCGATGGGCGCATCGTCGTCGCCAGCGAGTCGGAGCACAGCGACCTGTTCTGGGCCGTGCGCGGCGGCGGCGGCAACTTCGGGGTCATCACCCGGTTCCAGTTCCGGCTCTATCCGGTCGGGATGGTCCTGGGCGGCATCCTCTTCATGCCGCCGACCCGCGAGGTGCTCCAGAGCCTGGTCCCGATCGCGGCCAGCGCGCCCGAGGAGCTGACGACGATCGCGTTCATCATGCCGGCGCCTCCGGCGCCGTTCGTGCCCGCGGAATACCACGGCCAGCCGACCGTCGCCATCATGTTCGTGTATGCCGGCGACCCGGCCGACGGCCAGGCCGCCCTCGAGCCCTTCCGGGCCGTGGCCGCCCCGATGGCCGAGCTGGTCATGCCGATGCCGTATGCCGGCATCTACGAGTTCACCAAGGCGGCCGAGGAGCGCGGCCACGCGTCCCATCGGTCGCTCTTCCTCGACACGCTCGATGACGCCGCGGTCGACGAGATCGTCGCCCGCACGACCGCGACCGACGGCCCGCCGGTCATGACCCAGATCCGCGTCCTGGGTGGCGCGGTGGCCCGGGTCCCGTCGTCGGCGACGGCCTTCGCCCACCGCGAGGCCCCGGTGATGGTCGCGCTCATCGCGCCCTACGACGATCCCGCCCAGGCGCCGGTCGTCGAGGCTCGGCTGCAGACGTACTACGAGGCCCTTCGCCCCGGCTCCGTGGGGGTCTACGCGAACTTCCTCGAGGACGAGGGTGAGGACCGCATCCGCGAGGCGTACCCCGAGCTGACCTACCGCCGGCTGGCCCAGGTCAAGCGCCGCTACGACCCGACCAACCTGTTCCACCTGAACCAGAACATCCGGCCCGCCGTCGAGGCCTGACGCTCAGTCGACCAACCCCCAGCGATCCCGCGCCGGCGTCCACCAGGACGCCGGCGTCGTCATGCGACCGGCGGTGCGCCGGCAGGAGGCCCGTCGAGCGGCGGCTCGTCAGGCGGGGTGCCCGCCTCGCGTGACTGGTACCACGTGTACAGGTAGGCCCCGATCGCGACGAGGCCGCCGATGGCCAGGATGAGGAGGCCGATCAGCGCCACGTCCGACAGGCCGGCCGGCGAATCGTCGATGTCGACCGGGACCAGCGTGGCGAGCGGGGTGGGCGTCGGGCTCGGTGTGGGCGTCGGGCTCGGTGTCGGCGTCGGGCTCGGTGTGGGCGACGGCGTCGGGCTCGGCGTGGGCGTCGGGCTCGGGCTCGGGCTCGGTGATGGGCTGGCCGTCGGCGACGCGGTCGGGCTCGGGCTCGGCGGGTCGGGCTGGGCGAGGGGGTCGGGGTCGGGCTGGGCGACGGCGTCGGGCTCGGCGTCGGCGACGCGGTCGGGCTCGGGCTCGGGCTCGGCGTCGGGCTGGGTGAGGGGCTCGGCGTCGCGGTCGGCGTCGGCGACGGTGTCGGTGACGGCGTGGCTGTCGGCTCAGGAGTCTCGGTCGGCTCGGGCGTCTCGGTCGGCTCCGGCGTCTCGGTGGGCGACGGGCTCGGCTCGACCGTCGGGGTGGGCTCGACCGTGGGCGTCGCGGTCGGCGACGGCGGCACGCTCGGCTCGATCGACGGGAGATCGATCGGTGACTCCTCGGGCAGCCCGAACGGCACGCCAGGTTCCTCACTCGGGACGGGCGGACAGCCGATGTCGCCGAGCGCGTCGATGGACGCGAGGATCGCCCCGGTCTGTTGACGCAGCTCGCCGGCCTGCTGGATGGCCGCCTCGATGCCGGCCTGATCGCCGGACGCGAGCAACGACTGCAGGTCGTCGACGATCTCCTGGGCCTGGGTCACGGCCTCGGTCAGCCCGGCACGGATCTCGGGATCGTCGGTCCGCGGCGACGTCGCGAGCGCCGCGGCGGCCCTGCCCAGGGCGACCGACAGCTCATCCAGGGCCTGGACCGCCTCGGCATGCTCCGGGCTCTCGGGGTCGGCGAGCGCCGCAGGATCCGCTTGACTGACCGCTTCCAGGCCCCGATCGAGCTCGGTCACGGCCAGCTGCGCGACGCAGACCTCGGGTCGCTCGGCGCTCTGGATGGCCTCGATGTCGACGGTCCCCTGGCAGGCCGCCAATAGCCCGACGAGGGCGAAGAGGAGGCCGGGCAGGAGCGATCGTCGACGTGTCATGGGTCGGCGCGATGGTAGCAGCCAGCGCGTCGGGAGCGCCCACGCGACGAAATCAGGCGTGGTCACGGGTCCTGGGACAGGATGACGACGCTGTACGGCCCGACCGAGACGAGACCGCTGTGCTCGTGCTCGCCGACCGGTGTGTCGTCGGCCTCGATATCGAACGCTTCGTGGCCACCGAAGTCCGGGGCGTAGACGGACGAATCGGCGTTGAACCGGACCCGCCAGCGGCCCGGTCCCGGCAGCGCGATCCGGAGATCGGTGACCGTCCGGTCGGCCAGGTTCAGGACGACGACGGTGTCATCGCCGGGACCACCGTCGCGCCAGCGATGGAGGGCCAGGGTCTTGGCCTCGTCGTCCGCATGCAGGACGGCCAGGCCCGTGCCGCGCAGGCCGTTGGTCAGGCCGTCCGCCCCATGGCGGTCGAAGATGAGGTCACGGTGCAGCCGCACGATGCCCCGGTTGGTGTCCGCCTTCGACCAGTCCTGGCCGACCGTGTCGTCGAACCAGCGATCCTCCAGCAGCTCCTGGCCCTGGAACAGCATCGGGATGCCGGGTGCGGTCAACACGATCGCGGCGCCCAAGGTCGCTCGCTTCTTGGCCCACCAGTTGGCGGCATCACCGGGCGCGATCGCCTCCGGGATGCGGACATCCCCGTTGGCCACGTCGTCGTGCGACTCCGTGTAGATGACCCGGGTGGGCGCCGGGCCACGGCCGCCGCCGTCGATGGCCGTGATGATCTCGCCGAGGTCGCGCTCGGCGTCGTCGGCGGCCGTGATCGCATGGCGGATGCGCCGGACGAAGCCGGCGTCCCACTGCGCCCCGAAGCCGGCGCCCCCCTCGCTCGTGGGAACGACGAGCGCCGGGTCGTCCTGGAGATCTTCCGCGATCGTCAGCTTCCACGGCTGGCGCGCCCGGATCTCGTCATTGAGCCAGGCCAGGAACGACCAGCCGTCGGGCAGGGCCGAGGCGTCGTTGTCGGTCAGGCCGTCGACGGTCCGCACGTAGAGCGTCGAGTCGAAACGCAGGCCGTCGCACTGGAACTCCTCCAGCCAGGTCATCGCGCTATCGCGCAGGAACGTCCGGACCTCGCCGCGGCCGTAGTCGGGCCGGGTCGAGCCCCACGGGGTCATGGCCCGTTCACCGGCGTACAGGTAGATGCCGCCGCTCCCGTCCTCGCTCCAGCCGTCGAACTGCCACAGGTCGAGGTCGGACGGTCCGAGGTGGTTGTAGACGACGTCGACGATGACCGCGATGCCCCGGTCGTGTGCGGCCCGGATGAAGCGCTTGAACGCATCGGGGCCGCCGTAGCCGGACTCGATGGCGAAGAGATGCGCCGGGTTGTAGCCCCACGACACATCACCCGCGAACTCGAACGGGGGCATGATCTGGACAGCCGTGATGCCGAGATCGCGCAGGTAGTCGAGTCGGCGGATGGCGCGGTCGAAGTCGCCCCGCCGATCGCTCGACCGGGTGAACGTCCCGACGTGGAGCTCGTAGATGACCAGGTCGTCCCAGGCCGGCATCCGGAACGCGTGGTCACCCCAGTCGAACGCGGCCGGGTCGTAGACGACGGCATTGCCGACCGAGTTGGTGACCTGCCTGGCCCGCGGATCCAGGCGCGAGCGGTCGCCGTCCGGTGTGCGGATGGTGAACCGGTACTCGGCGCCGGGCTCGACGCCGTCGACCTCCGCCGACCAGGTCTCGGCGCCGCCGGGTTCATCGTCGCCCTCGACACCGTCCCGGGCCAGGGGGACGGCCGTCCCGGCCCAGTCGTCGAACGTACCGGTCACGAAGACCGCCTCGGCATGCGGGGCCCAGACACGGAACAGGGTGCCGCCCGGATACGGGATGGCCCCCATCCCGGGCCGGGTCGAGGGGGCGCGCGTCACGTGCCGATCGGCCGGGTGGTCACTTGGGCGGGAGTGTCCGGGCGTGGGCGATAGCCCGACCGAGCCACTCGTCGAGGGCCGTGTCGTCGGCCACGACATCCACCGGCAAGGTCCCGTAGCCGGACATCGTCCGGCCGGCCATCGGCGAGAACGGTGTGGCTCCGGGGAGGGCCAGTAAGGCCGCCAGGTCGTCGTCGGGGAGCCGGATCATCCAGCGATCCGCGAACAGACCGGTGACGAGGTGGCCCCCGATGAACATCGCCGGATAGCCGAACATCTTGCGGCGCTGCGCCTCCGGGTGGCGGGCGGCCACGGTCTCGAATCGCTCGATGAGCTCGGGTGGTGACTTCTCGAACGTCGGCATGGCGGTCCTCCGGGTAGGCTACCGCCACCATACGCGGAGCAGGCATGACAGGAGGCGCGATGCGGGTCGGAGTGGTGCTGCCCATCGGCGAGGAGGACGGCCCGGACGGTGTCCCGTCGTACCGCGAGATCCGGGCCGTCGCTCGAGCGGCGGAGGACGAGGGCCTCGATTCGGTCTGGATCTACGACCATCTGTTGTTCCGGTCCGACGGGGAGACGACCGGCATCCACGAGTGCTGGACGATCCTGTCGGCCATCGCCGAGGCGACCGACCGGGTCCAGCTCGGGACGATCGTCATGTGCACGGCGTTCCGCAATCCGGCGCTCCTGGCCAAGATGGCCGCCACCCTCGACCACATCTCGGACGGCCGGCTCATCCTGGGCATCGGCTGCGGCTGGCACGACCCGGAGTACGAGGCCTTCGGCTACCCGACCGACCACAAGGTCGGGCGGTTCGAGGAGGCCCTGACGATCATCCGATCGCTGATCCGCGATGGTCGGGCGGACCTGGATGGCCGCTGGGTCAAGGCGACCGACGCCGTCCTGCGCCCGCCGGCCCGGCCGGATCTGCCCATCCTCATCGCGGCCAAGCGGCCCCGCATGCTGGAGCTGACCGCGCGCCATGCGGACAGCTGGAATCTCGCCTGGTTCGGTGAGCCGGACGAGCGCCTGGCCGGGGTCCGAGCGGATCTCATGGCCGCCTGCGCGACGGTCGGGCGCGACCCGGCGACGCTCGGCATCACGGTCGGCGTCAACGTCTGGTACCCCGACCTCATCGTCAAGACGGACGGGACGGAGCCGACCCGTCCGGAACGAGCCATCACCGGCTCGGAGGCGGAGGTCGTGCGCGGCTTGGCCGCCCACGCGGCGGAGGGGACGGACGACCTGATCGTCGCCCTGGATCCGATGACGCCCGAGGCCGTCAGCCGGCTGGCGGCGGCCGTGCACCGCCTACGCGACGTGCCGGTCGGTTAGCGGAACGAGGACGCGCGCTCGGGATCGATGAGGAAGGGCAGGACGAGCACGTACTTGCCCCCGAGCTTGCTGGGCATGAAGCCCGGGATGTTCAGCCAGCGCGTGGACATCCGGCGCGGCACGAACTGACGACCGAGGACGGCCGGGGTGATCGCCTCGCCCGGTCGCGGGCTGGGGCCCCACATCGACGAGCCGTGCGGGTAGAGCGGGTCGTGGACGATGGCGCGGGTCACCCGGAACTTGTTGGTCTTGAGCGGGTCGGCCGTGGCGGTGAAGCCGCTCATCACCCAGGCGTGACGCCCGCGCCACACGAGCAGCCCGACCGGCTTCCCGGTCCGGGCGATGGCCCGGGCGGCCGCCTTGAGGGCCTGGTTCAGCGTCGTCGTTCCGAGGAGGCGGTACGGACCGGCGCCCATGATGTTCAGCCCCGAGGCCCAGCCTCGGACGCTGGCCCCCTGGCGCTGGCCGCCGCCGGGCCGCGGACCGCTCCAGTCCCGGGCGAGCCGCTGCAGGCGGAGCTGGGTCCGGGCGGACCCGTCACGGCCGGGCTCGATCATGTTGAGCATCATCTGCATGCTCGCGCCGACGCACTGCACGAAGTTCTTCTGGGCGACGAAGTCGCGGCTGGACCCGACCCGGACCGTGTGGCTGGGCGCGGCGCCGGCCGACATGGGCGCGGCCGCCGCCAGCAGGAGCAGGCCCAGGAGGAGGCCGAGCGCACGCGTCGCCCGCCGCCGAGAAGTCGTCATCAAGTCAACGATACGCTCAGATGTCGAATCCGGTTTCGGTCCGGCTAGGCCCGACCTACAGGTCGGCGATCTGCCGCGGGGCCAGCCGCGGCCCGTAGCGCGGAGCGCGGACCCCGCTCAGCTCCAGCGCCCGGACGACGAGCGCCCGTTGACCGGCCCACGGCGCCAGGAGGGCCAGCATCCGGTCGTCGGTCGCCCGCGGCTCACCGGCCAGGGCGAACGCCACGAGATGGGGCAGGTGGAAGTCCCCGACGCTGACCGCGTCGGCATCGCCCAGGGCCCGGACCGTCACCTCGGCGGCCGTCCACGGGCCGATCCCCGGGACCGACCGCAGGCGTGCGCCGGCGGCCGCCGGGGTCAGGTCGACGATGGCCTCGAACCACGCCGCGCGTGCCGCGACCCGTCGGATGAGCTCGGCGCGTCGCTGCTCGATCCCGAAGGGGTGGTAGGCGTGATAGGGCAGGGCAGCCAGGACGGCGGCCGACGGTGGCAGACGGAGGCCCGCCGTGCCCGCATCCGGTCCGGGCGCATCCTCGCCATAGCGCCGGACGAGGCCGTTCCAGGCGCGATGCGCCTCGGTGCCCGTCACCTTCTGCTCGAGGATCGCCGGGACGAGGGCGTCCAGGACGGCCGCTGTCCGGGTCAGGCGGACGCCTCGGAATCGCTGGCCCAGGCGCCGGATCCGAGGATCGGGGTCGTCACCCAACTCGTCGACGCCGCGTCCATCGGCATCCACGCCGACGACCCGGGCCGCGCGCGCGAGGACCTCGTCGGCGCCCGGTCCCCAAGCCTCGGCGACGAGGCGACCGGGCTCGTGGCGAAGGGCAAGGGTCGCCGGGCCGGCGGGCGTCCGCGTCGCCCACCACGCTCGCGTCGAGCGCACGCGGATCGTCCGGTCACCCTGGCCGCGGACGAGCGGGGCCAAGGTCCGCAGGAGGTCGAAGGGGACGGTCAGCGGCAGGTCGGTCCGGTGCACTCTGGTGGAGTCTGGCATGGATCCGAAATGGTCACGAAGCCTGACGAAACCTGCGTTCGAGGCCCATCGATGCTACGGTTGCACAGACGTGCGACGCCCCAGGGTCGTCGCGAGTATGGCGCTCATCGCACTGCTCGCCCCGGTCGCCGTCCCCGGACCGGTGGGTTCGCGGGCCCCGAGTCCCGCCCCGACCCCCGCCACCGAACGCTTCGCGACCGTGACGGTCGATGCGTCTGTCCGTGGGCCGGTGATGACGATCCAACCCCTCGATCCGGGGGCCCGTTCTGATGGGAACCTGGATCACGACTCGACCCTGTTCGAGCCAGCCCAGCGCCCGGAGCCGCCTCAGGCTCGACCTCGTGCTGCCCAGCCCGAAGCCGACCGCGGGACGATCCGCAAGAACCCATGGCACCGCGACCCCGAGATCTCGTGGTACGGCCCGGGGCTCATCGGCAACGGGACGGCCTGCGGCCAGACCATGACCCGCAGACTCGTCGGCGTGGCCCACCGGACGCTGCCATGCGGCACGCTCGTCACCTTCCGGCACGACGGGGTCACCCTGACCGTGCCCGTCGTCGACCGTGGTCCGTTCGTCAGCGGCCGGATCTTCGACCTGACCTATGCCGCCTGCAAGAAGCTCGATCACTGCTTCACCGGCCCCATCAAGTGGCGTTACAAGACCGGTAGCTGAGCCGAACCCGGACTAGGCCATGACCACGTCGTGCGCCGTCGCCTCGGGTTCGATGAACCGGACCAGCCGGGCCGCTTCGGCCTCCAGGCCATCCCGGTCCGCGGCCGCCAGCCGAGCGAACGGCGTCAGGCGGATCGTCGCGCGGCCGCGCTTCGCCTCGACCGCCCAGAGGCCGGCGACGAAACCGTCGACGAGGAAGGTGGGCAGGAAATCCCCGTTCTTCTTGACCACCGCCGCGCGATGCTCGGACGGCAGGATCCGGTCGCGATCCGCGTACGAGATGAGGACGCTGTCCCAGCGCGACAGGAACCGCGGCGGCGCGTCGATGTCACCGTCCGGGCGTCGGCCACCCTTGACGTCGACCAGGTCGCGGCCGTCGTCGGCCTTCAGGTGGTCGATCCGGTCGCCGAGGTCCTCGATGGCCGTCCTCAGGACGCCGACCCGGGGCTGGCCGAGCCACTTCGCGATGTCGGCCTGTGACGCCGGTCCGTAGGCGGCGAGGTAGCGCTCGATGGCGGCGACGGTCGCCGCAGCGGGCTCCATCTGGCGCCAGCGCTTGCCCAGCCAGACGTGCGCGGCCACGTACCGATTCCGCCCGTGCTCACCCCAATACCCGCTCGGCGGGACGTGGACGAGGCCGCCGCCGCTGCTGGCCATCCGGAACACCGCGTGGCGCACGCCGCCGGGCACGACCTTGGCCAGCTCCCGGTCGGGCGCGATGGTCTCGAGATAGGTCTCCATCTCGTCGATCGTCCGCGGTTCCTCGCAGAACGCCACGAGCGCTCGCTGCACGCTCGCCAGATCGAAACCCGCCCTGCGGGCGATCGAGCCCCAGGTCGCCGTCCGGAAGGGGATCACCGCCGCGTCGAACACCGCGACGTCGGACGCCTCGAGGAGGTGGAGGGTCGAGCGCATGACCGTGGCCCGGACGACCTGGCGGCGGTCGATGGCGGTCTGGAGCGCCCCGATGGACATCCCGGCCAGGCGCGACCAGAGGGCGATGTAGGGCTGGTCGGCGTGCTGGGCCTGGAGGCCGGCGAGCGAGCCGATCGCCTCGGCCGGCGTGCCGCTCATCCGCCGGATGAGGCCCTGGCGCGTGAGCGTCGCCCGATTGAGGCGGCGCAGGTCGAGCGTCGCGGGCTTGGCCATCAGTCGCCCTCGCCGTCGGGCGCCGCGTCGGGCGACCAGTCGGGCGGCGCCAGCTCGAAGCCCTCGAAGGTGAACGCCGGGGCGACGATGCACCCGACGAGCGCCCACGCGCCGACCGGCCGCGCCGCCTGCCACGCGCCGGCCGGGACCACCGCCTGAGGCGTCTCGCTGGCGATGACGTCACCGCCGAGGCGGATCGTCCGAGTCGTGGCCTCGCCGGCCTCGTGGACCTGCAGATCGAGCGCGGCGCCGGCGGACCATTGCCAGACCTCGGCCGCGTCCACGCGATGCCAGTGCGAGCGTTCGCCAGCGGCCAGGAGGAACAGGATCGTGCTGGCGGTGGGCCGCCCGCCACCGGGCGGCTCCGGGGCTCGCCACGTCTCGACGTACCAGCCGCCCTCGGGGTGTGGCCGCATGCCCAGCGCCGCCACGATGGCCGCGACCTGCGGATCGGCCGGCGGCGGATCGGTGGTCATGCGGCGCAGGATAGGTCGGTCGGCGGGCGTGCGCGGGGACGACCCGCGGGACGAGGTGGCGAGGTTCGCCCCCGCGGCCTACCGTACGGGTATGTGCCGCAGCATCAAGACCCTGCGTCGTCCCGGGGAAGCGGCGACGACCGGCGAACTGGAGGCAGCCGCCCGCCAGTACGTCCGCAAGCTCAGCGGCTTCCGGGAGCCATCCGTCAAGAACCGTGACGCGTTCGACGCGGCCGTGGCCGAGATCGCCGAGGCGTCGCGCCGGCTCGTCGAGGCCGTCGGCGTCGACGTGGAGCCGGGACCGAACCGCTGGGTCGGTCGCGACGGCGTCGTCCACAGCGGCGCGTGACCCTGGTCGCCGCGCCCTGGTGGGTCCGGCGGGGGCTCGAGGTCGACGGCCGGGGCCGCCTGCGCATCGCCGGCCAGGACGCCGAGGCCATCGCCCGCCGCGAGGGCACGCCGTGCTTCGTCTATGACCGTCGGCGATTCGCGGAGAACGCCCGGGACCTGGCCGCGGCGTTCGACGCGACCGGCCTGCCGTACCGGATCCGCTTCGCCCTGAAGGCCAACCCGGCGCCCGAGGTCCTGGAGGTCTTCCGCGGGCTCGGCGCGCCCGGCCAGCCAGGTTCGGTCGGCATCGACGCCTGCTCGCCCGGCGAGATCCGTCGGGCGCTCGAGTGCGGATGGCGCCCCGACGAGATCAGCTATACCGGCACGAATGTCTCCGAGCGCGACCTGGACGTCATCCTCGAGCACGGCGTCCACATCAACCTCGACGCGATCAGCCAGATCGAGCGCTATGGCCGCCGCGCGCCGGGCTCGCGGATCGGCATCCGGGTCGATCCGGGCACGGGCGCCGGCTACAACGACCACCTCGAGTACAGCGGCGCGCGCCCGACGAAGTTCGGCATCGAGCTCGAGCGGTTCGACGATGCGCTCGAGGCGGCCGCGCGACACCGCCTGGTCGTCGACACCATCCACTTCCATGCCGGGTCCGGTTGGCTGGCGGACGGTCTGACCGGTTTCGAGGCGGCCCTGCCGGCCGCGGTCGTGGCCGTCGAGCGGGCGAGGGCCGCCGGTCATCCGGTCGAGGAGGTCAACGTCGGCGGCGGGCTGGGGATGCCGGCCCGCGACGACGAGCGCGGTGTGGACCTGGCCGGCTACGCGGCGGCCGTCGCCCGGCACCTCGGGCCGCTGGGGGTCACCGTCGCCTGCGAGCCGGGCGACCGGTTGACCAAGGACGCGGCGATCCTCCTTGGTGAGGTCGTCACGGTCGAGGCCCGGCGCGGCGTGACGTTCGTCGGGCTGGACATCGGCTGGAACGTCAACTGCGCCTACTTCATCTACGGCTTCGCCCAGGAGCTGGTCCTGTGTCGTGATGCCGCAGCTCCAAGGACGGCGACGGTGACCGTGGCCGGCCACATCAACGAGGCCAGCGACGTCTTCGCTGAGGACTACCCGTTGCCGGAGGTCCGTGAGGGTGACATGGTCGCGTTGCTCAACGCCGGCGGCTACCTCCAGGCGATGAGCTCCACCCATTGCCTTCGCCCGATGGGCTCGGCCGTGTTCCTGGATCGCCCGCCGGACTGACCGCGCGGCCGCGCCGGGCCCGCGCGGCCTGCCGGGCCTGCGCGGCCCTGCCGGGCCGGCGCTCGTATCATCGACCGCGTGGTGCAGCCCATCCGCCTGATCCGCTGGTCATCGCTCGTCCTGGTCGCGACCCTGACGTTGGCCGCGTGCGGCGGCGCCGGTGCGAGCACGGCGCCAGCACTCCGCTTCGCGGTCTTCCTCGGCCAGATGGTCCAGGCGCGCGAGCAGGTCGAGGCCGCTGTCGGCGAGCTGGTGGCCGCCGGCTCGGGTAGCACGGCCGGGATGACCGCCGGGGAGGTCCGGACGGCCGCCGAGTCCCTCGCCGATGTCGCCGCGGATCAACGCGCCTGGCTCGAGGAGAATCCACCGGCGCCGTGCTACGAGGGCGCGCATCACGCGGCCGCGACCGTGGCCGATTCCCTGGGCGCCGCCTCGACCGCCGCCCTCGACTGGGCGGATGCCATGGACGCCCCGGAGCTCAGCGACGCGACGGCCGGGTTCCAGGCGTTCAGCGCGGCTGCCCAGTCGGCCCTCGGGGACGTCGAGACCCTGGGCGTGGAGCTCGAGGGGGCGACATGCCTCGAGTGACGAACGGCACGGTGCCACCGACCCGCCACATCGCGACGCGGCAGGTCGTGGCCGTCCAGGGCGACACCCTCGAGGTGCGCGACGATCGGATCGTCGGCGAGGCCCCGCTCGAGATCCGGGCGGCCGGGCCCGGCCAGGAGCCGGTCGCCGTCGCGGTCACGATGCGAACGCCCGGTCACGAGGCCGAGCTGGCCATCGGGTTCCTGCGGACGGAGGGGCTCGTCGACGGGCCGGAGGTCGTCGAGACGACGGCCGGCGATCCGGCGTCGCTCAGCCAGCCCGACGACACCATCGTCGTCCGGCTCTCCCGCCCATTCGACGCCAGCACGGTGGCCGAACGCCACTTCATCGCGACCGCGTCGTGCGGGATCTGCGGCAAGGCGTCGATCGACGAGATCGCCCTGCGCTGTGCCCCCTTGCCGGACGGGCCGGTCATCGCCCGGAGCATCGTCATCGCCCTGCCCGACGCGCTGCGAGCCGCCCAGCGAGCCTTCGACGAGACCGGCGGGCTGCATGCGGCCGCGTTGTTCTCGACGGCCGGCGAGCTCCTCGCCATCCACGAGGATGTCGGGCGCCACAACGCCCTGGACAAGCTCGTCGGCTCGCAGGTCCTGGCCGGGGCGCTCCCGCTCCACGATCGGGTCCTGATGGTCAGCGGTCGCGTCAGCTTCGAGATCGTCCAGAAGGCGGTCGTGGCCGGCATCCCCATCATCTGCGCGGTGTCGGCACCGTCCGACCTGGCCGTCGAGACGGCCGAGCGCCTCGGCGCGACGCTCATCGGTTTCCTGCGCGGCGAGCGGTTCAATGTCTACAGCCACGATCGGCGGGTCGATCTGCGCGACCTCACCGGCTGGGGCTGAGGTGGCCGGCACCCGGGTCAGCGCCGGGATCGTCCTGTACCGGGTGCGAGCCGGCGTGCTCGAGGTCCTCCTCGCCCACCCGGGTGGCCCGTACTTCGCGCGCAAGGACGAGGGCCACTGGTCGATCCCGAAGGGCGAGCCCGATGGCGAGCCTGATCTGCGGGTCGTCGCCCGGCGCGAGTTCGAGGAGGAGACCGGGTCGCCGATCCTCGTCGACGACGACGCCCTCGTCCCGCTCGGCGACATCGTCCAGAAGGGCGGCAAGCAGGTCGTCGCCTGGGCCGTGGCGGGCGACTTGGACCCGGCGACCGCCCAGAGCAACACGTTCGCGCTGGAGTGGCCTCCGCGCTCGGGGCGGATGATCGACGTCCCCGAGATCGACCGCGTGGACTGGTTCGACCCGGCCGCGGCGCGGCGCGTCATCAAGCCGACCCAGATCCCGCTGTTGGACCGCCTGGAGGCCTACCTCGCGGCGAACGCCACGGCTCGCTGATCTCCGCCCGCCTTCGGGCGGGTGAGCTCAGGCCTTGGGCCGCTCGTTGACGAACTCGAACCCGAAGCGGCCCTTGATGCACAGATGCCCCTCGGTCACGGACGAGTCGAGCGGCGAGGTGACCTTGAGGATCCGGTCATCCTGGACGTGCAGCTCGACCGCGCAGCCGACGCCGCAGTACGGGCAGATCGTCTCGGTGACGGTCTGCTGCGATGGGTCCCACGTGCCGGCCGCACGCATGTCGTACTCGGGCTTGGCCATGAGCGCGCCGGTGGGGCAGACCCCGATGCAGTTGCCGCAGTAGACACAGGCCGACTCGGGCAGCGGGACGGCCTGCTCGGTCGAGATCCGGGCATCGAAGCCGCGGCCGGCGACCGCGATGGCGAACGTGTTCTGGGCGTCCTCCCCGCAGGCCTCGACGCACTTGTAGCAGAGGATGCATTTCGAGTAGTCCCGGACGTAGAGGTCGTTGTCGACCTTCGTCGGCTGGGCAACGGTCGCCGCGAAGGCGGCCGCCTCCGCGGATGGGGCATGGTGGTGGCCGGCGTCGCGGGCGTCGCGTTCGCCGGCCGCGGCGGGCGCCGCCGGCGCACCGAACCGGCCGGGATCCGCGGCGTAGCGGGCCATGTAGTCGTGGATCGTCCCGTCGGGCTGGGCCGGGCCGGCGAGGGACACGTCGACTGACGACCCGAGGAACTCCAGGACGACCTTGCGCGACAGGCGGACCCGCTCGGAGTCGGTCTGGACGTCCATCCCGGCTTCGACCTTGCGCGAGCAGGCCGGGGCGAGGACACGCGAGCCGGCGACCTCGACGACGCACACGCGGCAGACGTTGACCGGCGTCAGGTTCTCGGCGTAGCACAGGGTCGGCGTGTCGATGCCCTGCGCCCGACACGCGTCGAGGATCGTCGAGCCGGCCGGGACGCTCACCGCCTCCCCGTCGACGGTGAGGCTGATGGGCGGCGGCGCCTCGACCGGCGGCGGCGCCGGGGGCCGCGAGGCCCGGGCTGGCGGGGTCAGGATGATCTCGGTCAGCGGCTGGGCGGCCGGCGGTTCGCCGAAGTGCGGGGCGTCCTCGTGCGGCGCCGGATCGCGCCCGGACGACAGGCCCTCGTGCTCGTGGTCGAACGCCAGTTCGAGCTCCTCGTGCCCGGGCACGTGCTCGCGGTGCCCCGCCTCCCGGTCGTGCCCGAGCTCGTGGTCGTGGCGCTTGGGATCCCGGTCGTCGGTCACAGCGCCACCAACCCGGGCTGGCGAAGCGCGGACTCGATCGCCGACGAGGCGGTCTGGCCGAGCCCGCAGATCGACGCGTCGCGCATCGCCTGGCCGATCTCGCGCAGGAGGACCAGCTCGTCGTCTCGGGAGCGGACACGTGAGCCGGCGGCCAAGCGGGCCAGAAGCTCCTCCTGGCGGACGCTGCCGACCCGGCATGGGACGCACTGCCCGCACGATTCGTCGCGGAAGAACTGGGCCACCCGACGGAGGGTGTCGACAAGATCGACGGTTTCGTCGAAGACCATGATCACGCCCGAGCCGAGGGTCGCGCCCGCGGCGCGGGTGGCCTCGAAGGTCAGCGGCAGGTCCAGCTGGTCCGGCCCGACGAACACGCCGGCGGCCCCGCCCAGCAGGATCGCCCGGATCGCCCGCCCGGCCGGCACCCCACCGGCCAGCTCGATGAGGTCGCGGAGCGTCGCTCCGAACTCGACCTCGTAGACGCCCGGCCGTTCCACGTTCCCGGACAGGCAGAAGAGCCGGGGACCGGTCGAGCCCTCCGTGCCGATGGCCGCGTACGCCTCGCCGCCCATCGTGAGGATGAGCGGGACGTTGGCCAGGGTCTCGACGTTGTTGACGACCGTCGGCTTGCCGAACAGCCCCACCTCGACCGGGAAGGGTGGCTTGTTGCGGGGCTCGCCGCGTTTGCCCTCGATCGACTCGAACAGCGCGGTCTCTTCGCCACAGATGTACGCGCCGGCCCCGCGCCGAAGCTCGATGTCGAAGTCGGATCCGCTGCCCAGGATGTCGGATCCGAGGAGGCCCGCGGCGCGGGCCACGCCCATGGCGGTCGAGACGATGGCCTCGGCCTCGGGGTATTCCCCGCGAAGATAGAGGTAGCCGCGGCTGGCGCCGGTCGCGTACGCCGCGATGGTCATCGCCTCGATGATCGCGAACGGGTCGCCTTCGAGGATGACCCGGTCCTTGAACGTCCCCGGTTCGGATTCGTCGGCGTTGCACACGAGGTAGTGGGGCTGCGCGGGCTGGGGCGCGACCGCGGCCCATTTGCGACCCGTCGGGAACGCGGCCCCACCACGACCCATGAGCTTGGACGCCGTGACCTCCTCGATGACGCCCTGCGGGCCGAGCTCGAACGCTCGAGCGAGCGCCCGATATCCACCGTCGGCGCGGTACGCGTCCAGAGATGACGGATCGCTTGCCCCGACGCGGCGCAGGAGACGGAGCTCCCGCTGGCCCGCCTGGACCTGGCGCGACGCCGTCCGTGTCCCGGATGCCCGCTCCAACGCGGCGACCACGCCGACGGCATCGACGGGCGCGATGGTCGACCGCAGCGCCGTCTCGCCGGCCGCGGTCACGAGTGCCGCGGGCGCGAGGTCGCACAGGCCCAGGCAGGGCGATCGCTTCCAGCCGATCCGGCCGTCACGGGCGGCTTCGCCCTCCGGCCCGACCGCGCGCTCCAGGTCCGCGCAGATCCCTTCCGCCCCGGCGACTCGGCAGGCGATGTCGTCGCAGACATGGGCGACGACCGGCGGCCGGGGCGTCGTCGCGTACAGCGCATAGAACGTCGCGACGCCGTAGGCCTCCGCCGGGGGCACGGCCAGGCGCCGCGAGATGTAGTTCAGGGCAGGCTGGCTGATCCACCCGATCCGATCCTGCACGGCGTGGAGCGCCGGCAGGAGCTGCGACCGTCGGGCGCGGATCTCGTGACCGCCGCGGGCCGCCCGCCCGTCCACCCCGGGCCGTCGTGGACCCCCGACCCAGCCGCTTTCGGGCGGTCCGAGGACGCTGTCCACGGCCGCTCGTTCGGCGGGCGAGGCAAGCGGCCCGATGACGTGGAGATCCATCGCGCCCGAGTGTAGCGAGGCGGCGGGAAAGCCGGTCTGGCCGTTCCCGCCGCCGTCAGCGGACTACGACAGCTCGTCGGCGACGTCGGCGAGCGCCCCGGCCGAGCCGATCTCCTCGGAGCCCTGGGCGATCTCGGCCACCCCCTCGGACGCGACGTTGACCGCGGTGCTCCGCAGGCTCTCGCCGATCTTCATCGACTCCGCGCCCTCGAAGGCCAGCGAGGCTCCCTCGTCGGCGAGCTCCTCGCCACGCTCGGCCAGGCCCTGGGCGACGACCAGCCGGGCGATGCCTTCGGCCTCCTCGAGCTCGCCCATCGCCGCGACGCGCTCGCTTGTGTCAGCCAGCGCCCGGGCGATGGCCCGGGTCCCGCCGGCACGCACGATGGCGTCGACGGATAGGCCCAGGAGCTGGTCGCCGCGGTCGGCCAGGAACGCGGCCAGGACCGGCATCCCGACACGAGACACGACGGCCGCTGCGGCGCTCATCTCGCCGCCGACGCGGGCGATGGCCAGGCCGCGGTCCAGGTCGTCGGCACTGATCGCCCCGACGACGGCGCCGATGAGCGCGATGTCGGACGACGTGGCGACGAGTTCGGCGCCCTGCTCAGCGTCGCTGATGCCGGCCGCCGCGACGACGTCGGCCAAGGCGGTGACGCGCTCGGCGACGATCGTCTCGTCGACACCGCGAGTCAGGTCGCCAGCGCCCTCGAGGGTCAGCTCCCGCCCGGCTCGGGCGGCCCCGGCGGCCGCGCCGACGACGTCGACGCCCTCGATGACGCGTGCGGCGCCGTCGAGCGCCTCGGCGTCAGCGGCGACGCGCGCCAGCTTGGCGGCGTCCTTGGTGGCCTTCGCCTTCGACGGCTTGGCCGCACTCTTCTTGGTCGTGGCTCGTGGCTTGGTCGCCATGGATCATGCACCTCCGTGAACGTGCATGATGCGCGACGCGCGCGGCCAGGGTGTCACTCGGTTCGGGTGAAAGCCGGGTCGGGTCAGCCGGCGTCAGCGATGACCGCGATGGAGATGCGCAACCCGGGCACCGGGGCTGGGTGCTTGGCGCCGCTCCGAGCCGGCGGATCGTCCGGGAACCAGGCCGCCCACTCCTCGTTCATGCCGGGGAAGTCGGCCGGATCGGCCAACACGAAGGTCGCGTTGACGACCTGCGTCATCGAGCTGCCGGCGGCCTCCAGGATCGCCTGGATGTTGCGGAACGCCTGGCGGGTCTGCTCCTGGATCGTCTCGCCGACGACGGCGCCCGTCGCCGGGTCGAAGGGACCTTGCCCGGAGACGAAGACTAGGCCGCCGGCGACGACGGCCTGGCTGTACGGGAAGCGCCCCGCGGCCGTGCCCGACGGCGCCGCGGCCGTGGTGATGATCCGTCTTGACATGGTACGACCTCCGCTGGGACCGCCTCGTGGTAAGGACCCCGTCAGCGCTTCCGCCCGGGTTCGATGCCGTGCTGTCGGCGAAGGGCGGCGATCGTCGGCGCGTCCGCCGCCTCGGCGGTCAGCTGTTCGAGCGCCTCCGGGAGGCCATCCAGGGCGGCGGGCCAGATGGCCAGCCAGGCCGCCGGCCCGTCCCCGACGATCCGGATGCCGTGCTCCGTGTCCGGCGGCACGAGGGCGAAGGCGCCGGGTCGCATCGGCGTCGTGCTCCGGGCGCCGAGGAACTCGATCTGGCCTTCGAGCACGAAGAAGCCCTCGGCTTCGCCGCGGTGGACGTGGGTCCGGCCACCCTCGCCCGGCTGGCCGCGGACGATCACCACGCCCCACCGGCCGTCGCCATCCGCCGCACTCGACTTGCGGACGACATCCATCGACGCGAAGGCGTCACCCGCGTCCGGGTCCAGGACGATCAGACCGTCGAGCGTCCGGGCCATCGGCAGCAGGCGGCTCCGCTCAGACCGCGACCGGCGCGTCGAGCTTCTCGATGCGGATGGCCGTGGCCTTGAACTCGGCCGTGCCCGACTTCGGGTCGGTCGCATCGATGGTCAGGAGGTTGACCGCGACGTCGTCCTGGAAATGCATGGTCATGAACGTCAGCCCTGGCCGAAGGGACTCGTCGACGCGGATCGGCGCCTCGACCTGGCCGCGCCGCGAGACGACCCGGACCAGCTCGCCCTCCGCCAGCCCGTAGGTCGCCGCGTCCTCGGGCGAGATGTCGAGCGATTCACCGCGCCGCAGGGGCGAGGTATACCCGGCGGTCTGGACGCCGGTGTTGTACGAGTCGAGCCGTCGGCCGGTCGTCAGGCGGATCGGATAGTCGTCGTCGAGGCGGTCGACCGGCGGGTCGTGGTCGACGGGCACGAACGGCACGCGGTTGCCCGGCAGCGGGTCCTCCCAAAGGCGACTGTGGAGGTAGAGCTCGCCGGGATGGTCCTCGTCGTAGCACGGCCACTGGAGGCCGCCGAGCTCCTCCAGTCGTCGATAGCTCATCCCCGCGTGGACCGGGGAGAGTCGCCGGACCTCGTCCCAGACCTGCTCGGCGACCGGCTCGCCCCAGGCCTGGCCCATCCGGTTGGCCAGCTCGAAGATGATGGCCAGGTCGTCCCGCGCGCCGGGTGGCGGTTCGACCGCCTTGCGCACCCGCTGGACGCGCCGCTCCGAGTTGGTGACCGTGCCCTCGCTCTCGGCCCAGGCCGCGGTGGCCGGCAGGACGACATCGGCGAGGGCCGCGGTCTTGGTCAGGAACAGGTCCTGGACGACCAGCAGCTCGAGGCGTTCGAGCAGGTGGATCGCCCGCTTCTGGTCCGCCTCGGATTGGACCGGGTTCTCGCCGATGCAGTAGACCGCGGTCAGGTCGCCGCGCTCGATGGCGTCGAACATCCCGGACAGGTGCCAACCACGCTTGGGCGGGATGGTCACCCCCCATGCGGCATCGAACTTGGCCCGGAGCGCGTCGTTCTCGACGTGCTGGAACCCGGTCAGCCGATCGGGCAGGGCGCCCATGTCGCCGCCGCCCTGGACGTTGTTCTGGCCACGCAGCGGATTGACCCCGCTGCCATAGCGGCCGACGTGCCCGGTCAGGAGCACGAGCGAGATGAGGGACAGGACGTTGTCGACGGCGTTGTGGTGCTCGGTGATCCCGAGCGTCCAGCAGATCATCGCCTTGTCGGCCTTGGCGAAGGCGTGGGCCAGCTCGCGGATCGCCTCGCCCGGGACGCCGGTCTCGCGCTCGGCGACCTCGAGGGTGTAGGGCTCGACGCCGGCCCGGTAGGCCTCGAAGCCGTCCGTGGCGTGGCCGATGAACCGCTCGTCCTCCAGCCCGGCCGCGATGATCTCGCGTCCGATGGCGTTGGCCAGGGCGATGTCGCTCCCGACGTCGAGGCCCAGCCAGCCGTCCGCCCATTCCGCGGACGAGGTCCGGCGCGGGTCGACCGCGTACAGCCGGGCGCCCTTGTTGACGGCCTTGAGGACGTGGTGGAAGAAGATCGGATGGGTCTCGCGGGCATTGCTGCCCCACAGGACGATCAGATCGGCGTCCTCGACCTCACGATATGAATTCGTGCCACCACCGGCACCGAACACGGTCGCCAGACCGGCGACGCTTGGGGCGTGTCAGGTCCGGTTGCAGCTGTCGATGTTGTTGCTGCCCAGGACCTGCCGGCTGAACTTCTGGGCTGCGAAGTTGACCTCGTTGGTCGCCTTGCTGCAGCTGAAGGTGCCGAAGGTCGTCGGGCCATGGGCTGCCTTGGCAGCCCCGAACCCGGCGACCACGCGGTCCAGCGCCTCATCCCAACTCGCGGGACGGAGCTCGCTCCCCTTCGTGTCGCGCACGAGGGGCTGGGTCAGTCGCACGTACGGCTTCGCCATCCGGCGTCGGCCTCCTGCGGGGGTTGACCACCGGAGTGTAGCGCGGGCCGAGCGGACGGCGAACCGCGTCCGTCATACCGCGGCCAGGTCAGCGCGTCGCTCCGCGGACCGGACGGCTGGCCTCTTTCTGGACTCGATCGGACACTCCCTCGACGATCCGTGCGACCGCCGCTTCCTCGCCGCGTCGCCGGATCGCCGACGGGCTGCGCTCGCGGGTCAGGGCAGCCGTCACCTCGGCGCCTACGACGAGCATGGCCGCCGTCACGTAGAACCAGAGCATCAGGACGATGACCCCGCCAAGCGAGCCGTAGGTCGCGCCGTAGTCGGCGACGTTCAGGACGTAAAGCGCCAGTCCGGCGGTCGCCAGCAGCCAGCCCAACGCGAAGACCACCGCCCCGCTGATGATCCAGCGCCACGGGACGACGACGCTCGACGCGTACCGATACAGGATGCTGACGGCCACGATCAGGGCCGCGAAGACGACCGGCCAACGGAGCCATTGCAGGATTCCCCAAGCCTCGGCGCCAAGACCGAGGCGCTCGGCAAGCTCCTCGGTCACCATCGCCCCGCCGACGATGGTCACGAATGATGCGATGAGGCCGACGGCGCCCACGATCGTCAGGCCGACCGCGATCGCGTAGCGCAGCAGGAATGGCCGCTGCTCGTCGACGTCGTACGCTCGATGGATGCCCTTGACCAGGGCGTTGGTCCCGCCGGTCGCCGCCCACAAGGCGGCGAGCGCGCCGATGAAGACCAGGTCGGTACGGGCCGTCGTCAGGAGCCGCTCCAGCTCAGGGCGCACCGCGGCGGCGATCTCGGCCGGAAGGTTGTCACCCAGGGCACCGACGATCGACCCGGCCGGATCGTCGACGCGCAGCCAGCCCGCGACGGTCGCCCCGAGGGCGGCCACGAACAGACTGAACGGGAACACCGCGAACAGGAAGCGGAACGCCATCTCGGCAGACAGCCCGGAGACGTCGTGCTTGCGGAACCCGTGGACGAGTCGACCGGCGACGCCGTGCGGCGGCCGGTCCTGATCGGGTGCCGCGTCTGACGGGTCGTGCTCGGCGCGTGCCGCTGATCGGCTGTCCATCGGAGCCAGCATCCCCGAGGCGCCGACACTGCCGCGCCCTGCACCGATCGGATGGGCCTTGCAGAGACCTCGCATGGGATGAACGGGCCATGCGTTGGCGGCCAACCAAGAAGCGCGGGCAAGATGGCCATGTCTCGAGCCCGCGGAGGTTTCGCCGTGATCAGCCAGCTGTTCCCGATCATCAACGCCGTCGACGTGCCGCGTTCGCTGGCCTTCTGGCGCGATCTGCTCGGCGGGACGGTCGCCTTCGAGTGGCCCGGGCCGGAGGGCGCGCCGGTCTATGTCGGCCTGGACCTCGGGTCGAGCCACCTCGGGATCGGCGGGCCGTCGGCATCGGCCGGCGAGGGCCCGCGCGCGGTCGCCCTGTGGGTCTACACGGACGACGTCGACGCGCTGGTCGAGCGACTGCGCGCCGTCGGTACGACGATCACCGCTGAGCCGGAGTGATCAGGCGTGGGGCGAGCGCGTCGCCCGCGTCGTCGACCCGGACGGGATCGAAGTGATCATCGGCCAGCGCTCCGCCGACGCGAGCGAGGCGGCCCCGTGAGCGCGGGCCGGCGACGACGAACCGGCGGATCGATGACTCGGGCGTGATCGCGGTGGAGGAGGCCGCGGTGATGGTCGCCCAAGGCATGGCCTGGGCGATGGCGCCGCAGATCCCCATCTCCGCCCTGGCCACGGTCGCGGGGGCGATCGTCCGGCTGCGCTAGCGCGGCGCGGCGCGGCGCAGGCCCGCCGCAGGCATCGGAACCACGAAGAGGCGCGAGAGGGTTGACAAACGCCATAACTCGATATATCGTGATAGTGCGCAATCAAGCGCGACCATCCACAAAGGAGACTGTTCGACCACATGCGCGAACGCACCATCCGCGGCCTGGGCCATCGAGGCCGGCCGCATCCCTTCCATCAAGCGCCCAGCGATCGCCCCCGCGGCCTGCACGGCCACGGCCGGCACGGGCGACCTGGCGGACCCGGCCCACGCGGCCTCCGCCATCAAGCCCGGCGTGGCGCCCTTCGCGAGGCGATCCTCGCGCTCCTCGCCGAAGCCCCGATGCACGGCTACCAGATCATGCAGGAGCTCGAGCAGCGCAGCGGCGGCCGCTGGCGCCCGAGCGCGGGTTCCATCTATCCGACCCTCCAGCAGCTCGAGGACGAGCGGCTGATCAGCGGTGACGAGCTCGACGGCCGCCGCACGTTCCAGCTGACCGACGCCGGTCGGACCGCGGCCGGCGCCCTCCCCGGCGAGCGTGCCTGGACCGGCGGCCGGGGCGGTCACGACGACCTGCGCGGCCTGAGTCGCGAGCTCGCCGCCGCGGCGATGCAGGTGGGTCGAGTCGGCTCGCCGTCCGCCGTCGAGGAGGCCCGGGGGGTCCTCGCCGACGCGCGACGCCGCCTGTACCGGCTGCTCGCCGATGACGAGGCCGCCTCGCCGACCGCGAGCGCGACCGGATCGCCCGACGAGACCGAGGCGCCGACCGCGTAGCTCGCCGGTCGGCCGATCCCCGGGTCCGATTCCGACCTAGCGGAGCGCGACCCCGGGGTCGCCGGCTTCCACGCGACCTACCCGCCAGCCCTGGACGCCAGCGGCGTTGAGGGCCCGGATCACGTCATCGACATCGGCGGCCGGGATCGCCGCCAGCAGCCCACCCGAGGTCTGCGGATCGTGGGCCAGCGTCACGACCTCCGGCGCGACGACGTTGGCGACCGTCAGGTCCGCCGCGGCGTACCGCCGGTTGTGGGCCGCCCCGCCGGTCTCGACGCCCGCCGCTGCCAGGTCCAGGGCGCCGGGCAAGGCGGGCAGGACATCCGCCTCGAAGACGAACCGGGTCCCCGAGGCACGGGCCATCTCCAGGCCGTGACCCACCAGGCCGAACCCGGTCACGTCCGTCGCGGCGCGGACACCGCGGTCCACGAGGACCTCCGCGGCGGCGCGATTGAGCGTCCGCATCCCGTCGATGGCGACGTCCAGATCCGCCGCCGCTGTCCGCTCCTGGCGATGGCCGCTGACCAGCAGCCCGGTGCCGAGCCGCTTCGTCAGGACGAGGACGTCACCCGGCTTGGCGCCACCCTTGCGCAGGAGCCGATCCGGGTGCCCCGCCCCGATGACCGCGAGCCCGTATTTCGGCTCCGGATCGCGGATCGTGTGGCCGCCGGCCAGCGTGCCTCCGGCCTCCCGGACCTTCGCGGACGCGCCCGCGAAGATCTCGGCCAGGACCTCCCGCGGCAACTCCTCAGGGAAGGCCGCGATCGACAGGGCGAACAGGACGCGGCCGCCCATCGCGAACACATCGCTCAGCGCGTTGGCCGCGGCGATCTCGCCGTAGGTCCGCGGGTCGTCGACCAGGGGTGGGAAGAAGTCGAGCGTGCCGATGACCGCCAGGTCGTCACTGATCCGGTAGGCGGCCGCGTCGTCGGGCGGTGTCAGCCCGGCGATGAGGGCCGTATCGGCGTCCGTCGTGCCGGCGGCCGCTTCCGCGCCCAGCCCGCTCAGCGCCTCGGCCAGCAGATCCGCCCCGAGCTTGGCCGCGCAACCGCCGCAATCGGTCAGCTCGGTCAAGCGGATCGCTGGGGTCTCGTCGAGCGTCGTCATCGCCCGATGATACGAGGGACCGGCCGTCCGCTGGCCCGCACGTGGTCGGACGACGGGGATCGCCGCCGCGAAGGCCCTCCCGCCCGCACCGGCGATCCCGGGCGTCCGTTTACCATCATCCAGGGAGCGGATGGGTCCCGGTGGGCCTCCCGGTCTTCAACACCGGTGACGCCGCACCCGGTGCGGCGTGGTGGGTTCGACTCCCACGCGTTCCCGCCACGGAGGACCCTTGGCGACGAAGCCATCGACCGGTCGACCCCGCCCGCCGAGCGTCGAACGCGTCCTGGCCGGCCTGCGGGCCGGTCGCGACGACACGGATCCGGTCGCCCTCACGGCGGCCGCTCGAGCGGTCGTCGACGAGGAGCGGCTCGCCCTCGCCGATGGCGCCGCGCCGCGGCCCGCCGCCGACCTGGCCGCCGCGGCCGCCGCGCGACTGGAGCTGCTGGCGACCGACCGCGTCGACGCGGTCATCAACGCGACCGGCGTCGTCATCCACACCAATCTCGGGCGTGCGCCGTGGTCGTCGGCGGCCATCGATGCGGCGGTGGCGGCGGCGGGGGACTACCTCCTCCTGGAGCTCGACCGATCCACCGGCCGCCGCGGGGCGCGGGCCCGTCTCGCGGAGGATCACCTCGTCGCGCTGACCGGCGCCGAGGACGCGCTCGTCACCAACAACAACGCGGCCGCGCTCGCGCTGGCGGTCGGGCTCGTCGGACGGGGTGGCGCCGTGGCCGTCTCACGCGGCGAGCTGGTGGAGATCGGCGGCGGTGTCCGGATCCCGGAGATCATCCGACGTGCCGGCGCACGGTTGGTCGAGGTCGGGACGACGAACCGGACGCGGGCCGCGGATTTCGAGGCAGCCTTGACCACGGGACGCGCGCGAGCCGTCCTCCGGGTCCACCCATCGAACTTCACGATGACCGGCTTCACCGAGTCACCGGACCCGGCCGAGCTCGCGGAGATCGGCCACCGGCACGGGGCGATCGTCATCGACGACCTCGGGAGCGGAGCGTTGCTCGACACGGCGACCGTGGGCCTGGCGCACGAACCCATGCCCAGCGAACGGCTGGCCGCCGGCGCGGACGTCGTGACGTTCAGCGGCGACAAGCTCGTCGGCGGCCCGCAAGCCGGCTTCATCGTCGGTCGGGCGGATCTCGTGGCGCGCCTCCGGCGCGATCCGCTGGCGCGGGCGACACGGCCCGACAAGGTCACGATGGCCGCCGTCGTGGCGACGCTCGGAGCGTATCGGGCGGGCCGGGCGATGACCGACATCCCGATCTGGCGAATGCTCGCGATGCCGCTCGAGGTGCTCCGCGCCCGCGCTCGGACGGCGGCGGATGAGCTCGGCGAGCGGGCGGCGGTCGTCGACGTCCGGTCGACCGTCGGCGGCGGCTCACTTCCCGGCGAGACGCTGCCATCGGCCGGTCTCGCCCTGTCGGCCCGCTCGACTCGCCGGCTGGCGGATGCACTCCGCGGCGCGACGCCGATCGTCATCGCCCGGATCGACGATGACCGGGTCGTGCTCGACCTGCGGACGGTTGACGCAGGCCAGGACCGGTCGTTGACGGCCGCCATCGGACGGGCGCTGGCCACGACCCCGTGATCGCTCGATGACCATCGTCGTCGGCACGGCCGGCCACATCGACCACGGCAAGACGACCCTGCTCCGCGCGCTGACCGGGATCGACGCCGACCGGCTGCCGGAGGAGCGCCGGCGCGGGATGACCATCGACGTCGGCTATGCGCACCTCGCGCTCGACGACGGTCGAGCGATCGACTTCGTCGACGTGCCGGGTCACGACCGCCTCATCGGCAACATGCTCGTCGGGGCCGGCGAGATCGACGCCGCGCTCCTCGTCGTGGCGGCCGACGACGGCCCGCGCGCCCAGACGCTCGAACACCTGGCCTTGCTCGATGCGCTCGGGATCGGCGACGGCCTGGCCGTGGTGACCAAGACGGACGCGGTCGATCCGGCGCGGGTCGATGACGTCGTCAGGGCGACCCGGGCGGTCCTCGCCGAGACGGCCCTGGCCGGCGTGTCGGTGCTACCCGTGTCGGGGACGACCGGCGCGGGTCTCGACGCCGTGCACTCGGCGCTCGTCGACATCGCCGCCCGACAGGGCGAATCCGCACGGGAGGGACCGCCGACCCTGCCCGTCGACCGGGTGTTCACGGTCCGCGGCCGGGGCATCGTGGTGACCGGCACGCTCCGCGGCGGCCCGCTGGCGACCGGTGATCGCCTGCGCGTCGTGCCCGGTGGCGGGGAGGCGCGCATCCGCGAGATCCAGGTCCACGGGCAGCCGGTCGATCGGGTCGCCGGCGGCGGTCGCGTGGCGCTCAACCTTGCCGGCATCGACGCTCACCGGCTCCATCGCGGCGTCGCCCTCACCACCGATCCGACGGTCGTCGCGACGGACCGCATGCTGGCCGTGTTCCGGGCGCCGGTCGCCGACCGGGCCCGTGGCCGGCTCCATGTCGCGACGGCCGCCGCTGACGCGGTCGTGGGCCGGGCCGGCTGGGACGCCCTGACCCTGCCCGACGGCCGAGCGGCGGGGATCGTCCGCCTCGCCGAGGCCGTCGCCATCCGACCGGGCGACCGCTTCGTCCTGCGCCGAGGTCCGACCGTCGAGCCGGTCGGTGGGCACGTCCTGGATCCGATGCCGCCACGCGGATTGTCGCGCCGGCGCCAGTCCTCGGCTCGCGTGGCGTCGCTCGCCGCCGGGGACCCGGACGCTCGCCTCGATCTCCACGGCGCACTGGTCGAGCCGGACGGGCGAGTCCGCCTGGCCATCGATGTCGGGAACACCGCCGCCGAGGCCGTCCTGGCGGCCGCGACCAGCGGTCCCGTCCCGATCACGGCCGCCCGGTCGGCTGGGGTGGCGGCGATCCGCCGTGGCGTGCGGATCGACCGGTCCACTGCCGTCGCGGCGGCTGCCGACGTCGTCGATGCGCTGACGGCGGCCGGTCGGCTCGAACGCGAGGGCGACTCGGTCCGACGGCCGGGCACCCGGGTCGCCGAGCCTGACCCGCGCCTGGTCGAGGCCATGACCCGCCTCGAGGCGGGGCTCGCGACCACCACCCCGCCGGCGCTGAGCGAGGCCGCCCGGGCCGCCGGCTGTCCGCCTGACGGCATCCGGGTACTCGAGCGATCCGGCCGGATCGTCGTCCTCGAGCCCGATCTGGCGTACGCGATGACGACCTATCGCGACCTGGCCTCGACGGCGCTCCGCATGGCCGCGGTCGAGCCGCTCACGCCGGCCGCCTTTCGCGACGCCACCGGCACGAGTCGCAAGTACGTGATGGCCATCCTCGAGGACCTCGATCGCAAGGCGATCCTGCGGCGGACCCCGGCCGGACACCTGCCCGGCCCGAAGGCACCGGCCTCGGTTCGGGCGCCGGCCACGCGATGACGGACGCTGTGCCCGACGACCGATCGGCTGGACGGCTCGGCGCCATCGTCCTCGCCGGCGGCCGCTCGCAGCGCTTCGGGCGCGACAAGCTCGCCGAGCCGGTCGATGGGCGACTCCTGCTGGATCGGGCCGTCGCCGCCGTGGCCCGCCTTGGGTCGGCCGTGGACGTCGTCGTCGTGGCGGCGGCCGATGACGATCGGGTGGTGCCGGCGGGTCGGTTGGTGCGCGATCCGCGGCCTTACGAAGGGCCGCTCGCGGGCGTGCACACCGGGCTCGTGGGCCTGGCCCCTGGCGCCGACCCGGTCATCGTCGTCGGTGGCGACATGCCGACGCTCGTGCCCGCGGTGCTGGAGACGCTCGTCGCGGCCGTCGAGGGCGGGGCGTCGGCGGCCATCCTCGAGGGCGACGACCGTCCACGACCGCTCCCGATGGCCGTCCGTCGCGAGGCGGCCACGACGGTCGCGGCGGCCCTGCTGGCCGGTGGCGAGCGACGGCTGCGGGCCCTCCCTGCCGAGCTGGCCGCCGTCGTCATCCCGGCTGCCGCCTGGCGCCCGCTCGATCCCGACGCCGCGACGCTGCGCGACATCGACACCCCCGACGACCTCTGACTAGTGGACGCTCAGCCAGCGGTGAGCCGGATCCGGCCATCGTCGTCGATGGTCCAGAACGGGTTGTGGGCGACCTCCCAGCGGTGGCCGTCGGGATCCTCGACGTAGCCGGAGTACCCGCCCCAGTCGGTCTCGGTCGGTGGCTTGGTGATCGTCGCCCCGGCGGCGGCGAACGCGGCGAACGCCGCGTCGACGGCCTCGCGCGATCGCAGGTTCTGGGCCAGCGCGAAGCCGTGATACGGACCAAGGTCGGGTGGGACGGTCAGCTCCGCCGCGAGCTGGTCGTGGCCCCACAGCCCGAGGATGACCCCGTCGAGCTCCAGGAAGGCGACGTCATCCGTGACGTCGGCCGGTGACCAGCCCATGACGTCACGATAGAAGGCGACAGCTCGGGCCAGATCGGCCACGCCGAGGGTCACCAGGCTGAGACGAGGTTCCACGTCCGACTCCTTCGATCCGGGGGCTCGGTCAGCGTACCGCTCGGGTGAACCGAGGGCCCTGGCCTACCGCTCGGTCTCGCTGACCAGCCAGATCGCCGTCGCCGACGGCCGGACGGCATGGCCGACGGTGGACCGCAGCTCGATCGCCAGGGTATCGAGGTCGACCTCGTTCACGGAGCCGATGCGCGAAGGCGATCGCGGTCCGATCGGCGTCGTAGCCGGCGCGATCGAAGCGCCGGTCGACGACGTGCTGCACCCGACGACGGACCGGCTGGAACAGCGCCGCGGTGACCAGCGTGGACATCGCGACCGCCAGGGTCCCACCCTGGGTCAGGCCCTCGAGCAACGATTGGAGGCCGATGACGAGCCCGATGAACGCGATCAACAATCCACCGGTGGCGATCGTCCACGACAAGGACCGACTGACGATCCGATCGATGTCATAGAGGCGGTAGCGCAGGACGGCCACGCCGATCGAGATGGGCACGAGACATCCGATGAGGACGCTGACGACATCGACGATCGCGCCGGCCTCGGTCAGGTACGACAGCGGGAAGATCAGACCCATCAGGGCGACCGCGGCGATGAGCCACTTCATCTGGGCTCGCTCGACGCCGACCGACCGTCGGAAGCGGACCACGATGGACGCGACCGCCAGGACGAACCCGAGGAGGACGCGCACCGATCGCCAGGCCGGCCCCCACCTGCCCCACGACGTCCGGCACCCCTGGCCGGGCGAACGGATTCGGCAATGCCGGATCCGCCGATGGCGCGATGGTCTGAAGGACCACGCCGACGACGATGGCGATGACCGCCGCCCCGTAGGGAAGGCGCCAGCGAGGGCCCGGCAACCGCCCGTCCGGGAAGACGATGGCGACAGAGGGGAAGAGCACGAAGATCGCCGGAAGGATGCCGATCGGACCCCACCACCGGACGAGCACGGACAGGACTTCCACGACCGGACCGCCATCCGCGGAGGTCAGCATGTAGGCCGGCCACAGCGACGAGACGATGATGAGCAGCGTCGCGCCGGCGATGAGCAGGGCGCCGACCAGGTTGTCCGGGCGACGCCATCGGATGATGACCCCGACGGTCATGCTGCTCGTGCCGAGCGCGCCGATCGCCGCGATGAACCCGAACGTCCCCCAGAACGCCTCGTCGCCGAAGATCGGGTCGAGGATGACGAGCAGATCGATCGCCAGCGGGACGAGGACCCCGAAGGCGAGCGCGGCGAGCAGGACCAGGCGCTGCCCCCGGCCGAGGGACGGGGCGGCGGCCGGCGGACCGGCGATGGGGTCACGCGGGACCGACACCTGGCACCTCTGGCTGACGGTTCGTGCGCCATCGTCGAACCGCAGCGTTCGCAGAACGTTACGACGTCCAACGCCGGCGCGATGGTCGTCGGCGGACGCGAACGACCCCCGGCCGATGGGCCGAGGGTCGGGTCGCTTGGAGGAGGGGGGCGGTGAGGCCGAGACGCTCGCGCTAGGTCTGGAACGGGTACGCGGTGTTGGTCGGGATCATCCGAGGGGCGGTCTCGGCCGCGTCCTCGATGGCATCCCGGAGGGCGATGCGGAGGCTGGCGATCCGCTGGCGCAGGCCGGGCCTGGGTGCCGCGGCGCGCCGTTCGGCGGCTTCCTCGAGGAGGGTCTCGATGTGGGCGTTGACGGCGAAGACGGCGAAGGCGTTCACGCGGATCGCTCCTTTCTGTGGCCGGTTCGTCCGGCTCGCACCAGGAGCATCGCCCGCCGGGCCCGCTCGAACCATCGACATGCGATGCCGACCGCGACGCGACGAACGTCCATGCCCGGGCGGCCTCGTGGCCGCTCGTCGAACGCGGGACACAGACGACGACCCCGCCGATGATTCGGCGGGGTCGTCGGTGCGGGAGGGATGCGGCCGGCCCGAGGGAGGAGGCCCGGACGGCCGCGGGGGGCTCGCTTAGCGGAGGACCGAGCTGGACGCGGGCGCCGGGGCCGTGAAGGCGTTCCGGACGTTGGTCGCGGCCGAGGCGATCCGCTCCACCAGGCCCCCGGGCTGGAGGTCGGCCAGCAGGCGACGCTGGGCGGCTTCGACCCGAAAGGACTCCTGGCGCGCGTTCGCGACGGTCAGGCTGTGGGTGATCATGACTCGGTGACTCCTTTCTGCGCGGAGCCGGTCAGTCCGGCTGCGCACCAGGAGCATCGCGCTCGACGGCCTCGCCAGCCATCGACGTTCGCAGCCGAATGGACATCGTCATCCGTCCATGCCGGGCGGGTGCGCCGCAGATCCCGCCAGAGCGCGCTCGGATCAGCCCTCGAGCGCCGGATCCTCGAAGACCGCGGCGCCCTCGACGAATGTCGCGACGACGCGCGTGTCGCCGATCGCGCCGGCGCCCCGATCGAACAGGTCGCGGTCGAGCACGGCGAGGTCGGCCAGCTTGCCGACCTCCAGCGTTCCGGTCTCGTCGAGGTGGTTGACGTAGGCCGACCCGGCCGTGAAGGCGGCCAGCGCGTCGACCAGCTCCAGGCGTTCTTCGGGCACGAGCGGCGCCTTTTGGCCGCGGCTCTCGTGCCAGACGCGTTCTACGGCCACTTCCATCTCCAGGAGTGGGTTCGGCGAAGACACGTTCCAGTCGGAGCCCATGGCGAGGACGGCACCCGCCGCGCGGAGGCTCCGGAACGGGTACTGCCAGCGCCAGCGATCGCCGATGAACGGGATCGTCAGGTTGTCCATCTGGCCTTCGTGGCAGGCCCACAGGGGCTGGGCATTGGCGGCGACGTCGAGCACCCGAAAGCGGGGGATGTCGTCGGGATGGATGACCTGGATGTGCGCGATGTGTGGCCGCGTGTCGCTCGGACCATTGACTCGTCGGGCGACTTCGACGGCGTCGAGCGCCTCGCGCACGGCTCGGTCGCCGATGGCGTGGAAGTGCGCCTGGAAGCCGAGCGCGTCCAGCTGCGGGACCCACGTCCTGAGCTCCTCCGGGTCGATCTGCGACAGGCCTCGGTTATCAGTCGGCCGCCCATCGGCGCCGAGATAGGGGTCGATCATCGCCCCGGTGAAGTTCTCGAGGACCCCGTCCATCATCAGCTTGACGCTCGTCGCCTGGTAGCGACCGATCGACGTCGCCGCCCGCCGTCCGACGAACTCCTCGATCTGCTCGGCGCCACGGTGCCACTCCCACCACATCGCGCCGACCACGCGAGCGGTCAGCTCGCCGCGCGAGGCCAGGGCGACATACGCCCGCTCCTCCTTGTCCGGTGCGACGATGGCGTCCTGCCAGCCGGTGATCCCGAATCCGTGAAGGTACGCCTGGCCAAGGCGCAGCGCCTTCTCGAGTTCGTCCTGCGTGTCGTCCGGCGCGAGCCGCTCGACGAGGTCCATCGCCCCCTCATGGAGCGTGCCGCTCGGCGTCCCATCGGGATCGCGTTCGATCCGCCCGTCCGGCGGGTCGGGCGTCGTCGGCGTGATCCCGGCGAGCTCCGACGCCCGGCTGTTGACCCAGGCGCTGTGCCCATCGCGGTTGGGCAGGAAGACCGGGCGGTCCGACACGATCCGGTCGAGGTCGTCGGCTCGGGGCGTTCCACCCGGGAAGTCATCCATGGACCAGCCCGCCCCCCGGATCCACGGAATGTCAGGATGGGTGCGCGCGTACGCATCGATGGCCGCCAGGACCTCGTCGCGTCCCCGGGCGTCGTGGAGGTCGCAGCGCAACCGCGCGAGGCCGCCATGGATCGGATGGACGTGGGCGTCCTGGAAGCCGGGCGTGACCGTCCGGCCGCGGAGGGCGACGACCCGCGTGGACGGCCCGACCCATGGCCCGACCGCCGCGTCCGACCCGACGGCGACGATCCGCCCGTCGCGCACGGCCAGGGCACTCGCCCACGACCGGGCGGGATCCATCGTGGCGATGTGGCCACCGATCAAGGCGAGGTCGGCCGGGCGGTCGACGGTCATGGGGTCCTCCGGGTGGGCGCGGCGACGAACGAGTGGCGGCAGCGGGGGCGTCGCCGAGTCTCGCACCGTGGGCCACGGCGCTTCGGCGGCATCCCGCATGCCGCGACGGCGTAGCATCGCCCGCCATGACCACCGTCCATGTGCTCCAGGCCGGCTACGACGCCGAACGGACCGCCCCATCCATCAGCCTCGTCCGTGATGGCGACGCGCTCATCGTCGTCGACCCAGGATTGGTCGTAAGCCGCGGCCGGATCCTCGACCCGCTGGCCGAGCTCGGCGTGACCCCGGACGCCGTGACCCACGTCTTCCTCAGCCACCATCACCCGGACCACACGATCAACGCCGGACTGTTCACCAACGCCGAGATCTTCGACGTCGACTCGCGATACCTGGGCGACCGCTGGCTGGACCATGAAGGCGACGGGCTACGCCTCTCGCCGAACGTCCAGCTGTGGGCCGTCCCGGGTCACACCGCCCAGGACGCCGCGCTCATCGTCGAGGCCGACGATGGCGTGTACGCGTTGACCCATCTGTGGTGGCACACCGACCGCACGCCGGTCCAGGATCCGTACGCTCCGGATCAGGCGCTCCTGGAGGCGAACCGCGCCCGCGTGCTGGCCGTGGCCGACATCGTCATCCCCGGCCACGGAGCGGCGTTCCGGGTCCGCGACTGACCCGACCGGGCGGTCAGCGACCGCGCGGTCAGCGGCTGGCGCGGCGGGCGACGATGTTGAGCCGGACGTAGTCGATGACCGGCTCGCCGACGCGTTCGGCCACGGCATGGACGAAGGCGTCCCGCTGGTCGTCGGGCAGGCGCTCCAGGTGGGCGCCCAGGACGACGGTCCGGAGGTAGGTCTCGAACGGCTCGCCGGGCTCGAACGTCGTCGGCTCGTCGGTCAGCCAGCACTCGATGTCGACGAAGCCGGCCGCGTCCAGGCGCCGGGTCGTAGCCAGCGGGGTCTCGAAGTGGACCGGGCCGAGCCAACCGTCGCCGAGCCCGGCGAGGGCCTGTTGGACCCGGGCGATGTTGCCCTCGCCGCCGCATTGGGCAACGAGGCGCCCACCACTTCGGACGACCGCGGCGAGGTGTCGGAACATGGCATCGTGGTCCGGCACCCAGTGGAAGGTCGCCGTCGACAGGATGGCGTCGACCGGCTCATCGATGGGCAGCGGCTGGCCGAGGTCGGCGACGACGTAGGTCACCCGGTCACCGAACCGGACGAGGCGCTCGCCCGCCGCCGCGACCATCGACGGCGAGCCGTCGAGCGCGATGACACGCCCGTCGGGCCCCAGGCGCTCCAGGAGCTGCTCGGTGACCCGGCCGGTGCCGCAGCCCGCGTCGAGCACCCGCTCGTCGCCCCGCAATGGCAGGCGATCCAGGACGCCCGCCCCCCAGCGGGTCATCGGGTCGGCGACCCGGTCGTATGTGCCGGCGTCCCAGTCGCGCGGGCCTGTAGCGGCGTCGGTGTCGGGCCGGCCGGTCACGTGGCTGGATCCTGCGCGTCGCGACCCGCGCCGGCGGCCGCGCCCTGGGGGGCGGTCGCGTCACCTTCGGCCTGGCGGCGGCCCGCTCGTTCCCGGAGGCCGACCCAGGACACGGCGGCCCCGATGGCCAGCAGGGCCGCCCCGAAGACCATCGCCTGGTGGAAGGCCACGATCGAGGCCTCGCGGGCCGCCGCCGCTTCCGCCTCGCTCACTCCGCTCGCCGGGGGATTGAGCGGCGGATACAGATCGCGCGTCGCCGGATCGCTCGTGTCCAGGCCCGGGACGAGGCCTCCGAGCGTCGCGTAGAACGTGGCGCTGACGATGATGAAGATGATCGCGCCGAGGAGCGGCTGGCCGACCCGCGAGATCGAGTTGTTGATGGCCGACCCGAGCCCGGCCGACGCGGGCGGGATGGAGCCCATCAGCGCGTTGGTCAGCGGCGCGACGATCATCGACAGCCCGAGGCCGAACAGGATCGTCGCCGGCAGGACATCGATGAGGACGCTCGACGGCGGGATGAGGTCGATGGGTCGTCGACCGAGGCGACCCAGGGCGCGCTGTCGGCGGGCAGGCGGGCGTACCAGAGCGATCCGCCGACCATGAGCAGCGGCCCGATGGTCATGAACATCCGCGAGCCGACCCGGCCGGCGATCGTCCCGATCCGCGTCGACAGGAGGGTCAGCATGATGCTCGTGGGGAGGCCGATGGCCCCGGCCGCCAGCGCGGTGTACCCGAGCACGCCCTGGAAGACCAGCCCCTGGTAGGACAGCGTCACGTACAGGGCGCCGTAGATGAAGAACGTCGCGAGGTTGATCGACGCGAACACCCGCGACTTGAACAAGCTCAGGGGCACGAGCGGGTCGGGGCGGGTGGCCATGAGGATCGGGAAGGCGATGAGGGCGACCACCCCGACGCCGATGGCGACCCAGGCGGCCGGGTCCTGCCACTCCTGCTCCTGGGCCCGGATCAGCCCGAACGACAGGCCGCCGACGGCGAGGGCGGCGACGAACGAACCGAGCCAGTCGAACCGGCGCGCGTTGTCGAGGTCGCGCGACTCGGCGACATGGGTGATCGTGACCCACAGGGCGAAGCTGAGGACCGGGACGTTGATGAGGAACGCGCTGCGCCACCCGACGGTGTCGACGAGGAAGCCGCCGACGAGCGGCCCGAGCAGGATGAGTCCGGACGTCGACGCCGCCCAGATGCCGAACGCGCGGCCGCGGGCCGGTCCTTCGAAGCAGCTGGAGATGAGGGCCAGCGAGCCTGGCACGAGGAGGGCGCCGGCAGCGCCCTGCAGGAGCCGGAAGACGACGAGCCACTCCATCGTCGGAGCCAGGCCGCACAGCGCGGACGTGACCCCGAAGCTGGCCAGGCCGATCGCGTAGATCCGCCGTCGGCCGTAATGGTCTGACAGCGCTCCGGACAGGATGAGCAGCGCCGCGAGCATCGCCAGGTAGCCACTGACGATGTAGGTCTGACCCTCCAGGACGCCGACCGCGGTGGCCGGCAATTCCTGGCCGATCGTCTTGAGGGCGACGTTGACGACGGTCCCGTCGAGGAAGACCGCGCCGGACCCGATGATCGTCGCCAGGAGGGTCCAGCGTTGCCGCGGGGTCATGGTCCCAGTGTCGCAGATGCGGCATCGGGACCACGGCTAGACTCTCGGCGATGCCAGGCCCCGTGGCGCTCGTCGGCGCCGGTGAATTCCTTCCCGCGATGGCCGCCTTCGATGCCGAGATGCTGGCATCGACGGGCCGCGCGCGCCCGCGCGTGGCGATCCTGCCGACCGCCTCCATGCCGGACGGCCGCGACGTGTTCGAGCGCTGGGCGGCCATGGGCGTGGCCCACTTCGCCGAGCTCGGGGCCGAGGTCGAGCCGGTCCTCGTCGGCGATCGATCGGACGCGGACGACCCGGGTCACGCCCAGGCGGTCGGGGAGGCGGACCTCATCTACCTGTCCGGCGGCAAGCCGGCCTACCTCCTGCGGACACTGGACGGGACGGCCACCGGCCGCGCCCTGACGGCAGCCCACGAGCGTGGCGCGGTCATCGCCGGCTGCTCGGCCGGCGCGATGGTCCTGGCCGGACACGCCTTCGACTTCCGGGTCCGCCTGCTGCCGTGGCCATTGCGCTGGCGGCCGGGCTTCGGCTATGCCTCCGGCCTGTCGGTCCTGCCGCATTACGACGCCTGGCCGGAGCCGGTGTCCGCGCTCATCGCGCTCCAGGCCCCACGCGGCAGCGTCGTCTTCGGAATCGACGAGGAGACGGCCGTCGTCGGTCGCGATGGGTCGTGGCAGGTCCACGGTCGCTCGCGGGTCACCGTCTGGCGCGGGCGACGACGCGAGCGCTTTCGCGCCGGCGAGACATTCCGGATCTAGTCGCTGTCCGCCGGTCGCTCACGGACAAGCGAACGCCCCGGTCTGCGACCGGGGCGTTTCGCACGCCGTTGGGGTCGTGACTGGCAAGGCGCCCGCGAGAATGGGAGCGAGCGCACTCCGACGTGCGTGAGCGAGCGCTCGCAGCGGGCAACGCCGCCAGGTGCGCCCCCGGCGGCGTGCGGTCAGTCGGGGCGGACGGTCCGGAAGCAGTCCGAGCAGTAGACCGGGCGGTCCATCCGCGGCTTGAACGGCACTTGTGCCTGGTTGCCGCACGACGAGCAGATGACCGCGAAGTACTCGCGGTTGGGCTGGTCGTCGCCACGCTCGTAGCCGCGGGGTCCGCCGATATCGCGGGCGTCCTCGCCGCCGTCCCGAGCGGCTCGCCGGCTGGCCCGACAGCTAGTGCAGCGCTTCGGATCGCTGGCGAACCCCTTCTGCACGTAATACTCCTGGTCGGCGGCCGAGTGGATGAATTCCACCCCGCAGTCGACGCAGTTCAGGGTTCGATCGACATAGGTCACGAGAAGAGCTCCTCCGGACGCGTGGGCGCGCGCGTATGTACTGGGGGGCGCTGCGGAGGGCGGCCGCATCGGCGGATGGGAAGGCGAGGTCTGGCGACGAGAGCCGGGCCCGCGTGACCCAGGTGCCGATGTGGAGTCCCTGCCTGCGGGGCGCACCGGTTCTAGCGCGGGGATGATACGACGGGTTGCGAAAACGGGTCGGCGACGCGGTTTCGGCTACCGTGTCCGCCGACTGGCACCCGTGACAACGTACCTGTCACAATGGCCCGCGAGCATCCGGGACAGCGGGCGGGGAGTCATGGGGGCGCCTCGCTCGCACCAGGACCCGCGGGCCGCAGAGTGGCCCGACCGGGCCCTGGTGACCGCCCCGGTCGTGCTGTCAGGACCCGACCAGCACCACGGAGGCAGGCCCCGACCGGATGCTACGGATCATCCACACCGCGGACGTCCATCTCGGCGCGCGCCACGACGACCTCGGTGAGCAGGCGGTGACGCAGCGCGAGCGCCAGTTCGCCGCCTTCGTGGCCGCCGTCGACCTGGCCATCGCTCAGAAGGTGGACCTGTTCCTCATCGCCGGCGACCTGTTCGACTCGAACGTCCAGCCGCGTCGGTCGGTGGAGCGCGTCGCCGCCGAGCTCCAGCGCCTCGCGGTGGCCCGGATCCGGACGGTCATCATCCCGGGCACGCACGACTGCTATGACCGCGCGTCGATCTATCGCGCCTATGACCTCAAGACGCTGACCGGCAGCCAGCCGAGCGACGACTTCGTGACGGTCCTGACCCCCGACCAGTCGAGCATCCACCTGCCGACCTGCGACGTCGTCGTCCACGGCCCGGTGTTCGCCACGAAGCGGGCGCCGCGGAGCCCGCTCATCGATCTCGATGCGTCGGCGGACGATCGCGGTGCGACCTGGCAGGTCGGCATGGTCCACGGGGCCATCGCCATCCCGGGCAAGACGGACCGCGACGATGTCGTCGTCACCACGGACGAGATCGCCGCCACGCACCTGGACTACCTCGCCCTGGGCCACTGGCACTCCGCCCAGCAGGCCAGGGCCGGCGGCGTGACCTATGCCTACGCCGGGGCCCCGGAGCCGGTCGCCCTCGATCAGGACCGCGCCGGCAAGGTCCTGCTCGTCGAGCTCGACACGGTCGCCGGCCGGAAGTCGGTGACCGTCACCGAGCAGGTCGTCGGGCGGACCCGGTTCCGCAAGACGGAGCTCGATGCGACGGGTATCACCTCCCAGCCGGCGCTCCTGGACACGCTCCGGCGCGACGCCGACCCTGACCTCGTCCTGGACGTCCGCATCGTCGGTGTCCGGCCGGACGATCTCGATCTCGATGTCGATGAGGTCGAGGCGGCCCTGGCCGGCTCGTTCCTCAAGGTCCGGGTCCGCGATGTCTCCAGCCCGGCCTTGACCGAGGGCACGCTGCCGTCCCCGGACACGATCGCCGGGGCGTTCATCCGCGACCTCGAGGCACGGATCGCCGAGCTCGAGTCGACCGCCGAAGCCGGGGAAGGGCCCACGGCCGCGGCCGCCGCTGGGGACGCCGCGGAGCTCCGCGACGCGCTCCGGCTCGGGCGCCTACTGCTCGCCGGCCACGAGGTCTCCCTGTGAGGGTCCGCCGACTCCAGGTCCGCGACCTGCGCCGCTATCGCGAGCTGGACATCGATCTCGCCTCCGGCGTGACGGTCGTCCGCGGGCCGAATGAGGCCGGCAAGTCGACGATCCAGCGGGCCCTGGAGCTGGCCATCACTCGCCGGGTCACCAGCGCGGCCGGCGACCTCGAGTCGTTGCGGCCGTGGGACGCCGGCGCCGATGCCCGCCCATGGATCGCCCTCGAGTTCGAGCAGGACGAGGAGGATGGCCGGCGGGTCACCGGGACGCTCGAGAAGCTGTTCGCGGGCCCGAAGGGCACCGTCTCGCTGACCTACGACGGCCAGACCATCACCGACCCGACCCTCGCCGACCAGGTCCTCGCCGAGCTCAGCGGCATCCCGACCGAGCCGTTCTTCCGGAGCACGGCCAGCGTCCGCCACCACGAGCTGAGCGACTTGGCCCGTGACGAGACCGCCCTGCGCGACCGGCTGCAGGCGAGCATCAGCGGGGCAGACCGGGGGACCGGCCGGGCCAAGAAGCGCCTGGAGCGGTCGCTCCACGAGCTGACGACCAAGGGCGACAAGAACCCTGGCCGGCTCAAGGTCGCCGAGGCCGCCGTCGCATCATCGGCCGCGTCGGTCCAGGCCGGCGAAGCCTTGCTCGCCCAGCTGGAGCACGACCGCGACTCGCTGTCGTCGGCGCGCGAACGCCGGTCGGAGGCGGAGACCTCCCTGGTCGATCGCCGGAGCCTCCTCGAGAAGGCCCGCCAGGCCGAGCGCCTGGAGACGGAGCGAACGGCGGCCCGTGAGCGCTTCGAGCGCTATCGCGAGGCCGTCGAGGTCTCCACGGAATTCGACACGCTGGCCCAGACCCACCCGTCGCCGAACCCGCTCGTCGTCGTCCGCCGCACGGTCGAGCGGCTGCGCACCCTGGACACCCGGATCCGCGAGCTGCGGGCCGCCCTGGCCGGCGAGATCGAGGTCACCTTCGACGTCGCGCCCGAGCCGACGTGGCGGCCCCTGTCGCGCTGGGCCATCCTCCTGGTCGTCCTCGGCGTCATCATCGCGGTCGGCGGGTTCGCGGCCGATGCCTTCGCCGGGACGAGCCTCGGCGCCCTGCCCCAGCTCATCGGGGTCATCGCGGCCGGCATCGGGTTCGTGCTGGCGGCGGTCGCGTGGTGGCTGCGACGCGGCTCGAAGATGCAGAACGAGCTCCGCGACGTCGAGATCGACCGGCGCCTGCGCGGTCGCTCGGAGATGGAAGCCGAGCTCGTCGACTCGGAGGCCGAGACCGCGCAGCTGCTCGGGCTCACTCGGCCTCGACGACCTGCCGACGGCCGAGGACATGCTCGCGCGCGAGGAGGCCCACGTCGCCCGGATGGACCAGCTCGCCGCCCACCTCGACGGCCTCGTCGGGAAGGAACCGCGCGAGACCCTGCCGGCCTTGCGGGACTCGGCCGCCCTCGAAGTCGAGCTCAAGACCGGCGCCCTGGAGGCGCTCGGGCCGATCGCCAAGGAGCCTCGCGCGCGCGAGCGTCTCGAAGTCGAGGTCCGGGAGCAGGAGCAGGCCCTGGAACGCGCCCGCGACGACGAAGCCAACGCCCGGGCCCGGGTGGAGGCCAACTCGGTCGACGCCGAGCAGGTCGCCGCGGAAGCGGAGCGCCTCGCGGTCTGGCGGGACCAGCTTGCCGCCCTGCAGCGTCGGAACCGGGTCCTTGCGGCGACGCTCAACGCCATCGAGCGGGCCGAGGTCGCGACGATGAAGACCGCCACCCGCTACCTCGAGGGCCACATGGTCCGCGACGTGGCGGCCGTGACCGGCGGACGCTACCGGCGCGTCCGGGTCGATGACCGGACCCTGGACATCGACGTCTTCGCACCGGAGCTCGGGGACTGGGTCCCGGTCGGGAGCCTCAGCCAGGGGACGCTGGACCTCGTCTATCTCGCCGCCCGGCTGGGCCTGGTCCGTCTGGTCACGGGGGACCGCCGCCCGCCGCTCGTCTTCGACGACCCGTTCGTGACCCTCGACGACGCCCGGGCGACGCGGGCGCTGGCCCTCCTCAAGCGGGTCGCGGCCGACTTCCAGATCATCTACCTCACGACGTCAGACCGCTACGACGCGGCCGCCGACGCCGTCGTGGAGCTGCCCGGCCCGACCGCCATCGACGACGGCGTCGAGGACCCGGCCATCGCCGCCGACCTCGGCGCCATCGAGGGCGCGGCCTGATCGAGGCGCTTCCGACCGGATTCGCGACGATCGGCTTCGGGCTGGTCGCTGCCGTCGGCCTGGGGGGCCGGCGACTTCGGTGGCGGGCTCGCCAGTCGACGAGCGCCGCTCTACGGCGTCGTCCTCCTGTCGCAGCTCGTCGGGATGGGCATCGCCCTCGCCATCGCGCTCCTCCGGGGCGAACCGATGCCGGCCGGCCAGGAGCTCCTCGTCATCCTCGTGGCCGGCGGACTTGGCGGCCTCGGCATCACGTCCCTGTATCGCGGGCTGGCCGTCGGCCGGATGGGCGTCGTGGCCCCGGTCACGGCCGTCCTCGCGGCGGTCATCCCGGTCGTCGGCGGGATCATCCTGGAAGGCCTGCCGGATGCCCTGGTCATGCTCGGCATCGGCATCGCCATCGTGGCGGTCGTGCTCGTCTCGCGCGTCCCGGACGAGCACGAGGGGCCGACCGGCCTGCGCGAAGCGCTCGTCGCCGGCGTGGCCATCGGCTGCTTCGGGATCACCATCTCGTTCATCGGCGAGGGCCACGTCTTCAGTTCGCTGACCCTCATCCGCGCCGTCCAGGCCGTGCTCATCGTCGGCGTCGTCATCCTGACCCGCTCGGCCTGGCGCCTGCCGGGTCGGGTCGTCCCGGCGGTCGTCCTCATCGGCATCCTGGACATGACCGGCAACGCCTGCTACCTGCTGGCCGTCCAGGCGGGTGCGCTCGCCGTGGCGTCCGTGCTGTCGTCGCTGTATCCGGTCACGACCGTGCTGCTCGCAGCCTTCGTGTTGCACGAGCGGGTCACCCGGGACCATGCCATCGGGATCGCCCTGGCCGTCGCGGCCATCGTGCTCATCGGGATCGGGTCCACGTAGACTCGCGCCATGGACGACCACGCGACCGATCCCACGACCCGGATGCCGTCCGGTGCCGCCTCGTCGATCGAACCGACGTGGTACGTCGAGGCGACCTACGCCCCGGATGCGGCCGAGACGCGGACCCCGTTCCGGCCCGAGCATCTGGACGGCGTCCGCGCCAGGCTGGCCGACGGCCGCTACGCGATGGCCGGCGCGTACTCGGACATCTCCGCGTCCGTGGTCATCGTCCGGGCGGCTTCGGCAGCCGAGGCGGTGGCCCTGGTCAGCGACGACGTGTACCTGCGGAACGGCGTGTGGGTGGAGATCCGGGCACGTCCGTTCGGCCTGGTGGTGGCGGCCACGGCCTGACCGGCGGGCGTCACTCGTCCCTCAGCGCCCTGGTCCGCGTTCGCGGACGACACGCAGCGCATCGACCTCCTGCGGCGTCCGGAGGACGATGACCGGGTCGAATCCTTCGCGCTGCAGCCGGCCGGCCTCCAGCGCCGTCGCCACGTGGTCGAGCTGACGATCGACGACGTCGGCGGCGACGACCCGCTCCCGGGCGGCATTCCGGGCATGGATGATCGCCGGGGGCAGGTCCAGGACGATGGCCACGGCTGGGACGAGCGCCGCGTTGGCCCGGGCGACGAGCTGGCGGCGGCTCGGCGCGACCGTGTTCGTGGCGTCGATGACCGTCAGCCGGCCGGCCGCGAGCCGGCGGCCGAGGTCGTCGTGGAGGATCCGGAAGGCGGCGGCTGTCGCCCGCTGGTCCGCGGCGTCGCCGGCGATCCGTTCGCGGAGCGCATCGGACGACAGGATCTCGTCCGGCGCGAAATGGCGAGCCGCCAGCGTGGACTTGCCGGACCCCGCCGCGCCGATGAGCACGACGAGGCACGGATCCGGAAGGACGACGACGGCCATGCCCCGATGATGCCCGGCCGGGACCCGTCCGGATGGCGCCGCCCGCCGAATGGACCGGTGTGACCCCGAGCCCCGTCATCGTCTGGTTCCGCCGCGACCTCCGGCTGCATGACCAGCCGGCGCTCCGCGCCGCCGAGGCCGACGGCGCCGTGCTGCCGCTGTTCGTCGTCGACCCGGCGCTGGTCCGTGGTCGGTTCGCCTCGGTGGCCCGGACGTCGTTCACGCTCGGGTCCGTCGCGGCGCTCCGCGAGGGCCTGCGCGGCGCTCGGCTCCGATCTCGTCGTCCGGGTCGGCGACCCGCGGGCCGTCGTGCCGGAGCTCGCGGCCCACGTCGAAGCGGCCGGGGTCCATGTCTCGCGGGATCACGCGCCCTATGGCCGGGCTCGCGACGCGGCCGTCGCCGCCGCGCTGGAGGCGCGCGGGGTGGCCTGGCACGGCCACCGGTCCGGGCTCGTCCACGAGCCCGAGGAGGTACTCACCGGCGACGGCCGGCCGTTCCGCGTGTTCTCGCCGTTCCGCCGCGCCTGGGCCGCCCGACCTCGGCGGGCGATCGTCGAGTCACCCGACCGCCCTCCCGTCGCTGCCGTGCGGCCTGGACCGCGGCGCCATCCCGAGCCTCGCCGACCTCGGCCTGCCGACCGAGGCCGCCGAGTCGCTCGACGACCTGCCCGAGCCCGGTGAGCCGGCCGCGCGTCGGCGACTGGACCGCTGGGCCGCCGGCGGCCTCGCCGACGTACGCCGCGACCCGCGACCGGCTCGACCTCGCGGACGGCACGTCGCGCCTGTCCGCCGACCTCCACCTCGGGCTGCTGTCCCCGACGGAGGTCGTCGAGCGGACCGTCCGGTCCAGGTGACGACCGCCGCGCGTTCACGACCGAGCTCGTCTGGCGCGAGTTCTACGCCCACGTCCTGTTCCACCGGCCCAGCCGTGCGATCCGAGGCGTTCCAGCGCGGCCTTCGAGCGATCGCCGTGGTCGGACGACGAGGGCGCCCTCGAGGCGTGGCAGGACGGCCGGACCGGCTACCCGATCGTCGACGCCGCCATGCGCCAGCTGCCGGCCACGGGCTGGATGCCCAACCGGGCGCGGATGGTCACGGCCTCGTTCCTGACCAAGGACCTGCTCATCGACTGGCGACGCGGCGAGGCGCACTTCATGCGCCACCTCGTCGACGGCGACGTGGCCTCGAACAACGGCGGCTGGCAGTGGGCGGCGTCGACCGGGACGGACCCGCAGCCGTACTTCCGGATCTTCAACCCGGTCCTGCAGGGCCGCCGGTTCGATCCGGATGGCGCCTACGTCCGGCGCTGGATCCCGGAGCTGGCCGGCGTACCGACGGCGCGCATCCACGCGCCCGTGGGAGATGACCGACGACGAGCAAGCCGCCGCAGCCTGTCGCATCGGGCGGGACTACCCCGCGCCGATCGTCGACCACGCCGACGGCGCGAGTCCGGGCCCTCGCCGTCTACGGCGCGGCGCGCCGGACCTCGTAGCCGCCGCCATCGGCGTTCGGACCTCGTACGCGGGCTGGTCGTAGACCGCCGGGCCGCTGGCGCAGCGCCCGTCCGCTCAGCCGGAATCGCGACGCGTGCCAGGGGCACTCGAGGCAGCCGTCGGGCGTGACGGTGCCCTCGGCCAGTGGCCCGCCGGCATGGGCGCACACGGCATGCAGGGCATGGATCGTCGTCGCCGATCCGGACGACGACGAGGTCGTTGATCCCGGCGCGCATCTTCGTCGGTGTCGCCTCGGGCAGCGTCGCCAGGTCGCTGACGTCGCCGGTGTCGAGCGCGATCCACTTCGTCCCGGCGCCGCGGAACGCGTGCCGGCTGACCATGTTGCCGAAGACGAAGACGAGGTCGCCGCCGATGTACGCGCCGGCGGTACAGACCAGGAAACCGACGACGAGCAGCCCGATCGCGAGTCCGCCACGTGGCGCCGGCGCCGTCGTCGCGAAGGACGAGCGAGACGCAGAGTCGAGCGTGCAGCCGACGACCATGATCGTGCCGTGCGAGCGTCGCCCGGGTCCGGGCCGTGCCGTCCGTGTCGCGTAGTCGGCCAGGCCGGTGACGGCGGACGCCAGCGAGCATCGAGCTGGCCGACGACGATCGCCCAGAACGCGGCCGTCGGCTCGCCCGACAGGTCGAGCACGATGGCCACGAGCGAAGGCGCCGATCGGGATGTCGGTGACGGCCGGGTGGACCGGATGGCCCAGCCACGTCCCGTTGAGGAAGTCCTTGACCGGCCGGATGGGCCGGAACAGGGCGACTACCCAGCGATGGTTGAACTCGCCGAACGGCTTGGCCCAGCCGTCGTTCATCGCGACGAGCCGGGCCAGGAACAGCGATCGCATCGCATGCACCTCCCTATCGGCACGATACGCCGGTCATGACCCGGTGGATGGCGCGGCTCCATCCACAGGTCATCCACATCGGTGCGCAACCTCGGGGATAACTTTCCGGCCCCGATCCCGCAATTCGTGGATAAGGCCGTTGTGGCGCCTGGCCCCCGGCGGATACATTTCGTCTTGCCCGAAGGGGCAGGTGCGAACCGCCAGACCAGCAACGGGGAGTGATCCTCGGGACGGTCCCAGGAACCAGGTTCGAGGGCCGCAAGGCCAGCGAGCGAGGGACCTGGGCGGAGCGCGCAGTGACTCCGGACTTGTTCGGAGCCGCGGCGAGCCGGCTGGCCGGTCCTCCCACCAGTTCCTTCGGGCGCTTTCGTGTGTCCGGGTCGCCAGCCGGAGCCGCTGATCGGCCACCGCGACGACCGCACCGGACCGCACCGGACCTCCCCGGACCTTCGTCGCCGGGTCACGCTCCGCTTCGGCGCGTACCATGTCGCCCGACTGCCGACGATCGGGCTCCCGCGCCCCCTTCCGCGCTCGCGCAACCGCCGCCCTGATGGGTCGGCGGATCTCGTCGTGCCCGAGCGGTATCGCCGATCCCGAGATCATCGAGGCCGCCGGCCTGCGCTGGATCCACATCGAATCGCCGCGCACGGCCGACCGCGACTGGCTCGAGGAGCACTTCGAGTTCCACCCGCTCGACTACGAGGACGTCTACTCGCGCAACCAGCGCCCCAAGCTGGACCAGTACGACGACTACGTCTTCATCGTCCTGCACTTCCCGCTGTTCGAGAAGGAGACCGGCCGGATCGTGACCGCGGAGCTGGACCTGTTCCTGGGTCCGGACTACCTCATCACCCTGCCCAACATCCCGCTGCCGCCGCTGGCCGCGATGTTCGAGCGCTACCGCGAGAAGGAGGAGCTCCGCGAGGACGTCTTCTCCAAGGGCTCCGGCTACCTGCTGTACAAGATCGTCGACACCGGCGTCGACGCCTCGTTCCCGATGCTGCGCAAGATGGGCCTCAAGCTGGAGCGCCTCGAGGACGACATCTTCGAGGGCCGCTCGACGCGAGATCGTCCGCGACATCTCCGAGGTGAAGCAGGAGATCATCAACTTCCGCAAGATCGTGCGCCCGCAGCGCGCCGTGCTGCGCGACCTCGAGCGGACCAAGCAGCGCTACCTCCAGGAAGAGCTGGAGATCTACTTCGACGACATCTCGGACGCGGCCGAGCGGATCTGGGACAACCTCGAGAACTACAAGGAGGTCATCGAGGGCCTCGAGTCGACCAACGAGAGCGTCCTGTCGCACCGCCTGAACGAGACGTTCCGGGTCCTCACCGCGGCCAGCGTCGTGCTGCTGCCGCTGACCCTCATCGCCAGCATCTTCGGGATGAACGTCCACTTCCCGGGCGAGGGCGAGAGCTGGGCGTTCTTCGCGATCCTCCTGCTGATGGCGCGCGGTCCTGGTCGCCCTCGTCGTCGTCTTCCGTCGGCGCGGCTGGCTGTAGCGGCTGCCCGCGTGCTAGACGTCAGGCCGGGAGGTCGCGCTCCGCGGGGCCGACGTAGTTGACGTCCGGGCGGATGAGCCGGTTGTTGGCCGCCTGCTCCAGGGCGTGCGCGGTCCAGCCGGCGTGGCGCGACAGCGAGAACGCGGCCGGGAACAGATCCGGCGTGAGGCCGACGCCCATGAGCACCGGGCGCGGCGTAGAACTCGACGTTCGTCTTGAGCGGCCGGTCCGGGTACTTCTCGGCCAGCACGCGCAGGGCGACGTCCTCGACCTCGATGGCCAGGACCAGCCAGTCGGGCTTGTGCTCCATCGACTCGGCGACCTCGCGCAGCGCCGCCGCCCGCGGGTCGTACGCCCGGTAGACGCGATGGCCGAAGCCCATCAGCCGCTCGCCGCGGGCCAGGGCGTCGCGGACCCACGCCTCGGCCTGGTCGGCCGAGCCGACCTGGCTGAGCTGGTCGACGACCTCCGACGGCGCGCCGCCGTGGAGCGGCCCCTTCATCGTCCCGATCGCCCCGACACGGCCGACGCGAGGTCCGAGCGGGTCGAGGTGATGACCCGGGCGGTGAACGTCGAGGCGTTGAAGCCAGTGCTCCGCGCCGACGACGAAGTACGCATCGAGGGCGCGGGCCGTGCCGGCATCCGGCCGCGGTCCCGTTGAGCTGGTACAGGAAGCCCTCGACCAGGTCGAGCGACGGATCCGGGTCGATCGGCTCCAGGCCGTGCGCGCAGCCGGGCGAAGGCGGCCAGCGCCGACGGCGAGAACGAGGTCAGGGCCCGGGCCTGCTCGACGGTCGGCGGCCAGGGCAGGTCCTGGGTCGCGCCCCACGCCGAGACCGCGGTGCGCAGCGCGTCCATCGGCTTGGTCGAGGCGGGCAGGGCGCGCAGGACGTCGTCAGGACCGCGTCGGGAGTCGGGCCGGTCGGCAGGCGATGCGCCGGGTCCCACTCGCCGGTCCACAGCAGGTTGGCGACGGCCGGGTAGGTGCCGTGGCGGACGAGGTCGGCGATGCGGTAGCCGCGGTACAGCAGGCGGCCGTGCTCGCCGTCGATGAAGCGACAGGCTCGTCTCGCCGGCGATGACGCCCTCGAGGCCGGGGGAGTAGGGAGGCCTGGCCGGTCGAGGCGGGCGGTCGCGGCGGTCGGTCATGCTCGGATCGAGGTGCCCGGCCATCGCAGCGGGCCCCGCCATCGCGTGCGGCTGAGGACGAGTCGGACGACCAGCGACCCGAGGACGGCGACGACGATCGCGGCGATGAAGCCGCTGACCTGGGTGAAGCCCATCGCCGGTCGCCAGCCAGCCACCGATGCACCCCGCCGAGGATGCCCGACGAGGATGTTGGGCAGGCAGCCCCGGGCGGTGCTCCCACCCAGCAGCGCGCCCGAGATCGCGCCGGCGATGAAGCCGACGACGATCCAGCCGACGACGTCCATGTCGAGCATCGGCCGGATTATCGCCCGGTGGGCCGGAGGAATGCCCGGACCGCCTCGACCAGGCGTCGGGACGTGGCTGTGGTGGGCGGCGTGGCGGGCGCCCGGGATGACCACGACCCGCCCGTCGGCCAGGCGGTCGTCGAGGGCGTGGGTCGCCGCCGCGAAGGTCGGCAGGCTCGCGCCGCCCAGGACCTGCAGGACCGGCTGGCGGACGCCGCCCAGGTGCTCCAGCGCGGCCGGCGTCGCCCGCCTCGACGGTCAGCTCGCGGGCGATGGTCGGCGCCGCCGCGACCCGCAGCGGCCAGACCGGATCGGCGCGGTAGGCGGTCGATGTCCGCGTCGCACATGCCGACGACGCGGCGCAGGAACGTCTCGAGCAGCGCCTCGGTCCGGCCGGCCTCGGCGAGGCCGGCCAGCTCCGCGGCCAGGGCCGGCGTCGCCGTAGCGCGTCCCCGGCGCGCGCCGGCGCGCCCTCGTACGAGACGAGCCGCCGGAGGCCGCCGTCTCGAGCGCCGGCGCCCAGCACGCAGCGGCCGCCGTACGAGTGGCCGAACGCGTCGACGCGGCCGTGCCTCGCTGCTGGGCGACCACGGCCTCGGCGACCGCGGCCACGTCCTCGTACTCGCGCTCGATGGCGTACGGCAGCGTGTCGCCCGACGCGCCGCGGCCGCGCCGGTCCAGGCGTACAGGTCGAACGGGTCGGCGAGGGCGGGCCGAGGACGCGGAACGTCGTGTGGTCGGCCGACGCGCCGTGGACGAGCAGGAGCGGCGGCCCGGCCGGGTCGCCCGGAGCGGAAGGCGGCGATCGGCGTCCCGTCGGCCGACGTGACGAGGACGGGCTCGGTGGCGCGTCACGACCCGGGTCGCCAGGCGTAGCGGATGTCCGGCTGGCCGCTCCTCGTTGCTCGCGCCGTCGCCGAAGCCGACCGCCGCGAACCCGTTGCGCTCGTAGAACCGCCGGGCGCGGCCGTTGACCTGGAAGCAGCACAGCTCGAGGCCGGCCGGCCGGTCGGCCCTTGGCCAGGTCGACGAATCGGTCGACCGATGCCCTGACCGATGAACGGTCCGGGCCGATGTACAGCTGGTCGACCTCGGTCTCCGACAGGGCGATGAATCCCGACGACCCGGTCCGTCGTCGTCGACGGCGACCCAGACCTCGTGGCTCGGGGCCATCTCCGTCGGCCAGCCAGCGCCGGACGTCGTCGTCGGGATGGCCCGGCGGGAAGTCGAACGTCGCGCGCCACGCGTCGAGCCAGACGTCACCGACGCGTCGTGGTCCGCGTCGGTCGCCCGCCGGAAGGTGACGCGAGTCGTGTCGTTCGTCGTCCCGGTCACCGGGCGAGTCGCGCGGCCGCGGCCTCGTCCAGGATCCACGTCGCCTGGTCCAGGTCGGCGAGCTGGGCCGGCCAGCGTCGCTCGTCGCGCGTCGGACCCAGGACGCTGGCCACGACGTCGGCCTTGCCGGACCCGGTCGCGACGACGAGCACGTCGCGGCGCGACGCCGGACCAGGCCGGACGCATCGTGACCCGCTCGACGTGGGGCTCGATGTGGGTCGGGGCCGGGATGGCCATCGTCCAGCCCGTCGTGTCGAAGGCGGCGGAGCCCGGGAAGACCGACAGGATATGGCCGTCGCGCCGACACCGAGGAGCGACGAGGTCCAGGACCGGGAACCCGCCGTCGCTGGAGCCGGCCAGCCCGGGCCGCCTCGACCAGGTCCGCCGCCCAGCCGCTCCGGCGCCGCGGCCGATCGCCGCGGCATCGGCGAACGCGATGAGCTCGGCACGTCGGCGGCAGGGGTGGTACGTGCCCGGCGACCCAGGCGCCCTACCTCGGCCCGCCGATGTCCATGACGATGTCGTCGAACGGCTTGACGTTGGACAGCGGGATGGTCGCGCGGCACGAAGCGGTCGTCGCCCCACCAGACGTGGACGGCTGGCCACGGGACCGCGTCGCGGGCCGGTCCGGGATCGCGCAGGGCGCGGTAGAGCGCCGGCGCCGTCGAGCCGCCGGTCGTCGCCCAGTGCGCCACGCCGCGGGCGTCGACCGCCGAGCGCAAGGCCGCCGCGATGTGGAGCGGCGGCGACCTCGGCCGCGGTCGCCGCATCGGTCGGCACGATGACGATCCGGGCGCTCGCTCATCAACGGGCGGCCGGGCCGACGAGCGCCGCGGCGGCGCGCAGCGTCCCGACTCGTCACCGGGTCGCGACGACCGGCCTCGATCGCCTCGGCCAGCAGGTCGACGTCGCCGCGGCGCGCGGCGAGGAAGTGGCGGTCGAGGGCCTCGAAGCCGTCCTGCCAGACCCGGACATGGACGGTCTCGGCCTCGGCGGTGACGTCGGCCCGCAGCTCCGAGCCGCGCCGCTCGGCGAGGAGCTCGACGCGCAGCGTCGTGCCGGCGGGCATCGTCGAGATGACCGGCTTGTACCACACGGCCACCTCGGAGCGCCCGTCGGACAGGGTCGCCGCGGCGCCGCGCCCGACGATCGGCTTCGGGCCGGGTGCCGCGCGCCGGTGCGCCGCGCCGGTCGATGCCGCGCCCTTGTCGGCGACGGTCGCCAGCGGCTCGACGACGTCGAGACCGAGCCGCGAGGCCAGCCAGGCGACGTGGTAGACCGGCTTGACGAGGTTGGTCGAGCCCGGCGCGCCGGTCTCGTCGTGGGTCGCGTAGGTGACGGCGATCCGGCGCAACGAGCGCAGGTAGGGCAGGAAGTCCGGGTCGTCGAAGATCGAGGCGATCGCCTCGCGCCAGCGCGACTGCCGGACGAGGGCGAAGTCGCTGACCGCCAGCCGGCTCGTTGTCCAGGAGCGAGGCCATCTCGCGCAGCCGTTCGAGGCCGTCGCCGCTCCAGGTCGATCCGTCGACGACGAGGCGGTCGGCGCCCGCCAGCAGGTCGCGCGCCGGTCGTGACCCGAACGGGGGCTCGCCCGGCCACCAGACCGAGGTCGGCAGGTCGTGGATGATCAGCGGCGTGACGATGGCGCTGAGGTGCCGTCCGGCCTCGCCGCCGACGGTCAGGTGGATCGTCTCGGCACAGGTCTCCGGCGCGTCCTCGCGCGGCAGGATGCAGTGCGCCTCGACCCGGGCGTCGATCCACGACGGGCCATCCGGATCGGCCGATTGGACGACGATGGTCCGCGACGGATGGCGGCCGGTCAGGGCCTGGATGGTCGCCGCGCCGCGCTCGCGCGAGCTCCGGCGTTCGCGCGATGACGACGAGGTTCATCACGCTCGATCGTGCGGCGATGTGCCGGCCGGGCTCGCCCTCGATCTCGGCGGTCAGGTCGGCCTTGGCCCAGATCCGGGCGAGGACCGTCTCGATCTCGGCGATGCTGTGGGCTCGGTCCGACCAGCGCAGGACCGGCTCGTTGAGCGTGACCGATGGCGTGGCGATGCTCATCGATCGCGCCTCAGATCCGCCGCCACCGCCGACCCTCGCGGGCCAACAGGTCGTCGGCTTCGATGGGACCCCAGGTGCCGGCGTCGTAGTTCGGGAACTCGGGCGGCGGAGCGGCGGCCCAGGCGTCGATGAGCGGGTCGACGATGCCCCACGCCTCCTCGACCTCGTCGGCGCGGGTGAACAGCGAGGCGTCGCCCTGGAGCGCGTCGAGGATGAGCGTCTCGTAGGCGTCCGGCGAATCGACGCTGAAGGCCGAGCCATAGGTGAAGTCCATGGTCACCGGCCGGATGGCCATGCCCAGGCCCGGGACCTTGGCCCCGAAGCGGAGCATGATCCCCTCGTCCGGCTGGATCCGGATGGCCAGCAGGTTCGGGTCGGGGTCCGCGCTGGCGTCCCGGAAGAGCCGGTGCGGGACCTCGCGGAACTGGATGGCGATCTCGGTCGCCCGCTTGGGCATCCGCTTGCCGGTCCGGACGTAGAAGGGCACGCCCGACCAGCGCCAGTCGTCGATGGTCAGGCGCGTCGCGACGAACGTCTCGGTCTCCGACGTCGGGTCGACGTCGGGCTCCTGGCGATAGCCCGGGACCTGCGGTCGCGGCGACCCAGCCCGGCCCGTACTGGCCGCGGACGACCTCGGTCGCCGGGTCCGCCGGCTGGGTGCCGATGGCGCGCAGGACCTTGACCTTCTCGTCGCGCAGGGCATCCGCCTCGAACGTCGCCGGTGGCTCCATGGCCACGAGGCTGACCAGCTGCAGCAGATGGTTCTGGAGGACGTCGCGCGAGGCGCCGGTCTGCTCGTAGAACGCCCCGCGGTTCTCGATGCCGATCGACTCGGCGACGGTGATCTGCACGTGGTCGACGTAGCGCCGATTCCAGAGCGGCTCGAAGATCCCGTTGCCGAACCGGAAGACCAGCAGGTTGCGGACGGTCTCCTTGCCCAGGTAGTGGTCGATGCGATAGACCTGCGACTCGCGGAAGACCTTGCCGACCTCGCGGTTGAGTCGCTTGGCGGAGTCGAGGTCGTGCCCGAACGGCTTCTCGATGACGACGCGCCGCCAGCCGCCGTCGTGGCGTTCGTGGTCCAGCCCGACCCGGCCGAGCTGGGCGACGATCTCGGCGAACTGCGACGGCTGGGTGGCGAGGTAGAAGCCGTGGTTGCCGCGCGTCCCGCACTCCGCGTCGAGCTCGTCGAGCCGGGTCGCCAGCCGGTCGAAGCCGTCCGCGTCGGCGAAGTCCAGGCGGTGGTAGCGGATGTGGCTCGCTGAACGAGCGCCAGGCCGCCTCGTCGAGCGGCAGGACCCGGCTGAACTGCTCGAGCGATGTCCGGATCTCGGCCCGGAACGCGTCGTCGTCGAACTCGCGCCGGCCGATGGCCAGGAGGACGAACTCGTGGGGCAGGAGGTTGGTCCGCCACAGGTGGTAGAGCGCCGGGATGACCTTGCGGTGGGCGAGGTCGCCGGTCGCCCCGAACAGGACGAGGATCGGACGGGTCGGGCACGCGCTCCAGGCGCAGGCCCTCGCGCAGGACGTTCTCGGCCGGCCTTGGCCCGCGACGCGCGCTTGCCCATCGCGGGCCTCGCGCAGGTCCTTCATCGTCCGCGGCGCGTCCTTGGGACGCGGCGCGGGCCGGGCCGGGACAGGCTGGTCGGGCGGGGCGTCGACGGGCGCCGGGTCCTTCGGCTTCACGCGCGTCGTCGCCACGGCGCTAAGCGATCCGAGCGGCCGAGGCGCCCGGGGTCTCGGTCATCATTCCGTCTTCACCGCGTGACCGCCGAATTCGTTTCGTAACGCCGCGAGCACCTTGGCGCCGTAGGAGTCGTCCTGGCGGGAGCGGAAGCGGGTCAGCAGCGAGAGCGTGATGACCGGCGCCGGGACGTCCTTGTCGATCGCCTCCTGGACCGTCCAGCGGCCCTCGCCGGAGTCGGCGACCCAGCCCTTGAGGTGCTCCAGGTCCTGGCCGTTCGGCTCGGAAGGCGCGGCCGGCAGCTCCAGCAGCCACGAGCGCACGACCGGCCCTGCATCCAGAGCTCGGAGATGGCCGCCAGGTCCAGCTCGTAGTCGCTGGCGTGGAGGATCTCGAAGCCCTCGGCGTAGGCCTGCATCAGGCCGTACTCGATGCCGTTGTGGACCATCTTCACGTAGTGCCCGGCGCCCGGCCCGCCGACGTGGAGGTAGCCGCCGTCCGGGGCGAGGGCCGTGAAGATCGGCTCGAGCGGCCGGACCGCCTCGTCGTCGCCGCCGACCATCAGGCAGTAGCCGACCTGGAGGCCCCAGATGCCGCCGGACGTGCCGGCGTCGACGTAGTGGATGCCCTTGGCCTTGAGCGCCGCATGGCGGCGGACGTCGTCGTGGAAGTTCGTGTTGCCGCCGTCGATGATCGTGTCGCCCGGCTCGAGGTGCTCCAGCAGCTCGTCGATCTGGGCCTCGGTCGCGTCGCCGGCCGGGACCATGATCCAGACCGCCCGCGGGGCTTCTCCAGCGCGGCGACGAGGTCCTCGATGGAGAACATCGCCTTGGCGCCCTCGCCCTCGGCCTCGATCTCCTTCGACTTCTCGGGCGTCCGGTTGTAGACGACGATCTCGTGGCCGTCGCGGACGAGCCGGCGGACCATGTTGGCGCCCATCCGGCCCAGACCGATGAACCCGATGCGCATCTCCGTCAACCCTCCGCGGTCGTGTCGAGCGCGGCGGTCAGCGCGCGCTCCAGGGCGGCCAGGCCGGCGTCCACGTCGGTGCCCAGGTGGACGCGGAGGATGGGCAGGTCGTGGGATTCGATGGCGGCGAAGTCGCCGGCCGCCTGGGCATCGATGAGCTGGCCGAAGGTGTACGCCCAGCCGGGGATGGGCCGGTCCGACCGGGTGGTCCGAGGTCAGCTGCAGGAACCAGCCGATGGGCGCGCCGCCCTTGTGCAGCTGGCCGGTCGAGTGCAGGAAGCGCGGGCCGTAGCCGGCGGTCGTGGCCCGGCCGGTCCGGTCGCGCAGCAGGGCGCGGATCCGGGCCAGGGCCGCATCGCGGCTCGGGGCTCGGGGCGATGAACGCCTGGAGCGCGAGATAGGCGTTGCGCCTTGCGCCGGGCGAGGTGGCGGGCCAGCTCGCCGACGACCCCGCCGTCGCTGCTCGGTCGAGGCGCAGCGCCGCGTCGCCGTACAGGGTCAGGCCGTCGCCGCTGGCCAGGGCTCGTTGGCGCGGCGGCCGTGCGCCTCGCCGTGCTCGGCCTTGGCCAACAGGTCGCGGGTGACCTGCTTGGCTTCCTCGACGTTGGGCTGGTCGAACGGGTCGATGCCCAGGACGGCCCCGGCGATCGCGGTGGCGACCTCCCAGCGCACGAACTCCGCGCCGAGGTCGATGGGGTCGGCGACGGTGATCCGGATGACCGGGTGACCGGCGGCCTCGAGCGCGTCGGCCAGCGCGTCGCGACCGCCGTCGTCCGCGCCGACCAGCGGGATGCGCACGAACGCGCGGTCCGCGCCGTAGTCGCGCGGCCGCGCCGAGCGGCTCCAGGTCGATCGGGACGATGCCCACGCCGCGCTTGCCGGTGCTCTCGGCGATGAGCTGCTCCACCCACGCCCCGAAGGCGCCGATGTCGTCGTCGGTCAGGAAGGTCAGCTTGTCGCGACCGGCCTGTGGCCAGGATCCCCAGGGCCAGGCCCAGGGCGACGCCCGGGTTGGCCGCCGGTTCCGGCTGTCCGGCACGCGCCGAGCATCGTCGACGCCGACGCCAGGAGCGCATCCAGGTCCAGGCCGATGAGCGACGCCGGGACGAGGCCGACGTAGGTCAGCGCGCGAGTACCGCCCGCCGATGTCGGGCGGGTTGAGGAAGACCGCCCGGAAGTCGTCGTGGTGGGGGATCGCGTCGAGGCTCTTGCCCGGGTCGGTGATGGCGGCGATGACCCCGCCAGGGGTCTGGTAGACGTGGTGGCGGCGGCCGCGGCCTCGAGCGCCTGGTCAGCGCGATGCCAGGCGTCGGCGAGGAACGCATTCGGCTCCGTCGTCGTGCCGGACTTCGAGGCGACGATGGTCAGCGTCTGGAGCGGGTCCAGGTCGTCGACGGTCGCGCTGACGTAGGCCGGGTCGGTCGAGTCGAGGATGCGCAGGGCGAGGTAGCCCTCCTGCGCTGCCGAACGTCCGGTGGAGCACGTCCGGGGCGAGGCTGCTGCCGCCCATGCCGGCGACGATGGCCGTCGTGAAGCCCGCCTCGATCGACGCCGTCGCCGAAGCCCTCGATGCCCGGGATGCGGTCCGCGAAGTGCGGTCGGGCGCGTCGAGCCAGCCGAGGCGCTCCGCGATCGTCGCCCCGACCCGCGGGTCGCTCGACCACAGGCGTCGCGTCGCGGTCGAACAGGCGGGTCGACCCATTCCTCGTCACGGGCGCGCGCGATCGGCCGCGTCGATAGGCAGCGGCCGCCTCGCCGAGGGCGAGGTCGGGGACGCGTCGATCTCGGTCGACGTGGGTCGGTCATCGTGGCCTCCGAAGGATAGGCATCCGTCGTGAACGGACGGTTACGGATCAGGTCCGGTGGGGCGCAGGCGCATGACGCTCGGAGCGCCATGGTACGCCGGGGCCTCAGTCCGCCGACGCTTCCATGGCCAGGACCTTGTCCAGCCGGCGCTGGTGGCGCGGCTCACCGCTGAACGTCGCCCCCAGGAAGGCGACCGCGATCTCGAATGCCGGCTCGGGGCCGATGATCCGGGCGCCCAGGGTCAGCACGTTCATGTCGTCGTGCTCGACGCCCTGGTGCGCCGAATACGTGTCGTGGCAGACCGCCGACCGGAGTCCCACGCATCTTGTTGGCCGCGACGCTGGCGCCGACGCCCGAGCCGCAGATGAGGATCCCGCGGTCCGCCTCGCCTCCCTGGATGGCCAGTCCCAATCGTTGTGCGAAGTCGGGGTAGTCGTCGGTCGGGTCGGAGCCATCGCCGCCCAGGTCGATGAACGTGTGACCCAGGCCGGCGACGTCCAGCCGGCGGAGCAACTCGTCCTTGAACGCGGCTCCGGCGTGGTCGGCGGCGAAGGCGATGCGCATGCTCGAAGGATAGCCCGCACCGAACGGAACGGACCTTGCCCCGGCGGCCAGCCTCGCTAGGCTGGACGGAGCATGCCGGCCCTGGAGCACCTCGCGAACCGCGACCTGGACGTGGCGGCGGCCCTGCCCGCCGCCGCCCTGCCGGACGCCGCCCGGATCGTCATCGTCGGCGGCGGCATCGTCGGGGCGTCCATCGCCTACCACCTGGCGGCCGCCGGCGAGCGCGACGTCGTCCTGGTCGAGCGCGGCACGCTGACCAACGGGACGACCTGGCATGCGGCCGGGCTCGTCTCCCGCATCCGAGGCACGCACGCACTGACCGAGCTCGCCCGGATGAACGCCGAGACTTATGAACGGGTCGGACGCGAGTCCGGCATCGACCCGGGACTGCGGCGGGTGGGCTCGCTGACGGTCGCCCGGACCGAGGAGCGCTTCCGCGAGATCCGCTACCCGGTGTCCATCGCCCGGGACGTCGGTCTGCCGTCGGAGATCGTGGACCGCGACCGGATCCGTGAGCTGTGGCCGGCCGCCGTCGTCGATGACCTCGTCGGTGGCGTGTTCTTCCCGGAGGATGGCACGGTCAACCCGGGTGCCGCGGCGCTTGGCGATGGCCCGGGCAGCCGTCGACCGTGGCGTCCGCTACGTCCCGGGGACGGCCGTCGAGGGGTTCCGCTTCGCGCCCGACGGACGGCGGGTGACCGGGCTGCGGACGACGGCTGGCGAGATCGCCGCCGAGGTCGTCGTCCTGGCCGCCGGCCTGTGGACGTCCGAGCTGGCGCGGGGGGCCGGCGCGAGCGTCGCCCTCTATCCGGCCGAGCACGTGTGGGTCATGACCGAGCCGACCCCGGCCGCGACCGAGGACCTCCCGTTCCTGCGCGACCTCGACGGGTACCTGTACATCCGGCACCACCGGGGCGCCTTCGTCGTCGGCGCGTTCGAGCCGAACGGCAAGCCGATCGACCCGGCGCTGGTCCCGACCGACGGGTTCGTCGAGTTCGGGCCGGACTGGGAGCACTTCGCGCCGGTCCTGGCCGCGGCGCGCCAGCGTGTGCCGGCCCTCGAGTCGGTCGGCTTCGCCCACTACCTTCGCGCGCCGGAGAGCTTCACGCCCGGACGCGCTGCCGCAGGTCGGGTTCGTGCCCGAGGTGCCGGGCCTGTTCGTGGCGGCTGGCCTCAATTCCCAGGGGATCATCCTCGGCCCCGGCGTCGGCCGGGCATCCGCCGAATGGATCCTGGAGGGCCGGATGACGATGGACCTCGTCGAGATCGACGTCGCCCGGAGCGGACGCTGGGCGAGCCAGCGGCGGTGGCTCCACGAGCGGACGGTCGAGACCCTGGGCGGCCTGTACGCGATGCACTGGCCGGGCAACCAGCCTGAGACCGCGCGCGGCCTGCGTCGTCTGCCGCTGGAGCGCCCGTATCGCGACGCCGGGGCAGCGTTCGGCCAGGTCGGCGGTTGGGAGCGGCCACTGTGGTTCGAGCCGGGCGTCGTCGACCCGGAGGTGACCTATTCGTACGTCGCCCCGTCGTGGTTCCCGGCCGTTCACGAGGAGGTCCGGGCGACCCGCGAGGAGGTCGCGCTCTACGACCTGACGACCTACGCGACGTTCCTCGTCCAGGGGCCGGGCGCCCTGGCCGGCCTGCAGCGGCTGGTCACGTCCGACCTGGATGTCGAGCCGGGGCGGGTCACCTACACGATCCTGGCCAACGATCACGGCGGCATCGAGCTCGACCCGACGATCACCCGCCTCGACGCATCGACCTTCCTCGTCCTCGCCCCGACGGTCACCCAGCGCCGGACCGAGGGCCTCCTGCGAACCGGGCTGCCGGCCGAGGCGACCGTGACCGATGTCACGTCCGGCTGGGCGACGCTCCATCTCGCCGGCCCGCGATCACGCGAGCTGCTGGCTCGTCTGACCGACGACGACGTGGCGGCCGATGCCTGGCCGTTCCTGCGCGCCCGCGAGATCGAGGTCGGGCGCGGGCGGGCCTGGGCCCTCCGGGTGTCGTTCACCGGCGAGCTCGGCTGGGAGCTCATGGTCCCGACCGAGTCCGTGGCGGACCTGTACGAGCGGGTCGTCACTGCGGGTGGCGACCTCGGGCTGCGCCACGCCGGGGCGTTCGCGTTCGAAGCGGCCCGCTTGGAGCGTGGCTTCCGGTCCTGGGGCCATGACATCGGGCCGCTGGCTGATCCGTTCGCGGCCGGCCTGGGCTTCGCCGTGTCGCGGCGCAAGGGCCCGGACTTCGTCGGCCGCGAGGCCATCGAGGCGGCCCGGGCGGTCGCCGACGCTGACCGGCCGCGGCGTCTCGTGTCCGTGCATACCCCGGATGCGGTCCTGTGGCACGCCGAGTCGGTCCTTCGCGGGAAAGCCCGTGTCGGCCACGTGACGAGCGCCTCCATCGCCCCGACGCTGGGCGGCTCGGTCGGTCTGGCCTGGGTCCACGGCCCGCTCGACGGCGACGACTGGTGCGTCGAGATCGGCGGGGAGCCCGTCCCGTGCCGGGTCAGCCTCGAGCCGTTCTACGACCCGCGCGGGGAGCGCCTCCGCGGCTAGCCGCGGCGCGCCGCCCGCGACCCCGGATCAGGCCCCGACGTAGGCCGCGAGGTGCTCGCCGGTGAGGGTGGACCGCGCGGCGACGAGGTCCGCGGGTGTGCCCTCGAAGACGATCCGGCCGCCGTCGTGGCCGGCCCCGGGCCCGAGGTCGATGATCCAGTCGCCGTGGGCCATGACTGCCTGGTGGTGCTCGATGACGATGACCGTCCGGCCGGCGTCCACGAGGCGGTCGAGCAGGCCGAGCAGCTGCTGGACGTCCGCCAGGTGGAGGCCGCTGGTCGGCTCGTCGAGGATGTAGACGTCGCCCTTCTCGGCCATGTGCGTGGCCAGCTTGAGGCGCTGGCGCTCGCCGCCGGACAGCGTCGTGAGCGGCTGCCCGAGCCTGAGGTAGCCAAGGCCGACGTCCTTCAGGCGGTCGAGGATCTTGTGCGCGGCCGGTGTCCGCGCCTCGCCGTCACCGAAGAACGCCTCGGCCTCGGACGCCGACATCGCGAGCACCTCGCTGATGTCCTTCCCGCCGAGGTGGTAGTCGAGCACCGCCGCCTGGAATCGCTTGCCGTCGCATTCTTCGCACGGCGTCGAGACCGTGTCCATGAATCCCAACTCGGTATAGATGACGCCGGCGCCCTTGCAGGCTGGGCAGGCGCCCTCGGAGTTGGCGCTGAACAGGGCGGCCTTGACCCCGTTGGCCTTGGCGAATGCCGTGCGGATCGGGTCGAGCAGCCCGGTGTACGTTGCCGGATTGCTCCGGCGCGAGCCGCGGATCGCGCCCTGGTCGATGGCCACGACGCCGTCACGGCCGGCCACGGAGCCATGGATGAGCGAGCTCTTGCCGGACCCGGCCACGCCGGTGACGACGACCAGCACACCGAGCGGGATGTCGACGTCGACGCCCTGGAGGTTGTTGGCGCTGGCCCCGCGGACCTCCATCACGCCCGACTTGCCCCGGACCGACGGCTTCACGGCGGCCCGGTCGTCCAGGTGCCGCCCGGTCAACGTGTCGCTCGCTCGAAGGTCCTCGAGGGTGCCCTCGAACACGACCTCGCCACCGGCGCTGCCCGCTCCCGGGCCCAGGTCGACGACGTGGTCGGCGATGGCGATCGCTTCGGGCTTGTGCTCGACGACGAGGACCGTGTTGCCCTTGTCCCGCAGGCGCAGGAGCAGCTCGTTCATGCGCTGGATGTCATGGGGATGAAGGCCGATCGTCGGCTCGTCGAAGACGTAGGTGACGTCGGTCAGGGACGACCCGAGGTGGCGGATCATCTTGGTCCGCTGCGCCTCGCCGCCGGACAGCGTGCCGGCGGACCGGTCGAGCGAGAGGTAGCCGAGCCCGATCTCGACGAACGAGTCGAGGAGATGGCGCAGGTTGCCGAGGAGCGGGGCCACCGACGGCTCGTCGAGGTCCCGGACCCAGGCCGCCAGGTCGCTGATCTGCATCGCGCAGGCATCGGCGATGTTGATCCCCCGGATCTTCGACGACCGAGCCCCGGCGCTGAGGCGCGTGCCGCCGCAGTCCGGGCAGGCCGTGTAGGTGACCGCGCGGTCGACGAACGCCCGGATGTGGGGCTGCATCGCCTCGCGGTCCTTGGACAGCATCGACTTCTGGACCTTGGGGACGAGGCCCTCGTAGGTCAGGTTGATGTTCTCGACCTTGACCTTGATCGCCTCCTGGCGCAGGAACAGCTCGAGCTCCTTGGCCGAGTAGTCACGGACCTTCTTGTCGGCGTCCAGGCCGGCGGCGATGAAGATGCGGGTCGCCCAACCGTCCGCGGTGTAGCCCGGGACCTTGATCGCACCCTCGGCCAGCGACTTGGACTCGTCGTACAGCTGGGTCAGGTCGATGTCGGTCACGGCGCCCGTGCCCTCGCAGCGGGGGCACATACCGCCGAGGAGCGTGAACGTCCGGCTTTCCGTCTTCGGCTTGTCGTTCCCGCGCTCCACGGTGATCGCGCCGCTGCCGGTGACCGACGGGATGTTGAACGAGAACGCCTGCGGTGAGCCGATGTGCGGCTGTCCGAGCCGGCTGAACAGGATGCGCAGCATCGCGTTGGCGTCAGTGGCGGTGCCGACCGTCGAGCGGATGTTGGCGCCCATCCGCTCCTGGTCGACGATGATCGCGGTCGTCAGGCCAGCCAGGACGTCGACGTCGGGACGGGCCATCGTCGGCATGAAGCCCTGGACGAACGCGCTGTAGGTCTCGTTGATCATCCGCTGCGACTCGGCGGCGATGGTGCCGAAGACGAGCGAGCTCTTGCCCGAGCCGGACACGCCGGTGAACACCGTCAGGCGGCGCTTCGGGATCTCGACCGTGACGTCCTTGAGGTTGTTCACCCGCGCACCCTGCACGCGGATCAGGTCGTGGCTGTCGGCCGCCGGACGGTCCGATGCCGGCGGGCGGGTCAGGATGGCGGTCGTTGCAGAGGCGTCGTCGTCCATGCCGAAATGCTAGGGGACCTCGGAGCCCGGCGCTTCTCCGTGCCTGCTCCAGCGGTCGCTGGCGTCAGCTGTGGCCGGGGTCGCTCCCGCCGGTGCGGTCGACGCCGGCCTCGCCGGGCTCGACCGTCGGGTGGCCGCCGGCCATGTGGCCGAAGTGGCCGCCGTCGACCGTCGGGACGCGCCCGTGGAAGCCCTCGCGGACGACGCGCCGGCCGACATCGGCGACGCGATCGGCCGTGAACCCGAAGTGCTCGAAGATCGTGCCTGCCGGTGCGGATGCGCCGAAGTGGTCGAGGCCGATGATCGCGCCGCCATCGCCGACCCAGCGCTCCCAGCCCAACGACACGCCGATCTCGACGCTGACCCGGGCCTTGACCGCGGCTGGCAGGACCGACTCGCGATAGGCCTCATCCTGGGCCTCGAACCGCTCCCAGCAGGGGAGGGACACGACCCGGGTCGCGATGCCGTCGCCCTCCAGTGCCTCGGCCGCGGCCCAGGCGAGCTGGAGCTCCGAGCCCGTGGCGATGAGGATGAGGTCCGGGTCGGCCGCGTGCTCCTCGGTCGAGGCGGCGCGCAGGACGTAGCCGCCGCGGGCCACGCCGGCGCGAGCGAGCCGATCCGTGCCGGCCAGGACCGGGAGCTTCTGGCGGGTCAGCGCCAGCGCGACCGGCCCGCCCCGGCGCTCCACGGCCAGGGCCCAGGCCGCGGACGTCTCGTTGGCGTCGCCCGGTCGGACGAACCACAGGTTCGGGATCGCCCGGAGGGCCGCGTAGTGCTCGACCGGCTGATGCGTCGGGCCGTCCTCGCCGAGGCCGACCGAGTCGTGCGTCCAGACGTGGATGACGTGGAGCCCGGCCAGGGCCGACAGGCGCACCGCCCCACGCATGTAGTCGCTGAACGTCAGGAAGGTCGCGTCATATGGGATGAACCCACCGTGGTAGGCCATGCCGTTGGCGATGCCGCCCATGGCGTGCTCCCGGACGCCGAACCGGAGATTGCGTCCGGGCTCCGCGGCCGAGAAGTTCGGCTCGCCCTTGACATCGGTCAGGTTGGACTCGGACAGATCGGCCGCGCCGCCGAACAGCTCCGGGACCGGTGCGGCGAGGGCGTTGATCGCGTCCTGCGACGCGTTCCGGGTGGCCACCTCCGTCCCGGTCTCGTAGGTCTTGAGGCCGCCATCCCAGCCATCGACGAGGCGCCCGGCGATGCGCCGCCGGAATTCGGCGGCGCGGTCCGGATGGGCCGCGGCGTAGGCGTCCAGGCGAGCGTCCCAGTCCGCGACGAGCTCGTCGCCGGCTGGGACCGCGGCGCGAAAGACGGCCAGGGCATCGTCCGGGACGAAGAACGTCCGGTCCGGATCCCAGCCATAGGCTTCCTTGGTCAGGCGGACCTCGTCGGGCCCCAGGGGTGCCCCGTGCGCCTTCTGCGAGTCCTGCTTGTTGGGGCTCCCGTAGCCGATATGGGTCCGGACCGCGATGAGCGACGGCCGGTCGTCCGTTCGAGCGGCCTCGATGGCCGCCTCGATGGCCGCGACATCGTTCCCGTCATCGACCCGCTGGGTGTGCCAGCCGTAGGCGTCGAACCGCTGGGGCACGTCCTCCGACCAGGCCATCGCCGTCGGCCCGTCCAGCTGGATGTGGTTGTCGTCGTAGAGGACGATGAGCTTGCCCAGGCCGAGGTGACCGGCCAGGGACGAGGCCTCCGAGGCGATGCCCTCCTGGAGATCGCCGTCGCTGGCGATGACGTACGTCCGGTGATCGACGATGGCGTGGCCATCGGTGTTGAACTCGGCGGCCAGCCGACGCTCGGCGATGGCCATCCCGACCGCGTTGGTCAGGCCCTGGCCCAGCGGGCCGGTCGTCGCCTCCACACCCGGGGTCAAACCGGATTCCGGGTGGCCCGGCGTCCGCGACCCCCACTGCCGGAACGACCGGAGGTCGTCGAGCGACAAGTCGTAGCCGGTCAGGTGGAGCAGCGAGTAGAGGAGCATCGAGGCGTGTCCGGCGCTCAGCACGAACCGGTCGCGATCCGGCCAGTCGGGGTGGGTCGGGGCGTGGCGCAGGAAGCGGGTCCACACCGTGTAGGCCATCGGCGCGGCGCCCATCGGGGCGCCGGGGTGCCCGGAGTTGGCCGCCTGGACGCCGTCGATCGACAGCGTCCGGATGGTGTCGATGGCCAGGCGGTCGAGATCGGGCTTCACGGCAGTCATGGGCAGGGACTCCGGGGTCGCAGACAGCGTCGTGGATGGGCGCCCATCGTAGGCCAGCCGGTTCAGGACCGCAGGTCGGGGACCGGCGTGGCGGCGTCCAGCTCGAGGCGGCGCGAGGCGACCCGCATCGCCTCGGCGGCCGCCCTGGGCGAGGCGGTGATGGCCAGCAGGAAGGGCGCGCGGTCCAGGGCCAGGAGCGAGCCGTCCGTCGTCGCCGTGACCGACGCCGTGCGTGGGATGTCCCGGATGAGCGCGAGCTCGCCGAACGACCCGCCCGGGCCGAGCGTCGCGACCGTCGTCCCGTGCCGGTCGACCGTGACCTCGCCGGCATCGACGACGTAGAACCGATCGCCGACGTCCCCTTCGCGGAGCACGGCCTGGCCGCGGAGCATCGGCACCGCGACGAGCGAGGCCGCCGCCGTCTCCAGGGCCGGTGCGGGGACCGGGGCGAAGAGCGGGATCCGACGGAGCAGGGCGATCTCCCGGAACGGGATCCGGACGGCGGCTTCCCCGCGACCGACCGTGGGCGTGGCGACGATGGCCACGGCCGGCAGGATGAGCCCGGCGGCGACGATCGCCCCGGTCACGCCGATCGTCGCCACGAGCACGCCCGCGAGCAGGGCACCGGTCGCCGCCCCAGCCATCGATGCGCCTTCGGCGATGCCGAACACGCCGGCCAGCTGCCCGGGATCGACGAGCCGCTGGAGGACCGTCCGCACGGCGACATCGACGACGGCCAGGCCGACGCCCGCGCCGACCAGGGCCAGGAGCGCGGCCGCCGGCTCGACGACCAGCGCGACGGCGAGGATCGGCACGGCCCAGATGGCCGCCCCGACGACGAGGAGCGGGGTCAGGCGTGGACGGCCGACGACGGCGAGCGTGACCGCTCCGCCCAGGACCCAGCCGAGGCCGATGGCCGCGGACAGGTAGCCGGCCCCGGCGGCACCCATCCCGAGCAGCTCGATGGCGGCCAGGACGAGCAGGACGTCCATCGCCGCGGCGACCCCGAACCGCGTCGCGAGGGTGACGATGGCCAGGAGGCGACTGGGCGCGGCAGTCACCGCCCGCCAGCCCTGGTCGCCGTCCGGCGCGACGTCATCAGGCGTGAGGTCGGTCGGGGGCGTGGGTGGGACGTCCGCCGTGGGCATCGCCGGCCGGAGGGCGGGAGCTCGGTCGGCGCCGCCGGTCACGACGCCGCGCACGAGGATCGCCGCGAGGAGCGTGGCCCCGCCACCGACGAGGTAGACGACGGCCGGCGACGCGACCGCGACGAGGATCCCGCACAGCAGCGGTCCCAGGAGCACGCCCGCCCCCTCGAGGATCGTGGTCAGGGCGTTGGCGGCGGTGAGCTGCTCGGCCCGCCCCACCAGGGACGGCAGGATGGCGATCTGCAACGGCCGTACGGACGTGTAGGCGACGACGACGAACGCCGCACCGACATAGACGAGAGGCGGCGGCGCTCCGATGACCATCGCGATCCCCGTGATCAACATCCCGAGTCCGATGACGAGGTAGGCCGAGGGCAGCGCGCGACCGGGTCCCAGCCGCTCGGCGAGACGGGCGGTCCGCGGCGCTGCCAGCGCGGCCGGCACGAGCTGGGCGACCGCGACGAGGCCGACCGAGGCCGGGCCCGTGGCCGCATAGGCGTAGACGAGGATCGCGACCCAGATCGCCCACTCCGCCGCGTTGAACGCCAACCATCCGGCCAGGACGCGGCGCAGGGCCGAGATGGCCAGCACCTCACGGAAGGCGGCCAATGACGCCGACCACCAGCCGGGCGTCACCCCCGGTCGAACGTGACGGTCACCGGCCGAGTCTAGTCGTCGGGGGTCGCCGTCGAGCAGTCGTTACCATCCCCGCATGCCCCGCCTCCGCCCGCCGGTCGGCCCGCGTCTTGCCGCCCGCGGTCCGCGCATCGTCGTCGTCGGCGACCTCGTCCTCGATGTCGCCCTGGCGCCCGCCGTCCCGCTGGTGCTGGGCTCGGACGTGCCGGGTCGGGTGTCGCTCACCCAGGGTGGCTCGGCGGCCACGACCGCCCGGTGGCTCGGTCAGCTGGGCGCGCGGTCCGTCCTCGTCTGCGCCGTCGGCCGCGACGCGACCGGCCGGGCGCTGGTCGATGCCCTCCGGGCGGATGGCGTGACCGTTCGCGCGACGCGGGTGGCCGGGGCCAGGACCGGCCGGATCGGGGTCATGGTCGCGCCCGATGGCGAGCGCTCGTTCGTCCAGGATCGCGCCGCCGCCCTGCAGCTCGGCCCGGACGACCTGCAGCCGTCCTGGTTCAGCCGGGCCGAGGTCGTCCACGTCCCGACCTATTCGCTCCTCGGCGAGCCGCTGGCATCGGCGGGCCGACGAGGCATCGAGCTCGGTCGGGCGAGTGGGGCGGCGATCAGCGCCGACCTGTCATCGATCGGTCCGCTGCTGGCCGGCGGGCGGCGCGCGGCTCGTGCCCTCATGACGTCCATCGCCCCGGACCTGCTGTTCGCCACCGCTTCCGAAGCCGAGGCCCTCCTCGGCACGTACCGGCCGGATGGGCTGCTCCAGTACGCGTCCATCGCGGTCATCAAGCGCGGCGCCAAGGGCGCGACGATCCTGGCCCGGCCCACGGGCGGCGCCGCCGGCGAGTCAGGGTTGCGTTTCGAGGTGGCGACCCAGCACGTGACCGCGGCCGACACGACCGGCGCCGGTGACGCCTTCACGGCCGGGTTCCTGGTCGGCTGGCTGGCCAGTCGCGCAAGTGGCCGGTCGACCGCAGCGTCGTTGCGCCGCGCTGCCCTGGCCGGCCATCGGGCTGCGGCCCGCCAGCTGACGACGCCACGGCCGGAGCTCTCGATCGTCTGAGGCCTTGGGCCCCGCGGTCAGCCGCGCAGGTGCCGGTCGAACCAGGCCAGGATGCGCTCGTTGCGGTCGATCCGGCGGTCGGGCCGGCCGGACGACCCGTACACGTGGGACTCGTCCGGATAGAGGACGAACTCGACCTCGCGCCGGAGGTGGCGCAAGGCGATGAACAGCTGCTCGTTGTCGTACGGCGGGCAGCGCAGGTCGGCTTCGGCCTGGAGCATGAGCAGCGGCGTCCGCACCCGCATGACGTTGCGCAGCGGCGACTGGCGCCAGAGCTTGTCGATCCCCTCGGGCGAGAAGGGGTCACCGAGCAGCGACGCCCGGTCGTACTCCGGTCCGCTGTCCGAGTTGGCCCAGTCGGAGATCTGGTTGGTGACGCCGTTCTCGGACACGGCCGCCTTGAACCGGTCGGTCGTGCCGACCAGCCAGTTGACCATGAACCCGCCGTAGCTCAGGCCCATGACCCCGAGCCGGTCGCGCTGGGCCAGGCCGAGGTCCAGGACGTGATCGAGCGCGGCGTGGACGTCGGTCGCATCGACGCCACCCCAGTCGCCGAGCTGCGGGCGGATCCAGTCCCGTCCGTAGGTGGCCGACCCGCGGATGTTGGGCAGGACGACCCGATAGCCGGCGGATGCCAGGAGGATGACCTCGACGTGCGGGGCGGGGGCCCAGGCCCCGAGCGGGCCGCCATGGACATCGACGATCGTCGGCAGCCGGTCGTGGCTGGCGCCGGCCGCCGTGGCCATCCAGACATCGATGGGTCCGCCTTGCGCCGGGTGCCTGGACGAGGCGCATCTCCACCGGCGCGAACCGGCGCTGCCAGGCCGACCCGATGGTCGTCCGCTGGCGCGGCGCGGCCGGACGGCCGGCATCGAGCTCGACGGTCGACAGCTCCATCGCCCGGACACCATCGGTCGCCAGGTAGGCCAAGGTCGGGGGTCGATCGCCGCCGCCCGGCGAGACGGCCAGGGTGTGGGTGACGATGTCGCCCTCGATGACCCGGCCGATCGCCGTCGCGTCGCCGGTCGCGGGGTCCAGGTCGAAGGCGTAGGGATGCGATCGGCCGCGGTCCTGACGATCGTCGCCACGATGCGCGCGGCATCGGCCCACAGCGGCCCGCCGTTGCCATGCACCATCCAGCCCGTCAGGTCGGAGTCGACCCAGTTGCCGATCGGGCGGTCCAGGTGACCGGTCACGTCGATGGGCGTCGCGGCGGCGCTGCCGTTGGCCGGCGCGACCAGGATGCTCGGGCTGATGTCGTCGAGCGGTTCGGGCTCGGTCGACCCCGATGGCCGCGACCCACCGCCCGTCGGGCGACACGGCCGGATGGTTGGCCCATCCACCGGCGGCCAGGATCTCGCGCGGCTCCGCCCCGCCCTTGCCGTCGACGTCGACCGACCAGATCGTCGTCCGTCGGGACGAGGTCCGGCTCCGGTCCCCGGTCGCTCGTGAACACGATGGTCCGACCGTCCGGGTGCCAGGCGATGTCGCCGACCCCCCAGTCGCCGCTCGTCACCTGGCGTGGCACAGCGCCGCGGATGGCCTCGACGATCCACAGGTGCGACCAGCGGTCGCGGTGGCCCTCCTCGTCCCAGCGCCAGTCGGTCCGGGTGATCGCGCCGAGCTCGAGGGCTGTCCTTGGCGGTGATGCCGACGGCCGGCACCGGCCCGACGAGGAAGCGCGGCGGATCGACCTCGGCGGTGAACGCCAGGCGCGTCCCGTCCGGCGACCAGGCGATCTCGCCGACACCGCCGTGCTTGCCGCCCTTGACCTTGCGGGGCGTCCCACCGCCGACGCCGACGAGCATGAGCTTCGACGGCGTCTCGTCGTCATGCGGGTCGGAGCGGACGAACGCGACCGTCTGGCCGTCGGGAGAGATCCGTGGTCGGGCGTCGCGGACGGCCCCGCTCGTCAGCGGGCGGGGCCGCGGGACGTCGCGCCCACCCCCGACGTCGATGACCACGAGGTGGCCGTGGTAGCGGATGCCGCGGATCGACCGCCGTACGACGACCGCGGTCGAGGCGTCGGCGGCCAGGTCCAGCTCCTCGACGACGACCTGGGCGCGGATGTCGGCGGGGGTCATGGGCGGCAGCGCGTTGGACGGTCGACGGTCGGCCATGCGCGACAGGGTAGTCCGCGGCGCTACGCTTCCGCCATGCCCATCCCGCAGACCGTGACCGACCGGCTGTCCGTCGCTGCCCGAGGTCGCCGACGCCCTAGCCGATGGCCGACCGGTCGTCGCCCTCGAGTCGACGCTCATCAGCCACGGCCTGCCGTACCCGCAGAACCTCGAGGTCGCGACCGCGTCCGAAGCCGCCGTCCGCGCGGCCGGCGCCGATCCCGGCGACGGTCGCCATCCATAGCGGCCGGCTGCTGGTCGGCCTGGATGCCGCCGCGCTCGAGGCCCTCGCGACGGCGCCGGCCGGCACCGTCCGGAAGGCGGCCCGGCCCGACGCTGGCCGTCGCCCTGGCCGAGGGCGGCTGGGCGGCGACGACCGTGTCGGCCACGATGATCGCCGCCCATGCGGCCGGGATCCCGGCGTTCGCGACCGGCGGCATCGGGGGTGTCCATCGCGGGGCGCTGGGTGTCCCGGGGTCCACCACGCGGCCGAGTCTCGACATCTCCTCCGACCTGCAGGAGCTGGGCCGGACCCCGATGGCCGTCGTGTGCGCCGGCCCGAAGGCGATCCTCGATGTGCCGGCGACGCTGGAGTACCTCGAGACCCTGGCGTCGCCGTCGTGGCCGTCGGCCAGGACGAGCTGCCGGGTTCTTCGCCCGATCGTCCGGCCTCCGCTCGCCGGCCAGTGCCCCGGACCTCGACGGCGCGACGGCGATCGTCCGGACGCACCTCGGCCTGGGCCTGGGCAGCGGGGTGCTGGTGTGCGTGCCCGTGCCGGGCGGACGTGGCCCTCCCCGACGACGTCGCGCGGGACGCCGTGACCCGGGCCGTCGCCGACGCCGAGGCCGCGGGCATCGCCGGACCGGCGTTGACGCCGTGGCTGCTGGCCCGCGATCGCCGAGATCACGGCCGGGGCCTCCGTCCGGGCCAACACGGCGCTCATCGTCCACGACGCCCGGGTCGCGGGCGAGCTCGCCGTCCGCCTCGCCGCCGAGTAGTCCGGCAGCGAATCCGGATCGATCATGGCGCCTGGCCCCATCGATCGTGTTCGATGGATGTCTTCCGGCCGTTCGATCGCCTCTTCCATCGAACGAGGCGTCCGGTGGTAGACTCGCCGTCCTTCCATCGGACCCGCTCCGGGGAGTCCCATGCCCACCCCGCCGAGCGTCGAGTTGCCGCCGCCGCCATCGAGGCGCGTGGCGTCCGGCGCATCTACAAGGTCAAGCCCACGCCCGTCGTCGCCCTCGAGCACGTCGATCTGGACGTCGCGCCGGGCGAGTTCTTCGGCCTGCTCGGGCCCAACGGCGCGGGCAAGACGACGCTCATCAAGATCCTGACGACCCTGCTCCTGCCGAGCGAGGGCACCGCCCGGATCTTCGGCTTCGACGTCAGCAAGGACGAGAAGCGCATCCGCCGGATCATGAACATGGTCGCCGGCGGCGAGCAGTCGGGCTACGGGATCCTGACCGTCCGCGAGCAGCTCTGGATGTTCAGCCAGTTCTACGGCCTGCCGCGCAAGGACGGCTGGCGCCGGGTCGACGAGCTCATCGACGCCGTCGGCATGGGCGACGAGCGCGAGCAGCGGGTCAGCACCCTGACGCACCGGCCAGCGCCAGAAGATGAACTTCGCGCGCGGCCTGCTCAACGACCCGTGGATCCTGTTCCTCGACGAGCCGACGCTCGGCCTCGACGTCGCGGCCGCGCGCCAGGTCCGCGAGCTCGTCCTCGCCTGGAAGGAGGCCGTCCCCGGCCGGACGGTCCTGCTGACGACCCACTACATGGCCGAGGCCGACGAGCTGTGCGAGCGCATCGCCATCGTCGACCACGGCCGGATCCTGGCCATCGGCACGCCCGACGAGCTCAAGAAGCGCGGTCCAGCGCGAGTCGATCTTCCGCCTCGAGCTCGACCGGCTCGATGGCGGCCCGGCCGCCCTCGCCCGGCTGCCCGGCGTCGTGTCGGCCAAGCCGCCGCGGCCGTGGACAGCGGCCCGGTCGACCGCCAGACCGTGGCCGTCAACCTCGTCCTCGACGACGATGGCGCCCTCGGCGGCGTGGTCGGCGCGCTGGGCGGGCTGGCTCGCACATCCTCGCCCTCCAGAAGTCGGAGCCGAGCCTCGAGGACGTCTTCGTCGAGCTCGTCGGACGCGGCTTCGACGAGGCCGAGGCCCGGACCGCCAGGCCGGCGGCCGGCCCGCCGAGCGACCCCGACCGCATCCCCGACGGACCGGCACCACGGTCGACGCCGAGGAAGCGGAGGAGGTCGCCTGACCATGTCGGTCTACGAGTTCCGCCACACCGACAGCCCGCAGCAGGCCGCCGACTGGACCCGCGCCAGCAGCTCGCTGACCGACCTGCGCGCCGTCGGCGGACGCGCCTATCCCCGCGTGTCCGGCCTGTTCCGCGAGAAGTCGTGGCTGCTTCTTCGAGATCCTCCTGCCGTTCCTCGCGACGTCGGCCTTCGTGTTCGTCTACCGGGCCCTGCAGGCGCCGCCCGAGTACATCGGCTTCGTCGTCCTGGGCGGGGCGATGACGGCGTTCTGGCTGAACGTCATCTGGATGATGGCCAGCCAGCTGTGGTGGGAGAAGAGCCAGGGCAACCTCGAGCTCTACTTCGCGGCCCCGATGTCGATCATGAGCGTGCTCTTCGGGATGGCCGTCGGGGGCATGGTCATGAGCTCGACCCGGGCGTTCGTCGTCCTGGTCGTCGCCGGCCTGCATCTACCAGGTCCAGTTCGCCGTCGAGCAATGGGTCCTGCTCGTCGCGGTCTTCCTGCTGACCCTGGCCGCCCTGTACGGCCTCGGGATGATGCTGGCCAGCCTGTTCCTCATGTGGGGGCGCGAGGCCTTCCACCTGACCCAGCTCCTGACCGAGCCGGTCTACTTCGTGAGCGGCCTCAACTTCCCGGTCGCCAGCCTGGGCTTCCTCGGCGCGCTGGCCCTGGCCACGATCCCGCTGGCCGTCGGGCTCGACGCGATGCGCCAGCTTGCCTTCGTCGGACGCCGAGTTCCCGGTCGGCACGCCGCCGCCCGACGTCGAGGCGCTGATCCTCGTGGCCATGACCGTCGTGTTCCTCGGCGCGGCCCGCGCTGGATGCTCCGGAAGCTCGAGCGGATGGCGCGCCAGGAAGGCCGCCTGTCGGTGCGCTGGCAGTGAGCGACGCGACGGCCGTCGACGACCGCGGCTCGGAGTCCCCGGAGTGGGGCGGCTTCGACCGCTCGAGCGGACGCGCGGCAACGGCCTGCCGGACACGTGGCGCAGCTTCCGCACCGCGGCCCGCCTCGGCTGGCAGATGGAGGCCAACTGGACCGACCCGTTCCTGTTCTTCATCTACTCGGTGGCCAAGCCGCTGTCGGCGGCGTTCATCCTCGTGGTGATGCTCGACATCATCAGCGGCGGTCGGCGCGGACCCGGCGTACCGGGCCTTCGTCGTCGTCGGCACCGCCCTGTGGGCCGATCGTCCTGGCCGGCATCGCCGGGCTCGCCTGGTCGATCCTCGATGACCGCGAGCGCTACCGGATGCTCAAGTACGTGTACGTCAGCCCGAGCGATTTCCTGGTCGTGCTCCTGGGTCGCGGCGTCGCCCGGCTCGCGGTCGGGGCGATGGGCGCGCGTCATCACCATCGACGTCGGCGTCCTGCTCCTCGGCGTCCCGTTCGACGTCGCGGCCGATCGACTGGCCGCTCCTCGTCGTGGTCATGGTCCTCGGCCTGTGGGTGATCGTCGCCATCGGCGTCTTCCTGGCGGCCATCTGCCTGCAGACCCGCCAGGAGTCGTGGTCGTACCCGGAGGCGCTGGCCGGCGCGCTGTTCCTGGTCAGCGGGGTCGTCTTCCCGCTGGCCGTCCTGCCCATCCCGCTGCAGGCGGTCGGGCTGCTCACGCCCCTGACCTGGTGGATCGAGGGCTTCCGGCAGGCCGTCTTCCCGGATGGCGTCTCGTCGGTCGGCGGGCCCGACAGCCTGTGGACGAGCTGTCACCGGAACCGCGCAGCCGGAGCCGCTGACCATCGTCGTCGCCTTGCTGGCGACCGGGGTGCTCGTTACACTCGCGGCCACCGGGGTGTTCCGGGTGAGCGAGCGCCGAGCGAAGGATCGCGGGCTGCTGGACCGGACTACCGGCTCCTGACGGAGGTCGGACCTGCATGCGGATCTACGAAGGCAGCCCGCGCCAGGACTTCGAGGAGGTCTTTCGTTCGATCGGCGCGTTCCTCGATCAGCGCGCACATGAAGGACGTCCTCCTCCTGGAGGCACCCGACGGGTTCATCGTGCAGGGCCTGGTGACCGCCGGCGGGTCGACCGGCACATGGTCGGACTCGATGGGCACGCAGGCCAAGGAGACACTGACCTTCCTCGACGACGACATCGCCCGGTTCATGGAGGAGGCCGTCGCGCGCCGCGGCCGGCAGCCACCGCCGCCGGCCCACGAGGCCGGCTTCTACGAGACAGCATTCCGCGTCCTGGGTCGCTACATGGATCAGCAGAAGCCCAAGGACGTCTTCTTCTTCGAGCAGGACGGCGCCTTCGTCGTCCGGCTCCTCATGCCGGGCCAAGCCGGCAATCGGCACGAGCTCGCCGAGTTCACCCGCGAGGACATCACCCAGATGGTCACGTCCGGGCCGAACCTGCGCCAGCCGCTGACCGCCCCGGGCGCCGGCACGACGACCAGCGCCTGACCCTGACCGGACGCCCGACCCCATCGGACGTCGCCAGCACCGGAGGTATCGACCATGAAGGCTCTCAAGACCGTCGCGGTCGCGCTGGGGATCACCCTCGCGGCCCTCATCGTCATCCCGCTCGCCGTCCTCGCCGGGCTGTTCGTCTGGCTGAAGCTCACCGAGGAGGCGGACGAGGAGCTCCTCGAGCTCGACCGCGACGGCGTCTGATCGACCACGACCCAGCCGCCGACGCATCGTCGGCGGCGAGCACCCAAGCACCCGCACCACGGACGCCCGCCGATCGACCGGCGGGCGTCGGGCTGTCCGGGGACCGGCGCGTCGTCGAGGCCAGCGTCCTCGGCGATCATGGTCGTCTGGGCGGCCAACTTCATCGTGGTCAAGGACGTCGTGGCGATCCTGCCGCCGGTCGGGTTCACGTTCCTGCGCTATGGGCTCGCCGCGATCGCGCTGGTCGGGATCCTGCGCTGGTCCGAGGGCGAGATCCGGTTGCCGCGGCCGGAGACCCTCCGGATCCTCGTCCTGGGCGGGCTCGGTTTCGGGCTGTACCAGATCCTCTGGACGGTCGGCCTCGTCAGCATCCCGGCCGGTGACTCCGCCCTGCTCATCGCCGCGACCCCGGTGTTCACCGCGGTCATCGCCGTGGCCATCGGCACGGACACCCTCGATCCGGCCAAGGCCGTCGGCGTCGGCCTGTCGTTCCTCGGCGTCGTCATCGTCATCGGCGCGGGGGTCGGCATCGAGCTGTCGGGCTCGCCGATCGGCTTCGCGCTGACCCTCGCGGCGGCCCTGTGCTGGGCGACGTACACCGCCTTCGGGGCACGGGTCCTGCGCCGGCGCTCGCCGCTCGTCCTGACGACCTGGGCGACGATCGGCGGGACGCTGGTCCTGGCCCCGATCGGCATCGGGCAGCTGGTCGCCCCGGGCGCGTTCGGCGCCGACCCAGATGGCCGCGCTCCCGCAGATCGTCTTCGCCGTCGCGTTCTCCGGTCTCCTCGCCGCCGCGATCGCCAACGTCGTCGTGTTCGACGGTGTCCGCCTCCTCGGCCCGACCCGGATCACGACCATCCAGGCGCTCGTGCCGGCGATGGCCGTGGTGCTCGCCTACGTCTTCCTGGGCGAGCCGATCCGGCCTCGCCCAGGTCGTCGGCGGCGGCGATCATCCTGCTCGGCGTCGCCCTGACCCGGCGCGCCTCCCAGCGCGTCCTCGCCCGAGGGACGGCCGCGTGATCGGGCCGGCCCCCGCGGTCGAGCCGCTGCGCGACGGTGACGTCCGCCGCTCGCCCTCCTCGTCGACTACGACGGGACGATCGCCCTGACCGACGTGTCCGACACGGTCATGGCCGAGTACGTGGCCGGCGGCTGGGAGGCGGAGGCGGCCGCCTACGACGCCGGGCTCATCGGGTCGCGCCGGCTCATGGACCTCGAGATGGCCATGGTCGACAGCGACCCGGCGGACCTGTTCGCGACCGCCGCGGCGCAACCGCATGACGCCGGGTTCGTGCCGCTCGTCCGGACCGCCCAGGCGGCCGGCATCCCGGTCGAGATCGTGTCGGACGGATTCGGCTTCTTCATCGAGCCGGCGATGGCCGCGCTCGGCGTGCCGGAGCTGACCGATCGTGACCGCCCGGACGACCTTCGAGGGGCGGCGCGCCGCCGATCGACTACCCGAACGGCAACCCGCGCTGTCTCGTCTGTGGGACGTGCAAGCGCGACCGGGTGCTGGCCCATCGGGCGGCCGGCCGTCGGGTCGTGTTCATCGGCGACGGCGAGAGCGATCGCTATGCGGCCGGCTACAGCGACGTGGTCTTCGCCAAGCGCTCGCTGGTCCGGATCTGCCTGGAGGCCGGCTGGCCGTTCGAGCGCTGGACGGAGTTCCGCGAGATCGAGACCTGGCTGGCGACGACGATCGCCGCCTGGCGAGCCGATCCGTCGGCGCTGCCGGGGCTCCCGCCGGCGGTCGCGCCACCGAACGGCTTCTTCTGCGGCGAGCAGGTCTGGGGCGAGTGGCCGCATCGACCCGCCGCCGGGCGCGTGGCCGCCGCCTCGCCCCGGGCCCCCGCCGGCGCCTTAGCCCCAGCGCTCCCAGCGAGCGAAGTCCTCGAACGGGACCCAGCCGCGCTTGAGGCTCGGCGACCGGACGTCCGGGAGCGGCCGGCCGACCGGCATGACCCCGATCGGCACGAACTCGTCCGGGATGCCGAGGTAGGCGCGCAGGCCATCGATGTCCGGACCGACGAAGCCGCACCCCAGGCCGGCGTCGACGGCCGCCAGCATGATGGTCTGCATCGTCGCCCCGATATCGACCCACCAGTAGGGGACCGGCCAGTCGATCTCGCTGCCGTCCTCGAGGGTCTTGTCCGGCTCCTGGTAGCGGCGGTGGTAGATGCCCTCGCTGACGCATGGGATGAACTGCGCGGCGCATTCGCTGATCCACGGACCGAAGTCCGCCTCGTAGAGCTCCTCACCGCAGATCCGGGCGACCTCGCGGCGCGCCTCCGGCTCGAACACGACGATGAGCCGCTGACCCTGGCTGAAGCCGGCCGACGGGGTCCGCTGGGCGAGCCGGGCGATGCCCTCGATGACCTCGCGGTCGACGCCGCCCTCCTCGAACCGGCGCACCGCCCGGCGTTTCATGACGACGTCGGCGAACTCCACGGTGACCTCCGGATGGCGTGAGGACCCACAGCATGACGCAGGTCGTCGGCGCTTGGCCGGCGCACCGTGAGCGTCGATCGCGAGGCTGACGTACCGTCCGCGGATGCACGTCCTGCGGGCCGCCGCCGCCGTCGCGTTCGGGGTCGGTCTGTCCGTCAGCCTTGGTGCCTGCGCGTCGTCGTCGGCGGGTTCGAGCCCGTCGGGCGCCCCGGCCGCCGTCGCGTCTCCGACGGCCTCGCTGGCAGCGGCGACCGCGTCGATCGCGGCGACGGCGAGTGGCGACCTCGCGGCCGACGTCGACGTCGGCGGCCGGCTGATCCATGTCTCGTGTCGCGGGGCCGGCCCGCCCGGCACGCCGACCGTCCTCCTCGAGCAGGGGCTCGATGGTTCGACCGGCAATTGGAGCTCCGTGCTGCCATCCCTGGGTGCACTGACCCGCGTGTGCGCCTACGACCGGGCCGGCCTCGGCCGGAGCGATCCGGCACCCGATGCGACGCGGACCCTGGACGATGCCGCGGACGACCTCGAGGCGACGCTGGCCGGGGCTGGGATCCAGGGCCCCTTCGTCATCGTCGCCCACTCCCTCGGTCCGTGGATCTCGACGGTCTACCTGGATCGACATCCCGAGGACGTCGTCGGCGCCGTGTTCGTCGACCCGCGCGGCCCGGGCGTCTCGGCTCGCCACCTGGCGGCCCTCGGGGACGCCCTCCCGGGTGAGGCGGCGACGCTGACCGAGGTTCGCGCCTTCATGACCGACGGCGGATTCGACGACAACCTCGAGCACCTGCGCTTCGCGCCGAGTGAGGCGCAGGTCGGGGAGCTGCTCGAGCGGCCGGGGCCGTTCTTCGGCGACCGGCCGGTGATGGTGCTCCGCGCCGACCGGACGATCGACGCGTTCCCGGACCTGCCGTCGGAGGTTCGTGCGGCGTGGTGGGACATCTGGCGCGAGGAGCAGGAACGCTATGCCGACGAATCGTCGGCCGGCGAGGTCATCGACGTGCCGAACAGCACGCACATGGTCATGGACGACCGCCCGCGCGCCGTCATCGACGCCGTCGCGCGCCTCCTGGAGACGGTCCGCGAGCCCTGACGACGTGCGGCGATTCGCTTCCGGAGCCGGGATTCTGTAGCATCAGAAAAACCCCGGAGGAACCTCGACCCATGGCGAAGTATGTCTTCGTGACCGGCGGCGTCACGAGCAGTCTCGGCAAAGGCATCACCGCCGCCAGCGTCGGGAGGATCCTCAAGGCGCGCGGTCTGCGGGTCTCCATCCTCAAGCTGGACCCGTACATCAACGTCGACCCCGGCACGATGTCCCCGTACCAGCACGGCGAGGTCTTCGTGACCGATGACGGCGCCGAGACGGACCTCGACCTGGGCCACTACGAACGGTTCATCGACGCCAACCTGAGCCAGCTCAGCAACGTCACGACCGGCCGCATCTACCAGGCGGTCATCGCCAAGGAACGCCGCGGCGACTACCTCGGCGGCACGGTCCAGGTCATCCCGCACATCACCAACGAGATCAAGGAGCGGATCGGCCGGGTCGCCCGCGACGGCGAGCCGGACGTCGTCATCGTCGAGGTCGGCGGGACGGTCGGCGACATCGAGAGCCTGCCCGTTCCTCGAGGCCATCCGCCAGATGCGCAAGGACGTCGGCCGGGCCAACGTCCTGTATGTCCACGTGACCCTGCTGCCGGCGCTGGTCGCGACCGGTGAGCTCAAGACCAAGCCGACCCAGCACTCGGTCAAGGAGCTGCGCAGCATCGGCATCCAGCCGGACGTCATCGTCCTGCGCTCGGACCATCCGGTCCGCGACGAGATCCGCGACAAGATCGCCCTGTTCTACGGACGTCGACAGTCGAGGCGGTCATCCCGGCCGAGACGGCGGACACGATCTACGAGGTCCCGCTCCTGTTCGAGGAGGCTTCGGCCTGGGCCGGCTGATCGTCCGCGACCTCGCCCTCGGCGATCCCGAGGCGGCGCCGGACCTGGCCAGCTGGCAGGCGCTCGTCGAGCGCATCAAGGCTCCCAAGCCGATCCTCGAGATCGGGCTGGTCGGCAAGTACATCGAGCTGCCCGACGCGTACCTGAGCGTGACCGAGGCGCTCAAGCCACGCGGCCTGGGCGCACGGCGTCGATGCCCGCGTCCGCTGGATCGACTCGGAGGCGCTGACCAAGGAGAACCTGCACGAGCGGCTCGACGGCGTGGCCGGCGTCCTCGTCCCAGGCGGGTTCGGCCACCGCGGCATCGAAGGCAAGGTCCTCGCCGCCCACTTCGCCCGCGATCACCGGATCCCGTACCTGGGCCTGTGCCTGGGCCTCCAGTGCGCGGTCATCGAGTTCGCCCGCGAGGTCGTCGGCAGCCGCGACGCCAACTCGACCGAGTTCGACATGTTCACCGAGCACCCGGTCATCGACTTCATGCCCGACCAGCGGGACATGGAGGACAAGGGCGGCACGATGCGCCTGGGCCTGTACCCGGCCAAGCTCACCCCGGGCTCCAAGGCCGCCGCGGTCTACGGCCACGAGGTCATCTACGAGCGCCATCGCCACCGCTTCGAGGTCAACAACCGCTACCGCCAGACGCTCGAAGCGGCGGGCATGCTCCTGTCCGGCCAATCGCCCGATGGCCGGCTGGTCGAGATCGTCGAGCTCAAGGACCATCCGTGGTTCGTGGCCAGCCAGTTCCACCCGGAGTTCAAGAGCCGGCCGGAGCGCCCCCACCCGCTGTTCGACGGCTTCGTCGCCGCGTCCATCGCCGTCGCCGATGGGCGTGAGCCGGAGCTGCGGGCCCGACCCGAGGCCGACCCGGTCCCGGTGATGGCCCCCGGAGCGGCCGTCGCCGCCGATGTCGTCGAGTCCGTCCCCGGCACCTGACCTCGTGGTCCGCCCGTCCCTCGTGGGGCGGGTGGCCAGCGGCTTCGGCACCTCGATCCTTGGAGGCGCCCTCCTCGGGGCCGCCTCGTGGCTGTCCGACGAGCTCGGCTATCCGCTGGGCCTGCTCCTGCCGGTCAACCTCATCGGCGTCTGGCTGGCGGTCGCCTTCGCGCTCGGCGGGTCGGCACGGACCGTCCCGACCGGTGCCCTTCGCGGGCTCATCGGGCTCCTGTCCGCCGTGGTCGTCGTACTACGTCCTCATCGCGACGTTCGGCGAGGGGTTCCGGGCCATCGGGGCCTCGCATGCCGCCACGGTCTGGGGCTTCGTGGCGTTCGTCGCCGGCCCCATCCTCGGAGCGGCCGGTGGGTTCTGGCGGCATGACGCGGGCTGGCGCCGAGCCGTCGCGGTCGCGCTGCTCGCGGCGGCCCTCATCGGCGAGGCCGTGGTCTTCGGGGCCGCCCGCTGGGTCGCCGTCGGGAACCTGCCCCAGGATCCTGGTGCGTTCATCCTCGTCGGCGAGGCGGTCATCGGGCTGGCGTTGCCGCTCGTCCTGCTCCGGCCCGGCGAGCGCCTGCGCGGCTACCTGGCGACGGCCGGGTTCGCCGTCGCCGCGGCGTTGGCCTTGGGGCCCGTGACGACGGTCATCCGGGAGCTCGCCGACCGCTTCTAACGCGTTGCAAGGCGGTCTCTAGGTTCGACGAGCTCCGGTGACGAGCACACGCCGTGCTCACGAGTAGAATCGAGGCCCTGCCGCACCGGAGCCCCGACGCATGAAGATCTTCCTCGATACCGCGGATATCAACGAGATCCGCCAGGCCGCCCGCTGGGGCGTCCTCGATGGGGTCACGACCAACCCGACCCTGTATGCCAAGGTCGGCGGCTCGTACGACGACATCCTCCGCGAGGTGTGCAGCATCACCCCCGGCCCGGTCAGCGCCGAGGTCGTCGCCGACGACGTCGACGAGATGCTCGAGGAAGGCCGCCACTTCGCCAAGATCGCCCCGAACATCGTGGTCAAGGTCGCGATGAGCGAGAACGGCCTGGAGGCCATCAGCCGCTTCGCCGACGAGGGCATCAAGACCAACTGCACGCTGATCTTCACGGCCAACCAGGGCCTGCTCGCGGCCAAGGCCGGGGCGAGCCTGCTGTCGCCGTTCGTCGGCCGGCTCGATGACATCAATCAGGACGGGATGATCGTCGTCAGGGAGCTGGCCGAGATCGTGGCCATCCATGAGCTGGACACGGAGGTCCTCGCGGCGTCGATCCGGAACCCGGTGCACATGACCCAGGCCGCCCTGGCCGGCGCGCATGTCGCCACGCTGCCGTTCAAGATCCTCCAGCAGATGATCCACCACCCGCTGACCGACAAGGGCATCGTCCAGTTCAAGAAGGACTGGACCGAAGCGCGCGAGGCGGCCGCCGCCAAGGTCTGACGAGCGGCGCCCGGGCGATCGCGTCGATCGCCCGGGGCCTCAGCTGCGTCGGCTCGCCGTTACGGACCAGTGGGGCCGTACAGCTCCGCCGACGCCAGGCCGCCACCGTTGTTCTGCGCCTCGCCACCGATGACGAGGATCCGTCCGTCGCCCAACTCGACCGCCTGGCCGGTCAGCCGTCCCTGCGCCATCGGCGCGATGGTCGTCCACGCGCCGGTCGCGGGATCGAAGATCTGGGCTGTCGCAACGGCTGCTTCCGTCGCCGCGTCGATGCCGCCCGCGACGAGGATGGTGCTGTTCGGCAGGAGCGTCGCGGTCTGACCACCGGCCGTGTCGGCCAGCTCACCAGCCGCCGACCACGTGCCCGTCACCGGGTCGTAGCGCTCCGCCGTCTGTGAGGCGTCCCCGGCCACGAGGACCGTCCCATCCGGCAGCAACGTCGCCGTCATGCCGTCGACCCGGCTGACGGCCATGCTGCCGGTCGCCGACCACGTCCCGGTCGTCGGGTCGAATAGCTCCGCGTCCGATTGGTCCCCACCATCGGCGGCGAACCCCCCGGCGACCAGGACCCGACCATCAGCCAGGGTCGTGGCCGACGACGAGGCGCGCCATCGGGTCATGTCACCGGTCCGCTCGTACGTCTCGGACTCCGGGTCGAAGATCTCCGCCGTTCCGGTGGCACCGTCATCGCCGCCGAAGATCAGCACTCGGCCATCCTGCAGGACGGCCGCCATGCTCTGCCCGCGCTTGGCGCTCAGTGCGGTCGTATCCGTCCAGGTGCCCGTGGCGGGATCGTAGATCTCGCCCAAGAGCCCGTCGTACCCGCCCACCACGAGGACCCGGCCGTCGGGCAGCCTCGAGGCGGTGTGGTAGGACCGGGGTCGGTTCAGGTCGCCGGTGCGGCTCCAGGTCCCCGTCTCGGGGTCATAGAGCTCGGCCGAGGCCAGGTCCTGCCCGGGCTGGCCTCGGCCACCCACGACCAGCACTCGGCCATCCTCGAGACGGGTCGCCGTGAACACGGAGCGGGCCTGCTCCATGCTGCCGGTCGCCGTCCAGACGGCCGGCTGGATCGGTCCTGGGCCGGCCCCGCCAGCCCCCAGATAGATGGCACCGCCAAGGGCGAGCAGGCCAAGGATGGCCGCCGCCGCCAGGCGCATCGTCGTCGTCACGTTGATGTACCTCCACGGCGCGCGCCAGGCGCGCCGCTGTGGGATCGATGGGTAGGCCGCGAGGACCGTGTCCAGGGCCTCGCCGGGAGCCTGACGTGGGTCCTCTTCGAGCCAGTCGGCGATCCGCTGGTCGAAATCGAGGTCGGTCGACCGGTTCATGCGGGTCGCTCCTGGGACGTCGCGAGGTCGCGATCTGCGGGGTCGAGCACGGTCCGCAGCTGACGGACCGCGTAGTGGAGGCGGGACCGCGCGGTCCCGACGGGAATGCCCAGGGTCGCCGCGATCTCCGTAAGCGGATACCCCAGGTGGTGATGGAGGACGACGACCGCCCGCTGTTCCGGTGACAGGGAGCGGAAGGCGTGGTCGAGGTCGTCTCGCGTGGCCACGGAGCGGGCCACGTCCGGCGACGAGGGAGGTTCGATCTGGACGAGCCGCACGCGCGCCAGGTGGCGACGCTCGCTGCGGGCCTCGGTGTAGCAGGCATGGACGACGAGCCGATGCAGCCAGGCATCGAATCGCTCGACGTCACGCAGCGAGGGCAGGTCCCGCCAGGCCCCGAGCAACGCCTGCTGGGTCGCATCCTGTGCGCGGTGCGGGTCGCGGAGGATCCGATACGCCAGGGCGTAGCAGCCATCGATGCTCGACGACACGAGCGCTTCGAACGCCCCGTGGTCGCCACCCTTGGCTCGCTGCACGAGCTCGGCCTGCATCGTCGGCTCCGGGTCTGCACGACCGTCCGGCCGTGTCACCGAGTATGGAGCCGCCTCGTGCGGGAACGTTCATCGAGCGCCGAAACGCGCCGCGCCCAAGGCTAGGTCGCGCGCACGTCCGGATTCGGCAGGATGATGTCGCGGACCGCGCCGACGAGGTCGTGGTACGACGCGATGAACCCCCGCAGGGTGCGGACGGTCGCCCCGTAGTGGACGAACTCGTCGACGGCCAGACCACCCGGCTCGTAGGCCCGCCGGAAGTCCGGCAGGCGGGCCAGCAGCTCGTCGACGATCGCCGGGTCGACTGGCTCATCGATCCGGTCGGTCGGGGTGATGCCGCTGTCATTGAAGCGGACCTGCCAGGCGTGCGGCATCGTCAGCACGACGTCGCCGCCGACGAGCTCCGTCCAATGCAGCCGGTGGCGATAGGCCGCGGCCAGCAGCCGAGCCCGGTAGCCACGCTCCTGGTACAGGCCGTAGGCCCGCTTGAACGCCGCGATCCCGGCCCAGTCCAGGGCGTCGGGATGGACGGCGATCCCGTCCCGCTCGACCAGCACCCGCATCCAGTCGTCGAGGCGGCCGACCATCAGCGTGCAGACCGGGCGCATCGCCGCCGGGTCGCCGCCGGCACGCTCCAGGGCATCCAGCCCGCGCTCGACGGCCTCGGCCACGGCCAACGCCTGGGGGACCGTGAAGCACACGGTCGCGTTGATGTTGATGCCCGCGGCGGTCGCCGCTTCGATCGCCCCCAGGCCCGCCGCCGTGACCGGGAACTTGACCTGGATGTTGGGCGCCAGGGTGGCGAAGTGCCGCCCCTGCTCGAGCATCCGGTCCGCGTTCGGGTGGTTCGACGGATCGGTCTGGATGGACAGACGTCCGGTGCGCCCGCCCTCGCGGACGAACACCGGCTCCAGGACGGCGGCGCCGCGGACGGCCATCGCCTCGACCAGGGCCCAGGTCAGGTCGGTCTCGGTGGTCGTCGGATCGCCGGCCGCGCGCTCGCGCAGCCAGGGGACCCAGCGATCGCGCTCCTTGCCCAGGACCTCGTGGACGATGGTCGGGTTGGACGTCGCGCCGGTGCCGCCGCGGGCGACGGCATAGGCGAGCTCGGCCTCGGCGCAGGAGTCGTTCCAGTACTCGGTCGGGCGACCGGTGACGGTCGCCAGCATCGGGCAGTCGATGCGGCCCGTCGGCGCGTCGATGGTCACCGGTCAGCTCCTTCCGCGGTCGGTCCGCCAGGGCCCATGTATCATAATCGATGATCGATGACACGCCGATCCACGTGACGGCGCCCGACTCCGAGGAGGACCCCCGACCGTGGCAGGGAACGAGGAGATCCTGGGCCAGTTCCTCGGCGACGAGTCGTTCCCGGTCGACTGGGACTCCGAGGTCGAGCGGGACTTCTTCTGGGTCTACGACGACCTCCACATCCCGCACCCGGTCAGCCCGATGTTCTTCGATATCGGCGGCTGGTGGCTGAGCTGCGACCATATGTTCCGGCGCTTCGGTACGCCGTTCGCCGTCGACTGGCTGGCCAAGAACGTCAACGGCTACGTCTACACGACGGCCGTCCCGGCCGACCCGGACCTCCGCATCGAAGGGACCGAGTACAGCTCCCGCTACCAGGCGCGCGTGCCGCGCGACGGCGCGTTCGCCGACCAGATGGGCGCGTATCTCGACACCGTCCTGCCGGTCTACGGGCAGCACTTCGCCGACTGGTGGCACGACCGGCTGGTGCCCGAGATGCAGCGCAACTTCGACTACCTCGAGGCGCGCCTGGACGCCGCCGACGCGATGTCGCTGGCTGAGGCGGCGACGCTGCTCGAAGACGCCATCGACGTCCACGATCGGCACTGGAAGATCCACTGGATGCTGAACTTCGCCCAGCTCTCGGCGACGCTCGCGCTCCGGGCCGTCATGGAGCGGGTCCGCGGGAGCATCGACGAGGCGCTCCTGGGCCGCCTGCAGAACTCCGCGTCGGATCGGAACTGGGACTCGATCGAGGCGCTGTGGGGGATGAAGAACGTCGTCCGCGATGATCCCGAGCTGCGCCGGGCGTTCGAGCACGACGAGGTCGAGGACATCGAGGCGGCGCTCCTCGCGACCGAGGGCGGTCGGCGGTTCATCAGCGAGCGGGTCGAGCCGTACCAGCGCGAGTTCGGCTGGCACGCCGTCTGGAGCCACGAGTTCATCTTTCCGACGGTCCGCGAGCAGATGGGCCCGGTCCTGGAGCTCGTCCGGGGCTACGTGGCGTCGGACTACGACTTCCCGACGGCCATCGACGCGATGCGGCGCGACATCGAGGCCGCCTCGCGCGAGATCCTCGAGGGTCTCGAGGGTGACGACCTCGACGCGATGCGCGAAGCCAACGAGGTCAACCTGCGGATGGCCCCGCTGACGCCGGATCACCATTTCTACATCGACCAGGGCGCCAACGCCCACGTCCGGCTCGTCCTCCTCGTCGTCGGACAGAAGCTCGTCGATGCCGGTCGCCTGGACACGGCCGAGGACGTCCTGTTCCTGCGCTACAACGAGCTGCGGGCGCTCATCGGCAACGCGGACGCCGTGCCGGCCCGCGAGCTGGTCGCCACCCGCCGGGCGGAGCGCGAGGCGGCCAAGCTCGTCCAGCCCCGTGACTGGGTCGGGACGGTCACCCCGTCGCAGCTGGCCTTCCCGTATCTCGTGAACTGGGGCTATCCCGAGCGGTTCCACCGTCAGGCGTCCGCCGACGACGCGACGATCGAGGGCATCGCCGGTTCGCCGGGCGTCATCGAAGGTACGGCCCGGGTCGTTCGAACGGTCGACGAATTCGACGACGTCCGTGATGGCGACCTTCTCGTCTGCCAGATGACCAACCCGGCCTGGGTCGTGCTGTTCACCAAGATCGCCGGGCTGGCGACGGATACCGGTGGCACGACCTCCCATCCGGCGGTCCTCGCCCGTGAGTTCGGGATCCCGGCGGTCGTCGGCACGTCCGTCGCGACGTCCAGGATCGCGACTGGCGACCGGATCCGGATCGACGGGACCAACGGCCGGGTCGAGATCCTGGAGCGGGCCGCGGCGGCTGGCGTGGCCGCCGATGCGGCGCCGGGCGAGGCGCACCGGCCGCGGCCTCGACCATCGGGACTTGAGGCCCGACGGATGACGGACGCCGTCCCGCTCGCTCGGAGCGTCCTCGCCGACCAGGTCAAGGACCGCCTGCTCGACGACATCCTGTCCGGCCGCCTCCCGCCGGGCACCCGGATCATCGAGACGAAGGTCGCCCGCGAGCTCGGGACGAGCCAGGCGCCGGTCCGCGAGGCGCTCCGCGGGCTCGAGGCGCTGGGCCTCGTGGAGATCACCCCGTTTCGGGGATCGTGTGTCCGGCGGCCGTCGCGCCGCGAGATCATCGAGGCCTACGCGGTCCGCGCCGCGCTCGAGGCGCTGGCCGCGCGGCTGGCTGTACCCCGTCTGTCGGACGCCGACGTCGCCGAGCTCGCGGACGCCTTTGCCGACATGGGGGCGGCGGCCCGAGTCGATGACGGGCACGCCGTCGCCGCGGCCGATGCCCGGTTCCACGCGCGGATCGTCGACCTGGCCGACAACGGCGCCCTCGCCAAGCTGTGGCGCTCGCTCGAGCCGTTCTCGCGGACCTACCTCACGCTGGCGGTGCCGGGCGCCGACCCGGCCTGGTCCGCGGGCCTTCATCGGCCGATCCTCGAAGCCCTCGAGCGGCGTGATGCCGATGCGGTGGCCGCCGCGCTCGACCAGCACTTCGACGAGGTCCGCGACAACATGGCCCGGCGCTGGCCGGACGACGGCGCCCAGGACGGTCGGCCCGTCGGACGTCGTCGAGCTGCCACGCCGCCGGCGGGCGCGATGACCGGTCGATGAGGCCGTTCAGGTACGAGCGCCCGGGCCGCCTGGCCGAGGCCGTGGAGCTGCTCGATCGCCATGGGCCGGCCGCGCGGGTCCTGGCCGGCGGGACCGACCTCATCATCCGCCTTCGCGACGGGACGCTCCGGCCGGACGTCGTCGTCGACATCAAGGGCGTCGCCGAGCTCGACGAGGCGATCGGTGATGACGGTGATGGTCTGCGAGTCGGCGCCTGCACGACGATGACCGCGATCGCGGGGGACGAGCGGATCCGGCGCGACCATCGGTCGCTGGCGGAGGCGGCGGCCGTCGTCGGGTCCGTCCAGATCCGCAACCGGGCGACCCTGGCCGGCAACATCGCCAACGCCTCGCCGGCGGCCGACACCATCCCGTCGTTGCTCATCGACGACGCCCGGATCACGTTGACCGGGCCGGCCGGGACACGGACGGTCGCGGCGGACGACCTGTTCGTCCGATCCGGCGTGACGACCTTGGCGCACGGTGAGCTCATCTCCGCCATCGACCTGCCGGCCCCGCCCGTCGCCCGGGGCACGGTCCACGTCCGCCGGACCCGGCGGCGCGGGCACGACCTGGCGTCGGTGACGATCGCCTGCGCGGTCGCGGCGGACGGCGTCACGCGGCTCGCGTACGGCAGCCTCGGCCCGCGCCCCGTCCTGGTCATCGACGAGACCGGCCTGCTGGCCGACCCGCGGGCGACGGACCTCGCGAAGATGGAGCGGCTCGAGGCACTGTTCACCGGCGCCAGTCCGTCGCCTCGCTCGCTCCGGGCCAGCCCGGACTACCGACTCGCGATGCTCCACGTCCTGGGCCTCCGGGCCGTGGCGACCGCCAGCGACCGGCTCGGGGCGGGGAGGGCCGTCGGATGACCGAGACGCGACGGATCGACGTGACCATCAACGGCGGGGCCCGGACCGTGGACGTCGCCGCCCACCACACGCTCCTCGACGTCCTGCGTGACGACCTGGCCCTGACCGGGGCCAAGACCTGCTGCCTCGTCGGGGAGTGCGGGGCTTGCACCGTCCTCGTCGATGGGCGGAGCGTCGACGCCTGCCTCGTCCTCGGGGTCGAGGCCGATGGCCACGAGGTCACGACGGTGGAGGGTCTGGCGGACGGCGACCGGCTCCACCCCGTCCAGGCCGCCTTCCTCGAGACCGGCGCGGTCCAGTGCGGCTTCTGCATCCCGGGCCAGATCGTCTCGGCGGCGGTACTCCTGGAGACGACCCCGCACCCGACCCGGCCCGAGATCGAGGAGGGCCTGGCCGGCAACCTGTGCCGCTGCGCAGGTTACGAGCAGATCATCGAGGCGGTCCAGCTGGCCGCGGCGTCAGCCGACTCGTGACGGCGCCACCGCACGACGGCATCGGCGGGTCGCCGGCTCGGGTCGGCGGACTGGACCGGGTCACCGGCCGGCAGGCCTACGTCGCCGACCTCCACCTGGACGGCGAGCTGCACGTCAAGCTCGTGACGGTGGACCACGCGCGGGCCCGGATCGACGGCATCGACGCGACCGCCGCGCTGGCCGTCCCGGGCGTCCGCGCCGTCCTGACCGCGGCGGACCTGCCTCAGCCCGTGCCGCGGTTCGGGCCGCAGTTCCAGGATCGACCGGTCCTGGCCGTCGGCGAGACGCACTACCACGGCGAGCCGGTCGCGGCGGTCGCGGCCGACAGCCTCGATGCGGCCGAGGCGGCCGCGGCCCTGGTCGAGGTCGCCTTCGAACCCCTGCCGGCCGCCGTGACGATCGACGCTTCGCTGGCCGCCGACGCCCCGCTCGTCCAGGATCCGTCGCTCCGTCCGGATGACCCGCTGGCCGCCACGAACGTCCTGCGCGAGCACCGCTACGGGTGGGGCGACGTCGACGCGGCGCAGCCCGACGCCGAGGTCGTCGTCGAGGGGACCTACGTCTTCCCGATGGTCACCCAGTTCGCGATCGAGCCGCACGCGTTCCTGGCCGCGCCCGACGGCGACGGTATCGCGGTCTGGAGCTCGATCCAGCACCCGTACTGGCTCCAGCGGGTCATGGCCGGCGTCCTGGGCCTGCCGCTGGCCAAGGTCCGCGTGTTCGCGCCCGACCCTGGTGGCGCGTTCGGTGGCAAGCAGCACGCCAAGTACGAGCCACTCGTCGCCTTCCTCGCCCTCCAGACGGGCCGGCCCTGTCGGCTCGTGCTCACCCTCGAGGAGACGTTCCAGGCCGTGCGCCGCGGCGCGTCCGAGGTCCACGTCCGGACGGGGTTCCGGCGCGACGGTCACATCGTCTTCCGTGACATCCATGCCGACTACCTCATCGGCGCGTACGCCGACATCGCCGATCGGACGGTCGGGAAGGGGAGCTTCACGTCGAACGGGCCGTATGCCGTCCCGAACGTCCGCATCCGCGCCCGGAGCGTCCTGTCGCACACCGTGCCCTCGACCGCGTTCCGTGGCTTCGGCAACCCGCAGCAGATCTGGGCGGTCGAGTCGAACCTCGACGAAGCGGCTCGCGTCCTGGGCATCGACCCGGTCGAGCTGCGGCTCCGGAACCTCGCGCCACCGGGGCACCCGTTCATCCCCGGCGACACGCCGGCCGACGGTGACTGGGCGATGTCCCTGCGTCGCGCGGCCGAGATGATCGGCTGGGGGGATCCCGTCCCGCCGGGACGTGGCCGCGGGATCGCCGTCGGGCTCAAGGCCGGCCCAACGACCGGCCTGTCGCACGCGACGGTCAGGCTCCTCGCCGACGGGAGCGCTGTCCTGTACTCGGGCACCTCGGACATGGGCCAGGGGGCCCGGACGATCTTCGCCCAGATCGTCGCCGAGGAGCTCGGCATCCCGGTCGAGCGGATCACCGTCGTCATGGGCGACACCGCGGTCGTCCCCTACGACCAGCAGACCTCGGCCAGCCGTTCGACCGTGATCATGGGCCGGGCGATCCAGACCGCTTGTCGCGACGTCCAGGCCAAGGTCACGGCGATGGGCGGGCGTTTGGACGGTGAGGTCGTCGGGTTCGGCGAGCACCACAAGGACGGCGACCCGGCCCATCCGCTCGGCGGGACCTCGGCCTTCTTCGAGTTCAATGCGACGGCCGTCGAGGTGGAGGTCGACCGCGCGACGGGCGATGTGACGGTGACCCGGCACGTCACGGTGTCGGACGTCGGGACGGCGCTCAACCCGACCCAGGTTCGCGGCCAGGACGAGGGTGCCGCGATCATGGGCCTGGGCCACACGCTGATGGAACGGCTCGTCCTCGATGACGACGGGCGCATCCGCAACCTTGGGGCGATCGATTACCGGATCCCGACGTCGATGGACCTGCCGTTGCGGATGGAGAGCGACGTCATCGCCAATGGCGACGGTCCCGGTCCGTACGGCGCCAAGGGCATGAGCGAGGGGGCCCTGCTGTGCGTCGCCCCGGCCGTGGCCGCCGCGGTCCGTGACGCGACCGGTATCGTCATCCGCGATCTGCCGCTGTCGCCGGAGCGCGTCTGGCGGGCGCTCCGCGAGGCGGAGGCGACAGCCTCGTGACCCTCACCCTCTCGCTCGACGAGATCCCGGCGGAGCGCGCCGCCGCCATGGCCATCGCCGGCGGCAAGGCGGCGAACCTCGCGGTCATGCGCGGAGCTCGGCCTGCCGGTCCCGCCCGCCTTCGTCATCACGACCGAGGCCTGCCGCTCGTTCCTCGCCGGCGGCTGGCCGGCTGGCCTCGACGAGGAGCTGCGGGCCCGGATGACCGAGCTCGAGGCCGCCGTCGGCCGGCGGTTCGGCGATGCCGGAGACCCGCTGCTCGTCAGCGTCCGGTCCGGGGCGCCGGTCTCGATGCCCGGGATGATGGACACCATCCTCGACCTCGGCCTGACGCCGTCGACGACGGACGGTCTGGCCCGCTCGACCGGCGACGCGGCGTTCGCCCGGGCGTGCCTGGAACGGCTCGAGACCGGCTTCCGGACCATCGTCGGCGTCGACGTCGTCCCCGACGACCCGTGGCAGCAGCTCCGACTCGCGATCGAGGCCGTCTTCCGGTCGTGGGGAAGCGACCGCGCGGCCACCTACCGGCGCAAGGAGGGCATCCCGGACGATCTCGGGACAGCGGTGACGGTCCAGGCGATGGTCTTCGGCAACCGCGGCCCGGACTCCGGGACCGGCGTCGTCTTCACCCGCGATCCGGCGACCGGCGCGCCGGACCTCTACGGCGACGTCCTGTTCGACGCTCAGGGCGAGGACGTGGTCGCCGGGACCCACGCGACCGAGCCGATCGCGGCGCTCGCGTCGCGGCTCCCGGCGGTCGACGCGGAGCTGCGTGCCCATGCGACCGGCCTCGAGCGCCACTTCGCCGACATGTGCGACATCGAGTTCACGATCGAGGACGCGCACCTCTGGATGCTCCAGGTCCGGGTCGGCAAGCGCAGCCCGCAAGCGGCCCTGCGGATGGCCGTCGACATGGCCGAGGACCCCGACTTCCCGTTGACCCGCGTCGAGGCCGTCGAGCGGATCCGACCGCTGCTCGCCGACCCGCCGACGACCGCCACGGTCCGGAGCGGCGCCGTTCCGCCGCTGACGACCGGCCTGCCGGCCTCGCCGGGCTCCGCCACGCGGCCCGATCGCGACGGATCCGGAGGCGGCCGTCGCGGCGGCCGATTCGGGGACGCCGCCGATCCTCGTGCGCGCCGAGACGTCGCCGGACGACGTCCACGGCATGGCCCGGGCGGCGGGCATCCTGACCTCGCGCGGCGGGCTGGCCAGCCATGCCGCCGTCGTGGCGCGCGGCTGGGGCATCCCGGCGGTCGTCGGCGCGACTGGCGTCGAGGTTCGCGACGGCCACGTCACGATCGGCGACCGGGTGCTGGCGGCTGGCGACGTCATCACCATCGACGGCGCTTCCGGCGACGTGTTCGAGGGCGTGGTCGCCGGGACGACCGAGGTCGTGCCGGAAGCGCGGACACTCGGGGCCTGGGCGGCGGAGCTCGGCGTCGAGGTCGGCCCGTCGGGCCGGTCGGATCCGGCCCTGCCGGCCGCCTCCGTCCCGACCGCGGCGCCGACCGCCAGCGACGTCACGCCGGATCGCTGCGTGCAGGTCATCGCGATCAAGGGCTTCGCCCTTCCGGCGGCGGTCGCCGACGCGGTCCGCGCCCCGATCGAGGCCGTGCAGCCGATCCTCGATCGACTCGCCGCCGACGGCTTGGTCACCACGAGTGCTGGCGCCCTCCGCCTCACGGACGCCGGGTCGGCCCGCTCGGCCGAGCTCCTCGCCGCGGACCGGGCCGCCATGGGCGCGGAGGCGGCCACCATCGCGCTCGACGACTTCCTCGACCTCGACCGGCGGATGAAGGACATCGTCACCGCGTGGCAGCTCCGGGATCCCGCGGCCCAGGTGCTCAACGACCACACCGACCCCGACTATGACCGTGGCGTGCTCGAGCGGCTCGGCGCGCTCCACGCCGACACGGTGGCCTGGCTGACGCCGCTGGAGCCGTCGCTCGCCCGGTTCACCGACTACCGGGCCCGCCTCGAGGGGGCCGAAGATCTCGCCCAAGCCGGTGACGGGCGGTATGTCGCGTCACCTCGGGTGGACAGCTACCACGGCGTCTGGTTCGAGCTCCATGAGGACCTCATCCAGCTGGCCGGCCGGACCCGCGCCGACGAGGTGGAGGCGGGCCGGGCCTGAGCGCAGACCGGGCCGAGGAAGGAGAGGGGATGGTCGCACCGCAGACCGGCATCTTTGCCCTGGGGACCGCGTCCCACGCGTATCTCGAGTTCGACCTGGTCACCCGCACGTCCCCTGGGCGCGTCGTCAGTCTCGTCGCGGGTCTCCGTGAGCCGCGTTCGACGATCGGTGGCGTCAACCTCGTCGCCGGATTCCGGCCGGAGCTGTGGGCGGAGGTGGCGCCCGGGCACGCACCGGTCGGCGCGCATGGGGCACGGGAGGCGCTGACCGGCCCCGGCGGGACGATCCCGGCGACCCAGCACGATGTCGTCGTCTGGCTGAGCGGCTCGGACTACGACGTCGTGTTCGACCTGTCGAAGGGCGTCGTCATGGCCCTGGACGGGCAGGCCAGCCTGGCCCACGAGATGGTCGGCTGGCCCTATCACCACGACCTCGACCTCACCGGGTTCATCGACGGGACGGAGAATCCGACGGTCGTCGAGGCGACCCAGGTCGCGGTGGTCGATGACGGACAGCCCGGAGCCGGCTCGTCGATCCTGCTCCTCCAGCAGTGGGAGCACGACGCGATCGCGTGGGAGCAGCTTCCCGTCATCGCCCAGGAAGCGATCATCGGGCGGCGCAAGTCGGACAGCGCCGAATCGGATCCGGTCCCGGCCGATTCCCACGTCGGGCGGACGGACCAGGAGGTGTTCGGCAAGATCTTCCGGCGCAACATCGCCTACGGCACGGTCGGCCGCCATGGCACGATCTTCGTCGGGTTCTGTCGGGACCAGGCGATCCTCGAGGCGATGCTCCGCAGCATGGTCGGGACCGAGGGCCATCCGCCGGACCGCCTCATGACCGTGACCCGGGCGCTGACGAGCGCCTACTACCTCATCCCCGCGGCGGACGACCTGGCCGCCGTCGGAGCGGACGATGCCGCCCGTGCCTAGGGAGCCTCACGATGCCTGATCAGCCCAGCGGACCGCTGACCGCGGCCGAGCTCATGGCCCAGCTCGCCGCCGATCCGGCGTACCGCGCTCAAGAGGCAGAACGCGTCGCACGCCAGGAGCGTCGCGACGCCGCGATCCGCGAGGACGAGCGCGAGCTCGTCGACGAGCTCCGCCGGTGCGGCGTCACGGTCGACGGCGTCTGGGACCTGATCGGGGCTTCGGAGCTGACCGCCGACGCCGTGTCGCTCCTCATCGACCACCTCGTCCGACCACACGAGCCGGCCATCCATGAGGGCATCGCCAGAGCCCTCGCCGGCGTCCCGGCGGCGGACCGCGCGCGGACATCGACGGGCCTTCGTGACGCGCTGGCGACGGAACGTGTGGAGCACGTCCGGGACGCGATCTGCCTCGCGATCGGCGAACTCGCCGGACCTGACGACCTCGACGAGCTCGTCGAGCTGCTCGGCGACGCGTCGGTCGGCCCGTCGCGGGTGATGCTGCTGTCCGCGCTGACCCGCTATGGCGACCGTGGCCGGGCGGCGCTCGAGGCGGCGACCTCGGATCCCGTCCTCAACGCCGAGGCCACGCACCAGCTGCGGTCGATGAGGCGGCGGTCGGCCCGCCCAGGTTCGACGCCGACTGATCCGCGCTAGCGGCCCTTGGCGTAGCCCGTGGCGGTGAGCTTGTCCCAGAGCGAGCCGGCGTTGTTGCTCTGGATGTGATCCATCATGTAGCCCTGCCCGACGTCCACCGGGCCGAAGGCGTCGTCGAACCGGACGCGCTCGATGGTCTCCTCGCGTGACCAGCCCTTGGCGACGGCGTCGGCGACGGCCGCCTTCCAGGCCATCAGGACGGCCCGCTGGGTCTGGACGTAGTCGAGCGTGACGACCGGCCCGTGGCCGGGCACGACGTGATCGACGTCCAGCGCCCGGATGCGCTCCAGCGCTTCCAGCCACTGGTCGACGTTCGAGGTCATGAGCCACGTCTGGCAGCCCGAGAAGATCGTGTCGCCGGTGAACACGACGCGCTCCTCCGGGACGTGGACGGCGAGCTGGCCGGGCGTGTGCCCGGGCGTCCACAGGCAGTGGATCGTGTGGTCGCCGACCCGCAGGGTCAGGTCCCCGGTGAAGACGACGGTCCCGCGCGGCAGGTCGGCGTAGTAGGCATCGCGGTCGGGAAGGATGGCCGCGCCGTCCGGATCGTCGGTCGGGACCGCCTCGAGGGCATAGGCGAACGGATCGAGGGCCGCGTTGGGGTCCATGAAGATGTCCCACAACGCCTGGTGGTTGACGACCTCGCCGGCCCCGCGGAACCAGTGGTTCCCGAAGATGTGGTCGACATGGTTCTCGGTGTTGATGAGATAGCGGATCGGGCCGTGCGCCTCGGCCGCCTCGCGCATCGCCACGGCCTTGGTCGGAAGCTGCGGCGTGTCGATGACGACGACCCCGGCCGAGGTCGCGACGAAGCTCGGGTTGCAGCCGCGTAGCTTCGTCGTCGTGTAGACGTTCGGCGTGACGCGCTCGAGCTCGAGATCGGCCATCACTGCGTGGCGGTCAGGCCGCCGTCGATGGTCAGGATGTGGCCGGTCACGAACGACGCGGCATCGGAGCACAGGAAGATGGCCGGGCCGATGATGTCGCTCGTCTCCCCGACCCGGGCCAACGGGATGCGGTTGACGATCCCGGCCTTGAAGACGGGGTCCTCGAGGAGCGTCGCGACCTGGGGCGTGTCAACGAAGGTCGGCATGATCGCGTTGACCCGGATGCGGTGCTTGGCCCACTCGGTCGCCCATTGGCGGGTCAGCGAGCTGATGGCGCCCTTCGCCGCGACGTAGGCCGAGTACCCCGCGTTGATGGCGAGGTTGGCTCGGACCGACGAGATGTTGAGGACGGCGCCGCCGCCACCCTGCTCGACCATCCGCCGGACGACGGCCTGGGTCGGGATGACCGCCGATCGCAGGTTGAGCTCCATGATCCAGTCCCACGCGTCGCGCGGGTAGTCCTCGGCCGGATGGAGGGCCTTGCCGGCCCCGCCGCCGACGGCGTTGATCAGGAGATCGATGCGCCCGAACCGCTCGACCGCCGCGTCGACGACGTGCTGGGCGTCGGCCTCGACCGTCACATCGGCCGCGACGGCCAGCCCCTCCGATCCAGCCGCCTCGACCTGTTGCACGGCGGCCTCGCAGGTCTCGAGCGTCCGCCCGACGACGACGATCTTGGCGCCGGCCCCGGCGAGTGCCTCCGACAGCGCCGAGCCGATGCCGCCGCTGCCGCCGGCGATGACCGCGACGCGCCCGTCGAGGCTGAAGATGTCGAGCTGGCTCATGGGCTCCTGCGGTCGCGGGACGATGATCGATTATCGAGGATAGTCGGGACGCGGCGGATCGGTCAACGCAACGAGGACGGGCGGCCGACCCGGCCTGCGAGCCGCTACCGTTCGCGCATGCAGCCCCGCGCCTGGATCGAGATCGACGCCGCCGCGCTGGCCCACAACGCCCGGGTCATCCGGCGCGCGATCCCGACCAGCGCCCGTCTTGGGATCCTGGTCAAGGCGAACGGCTACGGGCACGGGATGCTGACGGCCGCGACGGCGGCGCTGGCCGGCGGGGCCGACCAGCTCATGGTCGCGACCCTCGACGAGGGGCTGACGCTGCGAGCCGCGCAACCTGACGCCACGATCCTCGTCGTCTACCCGGTCCCGCCCGATGGCGTGACCGAGGCAGCCGGCGCCAGTCTGGAGCTCAGCGTCGGCGGGCTCGACTCGGCGCGACGGACCCTCGACGGGCTGGCCGGATCGCCGGCCCGTCTCCACGTCGAGGTCGACTCGGGGATGGGCCGCGGCGGCGTCGCGCCTGCGGACCTCCTCCAGGTCGTGGCGTTGATCGACGCCGCCCCGCGCACGGAGCTCGCCGGGATCTGGTCGCATCTCGCCGACGGCGGCGACGCCGAGCGATCGGCCGTCCAGATCGGACGCTTCGAGGCGGCACTGGCCGCCGTGGCGGCCACGGGTCGACCGCTTCCGCAGCGCCACGTCGCCGCGACGGAAGGCGTGTTCGTCGGGACTTCGCCGGCCTACGACCTCGTCCGGGTCGGGATCGGCTTCTACGGGACGCTCGGCGTCGGGATCCAGCCCGCCAGTGCCCTGGCCGGACTTGCGGCGGACCTCCGACCGGCGATGGCGGTCAAGGCGCGACCGGTCCGGCTCGAATCGGTCGAGACCGGGACGCCGATCGGCTACGGCAGCGAGTGGACGACCCCGCGGCCGTCACGGATCGCCACGCTCCCGATCGGCTACGCCGACGGCTGGGCGCGCCACAGCTGGCCGGGCGCGGAGGCGCTCGTCCGCGGCCGCCGCGTCCCGCTCGTCGGGCGCGTATCGATGGACTCGGTGTGCGTCGATGTCACCGACGTCGACGGGGTGGGTCCCGATGACCCGTTCACCCTGCTCGGCACGGACGGGGACGAACGGATCACCGTGGACGACCTGGCCCGCCATCGCCGGACCCTCCCGAACGAGGTGTTCTGCGCGTTCGGGCCGCGCCTGCCGCGCGTTGTCGTCGGTGACGACGCGGCGACGACGCGTCGATGACGACGCCGGTAGAAAACGCTTACCATCGCGGCGAACGCCGACCAGCGAGCCTGACCCGGAGACGACGATGACCCTCAACCTCGATGGCCTCATCCCGGCGACCGTCCTGCCGATGCACGCTGATGGCAGCATCGACGAACCGGCCCTCCGCTCGTACATCGGCTGGGTCGCAGCCCAGGGCCCGGTCGCGCTGGCCATCAACGTCGACACGGGCGAAGGCCCCCACCTCACCCACGACGAGAAGGTCCGGATCATCAAGGTCGTCCGCGACGTGACCGACCTGCCGATCGTCGCCGGACTGGCCGGACCGTCCACGGACGCCGCCGTCCGTCAGGCTCGCGACTTCCGCGAGGCGGGGGCGAACGCCCTGCTGTGCTTCCCGATCCCGGCCTACCTGTCCCAGCCGCTCGATCCGCGCGTGCCGGTCGAGTACCACCGGGCGATCGCCGATGTCGGCCTGCCGATGATCCTGTTCCAGCTCCAGCCCGCCCTGGCCGGCCTCAACTACGAGCCCGACACGCTCCGGGCGATGTGTGCGGTCGAGGGCGTCGTGGCGATCAAGGAGGCGTCGTTCGACGCCCGCCGGTTCGTCGACATCGCCAACCTCCTGGCGGACCTGCCGCGACCCATCACCCTGCTGACCGGTAACGACAACTTCATCCTCGAGTCGTTCATGCTCGGCGCGACCGGCGCGCTCATCGGCTTCGGGGCGGTCATGACCCAGGAGCAGGTCGACATGATCACGGCCTGGCAGGACGGTCGGATCGACGATGCCAAGGCGCTCGGCCGGCGCGTCCAGCGCCTCGCCGACGTCGTCTTCGCCGCACCGGTCGGCGACTACCGGGTCCGGCTCAAGGAGTGCCTGCGCATCCTCGGCGTGCTCGAGAACGCGCACATCCGCCGCCCGCTGCAGCCGCTTCGCGACGACGAGCGGGCCTTCCTGGCCGAGGTCCTGGCCGAGGTCGGGCTCCTGCGCCAACCGGTCGAGGCGGGCACCGCCCGGGCCTGACCACGCCCATCGGATCGTCCGCCGGTGATAGCATGCGGACCTCGATAGAGAACGTTTGCTGTCCGATGCCCCGATAGCGACCCACCGGGGTCGAAGGAGAGTCCGTCGTGGCCAACGAACCCGCAGATGTCCTGATCATCGGCGCCGGCGCGTCCGGTGGTGTCGTCGCCCTGCGGCTGGCCCAGGCCGGGTTCAAGGTCGTCTGCCTGGAGCAGGGGGAATGGCTCGATCGGGCGGACTACCCGGGCAACAAGCTCGACTGGGAGCTGAAGGCGCGCAAGGACTGGGCGACGAGCCCGAACATCCGCGGCCTCGCCCAGGACTACCCGATCGTCGAGGACGACACGCCGGTCTCCCCGCTCATGTACAACGCCGTCGGCGGGTCCACGATCATCTTCGCCGGGGCGTGGCCGCGCGCCCTCCCGTCCGACTTCCGCGTCCGCTCGCTGGATGGCATCGCCGACGACTGGCCCATCGATTACTTCGAGCTCCTCCCGTACTACTACCGGACCGACCGCCAGTTCGGCGTGTCCGGCCTGCCCGGCGACCCGGCCTACCCGCCGGACACCGAGGACGCCCCGATGCCGCCGCTGCCCATCGGGGCGGCCGGGATGAAGATCGCCCGCGCCCACACCAAGCTCGGCTGGCACTGGTGGCCGGAGTTCAACTCGATCAACTCGGTCGCCTATGACGGCCGTCGACCGTGCGTCCAGCGGAGCACCTGCCAGTCCGGATGCAACGAGGGCGCCAAGGCCTCGACCGACCTGACCCACTGGCCCAAGGCGACCGCGCTGGGTGCGCGGCTCGTGACCGGCGCCCGGGTCCGCCGGATCGAGACCGACGCCAAGGGCCTGGCCACCGGGGCGACCTGGATCGATGCCGCCGGTGCCGAGCATTTCGAGGCGGCCAAGGTCGTGGTCGTGGCCGCCAACGCGATCGGGACGCCGCGACTCCTACTGCTGTCGGCCAGCCCGCAGCATCCGGATGGCCTGGCCAACTCGTCCGGCCTCGTCGGGAAGCGGCTGATGATGCATCCGTTCGCCAACGTCGCCGGCCTGTTCGAGGACCCGCTGACGAGCTGGCAGGGCCAGTTCGGCGATCTCATCGAGTCGCTCGAGTTCTACGAGACGGACGAGCGGCGGGGCTTCGTCCGCGGCGCCCGGTGGGGCCTGGCCCCGACCGGCGGGCCGATCAACACGGCGCTGCCGAGCCGGGCCGGCGAGCAGATCTGGGGCCCGGACCACCACGAGCACGTGAAGAGCCACCTCGGCCACGGGGCGAACTGGGGCCTGTTCGCCGAGGACCTGCCCGACGAGGCCAACCACGTCGCGCTGTCGTCGACCGTCACGGACTCGTCCGGCATCCCGGCTCCCGAAGTCCACTACACGATGGCCGACAACGCGCGGCGCATGCTCGACTTCCACATCGAGCGGGCCAAGGAGTCGATGGATGCCGCCGGTGCCTACAAGATCGAGGTCGACCGGCTCATGCGCTACTCGGGCTGGCACCTGCTCGGCACGGCACGGATGGGCGACGACCCGGCGACCTCGGTCCTCGACCGCTGGAACCGCAGCCACGATGTCGCGAACCTGTACGTCGTCGATGGGTCGTGCTTCGTGACCTCGTCCGGGGTCAACCCGACGTCGACGATCGTGTCCATCGCGCTGCGCGCCGCCGACCACATGATCGAGACGCGCTTCGAGCAGCAGGTGCCGGCGTGAGCGCCGTGGCCGGCGACCCGCTGGCGACCCTCGACGCGACCGAGCGGGCCACGCTCGCCGCCGTCGCCGACCGATTGATCCCGGCCGCGCACGGCATGCCCTCGGCGAGCGAGGTGGTCGGCGACGACCGGCTGCGATTCGTGCTCAACGCGCGGCCCGATCTGGTCGAGCCGCTGCGCGCCGCCCTGCGCCCGGAGCTGGGTGCCGACGTCGACGCGCGGCTCGACGTGCTCGGACGGGACGAGCCGGGGATCCTGTACGCCCTCCAGCTCGTCATCGTCTCCGGCTACTACACCGACCGCCGGGTGCGCGAGCTCATCGGCTATCCCGGGCAGCAAGCGCTCGAGCTGCGGTCCTGGGAGGTGCCCAGCTACATCGACGAAGGGCTCATCGACGCCGTCCTGGCGCGGGGCTCGGTCTGGCGCGACCCGGCGACGGGCCAGCGGGCCGTGGTCCCGGATGCGCCGACGACCTACGCGGAACGCTGGGCGGATGCCGCGCCGCCCGAAGGAGGACACGATGGCCGCGATCACGCCTGAGTCGACCGAAACCGCGGCGCCCGGCTGGCTGGAGTCGTTCGTCGCCGAGTGGCGACCGGGCACCGGCGAGCCGATCCTGGATCACGAGCCGGCCACCGGTCGGCCGATCACGACCGTGCCCGGGTCCACGCCGGACGACGTCGCGCGCGCCGCCGCCGAGGCCAAGGCCGCCCAGCCCGCGTGGGCCGCGGCGAGCTACCAGGACCGGGCCGCCGTCATCCGCAAGGCGGCCGAGATCTACGCCGCCAACCGCGAGGAGTTCGGGACCTGGACGCAGCGCGAGACCGGCGCCTCGCACAGCAAGATGCATCACGAGTCCAACTTCGCCTACCACGAGATCCTCAACGCGGCGTCGCTGCCGGCGCAGCCGTTCGGGTCGCTCATGCCGTCGGCCGTGAAAGGCCGCCTGTCCATGGTCCGGCGGGTGCCGGCCGGGGTCATCGGGGCGATCACCCCGTGGAACTCGCCATCGGTCCTCGGCATGCGCGTGGTGGCGCCGGCGCTCGCCCTGGGCAATGCCGTCGTCCTCAAGCCGGACCCCCAGACGCCGGTCATCGGCGGGGCGATGTTCGAGGCGGTCTTCCGCGAGGCGGGCCTGCCCGAGGGCGTCCTCAAGGTCGTCGTCGGCGGGGCGGACGTCGGCGAGGCGCTGGTCACCGACCCCAACATCCCGGTCGTGTCGTTCACCGGGTCGACCGCCGTCGGGCGACGGGTCGGCCAACTCGGCGGGGCGATGCTCAAGAAGGTCTCGCTCGAGCTCGGCGGCAACAACGCGTTCATCGTCCTGGACGACGCCGATCTCGATGCGGCCGCCGCCGCCGGTGCGTTCTCGGCGTTCCAGTTCCAGGGCCAGGTCTGCTTCGCCGCCGGCCGGCACCTCGTCCACCAGCGGCTGGCCGACGACTACATCGAGGCGGTCACCGACAAGGCCCGTCGCCTGCGCCTGGGCGACCCCTACCGCGAGGACGTCCAGCTCGGCCCGATCGTCAACGAGAAGCAGCTCCGCCGGGTCGACGACATCGTCCAGCGGTCCATCGCCGACGGCGCCCGGCTGCTCGAGGGCGGGACCCACGAGGGCCTGTTCTACCGGCCGACCGTCCTGACCGAGGTGACGACCGCCTCGCCGGCCTGGACCGACGAGATCTTCGGGCCGGTGGCGCCGATCACCGTCATCGCCGATGACGAGGAGGCCATCAGGCTCGCCAACTCGACCGCCTACGGCCTGGTCGCCTCGATCTACACCCGCTCGCTCGGCCGCGGCCTGGCCATGGCCGACCGGATGAAGACCGGGATGGTCCACATCAACGACGGGACGCTCAACGACGAGGCGAACATCCCGTTCGGCGGCATGGGCGAATCCGGCAACGGCGCTCGGTACGGGGGCGAGGCGAGCCTCGACATGTTCACGGAGTGGCAGTGGGTCACCGTCCGGGACGAGCCGCCGACGTTCCCGTTCTGATGGCGTCCATCACCGAGGTCGCCCGGCTGGCCGGCGTGTCCACCGCCACCGCGTCGCGCGTCGTGTCCTCGTCCGACTACCCGGTCAGCGCGGCCACGCGGGCCCGGGTGCTGGACGCGGCCCGGGCGCTCGACTACGTGCCCAACGCCCTGGCTCGCGGCCTGCAGAAGAGCCGCGTGCCGGTCGTCGGAGTCATCGTCCACGACATCACCGACCCGTACTTCTCCGAGGTCGTGCGGGGCGTGGAGGACGCGGCCTCGGATGCCGGCTACCTCGTCGTGACCTGCAGCTCGGACCGTGACCCCGAGCGCGAGCACTCGTACGTCCGGTTGCTGCGGTCCATGCGCGCGGCCGGGGTCATCTTCGCCGGCAGCGGCCTCGACGACCCGAACCTCACGGCGGCGATGCGCCGCCACGTCGCGGCCATCCGAGCCTACGGCGGGGCGGTCGTCCACCTGTCGCCGCATGCCTTCGGGGACGCCGAGGTCGGGGTCGACAACGCGGCGGGGATCGCGGCGATGGTCGCGGCCCTCGTGGGCCTGGGCCACCGCGACATCGCGTTCCTGGCGGGGCCCGCCTCGCTGTATGTCGCACGCCACCGTCTCGACGGCTATCGCCGGGGCCTGGCGGATGCCGGTATCGCGCTCGACGAACGCCGAGTCGTCAGCGACGACCGGGTTCGACCGGGAGGCCGGCGCGGCCGCCGTCGACACGCTGCTGGCCGGCTCGGCCCGGTTCACGGCCATCGTCGCCGCCAATGACCTCCTCGCGCTGGGCGCCCTCACCCGCCTGGCCGAGCTCGGCATCGCCGTCCCGGACGAGGTGTCCGTGGCCGGCTTCGACGACATCGCCACCGCGGCGATGACCGCGCCGCCCCTGTCGACCGTCCGCCTGCCGCTCCACGAGATCGGGCGGCGCGGGTTCGGCTTCGCCGAGCGGGTGCTGGCCGGTGGCCGGCCCCGTCGCGAGACGCTCCCGACCTCGCTCGTCCTGCGCGGCTCGACCGGGCCGGCTCCCGCCCGGGCGCTGCCCGGCGCCCACCGCGGGTCGGCGCGCACGCGCGCGGTCGGGGCCGCGTGATGGGGGACGAGCTGCGCGATCGGGTCATCCTCGTGACCGGCAGCAGCCGGGGCATCGGCGCCGAGGTCGCGACCAAGGCCGCGGCCGCCGGGGCGACGGTCGCCGTCCACTATCACCAGAGCGCGGAGGCCGCCCAGCTGACCGTCGAACGCATCCGGACCGCAGGGTGGGCACGCGGAGCGATTCGGCGCAGACCTCGCCGACGGGGACCAGGCCGAGGGCCTCGTGGCGGCCGTCATCGAGCGCTTCGGGCGCCTCGATGGGCTGGTCAACAACGCCGGTCAGACCCAGGTCGGCCCGTTCCTCGAGATCGACCCGGACGAGTGGGACACGGTCATCGCCACCGACCTCACGGCCGCCTTCCGGACGTGCCGTGCCGCGCTGCCGACGATGCTCGAGCAGGGACGCGGGTCGATCGTCAACATCGCCTCGCGGCTGGGCCAGATGGGCATCCCCCAGACGGCCGCCTACAGTGCGGCCAAGGCGGGTCTCATCGGCTTCACGCGCTCGCTCGCGCGCGAGGTCGCCGCCCAGGGGGTCCGGGTCAACGCCGTCGCCCCCGGCTTCACGATCACGGACATGACGGCCGACCTGGCCGAGACCGAGGAAGGCCGGCGCCGGCTCGCGGACATGCCGCTCGGGCGGTTCGGGCAGGCCGACGAGGTCGCCGACGCGGTCCTGTTCCTCCTGTCGGACGCATCGGCCCTGTTCGTCGGGCAGACCCTCAACCCCAACGGCGGGGGGTACATGCCGTGAGCCCGGCCTCCAAGGTCATCGACGTCCGGGCCGCCGTGGAGCTGATCCGGGACGGGAGCACCGTCGTCGTGGGCGGGTCCGGGGCGGGTCATGCCCTGCCCCAGCGCTTCATCGACGAGCTGGCCGCGGTCTACACGGAGACGGGCCGGCCCCGCGACCTGACGACGGTCCGGATCGTCGGCATCGGCGACTTCGCCGATCGCGGGTTCTCGCAGCTCGGCCTGTCCGGCCTCCATCGTCGGACGATCGGCAGCAACATCGGCAACGAGCCGCGCCTCGGCGCGCTCGTCGAGGCCGACGAGGTCGAGGCGTACTCGTTCCCGCAGGGCGTCCTGTCGCAGCTCATGCGCGAGATCGCCGCCGGTCGCCCCGGGCTGCTCACGCATGTCGGACTGGGCACGTACGTCGACCCGCGCCAGACCGGTGGCAAGCAGAACGCCAGCACGACCGAGGACCTCGTCGAGGTCGTCACGCTCCGCGGCCGTGAGTGGCTGCTGTTCCACGCCTTCCCCATCGACGTCGCCGTCATCCGGGGCACGACCGCGGACGAGGACGGCAACCTGACGATGGAGGGCGAGGCCGTCCAGGGCGAGATGCTGTCGATGGCCATGGCCGCCCGGAACAGCGGCGGCATCGTCATCGCCCAGGTCCGTCAGCTGGCGACCCGGGGCAGCCTGCCGCTCCGCTCGGTCAAGGTGCCGGCCGCGCTCGTCGATCACGTCTACGTCGATCCCGAGCAGTGGCAGACCTACATCACCCAGGACTCGCCGTACTACGCGGGCGCGCTGCGCCGGCCGGTCCGGCCGGAGCCGCCGCTGCCGCTCGACGTCCGCAAGATCATCGCGCGACGCTCGCTCCTCGAATTCCCGAAGGGCGCCATCTGCAATCTCGGCTTCGGGATCAGCCAGCTCATCGGGCGGGTGGCCTGGGAGGAGGGGATCACCGATCAGCTCGTCCTGACCGTCGAGCAGGGGATCTTCGGCGGGGTGCCCGTCGCCGGCAACGAGGGCGGGGCCGGCTTCAACTACCAGGCGATGATCGACCAGCCGTACATGTTCGACTTCTACGACGGCGGCGGCCTCGACGTCGCCAGCCTGTCGTTCGCCGAGGTCGACGCCGAGGGCAACGTCAACGTCCATGCCTTCGAGGGCCGCGTCCGTGGTCCCGGCGGCTTCCCGAACATCAGCGCCCGCACGAAGAAGATCAACTTCGTCGGGACCCTGACGGCCAAGGGCCTGGAGCTCGACATCGCCGACGGCGTCCGGATCGTCCACGAGGGGGAGCTCGGCAAGTTCGTGCCGACCGTCCGCGAGATCTCGTTCAACGGGCGGCTGGCCCGCGAGCGCGGCCAGGAGGTCCGCTACATCACGGAACGCGCGGTCTTCGCGCTCGAGGACGGCGGGCTGACCCTCATCGAGGTCGCCCCCGGCATCGACGTCGAGCGCGACGTGCTCGGCCAGATGGGCTTCCGGCCGCGCGTCGCCGACGACCTGCGCGAGATGGACCGGCGCCTGTACGCGACCGGCCCGATGGGCCTCGCCGCCGACTTCGGGGGCGGCGCGTGAGCGAGCTCATCAGCCTGGAGCTCGGTCGGGTCGCGCTCCTGACCCTGGTCAACCCACCGCTCAACCTCGTGACCCGCGAGCTGCTCGAGGAGTTCGCGGCGGCCCTGACGACCCTGGCCGCCGCGGCCCCCGGCGACGTCCGGGCCGTCGTCGTGACCGGGCAGCGGCGAGCGGGCGTTCTCCGCCGGCTCGCACGTCGGCGAGTTCGAAGCGCAGCGCGGTCCGGGCGGCCGTGAGCGCCACGAGCTGGAGTCCGGCGTCGGGACGCAGCTGGCGGCGCTGCCCATGCCGACCATCGCGGCCATCGAGGGCAACGCCCTGGGCGGCGGTCTCGAGATCGCCCTGTGCTGCGATCTCCGGGTCGCCTCGGACGGGGCGAAGATCGGGCTGCCCGAGGTCCGCCTGGCGGTCACGCCGGGCGCCGGCGGGACCCAGCGCCTGCCGCGGGTCGTCGGCGTCGCGCGGGCCAAGGAGCTCATCCTGACCGGCCGGGTGCTGACGGCCGCGGAGGCCGAGCGGATCGGCCTGGTCAATGAGGTCGTCCCGGCCGGCGAGGCCGTCGCGCGCGCGATGGCCATCGGCGAGGAGATCGCCCAGCGCGGGCCGATCGCGGTCCGGGCCGCCAAGCAGCTCATCGACCTGGCCATCGAGACCGACCTCGAGGCCGGGCTGGTCGCCGAGACCGACGCCTCGCAGCGGGTCTTCGCCAGTGACGACATGCTCGAAGGCGCCAAGGCCTTCTTCGACAAGCGCGATCCGGTCTACCGGGGTCGCTGAACGACGCATCGAAATCCCTGAGGAGGGTCGTGGCACATGGCTGAAGTCGGACGATTCGGGGTCTTCCTGCCGTCGTACATCTGGGATGGCGACGGGCCGGAGCGGGCGCGGGGGATCAAGGAGTTCGCCCGCACGGTCGAGGAGCTCGGCTTCGACAGCCTGTTCATCACCGACCACCTGCTCGTCGGCAAGCGCTTCTACTCGGTCAACTGGCTGGAGCCGCTGACGACCCTGGCGGTCGCCGCCGGTGCGACGGAGCGGGTCCGCCTCGGCACGTCGATCCTCATCATGCCGCTGCGCAACCCGGTCATCCTGGCCAAGGAGCTGGCCACGCTCCAGTTCCTGAGCGACAACCGGGTCATCCTCGGCGCCGGCGTCGGCTGGAACGACGTCGAGTACGAGGCGGTCGGGGTCCACAAGTCGGAGCGTGGCAAGCGGACCGACGAGATGCTCGACATCATGATGCCCCTGCTCGAAGGCGAGACGGTCACGTATCACGGCCAGTTCTACTCGGTCGACGACGTGTTCATCGAGCCGCGCGCGTCCCAGCGGCCGCTGCTGTGGATCGGCGGCGGGTCCCAGCTCGCCTCGCCCAAGTCGCCGGACGTGCCCAAATTCGTCGAGTCGGTCAAGCGCCGGACCGTCAAGTCCGACGGCTGGATCCCGCGTCCGACCTGCCCGCCCCAGGACATCGCCCGTGACTGGGCGGAGCTCCAGGCGGCGATGCGCGAGGCCGGCAAGGACCCATCCGACACGCTCGTCGCCCACGAGAACTTCCTGCACCTCGTCCTGACCGACGATCCGGTCGAGGCCCGACGCCAGCAGCACGAGGCGTTCCTCAAGGTCATGAGCGCCGAGCGCGGACCGGAGTACCTCGAGTCCGTCTACCTGTTCGGGACGCCCGACGAGATCATCGCGTCGCTCCAGGCACGGGTCGATGCCGGCGTGGAGTACTTCTTCCTGCACACGATGACCCCGGACCCGGAGCAGCTCCACGACTGGGTCGAGCACATCATCCCGAACGTGCACTTCCCGGCCAGTGCCGGGCCGGTCCGTCGCCCGCCGCAGCCGTGGCAGCGCCAGGCCGCCGCGGTCGGATGACCCGCCGCGTCGGCCTGCTCGGCAAGCCGCTCAAGCGGCGGCACTCGCCGGTCATGCACGACGCCGCGTTCGACGCGGCCGGGATCGACGCCCGGTACGTGCTGCTCGAGATCGAGCCCGAGGCCGTGGCGCCGGCCGTCGCGGACGCCCGGGCCAGCGACGCCTGGCTCGGGACTCGGCGTGACCGCGCCGTACAAGCGGGTCGTCGCCGAGCTCGTCGACGAGGTCGAACCGGATGCCGAGGCGATCGGCGCCGTGAACAACGTGGTCCGGACCGACGACGGCCGGCTGATCGGCATCAACACCGATGCCCCGGGCTTTCGGTCTGGCGTGGAGCTGGCCATGGGCCGGCCGCTGACCGACGCGCAGGTCGTCGTCGCGGGCGCCGGTGGCGCCGCGCATGCCGTCGTCTACGCCCTGCTCCAGGCGGGGGCCAGTCGGGTCACGATCGGCAACCGATCACCGGCCGCCGGCGCACGCGCTGGCCGACCGGTTCGCGACCACCGGCCGCGAGCGACCCTGGCGGTGGCCCTCGACGACCCGGCCTTCGCGATCGCGCTCGGCGCGGCGGACCTCGCGGTCAACGCCACGACGGTCGGGATGCTGGCGCCCGGCGCGACGATCCCGGTCGAGGCGCTGCCGGACCACGCGACCGTCTTCGACCTCGTCTACGTGCCGGCCGAGACGCCGCTCGTCGCGGCCGCCCGGGCCCGCGGCCTGCGGGCGGCCAACGGCTCGGAGATGCTCATCGCCCAGGCGGCCATCGCGTTCGAGCGCTGGACCGGCGTCGGCGGCATGGCCGACGTCATGCGCGAGGCCGTCGCGCCGCTCCTGGCCGATCCGACCGTGGTCGCCTGACCGATGCGCCTGGCGACGATCCGGATCGACGGCCGACTGCGACCCGCGGTCATCGAGGGCGATCGTGTCCTGCCGCTGCCCGAGGTCGACGCGGCCTGGGCGTCGCATCCGGGCGCTCGCCGGCGCCGGCCCGGAGCCGATCGAGCGGATCCGGGCCTGGGTCCAGGGCCAGCCCGTCGGGTGCCGGTCTGCCGGTCGGCGAGGTCGTGTTCGAGCCGGTCGTGCCGGACCCGGGGGCCATCTACACGGTCGGGCTCAACTACGACGGGCCCGGGCGCGGCGCCACGGTCGGATGCGCCGCTCATCTTCGGCAAGGCGGCGGCCAGCGTCGGCGGCCACGGTGCGACGCTGGCCTGGGACCGCTCCGTGACCGACGACGTCGACGCGGAGGTCGAGCTCGGCGTCGTCATGGGCACGGGTGGCGGCGTCTTCGGCTACACCTGCATCAACGACATCTCCGCCCGCGACGAACGGCTCGACGGCGACCAGTGGCTGCTCGGCAAGTCGATGCCGGGCTTCTGCCCGGTCGGGCCGTGGCTGGTCACGGCCGACGCGTTCGACCCGGCCGACGTGCGCCTGGGCTGTTCGATCGACGGTGCGGCCGATCCAGGACGGCCGGACGAGCGCGATGCGGCACGACATCCCGACGATCATCAGCCACCTCAGCCGGCACCTCGAGCTGCGGCCCGGCGACCTCATCGCCACGGGGACGCCGGTCCGTCTGACGACGCCGCCCGGTCCGTCGCGCCGGTTGCGCGCCGGCGATACCGTCACCGTCTGGGTCGACGGGATCGGCGAGCTCACGACGCACATCGCCTGACCGTCACGCACCGGAGGAACCCCATGCCGAAGCCGCCGACCGTGTTCCTGGGGGAGATGACCGACCCCGAGCTGCAGGCCGCCCTCGCAGCGGACCACGACGGTCATCATCCCGACGGGCTCGACGGAGCAGCACGGTCCCCACGGCCCGCTGCTGACCGACGCGCTCGTCCCGACCGAGGTCGCTCGCCGGGTCGCCGAACGGACCGGCGCGGTCGTCGCGCCGCCGGTCAACTACGCGTTGTCGTACCCGCATGTCGGCTTCACGGGCGTCATCCACCTGCGCATCCAGACGTTCATGGCTCTCATCGAGGACCTCGCGGCCGGATTCGCGACGATGGGCTTCCGGCGGATCGTGTTCCTCAACGGCCACTACGACAACACCTACGCGATCGCCTACGCGTGCGCCGCCGCGTCCTCGGCCGGCCGCTTGCCCGACGACGCCAGCGCCTTCCCCGTCAACTACTGGGATGGCATGACCACGGACGAGGCCGGCGAATTCTTCGGCCCGTCGGCCGGCCTCCACGCCAACCGCGCCGAGACGTCCGCCGTCATGGCCATCGACCCGGCCTACGTCGACCTCGACCACGCGAACGCGGAGCTCCCGCCGTTCCCCGAGGTCACCAACGCACCGGCCGTGCACACGGCGTTCTTCTTCTCCGCCCCTGGGTCGGTCCACCGGGCGTCGCACTCGGGGACCTGGGGCGATGCCCGCGAGTCGTCGGTCGAGTACGGCGAGCGCTACCTGGCGGTCGTCACCGAAGCGACGATCCGCGTCCTGGACGACATCGAGCGGACGTTCGCGGCGATGCCCCCGCGCTGAGGGTCCCGGGCCGCCGAGCTAGGCCTCGGCGGCCTCGACCAGGCGCCGCCGCGCATCACCCGGCGCACCCCCAGGTCGTCGTCGAGCTCGACCAGGTCCGCCCGCTGGCCCGGCGCGATCCGGCCGCGATCGGCGATGCCCAGGAGCGCCAACGGGTTGCGGCTGGCGGCGGCGACGGCAGCCGGCAACCCCGCTCCGGCTGCCACGAGGTTACGGACCGCGTCGTCGAGGGCGATGACCGACCCGGCGAGGGTCGTCGTGCCGGCCAGGGTGACTCGTGGTCCGACGACCTCGACGTCGAGGCTGCCCAAGCGGCCAACGCCGTCGCCCATCCCGGCCAGCGCCACGGCGTCGCTGACCAGGAGCACGCGGTCGGCCGGCTTGCAGCGCTCGATGACCGACCACAGGGCGGGATGGACGTGGATCGCCATCGGCGATGAGCTCCACGTACGCCTCGTCCTGGAGCAGGGCCGCCGCGGCGACACCGGGCGCCCGGTGGTCCAGGCCGGTCATCGCGTTGAACAGGTGGGTCGTGGACGTCGCACCGGCCGCGAACCCAGCCCTGGCCTCGTCGAACGAGGCGCCCGAGTGACCCAGCGACACGGCGATCCCGCGCGCCCGACACCAGCCGATGAGGTCGAGGGCGCCCGGCAGCTCCGGGGCGATGGTCATGACCCGCAGCCCATCGACGAGCGGTTCCAGGTCGGCCCGGGTGGTCGATGCCGGCGTGCGCAGCGCCGTCGGGTCGTGCGCCCCACGCCGCGCCTCCGCCAGGAACGGCCCCTCCAGGTCGAAGCCCAGCGGCTCCGCGCCGTCGTCCGGGGCGTCCGGGATCCAGGCACGGACCGTCGTCGGCGAAGGCCCCCAGTCGCTCGAGCGGCGCGCTGACGGCCGTCGGCAGGAAGGCCGTCACACCGCGCCGGAGGAGCCGCCGGGCCATCCCGTCGAGCGCCGCCCGTCCACCCATCGCGTCGTGGCCGCCCCAGCCGTGGACGTGGAGGTCGACGAAGCCGGGCGCGATGATCGGCTGACCCGACGACGGCGCGCCGTCATCCAGGTCGACGGCCGCGAGCCGCCCGTCGGCGATCGTGATCCGACCGGTCGCGACGCGGTCGTCCAGGACCAGCCGGCCGACGACCGAGGTGGGGCGCGGCGGCGCTCGTCATCGGCCGGCCCTGGGATGATTCCGGGGCGTCGACGTCGAACTGGACGACGAGCCCGTAGCGGTCGGCCGGGTAGCGCGATTCGGTCGCCTCGATCCGTCGGCCGTGGCCGTCGGTGATGACCCGGCGTTCGACGAGGAGCGGCTCCCCGACGCGCATCCCGAGCAGGCGGGCGTCCTCCGTGGAGGCGGCCGCGGCGGAGATCGTCCCGGTGCCGCGCCGGAGGATGTGCCCGGCCCGGGCCAGGGCCTCGTGGAGCGAGCCGTTGACCAGATCGGCGCTCATGACCGCGTCCGTGCAGGCATCGATGAGCACGGACGACTCCAGGGCGATCGGCCGGCCGTCGGCCTCGCGGAGGCGGCGCAGGTCGACGATGGAAGCACCCGGGCGGATGCCCAGGCTGTTCGCCTCGCCGGCGGTCGCCGGCCGCCGGGTCCGGGTCAGGATCCGCGAGCTCGGGGTCCGTCCGGCCCGGAGCATCTCCTGGGTGAAGGTCATGAGCCGGTTCGCCCGGCGGTAGGCGGGAGGCGCGGCCACGAAGCTGCCGCGCCCCGGCTCGCGGTCGATGAGGCCGTCCTCCGCCAGCCGCTGCATGGCGTTCCGAGCCGTCATCCGGCTGACGCCGAACTCGGCGACGAGCTCGGCATCCGATGGGAGCCGCGTCCCCGGCCGGAGCGTCGCGATCCGGGCGCGCAGGCTCTCCTCGATCTGCCGGTACTGCGGCCGGTAGCGGTCGTCGACGGTCATCTGCGCCCGGGCCTCCAGTGGCGATGTCGTCGCGTCGGGCGCGGCCCGCGCGGACGCGACGGCGGTCGCCGACGCCGCCATCTCGGCGCCGTGGAGCGCCGCCCCGATCGCCCCGGCCCACGTCCCGAGCTCGGCCGGCGACGACGCTGACCGCCTCGAGCGACGTCGTCCGGACTCGGAGCTGGCAGCTCGGCCCGGATCCGGTCGAGCAGGAGCTCGCCCGCCCGCCGCGACCCCGCCGCCGATGACGACCCGGTCGGGTGACCGACGGTGATCGATGTTGGCGATGCCGATGCCCAGGTAGCGGCCGATCTCGGCCAGGCCGGCCTGGGCCCGCGCGTCGCCGGCCCGGGCCGCGACGACCGCCGCCTCGGCCGTCGGCGTCCCGCAGGCGATGGCGATGCTGGTCCGCCCGGGCGAACGCCTCGAGGCAGCCGCGGTTGCCGCAGCCGCACCATGGGCCGTCCGGGTCGATCGTCTGGTGGCCGATCTCGCCGGCCGTACCGTCGTGGCCCTGGACGACGTGGCCGTCGATGGCGATGACCCCGCCGACCCCGGTCCCCAGGGTCAGGCCGACCATGGAGCGCGGCGCCGCGGCCGGCCCCCAGGCGGAGCTCGGCCAGCCCGAACGCCCGCGCGTCGTTGACCAGGGCGACCGGAACGCCGAGTGCATCCCCGACCGGTCCGGCGACCGCGTGGCCCGCCCACGGTCCAGGCACGTTGACGAGGAAGCGCGTCGCGCCCGTCGCGGGGTCGTACAGCCCGGGCACGCCGACTCCGATGCTGGCGACCGGGCCATGGGCCCCCGACCGCGGCCGCCGCGATCTCGACCAGCTGGGCCACGACCGTGGCGGGGACCGTCGCGGGATCGCCCCCGATGCGGGTGCGGACCTGGTCCCGTGCCAGCGTCGACCAGGCACCCCCGTCGCCACCGACGACCGCCCACTTGATGTTCGTCGCCCCGAGGTCCATCCCCAGATGGCGGGTCCCGGCCTCGGACGTCATCGCGCTGTCCGCCGTGCGCTCAGGTCTCGGCCGTCACGCGGGTGTACGCCGCCGCCACGATGACGATGATCGACCCGAACAGGACCTGGCGGATCGCCTCGGGCAGGCCCAGGGACGTCAGGAGCGAGGTCAGCACGGTCAGGATGAGCGCCCCGACGATCGTCCCGGCGTAGCCACCACGGCCGCCCATGATCGAGGTCCCGCCGATGACCGCGGCGGCGACCGACGGCAGGACGTAGCTGTCGGCCAGGGTCACGCTGGCCACGTTGGTCAGGCCGGAGATGAGGAAGCCGGCGATGGCTGCCAGCAGGGCCGAGATGATGTACAGGACGACCAGGACCTGCCACGCACGAGCGCCCGACAGGCGCGCGGCGATCGGGTTATCGCCGACCGCGTACAGGAGCCGGCCGTAGCCCGTTCGGCGAAGGCTGATCAGGATGGCGGCCGCGATCGGGACGAACACCAGGAGGCTGTAGGGCAGGAGGCCGGCCAGCGCGTTGATGGCGGTGGCATCGTCCGGGACGAGATCGGCCACCGACCCCGTCCCGAGCGTTCGCAGCTCCGGCGCCACGCCGGAGCCGGTCTGGACCATGACGATCTGCCAGACGTTGGCCAGGCCGAGCACGACCAGGCCCATGCCCAGGGTCATGATCAACGGGTGGACCTTGAAGACGCCGACGCCGATCCCGGTCACCGCGCCGGCGAGGGCCGCGACGGTGAGCGCGACGAGCAGGGCGACGGCGAGACCCTGGCCCGCCGACGAGGGTGGCGACGACGAAACCGGCCATCGACGCGACCGCACCGACCGACAGGTCGATGCCGCCGGTCAGCATCGCCAGGGTCTGGCACCCGGCCAGGATGGCCAGCGGGATCGCCGCGCGGACGATGACACCGGCCCAGTTCGGCGTTGACGATCCCGGGCTTGGCGAGCTCGGTGAAGAGGACGAGGAGGGCCAGCAGGGCGAGCAACGGGATGAGCGGCCGGTCGCGGAAGAGCGCCCGCCAACCGGCGAGGGTCAGCCAGCGGTTGGGGGTCTCGGGGGTGCTCGTGACGCTCGTCATCCTCGGGCCCGCCGAAGCTGGATGAGGCTACCGACCATGACCACGCCGATGAGGATGACGCCCTGGAGGACGGTCGCCAGGTTCGTATTGACGTTCAGGAAGGTCATGTCCGTCCGGATGAGCTGGAGGATGACGACGGCGATGATCGGTCCGACCAGATGCCGCCGCGGCCGCCGGCCAGGCTGACGCCACCGAGGACGATGGCCGCCACGCTGAGGAGCGTGTAGGGCCCGGGGACCGGCGTGCCGATGCCGGTGTTCGCCGTCAGGCTCAGGCCCGCCAGGGCGGCGAACAGGCCCATGACCATGTAGGCGAGGATCCTGCGTCCGGCCGACCGACACGCCGCTCCGGAAGGCGGCCAGCCGGTCGCTGCCGATGGCATAGAACGACAAGCCAAGCCGGGATCGGCGGAGCGGGATCCAGATGACCGCGACGACGACGAGGAGGACGATCGCGGCGCGGGGGATCCACTCGTTGCCGATGGAGCCCGCCACGAGGTCCTTGAGCCACAGGGACGCACCCCCGCCGGGGGTCTTGAGCACGAGCAGGGCGGCGCCGGCCCAGACGAACGACATCGCCAGGGTCACGACGATGTCCGGGACGCGGGTCAGCACGACGAGGGTGCCGTTGATCGCGCCGAGCAGGAGTCCCAGGCCCAGGACGAGCGCGACGGCGATGAGGCCGAACTCCTCGGGCTGATCGTTCATCAGGGTCGCGGCCACGACGCTGGTCAGGGCCATCATCGACCCGATCGACAGGTCGATCCCGCCCGAGATGACCACGATGGCCTGGGCCGCGGTCGCCAGGGCCAGCGGCAGGACCGAGATGGCCAGGCCCTGGACGCCGGACACGCCGTAGTTGGGCTGGATGAGGCGCGTGAAGATCAGGAGCACGATGAGGATGCCGATGAGGCCGAGGGTCCAGGCATTGCGTCGGGCGGCGGCAACGAGCTGGTCCCCGAGGCCGGGTCGCTCGGTCGCCATGGGCGGGGCGGCGGCGGTCATCGGTCGCCCTCCTCTGGTTCACCGCCGGCCGGCGGCGACTCGGCTGGCGGTGTCGCCGCGGGTTCGGTGGCTTCCACGGTGGCCGCGACGGTCTCGTCGGCGGCCGCGGTCTCGGCCGTCTCGGCGGCCACGACCTCGGCGGCGATGAGCTCCGGCATCTCCGCATCCGCCTTCAGGTTGTAGGCCGCCCGCAGGAGCGCCGGTTCGTCGGCGTCGGCGACCTCGATCTCGGCGACGACCTTGCCGCCGAAGATGACGATGGCCCGGTCGCAGACGAGCTGGACCTCCTTGAGCTCCGACGTGTAGAGGAGGACCGCCGCGCCGGCCTCGGCCAGGTCGCGCAGCAGCACGTAGATCTGGTGCTTGGTCCGGATGTCGATGCCGCGCGTCGGGTCGAAGCACAGCATCGTCCGGACGCCACCGGCCACCCAGCGGGCGATCGTCACCTTCTGCTGATTGCCGCCGGACAGGCGGCGGACCTCGCCCTGGGCGCGGGTGTCGATCTGGAGGCGCTCGATCGCCCCGTTGACGGTGCGCCGCTCCTTGCCCGTGTCGATGAGGAACCAGCGCTTCATCCGGGTCGTGAACGGCAGGGCGATGTTCTCGCGGACGCTGCGTTGCATGAGCAGCGCCTCGGCCCGGTCGGCCGGCACGAACACGAGGCCGGCCGAGATGGCGTCGGCCGGATGGCGGAAGGTCACGGGCGCCCCGTCGACCAGCAGCTCGCCGCTCGCCGGCCGCTCGGAGCCGGCCAGGATGTCGAACAGCTCGTCCTGGCCCTGGCCTTCGAGCGCGACGACGCCCAGGACCTCACCTGGGTACAGCTCGAACGTCGCGTCCTGGAGCCGCCGGTGCGGCGGCCAGCGCGCGGGCCGTGATGCGCGGCTCGACGTCGGCCGGCCGGACCGTCGCAGCCGCGCGCTCGGCGACGGCCGAGATCTCGTCTGCGGCCTGGCCGAGCATGAGCTCGACGATGCGTTCCTCGGAGCCGGCCGTGACGTCGACGACGCCGACCGTCTCGCCTTCGCGCAGGACGGTGGCCCGGTCGCAGACGGCGGCGATCTCGATCATCCGGTGGGAGATGAAGATGACCGACCGGTCACCGCCGCGCTGGCGTCCGATGACCTCGAGGACGCGCTCGGTCAGGTTGGCGGGCAGCGCCGCGGTCATCTCGTCGAGCATGAGGACGTCCGGCTCGATGGCCATCGCGCGGGCCAGGTCGACGATCCGGAGCGAGGCCAGCGGCACGCTCCGCGCCAGGCTCGACAGGTCGAGGCGTTCCAGCCCGAGCTCGTGCAGCCAGTGCCAGAACGGTTCGATCGGGCGTCTCGGTCAGGCGCAGGTTGGAGCGCATGTCCAGGTCCGGGATGAGCGGCCGGCTCCTGGTAGACCGAGACGAGGCCGCCCTTGCGGGCCTCGGCCGGGGAGTGGACCGTGCGGGGCCGGCCGCGGACGGCGACGGAGCCGCATCGGGCCGGACGGCGCCGGTCAGGATCTTGACGAGGGTGCTCTTGCCGGCGCCATTGGCGCCCATGAGCGCGTGGACCTCGCCCGGCCGGACCGCCAGCGAGGCGTCCTTCAGGGCGACGACGGCGCCATACGTCTTGGCGATGCCGGTCGCTTCGAGCAGCAGGTCCGTGGTGACGCGGTCATCAGGTCCCCTGGGTGGAGGTTCGGCGAGGGCGCCGGCGTGGCCGGCGCCCTCGCGCGATGGACTGGGTGGGGCTACTCGCCCGGGCCCTTGCAGGCGACGGCCTGCTCGGGGGTGTACGTGGTGTAGCCCTCGATCTGGAGACCGAGCGGCCAGAGCGGGTCGAGCCCGTCGACCTGCCACGACTCGAGCAGTCGCCTTGCCCGCGTCGCTCACGTTGTCCGCGAGGACCGGGATCGAGCAGGACGGTGTTCGGCTGGCTGGCGGCCGGGTCGGTCTCGACGGTCTCACCGTTGAGCAGCTTGAGCGCCAGGCCGACGCCCGCGCCACCGACGGCAGCGGTGTTGGTCACCGCGGCGCCCGACAGGCCCTGCTCGTGTGAGGAGCTGGCTCACGAAGGCGCCGAGGTCCGCGCCGACGATCGGCACGTACGGTCTTGCCGGCGGCCTTGACCGCGTCGACGACCTGCGAGTCCATGCCGGACGTCCAGATGCCCTGGACGTCGTCATAGCCGCCGCTCGAGATGAACTCGTTGGCGAGCTGGGTGGCCGTCGCCGGGTCCCAATCCGTGTGGACGCCCTCGGCGCTCGGGACGACGGTGATGCCCGGGTATCTCAGCGAGTGCCCGCTGGAAGCCGGTGTGGCGGTCGGTGTCGGCCGGATGGCCGGCGATGCCGCGGGTGTACCAGACGTTGCCCTGGCCGCCGAGCTGCTCGAACAGCCACTTGGCGCCGAGGTAGCGCGTACTCGATCCTGGTTGTTGTACAGGTTGTAGGTCGCCGGAGTCGGTGACGTAACGCGTCGACCGAGACGGTCTTGATGCCGGCTGCCGCGGCCTCGTCGAGCGCCGGGTTGAGGGCGTCCGGATCGTTCGGGTTGAAGACGATCGCGTCGACGTCCGCCGCGATCAGGTCGCGGATGTCCTGCAGCTGGCCGGCTGCGTCGGTGTTGCGGTGGATCGTGATCGAGCTCGGCGACCTGCCCGGACGCCAGGGCCTCCGCCTTGGCCGTGCAGACCTGCTCCTCGCGGAAGCCGTTACCGACACCGCCGCCGTTCGAATAGCCGATGCGATACGTCGCGGCCTCGCTGGGCGCCGCGCTCGCCGCCTCGCTCGGGGCGACACTCGCGGGCGCCTCGGACGCCGGTGCAGCGCTGGGGGCGCTGGATGCGCCGCCGGAGCTGCAGGCGGCCGCGATCACCGCGATCAAGGCCAGGCCCACGAGCCACTTCGCTCGGGCCATGCCGATTTCCTTCATGTGTACTCCTCCTCGACGAGCGACGCGCCATCCGGGCGCGCCGCGTAGGTCCGACAGATCCCCCGCGCACGGGGGTGTGTGTCCGGCATCAGGTCGGTGTCACCTCCTGGCGCGGGACCGACCGGCCACCATCCGTCACCCGGATGATGGCACGTGCGATGCGCCGCGCGTGCTCATCGTAGGCGCTCTCGAACAAAGCCTGCGAGCGTTCGGTGCCTACGACCGAGGCTCGAGTGATGACCGGTGGCATCGCCCCGCGCTCCACGAGGAGTTGGGCGGTGCGCACCTTGATGGAATTCACGATGGCCACGGCCGTGATGGTCGTGCCCGGACCGACCGGCGTGTCCAGGTCGTCGAGCTGGACGAGGGCGTCGGCCTCGGGGGTGCACAGATCGATGACGAGGTCCGCCTCGTCCATGAGCCGCGACCCGGTCGTCGGATCGGGATCGCTCGACGCCGACTGCGCGACCGAGGTCACGGCCACGACCCGTAGCCCGCGGCGGCGAGCCCCCTGGGCGACCTCGATCGGGACGGCCGTCGTGCCGCCGGCCGAGAAGACGATGACGACGTCCGACCGACCGAAGGTGAAGTTGCCGAGGATGACCTCGGCGAGCCCGGGCGTCCGCTCGATGAACATCGCCTGGCGCTGCCCGTTGGAGCCGACGACCTGGGTATGGAAGGTCATCGACAACTCGACCATCGGGTTGAAGCCCGGATACGAGCCGTAGCGCGGGAACATCTCCTCGACCGGGATGCGCGAATGGCCGGTCCCGAACAGGTGGACGAGGCCGTCCGCGGCGATCGCCTCGGCGCACCAGCGGCTGGCCGTCTCGAGCGCGTCGGCCTGGGTGGCGGCCAGCCGGTCGAGCAACGGGCGCGCCTCGTCCAGCCAGGCCAGGACGGGGGCCGACGCCGGTCGCGAGCCGCCCGCCATCGACATCAGTAGCCGCCCTCGTCGCGGGCCCCGGCGCTGACCGGAGCCGCACCGGCCTTGCGCGCCCGGAAGTCCTCGATGATCGTCTGGGTGGCGGTCGCCCCGATGCGGGTCGTGCCCAGGGCCATGACGTCGAGCAGCGCGTCGAGGGTGCGGACGCCGCCGGCGGCCTTGACCTGGGTCGGCGGCGACGTGTTGGCGCGCATCAGGCGGAGGTCGTCGTGGGTCGCGCCACCGGCCGCGAAGCCGGTGGAGGTCTTGACGAAGTCGCCACCGGCCGCCTCGGTCAGGCGGCAGGCGCGGACCTTCTCCTCATCGGTCAGGTAGGCGTTCTCGAAGATGACCTTGACGATGGCGCCGCCGGCGTGGGCGACCTCGACGACGGCCGCGATGTCGGCCTGGACGTCGGCGTCCCGGCCGGACTTCAGCGCGCCGATCTGGAGGACCATGTCGATCTCCGTCGCGCCGTCGGCCAGGGCCTGACGGGTCTCGGCCACCTTGACCTCGGTCGTGTGGTAGCCGTGCGGAAAGCCGACGACCGTCCCGACGGCGACGTCGGTGTCGGCGAGGATCGCCTTGGCCCGGCGGACGTGGACCGGTGGCACGCACACGCTGGCAACGTCGTAGCGCGCGGCCAGGCGACAGCCGTCCTCGATGAACGCGTCATCCAGCTCCGGCCGCAACAGGCTGTGGTCGATGGTCTTGGCGATGTCGCGTTCGGTCAGTGCGTCGAAGTCGATGGTGGTCACTGGCACTCCGGGTTCAATGGCAGAACGGACGCAGGACGTCACGGGCGATGAGGAAGCCCTGCTTCACCTTCTCGTCCGTGCCTTCGAAGCGCCGATCCTCGTGTTCGATGATGCAATCGCCTTCGTAGCCCTGGCGATAGAGCTCGCCGTGGACCACGCTCCAGTCGACCTCGCCGAGGCCCGGGATGCGCGGGATCTGCCAGCCGATGCCCATCGAGAAGACGCCGCGCTCGTACAGGCCGTCGCGGTCGATCATCAGGTCCTTGGCCTGGTAGTGGAGGACGTGCGGCCCGAACTCCTTGAGGAAGCGCTGGATGTCGATCATCTGGAGGATCAGGTGCGACGGATCGAAGTTGAGGCCGATCGTGTCGCCCCACTGCTCCAGGATCCGGCGCCACATCCGGGGACTCGTGGCGATGTTGTGGCCGCCCGGCCACTCGTCGTACGAGAACAGCATCGGGCAGTTCTCGAGGGTGATCTTCCGGCCGTGATCCTGGGCGAACCTGACGATGTCCGGCCAGATCTCCAGGGCCCGCTCCCAGTTCTCGTCCTGGTTCAGGGCGCCGTCGCCACCCATGAACGTGTTCACGAGCGGGATGTCCATCTTCTCGGCGGCCTCGATGACCAGCTTCAGATGGCCGATGACCGAGTCGCGGTGGTCCTGGTCGGGATGGAGCGGGTTCGGGTAGAAGCCGAGCCCGGAGATGGCCAGGCCCTTGGTCTCGATCTCCGCCCGGATGTCCCGGGCCTGCGCCGCCGACAGGTTCGCGACGTCGATATGGCTCGTGCCCGCATACCGGCGGGTCGGCCCGGTCGCCTGCGGCCAGCAGGCGATCTCGAGGACCTCGAAGCCGGTCTCGGCCGCCCAGTCGGCGACCTCCATGAGCGGTGTGTCCGGGAACGGCGCGGTCAGGAATCCGAGACGCATCAGGAGGCCTCCGCCGTGACCGGGCGTGGGCTGGGTGCGGTCCGGTCCACGTCCACCCAGCGGCCCTCGCGAGCGCTCCGGGCGATGGCCTCGCCCACGAGCATCTCGTCATGGCCATCAGCGAACGTGGGGTAGCCGGGGCGGGAGGAGGGCGCCCCGGCTACCACGTCCGCGTACACCGCGCGGAAGTGCGCGGCGAACGTATCGAAGAAGCCCTCCACGTGACCGCCGGGCAGCGCGGTCGCCGCCTGCCCGGATGGCCCCATCAGGGCGGGGTTCTTGAGGAGGATCTCGTTGGCCCGTTCGCGATGGCCCATCCAGATGCGATCGGGTTCCTCGGAGTCCCAGGCCAGCGACGCCTCGGACCCGTCGATCTCCCACTGCAGGGAGTTCTTGCGCCCGGCGCTGATCTGGCTGACCGCGACCGAGCCCCGAGCGCCGTTGGCGAAGCGCAGCAGGATCGTCGCGGTGTCCTCGGTCGCGATCTGGCGTCCGACGGTCTCCGCGGAGCGATCGGTCGAGAACGTCTCGACGGGCCCGGTCGGCTCCTGGCGCATCTCGATGAACGTCGCCAGGTCGGCCATGACCGCCGTCACCTGGTGGCCGGTCACGAAGGTCATGAGGTCCAGCCAGTGCGAGCCGATGTCGCCGACGGCGCGGAGCGCCCCGCCCCGCTCGGGCTGCAGGCGCCAATTCCAATCGGACTGCCAGCAGCAGCCAGTCCTGGAAGTAATGCCCGGTGACGAGACGGACATCTCCGAGGCCACCACCCGCCACGACATCGTGGGCGTGCTGGTTGAGCGGGTAGTAGCGGATGTTGAAGTTCGTGGCGTTGACCAGTCCGGTCTCGGCCGCTAGCGCGACGAGCTCGGCCGAGCCCTCGGCGGTCATGGCCAACGGCTTCTCGCAGACGACGTGCCGACCGGCCTCGAGGATCGCTCGCGTCTGCGAGACATGCAGGTCGTTGGGCGACGTGACATGGACGATCTCGACGGCCGGATCGGCCAGCAGCGTCTCGAGGTCAGGGTAGGCCTGGACGACGCCGAGGGCGTCGGCGCGCGCCGCGCCACGTTCCGGGGTGCTGCCCAGGACACCGCGGACCTGGACGCCGATGCGCCTGAGCGCTTCGACGTGGACGGTCCCGATGAACCCGGTCCCGATGACGGCGGCACCGATGTCGGCGATGCGACGCATGGTCGTGGCGGACGCTCCTCGTGTGTTGGCGGATCGGCCGGGACGGAGGCGAGCGAACGGTCAGCGAAGCGCGGGACGGTCGCCGTGGAACGCTCCTCCACGACCCGGCGAACCTGTCTAGACTATCTAGATGACCAACCGCGATGATACGGTCGGGTCGCGGGGTGGTCAACACGACAGCCTCGCCGGCTCCCGTTCGCCACCAGGCGATCATCGTTTCGCTACCGATCGTACTTTGACGTGTCAAGTGCAAAAGTCGACTGGACGGGTGTCGATATCATCGACCCATGGAGACCGACGCTGACGGACTGACCGAGATCGGCCCGGGCCCCGTCCCGGACGAGGTCCTCGACGACCTCGTGACGGTCCTTGACGAGATCCGGCTGGGTCGGTCGCGGTCCCGGTCCGAGCTCGGCGCCCGGACCGGGCTCGGGCGCGCGATCGTCGCTCGCCGCGTCCAGGACCTCATCGACCGCGACCTCATCACCGAGGGCGCGACCGGGCCGAGCACGGGCGGGCGGCCGCCCCGCCAGCTCGCCTTCCGGGCCGAGGCGGGTCACGTCCTCGTCGCCGACCTCGGCGCGACGAGCATCGGCGTCGCCCTGACCGATCTGGCCGGCCGGATCCTCGGGCACTACACGGAGCCGGCCGAGATCGCCTCGGGTCCGGAGCAGGTCCTCGGCCGCGTCGAGGAGCTGTTCACCGAGCTGCAGCGAACGACCCGCGCGATCCCCGGGACCGTGTGGGGTGTCGGGCTGGGCGTGCCCGGCCCGGTCGAGTTCGCGTCCGGCCGCCCGGTCTCGCCGCCGATCATGCCCGGCTGGGACGGCTACCCGATCCGCGATCGCTTCGCCCAGCGCTTCGACGCCCCCGTCTGGGTCGACAACGACGTCAACGTCCTCGCCCTCGGCGAGTGGCGATCGGGCATCGCCCAGGGCCACGACAACGTCGTCGTCATCAAGATCGGGACGGGCATCGGCGCAGGCATCATCTCCGACGGCCGGCTGCATCGAGGCGCCCAGGGGAGTGCCGGCGACGTCGGCCACATCCAGGTCGTCGACGACACGTCCGTCGTCTGCCGCTGCGGGAATCTCGGCTGCCTGGAGGCCCTGGCCGGCGGCGCGGCCATCGGCCGCCACGGTGAAGCGGCCGCCCTCGAGGGTCGCAGCGCCCGGCTACGGGCCGCGCTGGATGAGCATGGCGCCGTGACGGCCGAGGACGTGGCTCGGGCCGCGGCCTTCGGCGACCCGGTCGCCGTCGAGCTCCTTCAGTCGGCCGGCCGGCGGGTCGGCCACATGCTGGCCAGCGTCGTCAACTTCTTCAATCCGTCGCTGATCATCATCGGCGGCGGCGTGGCCCAGAGCGGCGACCAGCTCCTGGCCGCGATCCGCGAGACGGTCTACCGCCGCTCTCTGGCCCTGGCCACCCGGGACCTGCTCATCCAGCGGTCCTCGCTCGGCCTGCTGGGCGGCGTCCATGGCGCCTCCGCGCTCGTCGTCGACCAGCTGTTCGCGCGGCCATCGATCGAGCGGTGGCTTCCGGCCGGCATCCCGGCCGGCCTGCCCGAGGTGGCCTGGGCCTGACGGCCCGACCTTGTGGGCACGGTCAGCGCGCCGGGCGGGCCCCAGCGGCGGCCGCATCGACGATGACCCGCAGCCGGGGATGACCGCGCAGGAGCGAAGCCGGCACCCTGGTCGTCACCGGTCCGTCGAACGTCGCCGCCAGGATGCCGGCCTTGTCGGGGCCGGTCGCCAGCAGCCAGATCTCGCGGGCGGCCCGGATCCCGGCCATGCCCAAGGTCACGCCTTCGGTCGGCGGTGGGTCCGCGCCATAGGCGATCGCCGCCGCCCGGGTCGACTCGGCGAGGTCGACGACCCTCGTCGGGGCGTCGTCACCGCTGCCCGGCTCGTTCATCCCGACGTGGCCGTTCCGGCCCAGGCCGAGGACGACGAGGTCCAGGCCGCCGGCCTCCGCGATGGCCCGGTCGTAGGCCCGGCATGCCGCCACCGGGTCGAGGTCGACGACCTGGAACGCGATGACGCGCGGCCCCGGGTCGAGCCGGTCCACGAGTCGGTGACGCAGGACGGCGTCGCAACGCGCTGCATGGTCCGGCGGCAGGCCGAGGTATTCGTCGAGCAGCACGATCGTCGCCCGCCCCGCGTCGGCGTCCTTGGCGCGGAGGGCAGCCGGCAGGCGGTCGTAGACCGGCAGTGGCGTCGATCCGGTCGGGAGGCAGACGACGAGATCCGGCTTGGCGGCCAGGCGATCGACGAGCAGGCCGGCGACACGGTCGGCCCAGCCGGCCTCGGGCAGGACGGTCAGCGCCATGGCGGACCGGCGCGGTTCGAGGGCGTGGCGATCGGGCGGCTCAGCGCGCGTCGCGCGGCGGCGCGGTGCTCTCGCGGACGACGAGCTCGGTCGCGAGCTCGACTCGGGATCGGGTCGGGATGGCACCCTCCGCCATGCTCAGGACCAGCTCCGCGGCCGCGACGCGCCATGTCGACGAGGGGCTGGCGGATCGTCGTCAGCGGGGGACCGACCCAGCGCGCGACCGGCAGGTCGTCGAAGCCGACGACGCTGAGGTCTTCAGGGATGTGGAGCCGCAGCCTCCCGGGCGGCCTGGTACACGCCGAGGGCCTGGAGGTCGTTGCCGGCGAAGATCGGCCGTCGGCGGATCGGGCAGGGCGAGGAGCGCCCGGCCCTTCTCGATGCCTTCCTCGACATGGAAGTGGCCGTGGCTGATGAGCGCCGGATCGATCGGCACGCCGGCCGCGTCCATCGCCGCGCGGTAGCCATCCAGTCGGGCCCGGCTGCACAGGATGTCCTCGGGCCCGGCGATGACCCCGATGCGACGATGACCCAGGCCCAGCAGGTGGCGGGTCGCGGTCAGCCCACCGTTCCAGTTCGTCGCGCCGATGGACGGTGTGTCGTGGAGCGGCTCCCCGGTCGGGTCGACGACGACCAGCGGGATCCCCCGGGTCCGGAGCTGGTCGCGCATCGATTCGCTGAGGTCCGAGAAGACGGCGATGACGCCGGTCGGGCGGCGCGCCAGCACGGCCTCGATCCAGCCGCGACCCGGCGTCCGGCGGCCCTGCATCTCGGACAGCACGACGGCCTTGTGATGTCGGCCGGCGACGCGCTCCACGCCGCGGACGATCTCCAGGGCCCACTCGCTGTCGAGCTCGTGGAAGGTCAGCTCGATGATCGGGGCCGCCCGCTGGACCCGGCTCGACCGACGGTAGCCACGCTCCTGGATCGCCGCCTCGACCCGGCGGCGGGTCTCCGGCGAGACGTCCGACCGTCCGTTGATGACCTTGGACACGGTCGGCACGGAGACGCCGGCGTGGGCGGCGATGTCGGCGATCGTCGTGGACCGTCGGCCGCGTCGCGGCGCGTGGTCGAGCGTCGAGGTCATGGATCGCAGTGTAGCGAGTCGCGCGGTATTTCGAAAGTTTCGATGCACGATCGGATGCCGCTGGCGCGAAGCTTGCGCCGAACCCTTGACGCGGTCACGGATGCATGCATAGGATGCGCGAACCGAAAACATTCGGTGTCGTGTACGCAACTTTCGATGCTGTGGGAGGAGACCCGCATCGCCAAGCGTCGCACCGCCCGTTCGGATCCCCGCTGACCTTCCTCGTCCCGCCACGTCCTCCTCCGGTGGCGGGGCGAGCGGTCGGCCCCGAGCGGCCATCGCCCCCGCCGCCACCGAACCCCTGATCCCGGCCGCCTCGACGAGGAGGAGCCGTCGAGGCCCCGGGTTCCCGGAGCCAGGCCAGACCGACCACGAGAGGAGACACGATCCATGGTGACTTATCGCCGGCTCGCGGTGCTCGTCGCGTCGACCGCGATCGCGTTCGCGGCCTGTACGGGCGGCGGAGCGTCGTCCGCCCCCAGCGCCGCCCCTCCATCGGCTGCGGCCCCATCGGCCGCGGCGCCGAGCGAAGCGGCTGCCGAGCCCGTCACGATCGAGTGGTGGCACATCCAGAACAACGACCCGGGCAAGCAGCTCTGGCAGGACATGGCGAATGAGTACATGGCCGAGCACCCGAACGTGACGATCGACATCACCGTCCTCGAGAACGACACGTTCAAGCCCAAGCTCACGACCGAGGTCCAGGGCGGCAACGTCCCGGATCTGTTCCAGTCGTGGGGCGGCGGCGGCATGGCCGAGCAGGTCGATGCCGGCTTGCTCAAGGACATCACCGCCGACGTCGCCGACTGGTCGAGCACGATGAACGCCGGCGCCATGGGCATGTACCAGATGGCCGGCAAGCAATACGGCATCCCGTTCGACCTCGGCATGGTCGGCATCTGGTACAACAAGGACCAGTTCGCCCAGGCCGGGATCACCGCCCCGCCCGCCACGTGGAACGAGTTCCTCGACGCGATCGACAAGCTCAAGGCCGCGGGCCTGACCCCGATGTCCGTCGCCGGCAGCCCGGCGACCTGGACCGAGATGTTCTGGTGGGCCTATCTCGCGGTCCGCACCTGCGGCCCCGAGGCCATGACCCAGGCGACGACGACCGGTGACTGGAGCGCCGCGTGCTTCGTCGACGCCGGGACCAAGCTCGACGAGCTCATCAAGAAGGAGCCGTTCCAGGAGGGCTTCCTGGCCGCGACGTGGGACGGCGCGGGCGGACAGGCCGCGACGATGGCCGTCGAGAAGGCCGCGATGATGCTGATGGGCCAGTGGGCCCCCGGTACGATGCAGGCCAACACGGCGGATCAGCAGCCGGTCACCTTCGACCTCGGATGGTTCCCGTTCCCGGCCGTCGATGGCGGCGCGGGTGCGCCGACCGACGGGTTCGGCGGCGGCAACGGCTTCGCCGTCGGCAAGGACGCGCCGCCGGAGGCGATCGACTTCTTGAAGTACATCAGCACCAAGGAGAACGCCGATCGGTGGGGCGCCCTGAACACGGGCATCCTCCCTGTGACGGTCGGCGCCGAATCGTCCGTGACCGACCCGCAGTTGACCTCCGTGCTCGATGCCCGGGCCCAGGCGCAGTACGTCCAGCTCTACCTGGACCAGGCGACCACCCCGGAGCTCGGCGCGGTCATCAATGACGCGGTCGCCACCCTCTTCGCCCAGACCGGGACCCCGGAGCAGGTGTCCCAGACGATCACCAGCGCCGCACAGTCCGGCAACTGAGTCCCTCTTGACCCAGACGTCCGAACGGGCCGGCACCTCGCCGGCCCGTTCGCGCTGGACCGGCCTCGCCTCGGTCGGGCTGTTCCTGCTGCCCGCGCTCCTGCTCTACGGGGTCTTCGTCCTCATCCCGATCGTCCAGGCCGCGCACTTCAGCCTGTACGACTGGAACGGCCTGAAGCCCCTGACCGACTTCATCGGCCTGGATAACTACACGCGGGCGCTGTCCGAGCCGACGTTCCAGAAGGCCGCCACCCACAACGCGATCATCGTCGTCCTGTCCCTCGTCATCCAGATCCCGTTCGCTCTCGGCATCGCGCTGCTGCTGAACCGGCGCTTCGCGGGACGGGCCGCCTTCCGGCTGCTGTTCTTCGCGCCGTACGTCATCGCCGAGGTCATCGCCGCCGTCGTCTGGCGGCTCATCCTCCAGCCGGGTGGCCTGGCCGAAGGGGCCCTGACGACCGTCGGCCTCGAGTCGCTCTACCAGCCCTGGCTGGCCGACCCCGACACGGTCCTATGGGCCCTCTTCGTCATCATCAGCTGGAAGTACTTCGGCTTCCACATGATCCTCATGCTGGCCGGCCTGCAGGGCATCCCGCGCGAGCTCGAGGAAGCGGCGGCCATCGACGGGGCCTCCCGACGCCAGGCCATCCGCTACGTCACCTTGCCGTTGCTCGGCCCGACGATCCGGGTCTCGGTCTTCCTGTCGATCATCGGGGCGCTGCAACTCTTCGACCTGGTCTGGGTCACGACCGGCGGCGGGCCGGTCGACGCCTCGAACACGATGGCGACCTACCTCGTCGATTGGGGCTTCGAGCGCTTCCAGCTCGGATACGGCAGCGCGATCGCCGTGATCCTGTTCGTCATCGCCCTGTTCGTGGCCCTGGCCTACCAGCGCCTCGTGCTGCGCCGCGACATCGACGGCGCCCTGACGGGGACGAACTGATGGCCACGGAGACGACAGCCGTGGTTCGCGAACGGCCGATGACCGGCCGGCTGACGGCGACCGCCAAGCGGGCGCTGAGCTGGGCTGCCCTGCTGGCCATCGCGGCCGTCATCGTCGTGCCCCTGGCCTATGCCGCCCTCGGCGGGTTCAAGGACAACTTCCAGTTGTCATCGGCGCCGATGGCCTGGCCCGACCCGTGGGTCGTGTCCAACTACACGGACGTGCTCGCCTCCGGGTCGTTCTGGCAGCAGTTGGGCAACAGCCTGTTGATCGCGGTCATCACGACGGTCACGGTCGTCTCGTTCGCCGCGCTGGCGGCCTTCGTCTTCGCCCGCCGCCGGTTCCCGGGTCGCGAGGTCCTGTTCACCCTGTTCACCCTGGGCCTGCTATTCCCGTCGGCCGTGGCGATCCTGCCGCTGTTCGTGCTGGTCCGGACCCTGGGCCTGCTGGACAACCCGCTGGGCATCGCCCTGCCCCAGGCCGCCTTCGCGTTGCCCCTGACGATCATCGTCCTCCGGCCGTTCTTCCGGAGCATCCCGACCGAGCTCGAGGATGCCGCGTCCATCGACGGCTGCGGCTCGTTCGGCTTCTTCTGGCGCATCCTCCTGCCGCTGTCCCGGCCGGCGCTCGCCGCGGTGGCCGTCCTCGCCATCGTGACCAGCTGGAACGCGTTCCTCCTGCCGCTGGTCATCCTGTCGGATCAGGGCAACTGGACGCTGCCGCTGGGGATCACCAACTTCTCGACCCAGTACTCGTCGGATACGGCGCGGATCCTCGCCTACACGACGCTGTCGCTGGTCCCGGCGCTGGTGTTCTACGTCTTCGCCGAGCGGCAGCTCGTCGGCGGCCTGACCGCCGGGGCCTCCAAGGGCTAGCCCGATGACGACGACCCGTGCCCCGTACCGCGATCCCGGCGCCTCCGTCGACGAGCGCGTCGCCGACCTCCTGCCGCGGATGACCCGGGCCGAGAAGCTCGCGCAGATCGGCTCGTTCTGGGCGTTCGAGGTCGTCGGCGACGACGGCCTGGACCGGGTCCGCCTGGCGGCCCTGGCCGAGGACGGCCTGGGCGAGCTGACTCGCCTGGCCGGCTCGACGAACCTGCGCCCCGCCGAGGTGGCCGCGACCGCCAACGCCATCCAGCGGTTCCTCGTCGAGGAGACCCGCCTGGGCATCCCGGCCATCATCCATGAGGAATGCCTCCACGGCCTGCTGGCCTGGGCCGCGCCGTGCTTCCAGCAATCGATCGGGGCCGCCGCCGCGTTCGACACCGCGCATCGTCGCCGACGTCGCCTCGACCATCCGCCGCCGGATGCTGATGACCGGCGCGCGCCACGCCCTGGGTCCCGTCCTCGACATCGGGCGCGACCCGCGCTGGGGCCGGATCGAGGAGACCTACGGCGAAGACCCGTACCTCGCCGCGGAGCTGGGCTGCGCGTACGTCATGGCCCTCCAGGGTCCGTCGCCTCCTCGACGGGGTCCTGGCCACCGGCAAGCACATGGTCGGGCACGGCCTGGCCGAGGGCGGCATGAACCAGGCCCCGGCCCATGTCGGGCCGCGCGAGCTCCACGACGAGCAGCTGTTCGCCGTTCGAAGCGGCGGTCCGCGGCGCCGGCCTGGCGTCCATGATGCCGGCCTACTGCGACGTGGACGGCGTCCCGTGTCATGCCTCGCGGGAGCTGATGACGACGATCCTTCGTGAGGCCTGGGGCTTCGACGGGATCGTGTCGTCGGACTACATCGCGGTCGAGATGCTGGCCACCGCCCATCGCCTGACCGACGACCTCGGCGAAGCGGCCCGCCTCGCGCTGTCGGCGGGCGTCGACTCCGAGCTGCCCCGGACCGCCGCGTTCGGGCGGCCGCTCGATCGCCGCGCTCGACGAGGGCCGGGTCGACGAGGCGCTGCTGGACCAGGCCGTGGCGCGGATGCTCCGGATGAAGTTCCGGCTCGGCCTGTTCGAGCGACCGTACGTCGACGTGCCGGCCCCGGCTGACCTGGCGGCGCTGGCCGCGGACGAGCAGCGGGCGGCCCGGGACCTGGCCCGGCGCTCCCTCGTCCTCGTCCGCAACGACGGCATCCTGCCGCTGGACCCCGGCCTCCGCCGGGTCGCCGTCATCGGGCCGATCGCCGACAGCGCGCGCGACCTGCTCGGCGATTACAGCCACATCGTCCACATCGAGACGCTCGCCGAGATGCGCCAGCAAGGCAACGCCCTGGGCGTCGGCGAGCATGCGACCAGGGCCGCCGCGGACGAGCTGGACGGGCGGGAGACCATCCTCGACGCCCTGCGGACCGCGCTGCCTCAGGCCGAGGTCGGGCACGCGCGAGGGTGCGGGATCGCCGATGGGAGCGATGCCGAGATCGCGGCCGCGGTCGACCTCGCCGCGCGCCTCGGACGTGGCCATCGTCGTCCTCGGTGAGCGCTCCGGCCTGACCGACGACTCGACGACGGGCGAGTTCCGCGACCGACGCGATCTCGGGTTCTTCGGGCGCCAACAGGAGCTGCTCGAGGCCGTCGTCGCGACCGGCACGCCGGTCGTCCTCGTCGTCGTCAGCGGTCGCCCCTTGGCGATCGAATGGGCCGCGGCCCATTGCGCCGCGATCCTCCTGGCCTGGGTCCCGGGCGACGCCGGGCCGGCGGCGATCGCCGAGGCGTTGATCGGGGCCATCTCGCCCGGCGGCAAGCTGCCGGTCTCGTTCCCCTCCCACGTCGGCCAGGTCCCGCTGTCGTACCGCCACCATCCGACCGGTGGCCACTCGCAGCCCAAGGGCGACTACGTCGACGGCCCGACCGCACCGCTCTGGCCATTCGGGTTCGGTCTGTCGTACACGACCTTCCGGCTCGACGGCCTGTGCCTGGACCGGCCGACCCTGCCGACGGACGGCGGGACGGTGGAGGTTCGCGTGGACGTCGAGAACACCGGGGCGCGTGTCGGCGACGAGGTCGTCCAGCTGTATGCGCGGGACGTGGCCGCGACCGTGGCCCGGCCGGTGCTGGAGCTGCGCGGCTACCGGCGGGTGACCCTGGCGCCGGGCGAGCGGCGGACCGTCACCTTCCGCCTCGCCAGCGAGCAGTTCTGCTTCCGCGGCGCGGACCTTCGGCGCATCGTCGAGCCGGGCGTCATCGCCCTGTCGGTAGGGACGTCGTCGGTCGACCGACCGCTGGCAACGACCCTCGAGCTGGTCGGCCCGGTCGTCGAGGTCGTCGAGCGGCACCACTACCTGACCGAGACCGAGCTGGCCTGAGTCGCCGTTCGGGGCATCCGCTACGATCGGCCGATCTTCGTCGGTCAAGACGAGCGATCCGACGGCGACCCGCGGAACTTGCGACGGAGACCAGCCGATGGCGGCGTTCGACCTGCCCCTGGAGCAGCTCCAGGTCTACCGGCCGGAGCGCGACGAGCCGGCCGACTTCGATGCGTTCTGGGCGGCGACGCTGGCGACATCGCGGGCCGCCGGTCGGGCCCCAGCCTTCGAGCCGGTCGAGACGCCGCTGCGCACCCTGCGCGTCGAGGACGTGACGTTCAGCGGCTATGCGGGCCAGCCGATCCGGGGCTGGCTGCTGACCCCGGCGGAGGCATCCGGGCGCCTGCCGACGGTCGTCGAGTACATCGGCTACGGCGGCGGTCGCTCGTTCCCGACGGAGCACCTGCTGTGGGCCTCGGCCGGCTACGCCCACCTGGTCATGGACACCCGCGGCCAGGGGAGTGCCTGGAGCCCCGGCGACACGCCCGACATCGAGGACCCGCCGGCGACCGGTCAGTACCCGGGCTTCACGACGCGCGGGATCGACGACCCCCGCACGTACTACTACCGGCGCCTCATCACCGACGCCGTCCTGGCCGTCGACGCCGCCATCCAGCACCCCGCCGTCGACCCCGAGCGGGTCATCGTCGCCGGGGGGAGCCAGGGCGGCGGGCTGGCCCTGGCGGTCGCCGGCCTGTCCGACCGCGTCCGCGCGGCGGCCATCGACGTCCCGTTCCTGTGCCAGTGGCGACGGGCCGTGGACATCACCGACGAAGACCCGTATGCCGAGGTGACCCGCTACCTCGCGACCCGGCGCGACCTGGCCGACCGGGTGTTCGCCAACCTCGCCTACTTCGACGGGCTCCAGTTCGCCGTGCGAGCCACCGCACCAGCCCTGTTCTCCGTCGGGCTCATGGACGCCGTGTGTCCGCCGTCGACGGTGTTCGCGGCCTACAACCACTACGCCGGCCCGCGAGAGATCCGGGTCTGGCCGTTCAACGGCCACGATGCCGCCGAGCTCCACCATGAGGCGGAGCGGTTCATGTTCCTGGCCGGGCTCGGTCTCGCGCCCTAGGCCGAGCTCCGCCCGCTGCGGGGCACCGGGATCGCCCTAGCCGCCCGCGACGACCCGGTCGCTGAAGTCGCCCGAGGCCTCGTCCTTCAGGATGAGCTTGTGCCGGCCGTCGGGCAGGATCTCGCGCTTGATGACCGTCTGGCCCTCGAACGTCTCGGGCGACTTGGCGATGCGCGGCGTCGTCCCGCCCCGCCAGTCGAGCTCGACCGGCTCCCAGGCCCGTGACCGGGCCGACCGGTAGCAGGCGTCCATGATCGCGTTGACGACGTAGCCGTCGTAGAACGTCTCGCGCGGAGCCGTGCCGCTGTCGATCGCCCGGAACATGTCGCTGAACATGTCGACGTAGCCGAGCTCGGAGACCTCGTCCCCGACCGGGAACAGCCAGCCGGCGCTCGACTCGGCCTTCTCGGCCACGTAGCCGCCCTCACTCCCGGCGGTGAACATCTCGAACCCGGTCCGCAGGAAGTGGTTCAACCAGATCGTGCCGTGGGTACCGGCGACCTCGTCCCGGAGGTCCATCCCGCCCCGGAACGTCCAGCTCACCTCGAACTGGCCGATCGCCCCGGACTCGAACCGGATGAGCGCGATGGCGTTGTCCTCGTCGGCGATCGGGTGGACGAGCGTGTCCGTGTGGCACATGACCTCGACCGGGCGATTGCCCTTGCCGACGAAGTTGCGGATGATCTCGATGCAGTGGCAGCCGAGGTCGATGATCGGCCCGCCGCCGGTCAGGCGCCCATCCCAGAACCAGGCGCTGTGCGGCCCGGGGTGCGTCTCGCGCGACCGGACCCAGGTCACGTCGCCGATGGCCCCACTCTCCGCCGCGGCGATGGCCTTGAGCGTCTTGGGCGTGTAGCACAGGTCCTCGAGGTAGCCGCCGAACACGCCGGCGGCCTCGACCGCATCGAGCATCTGGCGCGCCTCCGCCGCCGTGCGACCGAGCGGCTTCGTGCACAGGACGGCCTTGCCCGCCTTGGCCACCAGCTCGACGGCTTCGACATGCAGGAAGTTCGGCAGGGCGACGATGACCACGTCGGTCTCGGGGTGGTTGATCGCCGCCGCCAGGTCGGTCGTCGACTCCGGGATGCCCCAGCGTTCCTGGAAGGCCGAGCCCCGGTCGGCGCTGCGCGAGTACACGACGCGGACCTCGTCCCGGCCGCGCTGGCCGTGGAGGGTCATCGTGTAGAAGTCGCCGATGAGCCCGGTGCCGAGCAACGAGATGCGGTGGCCGTCCATGCCGTCCTCCTCCTAGGTCCGTCCGCGGACCAGGTCGCGGCCGGCGACCAGGGCGCGGAGCTTGGCGATCGTCGCCCACCGGGCGGTCTGGCTGAACCCGCAGTCGGGCACGAGGGTCAGGCGGTGTGGCGGGACGCCGGCGGCCAGCACCGCGTCGATCCGCTCGGCCACCTCCTGGGCCGACTCGAGGTGGTAGTTCTTGACGTCGATGACGCCGGCGCCGACGTCTCGCCCGGCTGCCGCGACCTCGCCGAGGATCGCGACCTCGCTCATCTCCCGGTTGGCGAACTCGAGGACGAGCTCGTCCGCCGCGAATCCGAGCATCGCGTCCAGGACCGGGCGATAGGTCCGCCGGGCCAGCGGCCGGCCCAGGTAGTTGCCGAAGCACAGGTGGGCACCGATGCGGACCCGCCCGGTGACCGCCGCGACGACCGCGTTGAACAGGGCCGAGAAGTCGCTCGGAGCGTCGGGGTGGATGGCCGGCGACGGCTCGTCGATCTGGATGAACGTGGCTCCGGCTTCCACGAGCGCCTCGACCTCGGCACGCAGGATCGGCACGAACGCCTCCGCGGCGGCATCGCGCTCCCGATAGACCTCGCCGGGACCGGTCCGCAGGCGTCCGGACAGCGTGTACGGCCCGGGGATCGTCACCTTCAGCCGGCGGCCGACCCGGGCGCCGCGTAGCGGTACTCCGCGACGACACCCAGCCCATCCGGCGCGGCGATGGGCTCCAGGACCTCGAACCGATGCTGCTGGTCGTGGCCGCCGGCGCCCAGCCGGCGGTCCGGCGGCAGGGCTCGGACGCCGGTCAGGTGGCGATAGAACTCCGCGGTGAAGAAGCCGGCTCGGCGCATCTCGCCGTCGCCGACGATGTCGATGCCGGCCGACTCCTGATCGCGGATGGCCAGGTCGACGGCGTCGTCGAGCATCTCCTCGAGGTCGGCCGGCCCGAATTCGCCGCGCTCGGCGGCGGCGAGGCCCGCCACGAACCACGAGGGCCGGGCGTGCGAACCGACGACGCTGGTCAGGAGCCCGTCAGCCACGTCAGGTGCCTCCGGCTGGATCGATGGCCCGGAACGCGAACGCCCGCGCCGGGTTGTCGACGAACAGCCGGCGCCGGGCCGCGGCATCCAGGCCGTGCGCCTCCATGGCGTCCGTGAAGCCGTCGAGGAGCCAGCCGAGCCCGGGCCGGCCACCGTACACCGCGTAGTAGCCCTGGCGGGCGGCGTCCATGCCCAACACGACGTGGTCGAGCAGGCCGTCCTCCGCCATCCAGCCGAGGAGCTGGAGGGTGCCATTGGTCTCGTCGTCCGGCCACCGGAACGAGCCGTCGTACTCGCCGACCGCCCCGGTCGCGAACAGCTCCCGGTGCAGGCCGCGATCGACGACCTTGTCGACGTGGCTGAGCACGATGTGCCCGGCCTCGACGCCCCGGTCGGTCAGCCAGCGGACCTGGTCCAGGGCGCCGGTCCCGCGCTCGCAATGGGTGAGGATCGGCACGCCGGTCCGGACGTGGGCGATGGCGGCCGCGGCGAATACCCGCTCGTCGCGCTCCGACAAGCCGCCCTCGGAGCCGCCGACCTTGACGACGCCAGCCCGGTGGGCCGTCCGGCGGACGACCGGTCCGCTGTAGTCGTTAGCGTCGATGCCGTCCTCGATGTCGGCGACGAACAGCTCGGCCAGCGCGTCGACGTCGAGGCGATGGCTCCAGTGCGCGGGGCCGTAGTAGCGGTCGTGGTGGAGACCGGTCGGGGCGACGACGTGGACACCGGTCCGGCGCGACAGCTCGGCCAGCTTCGACGCGTTGCGCCCCGCGTCGCAGGGCATCGCATCGACGACCGCGCCGAGGCCGAGGTCGGCGGCGGCGGCGACCTCGGTCGCCATCCGGTCGACGTCGGACAGGTCGAACTCGGGCTCCATGAGGACGGGCCGCCCGCCGTCGATGACGAGGTGCTCGTGGGCGTAGGTCACGCCCAGGTCGCCGGGGTCGATGTCGCCGAGGACCGTCCGCACGAGCGTCATGCGAGGGCGGCCACGGGTCGGCCCGGCACGGCGGCGTCGAGGTCGACGATCGCTCCATCGCGTCGGAGTCGGTCGCGCAGCCGGCTGGCGTCGATCTCGCGGGGGTCGTGGTCGCCGGCGACGGCGAGGGCAGCCGCGGTGCCCGCGGCCTGGCCCATGGCCATGCACTGGGCCATCGAGCGGACCGAGGCGTGGGCGTCGTGGGTGGCGCTGAAGCAGCGGCCCGCGACGAGGACGTTGGCGGCGTCACGGACGAGGAGCGTCCCGAACGGGATGCCGACCGCAGCCCCATCCGGCAGGTACTGCCAGACCGTGTCGGCCGCGGCGTGGTGATCCTCGATGGGGGCCCCGCACAACCCGATCTGATCGTCGGACTGACGAGCCTCGAGGACATCGTCACGGGTCAGACGCGCGTCGCCGTAGACCCGCCGGGTCTCCCGAACGCCCAGCTGGGTCCCCAGGGCCACGAGCGACGCGTGCTCGTAGCCCGGCACGCGATCGACGAGGAACCGCGCGTACTCGAGCGCCTGCCGGCGACCGGCCATCTCCGCCTCGGTCAGGAACCACGGATCCGTGGCATCGACGAGTCGACCATCGTCGGTCGGACGGACGGCCTCGAGGCGGGTCATGACCGTGGCGGTGACGCCATCGATCGTCGTGATGTGGTCGCTGCCATCCCGGCGCGGCAGGGCATAGTCGCCGGTGGCCGCGGCCTCGGCCATGCGGGCGTGCAGCTCGCGCTTCGTGACCGTCGCTCGGCGCGCCCCGTCGACGCCGACCATCCGAAAGGTCGTGGTCAGGGTCTGGGCCGGGTCGAGGGTGCCGGCCTGCTCGTAGCCGAAGCCCGCGAAGGCACACAGGTCGGCATCCCCGGACGCATCGATGAACGTCCGTGCCCGGATGCGACCCAGGCCCGCCCGGGTCGCGACGACCACCTCGTCCACCCGCCCGTCGCGGACCTCCACCGCCTGGAGCATCGCGTGCAGCAGCGGCCGGGCGCCGGACCCCGTGACCAGCCCCTCCCACACGACCTTGAGATGCTCGGCCAGGTAGGTCACGCCCGTGCCGGCGCCATACGTGTTCGGGCGCTCGACGACCGGGCCCAGGGCCCGCAACCCGGCCACGACGTCATCGCCGATCCCGCCGACCACCTTGCGAGCGTCGGTGCCCGGCGTGAAGAAGCCATAGAACGTGTCGAGGACCGCGGTGCTCGTCCCGCCGAGGAACGGCAGGCGGTCCACCAGGAGCACGGAGGCGCCGGTCCGGGCCGCGGCGATCGCCGCACTCGACCCGGCCGACCCGGCGCCGACGACGCAGACGTCGACCTCGGCCAGGACCGGGTGATCGGCCCACCTGACGCTCACGGCCGGGCCTCCGCCGTCGTCGAGACGACCGACCAGCCACCGTCGACCGCCAGGTACTGGCCGGTCACCACCCGGGACTCACTCGACAGGAAGTAGACCGCCGCCTTGGCGACCTCGTCGGGGTCGAGCATCGGTCCGGCGAGCGGTTGCTTGCGCGCCGCGTACTCGAGGATGTGGCCGTCGCTCGCGGCCCGCGTCGCCATCGGCGTCCGGGTGAGCGATGGCGCGACGATGTTGACCCGGATCCCGTCGCCGACATAGGTCGCCGCCATCGACGTCATCAAGGCGGTCAGCGCGCCCTTGGCCGCCGCATAGCCGTGCGTCCCGAAAAGCTCTGGGACGGGCGCCTGCGTCGTCACGCTGCCGAGGATGAGGATCGAGCCGCGGAGGCCGTCCTCGTCGCGCGGCTGGTCGAGCATCGCTCCGACGACCCGGGCGAGGGTCAGGACCTGCGTCCGGAGGTTCAACGCCTGCGTCGCCTCCCAGGCCTCGGCGGTCAGCTCATGGACCGGTCCGTCACCGAACCGACGGCCGCTCCCGCCGGCCGCGGCGAAACAGGCGTCGATCCGGCCGAGATGGGCCGTGGCGGCGGTCACGGCGGCCGCCGTCGCGTGCTCGTCGGCGAGATCCGCGGCCGCCCAGCCGCCCCCGACCCGGCTCGCGAGATCCCGCGCGTGGTCGGGGTCGCGCGACACGACGAATAGGCGGGCACCCTCGGCCGCGGCCCGCTCGGCGGTCGCTGCGGCCATCCCGGTCGAGCCGGTGACGAGCAGGCCCCGACCCTGCAGGCGGTCCATCAGCCGGCGTCCAGGACGCGCCGGGCCGTGGCGGCATCGGTGGCCAGGATCCGGACGATCCCGCTGGCCAGGGCCCCTCGGATGGCGGCGCCCTTGCCGGATCCGGCCGCGACCGCGACGACCCGCCGGACGCGTCGCAGGTCGTCGAGGTCGATGGCGATGGCCCGCTCGCCGAGATCCGGGGCGACGGCTCGTCCGGCCGCATCGATGGGATGGACGACGAGATCGCCCACGGCTCCGGCGGCGACGAGTCGCTCCACCTCGGCCGCACCGAGGACCCGCGACCGAAGCAGGGACGAGGCGGCGCCCTGGCCTCCCGAAGGCATCGCCCCGATCCCGACGACGGCCAGGGTCAGGGCACGGAACCGCGCGAACGCCTCGGCCACTTCCGGCTGGGCGAGGAGTGCGGCGCGAACGGCCGGATCGGCCACGAACGCCGGGGCATAGATCGGGTGGTGGCCCGCGCCCAGGCGCTCGGCGAGCGTCCTCGACACGGCTCCCGGCTCGTCGCCAGGGTCCAGGCGCGCGCTGCTGCCGGCCAGCTGCACGACCTCGATGCTGGGGTCCCGACGCGAGCCGACCTCGCGGACGACCCGGCCGAGCGTGGCACCCCAGGCGACGCCGATGACCTCCCCCGGTCCGATGAGGCCGTCCAGCACGGCGGCGGCCAGCCGTGGGACGTCGGCCTCGACCGTCGCGACCGCGCACAGGTCCAGTCCGAACCGTTCCTCCATCGCCGCCGCGAGCTCACGGTCCTCGCTCGGGATATCCCGGAACTCGATCCGGACCAACCCGTCGGCGAGGGCGCCGTCGAGCAGGCGGGCGACGCGGAAACGGGAGATGCCCAGGTGCGCCGCGATCTCGACCTTGGTCATCTGACGGTCGAAGAACAGGCGCGCGACCTGGCTGGCCAGGTCGTCGGCGGGACGGGCGGAGGCGGGGCTGAGGGCCATCAGCCCGATCGTAGGCCCTGCACGTCTGAGATGCAAGCGCTCAGATGAGCGAGGATGCGACCGAGGCCTCGGTCAGTCCTCGTACGCCCAGCCGCGCGACACGCCTGGCTCGAGGCGGATGACCAGCCCGGGCGCCATCGTGTCGACCATCCGCTCGGCTTCCTCGGGGCTGTCGAAGCGGGTCGCGGTCCGGCGCAGGACGTCGTAGAACGGCTCGGCCGAGATGGCCGCCTCGCCCCGGACCTCGAAGCCCTGGTACGGCCAGACCTGGTTGGCCACGACGAACGTGGCGCGGGGATCGCGCCGGAGGTGCTGGATCTTGCGATCGGACTCGGCATCGACCCAGATGTCGAATCCGCCATCACGCCATTCCCACCAGACCGGCGAGAGCATGATCGAGTCATCCGGGCGGCGGGTCGCGAGGACCCCGATGTCGGTCGCGGCCAGCAGGGGCGCGAGATCGTCCGCGCTGAGACCGGTGCGCATGGCCATGGGCGTCCTCCGGTAGTTGGGCTCCGGCGGCGAGGGCAGCCGGCGTGACGATCGTATCGTCGGTCACCGGCGATCGGCCCGCCAGCACCAGCGGCCGGGCGAGGGATGGGTCCAGCGCGCTCGCCACGAACGATGCCAGACCGTTGACGCCCGGTCCCGTGGGGGTCTATGCTCCATGTATCCCGACCGGACCCGCGCTGCGGCCACGCCTGCGCGCACCCGCTCGGCCCCACGCGACCCGGAGTTTCGCCCGTCTCGGACGCGCTCTCCGTCCCGCCCCTCCCTCACCCGCAGGTGACCCCTACCAGATGCCCGGACCCGGCCCCGACCAGCGCGACCAGCGCTCCCGCAACCGACGGCCTCGCCGCCGACCCCAGTCCTATCGCGCGCCCGTCAGCGAGTACGACGAGCAGCAGGAGCTGGAGGCGGCCCGCGAGCGCAACGACCTCGACATCGCCGACCTCCGTGAGATGAGCGTCACCGAGCTCCGTGCGGTCAGCCGCGACCTGGAGCTCGAAGCCCCGGCCGGCGAGCGCAAGGATGAGCTCGTCGACCGCATCCTCCAACGCCAGACGGAGAACGCCGGCCACGCCTACGCCACGGGCATCCTCGACATCGTCGACGAGGGCTTCGGCTTCATGCGCCGCCACGGCCTGCTGCCCAGCCCGGAGGACGTCTACGTCAGCTCCAGCCAGGTCCGCCGCTTCGGCCTGCGGATCGGTGATCGCATCTCCGGGGCCGTCCGCGCGCCACGCGAGGCGGAGAAGTACTGGGGCATGCTCCGCGTCGACGGCGTCAACGGCGTCGACACGGAGACGGCTCGCCGTCGCCCGGTGTTCGGGGACCTGACCCCGGTCCACCCGGACGTGCTCATCAACCTCGAGACCGACCCCAAGAACCTCAGCCAGCGCCTCATCAACCTCGTCAACCCGCTCGGCAAGGGCCAGCGTGCGCTCATCGTCAGCCCCCCCAAGGCCGGCAAGACGATGCTGCTCAAGCAGATCGCCAACGGCGTGAGTGCCAACTACCCGGAGATCCTCCTGATGGTCGCGCTCATCGGCGAGCGCCCCGAGGAAGTCACGGACATGCGTCGCAGCGTCAAGGGCGAGGTCATCTCCTCGACCTTCGACGAGCCGACCGAGAACCACACCCACGTCGCCGAGATGGCCCTCGAGATCGCCAAGCGCCAAGTCGAGACCGGCCGTGACGTCGTCATCCTGCTCGACTCGATCACGCGCCTCGCGCGGGCCTACAACCTGGCCCTGCCGCCCTCGGGCCGCACGTTGTCGGGCGGCCTCGATCCGATCGCCCTGTACCCGCCCAAGCGCTTCTTCGGCGCCGCGCGGAACATCGAGGAGGGCGGCTCGCTGACGATCATCGGCACCTGCCTCGTCGACACCGGCTCGCGCATGGACGACGTCATCTACGAGGAGTTCAAGGGCACCGGCAACTCGGAGCTCATCCTGGACCGCAAGCTCGCCGAGAAGCGGATCTTCCCGTCCATCGACGTGCAGCGCTCGGGCACCCGCCGCGAGGAGCTGCTCCTCGAGGAAGGCACCCTCAAGATGGTCTGGACGATGCGTCGGATGCTGTCCGCGGTCGGGGCCAACGAGGGCATCGAGATCCTCCTCAACCGGCTGTCGAAGACCCAGTCGAACGCGGAATTCCTCGCGTCGCTCACGAAGAATCTGGACGCCTGAGCAACGCTTTCGGCCGAGGGCGTTTGCTCACGCTGAACGCCTCGTGGTACCGTTCGCGGCGATGTCGTAAGTCCGACGCACGAGTCGGACGCGGCCGCGAAGTAGAGACCCCCAGCTCGATACCGCGACCACGGACGGTCGTCGAACCTCCGCCCACGCCCCCCAAGCGTCCCGACCGTCCACGCCAGGAGACCGTATTGCTGAATGCGACGGTCGGCGTCCAGCGCGTCATGGGACGGCTGCGCCGTCCATCACGCCCTGAGCCGACCCGCCTCACACTCCCGGAGTCGAGGCCAGCCGGCGTCCCGCACATCACCAGTCGCTCCGCCGCCCGTCAGGCGCGCGAGCGTTTGCAGGCGACCGCGATGGCGTCGCGACGATCCTTCCCCTCGTCCCGACCGACGCCCGGTGTCTGGCTTCGGGCGATGGCCGCGCACCTGGCCCGCCCGACGCTCGCCTCCGTCCACGGCCTGCCATCCGTCCACGTCCCGGACCTCAGCCGGCATCTGGGCCACGAGCGGACGGTCGCTCTCTCGGTCGCCGGCATCGTCCTGCTGGCCGCCGTGTTCAGTGCCGGCCCGGGTGGACCGACCGGCACGAACGGCGACACCGGCGGCCCTACGGGCGACGGCCAGGGTCCGCGCATCGCCATCGGCGGCACCTACGACGACGGTGACGGCGACGGCATCGGCTCGATCGAAGCCGCCTATGCCGATGACGAGGCCTACGACGACACCGAGGACGTCCAGGGTGACGATCCCGCGGCCGTCGCCTACGCCGAGCCCGCCCCGAACGTCTCCGCCCTGAACCAGATCGTCGACGTCGACTCGACCGACCCCGAGGCGCTGGCCGCCATCGCGGAGCTCGAGCAGGCGCAGGTGGCCACCGTCGAGGGCCCGTTCCTCGCCGACGGCACGCTCCTCAAGCCGGTGGCCGTCAACACGTCGGTCGCGGACGGCAGCGACCTGGTCAAGACCTACAAGGTCAAGAAGGGCGACACCCTGTCCGGCATCGCCAAGGCGCACGGCGTCTCGATGCGGACCCTGTGGTGGGCGAACAAGCTCGACTCGAAGGATGAGCTCCATCAGGGCCAGCTCCTGAAGATCCCGCCGGTCAGCGGCCTGGTCATCAAGGTCAAGTCGACCGACACCTTGGACGGCCTGGCCAAGGAGCACAAGGTCTCGGCCGCCCGGATCATCAAGACCAACGGCCTCGAGGACCGCAACCTCGTCGTCGGCCAGGTCCTCGTCCTGCCGGGCGCCAAGGGCGAGCCGATCCCGACCCCCAAGCCGACCAAGAAGCCGCCGTCCAAGGCGTCGAGCGGCGGTGGCGGCGGGGGCAGCGGCGGCTCCAGCGGCGGCTCGACCCGCCCGCCGCGCAGCTACAACGGCGGCCGCTTCGCCTGGCCGGCGCCGGGCGGCCGGATCAGCCAGTACTACCACTACGGCCACTACGGCATCGATATCGACGGCTCGACCGGCGACCGGATCGTCGCCGCGGCCGGCGGGACGGTCGTCTTCTCCGGCTGGAAGAACAACGGCGGTGGCTATCAGGTCTGGATCGCGCACGGGTCCGGCCTGTACACGACCTACAACCACATGTCGGGCGTGTCGGTCGGGCGCGGCCAGCACGTGTCGCGCGGTCAGCGCGTCGGCCGGATGGGCGCCACCGGGTTCGCGAGCGGCTCGCACCTCCACTTCGAGGTCTGGAAGGGCCCGATCTGGAACGGCGGCCGGCGCGTCAACCCGCTCGCCTACTACTAACCCGCCGATCAACGTCGCGACGGGCGCGCCCCGTCGAAGCGTGCGAGGATGCCCCGGATGTTCCTCGACCGCGTGAAGATCTGGGTCCACGCCGGAGCGGGCGGTGACGGGGCCGCGACCTTCCGCCAGGAGGCCCACGTCCCCCGCGGCGGCCCCGACGGTGGCGACGGCGGCCGCGGCGGATCCGTCCACCTCCGGGTCGACGCCGGCCAGACGACCCTCCGGGACTTCCAGTACCGCCACCACTTCAAGGCCACGCCCGGTGGTCGTGGGACCCGGTCGCGCCGGCATGGCAAGGCGGGCGGCGACCTCATCCTGGACGTCCCGCCCGGCACGGCGGTCGTCGATGACGCCACCGGGGCGCTCGTCGCGGACCTGGTCGCCGTCGGCCAGGTCGCGATGGTCGCCCGCGGTGGCCGCGGCGGGCTCGGCAATACGCACTTCAAGACCTCGACCCACCAGGCCCCCAAGCACGCCCAGAAGGGCGAACCGGGCGAGGAGCGCTGGCTCCGACTCGAGTTGCGGCTCATCGCCGACATCGGCCTGGTCGGCCTGCCCAACGCCGGCAAGTCGACGCTCCTGGCCGCCCTGACCGCGGCCACGCCGAAGATCGCCGACTACCCGTTCACGACCCTCGAACCGAATCTCGGGGTCATGGACCTGGGCGACGATGACGAGCGCCGCCCGACCATCGCCGACGTGCCCGGCCTCATCGAAGGCGCGTCGGATGGCGCCGGCCTGGGCCATGCGTTCCTGCGTCACGTCGAACGGACCCGGGTCCTCATCCACGTCGTCGACGGCGCGTCACGCGATCCCGGCTGGGACCACGACGTCATCCGCGACGAGCTGCGCGCCCACGACCCCGCGCTCCTCGACAAGCCGCTCCTGGTCGCCTTCAACAAGCTGGACCTGCCCGCCGCGCGCGACGCCTGGCCGGACTTCCGCGCAGCGCGCGAGGCCGAGGGGCTGCCGACGGTCGGCATCGCCGCGGCCGTGGGCGAGGGCCTCGATGAGCTGCGCGCTCGGATCGCCCAGATGCTCCCGTCCGCCGACGAGCTGGCCGCGCCCCCCGAGCCAGCCGGGGTCGTCGTCCACCGCATCGACGCGATGGGTGATGGCTTCGTCGTCGAGCACGATGACGACGGGGCGTTCCGGGTCCGTGGCAAGCGCATCGAGCGGATCGCCGCGCAGACGAACTTCGATGTCGAGGAATCGGCGGAGCGATTCCAGCGCGACCTGACCCGCCTGGGCATCGACGCCGAGTTGCGGCGCGCCGGGATCGTCGCCGGCGATCTCGTGCGGATCGGCGGTGCGGAGCTCGAATGGGAGCACGATCCCTGGCAGGACCGATGAGTGCCGAGCGCCCGGCCGCCACCGGATCGGTCCCGATCGACCTGCGCGGCGCGCTGGGCGTCTTCGGTGGCACGTTCGACCCGATCCACATCGCCCACCTGGCCGTGGCCGAATTGGCCCGTGACGCGACCGGCCTGGCCGAGGTCCTGTTCGTGCCAGCCGGCGAGCCGCCGCACAAGCGCGACCAGCGCATCTCGCCGATCGCCGACCGGATGGCGATGGTCAGGCTCGCCGTGGCCGGCAACCCGGCCTTCACGGCCTCGGACCTGGAGCTCCGCCGGGCGGGACCGTCCTACACCGTCGACACCCTCGAGGCGCTGCGGTCCGAACGGGTCGCGGCCGGTCAGGGCCCGGACCTTGCGCTGATCGTGTCGGCCGAGGCGTTCGCCGATCTCGCCACCTGGCGCGAGCCGGAACGGATCCTCGAGCTGGCCACGCTCGTCGTCGCGCCGCGCGACGGCTACGAGGAGGCGACGCCCGACGCCCTCCGCCAGCGCTTCCCGGGCAGCTCCGCACGGATCGTCGTCCTGGAGGGACCCAGATTGCGGCTGTCGGCGTCTGAGCTCCGGACGCGCGCCGCCGCCGGTCGATCCCTTCGATACCTGGTGCCGGATGCGGTCGCGGCCTATATCGGCGACCATGCGCTGTATCGCGACCATCGCTGAGTCGCCAGGAGGATCCATCGAACGTGACCGACCCCGCGCCCATCGCCGCGCCGAGCGCTGACGGCCTGCCCCGCCGCGACGGGCCCGTCCCGCCGAGCGAGCGAGCGCCTCTGGACCTTGCTCGTCGGATCGTGGAGCTCGCCGAGGACAAGAAGGCGGCCGACATCGTCCTGTTGGACCTGGCGCCGCTGACCACCCTTGCCGACTACTTCGTCATCTGTTCGGGTGGGTCGGAGCGCCAGCTGGATGCGATCGCCGACGGCATCGTCGGCTCGCTGCGCGATGAGCGGGTCAAGCCGATCGGTCGGGAGGGCACGCCCGCTTCGCACTGGGTGCTGCTCGACTACGGCTCGGTCATCGTCCACATCTTCACGCCACCCGAGCGCGACTACTACGGCCTCGAGAAGCACTGGGGCGAGGCCCGGACCGTCCTGCGCGTGCAGTAGCGGCCCGACCACATCCACCGATCTCGACCTGAGGGGACCATGCGCATCAAGACCTTGTTCTTCGGCTTGGCCATCGCCGCGTTGACCGCGGCCGGCTGTACCAGTGCCACCGGCGGTTCGGGGGGACGCTGGACGGCGTCACCTGGGCGCTGACCTCGTACCTCGCCGACGGCTCGCTCCAGACCGTGCCGGACGACGTCCTGGCCGACGCGACCTTCACCGCGGCCGACTCGACCGTCAGCGGCTCGGGCGGTTGCAACCGGTTCACCGGGGCGTACACGCAGGATGGCGCGTCCCTGACGTTCGGTCCGCTGGCCTCGACCCAGATGGCCTGCATCGGGCCGGCCTCCGACGTCGAGGCCGGCTACCTCGCCAACCTCGAGGCGGCGGCGTCGTTCACGGCGACGACCGAAGCGCTGACCATCTTCGATGAGAGCGGCGCGACGATCCTCGAGTTCGTCGTCGCCCAGCCCGGCGAGCTCGGCGGCGTGACCTGGCTCGCGACCGGCATCAACAACGGTCGCGGCGGCGTCGAGTCGGTCGTGGCCGGCACGGAACCGACCGCGGTCTACGACGCGGCGGCCGGGACGGTCTCCGGCGAGACCGGCTGCAACCAGTTCAACGGCCCGGCCGTCGTCGACGGCACGGCCATCACCATCGGCCCCCTCGTCTCGACGAGGATGGCCTGCGTCGAGGAGGCGGCCAACGCCCAGGAAGCCGCGTACGTCGCGGCCCTCGAGGCGTCCACGACCTGGGAAGTCCGCGGCTCGACGCTCGAGCTGCGTGACGACAGCGGGGCCCTCCAGGTCTCCTTCGAGGCCTCCTGAGACCGATCCCGACGTCATCGGCCCCGCGGGCGTCAGCCCGCGGGGGTACCGAAGGTAGGGGTACGAGCGGGTCATGCCGACCCGTGAGGGGCGCCACCTAGCATCGCGGCATGTCCGCTACACGAGATCGGTGCCCGGCTTGTGGTCACCGACTCATCACGACCCGCTTCGACACGACGTTCCGGTTGCCTGACCGGAGCGAGCGCCTGTGCTTCGGCATCCCCGGTGGGTTGTGCGAGGACTGCTCCCAGCTGTACATCGATCCCGACCTGATCGAGCTCCTTGATCTCGGCGAGGGTCGCTGCGTGTTCGCCATCGAGAGCGATCTCGTCGTCCAGGAGCAGGCCTGGTCGTCCGCGGACTGATCGACCGCTAGCGGCCGCCGGCGGCCGCCGCGACGCGCGGCGTCGCCCATGTCCGGACCCAGACCAGGAATGCCAGACGACGCTGGGCCGCGTCGCCGGCCGATCCGGGTGCGCCCTTGACCATCGCGTCGAGCTCGACGAGGTCCGCAAGCGCGGCCCCCAGCTCGTCCGGCGTCCAGCGCTTGGCCTGGCCGGCGATGGCCCTGGCCCGGTACTCGTTGGTGATGCCCATCGCCCGTCCGGCCGCCGGCAGGTCCAGGCCGGATCGGAGCCGGTCGCCGAGCTCAAGGAGTTCCACGACGCGCTTGTGGAGGACGGCCAGCAGGACCGGCTCCGGCGTCGTGTCCAGCAGCCGATCGAGGGCGACGACCGCCGGCTCTCCCCGCCGGTCACCGACGGCGTCGGTCAGGGCGAAGACCGACCCGGGCGTGGTCTCCGCCACGAGGGCCGCCACATCGTCGGCCGTGACCGGCCCGCCGTCGACCGCATGGCGCAGGGCGAGCTTGTCCAGCTCCGCGGCGGCGACCCGACTCAGGTAGCGGCGGTCGACGTCACCGTCGGTGACCCGGGCCCCGAGCCGATCGGCCAGGGCACGGGCCGCGCCGGGGGCCAGGTCCAGGCTGCGGTCGCGGGCCTCGTCGGTGATCCACGCGCCGAGCGCAGTCGGTCGCGGGGCCATCGCGCCGACGATCCGCGCTCCGCCCGCCCCCATCGCGTCGGCCAGGCGGCGCGAACCGGGACCCTTGGCATTCGACCGCGTGGCCTCGACGACGGCCAGGGCATTGCCGGGCGCCATCAGGCCGATCGCGGCGACCAGCCGGTCGCGGTGGTCATTGCGTCGGACCAGGGCTCCTGGGTCGGCCACGACGGCCAGGGTGCCGCCACCGAACAGGACGGCGGTCGCGAGGCGCTCCTCCAGCTGGGCGATGATCGACCCGGCGGCGGTGGCCTCGCCCTTCACGTCCCAGCGCTCGAGCGGCGTGCCGAGCTCCTTGCCCAGCGCCGTGCCGAACCGCCCGACGAGACGCTCGGCCACGAGATCGTCGTCGCCCCACACGTAGAGCAAGGGCGTCAGGGCGCCGCTCATGCGGCCCGATCCCGACGCGCCGACCGCAGCGCGTCGCCGACCCACGGCAGGCGCCGAACGTCAGCCGGTTCGATGCCGGCTGCCCGGCAGATCTCGGCCTCGAGCCGGCGGGCTCGCGCCTCGACGCCGGTCCAGGTCGTCGCGTCCCAGCCGTCCGGGTACCGACGGCGCCAGCTCGCGAAGCGGGCCGCCATCGGCTCCAGGCGCTGGCCTGCGCGCTTGTCCGCGTAGGCGACGATCCGTTCCTCGCGGCTGGCGAAGACTGCCCAGCGCCGATGGGCTTCGCCGTCCAGCAGGCGCGTGACCGGATGGTTGGCCACGAGGCGACGCAGCTCGCCGTGTCCCTGCCGCCGCAGCCAATCAGCGGAGCCATCCCCGTGCCGGAGGGCCCGGGCCGGATCGCCGGGCGGCACGATCTTGTCGACATCGTGGAGCAGGGCCGAGGCCTCGACGGCTCGGCGATCGACCGGGATGCCGCGGGCGTCGATCCGGAGCGCCAGCCAGGCCGCGACCTCGGCCACGGCGCGCGCGTGGGCGAGGAACCAGGGCGGGGGATCCAGGGAGAGCAGGAGGGCAGCGGCCGCCGACCGCCCGGGGACCGTCATCGGCCCGATGGTACCGGACGGATCGGGCCGGGTCGCCGGGCCGCTGGGTCGGGCCGGCCGCCGCCAGCCCAGCCGACCCAGCCGGCGTCATCGCCGGGCGCGGGGCGGGCGGATCGGTCGGTCCGCCGCGGACCGGGATCGCGCACAGGAAGGCCGCGGGTCGCGGGCGAAGATCAGGGGCAGGCACGCCGGCGGTCGTCGCGACGGGTCGGGCGTCGGCGCTGACCAACCTCGGCGCGGATCGGCCGCCGAGATCAGGGCGCGGCTCGCGTCGGACGACCGGTCCGCCAGGCTCGAAGGCCACCGTGACCGTCCCGTCGACGTCGGTCCGCAGGACCCGGGCACCGCTGGTTTCGAGGCGCTCGATCGTCGCCCGGGCCGGATGCCCGTAGCGGTTGTCGCGACCAGCCGAGGCGATCGCGATGCGTGGCCGGGTCGCCGCGACGAACGCCTCGGTCGTCGCCGTCCGGCTGCCGTGGTGGGCGACCTTGAGGACGTCGACCTGCGGCAGGCCGGCGGCGAGGAGCGATGGGTCGACGTCTTCCTCGACGTCGCCGGCCAGGAGGAAGCGTCGTTCGCCGACCCGGCCGAGGAGCACGACCGAGACGTTGTTGATGGCCGTACCGCCGTCCGGTGGCTCGCGCGGCACGGCGCCGGCGATCGGCCAGCGGACGTCGAGGGTCACATCGTCAAGGCGCAGGCGGTCGCCGGCGGCGATGACGCCGTGGGACGGCGCCGCATCGCCACCCAGGCGCTCGAGCCATGCCGCGTACCCCGGTCCGGGACCGCGCATGCCCGGCTCCAGCACCCTGCCGACGCGATAGCGGTCCATGAGCAGGGCCAGGCCGGCCACGTGATCCTCGTGCGGGTGGCTCAGGACCACGACATCGATCCGCCGGTCCCAGGGCGGGACCCGCTGATCCAGCTCGACCAGGAGGCGGTCAGGATCCGGTCCGCCATCGACGAGGAGCCGACCGCCGCGCGAGCCTTCGACCAGGATGGCGTCCCCCTGACCGACGTCCAGCACGACCAGCCTGGGGACGCCTGGCGGGCGACTGGCGGCGACGGCGCCGACGCAGGCGACGGCGACGACGAGGACCGTGGCCACCAGGCGGTCAGCGCGGCGCCCAGAGCCGCTGACGTCGCGGGCCGAAGCTCGAGGCAGGATCGGCGCGGTCGGGTCGGCGGGCCTCGCTCGAGGGGGAGGACCCTGGGCCTGTCGGCCGCGGCGACGGGTGATCAGCACGCCGGCACCGATCGTCAGCGCTACGGCGGCGGCCGTGGCGACCGGCGGATCCAGTTCCACACTCGCGTAGGGCACCCCCGCGGCGATGCCGACGAGACTGACCATGACCCGAAGGCCCACGAATGCCGGCAGGGCGATGGCGGCCCCGATGACCGCCGGGAGACCGGCACCCACGGCCAGGCCGGCGAGGAGGGCGACGACGCCGACCGCCATGACCGGGGCCACGAGCGGGACGACGACGAGATTGATCGCCGGCGCGATGAGGGCGAGGCGGCCGAAGGCGGCCAGGACGATCGGCAGCGTCGCGGCCTGGGCCGCCAGCGACACACCGAGGCTCTCCGCGAGCCAACCCGGGACGCGACCGCCGGCGAGCCCACCGATCCGCTCCGTCAGCGGCGTCGCCCATGCGATGAGGCCGGCCGTCGCCAGGGTCGAGAGCTGGAACCCGGCATCCGCCACGAGCCGCGGATCCGCCAGGAGCAGCAGGACGACCGCCCAGGCGAGCGCGGCCGCGGCCCGCTCCGGTCGACCGGATTCGCGGGCGAGCAGGACGACGCCGGCCATCACGCCGGCGCGCAGGACCGACGGTGACGCCCCGGCGAACGCGACATACGTCGCGATGGCGACGACCGTGAGGATCGCCCGGCGGCGACGTCCGAGGCGCCCGGCGATGGCGGCGATCGACGCCGCGACGATCGCGATGTTCCAGCCCGAGATGGCGACGACATGACTCACGCCCGCGGTCGTGAACGCCGCCGCGACCTCCCGGTCGACGCGGTCGCGAAGGCCGATGAGGATGCCCGCCGCGAGGCCGGCCTCGGGCTCGGGCAGCACCCGGGTCAGCGCGGTGCCGGCCTCACGCCGCCAGCCCTCCAGGCGTCGACCTGGTCCGTCGGGACCAGGCAGGTGCTCGAGCCGGTCCACCTGGAGCGTGCCCCACGCACCGATCCGTTCGAGGTACCGGCCGTACGACGAATCCGGTCGTTCCTGGGCCCGCCCTTCGACACTGACGATGTCGCCCGGTTCGACCGGCGGGTAGCGCGGGAGCGTCGCGGCCAGGCGGAGCGTGCTCGCGACGGTCGCCTCGCCATCGGGGTCGTCGGGCGCCTGGCCGATGCTCCGCAGGGTCGCGACCTGACGACCTTCCCGCGGGGCTCCGACGGACTCGACGAGCATCCGCCACGGACCTTCACCCGCCGGGGCTGCGGTCGTCGCCGCTCGTGCCGGCTCCGATCCCAGCCGGCCGCCCAGGAGGGCGATGCCGATGACCAGCCCGAGGCCGGCGGTTCGCACCGCCCGACCACTCCCGGCCGGGGTCCATGCGAGGAGCGCGATGCCGACCGCGAGCGCGGCGGCGGCGACGGCCCAAGCGGTCGACCCGCTCGGCGCTGCCAGGGCCGCTCCGACCGCCCCGAGCGGGATCCATCCGCGTCGTGGCACGTCACGGCACCGCCACGAGCTCGCGCACGCGCTCGAACGTCTTCTCGCCAAGGACGCCGCGGGACCGCAGGTCGTCGACCGACACGAACGCGGCTTCCTCCCGGGCCGCCACGATCTTGGCCGCGGTGACCGGCCCGATCCCGGGCAGCGTGTCGAGCTGCTCCGGCGTCGCCGTGTTCAGGTCGATGAGCGCCGTGCCGTCGCCAGGAGTCGTCCCCGCACCGCCGTCCGGTGGCACGTTCGCCGGCGGATCCCCGCGAGCCGGCACGCGGATCCGATCCCCGTCGGCCAGGGCGGCCACGAGGTCGAGCTCGTGCTCGACCCGGGCCGTGTCGATCCGTGGCCCGTAGCCACCGGCCACGGCGACGAGATCGGCCACGCGCGCGCCGGCCGAGAGTCGGTACACGCCGGGGCGGACGACCGCCCCGGTGACCTCGACGACGAGGATGCCGGGCGACCCTGCCGGCCCCCCGACGCCGTCGGAGGCGACCGCGACATCGACGTCGACGACCGTCCCGGACGCCGACGAGATCGCCAGCCACAGGGCGACGGCGATGCACACCGCGATGCCGATGCCGGCCAGGACCCAGCGTCCAGCCGGACCGGTCAGGAACGGCCGGACGCTGGGCGGGTCCCCGGTCGTCGCACGCGTTTCCCGTGTCGACGAGGCGGCGGCGGTGGAGGTCGTCGTCGATGGCGCGTCGAGCACGCGCCATGGCGAGCTGGCGTTCGGGTCCACGGGCGCGCTCCACCGGCGGGGTCAGCGGCGGCGGGTGGTGCGGCCCGAGGACATCGACGTCCCTGCCGCGTGGGGGGCACTTCCGACGAGGCGGGGACGTCTGCGCCGGATGCTACGAGGACGCCATTAGCTGCGAGTTATCCGCCCAGTCGGCCAGGCAGGGACGATCACCTCGGTCGGAATCGGGGTTGCGGTGGCGCTCGTCAGGTGGCCTGGCGCCCCTCCCAGGTCGGCCGATCGAGGCGGTACAGGACGTGCCGGACGATGTGCGGATAGGCGACCGCGTCGACCTTCGGATGGTCGAAGTCGCCGCCCTCGACGTACGCGCAGCCCGATGCGCTCCATGACCGCCCGCGATCGGGTGTTGTCGACCACGGTGAACGACACGATCTCGTCCAGGCCGACGTCGCGGAATCCGAACCGCAGCGCCTCTCGGGCCGCCTCGGTCGCGTAGCCCCGGCCCCACTGGGCTCGAGCCAGCCGCCAGCCGGTCTCGACCGACGGGTAGCCCAGGACGTGGCTCGCCGGCCACAACCCGGTGAAGCCGACGAACGGCGCGACGTCCGGGACCTCGAGCGCCCACAGGCCCCAGCCATGGGTATCCCAATGGCGCTCGATCGCGTCGATGTGGGCGTTGGAGACCTCGGGCGATGACAGGCCCTGCATGTAGGTCATGACCTCGGGATCCTGGTTCATCGCGACGTACGCCGGTCGGTCCTCGTCGCGCCAGCGACGGAGCAGCAGGCGCTCCGTCCGGATCACGCCGCCAGGACCTCCCAGGGCACCCAGCGGGTGCCATCCCACCAGCGATGCCAGATGCCGCCGGCGCGGCCCGGCGCGAAGACGTCGATCCGGTCCGCGCTCCACGACGAGGCCGTCGGATCGCCGGTCAGCTCACCGCCGAGTGACTCCCAGGCGTGCCACGACGTGCCGTCCCAATAGCGATTCCAGAGCGCGCCATCGGGGAAGATCGCGAACACCTGGAGCTCGTCGACGCCCCACGCCGTGGCTGCCGGGTTCGAGACCAGCGTCCCCCCGAGCGATTCGGGCGGCGACCAGGTCCCGGACATGAAGACACGGTGGACGAGGCCTGCGTCCCCATCCACCGTGAAGAGGTCGATGCGATCGGTACCCCACGAGACCGCGGCGGTCCCGCGAGGGGTCGTGGCCGGCGACATGCCGGATAGCTTACTTGCCGGGGGCGAGCGCCCGATCGAGGTCGTCCCCGACGTGGGCATCCAGCTGGCGAGCGGCCGCTCGGCTGCCGCGACTGACGAGCGCCAGGCCCGCGGCCAGGCCGCGGCGGACGACGTTCGGCCGGTGCGGGAAGAGCGCGTCGGCCCGCCGCATGGCGGCGGCCTCGCGCGCCCGCTCGCGGGCGATATCGAGGGCGATGAAGGTGTAGGTCTGGTTCATGAGAAGGGACTCCTGACGCGATCGCGGGATCGCGGGCGCTGGCCGGTGTGGTGGCGTCAGCGCGTGTGGTCGTCGGGAACGGCTGGCCGGGAGTCGGCACCCCACCGAAGCGAGGCCAGACCCAGGACCGTGAGACCGACGATGAGGATGAGGACCATGACGAGCGCTTCCATGTCCATCTCCTTCCCTGCATAACCATCAACTGTGGTTATAACCGTTATCGCTGGCTTAGTGGGTTACTCTGCATACAGTACCCACTTGCGCGTAACCTGTCAAGTGGTCTACATTGGTTATCACGATGTTGACGAACCCTGTCCCTGCCGTTGATCGAGGCCACGCTCACGACGTGAACCTCGACGACACCTTCGACTTCCTGAACACCGATGACACCGATAACGGTTTCCCGGTGGACAAGATCCCGACGCTCGATGCTGCCCTCGACTGGTTCGTCGATCGCGGGGTCATCCACCACGAGGGCGCCGATCGCGTCCGAGCCGCGGCCGCCGCGAATGCGGCCGCTGGTGAGGTCGAGCTAGAACGTGTGCGCGCTGTGCGCGGCGCCCTGCGTGAGGTCGCCCAGGCCGTCGTGGAGCATCGGCCGCCACAGCGGTCGGCCCTCGACACCGTCAATCGGGCACTCCACGCGCGCCAGGTCATCGAGCTCGTGCCGTCCCCGGACGCCTGCGTGGCCGTCGACCACCGGCATGTCGGCGACCCGGTCGACGACGCGCTCGCCCGCCTCACCGATCCCTTCGTGGCCGAGCTGACCTCGGGACAGCCGGAGCGCATCCGCCAGTGCGGCGGCGAGACGTGCTTCTGGTTCTTCTACGACGCCTCGCGGACGCAGCGCCGACGCTGGTGCGACATGGCGACCTGTGGCAACCGGGCCAAGGCGGCTCGCCACCGGGCCCGGGCCAAGCACGCCGCCGAGGACGCCGGCCTGCCGGTCATCGAGCCGATCGACGGCGGGACGATCGCCCGCCCGATCTGACCGGCGCTCAGCCCTTCCGGGCGCGGGACATCCCCGGCAGCATCGAGGCGGCTTAGTCGCGCTCGAGGAGGGCGCGGACCTCGGTCGCGAAGCGTGTCATCGACTCGGCGTCATGCGGGGCCGGGACGCCGGCGATGAGGTGGCGATAGCCGATGTCCAGGTACGGGGCGAGCTTCTCAGCGACCTGCTCGGGGGTGCCGACCGGCTGGTCGGTCCACAGCGTGGCGTCGCCGTTGTGGCGGAACATCTCGCGCTGGACGCGCTCGGCCTCGGTCGCCGAATTGCGGATGACGATCGCCCCGATGCCGGTCGTCCGCTCGATCTCGGCCGGATCGCGACCGACCGTCTCGCAATGTTGGACGAGGATCGCCTCCTTGCGCCGCACATTGTCCAACCCGCCGCCGACGTTGTTGGCGTCGCCGTAGCGGGCGACGAGCTTGAGCGTCACCTGCTCGCCGCCGCCGCCGATGAGGAGCGGCAGCCGCTCCTGGATGGGCGGCGGGTCGTTGCGGACCGCTTTCGCGCTGTAGCGTGGGCCGGACGCCGACGGCCGCTCGCCGTGGAGCATGCCGCGCATGACCGGCAGCGCCTCGCCGAGCCAGCGCAAGCGCTCGGGGAAGCCGTCGCCGAACGGGATGCCGAACGCCTCGTGCTCGGTCTCGAACCACGCCCCGCCGATGCCGAGGATGGCCCGACCGCCGGAGATGTGATCGAGGGTCGTGGCCATCTTGGCGGTGAGCGTCGGCTCACGGAACGTGTTCGCCCCGACCATCAGCCCGATCCGGATCCGCTCCGTCGCCTGGGCCCAGGCCGCCAGGGTCAGCCAGCCCTCGAGGATGGGACCGTCGGCGGAGCCGACGATCGGATACAGGTGATCCCATGTCCAGAGCGTGTCGAAGCCGAGCGCATCGGCGCGCTGGCCGGCCTCGAGCAGGCTGGGCCAGTCGGTGTACTGGTTCCAGCAGAGGGCACCGATCCTGATCTCGGACACGAAGATCTCCTGGGCAGCGGGGTCGGGGGTTGGAGCGATGTCGTCGGGGCCGCCTAGCGTAGCGGCTGGTCGCCGGTCAGGGGCACGGACCGGATGGCGGCGGCAGGTCGCCCAGGGCGGGGGGTTCAACGGCTCCGACACTCAGCCGGATGACCCCGCACGGCACCTCGCTCACGGACACGGCGCCACCGACGGCTTGCTGGGCGTCGAACGCCCATTCGACCAGGACGGCGCCGGACGGCGTGACGACCTCGATGCCGACCGGCGGCTCGCCGCGGATCGGCACGGACGATGTCGTCGACGCCGGGTACGTCCCGACCCAATCGCCGTCGACGTGGACGGCGAGGGGCGTATCGGTGAGGTTCTCCAGAACCATCGGGGTCGATGGCTGTGCGAGGGAGCAGGCGGCCAGCGCCCCGAGCGTCCAGGCCGCGACCAGGCCGGATGCGATCGGCCGCCGGATCCTCACAGCGCCAGGCGAGCGACGACCTCGCCGTCATCCACCTCACCGGTGGGCTCGAACCCGAGGCCGCGATAGAAGGGCTCGGGGCCGCCGTCCGCCGGGACCCAGCTGACCAGCAGGGCCGACGCCCCGGGCAGGGTCCGGACGTGGTCGACGAGGAGCCGGATCGCCGCCGCACCGTAACCGCGACCCTGGAACCGGGCATCGACCATGAACCGCCACAGGTAGTACTCGGCCGTCTCCGGATCGAGGGACAGCATGGCGAAGCCGACGGGGACGTCGTCGGCGACGATCGCCCGGAACCACGCCTTGGGCTCGAACATCGCCTCGGCGATCGACACGGCGTTCGGCGCGACGTAGGAGCGCTGCTCGGGACCGACCTGCAGGAGCGACACGGCTCGGACCGTCTCGGCGGTCACCTCCCGAAGCTCGACGACCGCGCCATCGGCCATGGATCGAGGCATGGCCTCGACGGCGCCCTCGCCGGCTTCCCGCCGGCGGTCGGCCCAGGTGGCGATGCCCCCCGCCTCCAGGTCGAGGCGGTCCTGGTCAGGCGTCACGCAACACGATGTTGACGAGCTTGCCGCCGGCATGGATGACGCGGTCGGGCGCCCGTCCGGCCAGTAGGGCGGCGATCTTCGGCGCGGCCAGGACCTCCGCCTCGATCGTGGCCTGGTCGGCGTCCGCCGCGACGATCACCTTGTCGCGCAGCTTGCCGTTGACCTGGACCGGGACCTCGCGGACCGACACCTGGACCGCGGTCGGGTCGACCTCGGGCCAGCGCTCGGTATGGATCGACGACCACGGCTGGGCTGCGGCCCTCTGGCGCCGCGACCAGAGCTCCTCGGTGATGTGCGGCGCCGCCGGAGCCAGCATCAGGAGCAGCAGCCGGATGGCCTCGTCCCAGGCCGCCTCACCGGCGGCCGGCGTGCCCCGATAGTGGAACAGGGTGTTCGTCAGCTCCATGAGCTTGGCGATCATCGTGTTGAACCGGAACGCCTCGTAGTCGGCTGTGACGTCGCGCAGCGTCCGATGGGCCGCGCCGCGGATCGCCAGGGCCGCGTCGTCCTCGGTCTCCCCGGCCGGCAGCTTGCCGGCGTCCGGATCGCCCGGCTCCTGCCCGTGCGGGTCCAGGACGGCCGTCCAGACCCGGTTCAGGAAGCGATGCACGCCGCCGATGCCGCTCGGATTCCACGGGCCACCCTGGTCCCACGGACCCATGAACATCAGGTACAGCCGGACGCTGTCGGCGCCGAAGCGCTGGACCAGCTCGTCCGGATCCTGGACGTTGCCCCGGCTCTTGCTCATCCGCTCGCCGTCGGTGCCCAGGATCTGGCCCTGGTTGAACAGGCGCTTGAACGGCTCGTCCTCGGCGATCAGGCCGACGTCGCGCATCGCCTTCGTCCAGAACCGCGAGTAGAGCAGGTGCATGACCGCGTGCTCGGCGCCGCCGGTGTACTGGTCGACCGGCGTCCAGCGGTCGGTCAGCTTGCGATCGACGGGCCCGCCGGCCTTCTCCGGGGACAGGTAGCGATACCAGTACCAGGACGAGTCGATGAACGTGTCCATCGTGTCCGTCTCGCGCTTGGCCGGCCCGCCACAGCGCGGGCATGTCGTATTGAGGAAGGCCTCGTCCTTGGTCAGCGGGTTGGTGCCGCTCCCGGCGTAGTCGACGTCTTCCGGTAAGCGGACCGGCAGGTCCTCGTCGCGGACCGGGACGATGCCGTCGGTCGGGCAATAGACGACCGGGATCGGCGTGCCCCAATAGCGCTGCCGGCTGATCAGCCAGTCGCGGAGCCGGTAGGTCACGCGAGCCACGGCCGCGCCGCGCTCGGCGAGCTCGGCGACGATGGCACTGCCGCCCTCGTCGGCCAGCAGTCCGTCGAAGCGACCGCTGTTGACGAGGCGCTCGTCGGCAGCGTGGGCGATGTAGGCACCCTCCATCGGCGCGTCGGCCTCGGTGCCAGGGGCGGCCACGACCCGCCGGATGGGCAGCCCGAACCGCTCGGCGAAGGCGAAGTCGCGTTCGTCGTGGGCCGGGACGGCCATGATCGCGCCGGTCCCGTAGCCGCCCAGGACGTAGTCGGCGACGAAGATCGGGATGCGCTCGCCGTTGACCGGGTTGATGGCGTCCGCCCCGATGGCGACGCCGGTCTTCTCACGATCGGTCGACAGGCGCTCGATCTCGGTCCGCCGCCGGGCTTCGCCCACGTAGGCCTCGACCTCGGCCAGGTGGTCGGGCGAGGTCAGGACCGGGACGAGCGGGTGCTCGGGGGCGAGGACCATGAACGTCGCGCCGAACAGCGTGTCCGGGCGCGTCGTGAACACGCGCAGGGTCTCGCCACCGGCGTGGTGATCAGCGGGCGCTGTCGTGAAGTCGATCTCGGCGCCCTCGGACCGGCCGATCCAGTTCGTCTGCTGGGTGCGGATGGGCTCGGGCCAGTCGATGCCCTCGAACGACAGCAGCTCGTCCGCGTAGGCCGTCGTGCGCAGGTACCACTGGTCCAGGTCGCGCTTCTCGACGAGGGCGCCGCAGCGCCAGCACCGCCGGTCCGGGCCTTCGACCTGCTCGCGGGCGAGGGTCCCGTCGTTGGGACACCAGTCGACCGGCGACTTGGCGCGATAGGCCAGACCATGCTCCAGGAACCGCAGGAAGATCCACTGGTTCCAGCGGTAGTAGGCCGGGTCGGCCGTGACGACCTCGTGGTCCCAGGAGAAGGTCGCCCCCATCGTCCGTAGCTGGCGGCGCATGTTCTCGATGTTGGCCATCGTCCAGGTGAACGGGTGGCCGCCGTTCTTGATCGCGGCGTTCTCGGCCGGCAGGCCGAACGCGTCGAAGCCGATCGGGAAGAACACGTTGTCGCCGTGCATCCGGCGGAACCGCGCGACGGCATCGGTCGGCGTCTTGATGTACCAGTGGCCGATGTGCAGGTCGCCCGACGGATACGGATACATCGTCAGCAGGTAGTACTTGGGCCGCGACGTGTCGGTCAGGTCCGTGTCGTACAGGCGCAGCGCCGCCCACCGCTGCTGCCAGTGTGGTTCGATGGTGGTCGGGTCATAGCGCTCGATGCGCTGACGACCCTCGGCGGTCTCGGTCACGGTCCTCTGGTGCTCCCGGATATACGACACCCCCCGCCGTCGGCGAGGGGTGAGGTTCGGCGGTGACGGTCGATCTTGCTGGTGGAGCTACGGGGACTCGAACCCCGGACCCCCTGCATGCCATGCAGGTGCTCTCCCAACTGAGCTATAGCCCCACGGGCAGCGGATTGTAGCAGAGGGCCGCAGGTGGCCCCGTCATGGGCGGCTCTAGTCCGATGGTCCCGGAGGCGGCCACGCGGCGGTGCGCGGTGGCATCATCCCGGTCATGACCGCGTTCGACCTGCTCCTGCGCGGCGGGACCGTCATCGACGGGACCGGAGCTCCGGGTCGGCGGGCCGACGTCGGCGTCCTCGGCGACCGGATCCTCGCGGTCGACGATCTGTCGGCGGTCGAGATCGAGCCGGCGGCCACGACGATCGACGTCACGGGGCGGGTCGTCACGCCCGGGTTCATCGATCCGCACGGCCACTCGGACGGCTCGCTGTTCGTGGACGGCGGTCTGGTCAGTCACCTGCACCAGGGCTTCACGACCCAGCTGTCGGGCAACTGCGGCGACACCCTCGCGCCGATCACGGACCTGGGCCGCGAGCTCGTCGAGCTGTCGCTCCGCCCGAACGGCCTGGTCGCGCGCTGGCGGACCTTCCCCGAGTACCTGTCTGCCGTCGACGAGGTCGCGCTCGGCATCAACGTCGCGTTCCTCGTCGGCCACGGGACGATCCGTGGAGCGGTCATGGGCGCCGAGGCCCGGCCGCCGACGGACTTCGAGCTGCACGCGATGGTCCACGAGGTCCAGGCGGCGATGGACGCCGGAGCGATGGGCCTGTCGTCGGGCCTCATCTACGCGCCCGGGATGCACGCCGACGCCGATGAGATCGCGGCGCTCGTGACGGCCGCCACCCGCGCCGGCGGCCTATACGCCACGCACATGCGCGACGAGACGCTCGGCGTGTTCGACGCCCTGGCCGAGTCCGTCGCCGCGATCCGGGCCGCGACCGAGGCCGGGGTGACCGGCGCGCGACTCCAGGTCTCCCACCTCAAATGCGGATCCAAGGCGGTCTGGGGTCGGGCGGACGAGGCGCTGGCGATCCTGTCCGCGGCCCGGGCCGAGGGCCTCGACGTCGCCGCCGATCAGTACCCGTACACCGCGGCCGCCACGACCCTCGCGACGATCGTCCCGCCAGCGCTGCTTGGCCTGGGCGTCGAAGCGTGCGTCGCGGCCCTCGGCGACCTCGACGTCCGCGACCGGATCCGCGCCGAGATCACCCAGGGCATCTCGGGCTGGGAGAACGTCGCCGCCGACCCGGGCTGGGCGGGCATCGTCATCTCGTATGCCGCCAGTCACCCGGACTGGGCCGGGGCGTCGCTGGCCGAGCTAGGTGAGCGCCTCGACCGCGACCCGGTGGACGTCGCGTTCGACGCCCTGGTCGATGACCGCCTGGACGTCTCGATCGTCATCCACTGCATGGCCGAGCCAGACGTCGAGCGGATCATGACCGAGCCCTGGATCGCGGTCTGCACCGACGCCGAAGGGCGCCGTCCAGGGCACCCGATCCTGGATGCGGGCAAGCCCCATCCGCGGACGTACGGGAGCACCGCCCGGGTCCTGGGCTGGTACGTGCGCGAGCGGGGCGTGCTGTCGCTCGAGACGGCCGTCGCCAAGCTCACCTCGGTCCCCGCGGCGGCGGTCGGGCTGCGCGACCGGGGTGTCGTGCGCGAGGGCGCGATGGCCGACCTCGTCGTCCTGGATCCGGCGACCGTCGCGGACATGGCGACCTACGAGGAGCCGACGCGTCATCCGGCCGGCATCGAGCAGGTCATCGTCAACGGCCGGATCGCCGTGCGCGACGGGGTCGAGACCGGTGAGCGCGCCGGTCGATCGTTGCGCCGGACGTGACGAGCCACGCGTCCCGGTCCACGTCCGCGACCGAGGAGTCCGCCGTCGCCCGGCTGCCGGGCGGGGACCTGCCGTATACGCTCCGCCGGTCGACCCGTGCCCGCGGGCTGCGTGTCGCCATCCACCCCGACCGCGGCGTCATCGTCACGATCCCCGCCCGCGGCCTCGCCCGGGACGAGGGCGCCCGTCGGGCGGGCGCGTTCCTGGTCGAGCGGGAGCCGTGGGTCCGGCGGCACCTCGAACGCCACGCCGACCAGGCTGCGGTCATCGCCGCACGCGGCGGCGCCCGGGACGGCGGGCTCGTGCCATTCCGTGGTCGGCTGCACACCGTCCGGGTCGTCCCGGCCGTCCGCGGCGCCAAGCGGTCCGAGGTCGCCTGGTTCGACGACACGGACGACCTCGTGGTCCACCGCGTCGACCGCGATGCACGACCCGACGGCGAGATCCTGGCGGCTTGGCTGCGTGCTGAAGCCCTGACCGCCATCCATGCGGCCATCCCGTCGCACGCCGCGGCCCTCGGCGTCACGCCCACGAACGTCAGCGTCCGCGACCAGCGCACACGCTGGGGCAGCGCTTCACCCGGAGGACGGTTGTCCTTCTCGTGGCGGCTCATCCTCGCCCCGCCGGCGGCGCTCGATACGGTCGTGGTCCACGAGCTCGCCCATCTCCGCACCTTCGGCCACGGCCCGTCGTTCTGGGCACTGGTCGCGACGCGCCGGCCCGACCACCGCGTCTGGCGGCGCTGGCTCCACGATCACGCGGCCGAGCTGCACGGGGCGCTCGGCTAGTTCGGCAGGCCGACGGCTCGATCGGCCAGGTCGACCACGGCGCGTCCGTTCCAGCGCAGGATCCGGGCATCGAGCGCATCCGGCGCCGAGTCCGTGACCGCCAGGAAGAGGTCCTCGATGAACTGGGGCGCCGCGGACTCCGGCACGGCCAGGAGCACGTTCCTTACCGGAGTCAGGAGGATCCGTGGCTCCACGCCGATCAACGGCCCGAGCAGGTCCGGGGCCAGGATCAGCGACGAGCCCCAGCCTGGACCCTGGACGGCGAGGACCGGGACGCCGTCCGGCGTGATCCGCTCGACGCGCGGCGGGTCGGCGATGGTCGCTTCCCGGAGGTTGTCCAGCGAGGTCGCGAGGAGGGTCGCGAGCGACACACCCCAGCGGTCGACCATCGCGGTGTCGACGTGGCTGAACGCGGGCCCGAGGTCCACGCCGAACCCCGTCCGGATCCCCGGTGGCACGGTCACGTAGAGCGGCTCGCCAAGGCTCGGGAACGGCGTCGCCGCCCGCTTGATGATCGGCAGGATCCGTGGCGCCACCCGATCCCATGGGGCATCCGGCCCGAGTCCGTCCAGCGCCGACCGGAGCTGTTCCAGGAGCCCGAGGTCGGCGGCTCGTTCGTCACGGTCACGGTGGCGCTTGCGGTGGGCTCGGCGGTCGGCCTTGGCGGCCCGGCTGGACTTCATGCCGGGCATCGTGCCGGCCAGCCCTCGACCGTCACGTATCCGCGACTGCACCGCGGCTCAACCGGCGGCGCGCACCGCCGGACTAGCCGTCTTGACGACGATGAGGGCCGCGGCCGCCACCGCCAGCGCCGCGAGGACCCAGGCCAGCGACACCACCAGGCCCAGCACGGGGATGGCCAGGAAGACCGCGACCTCGACGACGATGAGCCAGCGCCGCACCGCGATCGAGCCGCCGATCCGACGATGGAGGAACCACAAGACGACGAGGTAGACGATGACCGGGAGGGCCAGGGCGTAGCCGACGAGCAGCGGCCCGGCCTCGATCGGATGGGTGATCGCCTCGGTCACGACCTCGATCCCGGCACCGACCGCGGCGAGGGACCCGAACACGAAGTAGTGGCCGTAGCCCCACACGAAGCCGCGCTCCCGATGGGTCTCCAGCAACGGCCCCGACGGCTCCAGGAAGTACAGCCACCAGAGGGCGAACAGCAGGACGAGGGCCGAGACGGCCACGACGAGGAGGTCGAGGCTGACGCCGACCTCCGACTTGCTGACGAGGATCGCGGTCGTCGCGGCGAGGACGCTCTCGCCGAGGACGATGATCGTGAACAGGCCGTAGCGCTCCGCGATGTGATGCGGGTGCCACGGGGTCATCCTGACCCGCTCCGCCCAGAACGGGATGGCCAGGTCCAGGATGCCGATGATCACGAACGCCCACAGCGAGATGGGGCCGGGCAGGAACAGCCGGACGACCCACAGCGACTGGACCGCCGCGATGCCGATGGCAAAGCGTAGGGCCGTGCGTCGGTACTCGGGCACGGACCGCGCCACGCGCAGCCACTGCAGGACGAGGGCGATGCGCATGATCACGTAGCCGGCCACGGCCGTCACGTAGTCGGACAGCCCGAAGGCCGGCCCGATGCCGGCCGCCAGGACGAGCACGCCGGCCATCTGGACCATCGTCAGGATCCGGAACCAGGCGTCGTCGCAGTCGAAGGCGGACGCGAACCAGGTGTAGTTCATCCACGCCCACCAGATCGCGAAGAACACAGCTGCGTAGCCGATGAGCCCTTCGACGGGATGACCGTCGGCGATGGCGTGGGCCAGCTCCGGCACGACCGCCGCGACCGCGACCACGAAGGTCAGGTCGAACAGGAGCTCCAGGGGTGTCGCGGCGCGATGCGCTTCATGTGGATCGCGGGCACGCATGGTCGTCGGCACGACGAGATGCTAGCGGGCGCGGACGCGCGCGGATCGGGTCCGGACGGGAAGGGGACGTGGTGGAGATGAGGGGACTCGAACCCCTGACCCCCGCGATGCGAACGCGGTGCTCTCCCAGCTGAGCTACATCCCCACGGGCGTCGGAGTGTAGCACGGGCTCCTCGGCCGACCCCTCGCCGTGACCCGCCGCGCACGTCCCGGTCCACGCGACCTCGGTCCGCATCACGGGACGCGCCGCTAGGCTCCGCCGATGCCCCTCGGCCTCCTCACCGGACTCGGTGCCGCGCTCGCGTGGGGCACGCTCGATATCTTCTCGGCGCTCGCCAGCCGACGGATCGGCAGCCTCCAGGTAACGACCGGGATCCAGGTCATCGGGGCCTCGTTCGTCATCGTCCTGGCCCTCGCCACGGGCACCACGGTCCCGGGCGATCCCCGGGTGCTCATCGGGGGCGCACTCGTCGGCCTGGCCGGTGCCGGTGCCTATCTGAGCTACTTCACCGGCCTGCGGATCGGGCCGATCTCGGTCGTCAGTGGGGTCGTCGCCGCGTACGGCGGCCTGACCGTCGTGCTCGCCGTCCTGATCCGCGGCGAGACCCTGACCCCCGTCCAGGCCCTCGGCGCGACCCTGGCCACGCTCGGCGTGATCCTGACCGGCGTTCGCTTCGAGGGCGGCCTGCGCGGCACGTCGTTCTCCAGCCCGGGGGTCATCTTCGCGGTCGTCGCACTCATCCTGTTCGCCACGATGTCGATCGGCAGCGACATCGCCATCGACTACGCATCGTGGCTCCAGGTCCTGCTCGTGTCGCGCGCGACGAACGCCGTCCTGACCGTCCTGACCCTCGTCCTCGCCCTGACCGTGGCGCGGCGCATCGCGCAGCCGGTCCTCATCGGCGAGGACGGCACCGACGGCAGCGGGGAGGCGGAGCCGCGCCTCGACCGCAAGGTCGCCGGCCTGGTCATCCTCGCCGGGATCCTCGACGTCCTGGGGCTCATCGTGTTCATGTACGGCCTCGAGCATGCCGAGACGTGGCTGGTCGGCCTCGCGTCATCGTTCGGGCCGGCGGTCACCATCCTCGTCGCGGTCGCGTTCATGGGCGAACGCCTCCGGGGGATCCAGTGGGTCGGCGTCGCCAGCATCCTGGCCGGGATGCTGGCCATCGGCCTGCCATGAGCCGGTCGGGCCTCGACGTCCGCCGTGGTCCCTAGCCCGGGACGCTGAACCAGAAGCGGGTCTGGCCCTCGCCCGACTCCGCGCCCACGCGCCCGCCCATCTGTTCGACGAGTTGCTTGACGATGGCCAGACCGATGCCCGCCCCGCCGCGCGCCCGGTCGCGCGACTTCTCGACCCGATAGAAGCGCTCGAAGACGCGGTCGAGGTCCTCCGGCGGGATGCCCTCGCCCGTGTTCGAGACGGCGACCAGGACGTCGCCGGGCCGCCGCTCCGCGCGGACGGTCACCGTCCCCCCGCGGGGCGTGTAGCGGACGGCGTTCGACAGTAGGTTGGCCAGGACCTGGGCCAGGCGATCCGGATCGGCCCGACCGGGCAGGGTCGCCGGCAGGGACGTCTCGAGGCGCAACCCGGCCCGGTCGATCGACGGCGACGCGAGCTCCAACGCGGTCCCGATGGCCATCGCCAGGTCGAGCTCGACGAGGACGGCCGGGCTGGTCGCCGCGTCGCCCTCGGCCAGGGCGTCGAGTGAGCGGGACAGCCGGACCAGGCGGTCGGCTTCCTCGTGGAGCGATTCGTAGGTCGCCCGGTCGGCCGTGATGACGCCGTCGCGGAGCGCCTCGAGATAGCCCTGGATGTTGGTCAGCGGAGTGCGCAGCTCATGGGCGGCATTGGCGATGAAGTCGCGCCGGACCTGCTCCTGGTGCTCGAGCGATGCGGCCATCTGGTTGAACGAGTCGGCCAGACTGGCCAGCTCCTCGGGGCCCTCGCGCGGGACTCGCGCCCCGTAGTCGCCGTCGGCGATCCGGCGGGCCGCGGCGCCGACCTCGTTGAGGGGCTTGGCGAGCATCCGCCCGAGGACGAGGGCGAGCCCGATGCTGGCCAGCACGGCCAGGGCCGAGGCCGCGATGACGACGGTCGTGACCGAGTCGTCGTACATGTCCCGAGCGTGCTCGGCAGAATCCCCAGCCTCCATCATCAGGGCGGTGAAGACGTCGGCGCCGACGACGGCCACGCCGACGGCCAGGATGATGACCCCGACCGCGGCACTGGCGATGGCCGCCAGGGCGATCCGCCCGGCGATCCCGCGGGCGATCATCGAGCGCTCACGTCCGGGCCGCCCGGTAACCGACGCCGCGCACGGTCTGGATGTAGCGCGGCGCGTCAGGGTCGTCGTCGAGCTTGTCGCGGAGGCGCCGGATGTGGACATCGATCGTCCGGTCCAGGACCTCGACCGCCTCCTGGCCGTAGACGGCGTCGAGCAGCTGGTCGCGCGACAGGACCCGCCCATCGGCCCCGAGGATGGCGGCCAGCAGGCGGAACTCGACGCGGGTCAGGTCGATGGTCGTGCCGTCGTCGCGCCGGACCTCGTGGCGCGACGGGTCGACGGTCAGGTCGGCGTGCCGGATGGTCGGCTCGGGCGTGGCCGATCGGTCGCCGCCGGGGGTCGCCGCCGCCGGCACGCCGCCGCCCGTCCGCCGCAGGATCGACTTCACCCGGAGGACGAGCTCGGCGGGCGAGAACGGCTTGGGCAGGTAGTCATCGGCGCCGTCCTCGAGCCCGGCGATGCGGTCGATGGTCGAGCTCCGCGCGGATAGGACGAGGATCGGCGTCCGCCCGGCCTCTTCATCGCGGCGGACGGCGCGGATGACGGCCCGGCCGTCGAGCTCCGGGAGCATGAGGTCGAGCACGACGAGGGCCGGCCGGTGGGTCTCGATGGCGTCGAGCGCCGCCGGCCCGTCGCCCGCGGTCACGACCTCGAAGCCGTCGCGCTCGAGGTAGGTGCGGACCAGCCGGACGATCTTCGCGTCGTCATCGACGACGAGGATCGGCCCGGTCGAGGCCAGCGGACCGGCGTTCGGGTTCGACATCGCCAGCATGGTAGGGCGCCGATGCTAGGTGTCGGCGATGTCGATCCGGTGACGGTCGGGCGTGGTCAGTCCTTGACCGGCTCGACCGGGACGACGTGGGAGTTGAGGGCCAGCGTCACCTGCCAGCGGCCGTCACCCCCGCGCACGAGGAAGCGGACGAGGCGGCCGCGGACGAGGAAGCGACCGGCGCCCTCGCGTTCGATGAGCGTCTCGGTGTAGGTCGCCAGCGTGTACGCGTGGTCCCCGTGGCGCTCGACCAGCTCGACGGTCGTTCGCCAGGCGCTGGTGTCGTACTTGGCGAACACCCGGGCCCAGTGGTCACGGATGGCCGATCGGCCGTCGATGGCGGGGCTGTGGAGCAGGAGGAGCCGGGCGTCGTCGGCGAAGCAGGCCGTGAGGGCATCGGGTGCCCCTGCCGCGAACGCGCGATCGAACGCGTCGAGCGCCGCCGTGACGTCGTCGGTCGGATCCATACCGGGGAGCCTGACCGCAGTCTTGTGGGTTGTCCAGATAGAACAGATGTTCTACTATCGGCGTCCGATGACGACCCCTCGCGGAGACGTGGACGCCGCTGTCGCGGGCCTCCAGGCTCGCTGGGGTGCGGCAGCTCCGCGGGTCCTCGGGGCGCTCGCCCTGGCGCCGGCGGAGGTCGACGACCGGTCGGACGCCCAGCCCTCGCCGGCGGATGCCCCGCTCCCCGGCGAGCGGATCATCCACACCGGGTTCGCCGCCCTCGATGCCATCCTCGGTCCGGGCGGCCTGCCGACCTCGGCCAGCGTGGCCATCCGCGGCGACGGCTCCAGTGGCCGGACGACGCTCGCGCTGCGGGTCGCGGCGGAGGCCCAGGCACAGGGCTCGGTCGTGGCCTGGCTGGACCTGTCCCGGAGCTTCGACCCGGTGGAGGCCGCCGCTCGCGGCATCCGTCTCGAGTGGCTCGTGGTCATCACCCCGACCAGCCTGGACGAGGGGCTGTCGATCGCGGGCAGCCTGCTCGCCGGTCGATCGGTGGACCTGCTCGTCCTGGACCTGCCCGGCGGTCGCATCAGCCGGACGGACCGGCCGGCCAGGATCGCCGACCGACTCCACCGACTCGCCGCGCTCGCCCGACGCGCGGAGACCCTGCTCCTCATCCTCGACGCGCCCGGCCTCGGTGGTGGCCTCGCGACCGCGGTGGACCAGTCGACCGGGATCCGGCTGGAGCTGGCCCGCCGGTCGTGGGTCCGGCTGGGTCGCGACGTCGTCGGCCAGCGGACCGAGGCCCTCGTGGCCCACGACCGGCACGGCCCCTCCGGCCGTCGGGCGACGCTCCGGATCCTGTACGCCGAGGGCGGCGACCGCGATGCCTGCCTGGCCCATGACGCGCTGCTTCTCGACACGCTGACCACCAGCGTTCCCGTCCCCGCCCCCGCACCAGAGGCCCCCGATCGCGAGACCGACCATGCGACGCCTGCACGCCTTCGTGCCGCACCTGTCCCTGGGCCTGGCGGCGGCCCGACGCTCCGAGCCCTTCCCGCCCGGCCCGCTCGTCCTGGGCGGCCGGCCGTGGGATCCGGGCCCGGTCATCGACGCGAGTCCGGACGCGCGAGCCCTCGGCGTCCGGCGCGGGATGCCGTTGGGGAGCGCCCATCGACTCGTCCCTGAGGCGACCTTCGTCGATCCCGACCTGGACGCCGACCGGGCAGCGGCCGAGGCCGTGTTCGAGGCGCTTGGCCGGCTCAGCCCGTCCCTGGCCGGGAGTGCCGACCCGGCGGTCGCGGCGTTCGGCCAGTTCGAGATCGGGATCGATGGCCTCGCGGCGCTGTGGGGTGCCGAGCCCGTCCTCATCGAGCGCGTCGTCGCGGCGATCCGAGGCGCCCTCCCCGGGGAGCCGGGAGACGGCGCGTTCACGCCGCGCATCGGCATCGCCGGCACGCACTTCGCGGCGACCATCGCGGCCGTCACCGCTCGGCCGGATCAGCCGGTCATCGTCCCGCCCGGTGACGAGGCCGGGTTCCTGGCCGATCGCCCGTCCGCCCTGCTCACGACGAGCGAGGACGTCCGCGCTCGACTGACCCGGTTCGGGCTGCGCCGGATCGGCGCCGTGGCGGAGCTGCCCCGGTCCGCGCTCATCGCCAGGTTCGGGGACGAGGGCGCGAGCCTCCATGCGCGTGCCCGCGGCGAGGAGACCGATCCGTTCCGGGCTCGCCAGGCCGTGGAGCGCCTGGCCCTGGCCCTGCCCATCGAACCGCCGGTCGAGGAGCTCGAGCCGCTCCGGTTCGTCCTCCACCGACTGGTCACGGCGCTGGCCGCGCATCTCACCGGCCGGGGCCTGGCAGCGGACCGGGCCCACCTGACCTTGGAGCTCGACCTCGCCTTCGCCCCGACCGGGACCGCCCCGCGGATCGAGGTCGAGCAGCGCTTCCCGGAGCCCACCGCGGACGCCGAGGCGGTCGAGCGCCTGCTGTTCGCCCGCCTGGAGCGCGAGCCGCCGGTCGCCGCGGTCCAGCGCCTGGTCCTGGAGTTGCGCGGCACGACCCCGGCCGCCGGCCAGCAGCTCCCGCTGTTCGTGCCCCAGGCGGCGCGGACGGCGAGGCTCGGCTGGCAGCTCGCCCGGCTGGCCCTGACCTACGGCGAGGATCGCATCGGACGGGTCGTCATCACCGACCCCGAGGCACCCCTGCCGGAGGATCGCTGGGCGTGGCAGGCGGTCGACCTGGCCGGCGCGGGCGACGGCATCGGGGAGCCCGCCGTCCCGGGACCGCGCCGATGACCCGTCTCCTGCGCGAGCACCCGCTGATCGATGTCGAGCTGGACGACGACGGCCGCCTCGCGGCCATCCGTTGGAACGGTCGGCGCGAGGCGGTCGAGGTCTGCAATCGATGGCGGGTCGAAGAGGCGTGGTGGCGCGAGCCCATCGCCCGCGATTACGTCAAGGTCGTCGGGGAGCGCTGGCTGGCCCTCGTCTACCAGGACCGGATCACCGGTGCCTGGCATCTCGAGCGGCTCTACGACTGACGGCCCTTGCCGATCCGGCCCAGGTGAGTCTCGTGGAACGAGGTCGGCAGCTTGAGCCCGTAGCCGGCGGCTCGATCCATCCCGACATGGGCGATGAGGATCGCCCCGGCGATGGCCACGGGAGCCAGGCCGGAGGCCAGGCCGATCCCGAGGACGACGAGGCCGATGGCCCAGTTGTGGACCAGGTTGTAGGTCATGGCACCCAGGCGCGGGCCGCGGAGGTACCCGATCGCCGACGCGTCCGGCAGGAGGAGTAACGGCAGCGCCAGCAGCCACGGGCCACCCAGGGCGCCGAACAGCGCCAGGCCGGCGATGAACGCGGCCAGGCCCTCGATGCGCAGCCAGGTCCGGGTGGACGGCGGGGCGACCGGGAGCCCGATCGGCTGGGTCGTGGGGCGGATCGTCGTCTCGATCATGGCTGGCTCCTCATCGGCGAGGGAGCGGTCGGTCCGGACCGCTGTCCATTCGCTGATGGCTACGATACATAGCCTTCATGGCTATTGTCAATAGCCTATTATCGAGACATGCCAGCCCCTGCTCGCACCTCGCGTGCCGCGATCGTCACGGCGGCGAGGGAGATCCTCGAGGCCGATGGCCTCGACGCCCTATCCATGCAGGCCGTCGCCGATCGGGTCGGCGTCCGGGCGCCGTCCTTGTACAAGCACGTCGCCGATCGCGTGTCGCTGCTCCGTGCCGTGACCGAGTCGGTCAGTCGCGACCTCGCGGCAGCCCTCCGGGTGGACCGACCGGCGAAGGATCCCCGCGACGACCTGCGCGCGATCGCGCGGCGGTATCGGGCGTTCGTCCAGGGAGCCCCCGTCGGCTATGGGCTCCTGTTCGCCCGTCTCGGGAGCGATGCCCTGCCAGATCCAGCGGTCCTGGCGGCCCTGGGCGAACCGATCGTCACGACGACCACCCGACTGGTCGGGCCGGACGGCGCGCTCGCCGCCGCGCGGACCTTCGTGGCCTGGGCACATGGGTTCGCCAGCCTGGAGCTGGCGGGCGGCTTTCGCCTGGGTGGCGACCTCGACGCGGCCTACGCCGACGGCGTCGAGCTCATCCTCGCCGGGATCAGCGCCCCGGCGCGCCGATCAGCATCGTGACGACGAAGAGCACGAAGAAGAGTCCGATGACGAACAGCAGGACGCCGATGTCGCGCGGGTGAACTGACTGCATGCTGGCTCCCCGACCTGGCACGGATCCATCCTCCAGGATCCCTGCCCGCGCGTACTGGGATGCACGAGCCAACGTCAGTGTAGATGCGATGGCGGCGGCGTGCCGCGGCGGCTAGGCCTCGGCGCCGGGGATGTTGCCGAGGACGAGCAGGGCGACCAAGCCGAACAGGACCATGGCCAGCACGGTGGCGCCGATGATGTCGGACGAGCGGGGCTTCATCGGGGCGGTGAGCTCCTCGGATCGCGGCGTCAGACGGGGCAGTCCGCACCATACAGGACGGTGATGAGGACCATCTCCCCGAGCGGGGCGAACCGGGTCTGGATCCGGCAGTCGCCGTCACCGACAGAGTCGATGACGATGCTGCCGTCCTCGAGCGGGGTCATCGATTTGGTGCTGAAGGTTGCCGTCTCCAGCGCGCCCTGGAACCAGGCACCGACCGCGGCGGGATCGACGCCGGCGATGACGGCGGTGTCACTGACGGCCTCACGCGTCGCGTCGTCGGCGGTGGTCGAGCCCGGGTAGCGCGGGAAGCCGGCGGGCACGGCATCCCAGATCCGGCCCCACTCGGTGTCGGTCTGGGCGGGTGGCGCCGTGGCGGGACCGGGCGCGCTCGTGGCGCTCGCGCCCGGGTCAGCGCTCGCCAGCGGGGTGCCGGTCGATACCGGGCCGGCACAGGCGGCGGGGAGCATGGCGAGGACCGCGACCAAGGCCAGGCGTCGGGCAGCGGCGAGGGCCGGCGCGGGCACGTAGGGCATGCCGGAAGTCTAGGCCCGGACATGGCAGGACCCCCGTCGCCCCCATGCGACGAGGGTCCCGCGGCCGGAGGGACGTTGCTCACCAACGCTCCGGCAGGGTCGGCGCCCGACCATCGCGGTCGGATCGCCGCCGAGTCGTCCCGAGCCCCCAGGCGCCGAGACGCTATGTGGTGCTAGATCGTCGCCGCCTGCACCGCGATGAGCGCGGGCAGGAGGACGAGGATCATGAGCATCGCCAGGACCACACCCAGGGCCGTCCGGAGCGCGGTCAGGGCGACCGGTCGGAGCGGGCGATGGAGATGGATCGGCGCTTGCACGAGCGTTGGACGCGCCACACCCCGATTCTGTTTCGTTGCCGGATATCGAACGTTTGTTCTATGATACAGGGCCCCCGCCGGACCCGCATCCCGACCGGAGCGACCCCGTGGCGAGCCACCACCGGATCCCGTACGCCGAGCTCCACGCCCACACCAACTTCTCGTTCCTCGATGGGGCATCCGCGCCGGACGACCTGGTCGCCCGAGCCGTGGAGCTGGGCCTGACCGGGCTGGCCGCCACGGACCGTGACGGCCTGTACGGGTCGGTCCGGTTCTCGACCGCGGCCGAGGAGGCGGGTCTCCATCCGGTCGTCGGCGTGGAGGTCGAGCTGCTCGATCCGGTGGTCGCCGATCCGGACGCCGTCGTCATCCCACCCCGGCGGGCGCGACGCCGCCCGCGTCCCGCCGACGCGGCGGCGGACCGTCGCGTCGACGACGGCCGGCCGGCCCGTCCGCGTCCCGAGCGCGCTCGCTTGCCGGGCCATCGCGTGCCGGTCAAGGAGGACCTGCGCGGCATCGGCCCACGCAGTCGCGGACCCAGGCTCGTCTTGCTGGCCCGCAGCCAGACCGGCTGGCGGAGCCTGTCGCGTCTGCTGTCAGCGGCCAATCTGGCCGGCACGAAAGGCGTCCCGCAAGTCCGCCACGCGCTGCTCGCCGAGCACCATGACGATGTCGTCGTCCTGACCGCCGGCCGAAGCGGCGAGGTGGGCCGGCGGCTGCTCGTCGGCGATCGGACCGGGGCTCGGGCCGCCGCGGAGCGACTCGCCGCGATGACCGGGCCGGATGGGCTGTGCATCGAGGTCTCGCACCACCTCCGGCCCGACGACGACTGGCTGGTGGCAGAGTCGATCACCCTGGCCGAGGACCTGCGCCTGCCGGTCGTCGTGACCAATGCCGTCCACTACGCCCGAGCCGAGGACCGCGAGTTCCACGACGTCCTGACCGCCATCCGGCATGGCCGGACCCTGGACACCCTGGCCGACCTCCGCCGGCCGCACGGTGAGGCGTACCTGAAGTCCGGGGCGGAGCTGGCCGCCCTGGGGGCATCGATGGAGGCCCACACGGCGCGGGCCTGGCGGGCCGGCATCGAGCGGGCCGCCGAGCTCGCCGCGACCTGCACGGTCGACCTCGAGTTCGAGCAGTACCGCTTCCCGGGCTTCCCGGTCCCGGACGGGGAGACACCGTTCAGCTACCTGACCGACCTGTGCTGGGCGGGTGCCCACCGGCGCTACCACCCGCTGACCTCGGCCGTCGTCAAGCGGCTCGCCCACGAGCTGGACGTCATCGAACGAGCCGGCCTGGCCGAGTTCTTCCTCATCTGCTGGGACCTCATGCGCTTCGCCAAGGAGCGCGGGATCCCGGCCCAGGGGCGGGGGAGCGCGACCAGCTCGATCGTGTCGTACACCCTCGGGATCAGCCGGGTCGAGCCGATCGCCCACAACCTGCTGTTCGAGCGGTTCATCAATCCCGGCCGGACGACCTACCCGGACGTCGACATCGACTTCAGCTCGGAACGACGGGAAGAGGTCATCCAGTACATCTATCGGCGCTACGGGCCCGAGCACACGGGGATGGTCTGCAACCTGGTCACGTATCGGGCGCGCTCGGCGGTCCGCGAGGTGGGCTACGCCCTGGGCTTTCCGCGGCCGCTCGTCGACCGGGTCGCCAAGGCGCTCGAGACGTACGACAGCGTCATGGTCCGCCGCGACCTCGAGGCCGACGGTGGCTTCGCCGAGTTCTTCCAGGCACGGTCGTCGGCGGAGCTGGCCCCGGTGGACGTCGCCGCGGCGCAGGGCATGACCGACTCGATGGGCCAGCTGGATCACGCCCGCGGTGGCCGGATCCGGACCGGCGGGGTGGGGGAGAAGGGCGACGGACGGCTACCGCGTCGGGAAGACGCGCGCCGCGCCGCGCTCGAGGTCGTGGACGACACGGCCGTCGGGCACGAGCTGGTCGACCAGCTGGGTCGGCTCGACAAGCGCACGCCGCTTGTCGGCAAGGTGCCCCCGTGGCGCCAGCCACCGACCCCCGAGGCTCCGGAGGCGCCGCGACCATTCGCGTGGCTCGGCGAGGAGCCCGCCAGGCACGAGCCGGAGGCCGAGGCGTTCGAGGACGATCCACTGGCGCCGCGGACGGCGATCCGGGCCGGGGGCACCTCCGACGACGAGGGCGGCCCGGGCGACTCGCCGGCGAGCGTGGCCTGGCTACGGGCAGGTCGAGGCACCGGCTACGGCGTCGCTGGGCTTGCCGGGCCGCCGCCCGGCGTCGTGGCGGTGGACCCGGAGCACGGCCAGCCGCTGCCGCCGCCCCGGAAGACGGACCGGCTGGGCCGACCCAGCATGTGGGATCCGCCACCCAGTCCTCGGGCCGATGGCGTCCACGGAGCTCCGCCTCGGACCTCGGAGGAGCTCGTGGCCGTCAGCGGCAGCGTGGAGCCGGAGCCGCCTCCGACGGCCCGCGGCGGCTCGACGGTCGAGCTCAGTCACTGGGAGCGCTGGCTCGAGTTCTGCGCCCGGATCGACGGCTTCCCGCGCCACCTGTCGATCCACAGCGGCGGGATGCTGGTGACCGCCGCCCCGCTCGTCGACATCGCCCCGATCGAGCGGGCGACGATGGTCGATCGGGTCGTCGTCCAGTTCGACAAGCGCGACGTCGAGACGCTCAAGCTCATCAAGCTCGACCTGCTGGGCCTCGGGATGCTCGCCGCGATGGACGAGACGCTCCAGCTCATCGAGCACGACTGCGGGGTCTGCCTGGACCTGGACCGCCTGCCGGAGGACGTGTCCGAGGTCTTCGCGATGCTTCAGGCCGCGGACACGGTCGGGGTCTTCCAGGTCGAGAGCCGGGCCCAGATGCAGACGCTCCCGAAGTCGAAGCCGCAGAGCCTCGACGACCTCGTGGTCGAGGTCGCGATCATCCGGCCGGGGCCCATCCAGGGCAACGCCGTCCACCCGTTCCTGCGCCGCAAGCAGGGCCTGGAGCCGGTGACCTACCTGCACCCGTCGCTCGAGCCCGTGCTCAAGGATTCGATGGGCGTGATCCTCTACCAGGAACAGGTCATGCGCATCGCCATCGAGGTCGCCGGCTTCACGCCGGCGGAGAGCGACGGCTTCCGTCGGGCGATGGGCACGTGGCGCTCGTCCCGGGAGATGGAGAAGCTCCACCAGCAGTTCGTCGACGGCGCCCTGCGCCAGCCCGGGATGACCGAGGAGATGGCCGAGGAGCTGTTCCGGCAGGTCGCCGCGTTCGCCTCGTTCGGGTTCGCCAAGTCGCACGCGGCGGCCTTCGCCCGGACCGCCTATGAGTCATCGTTCCTCAAGCTGTTCTACCCCGCCCAGTTCCTCGTCGGGCTCATCAACGCCCAGCCGATGGGCTTCTACCCGGTCGAGGTCCTGGTCAACGACACGAAGCGTCACGGGGTCGCGGTCCGGCCGGTGGATATCAACGCCTCGACCTACGCGACCACGACCGAGTGGGTCGGGCCGGACGATCAGCCGCCGGCCGTCATGTCGTCGGGTTGCATCGTGCCGACGGCCGAGGCGCGCGAACGCTGGACGCCGGCCGTGACCGCCGGCTGGGGGGTCCGCCTGGGCCTCCACCTGGTCAAGGGCATCGGCGAGGAGCGGGCGGCCCAGCTGGATGCCGAGCTCGGCCGGGGGCCGTACCGCGACCTGGCCGACGTCGTGGAGCGGACCGACCTCGGCGAGGTGGTCCTGGAGCGGCTCATCCGGAGCGGCGGGCTCGATTCGCTGGGTCGTCCCCGCCGGGAGCTCCTCTGGCAGCTCCGCGAGGTCGCCTCCGCATCACGCGGCCGGATGGACGGACGGACGGTCCGGGCGCTGGGGCGGGCGGCCGGCAAGCGCGGGGCCGCGGCCGGCCGGCCACTGGACCTGCGTCTGCCGGCCACCCCGGCGCCGCCGCTGCCGGCGATCACCGAATCGGAGCGGCTCGGGGACGCCTACGCGGTCCTCGGGGTCGATGCCCGGCGGCAGGTCATCGAGCTGTTCCGGCCGGCCCTGGACCGGCTGGGGGCCGTGACCAACGCCGCGCTGGCCGATCGTGGCCCGGGCCGGGTCCGGATCGGTGGGCTGGTCGTCACCCGCCAGCATCCGATGACGGCCAAGGGCACGGTCTTCCTGGCGCTCGAGGACGAGACCGGGATGGTCAACGTGACGATGTGGCCCAACGTCTGGGAGCGGCTGCGGGGCGTGGTCCGGCGGCACGCGCTCCTGCTCATCGATGGCGAGCTCCAGCGGGAGGGGTCGGTCGTGAATCTCGTGGCCCGCGAGGTCCGGCCACTCCCCGAGGTGGCCGCCTCGGCCGGTGGGCCGGACCAGCCAGGGGGTGTTCGGCACATGGGCCAGGCGGGCATGCGCCGCCTGGGTTGACGAGGGGGTATCGGGCGGCATGACGAACGCCGGCGCCGACCCGAGGGTCGACTCCGGCGTTCCCGGATGGCTCCCACGACGCGACGCGGTGCTGCCCTGGCGGCCCGAGCTTCCGCGTCCGGCGGACGCCGCGACACGCGTCGGAGCACATCCACCAGCCAGTTCGGACGAGGGAGCGCCTTGGATGGGCGCGGCTAGCGGCGGGTCGGGGCCGCCTTCGCGTTGGTGCCGCGCGACCGGCCGTCCGGCCCGCGCTTCTCGACCGTCTTCGGGCGACCGCGATTCGGGTTGGTGTACTGCAGGAACCGTCGGTACCACGCGGCCGCCGAGGCGAACAGGATGCCCATGAACGGCGACAGGACGAACGACGAGATGATCACGTCCTGGACGATGCCGGGCGTCGAGGTCGTCGCCGACACCGCCGCGTAGGCGGTGGCCACGAGCGCCGAATAGCAGATGGCCGCCAGCAACCCGACGAGGAACCCGAGCAGCCACGACGCGCGCGGCGCCAGGAACCCCGCGAGGAAGACACCGCCGATGGCCGGCGTCTGGACGAAGTACGTGAACATGAACTGGATCCCCAGTTCCAGGACCGAGACCTCCGGCGCGGGCTGTCCCTCGACGACCGGTGGGACCGGATTCACGACCCGGGTCACGTAGAAGGCGATCGCGCTCGCGACGGTCAGCAGGGCCGGGAGCCACAGCGCCTTCGAGCGGATGGCGATCTCCGGCAGCGCGCGGAGGTCGCCTCGGAGGTCGAGCGGTCGGAAGGACTGGCGGAAGGCGGCCCCGATGCTCATCCGCGTCCCTGGGGCGGCCGCGGCGGACGGTGCGGCCGACGTCGTCGGCGCGCTGGACGGCTCGGTGGGCTCGGTGACGACCTGCTCGGCGCGGTGACGGCGGCGGGCGTCGGCTCGGGCGGTCCTCTTGGCGCGGGCCACGGTCGCTCCTGGTGAGGTTCGGATGAGTCCGCGCATCGTAGTCGATACGTCCCAGGTAAGCGGGCGCTGGTATCACTGCCTCGACCGCCAGGAGCCCGCTGATCGACCCGCCGGGAGGTCGTTCGCATGGGTCGCGTCCGGCGCGCGGGCATCGCCGCGCTCGCCCTGGTCCTGTCGGTCGGCGTGGCGCCGGGCGTTCCATCCGCGCGGGCCGCGGTCGTCGATTGGCCGCCCTCCACGCTCGTCGTCGCGGAGGTCCAGACCGGCGGGACGTCGGCCTCGGACGAGTTCGTCGAGATCGCCAATCAGGGTGCAGCGCCGGTCGATCTCATCGGGCTCGAGCTCGTCTATGCCACCTCGAGCGGATCCACCGTGACCCGCAAGGCCGCCTGGACCGAGTCGCTCATCCTGGCCGTCGGCCGGCGGATCCTGGTCGCCAACTCGGCCGGGATCCACGGACCCGCGGCGGATGCGACGTATACCGGTGGGTTCGCGGCGACCGGTGGGGCCGTCGCGCTCCGGATCATCGGTGGCGGTGGCGTCGACGCCATCGGCTGGGGCGACGCCACGAGCTCCTTCGTCGAAGGAGCGGCCGCTCCGGCACCGCCGGGGGGCTCCAGCCTGGAGCGACGGCCCGGGGGCGCCGCCGGCAACGGCGTCGATACGAATGACAACGCCGCGGACGTCGTCGTGTCGGGGTCGCCGAGCCCGCAGGGCCTGGCGGCCGCCCCGGTGCCGGTCCCGGGTCCGACGCCCACGCCTGCGCCGACCCCCACGCCCACCCCCCCGCCGACGCCGACTGCAGCGCCGACACCGACCGCGACGCCGATCGCCCCCACCCCGACGCCCACCGCAGCCCCGACGCCCACCGCAGTGCCGACGCCGACCGTGACGCCCACGTCGTCGCCGACCGCCGAGCCGACCCCATCGCCGACGCCGACGGCGACCCCGATCGTCGATATCGCGAGCGCACGAACCCTCCCGGATGGCGCGACGGCCACGGTCCGGGGCGTCCTCACCACCGACCTCGCCGCGCTCGAGGACGGTCGGACCGCCTTCATCGAGGACGAGACGGGCGGCATCGCACTGTACCTCGACGCTGTGGCCCAAGGCGTCATCGCGGCCGGGACGCGCATCGACGTGACCGGCGAGCTGGACGAGCGGTACGCCCAGCGGACCCTCCGGATGGCCGAGCCGGACGTCGCCATCATCGACACGCCGGGCATCCCACCCGGTCGCTTGATCGAGACCGGCGCCGCCACGGAGCTCGTCGAGGGCTTGCGCCTGGCGGTCGCGGGTACCGTCGACGGATCGACCAGCGAACTCGCCGACGGCCTTGCCGTGTCGATCGACGATGGCACCGGCCCGCTCCGGCTCGTCATCACCCCCGCGGCGCTGGCCGGCCGGACGATCGCAGAGGGCGCCACGATCGAGGCGCGCGGCACGCTCGGCCAGCGCGACAGCTCCGGGACCGGCACGACCGGCTACCGGCTGTACGTGACGTCGGCCGGCGACCTGTCGATCGGGCCCGCTCCGACCCCTACGCCCGGCCCGTCGGCCACACCGACGGCCGACCCGACCGCAACGCCGACACCCGTCCCGACCCCGACCCCGACCGCGTCGCCAGCTCCTACGCCGTCGCCGACGGCCTCGCCAACGCCCGCCGGCGCGACCATCGCCGACGTCCGGACCCGCCAGGTCGGGGCGACCGTCGAGCTCGTCGGCACGGTCAGCGCCGAGCTCGGCCGCGTCGGCGGTCCGCGGCTCTTCGCCGTCGTCGATGCGACCGGCGGGATCATCGTCCGGCTGCCGGATGACGCCGACCGCCCCGTCCGCCGCCAGCGCCTGTGGATCCGGGGCGTCCTCGCCGATCCGTACGGTCAGCTCGAGGTCCGCCCGGTCACCAGCGGCCTGCGCGTCGAGGGGACCGGCTCGCTCCCGAGCCCGACCGCCGTCGGTGCCGCCGGCCTCGCCGAGGTCACCGAAGGGCGCATCCTCACCGCCACGGGCGTCGTCGTCGGACGGCCCAGCAAGGCCACGTCGGGTGATGTGTCCGTGACCATCGAGCTGGCCGGTGGCGGCCGTCTGAAGGCCATCGCCGACGGGACATCCGGGGTCGCGGCGAGCGCGTTCGACGAGGGCGCCACGTACCGCCTGACCGGCATCGGCGGTCAGCGCGCGACGCGCAAGGGCGCGCTCGATGGCTATCGCCTCTGGCTTCGGGACGCAGGCGACGTCCAGCGACTGAGCGGCGGCAGTGCCGGCGGGACACCCACGCCGCGGCCGTCGGGCTCGCCGCGCAACGACGGGAAGGCCACGCTGGTCTCGATCAAGCGCGCCCTGTCGATCACCGACCGTGACGTCGTGATCGAGGCGGTCGTCACCGCCGGAGCGACGCTGCTCGACACCTCAGGGCGGCGGATCGTCGTCCAGGATGCGAGTGGGGCCATCGAGATCCTGACCCCGACCGGGCTCGCGGCCCCGCGTGTCGGCGAGCGCATCCGGGCGACCGGGCGCGTCGGGACCGCGTATGGCTCGCCCCGCCTCCGGTCGACGGCCCTGAGCGTCCGCGGGCGGGCGGCGTTGCCGGCCCCACTGACGGTCCGCGGCCCGTTGTCCGCAGCCCACGCCTGGCGACTCGTCACGATCTCGGGCCGGGTCGGCGACGTGAGCAAGCTGGGCGACCGCTGGCGCGCCGAGATCGAGGTCGGTGGTCAGCGGCTCGTCGTCATCGGCCAGCCGGGCGCCGGGATCGGGGTCGAACGCGTGCCCGAAGGCGGCCAGGCGACGATCACCGGGATCGTCCGGCGCGCCTACCCGACCGCGACCGATCGCCGTCCGAGTCTGCTACCCCGGTCGCCCGACGATGTCCGAGTGACCGGTGGCAGCTCGCCGGTCGGCGGCGGGCCCGGCGGCGTGGGTGCGAGCCCCGGTGCGTCGGCCGGCGGGGCGTCCGGCCCGGGTGCGAGCCCGGGCGCCAGCCGACCACCCGATGCGGACCTCAGCGACCTCGCCACCCTCGAGGGACGGACGGTCCGCGTCGGCGGCCTGGTGACCGACCTGACGGCCGATGGCTTCCGGCTCGACGACGGGACGGCGGTCGGGACGGTCCTGCTCGAGGGCGCGGCAGCGACGTCCGTCTCGCTCATCGAGCCGGGTGATGCCATCAATGTCGTCGGACGGGTCTCCAAGCTCGAGGACGGCGCGTTCGGCGTCGTCGTCACCGATCCCGCGACGATCATCATCGGGACGGATCCGGGCTCGTCCGGCCCCGCCTCCGCCCCGGCCAGTCCCGTCTCGTCCACGGCGGTCGGCGCCGTCCGGGCAGCCGGCGTCACGGACGACCTGATGGTCCCGCCGCTGGGTGGCGTCGGCCTCCTCTCGGCCGTGCTCGTCGGCCTGGCGTCGGTCGCCGTGACGGTCCTTCGACGCGAGCAGGCGCGTCGCCGACTGGCCGTCCGGGTCGCCGCGCGACTGGCCGGCCTGTCGCCCGGCGGCGCTCCGGCCCGGCCCGATCCGGGGCCTGAGCGTGACCCACGCTCAGCCACGCACGCTTGACGCGGCTTGACGCTCGTGAGAACGCCGGACTATCCTCGCCCGAGTTTCGCGCCAGCGAAGCACACACGTGAGCGAGGGAGAGGTCTTGCCGAACGCGGATATCCGCGTCGAAAACCCCCGCGATCGCCGGATCGCGATCCCTGAAGGGGAACGGCAGTACCACATCGGACTCGGACCGGGCGACCTGGCCGAGTACATCCTCCTCCCCGGTGACCAGGATCGGACATCCCGTATCGCCGCGCGCTTCGACTCCATCGAGATGGAGCACCGGCATCGGGAGTTCGCCTCTGCCACGGGGACGTATCGGGGCCAGCGCGTCTCGGTCGTCTCGACGGGGATCGGCACTGACAATGTCGAGATCGTGCTTGCCGAAGTCCTGGCGATCACGGAACGACCGACCTTCATCCGGGTCGGCTCGTGCGGCGGCCTCCAGCCGGAGATGGACCTGGGCGACCTGGTCATCTCCACCGGAGCCGTCCGACTCGAGTCGACGACGAGCTACTTCGTCCACGACGGGTTCCCTGCGGTCGCCGACTACGAGGCGGTCGCGGCACTCGTCGAGGCCGCGGAGCGGCTCGGACACCGGTACCACGTCGGGTTGACGGCGACGGCTCCGGGATTCTTCGGCGCGCAGGGGCGTCCGATCCCGCAGCTGCCCATCCGCTACCCTGACCTGGCGGAGGACATGGCGCGCCAGCGCGTCCTGAACTTCGAGATGGAGGCATCGGCCCTACTCATCCTCGCCTCGCTCGCTCGATGTCGAGCCGGCGTCGTCTGTGCGGTGTACGCCAACCGGACGACCGGGCGCTTCATCGAGGGATCAGGCAAGGACGCTGCCGAAGCGGCCTGTGTCGAGACGGGTCTCGAGACCCTGCTCGTGCTGGCCGCGATGGATGCCCAGAAGCGCGCGGCATCGACGGATCGCTGGCGACCGTCGTTGTGGGCGAGCACCTGACCCAAGCGACACCGATGAGCGGATGCGGGACATGGGATCCCGTGACGCATCGCCGAACCCAGGAGGAGCCCGATGGCTGAGGCCTACTGCGTCAAGGACAAGAAGAAGGTCGAAGTCCAGAACGCGCAGCGCATCACCATGAAGAACGGCAAGCCGGCGATCCAGGGCACCTGCCCGGAGTGCGGCGGCAAGGTCTTCCGGATCGGCGGCGGCTGATCCCGGACCGGCCGGCGCCCAAGCCGGCTGACGAAAACGCGAACGACAGGCCCTCACCGGTCCCGGTGGGGGCCTTCGCTCGTCCCGGTCACGACCCGGCGATGACGCCGCAACCGCCTCGCATCCTTCCTATCCGGGGCCGACGTCGTACGATGGTGGGGCCGCGGACCGCGCTACGCACCCCCATCGCGCGTCCGCCTGACGACGAGCCACACCCACGGGCGCGGAGCGTGACTCCAGCCCGCCACGCGAGGAGTTCGCCCCCATGACGACCCGGGTCGGCATCAACGGGTTCGGCCGCATCGGCCGCCAGTCGCTGAAGGCGATGATCGAGCGCGCCCCCGACGTCGAGGTCGTCGCCGTCAACGACCTCGTGGACGCCGAGATGAACGCCCTCCTGTTCAAGCACGACTCGACGTACGGCCAGTACCCAGGTGAGGTCAAGGCCGGCGACAAGTCGATCATCATCGACGGGCGTGAGATCGCCATCCTGGCCGAGAAGGATCCGGCGGCCCTGCCCTGGAAGGATCTGGGCGTCGACATCGTCGTCGAGTCGACCGGCATCTTCACCAACGCCGAGAAGGCCCGGGCCCACCTCGATGCCGGTGCCCAGAAGGTCATCATCAGCGCCCCGGCCTCGGGCGAGGACATCACCATCGTCCTGGGCGTCAACGACGACAAGTACGACCCGGCCAGCCACCACATCCTGAGCAACGCCAGCTGCACGACCAACTGCCTGGCCCCGGCGGCCAAGGTCGTCCATGACCTGCTGACCATCGAGCAGGGTCTGATGAACACGATCCACAGCTACACCAACGACCAGCGCATCCTCGACGTCGCTCACAAGGACCCGCGCCGGGCGCGGAGCGCCGGCCAGAACATCATCCCCACGACGACCGGCGCGGCCAAGGCCCTGGCCCTCGTCATCCCCGACCTCAAGGGCAAGTTCGACGGGTTCAGCCTGCGCGTCCCCACCCCGACCGTCAGCGTCGTCGACTTCACGGCCACGGTCAGCCGGCCGACCAGCGTCGAGGAGATCAACGAGGCCTTCCGCGCGGCTGCCGCCGGTCCACTGCAGGGCATCCTCGGCGTGTCCGACGAGCCGCTGGTGTCGATGGACTTCAAGGGCGACACGCGCTCGTCGATCATCGACGCCGACTCGACCATGGTCCTGGGTGGCACCATGGTCAAGGTCATCGCCTGGTACGACAACGAGTGGGGCTACAGCTGCCGGATCGCCGACCTGGTCGCGCACGTCGCGGCGCGCCTGCCCGTCGCCGCCTGACCCGCGCCGCCCCGGTGGTGGCCTGACGACGAACCTCGCTACGTCCGACCGTCCGGTCCCTGCCTCCAAGGAGCCATCATGGACAAGCTCACCATCCGCGACGCGGACGTCGCGGGCAAACGCGTGTTCATGCGCGTCGACTTCAACGTGCCGCTCGCGGACGGCAAGGTCCAGGACGATTCGCGGATCCGGGCCTCGATCCCGACGATCCTGACCCTGCTCCAGGCCGGCGCGCGCGTCGTCCTGGCCAGCCACCTGGGCCGGCCGGACGGCAAGGTCTCCGACAGCCTCCGCCTGCGGCCGGTCGGGCTGCGCCTCGGTGAGCTCCTCCGCCGGAACGTGCCGGTCACCGGCGACGCGCTCGGGCTGGGGACCGAGGACGCCGTCAAACGGATCCGGGCCGGCGAGGTCCTACTCCTCGAGAACCTTCGCTTCCACGCGGAGGAGGAGGCCAACGACCCGGAGTTCGCGGCCAAGCTCGCCGCCTACGCCGACATCTACGTCAACGACGCGTTCGGGACGGCGCATCGTGCCCATGCCTCGACGGTCGGCGTTCCGTTGCTGCTGCCGGCATACGCCGGACTGCTCATGGAGCGCGAGATCAACGCGCTCTCGAACCTCCTCGAGTCGCCGGCGCGCCCGTTCGCGGCGATCCTCGGTGGGGCCAAGGTCAGTGACAAGATCAAGGTCATCGACCACCTGCTGACCAAGGTCGATATGCTCGTCCTGGGCGGTGGGATGGCCAATACGTTCCTGCTCGCCCAGGGCAAGGCCATCGGCAAGAGCCTGGCCGAGCCGGACCGCGTGCCCGACGCCCAGCGGATCCTGGCGGCCGCCGAGAAGCGTGGGGTCCGGATCGTCCTGCCGGTCGACGTCATCGTGGCCAAGGAGGTCACCCGCGGGACGGAGTACAAGACCCTGCCCGCCGAGAAGATCCCGGCCAGCTGGCACATCGTGGATCTCGGCAAGGCCAGCCAGGAGCTCATGCTCGAGGCCCTGGCCGACGTCAAGACCGTCTTCTGGAACGGGCCGTTGGGCGTCTTCGAGATCCCGATCGTTCGCGCACGGCACGAACGCGGTGGCGGTGATGCTGGCCGAGGCCGCCGAGCATGGCGCGACGGTCGTCGTCGGCGGCGGCGACTCGGTCGCGGCCATCACCCGGCAGGGCCTGGCCGAGAAGATGACCCACATCTCGACGGGCGGCGGCGCCTCGCTCGAGTTCCTCGAGGGGCGGGAGCTGCCCGGCGTGACCGTGCTCCTGGACCGGACCGAAGCCAAGACGGAGACGCCTGCGTGACGACGATCGACTTCATCGATGCCCGCGAGATCCTCGATTCGCGCGGCAACCCGACCGTCGAGGTCGACGTCGTGCTGGCCGATGGGTCCGTCGGCCGGGCGGCCGTCCCGTCCGGTGCTTCGACCGGCGCCCACGAGGCGGTCGAGCTGCGCGACGGCGACCCGGACCGCTATGGCGGCAAGGGGGTCCTGACCGCGGTCGGCAACGTCATCGAGCGGATCGCCCCGGAGCTCCTCGGGCTGGATGCGTCCGACCAGGCTGGGATCGACGCCTTCCTCGTCGATCTCGACGGGACCCCGAACAAGGGCGAGCTCGGGGCCAACGCCCTTCTCGGGGTGTCGCTTGCCTGCGCCCATGCCGCCGCCGCGTCGTACGACCTGCCGCTGTACCGCTATCTCGGTGGCGTCGGCGCGCGGACGCTGCCGGTCCCGATGTTCAACATCCTCAACGGCGGCAAGCACGCCCAGGATTCGACCGACTTCCAGGAGTTCATGGTCATGCCGGTCGGCGTCACGACGTACGCCGAGTCGCTCCGGGCGGGGTCGGAGATCTTCAGCGCGCTGCGCGGCGCTCCTCCACGACGAGGGCCACGCCACCGGCCAGGGCGATGAGGGTGGCTTCGCGCCGTCGCTCGGCTCCAACGAGGCCGCGGTCGAGGTCATCCTGCGGGCGGTCGAGGCGGCCGGCTACCGGCCCGGCGAGGACATCGCGATCGCCCTGGACCCGGCCACGACCGAGCTGGTCGAGGCGGGCAGCGGGGCCGATGGCGCGCCGACCCGCTACGTCCTGGCCAAGGAAGGCCGGACGCTCGAGAGCGGCGAGCTCGTGGACCTGTGGGCCGACTGGGCGTCCCGCTACCCGATCGTGTCCATCGAGGACGGCCTGGCCGAGGACGACTGGCTGGGCTGGCAGCTCCTGACGGAGCGGCTGGGTGGCACCGTCCAGCTGGTCGGCGACGACCTGTTCGTGACGAACACCGAGCGGATCGCCCGTGGCCTGGAGCTCGGGGCGGCGAACTCGGTGCTCATCAAGCTCAACCAGATCGGCACGCTGACCGAGACGATCGAGGCCATCGAGCTCGCGCGCGGGGCCGGCTGGTCGGCGGTCGTGTCACACCGCTCGGGCGAGACCGAGGACACGACCATCGCCGACCTCGTCGTCGCGATGGGCACCGGCCAGATCAAGACCGGCGCCCCGTCGCGCTCCGAGCGGGTGGCCAAGTACAACCGGCTGCTGCGCATCGAAGGCGAGCTCGGCGATGCGGCGCGCTATCCGGGACGGGCGGCCCTGTCCGCCTCGTGACGCGGTTCGTCGACCGGGGGGCCATCACCGCCGCCTACGTCGGCATCGGCATGGCGGTCACGATCGCCATCAGCTTCCTGCTCATCATCCCGATCGAGCCGATCGTCTGGCTGCTGGCCCTGCCGTCGGGACTGCTCATCGGCTACTACGCCAACCAGCGCTCGAACCGGGGCGCCGGGCCGTGGCTCCGGCTGCTGGCCAATGGGCTGTTCGCGGGGCTCGTGACCGGCCTGACCATGGCCGTCCTGCTCATCGGCGTGAAGGCCCTGTTCTTCTTCGCCGACAACGGCTACCGCGACCCGGGACTGGGCGGCTCGCTGGTCTGCTCGCCCGGCGCCGAGTGCGTGTACCTCCGCTACCTCGACCTCGGTCGCGGGCCGGACCTCGAGGCCGTCGGCGTGACGGACGTTGGGACGTTCACCTCGTTCTACTGGTCGCAGCAGTTCCAGTCGGCCGCGCTCATCCTCGTCCTGACGACGCTCGGCGGCCTAGGCGGCGCGGCGGTCTACGGCGTCACCCGGCCGCGCTCGACGGCGCCGGCTGCGGCGTCGACGCCAGCGCCCGTGGCCACCGCTCCCGCACCCGAGCCGGTGCCTGCCCCGGAGGCCCCGGAGATCACGGCCACCGTCGCCGAGCTGCTCCGGATCGGCTGGTTCGCCGACCGACCGGATCGCGATCCGGCGCCCCTGGCTCGCGAGATCGACGCCGCCTATCGCGACGAATACGGGAACGGCATCGACCCCGCCGACCGCTTCAGCGATCTCCTCGTCGCCTCGCGCGATCCTTCCCGCGTCTGGTGGCAGGACCTGGAGGCGGACGTCGCGTCAGGTAACGACGTGTATGCGGCGACGGTCGCCGATTGGGCGGCGATCTCCGTCGGAGCCTTCCGCCCGGAGTCGATCAACGGATTGTGGGCGACCGACGAGGGACCCGTCACGGTGTCGATGCTCGTCGATGGCCATCCGGTCGAGCTCCATCCGGTGGTCGCCGAGGACTGGATCGACCTCGGGATCCTGCAGCCGATCAACGAGCTCATCGGATCGAGCGGGCGTCGTTTCCTGGTCGTCGAGCCGTTCGACCAGACGGCCTACATCTTGGCCCTGACCGACGACGAACGACGAGCCTTCGAAGCACGGTCGTGGCGGTTCGTCGAAGCGGCGCCGGCTTGATCGTCCGGACATGACGACGCCCCGGCGGTTGCCGGGGCGGTGGAAGCGGCGACGTCGAGCGCGCGGCGCGCCAGAGGCCTAGCCCTTGGTCGTCTTCTTGGGGGCGGCCTTGGCCGTCGCCGTCTTCGTCGCGGCGGCCTTGGTCGTGGTCGTCTTGGCCTTGGCCGTCGACTTCGTGGCGGTCGACTTGGTCGCGGCCTTGGTCGGCGCGGCCTTGGCCGGAGCCTCGGTCTCGGTGGCCGTCGAGGTCGACGCGGCGGCGGCTGCGGCCGCCTCGGCGCGGGCCGTCTTGCTCAGTGCGGCGCGGGCCTTGCCGGCCGCGGTCTGGGCGCCCTTGGCCTTGGCCGACTTGCCGGCCGCGATGCGGGCCTTGGCGGCCTTCTGCGCGGCGGCCTTGCCGGTCTGCTTGGTGACGCGCCCGGTGGTGACACCAGTGGAGCCACCCAGGGCGGCATTGACCTTGCGGGTCAGACGCGACTTGCGGCGGGCGGCGGCATTCGGGTGGATCGCACCGGACTTGGCGGCTCGGTCGAGCGCGGATAGCGCTTCCGCGAGGGCTGCCGCGGGATCGGCGCCGTCAGCCGGGGCCGTGGCGACCGCGAGGGCCTTCGAGACGTAGGTCTTGGCGGCGGTGCGGCGCGGACCCAGGACGTCGTGGCGGCGCGCTGCCTGACGGACGCGCTTCAGTCCCGACGGGGTGCGAGCGCCCGACCAGGTGCGGGGCGTCTTGGCCAAGGGGCGATCCTCGTTGGAGTGGTCTGGATGTCATGGGCACCGCGGCACGAGATGAGCGCCGGGCGCGAACGCGGATGGTAGCACAGCCCGCCGCGCAGTCCCGCCGACGCGCCGCGTCGACGACGACGACGTGCCGCGTCGTGGACCCCGCTGACGAGGCGGCGATGGACGCCCCACACTCTGCCCGATGACGGCGATCCTCGGTGGCCTGGGCGCCGCCATCCTGTGGGCGGGTGCGACCCTGGCCTCCTCCCGGTCGAGCCGGATGATCGGCTCCCGGGTCGTGCTGGGCTGGGTGATGATCGTCGGGAGCATCGTCGGCCTGCCCATCGGGCTGCTCACCGGCGTCCCGACGGACGTGCCGCCCCAGGCGCCGGTCCTCCTGCTGATCGCCGGATTGGCGTATGCCGGCGGCCTGTATTCGGCCTACAGCGCGCTGACCGTCGGCAAGGTGTCGATCGTTGCCCCGATCGTCGCGACCGAGGGCGCGGTGGCCGCGATCATCGCCGTCGCCCTCGGCGACGAGCTCGCCCTGACCGCGGCGATCCTGCTCGGGGTCATCGTCGTCGGGGTCGTCCTCAGCTCCATCGAGCCGGCGCGGCCCGATGTCCTGGCCGGAGACATCGAGATCACCGCGGACGCGTTGGAGGGTCCACCGGCGGCGGTGACCGCCACCGGTGTGCTGGACCACAGCGACGACGACACGACGAGGGCGGCCCTGCTCGCGGTCCTCGCCGCCCTCATCTTCGGCGTCGGACTCGTCGCGTCCGGCAAGGCGGCGGAGATCGTGCCGCCCATCTGGGTCGCCATCGCCGTCCGGATGGTCGGACTTCTCGTGGTCGTCCTGCCGCTCCTCCTGCAGCGACGGCTGACCCTCACCCGGGCCGCGCTGCCGCTCGTCGTCCTCGCCGGGATCGGCGAGATCATCGGCTCGACCCTGTCGGCGTGGGGCGCGTCAGTCAACATCGCCATCGCGGCCGTCCTCGGCTCGCAGTTCGCGGCGATCGCCGCGGTCCTCGCCTACTTCCTGTTCGGGGAGCGCCTGTCGCGGACCCAGGTCATCGGCGTCGTGCTCATCGTCCTCGGCGTGACGGTGCTGGCGGCCACGAGCGTCTGACCGGCTACACTCCGCCCTCGTGACCATCCCCCAGGACCGCCTGCGCAACTTCTCGATCATCGCCCACATCGACCACGGCAAATCGACGCTGGCCGACCGGCTGCTCGAGCTGACCCACACGATCGATGCCCGGCAGATGACGAGCCAGGTCCTCGATTCGATGGACCTCGAGCGCGAGAAGGGCATCACCATCAAGGCCCGGGCCGTCCGTCTCGAGTACTCGGCCAAGGACGGCAAGACCTATGGCCTGAACCTCATCGACACGCCCGGCCACGTCGATTTCGCCTACGAGGTCAGCCACAGCCTGCAGGCCTGCGAGGGCGCCATCCTCGTCGTCGACGCGACCCAGGGCATCGAGGCCCAGACGCTGGCCAACGTCCACCTGGCGATGCGCGAGAACCTCACGCTCATCCCGGTCCTCAACAAGATCGACCTGCCGTCGGCCGATCCGGACACGATCATCGACGAGCTCGAGAACGTCCTGGCCATCCCGCGCGAGGAGGTCATCCTGGCCAGCGCCAAGGACGGGACTGGCGTGGCCGACATCCTGGAGGCCATCGTCGAGCGCATCCCGGCCCCCAAGGGCGACCCGGCGGCACCCGTCCAGGGACTGATCTTCGACAGCCATTACGACGCCTACAAGGGCGTCATCGTCTACGTCCGGCTGGCCCAGGGGACGCTCCGCCACGACGTCCCCGTCCGGCTCATGGGCAGTGGCGCCGAGGCCGAACCGCTGGAGCTCGGCGTCTTCCGACCGCAGCTCGTGCCGGTCAAGCAGCTCACCGCCGGCGAGGTCGGCTATGTGGCGACCGGGCTGAAGAACGTCCGCGAAGCACAGGTCGGCGATACCGTCACGACCCGGGACCGCCCAGCCGCCGAGCCGCTGCCCGGCTACCAGCCGGCCAAGAGCCTGGTCTTCGCGGGCATCTACCCGGTCAGCGGCGAGGACTATCCGCTCCTGCGCGACGCGCTCGACAAGCTGCACCTCAACGATGCGAGCTTCACGTTCGAGCCGGAAAGCTCGGTCGCGCTGGGCTTCGGGTTCCGCTGCGGGTTCCTGGGCCTCCTGCACATGGAGATCGTCCAGGAGCGCCTCGAGCGGGAGTTCAGCCTCGACCTCATCGCCTCGGCGCCGTCGGTCGAGTACCACGTCCAGCTGCTGCACGGCCGTGGCGTGGTCGTCGTCGACAACCCGGCGTTACTCCCGGAACCGTCGGCCATCGAGCACATCGAGGAGCCGTGGGTGAAGCTCAGCGTCGTGACGCCGAGCGCGTACATCGGCCCGCTCATGGAGCTCTCGACCAACCGGCGCGGCGACTTCGCGAACATGGAGTACCTGGACCCGACCCGGGTCGTGCTCCACTTCGAGATGCCCCTCGCCGAGCTCATCGTCGACTACTTCGACCAGCTCAAGAGCCGCAGCCAGGGCTACGCCTCGATGGACTACGAGGAGCTCGGCTATCGGCCGGCCAACCTGGCCAAGGTCGACATCCTCGTCAACGGCGAACCGGTCGACGCCCTGTCGATCATCGTCCACCGCGATCGCGCCCAGTCGACCGGGCGTGCGCTGGCCGAGCGCCTCAAGCAGCTCATCCCACGCCAGATGTTCGAGATCCCGATCCAGGCCGCCATCGGCAGCAACGTCATCGCCCGCGAGAGCGTCCGAGCGATGCGCAAGAACGTGCTCGCCAAGTGTTACGGTGGCGACATCACCCGCAAGCGCAAGCTGCTCGAGAAGCAGAAGGAAGGCAAGCAGCGGATGAAACGGGTCGGGTCCGTCGAGATCCCGCAGGAGGCGTTCCTGGCGATGCTGCGGATGGACGAGGGCTAGACGGACCGGGATGGAGGAGCTCTTCGAGCCGCTCCGCGTGCTCGTCTCCGTGGGCCTGGCCGGCCTGCTGGCGATGCTTCGCCTGGATGCTGAGCGGTTCGGCACGGCGGAGTACTACGAGGCGACCCGTGACGGCGAGCGCCCCCGGCTCCGCCGCCGCCTGAGCTGGTACGCGATGGGTGCGGCCATCGCCATCGCCCTCCTGTACATCCATCCGTCGCCCCAGGCGGCGCTGTTCCTGGGCTCCGGGGACCGGCTCGGGGCCGTGTTCGGGGGCCTCATCTACGGGGCCATCGGCATCGCCCAGGCCGTCGTCTTCGCCACGGTCCGCTATCACCGCATCCGCTTCCCGGACACCTGGTCGTATCCCGGTGCGCTGCTCAACTCCACGGCCACGGCGTTCGTCGACGAGGTTGCCTTCCGCGGAGCGATCCTGGGCCTGCTGTTGTCGATCGGTCTCGATGCGACGGTGGCCATCGTCATCCAGACCCTGCTCTACACGCTGACGACCCGCCTGGGGGCGCCCGGCCGCGACCGCTACCTGCTCGGGCTGACCCTCGGGATCGGCTTGATCGGCGGCTGGCTGACCGTGGCCACCGGCGGGATCGCGGCCGCCTTCCTGGGTCACGCCATCACCCGCTTCGCGGTCTTCCTGTGCACCGGACACACCGGCCAGACCGCGCCCCGCGGCCGCGAGGTCGAGGAGATCGAGAAGCGGCGTCGGCCGCCCGATGGCTGGCGGGTCATCGGCTCGCGCGAGTCGGTCCCACGGGACCGCTGACCGAGCCCGCTCCGACCGCGGCCCGGCCGGCTCCGCCGGTCGCGCTCTATCTCCACTTCCCCTTCTGCGTCTCCCTCTGTCCGTACTGCGACTTCGTCGTCATCGCGGGCTCCGCGACCCGAGGACCGCGCGCTCGGATCGCCGCGTTCACGACCGCCGTCCACCAGGAGCTCGATCTGCGCGCCGATGCGCTCGATGCGGCGTTCGGGCCGCCCACGTCGCGTCGGCGACCGAAGCTCCGTTCGCTGTACCTCGGAGGCGGCACGCCGTCGCTGCTGTCGGCCGACGAGGTGGCGCGACTCATCGAGCATGTCCGGGCGCGGTTCGGGCTGACCGCCGACGCCGAGATCACCCTGGAGGCGAATCCCGGGCCGGACGAGCGCGGCGACCCGGCAGCCCTGCGGGCGGCCGGCATCAACCGGCTGTCATTCGGCGCCCAGTCGCTCGACGACACCGAGCTGCGCCGCCTGGGTCGCCGGCACCGCGGTCGGCACGTGGCGGACGCCGTCGGCGCCGCGCGGGCCGCGGGCATGGCGTCGATCAGCATCGACCTCCTGTATGACATCCCGGACACCGACCTGGCGACCTGGATGCGGACCGTCGACGGCGCTCTCGACATGGCTCCCGATCACATCTCGCTGTATGCGCTATCGCTCGACGACCCGGAGGCCGAGGGCCTGACCGGTCCGGATGGCGACCACCTGCCGGTCACGCGCGGGGCGCGCCGCTGGCGGGATGGCGTGCGAGCCGGGCAGGACGAGGATCGCGCCGCCGCCCAGTACCACTACGCCGGCGTGGTCCTCGCTGAGGCCGGCTACCGCGGGTACGAGATCGCCAACTGGGCACGGCCCGGTCATGAGAGCCGCCATAACCTCGTCTACTGGCACCGCGAGCCGCACGAGGCCGTGGGACCCGGCGCCCACGCCTTCGACGGGGTCACGCGGCGCTGGAACGCGGCGCGTCTGGACGGCTACCTGGCCGCACTCCAGGCCGGGGCGGCGCCGCCAGGCGGCGCGGCCGCGACCGAGCCGGCGGCCGCGGCGGCCGAGGCCGTCATCCTCGCTCTGCGCCTGGATACCGGCATCCCGCTGTCGGCGGCCCACGAGCCGCCCCTGGCCGATCAGTTCGGCTGGGCGCTGGCCGCCGAGCTCCTCGACGTCACGGACGACGGCCGGGTCGTGCTCACGACCCGCGGCCGCCTCCTGTCGAACGAGCTGTTCCAGCGCCTCATCTAAGCGTCATTCCGGCATCGACGGCGCGTTGACACTCGCCATCGGCGACTGCTACCATCCCGTCACCGCGTTAGCACTCTCACCTATCGAGTGCTAACGACATCGGGAGACCTGAGTTGGCCCGTCGTCCTAGACGCCCCCTCGGCCCCCTGGACCTCCGCTCCCAGGCGATCCTTCGGGCCGTCATCGAGGAATATGTCACCAGCGCCCAGCCCGTCGGCAGCCAGGCGCTCGTGGAGCGCTATGGCCTGGGCGTGTCCAGCGCCACGGTCCGGCACATCCTCGCTGACCTGGAGATGGCCGGCCTGCTGACCCACCCGCATACCAGTGCGGGCCGGATGCCCACGGACGCCGGCTATCGCTTCTATGTCGAGTCGCTGGCCGACGTCGTCCCGCTGCCCTCGGTCGAGCAGCTGATGATCCGCCACCAGTTCGGCCAGGTCGAGTTCGCCAGCGAGCACTGGTTCCGTCTGGCCGCGACGACCCTGGCCGGCCTGACCCGCGCGGCGGGGCTGGCCACGCCGGCCAAGCCCCGGTCTGCGCACATCCGACGAGTCGATCTCGTCGCCGTCAACGAACGGATGGCCAGCCTCATCCTCGTGCTGCGCGAGGGCGCGATCAAGCAGTCGGCCGTGGGGCTCGACGAGACCGACGCCGTCGACCAGGGCACGCTCAACCGCGTGGCCGGCCTGCTCAACGAGCGGCTCGCGGAGCGGACGGCGAGCCAGGCCGAGGACGTCCTGGCCCGGCTCAACGCCGATGACGCCATCGAGCGCGTCGCCCGGCGGGTCGGCGAGCGCATCGTCCGGATCCTGCGCGACTACGACGCCGCGGCGGTCGAGGAGGTCTTCAGCGATGGCCTGCTCAACGTCATGGAGGCCCCGGAGTTCGCGCAGAGCGACAAGCTCCGGCAGGTCTTCACCGCGTTGGAGAACCGCGCGTACCTTGGCGAGCTGGTCGGCACGGTGTCCGGCGCCGGCCGGATCCAGGTCTTCATCGGCGGCGAGAACCGCCCGCTGGAGATGCGCGACGTGTCGCTCATCCTCGCCCCGTACGGTCGGCCCGGTCGGGCCATCGGCGTGGTCGGCGTCCTGGGTCCGACCCGCATGAGCTATCCCCAGGCCATCGGCACGGTTCGCTTCGTGTCCGGCCTGATGAACGAACTGGTGGACCACCTGTATGCCTAGCCAACGCACCCGCGCGCAGGAGCGCGCCGACGAGATCGACGTCTCGCCGACCAAGCTGCTCGCCGACATCGAAGCCCTCCAGGCCGAGAACGCGGCCGTGACCCAGCAGGCCGACGAGTACCTTGGCGCACTCCAGCGCGAGCGAGCCGAGTTCCAGAACTTCCGCCGCCGGACCACCGAGGAGCGCCAGCGCGACCTCGGGCTGGCGGCCGAAGACCTCATCCGCAAGGTCCTGAGCCTGGCCGATGACTTCGACCTGGCCATCGAGGCCCGGCCCGAGTCGATCGCCGGGGACCCCTGGTTCGAGGGCGTGAGCGCCATCGACCGCAAGCTGCGGACGCTTCTCGAGAGCGAGGGCGTCACGCCCATCGAGGCCGGACCCGGCACCCCGTTCGATCCGCGCCAGCACGACGCCATCGCCAACGTCCCGGGCTCGGGACGACCCGAGGGCGAGATCGTCGAGCAGATCCGGCGCGGCTACAAGCTGCGCGACCGCGTCCTGCGGCCGGCCCTCGTGGCCGTCGCCGCGGGCGAGCCGGCGATCACCAACGACACCCTTCCGAACTGATCCACGAGAGCGAGGAGCACACAGCGACCATGGGCAAGATCATCGGCATCGACCTCGGCACGACGAACTCGGTCGTCGCCGTGATGGAAGGCGGCGAGCCGACCGTCATCGCGTCGGCGGAGGGCGGACGGACCGTCCCGAGCGTCGTCGCCTTCACCAAGACCGGCGAGCGGCTGGTCGGCCAGCTGGCCAAGCGCCAGGCGGTCACCAATCCGGGCAACACGGTCTTCTCCATCAAGCGCTTCATGGGCCGCCGGTTCGACGACCCCGAAGTCAAGCACTCGCGTGACCTCGTTCCGTACGAGGTCGACAAGGACGCCAAGTCGGACGGCGTGGCGGTCAAGCTCGCCGACGGCAAGTCGTACACCCCGCCCGAGATCAGCGCGATGGTCCTCCAGAAGCTGAAGACCGACGCGGAGGCGTACCTCGGCGAGAAGATCACCGAGGCGGTCATCACCGTCCCGGCCTACTTCGACGACACCCAGCGCCAGGCGACCAAGGACGCCGGCCGGATCGCCGGTCTCGAGGTCAAGCGGATCATCAACGAGCCGACCGCCTCGGCCCTGGCCTACGGCCTGGACAAGAAGGGCGACGAGAAGATCGCCGTCTACGACCTGGGTGGCGGCACGTTCGACATCTCGATCCTCGAGCTGGGCGAGGGCGTCTTCGAGGTCAAGGCGACCAACGGCGACACCCACCTCGGTGGCGACGACTTCGACCAGCGGGTCATCGACTGGCTGCTGGCCGAGTTCAAGAAGGACCAGGGCATCGACCTGGGCAAGGATCAGCAGGCCCTCCAGCGCCTCAAGGAGGCCGCCGAGAAGGCCAAGATCGAGCTGTCGACCACGTCGACGACCGAGATCAACCTGCCCTACATCACGGCCGACGCGACCGGGCCCAAGCACCTCGTCGTGTCGCTGACCCGGGCCAAGCTCGAAGACCTCGTCGCCGACCTGGTCAAGAAGACCGAGGGTCCGGTCAAGGCCGCGCTCAAGGACTCGGGCCTCAAGCCCGGCGACATCGACGAGGTCATCCTCGTCGGTGGCATGACCCGGATGCCGGCCGTCGTCGACGCGGTCAAGGCGATGTTCGGGGGCAAGGAGCCGCACAAGGGCGTCAACCCGGACGAGGTCGTGGCCATCGGCGCGGCCATCCAGGCCGGCGTCCTGGCCGGTGACGTCAAGGACGTCCTGCTCCTCGACGTGACCCCGCTGTCGCTCGGTATCGAGACCCTCGGCGGCGTCATGACCAAGCTCATCGAGCGCAACACGACCATCCCGACGTCGAAGTCGCAGGTCTTCTCGACCGCGTCGGACAACCAGAACCAGGTCGAGATCCACGTCCTCCAGGGCGAGCGCGACTTCGCCGCCGACAACAAGACGCTCGGCCGGTTCATCCTCGACGGGATCCCGCCCGCCCCGCGCGGCGTGCCCCAGATCGAGGTCACCTTCGACATCGATGCCAACGGCATCCTCGACGTCAAGGCCAAGGACCGGGCGACCGGCAAGGAGCAGCAGGTCCGGATCACCGCCTCGTCGATGCTCGACAAGAGCGCCGTGGACCAGATGGTCCGCGACGCCCAGGAGCACGCCGAGGAGGACCGCCAGCGGCGCGAGGAGGTCGAGATCCGCAACCAGGCGGAGGCCCTGACCTTCCAGGCCGAGCGGACGGTCAAGGATCTGGGCGACAAGGTCTCGTCCGAGGACAAGCTCGAGGTGGAGAACTCGGTCGCATCGCTGCGCGAGGCGCTCAAGGGTTCCGACATCGAGGCGATCCGGAACGGGATGACGTCCCTGGCCGAGATCCTCCAGCGCATCTCGACGGCCGCCTACCAGGCGTCCGCGGCCGATGCCTCGGCGAACGGCTCCGGCGACGGCACGTCCGGCGACGGCTCGGCCGATGGCGCTGGCGAGGCCGAGGCCGAGGGCGCGGCGCCCGAAGGCGAGGAGGCGGTCGAGGGCGAGTTCAAGGAGGTCTAGGCCTCCGCGGCCCCTCGCAGATCAGGGTCACGGCCCGGATCGGTTCGCCGGTCCGGGCCGTTCCATGTCCGGGGCCGCAGGTCCCGGGTCAGCCCAGGAACAGGTCCACGGTGGGAGCCACGGCGCCGAGGACGATGACCACGACGTAGGCGGCGATGAGCAGCAGCCCGGCCCGCAGGTGGAGCTGGACGTTCAGGCCCATGATCGCCATCAGGCCGTACGGGTTGTCGTAGTTCGGGCGGAGGCCCCGCGACACGCTGAGCGCGAGCGGGATGGTCAGGAGCATGAGCAGGGTCGGCAGCGGCAGGATGCCGAGCGCGACCCCGACGACGAGCGCCGCATAGGCCAAGGCCACGGCGACGTTGTAGCCGGCGATGACCGTCTCGCGCGCCAGCCGGACCGGCAGGGTCCGCTTCCCGACCCGGGCATCGCCGCGCCGGTCGGGGATCTCGTTGACGTACAGGATCATCGCCACGAGGATCGCGACCGGGATGGACGCCACGAACGGCTCCCAGGCCAGCGCCCCGCCCGACTGCACGACATACGCGCCAAGCAGCATCAGCGGTCCGAAGCCGATGGCGACCGCGACCTCGCCGAGCCCGCGGTAGACGAACTTCAGCGGCGGTGCGGTGTAGCCGAGCGACACGATGAAGCCGACGATGCCGATGATGAGCAGGGCGGGCGACCCATGCGTCGCCAGGAGCACGAGCCCGATGACTCCGGCCAGGACGTAGAACAGCGTCGCCAGCGTCGCCATCTGCCGCAGCGTCACGAGGCCGTACTGGATGACCCGCGAGCCGCCGCTGAACTGGGTCGGCGTGACGTTCGCGTCGTCGGCCCCCTGGACCGTGTCGAACACGTCGTTCGCGACGTTCAGCCCGAGCTGGACGAAGCACGCCCCGATCACGGTCAGCACGGCCGCGCTCAGGTCGAAGAGCCCGTGCGTCGCGGCGATCAGGATGCCGAGCAGGACCGGGATGACGGTCGCCGTGAGGAACGGTAGGCGGGTCGCCCGGAGCGTCAGGAACCCGAACGACAGCCGGGGCTTGACCGGCGTCCCGCGCTCGGCCGACAGGGCGTCGAAGTACTTGCGCGACTGGGGCAGGTTCCGCTCCGAGTACTCGAAGAACGGGACCTCGGCCTCGTCCCAGCCCCAGGCAGAACGCGCGGCGAGGACCAGGGAACCGTCGGGCGCCGACGTCGCGCGGCCCCACACCGTCACGTGGCGCCGCTCGTCGTAGCCGTAGCCCGGCTGCGGCCGGATGTGCGAGCCGGTCAGGGAGACGTCGCCGTCGGTGGCCACGACCGGCCCGGCCGGCGGCGCGAAGGTCGCCGTGCCGCCATCGACATCGACGGTCGCCGTGACGGCGACGCTCATCGGATAGCCATCGTCGCCGACCCAGGTGGCGATCAGGTACGGGTACGTCGCGAGCTTGGCCAGGCCGGCGCGGGCATCGAGCTCGGGCGTGCTCCGTCCATCGGCGACGAACGGGGTGGTGGGCACGGGCGTCGTCGTGGCGGTCATCGGACGGCCTCGTCGAGCTCGGTCACGATCGGCGGCTGGGCGGCATCGCCGTCGGCCCAGTACGACGCCCGGCGTGGCGTGATCTCGATGAGCGCGCGTTCGAAGAACAGCGGCAGCGCCACCCGGGCCTTGAGGAACGCGACGATGGCCGGCTCCTTGGCCGACCAGATCGGCAGGAGTCGCTCCCAGCCGCCGTGCGGATCGTCGGCGATGACCCGGGCATCGCCCTGGATCGTCGCCCGGTCGGTCCGCCCGCCGACGGCGACCGGGTCGGTGATCGAGACCGACACGTGCGGGTTCGCGTCGATGTGCTCGAGCTTGCGGCTGAACAGCGTCGACGAGGTCATGTACACGTGCTCGCCGTCCCACAACGGGATGAGGGGATAGGTCACGGGTCGGCCGCGCTGGTCGACGACGGTCAGCTCGCCGACGAGCGCCGCATCGAGCAGCTCGGCGACGGGTTCGGGCATGGTCGCCATGGACGTAGCTCCTGCAGCGACGGAGACCGGGCCGGCGTCATGCCGGCCGACGGGTCGTGCTACTGCACTGTAGCACGTTTTGGGCCCGGCACCTGGTAGCGGATCGGTGGCCGGGGAGAGGCGTCGCACCCCGGTGCGACGATGGTCGTATGATGCGCCCCCAATGCCCGACACCTCGACCGTGTCGGCGCCGGTGCCCACCCCCAGCTCGACGCCGACGACCTCGCTCATCCATGCCCGCGGCCTGACCAAGCGGTTCGGTGACTTCACCGCCGTCGATGGCATCGACTTCGACGTCGCGCCCGGCGAATCGTTCGGATTCCTGGGGCCCAACGGCGCCGGCAAGACCTCGACGATGCGGATGATCGGCTGCGTCTCGCCGGTGTCCGACGGCACGCTCCGGATCCTCGACCTGGACCCGGTCCGGGATGGGTCGCGGATCCGTGCCAGGCTCGGCGTCGTCCCGCAGCAGGACACGCTCGACACCGAGCTCAGCGTCCGCGAGAACCTGCTCATCTACGGTCGCTACTTCGGCCTCAGTCGGGCCGAGTGCGCCCGTCGGGCGGACGAGCTCCTGGACTTCGCCCAGCTGACCGAACGGGCCGGCGACCAGGTGGAGCACATGTCCGGCGGCATGAAGCGACGCCTGACCATCGCCCGGTCGCTCATCAACGAGCCGGACGTCCTCCTGCTCGACGAGCCGACCACCGGCCTCGACCCGCAGGCCCGACACCTCCTGTGGGACCGGCTGTACCGGCTCAAGCAGCGCGGGGTGACGCTCGTCCTGACGACCCATTACATGGACGAGGCCGAGCAGCTCTGCGACCGGCTGGTCGTCATGGACAAGGCCAAGATCGTCGCGGAGGGCTCGCCGCGCGAGCTCATCGCCCAGTACTCGACCCGCGAGGTGACCGAGCTGCGCTTCCCGCCCGGGGTCCAGGAGACGCTCGACGGGCAGCTCGATGGCCTGGCCGAACGGATCGAGCGCCTGCCCGACCGGGTCCTGCTCTACGCCGACGACGGCGAGGCCGCCGTGGCCGCGGCCCATGCCCGAGGCCTCGAGCCCGAGCAGGTCCTGGTCCGCCGCTCCTCGCTCGAGGATGTCTTCCTGCGGCTGACCGGCCGCTCGCTCATCGAGTAGGCCGGCGATGACATCGATGACGGCGGTCGGGGTCGGGCCGGGCATCGGCCGGGTCTTCGAGCACCGCTACCTGCAGTACAAGCGGACGTTCCGGGCGAGCATCTTCAGCTCGTTCCTGACGCCGGTCCTGTTCCTGACCGCGATGGGCCTGGGCCTGGGCTCGTACGTCGATGACGGAGCGGCCGTCGCGTCGCTCGGCGGGTTCACCTACCTCGAGTTCCTGGCGCCCGGGCTGCTCGCCGCGACGTGCATGCAGTCGGCCGCGTTCGAAGCGGCCTTCCCGATGATGTCCGGCCTGCGCTGGTCGCGGATCTTCCACGCGATGTATGCCGCGCCGATCAGCGGGCCGGACGTGACCCTCGGCAACCTGGCCTGGATCGGCGCCCGGATGCTGCTCATCGCCAGCGTCTTCACCGTCGTCATCGTCGCCTTCGGGGCGGCCGTGTCGCCGCTCGTCGTCTTGGCCATCCCGGTCGGGGCGTTGACCGGGCTGGCCTTCGCCGCGCCGATCATGGCCTTCTGCGCGACCCAGAAGACGCCGGAGAAGTTCAATGCCGTCTTCCGGTTCGGGATCACCCCACTGTTCCTGTTCTCGGGGACGTTCTACCCGGTCGAGTCGCTGCCGACGTTGCTCCAGCCGCTGGCCTGGATCACGCCCTTGTGGCATGGCGTAGCGCTGTCGCGCGCGCTGTCCCTGGGCGTCATCGGCGAGGAGCCAGTCATGGCCGTCATCCACCTCGCCTTCCTCATCGGCTTCATCATCGTCGGGACGTGGTGGGCGGTCCGGACCGTGTCGACCGCGCTGGTGCGTGGATGACCGCCTTCCCGCTGACCAGCGGCCTGCTCATCGGGAGCCGGCGTTCGCTCCACCTCATCGAACGCAACCTGCTGGTCTACCGGCACGGCTGGATCGTCATCTTCTCGGGCTTCTTCGAGCCGCTCTTCTACCTGCTGTCCATCGGCTTCGGCCTGGGCGCCCTGATCGGCGACGTCCCGGGACCCGGCGGCGAGCCCATCCCGTACCAGCTCTTCGTCGCGCCGGCCCTGCTGGCCAGTGCGGCGATGAACGGCGCGATCAGCGAGAGCACGTTCAACTTCTTCTTCAAGCTCAACTACAACAAGACCTTCACCGCCATCCTGGCGACCCCGCTGTCACCCGGCGACGTCGCGGTCGGCGAGCTGGTCTGGGCGCTCATCCGGGGTGGCCTGTATGCCGTCGGGTTCATGGTCGTCATGGTCGTCCTGAGCCTCGTCGTCTCGCCGTGGGTCGTGCTGGCCGTGCCCGCAGCGTTGCTCGTCGGGTTCGCGTTCGGGGCGGTCGGCATGGCCGCGACCTCGTTCATGAAGACATGGCAGGACTTCGACCTCATCCAGCTCGTCGTGCTGCCGCTGTTCCTGTTCTCGGCGACGTTCTACCCGATCGAGACCTACCCGCCGGGCCTGCAGGCCATCGTCCGGGTCACGCCGCTCTACCAGGGCGTCGACCTCATCCGGTCGCTGACGGTCGGCGACGTCGGCCCGGACCTCTTCATCAACGTCGCCTACCTGACGATCATGGGCATCGTCGGGCTGGTCATCGTGTCGCGGCGGCTGGATCAGCTCCTGCTGAAGTGACCGCGGGCACGGCCGCGGGGCTGGCCGCCCTGACCGGGGAGATCGTCGCGTGCCGGCGCTGTCCGCGACTCGTCGCCTGGCGCGAGGTGGTCGCCCGCGACAAGGTCGCCCGGTTCCGGGACGAGACCTACTGGGGACGGCCGGTGCCGGGGTTCGGCGACCCGGATGCCGGGATCCTCCTGCTCGGCCTGGCCCCGGCCGCCCACGGCGGCAATCGGACGGGCCGCGTGTTCACCGGCGACGCCAGCGGCGACTTCCTGTGGGCCGCGCTGCACCGGGCCGGCCTGGCCGACCGGCCGTCCTCGCGCCGCGCCGACGACGGCCTGACCCTGGCCGGGGTGTACATCGCGGCGGCCGTCCGCTGCGCGCCGCCGGCCAACAAGCCGACACCGGCCGAGCGGGACACTTGTGCGCCGTTCCTCGAGCGGGAGATCGGGCTCCTGCCATCGGTCCGGGTCGTCGTCGCGCTCGGCGCGTTCGGCTGGGCGGCGGGCCTGCGCGCCCTGGCGGCCCTCGGCCATCGGCCGGCCGCGGCTGGGCCGGCGGCGCGGTTCGGGCATGGCGCCGAGGTCGTGGTCGGCCCATACGTCCTCCTCGGCTCGTACCACCCCTCGCAGCAGAACACGTTCACGGGTCGGCTGACGCCGGCGATGTTCGACGCGGTCATGGAGCGGGCCAGGACGCTGGCCGGCGGCGTCTGACCGAGCCGGCCGCGCCGTTCGGGTCCGGTGCGTAGACTTCCCAATCGATGGCCACCACGGAACGCGATCTCTATGAGGTGCTCGGCGTCGAGCGCGGCGCCAGTGACGCCGAGATCAAGCGCGCCTTCCGCAAGCTCGCCCAGCAGTGGCATCCGGACGTCAACACGGAGCCCGAGGCCCAGGAGCGATTCAAGGAGATCAACGAGGCCTATCAGGTCCTGTCCGACCCCGATCGACGCCAGCGCTACGACATGTTCGGGCGGGCGGGCATGGATGGCGGGGCCGGTGGCGCCGGCCAGGGGTTCGAGGGCTTCGGCGGGTTCAGCGACATCTTCGACGCGTTCTTCGGCGGGGCGGGGGCGGGGTCCGCGCGGCGTGGCCGGCCGCAGCCCGGGGCCGACCTGCGCTACGACCTCCGGATCACCTTCGAGGAGTCCATCCGGGGCACCGAGAAGGAGATCGAGTTCCGCGTCCTCGACCGATGCGAGACGTGCAGCGGCACGGGCGCCAAGCCCGGGACCGACCCGGTCACCTGTCCCCAGTGCGAGGGTCGCGGCGAGGTCCGCAGCGTCCGCCAGACGATGCTCGGCCAGATGGTCAATGTCAGCGCCTGCCCACGCTGCCGGGGCGAGGGCAAGATCGTCGAGACACCCTGCGAGACGTGCCACGGCGACGGGCGGATCGAGCGCAAGCGGACGCTCCGGGTCAACATCCCGGCCGGGCATCGACGAGGGCCACCAGATCCGCCTGACCAACGAGGGCGAGGTCGGCGCGCGCGGCGGCCCGCCGGGGAGCCTGTACGTCGCGGTCCACGTCGCGCCGCACCCGAGCCTGACCCGCGATGGCACCGAGCTCTACCACGAGGCGAAGATCTCGATCGCCCAGGCCGCCCTCGGGACCCGCATCACGATCCCGACCGTCGACGGCGACGAGGAGGTCGAGATCAAGCCCGGGACCCAGCCCGACACGGAGATCCGGCTGCGCGGCAAGGGCGTGCCCCACCTGCGCCGGAGCGGAGCGCGCGGCGACCTGCACGTCCTCGTCGATGTCGTCGTCCCGACCAAGCTGACCAAGAAGCAGCGCGAGCTGCTCGAGGCCTATGCCGAGGAATCGGGCGACGAGGTCCACGACACCGGAGGGTTCTTCGACAAGGTCCGTGACGCGCTCGGCTGACGAGACGTCGACCGCCGGCGCCTGGCTCGAGCTGTCGGTCGAGGCGGATCTCGAGGCGGTCGAGACGGTCAGCGAGATCCTGGGCCGGGTGGCCGCCGGCGGCACGACCGTCGAGCCGGCCTTCGAGCTCGTCGAGGAGGGGCTGGGGGCTCGCATCGACCCGACCCGGCCGGCCATCGTCCGCGGCTACGTCCCAGCTCGCGACGCGGCCGCCGCGGAGCACGCCGCGGTCGAGGTCAGCGAGGCACTCGGGCACCTCCAGGCCTTCGGCTTGCGCGACATCGGCGAGCTCCGGACGCGGCTCGTCCACGAGGAGGACTGGGCCGACGGCGTGGAAGGCGTACTTCCCGGTCCTGCGCGTCGGTCGCCGCCTGGTCATCCGGCCCACCTGGCGCCGGCATCGACGCCAGCCTGACGACGTGGTCATCGCCATGGATCCCGGGCATGGCCTTCGGGACCGGCCTCCACCCGACGACGCGGCTATGCCTGGCCGGCCTGGAGCCACTGGCCGACGACGGACGCCTGGCCGGTGCGCGCGTCCTCGACGTCGGCTGCGGGTCGGGGATCCTGGCCATCGCCGCCCTGGCCCTCGGCGGGTCGACCGCCCTCGGCGTCGACACGGACCCGATCGCCGCCGAGGCGACGTCGGCCAACGCCCGGCGGAACCATCTGGCCCGGCGGATCACGGCGCGGGTGGGCAGCCTGCCGACGGGCGAGCCACCGTTCGACGTCGTCCTGGCCAATCTCATCGCCGGCGTCCTTGTGCCGCTGGCCGGCGAGCTCCGCGACGCGATCCGTCGCGGCGGGACGCTCGTCGCCTCCGGGATCTTCATCGACCGCGAGGCGGAGGTCCGGTCCGCGTTCGAGGCGGCCGGTCTCGAGATCGCCGCGCGGACCGCCGAGGGCGACTGGGTGGCGCTGGAGGCTCGACGGCCATCCTGACGGTCCAGGCCGGGACCGCTACGATCGGTCGCGATGCCCGTCTCCGTGTTCCCGATCCTGCTGGTCACCCACATCACCCTGGCCGTCTGCCTGTTCCTGCCGTCGCTCCTCCTCCCGTTCGCCCTGCGGACCCGACGGGCGACGGTCGAGTCGGAGAGCCGGGTCGTGCGGACGCTGCTGTGGGGGCAGTCGCACGGCACCGTCGTGATCGGGGCCGGCCTGGCCATCACGGGCATCCTCATGGTCAGCGTCCTTGGCCCGACGATGCTCCAGCAGCCGTGGCTCCTGGTCGCGCTGACCATCTACTTCGTCAACCTCGGCATCGCCTTCTTCATCCAGCGCCCGAACCTGCGCCGGCTGATCGGGGTCAAGGCCGCGGCCGACGACAAGGCGTGGCAGGCGCGAGCCCGACGGCAGCGCTACGTGTCCTACCTCATGGCCGGGCTGGTGGGCACGATCGGGTTCCTGATGAGCACGAAGCCGACGATCTGGTAGGAGGGACGACTCGATGACCGACGAGGCGCCAGACGTCGCCGATGCGCCGGACGCCGGCGACCGCTCGACCGAACAAGTCGACGACGCGATGGACCCCACCTGCCTGTTCTGCCGGATCGCGGCGGGCGAGATCCCGGCCACGATGGTCCACGACGATGAGCGGGTCATCGCCATCCGCGACATCCAGCCGCGGGCGCCGACCCACATCCTGCTCATCCCGCGCCGGCACATCGCGTCCGCCCTGGCGCTGACCGAGGCCGACGGGGCGCTGCTAGGGCGACTGTTCGGGGTCGCCGCCGACCTGGCGCGGTCCCTCGGCCTGGCCGACGGCGGCTACCGCCTGGTCACCAACGTCGGGCAGTGGGGTGGGCAGACGGTCGACCACCTGCACATCCACCTCATGGGCGGACGGTCGTTCTCGTGGCCACCGGGGTGACGACCGCGGTGCGCCGCCGTCACGTCGGCGGATCTCGCATGTGGTGGCCGGGGGCGCGCTGGTGCTCGCCCTCAGCGGGTGTGCCACCGGCACGGCCAGCCCGGCCGGCCCGACCTACCCGATCGCCACGCCGGCGCCGATGGCGTCGATCACGCCGGCGGTCGCGGTCACCCGGGCCGAGCTGGTGCGCGTGCTGGGCGAACAGAACCTCGTCCTATCCGATCCGCAGGTGCCGTACCGGCCGGCCGAGGGGCCGGCACTGGCCGCGACGCCGCGGGCGATCTACCAGGTCGTCCTGCCGGACGAGCCGACCCACGGCTACATCGCCGTGTACGACCTGGCCGACCAGCAGCGCGCGGCCGCCGCCGGGGCGGACCAGGCGGCCTACCTGGCGAGCGGTCCGGGCAAGGTCCAGACGCCCATCGGGACGCGCCACGTCATCCGCCAGCTGGGCCCCACGATCGTCCTGTACTCCTGGAACCCTGATGGGGCCGACGATCCGCGCACACCGGACATCCAGGTCGCGCTCGAGACGCTCGGGACCGGGATCCCGGTCCCGAACTAGACCGGCGTCACGGTCGTCGCGTCGCGAACCGGCAGCGGGGCGTCGGCCGCGGCCCAGTGGCGGACCGGATCGCGCTTGATCTTGAGCGTGTGGGTCCGCGGGAAGTCCTCGGCCGGCCAGGCCCGCCAGCCGACGATCCGCTGGCTCGGCCCGAGCCGGGCGTTGGCCGACCTTGATCGCGCCATCGATGCGGGCGCGGAAGACGTCGGGCGTCGCTTCGGCATCCTCGAGGACGACCGCCTCGATCCGGCCGGGCTGGGTCTCCACGATGACCGCATCGCGCAGCCCCGCCTCCCGGAGCGCGTTCTCGAGATCCTCGGGGTACACGTTGAAGCCGTTGGGCAGGACGATGATGTCCTTGATCCGGCCGCTCAGGACGAGCCGGCCGTCGGGATCGAGGTGGCCGAGGTCGCCGGTCCGATACCAGCCGTCGTCCGTGAAGGCCTGGGCGGTCAGCTCGGGCGCTTGCCAGTAGCCGGCGAAGACGGTCCGGCCGCGGAACTGGATCTCCCCGGTGTCGACGATGCGCATCTCGATGCCCGCCGGGACCCGCCCGACCGTGCCCGGGCCCGGGTCGTCGAGCGTCGTGCACGTGCCGGTGCCGGTCTCCGTCGAGCCGTAGCCCTGGAGGACCATGACCCCGAGGTCGTCCCAGGCCCGCGCAAGGCCGGCGGCAGGAACGCCCCCGATGACAGGAACAGGCGGAACGAGCCGCCGAGCTGCGGGTGGACGCTCCGGAACAGCGCGGCGCCGGATCGCCATCGGCAGGTGGCGGGCGATGCCACGGAGGCGCTCGAAGCTCGCCCGGCGGCCGCGCTTGTCGACCTCGCGCTCGATGGCGCTCCAGAACAGGTCGAGGACCTGCGGGACGACGACCATGCTCGTGACCCGGTGGTCGCGCAGCGCATCGAAGATGACCCGCGGGTTGCGGCTGCGCACGTACAGGATGTCGGCGCCCGACATCGAGCGCGTAGTACAGGCCGACGGCCTGCTCGAGCAGGTGGCTGAGCGGCAGGAGCGAGACGATCCGGTGGTCCATCGGCGGGACGATCCGGTGGAACGACTCGATGGACGCGACGACGTTGTCGTGGGTCAGCATCACGCCCTTCGGCGTGCCGGTCGTGCCGCTCGTGAAGATGAGCTCGAAGACCTCGTCGGCCGACGGGGGGCCCCAGGCCGCCTGGCGGGCCTCCCAGTCGGGCGGGAAGGCGGGTCGTCGTCGCCCGGTTCCGCGCACAGCGCCTCGACCGTCGTCGTCGGGAAGTCGGCCAGACCGGCCTCGCGCGGATCCGGCGCGTCGCGGCCGGTGCCGAGGATGAGGTGCCGGCAACAGGTCGAACACGGCGACGACGCCGTTGGCGAGCGCGAGCAAGGTGAGCAGCAGCCAGCCGACGGTGTTGGCCGACACGCTCTGCATCAGCGCCCAGAACAGGCCGGCCAGGACCGCGGACACGGCAGGCCCGGCGCCGGCGATGATCGCCTCCTCGCGCGGTGAGCGCGGCAGTCGCGCCAGCTCGGACACGCCGCCGAGAAGGTAGAGGCGCACCCCGAACACCGGGACGCCGAGCAGGCGCGCGGCCATGCAGTGACCGAGTTCGTGCGCGAGAACGCTGGCGCCCAGCAGGACGCCGAGAAGAATCGAGACTGCGACGGCGACACCGGTGCTGGTTCCGGGGACGACCTGCGAGACGACGGGCACGCCGAGCGCCGTGATCACTGCGACCGATAGCACCCACGACGGCGCCACGAGGATCGGGATGCCAGCCAGTCGGCCCACCGGGATTCCGCGACGGCCGGACAGCATCTCGAGGGTGCGCGAGGGCCGGTCGCGATCGGAGCCGGGCGCGCGGGCGGTCCGCGTGGCGTCCGCACCTGGGACGCGCGGGGACCCGTCGGGGTCCGAACTCTGCGACCCGTCGTCACGGATCCCGTCGCGCCGTTTCACCTCCGCAGGGTAGTGCCGGGGTGAGCGGATCCGATCCGGCGGACGGCGCGCGGCCGGTCCGACGGCGCGCGACTGGCGTTACCGTCGCCATCGCGGCGGGTCCCGACATCCGCACAAGGACTTGCTCATCCGCACAAGCCGCCGAACCCTTGTGCAGACGACCGAATCCCGCGCGGACGTGGGCCGCCGAGGCTTGCGTCGCGACGCGCGGGTCGCTTCGGCGGCGCTGTCGGGGTGGTGTCCTAGCGTGAGGTCATGTCGGTACTGGCGGTCGATGTGCCGGGGAACCTCGCGCCCGGCGTCGATCCGACCGACGCCGCGCACCCCGCCGACCCGCTCCCCAGCGGCGACACCGCCGCGCGACCGCGCCGCCCGCTCGCGCTGTCGCCGTCGCGCGCCAGCGATTTCAAGACCTGCCCGCTGCTCTACCGGTTACCGCGCCGTCGACCGACTGCCCGAGTCGCCGAGCGCGCCGGCCGTGCGCGGCACGCTCGTGCACGCGGTGCTGGAGCAGATGTTCGGCCGACCCGGCCCCGACCGGACGCCCGACGCGGCCGCCGCGTCGATCGGCCTGGTCTGGCAAGAGCTCATCGAGGAATACCCAGAGCTCGCGGGTCTGGTGCCGACGAGGATCTCGACGCGTGGCTGGCGTCCGCCGAGGATCTGGTGCGGTCCTACTTCAGCCTCGAGGATCCGCGCCGCCTCACGCCCGAGGCATGCGAGTTCGCCATCGAGGTCGAGATCGCCGAGGGGGTCCCGCTCCGCGGCTTCGTCGACCGGCTCGACCTGCGCCGCCACCGGCGAGTTGCGGATCGTCGACTACAAGACCGGCGCCTCCCCCGATCCGGATTTCGAGGCGAAGGCGCTGTACCAGTTGAAGTTCTACGCGCTGATGATCTATCGGCTGCGCGGGGTCGTGCCGTCGCAGCTGAAACTGATCTACCTCGGCGACGTGCGCTCGCTGCAGTACACGCCGTCGGAGGCGGAGTTGCTCGCGCTTCGAGGCGGGGTCATCGCACTCTGGCGGACCGTCCGCCGCGCCCTCGAGACCGGAAACTTCCCCGCCGCGGCGCAGCAAGGGCTGCGACTGGTGCGTGCACCAGTCGATCTGTCCGGAGTGGGGCGGCACGCCGCCGCCCTACCCCGGCCACCCGGGAGCCGGCCGCAGCCGGCCGCTCCGCGGCGGCGAACTGCCGAGCGCCGCGGCCGCGCACCGCGGCGACCGCTGCCGACGTCTGACCTGCCGGGCGGCCGCCGGTCGCGCGCGCTCAGAGCCGGCAGGACCGGATGTCGGAGGCGAGGATCGCGCGCGCGCCGATCTCGTACGAGGCATCCATCACCGGGTTCGACTCCTCCCGGCGGACCATCGCCCGCACGGCCGACCAGTTCGGCTCGGCCAACGGCAGCACGGTCGGCGACTCCAGGCCCGGGCGTGATCGCGGTGGCGCGCGGCACGAGCTCGGTCGGGCAGTCGTAGTCGAGCATCACGTACTGCTGCGCGAAGACCACGCCCTGCAGCCGGCTGCGCAACTGCCGTTCGGCCCCGTTCAGCTGCGCGTCCATTCGCGACAGCAGGACCGCCTCGGACTGGCAGATGACGTCCCCGAACGCCAGACAGCCCGTGCTGACGCAGCGACCGCCCCGATTCGACGACGTCGGCGATCGCGTCGGCGACCCCGAGCTGCACGGAGATCTCCACGGCGCCGTCGAGGCGGATGACGTCGGCGGCGATGTCGTGCGCGGCGAGGTCCTGACGAACGAGATTCGGGTAGGACGTGGCCACGCGGGCGCCCGCGAGATCCGCGACGTGCCAGTCCCGGTCCACCGGGGCGGCGTAACGGAATGACGAGTAGCCGAAGCCCAGGCCGATGAGCTCCTCGACCGGCGCGCCGGACTCGAGCGCGAGGTCCCGGCCGGTGATGCCGAGGTCCAGCTCACCGGAGCCGACGTAGACCGGGATGTCCTTGGCGCGGAGGAAGAAGAACTCGACGTCGTTGGCGGGGTCGAGGACGGACAGGTCGCGCGACTCGTGCCGCTGCCGGTAGCCCGCCTCGATGAGCATCTCGGCGGCGGGCTCGCTCAGCGTGCCCTTGTTCGGCACGGCGACTCTCAACATGGCGGTACTTCTCCTCGAAACGGCGGCCACGACGGCCGGGTGCGGGCGGGGGGCAGGCGGGAGCGGCGGGCAGGGAGCTACAGATGCTCGTAGACCTGCTGCAGCGTGAGCCCGCGCCCGATCATCAGCACCTGCACGCGGTACAACAGCTGCGAGATCTCGAGCGCCAACGCCTCGTCGCCCTCGTGTTCGGCGGCCAGCCACACCTCGCCGGCCTCCTCCAGCACCTTCTTGCCCTGCGCGTGCACCCCGGCGTCGAGCGCCGCTACCGTGGCGGACCCCGGCGGACGGTGCTCCGCCCGGTCCGCCAGCTCGGCGAACAGCGACTCGAACGTCTTCACGGGGAGCGATTCTGACAGAACCCGGCGAGCGGACCGTCGTGCCCGGTGCCGGTGCAGGCCAACCGCTAGAAGAAGTCCAGGATCGCCGGGTGCGGCCCGGACATGATCAGGTCCAGGACCGCGTCGGAGTTGGTCACGCCGTCGAGCAGGCCCGCGCGCCGCATCGCGGCGGCGCTCCCGCCACCGGCCAGGAGAACTGCCAGCCCCTGCGGGGTCATCACCGGCACCTCGGCCGATCCCTCGAAACGCGTGAGACTGCCACGCCCGCCGGCGATCTCGAGCCGGTGCCGCCCGTCGTGCCACGGGCACAGCGGGTCGACGACGGAGAAGTCGACGGCCGCGTCCATCCCGGGCGGCCAGCCCGCGGCCTCGACGGCGGCCGGGAGGTCGAGCACCCGCAGCATGTACGGCTGGACATCGTGCACCGTCCAGCCGGCGCCCGGCGCAACCCAGAAGAGCGGGTCCTGGCCCGACGTGCGGATGCGGATCGCGGGGGTGACCGGTTCGAAGGAACCGACGGTCGCGAGCAGCGCGACGAGCGCCGGTCCGCGCAGGGCCAGCAGATCGCTGACGTCCAGCGCCGCGCCGCGCCCGAATCCGGTGCCGCGGCGCCAGCTCGCGTACCCGAGGACCTGCCCGCCGGCCCCGCCATCCGCGTCGCAGGCCAGGCTGATGCCGTCGAACGACGCGATGAGCTCCGCGTCGGAGGCCGGGAAGTTCGGCCCGGTGCGGGTCAGCAGACACGAGCCCGCCTCGACGATTCGCCGGTAGACGGCGCGGATCGCCGGCCCGTCGGCCTCGGTCGCGCGGCGCAGGAACGACGCCCGGCGGCACCCGCAGCCGGCTCAGCGCCGCCGCCGGGAACTCGCCGGTGACCTGCTCCGCCACCTGCTCGTAGCCCAGGCCGCGATACATCGCGGGCACCGTGCGGAACAGCGTGGAGATCGGCACGCCACGCTCGCTGGCCGCGTGCATCGCATGCGTCATCAGCCGTACCGCCGAGCCCGCGACCGCGATACTCGGGCGCCACGACGACGGCCGCGATGCCGGCCGTGCGCACGTCCCGGCCGCGGATCCCGCTGGCGTAGTCGCGGTCGTTCAGCTTCGCGACGAGCGTGCCGCCGTCGAAGACGCCCCACCGCAGCATCCCGTCGTGCCACTGCATCGCGTCCGGCGGCGGCAGCGGACCGCCGAACGCGTCGCGGCTCATGGTCACGATCGCCGGGGCGTCGTCCGGTGTCAGCTCACGGATTTCCATGCCGGGGACGGTGCTCCCTCACACGAGCTTCGCGGCCTTGCGCCGCGCGCGAGCGGCCGCGGCGCTGGTCCCGTTGCCGCTGCCCTTCCCGCTCCGGCGGTTCGCCGGCAGCGAGATCACCTCGGCGCCGCCCGTGCGCCGACCGTTCATGCCGGCGGAAGGCGCTGCGGGTAGCACGTTCTCGCGCGCCGCGCGACCGGCGAGAATCGGCGCCAGGAACTGCCCGGTGTAGGAGTCGGGGTCGGCGGCGATCTCCTCCGGCGTGCCCTCGGCGATCACCAGCCCGCCACCGGAACCGCCCTCCGGGCCCATGTCGATGACGTGGTCGGCGGTCTTGATCACGTCGAGGTTGTGCTCGATGACGATCACCGTGTTGCCCTTGTCGACCAGGCCGTTGATCACGCCCAGCAGCTTCTCCACGTCGGCGAAGTGCAGGCCGGTGGTCGGCTCGTCCAGCACGTACACCGTGCGGCCGGTCGACCGCTTCTGCAGCTCGGAGGCCAGCTTGACCCGCTGCGCCTCGCCGCCGGACAGCGTGGGCGCCGGCTGACCGAGCCGGACGTACCCGAGACCGACCTCGACCAGCGTCTTGAGGTGCCGGTGGATCGGGCCGATGGCCTCGAAGAACTCCGCGGCCTCCTCGATCGTGGTGTCCAGCACCTCGGCGATGTTCTTGCCCTTGTAGTGCACCTCGAGCGTCTCCCGGTTGAACCGGGCGCCCTTGCACACCTCGCACGGCACATAGATGTCCGGCAGGAAGTTCATCTCGATCTTCAGCGTGCCGTCGCCGGCGCAGGCCTCGCAGCGACCGCCCTTGACGTTGAACGAGAACCGGCCCTGCTGGTAGCCGCGGACCTTCGCCTCGGTGGTCGACGCGAACAGCTTGCCGGACGTGGTCGAACACCCCGGTGTAGGTCGCCGGGTTGGACCGCGGGGTGCGGCCGATCGGCGACTGGTCGACGCCGACCACCTTGTCGACCTCGTCGACCCCGGTCACCCTGGTGTGCCGGCCGGGCACCATCCGGGCGCCGTTGATCCGGTTCGCCAGCACCGCATGCAGGATGTCGTTGACCAGCGTGGACTTGCCCGAACCCGAAACCCCGGTCACCGCAATGAGTGTGCCGAGCGGGAAGTCGACGGTGATGTCGCGCAGGTTGTTCTCCCGCGCGCCGACGACGGTCAGCTTGCGCGCTTCGTCGATCGGCCGCCGAACCATCGGCACGGGATCTCCCGCCTGCCGGAGATGAACGCGCCGGTGATCGACTCGGGCGACGCCTCCAGGTCGGCGACCGTGCCGGACACCACGACCTTGCCGCCGTGCTCGCCCGCGCCCGGCCCGATGTCGACGACCCAGTCGGCGGTGCGGATGGTGTCCTCGTCGTGCTCGACGACGATCAGCGTGTTGCCGAGATCGCGCAGCCGGGTCAGGGTCTGGATCAGCCGGTGGTTGTCCCGCTGGTGCAGCCCGATCGACGGCTCGTCCAGCACGTACAGCACGCCGACCAGGCCGGAGCCGATCTGGGTGGCCAGCCGGATCCGCTGCGCCTCGCCGCCGGACAGGGTGGCCGCCGGCCGGTTCAGCGACAGGTAGTCCAGCCCGACGTCCAGCAGGAAGCCCGAGCCGGGCGTCGACCTCCTTGAGCACCCGCTCGGCGATCATCCGGTCGCGCTCGGACAGCACCAGCCCGGGGAAGAACGCGGCCGCGTCCTTGATCGACATCGCGGACAGTTCGGCGATGTTCTTGCCGCCGAGCTCGGCGTGCTCGATGGTGACGGCGAGGATCTCCGGCTTGAGCCGGGTGCCGTGGCAGACCGGGCACGGCACCTCCCGCATGTAGCCCTCGTACTTCTCCCGGGCGAAGTCGGAGTCGGTCTGCGCCGCGCGGCGCTCCAGGAACGGGATGACGCCCTCGAACTCGGCGTAGTACGACCGCTGCCGGCCGTACCGGTTGCGGTAGGTGACGTGCACCTGCTCGTCGACGCCGTGCAGCACCGCCTTGCGGACGTTCGGCCGGCAGCCTGTCCCACGGCGGTGTCCATGGAGAAGCCCATCACCTCGGCCAGCCCCTGCAGCAGCCGGATGAAGTACTCGCTGGTGGTGCCGGCCGACCACGGGTGGATGGCGCCGCCGCGCGAGCGACCGTTCGCCGTCCGGCACGACCAGTTCGGGGTCGACCTCCTTGCGGGTGCCGAGCCCGGTGCACTCCGGGCAGGCCCCGAACGGCGAGTTGAACGAGAACGACCGCGGCTCGAGTTCGTCGAGGGCGAGCGGGTGGTCGTTCGGGCAGGCCAGCCGCTCGGAGTAGCGCCGCTCGCGCAGCGGGTCGTCCTCGTCGAGGTCGACGAAGTCGAGGATGACCACCCCGTCGGCCAGCCCGAGCGCCGATCTCGACCGAGTCGGTGATCCGCTGCTTCGCGGTGGCCCGGTTGACCAGCCGGTCGACGACCACCTCGATCGAGTGCTTCTCCTGCTTCTTCAGCTTCGGCGGGTCGGTGAGCGGGTGGACGACGCCGTCGATCCGGACCCGCGAGTACCCCTTGGACTGCAGGTCGGCGAACAGGTCGACGTACTCGCCCTTGCGCTCCCGGATCACCGGCGCGAGGACCTGGAACCGGGTGCCCTCCGGCATCTCCAGCACCCGGTCGACGATCTGCTGCGGCGTCTGCTTGGAGATCGGCTCACCGCAGATCGGGCAGTGCGGATGGCCGATCCGGGCGATACAGCAGGCGCAGGTAGTCGTAGATCTCGGTGATGGTGCCGACCGTCGACCGCGGGTTGCGGGACGTCGACTTCTGGTCGATGGACACCGCCGGGCGACAGGCCCTCGATGAAGTCGACGTCCGGCTTGTCCATCTGGCCGAGGAACTGCCGGGCGTAGGACGGACAGCGACTCGACGTACCGCCGCTGGCCCTCGGCGAAGATGGTGTCGAACGCCAGCGAGGACTTGCCCGGACCCGGACAGACCGGTGAAAACGACCAGCGCATCGCGCGGCAGAGTGATGTCGACGTTCCGCAGATTGTGTTCGCGGGCGCCGCGCACGATGAGGTGATCTGTCACGATGCCCCATGCTAGGTGTGCGGTCCGACAGCCCCGCATTCTGCCCGAGCACCGCGACACGGGAGCGCCGACGGGCAGGATGGCCGGATGACCGGACGCGACGACAGAACGAGACGCAGTTTCGCTGGGCGCTCGCTGGGTACGGCGCGGGCGGCCGGACATTCCACCAGCCGCTGATCACGCTCCGCAGCCGGGTTGCGAGCTGGTCGCGGTGGTCACCGGCTCGCCCGGAGCGGCAGGCGCAGGTGCGGGCCGACCTGCCCGGCGCCACCGCCGGTCGACGGCTCTGCGCGATCTGCCCGGCGCTCGGGGTGCGAGGCGGTGACGATCACCACGCCGACAGCGACCCACGCCGCGCTCGCGCACCAGGCCCTGGACCTGGGCTGCACGTCGTCGTGGACAAACCGTTCGCGCTGACCGCCGACGACGCGCGGGACCTGGTCGACCACGCCGCCCGGGTCGGCCGCGTCGTCATGCCGTACCAGAACCGCCGGTGGGACAGCGACCTGCTGACCGTGCGCCGGCTGATCGCCGACGGCGCGCTGGGCGACGGTGCACCGGTTCACCTCCCGGATCGACCGGTTCCGGCCGGTCAAGGGCAGCTGGCACGGCGGCACGGCCCGGAGCAGGGCGGCGGCACCCTGCTCGACCTCGGGCCGCACCTGGTCGACCAGGCGCTGCACCTGTTCGGTCCGGTCGTGTCCGTGCATGCCGAGCTGCGGACCGATCCGGCCGGGCGCCGGCGCGGAGGACGACATCGAGCTGCACCTGAGCCACGCGTCCGGCGTGTGCATCCACGCTCGCCGCCGGCATGGCGTCCGCCGCGCCCGGCCCGCGCCTGCAGGTCAACGGCACCTCGGCGGGTTCGTCATCGACGGGTTCGACGGCCAGGAGGAGCAGCTGAAGGCGGGCGGCTCGCCCGCCTCGCTGGGCGCGGAGTGGGGTGTCGAGCCCGAGTCCGCCTGGGGGCGGCTGTACACCGGCGGACAGCGCGGACGTCCGGTACCCAGCGAGCGCGGCGCGTGGGACACCTACTACCCGGCCGTCGCGGCGGCCATCGCCGGTGACGGCCCGCCGCCGGTCGACCCGCGGGACGCCGTCGCCACCGCGGCGGTGCTGGACGCCGCCCGGGAATCGGCGGCGGCCGGCCGGGTGATCACCCTGCCATGACCGACCCGACCGTCGTGGCGCCGCGCGGGATGGTCGCGTCCGCGGATCATCTCGCGTCGAGCGCCGGCGCGGCGGTGCTCCGCGCGGGTGGCAGCGCGGCCGACGCGGCGATCTCGGCGAACGCCGTGCTGGCCGTCACCACGCAGCACATGTGCGGGATCGGCGGCGACCTGTTCGCGCTCGTGCACGACGGTTCCGGCGCCGCCGTCCGCGCTGGCGGCGGCCGGCCACGCCGGGTCCGGCGCCGATCCCGCGGCGCTGCGCGCGCAGGGTCGGGCGCGGATGCCGTTCGAGCGTGACATCCGCTCGGCCACCGTGCCAGGATGCGTCGACGGCTGGCTGGCCCTGCACGAACGGTTCGGCCGGCTGCCCGCTGGCCGAGCGTGCTGGCGCCCGCCCGCGACTACGCCGAGCGGGGTTTCCGGCGTCCGCCATGCTGGCCCGCGCCGTCGCGCGGGTCTCCGACGTGCCCGGCGCCGAGGACTACCTGCGTCCGGATGGCCTGCGGCCGGGCGACCGGGTCCGCCGGCCGCTGGCTCGCGCGCACGCTCGATGCGATCGTCCGCGACGGGCCGCGACGGCTTCTACGGCGGCGACTTCGGTACGGGCCTGCTCGCGCTGGGCGACGGTCTCTTCGCCGACGGATCTCGCGCGACCGCTCGCGAGATGGGAGACGCCGCTGCACCTATCGGCTTTCGGCCACGAGGTCTGGACCGTGCCGCCGCCCGCCCAGGGCTACCTGGTGCTCGCCGGCGCGTGGATCGCCGACCACCTGCCGCTGCCGGCGGACCCGGGCGACGGGGCCTGGGCGCACCTGCTCGTCGGAGGCGGCGCGCTGGGCCGGGCACGACCGTCCCGACGTGCTGTTCGACGGCGCCGACGGCGCCGCGCTTCTCGCGGAGCATCGGCTCGATCCGACGCGCGCCGCGATCGACCCGACCCGGCGGACCGCGCCGACTGCGACCCAGGCCGCTCGGCGGCACCACGTACCTCTGCGCGGTGGATGCCGACCGGATGGGCGGTCTCGCTGATCCAGTCCAACGCCGCCGGGTGGGGCGCCGGCATCGTGGTGCCCGGCACCGGCGTCTTCCTGCAGAACCGCGGGATCGGGTTCAGCCTCCAGGCGGGTCACCCGGCCGAGCTGGCGCCGGGCAGGCGCCCCCCGCACACCCTCGCGCCGGCCCTCGTCACGCGCGCCGACGGGACGTTCGCCGCGGTGCTGGGCACGCAAGGCGGCGACATCCAGCCGCAGATCCTGCTGCAGGTCCTCGCGCGCCTGCTGCGGCACGGCGAATCGCCGGGCGCTGCGGTGACGGCGCCGCGCTGGATCCTCGGCGACGGCGGCTTCTTCACCTGGACGCAGGACGGCTCGGCGACGACGACACTCGAGGACGGCTCACCGCAGACCTGGGTCGACGGGCTCGACCGGCGTGGGCACCGGGTCGAGATCGCGCCGCCCGGCTTCAACGTGGGACACGCCCAGGTGATCGCGGCGCTGGACGACGGGATGCTCGCCGGGGTCGCGGACCCGCGAACGGTCACCGGCTCCGCGGTCGGCTGGTGAGGCGGCGGGTCCGCACTACGGTGACCGCATGCCACCAGACATCGCGCTGGCCGACCAGATCGCCGCGCTCGACGACGCCACCGCACGGCTGTCCGCCGCCGTGCAGTCGGCGCGGAACGTCGGCGCTGACGCCTTTCGCCGGCCGTCCCGACTGCCGGACTGGACCATCGGGCACGTCGTCACCCACCTCGCGCGGAACGCCGATGCGCAGCGAAACCTGTTGCACTGGGCCGAGTCCGGCGAGGCCACGCCGGCGTACGCATCGCCGGAGGCCCGCGCCGCCGACATCGAGACCGGCGCGAACCGGGACACCGACGACGTCGCCGAGGATTTCGCGGCGTCCGTCGTGCGACTGGACGATGCGATCGCCGCGATGGCCCCGTCCGCCTGGTCGGCCACCGTCGACACCGGGCGCGGCGGGCCGACCACGGCCGACGTGGTGCTCGCGCAGCGGCTTGCGGAGGTCGAGATCCACCACCACGACCTCGGCGTCGACGACGGGCTCGCGCTCCTGTCCGACGAGCAGGCCGCCGCCCTCCTCGCTGCCGTGCTCCGGTCCTACGTGCGGACCCGGCCGGTGCCCGGTCTGACGCTCCGGCCGCAGGAGCGGGACGCGATCGAGCTCGGCTCGGGCGGACAGGAGATCGCCGGCCCGGTTGTGGACATCGCGGCGTGGCTCGCCGGCCGCGGCGACGGCGCGCGGCTGACCTCGGACCGGCCGCTGCCGGAGCTGCCCGCCTGGTGAGCCGCCGGGGCCACCGCGAGGCCGCCACGGCGCCGACGCTGGATGCCGGGGTCGTCAGGACGCCCCGCGGCGGCCGATCGGTGATCGATACGGTGATCGACATGGCGGAATACACCGGACATGTCGAGCCCCGCGGCGCGGCCGCGACCCGCGAGCTCACGGACATCACGATCACGAAGCTCTCCGTTGGCCCGATGGACAACAACACCTACCTGCTGGTGTGCCGGCGCACCGGTGACGGGCTGCTGATCGACGCGGCGAACGACAACCAGCGGATCAGCGACCTCCTCGGCGACGGCCCCACCCGGCCCCGACTGCGCAGCATCGTCACCACCCATTCGCACGGCGATCACTGGCAGGCGCTCGGCGCGGTCGCCGGGCAAACCGGGGCCAACCTCTACGCGGGGGCGGCCGACGCGGCAGAGCTCCCCGTGCCGACCGACATCCCGCTCGACCAGGGCGACACCGTCCCGCTCGGCGCGACCAGCC
>CAVRHM010000007.1:0-342151 GCA_963721015.1 uncultured Chloroflexia bacterium | reverse complement strand
ATTGCTTTCATAAGTGCCGACCTCCGTTGTATCCCCAATGCACGCCTCATCTTTTGGCCAATAATTTGCCTTATCACAACTTATCCCTTCTCCCCAGGGGTATGTGCGTGCATCGGTTCCCCGGGCCGCTTTCTCCCATTGTGCTTCTGTAGGTAACTGCGCGCCGCGCCATTCGCAATAGGTCTTCGCCATATTCCAACCCACAGCAGATGCACCGGATAGTTATCAAATTCAGGGTTATTGTAATAACTGGAACGGGTAAAGGATTTGAAATCCAACGGCGGCTGGCAGGTGCCTGCATCCACACAGGCTTTGTAAAGCTTATTGGTCACTTCGTATTTGTCTATATAAAAGGCATCAAGATACACTCGATGTGCTGGTTTTTCATCCATGTCGTCCGGTGATTTAGCCTCATCACTACCCATGGTAAATTCTCCAGCGGGAACAAAACTCATGACCACGCCCCGCTGATCGATCATTTCGCCAGAAAGAGAAGCAATATTTGGGGATGTGCCCAGGGCACAGCGAAAGCCAAGGGCCCGATGTTGAAACGATGGTTCCCATGCCCAGCGACGGGCAGAAGACACATAGTAACTATTGGTGGCCCAGGCTCCCCCACGCATGACGCGTGTATCTGCCCGGCTCCTGGCCCTAATGGATTGGAAGCGGGAGAATTTTTATAATAATCCGGGCTATACCAGTCCGCTACCCATTCCAAGACGTTGCCAGACATATCCAACGCACCATATGGGCTGGCGCCATCCGGGAAACTGCCAACAGGTGAAGTTTCGGCATAGCCATCATCCAAAGATTTATCGGCGAAATCATACCGGCAGTTCTTGTCACAGAAGTTCAGACGTTTCTGATCAAAATTATTAGCCCCAGGGATAAATATATTTCTCGCCTGTAAGATCATTCCAACTGGCAGCTTTCTCCCATTCGGCTTCAGTTGGCAATCTGCGCTCTGCCCATGAGCAATATGCATTGGCATCGTTCCATGAGACATGAACGACTGGATGATCTTCAATTCCAGAAATGTTCGAATTCTGACCATCTGGATGATTTCAGGCCAATCCTTCTACTTTCTCCCAGATAATTTCTAGATTTGTAGTTCGAAAATCATTTGAGCTTCCGGACCTTTTCGGCATCCGTCACGTAGCCGGTGCTTTCAACAAATCTGGCGAACATCTCATTGGTGACTTCAGTCTGGTCGATCCAGAAGGCATCCAGATATACCGTGTGAACAGGCATCGTATCGGAGGTCCGTCAACATACCCCCCATTGTCGAATTCCCCGGCAGGGACAAAGACCATGACCATATGATCTTTGGGTGAACCTGTGTCTTTCCGATGCCAGGTATGGGAGTGACGAGCAACCATAGCTGTCGGCTGCGGCTGGCCCGTGGGCGTGCTCACCGCAGATACGGGCGCCTGCGGTGCACAACTGGTAAGCAGGAGCATGAAGGATCAAGGAGATATAAAGGAATACGATCGCAGGCTTTCCAGAGAAAGCTACAGATTTGCCAGGATTCTTGATCTGCTAAAGTTAAGCGAAATCTTCTCCTTTCAAAATCACTATTTTTATGATTAAATCAATTTCATGCTTCCTTGCATAATGCGGAAACCGATATAAAAACCGATATGGATTACCAGGTAGGAATATGCCCGAATCAATTTCCTTTGGAAGCATGGTTACGCCAGCAGCGCCGCGCGCTCGACCTGACGCAGAAAGCCTTTGCAGATCAGGTCGGTTGCGCGGAAATCACCGTGCGCCGCATGGAAGCTGATGAGTACAAGCCATCCAATGAACTTGCGCTCGTGCTATTTGAAAAACTGGGTATTCCTGAACCAGAACGCACCCAATGGGTTCGCTTTGCACGCGGTCTGGCAGAATATCCAAATACATCACGCAACCTCCTCCCCATCACGCGGAACAAAAAACCAATCTTCCTATTCCTCTTACAAGTTTCATTGGACGTGAAAAAGAAGTCGAACGTATTCAACACAGACTTGCCGGACATCGCCTGGTCACATTGATTGGCGTGGGCGGAATCGGCAAAACACGTTTATCTCAGCAGGTTGCAAATCAATTAATTGACAATTACGCCAATGGCGTGTGGCTGGTGGAATTCGCTTCGCTCAACGACCCCATGCTTGTCCCGCAGAGCGTCGCCACAGTGTTTGGCATCCAACAGGGAGCTGACCATAGTGCACTTGTTGAAACGCTCATCCATTTCTTGCACGCCAAAACGATCTTGCTGATTCTCGATAATTGCGAACATCTATTGGATGCCTGTGCGGAGCTTGCTGATCAATTACTCAAGAGCTGTCCAAACCTGAAAATTCTTGCCACCAGCCGCGAAGCATTGGGCATTATCGGTGAAGCTTTGTATCAAGTCCCTTCGCTGACGATTCCTGATATTCAACAAATCTCACTCATTGAAAAATTGAATGACTACGAATTGATCCGACTTTTCAATGAACGTGCCCAACTCGTTCAAATGGATTTTGCTCTGACGAAAGAGAACGCCTCTTCCGTCACCCAAATCTGTTCCCGTCTCGACGGCATTCCCCTGGCGATTGAATTAGCTGCGGTGCGTATCCAAACGCTTTCTGCCGAACAAATTGCAGAACAACTTGATCAATGTTTCCATATCCTTACAGGCGGAAGCCGTACCGCATTGCCGAAACATCAAACCCTGCAAGCCTCCATTGATTGGAGCTGACGACCTGCTCCGCGATGTGGAACGTATGCTCTTTCGGCGACTGGCCGTGTTTGCGGGCGGGTGGACGTTGGAAGTCCGCGGAAGCTGTGTGTGTGGGCGACGGCGTCGAAGCTGACGCTGTCTTGGACTTGATGACTCAGTTGGTGAACAAATCTCTCGTCCTCGGCGAGCGGATGCAGGGCCAGGAGGCGCGCTATCGCATATTGGAGACTATCCGGCAGTATGCCAGTGAGCGGCTGCTCGAAGCCGGTGAAGGTGAGCAACTGCGAAACCGGCATTTAGATTTCTTCCTGCGGTGGGCCGAGCGGGTTGAGCCGGAGTTACGCGGCCCGCAGCAGCTCGAATGGCTCGACCAGCTTGAGGCCGAAAACGACAATTTGCGGGCGGCGTTGGAATGGAGCCTGACGCAAGCTGAGGACGGCGAAGCAAGTCTGCGGTTGGCCGGTGCGCTGCCTGTGTTTTGGTACCAGCGAGGTTATATCAATGAGGGACTTGCCTGGCTGGAGAAAGTGCTGACTAGCCGACCGCCCCGCGTGCTGGCGGCGTGCGGGCCAAAGCGCTCTATGGGGCTGGATTCCTGGCATGTTGGCAGGGCGACCGTATGGGGGCGGCCAGGACCTGGCTGGAAGAAAGTGCGGGCCTATGGCGAATGCTTGGGTTGGCGGGTCAAGACCGGTCTGGCACACGCGCTCGCCACGTTTGCGAGGCAATGCGCCTACTGGGCGACCCTGCCGCTGCCCGCTCCCTGGCGGATCGAGGCGGTAGCGCTCTGTCGAGTAGCAGGATGACCGTTGGGGCTTAGCCTATCACTGACCAATTTGGGCACGGCCATAGTGATCAGGCGATCAGCGATCAGGATGATTTTGCATTGGCCCGCTCAACCATTGATGAGAGCGTTGCGCTATGGCGAGAGCTTGGAGACTTATGGGGTCTCGGTCTGGCTACGCATCGCCTTGGCGAGGTAGCCATGCGGCAAGGCGATTACGAAGTGGCGCGGCGTCACTTTATGGATTGCCTGGTGATTGTCAGGAAACTAGGCGATCAGGAGCAAGAGGCTTGGAAGCTTTTAATCTGGCCTCGATAGCGCTCAGTCTCGGTGATTGGGCTGAGGCGAAAGCATATACTGAAGAGAGTTTCAATCTATTTCGAGAACTGGGGAGTAAGTATGGCGAGGCCGTCTCTTATTCCAATTTTGGGTTTCTCGCACTAATGGACGGTGATAACCAGCAAGCGCAGAGTTTCTTCGAACAGGCGCTGGAGCTAGCGTGGACGTCTTGGCCAGTCTGGTTGGGTGCAATGGCGCTGGTTGGATTGGCTGCTGCCGCCGCTGGCACACAGGCGTGGCGAGCGGCACGGCTGTTGGGCGTGGCCGAAGCGCGCTTGAAGGCCGGTGCATCGTATTGGGGTGCAGTCGAAAAGTTGTGTGTTGGGCGCGTCACGGCCACCGCGCTGGCTCAACTGGGTGAGACCGCATTTGCGGCTGCGCGAGCCGAAGGCACGAGCCATGACCTTCGAACAGGCTGCCGGACTATGCTTTGGAAACTGCTGACCCTGCCTAACCTGCTGGACGCGGTCAGTAAACATTTATGAATTACCGGAGGAATATGCCCGAGTCAATATCCTTCGGAACCTGGTTACGCCAGCAGCGCCGCGCGCTCGACCTGACGCAGAAAGCCTTTGCAGATCAGGTCGGCTGCGCGGAAATCACCGTGCGCCGCATGGAAGCTGACGAGTACAAACCCTCCAATGAACTTGCGCTTGTGTTATTTGAAAAACTGGGGATTCCTGAACCTGAACGCCCCCAATGGGTTCGCTTTGCTCGTGGGCTGGCAGAGTATCCAAACAATCCAACTTCCTCCCCAGGTACGCGAACAAAAAACCAATCTTCCCTATTCCCCTTACAAGTTTCATTGGACGTGAGAAAGAAATCGAAACGGTCAAACACCTCATCGCATCACAGCGGAGGCCAGCGCAGCAGTCCTGTGGACAGGCTCCTCACCCTAACTGGCGCGGGCGGCTCGGGCAAAACACGCCTGGCTCTGGAAGTCGCCTGCCAAGTTGCGCGATGTCTTTCCCGACGGCGTGTGGTTTATCGAATTTGCCCCGCTCACCGACCCGGCACTTGTGCTGCAAAGCCTGCTCACAACATTGGGTTTGAGCGAGCAGGCTGGCCGCTCCACCCTCGCTATCGTCTCCGACTTCTTGCAACCGAAGCGAGCCTTGCTCATCCTCGACAACTGTGAGCACCTGATCCAGGCCTGCGCCCAACTGGTGGAGACATTGCTGCGTGCCTGCCCAACCCTTCATATTCTCGCCACCAGCCGCGAAGCGTTGAGCGTCGCCGGAGAGACGCTTTATCTCGTCCCAACGCTCACCACTCCCGATCCTGCACAGGCGGACCTGGACAACCCTCTCCCAGTACGAAGCGGTGCGGTTATTCGTCGAGCGTGCGCAGACTGCCCTGCCGGGCTTCGCGCTGACACATGGACAATACGTCTGCTGTCGCCCAGGTCTGCCATCAACTCGACGGCATCCCGCTCGCGCTTGAGCTGGCCGCCGCGCGGGTGAAAGCCTTGCGGGTCGAGCAAATCGCCGCGCGGCTCGCGGAGCATGATCAGTTTCGTCTGCTCACCGCTGGCAGCCGCACGGCCCTGCCGCGCCACCAGACCCTGCACGCCCTCATTGATTGGAGCTACAACCTGCTGAGCAAAGAGGAACGCCTGCTCTTGCAGCGCCTGTCGGTTTTTGCCGGCGGCTGGACGTTGGAGGCAGCCGAAGCCGTGTGTGCAGGCGACGGTGTCGAAGCTGACGATGTCCTGGACTTGATGACGCAGTTGGTGAACAAATCCCTCGTCATCAGCGAGCGGGAGCAAGGCCGAGAGGCGCGTTATCGCATGTTGGAGACCATCCGCCAGTATGCCAGTGAGCGGTTGCTCGAAGCCGGGGAAGGTGAGCAGATCGCGGAAGCAGCATTTTGAATTCTTCTTGCAGCTTGCGGAGCAGGCTGAGCCCAATGTGCGAGGTCCCCAGCTGCCTGCCTATCTCAACCAACTTGAGGCCGAGCACGACAATCTGCGAGCGGCTTTGGAATGGAGCCTGGCGCAAGCGGAATATGGCGAAGCGAGCCTGCGCCTGGCCGGCGCGCTGTTCTCGTTTTGGGATCAGAGAGGTTATGTCAGCGAGGGGCGCGCCTGGCTGGCGCGGACGCTGGCCAACCCGGCTGCCCCAAGCGCAGGCGCGGCGCGTGCCAAAGTGCTTTACGGGGCTGGATGCCTGGCTCATGCAGAAGGCGACTACACGATCGGCCAGAACCCTTCTAGAGGAAAGTGTGGATCTATGGCAGAGCATTAGGACTCGGCAGGCCTGATCGGTCTGGCTCACACGCTTTCCGTCTTGGGACAGGTCATGCGGCGACTTGGGCGACCCGGCCACGGCCCGCGTCCTCGGCAACGAGGCGATCACTCTCTTTCGAGAGCAGGATGAGCGTTGGGGTCTGGCCTGGGCACTTTCCTACATGGGCATGACGCTCCGCGATCAGGAGGACTTTGCCCTTGCCCGCTCATTTGTCGAGGAGAGTGTCGCCTTATGGCGAGATCTGGGAAACCAATTGGGGCTGGCATCTGCAATCCGAATCCGTGGGAACATAGCCATGCGGCAGGGCGATTACGAGCTCGCCCAACGTGCCTTTGCCGATTCTCTTGCAATCACCAGAAAACTGGGTAATAAGGATGGCAGTGGCCAATGCGTTGATCGATCTGGGCCAGGCGACGCTATGCCTGGATGATCGCATTCAGGCGAAAACTTACTTTCAAGAGAGCTTCGACTTGTTTCGAGAGTCAGGACAATAAATCGTGGCAGGTATGATTGTCTTTACTATTTTGGGCTTCTGGCGGAGTTTGAGGGCGATAACCAGCAAGCCAGGATATTCCTGGAGCAGGTTTTGGTGCTGGCACGGCAGGCCGGACCCATCTGGCAACGGGCGAATGCGCTGATGGGCCTGGCCGGGGTCGCCGCCGCGGATGGGCAGGCGCTGCGTGCGGCACGGCTGTTGGGTGCTGCGGATACACAATTGAAGGCCGGCGCCTCTTATTGGGACGCGGCCGAGAGCCGGTATATTGAGCGCGCTGTGGCCAGCGCTGTGGCTCAACTGGGTGAGGTCGCGTTTGCGGCCGCGTATGATGAGGGCCGGTCGATGACCTTCGAGCAGGCTTTCGACTATGCGTTGGAAGAAAATTAGAGCTTTCCCTCCACCTATTTCGCATCGAGAAAAAATTTGGGTATGGGATAACGAGGTCGAGGAGGCATAATTATTTCCTTCCAATGAAAAGCAAGATCAGAGCAATAAGATTTGTGATTGTTCCAATGGGTAAAAACCATAATCCCAAAATACAAACAACCATTAGAGCCAGGCGTGCCCATGTAACACCAAGCGCGAAACAAACTACGACAATCAGCACGCGTTAAGCCGTATCCCACAAAGATCAGTTTCATTAGAGTGGAACGCGGCTCGATCCCAACTGCCCTGACCAGGTTTGACCACGGTCCTAATTGGCCAGCGTATTCACCACTCGTTCGGAGTGACGTAATCGCCTGTGATCAGGGCGCGTGAACCATCAAAGAGCATCCACCCTGCAGTGAATCCGACCAGGATAATGATCACCCAATCTTTCCAGTTCACAGATCACCTTTTATCATGGCTCCACATTTCCGATGATATTGCCTTCAGAGTCGGTGGCAAGCAGGCCCTTGCTTATATCCAATAAAACAAGCGGATTGCCCCACGGGTCTTCGACGACCGCGCAACGTCCAATTTGAATGTCAAACGGCGAGTCGCAGCGGCGACGGTCAGGCCGTCCGGCTCGGGCATGGCCACGGCCAGGCCCTCCGCCGCGTCGATCGCGTCCAGGTCGAAGGCCACGTACCAGCCGTCGATGCGCGTCGGCGACCGTCGCGCACCAGGCGGCCAGGGCGGCCCGCCCGGCATCGGTCGCGATCATCCCCGCCCCGAACTGGGCGATCGGGCTGGCCGCCAGCATCCGCGACTCGGTCTCGTCGAGGACCTGACCGCCGACCAGCGCGGCATCCGCCTCCGGACCGACGGGCCGTCACCGGCGGCCACGAGGTCCGCATCGCCGCGGCCGCAGAGCATCGCGAAGGGCATGCCCCAGACGTTGCCCGGACGGCGTCGTGTCCGGCGTGTTGAAGTCGCCGTGGGCGTCGAACCAGACGAGCCCGACGCGCGTGCCCGGTCGCGCCCGGCGCAGCCCGGCCATCGCCCCGACCTGGGACGTGCAGTCGCCGCCGAGCACGAGCAGCCGCGCGTCCGGGTCCCGGCGGCCGCCAGCCCGATCGGCGACGTGCGTCGCCAGGCGCGGCAGGTAGCTCGATGATCGCCGCGCGGTTCTTGGCCCGCGGATCCGGGTCCGGACGCCAGCCCGGATCGTTCGGGGCGTCCCCGGTGTCGTGCCAGGCCGACGCCGTCGAAGGCCGGGTCGCGCGGCCGAGCCGCTCGGCCAGGCCCGAGCCGGCGCAGCTCGGCCGGGCGTGCGCTCCATGCCCGCGAAGTGGCCGCCCAGGGCGGTCGGCGATCCGGCGATGACGATCGTTCGGGACATCGCGGCGGAGCCTAGCATCGGCGCGGCGCATGATGCGTCGCATGCGATTGACCGACTTCGCCCTGGAGCGCTACTTCGCGCGCTGGGAGTTCCACGTCGAGCACCTGCTGTGCGCGTCCGACGTCCAGGGCTAGCCGATGGCCGAGCTGCTGGCCCTGGCCGATGACGAGACCCGGGCGCTGTGGGACGGCCTGACCCTCGGCTACACCGAGTCGACCGGCCACCCGCTCCTGCGGCGCGAGATCGCCGCGCTGTACGACGGCCATCGAGCCCGACGAGGTCCTCGTCTTCGCCGGCGCCGAGGAGGCGATCTTCTGCCTGGCCAACGTCGCTGCTCGGGCCGGGCGACCACGCCATCGTCACCTGGCCGGGCTACCAGAGCCTGTACGAGGTCGCGCGCGCGACCGGCGCCGACGTGACCCTCCACGAGCTGCGCGAGGCCGCACGGCTGGGCGATCGACGTCGACCGCCTGCGCGCCGCAGGTCACGCCCGGCGACCCGGCTCATCGTCGTCAACGCCCCGCACAACCCGACCGGCATGCTGCCCGACCGGGCGACGTTCGACGCGCTCGTCGCGCTCGCCGAGGAGGCCGGCGCCCACCTCGTCGTCGACGAGGTCTATCGCTTCCTCGAGTTCGACGAGGCCGACCGACTGCCGGCCGGCGCCGATGCCACCGACGCGCGGCGTGTCGATCGGGGTCATGTCCAAGTCGTTCGCGATGGCCGGGCTGCGCATCGGCTGGCTGGCCACGCACGACCGGGACCTGCTCGACCGCTGCGCCGCGTTCAAGGACTACACGACGATCTGCTCGTCGGCGCCGTCGGAGGTGCTGGCCCTCATCGGGCTGCGTGCGCGGGACACCGTCCTGGCGCGGTCGCGGTCGATCGTCGCGGCCAACCTGGCGCGTCCTCGACGACTTCTTCGAGCGACTGGCCCGACCGCTTCACGCTGGGTCCGGCCGCGGGCCGGCTCGGTCGGGTTCCCGCGGCTGACCGCGCCCGGCCTCGGCATCGACGCGTGGGCCGCCGACCTGGTCGAGGCCGAGGGCGTGCTGCTCCTGCCCGGGTCGCAGTTCGGGTTCGCGCGGCGACCACTTCCGGCTCGGGTTCGGCCGGACCGACCTGCCGGTCGCCCTGGACCGCCTGGAGGCGCTACGCGACGCGCACCCTGCGCTGACTGCCGCACTGCGACGCGATCGCAACACCGCGGCGCGCCGCTGATGCGGTCGTGGGCCGTGCGGTCGCCATCGTGGTCATGACGCCATCACCCGGAGGACCCATGGCCACGACCACGACGCGCCGCGCGTCCGACGCAACGGCACGCCCACGCGGACCCGAAGCTCGACGTCCGCGCGCCCGAGATCCAGCGCTACGGGACGCTCCGGCGGCTGCCCATCGGCCTGCCGGACAAGGCCCGCTCGAAGAGCTGCGAGCTGCGTCAACGAGATCCTCGCCGACACGATGATCCTGTACGCCCTGTACAAGAAGCATCACTGGCTGGTCGCCGGCCCGACCTTCTACCAGCTCCACCTGCTGTTCGACAAGCACGCCGAGGAGCAGGCCGAGCTCATCGACCTGCTCGCCGAGCGCGTCCAGAGCCTGGGCGGCATCGCCGTCGGCGACCCGCGCCACGCCGCGGAGCTGACGACCATCCCGCGGCCGCCCGACGGCGCCGAGGAGGTCGCGGTCGATGATCGACCGGACGCTGCAGGCCCACGAGGCGATCATCGAGAAGGTCCGCGCGGCCATCAAGGCGACCGAGGAGACGGAGGACTGGGGCACGCAACGACCTGCTCATGGGCGACGTCCTGCGTCGCCACGAGCTCCAGGTCTGGTTCCTGTCCGAGCACGTCGTCGACGTCCCGCTCGTCCGCGGCTGACCGCTGCCGAGGCCGGACGCACCGGGTGACCGCCGACCCGGCCCACGCGCCCTGATCCCGACCGCTCGACCGGGACCTTCGGCCGCTCCGGTCGGCACCGCAGTGACCGGACGTGCGCCGGCTGCACCGGTGTGCGCACGGCACCGGCCTACCGGCGCCGCCCTGGACCCGCGTACCACTTTCCCGCTTCGGCGCAGCGCGACCTTCGCGACTAGGTTTCGGGTCCGCCGGGGACTGCCGGCGCCTCGTCGACCGACGCAGGGAGACGCCACTCAGAGGGAATCGGGTGGGACGCTCCGGGGATGCGCGATCGCGAACGATCGCTCGATCGGCCTGGCGGCGGCGCTCCTGGGCGCTGCTCGTCGCGCCCGGCGTCGGCCTGCCGGCGTCGACGCCGTCGCGGCCGCCGGCCGCGGACGCTCGACCTGTCCCCGGAGCACGGCGCCGGCCCGACGGCGGACACGTCACGCTGACCGCCCGCGTCTACGACGAGGACGGCGACGCTGTTCACGCCGGCGCCGGCACGTCGACCGCACGTCCGGTTCTTCTTCGATCCGCCAGCCCCAACGACATCGACAGCCCCGGCAACAGCCCGGACCTCGACTGCTACGACCGGTGACGACGGGACGTGCTCCGTGTCCTACGTCGCGGCGTGCCGGGCGTCGACATCGATCTGCGCGATCGATCGGGCGGCCCGACGTCGCAGTGCGACGACGAAGCCGTCGACGACGCCCGAGCGCGACGACCGGGTCGACGTCGTGCGAGCACACGACGGCCGGGGCTGGCTCACCGGACCGCAGACGAGCCGATCCGACGCCCGAGCCGACCGCCGGAGCCGACCGCCGAACCGACCCCGAGCCGACCGCGGAGCCGACCGCCGAGCCGACCGCGGAGCCGACCGCCGAGCCCACGCCCGAGCCGACGGCGGAGCCGACCGCCGGACCGACGCCGGAGCCGACGGCCGAGCCCACGCCGCAGCCCGACCGCCGACCGACGCCACGCCGACGCCGAGCCCACGCCGCGCCGACCCCGACCCGACCGCCGAGCCCACGCCGCCGCCGACCGCCGGACCGACCGCCGAGCCCACGCCTGACCCGACCACGGCGCCGACCGCGTCGCCGGCGCCGACCCCGACCCCCGCGCCGACCAGTGCGCCGACGAGCGCGCCGGCCCGAGCGCCACCCCGGCGCCGACGACGAACCCGACGCCAACGGCCCCTGCGGCCACGCCCGCGCCGACCTCGGCCCGGAGTCCGTCCCCGGCACGCCGGAGCCGACCGAGACCCCGGCCGCGGTCCGGCGCCGTCGGCGACGCCGACGCCCGAGCCCGCCCCGACCCCGGCCGCGACCCGGCCGCCGGTCGCCGCCCTGCCCGCGGCCGGCTCTGCCGGCGGCGGCGACGGCAGCGGCGATCGATCGTCCGGGGATGACGGCGCCCCGCGCGGCGACGACGGACTCGATCTCGTCGGCAGCCTGTCAGCGCTCGTCGCCGGGCCCCGCGCAGCGGTCGAAGCCTTCGTGTCCGACGTCGCGGGCCAGGTCGAGGCAGCGGTCAAGCCGGCCGCGGTCGCGGCCGTCGCCACGACCTTCGGCTTCCCGATCGCCCTGATGGTCGCGGTCCTGCTCTTCCTGCTCATCCAGGGCCGTCTGGACGGCCGCGATCCGAAGCTCCGCGCCGCGCCGCTGACCGCGGCCGACACGACCGTCGCGTTCATCGACGAGGAGGCGCTCTGATGCCGACCACCGACCGCACCGACTACGCCGCGCTGAGCGACCGGATGGCCGCCCTGCTCGGCCTGCGCATCGGTCATCGCCGCGATCGTCGTCGGCTGGGGCCTCGTCCGGCCGGAGGTCCTCGGCATCCCGACGCCGCGCTGGCTCGGCGGTAGCCTCGGCTACGTCGCCGCTGGCCATCGCCGCCGAGTGGGCGCGGCGCCACGCCGGTCGCGCGGCTACGGCCTCATCGCCGCCATCCTGCTGCGTCGACGGCCTGTACCTGGCCTGGGCGATGTACGTCGACCGGCGGGATCCAGAGCCCGATCCGCTTCCTCCTCTACCTCCACCTCGTCGCGGTCTCGCTCCTGGCCTCGTACCGGACCGGCCTCAAGCTCGCGCTGTGGGACTCGCTGCTGCTGATCGTCGTGCTCTACGCCCAGGCGGCCCAGCTCGTCCCGCCGGTCGACGTCATCCCGGGCCGCGGCGATCGAGTTCGAGCGAGATGCCGTTCCTCAACGTCCTGTCGTTCTGGCTGTTCGCCCTGGCGACGTCGGTCTTCTCGGCGATGAACGAGCGCGAGCTGCGCCACCGCCGCGCCGACCTCCAGGCCCTCGTCGACATCGGCGCGCGGCTCGACGACGTGAGCGATCCGGTCCGCCAGTCGCAGACTCGTCATCGATGGGCTGGCCGAGCACTTCGGCTTCGAGCGCGGCGTCGTCCTCGGCGCCTCCGACGACCAGATGGTCGTCCTGGCGTCGTGCGGCACGGACGCACCCGCCGACCATCGCCACGCCGGCCCGATGCGATCGTCGCCCGGGCCTGGGACCGGCGCCGCATCCTCGCCGTCCGCCAGCTCGAGCCGAGCGCTCGACCCGGTCCTGGCCGCCGCTCATGCCCGGACGCGCCGCAACCTCCTCGTCGCGCCGATGATCGCCGACGGCCGGGCGGTCGGCGCGGTCGTCGTCGAGCATCCGCTCGCGGACCATCCGCGGCATCGACCGCCGGGTCGACCTCGGTCCTCGGGCAGCTGTGCTCCATCGCCGCCCTCAACCTGCGCAACGCCGTCCTGCTCCGCCACGTCCAGGACCTCGCCGAGCGCGACGCGCTGACCGGCGCGGCCAACCGGCGGATGTTCCAGCTCAGCCTCGAGCGCGTCCTCGACGACCGCGGTCCTGCGCCGCGCGTCGGACGAGATCACCGCCGTCCTGTTCATCGACCTCGACGACTTCAAGGTCGTCAACGACTCCACTGGGTCACGCCGCCGGGGACGCGCTGCTGCAGGCCGTGACCGAGCGGATCTCGGCGTCGGTGCGGACCGGCGACCTCGTCGCCCGCCTGGGCGGCGACGAGTTCGCGGTCCTCACCACCGACGCCCCGGACCTCAAGCGGTCGCTGGCCATGGCCGAGCGCCTGACCCGCGAGCTCCGCGACGCCGTACCTGCATCGGCGAGCATCACGTCTCGGTCACGGCCAGCATCGGCATCGCCAGCGCCCGCGACGAGCACGAGACGGCGGCCGACGTGGTGCGCAACGCCGACGTCGCGATGTACATGGCCAAGGCCAACGGCAAGGCCGGCTTCGCGGTCTTCGACCCGGGCATGCACGCGGCCATCCGCGAGCGCCACGAGCTGGGCGTCCAGCTCCAGCGGGCCGTCGAGCTCGGCCAGCTGCGGCTGGCCTACCAGCCCATCGTCGACCTGGCCGACGGCACGCCTGGCCGGCATCGAGGCGCTCGTGCGCTGGCAGCACCCGGAGCGCGGTCTCGTCGCGCCCGGCGACTTCATCGAGATCGCCGAGGAGAACGGCGTCGATCCTGCCGATCGGGCGCTGGATCCTGCGCGAGGCCTGCCGCGAGGCGCGTCTCGTGGTCGACCATCGACCGCGTCCGTCTTCCTGTGCGTCAACGTGTCGGCTCGCGAGATCCAGCAGCCGGGCTTCGTCGAGGCCGTCCGCGAGGCGCTCGCCGAAGCCGGCATGGCCGCCGACCCGGCTCAGCCTGGAGATCACCGAGACGGCCCTGCTCAAGGCGACGCCCTCGACGATCGCGACCCTCGAGGACGCTGCGCCAGCTCGGCGTCCGCGTCGTCATCGACGACTTCGGGACCGGCTACTTCTCGCTCAGCCACCTGCGCCAGTTCCCGGTCGACATCCTCAAGATCGCCAGCGAGTTCGTCCAGGTCCCCGACGAGCGACGCGCGGACCGCGGCCCTCGCCGGCGCCATCGTGGCCATGGGTCGCTCGCTCGAGCATCGCGACCGTCGCCGAGGGCATCGAGACGGCCGAGCAGGCGGCCCGCATGCGCGACCTCGGGCTGCGCCTTCGGGCAGGGCTTCCACTTCGCCGAGCCCCTGCCCGGGTCGGCCGTCGCCGCGGGCGCCTTCAACGCTGGACCGCCTGGGTCCGGAGGCTCGGCGCGCCGCCGCCGAGGCGGAACCGCCGCGACCGCGTGACCGGGGTCGCGGTCGATCGGGGCGTCGACCCGGCCTACGTCGGCCGGGCGCCGTTCGGTGGGTTCGGCCGCTGGGCCGCTCGCGGGGTCCGCGCCGCCGGGGCCTAGCCCTCGAGTCGGTCAGGCCGTCGCGGCCCCGCTCGCCAGGGGTTCGCCGATCAGCCCGCGCAGGGTCGGCGCGCAGGGGCTCCATGATGCTGACCGGGCGGTGCTCGGCGACGCGTCGGGCGGCAGCCACGACCGACATCGGACGGGACCGCCCGTGCCAGCCCAGGGCCTTGATCGGGACCAGCCGGATCGTCTGGGCATAGGTCGCGGCGAACTGCTCGGGCGTCAGGTCCAGGGCCGCGATCCGTGCGGCGTACTTGGCGACGAAGGCCGGGGTCAGTGGTTCGACCGTCGTCGGCCAGGCTGGCCCGGGCCTCGAGCAGGCCGACGTCGAAGTCGTCCTCGGCATCGCCGAGGGCGAGCATCGCCTTGGCGTTGCCGCGCAGGTTGCGGACCTTCTGGGCGCCCGGCTTGGACCGGATGGTGATGACCTCGCCGTCCCACGCGAACCAGGTCGGGACCAGGTGCGGGGCGCCGTCCGGCCGGACGGTGGACAGCCAGACGACGGGCTCATCGCTCAGGAAGCGATCGAGCCGGGCGGCGGCAAGGTCCGTCGAGGTGTCCATGGCACGAGCATGGCCGAGCCGCCGGCCACGGGCCGTCGGCGACCGTCCCGGTCGCGCATGGACGTGTGTCGATGGTCGGGCGGCGACCCTCGTCAGGGTCCGGCGATCGGGCTCAGCGCTTGTCGGACCCGCCGAGCATCCCGCCGAGGCCGCCCAGCAGGTCGTCGAGCCCCGCCCCGCCGGCCGCCCCCGCCCCTCCGGCGCCACCCAGGAGGCCGCCGAGCAACCCGCCCAGATCGGGGGCCTGCTCCGAGGCCGCCTTGTTCAGGCCACCCGACGGCACGGACCCGCTCGGCGTCAGCATGTTGATGATCTGCGGCAGGAACGCGGCCAGCAGCGGCAGGAGCGCCATCACGTCCAGGCCGGACTTCGCCGACAGCCGCTGGACCTCGTCCGGGCCGAGCGCCGCGCCGAGCGCCTGCGGATCGACCGGCTGGTTCGGCCCGCCGCTGACCCACGAGTCGACCGTCCCGCCCAGCCCGGCACCCTGGAGCTTGCCCATCAGCGCGTCCAGGCCGCCTTCCTCGCGGATCCCTTCGGCCAGTCCTCCCAGGGCCTGGGCCGTGTCGGGGCTGGCGCCGGCGCTCTGCAGGCCCGTCAGCATCTGTCCGATGTCATCCATCCGGCGATCGCTCCCCGTTCGTCGGCCCTGGTGGCCGTGTCGGTGTCGGTCGATGGTACGCCCGTGGCCGGTGCATTCAGATCCCACGACCACGTGTGCAGGCGCTTGAGCAGGCGTCGGCCGGTCAGGTCGAGGTGGATCGGCGTGACCGAGATGCGCCGGTTGACCACCGCATGGAAGTCCGTGCCCGGGATGGCCTGGCCGGATGGGGCGGGCCGCCGATCCAGAAGTAGGGGATCCCGCGCGGGTCGAGGCGCTCGACGAGCTCATCCGAGTACACCCGCCGGCCGAGCCGGGTGATCTCGATGCCCTGGCACTCGTCCGGCGTGACGCCCGGCACGTTGACGTTGATGAGCTCGCCGCGCGACAGGCCCTCCGCGAGGATGTTGCGGGCGACGATGCCGGCCGCTCGGCCGGCCAGCTCGAAGTCGGGATGCTCGTAGTACTCCTGCGAGATGGCGAAGGCCGGGCAGCTGTTGATGACCGCCTCCATGGCCGCGCTGACCGTGCCCGAGTAGGTGATGTCGTCGCCCAGGTTCGCCCCGTAGTTGATGCCCGACGCGACGAGATCGAAGCCGTGGCCGAAGTAGCCGAGGAAGGCGATGCTGACGGCGTCCGTCGGCGAGCCATCGACGGAGTAGGCGATCGAGCCGTCGTCGAGCGTCCGCTCGCGGACGCGCAGCGGGCGCATCAGCGTCTTCTGGTGGCCGACGGCGCTCTGGTTCGTGTCGGGGGCGACGACGGTCGTGTCGCCGATCGGATCGAGTGCCTGCTTGAGGGCGAGCAGGCCGCGCGACTCGACCCCGTCGTCGTTGGTCACGAGGATCCGCGGCCGGGTGGCGTACTGCGGCCGCGGTCGTGACGGCGTACGCAACGCACGCGGACCGCCCCGGGCGGCCCCGCCGGCCAGTGGTTCGCCACGCTCACGGTCGACGTCGCGGCGCTCGGTGCGGGCGCGCTCGCGCGTCATGTCCGGGACGGTCGAGCGGCGGACCTCCGCGGCCTCCTTCTCGGTGCCCGGTTCGTCCGGCTGCTCGTCGCTCACGTCGATTCGACGTCGGCGGCCTGTCCGGGAGCGGGTTCCCGGGGCGGTTTGACGACCCGGCCCTCGCGTTCGCTGACCCGCTTGGCCGCTCGGTCGGCCACGGTCCGATCGCCGGAGCTCCGGTGCAGGTAGAAGAAGAAGAACGAGGACAGGACGGCAGCGAACGGGATGCCGAAGATCGCGCCGGGGATCCCGGCGATGCGCGAGCCGATGAGCACGGACCCCAGGACCACGATCGGATGGATCCCGACGGCCCCCTGCATGATCCGTGGCTGCAGGACGTTCATGACCAGGAACCAGCCGACGACCATGATGATCGTGGTCGGGACGAGCGCCTCCGGCTTGAACAGCAGGGCGACGATGACCGGCGGGGCCCACGACAGGAACGGCCCGAAGAACGGGATGGCCTGGAGGATGCCCGACGCGGTCGAGGTCAGCGCCGCCAGCGGCAGGCCCATCAGCAGGTTGGCGAAGAGGGCCACGCCGAAGTACACGATGCCCATCAACGCCTGGCCCCGCAGGAACCCGCCGAATGACCGGGCGACCGACGACTGCAGCAAGCGGGCTTCCTCGGCGTAGGTCGGCGGGACGAGGCGGAACAGGAAGGCCATGATCTGGTCGCGGTCGACGACCATGTAGATCGACAGGAAGAAGATGATCAGGCCCGTCCCGATGGCCCCGACGCTGGCCACGGCGATCGACTGGAGCGGGGCGATGACCGCTGCCGCCACGTCGTTGGTGTTGTCGAGCAGCGCGCTGACCTGAGCCGCGACGTCGACCTGGCCCAGCCCGATGCCGTCCAGCCACGCCTCGATCGGCGCGACGATCTCGGGCAGGCGTGCCCGGATGTCCGGGATGGACGCCACGAAGTTGGTGATCGAGTTGGCCAGGGCCTGGGCCACGGCGATGGCGATGAAGATGAGGACGAGGGCGATGACCGTATAGACGAGGACCGTCGCCAGCACGCGCGGGAGACCCGGGATGGCCGCGGCGATGCGGGTGACGATCGGGCTGATGATGAACGCGATGAGCCAGGCCAGGAAGAAGGCCAGCAGGATGTCGGCGAAGAAGGCCAGCGCATCCGCCGTGAGGCTCATGGCGATGAAGAACAGGACGACCGTCGACAGCACGAGGATCGCGCCGATCAAGCGGCGCTCCCGACCGTCCGGCCGCAGGTCCAGCATGGCCGCTAGCGGAGCCCCATCTTCGCCCGGACCTCGGTCATCGTGGCCTCGGCGAGGGGACGGATCCGCTCCGCACCTTCTTCGAGGACCTTATCGACGCGGGCCGGGTCGTCCATCAGCTCGCGGTACCGCTCGCGGGCCTCCGCGTAATGGCGCAGGACGCGCTCGGCGAGCAGCTTCTTGGTGTCGACGCAGCCGGTCCGGGCGGTCCGCTCGCCATCCCAGATCTCGTCGTAGTCGTCGCCGAACGACTTGTGGAGCTGGCACACGTTGCAGACCTCGGGCCGCCCGGGGTCGGTCCGGAGGATCCGCTTGGTGTCGGTGACCATCGACATGATCTGGCGCCGGACCTCGTCCTCGGGCGCGAAGATCTCGATGGTATTCCCGAGCGACTTGCTCATCTTCCGGACGCCGTCCGTGCCGAGCACGATGGGTGACTCGGTGTGGACGGCCTGCGGCTCGGGGAACGTCGCGCCGTAGCGCTGGTTGAACGACCGGACGATCTCGCGGGACAGCTCCAGGTGGGCCGCCTGGTCCTTGCCGACCGGCACCAGCGAGGCCTTGTAGATGACGATGTCGGCGGCCTGCAGCACGGGGTAGGTGAGGAGGCCGTGATTGATGTCGTCCGGCTGGTTCTGCTTCTTCTCCTTATAGGTCGGCGTCCGCTCCAGCCAGCTGACCGGGGTCACGGTCATCAGCAGCCAGGCGAGCTCGGTGTGTTCCGGGCGGTGACTCTGGACGAACAGGGTGCAGCGCTCCGGGTCCAGGCCCAGGGCCAGCAGAGCCGCGGCCATCTCGCGCGTCTGGCGGCGCAGCCGCTCGGGATCGTGGAGGCTGGTCAGGGCGTGGTAGTCGACGATGCAGTAGATCGCCTCGTACTCCCACTGGAGCTTCACGTAGTTCCGGATCGCCCCGAGGTCGTTGCCGATGTGCGGCGCCCCGGACGGCTGGATGCCCGAGAAGATGCGCGGTCGGGGCGCGGGGGCCTCGACCGGCGATGGGGCAGGGGCAAGGTCGGTCGTCATCGAGCGCGAGTGTAGCCGACGGTCCTGCCCCGCCGATCCCCGGTCGGAGGCCCGTCGGCGCGATGCCGTCGGCTACCATCCCGAGGTGCGCGCTTCCCGTCACGTCCAGCCGCGATGAGCCGTCCGCCGCTGCGCGTCGCCATGCTCGGGGCGGGTACCGTGGGACGCGCCGTCATCGACGGCCTGCGCGACCATCCGGAGCGCCTGTCGAGCACTGATGGCCGGCCGCTCGCGCTGGCGGCGGTCGCCGTCCGGGACGTGGACAAGGCCCATGGCGCCGGCCTGGATGCGGACCTGCTGACCGACGCGCCGGCCCACCTCGTGGCCTCGCCCGAGACCGACGTCATCGTCGAGGTCATGGGCGGCGACGAGCCGGCTCGGACGCTCATCGCCGCGGCCCTCGGTGCCGGCAAGCCGGTCGTCACCGCCAACAAGCACGTCGTCGCCCATCACGGCCCGGAGCTGGAGGCGATCGCCCGGCGAACGGAGACGACGCTCCGATTCGAGGCCGCCGTCGCCGGCGGGATCCCGATCCTGGGCCCGCTCGCCGCGGACCTTGCCGGTAACGATGTCCGGCGCGTGCGCGGCATCGTCAACGGCACGACGAACTACATCCTGACCGCCATGGCCCACGAGGGCCGGCCCTACGACGAGGTCCTCGCCGACGCGCAGGAGCTCGGTTACGCCGAGGCCGACCCGACCGGCGACGTCGAGGGCGACGATGCCGTCAACAAGCTGGTCATCCTGGCCCGCCTCGCGTTCGGCGTCTGGCTGGAGCCGGCCACCGTCGGTCGCCGCCCGCCGACCAGCACCGGCGACGGGTCGCCCGGCATCACCGGCGTCACCGACCAGGAGATGGAGGGCGCGGCGGCGCTGGGCCTGACCATCAAGCTGCTGGCCACGGCGACCCGCCGAACGGACGGCACGATCGAGGCCGCGGTCATCCCGACCGCTGTGCCGGCCGACAGCCCGTTCGGCTGGACCGACGGCGTGACCAACCGGATCGAGATCGACGCCGAGCCGCTCGGCACGGTCCGCCTCGACGGTCCCGGCGCGGGCGGCCCGGCGACCAGCAGCGCGGTCCTGGGCGATCTCGTGGCCGTCGCGCGCGGGGTCGGATCGACCTGGGCCGGGCTGCCCCCGGCCATCGGTCCGGCGCTCCCCGCGGCGGACCCGCTCGATGGCCGGCGCCACTGGTACGCCTTCGTGCCCGCCGTCGAACGCGGGCCGTTGCCGCCCGTCCTCGACGAGGCCGCCGCCATCGCCTTCGATGACGGGACGGCCATCCGCAGCGAGGTCGCGACGCTGGCCGAGGCGCAGGCGGCGTTCCGGGCGCTCCTGCCGGACGGCGTCGATGTCACGCTGTACCCCGTCGATGACTGACCTCGCCGGTCCCCTGGGCGCCGCCGACGGCCGCGCGGCTGACGGCCGCGCGGCTGACGGCCGACCTGGCGCTCGCCCGCGGCTCATGGATCGCTACCGCGACTTCCTGCCGATCACCGAGCGCACGCCGTCGCTGTCGCTCGGCGAGGGCGCCACGCCGCTGGTCCGGGCCGCGCGACTCGGCGAGCGGATCGGCGCCCCGAACCTGTACCTCAAGGTCGAAGGCCAGAACCCGACCGGCTCGTTCAAGGACCGGGGCATGGTCGTGGCCGTGGCCAAGGCGGTCGAGGCCGGGGCGCGGGCCATCGTGTGCGCGTCGACCGGCAACACGTCGGCCAGTGCCGCCGCCTATGGGGCGGCCGCCGGGCTCGACGTCATCGTCATCCTGCCCAAGGGCCAGATCGCGCTCGGCAAGCTCCTGCAGGCGCTCATCGCCGGCGCGCGGGTCGTGGCCATCGACGGCAATTTCGACCAGGCGCTCCACATCGTCCGTGGCCTGGCCGAGCAGGACGACCACCCCGTGACCCTGGTCAACTCGGTCAACCCGTTCCGCCTCGACGGCCAGCAGACCGCCGCCTTCGAGATCTGCGACGACCTCGGCCGGGCCCCGGACATCCTGGCCATCCCGGTCGGCAATGCCGGCAACATCACCGCCTACTGGTCCGGCTTCAAGGCGTACGCGGAGGCCCGACGGATCGCGACCACGCCCCGGATGTGGGGCTTCCAGGCCGCCGGCGCGGCGCCGCTCGTCCACGGCCGTCGGATCGACCGCCCGGAGACCGTGGCGACGGCCATCCGGATCGGCGATCCGGCCTCGTGGGGTCCCGCCATCACGGCGCGTGACGAAAGCGGCGGCCGGATCGAGGCCGTCACCGACGACGAGATCCTGGCCGCGTATCGCGACCTGGCCCGCCACGAGGGCGTGTTCTGCGAGCCGGCGTCCGCGGCCAGCGTGGCCGGCATCCGGCGGATGGCCGCCGACGGGAGACTCGACCCCGACGCGACGGTCGTGGCGGTCCTGACCGGCCATGGCCTCAAGGATCCGAGTACGGCCGAGCGCCAGGTGCCCGGGGTCATCGAATCGGCGCCGACGCTCGGCGCGGTCGCCGTCGCCCTGGGCTGGTCCTGACGATGGTCTCGCACTGGCTCGCCGAGATCGATGGCCGGACGCTGACGGTCGAAGCGCCGGCGTCGTCGGCCAACCTGGGTGCCGGCTACGACTGCCTGGGCGTGGCCCTGGGGATGACCAACAAGGTCGAGCTCGAGGTCCGCGGCTGGAGCCGGGGTGAGGTCGAGCTCGTCGTCGAGGGCGAGGGGCGCAACGAGCTCAGCGAGGACCGCGAGAACCGCTTCGTGCGCGGCCTCGAGACGGCGTTGGCCGAGGTCCGCGGCAAGCTGCCCGACGGCGTGGGCTGGCGGATCGTCATGCACAACCAGATCCCGCTCGCACGCGGCCTGGGATCGTCGGCGGCGGCGACCGTGGCCGGGGTCATCGCGGCGAACGCGCTCCTGGACGGCGCGCTGGACATGGCGGCCCAGCTGCGCATCGCGACGGCCATCGAGGGCCATCCGGACAACGCGGCCGCGGTCCTGCTCGGCGGGTTCGTCGTCTCGACGACCGACGGTGATGCGGTCGACGCGGTCCGCTTCGACGTCCCGCGCGACCTCCGGGCGGTCCTGTTCGTCCCGGAGCTGCGCCTGTCCACCCAGGCGATGCGCGATGCCCTGCCGGCCAAGGTGCCGCGCGCCGATGCCGTCGCCAACCTGGGTGCCGTCGCGATCGGCGTCGCCGGCCTGGCCAGCGGCCGCCTGGACCTGCTCCGCCACCTGACCGTCGATCGCCTGCACGAGCCGTATCGCGCGGCCGCCTATCCGCAGCTGCCCCGCCTGGTCGATGCCGCGCGCGAGGCCGGCGCGCTGGGCGCGTGCCTGTCCGGCGCGGGCTCGACGATCCTGGCCTTCACCGACTCGATGGCTGACATCGCCCGCATCGAAGGGGCCTTCCTGGCCGTCGCGGCCGACACGGACCTGCCGGGCAAGGTCATCGTCGTCGCCCCGCGCGACAAGGGCGCGAGCGTCCTCACCGGCGGCTGAAACCCGCCGGCGCACCATCGACCGGCGGTCGCGTGCGGTTCGGGGCGGTCCGCTGGGATTGACGGCCGGTCGACACTCAGCGCATGGGCGGGTTCGTCAACGCCGTCGGGGACGGCATCACGGGACTCGTGGCCGGGGCGTTCGATGTCGTCGGCTCGACACTGCGCGGCCTCGTCAACGCCGGCAACCAGGCCCTGCCTGGCGGCCTCTTCTGGGCCGTCATCTTCGTCCTGCTGGTCGCCAGCGCCTGGACCCTCGCCAAGCGCTGAGGTCGCTCAGGCGATCCGGCCTCGGGCGTCGACGAACGCGCTGATCTCCCCCCACGCGGCCGCGCTGGCGTCCGCGAACTCGGCCGCCTTGCGATCGAAGAAGGAGTGCGGCGCGCCGTCGTAGGTCACCAGGCGGTGGGCCACCCCGACCCGGGTCAACGCGGCCTCGAACGCCTCGACGTGCTCGGCGGGGATGGCCTGGTCGGCGCCACCGAACAGGCCGAGCACCGACGCGCCGATCCCGTCAGCCTCGTCGACCGGCGCCGGCGCGTCGTTCCGCCACGGCCCGACGAGCGTCCCGTACAGCCCGATGACCCCGGCAAGCTCCAGATCCAGCGTCGCCGCCAGGAACGACATCCGACCACCCATGCAGAACCCGATGGTGAGGACGTCCGACACCCCGTCCGCCCGCAGGGCGGCGACGGCCGCCCGGATGTCCGCCGAGATGCCCGCCCACGTCGTCCGCTGGACGTGGGGCATGTACTCGAACTCCTCGCCGCGCCGCGCGGCGCCGGCCGTCCGCCCGAACCAGTCGATGGCGAGGGCATCCGTGCCCCGCTCGGCGAAGCGCAGGGCGAGCTCCTCGTAATAGGGATGGAGGCCGCGGACGTCGGGCAGGATGACGACCCCGGCACCCGTCGGCTGGGCGGGTCGGACTCGGAACGCCGCGAAGGTGGTCCCGTCACCCGCGGTCAGGGTCAGCAGCTCGCCGTCGAGGGCTCCGCCGGCGATCGGCGCGATCGGCGGACGGCTATCGTGGTCGAAACACATCGCTGGCTCCTGAGCGCGGGGGTCCGGGACGTCCATCGTAGGGGAGCCGGATCGTGCCACGGTAGAATGCCCGGCGATGTCTGCCCCCCTCGTCGTCCAGAAGTTCGGCGGCTCGTCCGTGGCCGGCGCCGACCGCATCAAGCGGGTCGCCCGGCGGATCGCCCGCGAACGCGCGGCCGGCCACGATCTCGTCGTCGTCGTGTCGGCGATGGGCGACACGACCGACGAGCTGCTGGGCCTCGCCTCGGCCATCACCGACGACCCGGACCCCCGCGAGCTCGACGTGCTGCTGGCGACCGGCGAGCACCAGAGCGCGACCCTCCTGTCGATGGCCCTCCACGCGCTCAGCGTCCCGGCCATCAGCCTGACCGGGCCGCAGGCCGGGATCACCACCGATGGGACGTACGGCCGGGCTCGCATCGCCGGCATCGAGCCGGCCCGGGTGCGCAAGGAGCTGGAGGACGGCAAGGTCGTCATCGTCGCCGGCTTCCAGGGTCGGAGCGCCGGATCGGCCACGGACCAGGAGATCACCACGCTCGGGCGGGGCGGGAGCGACACGACCGCGGTCGCCCTGGCTGCCGCCCTCGGGGCGAACCGCTGCCAGATCTACACCGACGTCCGCGGCATCTTCACTGCGGACCCGCGCCTCGTCCCCGACGCGCGCCAGCTCCCGATCATCGGCTACGAGGAGATGCTCGAGCTCGCCCACCAGGGCGCCCAGGTCATGCAGGTCCGAGCGGTGGAGCTGGGCTGGGTCAACGACGTCGTCATCGAGGTCCTCAGCTCCTTCGAGGATGCCCAAGGGACACTCATCAAGGAGGACCCGCTCGTGGAGCAGCGCAACAAGGTCCGCGGGCTCGCCCACGACCGGAACGTCGCCAAGGTCACGGTCGTGGCCGTCCCGGACCGGCCGGGCATCGCCCGGTCCATCTTCGATCCGCTGGCCGAGGCCGGGGTCAACATCGACATGATCGTCCAGAACGTCGGGCACGGCGGCGAGACCGACCTGTCGTTCACGGTCCCCCGCGTGGAGCTCGGCAAGGCCAAGAAGACGCTCGAGCCGATCGTCCGCGAGCTGGGCGCCCGCGAGCTCACGACCGACGCGTCCGTGGCCAAGGTCAGCATCGTCGGCGCCGGCCTGCACAACGCCCCGGGCTACGCGGCCCGGATGTTCGGGACGCTCGCCGACGCGTCGGTCAACATCGAGATGATCTCGACCTCGGAGGTCCGGATCACGTGCATGATCGCCGAGGACGAGCTCGAGACGGCGTTGCGCGCCCTGCACAGCGCCTTCGAGCTCGAGCGCCCGGAGCCGATCGACGTCGCGGCCGCCGGATGACCCGGCGGGCATGACCGCGTTCCTCAGCCGCCAGGAGCGGTTCGCCAGCGTCGGCTCGACCAACGACGTCGTCCGAGCCTGGCTGGCCGACGGGACGCCGGAGGTCTGCCTGGCCGTCGCCGATGTGCAGACCGCGGGACGCGGCCGCGAGGGTCGGTCGTGGGTCGCCCCGGCCGGGGCGGCGCTCCTCCTGTCGCTCGGCTTTCGGCCGACGTGGCTGGACCCGGACCGCACCTGGCGCCTGGCCGCCACGGTCTCGCTGGCGATGGCCGATGCGGCCGAGGAGGCCGCCGGCCTGTCCGACGCGGCGATCCGCCTGAAATGGCCGAACGACCTGGTCATCGAGACGGTCGCCGGGGCATCCTCGGGCGGACGGCTCGCAGGGGCGTCGCCTCCGACCTCGGAGCAGCGCGTGCCAAAGAAGCTGGCCGGCGTCCTCGGGGAGACCGACGGGTTGGGCGGGCCGGACCCGCGGGTCGTCATCGGCCTCGGCATCGACACGGACTGGCCGGCGGCGACCTTCCCGCCGGACCTGGCCGGCTCGATGACCTCGCTGCGCGAGGCTTCACATGGCCGGCCCATCGACCACGCCGCGCTCCTCGACGGCTTCCTGGGCCGGCTCGAGGTCCGGATCGAGGCCCTCCGCGGGGGCCGCTTCGATGTCGGCGACTGGACCGCCCGCCAGCTGACGACCGGCCGGGACGTGGAGCTCACCGGCCCGGACGGTCGGGTCGACGTCGTCACGGCCCTCGGGGTCGATGTCGCGTCCGGCGGCCTGGTCGTCGCGGATCCGGCGGCGCCGACCGGCGAACGGGTCGTCGTCGTCGGCGAGATCCGGCGGGTCCGCCTCGCCGACGGTGCCGCAGCACGGGCCGGGGTGTAACGCCATGGCCCGACCGGCATTGAGGACATCGGGTCGGCCGGAGGAGGCTGGCCGCCCGCGCCTCGCCCATCTCGACCGTGACCGGTCGCTGGTGGAGGCGGCGCGAGCGGATCCGGCGCGGTTCGAGGCCCTGTATCGGAAGTATGTCGCCCAGGTGTACAACTTCGCGGTCTACGAGCTGCGCGATCATCACGACGCGGAGGACGCCACGGAACGGACGTTCCTGGCTGCCCTCGCCAACCTCGACCGGTTCCAGGAACGGGCCGGGCCGAGCGACGGCGATGACGCGTCGACGTTCCGCATCTGGCTGTTCCGGATCGCCCGCAACGTCATCGCCGAGCGCCGGCGCTCGCAGCGTCGCCGTCCCGAGGCCGTCCTCGAGGCCGCCTCGCGCGCGGTCGACCCGGCCGATGTCGAGGGCTCGGTCATCATCCGGGACGAAGCGGCCGCCGCCTGGCGAGCCATCGAGCGCCTCCCGGACGATCGACGTCGGGCCATCGTCCTGCGCTTCGTCCACGAGATGACGACCGCGGAGATCGCCGGTGTCCTGGATCGCTCCGAGGGGGCCGTCCGGGTCCTCCTCCATCGGGCCCTCCGGGCCGTCGCCGCGGACCTGCGCCGGGACCGCCGGTGAGCCCGTCGTCGATCGGGCGCGACGGCGACATCGAAGCCTTCGTCGTCGACCGCTACCTGGAATCGCTCCTGGCGCGCGCGACCATCGACGTCGCGGGCGTGCCACCGGAGCTGGAGGCGACGGCCCTCCGCCTGGCCGGATCGCTGCCCCGCTACCACCCGTCGTTCCGGTTCGAGGAGGCCCTTGCCGCCCGTCTGGCAGCCGCCGCTGACGGCCGGACCGGTGGCGAGCTCGTCGCTCTGCCGGGGCCGGCCCTGAGCTGGCCGGATGCCCGTCCCGAGCGGCCCGGCCTGCCGCGCCCGGTCGTCATCGGTGGCGTCCTGACCTCCGCTGCGCTGTCCCTGGCCGGTGCCGCTTACGTCGCCTGGCGCCGGGGCCGTGCCGACGACGCGATGCTCCGCGCGGTCCGGGCGGTCACGCGGGCGAGGGTCGCCTGATGCCGCTCAAGCTGCCGTCGTTCCGGGCGCGTCGCGACGTCTATCCGCCGGATCTGTGGACCAAGTGCCCGACGTGCTCGACGATGCTGTTCAACAAGCAGCTCGAGAAGAACCTGCGCGTGTGCACGACGTGCGGGCACCACTTCCGGTTATCGGCCACGGCTCGCCTCGAGCACCTGCTCGACGACGGCTCGTTCGTCGAACAGGACGCGAACCTCCAGTCGGTCGATGCGCTCGGCTTCGTCGACCAGAAGGCCTACCCGGACCGCCTCGCCGCGGCCCGGCTGGCGACCGGCATGCTGGATGCGGCCGTGTGGGGCACCGGGGCGATCGGTGGGACGCCCGTCGCGGTGTGCGTCATGGACTTCGGGTTCATGGGCGGCTCCATGGGCGCCGTCGTCGGCGAGAAGGTGACTCGGGCCGCCGAGCACGCCCTCAACGCGCGCATCCCACTCGTCGTCGTGGCCGCCTCCGGCGGAGCGCGGATGCAGGAGGGCACGCTCGCCCTCATGCAGCTGGCCAAGACGATGGCCGCCCTCGAGCGCCTGGCGGCCGCGGGGGTGCCGTACCTGTCCATCCTGTCCGACCCGACGACCGGCGGGGTGTTCGCCTCGTTCGCGGCCGTCGGCGACATCAACATCGCAGAGCCCGACGCCCTCATCGGGTTCGCCGGCGCCCGGGTGACGGCCGGGACCATCGCCGCGGAGCTGCCGCCCGGATTCCAGCGCGCCGAGTTCCTGTTCGCGCACGGCTTCGTCGATCGCGTCGTCGCTCGCCACGACCTCCATGACGAGCTGGCCACGCTGCTTCGGCTGCTGCCGGCCCGCGGGACGGAGGCGCCGATCATCGACGCCGAGGCGGACGTCCCGGCCTTCCGGCCGCTGTCGTTCCTGACGACGATCGCGGAGCGGGTCGGCGACCTGGCCGGCGACGGCGGCGAACCCGGGGCGGACCCGGAGCGGACCCCCGACTCGAGTGACGGCCCGGGAGTCGGCGTCTTCGCCCCGGCCGGCGTCGACCTGGATACCGACGCCACGGCCAAGGCCCGCGACGAGGTTTGGGCCCGGGTCCAGCTGGCCCGCAGCCTCAGGCGGCCGCGGACCCTCGAGTTCGTGCACTCGATGATGGACGACTTCGTCGAGCTCCACGGCGACCGCCTGTTCGGGGACGACGCCGCCGTCGTCGCCGGCCTGGCCCGGCTGGACGGCCGGCGGGTCGTCGTCGTCGGTCAACAGAAGGGTGCCGACACCGACGAGAACATCCGGCGCAACTTCGGGATGCCCCACCCGGAGGGCTATCGCAAGGCGATGCGGATCATGGCCATGGCCGAGCGGTTCGGGCTGCCGGTCGTGACCTTCGTCGACGTGCCCGGCGCCCACCCCGGGCCGGAGTCGGAGGAGCGCGGCATCGCCGAGGCCATCGCCCGCTCGATCGGCCTGATGAGCCGCCTGCGGACGCCGATCGTGACCGTCATCACCGGCGAGGGCGGATCCGGTGGGGCCCTGGCCATCGCCGTCGGCGACGTCGTCATCGCCCTCGAGAACGCCGTGTACTCGGTCATCAGCCCGGAGGGCTGCGCGTCGATCCTGTGGCGCAGCTCGGACGAGGCGGCGACCGCGGCCGCGGCGATGCGGATGACCGCCGGCGACCAACACGCCCTTGGCGTCGTCGACCTGGTCGTGGCCGAGCCTGGCGAGGGGGCCCATGCCGACCCGGACGAGATGGCCCGACGTCTGAAGCCGATCATCGTCGATCGCCTGGCCGCCCTCGAGGACCTGACCCTCGACGCACTGGTCGACGCCCGCTACCGACGCTACCGGTCCCTGGGCGCCTACACTGAGGCAGCTCGGACGGAGGCGGTGGAACGTCCGGATCGCAGCCTCGCGGACCGTCTCCGCGACCTGCTCGATCCGGGTCGCCGGGGCCTCGCGCCCGGGATCGAGGGCTGGACCCGCGACGATCCGCCGGCCCGCGAGGAGGTCTGACGCGTGCCCGATACCGACCCCGCCAATTCGCGGGACCGCCAGCGCAGCCCGGCCGAGCGCGCGACCGACCACGCGGCGATCGGCCGCCTGACCGACGAGCTGCTGCCGGCGCTCATCGCCAAGCTCGGCGCGACCGGCCTCGGCGAGCTGGAGGTCCGCGAGGGGGATTGGCGAGTCCGCCTCCGCCGCCCCGGTGGCCCGGCCGGCCCGACGCCCGCCGGCCGGACCAGCGGCCGACGCGAGCGCGCTGGACGTGCGGATGAAGCCCACGGCGACCGGGGCGGCGACCGGACCCATGCCGGCCGGGTCCATCACGGCATCGATCCCGTCACGGCCCGGACCGAGTCGCGGGCCATCGCGACCTCCCCGGCCGTCGGCATCTTCCAGCCCCGCTCCGACCTGGCGGCCGGCAGCAAGGTCCGCAACGGTGACCGTCTCGGAGCGGTCGACATGCTGGGCATCGCCCAGGAGGTCGTGGCCCCCGTCGACGGCATCCTCGGCGCCCGGCTCGTCGAGGCCGGTGACGCGGTCGAGTACGGCCAGGAGCTCCTCGTCGTCGAGTTCGCCCCGGCGGCGGCCTCGACCAACGGCCGGGGGTCGTCGGATGGCGTCTGACCGGCTGCGAGGCCCGCGTGTTCCGTAAGGTCCTCATCGCCAACCGCGGCGAGATCGCCCTGCGCATCCTGCGTGCGTGCCACGAGCTCGGCGTCGAGGCGGTCGTGGCCTACAGCGAGGCCGACCGCGAGTCGCTGGCCGTGCAGTTGGCCGACGAGGCCATCTGCATCGGCCCGGCCGACGCCGCGCGGTCGTACCTGTCCGCGCCGGCCGTCATCTCGGCCGCCCTGGTCACCGGCTGCGACGCGATCCATCCGGGCTATGGCTTCCTGTCCGAGGACGAGGGTTTCGCCGAGGTCGTGGCCGCCCATGACCTCGTGTTCATCGGCCCGCCGGCCAACGTTCTGGAGCGCTTCGCCAGCAAGGCCGGCACGCGCCAGCTCCTGGGCGGCCACGGGTTGCCGACCATCCCCGGATCGGACGGCATGCTCCGAGACGACCTGCACGCGTTGAGCGAGGGCGAGCGGATCGGCTACCCGATCCTCATCAAGCCATCGGCCGGCGGCGGCGGCAAGGGCATGCGCATGGTCCGCACGCCGCGCGAGCTGGAGAGCTCGTTGCGGGTCTGCCGGTCGGAGGCCAGGGCCGCCTTCGGCGATGACTCGCTGTATCTCGAGAAGTGGCTCGACGAGAACCGTCACGTCGAGGTCCAGGTCGCGGTGGATCGCTACGGGCACGGGGTCCACCTCGGTGAGCGCGATTGCTCCGTCCAGCGCCGCCACCAGAAGATCCTCGAGGAGGCTCCCACGCCGGCCCTCTCGGACGCGGCCCGGGCGGAGCTGGCCGACCGCGCCGTCCGCGCCGTGGTCGCCGCCGGCTACGAGAACATCGGGACGCTCGAGTTCCTCGTCGACAGCCATGGCGACTTCTACTTCATCGAGATCAACTGCCGGATCCAGGTCGAGCATCCGGTCACCGAGATGCTGACCGGCGTCGACATGGTCGCGACCCAGATGCGCATCGCGGCCGGCGAGCCGCTCGGCTTCAGCCAGGACGACATCAGCCTGCGCGGCCACGCCATCGAGTTCCGGATCAACGCCGAGGACCCGGACCACGAGTTCCGCCCGAGCGCCGGCGTCGTCGAGCGCTACCTCGCCCCCGGCGGCCCCGGTGTGCGGATGGATTCCCATCTGTACACGCGGCTATGAGGTCCCGCCGTTCTACGACTCGCTGCTCGGCAAGCTCATCGTCTGGGGCCCGGATCGGGCGACCGCCATCGCCCGTGGGCGGGCGGCCCTGGACGGCCTCGTCATCGAGGGGCTCGCGACCAACATCTCCATCCACCAGGCCCTGCTCACGTCGGAGACGTTCCTCGACGGCCGGATGACGACGAACCTGCTGGACCGGGTCGGCAGCGCCGCATTCCTGGCGGCCGCTGCCCGCGCGTGACGACCGCAGCCCGTATGCAGACCTGCACGCGATCGACCGCGTCGACCGACCCCCGCGACGCACACTGGAGTCCCCGAACCACCTGGAGTCGCCCGTGACCGAGGCCCCCACTGAGACGACCGATGCCCCAGCCCCGAGCTCGACGCTGAGCGTCGCGGACATCGAGCGGCTCATCCCGCACCGCTGGCCGTTCCTCCTCATCGACCGGATCGATGAGTACGACCCGGACCGGCAGCGGATCGTCGGGCGCAAGGCCGTGACGGCCACCGAGTGGTTCTTCCAGGGCCACTTCCCGGGCCTGCCGGTCATGCCCGGCGTCCTCCAGGTCGAAGCGCTCGCCCAGACGATGGCCGTCTACGTCGCCCGCCAGCCGGGCTTCGGCGACCGGATCGGCCTGTTCGCCGGCATCGACGAGGTCCGCTTCAAGCGGGTCGTGGTGCCCGGCGACACGCTCCGCCTCGAGATCACGATGGAGAAGCTGGGCTCGCGCTTCGGCAAGGGCCGCGGCCAGGCCACCGTCGACGGCGAGGTCGCCTGCGAAGGCCTGCTGTCCTTCATCATCCCGCCCGCCGGAGTCCTGAAGTGAGCCCGTACGCCACGTGATGGCGCGCGCAGCGCAAGGCGGAGCCGAGCACGGGAGCGAGCGCACTTGAATGTGCGTGAGCGAGCGCGCGCAGGCGACAACGCGGCGATGCGCCGCCAGCATGGGCGCGCAATGAGCCGCCTGGCGGCGCTGTCCGATATCCACGGCAACGCGATCGCCCTGGAGGCGGTGCTGGCCGACGTCGCGGCCGAGAAGCCGGACGCGGTCCTCATCGCCGGCGACCACGTCCTCAACGGCCCTGAGCCAGGCCTCGTCGTCGACGTCCTGCGCAGCCTGCCCGCCGCGACGACGCTCATCGTCGGCGGCAACACCGACATCGCGGTGGCCGATTTCGATTACGCGGCCGCCTTCCCGTGGATGATCGACGGCGTGCCGGACGCCATCGTCGACGCGGCCGAGTGGGCCCACGACGCCCTCGGCGCGGATCGGCTCGACTGGCTGCGCCGCTTGCCGGCGGAGCGCCGCTGGCGGACCGACGACGACACGCTCGTCCTGACCTGCCACGCGTCACCGGGGTCGCAGTCGGCCGGCCTGGACCAGGGCCTTGACCCCACCGTCACCCTGGAACGCGTCGCCCGGACCGATGCCCGGGTCATCGTCTGCGGCCACACCCACCTGCCCGAGGTCCGCGATCTCGGCTGGAAGGTCATCGTCAACGACGGCTCGGCCGGCTACGTCTTCGACGGCGAGCCGACGGCATCGTGGGCGCTCATCGACATCGAGGGCGACGAGGTCAACGCGGACATCCGTCGGACGACGTTCGACGCGCTGGCCGCAGCCAATGCCATCTCCGCTCGCGGCCTGGCCGGCGACGTCTACCGCGCCGCGACGGTCAGGACGGGACGGCTGGTCAGATGACCACGCCGCGGGTGGTCGTGACCGGGATGGGCATGGTCACCGCCCTGGGCAACGACGTCGCTTCGACCTGGGACGGGCTGGTCGCGGGACGGTCGGGGGTGCGCACGATCGAGGTCTTCGATCCGTCGCGCCTGTCCAGTCGGATGGCCGGCGAGGTCCAGGACTTCGACGCCAGCCACGTCCTGGACCGCAAGGACCTGCGGCGGACCGATCGGTACATCCAGCTCGGGCTCGTCGCGGCGCGCGAGGCGATGGACCAGGCCGGGCTCCCGGAACGCCTGGAGGGCACGCTGGCCGAGGACACCGGGGTCATCCTGGGCACGGGCCTCGGCGGCGTCGGGACGCTCATCGAGGGGATCTCGACGAATGCGCTGCGCGGCCCCGATCGCATCTCCCCGTTCCTCATCCCGATGGGCATCCCCAACGTCGGGGCCGGCCAGGTCGCTATCAATTTCGGGATGACCGGCCCGAACTTCGCGACCGTGTCGGCCTGCGCGACCGGCGGCCACGCGATCGGCGAGTCGTGGGAGACGATCCGCCGCGGCGACGCCCGGATCATGGTCGCCGGTGGCAGCGAGGCCGGCATCTTCGAGGCGCTCGTGGGCGGCTTCGCCTCGATGCGCGCGCTGTCGACCCGGAACGACGATCCCGCGGGCGCCTCCCGGCCGTTCGACACGGGCCGCGATGGGTTCGTCTGCGGCGAAGGCGCGGGCGTGGTCGTCCTGGAGGACCTCGAGCATGCCCTGGATCGGGGCGCGGAGCCGCTGGCCGAGCTGGTCGGCTACGGGGCGACGGCGGACGCCTCCCACATCACGTTGCCGGCGCCAGGCGGGATCGGCGCGGTCCGGGCCGCCCGACGCGCGCTGGAGAAGGCCGGCCTGGCCCCGACCGACGTCGACCACGTCAACGCCCACGCCACGTCGACGCCCGAGGGCGATAAGGCGGAGCTCCAGGCGATCCGGACGATCTTCGGCGATCACGCCCCGCGCGTGGCGGTGACGGCCAACAAGTCGATGCTCGGCCACACCCTCGGCGCCGCCGGGGCGATCGAGGCCATCGCCTCGATCCAGAGCATCCGGACCTCGTGCATCCCGCCGACGATCAACCTGACCAGTCCCGATCCGGCCGGGGAGGGACTGGACCTGACGCCCAACGTCGCGACCACGCGCGACGTCCGGACGGTCGTCAGCAACTCGTTCGGGTTCGGCGGCCAGAACACGGCCCTCGTCTTCACCCGGTGGGCTGGATGACCGACGACAGCGCCCTGCAGCCGGTCGGCCCCGGCGCCGGCGAGTCGTCGCCAGAGGATGCGGCCGACCCGACGCCGCGCGACGACGGCGATGTCGCCCTGCTCGGCCTCATCGACCGGTTGGCCGGGCTGCTGGAGCGGTCCGACCTCGTCGAGCTCGAAGTCGAGTCGGGCGGGACGGGGCTCATCCTGCGCAAGCCGGCGGCGGTCGCCGTCGTGGCTCCGAGTGCCGCGGCCGAGGCGCCGGCCGTCGTGGCCCCCACCGATGCCTCGGCGGTCGGCGATCCCCTGGTCGCCAGCCGGCCGTCCGTCAAGGCCCCGCTGACCGGCATCTTCTACGCCTCGCCGGCGCCCGGGTCGGCACCGTACGTCCAGGTCGGCGGCGAGGTCGCGGTCGGTCAGATCATCGGCCTCATCGAGGCGATGAAGCTGTTCAATGAGATCAAGTCGGATCTCGCCGGACGCGTCGTCCGGGTCGTGCCCGAGAGCGGGACGCTGGTCAAGGCGAAACAACCCCTCATCGAGGTGGAGCCGCTGTGAGCCCCGATCCCGAGCGCGCCACCGTGCGCGCCCACGTCACCGGCTGGGGTCGCTATGCGCCGAGCCAGGTCCTGACCAACGCCGACCTCGAGCGGATGGTCGACACCAACGACGAGTGGATCGTCCAGCGCACGGGCATCCGCGAGCGGCGGGTGGCGGCCGCCCACGAGACGACGGCGTCGATGGCGGCGGTGGCCTCCATGCGGGCGATCCGGACGGCGGGCCTGGAGCCCGACGAGATCGACCTCATCCTGCTGGCCACCCTGACACCGGATTACTGGATGCCGTCGACGGCGGCCCTGGTCAAGGAGGCCATCGGCAACACCCGAGCGGCAGCCATGGACGTGGCGGCCGCCTGCTCCGGCTTCGTCTATGCCTTCGCCACGGCCCAGGCCTACATCCAGGGTGGCCTGGCCAAGAACGTCCTGGTCATCGGGGCGGAGCTGCTCACCAGGTTCCTCGATTACACGGACCGGGGCACCTGCATCTTGTTCGGCGACGGGGCCGGCGCGGTCGTCCTGTCGGCCTCGACCGAACCCGGCGGCAGCCTCGGCGTCGAGATGACGACGGAGCCGCAGGGCGCCTACATGATCTGGCTGCCCGCCGGTGGGGCCAAGTCCCCGCCCAGCGCGGAGACGATCGCGCGCGGCGAGCACTTCATCCGGATGGAGGGTCGCGAGACCTACCGATTCGCCACCCGGACCCTGGCGACGTCGGCGTTGACCGCGATCGAGCGGGCCGGCCTCCAGCCGTCCGACATCGACCTGTTCATCCCGCACCAGGCCAACATCCGGATCATCGAGGCGGTGGCCAAGGGCCTGGACCTGCCGATGGACAAGATGTTCGTCAACCTCGACCGCTACGGGAACACGTCCGCGGCGTCGGTGCCGATCGCCCTGGCCGAGGCCGTCAACGAGGGCCGGGTGGCGGTCGGTGACCGGATCGTCATCGTCGCGTTCGGCGCGGGCTTCACGTCGGGGGCGGTAGCCATCGAATGGACGGCCGACCCGGCTCGCGGGATCGCCGGTGACGCCGCGGTCCGCCCGGAGGACATCGCCGTCCGGGCGCCGGTCGACTGGGACTCGGTCGACCCGATCCCGGCCGCACTGGCCGACCTGATGGCCCGCCCCGGCAAGGTCGACGTGCCGCTCGACGACGTCGTTCCCGGCGAGCCGCCCCATGCCCACACGGAGGTCCACGCATGATCGATCTGTCCGGCAAGGTGGCGCTCATCACCGGGGCGTCGCGGGGGATCGGCCGGGCCATCGCGCTCCGCCTGGCCACCCAGGGCGCCGATGTCGCGTTCACCTACCGCGGCAACACCGAGGCGGCCAAGGCGACGACGGCGGACATCGAGGCCCTGGGGCGCCGGGCGCTGGCCATCCAGGCCGATGCCTCGGACCCGGAGTCGGCGGAGGGCGTGGTCAAGGAGGCCCTCGAGGCCTTCGGTCGGGTCGACATCCTCGTCAACAACGCCGGCATCACCCGGGACGACCTCATCATGCGGATGACCCCGGAAGCCTGGACGAGCGTCCTCGAGACGAACCTGTTCGGGGCGTTCTGGATGACCAAGGCGGTGACTCGCCCGATGCTCAAGGCCCGCTCCGGCCGGATCATCAACATCACGTCGGTGTCCGGTCAGGCCGGTCAGATGGGCCAGGCCAATTACAGCTCGGCCAAGGCCGGCCTCATCGGCCTGACCAAGGCGACCGCGCGCGAGCTCGCCTCGCGGACGATCACGGTCAACGCGGTCGCCCCGGGCTTCGTGCTGACCGAGCTCACCCAGGACCTGCCCGAGGCGCTCCAGACCGAGATCAATGCCCGAACGCCGCTGGGACGCTTCGGGACACCCGAGGAGATCGCCAGCGCGGTCGCGTTCCTGGCCTCGGACGACGCCGCGTTCATCACCGGTCAGGTCCTGGCCGTCGACGGTGGGCTGGTCATGATGTAAGTCATCGGGACGACCGGCCGGTAGGACTTCTGCCTCCGTCCGACTAGTACCGATGGCGAGCCCCCCAGCGACGAGCGCGGGGCGACGATAGGCGCCCATGAGCGCGCGCGCCGACTCCCACGATCCGGGGCCCGGGCCAAGGCCGGATCCGGGACCCGTCACGCCCTGGCCGTCCCTGTTCCGACGGCTGCTTCCGGGCAGTCGCGGCGCCATGGTCGGCGGGTCACCGACCCAGCCCGACCGACCTCGCGGCGCCGACCCCGGTCCTGGCCTGGAGGCCGAGCTGGCCGAGCGCCTCGACAGCGTCCTCGGCCTCGCCGAGCGATTGGCCGCGACCCACGACCGCGAGCTGTTGTTCCGGACCATCGTCGACGAGACCCGCCGCGCACTCGGCGCCGACTACGCCACGATCCGCATCGTCCGGGACGACCACCTGGAAGTCGCGGCCTGTGCCGGGCTCGACGACGCGGTCGTCAAGGTCCTGCCGGTCTTCCGGACCGACGAAGGCTGGGCGGCCCAGGTCCTGCGCTCGCGCCACGTCGTCGCGTTCCGCGATGCCCACCTGGACCCGGCTCACGGAGCGGAGCGCTACGACGGCCTGGTCGACTTCGCCGGCGACCTCGTCGCGCCGCTCATCCACCACGACCGGGTCATCGGGGCCCTGTCCGCGTGCACCCGCGAGCCGCGTGACTGGAGCGACGGCGACGTCGCCTTCCTGACCACGCTGGCGACCCACGCCGGGATCGCCATCCACAACGCCGAGCTCGTCCAGCGGACCGAGGCCCGGGCCCAGCAGCTGGCCCTGCTCCAGGCGGCCTCGCGACGGATGAGCGGGGCATCGACCGTCGAGGGCGTCGGCCGCATCGTCGTCGAGGAGACCGGGCGGGTCATCGACTACCACAACGCCCGGGTCTATCTCGTCGAGGGAGACGCCGTCGTGCCGATCGCCTTCGAAGGGGTCGTCGGGGCCTACGACGATGTCGACATGGAGCTCCTGCGCTGCCGGTTGGGGGAGGGCTTCAGCGGCTGGGTGGCCCTCCACGGCGAGCCGATCCTGACCAACGACGCGAACCTCGACCCGCGCGGAGCGACGATCGCCGGGACCGATGACATCGACGAGTCCATGCTCGTCGTGCCGATGCGCTACGACGACCACATCGTCGGCGTCATCACCCTGTCCAAGCTGGGCCTGGACGGCTTCGACGAGGAGGACCTCCGGGTCCTGACCATCCTGGCCGACCAGGCCGCGACCGCCGTCGAGACGGCTCGCCTGCTGACCCGCAGCGAGGAGCTCGCCAGTGAGCTCCGGCGCCTCCTGGACATGAGCGGGGAGCTGTCGGCCAGCCTCGATCCGCGCCAGGTCGCCAACGTCCTGGCCGGCCACCTGGGCCGGGCGATGCATGCCGACGAGTGCGCGATCAGCTACTGGGATCGCCGCGCCGGGCTGCTCGAGTCCCTGGGCTACTGGCCGGAGATCGCGCCCGAGGAGCTCCAGCCGTTCTTCGACGTGTCCGGCTTCCCACTGACCCTGCGCGTCCTCGAGGACCAGGTCGCGCGGGTCGTCGACACCGAGGACCAGAACGCCGATCCGGCTGAGGTCGCGCTGCTCGCCCGCGATGGTCATCGGACCCTGGCCATGCTCCCGCTCATCGCCAAGGGCCAGTCGATCGGCCTCGTCGAGCTCTTCTCGAAGACGGATGTCCGCTGGGACGACGAGCGCCTGGAGCTGGCCCGGACGATGGCCAACGAGGCGGCCATGGCCCTCGAGAACGCCCGCCTCTACGACGACGCCCGCAAGCTCGCCGACCGCGACCCGCTGACCGGCTTCTACAACCACCGCTACCTTCACGAGCGCCTCGGCGAGGAGGTCGTGCGGTCGCAGCGGGGCCGCCGTCCGCTGAGCGTCCTGATGCTCGACCTGGACGACTTCAAGCTGGTCAACGACACCTTCGGCCACCTGTTCGGCGACCAGGTCCTGACCTGGACCGCGGAGCTCATCCGGTCCAGCCTGCGCGGCTCGGACCTGGCTGCGCGGTACGGCGGCGACGAGTTCGCGCTCATCCTGCCGGACACCGACGCGGCCGACGCCCGGCTCGTCGCCGAGCGCATCCTGGAGGCCTTCCGCGACCAGCCGTTCATCGGCGAGCAGCGCGGTCCGGTGCCGATCGCGGCGTCCATCGGCGCGGCCACGTTCCCGACCGACGGGCGGACGCCGACCGAGCTCATCGCCGCCGCGGACACGGCGCTCTACCGGGTCAAGCGTGACGGCGGCCACGACGCGGCCGCGGCCGGGGACGGCGTCGCCGCCTGACGAGGGGGTGGCCCGCCCGGATCCCGCCGGTACCGAAGTACCAGGCCGGGCCGCCATCCGTACGGGGTCGCGCCAGTGGACGGGACGCCTCCGGACCCGCATCCTGTATCCCCGACGTGAGCGAACCCACCCAGCGTCCAGCGCCATCGGTGGAACCGTCGGATGACCGCATCCGCCGGTCTCGGTGGGTCTTCATCGGCGGGTGCCTCCTGCTCATCGTCGGCGCGGCGGCGCGCGTCGTGCTGGGCGGGGCCCAGGCCGCCGATCTGGTCCTGCTGGCCCTCACGCTCGTGACCGGTGCCGCGGCCGTCATCCACGCCCGATCGATGGCCGACGTGGACGCCCGGCGCCAGGATGAGGCCGAGTCGTTCGCCCGGATCCTGTCCGGCCTGTCCCGGTCCGTCTCGCCGGACGCCATCCTGGACGCCATCGTCGAGGAGGTCGGGCGGGCGGCCGCGGTCGACCATCTCGTCGTCGTCCGGCGCCGCCCGGCGACCCGCGTCCTGGAAGCGAAGCTCGTGAGCATGCGCGACGGCGTGCCGGACTCTTCGACCCTCCTGCCCATCGCCGACCTGGAGGAGACCGGGCCCGACGGCCGGCCGCTCCGCCCGGCGGCCGTCGCCGACCGCATCGCCCGTCGGGTCCGGACCGTGTACGGCCTGGCCGACCCCTTGGCCGCCCCGCTGACCGTCGACGGCGCGGTCGTCGGCGCCATCGTCATCTCGCGCCGGGCGTCCGGTCCGTGGCCGGAGGCCGCCCGGCGGGTCCTTGATCGCGCGGCCGTCGAGGCCTCCGCGGCCCTCGTTCGCGCCTACTCCCACCGGGCGGCGGAGGTCCAGGCGTCGACGGACGCCCTGACCGGGCTGCCCAACCGCCGCTACTTCGACGAATACGTGGGCCTCATGGCCCGGCGCCGTCGATCGGGCGACGCCGTCGGCGTGCTCATGGTCGACATCGACAAGTTCAAGGCCCTCAACGACACGTACGGCCATGCGACGGGCGACGACGTGCTCCGGGCGGTCGCCGGGGCGATCGTCGGCGCCGTCCGCGAAGACGACGTCCCCGCCCGGTTCGGCGGCGAGGAGTTCGTCGTCCTGCTCCGGAATCCCGATTCCGGGGGTCGCGGTCGAGGTCGGCGAACGGGATCCGGGCCGCGGTCCGCGGCCTCGACGTACGGCGCCTCGGGGTCCGAGCGGTCAGCGTGTCGATCGGGGTCGCCGTGGCCAGTGGCCCGGAGGCCTCCATCGAGGAGCTCATCGAGACCGCCGACCGGGCGCTCTACCGGGCCAAGCGAGCCGGCCGCGACCGCGTCGTGGCGGCCTGACGCCCGAACCACCACCCGGGCCCGCGCTCATCGCGACCGAGGGTCGATAATGCCGCGGTGCCCCCCGAGGATGACGATCGACCGCTGACCAATGGCGACCTGGCCCGGATCTTCCATGACATCGGCGACATGCTGGAGATCAAGGGCGAGCTCGTGTTCAAGACGGTCGCCTATCACCGGGCGGCCGACGCCATCGGGCGCAGTCCGGTCGACCTCGTCGCGGCGTACCGGGCCGGCGAGCGGCCCCAGGTGCCGGGCGTGGGCGCCGCCATCAGCGACAAGATCGCCGAGCTGGCCACGACCGGGCACATGGCCTACTACGACAAGCTCTGCGCGGAGGTCCCGCCCGGGCTCGTCGGCTTGCTGCGCATCCCTGGGCTTGGCCCCAAGACGGTCCGGACCATCTACGGCGAGCTCGGCATCGAAACGATGGAGGACCTGCGGCTAGCGGCCGAGGCCGGGACGCTTCGCGACATCAAGGGCCTGTCCGTCCGGACCGAGCAGCAGATCCTGGAGGGCATCGCCCGCCTCGAGTCGCAGCCGCAACGGATGCTCCTCCATCGGGCAGCGGCGGTCATCGACGGGATCGCCGAAGCCCTGGCCGACACACCCGGGCTCGTGTCGCTCGAGCCGGCCGGGTCATTCCGGCGCCGGCAGGAGTCGATCGGCGACCTGGATCTCCTGGCCGAGACCAGTGATGGCCCGGCCATCATCGAGCGCCTGACCTCGCTCGGGGTCGTCGAGGGGGTCATCAATCGGGGCAGCTACAAGGCCGCGGTCCAGCTCCTACGGGGACCGCAGGTGGACCTCATGGTCATGCCGCCCGGGGCGGCCGGGACGTACCGGGTCCATTTCACCGGCTCCAAGGAGCACAACGTGCGCCTCCGGGCGATGGCCCGCGACCTGGGCTGGAGCCTGTCCGAGAAGGGCTTCGTGCGCATCGGCGAGGACGGCGAACCCCTGACCGGGGCGGACGCGGAGCTGCGGACGTTCGCATCCGAGGCCGAGGTCTACGCGTTCCTGGGCCTGCCGTTCATCGAGCCGGAGCTGCGCGAGGATCACGGCGAGATCGAGGCGGGGCTGGCCGGCCGCCTGCCCTCGCTCATCACCCTGGCCGACCTGCGGGGCGACCTCCACAGCCATTCCGATTGGTCGGACGGCGTCCACACCATCGAGGTCATGGCCGAGACCGCCCGCCGGCGCGGCCACGCCTACCAGGTCCTGACCGACCACTCCCAGAGCCTGGCCATCGCCCGCGGCCTGACCCCGGACCGCGTCGAGGAGCAGCGGGCCATCATCGCCGACCTCAATGCCCGGTTCGCCGCCGAGGAGGCGGCGGGCACGGCCCCGCCCGAGACCCCGGCCGAGGGCTTCCGCCTCCTCCACGGCTGCGAGCTCGAGGTCCGCGCGGACGCCGTGCTCGACTACGAGGACGACCTGCTGGCCACCTTCGACCTGGTCGTCGCGTCCGTTCATGTCGGCCGTCGGCAGCCGCGCGCCGAATTGACCCGTCGGACGTTGGCCGCGATCCACAGCCCGCACGTCGACGTCATCGCCCACCCATCCGGACGGATGATCGGCGGCCGCGACGACCTCGATCTCGACTGGGATGTCGTCTACCGCGAGGCGGCCCGGACCGGGACGGCCCTCGAGATGAACGGGTCGCCGCATCGGCTGGACCTGGCCGTCGAGCGGGCGCGCCGGGCGGTCGAGACCGGCTGTGTCCTGTCGGTCGACTCGGACGCCCACAAGACGGGCGAGTTCAGCCATCTGGATTGGGGCATCAGCCAGGCTCGCCGGGCCTGGGTCGAGCCCCGCCACGTCCTCAATACCCGGAGCCGGGCCGATCTGCTGACCTGGGTCGGCGCCAAGGCGGACCGGCGGTGAGCGCCGTCCAGCGGGTCCCGCTGCGGCCGGCCGATCGGGCGGCGCGCCGCGACCTGACCCTCGTGGCGGTGACGATCGTCGGCCTGTCCCGGCTCATCGAGCCGCCCGGGGTCTGGTTCGTCGCCATCTTCCTGCTCGGGGCGATGCTCCTGGGCACGCTCCAGGTCCTGGGCGACGAACGGGCGGACGACGATGCCGGCGGCCTGGGCGTCCCCATCGAGTCGCTCATCCTGCCGGCGGTCGCCGCCGTGGCCGCTGTCGGGGCCATCCGGCTCGTCCCGTTCGGCCTGTGGCTCATCCCCGCCCTCGTCGTCACCGGCGTCCTCGTCGCTCGCTGCCTCTCCCTGGAGGCACGCATCCTGGCCAGCCGCGACGGCCTGGACGAGGAGGGTCGGACGGCCGTCCTGGTGACGACCCTGCTCGTCGCGTTCATCGGCTTCGTCGGGGTCGCCGCGACCGTGCCCGGCGGGCTCGTCCGCCCCGACAGCGAGGGGCTGGCCGGCGGCCCGTTGCCCGAGAGCGACCTCATCGCCCTCGCCGTCGGCGACGCGGTCATCGCGTTCCTGCTCGGCTACCGGGCCGCGGCGCTTCGCGTGGCCACGGTCCGTGACGCCCTGTGGTCGGCGCTGACCTACGCGGCCGCGATCGCCATCGGCGCGGCCGCGGTCCGGGCGATGGAGATCCCGCGCTTGCTCGGTCCGGCGTTGCTGACCCTCGTGTTCTACCTGTGGGACGCCTTCCACGCCGCGACCCCCACCCGACGCCGGGAGGCCCGCTGGATCTGGCAGACCGTGCTGCTCGTCGGCCTGGGGGTCGTCGTCATCGTCTGGAACCTGCTCCTGCGACCCTGACCGGATGGCGCAGCGTTTGACGCCGTGGCCATCCGATGCTAGAAAGCGATGCCGCGCCGCGACCCCGCCACCCTCGCGCGCGCCACGACCGACCCCGACGATGACCGCCGGCCCGACCGCACCAGCGCGCCCCGAAAGGACGACCCGCCCGTGACCTTCCCTGATGTCGAAGCCCCCGCCCAGAGCCCGGTCAACCTGACCCGGCAGAAGCGGCAGCTGGCTGAGCAGGCCATCGCCCAGGCGTCCGCCGCCCAGTGGGCCGATGCCGCGGACACCAACCGCAAGCTGCTCGAGCTCGGCGCCGACGCCGAGGCGGAGAATCGACTGGCCAAGGCGCTCTGGGAGCTGGGCATGCTCGGCGAGGCCCGCGAGCACTACCAGACCGCCCTCGCCCTGGATCCGACCAATCGCATCGCCGAGCGCAACATCGACCGGCTCAAGATGCTCATGTCGGCGGCCGGCGAGAAGACCGTGGCCGCCCAGGACGGCAGCAAGGCCCCGGTCGGCATCTTCGTCGAGGAGACCGGCAAGACCGGCTTCGCCTACCTGACCGACCTCGCCGCGCCGAAGGAGCTCGCCCAGGTCAACCCGGGCGATGCGGTCGAGCTGACCCCCGAAGCCGGGCGCCTCATCGCCATCAGCAACGGGATCCGGATCGGGATCGTCGAGCCGCGCGTCGCGGCCCGCCTGCTCAAGCTCATGGCCGACGGCAACAAGTACGCGGCCGGCGTGACGAGCCTCGGCGACAAGGACGTCCGGCTCATCATCCGCGAGATCTTCCAGGACCCCTCGAACTACGGGAAGGTCAGCTTCCCGACCGCGGCCAAGTCGACCGACCTGCGTCCGTACACGAAGGGCACGCTCGTCCGCGAGGAGGCGGAGCTCGAGGAGGACCTCGAGGACGACGAGGAGGACGAGGAGATCGAGGACCTCGATCGCGTCCTGCCGCCGGAGTCGACGACCGACGAGGCGTTCGAGGACGAGCCCGACGAGCTCGACGAGCCGTAAGGGCCAGCACCGCCGGGGCGCCGAGCGCCCCGCCGGTGGGCTAGCATCAGCCGGACCATGAGCGGACGGGCGACGAGCCAGCGAGCGGATCCCGGTCTGACGCTGCCCGCGTTCGAGCGCCTCGCCCCGGCCCCGCCGCCGGGCCTGCTCATCGCCCGGATCGACGCTCACACCGGGCCGGGTGACGTCGTCGCCGACCTGGCCGGCCGCGGCGGCTGGGTGGCGCGCGCCGCGCTCGACCGCCAACGCCAGGCGGTCTCGGTCGAGTCGTCGCCGCTGACCCGGCTGCTGGCCGAGGTCGTCCTCCGGCCGCCGGACGTCCGCCATCTCGACGCCGCCTTCCAGGGCATGTCCGCCTCGCCCCGCCGCGAGTCGAGCCTCAAGGTGTCCATCGGCGACCTGTACGCGACGCGCTGCGCGACCTGCGCCCGGATGCTCGTCGCCGAGGAGATCACCTGGGCGCCGGAGGGCGAGGACGGCGCGGTCGTCCCGGTCGCCCGCCACTACCGTTGCACGGTCTGCCGCGACCAGCGCGGTGGCTCCATCCTGCGCCAGGCTCCGCTCGACGCCGAGGACCTGCGCCGCGCCGGCGCCGAGGTCGGTGGGGCGGAGGCCCGTGCCTGGGCGCGCGACCGGTTCCCGCCGGTCGACGGGGCTCCGGACCTGGTCGACGAGCTCCTCGACCTCCACACCGACCGCCAGCTCGTCGCCCTCACCGCGATGATCGAGCGCATCGAGATGGACCTGCGGGCGGCCCCGGTCCTGGCCGCCCTGCGCCTGGCCTTCCTGCACACGGTCGTCCCATCGAGCCGCCTGGCCGGTGCCGGCGGACGCGTGTCCGGCCTCAAGGTGGCCGGCGGCCACGTCCGTGCCCAGACCGGCGACCGGTTCCGCGAACGCAACCCGTGGCTCGCCTTCGAGGACGCCTTCCGGCTCGTGCGTGGCTTCGTCCAGCGCCTGGAGGGCGGCCCGCTCGGGCCGCTGCAGGCCCGCCTCGGCGAGGACCTCCGCGCGCTCGGGGAGGGGACCGCCACGACCGTCCTGGCCGTCAGCAGCCCGTCGGCCGTCCGCGCGCTGCGCGACGGCGCGCTCGTCGACGGCCGGGTCGCGACCGGGCCGCGTGTCCGCCTGGTCCTCGGCCAGCCACCGGTCCGGCCCAGCCTGGAACGCCTCGCGGCCGCCTATCACGGCACGGCCTGGGTCCTGGGCCGGGAGGCGGCGAGCCTGTTGCCCATCGACGTCCTGGCCGAGGCCACCCTGCGGGTCCCGTGGTCCTGGCAGTCGGCCACGATCGGCCGGTCGCTGGCCGCGGTCGAACCGGCGCTCGCCCGCGACGGCCGGGTCGTCCAGCTCGTCGACGGTGGACCGGAAGGCCTGGCCGCGGCGGCCATCGGCGGGGCCTCCGCCGGGTACCGTCTGGCCGTCGCCCGCCTGACCGATCCCGACGACGACGCCCCGGGCGTCATCGAGTTCCTGCCGCCGGGCGCGATCGTCCCGCCTGGGCCGCGGACGCGTGGCAACGTCGCGTTGCCGGCCGTCGAGGGTGGGGCCGGCGATCCGGATCTCGTGCCGGGCCGCGGCCTGTTCGCGCCGCCCGAGCGCTTCGACCAGCGCCCGTTCTCCGCGACCGAGGCGGCCCGCGCCGTCACCGACGCCGCGGTCGAGACGCTCCGCGCCCGCGGCGAGCCGGCTCGTTTCGAGCGCCTGTTCGGCGAGATCCTCGTGGGCCTCGACCGATCCGGGCAGCTCCGACGGCTGGCCGCCGGCTGGCGCCGGCCTGACGATCCCGACGCCGAGCCGGGCACGGACATCGGCGCGACCGGTGGCGCCGGGGCCGCCGCGCCGGGCGATCGAGCTGCGGCCACGGCCGTCGGCTCGGGCGATGTGTCGAGCAGTGTCGCGACCGCCGCGGAGCTCGTCGCCGACCCGAGCTCGGATCCCGTCGAGCGGCTGCTCGCCCTCATCCGCCACGAGCTCGCCCGGCCGGGCCAGACCCGGGTCAAGGAGATCGAGCCCGGCCGCTGGTGGCTGGCCGACAAGGCGGACCTCGATGCGGCCGCGCCGCCGCTGGCCGATCGGGTCGAATGGTCGATCTTCAGCCTCATCTCGACCGCCGGTCCGCTGTCCGAGTCGGCGTTCTACGAGCGCATCGCGACGATGTTCACCGGCCACGACCTGCCCGATGAGACGCTCGTCCGGGCGTGCCTCGACAGCTATCGGAGCCCGGCGTCGACGCCGGAGCGACTGGCCAGCGACGACGACCTCCTGCGCCGCAGCCAGGACCATGCCGGCCTCATCGCCGACCTGGTCGAGGGAGGCCATCGCCTCGGCATGCGGGTCTGGATCGCGGAGCGCGAGCAGGGCCGACGCAATCCGACGACCGGCCGGCCGCTCAGCGAGCTGCTCCAGCCGCGCGAGCAGGCGGCCTACCTGTCGAGCATCAACCGGGCCGCGGACGAATTGGCCGAGGTCGACGTCATCTGGTACATCCGGCACAAGCTGGCCCTGCTGTTCGAGGTCGAGTGGACGGCCGTCCTGGGCGAGACGTTGCTCCGCCGCCATGCCCGGATCGGCGTCGACGACAAGCTCGTCCGGTTCCTCGTCGTGGCCCCCGAGCGGACCGACCTCATCCGCCACAAGCTCGAGCGCTCGCCCCTCCTGCGCAACGCGATCGAGGAGCAGGGCTGGAACCTGGTCAAGTGGGACCACCTCCGGACCTGGCTGGCGGCCGACCAGCCGGACCTGGCCGACCTCGAGCCGTACCTCGGCCTGGATCCGGTCGTGGAGCGCGGCGGCGAACAGATGCCCCTGTTCGGGGACTGATCCCCGCGCCGGGCGCGGACGCGGGACGGCGGCTCGCGCGGTACGCTAGCCGACCAAGACCCCGGGGCCGACGGCCCCGCCCGCGGCGCCGCTGCGCGCCCCAGCCGAGAGGGCCCCTCGATGACCGATCCGACCTCGCCCGTCAACGACCTCGCCGAGCGGTTCTGGGAGAGGATCCTCGAGCTCAACCCCACGACGGCGACGTTCTACGGCGACGAGCGCTACGCCGACCGCCTGGAGGACCCCTCGCCGGCCGGCCGGGCCGAGGTGCGCGAGCTCATGGCCCGGACCGCGGCCGAAGCGGCGGCCATCCCGGTCGACGGCCTGGCGACCGAGGACCGGATCACCCGGGACATGCTCCAGGTCATCGGCGAGCTGCAGGTCGAGGAAGACGACCAGGGCCTCCATCAGCTCCGCGTCGTCGACCAGATGAGCGGCCCTCAGCAGCTCCTCCCCCAACTGACCCAGTTCCAGCCGCTCGACACCCCCGAGCGCCTCGAGGCCTTCCTCGAGCGACTGCGGGCCTATCCGGCGTTCATGGCCGCCAACGCGGACATCCTGCGCGAGGCCCTCGGGACCGGCCTGACCGCGCCATCGATCGTGACCGAGCGGACCATCGCCCAGCTCGAGCGGATGCTCGACATCCCGATCGAGGCGGCGATCATCCCGTCGAGCGTCCAGGGCGTGTCGGAGGCCGACCGCGAACGCATCCGCGAGGTCGTCCGCGAGTCCGTCTACCCGGCCGACCAGGCCTTCCTCGAGACCCTGCGCGGCGAGTACCGGCACGCCAGCCGCGAGGAGCCCGGCATCTGGTCCGCGCCGAATGGCGATCAGATCTACCGGACTCAGATCCGAGCCTGGACGACGCTCGAGATGGACCCCCGCGAGATCCACGAGATCGGTCTGGCCGAGCTCGAGACGATCGAGGACGAGCGCCGGGTCATCGCCCGGGCGGCGGGCTTCGGCGACGACACCCACGCCTACCGCGCGGCGCTCGGCGACGAGGCCGGCAATACGCCCGCGACCAAGGACGAGCTGGTCGCCCGGGCACGCGAGGACATCGAGCGGGCGATGGCCGTCGCACCGCAGTACTTCGGGCGGCTGCCCCGGACCGGCTGCGACGTCCGCCCGGTCGAGGAGTACAAGGAGAAGGACGCCCCGTTCGCCTACTACTATCCGCCGGCCGCCGACGGGTCACGCGACGGGATCTACTACGCCAACGGCTACGACCTGCCGTCGCGCAAGTACTCGAAGCTGGCCTCGACGACCTACCACGAGGCCGCCCCGGGGCATCACTTCCAGATCACCCTCGAGATGGAGCACCCCGACCTCAACCGGTTCCGGCGGCTCGGGTCGCGGATGGCCGGCGGCGCCTATGTCGAGGGCTGGGGCCTGTACAGCGAGCGGCTGGCCGACGAGATGGGCCTGTACCGGAACGAAGGCGAGCGCTTCGGGATGCTCGACGCCCAGGCCTGGCGCGCGGCTCGGCTCGTCGTCGACACCGGGATCCACGCCCTCCGCTGGGAGCGCCAGCAGTCGATCGACCTGCTCCAGCGGATCGGTCTGTCCGAGACCGACGCGGTCATCGAGACCGATCGCTACATCTGCTGGCCGGGCCAGGCCCTGACCTACAAGCTGGGCCAGCGCCAGATCGAGGAGCTCCGCCGCCAGATCTCGGAGCGGGATGGCGCGCGCTTCGACCTGCGGGAGTTCCACGACCAGGTCCTGGGCCACGGCTCACTGCCGTTGGCCACCCTGGCTCGCGAGCTGCCGACCTGGGTGGCGACGCCGGCCTGACGGGGGAGGTCAGCGGACGCGGCCGATCCGCTCGATCGATACGGGTTCGAGCGGCCGGGCGCTTCCCACGGCCTCGACGTCGATGATCTCGGGTTCGCCGGGCGTCGCCAGCGCGCCATCGTCCGTGGCCGCCGCATCGCGCGTGGGTCCGGACCACGCCCACGGCCGGGGCTCCTCCTCCTGGACGCCGCGCGGCCATCCGTCGTCCGGTCGATAGGGTAGGAACGCGGCGCCGATCGAGCCGACCAGGCCGTCAGGCGCGAAGCGGTCCCTCGTGAGCAGGAGCACCACTCCGAGGACCAGCAGGATCGCGAGCGCGTCGAGGGCATCCATCGCCGAAGCCTTGGTCGAGCCTGCGCCGCGCGGGCCGATGGGTCAAGGGCCCGCCCGGCGGCCACGCGTGGGCGAATGCCTAGGAGTCGAAGCCGATCCCGAGCGCGTCGAGCGTCCGCAGGATGAGGCCTCGGCGGCCTTCCTCGCGGTCGGCCCGGTCGAGCTCGTGGCGGACCGTCTCCACGGCCACCGAGCGGAGCGGCTCGGGCGGGAACGGGATCGGCGGGCTCTGCACGATGCGCAGTCGCAATCGATCCTCGTCCGGTCGGAGGAGCAGGTCACGGACGACGCCGCCGGCCCAGCGGCTGGCCCCCACACCCAGGCCCGTGTAGCCGAGGGCGTACGTCACCCGGCCGCCCATCGTCTGGCCGAACGTCACCGTGAACCGCGACGTCGTGTCGATCGCACCGCCCCAGCGGTACGGGAAGGCGAGCCCGTCCAGCTGCGGGAAGGCCCGGGCGAACTGGGCCTCCAGCTTGTCGAACGTCGCCGGCCGCCGATCCAGCGCCGGATCGACCCGGCTGCCGAAGTGGTGGATGGCGTCGTAGCCACCCCACAGGATCCGATCGTCGGCGGTCAGTCGGAAGTAGTGGAACTGGTTGTTGGCGTCGGACAGGCCCTGCCGGCGTCGCCAGCCGATCGAGGCGCGCTGGGTCGGCGTGAGCGGCTCGGAGACGAGGGCGTAGTCGTAGACCGGCACGAACAGCGGTGTCAGCCGACGGAGCCAGCCCGAGTACGCCGAGGTCGCCACGACGACGTGACCCGCCGCGACGGTCGCGCCGGTCGCGGTGTCGATGTCGACGGCGCCCGCGCGTCGGCGCAGGCCGGTGACCCGCGTCCGCTCGTGGACCCGGACGCCACGACCGCGGGCGACTCGCGCGAGGCCGCGGCAGAGCTTGGTCGGGTCGACCAGGATGTCGCGGCCCGGCGGCCGATACAGCCCAGCCTGCCAGAGCGGGGAGTGGACCTCGTCCTGGGCCGCCTCGCGGTCGAGGAAGTCCAGGTGCTCGCCGTACTCGGCCGCCTCGTCCACCCACGCTCGGAACTCGTCGACCTGGTACGGCTGGTCGGCCAGGGCGAGCGTCCCGGTCTCCTCGAGGTCGCAGTCGATGCCGTGCGTGCGGGTGAATGCGATGAGGTCCTGGAGGTTGGCGATGCCCTCGGCCTCGAGCCGCTCGAGCTCGTCGGGGAAGTGCTTGATGCCATTGGCCAGGCCGTGGGTCAGGCTCGCTTCGCAGAACCCGCCGTTGCGGCCGCTCGCCCCGAACGAGACCGTCTCCGCCTCCAGCACGGCGACCCGCAGCGAGGGATCGGTGTCGGTCAGGGCGATCGCGGTCCACAGGCCGGTGAATCCGCCGCCGATGATGGCCACGTCGACCGCCAGGTGCTCTCCGGGGGCGAGGGCGGCGTCGGCGACATCCGCCGGCCCGGGGTCGCGGAGCCAATAGCTGGTCGCTTCGGCGGGATCGAGGGATGTCGTCATCGAGGGCGATGGTGCCATGGTCCGCTCATCCACACGTGGGGTCTGCGTATCCCGGCCCTGACCGGGACGTCGGCGACGGGATTCGTGGCGTTCACGCCGCGCGCGGACGAATGTCGCGTTGACGAGGACTGGGGCGTTGTGGCACGATGCCCCGACTCGCGTCCCGTATCGCGCAACGCCCGTCCCACGGTCCGGGCCGCCGCGCTGTCCACGCCCGCCGCATGAGGTCCTTCATGGCCACCGAGCCCGCCGCCCGCCCGACGCCGACCCTCCGCCGCGACCAGCAGGCGGAGCTCTACCGGCGCGCACTCGAGACCCTGCCCGGCGGCACCGACTCGAACTTCCGGGCGTGGGGCGAGTCGACCATCTACGTCGATCGGGGCAAGGGCGGGCTGGTCTGGGACGTCGACGGCAACGAGTTCGTCGACCTGCGGATGGGCTATGGCCCGGTCATCCTGGGCCACGGCGACGGCCGCGTCGATGACTACGTCAACGAGCGGATGCGCCGCGGTGTCAGCTTCTCGCTGACCAGCGAGGACGAAGTCCGTGCCATGGAGCTCGTGAAGGAGCTGACGGGCTGGGTCGGCAAGGCGCGGATGACGGTCTCCGGCACCGAGGCGACGATGCACGCGATGCGCCTCGCCCGGGCATTCACGAGCCGCGAGAAGATCGTCAAGTTCGAGGGTCAGTACCACGGCGTCCACGACTACGCCCTGATCAGCGTCGGCCCCGATGACATGTCCGAGCTCGGTCCGGAGGACAACCCCGTCCGCCTGGCCTGGGGTCGCGGCATCCCGGAGGCGGTCGCCGACACGATCATCCCGGCCCGCTACAACAACATCGACTTCCTTCGCCGCCTGTTCGAGCGCGAGGGCGACCAGATCGCGGCGATCATCGTGGAGCCGGTCCTGGGCAATGCCCAGGGGATCATGCCCAGGCCGGGGTTCCACAAGGAGATGCGGGCCCTGACCGAGGAGTTCGGCATCCTGCTCATCTTCGACGAGGTCAAGACCGGCTTCCGGTTCGCCAAGGGTGGCGCCGCCGAGTTCTTCGGCATCACCCCGGACCTGGCCACGTACGCCAAGGCGATGGGCAACGGCTATCCGGCCGCGGCGTTCGCCGGGCGTGACGAGATCATGGCGCTGCTGCCCGACCACGTCAGTCACGGCGGGACGTACGCCGGCAACCGGGTGGCCGCGGCCGCCGCGGTGGCGACCCTCGAGATCCTCCGCGACACGGACGCGCTGGCGACGATCCACGCGACCGGCCGCCGCGTCCAGGACGGGCTGCGCGAGATCCTCAATCCGGTCGGCATCCCGTACCACTTCACCGGCCACCCGTCGATGTTCGGGATCATGTTCCGCGAGGAAGAGGCCACGGAGTACCGCGACTGGGCCGACACGGACCACGAGCTGTACGACGCCATCGCCATCGGCATGCACGCCCGGGGGGCCATGCCGGAGCCGGACTCACGCGAGCCGTGGTTCTTCTGCGAGGCGCACGCGGAGGGCGACATCGTCGACCGCGTGCTGACCGCGTTCGAGGACTCGCTCCAGGTCGCCCTCGATGAGCGGGCGCACGGTGCTCCGGCGCCGACACCGCACGGCGGGATGGCCTCGCCGGGCGCGGGCTGAATGATCACGGGCAGGGGTTGACGATGGTGCTCGACGGGAATGCGGTCCGCTCGGTCGACCGAGCGGCCGCCCTGCTCCTGGCGCTCGGCGAGTCGCAAGGCGAGGCCGGGGTGACCGAGCTCGCCCGTCGCCTGGGCCTCCACAAGTCGACAGCGTCGCGGCTGTTGGCCACGCTCCAGCGGCGCGGGCTGGTCGAACAGGACGATGAGACCGGCAAGTATCGGCTGGGCCTGGTCGTCATCCGCCTGGCCGAGCGTGCCGAGCGGACGCTCGACCTGCGCGGCATCGCCTCGCCCGAGCTGGAGCGCCTCGCCCGGCTGACCCATGAGACGACCGGGCTGGGCATCCTCGATGGCGACGCCCTGCTGACGGTCGCCCAGATCGACGGGCCGAACCTCATCGCCGTCGGCGACTGGACGGGGCGGTCGACGCCGCTCCACTGCGTCGCGTCGGGCAAGGTCCTGTTGTCGTCGCTGGCCGAGCGCGAGGTCCTGCGGATCGTGCGCCGCGGCCTCGTCTCGTACACGGAGCGGACCATCGTCGAGCTGGAGCCGCTCCTCGAGGAGCTGGCCCGCATCCGCCGGCGCGGCTACGCGACCGCCATCGGCGAGTACGAGCTGGGTCTCAATGCGGTCGCGGCGCCGGTCCACGACGCCCGCGGCAACGTCATCGCGGCCGTCGACATCTGGGGCCCGGCCTTCCGGCTCACCCCGCGCCGCGTCCCTGAGCTGGCCGCCCAGGCCCGCGAGGCCGCCGCGGCCATCACGGTCCGCCTTGGCGGGACGGCCCCCGAGCGCGCCACGGCCGCCACGGCCGCGCCGGCCCCGGCCCCGGTGCACGCCACCGCCTCCTAGGGCGCCCGGGAGCCCGGCCTCGGCCGGCCCGCTGCGCCGCGCCGCCCGGGCCAGCCGCCGTCCGCATCTGGACAGCTGCAGCCCTTGGCCGCACATAGCGGGATCAGGCACGGGCGTGCTGCCACCGAGCTCGCCGCGTGCAGCCCGGGGCCGCACCCCGCCCGGAACGACACCTTGATCTGACCGCGTGTCCGCCGCTTGCGGCTGGGCGCCGCAGATGGCCTGGGCCAACGACTGGGGACTCGCCACGTGCAGCCGCGAGCCGCAACTGGCAAGGCGTTCTGGACCGCACGAGAGCAGACCGCTCACCGCGGCCGCGCTCGGCGCTACCCTTGGCCACCATGGACTTCGACGAGCCGCCCCTCAGCGACCTGATCGCGACGCTTCGCGAGGACGCCTTGCCGGTCCTCGCCATCATCCTGGCGGCCGCCCTGGCCATCTGGCTCGTCGGGGTGTTCGTCAAGGGCATCGTCAAGACGCTGCTCGACCGCGAGACGACCGAGGGCACGGCCCAGGAGCTGAGCGCCGTCGAGGTCAAGAAGCGGATGGACACGATCGACGAGCTGGCCACCAACGTCATCCGCTTCTTCATCGTCGCCATCGCCGCGCTCATGGTCCTCGGCACGCTGGGGCTCGACATCGGGCCGGCTGTCGCGGGCCTGGGCGTCGTCGGCATCGCGGTCGGCTTCGGCGCCCAGACCCTCGTCCGCGACTATCTCAACGGCTCGCTCATCCTCATCGAGAACCAGTTCGCCAAGGGCGACGTCGTCCGTCTGGCCGGCGTGGCCGGCACGGTCGAGGACTTCAGCCTGCGGCGAACGACGGTCCGCGACATCGACGGCGCCGTCCACACGGTCCCCAACGGCGAGATCAAGGTCGCGACCAACCTCACCCGGGTCTGGGCGCGCATCAACCAGGACGTCACGGTCGCCTATGGCACGGACATCGACGGGGCCATCGATGTCGTCGACGACGTCGGCCGGACGATGGCCGGCGAGCCCGAGTGGAGGCGCCGCATCCTCGAGGCGCCGCGGGTCGAGCGGGTGGAGGCTCTCGGCGAGACCGGCGTGACGCTCAAGATCCTCGGCTCCGTCCGGGCACCGGACCAGTGGGCGGCGGCTGGCGAGTTCCGCAAGCGGCTCCTCGCCGCGCTCCAGGCCAACGACATCGAGATCCCCCGACCGCACCGCGTCGTGTTCACCCAGAGCCCGAGTGAGCCCAGTGGCGTCGACGCGCTGTTGAAGCCGGCACCCGACCAGGACGACCTGGCCGAAGGGACCGACTAGTCGAGGGCCCCCGGCAGGGCCGTACCCTCGCCCGAGTCGTCCTCGCTCGCCATCGGCTCGGCCGGACCCGCCTCACCCGACGCCGCCTGCTGCGCCTTGTACTGGGCGATCGCGTCGTGCAGGACGTTCTTCGAGCTGGCGTCGACCTCGGCCTCCCAGCGCCGGTCGGCCGCCTTGAGCTCCGGGATGTCATCGAGGACCTCGCGCAGTCGCGACGTGTCCTCGGGCCGGACCGCAAGCAGGAGGACCGTCCGGCCGCCCTCCATGAGCCGCCCGACCTCCTCCATGTCCTTGTTCTTGAAGCCCGTGTCGCGCATCGCCGAGGCCACGGCGCCGACCCCGGCCCCGACCGCGACCGCGCCCAGCCCGATCGGCCCCGCGGCCAGCGCGATGAGCCCGCCGGCCAGCCCGCCGGCGACGAGCCCACGCCGCGCCCCCGGATCGGCCGACTTGTCCTCGCTGACGGCCAGCTTGCCGTCGGCGCCCTTGACGATGATCGCGTGGTCCTTGACCTCGAGGAACTGGTCGCGCTGGAGCTCGGTCAGCTCGGTGACGGCCGCGTCGGCCATGGCCCGATCCGGGAAGCTGAGCACGAACAGGTGCTTCTGGTCCTCTGTGGCCATGTCGACCCTCCTCCGTCCTGCCACGTCGTGGCGTCGCATCGATCGTCACCGTAGCACGCGCCGCGCGCCTCACCCGAACGAGGTGAAAGGTCCGGGGTCGCGACGCCCGGAGGGGCCGGTCCGCGGGCCCGGCGGGCCCTGCTAGGATGCTTCGGCCAGCCATCACAGGACCCGAGGGTGCAGCGTGACCGTCGAGCCGACCCCGTCGCCCGAGATCGAGAATCTCCTTGCCGAGGACCGGACCTTTCCGCCGGATCCGGCCTTCACCGCCCAGGCCAATGCGACGGCCGACGTGTACGAACGAGCTGCCGCCGACCCCGAGGGCTTCTGGGCGGACCTGGCGCGCGAGCGACTCGACTGGGTGACGCCGTTCGACACGACCCTCGAGTGGGACCTCCCGTTCGCCAAGTGGTTCGTCGGCGGCCAGCTCAACGTCGCCTACAACTGCGTGGACCGGCACGTCGAGCGTGGCCTCGGCGACAAGGTCGCCTACCACTGGATCGGCGAGCCTGGCGATACTCGGACGATCACCTACGGCGACCTCCACCGCGAGGTCCAGAAGGCGGCCAACGCCCTCCTCGAGCTGGGCATCACGACCGGCGACCGGGTCGCGATCTACATGCCGATGATCCCGGAGCTGCCGATCGCCATGCTCGCCTGCGCGCGGATCGGCGCCCCGCACACGGTCGTCTTCGCCGGCTTCTCGTCGGAGGCGTTGAGCGGCCGGATCAACGATGCCCAGGCCAAGCTGGTCATCACCGCCGACGGCAGCTACCGGCGCGGCAAGGCGATGCCGCTCAAGGCGGCGGTCGACGACGCGGTCGCCGAGTCACCGACCGTCGAGCACGTGCTCATGGTCCGGCGCCTGGGCGACGTGGCGCCCGACACGACGGTCCTGGAGGGCCGCGACGTGTGGTGGCACGACATCGTCGATCGCCAGGCCGCCGACCACGCCCCGGTCCCGGTCGACAGCGAGCACATGCTCTACCTGCTGTACACGTCGGGGACGACGGCCAAGCCCAAGGGCATCATGCACACGACCGCGGGCTACCTCCTGGGGGCGAGCGTCACCCACTCGATGGTCTTCGACGTCAAGCCCGACGACGTGTACTGGTGTGCTGCGGACGTCGGCTGGGTGACCGGCCACAGCTACATCGTCTACGGGCCGCTGGCCAACGGCACCACCGGTGTCCTGTACGAGGGCTCGCCCGACGCCCCGGCCTGGGATCGCTGGTGGCAGATCATCGAGGACTACAGGGTCACGATCCTGTACTGCGCCCCGACCGCCATCCGGGCATTCATGAAGCAGGGTGAGTCGTTCCCGGCCAAGCATGACCTGTCGTCGCTCCGGGTCCTCGGGTCGGTCGGTGAACCGATCAACCCGGAGGCCTGGCTCTGGTACCACGAGCACATCGGCGGGGGCGACACGCCCATCGTCGACACGTGGTGGCAGACCGAGACCGGGATGATCCTCATCACCCCGCTCCCAGGCGTGACGACGACGAAGCCCGGCAGCGCGACGTTCCCGTTCCCGGGCATCGAGGCCGACGTCGTCGACGGCGACGGCCAGAGCGTCCCGCTGGGTGGCGGCGGCTACCTCGTCCTGAAGCGCCCGTGGCCGGCCATGCTCCGCGGGATCTACGGCGATCCGGAACGCTACAAGGAGACCTACTGGAGCCGATTCCCGGGCATGTACTTCGCCGGAGACGGGGCGAAGCGCGACGCGGATGGCTACCTGTGGCTGCTCGGCCGGGTCGACGACGTCATGAACGTGTCCGGCCACCGACTCTCGACGATCGAAGTCGAGAGCGCCCTGGTCGATCACAAGGCCGTCGCCGAGGCGGCGGTCGTCGGCAAGAACGACCCGATCACCGGCCAGGCCATCTTCGCCTTCGTCATCCTTCGCGCCGACCGCGAGGCGTCCGAAGCGCTCGGCGACGAGCTGCGGTCACACGTCGCCAAGGTCATCGGGCCGATCGCCAAGCCGAAGTTCCTGCTGTTCACGCCGGACCTGCCCAAGACCCGGTCGGGCAAGATCATGCGCCGCCTGCTGCGCGACATCGCCGAGGAGCGGACGCTGGGGGACACCACGACGCTGGCCGATTCGACCGTCGTCGAATCGATCCGGGCGGGCAGCTGGAAGGCGGAGGACTGAGGTGCCGTTCGACTTCCTGCGGCGCCGCAAGCCCGAGGCGGGCACGGATCCGGCGACGGGTGCTGGTTCGACCCCGGCCCGCCGTTCCGAGCGCGGGATCCCCTTCGACGGCCTGACCGAGGAGTGGCGGATCGTCGGGGAGATGGACATCAAGGGCCGCCTGTCCGATGCGCTCAACAAGCGCGAGGCGATCCAGATCTCGAACGTCAAGTGGGCGCCGGTCGACGGTTCGGCGGCCCTGTCCGAGGCGTCCGGCCTCAAGGAGGTCGACCCGTACGACCTCATCATCGTCCTGGCCGGTGAGGCGACGCTGCCGCCCCTGTCCGATGCCGAGCGGACGGCCTACAAGGTCCACAAGATCGCCTACGACGTGGCGCTCGAGGTCCCGCCGTTCCGGGTGATCGGGACGGTCCACCTGTATCCGGGCTCCGAGCCGGATCGGCTCCTGGACCGCGCGACGGAGATGTTCCTGCCCGTCGTCGACGCGGTCGCCTACCTGGGCGACCAGGCCATCGTCGACGAGATGGATGCCGTCCTCGTCAACCGGTTCTACCTGCGCGGGATCGAGCAGATCGACAAGCGGACCGGGGAGAAGCCGCAGAAGCTCCCCGGCGCGCCGCTCGGCGGCATCAGCTGGCAAGACAAAGCCAGGTAGCTCTCGAACAGGTGGGCGTGGCGGCGGGCGCACCGAGCGCGCGTTGCCGGCTGCGCGGGCTTGCTCACGCACCTTGGGGTGCGCTCGCGGCGCCTGCTCACCGGCGCCTTCGCTCGTCACGTCCTCCGTCACGCAAGGCAAGACCGACGACGTTGTCAGGCGAGCGGAGCGCGGTCGGCGCGTCCGTTGGGGCGCCGTAGTCTTCGAGTGAACCCTTAGGCGCGGACGGCGGCCTTGGGGCGGTTGAACAGTCCGAGCGCAGCCTTGGGCTTGGCGGACGGAGCCATGGACGGCGTCCCGACGAGGCGATCGGCGAGGGCGTCGAAGTCCTCGGAGATCTTCTCCTTGGGGAACATCTCGATGACCGTCCGGCCCTCGTTCGCGGCGCGCACGAAGAGCATGCCCCCGGACCGGATCTGGGCCAGGGCGGGCATCGCGACCGTTCGCTCCATGTCGGCCACGGACACGCCGCTGTTGGCCCGGTTGATGATCAGCGCCAGGCGCTCGCGGATCGCGAGCTCCGACGCGACGCTGGCCAGCTGGACCGCGGCCCGGATGGCCGGCACGTCCGGGGTGACCGGGACGAGGATGCGATCGCTCTTCTCGAAGATCGCCTGGTTGAGCGTGCTGTACGACGGGTGGAGGTCGACGACGACGAAGTCGAAGCCGCGCCGCGCCCCCGAGATGGCGTCCGCGACCCGGTGCGGCTCGAGGATCTCGGTGTGGAGGGGCGACGCGGTCAGCGCCACGACCTTCATCCCGGACGGGTGGGCCGAGGCGATATCGACGATCGACTCGATCGGGCCGCCTTCCAGCTCGTCGCGCCAGGAATCGACGACCGTGCGCACGCCCTCGAGGCCGAGCGACGTCGTGACATGGCCCGTGACGGTGTCGGCGTCGACGAGCAGGACGCTCTGGCCCTTGCGGAGCTGGAGCGCCGAGGCCAGGTTCGTGGCGACGGTCGTCTTGCCGACCCCGCCCTTCGGGTTGAACACGGAGACGAGGGTCGCCCGGCGGGTCCAGCCGTCGACGTTCATGTCGTCGCCCTGGAGGATGGGGCCGGAGCCGTCATCGACCGTCTGGCTGCGGATGCACATCGCCTCGACTCGCCAGCGCAGCGACTCGGCCGAGTACGGCCGGGTGAAGTACTCGTCCTCGACGGTGCTGGCGGTCGGGTTGGCGGTCAGTTGATCGAGGGCGCGCGGTGACACGACCATGAGCGCCGGGATGGCCCGGCCGCCCTCACGGAGGAGCGCGTAGTACTCGAGCGAAGTATCGAAGTCGGTCTCGCCATCGAGGATGGCGACCGCGACGTCACGCCGGCTGGCGAGGAGCGCGTCGAGCTCGTCGGGGCTGTCCACGGCCAGGACCGGGAAGCCGGCATCCGTGAGCTCGGTGGCGACGGGGGCGGACTCCTCCGCCGGCAGGGCGATGACGACGGCGGGTCGTGCCACGATCTAGCTCTCAGCCTCCGGGTCCTGGGCGGCGACGGTCAGCTGGCCATCCTCCTCGGCGGTGACCCGGGCGGAGAAGCCCGGCAGGGTCGGGACGACGTCCCGGAGCGGCACGCTCGCGTCATGCTCGACGGTGAAGACGAACTCGCCGTCCGGTCCGGACGACACACCGACCGACTGGACGCCGTTGGCTCGCGACAGGTGGCGCTTGAAGCCGGCGATGCTGGCGACGCTGACCAGGCCGACGACGCTGACGCGCGTCGTGGTGGCACCGGTCGCGGCGCTGTCAGCGTCCGGCACGAGGCCGGCGATGCGCGCGGCGATCGCCTCGTCGGCGAGCTCCGGCACGGGGGCCTCGGAGCCGTCCTCGGTGGCGTCGAAGGTGGCCGCCTCGGCCTCGGCCGCGGCGAAGTCCGGCGACACGCCGAGCATCGCCAGGCGCGGATCGTCGGCCTCGGCCGGCGCCTCGTCGGCGCCGATGCTGAACAGGTCGGGCGCCGCGTCGGCGCTCGGGGCGTCGGCCGGCGAGGCCTCAGCCGCTGGGACGAGCGGGCCCGACTCGTCGGTCCACGGACCGTTGTCGGCCGGCTGGGCCGCGGCCTCGGCGACGACGTCGGCCTCAGGCTCGACCTCGGCGACGACCTCGGGCTCAGCCTCAGGCTCCGGGGACGTCGGCTCGACCTCGGCCGGGGCGTCCGTGACGGCCTCGACGGCGTCCTCGACGGGTGCCGCGACGAAGGTCGCCACGTACGGCTCGTCGCTGTCGAACGGCGGCGGCTCCGGCAGGCTCTCGGCCATGGCCGCGAAGCGGGTCGGATCGTCCTCGGCCAGGAGGCGCTCGAAGAAGGCACCCATCTCGGCCTCGAAGGCCGTCACCCGGCCCTGGACGCGCTCGATGCGCGCCTCGATGGCCGCGGCATGGGACTCGATCTCGCGCTCCAGGCGCTCCTTGCGGTGGACGATGCGCTCGTCGGTCTCCTCGCGGATCCGGGCGATCTCCGCCTTGGACCACTCGCGGACGGCCGCGACATCGTCATCGGCCTGCTTGCGCAGATCGGTAGCTTCGTTGGCCGAGTCGGCGTGGATCCTCTCGATGGTCGCCTTGGCTTCACCGTTGAGGCGCTCGAGGGTATCGGCGCGGGCGCCTTCGGCGGCCGCCTGCATGGCCTTGGTGAGGTCGGCCATGAACTTGTTCGGCTTGCGGGCGGCCGGCGCAGCGGCGGCGGTCGAGGTCGCGCCCTTGGCGGGCGCGTCGGGGGTCGAGGTCGTGTCGGCGCTCGGGGCGTCGACGGCGGCCTCGTGGTCGGTCGTGGCGGGCGCGGCGTCGATCATCTCGGTGGTCTCGAGCTCCTGCACGGGGTGGGAGGGGACCCTGGGGTCGGCCCCGGGGGCGTTGGTGTCGGACATGGCGTCACCGGTCTCCGCGGATTCGCTCCGGTCCGAACTCCACGGGAGTCGGAAGCCGGGCTTGGCGTCGGTCGTGGCCATGCGGTGGAACCTCGTTGACTGGGTGCACTACGCGGGTTCGGGACGTGGCGGCATCGTGCCAGCGAGGTTTGGTGTGGTGGAGTCCGCTAGTGGTACCAGCGGTGTGCGCCGGTCGTACCGTCGGGCGAGGGGGACCACCGACCCGGTGTGCGTCGGCACCGCGGATCGCGAGTACGATACGTCGCCCATGGAGCCCCTCGATCGCCTGGGCCGACCCCTCCGCGACCTCCGCATCTCGGTCACCGACCGCTGCAACTTCCGGTGCACCTATTGCATGCCCAAGGAGGTCTTCGGACGCGACTACGCGTTCCTGCCGCGAGACCAGGTGCTGTCGTTCGAGGAGATCGAGCGGGCCGCACGCGCGTTCGCGGCCCTCGGCGCTGAGAAGTTCCGGATCACCGGCGGCGAACCGCTCGTGCGCCGGGACCTGCCGGACCTCGTCGCGATGCTGGCGGCGCTCCGGACGACCGACGGGCAGCCGCTCGACCTGACGATGACGACCAACGGGGCCGCGCTGCGCGCCCTGGCCGCGCCACTCAAGGCGGCCGGGCTGGGACGCGTGACGGTCAGCCTCGATTTGCTCGATGACGCCGTGTTCGGGGCGATGAACGGGATCGACTTCCCGGTCGCCAAGGTCCTCGACGGGATCGACGCCGCCCTCGAGGCCGGCCTGACCCCGGTCAAGATCAACATGGTCGTCCGACGCGGCGTCAACGAGGCATCCGTCGTGCCCATGGCGCGGTGGGCCCGTGACCTGGGCGTGACCCTCCGATTCATCGAGTACATGGACGTCGGGCATAGCAACGGCTGGCGCCTCGACGAAGTCGTCTCCGCGGCCGATCTCATCGCCGCCGTATCCGAGACGTTCCCGGCCGAGCCCGCCGACCCGCACTACCGCGGCGAGGTCGCCGGGCGCTGGCGCTATCTCGACGGCCGTGGCGAGTTCGGGATCATCTCGTCGGTGACCCGCCCGTTCTGCCGCGACTGCACCCGCGCCAGGCTGTCGGCTGAAGGCATGCTCTACACCTGCCTCTTCGCCGCGACGGGGCGCGATCTGCGGGCGGTCCTCCGGAGCGAGGCGGACGACGCGGCGCTGACCGCGTTCATCGCCGACACGTGGCGGGTCCGCGACGACCGCTACTCCGAGCTCCGGGCGCTGGCCACGGATGAGGACCGACCCGCGCTGCCGCGGATCGAGATGTTCGCGATGGGCGGGTAGTCCACAGGGTTATCCACAGGCTCCGCAGGTTCGTGGACACGCTCGCCGGGTCGCTCCCGAGGTTCGTGGATAAGCGCGTTGACCCATCCACGGACCCGGCCCTAGTGTTGGTCCTGCCCGAAGGGGCCGACAGGGATGCAGGGGCCGAGATCACATCAAGGACTCGCGTTCTGACGCCGGTCGCTTCGGGCGCTTCGTTGCCCGCACCACGCGTGGCTGTCTCACCACGGCCCCGTCCGCGGGTCCGCCCGACGGGACGCGATCGGCATCCCGGTGTCGATACTTCCGTCGGGCGCACGAAGCCGCGGGCCCCCAAGGCCGTCTCCCCCCTGGACGCGCTCTTGGAGGCCCGCATGTCCGACCTGCCGCTGCCTCCCGACGTGGGGCAGCCGATCGACCCGACCCGACCCATCCCGCCCGCCGAGCAGCCCGCCCGGATCGCCGCGCTACTGCGTGCCGTGCGCGAGCAGACCGATCTCGTGCCGGAGGTCGGCATCGTCCTGGGCTCCGGCCTGGGCGGCCTGGCCGACGACCTCGAGGACCCGGTCGCGATCCGCTTCGCCGACCTCCCCGGCTGGCCCGCAGCCACGGCCCCCGGCCATGTCGGACGGCTGCTGTTCGGCCGGCTCGGTGGCCGACCCGTGGTCATGCTCCAGGGCCGATTCCACCTGTACGAGGGCCATGACGCCGGCCTCGTCGTCCAGCCGGTCCTCCTGTTCCACGCCCTGGGCGCACGCATCGTCATCCTGACCAATGCGGCCGGCGGCCTGGACCCGAGCTTCGGACCGGGCACGCTGATGATCATGCGCGACCACATGAACCTGACCGGACGGTCGCCCCTGCTCGGTCGGAACGCGGACGCCCTCGGGCCAAGGTTCCCGGACCTGACCGACGCCTGGAGCCCGCGGCTGCGGGCCCGACTCCAGGCCGCCGGCGCGGCCGAGGGGGTCGAGTTCGCGGAGGGCATCTATGTCGGCCTCGTGGGTCCCAACTACGAGACGCCGGCCGAGGTCCGGATGCTCGCCGGCCTGGGCGGGCACGCGGTCGGCATGTCGACCGTGCTCGAATGCATCGCGGCGCGCTGGGTCGGCCTGGAGGTGTGCGGCGTGTCACTCGTGACCAACGCGGGAGCCGGGTACACGGGCGAGCCGTTGACCCACGAGGAGGTGCTCGAAGCCGGCGCCGAGGCCGGCCCGCGCCTGGCCCGGGCCATCCGCCGCTTCATCGCCGACCTGGGCGAGGACTGAGTGGCCGCGGATCCGCGGATCCGCCTCGTCGAAGGCGATCTGACCCGATTCGCCGCCGACGCCGTCGTCAACGCGGCGAACAGCAGCCTCCACGGTGGTGGCGGGGTGGATGGGGCGATCCATCGCGCCGGCGGTCCGGCCATCATGGCCGACCTCGAGCGACGCTACGGTCCCGGTCGTCACTGCCCGACCGGGCAAGCGGTCGTCAGCGACGCCGGGGCGCTGCCGGCTCGCGTCGTCATCCATGCGGTCGGCCCGGTCTGGCGCGGAGGCGGGGCCGGCGAGCCTGAGCTACTGGCCTCCGCCTACCGCGTCTCGCTGGACCTGGCGGCGGGGGAGGGGGCGCGGACGGTCGCCTTCCCGGCCATCTCGTGCGGCGTCTTCGGCTATCCCCTGGCCGCGGCCGCCGAGGTCGCCATCGGGGCGGTCCGGTCGTGGCTCGACGCCGACCCCGACGGACCGGTCCGCGAGGTCACCTGGGTCCTTCGCTCGGAGGACGTCATGGCCGCGTTCCAGGCCGCCCTCACGCGAGCCTGACCGGGATGGCCACGCGCTCGGACGCGCCCGTGCTCGACCGGCGGACGCTCAATCGGACGCTCCTCGCCCGGCAGGGACTGCTCGAGCGGGGGTCCATCGACCCACTCACCGTCGTCGAGCGGCTCGTCGGCCTGCAGGCCCAGGAGCCCATCGACCCGTACGTCGCGCTGTGGACGCGGATCGCCGACTTCGACCCGCAGACCCTCAGCGACGCCATCGAGGCGCGGCGCGCCGTCCGGATCGGGGTGATGCGCACGACCTTGCACCTCGTCACCGTCGAGGACGCGCTGGCCATCACCCCCGTGACCGACGACGTCCTGCGCCGGGCGTTTCGCTCGACGTCCTTCGCCAAGGCCCTGGCCGGCGCGGATCCGGAGCCCATCATCGAGGCGGCTCGGGCGGCACTGACGGCACGGCCGATGACCCCGACCGAGCTTGGCCGTCACCTGGCGGAGCGCTGGCCCGACCTGGATCCGCCGTCGCTCTCGCTCCTGGCGCGTTACCACCTGCCGCTCGTGCAGGTCCCGCCCCGTGGGCTGTGGCGTCAGACCGGACGGGCCACGAACACGACGCTCGAGGCTTGGACCGGCCGGCAACCCTCGGGCATGGCGGTCGACGACCTGATGCTTCGCTACCTGCGGGCGTTCGGGCCCGCGACCGTCAGTGACATGCGCGTCTGGTCGTGGCTGACCGGGCTGCGCGAGGTCGTGGAACGGTTGCGCCCGCGCCTTCGGACCTTCCGCGACGAGCGCGGTCGGGAGCTGTTCGACGTCGAGGACGGGGTCATCGCGGATCCGGACGTGCCGGCTCCGGTCCGCTTCCTGCCGCAATACGACAACGTGTTCCTGTCCCACGACGACCGGTCCCGGATCAGCGGCGCCTTGAGCTGGGGCCTCGACTTCGGGTGGAAAGGGGCCATCCTCATCGACGGTGGGATCTCGGCGGCCTGGCGGGTCCGCCGCGAGAAGCGCACCGCGACGATGACCATCGAGCTCGGGCGCCCGCTGACCGGTCCGGAGCGGGCTGACCTCGACGCCGAGGCGGCCCGGCTCGCCGCCTTCCTTGACCCCGAGTCGACCTGCGAGCTCGTGATCGTCGCCGCGCCTTGACGTCCGCCCGGACGACTCAGACCTGCGGGAGCTCCCGGCCGGCCGCCTTGGCCGCCTTGGCCTTGTCGGCCCACGCCTCCAGGACGTTGTCCTTGTGGGGCCGGATCGGGCAGTGCTCGTCCCGGTTGTTGAACTCGTCGCAGTAGCCAAGAGGCACGCACTTGGGGGCGAGGAACGAGCCCAGGAACGGCGAGACCGCGAAGATCTCGTGGCGGATGAGCTGGAACAGCCGCCGGATCTCCCACTGGGCCATCGTGCACAAGCGCAGGCCGGACATGTGGATGAGCGCCCGCAGGTTGGTCGTCATCACGAGGTTGGTCCGGGCCGCGTTGGGAAAGACGAACCGCGCGTCCTCACCCGGCAGGCCGGCGCCGAGCATGTCGCCGTACAGCTCGAGCGACCCGGCGATCTGCTCCTCGTAGCGCTCGCGCAGCTCCGGATCGGCCTCGGCGATGGAGTGGGGGAGCATCGTCGCCTGGCCCTTGAACTTGACGTAGCGCTGGCTCTGCTGGTCGAACGCGACGCCGGCCCGGTGGCGGACGAGCTGGTGCGACAGCGTCCGCGACACGCCGGTGATGGCGAAGGTGAAGACGATGTGCTCGATCGTGGAGCCGTGGCCGGACTCGATGACCGACGAGATGAGCTTCTGCATCTTGGCCGGGTCGAAGTCGCCGTCGACCGCCCGCTTGAAGATCGACTCCGGGGCCTCCTCCGAATAGCAGGTCCGGCAGGCGGTGTAGATGACCGGGACGTAGAACTGGTCGACGATCTCACGGGTCGGGAAGAGCAGCGTCGCCGACATCCCAAGGTCGCGCCGGCCGGGATTCTTCGGGATCCCGGTCTTGTCGCGAGCGGGGGTCGTGGGCTCGACGGTCATCGGACGGCAGTCTAGCCGAGGACCGCCGGAACGGTCAGACGGACTCGGCGAGGACGGCCGACAGGTCCTCCAGGTAGCCCGCCCAGTAGCGCTCGTGATCGTCCCGGACGGAACCGTCCAGGCCGGCCTCGGCCCAGCCGTCGTGGACCATCCTGATCTCGGTCCCGCCCTCGTCGCGCGGCTCCACCGACCAGGCCACGTAAGTCTCCTCGTGGGCCTCGGCGCCGGACCATTGCCAGGTGTAGGCGAACCGCCGGCCGGGCTCCAGCTCGGTGACGACGCCGTCGATGACGCTTCCGTCACCGAAGTCGAGACGGTACGCATCGCCGATGCGGCCCAGGGGACTGGCCTCGGTCAGCCATTCCGCGACCTGCCCGGGCTCGGTCAACATCGTCCACACCCGCGCAGCCGGGGCGGCGGTCTCGATGGTCAGGTCGATGGGACTGGGCGGTTCGTCAGCGGCGGCGCGATCGTCCATGGGGCCGTCCATCGTAGCCGGGCGCAAGCCTCAGTAGTAGTCGGAACACGACAGGAAGTAACCGCACCGGCAGATGAGCTTGCACTTGCGCTCGTCCATGGCCGCCCCGCAGTTCGCGCAGGTCAGGATGACCGCCGCGGGATCCGGCTCAGCGGCGCCGTCCGGATCCAGCCAGACGATCGGCAAGGACGCCGGGAGGTCGGCTGTGCGGCCCGCGGGGATCGGGCTGTCGGTCATCGATCGAGCTCCCGGTGGGCGTCGGGGACGGCCCCGTCGGATCGTCCCAGAGCATAGGCGACGAGCTCGTCCAGGCCCATCGCCACGCCCTCGGCGCTCGTGCGCTCGAGCTCGTCGGGGGCGAGGACATTCAGGGGGGTCGGGACGCCGAACAACTCCTTGGACTGCTCGACGTAGTCGGCCAACGCCGTGCCCGTCGTGCGCTGGAGCTGGCGCGCGGCGCCCCACAGGCGCCCGGCCATGACCCGGTCATCGTCCGCGACGGCGATGATCGCTAGATCGTCGAGGACGAGCGTGACACCGGAGATGTCGCCGGCCTCGTAGAAATGCTGCAAGGCATGCCGCCCGGTGTCCCGGGCCTCGTCCCAGTGGCGCTGCCCGGCCTGCGCCAGGGTCAGCATGTGGAGCGACCAGGCCTCCATCGTCCGGTGCCCGGCCGCGCGATGGAGGTCCAGACTCCGGCGGAACCAGTCCTCGGCGGTCGCAGCGTCGGCCGTGAAGTAGAAGAAGCTGCCGAGGCCCCACAGGATGTTGCCTTCGCCGCCTGTATCGCCAAGCTCGCGGTAGATGGCCAGAGCGTCCTCGAGATGCCCACGGCTCCTGGTCAGGGTCTCCTCGGTGGCCTCACCCCGCATGACGACGATCATGTCCGCGTAGGCGCGGTTGTACAAGGCGTTGGCCAGCTCCGCCCGGTCATCCGAGCGCCTCCCAGATGGCGAGCGCCTCGTCGTAAAAGATGGTCGCAGCCGGTCGGTCGGATTGCCAGTAGGCCACCCCGCCATAGGCCTCCAGGAAGTGGGCTCGGTCGACCGGGTCCAGGCTCCAGCCCTTGGCATCCATCGCATCGAACCGGGCGCGCGCCTCGTTGAGGTAGCCACGCTGCTGCCAGAAGCGCCACAGGGCGACGGCCAGGTGGACGGCCAGCGGCGGATCGTGTTCGGTCGCCCAGTCGAGGCTGGCCCGCAGGTTGTCATGCTCGCGCTCCAGGCGGTCCAGCCAGCAGCCGCTGGTCGTCGGCGGACAGATGCGGCGCCGCGGTCTCGGCCAGGCTCAGCATCGCCGTCGCGTGGCGCCGTCGGATCGCGTCGGCCTCGTCACCGGCGGCCAGCATCTCCGCGGCGTACTCGCGGATCGTCTCGAGCATCGCGAAGCGCGGCTCCGTCGGGCTCGTCGTCGAGGCGGACGAGGCTCTGGTCGACGAGCTCGCCGAGCCGATCGAGCGACGTCGCCGCCGATCTCGTCGGCCGGGCCGCACACGACCTCGGCCATCTCGGCATCGAAGCCGCCTCGGAAGACCGACAGCCGGTCGAGCAGTCGACGCGCCCCGCTATCGAGGAGGTCGTAGCTCCAGGCGATCGCCCCGCGCAGCGTCTGCTGGCGCTCCGGCAGGTCGCGCGATCCGGCGGTCAGGACCGCCAGATGGTGGTCGAGCCGGGCCAGGATCTGATCCGGCGACAGGAGCTTGATCCGGGCCGCGGCGAGCTCGATGGCCAGGGGCATGCCGTGGAGGCGGGCAGCGATGCCGGCGACGGCCGGAGCGTTGGCGTTGGTCACCGCGAAGCCGGGCCGCACGGCGCTGGCCCGGGCGATGAACAGGCGGACCGCCTCGAACTGGCCGAGCGCCTCGACGTCGAACTCGCGCGAGCGCCCGGGGCAGGTTGAGCCGCTCGACCTCGGACAGCCGGCTCGTGTCGGGTGGCGCCGGCAGCCCGGGGACCGGGTACTCCTGCTCGCCGGACACATGGAGCGCGATACGCGTCGTCACCAGGGCGGTGACATTCGGGCACCGGCGCAGGATCTCGGCGACGACGGGACCGGCCGCCACGACCTGCTCGAAGTTGTCCAGGACGAGCAGCATCCGCTCGATCGACGATGGCCTCGACGAGGCTGTCGAGCGCGGGGCGGCTGGCGCTGTCGACGACGCCCAGCATCGCGCCCGATGGTCGGCGCCACGAGGGTCGCCTCCCGGACGGTCTCGAGGGCCACGAACCACACCCCGTCCGGGTAGCGCTCGACGGCCCGAGCGGCCACCTCGAGGGCGAGGCGAGTCTTGCCGGTCCCGCCCGGGCCGGTGAAGGTCAACAGGCGCGTCCGCTCCAGGAGGGCTCCGGCCTCGGCGAGTTCTTGCTCGCGGCCCACGAACGTCGTCAGCTGGGTCGGCAGGTTGTTGGGACGGGCGTCGATGGAGCGCGGCGGCGGGAAGGCGCTGGGCAGGCCGTCGATGACGAGCTCGGCCAGTCGTTCCGGGGCTCGGAGGTCCTTGAGCCGATGCGCGCCGAGGTCGCGCAGCTCGACGCCCGACCGGCAGCTCGCCGGCGACGAGCGCTCGGGTCGTCTCGCCGAGCAGGACCTGGCCGCCGTGAGCGGCCGCCGGCGATCCGGGCCGTCCGGTTGATGGCGTACCCGATGACCCCTTCCGAGGTCGCCTCGAGCTCACCGGTGTTGAGGCCCATCCGGACTCGGACATCGAGCGCCATCGGGCCAGGGCTCGGCGGCCATCGCGCGCTGGGCGTCGGCGGCGGCGGCGACGGCGGCGCCGGCGCTCCGGAAGATGACGAAGAACGAGTCGCCCTCGGTCCCTGCTCGTAGCCGTCGTGGGCGGTGAACGCGGCCCGGAGCAGGGCCCGATGGCGCTCGAGGATGTCGCCGGTACGGCCCGGTGCCGAGATCCAGCTCGAGCCGCGTCGAGCCCTCGATGTCGCTGAACAGGCAGGTGACGGTCCCGAGCGGTGGGCCGGGCGGCTGGACCGTGCTCACGGCGGCGGGAGCGGCGCGCGGCGCTCAGTGGTGCCGCGCTTCGGTCAGCTCGCGCAGGCGCATCGCCAGGCCGCGCATGACGGCTCAGGGCCACGGTCGGCTGCTCGCGGACGACGGCCTCGAACTCCCAGGTCGCGAGGGCCAGGCAGATGGTCGGCTCGGCGGCCACGACCTGGGCGGTGCGCGGCTGCCGTCGAGGACCGACAGCTCGCCGAAGAACTCGCCCGGACCGAGCGTGGCGATCGCGCTCGCCGTCGCGGACGACGCCGACGCGACCCGGTCGCGACGATGAAGAAGCCCGTCCCGACGTCGCCCTGGCGGGCGATGACCTGGCCCGGCGTTGAACTCGACCTCGACCGTCCGGGCGGCGATGGAGGCGAGCCCGTCGGCGTCCACGCCGGCGAACAGCGGTGCGGCCGCCAGGAGCTCCGCCTTGCGGTCGCGGGTCAGGGTCATGCAGGTCCTCCATCCGGGCCGATGGGTCTGCCGGTGGATGCTGCGCTGCGGGGGTCGCGAGCGTCAAGGTCGCGCACGACGGTCGCGCGCTCGCTGCCCGGCCGTCCCAGGTCGCACGAACGGCTTTCCGGTCCGGGTCGGACGTGGCACGATGCCCGCATGGACGACCGTGACGAGCTGCTCGACGTCGATCGCCGGCTTCGGCCTGTTCGCGGATCTCACCTCGCCCCAGCTCGAGGGCATCGTCCACACCTTCGAGGAGACGGGTCTTCGCCGAGCGGCGAGCGCGTCCTGCGCCAGGGCCTGACCGGCTCCGGCTTCCACGTCATCCTCGACGGCGAGGCCGCCGTCGTGGTCGACGGCCAGGAGCGCGCCCGTCTGGCCCGCGGCGACTTCTTCGGGGAGGTGTCGATCCTCCTCGGCGAGGCGCCCATCGCGGACATCGTCGCCACCCGCCCGCTGCGCTGCCTGGTCCTGGCCGGCCCCATGTCGAGGACTTCCTCATCGCCCACCCGCGGGTCATGTACCGGATGCTCCAGGCCCAGTCGCGTCGGCTGCGGGCCGCGAACCGATGGCGGAGCTGACCCCGACCAGCGGCGTGGACCGCCCGTTCCCGCCGGGCGACTACCCGGTCGTCGTCATCGGCTCCGGGGCCGGGGCGCTGCAGATCTCGTATTCGCTGGGACGGCTGGGCATCGAGCACGCGGTCCTGTCCGAGGACCCGTCCCCGGGCGGCATGTTCCGGCGCTGGCCGTTCTTCCAGCGCCTGCTGTCATGGACCAAGCCGCACGCGCCGGTGCGAGCGCGGCACGCGCGCCTACGAGCGCTACGACTGGAACTCGCTGCTCGGCGAGACGCCGGAGACCCGGGCCATCCAGGCCGACGCTCATGGACGGATCGTCGTACTTCCCGTCGCGACCCGAGATGGAGGCCAACCTCGCGACCTTCGTCGACCGGGCCGGCATCGCCATCCGCTACGACTGCCGCTGGACGGCGACATCGCGCGAGGCGACCCCGGACGGCGAGCGGTTCATCGTCGAGACGACCGACGGCCGGTACCGCGCCCACACGCTCGTCGTCGCCGTCGGGGTCGCCCAGCCGCAGACCCCGCCCGGCCCGGGCATGGAATTCGCCCACCACTACGCCGATGTCCGGGCCGCCGCGTCGTATGCCGGCAAGCGCGTGTTCATCGTCGGCAAGCAGAACAGCGGGTTCGAGCTGGCCAACGGGCTGCTGCCGTGGGCCTGCCAGATCGTCCTGGCGTCGCCGTCCCACGCCAAGCTGTCGGTCGTCACCAACTCGCTGGTCGGCGTCCGAGCCCGCTATGTCCAGCCCTACGAGGACCATGCGCTCGGCGGGGGCGTCAGCATCCTCGACGCGGCCATCGACCGGGTCGAGCGGGTCGAGGGTCGGCGACGGCGTCTTCTCCGTGGTCGTTCGCCGGACCGACGGCGGCGGCGCCGTTGGAGGTCGAGGTCGACGACATCATCGCCGCGACCGGGTTCCTGTGCCCGCTCCAGGACCTGCCGGAGCTCGGGGTCGCGACGTTCGGGGCGAGCCGGCTGCCGGTCCAGACCCCGTGGTGGGAGAGCACGACCGTGCCCGGCATCTTCTTCGCCGGGACGATCGGGCAGGGGGCCAAAGGCCTCCAGCGCCACGGCATGCCCGGCAACTCGGGCGCCGTCCATGGCGCGCGCTACAACGCCCGACTGCTGGCCCAGCGGATCGCCACGACCCGATTCGGGCGCGAGACCAGCCGCCCGACCGTCGCGCCCGGCGACCTCGTCGACCTCGTCGCCCACGAGCTGGGCGAGGCGCCCGAGCTGTGGCACCAGCGCGGCTACCTCGCCCGGGTCATCTCGTTGGATCCGGACGCCGGGCTCGTCGACGACGGCGTCCAGCCGCTGGCCCATTGGCTCGACGCCTCGGAGGACGACGGGATCGCGGTCACCCTCGAGGCCGATGGGACCGGGGCGATCTATCCGGTCGTGTTCGGTCGACGGGGCGGCGCGATGACCGAGCGGGCCCTTGATCCGGATCCGCTCCTGCGCTACGACAGCGACGACGTGCGCCGTGCGGTGGCCGGCGCCGTCGGTGGCTTCATCCCGGGCGCCGCGCGCGGCTGACCGGCGGGCGAGCCTCCCCGCGACCGCGCCGCGACCTCGGGTCGCTCAGGCGGGTGTCAGCGCGGCCAGGCGAGACGCCGCGGCGTCCAGGGTCTTGAGACGCTTGGGGAACGCGAACCGGAGCTTGGTCCGGCCCAGCTCCGGGCGTGACACGAACGACGAGCCCGGGACGCCGGCCACACCGACCTCGGAGATGAGGCGATGGGCGAACGCCACGTCGTCCTCGCCGTCGCGGGCGACATCGCGGATGTCGGTCATGACGTAGTAGGCCCCGGCCGGCTCGTGGATCCGGAAGCCGGCCGCGCGCAGGGACGGCAGGAGCGCATCGCGGCGTTCGCGGTAGGCCGCGGCGAGCTCCCGGTAGTAGCCGTCGGGGAACTCGAGGGCGGTGACGGCCGCCGCCTGGAGCGGCGCCGCCGCCCCGACCGTCAGGAAGTCGTGGACGCGGCGGATCCCCAGCGACAGGGCCGGTGACGCGATGGCCCAGCCGATCCGCCAGCCGGTCACCGAATACGTCTTCGACATCGAATGGATGCTGACCGTCCGGTCGGCCATCCCGGGCAGCGTCGCCAGCGGGATGTGCTCGCCCTCGAACACGATGTGCTCGTAGATGTCGTCGGTCAGGGCCACGACATCGAGCTCCTGGCAGAGGTCGGCGATGAGCTGGAGCTCGGCTCGGGTGAAGACCTTGCCGGTCGGGTTGTGCGGCGAGTTGACGACGATCGCCCGGGTCCGCGGCGTGAACGCCGCGCGCAGCTCGTCCGGGTCGATCGACCAGTCCGGCTCGTGGAGGGTCACGTAGCGCGGCACGGCATCGCTGAGGATGGCGTCCGGTCCGTAGTTCTCGTAGTACGGCTCGAAGATGACGACCTCGTCACCCGGGTCGAGGATGCCGAGCATCGCCGCGATCATCGCCTCGGTCGCCCCGCAGGTGACGGTGACCTGGGTCTCGGGATCGATGTCGCCCCAGCCAGGGAAGTGGCGCGGCGTGGAGTCGGGCGATAGCATCCCGGAGGGGCTTGCTGCCCCAGGTGATGGCGTATTGATTGAGGTCCGCTTCGACGGCCTCGCCAACGGCGCGCTTGAGCTCGGGCGGACAAGGGAAGTCCGGGAAGCCCTGGGCCAGGCTGACCGCCCCAGCGTTCACGGCCAACCGGTTCATCTCGCGGATGACCGATTCGGTGAACCGGTCGGCCTTGTGCGAGATGGGGCGTCGGACGCTCATGGGTCGGGAGTCTAGTTCGCGCGACGGGTCGATGGTCGGCTCGACGCGGCATGGCATCCTCGCATCGATGCCGACCGGGTCGCTTCATGGCTAGACGAGTGCTCCCGAGGGCCCGAGGACTCGACGCCTCGATGGCGAGTCGTCGCGGGCTGGTCGTCCTCCTCCTCGTGCTAGTGGCAGCGGTCCTGGCGGCGGCCGTCGTCGACCGGGTGTCGACGGCGCGACGGTCCGCCGAGGCCCCGGCAGTCATCGTGTCGTCCGTCTTCCAGCCCGGCGGTGGGACCAAGGATCGGCAGGTGCGAGGGCACCACCTGCAGTACACCTATGCCTTCGCGGGCACCGTCTATCCAGGAGTGATCTTCGTCGAATGGGACGACGTCACGGCGCACCGACCAAAGGTCTGTCTCGCTCCGGACGATCCTCGGGACCACCTGCTGGTCGATGGGATGGTCAAGTGCGGCGTCGTCGGCTTCCCGTGATGGACTCGTCCGCCCGAGTCCTTCGAGTCAGACCAGGTGGCGGGGGATGACCTCGCGCCAGTCGCGCTCGAAGAAGCGCTCGCCGTCGACATCGACCTCGAGCCGGACGGCCAGGTCGAAGGCGTCGGCCGTGCTGGTCTGGGTCGAGTCGGCCCGGATCTCGATCCGCGTCAGCTCGTCGGCCGGACCGTCCGGCTCGCGCTCCTGCCAGCGATAGACGACGTTGGCGATGAGATCGGCCCGGGCCGGGTCGTCCTCCCAGGCCGTCATCCGGAGCGTCTCGGCGGCGTACAGGCGTCGTCCGTCGGGGACGATGGCCTCGCCGCCGTCGTGGACGTGGACCGTCACCGAGCCGGCGAGGACGTTTTCGTCGATGCGCCAGACCGGGTCGTCCGCCCTTGCCGGTCCGGCACCATCCGCGGCGACCGGATCGGGCCAGACGAGGTCGGGCGGCTCGGTTCGGAAGGCGGGGACCGTGGTGTCTCCCGGACCACCTGCGGCCGGGATGACCGGCAGCTCGAGGTGCGAAGATCCGACGCCGCCGCGATGGACCTCGAAGGTCGCCGGGTGGGGCGATGGCCACAGGACGGGCCACAGGGCGGACGAGAGCGCGACCCGGATGCGGTGGCCGGCGGCCCAGCGATAGCCGGCGGTCCGGAGCGGGACGCGGATCGACTCGGCGACGCCGGGTTGGAGTGGCTCGGGCTCGGTGTGCGACCGGCGGTGGGTCAGGTTCAGCACCCCGGCCGAGACGAGCGCCACCGATCCGTCGGGCGCGACGTCGGACAGCCGGACGGACAGGGTCGCGATCGGCGCGTCGACCGCGACGTCGACGACCACCTCCGGCACGCCCAGGACCTCGAGCGCGTCCGGCAGGGGGGCGGAGGTGTAGGTCGGGCCGGCGTCCTCGTCCCGTCGCAGGTCGCGGGCCAGCCCGTTGGGCGCCGAGCCCGAGCCCCACGACAGCGCCCCGCGCGTACCGGTCGTCGGGTGGTGCCGGAAACGGTCGGCGCCGGGTGCCGAGCCCTCGCCCGCGTCGATCTCGAGCGTGCCATCGCCGAAAGCCCAGGCCCGCACCGTCGTGCCCGGATGCGGGTACGCCGTCGCCGCTCGCCAGCGACCGGGCAGGACCGTCGGGAACGCGTCGGGCGCGGCGAAGTCCCGCTCGAACCAGACGATCGGTGGCTCATCGTCCCAGCCGTTGGCCTGGCCGCGGAGATGCCGGTCGAAGAAGCGCACGATCTCGTGGAGGTCGTCCAGGTTTGGCCCGGGTGCGGCGTCGTTCGGCCAGCTGTGGTGCCACGGCCCGACGAGCGTGTGCGACGGGGCGGGGCAGCGGGCCTGCATCCGGAACGCCGGATCGACGTACGAGTCGTGCCAGCCGCCCACGTTGAAGATGGCCGCCGTGATGGCCTCGTAATCCGGGGCCAGCGACCCCTGTCGCCAGTACGGGCCGTCGGTCTGGTGGCGAAGCCAGCCGAACAGCCACGGGGGTGTGGCCTCCAGGCGGGCCAGCCAGTCCGCGCGCCAGTCGGGACCCCGATACGCGGCATCCGGCGGCATCGCGTTCATCGCGACCTGGCTGACCGCGTACTGCGACAGCTCACTGACCGTGACGCACCCGCCCCGATAGTGGACGTCGTCGAGGTAGCGGTCGTCGGTGGCCATGACCGGGACGATCGCCTTGAGGGCCGGCGGCCGTTCCTTGGCGACCTGGATGGCGGTGAACCCGCCGTACGAGATGCCCCACATCCCGACCTGGCCGTCGCACCATGGCTGGTCCGCCAGCCAGGCCACGGCGTCGACGCCGTCGCGCGTCTCGTCGGCCGTGTACTCGTCGAGCGGCGACCCCGAACGACGAGCCGGTCCCACGGACGTCGACCCGGCACAGGGCATAGCCGCGTGCCGCGAACCACTGGCCGCGGGTCTCGTCCGCCGCCCGACGCCAGTTGTCCTTGCCGTACGGGATCATCTCGAGGATGGCCGGCACGGGCGCCTCGGTCGCCGGCCGCCACAGGTTGGCCGACAGCTCCATGCCATCGCGGGCCGGGATGCGGACGTCCCAGTGGACGTCGACGGCGAAGCGGGCCGGGCTGGCCGGTCGGTCGGTGAGGGTCACGGCGCCGAGTGTAGGTCGGGTCCGCGGGCATCCGGCGGCGCCGCCCGAGGCGTGCGACGATGCGGCCGTGGATGGCCGGTTCGTCCGCCGCTCGCGGCGGGTCGCCTATGAGAACCCCTGGATCACCGTCTGGCATGACGAGGTCACCCGGCCGGACGGGAGCGACGGCATCTACGGCGTCGTCCACTTCGCCAACGTGGCGGCCGGCGTCGTCGCCCTGGACGTCGACGATCGGATCGTCCTCGTCGGGCAGCACCGCTACACGCTGGACGAGGTGTCCTGGGAGATCCCCGAGGGCGGCGTCCCCGACGGCGAGACGCCGCTGGACGGCGCGCGTCGGGAGCTCCGCGAGGAGACCGGCGTCCAGGCCGCGACCTGGCATGAGCTCGGCCGGCTGACGCTCTCGAACTCGATCTCCGACGAGCGTGCCGTCCTCTTCCTGGCCACGGACCTCCAGGTCGGAGAGGCACACCCGGACCCGACCGAGGCGTTGGACCTGCGCTGGGTCGCCTTCGACGAGGCGCTGGCCATGACCCTCGACGGACGGATCACCGACGCGATGAGCGTCGTCGCCATCCAGCGCGTCGCCCTGGCCCGGCTGGCCGGTGCCGCCGGTGCCGGCCGGATCGGGAGCGCCACTCATGACGGACATCGATCGGCGCGACTGGGACGTCATCGTCATCGGCCTCGGCGCCCTCGGGTCCGGCGCGGCCTACTGGGCCTCGACCCGGCCCGGCACCCGCGTCCTGGGCCTGGAGCAATTCGCGTTCGGCCATGCCAACGGGGCCTCGGCCGACCACAGCCGGATCATCCGGCTGTCCTACCACCGGCCGGACTACGTGCGCCTGGCCAAGCGGGCCTACGCGACCTGGGCCGACGTCGAGGCCGAGGACGGCGGCGACCCGATCGTGACCGTCACGGGCGGCCTGGACCTGTGGCCCGCCGATCCGGCCATCCCGGTCGTGGACTACACCGCAAGCCTGGCCGCCGAGGGCGTGCCGTTCGAGCGGTTCGGGGCGGACGAAGTCATGCGGCCGCTGGCCGCAGTGGCGCCTGGCCGACGATGTCACCGCCATGTACCAGGCCCAGGGCGGCCTGGCCGACCCGAATCGAGGCAACGCCGCCCACCGCCGACTGGCCACCGCCCGCGGCGCGACGCTCCTCGACGAGACGCCGGTGACGGCGATCCGGCCGAGCGGCGGCGGCTACGAGGTCGAGGCCGGCGGCGTCGTCCACGCGGCGTCCCGGGTCATCGTCACGGCCGACGCCTGGACCAACGAGCTGCTCGCCGGCTTCGACCGGCGCCTGCCGCTGACCGTGACCAAGGAGCAGGTCACCTACTTCGCCTGCCCGGACCCGGCGGCCTTCGCCCCGGATCGGTTCCCGGTCTGGATCTGGATGGACGAGCCGTCGTTCTACGGCTTCCCGACCTACGGCGAGGCCGGCCCCAAGGCGGCCCAGGATTGCGGCGGCCAGCCGACGACGCCGGAGACCCGGACGTTCGAGCGCGACGAGGCGGCCTTCGCGCGGGTCCGCGACTTCATGGCCCGGCATCTGCCGGGCTCGGTCGGGCCGCCGATCTACACCAAGACCTGCCTGTACACGCTCACCCCGGACCGCGACTTCGTCGTCGATCGCCTCCCGGACGCGCCGGGCGTCGTCGTCGGCCTAGGCGCCGCTCACGGCTTCAAGTACGCCTCGGTCCTCGGCCGGATCCTGGCCGAGCTGGCCATCGACGGCACGACGCCGTCGGCCGCGGAGCTCGGGGCCTTCCGCATCGACCGACCCATCCTCCTCGAGGCGGAACCGGCGACGAGTCTGGCTCGTCTAGCGGGCATCGGACGGCCCGTGCGTCGGGACCGTGGGATGGGATCCACGACTCGCGGCGCGCACGACGCATCCGTCCTTGCACGGTCCGGCGGCCTGTGCCAACGTACCGCCCACTCGACCCGGCTCGCTGGGTCGGACGATGCGGGGAACACGAGCGGCCCGAGGGAGGTCTGGGTCGCGTTGGAGGAGGTACCGATGCGACTGCCCCTGCGCGCGCGACTGGCGCGCGTCCTCGCCGCTGCCGGCCTGACCGCGGCGCTCATCCTGCCCGGCGTGGCGCCCGTGACCGCCCAGGAGTCGAACGTCCTGCGGATCGGCACGACCCAGAGCCTGGACTCGCTAAATCCGTATGGCACGGCGCTCGTCGTCGGTTACGAGGCGTTCGGCCTGACCTACGACCTGCTGGTCGGCTTCGGCCCGAACATCGAGCCGGTCCCGGGCTTCGCCGAGTCGTGGGAGCGCGCTGCCGACGGCAACTCGTGGACGTTCAAGATCCGCGAGGGGATGCTCTGGTCCGACGGGACCCCGGCCACCGCCCAGGACGCCTGCTTCAGCTATCAGATCAACCTGGACGCGATCGCCGCCGAGGCCAATATCGGCCTCGGCTACATCGATCCGAGCGTCACCGACGCCGGGCATCACCAAGGTCGAGTGCCCGGACGACACGACGATGATCATCACGTCGTCGGACGCATCGGACCGGATCCTCCAGAACTACGTCCCGATCCTGCCGCAGCACATCTGGGGCGACAAGGACTACGCCGCGATCGGCGAGGACCAGTTCAACGCCCCGCAGGTCGGCACCGGCCCGTACCAGGCCGTCGAGTGGAAGACCGGCGAGTTCGTCGCGCTTCGAACGCAACCCGAACTACTGGGGCGAGCAGGGCGCCGCCGACGAGATCGATCATCCAGTTCTTCGGCACCGCGGACACGATGGTCCAGGCCCTCCAGGCCGGCGAGATCGACTACGCCCGCGGCGTCAACGCCGACCAGTTCGATGCGCTCCAAGGCGCCGAGAACATCACGACCGTCAACGGCACGGCCAACGGCTGGACCGAGCTCGGGTTCAACGCCTACGGCTCGGGCACCGGCAACACGATCGAGGGCGGTGGCCCGTCCACGCCGGCCCTCCAGGACCCGCTCTTCCGCGATGCGCTCGGCTACGCCATCGACAAGGACCAGCTCCTCGAGCGCATCCACAGCGGCTACGGGACCGTCGGCACGACGAACATCCCGCCGGCCCTGCCGCAGTGGCACACCCCACCGGCGACGCCGCGCACGTTCGACCTGGCCGTCGGCGGACCAGAAGCTCACCGCGGCGGGCTACGTCAAGAACGACGCCGGCGACCGGCTCGACAAGGAAGGCAACCCGATCAGCCTCCGGCTGGTCATGCCCGACTCGGACGACACCGTACCCCGATGTCGCCCAGTTCATCGCCGAGTGGTGGGGCGAGCTCGGGGTCAAGGTCAACGCCCAGCCGTACGACGAGGGCACCCTCGTCGACCTGATGCTCCCGCCGGAGGCCGGCGGCGAGGCCAACAAGGCCGACTACGACCTGTTCATCTGGGGCTGGTCCGGGAGCCCGGATCCGAACGCCCTGCTCCAGGTCTTCCGCTGCGACGCCATCGGCGGCTCGTCGGACAGCATGTGGTGCAACGAGCAGTACGACCAGCTCTACGACCAGCAGCTCGCCGCCCAGTCGAACGAGGAGCGCAAGCCGATCCTCGACCAGATGCAGGAGCTGTTCTACACCGAGGCGCCGTATCACATCCTGTACTACGACGCCAACCTGGACGCCTACCGGACGGACCGCTTCTCGGGCTGGCAGAACCAGCCGGAGCAACGGGACGCCGCTGTTCAGCTACAGCACGCTCGGCTACACCCTCCTCCAGCCGGCGGCCGGCGCGTCGCCGGAGCCGTCCGCTGATGCGGCGCCGACCGACGGTGGCGCGGCGACCGCGTCGCCCGCCCCCGGCGGGGTCGACGGCGGCAGCACGACCAGTGACAACACACCGATCCTGCTCGGGGCGGTCGCGCTCGTCGCGGTCGTCGCGGTCGGGCTCGTGCTCGTCCGTCGCCGGTCGGCCGCCGAGGAGGACGAGTGATCGTCCGCCTCGTCCACCGCGCGCACCGATGACCACGGACCGGGCGGGTCGCCTCGCGGCGACCCGCCCGGACTGATCGGGGGTCCGACCGCGTGCAGACGGCCTTCCTGGGACGGCGTGTCGTCCAGGCCATCGCCGACGATCTTCTTCATCGTCGTCCTGAACTTCCTGCTGTTCCGGCTCATGCCGGGATCGCCGGAACGCGATCCTCCTGCGCAATCCCCATCTGACCGAGGCGACCGTCGAGGCCGCGCGTGAGCGGTGGGGCCTGGACAAGCCCCTCTTCCCGGACCAGCTGGTCGCGTATCTCGGCGCGACCGCCCAGGGCGACCTGGGCTACTCGTTCCAGTACCGCGGGCAGCCCGTCTCAGAGGTCGTCGAGGCCCGGTTCTGGCCGACCATCATCCTCATCGGCCTGGCCGAGGTGGTCGCGATCTTTGCCGGCCTGGCGCTGGGGGCCTACGCCGGCTGGCGCCGCGGTGGCACGGTCGACAAGATCGGCAATGGCGCCGGCCTGATCCTGTATTCGATGCCGTACTTCGTCATCGGCCTGCCGCTGATCATCATCTTCGCCACGAATCTGGGCTGGTTCCCGACATCCGGGATGCTGACGCCCGGCGCGACCTACACGTCGTTCCTCGACCAGCTGCTGGACTTCGCCCATCACCTCTTCCTGCCGTTGACGACGATCGCCCTCGGGCTCATCGGCGGCTACTCGATCCTCATGCGCTCGTCGATCATCGACACGCGGACCGAGGACTACATCACGACGGCCAAGGCCAAGGGCCTCTCGGACAACTTCGTCCTGCGCCAGCACGCCATCCCGAACGCCCTACTGCCGACGGTCACGGTCATCGCCATCAACCTCGGGTACGTCGTGGCCGGCGCCCTGACGGCCGAGATCATCTTCAACTGGCCGGGTCTGGGCACCCTGACCTACGACGCCCTGCTGGCCCGCGACTACCCGGTGCTCCAGGGCGTCTTCCTGCTCCTGTCGATCGCGGTCGTCGTCGCCAACCTGGGCGCCGACGTCATCTACAGCACCCTCGACCCGCGGGTCCGGTCGTGACTGTCGGCCTGACCGCCGGGGAGCTGCGGGCGCAACGCTGGCGCCTGCGAGCCGAGGGTGCGCGCCGATTCACGCGCCGCTTCCTGAGCCGCCGGGACGGGGTCATCGGCCTGGTCATCATGATCATCTTCACCGGCATGGCCCTCTTCCCCGGGCTCATCGTCGGACCGCTCGAGACGGTCGTGACCGCCTCCGGCGGCAAGTTCGAGGCGCCCAACGCCCAGCACGTGTTCGGGACCGATCACCTCGGCCGGGACATGCTCAACCTGACCGTCCACGGGGCCCGCATCTCGATGGTCATCGGCCTGCTGGCGACCCTGGTCACGATCGTCATCGGCGTCGCGATCGGGATCAGCTCGGGGTTCCTGGGCGGTCGGACGGACACGTTCCTCATGCGCATCACCGACTTCTTTCTCGTCGTCCCGACGTTCGTGCTGGCCATCATCCTGGCCCCGGTCATCCTCGACCTGATCGGCATCGACGCCGAGATCTTCGAGATCAAGGCGACGCTCATCGTCATCGTCATCGTCATCGGGATCACGAGCTGGGCGGCCACGGCCCGAGTGATCCGGTCGCAGACACTGTCGATCAAGGAGCGGATGTTCGTCGACCGGGCCCGGGTCATCGGCAGCGGCTCGCGCCAGATCATGGGCACCCACATCTTCCCGAACGTCATCAACCTCATCGTTGCCAACACGGTCCTGACCTTCGCGGTCGCGGTCTTCACCGAGACGACCCTGGCGTTCATCGGGCTGGGCGATCCTTTCGCGCCGTCCTGGGGGCAGATCCTCAACGCGGCCCAGGCGTCCGGCGCGGCCGGGCTCGGGGCGTGGTGGGTCGTCGCGCCGCCGGCCATCTGCGTCGTCCTCGTCATCCTGGCCTTCACCCTCGTCGGCAACGCCCTCGACGACATCCTCAACCCGAAGTCGGGGGTCCGCCGATGAGCGAGATCCCGATCCCGCCGTCCCAACGCAAGGACCAGGAGCTGCCCGGCGTCGACGCCGACGAGCTCCAGTCCGACCCGACCCTCGAGGGTGGGACCGGTCTGGCCCAGGCCACGATGGCCAAGCTGCCCGACCAGCCGGCCGGCCGGCGCCAGTACCCGCTGCCCAAGAACGCCGACCCGAACGCACCCCTGCTCGAAGTCGAGGGCCTGCGCACGTACTTCAGCCTCGAATCCGGGACGGTCAAGGCCGTCGACGGCGTGTCGTTCCGGCTCGAGCACGGCGAGGCGCTGGGGATCGCCGGGGAGTCCGGCTGCGGAAAGACGACGACCGCGCTGTCGCTCGTTCGGATCCTGCCCAGCAACGCCCGGATCGACGGCGGGTCCATCAAGCTCATGGGCATCGACCTCGTGCCCAAGACCGAGGCGCAGCTGCGCCGCTATCGATGGCGCGAGATCAGCATCGTCTTCCAGGGCGCGATGAACGCGCTCAACCCGGTCCAGCGGGTCCGCGACCAGATCGCCGAGCCCATCGAGGAGCGCCTGGGCGAGACGCCGAAGGCCGCGCGCAAGCGCGCCGGCGACCTGCTCGAGCTCGTCGGCATCCCGCGCAAACGCGGCAAGGCGTACCCGCACGAGCTGTCGGGCGGGATGCGCCAGCGGGCGATGATCGCGATGGCCCTCGCCTGCGATCCGGCGGTGATCATCGGCGACGAGCCGACGACCGCCCTGGACGTCATGGTCCAGGCCCAGATCCTGGAGCTGCTCGAGGCGCTCCGCCACAAGCTCGGTCTGTCGCTCATCCTCATCACCCACGACCTGTCGGTCATCGCCGAGACCTGCGACCGGGTGATGATCATGTATGCCGGCCGGGTGGCCGAGGAAGGCCCGGTCCACGAGGTCTTCCGGCACCCGCGCCACCCGTACACGCAGAAGCTCCTGTCGGCCTTCCCGAACATCAACGCCGACCGCCGAACGCTCGACGTCATCCCCGGCTCGCCGCCCGACCTGCGGGACCCACCGCCCGGCTGCCGGTTCGCGCCGCGCTGCACGTTCGCGATGGACGTGTGCCGGACGGTCGTGCCCCCGGAGACGATCTTCGAGGGCGTGCGAGTCGCCTGCCACCTCTATCCGGCGGACAGCGACGGGACGCCGATCACGGTCCCGCCGACCGCCGAGATCGGGGTCGACGCGCCGCCGACCGGGACGCACGGCGAGCCTGACGGCGGCGTGGCGACGGCGGTCGCCTCGTGACCGACGACCTGGTCCGGCTCCGCGACCTGGAGGTCCACTTCCCGATCCGCGGCGGGATGTTCGACGGCCTGCGCGGGCGCAAGCGCGGGGTCGTCCGGGCGGTCGACGGGATCGACCTGTCCATCCGCCGGGGCGAGGTCCTCGCGCTCGTCGGCGAGTCGGGCAGCGGCAAGACGACGACCGGCCGGGTCATCGTCAAGCTGACCCGCCAGACCGGCGGGACGCTGAGCTTCGAGGGCCGCGACGTCAGTGCGCTGTGGTCGAACAAGGCGCTCCGGGACTACCGGCGACGGGTCCAGCTGATCTTCCAGGACCCGTACGAGACGCTCAACCCGAAGCAGACCATCCACGACTTCGTCATGGAGCCGCTCAAGGTCAACGGGATCGGGACCCCGAACGAGCGGGAAGCCAAGGTCGTCCAGGCCCTGGAGGCCTGCGGCCTGCGGCCGGCGACGGACTTCGCGTTCCGCTTCCCGCACGAGCTGTCCGGCGGGCAGCGCCAGCGGGTCGTCATCGCCGGGGCGCTGGTCATGGACCCGGACGTCATCGTCGCCGACGAGCCGGTGTCCATGCTCGACGTGTCGATCCGCACGGAGCTGCTCAGGCTCATGCTCGACCTGCGCGTGGAGCGCGAGCTCACCTACCTGTTCATCACCCACGACCTGTCGCTGGCCTGGGTCATCGCCGACCGGATCGCCGTCATGTACCTCGGCAAGATCATGGAGATCGGTCCGGCCGAGGCGGTCATCCGCTCGCCGCGCAACCCGTACACGCAGGCGCTCGTGTCGGTCTCGCCGGCGCCGGACCCGCCGACCAAGGGCCAGCGCCAGCGCCGCACGATCCTCGAAGGCGAGACGCCTGACGCCGCCCACATCCCGGCCGGCTGCCGGTTCAACCCGCGCTGCCCGAAGGTGTTCGACCGCTGTCGGGTCGAGGAACCGCCGCTGTTCGACGTCGGGGAAGGGCACGCCGCCGCCTGCTGGCTGGCTGAGCCCGGTCTCGCCGACGGCGGCCGGTCGCTGCCGATCGCGGACGCCGTCGCGGCGGCGGACCCCGCGGTCGTCGCCGATCCCGTCCCGTGACGGCGGCCGGAGCATCGGGGGGCGATGCGTCGTCGCCGATCGCGACGCGGTTGGATCAGGCGACCATCGCCGACCTGTTGGCCGCGACGGCCTTGACCGTGGCGGCTGAGGCCGCCGCGCTCAGGACCGACGGCGGCTGGCGACCGGCGCCGGGCGAGTGGAGCGTCAACGAGTGCATCGGCCATCTCATCGAGGCCGAGCGGCGCGGATTCGCTGGGCGGATCCAGGGCATCGTCGAGGCGACGACCGCCCGCCCCGACATCAAGCCCGACCTCGAGGCCTGGGATCCGCCGGCCGTCGCGGCCGCGCGCCACGACGACGAGCGTGATGGCCGCGAGCTCGCGGCGGAGTTCGCCGGCCTGCGGGCGAGCAGCGTCGAGCTCGTCCGGACGCTGACCGACGCCGACCTCGACCGGGCCGGCCGGCATCCCGAGGTCGGAGAGCTTCGCGTCGGCGAGCTCCTGGGCGAATGGGTCCACCACGACCGAAACCACGTCCGCCAGCTCCTGGCGGTGACGCAGGCACGGGTGTGGGAGCAGATGGGCAACGCCCGCCAGTTCAGCCTCGCCGAAGCCGAGTCCTGACGGGCGCCGCCGGCGTTCTTGGTGGCGCCGTCAGGCGATCGCCGCGTCTTCCTGGCCGGCCGGCACTTCGGCCGGGGTCGTGGTCACGTCGCCGCCGTCGATGACCCGCCAGGCGCCCCAGGCGATGAGGCAGCCGACCACCGGACCGACGATATAGATCCACAGGCCGGTGAGGTCGCCGCCCACCAGGGCCGAGCCGAACGAACGCGCGGGATTGAGCGAGGCGCCGCTCAGGGTGGCGATCCCGAAGTGGAACGCGACGAGTGACAGGGGGATCGCCAGTGCGGCCAGGGCGGGCGCGCGCTTGGTCGACGCCAGGATGACCAGCACGAAGCCGGCCGTCGCGATCACCTCGAGGATCACCGCTCCGATGTCCGTCACGCCGCCACCGGGCTTGGTGATGCCCGCCGCGACGGCTCCCTGGTTCAGGGTCAGAAGCACGACGAGGCCGGCCGCCACGGATCCGATGAGCTGGGCGACGATGTAGCCGACCGCATCCATCGGCGGGAGCCGGCGATCCGCCACCATCGCGATCGTCACCGCCGGATTGAAGTGTCCGCCGGAGATGTGCCCGACCGCGAAGATCGCGACGAGCAGGCCGAAGCCGAACGAGAACGGCACGACCAACAGGTTCGGGGTGGGCGCGCTCGCGGCGCCGAACGCCGGCACCGATAGGTACCCCACGGTCAGGAACAGGAACGTGCCGACGAGCTCGGCCAGGTACGCGCGGGCAGCCATCCAACCCTCCAGCTGGGGACCGTGGGCACGGTCCTGCCCCCATAGGGTGCCGTGCGCGTCAACGCCGGTCCAGCCCCCGGGTGCGCGCGGCGCAGCAGCGTCACGCCCGCGGCGTCCGGGGATCAGGCGGCGGCGTCGAGGACGAGCGCGGGATCCGGGGCGATCTCAAGCGTGCCACACGCGTCGCAATCGACGACGGTCAGGGCCGCGTCGACCTGGGCGTCGGTGCCGCACAGCGGGCAGTCGGTGGTGATCATTCGGTCAGAGCCTCCTTTCGACCCGGAGTCTCGACCGACCCTGTGACAGCTCTCGTGTCACAGCCCGTTCGGTGACCTCAGCCGTGGTACCGGAAGCAGCGCGGCAGGTGGTCGTCGACGAGCCCGACGCTCTGCATGAAGGCATACACGATGGTCGACCCGACGAACCGGAAGCCGCGAGCCTTCAGATCCTTGGACAGCGAATCCGACACGGGCGTCGTCGCCGGGATGTCCGAATCGGAGGCGTCGCGCGGCAGCCGCCGCGGCGGGGGCGGGACCATCGATGCCAGGTAGGCGTCGAACGACCCGAACGTCGCGGCGGTCTCGAGCAGGGCCTTGGCATTGCCGATCGTCGCGTCGATCTTGGCCCGGTTGCGGACGATCCCCGCATCGGCCATGAGTCGCTGGCGATCGGTGTCGTCGAAGGCCGCCACGACCCGCGGGTCGAAGCCACGGAAGGCCGTCCGGAAGGCATCGCGCTTGCGCAGGATGGTCGACCACGACAGCCCCGCCTGGAAGGACTCGAGGGCGAGCCGCTCGAACAGCTCGGTGTCGTCGTGGCAGGGCGCGCCCCACTCGTCGTCGTGATAGGCGACCATCGCCGGGTCGGGCCGGTCCGTCGAGGTCAGCGACCACCAGCATCGGTCGAGCGCATCGGTCATCGCCGAAGGCTACGCCACCGACCGGCTCAAGGCACCGCCCGGGTATCGACCAGCGTGCTGCGCATCTGTGGATCCGCCTTCGGGCGCTTGGCGTTGAAGACCGCGCGGAAGACGTCGCCGGACACCTTCTTCGTGCCCAGGCTGCCGATGAGCTTGACGCTGATGAGCCGGCCGGAGATGCCGCGATCGCGCAGGTCGAGGGACTTCAGCGTTCCGACGTTCGTGCGCGGATCGCTCGCGAACCAGCTCGACAGCTGGGTGCGGCTATACGTCTTCGTCTTCCAGGTCGCGTACGGCGATGCCGCATCGTAGGCCGCCCCCGACGGTGTTCGGTCCGAGGAGCCGCGCAGGTAGCCGACCGGTCCGGCGACCTTGGCGCCGGTCGACGACACGAACACGTTCTCGTTGTGCTCCGTGGCGCCGCCGCCGGCCGAGTGGAACAGCGTGTTGGCGACCGCCGAGCCGCTGCGCAGGACGCGCCCTGCCGTGGCCGTGATCGTCGCGTTCGTTCCGGCCTTCTCGCCTTCGCGCCCGAGGTAGACCTGCGACGACGTGTCGTCGTTGACGTCGTACCAGGAGACGCCCGGGCGGAGCCGGCGAGCGGCATACGAGCGGGCGGCGATCGACTGCGCCCGCAACGCCTCCGTCGGCCAGGTCGACGGCATCTCCGCCGGGACGACGCCGCGCAGGTACGTCTCGAGGCCGAGCTCGTTGACGACGTTGGCCTCGGGAGCGGCGGTCTCGAGGACCGCTCGGACGACGCCGCGGTACGTGTCGTACGACGACGGTCGCGACCAGAGCTGGAACAGCGTTTGGTTAGTCACGCCGCGCATCCGGAAGTGCGACGTCGCGGCGCTGCGCAGGATCGTCCCATCCGGCGCGGTGACCTTGATCCGCCAGGTCGTCTTGCCGCTCGACGTCCTGGGCGTGACGGCGATCCGGGCGTCACGCGGGAAGCGCGTCGCCACCCCGTCGATCGTCCAGTCGCCGCTCCGGGCGTACAGGACGAGCGGGACCGTGCTCGTCGCCCGGAAGTCCTTGAGGACCCGGACCCGGATCTTCGTCGTGGTCGGGATCGTGCCGAGGGTCGTGCCGCGGTAGTAGTGGGCGAGGATCTCATCGGCCGTCTGCCCGGCCAGCGCTCGGCCGCGGGCGCCGTACTGGCTCATCCCGACGCCGTGCCCGTAGCCGCGGCCGTAGAACGTCACACTCGCGCCCAGGGTCGTCGGCCCGGTCGGGGCCGGCGTCGGAGCGAGGGTCGGCGCGGCCGTCGGCGTCGGCGCCGGCGTCGCGGTCGGGGCCGGGGTCGCCGGGGATCGGGGGTCGCAGTCGGCGTCGGCTCGGCGGTGGGCGTAGGTGCCGGGGTCGGCTCGACCGTCGGCGTGGGTTCGGCGGTCGGTGTCGGGGTGGGCTCCTCGGCCAGGGCCACGCCCGGGATGGAGGCCACGAGCGCGAGCCCCAGGACGAGCGTCAGCCAGGCATGCGCGGACGTTCGTCGGGACGCGACCGGCGGCTGGGCAGGGGACTGGTGGGGCATGCGGCCTCGTAGTGGCACGCCCGGAGCATGTCGGTGCGCATCGACCACGGCCATGGCCCGGCCGGACCATGGGTCGTGCCACCGAACGGGCTATCGGGCGGCTACGCTGTCGATATGGATCTCCGGTGCTACCTGGGCCACGGGGCCAGTGGGACGGCAGCAAGCATGACACCCTTCGTCGAGGGTCTGCGCTCCCGCGGCGTCGACGCCCAGGCCATCGACCTGCCCAAGCGCAAGGCGGAGGACGCGGTCCCGGCGTTCCTCGACATCGTCCCGTCGGAGCCGAACGTCGTCGTCGGCGGCCATTCGTACGGTGGCCGCGTCGCGAGCCTCGCCGCCGCCCGCCCGGACGCGCCGTACGCGGCGCTGGTCCTGTTCAGCTACCCGCTCCATCCGCCCGGCCAGCCGGAGCGGACCGACGCCCGGATCAGTCACTGGCCCGACATCCGCTGCCCCGTCCTGCTGCTGTCCGGTGAGTCCGATCCCTTCGCCCGGATCGAGCTCCTGCGGGCCAACGTCGGGAAGCTGCCGCACGCCGAGCTGGTCACCTATCCGCGCCTCGGGCACACCCTCAAGCCGGTCCTCGGCGATGTCCTCGACCGCGTCGCGGTGTTCCTGACGACCCAGGTCACCTAGCCCGGAGCGAGGTCCGCCGACCGGTCCCGCGGGTTGCCTTGGCTGGATGGGGCCCGTATCCTGACCGCTCCCCAGGCGCCGCCGACGCGGGGGTCGGCCCGCCCAAGACCGCTGTCGACGTCGGAGTGCCCAAACCGGCGCCCAAACCCGCGCTTGCTCCGACCCGACCGAGCCGTGTTCGGCGTGCTCACCGCGCCGTCCCGGTAGGAAGGAGCCGTATTGCGTTTCCCCATCCGGCGCCGTAGCGCGCTGGTCGTCGCCCTCCTTGGCGCGACCCTGGTCCTGTCCCTGCTCGGCCCGGCCGTGTCCGCGGCCCGGGCACCGGCCGGCCTGTCTCGCTTCATGTACGCCGTCGGCCAGGTGGAGTCCGGTGGCAACTACAAGGCCCGGAACAAGGTGTCCGGCGCGTACGGCAAGTACCAGATCATGCCGTCGAACTGGCCGTCCTGGGCGAGGACGTATCTCGGCAACTCGAACGCGCGGCAAACGCCTCGCAACCAGGAGAAGGTCGCAGCCGGCAAGTTCACATCCCTGCACCGCTCGCTCGACTCGTGGCGTCGGGTCGCCTACTGGTGGCTGACCGGCTCGAAGCGCACGAGCGGCTGGTCGGCCTACGCGACCCGCTACGTCAACCGGGTCATGCGCCTGTACAAGAGGGGCGCGCCATCAGGCCCGACGATCCGGGCCAGGCACATCGGCGAGCGGAGCGCGGCGATCGACTACACCGGTCGCTGGCGGACCGCCCGACACGGCGCCTACGCCGGTGACGCCGTCCGCTACGCGACGGCCAGCGGGGCCAGCGCGACCGTGACCTTCACCGGCCGGCGGATCATCTGGATCGGCCCGGTCGGCCCGACGCGCGGCAAGGCCCGGGTCTACGTCGATGGGCGCTATCGGAAGACGGTCGACCTCCGGTCCGGCGTGTTCGATGCCCGCGACACGCTGTTCAAGGCGAGCTGGCGGACGGCCGGCACGCACACCCTGACCATCCGGGTCATCGGCACGCGCGGCCGCCCGATGGTCGCGATCGACGAGTTCCTCGTCTCGAAGTGAGGGCAGGCGGGCCGGCCGAGCTGCCGATCCCGCCTCACTCGGCTCGCGGCACGCTCAGCGCGTCGCGAGCACCTCGATCTCGACCCGGAAGTCCTCGGCCAGCGCGGTCACGCCGACCGTCGCCCGGGTCGGGGGCTCGGTCGGGAAGAACTCGCGGTAGACCGTGTTCATGGCCCCGAACTCGCTGAAGTCGCGGAGATAGACGGTGCATTTGACGACGTCGGCGTAATCGAGCCCGGCGGCGTGCAGCAGCCGTCCGACGTTCTCGAGCATCTGGCGCGTCTCGGCCTCGATGCCGCCGGTCACGGCGCCGGCTTGTCCGGGCACGTCACCGACCTGGCCGGCCAGGAACACGAAGCCATTGGCCTCGACGACCTCGGAGAACGGGTAGCGGCTCGGCGGGACACCGGGCAGGGCAGGGACGGTCTTGGGCACGGGGCACCTCCTGGCGCCCAGTGTGGCCGATGGAACCGCTAGCCTGTGCGCGATGCCTGCCATCGAGACCCACGGCCTGACCAAGGACTACGGCGCGCGGCGCGGCGCCCCGGTGGCGACCGCCGGGCGCTGGAAGGAGCCGGCCCTGGCGGACCTCGATATCAGCGTCGAGGTCGGCGAGATCTTCGGCTTCCTCGGGCCCAACGGCGCCGGCAAGTCGACGCTCATCCGACTGCTCCTCGGGTTCCTCCACCCGACGGCCGGCTCGGCGACGGTCCTGGGCCATGACATCGAGCGGGACAGCGTGGCCATCCGTGCCCGGACCGGCTACTTGCCCGGCGGCATCGCGTTCTGGGACAACCTGACCGGCGATCGCCTGCTCGACGAGCTGGCCGCCCTGTCCGGACGGCCGCCGGTCCTGCGGGCAGCGCTCATCGACAAGCTCGAGCTCGCCAGCGAGGCCCTTCGCCGGCCCGTCCGGACCTACTCGCGGGGGATGCGCCAGAAGGTCGGCATCATCCAGGCGCTCCAGCACGACCCGGAGCTGGCCATCCTCGACGAGCCGTCCGAAGGTCTGGACCCGCTCATGCAGCGCGCGTTCTACGACATCCTCGACGAGCGCCGCGCCGCCGGGCGGACGATCTTCTTCTCGTCGCACGTCCTGTCCGAGGTCGAGCGGGTGTGCGACCGGGTCGCGATCATCCGGCGCGGTCGCCTCGCGGCCGTCGAGGACGTGGCCGCGCTGCTGGCCCGCCGTCGGCGGGTCGTGGACCTGCGCTACGAGGGCACGCCACCCGCGCTCGACGGTGTGGCCGGCGTCACCGACCTCGTCGTGGAGCCGGGCCGCATGACCTGCCGGCTGGCCGGCGAAGTGGGGCCGTTCCTGGCCGCCATCCAGGGCACGACCGTCCTGGACCTGACCATCGAGCCGGCCAGCCTCGAGGAAGCCTTCCTCGAGTACTACGCCGAGGACGTGGCGTGAACCGCGCGCTGTTCGCCCATACCTGGCGGGCCAACCGGCTCCGGCTGCTCGTCGTCACCATCGCCCTGGTCCTGTGGGGCGCGCTGCTGCCGATCGTCTACGACGCCTTCGGCGAGCAGTTCGAGCAGATGCTCGACTCCGGGCTCATCCCCGAGGAGTTCACGAACTTCGGCGGCGGCGATGTGTTCTCGCTGGTCGGGTCCGTATCGCTCGGATTCGTCCATCCGCTGGCCGTCGGCCTGTGCCTCGTCTTCGCGCTCGGGTTCGCGGTCAACGCCATCGCCGGCGAGCGCCAGCGCGGCACGCTCGAGGTGCTCCTCGCCCGGCCCATCTCGCGACGACGCGTGTACGCGACCCTGGCCGTCGCGGCGTTCCTGTTCGTCGGCGTGACCGTCGCCGGGCTGGCACTCGGGGCCTTCGCCGGCTCCGCACTGACTGGCCGGGCCGCCGACCTCGGGGCGAGCAACCTGCCCCTCGTCTGGCTCAACGCGTTCCTGCTGTACGGGGCGATCGCGGCGATCAGCCTGGCCGCCTCGGTCGCGTTCGACCGGTTGGGGCCGGCCATCGCGGTCTCGCTGGCCATCGTCCTGTTCTCGTACTTCCTCGACGTCATCGGCCAGATCTGGCCGAGACGCCGAGCCGGTGCAACCGCTGTCCCTCTTCCACTACCTGGACCCGCGCGCGTCCCTGGCCGGCGCGCCGGTGTGGAGCGACTTCGCGGTGCTGGCCGGGGTCATCGTCGCCGCCGTTGCGTTCGCCCTGATCGTCTTCCCGCGACGCGATCTCGCCGCGCCGACCTGAGCCCCGCTGACTCGGCGTCCGTGACGCCTAGCGCTCGAACGGGGCGCGCGCGATCGCCTCGAGCATGCCGCCACCGACCATCTCGGCGGCCCGACACGTCGGTTTGCGCGAGGCCTGGTCGACGAAGAGCGCCGCGAACTCGCGCTTGAAGTCGAGTCGCGGATACGCGGCGAGCAAGCCGGGGATGACCGCCGGTCGAACATCGGTGAATCGGTAGCCGGTCACGTCGGTGCCGGTCGAGTCCCACAGGAGTGCGACCTCGGCCGCGGGGTCGGGCGGCAGGTCCGCGGTCATGTGCAACGCGATCACGTCGTAGATCGCCCGGGCGCGGTCGGCGGGTTCACCTTCGTCCCGCGCGAGCCGTTCCGCGGCGAGCGCCCCATCGACCTCGAAGCAGCCGCCGAGGTCATAGGCGGGCACGAGCCCGATGTCGTGCAGGACCGCGGACACGTACAGGATCTCGGGATCGAAGGGGACCTCGTCGTACCGTGCCAGCTCGACGGCCCAGGCAAAGCTCCGGACGGAGTGGTTGACGAGGAACGGCGGCGCGACGTCGGCGATCAGCTCGCGGGCGCGCCGCGCAAGGGGGGAGTCCGGCACGGTCATGCCGAGCGTGTCGAGCGCCGCATCGGTCATCGAGGTCACCCTAGAGCCGGCGCTCGGCGGCTTCGACGGCGGCCTGGCACCACCACAGGAGGTCGTCGCGCGCGGACGCGCCGGACGCGAGGGTCGTCTCGGCCGCCGCGTCCAGGCCCTTGCGCCAGCCACGCAGGAGCAGGCCGACGATCCAGGTCAGATCGACCTGGGTCTCCCAGTCACCGACCAGGCCGGCGAAGTCGGGCGGCGTGCCCTCGACCGACCAGCGGCCGCTGTCCCAGCGCAGCGCCTCGGCGTAGGCGTCCAGCACCGCGGTCGGGGCAACCGGCAGCGAGCCGCTGTTGGAGACGAGGAACCAGCCGAGCTCCACCGCGACCGGCGCCCGGAGCGTCATCTGCCAGTCGATGAAGGCGACGCGGTCCTCGGACATCAGGGCGACGTTGGCCAGCTTGAGATCGCCATGCAGACCGCGCGCCGGCAGCGTCGCCAGGGCCGCCAGGAGCGGCGCCGGGTCGGCGTCGAGCCGTTCGACGAGGTCGATCGCGGCGGCCGGCGCCTCGCGTCGGAACGCGGCCCAACCATCGAGGAATCGGTCGCCGACGAGGTTGCCGTCGGCCGCGTAGCCCGCCGCCGACGCCGGCGACAGGAGCCGAAGCCGCGCGTCGAGCGGACACCACGGTGGCGCGGGCTCGCCGCCTTGGCCGACCGCCGTCTCGAGCGACTCGCCCCAGGGCAGGCTGTGGAGCCGGGCCATCGCCCGGACGACGCGGTCGAGGGTGACGGCGTCGACGATCGGGTCGTGGTCCGGCCGCTCCCAGGCGATGAGCTCGGTCGACAGGTCAGGCATGAGGATGGCGACCCCGTCGCCATCCGCCGCGGCCCCGAGATAGGGCATCGAGAGCATCGGTGGCGAGGGCATCCGCAGGGCGACGAAGTCCGTCGACGGTCGCGCGGCCAGCCAGCCCTCGCGCAATCGGTCATCCGCGGTCGCCCGCGCGATCCAGTCGACCGCCAGCGAGGTCCGCTTGAGGACGTATCGACGGTCGTTGGGGTCGGTCAGGGTCGCGAACGTCGCTCCGGACCAGCCGTCCGTCGGGAACGGATGCTCCGGGACGAGGTCCAGGTCGTGCGCGCGAAGCAGGTCGGAGAGCGGGCGATCCGGCCAGCCGGCAGCCATCAGGGCGGCGACCTCAGCAGGGTGCCGGGACGTCGTCGGCGCCGTCCGGTCCGCCGTCGAGGTAGACGACGTGCGAATCCGGGCAGTTGCGGGTCAGGACGACGACGAGTGGCTCGGTCGACGAGGCGTTCTCCTCGACGTGGATCTCGCCGGCCGGGATGTAGATGAAGTCGCCGGCCGCGGCATCGAAGGTCTGCTCGAGGCCGGTCGGGCCCCACGTATAGCGCGCCGTCCCGCTGACGATGTAGATCGACGTCTCGCAGTCGCCGTGGTGGTGGATCCGGGTCTTGTCGCCGGGCGCCGTCGACACGATCGACGAATACAGCCGCTGGCTGCCGACGTGCGGCGCGGAGATCGCGATCGACCGCTCCATGCCCGCGTGCTGGCCGACGGTCGTCAGTCGCTCGGCCGGGGTGATGCGCGTCGCCATGGGTTGCGATGATACGGGCCCATGACCCTCGACCTCCCCCGGTTCCCGCTCCTGGACGGCCCGTCGCCCCTCCATCGCCTCCCGCGGTTGAGCGAGGCCCTGGGCGGCCGGGTCGACCTGTGGATCAAGCGCGAGGACCTCCTGCCGCTGGCGTTCGGCGGCAACAAGCTGCGGAACCTGGAGTTCCTCGTCGGGGCCGCGCTCGCGGACGGGGCGGACACGCTGGTCACGAGCGGTCGTCGCTGGTCCAACCACGCCCGCCTGACCGCGGCGGCCGGGGCGCGGGCCGGCCTCGACGTGCACCTCGTGCTGTCCGGACCACCGGCGTCGCCGCCCGGGCCCGGAGTGCGGCTCGCCGAGGCCCTCGGGGCGACCGTCCATCAGCTGCCCGACGCCGATCGGGGCGCGCGCGAGCGCGCCGTGGCCCAGGTCACGGCCGATCTGCGGGCCGCCGGGCGCCGGCCGTACGTCATCGGCGTCGGGGGGAGTGGGGCGGTCGGGGCGTACGGCCATGTCCTGGCGGCCGAGGAGACCGTGGCGCAGGCGGCTGCCGCCGGCGTAGCGCTAGGGGCGGTCGTGCTGCCGTCGGCCACCGGCGGGACGCAGGCCGGACTGCTCGTGGGCCTGGCCGGGCAGGCTTCGCCCGTCCGGTGTCGAGGGCGTCGTCGTCGCTCGTCCCGAAGCCGAGCTGCGGCCGGCGATCGCCGCGATGCTCGACGGGCTCGCGGAGCTGACCGGCGTCCAGGTCGGCGCTGACGCCATCGACCTCGACGCGAGCCAGCTGGGCGACGGCTACGGCCGACCGACGGCCGCCGCCGATGAGGCGGCCGCCCTGGTCGCCCGCACCGAGGCGATCCTCGTCGACCCCATCTACACGGCCAAGGCCATGGCCGCGCTCATCGCCGCCGTCCGCTCCGGCCGCCTCGACGGCCTGGCCGTCCTGTTCTGGCACGCCGGCGGCACGCTCGGCCTCCTCGAACCGCTCGACTGACGGTCGCCTGACAGCACGCTGAGCGACGCTGACGGCACCGGCCCCGACGTACGCTGCATGACGACATGGCGGCGCACGGACGACTCCTATCCGGCACGTCCCTCGCTGTCGGACTGGTCGCCGCCACCGGCTGCGTGGCCGTCAACGAGTCGATCACCGGCCGCGATATGACGTGTCAGGACACACCCGAGCCCGTCTGCATCCAGATCGTCGACTTCACGTTCGCCACGCACCAGGGCGACATCGACGATCCGGATGCCGGACGGATCACCGAGATCCTGGTGTCTCCGATGGACTGTCGGTTTGTGGATGACCCGACGGCGGCCCGCTGCTGGGAAGTCGAGATCGTTCAGGAGGCCGGTGGGGTCGGCGCGCACATCCACGAGCGAGCAGACGGCACTCTCGCCCAGTAGTGACAGCCCCATGACCAAGGCAACTCGTGCCGGGCGGACTGGCATGTACGTGGTGGTCGATGGCAAGTCCGTGCTCAGCGAGCGCTCCGCGTCAGGGTGGCCCAACTTGCGCCCGTGGACCGCTATGGCATGAGTCCGCGGCGAGTCGGGCCGAATCGGCGCCTAACGGTCTGGCCGTGCACGTTCGCGCGCATTCCCTGGGTTGAAGTCGCCATAACGATCCCGGCGTGGAAGATCTGCCGAACCGGGCCGTCAACAAGCCGCCGCGCGCGACGCGCCGTGGCCGAGGGCCTTGCCTCGCGGCTGCCGACTTACTCCCCGGCGGACCGCCACGCGTCGCGCAGCTTCATCCGGCCGGCCATCTGGAGCACGGCTCCGGCGTAGACCCGCGCGCCGATGACGAACAGCACGTAGATCCCGACCACGGTGACGATCACCGATAGGCCGATCTCCAGCGGGCTGATGGCATCGAACGCGGCCCGGAGCGGCACGACGAATGGCGCCGATGGCGGCAGGAACGTGGCGACCGTGGCAACCAGGCCGCTCGGGTCATCGAGCACGGCGAAGATGGCCACGAAGTAGCTGATCATCGCGACCGCCGTGACCGGCGTCGACGCGTTGGAGGCCTCCTCCATCCGGGAGGCCAGGGCGCCCAGGAAGCCCAGTGCCGTCGAGTACAGCGCGTACCCGAGGATGAACCACAGGACGAGCATCGCGATCGCACTCGGCGTCGTGGCGGGCAGCTCGACGCCGCCGGTGAACGACACGGCGACCAATCCCGCGATCCCGAAGACGGCCAGCTGGAGCAACCCCAGGATGCCGATGCCCAGGACCTTGCCCATCAGCAGGTCACGCGGCCGGACGGTCGACAGGACGACCTCGACGACGCGGCTCTGCTTCTCCTCGACGACCCCGGTCAGGACCGTGAACCCGAAGCTGAAGATACCGATGAGGATCAGCACCGCCCCGATGTTCGCGAACACGAAGCGGATCTGGTCGGCCTCGGTCTCCGGGTCGAGCGCTTCGACCGTCGGCGCCGCCTGGGCCGCCACCAGCGCGCCCGGGTCGACCCCCGCGTCGACCAGGACCTGGTTCACGCGGAGCGCGACGATGGCCGCGGTGATGAGCTGGGACGTCGCCGAGTCGGTCTCCTCGGCGAAGCGGATCTCGCCCGGCCCCGACAGGTCCACCGGGACCTCGACGAGGACATCGATGTCGCCGGCGTCGAGCGCGGCCTCACCGCCGGCCGCATCCGGATAGGTCGTCAGGGCGACCTCGGTGTCGATCTGGCCGGCGGTGGTCTGGATGGTCTGACCGAGGGCCGCCGGCGCAGGCTCCACGATCCCGACCGCGGTCGGATCGTCGTCGTTGAACAGGATGGACGGCAGGATGATCGACCCGACGACGAGCAACGTCGTGAACAGCACGCTGAGCAGGAAGCCGCGGCTGCGACCCCGCTCCAGGATCTCGCGCTTGGCCACCAGCCAGACGCTCCGCCAGCGACTCATCGGGTGGCCTCCTCGGGCGTCTCGGCGACGGCTTCCATGAACAGCTCGGACAGGCGCGGGGGTTGGTAGCTGAACCGGCGGACCTCGCCGGCCGCCCGGGCTCTGGTCAGGAGCGCATCCAGGTCCACGCGCTCGTCGACGAGGAGCTTGATCCGCCCGTTCTGGCGCTCGAGGACGGTCACGTCGCCCGCCCCATCCAGCCACGCCGCGTCCGACGCGCCGTCCGCCTTGACGACCTCGACCTCGAGGTGGCGCCGGCCCGACCTGGCCTTGAGCTCGTCGATGCGCCCGGCGGCGACGATCCGGCCCCGGGCGATGATGACGACGTCCTCGCAGACGTCCTCGACGAGGTCGAGCTGGTGGCTGGAGAAGACGACCCCGACCCCCGCGGCGGCCCGTTCCTGGACGACCTCGGTCATCGTCGCGATGCCGATCGGGTCGAGGCCGCTGAACGGTTCGTCGAGGACCAGCAGCTCGGGGTCATGGGCGAGCGCGACGGCCAGCTGGACCCGCTGCTGGTTGCCGTGGGACAGCTCCTCGAGCTTCGACTTGGCTCGGTCAGCCAGGCCCATCCGCTCGAGCCACGCCATCCCGGCATCGTTGGCCTGGCGACCGGACAGGCCGTGCTGCTGCGCGAAGTAGGCGACCTGCTCGCCGACCCGCATCCGCGGGTACAGGCCGCGCTGCTCGGGCATGTAGCCGAACCGCAGCCGCGTCTCGCGGTCCACCGGACGGCCGTTCCAGCGGACCTCGCCGCGATCCGGTCGGGCCAGCCCGAAGATGCAGCGCATCGTCGTGGTCTTGCCGGCCCCGTTCGGGCCCAGGAAGCCGACGATCCGGCCGGGCTCCGCGGTGAACGACGCGCCGGCCAGGGCCGTGACCTGCCCGTAGCGCTTGGCGAGGTCGACGATCTCGAGCATGTTCCTCCCCCGTGGCGGGCGTGGTTCCGCGCCGAAAGTGTCCCATGACCCAGACGGCGGCGCCGTCGTCGTCGCGCGGGGCGACCGGGACCCGGACACACGACGACCCCGGATCCGTGCAGCGGACCCGGGGTCGAGCGGCGTGGTGCTGATGGCGGCGGGTCAGCTCGCGGTGAGCGTCCCCTTCATGTCGGGGTGGACTTCACAGAAGAAGGTGTACGTCCCGGCGGGCAGGGCGGGGACCGCGTTCGTGACCTGGGTCGACGACACGATCTCGCCCTTGAACACGCTCGCCCCGGACGCGTCCGTGATGGCGATGTTGTGCGGAGCCGCTTCCTGGTTGTCGAGGACGATCGTCGTCGGCGCATCGGCCGTGACGGCGACCTCGGTCGGCTGGAACGCCAGGTCCTTGGCGACGATGACGATCGCGTCGGCCGGGGCCGAGGCGGCGGGCGCATCGGTGGCCGGAGCCGCCGAGGTGCCGGAGCAGGCGGCGGTGGCGAGAGCCAGGGCGGCGAAGCCGAGGCCAAGGATCAGGCGCTTCATGGGGTCAGGCTCCTGGTGGTGGGTTCGCGTGGTTGGCTAGGCGCCGGCGCCGGCCGTGCCGCCGCGGCGGGAGACCATCGCGCTGAACGAGGCCAGCTCGCGCTTGACGACATCGATCGGGTTCCCGTCCATGCGGGCGAAGTCGATGGCGACCAGGACGATGAGGGCGACCTCGATGCCCTTGGCGATGTAGGCGGTCTGGTAGTACGGACCCTGGATGGCCCAGCCGAGGATCGTCGTCATCGCGTAGCCGATGAGTCCGAGGCGGATGACCCAGCGGAACCGGACGGCGAGCGCCAGGGGGATGACCATGGCGACGGCCGCGGCCACGTAGCCGAGCGCGTTCAGGGTGAACAGCAGACCACCGAGGGTCGAGTGGATGTAGGCGGTGGCCAGGGCCAGGACGACGATGCCGGCGCGGATGGCGACGTCGGTGGCGCGGAGCGGCGTGCGGGCGGCGAACATTTCGGGCTGGACCTCGTTGGTGGGCCACCGGACGGACGAGCCGGTGCGATGACGGCATCGTGGCCGTCGGCCCGGCCCGCGACCCCCGGCAAGGGACGCCGACCGGGACCGGACCTTCGCCCCCGACCGACGCCGACGTCCATCCATGCCACCTGCGACGGATGACGTACGTCGCATCGCCGAACGCCGATGCCCGGTCCGCGCGATGCCGTCGTATCCTCCCGCCGTGGCCGCACCATCCCGTCCCCACCGCACCAAGCGCCCCGGCACGCGCGCACACGAGCGTGACGCCGATCCCGACGGCGGCGCGGGCCGGACCCATCAGCTGCTGACCGCGGCCGTCGAGGAGGCCGCCCGCCTGCTCGACGCCGACGGCGCGCTCGTCTACCTCGTCGATCCGGCGACCGGCCACCTGCGCTTCGCCCATGACGCCGGCATCGCGGACGCCGACAGCCGCGCTCGCATCCGGGTCATCGAGCTGGAGCCCGGGACGGGCATGTTCGGGCGGGCCGTGCTGGAGCGCGCGGTCGTCGTGACCGGCGACTATCCGAACGATCCGGCCTTCCGTCATGCCGAGGCGACCGATCGGGTCGTCGACGACATCGGCATCCGCTCGATGGTCGTCGCCCCGCTCGTCGACGGCGCGGTCGTGTTCGGGGCGCTCGGCTGCTTCTCGAACCGCCCCGATGCCTTCGCTCCGGCCCACATCGCCCTCGTCCGGGCCCTGGCCGACCACGCCGCCACGGCGATGGCCAACAGCCGCCTCATCGAGGAGCTCGACGCGTCGCGCGCGACCCTCGGCGAACGCGCCGACGTCGAGCGCACGTTGCGCGAGATCACCGTCCGCATCTCGGCGGCGACGGACCTGTCCGGCGTCCTCCAGTCGACGGTCGACGAGGCCGCCCGGCTGATGCGCGCTGATGGGGCCCGGATCGACCTCATCGAACCACGCTCCGGCTTGCTCCGCTGGGCCTACGCGTCCGGCGCGCTCAAGCCCAACGACGACGACTGGCCCGACGACCCCGACGAGACGCTCGACCAGGGCATCTCCGGACAGGCCGTCGTGAGCGGCCGGCCGTTCTGGACCGGCGACTACGTCCACGACGAGCGCTTCCCGCACGGCATGGGCGCCGATACCTACATCGAGGCCAGTGGCATCACCTCGGTCATGGCCGCCCCGCTGGTCAACGAGACCGGCGCGTTCGGGGCGCTGACCATCTTCACCGGCCGTCTCGACGCCTGGACCGAGCCGGATGCCGACCTGCTCGCGGCCATCGCCGCCCAGGCGGCCATCGCCATCACCCGCGCCCGGCTCATCGACGAGCTCGACCGCTCGCGCGAGGAGCTCGCCCGCCGCGCCGAGGCCGAGCAGGCGCTGCGCGAGATCGCCGCCCGCATCACCGCGCTGCGTGACCCGAGCGAGATCCTCCAGGAGGTCGTCGAGCTGGCCAGCCGGCTGGTCGACGGGCAGGGCGCCATCCTCGACCTGCTCGATCCGGAGACCGGCAACCTGCGCTGGGCGTTCGACGACGGTCTGGCCCGCCTGTTCACGGCCGAGGAGCGGTCGCAGCTGTGGATCTCGGTCGGGATGGGCGCGACCGGCGTGGCCGTGGCCGAGGACCGCGTCGTCGTCGCCGGCGACGAGCTGGCCAGCCTCTTCCCGCCATCCCCTGAGTCGACCGTCTTCTACGAGCGGACCGGCTTCCACTCGATGATCGCGGCGCCGATCACCGGCGACGACGGCCCGCTCGGGGTCATCGAGGTCTACGCCGTCGAGCGCGACGCGTTCGGGGACAGCGACGCCGCCCTGATCCACGCCCTCGCCGGCCAGGCCGCCATCGCCATCACCAACGCCCGCCTCATCAGCGAGCTCGCCTCGTCGCGCTCCGAGTTGGCCCGCACGGCCGACATCGAGCGGACCCTTCGCGAGATCGCCGGCCAGGTCAACGCGATGCGCGACCAGGAGGCCATCCTCCAGGCGGTCGTCGACGCGGCGACCCGCCTCCTGCGCGCCGACGGCGCGATGATCGACCTCGTCGGCGGGCCGGACCTGACCGGGGCCTGGACCAAGGCCGACGACGAGCACATCCGGGCCAACCTGGAGCTCATCTCCGAGATCGAGCTCGCCCCGGACGCCGGGGTGTCCGGGCTGGCCCTCTCGACCCAGCAGGTCGAGCGCACCGGCGACTACCTGCAGGACGAGCGCTTCGCCCATACCGAGGAGCGCGACAAGTTCGTCGAGGGCATCGGCATCCACTCGGTCATCGCCGCGCCGCTGTTCGGCCACGGCCAGCCCATCGGTGCGATCACCGTCCACAGCACCCGGATCGACGCCTTCGACGACGACGACGCGGCGGTGCTCCAGGGCCTGGCCGACCAGGCCGCCGTGGCCATCACCAACGTCCGGCTCATCGAGGAGAACGCCCACCGGGCCGACACCGAGCGGACGCTCCGCGAGATCGCCGCTCGTGTGTCGGCGATCCTGGACCCGGCCGACGTCCTGGCCCTCATCGTCAACGAGGCGGCCCGCCTGCTCGACTCGGATGGCGCGCGCATCGACCTGTGGGACGAGGACCTCGGCGCGCTGCGCTGGGCGTACTCGGCCGGCGAGGCGATGCAGGTCGTCCCGGAGTGGGGCCGGACCGGTGGGCTGCGGCCGCGCCAGGCGGTGGCCGGCCTGGCCTTCGCCGAGCAGACCGCGGTCATGACCACGGACTACCTGGCCGACCAGCGCTTCGAGACGACCCCGGAGATCGAGGCCTTCGTCCGAAGCGCCGGCATCCGCGCGGTCATCTCGACGCCGCTGTTCGGAGAATCCGGTCCGCTCGGGGTCCTGTCCGTCGTGTCGCGCCAGCCGGGCACCTACGGTCAGGCAGACGTCGACGTCCTGTCGACGCTCGCCACGCATGCCTCGATCGCCATCACCAACGCCAACCTCATGGACCAGCTGGAGCGCTCTCGGGGCGACCTCCAGCGTCGGGCCGAGGCCGAACAGGCACTGCGCGAGATCGGGGCTCGGATCACCGCCATCCGCGAGCCCGGCGACGTCCTCCAACGCGTGGCCGACGAGGCGGTCCGCCTGCTGCGCGCCGACGGCGCGGTCATCGACCAGTACGACCCGGACTCGGAGACGCTCCATTGGGCGTTCGACTCCGGCCTGACCGAGGCCCAGCGCGAAGGCCACAAGCTGACCAACCTGCGCCTTGGGGAGGGGATGTCCGGCAAGGCCGTCCTGGACGGCAAGGTCGTCATCGCCGGCGACTACGGGGAGGCCGACTTCCGCCACGACGAGCTGGCCGACTCGGTGGCGGCCTCGGAGGGGCTGCGCGACCTCATCGTCGCGCCGATCATCGGCGACGCCGGCCCGCTCGGGGCGATCGAGGTCTTCAGCCGGGTGCCCCACACCTTCGACGAGCTCGACGCCGCCGTCCTGGGCGCCCTCGCCGAGCAGTCGGCCATCGCTATCACCAACGCCCGGCTCATCGGCGAGCTGGAGCGCTCGCAGGTCGCGCTCGCCCGACGCGCCGAGACGGAGCGGTCCCTCCGGGACATCACCGCCCGGATCGCGGCCCTCCACGACCCCGATGAGGTCCTGACCCGCGTCGTCGAGGATGCCAAGCGCCTGCTCGGGACGGACGGCGCCCACCTGACCCGGATGGCCGAGTCCGGGACCTACCTCGTGCCGGTCGTCGTGGCCGGTGCGGCGGACGACGTCACCCGCTCATGGCTGATGGCCATGCAGTTCCCCCTCGGCGGCGGGATCAACGGCCTGGCTGCCGGCACCGGCGGTCCCATCACGACCTTCGACTACCTGGTCGATCCGCGCATCCCGCACGAGCCGGACGACGACGAGGTCGCCCAGCGACTGGGCCTGCGCGGGATGGCCGCGACGCCACTGCGGGCGCCCGGGGGCGAGGTCCTCGGCACGCTGGCCGTGTCGAGCGCCGAGCCGCGCATCTTCGAGGCCGACGAGCTGGACCTGCTCGGCGGCCTGGCCGACCAGGCCGCCATCGCCCTCACCAACTCGAACCTGCTCGCGCGGGCCAGCCGCGAGGAGGCCCGCTTCCGCGGCCTGGTCCAGACGACGCCGGACGTCATCTGGCGGGTGGATACGGACGGGCGCTTCACGTTCATGGCCGATAGCGCCGAAGCGCTCTTCGGCTATCCGGTCGAGGACATCATCGGCCAGCACTTCGCCTTCCTGACCGAGCCCGGGACGCTCGAGGCCGCGCGCGAGACGTTCGCCGCGGTGAGCACCGACCCGGACCTCGTCGACCGGCTGGCCCTGATCCTCCTTCGAGCGGACGGCAGCACGTTCGCCGCCGAAGTCACGACGGCCGGTGTCTGGGAGGACGGCAAGTGGGTCGGCGCCCAGGGGACCGTTCGCGACGTGAGTGAACGAGAACGCCTGGAGCGCGAGCTGCGCCAGTCCGAGGAGCGCTACCGCTACCTCGTCCAGAACGCGCCCGACCTGGTCTGGTCGATCGGTCCGGACAGCCGCCTGACCTTCCTGTCCGATGCCTGCGAGCGTCTGACCGGCTTCCGCCCGGAGGAGCTGCTCGGCCAGCACTTCGGGGCGATCGTCCATCCGTCGTCGCGGGACGTGGCCGAGATCGACTGGACCCAGGCGATGGCCGCGCCGTCGCAGGAGCTGCGTGGCCGGATCAACCTGCTCCATCGCGACGGCTCGGAGGTGCCGGCCGAGTTCATCGCCGTCGCGTCGCTCGACGCCGAGGGTCGGTTCAGCGGGGCCAACGGCTCGGTCCGCGACATGCGCGAGCGCGACCGTCTCGAGGACGAGCTGCGCCGGTCGGAGGAGCGCTACCGGTTCCTCGTCGACAACTCACCGGACATCATCTTCGCCATCACGCCCGAGGGCCGGTTCTCGTACGTATCGGAATCCGTGCGCCGCGCCCTGGGCCGCGAGCCGGCGGACCTCGTCGGCGAGTCGTTCGCGGCGGTCATCCACTACGAGCCGGGCGAGGAGCGCGGCCGGTTGTTCGAGGCGATGCGCGAGGACCCCGACCTCGAGCTCGTCACCCGGATGACCCTCGTCCATGCCGATGGCCGGCACATCCCGTTCGAGGTCAGCTCGATCGGCGTCCAGGTCGACGGCGTGTTCGCCGGGATCCACGGCGCGGCCCGCGACGTCGGCGACCGCGAGCGCCTGGAACGCGACCTGCGCGATTCGGAGGCGCGCTATCGGACCCTCGCCTCGTCGTCGCCCGACCTCGTCTTCGCGGCCGACCCGGAGGGGACCTACACGTTCCTGTCCGACCGGGCCGAGACGATGCTCGGCTGGGACATCGGCGCCGTCGTCGGCCGCCCCTACATGGACTTCATCGCGCCGGGCTGGGAGGAGCCGGCCATCGCCAGCTACCAGGCCCTGGTCGCCGACCCGGAACGGGTCCTGTCGGTCCGCCTCGACTTCGTCAAGGGCGATGGCACGCCGATCCCGCTCGAGATCAACGTCATCGGCAGCCTCACCGACGGGCAGCTCACGGCCATCCACGGCGTCGCCCGCGACATCTCGGAGCGCGAGCGCCTGGAGGGCGAGCTGAGCCGGTCCGAGGAGCGCTACCGCTTCCTCGTCGAGAATTCCCCGGATGTCGTGTTCTCCACCGACGAGGAGGGCCGCTTCACGTTCCTGTCGTCGGCCATCGAGCGGGCGACCGGGTTCACGGCCGAGGAGCTGCACGGGCAGCACTTCGGCTCGATCGTCGACGAGGCCACGATGCCGCTGGCCGGCGAACGCTGGGACCGGCTGGTCGAGCAGCCCCTCGTCCCGTCGGAGGCGACCCTCATCCTGCGCCGCAAGGACGGCGGCCGGACGCCGGTCGACGTCCGGTCGATCGGGGTCGTCGTCGACGGCCGGTTCGCCGGCATCCAGGGCGCGACCCGTGACATCAGCGAGCAGGCCCGCCTCCAGGGCGAGCTGCGTCGTCAGGCCGGGGAGCTGGCTGCCGGCGAAGAGCGCGCCCACCTCGCCCGCGAGCTCCACGACTCGGTCACCCAGGCCCTGTTCTCGATGACCCTCGTGTCCCGCTCCATCGAGCTCCTCCTGGAGCGCGACCCGGCCGCGGTGCGCGAGCAGCTCGGGCAGCTCCGGGACCTCCAGCGCGAGGCCCTGGCCGAGATGCGCGCCCTGATCTTCGAGCTCCGTCCCGGCAATCTCGAGCAGGACGGCCTGGTCCGCGCGCTCAAGACCCACTCGTCCGCCCTCCAGGGCCGGATCGGCCTGCCGATCGTCGTCGAGAGCGATCTGGAGCGACGCCTGCCGCTGGCCGCCGAGGAGACCCTCTACCGGATCGCCCAGGAAGCGCTCCACAACGTCGTCAAGCACGCCGGCGCGAAGCAGGTCTGGCTGGGCGTCCACGAGCGGGAGGGCGGCGTCCGGCTGCGGGTCCAGGACGACGGCAAGGGGTTCGACCCGGCGACCGTCCCGGATGGCCACCTCGGCCTGGCGGGCATGCGCGCCCGGGCGGAACGGCTGGGTGGCACCTTCTCGTGCACGAGCACGATCGGGGCTGGCACGACGGTCGAGGTCACGCTGACCGCGGCTGAGCTGGCGGTGCTGTCCAAGGCGGCCGACGTCGCAGCCCCGCAGGAGCCGGTCCCATCCATCCGCGACGGATGACGTAGGCCACATCCTACGTTCGGCCGATGCATCGGCCCGGCGAAGGTCGATATCGGACGGATGGTTGCGCGCGCACCATCCGAGGGGCCATGCCCGACCCCGACCCGCACCGCGACGACCCGCTCCGTGTGCTGGTCGTCGATGCGGACGAGCGGGTCCGCGAGAGCCTGACCGGGCTCCTCGCCATCGGGGGCAAGGTCCGCGTGGTCGGCAGCGCCGGTCACGTCGGCTCGGCCCTCGACCTCGCGACCAAGCAACAGCCCGACGTCGTCCTCGTCGATCCGCGCCTGCCCGAGGTCGACGGCGGGATCGCCTTCATCGCCCAGCTGCGGGACATCGCGCCCGCGACCCGGATCCTCGCCATGTCCTGGTCGGACAGCCTCGAGCACCCCGCCGTCGATTGCGGCGCCGACGGCTTCGTCCGCAAGACCTTCCGCCCGAGCGAGCTGGTCGCCGCGATCGTCGCGACCGGCCGCGTGGGTGCCTGATCGTTGGAGGGACGCGCCTTTGCTAGACTCGCTGCCACCGGCCCCGATCGATGACGACCGCGATGCCGACATGCCAGGAGCTGACGTGACCGACAGCGCCGCCCCGATCCGCGTGCTCATCGTCGACGATCATGCCGTCGTCCGGATGGGCCTCCGCACCTTCTTCGACCTCCAGGATGACATCGAGGTCGTGGGGGAGGCCGCCGACGGCTCCGAGGGCGTGGCCATGGCCCGCCGCCTGGAGCCGGACGTCGTGCTCATGGACCTGCTCATGCCGAACATGGACGGCGTGACCGCGATCGGCCGGATCAAGGCCGAGCGACCCGAGACCGAGATCGTCACGATGACCTCGTTCATCGAGGAGGAGAAGGTCACCTCCGCCCTGGAGGCCGGGGCATCCGGCTACGTCCTCAAGGACGCCGAGGCCGAGGAGGTCGCCGCCGCCGTCCGTGCCGCCTACGCCGGCGAGGTGCACCTGGACCCGGCCGTCGCCCGGTTGCTCGCCCAGCGGATGCGCAACCGCAAGTCGCCCGAGGACGAGCTCGCGGAGCCATTGACCGACCGTGAAAAGGATGTCCTCCGCCTGCTCGGGCAGGGGATGAGCAACAAGGACATCGGGGCGACCCTGTTCATCACCGAGCGGACCGCCCGGACCTACGTCTCGAACATCCTGGGCAAGCTGGGCCTCGCCTCGCGGACCCAGGCCGCCCTGTACGCGGTCGAGCACAAGCTCGTCGACACCCCGGCAAGCTAGCCGGCGAGGCGGCCGTCACTCGACGGCGATGACCCGGACCGACACCGGACCCCGCGGCGTCGTCATCTCGACGACGCCGTCCGGTCGAGCCCCGACCAGCGCCCGACCGATCGGTGACGCGATCGAGACGCGTCCGGCCGCGACGTTCGCGTCGGCCGAGCCGACGAGGACGTAGACCTCCTCGACCCCGTCGATCTCGACGGTCACTCGAGACCCCAGGTCGGCGCCACCGCCGGCGGCCGGGGCCTCGACGACGACGGCGTTGCGGAGTCGCGCCTCGAGCGCCTGGACCCGACCCTCCAGGAACGACTGCTCCTCGCGTGCGGCCGTGTAGTCGGCGTTCTCCTTGAGGTCGCCGAGCTCCTTGGCGGCCCGGATCCGGGCGATGACCTCCGGCCGGCGGACCTGGGTGAGCTCGGTCAGCTCCGCCCGTAGCCGCGTCTCGCCATCGGCCGTCAGCGTGACCGCGTCGCTGGCCCGGGGCGGAGCCGGCGCCGCCGCGACCGGCGCTCCCGCCCCCGCCGACGTCGAGCCCGCCACGACCTTGCCGCGCGCCGTCCGCCGCTTCGGCTCGGGCGGCTCGCCATGCGCGCCCTCCGCGTCGCCGTCGGGGACCTGGACGATGCGGGTCGGCGGCGTCGGCGTCGCCACCGGCTCGGGGATGAGCGCACCGGTGATGCCGGTCGGGCGCCGATCGCCGGCCGGCCGGCGCAGGACGGCGAATGGCCACGGCTCCGCGCCAGCCGGCAGGCCGGCCCGGTCGGCCTCGGGCACGGCGGCGGCGAAGGCCTCGATGAGCGCGTCCTCGTACTCCTCGGCCGCATCGGTCGCACACCACCACCAGCGCGTGGTCGGCAGGGTCGTCAGCGTCTTGAGCCAGTAGCCCGCCGGGTGGGGGCGCCGGTCACCCAGGACGGTCTGCTCGATCGAGGTCGCCCGGCCGCCGATCGACCCGGTCGTGGACCCGATGTACAGCACGGTCTGCCCGGGCAGCCAGAACGACGCGAGCCGCGCGGACAACGCCCGCGAGCTCGGTCGAGCCCCGTCCAGGCGCAGATCCGGGACCCGTTCCAGCCACTTGCCGATCCGGGTCAGCTCGATCGGTGCGGTGGCTCGGGGCGCCGTGGCCTCGAGGATGATGACGCCGGCGGACTTCGCCCCGATCGGGCGGCCCCACGGCAGTGGCCCGTCGGGGAGCAGGCCTGTATCGCGAAGGAGCGCCGCAGCGCCGATGGGTGGGGTCACCCCGGGATGGTACCCGGGGCGACATGGCGCTATCGTGCGCGCAGCATGGAGCCGCAGCGGCCCCGCCGGACCGCGTTCCGTCGGGCGCTTACCGTCACGTTGCTCGTCGCTCTCGCCCCGGTGGCGTCGGCGACGCTGGGACCGGCGCTATCCGCGCCGCGGCTGACCGGGCCGATCATCGCCCCGACGGCCAGCGCCCATCCCGGGGTCGGTCGCCAGGAGCCGGACATCATCCATGCCCCGGCGCCCGATGTCAGCATCCCGACCGTCGCGCCGCTGCTCCGCCAGCCGCGCAGTCCGGAAGGCCCCAGCGCGACCCTGTCCGTGCGCGTCGCCCTCAAGACCCGGCTCGATCGGATCCGGACCAAGTACGGCATCCCGGGGCTGTCGGTCACGATCATCTTCCCGGACGGGACGAGCTGGCTCGGCACGAGCGGCTACGCCGACCTCAAGGAGAAGGTGCCGGTCACGCCGGATACCGCGTTCGCACTGGCGAGCGTGTCCAAGACCTTCACCGGGGCGCTCATCCTGGCCCTCGCCGAGGAGGGCAAGGTCGTCCTCGACGCCTCGGCGCGGACGTACCTGCCGGGGATGCGTCTCGATCCCAAGATCACCGTCCGCCAGCTCCTGGACCACACGAGCGGCCTGCGCGACTACTTCCTCCACCCGGCCATCGACAAGATCCTCCTCGCCCATCCCGACCGACGCTGGACGGAACAGGAGGCGATGAAGTACGTCGGCAAGCCGTACTTCAAGCCGGGACGCGGCTGGCACTACTCGAACACGAACTACCTGCTCCTCGGGATGCTCGCCGAGCGCGTCGAGGACCAGTCGCTGGCCGATCAGCTCCGGGAGCGCTTCTACGAGCCGCTCGGGCTGGATCGGACGTTCTTCCAGCCGACCGAATCGCCGCGCGGCCCGGTCGCCCACGGCTACCGGTTCAAGACCGCGTCGGCCAAGGCCAAGGCGATCGACCTCGGTGATGGGACGCCGATCGTGCCGTTCACCTCGGTGGTCACCGCCGCGGCGGGAGCCGGGGCGCTGGCCGCGACCTCGAGCGACGTCGCCCGTTGGGCGCGCGCCCTGTACGGCGGCGCCGTCCTCGAGGAGGATTCGGTCCAGGAGATGGTCGACGACGTGGCCCACACGGAGCGCTACCGGCCGACCGTGCCCTACGGCCTGGGCGTCCAGCTCATCGATGTCGCCGAGCGGCCGACCCTCGGCCACTCGGGTCGGCTCCTCGGGTTCCGGTCGGTCGTCCGCTGGCTCCCGGACGAGGGCATCGCCATCGCGGTCCTGACCAATCAGAGTCGGACCGATCCCGGGTCATCGCCCGGGCCCTCCTGCGCATCGCCCTTCGCCAGTCCGACGACTGCCGCTGCCTGGAGCGCCGCTGAGCCGGTGCCTCCGGGCACCACCGAACGGCCCGATGTGACTTCCGCGTCGGCCACCCGGTACCTGCGGGGTCTGGACGCGCGCACGTGCGTGCGCAAGGGTTGCGGTCCGTATGCAGGAGGATCGCGATGTCGATCCGGGTGGCCGCCTACATCGGCAACGGGATGGCCAGCGGGACGTTGGCCCGCTCGGGACATCTCCGCGACGTGCTGGAGTCGGGCGAGCCGCTGACCCTGGAACGGGCGACCTGGCGGGCCTGGGGCGAGTCGGCCGACCGCCCGGCCGGCGAGCTCAGCCTGGCCGCCGACGACATCCTCGTCGCCGTGGCCGACGACGATCCGAACATCCCGGTCCACGCCTCATGGCACGCCATCCGGCTGGAGGCCGGCCCGTACGTCATCGAGGGCGAGCTGCCGACGCTGCCCGGCTACGACCCGGGTCGCGCCCTGGCCCGCCCGACCGGCGAGTTCGTGCTCCTCCGAGACGTCCGGCTGGGGGCGCTCGAGGGCTCGGCCGAGCCGCAGGCCATCGGCCATCACGCGCTCGTCAATCGCTACGGGGTCGACCGGGTCCTGGCCGACATCATGCTCGGCTTCTTCTTCCCGGGCGCCTCGCTCGATGGGCTGGAGCCGGAGGCAGACGCGACGCCGGGAACGGTGACCACGGTGACCGCGACGCCGACCACGCCCGACGAGGCGATCCTCCAGCCGACCACGGTGACGACGGTCGCGTCCTGACGACCGTCGCGTCCTGACGGTCGACGCGCCCCTGCGGAGCTAGATCAGCGGCTGCCCGCGCCGGAGCGCCGGCGGACCGGCTTGCGATGCGCGTGATGCTCGGCGCCGACCCGGGCGTGGCCCGAGCGCATCCCGAGCGGGCGCGGCTCTACGTTGCGGTCCGGCACGAACCCGTCCTCGACCGTCCAGGGGATGGCCTTCTTGAGCATCCGCTGGATGCCCCGGAGCAGGTCGACCTCGTCGATGCACACGAGGCTGATGGCCTCGCCCTCGGCCCCGGCCCGACCGGTCCGGCCGATGCGGTGGATGTAGTCCTGCGGGTTCCACGGGAGCTCGAAGTTGACGACCACCGGCAGGTCCTCGATGTCGAGGCCGCGCGCTGCGACATCGGTCGCCACGAGGACCCGGACGTCCCCGGACTTGAAGCCTTCCAGGGCCCGGGTCCGTTCCGGCTGCGAGCGGTCGCTGTGGATGGCCACGGCATCGAGGCCTTCCCGATCGAGGCGCGAGGCCAGTCGCGAAGCGGCCAGCTTGGTCCGGGTGAACACCAGCACCTGGTGCAGGTCGTGCGAACGGATCAGGTGGGCCAGCAGCGCCTCCTTGCGGTCGCGGTCGACCGGGTAGACCAGCTGCTTGACCATCTCGGCCACCTGGTTGCGAGCGGCGACCTCGACCGTGGCCGGGTCGCGCAGGATGGAGCCGGACAGCCGCCGGATGTCGTCGGAGAACGTGGCCGAGAACATGAGGTTCTGGCGACGCGCCGGGAGCAGCTCCAGGATCCGCTGGATGTCCGGCAGGAAGCCCATGTCCAGCATCCGGTCGGCCTCGTCGAGGACGAGGATCTCGACCTGGCCCAGGTTGGCGACCTTCTGGCCGACGAGGTCGAGCAGGCGGCCCGGCGTCGCGACGAGGATCTCGATCCCGCCGCGCAGGGCCTTGATCTGCGGATCCATCGGGATGCCGCCGTAGACGACGGTCGAGCGCAAGGGGACGGTCCGGCCGTAGGTCCGGACACTCTCGTCGACCTGCATCGCGAGCTCGCGCGTCGGGACGAGGATGAGCGAACGGACCGGGTGGCGGGCCGGCGAGAACGACGTGTTGGCGTGGGGCCGGAGTCGGTCGAGGATGGGCAGCGTGAAGGCGGCGGTCTTGCCGGTGCCGGTCTGGGCGGCGGCGAGGACGTCGCGGCCTTCGAGGATGAGGGGGATGGCGGCTGACTGGACCGGGGTGGGGGTCTCGTAGCCCTCCTCGGCCACGGTCCGCAGCAGATCGGCCGACAGGCCGAGCGTATCGAAGGTCAAGTGCACTGGCTCCTGCAAGGATCCGGCCGCCGCGGCGGGGGATCCGGTGGCGCGTGACGGCGGCGCCGTCGGTCGGCGCGCGCGTGCGCGGCCGCTCGTGGGCCGCTCGGAGCATAGCCGATATCGATAGCATCGACGCCATGCCGACCGGCGCCACTCCGGCCATCCTCCTGGTCGCCCGCGCCGGGGTCGCGCACGACATCCTCGAGTACGCCCTGCCCGATCGGCATGGCCGGGAGCGCGACGCCCGTCCGGACTACGGGCTGGAGGCCGCCGCGGCCCTCGGGCTGCCGCCGGCGACCGTGGGCAAGACCCTCATCGGCCTGGTCGACGGCGCGCCGGTCGCGGCGGTCGTCCCGGTCGACCGCCACCTCGACCTGAAGGCGCTGGCGACCGCGTGCGGCGGTCGGCGCGCCGAGCTGGCCGACCCGGCGGTCGCGGAACGGCTGACGGGCTCGGTGGTCGGCGGGATCAGCCCGCTCGGGTCACGCCGGCCGCTGGCCGTCATCGTCGACGCGAGCCTCATGGACCACGACCGGGTATGCATCTCGGCCGGCCGGCGCGGCGTCCAGCTTCGGCTCGCTCCGGCCGATCTGGTGCGCTTGTGCACCGCGAAGATCGCCGATATCGCGCGCTGACGGCACCGGACCGCACTCCGGGGCGAGACAGCCTCGCGATACCACTGGCATACTGCCCCACGGCCCCCAGGCCTCCGCACCCGATAGACAGGCACCAACAGAAGAACGCCGCCCCCCACGGCAGGACCCTGTCGCCCTCGTCGGGTGCCCACACTCGACGGTCCGCGATCCGGCTCACCCGGACCGCGTCCACGTTCCGACCCCCGCTCACCTCGTGGGTCCACGACGTCCGTCGTCGCCCTTCCTCCCTGCCGCCGGCGGCCAGCATTCCGTCACCGCGCCCCCTCGCGGTGTTCTGGTAGAGAGGAGGCAGGAGTCTTGCCGGTTCACGCCAACGGCGCCCAGAGGGCGTCCATCACGCGGTCGCTTCGCCTGACCGCATTCGCCCTGGTCGCGGCCCTCGTGGTCGGCATCGGGGCCGTGGCGAACCCAGCTCCCGCGGACGCGGCGGCACTCAAGGTCGTGATCGTCGTCGGACCGGCCGGGTCGAGCACCGGGGACTACAAGGACAGCGCCCGGCGCTACGCGAGCCAGGCTCGCGGGTACGGCGCCAAGGTCATCGAGGTCTACAGCCCGTTCGCGACGTGGACCAAGGTCAAGACCGCCGCCCAGGGCGCCAACCTGCTCATCTACCTTGGCCACGGCAATGGGTGGCCCAGCCCGTACGGCCCGTTCTCCAAGTACCGGAAGGACGGCATGGGCCTGAACTCGAGCTCGGGCAACGGCAACTACAACGTGAAGTACTGGGGCGAGTACTACATGGATCGCTACCTCCAGCTCGCCCCCAACGCCGTCGTCCTCCTCAACCGGCTGTGCTACGCCTCGGGCAACTCCGAGTGGGGCCGCGCCAACCCGACGAAGTCGACCGCCATCAAGCGCGTCGATAACTACGGGGCGGGCTTCCTGCGGACCGGCGCCCGGGCCGTCTTCGCCGAGGCGACGAGCAGCCTGTCGCACCAGATCCGACAGCTGTTCACGTCGAACCGGACGATGGACTCGATCTTCATGAGCCACTCGGCCGCCAGCGGCGCCCGGGACTTCAAGTTCGAGTCGTCGCGGACCGGCTGGGCGCGGGCCCACATGGATCCGCCCCGCGCCGGCAAGTACTGGCGTTCGCTCGTGGGTGACCTCGGGCTGACCGCCGCGGAATGGCGGTCCGCCACCCGCTGACCGGTCGACCGGCAAGCCCAAGCGCCAACGAGGCCCGGCATCGCTGCCGGGCCTCGGCGCGTCCGGCGCCAGCCGACGGGGCTCGCCGGCCGCGTGCGCCGTGAGCCGGACAGACGGAGGCCCCGGTCCCGGGTCGTGCGACCCGGCCGGGGCCGAGAGATGCGAGGTGGGTGCTACAGGGCGGCGGCGTGAGCCACGACACCGAGCACGGCGAGGATGAGCATGAGCAGGATGAACAGCGACGGGAGGATCCCGTAGGCGTCCACCCGGATCGTCTGGGCTGAGGCCATCTGGTCTCCTTCCGGGTCGTTGCAGGCCGACGTGGTTCGTCAGCGCTGCCGCCATGGTCGCCCCGCCCGGGCCGCGCGCCAGCCGACGTGGGTCCTGGACTGGGGTGGCCGTCCGCCCGCGCCGCTGATGGACGGATGACGACGGTCACGCACGGCGTCGTGGCCGAGCTAGCCCTGGACGGTCGGCGACGGGATCGTGTCGAATCGGGCACGGCGTGGGCCGCGAGATGCGTAAGATGCGCACAAAGTGACTGTGGACCTTGACAAATAGCAACTGACCTTGCTATACAGTGACCCATGCCACACGATGTGATCTCGACGTGTCCCGTCTGCTCGGGCGAGCTCGCCGTCACCCGGCTTCACTGCGGAAGCTGCGGGACGACCCTGGAAGGCGCGTTCAGCGTCGGTCGCTTCGCTCGGCTGAATCGCGACCAGCTGCTCCTGCTCGAGAGCTTCCTGCGCTCGCGCGGGAACCTCCGAGAGATGGAGCGCGAGCTCGGGATCAGCTATCCGACGGTCCGCGCGCGCGTCGAAGCGCTGGTCCGGTCGCTCGGCTTCGGGCCGCGGGCGGACGCCGGCGCCGAGGCCGAGGTCGATGAGGACGACGCCACGATCCGCGTCGTCGTCGCCGAGGACCGGACGGCCATCCTGGAGCGGCTGGCCCGCCACGAGATCAGTGCGGACGAGGCGGCGGTCGCGATCCGCGCCCTCGGGAAGGCCGGACGATGACGCCGCGGCCCGCGACGATCGGCGACGTCCAGCACGAGATCGGCCCGGATGGCCGGCTGGCCGTCCGCGTCCGCAGCGGCGACGTCCGCATCCGCGGCATCAGCGGCGGGACCGTCCGCGTCGCCGCCCGCGACGGCTCGTCCGCTCGCCGCACTGGACATCGACCATGCGGACGGCTCCCTCACCGTCCGGGCCGGCGACGCCTTCGGTCCCGGATCGCACGGTGGCTCGCTGGACCTGGACATCGACGTCCCGGCCGGGGCCGCGGTGCGCATCGAGACCGCCAGCGGGGAGATCCGGGCCGATGGTCTGACCGGCGTGCAGCGCTACCGGACCGCGTCCGGCGACATGGAGCTGCGGGCCGTCCACGGTGACATCGCCATCGAGGCCGTCTCGGGTGATGTCGACCTCGCCGCCGATGGCCCCACCCAGCTCTCCGCCCGGACGGTGTCCGGCGACATCGATCTGCGGGCCGGCCAGGTGTCGATCGCCCGGATCGGGACGACGTCAGGGGACATCCGCCTGGCCGCCCATCTCGACGGGGACGGACCCTTCGCCATCGAGACGGTCAGCGGCGACGTGACCCTGGCGGCGGCCGACGGGGTGCGCGTCGAGGGCGTGTCGATCACCGGCTCGCTCGGAAGTGACCGGCCATCGCGGCTGGAGGAGCGCCCCGGCCAGCGCACGCTCATCGTCGGGGACGGCGGCCCCACCGTGACCTTCCGATCGACCTCCGGCGACCTGCGGGTCGTCCGCGCGGCGGCGCTTCCGCCCGTCCCACCCCAGCCGCTCGCGCCGCCACGAGCGCCGGCCGTCCCGACGCCGCCCGAGCCGTCCGCCGAGCCATCGACCGCGCGGGTGCCGGTGACCAGCGAGGCTGCCGAGGACGAGCGCCTGGTCATCCTCCGCGACCTCGAACGCGGCGACATCGACGTGACCGAAGCCAGCCACCGGCTGGCCGCCCTGGATGACTCCGACCCGGAGGCCGACCATGCCGGATGATGCCTTCGACGCCGTCCTGCGCCTCGTCGCCGACGGCCGTCTGACGGCCGAGGAGGCCGGGCCCATCCTGGATGCGCTCGGCGCCCCGACCCATCCCCCGACCCCGACCGACGACCCACGCCCGGCCGAGGCCGCCCCCGCGTCTCCCAGCGGTGGGCCCGGCCGGGCGCTCCGGGTCGAGGTCACCGAGCACGGCCGCAAGGTCGTCAATCTGCGGGTGCCCCTGGCCCTCGGCCGGGCCGCGCTCTCGCGCATCCCCGGCCTGTCAGAGGCCACCGCGGACTACATCCGCGAGCTCGTCGAGTCGGGCGTCTCTGGGCCCATCGTCGCCGTCGACGACGGACCCGACAAGGGCGTCCGGATCGTCATCGAGTAGCCCGATGGACCTCCACCTGGATCCGACAGGAGGCTAGGACATGAACCAGCTGACATCCATCCACGACACACCGATCTTCGATGTCCAGGCCGATGCGGTCCGGGCCCGCATCGCCGACCTCCAGCGCGAGGCACGCCTCGGTCGGGCGGCAGTCGAGCCGACGCCCGCGCATGGCCTGCGTCAGACGCTCGGACGGACGCTCATCCGCCTGGGCTCCGCCCTCGTCAGCGAGGACGCGATCAGGAGCGCTCGACCAGCGACCCACCCTTGACCACGGCGACCGGCGACTCCAGCGCAGCGATGTCGCCGAGCGGGTCGCGGCCCAGGACGACGAGGTCGGCGAATCGTCCAGCCTCGAGGGCGCCGACCCGATCCTCCCAGCCCATGAGCTCGGCGTCGCCGAGCGTCGCCGAATGGATCGCCTGCAGCGGGGTCTGTCCCAGGCGGACCTGATAGCCGAACTGGATGGCATTGCGCCCGTGCGGGTAGACCCCGCTGTCGGTGCCGAAGGCGATCCGGACACCCGCCTCGACCGCCTTGCGGAAGCCGTCGCGCTGGGCCTGGGTCGTCAGCTCGTTCTTGGCCATCGTCTCGGCCGGCCAGCCGGCCCGGGCGCCTTCCTCGGCGATCCAGTCCCCGTCGTAGACGTCGGCCACGAGCCACGTGCCGTGCCGGACCATCAGCTCGATGCCCTCGTCGTCGATGAGCGAGCCGTGCTCGATGGACCGGACGCCACAGCGGATGGCCTGCTTGATCCCCGCGGTGCCGTGGGCATGGGCGGCGACGAAGACCCCTCGTCGGGCCGCCGACTCGACGGCCGCCTCGACCAGCGGCGCCTCCAGCTCGATGACCCCGACCTCGGTCCCCCGAGTCAGCACCGCCCCGGTGACGATGAGCTTGATGATCGTGGCCCCGCCATCGATGAGCCGAGCGACCCGGTCGCGAACGTCGGCGACCGAGCGAACGACGCCGAACTGCAGGTCCGGGTCGATGACCGTGCCCTCCGGCAGGCCGGTGACGTCACCGCCGCCCCCCGGGGCGGTGATGTACGCGCCAGCGCACTGCATCCGTGGGCCGGGCGTCCAGCCGGCCTCGATCGCGTCGCGGAGGGCGACGTCGACGAAGGCCCGGAACGTCCCGACGTCGCGCACGGTCGTGAACCCCGCCGCCAGGGTGGTCCTGGCGTTGCGGACGCCGGTCATCGCCTCCTGGGCGGCCGAGGTCGTGGACGCGGGGATGCCGGCGTACTCCAGCTCGCCGATGAGGTGGCTGTGGGCATCGATGAGGCCCGGGACGACCCAGCCGTCGAAGTCGAGGTCCGGCTCCCGGTCGTCGGCGTCCTCGGGCCCAAGGACGGCGTCGATCCGCCCGTCGCCGTCGATGACGAGTCGCCGGTCGGCGCGCCACGCCCCCGCCCGCACGTCCAGCAGGTGCGCGACGCGGATGACGGTCGTCGGTGCGATCTCGAGCATCGGCGGAGCGTAGCAGTGCGAGGGCCGGTGATCGCCGGGTGAGCGACGACGCGTACCATGCCGCCATGACCACCGATCGACTGCCGTTCACCGGCGACGACGAGGCGGACCGCCTCCTCGCTAGCGACCCGCTCGCCCTGCTCATCGGCTTCGCGCTGGACCAACAGGTCACCGTCCAGAAGGCGTTCTTCGGTCCCGTGGAGCTGCGCCGCCGGATCGGCCACCTGGACGCGGCCCGGATCGCGGCAACGGACCCGGAGGCTCTGGCCACGGTCTTCCGGACGCCGCCGGCGTTGCATCGCTTCCCGGGCTCCATGGCCGGCAAGGTCCAGGCCCTGTGCGCCGCCATCGCCACGGACTACGGCAACGACGCGGCCCGGGTCTGGACGGGGGCGACGGACGGCGCCGACCTCAAGCGTCGGCTGCTGGCCCTGCCCGGCATCGGCGAGATGAAGGCCGCGTCCATCATCGCCATCCTCGGCAAGCGGCTCGGCCTGGAGCTGCCCGGCCTGGACGCCGTCATGCCCACCCATCCGACGCTCGGCGACGTCGACTCGGCCGAGGCGCTGGCCAGCTATCAGGCGGGCAAACGCGAGAAGAAGGCCGCGATGCGTGCGGCGCAGGGCTGATCAGCGCGGATCAACTCCAGGACACGAAACGACCCCGGTCACGGACCGGGGTCGTTCGCCTGCGCGGGAGATTCGGAGGTCAGCGGCCGGGTACGAGCCAGGGTCGCTGGTCGCGATCGCCGATGCCGGGGCGGGAGTCGGCCCCGTAACGGAGCGCCGCCCAGCCCAGGACGGCCAGCGGAGCGATGAAGATGGCCGCCACCGCGAAGGCGGCTCCGATCTGATCGAACATCATGTCGTCGCCCTTCCTTTCCGGTCCACCGGTCCATTCGAACCGGCCCCTGCTTGACATTGGACTGTAGTGGCTCCATATTGACGCCCATGACGGACAAGTCCAATAGCCAATCCGAACAGATTGGACTGAAAAGGCAGGCAATGGTCTCGGCGGCCGAGCTGGTGGACCTCATCGGCCCCTGGGCATCCGGCGCGGACCCCCTCAACGAGCAGCTCGCCGACGCCCTGACCCGGGCGATCGAGGTGGGTCTCCTGCCGCCAGGCACGCGCCTTCCCGCCGAGCGCGAGCTGGCCCGTGAGCTGGCCCTCAGCCGCACGACGATCGTCGCTGCCTATGACCGACTGCGCCTGGCCGGCCTGGCCCGCAGCCGTCAGGGGAGCGGCACCCGCGTCGCCGCCCGCCGGCCCGGCCTATACCAGCCGTACGCCGCCGCCACCCCGGTCGAGGCGACCGACATGGAGCTGCCGCTCCGCCGTGTCGCCGCCGTCGATGCCCTGACCTCGGTCGGGCTGCTCGAGCCGACGTCCGAGGTCGACGAGGCGGTCAGCCTGACCATCGGTGCGTTGCCGGCGAGCCCAGTCGTGGCCGAGGCCGTCGCCACGGCCTTCCGCGAGGACGTCCCCACGCTGCTCGGCGAGCTCGGCTACGACCCGTTCGGGCTGCCTCGCCTGCGCGAGGCGCTGGCCGGTCATATGGGCCGGCTCGGCGTCCCGACCGATCCCGACGAGATCGTCATCACCAGCGGTGCGCAGCAGGCCGTCCACCTCATCGCCTCACAGCTCGGCGGGCCGGGCACGGCCGTGGCCATGGAGAACCCGACCTACATCGGCGCCATCGACGCCTTCCGGACGACCGGCAACCGGCTCATCCCGGTCCCGGTCGATGACGACGGCCCACGGGTCGAGGTCATCCGCCTGCTCGCCGGCGGGGCGCCCATCCGACTGGCCTACGTCGTGCCGACCTTCCACAACCCGACCGGGGCGACGATGCCCGAGGACCGCCGGCGGGAGCTCGTCCGCCTGGCCACGGAGCTCGACTTCCAGATCGTCGAGGACCTGACCCCGGATGCGACCCTCGGTCGCGGGGTACCGCCGCCGATCGCGGCGTACGACGACGCCGGCGACCGCGTCCTGACCGTCGGCTCGCTGAGCAAGCTGGCCTGGGGTGGCCTGCGCATCGGCTGGGTCCGGGCGTCACGCGACGACATCGATCGCCTGGTGGCCGGCAAGATCGTCGCCGACCACTCGAGCAGCCTCATCACCCAGGCCATCGCGGTTCGCGTCCTGGAGCAGGTCGAGGCCGTCGCCGCCGCGACGAATGCGGCGGCCGCCGAGCGTCGTCGCGTCCTGACCGATGCCCTGGCCACGCGCCTGCCCGACTGGGAGTGGTCGATGCCGACCGGCGGCTTGTCGCTGTGGGTCCGCCTGCCCGACGCCGACGCGGTCGCCTTCAGCCGGCTGGCCGCCAGCCACGGCGTCATCGTCCGGCCCGGGCCGCTGGCGTCACCCGACGGCGGGTTCCGCGACCACGTCCGGATCGCCTACGGGACGTCCCCGGACCGGCTGGTCGAAGGCGTCGAACGCCTGGCCACCGCGTGGTCGGCCTACGCGCCGGCGGCTCGTCGCACGCGTCCTACGTTGGCCGTCAGCGTCTGACCGCGCCCGTGGCGGCCAGGCCCCGCCCGTCCCCGCTTGGCGCCGGCCGCGTCCGGTGGTATGGTCGTTGCCGCTGCAACTATCACAGGATCCGGATCGGACAGGAGCCACGAACCCCATGGACGAGGACGTCCGTCGAGCCCTGGGCCACGGCCAGGTCATCGACATCACCACGACCGGCCGGCGAAGCGCGACCCCGCGCCGCATCGAGATCGTGTCCCACAACATCGACGGGCGGATCTACATCAGCGGCCGGCCGTCGACCCGGACGCGGGCCTGGATCCACAACCTCGCCGCCGATCCGCGCCTGACCGTCCACCTCAAGGGCCCGGTCCGAGCGGATGTGCCGGCCACGGCTCGCATCGTCGACGACCTCGCCGAGCGCCAGCGGATCTTCGGCTGGATCGTCAGCCACGCCTGGCACGGGATGGATCTGGACCAGATGATCGCGCACAGCCCGCTCATCGAGGTCACCCCGGACGCCCTGGCCGCCTGATCGCGAGGACCCGGCTAGACTTGGGCCTCGTGCCCGACCCGATCGACCGCCCCGAGCCGCCCACTCGTCGAGCCACCAAGGCCTCCCGTCGTCGACCCCGCTTCGTCCTGCCACCGGACGAGGCCGAGGACCAGACCACCGAGCGGATCGAGGCGTTCCTGGAGGGTCCGGCACGGCCGATCCGGCACCGCCCGTTGCATCTGCGCAGCGAGCCGCTGCGCCGGCCGCGCCAGCTGGTCCCCATCGATACCCGCACGGATTGGGAATCGGCCCTGCGCCACGAGGATCATCGGTTCGCGCGCTACGGCCGGCCGGTCGCGATCTTGATCGTCGAGGTCCGGAGCAGCGATCATGACGCCGTCGACCGGCTGGCCCGCCGGGTCGGGACGATCGTCCGCGACCTGGCCCGGGCGACGGACCGGGTGACCCGGGTCAGCCCGACGCGCTACCAGGTCCTCCTGCCCGAGACCGACGAGGCCGCGGCCACGACCTTCGGGTCGCGCGTCCGGCGGGCCTGCCGCACGGAGGCGACCGAACGAGCCGGCGAGCGGCGCTGGGATGTCGTCGCCGTCGCCGCGGCCCCGCTCCACGGCGCGACCCTCGTCGACGCGCTCCGGACTGCCCAGGCCCGCCTGACCGACTAGCGGCGTTCGGCCCGCGACCGGCGCGCGGCCGAGCGATGCCGTCAGCGGACGAGCGTGGCCACGAGGTGCTCGAGCTCGGCCGCCGGGTCCTCGGTCAGGCCGGTGTGGACCGGCGATGGCTGGATGATCGTGCTGGCCGGGCTGACCAGCCAATGGAACCGCTCCCCGATGCCCAGCCGGGCGATGGGGCCCGCGGCCTCGTCGCCGCGGGCGATGGCCTCGATGGCCTCGAGGTGGGGCCGGATCGCGTCGACCTCCAGGCCCGGGCTGAACGCGCTCAGCCGGGCGCCATCCAGCTCGGTCCGGGCGCCCAGATAGCTCGCCTCACGGCAGAGCAGGATGACCCCAACGTTCAGGCACTCCCCGCGCTCGACGCGGGGCACGACCCGGACGATGGCGTACTGGTAGGCGCTACGCGGCGCGTCGGGCACGCTCGGCCTCCTCGACGAACGGGCGGGGCGCCTCGAGGCGGCGACCCAGATACGCGCGATAGGCGGCCCGCTGGGCCTCGGCATCGCCGACGACCGGATCGTCCGGCAGCCAGGCGTCCGGGATGGCGGCCACGAGCCCCGCGATACGGTTCGGTGTCAGCCGCGCGGCGAGGTCGTCGTCGATGGCGTCGGTCGGGGCGGCGTAGGGCAGCAGGACGTGATCGCGGATCCGCTCGAAGGCACCCCGGGCGTGGGTCGCCGGGTCGCGCCACGAGTGGTGGATGTACAGCGCCGCGCCGTGGTCGATGAGCCAGATGCGGCCGTGCCAGACGAGCAGGTTCGGGTTGGCCACCGTCCGGTCGGGGTTGGTCACCAGGCCGTCGAGCCAGACCGTCGTCGCGGCCATCACCGGGTCGACGGCCGGCTGAGCCGCCGGATTGAACGGCAGCGCACCGGGCAGGAAGTCCACGCCCAGGTTGAGCCCGGCCGAGGCACGGACGAGGTCGTGGATCTCCTCGTCGGGCTCGGCATCGCCCAGGTGGGCATCGACGTCGATGGCGACGAGCTCCGGCACGGGCAGGCCGACGAGCCGGGCCAGGCTGCCGGCCAGCCACTCGGCGACGAGCGCGCGCGGACCCTGGCCGGCTCCGCGGAACTTCACGACGTACAGGCCGTCATCGTCGGCTTCGACGAGTCCGGGCAGCGAGCCGCCCTCGCGCAGCGGCGTCACGTAGCGGGTCGCCACGCGCCGGGCCAGCACGGGAGTCTCGACGAGGTCCATCGGCCGGAGTCTACGCGGCGCCGTCCGCCGCGGACGGCCGCGTCGGGGCGCATCCGGCCTTCGTCGACCTATGCAGACCCGCACCGGAACTGGCGGGTCCGGGCGGCCCCGACGGTACGCTGGACCAGCCAGATCAAGGAGGACCATGACCGATACCGCCCGCCGTCTCGATCCCGGCCAGGAGCTCTCGGCCGACGAGACCCTCGCGCTCGACCGGTCGCTGCTCCACGAGCTCGAGCCGGAGGCCGCGCGGCTGTACGACCGCCACGCCCGGGTCGCGCAGGAGTGGTTCCCCCACGAGTACATCCCGTACCGGCTTGGCCGTGACTTCGACAAAGAGCCGTGGACACCGGACCAGCCGCGCCTGACCGGCGTCGCCCAGACGGCCTTCGAGATCGGCCTGCTGACCGAGGACAACCTGCCCTCGTACCACCGCCTCATCCACGGGATGTTCGGCAAGGGCGATGGTGCCTGGATCAACTGGGTCGGCCGCTGGACGGCCGAGGAGGGGCGCCACGCCATCGTCCTCCGCGACTACCTGACGGTCACCCGGAACATCGACCCGGTCCTCCTCGAGCGTGGGCGGATGACCCAGCTCCAGCAGGGCTACGACCACGACGCGCCGTCGACCCTGCGCGGCCTGGCCTACGTCGCCTTCCAGGAGCTCGCGACGCGGATCGCCCATCGCAATACCGGGCGCTACTCGGATGACCCGGTGGCCGACCGGATCATGGTCCGGATCGCGGCCGACGAGAACCTCCACATGGTCTTCTACCGCGACATCCTGCACGCAGCGCTGCGGCTCGAGCCATCGGCGGCGGTCCGCGCCATCGTCGATGAGGTCCTGGCCTTCGAGATGCCCGGCGCCGGCATCCCGGGCTTCGTCCGCAAGGCGGCCCAGATCGCCCGGGCCGGCATCTACGACCTGCGCAGCCACCGCGACGACGTGCTGCTGCCGATCCTCCGCCACTGGCGGATCTTCGAGCTCGAAGGGCTCGACGCCGCGGCCGAGGACGCCCGGCGACGCCTGGCCGAGCACCTCGAGGCGCTCGACGTGGCCGCGCGCCGGTTCGAGGAGAAGATGGCCGGCTCGCCGGTCCCGCGGCTGGGCTCGACCGGCTGACCACCCGGCCCGATCGACCGCGCCTCGCGCGTCAGTCGGAGCGCTAGAAGAGCGCTTCGACGATGGCCGCGATGATCGCCCCGAAGATCTGGAGCATCACCCACACGACCAGCCAGATGCCGCCGATGATGACCAGGAGCAGGCCGGTCAGGAAGGCCCAGTGACCGGCCGTCGTGGCGTCCGGGTCCAGGGCGTGACGGCGGAAGAGCTCCAGGTTGCGGGCATTCGATCGTGACACCACGTCGAGGACGATGCCCACGATGGGGATGATCCCCACGCCCAGGTCCACGAGCAGGTTGATGACCATCCGGGCCAAGGCGACCCGCGGGATGCCGAACCGCGCCGCTTCGAGGATCACCCAGCTGCCGATGAGCGCGCCGATGATGTCACCGATGACCGGGATGAGCCCGACGACCGGGTCCAGGCCGATGCGCTGGTCGGTGCCGGGCACACGCACGACGTCGTCGAGCAGGTAGGTGACCCGGCGGATGCGCGCCTCGGCATCCCGGAAGCGCTCGGCCCGCGAGCGTCCGACGATCTCGCCCGTGAGCGGCTCGGCATCCACCGCCACAGGATAGGGACGATCCCGTGACAACCGCATCGCATGGACATTCGTCCATGTTGCTTCGCGACGCACGTCTCGTGGCCGTGGGACTCGGGCGGCCTACGGTACGTCCATCACGAATACGGACCGCCGGACAACAAGACTCTCACCGGCGGCGCGTCGACCCTCCGGCGGGATGTCGGGCGGCGGCGGAGCCGGCATCCTGACCGGACGGCGGTCCAGCTTCCTGACCAACTGAAGAACAACCGAATAACGATCGACTAACCAACGCGAAGACGGCCGTCAGCTCATGGGGGAGCGGACGGCCGTTCGCGTGTCCGGAATCCTGTCAAGAAACCTGACAGGTCCTGACAGGTTCCGGTGACAGACTACCGGTATGGACCTCCTCGCTCTCGCCCGCACCGTCCACGATGACCGTCTCCGCCAGATCGCGGCCGAAACGCGCCGTCGCCGCCTGCTCAGCCCATCCGCCCCGCCGGCGCCGACCGAGCGGACCTCCCCCGCCGTCGGGCGCCGCGTGGGCGGGCCTCAGGGCTCCGCCCCGTCCGTCGCCTCGCGGTAACGCGCCAGCACCCGGCCGGCCTTGGCCACGAGCCGTTCGCGGATCTCGGCCGGCTCCAGGACCTCCAGCGACGACCCGACACCCAGCAGCTGGCCGGGCACCTCGTCCGGCCAGGGCAGGGTCACCTGCATCCGCAGCCAGCCATCCCCGTCCGGGCCATCCAGCCGGACCGCCGTAGCCATCGCCCGGTCGCCGATCTGATCGTGCAGGCGGATGATCCGACCCTCGCGGATGCGGATCGTCACGGTGACCTTGGGCGCCTCACGCTCGTACCGCGCGCTCGATTCGGTCCAGTACGTCGCGAGGTCGAAGTCCGCCGGCCGCTCCACCGCGATGTCGAGCGGCCGGACGGCGAGCACGCGTGACACCCGGTACGTCCTGATCTGCTCGTCGACGGCACCCACGACGTACCAGACGCCGGCCTTCAGGACGAGGCCGTACGGGGCCAGCTCGCGGGTGACCGGCATCGGTCCCCGGTCGTAGGTGATGGCGACCTCGGTGCCCTCCCAGACGGCGGTCGACAGAGCCGCCAGGTGCGGGACGGGGTCGTCCGCCTGGAACCAGCCAGCGACATCGAGGTGGAAGCGCTCGACGATCCGCGAGGCGCGTGAGCGGAGCTCCGGTGGCAGCGCGGCCATGACCTTGAGCTGCGCCGCGGCCACGACCGTCCCGAGCCCCAGCTGGGCCGCCGGACCGGGCAGGCCGGCCAGGAACAGGCCCTCGGCCTCGTCTGCGGTCATCCCGGTCAGGCGCGTCCGGTAGCCGTCCACGAGGCGGATCCCGCCGTGGGGGCCGCGCTCAGCGAAGATCGGGACGCCGGCCGCGCTGAGCTCCTCGACGTCGCGATGGACCGTCCGGACCGAGACCTCGAGCTCGCTCGCGAGCTCGGCCGCGGTCATCCCGCCGCGCGACTGGAGGAGCAGGAGCAGGTTGACGAGACGGCTGGCGCGCACGTCGGCAGGATAGCCGACATGTTGACAGGACCTGTCAGGAATCCACGGCAGCGGCGGTGGTCCGGCGCGTCAGTTCCGCTGACGCCCCTCGCTGCTGCCGCCTTCGCGCAGGAAGCGCTCGATCTCGCTGATCAGGTCGTCACCGGACGGCAGCCGCTGCTCGTCGACCATGCCCTCCAGCCGCTCGACATATGCCCGCGTGGTCTCCTCGAGCGCTGTCGCGGTGTCTAGACGGGACCGGAGCTGGCGAGCCTCTTCGACCAGGTCGCCCGACGGCAGGATGACCCCGAGGTGGCGGCCGAGCGCGCTGAGGAGCTCGACGGCTGCCGCCGGGTACTCGCCCGACACGTAGTGCGGGACCTGGGCGAAGTAGCCGACCGCCGGGATGCCACCCTCGGCCATCGCCATCTCGAGGACCGAGATGGCCGCGGCCGGCACGCGCAGGAGGCCGGCCGGTCCGGCCTGGACGTCGCCCTTGAGGCGGCCCGGCTGGGAGGTCGTGCCCAGGATCGGGACGGCCCGGGTGTGGGGGACCGCGGCCGGGATCGAGCCGAGGCTGATCCACTCCTGGACGTCCAGGCGGTGAGCCAGCTCGACGACGGCGGCCGCGAACGTGCGCCAGCGGTCGTCCGGTTCCGGCCCGGACAGGATGAGCAGGTCGTGCTCGCCGAAGCGAGCGCGCCGGAGGTGGAGCTCCGGCCAATCCAGCTCGGCCAGGCGCCCGTCGACGATCTTGAGCGTCGGACGACGGGCTCGATAGTCGAACAGGGCGTCGGCCTCGAATGTCGCGACGATCGGGGCGTCCTGGGCGAGCTGGTCGAGGGCCGTCGTCGCGGCCGCACCGGAATCGACCCAGCCGTCGAAGGCCGCGACGAGGGTCGGGGCGATGAGGTCGCCGGGGTCGCCCGGCGTGCCCGGGGTCGCCAGGGTGTACAGGGTCACGGCGCCAAGGATACGGGTGCGGCGCCATCCGCCCGTGCGACGACGGCGCGGGCACGGTGGACGACGGCGGCCGCGATGTCGGCCGGCTCGAGGACCTCGGCGTCGGAGCCCAGGCCGAGCGCGCACTCGATGGCGACGTCGATCGAATCGGCCCGGCAGCGCAGGGTCACCCAGCCGTCGGCGTCCGGCGGGGCCTCGTCGACGATCCCGGCGAACCGCCAGCCCAGGCGCAGCCGGGGCAGGACACGCGGCGAGCAACGCATCGTCCAGTGGATGCTCGGCAGGGCTTCGCGGAACGCTTGTTGTGACGCCGTCCAGACCTCCGCGAGGTCCAGGTCCGCCGGACGGTCGGCCGGGTCCTCCAGGATGTCCACCCCGCGGAGCCGCGACGCTCGATAGGTCCGCGACTCGCCGTCGACCGCGGCCACGAGATACCAGACGCTGCCCTTGGCCACGAGCCCCAGCGGGTCGACCGTCCGCTCGACGACGACATGGTCGGTGCCGCGCTCGTAGCGGATGACGATGCGTCGGCCGGTCCGCAGCGCGGTGTCGAGGACGGGCAAGAGCGGGGCCGCCTCCTCGGTCCGGCGCCAGCCGGCCGGGTCGATGTGGAGGTAGCTGCGCGCCGACTCGGCGGCCCGCCGCCGGGTCTCCGGTAGCGTGGCCAGGACCTTGGTGATCGCGCGGTCCAGGGCGTCGCCCAGGCCCAGGCCGGCGAGCAGGCTCGGCGATCCGGCGATGACGAGGCTGCGCAACTCCGCCTCGGTCAGGCCGGTCAGATCCGTCCGGTAGGCGTCGGCAAGCTCCCAGCCGCCGTGTCGCCCCGGTTGGGCCCAGACCGGGACGCCCGCGATCGATAGCGCCTCCATGTCGCGATGGACGGTCCGCTCCGAGACCTCGAGCCGTTCGGCCAGGGCGCGGGCTGACAGCCGGCCGTGGGCCTGGAGGAGGAGCAGGATCGACAGCAGGCGATCGGCGCGCATCGTGGGCAGTGTCGCACGAAACCATGACACTGGATGACATGGTTCGTGGGTACCGTGGCGAGACCACATCCGACGATCACGCCGAGGAGGCACCGATGCCCGCTGCACCCATCGCCGACCGCCCGATCATCCCCCGCGATTACGGCATCCCGACCTCGACCGACGGCCTCCTGGCCTGGGATCACGTCGACGAGCGGCTCGGCGCCGCGACCGTCTATTGGCTGGCGACGTCCGGGCCGGGCGGGGTGCCGCGGGTCCGTCCGCTCGATGGCCTGTGGCACGCCGGCGTCCTGTATGTCGGCGGCAGCCCGGCGACGCGCTGGGCGCGCGACCTCGCCACGAACACGCACGTCGCGGTCCACCTCGATGATGGCTCGGACGTCGTCATCCTGGAGGGCGAGGCCGAGCTGCTCGAGGACGGCCTGGACCACGACACGGCGGCGATGCTGACCGAGATGTCGAACGCGAAGTACCCGCAGTACGGGATGACGATCGACATGTATGAGCAGGGGCCCGGGCCGTATGCGATCCGCCCGCGGCGGGCGTTCGGATGGACGTCGTTCCCCGCGGACGTGACTCGCTACCGCTGGGACGAGGACTGAATCCGGGCCGGCGATTCAGAAACCTGTACCGACTCCGAATCGTCGGGAGGTTGCCGAGACGCCCTGGATGCGGCAGATTCCGCGCCGACCATGGATCGGCCGCCCAGGCGCCGCGTGGCATGCTGTGCGGCCTCGACACACGTAGGTGCAGGAGGTCCCCTTGCGCAGGAGGGTCGTGCGGAGCGCCCGGATCGCGTCCGCGCTCGTCGCCGGTTCTATCGCCCTGACCATCGTCGCGGCGCCCGTTGCGGCCGATGACGGCCTGGAGGTCACGACGCCCTTCCCGGCGGTCGCGGTCGCCCCAGGGGATGACGTCAGCTTCGACCTGACGGTCGACTCGGTCCGCAACGCGACCGTCGACCTGGAGGTCAGTGGCGTCCCGGAGGGCTGGAGCGCCTCGCTCATCGGTGGCGGCAATGTCATCGACGCGGTGTCGGTGACGCCGAGCCAGGAGGGCGAGGTCCGGCTCGACATCTCGGTCCCGGCCGACGCCGTGACCGGCACCGATGCCATCGTCGAGGAGTTCTCGGTTCGCGCCGTCGGCGGTGGGGCGACCGACGTCCTGCGCCTGCGCGTCCGCGTGGACGCCGAGGCGGCCGGGGACATCAGCCTGACGACCCAGACCCCGGTCCTGACCGGCTCGTCGGACGCGACGTTCTCGTTCACGCTCGACTTCAGCAATGACACCGCCCAGGACGTGACGGTCGCGGTGGCGGCCACGGGTGAGCCGGGCTGGGAGATCACGACGGCGCTCAGCGGTGAGACCCAGGCGGCATCGACGGTCGTCGAGGCTGGGGGCACGCAGAGCGTGACCGTCGACGCGACCGCGCCCGACGGCACCCCGGCCGGGCAGTACCCGATCACGGTCACGGCGCAGGCCGGCGACCGTGCCGCGACCGCCGACCTCGGCGTGGAGATCACCGGTTCCTATTCGCTCGACCTCGCGACCCCGAACGACCTCCTGTCGGCGAGCGGGTCCGCGGGCGGGATCACGACCCAAGACTTCATCGTCACCAACACCGGCACGGCGCCCCTGACCGAGGTCGCCCTGACCGCGACCCCACCGTCGGGCTGGACCGTGACGTTCGACCCGGAGACGGTCCCGACCCTGGCTCCGACCGAGTCGACGACGATCACCGCCTCGATCACGCCGTCGTCCGAGGCGGTCGCCGGCGACTACGTCGTCACGGTCTCTGCCGCGGCGACCGAGAGCGAGGCGGACGGCTCGGCCCAGATCCGGTTCACGGTCGAGACCTCGCCGCTGTGGGCCCTCATCGGGCTGGGCATCATCGTGCTCATCCTGGCCGGCCTGTTCTACGTCTTCCGGACCTACGGCCGGCGATGACCAGCCGCCCGCGCATCGCGCCGAAGCGACGTCCGGGCCGCCGCCTCGCCGCGGCGCCGCAGCCGGGCCATGCCCGCCCGGGCGACGAGGCGGCCGAGACGGTCCGCATCCGGACACGTGGCCTGACCAAGTCCTACGGCGAGCTCGTCGCCGTCGACCACCTGGACCTCGAGGTCCACGCCGGTGAGATCTTCGGCCTGCTCGGCCAGAACGGGGCGGGCAAGACGACGACCATCCTCATGCTCCTCGGCCTGACCGAACCGACCGCCGGCGAGGCCCGCGTCGTCGGCCTGGATCCGGCGCGGTCGCCGCTGGAGGTGAAGCGGCGCGTCGGGTACATGCCGGACAGCGTCGGCTTCTACGGCGACATGAGCGGTCGCGAGAACCTGCGCTACACGGCCCGGCTCAACCGCATCGAGGCGAAGGCCGCCGAGGCGACGATCGACGACGTCCTCGAGCAGGTCGGCCTGGCCGATCGCGCCGACGACCGGACCGACACGTACTCGCGGGGCATGCTCCAGCGCCTGGGCATCGCCGACTGCCTCGTCAAGGACCCCGACGTGCTCATCCTCGATGAGCCGACGACGGCCATCGATCCGCTCGGCGTCGTCGAGATCCTGGACCTGCTCCGCGGGCTCGTCCGCGAGCGGGGCATGGCCATCCTCCTGTCCAGCCACCTCCTCAACCAGGTCCAGTCGGTGTGCGACCGGATCGGCATCTTCGCGGCCGGCCGGCTCATCGGCCAGGGCACGACGGCCGAGCTGGCCGACCGGTTCGGTGACGGCCTGGGCCACCTCGAGGTCGGCTTCGACCTGGCCGACGGGCTGGACAGCGACCAGCTTCGCGAGCGACTCGCGACCCTCGCCGGGGTGACCAGGGTCGAGGCCGGCGAGCACGCCGCGGATCCGTGGACCGTGACTGTCGCCGAGGATGTCGATCCGGCCGGCGTTCGCGACGCGATCCTGGCCCTGGTGGCCGCGGAACGACTCCCGCTGACCTCGATCCGCGAGGTCGTGCCGTCGCTCGAGGACATCTATCGACGGGCGGTCGCCCGCCCGGCCCGGCCGCGACCGGAGGCGGCGGCGTGACGGCCGTGACCGCGCCGCCTCCAGAGGGCGGCGCAGCGCCGGCCGAGGCTCCGACGGCGTCCACCCGGTCCGTGCCGCGCTCGGGCTGGATGGTCATCGGCGCCAAGGAGTTCGGCGACCACCTGTTGTCGGCACGCTTCTTCGTCCTGGTCATCGTGCTCGGGCTGGCCGCGGCCATCCCCCTGTACTTCGCGGCGGCCTCGATCCGCGACATCGCCTCGAGCGTGTCCGACGCCCAGGCCGTGTTCATCGCCCTGTTCTGGCTGGCCCCCGACGTCGGGACCGGGTTCGCGCTGCCGTCCGTGGCCGGCTTCCTCGCCTATGTCGCGCCGCTCCTCGGCCTGGCCTTCGCGTTCGATGCCATCAACGGCGAGCGGGCCGACGGGACGCTGCCGCGGCTGCTCTCCCAGCCGATCCATCGCGACGACGTCGTCAACGGCAAGTTCGCGGCGGGCCTGGCGGTCATCGGCGTGGTCCTCGTCTCGGTCATCGGGGCGATCGCCGCGTTCGGGCTCATCCGCTTGGGCATCGTGCCGGCCGCGCCCGAGGTCCTGCGGATCGTACTGTGGGTGCTGCTCACGTTCGTGTATGTCTCGCTCTGGCTGGCTTTCGGGATGCTCCTGTCGGTCGTCGTGCGCCGGGCCGCGACGTCGGCGCTCATCGGCTTCGGGACGTGGCTGCTCCTGACCTTCTTCGGCGGGCTCATCGTGTCGCTCATCGCCGGGGTCGTGGCGCCGCTGACCGGCACGGCCGAGGAGCAGCTGTCGAGCATCAGCGCCCAGGAGACGCTCCGGCGGCTCCTGCCCGACACGCTCTACCGCGAGGCGTCCCTGACGTTGCTCAATCCGCAGGTCACGTCGGTCTCGACGCCGGCGACGATCGGTGGCTACGAGCAGGCCCAGCAGCGCATCCCGTCGCTCCTGTCGCTCGACCAGAGCTTCATCCTCGTCTGGCCGCAGGTCGTCGCCCTCGTGGCGCTGACCGTGGCCTGCTTCGCCCTGGCCTACGTCCAGTTCATGCGCCAGGAGGTGCGCGCCTAGCGCGCTTGGCCGGCCAGCGCTCCGGCCTCGAGGCCCAGCCCGGCCTCAGCCCGTTGCTCCGGCTCGGCCTCGGCCCGTTGCTCCCGTCCGGGGCATCCGCAGCGCCGGGCTGCACGTGTCCAGACGCGGTCGCGGCCCGTCGCGCTTCTCGCTCGCTGGTGTGACTGAACGCGCCATCTGCGGCTGGGGGCCGCAGATGGGCTGAGATCCGCGTCAACGGCGGCTGGTGGCCGCAGATGGCATGAGCCGGGCTGTACGGCGAGCGAGGAGCGAGGCGCGGCCGGCATCACCTAGGCCACCTGCAGCCCCGAGCCGCAGATGACCAGCCTCGGGGATCGTCCTGCCGGTGCGTCCCGATCCGGGCCTTAGGCCCCGACTCCCAGCGCTCCGGCCTCGAGGCCAAGCTCGGCCTCGGCCGCTCCGGTCGCCCAGGTCACGACGTCCGCGCGCGAGATCGTCGTGCCGTGGGCCACGACCTGGAGGGCCAGGCCGTCGAGCAGCGACAGGATCCGCCACGCGGCGCCGGCCGGATCGGTGCTCGTGAACGAGCCATCGGCGACACCGGCCCGGATGGTCAGCTCGAGGAGCCCTTGCCAGGCCAGGTTGAGCCGCCGGGATGTGGCTCGGACGGGGGGCCGCCGGGCGGCCTCGGCCCAGGCATCCAGCCACAGCTGGAACGCCCAGTCCTTGTCGGCTGGCGTGTACGTCCCGAAGAACGAACGGAGCGCGTCGGTCGGCGAGGCCGCCCCGCGCATCGCCGCCTCGGAGATCGCCAGGTCCTGGCGCGCGACCCGTTCGAAGGCCAGCGCAAGCACGTCGTCCATCGACTCGAAGTAGTGATGGATGAGGCCCGACGACGTCCCCATCTCCGCGGCCACGTCCCGGACCGTCGTCGAGGCCAGGCCCTTGCGGACGGCCACCGCCAGGGCGGCGTCGACGATGGCGGCGCGTCGTTCGTCGGGGGTCATCCGGGTCACGACCGCAGGGTAGGACGGGATTGCGCAAGTGTCCAATAGCGGCTATGGTGCGCCCACCCATCGGATGCCAGCAGAGGGCCATCACGGCATGATCCGGACCACCCCGTTCCACGAGCGCACGAATGCGCTCAACGAGACCCAGCTCTGGAGCCATTGGTCCAACCACCTCGCCGCCGACCGCTACATCCTCAGCGACAAGGCCGAGTACTTCGCGGTCCGCAACAGCGCTGGGATCTTCGACTCCAGCCCGCTCTACAAGTACCGGATCCACGGCAAGGACGCGACCCGCTTCCTGTCGGGCGTCCTGGCCCGCGACATCCGGACGTGTGCGCCGGGCAATGCCCAGTACACGTGCTGGCTGGACGACCGCGGGTTCGTCGTCGAGGACGGCGTCATCCTCCGGACTGGCGAGCAGGAGTACCTGTTGACGTCGGCCGAGCCGAACTTCGCCTGGTTCAGCGACCGGATCGGCCGCCTGGACGTCCGGATCGAGGAAGTCAGCCACGACATCGGGACGCTGGCCCTGCAGGGTCCGCGCTCGCGCGACCTGCTCAAGCGCCTCGTCCCGCAGATGGAGCACATCCCGTACTTCGGCGTGGCCAAGGGCGAGATCGGCGGCGCCGCGGTGACGGTCAGCCGGACCGGGTACTCAGGCGATCTCGGCTACGAGGTCTGGATCGATACCCCGGACGCCATCCACGTCTGGGACACCCTGTGGGACAGCGTCGACGGCTACGGCGTGCTGCCGTTCGGTCTGGCGGCGCTGTACATGCTTCGCATCGAGGCCGGCCTGCTCCTGCTCGAAGCCGACTTCGACTCGAGCCGCTACGCCTGGAACGATGCCCACCGTTCGACGCCGATCGAGCTCGGATGGCAGTGGATGTTCCGCGATCTCAAGACGGACGAGCGTCCGTTCATCGGCCGTCGGGCGCTGGAGCGCGAGATCGCCGACAAGACGTCGCGGTGGGCGATGCGCGGCCTGGTCATCGATTGGCAGGACTACGATCGGGTCTACACCGAGGCGGGCCAGATCCCGCCCAAGGACCACGCACCGGTCGTCGAGGACTGGATGGTCTACGACGACGACTACCAGGCCCAGGTCGGCTACGCGACGAGCTTCATGTACTCGCCGATGCTCCAGCGCCACATCGCCATCGCGCGCATCCGGCCCGACCAGGCGGCCTTCGGCACGCGGGTCAAGCTCGAGTTCACGGTCGACCATCACTACGAGCAGGTCGCGGCGAACGTCGCCCGGCTGCCGCTCTACAACCCGGAGCGAAAGACGGCCTGACATGACGACCAAGACGACCTCCAAGACGTCCAAGCCCAAGGCCAAGTCGGCGACCGGCCGATCGAACGGTCGGGGCGCCAGTGCTCGCTCGACCGGCGATGTCGCCGTCAACAAGATCTCGAAGGGCGACCGGACGTACGACGCCATCGTCATCGGTGGCGGCCACAACGGCCTGGTCAACGGCGCCTATCTGGCCAAGGGCGGCCTGAAGACCCTCATCCTGGAGCGGCGCCATCTGCCCGGCGGCGCGGCCATCACGGAGGAGCTCCGGCCGGGCTTCTGGTTCACGACGTTCTCGTACGCCCTGTCGCTGCTCCGGCCGCAGATCATCCACGAGCTGGAGCTGACCAAGCACGGGTTCATGCCCCTGCTGATGTCGTCGACGTTCGCCCCCATGGAGAACGGCGACTACCTGTGGCTCGGCCAGGACCACGGCGCGAACCTCAAGGAGATCGCGCGTCACAGCAAGCACGACGCCGACGCGTACGAGCAGTACAGCCATGACATGAACATGGTCTGTCAGGCCATCAAGCCGATCTTCGACATGGTCCCGCCGGACATCTTCAGCGACGACCCCGCGGAGCTGATGGCCCTGGCCGAGCTCGGCGGGCTCTTCCGGCGGATGGACAAGCGGACCCTCCACAACACGGTCCGCCTGCTGACCGGCAGCATCGCCGACTTCCTCGACGACTACTTCGAGTCGGACATCCTCAAGGGCTACCTGGCCAGCTCGGGGATCATCGGCACCAAGGTCGGGCCACGTTCGCAGGGCTCCGGCCTCGTCCTGCTCTTCCACTACATGGGCGAGCACGACGGCGAGTTCGGCGCGTGGGCGTTCCACAAGCAGGGCAACGGCGGGTTCACCAAGGTCCTCGCCCGGGCGGCGACCTCGTTCGGGGCGACGATCTCGTACGAGCACGCCGTCGACCACGTCATCACCAAGGGCGGCCGGGCGATCGGCGTCGCGCTGGCCGATGGGTCGGAGTACTACGCCGACACGGTCGTCTCCGCGCTCGACCCGCGGCGGACCTTCCTCGAGCTCGTCGACCCGTTCGAGCTCCCGTCCGATCTCGTCGAGAGCATCCAGCGCTATCGCTTCCAGGGCACCTCGTCGAAGGTCAACTTCGCCCTCGACGGCCTGCCCCAGTACCCGTCCCTGCCCGGGCACGCCGACATCTTCCGGGGCTTCATCAACGTCGGTCCGTCGATGGACTACATCGAGCGGGCCTTCGACGAGGGCAAGTACGGCTGGTACAGCTCACGCCCGTACATCGATGGGGCCATCCAGTCGACCATCGACCCGGACATGGCGCCGCCCGGCAAGCACGTCATGTCGAGCTTCATCCACTACACCCCGTACCAGCTCCGGGAGAGCGACTGGGACACCGAGAAGGAGAACCTCGGCGACACCGTCCAGCGGACGCTCGAGTCGTTCTTCCCGGGCTTCTCCGACCTGGTCCTGCAGCGCGAGGTCGTGACCCCGCTGCACATCGAGCGCACGGTCGGCCTGTCCGAGGGCAACATCTTCGCCGGCGAGCTGCTCGCCCCGCAGATGTTCATGTTCCGCCCGGCCCCGGGCTGGAGCCAGTACCGGACGCCGATCGACGGCTACTACCAGTGCGGCTCCGGGACGCATCCCGGCGGCTGCGTGACCGGTGGCCCGGGCCGTTTGGCGGCCGGGCAGATCCTCAAGGACCGGGCCAAGCGCGGCGCCGCCGTCTAGGTCGCGCGGGCGCCGGTCGCGCCCGATCGCCAGGACATGACGACACCCCGGGAGGACGCGCTGGCGTCCAGCCCGGGGTGTCGGTCCCCCATAGGTTTCGGTCGGGCTACTGGCCGATGAGCGCCCCGTCGGCTCCGATGACGAACCAGACCTCGTTGAGGCCCTGGCCGTTGGTGTCGCCGGCCGCGGCGTCGTTGGCGAAGTAGTACAGCGGCCAATCGCCGTACTTGAGCTGGGTCGTGCCGTCGGTCCGCTCGACCGTCGTCAGGAGCGCGGCATCCAGGCCGGCTCCGACGGTGGCCTCGCCGGTCAGCGGCGGCCACGCCGCGGCGCAGTCGTCGTAGCACGCCGGCACGCCGCCGGTGTCATTCGTGAACCCGTAGAGGACCTTGCCCTCGGCGTCGGTCAGGATCATGCCCAGCGCGTTCTCGCTGAGGTTGACCGTGCCGGTCGTCGGCGCCTCGGAGGCCGGGGCCTCGGACGCGGGCGCTTCCGAAGCGGGGGCTTCGGACGCCGGAGCCTCGGTCGGGGCGGCCGCCGACGGTGACGCGCCGCTGCTCGAGCAGGCGGCGACGAGGAGGGCCAGCGGCAGGAGCAAGGCCAGGGTGAGTCGGGAGAGTGCGTGCATGTGGGTCTCCAAATCGCGTAGTCGGGACACCATCGACTACGCCCAAGGGGACCCGCTCGGTTTTAGTCGATCGGCCAGCGGTCCTCGCGCGGTCGAGAGCGGGGCAGGGCAGCCCAATCGGCCCGCACCGGCGCGAAGATGTCGACGATGACCGCGCCGTCCGGCCCGGCGACCGCGTCATGGAGCACGTTCGACGGGATGCGCCAGGTCCCGCCGGGGTGGAGCTCGCGGGTCTCGTCGCCGATCGTGAACGTCAGGCTGCCGACCAGGCACAGCCCGAGCTGCTCGTTGACGTGCTGGTGGCCCGGGACGACGGCATTCGGGGCGAGCTCGACGACGGCGAGGCTGGCGTTCGCGCCGGTGATGACCCGGGCTTGGATGGTGTCGCCCCACACGTCGAGGGCCTCGACCTCGGAGATATCGACCAGGTTGGCCATGCTGCGTGCGCTCCGGCTGGTGGTCGCCACTCGCCCGATCGCCTTGACCGGTGGTGACGGTCCGTCCATCGTAGGGTGGTGAGCACCCGCCCATCCGGCCGGCGTCCGGCGACCGCGACCGACGCGCCCGGCCCACGCGGGACCCTGTTCTTCGTCCACGGCGCCAACGAGACGTCCGACGGCCTGGCCCGCAATCTCGGCCGGATCCAGAAGCAGATCGACGCTCGCGGCTGGGACGTCAAGGTCGTGGGGCCCGAATGGCGCCGCCGCTCGGGACTCCGCCTCGGGGCATGGCGGCGGTCCCTCCCGCGCGGGGTGCGGCCGGCCTCGCTGGCCATCCCGGGCCTGACCGCCGGCGTGCGTCGCGATTCGATCATGCGCATCGTCACGGCCTACTTCGAGGGCCGCCGCGAGTCGCTCATCGACACGATGGGCGCCCAGCTGCTCGCCGATGTCATCGGCTACCACGAGCATCGAACGTCGATCCAGAAGGTCCTTCGTGACGAGCTGACCGCGGCCGGGCGGGCCGCCGGCGACCGGCCCGTCCTGCCGGTCGCCTTGAGCCTGGGCGGCATCGCCCTGGTGGACCTCCTCGGCACGTGGCCGGCCGCGCCCGTCGAAGCGTGCGTGACGGTCGGGTCGCAGGCGCCGCTGCTCTACACGTTCGACGCCATCCCGTCGCTCCCGTACGACGAGGCGGACCCGCCGCACCTGGCCGTGCCGTGGCTGAACGTGTATGACACCCGCGACTTCCTGTCGTTCGTCGCCGAGCCGCTGTTCCGCCGGACGGACGGCATGGCCAGCGTCGTCGACCTGCGGGTCCGGTCAGGCAAGGACTTCCCCAAGTCGCACAGCGCGTACTGGGAGCAGCCGGCCGTCTGGGACGCGATCGCGACCGCCTTCACGTGGCGGCGGACGGAGCGCCTGACCGTGCGCGAGGCACGCGATCTCGGTTTCGAGGCGCGCAAGGCGCCGGTCCGCGCCGGCGACTGACCACGCCGCGGGACTCATCCTGGAGTCGCGGTCCGGTCACATCGCCAGGATGATGTCCCGACCCCGAGGCCCGCGTACGCTGGCCGGGTGATCACGTCCCTGCGCCGGACCCTGGCCGCGAATCCGACGGCGGTCGATGCCGTCATCGCGCTGGCGCTGACACTCCTGTCGATCATCGCCGTCGCCGGCGGTGCCCCCGACGTCGGCACGACCGAGCCGCTCAGTCTCGCCTTCCTGCTCCTCCAGACCCTGCCGCTGGTCGCCCGCCGTCGTTGGCCGCTGGCGGTCCTGATCGTGACGACGTCGGCGACGATCGCCCACGTCTGGCTGTCCGGCCCCGGCGGTGTCAGCGAGGGGCTCGGGCCGCTCATCGCCCTTTACACCGTGGCAGAGCAGCTGGACCGGCGAACGTCCCTGATCGCGGCCGGCGCCGTGGCCCTCGGCTTCGGCGGGGTCATCATCGTCAAGGGTGGGCTGCCGGTCGCGCTCCAGGGCCTGCTCACCACCGAGGCCGTGGTCGTGGCGGCCTGGGCGCTCGGCGACTGGGGCCGGACCCGTCGCCTGTACGCCGCCGCCGTCGAGGAGCGGGCCGCGCGCCTGGACCAGGATCGCGACGAGCTCGCCCGGCGCGCGGTGCAGGATGAGCGCGAGCGGATCGCCCGGGAGTTGCACGACATCGTGACCCATCACGTGAGCGTCATCGTCATCCAGGCCGGGGCGGCCCTGACCGCGGTCGACCGCCGCCCGGACCAGGCCAAGACCGCGCTGCAGGCCATCGACGCGACCGGACGCGAGGCCCTCGCTGACATGCGCCGGATGCTCGGCATCCTGGGTGTGCCCTCGGCGGCGCCGTCGGGCGCGGGAGCCCCAGACGGTCTCGCCACGAACGATGCCGCCACGACGTCGGACGCGGCGCGCGAGCCGATGCCGGACCTCGCCCGCCTCGGTGAGCTGCTCGAGCAGGTCCGGGCGGCCGGGCTGCCCGTCGAGATCGCCATCGACGGCGGCCAGCGACCGCTCGACGCGGGCATCGAGCTGACCGCCTACCGGGTCGTCCAGGAGGCGCTGACCAACGTCCTCAAGCACGCCACCGGAGCCCGCGCCCGGGTCGTGCTGCGCTACGGCCCCGACGCCCTCGACGTCACCGTGACCGACGAGGGCGGGTCCGGCCGACACGCCCTGGCCGGGGCCGATCGCGGCGGACGCGGCCTGGTCGGGATGCGCGAACGGGTCGCGGTCTTCGACGGCACGTTGGAGGCCGGCCCCACGCCGACCGGGTTCCGCGTGGCCGCCCACCTGCCCATCGGCCGGCTCCCGGACCCGGATCCGGCCGCGGTGACCGCATGACCATCCGCGTCCTCCTCGTCGATGACCAGCAGCTCGTCCGGACCGGGTTCCGGATGATCCTCGAGGGTGAGTCGGACATCGAGGTCGTCGGCGAGGCGGCCGACGGTCGCGCCGGCGTGGCCGAGGCTCGCCGGAGCCACCCGCACGTCGTCGTCATGGACATCCGGATGCCGGTCATGGACGGTATCGAGGCGACGCGCCAGCTCGTCCGGGACGGGGCCTCGCCGGACAGCCGGGTCCTGGTCCTGACGACCTTCGATGCAGACGAGAACGTCGTCGAAGCCCTGCGGGCCGGGGCCAGCGGCTTCCTCCTCAAGGACGTGACGCCGGTCGACTTCGTCGCCGCCATCCGGACCGTCGCCCGTGGTGATGCCCTCCTGGCCCCGGCCGTCACCCGGCGTCTGCTCGATCGCTATGCCGACCGGCTGCCGCCGGTCAACCCGGAGCGGAGCTCCGCCCTGCGCGACCTGACCGAGCGCGAGGTCGAGGTCCTGACCCTCATCGCACGCGGCCTGTCCAACCGTGAGATCGCCGACCGCCTCGTCCTCGCCGAACCGACCGTCAAGACCCACGTCTCGCACGTCCTCGACAAGCTCGAGCTGCGCGACCGGGCCCAGGCCGTCGTGCTGGCCTACGAGGCCGGCCTGGTCCGACCCGGTTCGGTCGACGCGCCAGGGACCTGACGGCCGGACGAGAGCCGACTCATCCCACGGGATGAGGCGACGCCGCGACGACCACCCGACGGTCGTTGGCAGGTCGAGACCGTGGGCCGACGACGCGGGAGGCGCCGCGCCGGAACCTTGGGGCAGGTGGACCGCCCGGTCCGCCAAGGACTTCGGAGCACCAGCCCATGACCACTCGAACGGCCATCTCGACGGCCTCCCTCACCAAGCACTACCCCGGCGTGGCCGCCCTGACCGACCTCTCGATCGAGGTCCCCGCCGGATCCATCTATGGCTTCCTCGGCCCGAACGGCGCCGGCAAGTCGACGACGCTCAAGGTCCTCGCCGGCCTGGCCCGTCCGACGAGCGGTGACGCCAGCGTGGCCGGGATCCCGGTCTCGGCCGGCGCGGCCTATCGCCGCGAGGTCGGCTACCTGGCCCAGGAGCCGCGCTTCTATGACTGGATGACCGGTCGCGACACGCTCGACTTCGTCGCGTCGCTCCATCCGTCCGACCGGCGCGCCGACGCGGGCCGGATCGGGTCCATCCTCGCCCGGGTCGGCCTGGCCGACGCCGCCGACCGGCGAACGGGCACCTATTCCGGCGGCATGCGCCAGCGTCTCGGCATCGCCCAGGCCCTGGTCGGTGAGCCGTCCGTCCTCCTCCTCGACGAGCCGGTCAGTGCGCTCGACCCGATCGGCCGCCACGAGGTCCTCGACCTCATGCGCGAGCTCAAGGGTGAGGTCACCGTCTTCTACTCGACCCACATCCTCGACGACGTCCAGCGGGTCAGCGACCACGTCGCGATCCTCGATGCCGGACGCCTCGTCACGGCGGCCCCGACCGCCGAGCTGCTGGAAGGCTTCCAGCGCGACCAGCTGAGCGTCGCCATCGGCGGTGCCGACGACGACACCGCCCTCGTCCTGGCTGCCTTGCCGGGCGTGGCCGCGGTGGAGCCGACCGGTCGCGACGGGACCATCCGCCGCTACATCGTCCGGGTCCAGCCCGGTGCCACCCAGTCCGTCCAGGCCGGGATCACCCGCGCCGGCGCCGATCGCGGCCTTGCCGTGATCGCCAACGACATCACCCGCCTCGGCCTGGAGGACGTCTTCCTCCGCCTCATCGACCCGAAGGAGCGTGCGGCATGACCGCCTCGACCACCATCCACTCCACCCGCATCGCCGGCACCGGCGCGGCCGGTGCCCGGTTCGCCGGGTTCCGCCCGCTCGTCCGCAAGGAGATCGCCGATTGGCGCCACGGCCACCGCCTGTGGGTCATCCCGGCCATCCTCGTGCCGTTCATGACCCTGACCGCGGCGAACGCCTGGATCACCAGCACGATCGCCCAGAACCTGCCCCCGGACGTCGCGCCGCCGGCCGCGATGTCGTTGGCGCCGATGGACAACCTGCTGGCCGCGGTCTCGACCCAGGTCTTCATCCTGGCCGCGATCTTCGCCTCGATGAGCCTGCTCATCGCGGAGCGCGAGCGTGGGACCCTCGCCTGGGTGGCCTCCAAGCCCGTCGCTCGCGGCGGTATCTGGACGGCCAAGTGGGTCGCGTCGTCGGCGATCATCGGCCTCGTCGCCGTCGTCGTGCCGATGGCCGCGACGATCGGCCTGGTCACCGTCCTGTACGGCGTGCCGGACGTCGTCGTCGTCGCCGCGACCGTCGTCGGGATGATCGCGGTCGTGGCGCTGTACGTGGCCGTGTCCCTGGCCGTCTCGACGGCGGTCGACAACCAGGCGGGCGTCGCCGCGGTCGGCTTCGGGCTGTTCGTCCTGCCGCCGGTCCTGGCCGCGATCGTGCCGTTCGACATCGCGCCGTTCCTGCCGACCTCGATCCTCGTCTGGATCGTCGGGCTCGTCACCGGCGCGCCGGTCGGGGTCGTCACCCCGATCGTCTGGGTCGTGGCGATGGTGGCCCTCGTCGCCGTAGCGGTCCGACACCTGGAGGGCGCGGAGCTGTGATCGCCCGGCGATGACGGTTCGGGCCACTCGCCGGCCCGTCCTGCCCTCCCCGAACGTGGCCCGGTCGGATCCGTCCGACCGGGTCGCTTCGTGCGTCACGCGGGCGCTAGGCTGGGGGCATGGTCGGTCGCGGCGACGACCCGCTCGGCGGGGTAGCCATCGAGGCGCTCGGTGACAGCGCCCTGCTCATCCGTGGGCTCGACCAGGATCGGCTCATCGCGATCGCCGACGCCTTGGTCGACGTCGCGCGAGCGGCGACCCCCCTCGAGGATGTCGTGCCCGGCGACGGGACGATCCTCCTCCGGTTCGACGGCACGGTCGGCGGGGAGATCGCCGCGAGGCAGGCGCTCGCGGTGGCGGCGGCCTCAGCGGCGACGTCCGGGGTCGGACGGGAGCACCTCATCCCCGTCCGCTACGGCGGGGCCGATGGCCCAGACCTCGACGAGGTGGCCGCCATGATCGGGCTGGCGCCGGACGCGGTCGTCGCCGCGCATGCCGCCGCCACCCACGTCGTTGCCTTCCTTGGCTTCGCCCCAGGCTTCCCGTATCTCCGGGGCTTGCCGCCCGGACTCGTCGTGCCGCGCCTGGCGGTGCCGCGCACGGCGACGCCACCGGGGTCCGTCGCCATCGCCGAGCACTACACGGGCATCTACCCGGCGCGCCTGCCCGGCGGCTGGCGGGTCATCGGCCGGACGGACGTCCCGCTCTTCGACCCGACCGCCGACCCGCCGGCACGCCTGCGGCCCGGCGATCGCGTGCGCTTCGACGCTATCTGATGGGCACGCTCCGGGTCATCGATGGCGGGCTCCTGACGACGGTCCAGGACGCCACCGGGCGGCTCGGCCTGGCGCGCCTCGGCGTGCCCGTCGGCGGCGCGGCCGATGCCGGGGCCGCGCGCCTGGCGAACCGCCTCGTCGGGACGGCGGAAACGGCCGCCGTGCTGGAGCTCACGCTCGTCGGTCCCACGCTGGAGCTCGAGGCTCCCGCCCACGTGGCCGTCGCCGGCGCGGACCTCGACCTGCGGACGGACCTCGGCCGCCTGCGGCCCGGTCACTCGATCCGGCTGCCGGCCGGGACCGTGATTCGCGGTGGCCTCGCCCGGAACGGGGCCCGGGGCTATCTCGCGGTCCAGGGCGGCTTCCTCGTCCCGCCGGTGCTGGGTTCGTCGGCGACGGACCGTCGCAGCGGGTTCGGCGGGCTCGAGGGCCGCGAGCTGCGGCCCGGCGACCGGCTCGACTTCGAACCGGACCAGGATGGCCCCGCTCGCTCCGTCGTCGGATCAGCGCCGCCCGACGATGGCCCGATCCGGATCGTCCCGACCCCGGCGTCATTCGGGTGGTTCGACGAGTGGGCGACCCGGTCACTGGTCGCCGGGTCGTGGCGAGTGGCCGACGACGCGGACCGGACCGGTATCCGGCTGGTGGGGTCGCGGATCGACGCTCAGACGACCGGCACGGCCAGTCTGGGTGTCCCGGTCGGGGCGATCCAGGTGCCGCCATCCGGGGAGCCGATCGTCACGATGGTCGACGGCCCGGTGACCGGCGGCTATCCCATCCTCGCTGTCGTCGCCCGGGTCGACCGTGACCGCCTGGCCCAGCTCGCGCCAGGCGCCGACATCCGATTCGCGAGCGTCACGGTCGGCGACGCACGGGCCCTGGAGGCGGCCACGTCGCCCGCCCGGATCGAGATCGACCCGGGCGACCTTGGGGCGGCCTGGGCCGGCTGATAGGGTAGGGCCGTGGACCTCAACGCCGACCTCGGAGAGAGCTTCGGGGCGTGGATGCTCGGCGATGACGAGGGGCTCGTGGCCCACATCACGAGCGCGAATGTCGCGTGCGGGTTCCACGCCGGCGACTTCTCGGTCATGGAGCGGACCGTCGAGCGCTGCCGGGCGGCGGGGGTCGAGGTGGGAGCCCAGCCCGGCTACCCCGACCTCCAGGGATTCGGCCGGCGGCCGATGCCATTCAGCCCGGACGAGGTCGAGTCGCTCGTCCGCTATCAGATCGGCGCGCTCGAGGCATTCTGCCGGGCGGCCGGGGTCGCGCTCCACCACGTCAAGCCGCATGGCGCGCTGTACAACCAGGCCGCCGCGGATCCACAGCGCGCGGAGGCCATCGCCCGGGCCGTCGCGCGGTTCAGTCGCGAGCTGCCGCTCTACGGCCTGGCGTCATCGACGGCCATGGCCGAGGCCGCCGCCGACGCGGGCCTGCGCTTCGTCCCGGAGGCGTTCGCCGACCGTCGCTACCTGGCTGACGGCTCGCTCCAGCCCCGATCCGTGCCGGGATCCGTCCTGACCGACCCGGACGCGGCGGCGGCCCAGGCCGTGGGCATCGCTCGGGATGGGCAGGTGACCGCGGCGGATGGCTCGATCGTCGCGCTGCGCGCGGAATCGATCTGCTGTCACGGGGATACGCCGGGGGCCGTCGCCATCGCGGCGGCCGTTCGGGCCGCGTTGCGCGACGCCGGTGTGGAGGTTCGGGCGGGGTAGGGGTACGACGGCCGCCGGACGCGCCCGGCGGCCGCGCTCGTCCCCTCAGCCCTGGTAGTTGGCTGCTGCCGCGAGCAGGACAGCCAGCACGAGGGAGAGGTTCATGACCGCATGCGCGACGAGTCGCGCGCGCGGGGAGAGCCGGACCGTCATGGTCCCACCTCCTTCGGCAACCCGGCTACCTACGAGAGGCCCGTGGCTTTGCGTCCCCGCCTCGCGACGGGTTTGCCATTGTCGATCGGTCGCGGCCGGGGAGGGCGTTGACCGATGGCACCAGCGTACGTCCACGCCGCTCGAGCCCGCCAGAGGCCTACTCGGGTGGGGCATAGGACCGTACCGACGGCGGCGGGAGCGTGGGAGGCCGCCATGGAGGCGATGGCGCGTCAGGGGTTGACACGCATCGGGTGGCGTGTATTATTCCCCTTAGTTAATTAACCATCTAGCGAAGTGAGGACGAAAACAAGACCCCGATGCAGGCCGATCCGCTGAGCACCACCTTCGCCGCCCTGGCCGACCCGACCCGTCGGGCGATCCTGGCCCGGCTGGCGCAGGGCGAGGCCACGGTGTCCGAGCTGGCGCAGCCGTTCGACATGAGCCTGCCCGGCGTCTCGAAGCACCTCAAGGTGCTCAAGGATGCCGGCCTCATCGCCCAGGGTCGCGACGCCCAGTGGCGCCCGTGTCGCCTGGAGCCGGCCCGCCTCCACGATGTTTCGACGTGGGTGGAACAGTACCGGCGGCTGTGGGAAGAGCGGTTCGACCGCCTCGACGCCTACCTTCGCGAATTGCAGCAGCAGGAGGACGCGGAGGCATGACCGCCACGACGACCGACAGCGGACCGACCACGACCATCAACGCGACCGATTGCACCCGTCCCGCCTGATACCTCCCGCGCCCGGCCCGCGAGTCGCGGGCCGGGCGCATCCGTTTCCCCGCCGCACCCAGGAGCCCATCGTGTCCCAGGTTTCTACCGACCACGCCACATTCATCGTCGAACGGACGCTGCCCCACCCGCCGGCTCGCGTGTACGCGGCCTTCGCGGAATCCGACGCCAAGGCGCGCTGGTTCCTCGCCCCGAGCGACTGGACGACGGCGGCCTACGCGTTCGACTTCCAGGTCGGTGGCCGGGAGCACCTCGAGAGCGTCCCGCCGGAGGGTCCGGCCATCACGTTCGACGCCACCTACCTCGATATCGTCCCGGGCCGCCGGATCATCTACAGCTACGACATGCAGATCGGTGCTGAGCGCATCTCCGTGTCGCTGGCCGCGATCGAGCTCGAGCCGACGATGGGCGGCACCCGGCTGACCGTCACCGAGCACGGGGTCTACCTCGACGGGCTGGACGACGTGGCCCAGCGCCGGCAGGGGACCGAGGAGCTCATCGACGCCATGGTCCGCTCGCTGGACGGTTCGGACGGGTCCGCGGGGTCAGGGTCATGACGACCCTCGACCAGACGCCGGTCGGCGCGATGGTCGGGACCTCCGGCCACGACCCGCTCGAGACCCGGTTCATCCGGACGTTCGAGGCCTCCCGTGAGCTCGTCTTCCGGGCCTGGATCGACCCTGACCACCTCGCCCGCTGGTGGGGTCGGGTCGGCTGGGGCACGGCCGGCGTGCGCGTCGACCCGCGTCCGGGCGGCACGTTCAGTCTCGTGACCATCGGCCCCAACGGTATCGAGCTTCCGGTCGCCGGCGTCTTCCGCGACGTCGTCGCCCCGGAGCGTCTCGCCTATCGCATGACGCCGGACGCGGTCCCCGCCGACCTGCGGCCGCTCATGGCCAACCACGGCCGACAGCCTCTGCCGGTCATGGACGTCACCGTCGACTTCGAGGCCATCGCACCGCGTCGCACCCGCCTGACGGTGTCGACCCGATTCGCGTCGGTCGAGGACCTGGAGGCCCTCGCGGCCCGTGGCGCGACGGCGTTCTGGACCGAGAGCCTGGCCAAGCTCGCCACGCTCGTGGAGGTGCCCGCATGACCGCGACCGCGACCACCCCGACCCCGACCTCGGCGCCGGTGCGCGCCGGCCGTCGCGAGTGGCTGGGCCTCGGCGTCCTGGCCCTCGCCTGCCTCGTCTACGTCATGGACCTGACGGTCCTCCACCTGGCCGTTCCCGCCATCAGCGAGGACCTCCGGCCGACCAGCGCCCAGCTCCTGTGGATCATCGACATCTACGGGTTCATGGTCGCGGGCTTCCTGGTGACGATGGGCACCCTAGGCGACCGGATCGGCCGGCGTCGCCTGCTGCTCATCGGTGCGGCCGCCTTCGGGGCCATCTCGGTCCTGGCCGCCTTCTCGACGAGCGCCGAGATGCTCATCGTCAACCGGGCCCTGCTCGGCATCGCCGGCGCGACGCTGGCGCCGTCGACCCTGTCGCTCATCTTCAGCATGTTCCAGGACCCGGGTCAGCGGACGCGCGCCATCGCCGTCTGGATCTCCGCGTTCTCGGTGGGCAGCGCCCTCGGCCCGGTCGTCGGTGGCGTGCTCCTGGAGCACTTCGCCTGGGGCTCGGTCTTCCTCATCTCCGTGCCGGTCATGGCGCTGCTGCTCGTCCTGGGGCCGATCATCCTGCCCGAGTACCGCGACCCGGACGCCGGGCGCCTGGATCTCGCCAGCGCGGCCCTGTCGCTCGTCGCGATCCTCAGCGTGATCTTCGGGCTCAAGCAGGTCGCCCAGGATGGGCTGGGCCCCGAGCCGTTCGTCGCCATCACCGTCGGCCTCGTCGCTGGCGCCATGTTCATCCGCCGTCAGCGCCGCCTGACCGATCCGATGATCGACCTGGCCCTGTTCCGGATCCCGACGTTCCGGGCGGCGTTGTCGATCAACTTCCTGGCGATCTTCATGTCGATCGGCTACTTCCTGTTCGTCGCCCAGTACCTCCAGCTCGTGCTCGGCCTGTCGCCGCTCGAGGCCGGCCTGTGGTCCGTGCCCTCGGCCATCGCCTTCACCATCGGCTCCAACGCCGCGCCGCGCCTGCTCCGCTACATCCGTCCGTCCCACCTGATGGCTGGCGGGCTGATCGTGGCCGCGGTCGGGCTGGCGATGCTCACCCAGGTCGATCGCGCCGAAGGCCTCGCGGTCGTCGTCCTGGCCTCGGTGGTCATCTCCCTGGGCCTGGCCCCGGTGTTCGGGCTGACGACCGAGCTGGTCGTCGGGTCCGCGCCGCCGGAGCGAGCCGGTGCGGCCTCCGGGATCTCGGAGACCGGTGCCGAGCTGGGCGGCGCCCTCGGCATCTCCCTGCTCGGGAGCATCGGCATCGCGATCTATCGCCGCTCGGTGAGCGACGACCTGCCGTCGGCGATCCCGAACCAGATGGTCGACGTCGCCCGCGATACCCTTGGTGGTGCCGTGAGCGTCGCCGCGCAGCTCCCCGGCCAGCTCGGGACGGCGGTCCTCGACGTCGCTCAGACCGCGTTCGTCGATGGGATGCAGGTCGTGGCCATCATCAGCACGATCCTGGCCATCGGCGTGGCGCTCGTCGCCCTGACCCAGTTGCGCGACGTCCCGCCGCCCAGCGGGGCCGAGACCGCCGACCACGTGCCGGCCGACCAGCCGACCCCGTCCCTGACCCCCGCGTCCGCCCCGGACGCCTGATCCAGCCGCAAAGGAGGTCGACCGATGACCCAGGCACCCACCACCCCGGACGTCGACGCCGCGATCGAGACCCTGCGAGGCGGCCTGACCGGTCGCGTCGTGACCCCGGCCGAGCCCGAGTACGACGAGCTCCGCGTCATCGTCCCGGGCGGCTTCGACATCCATCCGGCCGCGATCGCCCGCGTCGCCGATGCGGCCGATGTCGCACTCGTCGTGACGACCGCCCGGGACGCCGGCATCGAGCTGGCCGTCCGCAGCGGCGGCCACAGTGGCGCCGCCCACGGCCTCACCGAGGGCGGCATCGTCATCGACGTGCGCGACCTCGACAGCCTTGACCTCGACGTCGAGGGGCGGACCGCGTGGGCCGGCGCCGGCCTGACCGCCGGGGCGTACACGAAGGCCGCCGGTGAGCACGGCCTGGCGACCGGGTTCGGTGACACGGGCTCGGTCGGGCTCGGGGGATCACCCTCGGCGGCGGCGTCGGCTACCTCGGCCGCAAGTACGGCCTGACCATCGACTCGCTGCTGGCGGCCGAGCTCGTGACCGCCGACGCGCGGATCCGCCACGTCGACGCCGAGACGGAGCCCGACCTGTTCTGGGCGATCCGCGGTGGCGGCGGCAACTTCGGCGTCGCGACGCGCTTCCAGTACCGCCTCCACGAGGTGAAGCAGATGGTCGGCGGCATGTTGGTGCTGCCGGCGACGGCCGACACGATCGCCGGATTCGTGGCCGCCTCCCAGGCCGCACCGGACGAGCTGTCCGGCATCGGCAATGTCATGCCCTGCCCGCCGCTGCCGTTCGTGCCGGAGGATCGGCACGGCGAGCTGGTCATCTTCGCGATCCTCGTGTACGCGGGGGACACGGACGCCGGCGAAGCGGCCCTCGCCCCGTTCCGGGCCCTGGCGGAGCCGCTGGCCGACATGCTCAAGCCCTCGCCGTACCCGGAGATCTACCCGCCGGAGGACGACAGCTACCATCCGACCGCCGTCGCGACCAACCTCTTCGTGGACCGGCTGGGCCCGGCCGAGGCGGCGACGATCATGGACCACCTGTCCGCGTCGGACGCCGCCATGCGCGTCGCTCAGATCCGGATCCTGGGCGGGGCCATCGCCCGCGTGCCGGCGGACGCCACGGCCTACGCCCATCGCCAGCGCCCGATCATGCTCAACCTGGCCGCCTTCTACGAAGGGCCGGACGATCAGGTCGCGCGCCAGGCCTGGCTCGATGCGTTCTCGGCGGCCCTGCAGCAGGGTGAGCCGGCCGCCTACGTCAACTTCGTCGGTGACGAGGGTCCTGAGCGCGTCCGGCAGGCGTATCCGGGCGCGACCTGGGATCGGCTCGCCGAGATCAAGGGTCGCTACGACCCGACCAACCTGTTCCACCGCAACCAGAACGTGGCACCGGGCGGCTGACGGCGACGCCCGTCGTCAGTCGGAGCGGAACGCCACCCAGTCGCCATCGGCGATGACCTGCCCGAGCTCGTCGGGCGGGCCGGCGTACTCGTAGACCCACGCCTCGGGGACGGGTCCGTCGTGGACCCGGACCCGGCGGCGGAGGTACTGCGAGGCGGCCTCGTCCGTCGGGTCGTAGTGCTCGAGGGCGTCGAGCGTGGCCAGGTCACGCGTGCCGGCGAGTCGATAGACCTCGACGACGACCCGCCCGGCCGGCTCGGCGACGAGGGCCGGGTAGGGATACGGCCGATACGGCGCCCGCGGGACGTCGTGGAGGGTGCCGTCGATCGTCCCCGCGCCCAGGAGCGTCGCGGCCGCGAGCAGGCCGTGGTTGCGCTCGCCCCGGCGCAGCGTGCCGTAGACGGCGACGACCGGCTCCGACCCGGACGGCTCGTCGTTCAGCGGGGCTTGCCTTCGTGAAGCGTCGCGATGGACTTCTCGACGCGCCGCTGGCGCGTCTCAGGGTTCTTCGTGCCCTCGACGTTGAGCACGTGCCAGCGCTGGTTGCTGTAGGACAGCCCGTCGAACGTCGCCTTGGCCGCGGGGTCCGCGTCGAGCGCCGCCGCGAGGTCCGGCGGGACCTCGACCTCGCGCGGGGCGGTGTCGAGCTCCAAGTCGACGTCGAGCTCGTCGCCGGCCTTGGCGCCGATCGCCTCGCGATGCTCGGCCGCGAGCGGGAGCATGAACACGTCGCCGTACGCGGCGATCGTGCTCCGGTAGGTGTAGCCGTCGATGGTCACCGTCACGGGGGGCCGCTTCTTGCCCTGGCCGAGGGCCTCGACGACGTCGGCCGGGACACTGAAGCCCGTCGCGCTCTTGCCTTCCTGTTGGAGCGTCGTTCGGAAGCGCATGCCACGAGTATGCCCGCCCACGCACGGTGGGGCGACGCTCTGATGCCGTTGTGAGGTGGACCGAAGGCGCCGTTAGGACCCCGTTTCGCCCGGTCCAGCACCGTGAGGTCGAACGGGAAGGAGTCTGACCATGTTCCGTGACACGACCGCGTTCTCTGGCTTCGGGGTCAACGACATCGAGGCCGCCCGAGCGTTCTACCGCGACAAGCTCGGCGTCGAGACCAAGGACCTCGGCGACGGCTCGATGTTCGAGCTCCACCTCCCGGGCAGCAAGGCCAATGTCCTCGTCTATCCCCGCCCGGAGCACGAGCCGGCGGAGTACACGATCCTCAACTTCCAGGTGAAGGACGTCGACGCCGCTGTCGAGCGGCTGACCAAGCAGGGCGTCCCGATGGCCCGGTTCGAGGGATTCGACCAGGACGCCAAGGGGATCATGCGCGACAACGGGCCGACCATCGCCTGGTTCCGCGACCCAGCCGGCAACATCCTGAGCGTCATCGCCGACGACCCGATGTGACCTTCCAGGGCCCCGCCGAATGGCGGGGCCTTGACGGCGTCGGGTAGGGTCGGCGCGTGGTCTTCGGGTTCCTCCAGCGCGACCAGCCGAGCATCGCGGCCGTCCACTTCCCGGGGACGGCACCGCCGCCCGTCGACGCCTTCCTGCGTCTCCGTGACCAGGGCTACACCCTGACCGAGCGGCGGATGGACGATGCGCTGTGGGCGCTGCAACTGGAGCACCCGACCCATGGCTCGGCCGAGTTGTGGTGCGGGCGCGACGCGCCGCTGATCGACGACGCGATCCGCTTCGCCAACAGCCTGTCCGACGCCGAGAAGGCGGCCGCGTTCGGCTCTTCCTCGAGCGTCGGCCTGCGCGTGCCGGCCAAGCGTCGCGACGTCCTCCGTGACCGCAAGACGATGCTCCGGATCGCTGACGACGTGCTCGGTGACGACGGCGTCATCGCCCTCGACCTCGCCTCGGAGTTGCCGTGGTCACGCGCCGCGCTGACGGACGAGCTGGCCCACGATGCCGACCTCGACATCGAGGCCCTGTACTGCCTCCACAGCGTCATCGACGACGACGGCCCGGCGGCCGACCCGGCGGCCGACCCGGCTTCGTCCCCGGAGGGCCCGGTCCGCTGGCTCCACAGCCACGGCCTGGCGGAGCTCGGCCGGTTCGACCTCGACATCGTGGCGCCGCATCCCGAGTTCGTCGACGCTTGCGCCGACCCGATCCGGGCCATCGCCACGATGATCCTGGACGGCGAGATCGGGCCGGACCAGGCGCGTTTCGCGTTCGGGCAACCGGGTGGCGAGGCCCGGCTCGTGCCGGCGGCGTCGTTCCAGCGCGAGGCCGATCCGGCGATGGCCGCGCTGCGCGACGCGAGCGACCACGACGACCGTCGATCGGTCCTGTGCGAGCCCGCCGGGCGACGCGTCCTGGGCTTCGGCCGGGGGGACCGCCCGGAACCCCTGCACCTGGCCCGGCGACCGCCGCTGGAGCACTTCGTCATCTACTTCCCGACGGCGACCACGACGCTGATGGCCGAGCGTGCCCAGGCGACGATCGGCGTCCTGCAGGCGTGCCTGCGCGAGTTCGCGGAGTTCGAGCCGGTCGCCCTCGTGAAGCTCGGCTATCCGACGCCCGACGACAGCCGGGAGCACCTGTGGTTCACGGTCGACGGATTCGGCGATGGCACGGTCGACGCCACGCTGGTCAACGAGCCGTTCGCCGTCGACCTCCGGATCGGTGAGCGCGCCGAGCGACCGCTCGACCTCCTGACCGACTGGGTGCTCATGACCCCGGCCGGGTCCATCACCCCGCGGTCGATGATCGCCGCGCGTCGCCTGCGCGAGCACGCCGATGAGATCCGGCTTGCGATGGCCGAGGCCAAGGCGCGGGGCGACTAGGCCAACTCGACCCCGGCGGCCAGCGCGTCCGCGCGCAGCGACGCGAGCGCCTCGTCGGTCCGGGCTGATGCCTGGACGAGGCCCATGCCGCGGGCGATGCCCTGCTCGCGATGGGCGGCCAGGAGGTCGACGCGCTGCTGGCCGGTCGCCTCGATGTCGCCCCACCACAGGTGGATCGAGACGGGCAGCGACGCCGGATCGCGATCGATCTCCTCGCAGCGGGCCCGGATGATCGGGAGCGCCTCGTCGACCTCGGCCGGCGACATCCCGTCGAGGTTGAGCTCGTCGGCGAATCGCGCGGCCAGTCGCCAGGTCACCTCCGGCCCGTTGCCGCCGACCATGATCGGCACGCGCGGCCGCTGGATCGGCTTGGGGACGTTGCGGGCGTCGCGGACGCGCGAGTCGTGCCCGTCGTAGGTCGCGTGCTCGTGCCGGTCGCCGGCCAGCATCCGGGTGACGATCTCGAGGTCGTCGCGCAGGCGGGCGAGGCGTTCCTTCGTCGATGGGAAGTCGTAGCCGTAGGCGAGCCACTCCTCGCGCTTCCAGCCGGCCCCGATCCCGAGCTCCATCCGCCCGCCGCTGATCGTGTCCATGGTCGAGATCATCTTGGCCGCCAGGCCCGGGTTGCGGAACGCCGTGCACATGACGATGTGGCCGATCCGGACCCGCTCGGTCAGGGCGGCCAGGGCACTCAGCGAGGTGAACGACTCGAACGTGATCTCGTCGGTCGGGTCGGGGACCGTGTGCAGGTGGTCGAACAGCCAGATCGACTCGAAGCCGAGCCCCTCGGCCTGCTGGGCCACAGCGACCGTGCGCGCCCAGGCATCGACCGGGTCCCAGCCGTCGTACTCACCGGTCCACCCTTGCGGAACGACCACGCCCAAACGCATACGACCTCCTTGGCCACCTGTCGCGCCGTCGGTCGGGCGCCAGGGACAGGATGCCGCACGAGGACCGTTCGGGCTCGAACAGCCGCCGACCCCCGACGACCCCGCCCGAGAGGGGCAGGGTCGCCGGGGGCCGGGAGGCCACTAGGGGTGGGTCAGTGAACGAGCCCGAAGTGGTGCTTCTCCGTCCACTTGGCGACGCCCCGTCCGATGCCGGCACCCTGGACATCCGGCGTCCGGAAGTGGAAGCCGGTCAGGATGCGGCCATCGATCGTGTCGTCGATGACGTCCGTGAATTGGTGGTACTCGCGGGTCGATCCGGGGAGCGGTGCCGTGCCCGGGCTGGTCAGCGAGAAGTCCATATGGTCATTCCCGAAGAACAGCCTGGCGCTGTGCATCATCCCGGCCGTGTAGCAGTTGTAGCCGGACGGATGGTCCGGATAGCCGGGCGTCCCGTAGAGGGACAACCAGTCCGGATTCGCTGAGGTTCGTGGGTTCCCGTCGGTCGCCGCCGCGCGGATGGCCGTCTGGGGTCGCCAGAAGTTGTAGTGGAACTTGTCATCCCAGCACGCGATGAGCGCGTCGGCCGAGGCCATCGACGCCATCACGAACAGGCGCGCCTGCTCGGCCGTGGTCAGCCCCTCGGCGGCCGCGATCTCGCGGAAGCCGCGGTTCATGAACGGCATCGGATTGGCCGAGACGAAGCTGGCCAGGAGATTCTCGGCCTCATTCCGGGTGTCGCCGACCTGGGCGCCCTTGGCCTTGACCTCGTTGAACTCGGCCGCGTACTTGGGGCTCCGGATCGACAACGGACCCTTGGTCCGGAACTGATCCGCCGAGTCGATGACGAACGGGTCCACGTCCTTGACCCAGGCGAACACGTTCGCGTTGGCGGGCAGGACGAGCTGCCATACCCCGACGCCGGTGCCAGGCTGCCAGGTCGCGGATCCGAAGCGGCCATCGTTGGCTCGGACGCGCAGCATCTCCGCGGCCGCCGCGGCGCCGATGGTCGATCCCGGCCGTCTTGGCCGGTCCGTCGGTGATCTCGCCCAGCGATGTGACGAGCATGCCGTCGACGCGGGCCTTGACCAGCGGCAACGTGGCCGGGGTCAAGCCGACGAGGACGTCGTGCGCGGCCTGCGCGGCGGCGGCCGCCTGCGAGGCGCTGGCCGAGGCCGACGGGAGTCCGTCCAGATACGGCTCGCGCGTGCCGTCGATGGCGTTGACCGCGTCATAGACCGCGCCCTGGACCATCGCCAGGTGGATCGCCGAGACCGGTGGACCCTGGCCGAGTCCCGGCGGGACCGCGGCCGTCCCCGCTCCGAGGACATTGACCGCGTTCTCGTTCCAGTCGAGGACCATGTCCGTCGGATCGACGGCGAGGGCCGATGCGCTTCCGGTGAGCACGCTGCTCACCGCGATGACCAGTGCCGCGGCGCCCGTGCGCCAACGTCGTGGCCGGGTCGTGGTACGTCCCATGGCAGCCTCCCAGGCCTGCTCGGGCGGCGGTGACGGCAGGGGCATGGCGTCCCAGTCGGTCGCCCATTTGGATAGACGTCCACGGATGGGGGTTGGGATCAATCTTCGTGGTGCGCCTCGTAGCCGGGTGTCGTCCAGCGCGGCCGCCCGGACCGGATCAGGTCTTCGGCCGCCACGTCTTGTAGATGCGCTTGAACAGGGCAGCATCCGCCTTGGCGTTCTCGCGGAGGCCCCAGACCTCGAGGAAGTAGCCCACCCGGCCCTTGCCCACGATGATCGCTTGGACCCGGTACGTCACGCCGTCGTCGGTCGCATCCAGGGTCAGGATCCGACCTCGATAGCCGCGCAATCGGATCGACTTGTTCGACCGGACCTTGGCCTTGAAGTGGCTCTTCATGTAGGCGACGGCGTTCGACACGGTGCGCGAGATGGAGATGTCGCCCTTGATGACGTCGCGGTTGGCGAACACGACCGGCGGGCCGAACCCGTCGAAGCGGTCCTGGCGGGACGCGTTGCCGGGGGTGACGATCCAGTCCGGCGGGACCTTGATGGCGTACTTGAACCGCTTCGACGTGTACGCCTTCCACGGCGTGGGGGTCGCGGTCGGCTCCGGGGTCGGTGCTGGCGTCGGTTCGGGCGTCGCCGTCGGTTCCGGCGTCGCTGTGGGCGCCGGCGAGGCCGTCGCCTCGGGCGTGGCGACGGCGGCGACCGCTGCCGTGCTCGCGGACGGGCCAGGTGTGGCCTGGCCGGGCGTGCAGGCCACGACGAAGGCCGTGAGCAGGAGCAGCGCGGTACGTCGCTGGGGCGGCCGCGTCGTCATAGATGCCTCATCCGGTTGGCGGTTCCGCCGCAGCCTACCCGTCGCACCCGCCCTGTCGACAGGACCTTTGGCGGCCCCGCGGGGTGACCTCGTGACCGGTTCGAGGCGGTCGTCCGAGGTCAGCTCGCGCGCCGACCCACCGCCAACAGCATCTGAACGGCCGTGTCGACGAGGTCGTCGAGCGCCAGGCCCTGGTCGACCGACAACGACCGCCACGTTCGATAATCCACGAGGTGCCGGGCGACGGCGCGGGCCCGTTCGCCGTCAGGGCCGGATGGCACGTCCGACCCGCACAGCAGGTCGGCCAGGGCCCGCTGGTCGGCCCGGGTGGACTCGCGGGCCGTGGCCGGCATCGAGGCGAAGTCCCGATTGATGGGATAGAGCTCTTCGGCGTGGGCCTCGAACCAGCCGTACAGGGCGGTCAGGCCCTCGCGGACCCGAAGTTCCAGCCCGACGATGCCGGCCCATGCCGCCGGATCCGGCGGTGGATGATCGGCCCGCCAATGCGCCCGGCACGCGACGAACAGCTCATCGAGGTCGGCGAAGTGGCGGTAGACGGTCAACCTCGTCACGCCGGCTTCCTCGGCGATCCCGGCGATGGACGTCTGGGCCGGCCCGATCGTCGTGTGCAGGCGCGCGGCGGCCGCGGTGATCCGCCGCCGTGTCTCGTCGACCGACGCCGCGCGCTGGGTCATCCGGTAGGGCCGAGATTTCGTGGTACGCACGTGCTCACTCATATTGACAGATGCTGGTCCGATGTTCACGATACACCCCTGTTCACTGATTCGTGCGAGCAAGGGAGATCCGACATGACGTCCGCAACGACGACCGGCGCCCGACTCAAGGTCGTCCCGCCCGGCGATGGCGATCGGGGCGAGCTGGCCAAGGGGGTCGGCGTGATCTTCAAGATCGACGGTGACGACGCCGGCGGCGGCCTGTCGATCGTCGAGCACACCTTCGCCGTCGGGGCGCTGGTCCCGCCGCACATCCATACCCGAGAGGACGAGTACTCCATCGTCCTCGAAGGCGACATCGGCTTCCGCTCCGAGGACCAGGAGGTCGTCCTGGGCCCTGGCGGCTACATCGTCAAGCCACGCGCCGAGGTCCACGCCATGTGGAACGCCGGCGACGTGGAGGCGCGGATGATCGAGGTCATCGCGCCAGCCGGCTTCGAGCGCTTCTTCCGCGAGTTCGTCGAGCTGTCCGGGACGGCGGGGCTGCCGCCGGACGAGATCGGTCGGCTCGCCGCCAAGTACGAGCTGCCGTTCGCCCGCCCGGCCTGGCTGCCCGACATCGTGAGCCGCTACGGGCTGACGCCACCGCCCGGCATGGAGGCCTGACGACCGTCAGGCGGGATTCGGCTCCATCGGGGTCATAAGCTGGAAGTAGTTGTCATCCGGGTCGGCCAGGGTCGCGATGCGTGAGTCGGGGGCACCTTCGAAGCTGTATGGCTCGGCGACGACGATCGCGCCGGCGGCCTTGAACCGCTCGAACGTGCCGTTCACGTCGGTCGTCTCGATGTTCCAGATCAGCCGGCCCGGATGGCCGTTCTTGCCCTTGACCTGGTCATGCGGCCCGACGGTCAGCCACCCGCTGCCGAGTTGCCAGCCGGTGTACCCGCCGTCGCTCATCGCTGGCGCACCGAACAGCTTCGTGTAGTAGTCGACCAGGCGCTGCGGGTCCTCGGACCCGATGAGCAGGCTGTTGAGATCCATGGTCGGTCACCTCGTGGCGGGGTCGGGGGCCGGTCCAGTATCGCCCGGTCGGCCGGTCACGTCGTGTCCCCGGCGATCGCCCGGCGAACCCAGTGACCGTCTGTCAGCCACGCTTCCTGACCGGGCGCCAGATCCATGACCTCGGCGAGTCCGGGGTGTGCCCCGATGACGTGCGCCAGGTGGACCAGCTCGATGTCGGCGCGGGTGACCGAGCCGCCGTCGAGGAATTGCCACGATCCGTCGACGTCATGAGCGACCCCGGTCACGGCCGCACCGTCGAGGGCGATCCGGCCGGTCGTGAACACCAACGTCTCCGGGGCGTCGGCGAAGGGCCACGGGTCGGGGGCGAGCACCGCGCTCCAGGCGCCCTGGCGATGCTCCCTGGCCGGGATCGAGAGCCTTGGCTGGCCGTGGCGATGGGCGACGTCGGCGTCCGCGGACCACGGCCAGCGACCGAGGCGGTCGGACCAGATGACCTGCACGACCGGCAGGGGCGCTTCCTGGGCGAACCACATCGCGTAGCCGAGCAGCGGGACGTACCACGAGTGATGGACCGGCTCGAAGGTCACGATCTCGTCGCCTTCGAACAGGTCGCGCTCGACGGCGTTGGGACCCAGGACCAGCCCGGCACCGACGCGATCACCGAGCTGGTTGAGCAGCCGTGCCGCGTTCGCCACCTCCAGCCCGAGCACGATCAGCTCCGGGCTGCCCAGGGTGTGCCACATGCCGACGGAGAAGACCCACCCGCGAGCGATCTCGTCATCCGGGATCTGGACCAGGTGCCAGCCGCGGCGGGCGACATCCGTCAGCAGCTTCCGATCGTGGTCGTCGAGCGACGCCGGATCCGTGCCTTCGGGCACGCATATCCGGCAGTGGCAGATGCGGTCGACCGGTGGCGTGGCCATGGTCGAACGATATCGACCGCAGGGCGTCGAGGGAACCGGCGCTGTGTAGGCTAGGCCGATGACGATCCTCGACCCCGACCTGGACCGCTATACCGAGGGCATCCGGCCCCGGCCCGTCCCGCCGGCCCTGCTCGCGGCACGACGCGACGTGCTGGCCACGGTCGCCGACCTGCGAACGATCCCGGACGACGCCCTGCCGCGGCCGTGGGCCTGGAAGGGCGACAGCGAGGAGGAGCTGCGCTACGGCTTCTACCGGATCGCCGAGTCGTTCGACCTCGCGGGCATCGACGCCGCCGCCACGCAACGACTGAGCGGAGTCGATCGCGGTCGCACGGCAGACCTCATCGCTCCGATGACGACCGCTCGATGGGATCTCCAGGGCATCCTCGCCGGCCTGCCGGATGCGGCCTGGGACGCCGACCCGGGCGGCGAGGAGTGGACCATCCGCCAGACGATGGGTCACGTCGTCGGCGGGCAACGCGGCTACGGCGTCGGGACGGCGTGGTGGCAGTCGCAGGGGCTCCGCGTCGACGATCCGACCCTGCCGGCGCACGCGCCGGAGGCGATCTGGGATGCCTTGCCGACCGAGGAGGCCGAGGGCGCGGGCACGCCGACCGAGGTGCGCGATCGCCTGGACGCGGTCGTCGACCGCACGACCGAGCGCCTGGCCGGTCTCCCGGCCGACCATCTACGCTTCGGTGGTCGCTGGGCCGGCTTCGCCGTCGATATGGGTTTCCGGATCGGTCGCTGGTCGTCGCACATCGCCGAGCACGTCATCCAGATCGAGAAGACGGTGGTCTTGATCGACCATCGACCGACCGAGATCGACCGCCTCATCCGTCATGTCCTGGCCGCGTGGGGCCGGGCCGAGGCGCCGGTCTTCGGCGAGACCCGGGTCGACGATGCCATGGCCATCGTCGAAGCCGCGGCCACCGAAGCCCGCCAGACCGCGGCCGACCTGGCGAGGCTGGCCCGTGCCTGATCGGCCGTGACCGAACTCGATCAGCCGTCGGGGCACATCGTCCCGATGGACGAGTTGGAGCACACCGAGCACGCCCACGAGTTCGTCGGCGCGGAGCACGGCGAGGTGCCGTTCTCGGTCATCCTCGTCCACTCGCAGCCGGGCGTCGGGCCCAAGCTCCATCGCCACCCGTACGCCGAGGTGTTCATCGTCGAGTCCGGCCGGGCGACCTTCCAGATCGGCGAGCGGACGGTCGTCGTCGAAGGCGGCAACATCGTCGTCAGCCCGCCTGGCGAGGCGCACGGGTTCACGAACACCGGCGACGACGTGCTCCGGCTGACGGCCATCCATGGCGCGGGCCGGTTCGACACCGAATGGCTGACCGGCTTCGACCCGACGTGGGCGTCGAAGCCGAAGGACGACGGCTGACCGCCCGGCGATGACGAAGAACCGACTGGATCGGGCCGGCGAGGCTGCTCTGTACCGGCAGCTCCGGCGGTTCTGGCACCCGGTCCTGTGGGCGGATGAGCTCGTAGATCGACCCGTAGCCGCGACGCTCCTCGATGAGCCCATCGTCCTCGTCCGGCTCGACGGTCAGGTCCGGGCGTTCAAGGACCTGTGCGTGCACCGGGGGACGGCCCTGTCCCTGGGCTGGGTCGAGCATGGCTGCCTGGTCTGCCCGTACCACGGCTGGACCTACGACCCGACGGCGTCTGCACGCGGATCCCCTCGAGCCACGGGACGAACATCCCGCGCAAGGCGCGGATCAAGCCCTATGCCGCCGCCGAGCACGCCGGCCTCATCTGGGTCTGCCTCGATGACACCCCGATGCTGCCGCTCCCGGACTTCCCCGAGTGGGACGACGCGACCTACCGGACGATCAAGATCCCGCAGTACGACTGGCATTGCAGCGCCGCCCGGCGGGTCGAGAACTTCGTCGACTTCAGCCACTTCGCGTGGGTCCACGAGGGCATCCTGGGCGACCGGACGAAGCCGGAGATCCCGGACCATGACGTCATCCGGACCGGCACGACCCTGTGGTTCCGCCTCGGCATCGAAGAGCCCGCGACCGACCTGAAGGGCGACACCGGGCGCGGGAGCGCATCCAGCGCGAGCCATCGCACTACACGATCTCGATGCCGTTCACCGTCCGCCTGGACCAGCCGCTCGAGGACGACCGCCACTTCGTCCTGTTCGTGGCTTCATGCCCGGTCTCGGCCAAGACGACCCGCAACTTCACCTGGAACGCCCGGAACTACGAGCTCGACCCGGCCGAGGACCAGCGGTTCATCGACTTCCAGCAGGTCATCCTCGAGCAGGACCGCGTCGTCGTCGAGTCGCAGCGACCCGAGGAGCTGCCTATCGACCTGTCCGAGGAGCTCCACATCAAGGGCGTCGACCGGGTGTCGATCGACTACCGGCGCTGGCTCGGCGAGATCGCAGCCGGCTGACGCGACCGTCCACCGCTCATCTCGATCGGGCTGTCTCGCACCTGTAAGCCTCTGGGACCCGGCTCGTAACGATGTCAGGACGATGCCGCAGTAGCGTTAGCGGTGCTCGGCCTCTGGATCGACGCGGAGCCCGTTGGTCGCGTGCCAGATGCCCATGCCGTAATCTATTGACATCAGCGTGCAGTCAATGATATTACCTAGGGATCACGCTGCTCGACGATGCCGTCGCCACGCCCTGAGGAGGGATCGGACATGACCGATCGACTATCACCCCGGATCGAACCCGCGCGACGCGGGCGACGGCCGCTCGCCGCCCTCGCCGCCGCGGCCATCTTCGTGATCGCCGCGTGCTCGGGCACCGGCGCCTCGACGGCGCCGAGCGTGGCGCCCGTCAGCGAGGCACCCGCGAGCGTGGCGCCGGCCAGCATCGCGCCGTCCGTCGCGCCGTCCGCGTCGGCCGCCGCGGCGACGGTCCAGGACCTCGCCGTCGAAGGCACCGACTTCGCCTTCGCCCTGCCCGCGTCCATCCCGGCCGGCCTGACCAAGGTCACGCTGACCAACGCCGGCGCTGAGGAGCATCAGGCCCAGGTCGCCAAGCTCGCCGACGGGACGACGTTGGAGACCCTGCTGACCACCCTCCAGGAAAATGAGGCGGCCGCGCTCGGGCTCCTGACCCTTGCCGGTGGGCCGACCGGCGTCCAGCCGGGCGACGCGCGCTCGACGACGTCCAACCTGACGCCGGGCGCCTACGTGTTCCTGTGCTTCGTCCAGTCGGCCGACGGCGTCCCGCACCTGGCCAAGGGCATCATCGCCCCGCTCGAGGTCACGGAGCCGGCCGTCGAGGCCGACGTCCCGGCCGGCGACTCGGCGGTCACGCTCCAGGACTTCGCCTTCGTCGGGCTGGATACGCTGACCACCGGTCCGCACACCGTGACGGTGACGAATGCCGGTCCGCAGCCGCACGAGGCCACGATCGTCAAGCTCGCCGACGGCGTCGCCGCGACCGACCTGCTCGGGATGTTCACCGCCAGCGAGGCGCCCAGCGGACCGCCGCCGTTCACCACGGCGGGTGGCGTGGCCGGGGTCGCCGTGGGCGAGACCATCACGATGGACGTCGACCTGCCGGCTGGCAACTACGCGTTCATCTGCTTCGTTCCCGACCCCGCGACCGGGGCGCCGCATGCCGCCCTGGGCATGATCGGAGCGCTCACGGTCACCGAGTAGCGGCCGGCGCGCCCGGCGGCCGATCACGCGTAGCGGGCGACGAGCTCGGCGCCGATCGACGCCAGTCGACGGCGCGGACCTCGTCCGGGGCGATGACCTCGAGGTCATCGCCCCAGCCGGCGAGCCCGTTGGCCAGCGTCTCGAGGCTCTCGGCGTGGACCTCGAGCTCGGCGCGGCCGTCGTCGAGCGTCGCCACGACGGTCAGGGCATCGCCGAACTGCGCCCGCAGCCCGGGGAGCCGGTCCGCGCCGACGCGGACCGTCGCGCGCCTCGCGCTGGCGTCGCGCCTCGGTGCGCTGCCGGGCGGCTTCCCAGGCGGTGGCCAGGTCGAAGCCCGTCCGGCCGGACGACCGGATCGCCCGTGGGCTCGGCCGCTCGGATGCGGTCGATCCGGAACGTCCGCAGTCCGTCTCCGCAGCGTCGCCCGAGCCCGTCCCGGCGATGAGGTACCAGAGATGGCCCTTCTGGACGAGGCCGAGTGGATGGACGACGCGATCGGTCGCGCGGCCCAGTCGGTCGGCGTAGGCGAGCCGCACCTGGATGCCGTCGATGACCGCGCGTTGGAGGGCCTCGAACGATGGGGGAGCCGGCAGGCGGGTCCGGCCCCAGCGCGCCGGGTCGATGACGACAGCCTCGGCGGCCTTGGCCGCCTCCGCCCGGAACGGCTCGGGGAGCGCGCGGACGAGCTTGCGCAGGGCGGCCTTCGCCTCCGGTGCGACCCGGGCCGACGGTCCGGCCAGGAGGAACAGCGTCCGGGCCTCGTCGGCGGTCAGGCCTGAGAGGTCGGTCCGTGCCCCGCCGAGCAGCGACCAGCCGCCGTTCCGGCCCGGCTGCGCGTAGACCGGCACGCCGGCGATCGCCAGCGCCTCGAGGTCGCGTCGGCGCGGTCTTGACCGAGACCTCGAGCTCGGCGGCCAGCTCGCCGGCGGACACGCGCCCGCGGGCCTGGAGGATGAGCATCGTGGCGACGAGTCGATCGGCTCGCATGTCGCGTCCATCCTGCCACGAAATGTGGTCAGAAGATGACCACGTTTGCGGGCGATGATGACGGTGTTGACGACCCGCATCGAGGACGACATCGATGACCGACCGCGACGACCCTCCAGCCGTTCCGCATCGCCATCGCGGACGCCGAGCTGACCGACCTGCGCGATCGACTTGCCCGCACCCGCTGGCCGCGACGCCGGCCCCGGCGACATCGGCTGGGATCGCGGCGTGCCGCTGGGCGAGGTCCAGCGCCTGGCCTCGCTACTGGGCGGACGGCTTCGACTGGCGCGCCCAGGAGGCGTCGCTCAATGCCATCCCGCAGGTGACGACGACGATCGACGGCCAGATCATCCACGCGCTCCACGCACGGAGCGACGTCGCTGACGCGCTGCCGCTCCTCCTGCTCCACAGCTGGCCGGGCTCGCCGATCGAGTTCGCTCGGATGATCGGCCCGCTGACCGACCCGGCCAGCCATGGCGGCGATCGCGGCCGATGCCTTCCACGTCGTCGTCCCGTCGATCCCGGGTTTCGGGTTCTCGACGCCGGTGATGGAGACGGGCTGGACGAGCGGCCGGATGGCCCGCGCGTTCGCGGTCCTCATGCAGGAGCTCGGCTACGAGCGCTACGCCGTGGCCGGTGGCGATATCGGTGCCGGGATCGCGGCTGGGATGAGCGCCGCCGACCCGGAGCGGGTCGTCGCCGTCCACGTCACCTCGGACGCGCCGACGGCCGTCACCTTCGCCTCGTGGAGCGGTGACCCGACCCAGCGCGACGGCCTGTCGGACGACGAGCGGGCCCGGATCGAGGCGCTGATGGCGTCGTCGAAGGACGACGAGGGCTACCTGCGCCTCCAGTCGACCCGCCCCCAGACGATCGGCTACGCCCTGACCGACTCGCCGGTCGCCCAGCTGGCCTGGATCGTCGAGAAGTTCCAGGCCTGGACGGATCCATCGGCCGAGCGTCTCGAGGACGCGGTCGACCTCGACCAGCTGCTGGCCAACGTCAGCCTGTACTGGTTCACCCGGACCGGCGCGTCGGCGGCGCACAGCCTCTACGAGAGCATGCACGCCCAGGAGTGGGGCGAGCCGGGACCGGCCCCGGTCGGCTTCGCGGTCTTCGGCGCCGAGTCGTTCGTCCGGCCCCTGCTCGATCCGGACCGGGCGATCGGCCACTGGACCGAGTTCCCGGTCGGCGGCCACTTCCCGGCGATGGAGCAGCCGGACCTCCTCGTTGGCGACCTCCGGACGTTCCTGCGTCGATCCCGCTAGGCCGCCTGTGATGACCGTGTAACCACGCGTGCCTCCTTGGCGGAGCGAACTCAACGGACCAGCGCCCACCATCGCTTCCGACCCCCGGACAGCACGTGGAGGACGCCACGATGGATGACCGTCGACAGGACGAGGGACCCGACGACCGCGGGCGGGGCGAGCGGGAGTCAGGCCAGTACGAGCAAGGTGGCACGAGCGCGATGACGCGCTCGCGCCAGGGCCGAGAGGTCGAGGGCCAGCGATCCAGCAGCGGTGGCGGCGAGTGGCAAGGCTACGTCGTGCCGTATCGCTACTACGGCCCGGGCTACCGAGGCGTCGGCTACTACTCGGTCATGTACCAGGGTTCCGGGAGCGGTTCGGAGCAGGACTACGGCGACGAGCGTCGATGGAGCCAGCCCCAGGAGGCTGAGGGCCGTCAGGGCGCGTTCCAGGGTGTCGACCAAGGCTGGAGTTCCCGTGGTCGGGGCGGCTACGCCGGGCGCGGCCCGAAGGGCTATCAGCGCTCAGATGATCGACTTCGGGACGACGTCTGCGATCGCCTCATGGAAGACGACTCGATCGATGCCTCCGATGTCGACGTGCAGGTCCGGTCCGGCGAGGTGACCCTCAGCGGGACCGTGGCGGATCGGTGGATGAAGCGCCGGGCGGAGGATCTCGCGGAGCAGGTCATGGGCGTTCGCGACGTCATGAACCAGGTCCGAGTCCAGGGTGAGCGCGGCTCGGCCGAGCCTGGGACCGCCACCCAACAAGGCAGCTCGAAAGGCCAGCGCGAGCCGACGTCGACCCGTTCGGGCGAACACGAGCAGGCGCCGAACGGTCGGCGCCGGCCCGCGAGCAGCGGCACACGCTGACCATCGACCTGCTCCTCCATCAGCCGGAGAGACCCTGGCCGTCGCGGCCGGGGTCTCTCCGTGTCCACCATGGAGTCGACCGATCTCGTCGAGCGGAGCATCATCGAGACGTGCCACGGTCGATCCGACATTGGAACCGTCTGCCGCTTCTGGTCATGCTGGGAGCGGTGGTCCTCGCCGCCTGTGCGGGCCGGTCGACGACCACGGCATCTTCCGTGTCCGTCGAGGCGACCTCGGGGTCGTCCGGGTCGACATCGGCCGGTGCGCTGGACCTCACCGTCCGCGAGTTCGAGGTCGTCGCTGGATCGCACCCACACGATGTCGCGCCCGCGCCGGATGGCGGCGTCTGGTACACGGGCCAGCACGACGGCACGCTCGGCCATCTCGACCCGGCCACCGGCGACGTCAGCACCATCCCGCTCGGCGCGGGATCGTCGCCGCACGGGGTCATCACCGGCCCGGACGGGCACGCCTGGATCACCGACGGCGGCCTGAACGCGATCGTCAAGGTCGACGCCGACACAGACGAGGTGACCGTCTTCCCGCTGCCCGCCGACCGCGGCGGGGCGAACCTCAACACGGCCGCCTTCGATGACGATGGGATCCTGTGGTTCACCGGCCAGTCCGGGATCTACGGCCGGCTCGATCCGGCGACCGGCGAGATGGCCGTCTTCGACGACCCGGAGGGCCGTGGTCCGTACGGCATCACGGCCACCCCCGGCGGCGACATCTGGTACGCGTCGCTGGCCGGCAGCCACATCGCTCAGGTCGATCCGACGACCGGCGAGGCGACGATCATCGAACCACCGACCGCGAACCAGGGCGCCCGCCGCGTCTGGTCCGATTCGCAGGGGCGGATCTGGGTCAGCGAGTGGGAGTCTGGCCAGGTCAGCGTCCACGACCCGGCGACCGGCGACTGGCGCGAGTGGAAGCTCCCCGGCGCTGCGCCGCAGACCTACGCCGTCTACGTCGACGACCGCGACATCGTGTGGTTGACCGACTTCGGTGGGAACGCGATCGTCCGCTTCGATCCCTCGACCGAGCGGTTCGACCCGGTCGAGCTCCCGAGCGAGGCCGCCGCCGTGCGCCAGCTCCTGGGCCGCCCGGGCGAGGTCTGGGGCGCCGAGTCTGCCCGCGACAAGCTGGTGCTCATCACCGAGGAGTGACCGCCGGACGATTCGTTCGAGGTCGGGGGCCCGCCTCCCCGTCGGACGGGCCCTGACCATGTGCTACAGGCTGCCGCCTCGGCAGGCCTGTCCTGGGACCCCGCCCAGGCCGTGGACGCCGGCCTTGGCGGCCGCGCGCACGTCCTGGCCCCACGACTGGGTCCGAGACGTGAGGTCGCCCTCACCGGCGACCTTGTCGTTGAGGCCCGAGTACGCACAGATCGAGTTCGCACGGAGCGGCTCGAGGCTCTTGCCGTTACCGGTCACCTCTCCCGCGAACACGGCGCCCGCGCTCAGGCTCAGGGCGAGCCCGGCAACGGACAGGGCCATCCCGACCCGGGTCTTGATGCTGCGATGCATCCGCATCACCTCCGACGGCCGAGGTCGGTCTCGCCATTGGCATGTCGGCACGGTGAAGGGCGACCGTTTCGGGGACCCGTGCCGCGGAGTCCCCCGTGGCTCCAGCCACCTCATCCGCGGATCGCATCGTGCCGTGCGGCCTGGCGGATCGCTAGCCGTCACGCGAGCCATGTGGTGCGAACACGCACCGGCGCCGCGTATGGACGACGCGGCCTAGAATCGCCGGGCGGGACCGCGACGGCCCGCGAGGGGTGGTCGCGACCCGGCATCGAGCGGTGACGCGTCATGACCAGACACCTGCACGACCTCGACTTCCTGACCAGCGTCGGCCTCCTCGTCGCGGCCGTCGCGGCGGCGCTGACCGGGATCATCGCCGACCTCTGGGACCTCAACGACTTCTGGTACCACACGGTCTCCGGCTACGTCATGGCCGCGTTCGGCGTCGTCCACGTCGTGCTCAACCGCCAGCGACTGACCGGCTACGCACGCTTCCGCTGGCGCTCGCTGCGGGAACCGAATGATCCGGTCGCTCGACGCGCTGGCCCGCGACCCTCGCCCTCGCCGTCCGCGCCCGCAGCGGCCTCCGCGCCTCGGATCGAGCGGGCGCTGGTCTCACGGCGCGGACTGCTGGGTCTGGGCATCGGGGCGATCGCCGGCCTGCTGCTCGGCCGCGGCTTGCGTCAGCCGCCGCCGATCGCGGCCGGGTCCGATGTCGGGGTCATCTATCACCAGTGGAGCAAGCCCGGCATCCTGGATGCCCTCGGGACGCTCACCGACTGGGGATCCAGCGTCGACCTCTACAAGCGCTATCCGAACCGACCGACGATCGTGCTCCCCAAGGTCTCCGAGGCGACCACGGTGGCGTCGGCGATGCCGACTGCGACCGCCATCCGCGCTCGTCGCTCCACCCGGGCGTATGCGACCGACCGCCCGCTGACCCAGGCCGAGCTCTCGCAGCTGTTGTTCGAGACCGCCGGGATCACCGCCGGCTTGTCGGGCAACGCCAGGCGCTCGGCGCCGTCGTCGGGGGCGCTCTATCCGATCGAGGCCTACGTCGTCGTTCATCGGGTCGACGGGATCGAACCCGGCGTCTACCACTATGCCGTCCGCGAGCATGCCCTGGTGGAGCTCCGGGCCGGCGACTTCCGGTCGGCCGTCGTCGAGCAGTCGATCGCCCAGGAGTTCCTCGGCGAGTGCGGGGTCGTCCTGTTCCTGACGATGATCCTGCAGCGGATGCGGCCGCGCTATCAGGATCGCTCCTACCGGTACGGCCTGCTGGAGGCCGGTCATCTCGGCGAGAACGCCTACCTGTCGGCCACGGCGATGGGCCTGGGGGCCTGCGGCGTCGGCGCGTTCATGGACGACGCCATCAACGAGATGCTCGGCGTGGACGGCGTCGACGAGGCGGCGGTGTACATGCTCGCCGTCGGGCATCGGCGGGACGCCGTGTAGGCCGGTCGGCGTGCACAGCGGCTGACATCCGGACACGCGGGCCTGCCATCATCGCTATCTGTAGAGGTGCAAGCGCCGATGTGTTGTCTGGTCACCGCGCTCTTCCTGCTCGGGCCACGGGCCGCGATCGTCATCTGGTGGCTCCTGGAGCCAGCGCGCTGGGCCGCGTCGTTCGATACCGCGATCTGGCCGTTCATCGGCTTCCTGCTCGTGCCGTGGATGACCCTGATGTTCGTGGTCGTCGCGCCGGGCGGCATCGAGGGCTTCGACTACGTCTGGCTCGTCATCGGTCTGGCGATGGACGTGATCACCTGGGGTGGTGGCGGCTACACGAACCGCGACAAGATCCCGACCGCCACCGCCTGATCGAGACGGGTCGCCTCAGCTCCCCGGCCCGCCGTCGAGGTAGGCGAGGACGGCCAGGACGCGCCGGTTGTCGCGGGCGTCCTCCTCGAGGCCGAGCTTCGAGAAGATGACCCCGATCGCGCCCTCGACGGTCTTCGCCGACAGGCCCAGGGCGTCGGCGATGGACCGATTCGAGCGGCCCTCGGCGACGAGCGCCAGGATCTCCTGCTCGCGCGGCGTCAGCCGTTCGAGTCGATCCGACGACCGCCGGGCCCGGACGAGCTCGTCCACGACGGCGGGATCGACCGCCGAGCCGCCGGCCGCGACGCGATGGGCGGCATCGGCCAGCTCGCTCGCCTCGCCCAATCGGTCCTTGAGCAGGTAGCCGGTCCCGCCGGCGCCGGCGCCGAGCAGGCGGAGCGCGTACTCCGGCTCGAGGTACTGCGACAGGACGAGGACCCGGACGCGATCGCCGTAGCGGGCGCGGATGTCGAGCGCGGCGGTCAGACCGGCGTTACCGCCCGGCGGCATCCGGATGTCGACGACGGCCAGGTCCGGCGGGTCGGCCTCGACCGCCGCGAGCAGCTCGTCCGCGGAACGGGCCTCGCGGATGACGATCATCCCGGCGTCCTCGAGGATGCGCACGACGCCCGAGCGGATGACCGCGGAGTCGTCGGCGACGACGGCGCGGATGGGCGTCGCCGTCGTGGTCGCGGTCGGGTCGTCGGTCATGGGATCGGGATCTCGGCGCGGATGACGGTCCCGCCGCCGACCGGCGACGTGACGTCCAGGTGCCCATCGACGGCGGCCAGTCGGTCGGCCAGGCCGCGCAACCCGCTGCCGCGCGTGGCGTCCGCTCCGCCGATCCCGTCGTCCTCGACCCGGACCTCGAGGCGGTCCCCGGCATCGTGGATGGCGACGATCGCCCGGCTAGCCCTGAGCGTGCCGGGCCACGTTGGTCAGGGCCTCGGCGATCGTGAAGTAGGCGGTCGCCTCGATGTGGCCGGGCAGCCGCCGCGCGAGATCGACCTGGACCTCGACCGGGACCGCGGCCCGCCGCCCGAGCGCCGCGACCGCGGCCGGCAGCCCGTCGTCCTCGAGCAGCGCCGGGTGGATGCCGCGGGCCAGCTCGCGGAGGTCGTCGATGGCGGCCTGGAGCTCGTCGGCGACCGCAGCGAGGCCGTCCCGGAGCTCCGGCGAGGCGTCCGTCGTCGACCGCCGTCTGACGCGCCTGCTGGAGCGCGATCGTGACGGCGACGAGCCGCTGCTGGGCGCCGTCATGCAGGTCGCGCTCGACCCGGCGGCGCTCCTCCTCGGCCGCGACGACGAGCCGTGCGCGCGACGCACGGACCTCCTCGAGGCGCGCCTGGAGCTCCCCGTCGAGCCGCTCGTTCTCGACCGCCAGGCGCAGGACGGCCATGACCGAGCCGACGAGCGCCGGATCCTCGCGCAGGACCGGGTCGTGGACGATGGCCGCCAGGGGCTGCCCGTCGTGTTCGAGCAGCGTGACCGCGTGCTCGCCGTCCTCGACCGGGGGTGGCGCCGGCCCCCCGTCGGCGGCCGTCCAGCCGTCACCGTCCGGGTCGGGCCGGACCAGCCGGACGTCGGGATCGCCGAGCGCCGCGGCGAGTGCCGACTGCAGCCGGACGGGGGAGGGGACCCGCCCGAGCCCCACCGCCAGCGCGACCAGCGGTCCGCCGGCCCGACGCAGGCGCAGCGAGCCGACGACGAGGCCGATGGGCACGGCCAGTCGCAGGCCGAACAGCAACCACTCGAAGACCTGGTCCCATGGCGGCGACAGGCTGAAGAACAGCTCGCCGGTCTGGGTCGAGTAGGCCGTCTCCAGGGCGGAGAAGGCGGCCGCACCCATCGCTACGATGCCGGCGACGAGGATCGGCCACATGACGTGGCGGACGACCGGCCGACTGGCGACCAGCCGCCAGGCGCAGACCAGCGCGACGGCGATGGCCAGGGCGCCGATCACCGCGTTCGAGGCGGTCTCGACGGCGACGAACGCCGACGGGTCGGCCGCGAGCGCGAACGGATTGGCCGGGAGGAACTCGAAGCCCGGGAACATCGATGGGTCCTGGAGGAACAGCCGGCCCGCGCTGCGCGCGAGGAACGCGGTCAGCATCGCGATCGACAGCCATCGGCCCAGGCCGGCCGGCCAGCGACCCGGCAGGGCCAGGACGAGGACCGCCAGGGCGACGTCGTAGTAGCCCTGGAACGCGAACCCGAGGTTGTGGAGGACCGGACGCTCGGTCGGACCGTAGCTGCCGACGAAGTTGAGGACGCTGCAGGCGATGAGCAGCGGTCCGGTGAGGACCTCCGGTCGGCGCGTCCAGGCGACGACGCCCGAGCCGAGATAGACGAGGCCGATCGTCGCGTCGAGGACGAGGAATTCGAGCGGCGCGCCACTCGCGTAGCCGATCGCGAGGGTCAAGGCCATGAAGGCCAGTGCGCCGGCCGTCGACAGGACGAGCGCCGTGGACGGGCCGGAGCGCGCGGCGGGCGCGCTCACCGTCGATCCCAGGGCCGGTCCGGGCGACGCGTTCATGGTTCGGCATCGTGGCACAGCCGCGTGGCCCTGGGACCGGGGGAATCCCGGGTCGATGTCGCGGGCTCGCTCGCTGGTGCGAGCGGCGAGGTCGCCGGGCAGGCTGCGGGTCAGTCGACCCCGCTCAGGAGGAACCCTGGATGTCCCGGATCACCCGCATCATTCGCCGTCGGTTGCCTGGCGCTCATCGTGCTCGTCGCCGCGGCTCCATCGGCGCTCGCCGCCAAGCCGGAGATCGTGCAGAGCGGCAAGTACACCGACACGTTCTTCGATGACTACATCCTCGACCTGTGCGGCATCGAGACGATGACGACGGTCACCGAGCGCTGGACGCTGACGACCTACGCCGACGGCTCGCAGCGCTTCACGAACAGCCGCACGTTCGTGCCGTCGAACCCGGTGCTGCGCTGGATCGAGTACGGCGCCGCCATGTCTACGTGGGATGTGAACGGTGTCCAGACCGTCCACGGCTCCCCGATCCGGATCCAGATCCGTGGCGAGGGGATGATCGTGCTCGACGCCGGCTACGTCACGCTGACCGACGACCCGACCGTCCACGGCCCGCACCCGTCGCTCGGCATGGACCTGGCCGACGTGTACTGCCCCTGATTGCCGACCTGACCGCGCCGCGCATCCCCAGGCCCGTCGCTCTCGCGGCGGGCCTGACGCCGTCCGCGACCGACTTGACGAGGTTCAGCGTCGGACCTATGGTAAGCACATCCTTATTTAAGGAGTGACTTCCGTGGCCGTCTCGACCGACGCCCTCAGCCTGGTCTTCCAGGCCCTCGCCGACCCGACCCGACGGGCGATCATCTCGCGCCTGCACGGCGGGCCGACGACCGTCGGTGACCTGGCCACGCCCTTCGCGATGAGCCGGCCGGCGATCTCCCAGCACCTCAACGTGCTGCAGCGGGCCGGCCTCATCGAGCGGACGGCCGACGCCCAATGGCGCCGGGTCACGTTGCGCACCGCGCCGTTGGACGAGGCGTCGGCCTGGGTCGAGCGCCATCGCGCCGACTGGGACGAGCGCTTCGACCTGCTGGAAGTCCGACTCCGCGACCTCAAAGGAGCGCCCGATGCCTGACCAGACCGCGACCGAGACCAAGCAGTTCACGATCACCCGCGTGTTCGACGCCCCGCGCGAGCTCGTGTGGCGGGCCTGGACCGACCCCGACGAGGCGCCCTACTGGCTCCATCCCCGCGACATCCGGACGCCCCGCGAGTCGGTCGACTTCGACGTCCGTCCGGGCGGGCAGTACCGCTACACGATGATCGCCGCTGACGGCTCGGAGTACCCGACGGGTGGGAGGTACCGCGAGGTCACGCCGCACGAGCGGCTCGTGTTCACGTGGGGTAACCCGGGCGACGATGACGACGACCAGGTGCCTGTGATCACCGTCGAGCTGGCCCAGCACGGGGACGCCGGCGACCAGACCCGGATGACCTTCCATCTGCAGGGCATCGCCGGGGCGCCGGGCGACCAGAACGTCTACGACGGCTGGAGCGAGGCGCTCGACCTGTTCGGCGAGCGGCTGGCCACGACCGGCGGCCGCTGATGGGCCGCCTGACCGTCGAACAGATCGTCAGCGTCGATGGCTATGCCGCCGACGCCGACGGCGGTCTCGAGTTCGCCGCGACGGCCGACGGCGCCGGCGCGGCGGATGCCGACCAGCTCGCCTTCCTCGGCGACGTCGACGCGATCCTGCTCGGGGCAACCACCTACCGGATGTTCGCGGACTACTGGCCGAAGGCCGATCCGGCGAACGAGCCCGTCGCGGAGCCGATCGACCGGCTGCCGAAGTTCGTCGTGTCGAACTCGCTCGACGCGGCGCCGTGGGGCGACGGCGCGATCGAGATCCTGCGCGGCGACGGTGCCGAGTCCGCCGCCGCCCTGAAGGACCGCTATGCCCACATCATCGTGTGGGGCAGCCTGACCCTGGCCGACGCCCTGTTCGAGGCCGGCCTCGTCGACCAGCTCCGGCTGCGCGTCGTGCCGGTGCTCATCGGGTCGGGTCGCTCGTTCACGCCCGAGCGGCTCGGCGACCGACGGCTCGCCCTCGACCACACGGCGTCGCTGCCGAGCGGCCACGTGACCCTGGAGTACCGCCTGGCCTGAACACCGGGCGTCAGGCGGCGACCCCGGGACGCGCTGGCACGACGCCCAGCTGGCGCATGAGCGTCATGTCGTCGCGCACGCTCCAGTGTTCGATCGCCTTGCCGTCGCGGAAGCGCAGGAAATGGACGTACTGGTAGGCCACTTCGCGGCCGGTCGGCGGGATACCCATGAGCTCCCCGGTCTGGCGGCCGTGGTGGGTCGTATGGACGGCGACCAGGTCGCCTTCGCCGATGACGTCGTGGATCTCCCAGCGCTGGTCGCTGAAGACCGTCGCCAGCCAAAGCATCGTCCGCTTCACGCCTTCGAACCCGGCGGGCTCATCCGGTCGCCGGCCACGCGAGACGACGTCTGGATCCGTGACCTCCGCTAGGGCCTCGACGTCGCAGGCGGGGAGGATCTCCTCCCAGGTCCGCCGCGCCGCCGCCTTGTTGCGCTCGACGTCCGTCATGGCTCGATCCCTCCGGTCGCTACGCTTCCCGTAGTGGCGCACCGCTATTTGGTGCAAGTATCATTCTCACGAAATGACGGACGACGTCAAGCCCCGACGCGCCTATCGATCGACCAAGCGGGCCGAGCAGGTCGCCCAGACTCGCCGCGACATCCTCGCGGCGGCCGGCGTCGCGTTCCGCGCGGGCGGCTACACGGGCGTGTCGATGCCGACCATCGCGGCCGAGTCGGGCGTCGCGGTGGAGACCATCTACCGCGCCTTCGGCAGCAAGGCGGGGCTGTTCAGCGCGGTGGTCGATGCCGCCGTCGCCGGCGGTGCGTCCCGGGCCGAGATCCCCGTCACGGAGCGGCCGGCGATCCGGGCCATCGCCGAGGAGCCCGACCCGCGCCGCCAGGTCGAGCGCTATGCGGCGACCCAACCGGGCATCCATCGCCGGGCCGGGCCGCTGCTCCGCGTCCTCCGCGACGCCGCGCCCACCGACCCGGAGCTCGAGGCGCTGTGGAACTCGATCGAGGACGGCCGGCGCCACGGCCAGGCCGGCTTCGTCGCGATGCTCGCCGGCCGCGGTGTCCTGCGCCCGGGGCTGTCCGTCGAGGACGGCCGGGACGGGCTGTGGACGCTGACGTCGCTGGCCGTGTTCGACATGCTCGTCGGGACGTGCGGCTGGTCGGTCGAGCGCTACGAGCGATGGCTCGCGGATCGACTCATCGACCTGCTGTTGCCGGGCTAGCATCCTCGGAGGAGACGATCGAGCGGAGGTCGGCATGAGCGAACAGGGCTGGCGGGCCTTCCTGGCCGCCGAGGACCTCGATGACTGGGCCATCCTCCATGGCGGCCCGACCGCCGTCTACCGCACCGGTTCGATGGCCGAGGCGGCCCAGCTCGCCGAGGCCATCGCCGCCGTCGATGGCGTGGCCGGCACGCGGGCGGCCCTGACCATCACCGACGGCCGGCTCACCGTCCGCCTGACCCGCGAGATGTGGGGCGTCGAGCCGCACCACATCGACCTGGCCCGGGCCATCTCAGTGGTCGCGCGAGCGCGCGGCGCCGCCGCCGACCGCTCCGCGATCCAGGAGGTCCAGGTCGCCGTCGCCGCCAAGCCCGACGAGATCGACCTCGGGTTCTGGCGCGCGGTCCTGGGGTACGACGGGATCGCCGATGACAACGGGATGGACCCGCTAGGCCACGGCTCGACCGTCTGGATGCAGGACCTGGACCCGGCCAAGCCCTTGCGCCATGCGATGCACATCGACGTGTCCCTCCCGCGCGAGCACATCGAAGGACGTCTGGCCGCGGCTCGGGCTGCCGGCGGTCGGATCGTCGTCGAGTCAGGAGCGCCAGGGAGCTGGATCCTGGCCGATCGGGCCGGCAACAAGGTCTGCCTCGCCGCCTGGCCGGATGGTGCCCCGACCGGGGAGGAGGGCGAGGAGGCGTCCTAGGGCTCGCGCGCTGGCCCCGCCGCGCCCAGGACGTCGCGCAGGCTCTCGACCCGCCCGAGGTGCCCGAGCTTGTCCGGGTTCACGACCGACCGGATCGTCGCGACCCGGCCGTCGACGACCTCGACCGACATCACCGAGAAGACCCCGCCGTGCGGGCCACGGAAGAGGACGCCCGGCTGGCCGTTGATCTCGTGGAGTTCGAGCGTCGCGCCCATCGCTTGCATCTGGGCGCCCATCCGGGCGAAGAGCCGGGCGACCTTGTCGGCGCCGACGATCGGCTCGTACCACTGGGGCACCTTGCCGCCGCCGTCGCCGTGGACGATGACGTCCTTGGCGAGGAGCGCGATCAAGCCGTCGACGTCGCCGCGCCCGGCCGCGGCGAAGAACCGGTTCGCGAGGTCGTCACGCGCCTGGCTCCGAGGCGTCGAACCGCGGCCGGTTCGCCGCGATGAACCGCCGCGCCCGGACCGCGTGCTGCCGGCACGTCGCCGGTGTCTTCCCGACGATCCGGCCGACCTCCGCGAAGTCGTAGTCGAACACGTCGTGGAGCAGGAAGACCGCCCGCTCGACCGGGGTCAGCCGCTCGAGCAGGACGAGGAACGACATCGACAGCGAGTCGGCCTGCTCGGCGATGGCTGCCGGGTCGCCGGCGCCCTCGTCGGTCACGAGCGGCTCCGGGAGCCACTCGCCGACGTACGTCTCGCGCCGGACCCGCGCCGACTTGAGGTGGTCGATCGCCAGGCGGGTGACGATCGCCGACAGGTACGCCTTGGGCGACTCGACCGCGGTGTGCTCGGCGAGGGCGCGCTGGTAGCGGATGAACGCGTCCTGGACGATGTCCTCGGCCTCGCTGACGCTCCCGAGCATCCGGTAGGCGATCGAGAACAGCAGCGGCCGAAGGTCGACATAGGCCTCTGCGACATCGGGCTGGGTCCGGGCTGGGGTCACGCGGCGCTCGACTCCTTCGCTCCGGTCTCGGTCGCCGACATCCGCGCCGGCAGCGGCACCGGCGTGTCCAGGCCGCGGCGGAAGCCGTCGCGCCAGCTCGGCCAGATCGGCTGCCAGCCCAGCTCGCGCTTGGCCTTCGCGTTCGACGATCCGCGACCTTCGGTCATCATCGTCACCGCCACGTCGCCCGCCAGCAGCCGGCCGAGCCAAGCCGGGATCCGCAGCGGCTTCGGCGCCCCGAGAGCCTCGGCGATGGCCGGGATGAACTCGCGCGACGGCGCCGGCTCGTCATCGACGATGTTGTAGATGCCTCGATGGCCGCGCTCCAGGGCCGCGATCGTGCCGGCCGCCGCGTCGTCGATGTGGGTCGACGACACATAACCCGCCCCGCTGCCGATGACCGGGAACATCCGCTTGCGCAGGATGTCGGCGAGCGTCTCCGACGAGCCCGGGCCGTACAGCCCGCCGTAGCGGACGACGATGCCTTCGAGCGGCGCCTCGAGCACGGCGCGCTCGAGGAACTTGATCGCGGCGAGCGTCTCGGTCTGCTGCTCGACCGGGTGCGGATCGAGCGGGTCGTCCTCGGTCTTGACCCAGCTGCCGGTCCGGGCGTTGCTCCAGCCGGTGAAGCTCTGGGCGACGAAGCGCTGGACGCCGCTCGCCTTGGCCGCCGCGAGGAGGTGCTCGGTGCCCTCCGTCCGCAGCCGGTTGGTCAGGGCGAACCAGCGGTCGAAATGCTTGAAGTCGGGCGTGCCGGACAGGGCCGTCATCTCGTGGATGATGGCATCCGGCTCCGCTTTGGCCACCGCCTGGCCGATCCCGACGGCATCGAGCCCGTCGACGACGACCGGCTCAGCGCCCGAGCTTCCGAAGCGCCTCGACCGACGACTCGCTCGTCGTCGTCCCCGTCACCTGGTGGCCGCGAGCCACCAACATCGGCACCAGCCGCCGCCCCACGGCGCCATTCGCGCCAGCCACAAAGACCCGCATGGTTGGGCCTCCTTTCTCGTCTCTACACCCAAGACGAGATGGGGCCGTCCGGCGTGAAGTGACTCCGGACAAGTAAGAAGCCCGGTCGTCGACCGGGCTTCGCTTCTGGTTTGCGCGAGTTATCAGCTGCATCCGCTCGTTGCTCCCGCAGTTGAGGCACTTGTAGCAGCTGCCGTTGCGGACCATGATCGAGCCGCAGTCGGCGCAGCTGGGGGCGTCCGCCTGGGTCTGGAAGCTGACCTTCGTCGCGCCCAGGTTCAGGGTCACCGTCCCGGTGCCGCCACCGTTCCCGTTGGCGGCTTGGCCGCGCCGTTGCCGTTGGCCGCATGACCGTTGGCGTGGCCGTTGGTCGCGATGACCGCGAGCTCTTCCTTGGCCGGTGCCGGCTCGGCCGCCACGGCGGTGGCCTTCGGCGTATCCGTGTCCGCGGCCGTCTCGGTCTTGGTCTCGACGACCGGCTCCGGAGCGACGGCGGGCGCCGGTTCGGCTGCGACGGGTGCTGCGCTGGAGGAGATCAGCGCAGCTACCCCCGCCGCAAAGGGATTAGCAGAAGGAGCCGCCGGGGCGTCATCGACGATCGCTGACCGATCGATGAGCCCGAGCGTCGCCTTGTCGTTCTCGCCGAGGAACCGCGACCCCAGCCACCGGAAGATGTAGTCCACGATCGACTTGGCGATCGGGATCTCCTGGTTGCCGGTGAAGCCGCTCGGCTCGAACCGGACGTGGGCGAACTTGTTGACGAGGTCCTTGAGCGGCACGCCGTACTGGAGCGCCACGCTGACCGTGGTGGCGAAGGAGTCCATCAACCCCGAGACCGTGGACCCCTCCTTGGCCATCTTCAGGAAGATCTCGCCCGGCTGGCCGTCCGGATACAGCCCGACGGTGATGTAGCCCTCGTGGCCGGCGATGTCGAACTCGATGGGTGACCGCGGTCCGCTCCGCCGGCAGGCGGCGTCGATGCGGGAGGGCGGCCTCCGCCTGGGCCTTGGCCAGCTGCTGCTTGAGCTCGGCCACGACGGCGGTGTCGACCGCGTCGCTGTCCTTGTTCTTGGAGGTCATCAGCGGCTGCGAGCGCTTGCTGTTGTCGCGATAGATGGCGATGGCCTTGAGGCCCTGCTTCCAGCCCTCGAGGTAGACCTGCTCGATCTCCTCGGCCGTGGCGGCCTCCGGCATGTTCACGGTCTTGGAGATCGGCGCCGGAGATGAACGGCTGGATGGCGCCCATCATCCGGACGTGGCCCATGTAGTGGATGGACCGCGTGCCGTTGGCCGGCTTGAAGGCGCAGTCGAAGACCGACAGGTGCTCGGCCTTGATGTGCGGGGCGCCCTCGATCGTCTCGCGCTCGGTCAGGTAGTCGAGGATCTCGCTCGTCTGCTCGGCGCTGTAGCCGAGCTTCTTGAGCGCGGCCGGGACCGTCTGGTTGACGATCTTGAGGAAGCCCTCGCCGACCAGCTTCTTGTACTTGATGAGGGCGATGTCCGGCTCCACCCCGGTCGTATCGCAATCCATCATGAACGCGATCGTGCCGGTGGGCGCGAGGACGGTGACCTGGGCGTTCCGGTAGCCGTGCTGCTTGCCGAGCGCCAGGGCCTCGTCATAGACCTGGTGGGCGTGGCGGATGAGGTTGGCGGGCACGCCCTGGGTCGGGATCCGGTACGCGGCGTCGCGGTGCTTGCCGATGACCCGCAGGAACGGCGTCTCGTTGACGCCGTACTGCTGGAAGGCGCCGCCGTGGTCGCGGGCGATGATGCTCGACTGCTTGTAGGCCTCGCCGTGCATGATCGCGGTCAGGGCCGCGGCGAAGTTGCGACCCTCGTCGGAGTCGTAGGCCAGGCCGCGGCTCATGAGCAGCGCGCCGAGGTTGGCGTAGCCCAGGCCGAGCGGCCGGAACTTGTGCGAGTTCTCCTCGATCTGCGGCGTCGGATAGCTCGCGTTGTCGACGAGGATCTCCTGGGCCGTGATCGTGACCTTGGCCGCGAAGCGGTAGGCCTCCGGGTCGAACTCGCCGTCCGCGTCGACGAACTTCATGAGGTTCAGGCTGGCCAGGTTGCACGCCGTGTCGTTGAGGAACATGTACTCGGAGCACGGGTTGCTCGCGTGGATGCGATCCGTGTTCGCGGACGTGTGCCAGTCGTTGATGGTCGTGTCGTACTGGATGCCCGGGTCGCCGCACAGGTGGGCGGCCTCGGCCATGCGCCGGAAGATGTCGCGCGCCTTGAAGGTGTCCATGGGCGCGCCGTCGACCACGGCGTGGGTCGTCCACTCCTGGTCCTTCTCGACCGCCTGCATGAACGCGTCGGTGACGCGGACGCTGTGGTTGGCGTTCTGGAAGAAGACGCTGCCGTAGGCCTCACCGGTGAAGCTGGGGTCGTAGCCCTGCTCGATGAGCGCCCAGGCCTTCTTCTCCTCGAGCATCTTCGAATCGACGAAGTCGAGGACGTCCGGATGGTCGGCGTCGAGGATGACCATCTTGGCCGCGCGGCGGGTCTTGCCGCCCGACTTCACGACGCCGGCGAAGGCGTCGTAGCCCTTCATGAAGCAGACCGGGCCGGAGGCCGTGCCGCCGCCGGTCATCTTCTCGCGGCTTGAGCGGATCGTGGACAGGTTGCTGCCCGCGCCCGAGCCGAACTTGAACAGCATCGCCTCGGTCTTGGCCGAGGTCCATGATCGAGGACATCGTGTCCTGGACCGAGTTGATGAAGCAGGCGCTGCACTGCGGCTGCTGCTCGATGCCGACGTTGAACCAGACCGGGCTGTTGAAGGCCATCTTCTGGTGGACGAGCAGGTGGGTCAGCTCCGCCTGGAACGTCAGGAGGTCCGCGTCCGTGGCGAAGTAGCGCTGCGTCTCCGCCCAGGCCGTGATCGTGTTGACGACCCGGTCGATGAGCTGCTTGACGCTGGTCTCGCGCTCGGGCGTGTTGAGGTGGCCGCGGAAGTACTTGCTGACGACGACGTTGGTCGCGAGCTGGCTACCAGAACGACGGGACCTCGACGTCCTTCTGCTCGAAGACGCTCTTGCCGGTCTCGCTGGAGATGCCGGCGGTCCGGAGCTCCCAGGTGATCTCGTCGTACGGGTGGATGCCCGGCGTCGTCCAGCGGCGCTCGAAGCTCAGGCCCTTGGCCTTGGTCTTGCCATCCGGCTCCGTGCCGTCGAAGGACGCGCCCCACGGGCCGGCGTGGCGACCCTTGTGGGCCTTGGCGGCGGCGGTTGCCGGCCGCTTCGTGGTGCTGCGATCCGTCGTCTCGACTGCGACCGTCGTGCCGTTGGCTCGAGCCATCTGCCGTGTTCCTCCGTTCCCTCGCGGTAGCTACCGCTTGTCCGTCGTCATCTGAGCCGAGGTGGTCCTTGGGGGCAGCCTCTAGGTCGGCGGATGGGGCCGAAGGGGAGGCGTCGAGGGCGCGTGCTCGGTGGTTGGGCGACCTCAAGAATGCTACGCCTCGAGCCGACCGACGTCAAGAGGAAAACACCACATCTAGCGATGGTGTCGGCAACCCGACCACTAGATGTTGTGGTTTTGTTGGTTTCGCGGCTTTCCACGCTCAGCGGCCCCTCGTCCACGCTCGCGGGCGGATCGTCCACCTCGGGGAGTGGCGTCGTCCACGGTGCGTGGCCTGGTTGTCCGCCGGCGGTCCGGGCTTGTCCACGGGTCGTCCACAGGCAGCGTATCAGAACACGCGTTCGGTTCTGCGGCGCCGGGCGGGCGCCCGGCCCGCCCCGCGCGCCCGGCCGCGCCTTTCCGGCAGGATTTGCAGCCGGAGACCGTTATGACGTGATCTGGGCCGTGGAAGGCTCACAACGGACAAGGGGTGCAAGTCTTGCCGCGAACGCTCTTCTACGGACCAGGGCCCGGCCATAACGGTCTGTCCATGCAACTCTTGCCACCATGCAGGGCTGGTGAGTCCCGGATGAGGGCCCTCGGGACAAACTCCGGGGCATGGACGACGCTCGGTTCGGGACCGCGGTCCGGAAGGTCCGACAACGACGGAAGTGGCGTCAGCGAGACCTGGCTGCACGGGCCGGGGTCTCGACGGCGACCATCTCACGCATCGAGCGCGGCCACCTCGGCACGTTTCGTCTCGACACCGTCCGGGCCGTCGCGTCAGCCCTCGAGATGCGTGTCGACGTCGTCGCGCGGTGGCGCGCCGGCGACCTCGATCGACTGCTCAACGCCAGGCACTCCGCTCTGGCCGATCTCGTCGCGACCTGGTTCGGCGACGAGCTGCCCGGCTGGGTCCTCTCGCCGGAGGTGTCGTTCAACGTCTACGGCGAGCGTGGCGTCATCGACATCCTGGCGTGGCATCCCGGACGTCGCGCACTTCTCGTCATCGAGCTCAAGACGGACATCGCCGATGTCAACGAGCTGCTCGGGACGCTCGACCGGAAGCGTCGATTGGCCCGACAGATCGCCAGCGAACGTGGTTGGGAGGCGACGACCGTCTCGACCTGGCTCATCGTCGCCCAGGGCCGGACAAACCGCGCCCGGGTCGCGGCACACCGAGCGATCCTCGCGGCGGCCATGCCGGCGGGCCGTCGCCAGATCCAGGCGTGGCTGCGGGATCCCATCGGCTCTGTCCAGGGCATGTCGACGTGGCCGACCGGTCGAAGGGCGACTGGTCGCCGCCCGTCGCGTCCGAGCGGCGGCGTGAGTGCCCCGATCGCTACGGCTGACCGGCGGCCTCGGCGAGGACCCGCTCCAGGGCGTCGATGACGGCCGGCGGATCGTCGTTCTGGATGACGTGGCCGACCCCGGGGACTTCCTCCACCGACCCGGCCGTCGAATTCGTCCGCGAGCTCCTGCTGGCCGGCGGCCCAGATGTCGCCGAACGTCGCCGCGAGCTCGGGCGGGAGGTCCGAGTACGGGACGTTCACGTCCTCGGCGCTGAGCACGACGACCGGTCGGTCACCGAACAGGGGCCCGGGCGCGTCGAGCGCCGCGGCGGCCGCCGCGAGACTCGTTCGGAGCTCGACGCGTTCCTCATTGAGCGATGGGTCGGTCTCGAATGTGTCGAGCTCGTCACGCCACGAGGTGACGCTGGTGGGCTCACCGGCGGACGGTGCCGGCAACGCGTCACGCCAGCCCGCCGTCACACGTGGCCCCTGTGGGTCGACGAAGACCAGGCCGACGACGTCATCGGGGTACGCCTGCGTAAACAGGGTCGCCACCGTGGCGCCGTACGAGTGCGCCCCGATGACGAACGGACCGCTGACGTCGCTCGCGTCCAGCAAGGCGCGGAGGTCGGCGACCTGATCGGCCGTCGTGCGCGACGCTTCGGCCGGCGGCTCGCTCATGCCTAGCCCGGCGCGGTCGTACGCACACAGCCGATGCGTCGACTGCATCGCGGGTAGGATCTGGCCCCAGATCGAGTAGTCGAGCCCGCCGCCCGCCTCCAGGAGGATCGTCGGCTCGCCCGTGTCGGTCGGGCCGAGGCACACGATGTGCATCGTCCGGCCACCGACGTCGAGGTCGGCGACGAGCTCGGTCGTGGCGCTCGCCGGGGGCAGGCTCGCGGCCGGCGTGGGCGCGCTCGAAGCGGCGGGACCCTCGCATGCCGCGACGACCAAGCCCAGGAGCGCTGCACAGAGTCGGGGATGGGGCATCGCCGGCCGAGTGTACGGCGCCGCATCGCTGCCATCGGGCCGCGTTCGCAACGCGGATGGGCGGAGCGCGCGTGCGCCCGTAGCGACGGTCCGGCGACGCTCTGCCTATGGAGCTGCTCGTCGGGACGTCCGGATTCGACTATCGCGACTGGCGCGGGCCGTTCTATCCGCGCTTCCTCAAGTCGACCGAGCGGCTGGCCTACTACGCCGAGCACTTCGCGACCGTCGAGCTCAACGTCACCTTCTACCGGACGCCGACGGCGGACGCATTCCGCGGTTGGCGCGACGCCGTCCCCGACGACTTCCGGTTCGCGGTCAAGGCCAGTCGGTTCCTCACGCACGTCCGCCGACTGGAGGAGCCGGAGGACTCGGTCGACTACTTGATGCGCCGGATCGAGCTCCTCGGCGACCGGCTCGGCCCGGTGCTGCTCCAGCTCCCACCATCGATGACGATCGACCTCGAGCGCCTGGACCGAACGCTGCGCGCGTTCGGCGATCGCGCCAAGGTCGCCGTCGAGCCGCGACACCGGACCTGGTTCGAGCCTGGCCTGTGCGACGTCCTCCGTCGCCACCGCGCCGCGCTCGTCCTGGCCGACCGCCGCGGGCCGATCACGCCGCTGTGGTCGACGACCGACTGGACCTACGTCCGGCTCCACGAGGGTCGAGCGACACCGCGGCCGTGCTACGGGGATCGCGCACTCGCCTCATGGATCGAGCGGATCCGGGCGCTGCCTGACGTCAGCCACGGCTACGTGTACTTCAACAACGACCATCGCGCGTGCGCGGTTCACAATGCCCGGACCTTCGAACAGCTCTTTGCGGACGTCGACGCGGGAGCGAGGCCGCGCTAGCCTCTGGGCATGCAACGGCCATTCCCGGCGGCGATCGGTGGGCTGGCGCTCGCGGCGCCGATCGGGCTGCTGCTCGTCGCGGTCCTGACGGGGATCGAGCCGCTCGAGGCGGGCCTCAAGGCGATCCTCATGGGTCCGAACGACCAGCCGAACACGCTCGGTCGGGCGTACATGCTGGCCGGCCTGGTCCTGCTCATCCCGGCATTCGTCGTCGCGGCCTGGCCGATGCTCCGGCGCGGCGCCGACGGCCGCCGGCACGTCCACGTCGCCAACCTCGCCGCGATGGCGGTCATCGGCGTGCTCATCGTGGCGACCTGGGGTGGCCTCGCCCAGGAGGTCGTCCGCTGCGACGTCATGGGCATCCCGAACTGCGACTGACGACCGACTGAAACCTTCTGCGCGGTCGATGCCTCGATGAGGTGTCGGATCCGCCGGAGGTATCGCCGTTCGTGTCAGCCATCCATCGCCGCCTGGGGCGCGCCGCGCTCGCCCTCGCCCTCGTCTCCATCGCCCTCGCCAGCCTGCCCGCCGCGGGCCTCGCCGCCGGGACGACCGTCCGGATCACCGATGACGGGTTCGAGCCGGCCACGCTCCGGGTCGCGCCGGGGACCGCCGTGACCTGGGTCAATCGATCGTCCGATCGCCATCGCGTGCGCACGACGTCGGGGCCCGACAAGATCGATTCGGGCAATCTCGAGCCCGGCGAGCGCTTCCGGATGACGCTGCGGGCCGCGGGGACGTACGCCTATCTCGACCACCGCGACGAGGACGACGCTCGGTATCGCGGGCGGATCGTCGTCGCGTCGGGGTCGGGCGAGTCGAGCGGCGGCGGCGGACGGCCGGCGGCGGCGTCGGCCGGCGGCGGCACCGCGGCCTCGACCGCCGAGGTCGGCATGGCCGGCCGCGCCTTCGGGCCGTCGACGGTGACGATCCAGGCCGGCGGCACGGTCACGTTCCGAAACGACGATGACGACGAGCACTCGGCGACGTCGACCGACGGCGCGTTCGACACCGGGACGCTCGCGCCCGGCGACTCGAGCCGGCAGCGCTTCGACACGCCCGGGACCTTCGCGTTCCTGTGCGTCTTCCACTCCGACATGACCGGCGAGATCGTGGTCCAGGCCGCCGCGGGTACCGCACCGACTCCGAAGCCGACCGCGGCCCCGACCCCGACACCCACGCCCACGCCGGTCCCGGACACGGCCGCCGCGTCGCCGGACCCGGCCGCCCCGACCGAGCCACTCCCGCCGATCCGGGTCGTCGACTTCGCCTTCGAGCCGGGCGAGTCGACGGTCCCGGTCGGTTCGACGGTCGAGTTCGTCAACGAGGGCGTCGCGCCGCACACCGTGACGGCCGACGACGGGTCGTTCGACAGCGGGATGCTCGACGCCGGCGCGACCTGGTCGACGACCTTCGACGAGGCCGGGACGTTCGCCTTCCTGTGCTCGTTCCACCCCGACATGACCGGCACGATCGAGGTCGTCGCGGCCACGACCGGCGGGGGAGGTGCCGCCGCGAGCCAGGACCCCGCCGCCGGGGCCGCCGCGTCCACTGCACCGAGCCCCGCACCCCCGACCGCGTCGCCCACGACCGACGCCTCGCCCGCCTCGGCCGGCCTGGCGCTCCCCCCGACCGGGCTGGGGGAGCTCGTCGGCATCCTCGCCGCCGTGCTGCTGATCGGCGGCGGGATGCTGCTGTTCGGCCGGACGATCTCGGGTTCGGTCCGCCGGTCGGGGTAGTCGACCCGGACCCGACCGCCGCAACGCCTAGCCGTGGGCCCGGACGCGCCGGACGGCGGCGATCCGGTCGACCGGGACCGTTGCCGCCCGGAACGCCGCCTCGACCTCGGCTGTCGAGCCGGCCTCGACGTACCAGAAGCAGACCTCGTCGGCGTCGGCCACGACCGTCTCGACGATCGTCGCTCCGGCCGAGGCGAGTCGGGCGGTCGCCTCGCCGGCACCAGCCGGGGTGACGCCCGGCCAGTACCGCTCGGCGAGGAAGGTGGCCACGAGCCTCAGCCGCCCGTGATCTGGGCCAGCAGGTCCGTGATCGCGTCGTTGACGACCGGCGGCTGCTCGAGCTGGATCTCATGGCCCACGTCGGGCACGGTGACCAGCGACCCGGCCGCCGACTCGTCGGCGAATTCCTGCTGCCCGGCCAGCCAGATCGCATCGAACGTCGACGCGAGGTCCGGCGGCAGGTCGGACCAGGACGACGGCGTCCCCGCGGCACTGAGGACGACGACCGGTCGGTCGCCGAACAGCGTCCCGTCGGCGTCGAGCGCCGCGATGACCTCCGCCGCGCTGGCCGTCAGGTCGAGGTGCTCGTCGTTGAGCGACGGGTCGGTCTCGAACGCGCCGAGTTCCTCGCGGTTGGCCGCCACGGACGACGGCTCGTCGGCGGTCTCGGCCGGGAGCGCCGACCGCCAGTCGCCACTGACCCGCGGCCCGCGCGGATCGACGAACAGCGCCCCGACGACGTCATCCGGATACGTCGCCGCGAACAAGGCGGCCGGCCAGGCGCCGAAGGAGTGACTCGCGACGACGTACGGCGGCGCGACGCCGGCCTCGTCGAGCAGTGCCCGCAGGTCGGCGACCAGATCCGCCGACGTTCGCGACGGCTCGGACGGCGCGTCGCTCATGCCGATACCGGCGCGATCGTAGGCACACAGCCGGTGCTCGGACGTGGCCGTCAGGAGCTGCTCGCCCCAGGCCGTGTACGGGGCGCCGAGGCCGGCCTCCAGGATGACGGTCGGCGCATCGCTCGCCGGCCCGATGCACACGAGATGCATCGACCGGCCATCGATGTCGATGTCGGTCACGAGCTCCGTGCCGGACGAGGCGCCGGACACGGCCAGGGACGGGGACGCGCCGGCGGACGACGGGCCGGAGCTCGTCGAACCGCCGCAGGCAGCGACAGCAAGCGCGACGACGAGCGCGGACGCGGCCGCGCTCGGGATCGAACGTGGGTGACGGCGGAGCATGGCGAAGACCTCCAGACAAGCAGGACCGAACGCCCTCGACGCTACGGACCACCGACCTCCGGAGGAAACGGGGGATTCCCGGTGCGTGCCCCGGCATCCTGGCCGGCGAGCCACGCCCCGAGCTCCGCGCGCGACCGGATCCCGAGCTTCTGGTAGACCCGCCCGAGTACGCCCTCGACGCTCTTCGCCGTGAGGAACGCCGCCTCGCCGACCTCCCGATTCGTCAGGCCTCGAGCGGCCAACCGCGCGACCTGGTCCTCGGTCTCGGTCAGGCCCTCGCCGTCCTGGGCCGGCCGTCGACCGACCCGCGCCAGCTCGGCCTCGGCGATGCGCAGCCAGGCCATCGACCCGACGGCCCTGAGCTCCGCCGATCGCCCGCTCCAGGTGGTCGGTCGCGCGGCGCTTGGCCTTGCGTCGGCGGGCGATCCGGCCCGCGATGAGCTCCGTGCGCGCGCGCTCGACCGGCATGGGCAGGTCGACCCCCGCGCGAAGGGCGACGTCGATCGCGGCGACGGCACCGTCGAGGTCGCCCACGGCGGCGAGGAGCAGCGCCCGACCGCGCGCCGCCATGACCCGCACCCACGGCCGCGGCATCAGCTCGACCGACCCTTCGAGGAGCTCGACGGTGCTTCGGGCGCGCTCGAGGTCACCGGCGGCGACCGCGGCTTCGACCAGGTCGCCGGCGAATCGACCATCGAGCGACTCGCGACGACCTCCGGCGACCGACTCGTCCATGACCGGCCCGAGCCACGCCACGGCCGTCACCGGGTCGCCGCCCGCCAAGGCGGCCGCGCCGAGGCAGGTCCGATGCCGGATGGCCACCCAGCCGTGCTGGCCGTACGCGGCCAAGGCGCGAGTGGAGGCCTCGGTCGCGGTCGCAAGGTCGCCACGGACGAGGGCCGCGAGGCTCGTCGTGAGGGCGGCGACGCTGCGGGCTTCCGGGTGGTCGTTGAGGGTCACGGCTTCGGCGGCGGCCGTGGCGTGCGCCTGGGCCAACGTCGCGTCACCCGCCCACGCGGCGATGAGCGCCGCCTCGCCCTCGCCGACCGGCAGCGCTCGGTCGTGGCCGCGCTCGCGTGCCCGGGCGAGCTCGGCGGTGACCAGGCGCAGACCATCCGCCAGGTCGTCTTGGTTCACCGCCCAGACGTAGCACTCCTGGTGGGCGCGCAGGCTTTCGGTTCGCTCGTCGCCGTCCGCGCCCTGGCGCGGGGCCGGACCCAGCAGCGCCAACGCGCGCTCAACACCGTCATCGTCGCTGCCGAGTCCGGCCTCGAATCGGAGGTTCGCCCGCTGGAGCAGGGCACAGGCGAGCAGGTCGGGGTCGTCGGCCGCGGCGCTGGTCGGCTCGAGGATCCGCACCGCTTCCTCGGCCATCGTCCGGGCTGCCTCGTTGCCGATCGTGTCGCTCATCGTGGCCAGGCGGAGCAAGGCGCGGGCGCGGACGAACGGGTCACTGGCGTCCGCCAAAGCCTCACGCGCGATCGGCGCCGCGGCGGCATCGCCGCCCACCCAGCCCGCCATCTGGGCCGCCAGCTCGAGGGCGTCGGCGCGTTGATCGCCCGGTTGTAGGTCGCGGATGGCCCGGTCGACGAGGGCCCGTCCGCGGTCGATGGCCCCGTGCTCCCCGAACCACCGGGCGGCGCGGACGCGTCGGCCGGCGGCCTGGGCCACGCCCGACGGGTCGGCCGTCGGGGTCAGGTCGGCGGCGACCTCCGACCAAGCCGCGGCGATCGCGGGCGCACCGCGGGCCCGCGCCGAGCGGGCGGCCGCGTCGACCAGGTCGGCGGCGGCCGCGTCCGGCCCATCGGCCGCCAGGGCGGCGTGGCGACCCCGGTCCTCGGGCAGCGTCGCCGCGTCCGACAGTCGGGCGTGGAGCTCGCGTCGTCGGTCCGGGGGCGGAGCGCTCAGGGCCGCCGCGGCGATGAGCGGATGGTCGAATCGCCAGCGGCCTTCGTCGTCCGGATGGATGAGCGCGGACCCGTCCGAGCCGAGCCGCGCCGCGGCTTCCTCGAGATCCCGGACCGGCCGGTCGACGACGGTCGCGATGGCGGGCGTCGTCGGATCGCTGGACGCCGCGGCGACGAACAGGGCATCGAGATCGTCGGGACCCAGGCGCCCGAGGCGCTCGGCGATGAGGTCGCCCAGGTCGCGCGGGATCGGCAGTGGCTCGCCGGGGAGCGGCCAGCGGTCGAGGCGGGCGAGCTCCCGCCCGATCTCCAGGGCGAGGAGCGGGTTGCCGCCGGAGGCCGCCTCGAGGCTGACGACCTGCGGCCGGGTCAGGACGAGGCCGAGCCGTGCCCGGAGGAGTTGGTGCAGGACGCCGAGACTCACGGGGCCGACCTCGACGGCCGAGGCCCCGGCGCCGAACGACGACGCCAACCGGTCGGCGTGCGGCGTTCGGACCGTCGTGACGAGGCCGATCTTGGCGCGCCGATCGACCAGGCGACGCAGCGCGAAGGTCAGGGCATCGAGGGACGCGGCATCGACCCACTGGACATCGTCGATGGCGACGATCAACGGCCGGTCATCGGCCAGGGTCCCGAGCACAGCGGCGACGGCCGTGCCGATGGTTCGCGGGTCGGCCGACCTGGTCGCAGTGTCGGTGACCGGGGCATCGTCGAGCAGCAGCGCAGCGGACAAGGCGCTGGCCTGCGGCGCCGGGAGGTCGCGCAGGAGATCGCGGTCGCGGACGGCCGCCGCCAGGAGGTCGGTCAGGACGACATAGGCCAGGTCGACCTCGGGTTCCGCGGCTCGGGCCGCGAGGACCGCCCGGTCGGGTCGGGCCGCGGCCGCGTCGACGGCGGCCAGCCAGATGGTCGACTTGCCGATGCCGGCGTCGCCGGCCAGGGTCACGGCGCTCGGGCCGTCGCCGGCCGCGTTGATCGCCGCATCGGCCTGCGCCAGCTCACCGGATCGCCCCAGAAGCGACCGCTCGGTCATGGCGGGAGTGTAGGCGGCACCCGATCGGCACTTGGGGTCCGGGCGTCCCGAGATCAGCCGCGCCCGACGCGCCACGACCCCGCCATGAGCCGTTCCGGTATCCAGTCCCGGCGATTTCGGAACCTTTGCATGACGGGATGGGCACATGATGGGTAGCGCGGCAGATCGCCGCCGACACTCGGGTGGTGCAGTGCGGGAGCTCGTCGTCCGCGCGCGGGGAGGCGATCGTGATGCCTTCTCCGAGCTCGTGGCGCGCTCGATCGGGCCGCTCACCGGACTCGCGCGGCTGATCCTGCGCGATGAGTACGCCGCACAGGACGCCGTCCAGGAAGCCTGCATCAAGGGGTGGCGGTCACTGCCCGGTCTGCGCGACCCGGACAAGTTCGACGCCTGGATGCGGAAGTTGCTCGTGCGCGCGTGCTTCGATGCCACGCGCCGAACCCGCCGCGGCGGAACGACGGAGATCCGGATGACGCCGGACGCCGAGCCCTTCACCACGGGGGTCGAGCGCGCGTTCGGGATCCACGACCAGCTGGAGCGCGGCCTCGCCCGCATCCCGGCCGACCAGCGCGCCGCCATCGTCCTCGTCTATTACCTCGACCTGCCGCTGGCCGATGCTGCGCTGGCGATGGGCGTCCCGCTCGGCACCGCGAAGTCCCGAGTGAACCGAGCCATCCAGGCCCTGCGCGCGGTCATCGATGCCGACGACCGCGAGCCGATTCCGACCGGGGAGCGGATCGCATCATGAACGACAGGTTCTCGAGTCAGCTGCGCCAGCACCTCCTGGAGACGGCGAACGAACGCCCGGCTGAGGCGACGATCGCCGCGATCGGCGCCCGTGTCGCGACCACCGACCAGCGCATCCCGCTCGTCGCCCGGCTGACGCTGGATCCGGGTCGGATCGGAGGATTCCCGACGGCGGCGCTCCGCTTCGTGCTGGTGGCCGTCGCGCTCGGCTTCGCCATCGCGGGGGCTGCGCTCCTCGCCGGTGCTGCGCGTGACCGCAGCACGGTCTTCGAGGGGTCATGGACGACCCCCGATCTGGTAGACGGCAGTACGCAGGTGCTGTTCGTGTCATCGGGCATCACGCCGGACGTGAAGTACGTCGATGACTTCTCGACGGGCGGCGCATGCGTCGATGACCCGGCGAAGATCTTCACCGCGGACGGGACCGCCACGGTGGACGGCAGCGTCCTCCACGTGGCGTTTCCTGATGGCGGCGGTTGCGGCCTGCAGACCGTGGAGGTCGGACCCGGGAGCTACACGTACAACGAGGCGACCGACACGATCGTCGACGACCTGGGGTTTCGGTGGGAGCGCGTCGACCGCGTCGTCCCCTCGAACGATCCGACCACCTCGCCGACGCCCGATCCGACCAGCCCGCCGACGCCCGACCCGACGCCGGACGACGGGTCGGTCGGGGCGTGCGTCGATCTCGCCGATGGCGGCACGTACACGGCGCCGGTCGGCCCGCTATCGGCCACGGCGACCGTTCCAGACGGCAATCGGTTCGGGTGGGAGGGGACCCCTGGACTGTTCTACCTGCGGATCTCCTGCTCGGACGGCGAGGTGCCGATCTCCATCCACCCGTCGACCGCGACGTCGATCAATTCCGGAACGTGCGTCCCGCACCACGCGGGCGAGATCGCCGACTTCGCCGACGCGGTCGCCAGGCTGAGCGCCCCGAAGGTCGACGACATCTCCGACCCGATCGAGCTGACCATCGGCGGCCACCCCGCGGTCAGGTTCGATGTCACCGAGTTGTCGGGCTGCGCCGGATTCGGGCTCTGGAACGGGACGACACTGGGCGAGGGCGAGTCCGGATCGGTGTACGTCATCGACGTCGATGGGGAGGTGGTCGCCATCGAAGTCAACCGAAACAGCGATGCGACGCAGGCCCAGTTCGACGAGGCCGGAGCCATCGTCGCGTCGCTGCGCTTCGGCGATCCGGCGACCCAGCCGACGGCGTCGGCACCGCCGGCGTCCGCCTCGCCAGCGACACCGCCCCCGGTACCCGCCGACCCCACATCGTCGGCTCCGCCGTCGGCGGAGGCGGGCGCCCCCAGCTCGCTCGCGTCGCCTGACCCGACCAACTCGGCCGTCGCTCCGACCGCAGACCCGGGCGAGGTCTCATCGCCCTGACCAGGCCTTCCTGGCGCGGCAAGACTTGCAGGGACAGACCGCTACGGCAGGGGCATGGGCCCAGACCGGCGCGTCCGAGGCCCGAATCGGGCCGTAACGGTCTGTGCGTGCCGCATCCTGCCGCGCTTCGGCGCTCGGACGGACGTAGGGGTCTGCGGGTGCAAGTCCTGCCAGATCGGTGGCAGGGGAGCGGCCCGGGGCGGGCGCGGACCTTCGCTGCGCAACTTAGTCCTGAGTATTGACAAAGTCGCACAGGTGGCTAGGATGCGCTTTGTCAACTCGCTGGACGAAGTCGATGGCGGAGGAGCCGCGACCGTCGGGCGGGTGAGGGAAGCGAGGCCTCGACACCGCCCGTGGCACGCACCGAGTACCCGAGCAAGGCCACTCACGCGCAGACCCGAGCCCACAACGCGAGCCTCGTCCTGCGCGCCCTCTACGACCTCGGCCCGATCAGCCGCGCCGACATCGCGCGGCTCACCGGCCTGACCCGAACGAGCGTCGGCGAGCTCGTCAGCGACCTCGAGCGCGACGGCCTGGCCACCGATGTCGGGCGCGGCCCGAGCACCGGCGGCAAGCAACCGACCCTCGTCGCCCTCAACGACCAAGCCCGGACGGTCATCGTCCTCGACCTCGGCGAAGGGACCCTGACGGCCGCCCTGGCCGACCTCCGCGGCGAGCTCACGACCCGCCGGACGCAGGACCTCGATGGCCGCGACGGCGACGCCGCCCTGGCCGTCGTCCACGAGCTCATCGAGGCGGTCCGGGCCGAGGCCACGACCCCGATCCTCGGCATCGGCGTCGGCACGCCAGGCATCGTCGACGACGACGGCACCATCCGTTGGGCGGTCAACCTCGACTGGCAGGACCTGCCCCTGGCGACGATCCTCCAGGAGCGCCACGGCCTGCCCACCGTCGTGGCCAACGACAGCCGTGCCGCGGCCCTCGCGACGTACCTGTTCGCCGGCGATGACCGGCCGACCAACCTCGTCGTCGTCCGCGTCGGCCGGGGCATCGGTGCCGGCCTCGTCCTGGGCGGGCAGCCGTTCCAGGGTGATGGCGCGGGCGCCGGAGAGATCGGCCACGTCGTCGTCGAGCCCGATGGTGCCGCCTGCCGGTGCGGCAGCTTCGGTTGCCTCGAGACCGTGGGGAGTGCCGCGGCCATCACCGCCGCGGCCGGCGCCGCGACCATCGACGAGGTCGCCGACCGTCTTCGCGCCGGTGACGAGGACGCCCTTGCCGTCGTCCGCAAGGCCGGCCGGGCTGTCGGTGCGGCCATCGCCAACCTGACCGGTGCCCTGGACATCCGGCACATCGTCGTGTCCGGGTCCGCGGCGGCCCTCGGCGAGCCGTGGTTCGCGGCGATCCGCGAAGAGGCCGCACGACGGAGCCTGGGCCCGCTCGGCCGCGAGACGCTCATCGAGGACGGCGGCACCGGAGAGGACGCGACGCTCCGCGGCGCGACGGCCCTCCTGCTCACCCGCGAGCTCGGCCTGACGGTGCATCGATGAGATCCGGGGACCCGACGATCGACATGACGACGAACGGCCGCGGCCCGGTCGCCGGGATCGACATCGGCGGCACGAAGATCGCGGTCCTCATCGTCGACGCCGACGGCGCCGTCCTTGGTCGCGCCACCCGCTCCTCCTCTGCGGGCGACCAGGACGGCGCCGCCGAGGCCATCGTGGCCTGCCTCGACGAGGCGCTCGGCACGGCCGGCCTGAGCCGCGACGACCTTCGGGCGGTCGGCGTCGGCGTGCCCGGCCGGGTCGATCCGGTGCAGGGGACCGTGACCCTGGCGGTCAATCTCGGCTGGCACGACTTCCGCCTGAAGGACGCCCTGGAGGCGCGGCTCGGCCGCCCGGTCATCGTCGAGAACGACGCGCGAGCGGCGGCCATCGGCCTCCACGAGCGCGGCGTCCTGGGCGATCTCAGCGACCTGGCCTACCTTGCCGTCGGGACCGGCATCGCGGCCGGCGTCGTCCTCGACGGGGAGCTCCATCGCGGCGCCCGCGGCCTGGCCGGCGAGATCGGCCATGCCATCGCCGAGCACGACGGTCCGCGCTGCACGTGTGGCCAGCTCGGCTGTCTGGAGGCCTTCGCGTCCGGCCCGGCCATCGCCCGCCGCGCGCAGGCACGAACCGCACGGGACGTGTACCGTGCCGCAGCCGCCGGCGACGCCGCCGCGGCCGCGCTCATCGACGATGTCGGCCGCCGCCTCGCGTGGGCCGTCCATCTCCTCGTCATGACCTATGACGTCGAGCGCGTCGTCATCGGTGGTGGGGTCTCCCACGCCGGCGACGCCTTCGCTGCCCCGATCCATCGCGAGCTCGCGCGCCTGCGTGCGGCCTCGCCCCAGGCCGGCGAGCTGCTGCCCGCCGACATCGTGGAGATCCTGCCGTCCGAGGCCGAAGCCGGCGCATGGGGCGCCGTCGCCATCGCCCGTCGTGCCGGCATGGCCGAGGGACCGGACGTGCACCGACCCCTCGGGGAGGAGGTGGTCCGTCACGTCTGAGCCACATCGTGCGTTGCCTCGACCCAGCGGATCCGGAATGAAGGAAACAGGAGGAGCCAGGAGCATGAAGATCGACAAGCGCTTGCTCGCCCTCGGCCTGACGGCCGTGTTGGCGCTCAGCGCATGCGGTGGGACACCCGCATCCAATGCCCCGAGCGCCGCGGCGACCGACGCCCCGGCCTCGACCGCACCGAGCGCGGAGCCGTCGACCGGCGCCGCGTCCGAGGCACCCGCCAGCGAGGCGCCGCTCGCGGCCGACCCCGCCGAGGCGGTCATCCAGAACGTCGAGCCGAACGCCGAGATCGGCCTCTGGACCTTCTGGCTGTCGCCGACCTTCGACGACTACATCAAGGAGACGATCGCCCGCTTCGAGGCGACCTATCCGGGCGTCAAGGTCAACTGGGAGGACCACCAGGCGACGTTCCAGGAGGACCTCGAGAACTCGTTCAACGCCGGCATCGCCCCGGACGTCATCAACCTGTCGGTGGGTGAGGGCTGGGTCTCCGACTACGCGTCGCGGGACCTGCTCCTCGGCCTCAACGACAAGGTCCCGGCCGAGGTCCAGGACATCTACTTCGACGGACTCTGGAACAGCCAGCTCGTCGAAGGCCAGAACTTCCAGTTCCCGTGGTACCAGGGCATCAGCGCCGAGCTGATCAACAAGCGGATCTACGAGGACGGCGCCGGCCTCAAGGTCGAGGACTTCCCGAAGACCGTGGACGGCCTGCCCCAGGTCTGCCAGGCGATCAAGGACGCGACCGGGACCCTGTGCACGATCCGACTGACGGTCAACGACCTGCTCAGCCAGATGGTCTACGAGGGCGACGTCAAGATCCTCAACGACGCCGGCAGCGCGTTCACGTTCGACTCGCCCGAGGCGGTCGCGTGGCTCCAGATGTACGTCGACATGGTCAAGGCCGGCACCGTGGACAACACCGTGTTGACGACCGCCGACGACCGCATCGGCCTGCTGGCCTTCTCGGCCGGCCAGTCGCCGTTCTACCAGACCGGCCCGAACCTCATCCGTGAGGTCAAGTCCAACAACGAGACCCTGTACAACGACCTGGCCGTCGTGCCCGCGCCCGTCGGCAAGTCCGGCGTCGTCGGCAAGGGCCTGATGGGCATGTCGGTCAAGGCCGACACGCAGTTCCCCAACGCGTCCATCGCGCTCGCGCAGTTCTTCACGAACCCGCGGGCCATGGTCGACTTCGCCAAGGAAGTGGCCGTCTACCCGTCATCCGACGCGGCCTACGACGACCCGTTCTTCAGCTCCACCCCCGAGGCCATCGAAGACAGCGCTCGGCCGATCGCCCGCGAGACCGTGTCGACCTACGCCGACATCGTCCCGTCGATCCCGAAGAAGGCCGACGTGAACGAGATCGTCCGCAAGGCGGTCGAGTCCGCGCTGTTCTCCGACGTCTCGGCTCAGCAGGCCCTCACCGACGCCGTCGCGGAGGCCAACAAGCTCCTCGAGTAGCGTCCGGGCGCGGCGCGACCCTCGTGCCGCGTCGGGCTTCATGGCCGCTCAGGTGCCCCGCCGCATCCCCCAGGCGGCGGGGCACCGCCACGAAGACCGTACCCTTCGGAGACCGATGACCAGCCGGTTGCGCGCCACGCCGTACCTGTTCCTCGCCCCGGCCCTCGTCCTGCTGGGCATCTTCGTCCTGTACCCGATCGGCGCGGTCGTCTACTACAGCTTCACCGACTTCGACATCGTCACCCCGCCGGTCCCGGTCGGGCTCGAGAACTACCAGCGCCTGCTCGAGGACGACACGTTCTGGCTGGCCCTCAGCCACTCGATCATCTACCTGCTGGTCACGCCGATCCTCATCGCCCTGTCCATCGGCCTGGCGATCATCGTCAACCGGCGGTTGCGCGGGGTCAGCGTCTTCCGCGCCCTGTACTTCGTGCCGGCCGTGGCCGGGTCGATCGCCATCGGGCTGTCGTGGCGCTTCCTGTTCGAACGGACCGGATTCGTCAACAGCATCCTGCAGACGTTCGGCCTCATCGAGGAGCCCATCCAGTGGCTGGCCACGCCGGCCCTGGTCCTGCCGCTGGCGATGCTCCTGACCATCTGGGCGGGCGTCGGCTACTACGCCGTCATCTTCCTGGCCGGCCTCCAGAACATCCCCGAGGAGCTCTACGACGCGGCCCGCATCGACGGCTGCACGGAGCTCCAGAAGCATCGCTACGTGACGTTGCCGGGCCTCCGCCCGCAGATCGTCTTCGTGTTCGTCATCTCGAGCCTGGCGGCGCTCAAGGTCTTCGACGAGATCTTCGTCCTGACCAACCGGACGGGCGGCATCCTCGACTCGGGCGTGACCATGGTCTTCTACCTGTGGAAGCAGGCCTTCCAGCTGAATCACGCCGGCTATGCGTCGGCGATCGCGATCGTCCTGCTGCTGGTCACCCTGGTCTTCTCGATCGTCAACGTGCGCATCCTCGAGCGCCGCGATGAGGCGGGCGCATGAGCACGCCGCCGATCACCATCGCCGGGTCCGTCTCGGTCTCGTCGCGGATGCGCCGCAAGCAGGCGCGTGCCGTCGCCTCCGGCGCCGGGTGGTACGTCGTCCTGACCGCCCTGGCCGTCATCACGGTCTTCCCGTTCGCCTGGATGCTGCTGACCTCGCTGAAAGGCCCGTCCGACCCGATCACGTCGGTCCCGCCCCAGTTCATCCCGAACGACCCGACCCTGGCCAACTATCAGAAGGTCCTCGACAGCCTGCCGATCCCGCTGTTCTTCCTGAACAGCCTCGTCGTCGCCACGCTGGCCGGGCTGCTCAACGTCCTCGTCGCCGCGCTGGCCGCCTACCCGCTGGCCAAGATGCGCTTCCCCGGCCGCGACGCGATCTTCTACCTCCTGCTGGCGACGCTCATCGTCCCGGCGCAGCTGACCTACATCCCGAGCTTCGTCCTGGCGGTCAACGTGTTCCACTACTACGACACGCTGGCCGCGCTGATCTTCCCGAGCATCGTCAGCGCGTTCAACATCTTCCTGCTGCGCCAGGCGTTCCGGGGGGTGCCCAACGACCTCATCGACGCGGCGCGCGTGGACGGCGCCTCGGAATTCCGGATCTGGTGGTCGATCATGCTGCCGCTCGTGCGCCCATCGCTCGCGGCCGTCGGGATCTTCACGTTCGTCGTGTCCTGGAACGACTTCCTGTGGCCGTCGCTCATGCTCCACACCCGCGAGGGGATGACCCTGCCGGTCGGGCTGGCCGCGCTCCAGGGCTTCTTCGCCTCGGATTTCCGGGCGATCGCCGCCGGCGTGACGATGACCGTCATCCCGATCCTGCTGTTCTTCGTCCTCGCCCAACGCTGGTTCATCCGCGGCTTGTCGGGCGCGGTCAAGGGGTGAGGGCGGCGAGGTCGTGAGCGCCGGCGCCGCCATCCTCGGCCGGGTCATGCTCGCGTTCGAGGGTGACGTCCTGCCCGAGCGCATCGCGTCCCGCCTGGGCACCGCCCCGGCCGCCGGGATGACCCTCTTCCGCCATCTCAATGTCCGCTCGCCGGGCCAGGTCCGGGAGCTCACCGACAGCCTCCATCGCGCGGGCGCGGCTCGCCCCCACGCCGCGCCCGCGCAGCCCCTCCTCATCGCCGCCGACCAGGAGGGCGGCCAGTTCCTGGGCCTGGGCGAGGGCCCGACGGCATTCGCCGGGAACATGGCCCTCGGCGCCGTCGACGACGACGCCCTGACCGAGGCGGTCGGGCGGGCGACAGGGCTGGAGGCCCGGGCGATGGGCGTCAACGTGGTGTACGCCCCGGTCGCCGACCTGGCCACGAACCCGGCCAACCCGGCCCTCGGGATCCGCTCCTTCGGCGACGATCCGGCGCGGGTCGCGCGCCACGTGGCGGCCCTCGTCCGCGGCCTGCAGTCGGCCGGCGTGGCGGCGACGGTCAAGCACGCCCCGGGCAAGGGCCACGTGGCCGCGGACACGCATCATGGGATGGCCGGCGTGGACGCGTCGCGCGACGTGCTGGACGCCCGCGAGTTCGTGCCCTTCCGGGCGGCGTTCGCGGCCGGCGCCCGGCTGGCGATGTCCGGGCACTTCGCGCTGCCGGCCGTCAGCGGCCGGGCCGACCTGCCGTCGACCCTGTCACGGGCCGTCATGACCGGACTGCTTCGCGACGACCTCGGGTTCGAGGGCGTGACCATCTCCGACGCGCTCGACATGCGGGCCCTCGCCCAGGGCCCGGCCCAGGCGATCGACGTCGTCGCGGCCGTCCGCGCCGGGGTCGACCTGCTGCTGGCCTCGGCCGATCCCGAGGCCCTCGACCGGATCGAGGCGACGCTCGTCGCCGCCGCGGACCGGGACCTGTTCGAGGCGGCCGAGTTGGCCGCCACGGACCGGCGGATCGCCGCGCTCCGGACGTGGCTCGCCGAGGCCGGGCCGGCCCCGGACCTGTCCGTCGTCGGCTCGGCGGAGCATCAGGCCCTCGCCCGCGACCTCGGCGGCGCGGTCCATCACCCTCGTCCGCGACCCGGCCGGGCTCGTGCCACTCGGCTCAGGCGGTGGGCGGCGCATCCTGGCGGTCATGCCCCGCCCCGCTGACCTGACCCCGGCCGATACCTCGTCGACGGTCGAACCCGGGCTCGCCCGAGCCCTGCGCCAGCATCACGCGGAGGTCGAGGAGGTCGTCGTCGAGCAGCGCCCCGACGCCGCGGCCATCGCCGCCGTTCGCGACCGGGCGACGGCCGCGCCGGACACCATCGCCGTCATCGGCACGATCGACGGCCACCGCCAGCCCGAGCAGATCGCGCTCGTCGAGGCCGTTGCCGCGACCGGGATCCCGACCATCGCCGTCGCGATGCGCGGGCCCTGGGACGTCGCGGTCTACCCGGCCTCGGTCACGGCGCTCGCCACGTACGGGATCCTGCCGCTTACCCTGGACGCGCTCGCCGCGACCCTCGTGGGTGCGGCTCCGGCGCCCGGGCGCCTGCCGGTCGACATCGGCGTACCGGTCGGGTGACCCTCCGCGACGAGATCCTCGAGCAGCCCGAGGTCGCCGCCCGGTTCCTGGAGCGGGCGCCGGAGGCGATCGGGCCGCTGGCCGACGCGATCCGGGCGCGGGACGTCGATCACGTCGTCATCGCGGCGCGCGGCACGAGCGATCACGCCGCCATCTACGCCCAGTACGTCCTCGGGATCCGGCACGGGCTGTCGGTCGGGCTCGGCACGCCCTCGGTCATCTCGCTCTATGGCGCGACGCCGCGGCTCGACCGGTCCCTCGTCATCGGGATCAGCCAGTCCGGCGCGTCGCCGGACGTCGTCGGGGTCGTCGCCGCCGGCCGGCGCCAGGGCGCGCCGACCCTGGCCATCACCAACGACCCGACGTCCGCCCTTGCCCTCGCCGCCGAGACGGTCATCGACCTGGGCACCGGTCCGGAGCGTGCCGTCGCCGCGACCAAGACCTACACGGCGTCGCTCCTGGCCATCGCCGCCGCTGTCGGTCGAACTCCTCGACGACCCCACCGATCGCGCCGACCTCCTCGCCGTCCCGGACGCGATGGCCTCGACGTTCGGCCTGGAGCCCGAGGTCATCGCCATGAGCCACGAGCAGGCCGCGGCCGACCGCTGGCTCGTCCTCGCGCGCGGCTACGAGTACGCGACGGCCCGCGAATGGGCCCTCAAGCTCAAGGAGCTCGCGCGCGTCTTCGCCGACCCGTATTCCGCGGCCGACTTCGAGCATGGCCCGCTGGCACTCCTGGAGCCGGGTGTCCCGGTCCTGGCGACCGTCCGACCGGGGCCGGCGCGCGATGGCGTGATCGCCCTGTTGACCCGCCTGCGCGACGACCTGTCGGCGGACCTGGGCGTCGTCGCCGACGACGCCGAAGCGCTCGCCCTTGCCCGGTGGCCGCTGCGGATCCCCGCCGGCACGCCGGAGTGGCTCGGTCCCATCGTGTCGATCGTCGTCGGGCAGCTCCACGCCCTGCACCTGACCCGTGCCCGCGGCCTGGACCCGGAAGCCCCGCGCAACCTCAACAAGGTCACCCGCACCCAGTAAGCACGCTGCGCGGGTCCTGAGCGCACGCGGCTCGGAACCCGTCGCGCGTGGGGCGCGTCGTGCATCCGATGCGGCCCTGACGACGAACCAGCCTGTGACGGTCGGCACCGCCAGCTGGGCTGGGACGTTGGCCGCAACGAAACGACCGCTTTACACTGCGCGCACTGCGACGAACGTTTTTCCCGGTCGGGAGAAGGGCATGCGTCGACGTCGGGTCTGGGTCAGACGGATCACGCGCGCGGCAGGCACGCTCGCCATCGGCCTGCTGCTCGGTTTCCTCGTGCCGACCGTGGCCGCCGAGATGAGCCCCGAGACCGAGGTCGAGGCCCAGGTCGCCGAGTCGGCCGTGGCCCGCCAGTTCATCGACGCCTACATCGCCGGCGACGCGGCCTCGCTCGACCAGCTGCGCGTCCCCGAGGAGCTCAAGCTGCGGGCCGCGCGGCTCAAGGCGGACTACCCGGTCATCAGCGCGCCGACCCACCTCGGCTCGTACGTCCAGGGGCCGATCACGCTGCACGCCTATTCCGCCCACGTCGTCGATGCCCAGGGCACGCCCGACCTCATCGCCTGGCGCGTCGTGACCGCCGCCGGGCAGGTCATCGTCCTCGATCCGCCCGGGACCCTGGCGACGCCATGACCGAGCCGACGACTCCCGATCCCGTGCCGACGACTCCCGATCCCGTGCCGGCGGCCGACGCCCCGGCGCCGCCGCTGACCCCGGCCGCGACGAGCTCGACGGTCGCCCCGGCGGCGGACGCGGTCGCGCCCGAGGACGCCTCGCAGACGACCGAACAGCGCCGTCCGCGCCGCCTGGCCTTCACGGCCCGGATGCTCGCCGTCGCCCGCTGGCTCTTCGCCCTTGCACTGTTCATCGCCGGGATCGCCCTCGGCAACCTCATCTTCCAGGCGACCCAGGCGCCGCCCGTCGCCGTCGCCGTCGATGGCTCCGTCCAGGGCGACCCGCCCGCGGTGGTCCGTGAGTTCATCGGGGCGCTGGGGGCCGGTGACGCCGCCGCGATGCGGTCGTCGATGGCGGCCGAGCCCTATGCCCGACTCATCGCCGAGATGCGCAAGCTGAACGTCGCCGAGATCAGCTCGGTCGAGACCCTGTCGACGAGCGTCGACGGCACGCGGACCGCGACGGCCGTGGTCCTCAAGGCGGTCACGACAGCCAACGTCCCGATCGCCATGAACCTCGTCATCCTCAACGATGGCGGCACGATCGAGGGCTTCCGATGAAACGCGTCACGGGCTTCGGGTCGCATCTCGCCTATCTGTGGGAGCGCAACCAGCGCCGGATCCTGGTGGTGCTCGCGATCCTGACCCTGCTGGTCGTCATGAACGGCGCCCGCGGCCTCGTCGGATCGACGATCAACCTCATCGCGACGCTGCCCCTGCTGGCCATCCAGCTCGCGTTCGCGGCCTCGTACATCATCTTCTACTTCGGGTTCATGTTCTGGTTCCTGTCGCGGCCGCGGAAGTACGTGACGACGCCGGACGACGAGCAGATCGGCCTGTCCTTCAAGGAGTACCGCGGTCAGCCCGACCTCCTGGAGCACGCCCAGAGCACGGTCCGGATCCTCAAGGGCGAGACGGCGTTCGCCGCGGCCGGTGGCGAGATGCCCAAGGGCATGCTCCTGTCCGGCCGGCCCGGTACCGGCAAGACGTTCCTGGCCGGCTGCATCGCGGCCGAGGCCGGGCTGCCGTTCGTGTACGTCGACGCGAGCTCGCTGCGCGGCATGTTCTGGGGCATGGACAGCCTCATGGTCATGAAGCTGTTCCGCGATGCCCGCGGCCTCGCCCGGAAGTACGCCCGCGAGGGCCATCGCGGCGCGTGCATCCTGTTCATGGACGAGCTCGATTCGATCGGCCTGGCCCGTGGCGGCCAGCAGGGCATGGGCATCGGCATCGGCGGGATGCTGGGCGGCGGCTCGTTCGGCCTCAACACGATGCTCAACCAGATGGACTCGCTCGGCGATCACGTCGAGGACCGCTGGTCGCGCAAGTTCCTGCGCTGGCTCGGGCTCATCCGCGGGCCCGTGCCCCAGAAGCCGCTCGTGTTCGTCATCGGGGCGACCAACCGGCCCGAGGTCCTGGACCCGGCGCTGACCCGGCCCGGCCGCCTGGATCGGATGCTCGAGGTCTACGTGCCCGACGGCGAGGGCCGCCGCGACATCATCGAGCACTACCTGTCGAAGAAGTCCCACGACCCGGACATCGACATCGAGTTCATGGTCGCCGACTCCATCGACTGGACGCCGATCATGATCAAGACGATCCTCAACGAAGCCCTCGTCCTGGCCTACGAGGAGGGCCGCGATCAGCTGACCTACAAGGACTGGCTGTCTGCGGCCGATGCCCGGACGCTGGGCCTCCGCCAGCCGATCCGGCGGATGCACGACGACGACAAGCGGGCGATCGCCTATCACGAGGCGGGCCACGCGGTCGCGGCCTACTACCTGGCCCCCGAGAACCGCATCCTCAAGGCCACGATCATCCGGCGCGGTGGCGCCCTGGGCGTCGTCCAGCCCCGGCCGCGCGAGGAGCGCTATACCCGCCACGCCCGCCAGATCGAGACGAACATCATGATGTTCCTGGGGTCGCGCGCGGTCGAGGAGGAGATCCTCAAGACCAAGATGACCGGCGCGTCATCGGACCTCATGGCGGCCTCATCGCTCGCCCTGTCGTACTGCGGCATCCTCGGGATGGGCTCGGGGCTCCTCGTCATGCCCCCGCAGCAGAACGCCCTGGCCTACCCGATGCCCATCGCCCGGATGGCCGACGGCCTCCTCCAGACCCTGATGATCGAGACCAAGCGGCTCATCCACGAGAAGGAGTACGCCGTCCACGCCCTGGCCGCGGCGCTCATCCAGTACGGCGAGCTCATCGGCACGGAGCTGGAGGCGGTCTTCGAGGCGGCCGACGCGGCGCACCCGGACTCCGGTCCGTTCGAGCGCCAGCTGTTCACGCTGCCGCGGCTGTTCAATGAGGAGGGTCCGGCCGCGCCAGGCGCCTCCGACTGGCCGGCCGAGGGCACGGGCACGGCCGCATCACCGGTCCCGGGCGCGGCCTGGGGCACGCCCATCGAGTCGATCTACCGGCCGGACGCGCCGTCCATCTACCAACCGCCCGGCGCGGTCCCGGCCGACGACGTCCACGCGCCGCCGCCGACACCCGGTTCGCCGACGAGCTTCTAGCGGGGCCTGACGAGGCAGCGCGGCTCGGGCTAGAGGTCGCGACGGGATAACGACACGACCGCGAGCCCCAACATGATCGCGACCCACACGCCCGCCCAGACGATGAAGGCCGTCGGCGGCGCGAAGGCCGCGAAGAACGGATTGGCCTCCGACGGTCCGTCGTCCCCGAGGATGACCGCGATGACCGCCGGCGGCTCGAGGTGGTAGACGGTGGCCCGCCACAGCCCGTCGGTCGGGAGGAGGTAGCGGGACGCCTCGGCGACGGCGATCAACGGACCGGCGTCGAAGAGCCGCCCGAAGCCGGCCATGACCCCGGCCATCCAGCCCAGCCCGAACACGACGACGCAGATCGCCCCGGCGGCGATGGCCGGCAGGCGGGTGCTCAGGAGCAGCGCCAGGGTCAGCAGCGCGACGGCCTGCGCGGCCAGGTAGCCGGCGGCCAGGAACGGCTCGGGCGGCCCGTAGCCGGTCACCAGGTACACCGCGCCGATCTCCAGCAACCCGGACCCGATGGCGTACGCCGCGACGACGACCGCCAGACCGAGCCAGCGACCGACGACCAGGTCCGCCCGGCGCATCGGCCGGGCCAGCATCGCCTGGGCGACCCCGGACTCGAGGTCGGTGGCGATGGCCGGCGCGCCCAGGAAGGCGGCGCTCATCGCCAGCACGAAGCTGAACATGAAGGCGACGAAGATGAGGACCTGCGACACGCCGACCTGGATCTCGAGCTCGATCGCGCCGTCGGCGCGGGCGAAGGTCACGAGCCGTTCGATGCCCCAGGTCGTCAGGGCGACGCTGGCGATGGTCAGGACGATGAGGACGAGCAGGATCCGGCGCCGGACGGTCTCCGCGATCGTCAGCCGGGCGATGGTCAGGATGGTCATGCCGGCCGCGCCGCCGCGTCCTGGCCGCGGATGAGCTCCAGGAACCGTTCCTCCAGCGTCGCCCGACCGGCATCCACGGCGTGCACCCGTCCGCCCGCCGCGACGAGCGCGGCGACGAGGTCCGGCACCCGTTCCGGGTCGATGGGCGTGACCGTCAGCCAGTCGTCGTCCCAGGTCGCCGTCCCGTAGGCATCGGCGACGGGCCGGGCCGCCGCCGGCAGGTCCGTGACCCGGACGCGGACCATCGGGTCGCCGAGCAGGCTGTCCAGCTGGCCGGAGGCCAGCACCCGCCCGTGATCGACGATCGCGACCCGGTCGCACAGGCGCTCGACCTCGGTCAGCAGGTGCGAGTTGAGGAAGACCGTGGAGCCGGCGTCGCGGACCCGCCGGATGAGGGTCCGGACATCGGCGCGCCCCACCGGATCGAGGGCGGAGGTCGGCTCATCGAGGATGAGCAGGCTCGGGCGACCGAGCAGGGCCACGCCCAGGCCGAGGCGCTGCTGCATCCCCTTCGAGAACGTGCCGACGACGTCGTCGGCCCGGTCAGCCAGGCCGACGTCCTCGAGCGCGGCGCCGATCTGGGCCGGCGTCACCCGGTCCGCCGACGCCCCGCCGATGAGCCGGGCGTGCAGCTCCAGCACCTCCCGGGCGCGCAGCCAGGGCTGGTAGCGGAACAGCTCGGGCAGGTAGCCGATCCGCCGGCGCGTCGGGCGATCGCCGATCGGCGCGCCGAGGACGGTGGCCCGGCCGGCGGTCGGACGGACCAGGCCGAGGAGGAGCTTGACCGAGGTCGTCTTGCCCGCGCCGTTGGGCCCGAGGAAGCCGAAGATCTCGCCCTCGCCGACGGTCATGGACAGGTCGATGAGGGCCTCGGTGCGCCCGTAGCGCTTGGCGAGGCCGTCGGTCTCGATGATCATCGGTTCGTGGACGCCGGGCTTGTCGGGAGCGTGACGGCCGCGACTACAGCCCCGAGTACGAGTGGAGGCCGCTGAACCACAGCGAGCCGGAGTAGGTCACGAGGACCATCCCGAAGCCGACGACGAGCAGGAGCGCGGCCGGGCGACCCGCCCACGAGCGCTGATTACGGGCGTGGAGGTAGACCGCGTAGATGAGCCAGGTCACGAGCGCCGCGGTCTCCTTGGGGTCCCAGCCCCAGTAGCGCGACCAGGCGATGCTCGCCCACCACGACCCGAGGATGATCATCGTGGCGAAGATCGGGAAGCCGATGATGACCGCCCGGTAGGCGACCTCGTCGAGGACCTTGTGCGACGGCAGCCACGAGAACCGATCGTGCGGCCCCTGGACCAGGTACGCGACACCGGCCGCGAACGACGTCGCGAAGATGCCGTAGGACAGCACCGCCATCCCGACGTGGATGGTCAGCAGCGGCGCGTTCTGGAGGGCCGGCACCAGCGGCTCGATGTCCGAGGGCAGCGACGACGCGTAGAGCAGCAGGGCCAGGGCGACCCCGGTCGGGATGAACCCGATGGAGCGGATGGCGTAGCGTCGGGCGAGGAGCTGGTAGCCGGCCAGCATCGAGAACGAGAACGCGACCGTGAACTCGAACATGTTGCCCCACGGTCCGCGGCCCACGATGATCCCGCGCAGGAGCAGCGAGGCACCCAACGCGGCGACCGCGGCCCAGGTCAGGCCGCTGGCGGCGCGCGACAGCGGGCTCGGCGATGCGGCCAGAGACGGACCACCGGCGGCGGCCTGGGTCTGGGAGGTCACGAACGACCCGGTGACGACGCCGGCGTAGGCCGGCTGCTGCCCGACGACGGCGCCCAGGCCGGCGACGGACAGGGCGCGCCGGCCGTTGGCCAGCATGACCGCATGGCCGACGTGGGCGGCGAACCCGAGGGCCACGAAGATGACCCCCAGGGAGAACAGCGCGGAGGACAGCGCGGCCATCGTCATCGTTCGACCAGACGGTCGAGGCGGGGTCGCGGTTGCGCCGGGACGCGGGTCATCGAGCGATCAGGCGACGGCCGCGCCACCCGGCTTCGGGCCGGCGGACGGACGGACGGCGACAGCGCGCGGGACGACCTTGAGGACGAGCCCACAGTTCGTGCAGGTATCGATCCGGGCGCTGCGGCCCAGGCTGCACATCGGGCAGATGACCGACAGCTCGTCGCCGCAGCGGGCGCAGTCGGTCGTGCCGGACGGGTAGATGAGCGCATCACGTCGGCAGAACGGCAGCCCGGCCGGGAAGATCGGCTCGCCGCCGGCATCCAGCTCCGGGACCCGCGGTCCCTCGACGAAGACGACCTTGGTCCGGGGCTTGGAGATCTGGTAGGCGAGGATGCCCAGGACGGTGAAGGTCAGGAGCGGCCCGACGACCCCGAGCAGGACCAGGTAGGGGAGCATGATCCCGAACAAGCTGCCCCAGTCCGGGAGGACGAAGAGGGCGGTGACCTCGAGGATCGTGTTCCAGATCTGCTCGAGGGTCTCGGTGATGCTCACGGCGGCATCCTACCCGACCTCGGCTTGCCTCGGCGGGGGTTGCCCTTCTTGACCGTGGCCCCCCGTCCGGGCTTCCAGCCGGGTCGGTCGGCATCGTCCGGATCGCCGCCCGCGGAGCCGCCGCCGGCATGGCCCGGCGCTCGCGGCGGCCGCCGATTCCCGACCGACGGCGAGGCCAGCGTCTTGCGCTCGAGCCGCCCGATGAGCCACGCCGCGCCGGCCGTCCGGGCGCCCCGTTCGCGCAGGTGGGTCCGCAAGGCGTGGTCGTCGGACACGATGAGGAGACCGGCCGTCGCCGCCGCCCCGGCCATCGCCCGGGCCTCGTCGACCAGGCTGATCAGCAGCTCATCCGCGGTGCGTCGACCGGCGTGGCGGACGATGAGGCCGGCCGCGACGCGCTCGCCCCGCATCCCGCGCTCGGGCGGGCCGTCGAACACGAGCTCGATCCCGATCGACGCCGGGATCGCGCCGCGGAGCCGGCCGATGAGCGTGGCCGGTGGCATCGGCGTCGACCCGGCCCCGTCACCCGAGCCGCTTCGGCGCTTGCCCAGAGCGTGGAGCAGGTTCGTCCCGTCGACGAGCAGGCGGTCGGTCGCGGCCAGCGGGTCGCGGGCGTCGTGATGGTCGCGGGACGAGGGGGGCACCGACGCATCCTACGCGCGCCGGGCGTCGCCGCTACGATCGGCCGCGATGACCGACCGTGGCCTGCTCCTGCTCGTCGACCTCGATGGCGTCGTGTATCGCGGCCATGACCCGGTCCCGGGCGTCGCGGCGGTCCTGGCCGATCGCCGGTCGCGCGGCGACGACATCGTGTACGTCACCAACAACTCGATGCACTACCGGGCCGACTACGTGACCCGCCTGTCCGCGATGGGCGCGCCGATCACGCCCGACACGGTCGTGTCCTCCGCCCGGGCCACGGCGCTCCACCTGACCCTCCACGAGCCGGACGTCCGGCGCGTCCTGGTCATCGGAGCCAATGGCCTGGAACGGGAGCTGCGCGACCAGGGGCTGGAGGTCGTCACGGCGGCCCACGCCGCGACCCGGATGCACCAGGAGGGCATCGACGGCTGGGCCGCCGCCGGGGCGCCGGATGCCGTCGTCAGCGGCCTGGACCCCAACCTGACCTACCTGCGGCTGGCCGCGGCGGCGGACTGCATCCGGGCCGGGGCCCGGTTCATCGCCACCAACCGCGACCCGGTCTACCCGACCGAGCGCGGACTCCGCCCGGGTGCCGGCACGATCGCCGCCGCGTTGGAGGCCACGACCGGGGTCACGCCGCTGTCCATCGGCAAACCGTCGCCACACCTGCTCGAGGTCGCCGCCGAGGCGGTCGGTCGCGACCCGCGCGAGGCCATCATGATCGGCGACGGGATCGGCACGGACCTGGCCGCGGCCAGGGCGGTCGGGGCGCGGTCCATCCTCATGCTCACCGGGGTCACGACGCCGGCCCACCTCGACGAGCTGCCCCCGGACGAGCGTCCGACCTACGTGGCCGCCGACGCCGCCGAGCTGGCGGCCATCCTGGACTCGCTGGCCTGAGCGTGGCACTCGCGGACCGCCTCGCGCGTCCCTCTGCCATGCGCACCGCCACCGTGATCCTGCTCGCCCTGGCCATGGCTTCCTGTGTCGCCGACCCGGCGCCGAACGCATCACCGTCCGCCGGCGACGGCATGGTCGACGCCACGGGGGCGTGGGTCCTCGAGTCCGGCCAGTCCGATGGCATGGCGATCCCGATCGTCGCCGACCAGCCCATCACGATGTCCGTCGCAGGTACGCAGGTCTCCGGGACGTCGGCGTGCAACGGCTACGGCACCAAGGTCGCCGTCGTCGACGGCCGGCTCGCGCTCGACGAGTGGTCGTCCACCGCCATGCTCTGCGAGGACGACGTCATGGCCTCGGAAGCCGCGTTCCACGAGGCGATGGGTCGGGTGACCGCCGCCCGCCGCGACGACGACGCCCTCGTCCTGTTCGGCGATGCCGTGGAGCTCCGCTTCGTCCCGCTCGCCGACGTCCCGATGGTCGACATCGTCGACCGACCGTGGGCGCTCGTCTCGATCGTCGAGGGTGACGCCGAGCGCCCGCCAGGCGGCGAGCCGGCGACGGTCGAATTCCGCTCGGATGGCTCATTCGCCGGCTCGACCGGCTGCCGCTCGTTCACGGGGCGTTGGATCCTCGCCGTGGCCGAGGTCGTCGCCACGGAGCTGGCGATGGATGGCCGGGAGTGCCCGCCGGACCTCGCGGCGCAGGACGGGCACGTCATCCAGATCCTCGAGGGGTTCACGGCCGACGTGGACGGCGCCACGCTGCGGCTGACGTCGCGCGGCGAGATCGGGCTCGTCTACGAGGCCGGCGGACCGGGAGCCTCCGCGGCGCCGAGCTGAGCCGGCTCCAGATCTCAGTCGGCCGCGGTCAGTTCCGGGATCCGCGCCGCCCAGGCGTCGAACGCGGCCCGCAACGGGACCAACGCCGCCTCGTCCGCGAAGGCGACATCGAGCGCCCCGCGGTCGATGGCCCACAGCTCCGGGAGGGTCAGGCCGATCCGCTCGACGGCGTTGATGTACTCCTCCGACAGCGAGATGTCGGACACGGTCGTGTCGTCGGTATTGAGCGTGACCGGGACACCGGCCCGGTACAGCCGGGCGAGCGGGTGATCCTCCAGGGTCGGGTGGGTGCCGGCCTGCCAGTTGGAGGTGGGGCACAGGTCGAGCCGGATGCCGCGGGCCGCCAGCTCGGCCCCGAGCGCCGGGTCGTCGACCGTCCGCGAGCCATGGGCGACCCGCTCCGGCTCGACGACCAGGGAACGTCGGATCTGGTCCGCGCCGCCCCATTCGCCGGCATGGATGGTGATGCGCAGGCCGTTGGCCCGCGCCGCCTCGTACGCCCGGGCATGGTCGAGCGGGTCGGGATAGGCCTCCTCGGGCCCGGCCAGGTCCCAGCCGGTCAGCCCCTGGTCGCGGAAGCGCGCCGCCGTCTCGGCCAGCTCGACGTTCCGCTCCGGGTCGTGCGAGCGGAGGGCCGTGCAGATGAGCCGGACGGTGATGCCGGTCCGGTCCGCCGCCTCGCGGGCGCCCGCACAGACCGCGGCGATCCCGTCGGCCAACGGCAGGCCGCCGAGGACGTGGAGTAACGGCCCCCAGCGGATCTCGACGTAGCGGACCTGGTCGGCGGCCTTCGTCTCGACCAGCTCGGCGGTGATCCGGTGGAGGGCCTCGGCGTCCTGCATGAGGGCGATGGGCAGGTCGAACGCCTGGAGCAGCTCGGCCTGGGAGGTGCACGGCATGGGCGCGATGAGCGCCCGGGACATGCCCAGCCAGTCACGCGGCGCGTCGATGCCGCGCGAGCGGGCCAGTTCGATGGCCGTGTCGATCCGGAGCGAGCCGTCGAGATGGAGGTGGAGCTCCGCCTTGGGCATCGCCCCGATGAGCCGACGGCGGGCCTGGACGGCATCGGGCTGGAGGTCGGGCGTCGTCATCGGCCGATGCTACGATTCCCAGCGATCCGGCGGCGGCCGTGTCCGCACCGGGCCATCCACTCGGCGGGTCCGGCGCGAACGGACGAGCGAACGGTCGTCGATGGGGCGGCCCGGAGCAGCAAGGACTCGACCCACCATGGCCACCATCCTCGTCACCGGCGCTACGGGTTTCGTCGGGCGCCACGCCATCCCCGCCCTGCTCGTTGCCGGGCACCGGGTCGTCGGGCTCGTGCGATCGCCGATCGGCGGCGACGCCGTGCTGGAGCGCATCGGCGCGTCGCACCGTGATGCGATCGAGACCCGGATCGGCGACGTGACCCGCCCGGAGACGTTGGGACCGGCGCTCGCGGGCGTCGACGCGGTGCTTCACCTCGCGGCCATCCCGCGCGATCTCCGGGGGGGCGCGGACCTGCGTCTGGTCAACACGGAGGGCACCCGGGCCGTCGTCGCGGCGATGCAGGCGGCGGACGTCCGGCGGCTCGTCCACATGGGGGCGATGGGCGTCGAGGATGACCCGGACCTGCACTACGCGAGCTCGAAGGCCAAGGCCGAGTCGCTCGTCGCCGCGTCGGGCCTCGACTGGACGATCCTCAAGCCCTCACTCCAGTTCGGACGGGGCGACGGGTTCTTCAACATCATCGCCGATCTCGTCCGCCTGAGCCCGGGCGTCGTCCCGGTCCCGGGCCGCGGTGACAGCCGCTTCCAGCCGATCCACGTCGAGGACGTCGCGCGCGTGGCCGCGGCCGCGTTCACCGATCCCTCGACGGTCGGCGCGCGCCTGGAGCTGGGCGGGCCGCGCTACTGGACCTATCGCGAGATCACCCAGGAGGTCCTCCGCGCGCTCGACAAGCGGCGGGCCATCCTGCCGATGCCGGTCGTCCTCATCCGTCTCGTGGCCGGGACAGCGGAACGCCTGCGGCTGCCCTTCCCGGTCGCGACCGACCAGCTCCGCCAGCTGCGCCTCGACAACATCGGCGCCCTGGGCGTCATCCCGTCCCGCTTCGGGTTCACCCCGCGGCCGATGGAGGGGGCGCTCGGGTACCTGCGTCAGGGCCGGCGCGAGCAGGTCGCGCACAGCCTCGCCACGAGCCCATGACCCGCGCCCGACCGGCCCTCAGCGCCGCCCTGTGGCTCGTCGCCGCGGTCGCCATCGCGCTCGGGGCGGCTGGGCTGGTGGCCGCGGTCGATGCCCCGCCGAGTGGCGGGGTCCGGTCGGAGCTGACGAGCCGGGGCGATGCCGAGGTCACGCCGGCCCTCGACGCCATCGAGGCCGATCTGGCGGCCATCGGCACGCAGGTCGAGGCGCTCGGCACCCAGGCGCGCGGCGCCCTGGCGTCGCTGGCCGGCCAGGACCTGGACACCGTGTCCGCGGCCATCGACGCCGGCGACGACCTGCTCGTCGACATCGAGGTCCGTCGCGCCGCGGTCCGCCGGGCCCTCGAGGACGTGCCGCTCATCGACACGCCGGAGGGCGAGTACACCGTCTCGAGCGAGGTTCGCGACCGCTACGCGCGGCTCCGGGCGGCGGCCACGGCCGTGGATGGCCTGGACCAGGCTTGGGCGCGGCTGACCTCCGGCTCGCTGGCGGCCAGCCGGCTGTCCCAGCTCCTGGCGGCGCACGACGAGGCGGTCCTGGCCGCCGCGGAGCAGGGCCGGGATGCCCGTTACGACGATGCGACGACGACCCTCGACGACGCCGATGCCGCCATCGCCGACGCCCGGGCGCTCCGCGATGTCCTGGCCAACACGGTCGATGTCAGCGTCCTGGACCAGTGGCTGGACCGGAACGAGGCCTACGATCGGGCGCTGCGCGGTCTGTATCGCGCCCTCGATGGGGTCGGTGGGCGCGTGACCGACGAGGTCCGCGACGCGATCGCCGCCGAACGGGCGGCCAAGGAGCAGCTGCCGGGCGACTCGCGTGGCCTCGTCGTCATCATGGCCGACATCGGACGGGGCGGGATGAACGGCGCGGTCATCGCCATCGAGGAGGCCAAGGGCCAACTGGCCGACGCCCTGGAGCCACCGGCCGACCCGTCGCTCAGCCCGGCTCCCTGACCGACAAGCGGACGCTACACTCCGGCCAACATCACGCATCGGGTCGTCGCCGGACCGTGGTCCCGCGCCGCCTGTCGCATCCGGGAGGACCCAGACCCAACGTGCAGCTTCGTGTCGTCACCGACCAGCCGTGGGACGTCAAGGCCGACGTCCTCGTCATCCCGATCCAGGCCGACCCGGCCTTCGACGGCCCGCTCGACGAGCTCGACCGGCGGGCCGGCGGCGAGCTCCGAGCCCTGGTCGCGTTCCGTGAGCTCTCGGGCAAGCGCTTCGGGACCTCGCTGGCCAACGCCGGCGAGCTGCCCGCGGGCCGCCTCCTGACCGTCGGCATCGGCGATCCGGCCACGCTCGACCGCGAGTCGGTCGTGCGCGTCGCCGCCTCGGCCGAACGCCGCCTCGGCGGGCGGAGCGTCCACTCGATGGCCATCTGGCTGACCCCGCTGGCCGGCGCGGACGGCCTGGACGGCGATGCCGACCTGGCGGCCGAGCTGGTGGCTCGCGGCGTCGTCGAGGGCTCGTACGACCCCAAGGCGATCTATCGCAAGCCGGTGCCCGTGGCGGATCCGCACGAGCACACCAGCGCGGCCCGTGGCGACTGGGGCGACATCGCCTCGCCGCCCGTCCTCGACGAGCTCATCATCGTCATCCCGGGCGGTGACGCCACCGCGGTCAAGGCCGCCGCCGAGCGCGGCGTGATCATGGGCGAGGGCGCCAACACGGCCCGGACGCTGGCCAACCGGTCGGCCAACGACGTCTCGCCGGCCGTCCTGGCCGACGAGGCGCGGGCCATCGCCGAGCGCCACGGTCTGTGGATCGACGTCATCGACCCCGAGCGTGCGACCGAGCTCGGGATGGGCATGTTCATGGCCGTCGGCCAGGGCAGCTCCAACCCGCCGCAGATGATCGTCATGCGCTCCGGCGGGGAAGGGGAGCGCGACGCACTCGACCGCCAGCTGGCGATCATCGGCAAGGGCGTCTGCTTCGACTCGGGCGGCATCAGCATCAAGCCATCCGACCGGATGGAAGAGATGAAGATGGACAAGACCGGGGCGTGCACGGTCATCGCGGCCATCGAGACGGTCGCCCGCCTCGCCCCGGGGACGCCGTTGCTGGCCCTCGCCCCGGCCGTCGAGAACATGCCCGGTCCGCATGCGACCCGGCCGGGTGACGTCGTGACCGCCCTCAACGGCAAGACCGTCGACATCACCAACACGGACGCCGAAGGGCGGCTCATCCTCGGCGACGCGATGACCTACGCCGAGCGCCTCGGGGCGACCCACCTCGTCGACGTGGCGACCCTGACCGGCGCCGTGGCGCGGGCCCTGGGCCATCTCATCACCGGCGCGTTCGGCACGCCCCAGCCGTTCTACGACCAGGTCGCGGCGGCCGGCGTCCGGGCCGGCGAGCGCTACTGGCAGCTGCCCCTCATCGACGACTACGTGCCCGAGATGGACTCGTGGTACGCGGACCTCCAGAACTCCGGGTCGGCCGAGGGCTCGCTGATCAAGAGCGCTCTGTTCCTCCGCGAGTTCGCCTCGGTCCCGTGGGTCCACCTCGACATCGCCGGGACGGCGTACTTCCGCAAGGCGACCTCGTTCGCCCCGCGTGGCGCGACCGGCGTGTCCCACGCCACGCTCGTGGAGCTGGCCCTGGCGGGCGCGGCCAGCCGCTAGGCCGGTCGGTCGCGGCGACGCCCGATGCCGACCGCGATCGCGACGACCGCCATCCTGGCCGTCGTCTTCGCCGTGGGTGGCGGCCTCCTGGGCTTCGCTGCGGACCGCCTGGCGACCCGCTGGCCCGAGCACGACGAGGAGCATCCGGCCGGCCGGCGCATCGACTGGCGGACCACCGCGTGCGTGCTCATCGGGGCGGTCGCGTTCGGGCTGCTGCCCGGCCGCTTCCCGACCGATCCGCTGGCCGTGGCGCTGTTCGGCGCGTGGTTCGTGACCCTCGTCCTGGGCCTCGGCACGGACTTCGACCAGCGCCTCCTGCCCAATGAGCTGACCTACCCGGTCATCCCGATCGCGGCCGTGTACGCGCTGAGCGGCCTCAACCCGCTGGTCGGCGACCAGCTCGTCCCGGCGGTCGCCGCCGCCCTGATCATCCCGGCCGTGCTCTACCTGCCGTCGATCCCGTTCGGGGCCGGAGCGTTCGGGCTCGGGGACGTCAAGCTGCTCGTGGGCATGGGCCTGATGCTCGGTGGCGAACGGGCCCTGGGCGGGACGGTCGTCGGCCTGCTCATCGGCGGCGTCGTCATCGTCGTCCTGCTGGCGGCCCGCCGGGTGACGCGTCGGACGTACGTGCCGTTCGGGCCGTTCCTCATCCTCGGCGCGATGTGGGCCGTGCTCATCCGCGTCTGAACCGCCCCGTCGGGACCGCACCTGAGGTCCCATGACCACCCCGGACCATCGGCCTATCGGTCGACGGGACTCGCCCGCCTAGACTCCCCGAGGGGTCGCTCTGGACCTCAGGGGTATCATGCCCGGAAGCCGGTTTCGAGAGTCGTCCTGCGGCACGTGCCCACCTGGGACGGCAGCCACCGGCGGGCCTGACCGTCAGCCCGCGCCAGTTCGCCCCCAAGGCGCAGACAACGGAGCTTGCTCGCACAGTGACGTCGCCCACGTGATCCGTCGCCGAATCGAACGCCCTTCGCCTGCCCAGGTGCGCATGGCGAACGGCTGGTCGAGCACCGGGACCCGCGCCCCGTGGCGTTCCCAGCGGCTGGTCGCGTTCCTGCTCATGCTCCCGCTGGTCCTCGGGCTGCTGGGGGCACCCGGGTCCACGGCCGTCGTCCAGGGCGACGAGCTGTCCGACGCGAAGGCCAAGTCCACGGCCCTCAAGAAGGAGATCGCCGAGCAGAAGGCCAAGGTCGCCGCGCTCAACGACCTCCAGGACGGCCTGGCCCAGGAGATCAGCAGCACGAAGTCGGAGCTGCGCAAGATCGGGGCGGACCTGAGCGCGATCAAACGCAAGATCAAGAAGATGGAGACGCGGATCGCCGCGGTCCGCAAGACCTACGCGGAGCTGGTCGCCCAGCTCGAGGCGATGGACCTCGAGCTCGCCAAGCTCACCCGCGAAGAGGCCGTCAAGCGCGTCGAGCTCTCGAACCGCCGGGCCCTCCTGGCCGACCGCGTGCGCAACGCCTACGACTCGGAGCGCACGTCGCCGCTGGAGACGCTCCTGTCCGGCGGCACGTTCACCGACATGCTCGCCGAGATGAGCTACTACATCGACATCGGCGAGCAGGACAAGGCACTGGCGACCCAGATCACCAGGGACAAGGAGACGTTGGCGACGCTCCATCAGACCGTCGCCGACACGCGCGTCCGGACGAACACGCTGCGCCAGGAGACGGCCGCGCAGAAGCGCACCCTGGACAAGGCGCTCAAGGACCTCAAGGCGACGAAGGCCGCGCTGCGCAAGCTCGAGAAGCAGGTGGCCAAGGCGCTCCGCGCCCAGCAGGCCCGCTACGCTGCCCTCAAGCGCAACAAGGCCAATGCCGCGGCGATCATCCGCCAGGCCGCCGCCGACCAGAGGCGACTGGCCCGCAAGATCGACGCGCTCATCGAGAAGCAGGTCAAGCGCGGCAACATCCCGTCCCAGTACAACGGGACGATGCGCTGGCCGATGGACAGCTTCAACGTCAGCGGCGACTACGGCTGCAGCTCGTTCGAGTGGTATGCGCCGGGCAACGGCTGCGACCACTTCCACAACGGCATCGACCTCGTGGCGCCGTACGGGACCAAGGTCAAGGCCGCCGCTGCCGGCACGGTGGTGTACGTCGGCTGGAACTGGGCAGACGGCGGCGACCCGGCCTGGATCGTGGTCATCGCCCACTCGAGCAACCTGCGGACCTGGTACGCCCACCTGCAGCCCAAGCGCCCGGTCGACGTCGGCCAGCACGTGAAGAAGGGTCAGACGATCGGCTACGAGGGCAACACCGGGAACTCGACCGGCGCGCACCTCCACTGGATGGTCGAGAAGAACGACTCGTTCGTGAACCCGCGCCTCTTCCTGTAGTGCCGCAGCCTCTAGGCCGCAGCCTCTAGGCCGTCCGCGTCTGCCGCGCGCCCGTCACAGGATCGGCGCGACCGTTGACCGGACGTTGACCGTTGCCCCGAGTGGCGCGTGCTAGCATCGGGCGACCGAACCCACGTGACGTCGGGAGGCGCCCCGGATCGTGAAACGAACGATGGCGGTGATCCTCGCCGGCGGTGAGGGCGAGCGGCTCTCCATCCTGTCCCAGGAGCGGGCCAAGCCGGCCGTCCCGTTCGGTGGCAAGTACCGGATCATCGACTTCACGCTGTCGAACTGCGTCAACTCCGACATCGATGACGTCGTCGTCCTGACCCAGTACAACCCCCGGTCGCTCAACGACCACATCGGCCTGGGCCGGCCGTGGGACCTGGACCGCAATCACGGCGGGATCAAGATGCTCCAGCCGTACATCGCCCGCGGCCGGGTCGCCGAGTGGTACCGCGGGACCGCCGACGCGGTCCTGCGCAACATGAACGTCATCGAGCACTCCGACTCGGATGTCGTCGTCGTGCTCGCCGGCGATCACATCTACAAGATGGACTACCAGCCGTTCGTGGCCGCCCATCGGCGGCGTCGGGCCGACGTGACCATCGCGGTCCGGCGGGTCCCCTTGGCCGAGGCCTCCCGGATGGGAATCCTCGCCCTCGACGACGCCGATCGGGTCATCGAGTGGCAGGAGAAGCCCAAGCAGCCCAAGAGCGATCTCGCCTCGATGGGCGTCTACGTCTTCTCCAAGAAGGCGCTCCGCCGCTACCTGTCCGAGGACCGGGTGGACTTCGGCTCGCACGTCATCCCGGCGATGCTGGCCGACGGCGCGCGCGTGTTCGGCTATCGCTACAGCGGCTACTGGCAGGACGTCGGGACGATCCAGTCGTTCTGGGAGACCAACATGGCCCTCCTCGGCGACGACCCGGAGCTCGACCTGTACGACAAGGACTGGGTCATCCACACCCGGTCCGAGGAACGGGCGCCGGCCAAGGTCGGTCCGACGGCCCAGGTCCATCGGAGCCTGATCAGCCACGGCTGTGTCATCAACGGGACGGTCGTGAACTCGGTGCTGTCACCGGGCGTCCGGGTGGACGTCGGGGCGGTCGTCCGGGATTCGATCGTCATGTTCGACTCGATCATCCGGTCCGGCGCGGTCGTGGACCGGGCCATCCTCGACAAGGAGGTCGTCGTCGGGTCGGGCGCGATCGTCGGCGACGGGCCGTTCCCGGACAAGCCCAACAAGCAGGAGCCGAGCCGGCTGATGACCGGCATCACGGTCGTCGGCAAGCGGGCGGTCATCCCTCGCGCGGCCCGCATCGGCCGGAACGTCAAGGTCGCGGCCGACATCCGCGCGACCGATTTCGCCAAGAAGGTCGTCAAGAGCGGCGAATTGGTCGAGGCCAAGCCGGGCCGCCGGCGCACCCACGACCACGCTGGTCTCAGCCACGACCACGCCCCGAGCGCCTCGGCTGCCGGCGCGCGCAGCGGCCGCCGGAAGGGCTGAACCGGCCCGCCACCGCCCGGCACGACCGTCCCGCCCGCCGGTCACCGGGGGCGTCTTCGGCTAGACTCCGCGAGCCATGCCTTCCGCCGACCCCGGCGCGCCCCGCAGCGCCGTCGTGCCGGCCGACGTCGAGCGCTGGCTTGCCGACCTGGGACTCGAGCCCGTCGAGCGGGCCGAGCGGGACGGGATCGCCAGTTGGGATCTTGTCCTCGACGGTCGCCGCCGCTTCGATCTCCGCGTCACGGTCATCCTCGATCCGACGCTGGCCCTCATCTGCTGGGCCCATTACGCGCCGCCCATCAACGACATGTTCCGCAAGTCGTATCGCCGGCTGTTGCGCTGGAACGACGAGTTCCCGTTCGCCAAGTTCAGCGTCGGCGAGGACGAGCGCCCGCTGCTGGCGGTCGAGACGCCGATCGAGGTCGCGGCCCGCGCCGCCGCGGACGGCCTGGGCATCGCCCTCGCCCGGATCGTCGGGATCGCCGACCGCCTGCTCGACGAGTCCAAGGGCTGGATCTGGCTCGGTGGCCGGATGCCGGACCAGGGTGATCGGACGTCGCGCCACGAGGCCTTCCTGACCCGGTTCGAGGCGATCCTGCCCGAGCTGTTCGGGCCGGACGCCTTCGACGCCGACGGCACGATCGTCGATGCGGCCAGCGCCGACGCCCCGGACGACGTGCCCGAAGACGCCGACGCCCCGGACGCCGACGCCGACGAGCCGTCCGAGTCGCGGCCCGCCGGGTCCGAGGCATGACCCGCTCCGTCGCGCGCCGCCACGTCGCCGCCATCGGGCTGGCCGTCATCGCGGCCATCGGCCTGCTCGGCACGCCGGTCGGGCCGACCGCGCCGGTCGACACGCGCGCCGCGACCCCGGACCTGACGATCACCAGCGCGACGCGCTACGACGTCCAGCCCGACCGGCGCCGCGTCCGGGTCGTGGCCGATCTGACCGTCACCAACCACCTCCGGGACACGACGACGAAGCGCTTCTACTTCGACGAGGCCTTCCTGGCCATCCTGCCGGGGACGAGCGGGTTCCGGTTGACGACCGAGGGCAGCGGCGATCCGTCCGTGTCGGCCACGCGCCGGCCCAGGAGCCACACGCTGCTCCGCCTGGACCTCGGCAAGCGGCTGTACAGCGGCAAGTCGGCGACGTATCGGCTGACCTTCAACCTCAACGACCCAGGCGGCGCGGCGACGCGCGACGTCCGCATCGGCGACTCCCTGGCGTCCTTCCCGGTCTGGGCCTTCGCCTCCGATTCGACGCCCGGGAGCTCGGTCACCGTCGTGGTCCCCAAGGGCTTCGAGGTCCGGGTCGAGGCCGGAGCCATCCCCGACCCCACGACCGACGATCGCGGCCGGACCGTCTTCCGCAGCGGACGGCTGGCCAAGCCGCTCGACTTCTTCGCCTACCTCGTCGCCGACCGGCCCGGGTCGTACGTCGAGGCGACCCTCCAGCCCGAGGTCCTGGGCGCGCCGGCCGAGGTCATGGTCCGCTCGTGGCCGGACGACAAGCCGTGGGCCAAGCGCGTGACCCGCCTGCTGGACCGCGGCTTGCCCGCGCTCGGCGAACGGATCGGGCTGCCCTGGCCGCGGACCGACACGCTCACGGTCCAGGAGGCGTTGAGCCGGAACACCGGTGGCTACGCCGGCCTGTTCGACCCGAGCGCGGGTCGGATCGAGATCGCCTACTACGCCGGGGACTTCGTCGTCCTCCACGAGGCGGCCCACAGCTGGTTCAACGGCTCGCTCCTGGCCGACCGCTGGGCCAACGAGGCGTTCGCCTCCTACTACGCCGAGGCCACGGCCAAGGACCTCAAGGTCAAGGTCAAGCCGGACAAGCTGACCAAGGCGCTCCAGGCGGCCCGGATCCCGCTCAACGGCTGGGGCCCGGTCGGCTCGGAGGACCCGCGCCAGGAGGACTACGCGTACGCCGCCGGTCTGACCCTGGCCCGCGAGATCGCCAAGCGGGCCGGCACGGACGGGCTCCAGGCCGTGTGGGCCGACGCCGCGGCACGGACCGGGGCCTACCAGCCGGTCGGCGGACCGGCCGAGGTCGTCGAGGGTCCGCCCGACTGGCGGGGGTTGCTCGACCTCCTGGAGGAGCGGACCGACGCGTCGTACGACGACCTGTGGCGAGCCTGGATCGCCCGTCCGACCGACCTGGCCCTCCTCGATGCCCGCGCCGCGGCCCGCCGCGCGTTGACCGACGTCGAGGCGGCGACCGACGGCTGGCGGCTGCCGCGGCCGATCCGCGACGCGATGCGGGCCTGGCGGTTCGCGGATGCCAGCCGGCTCATCGCCCATGCCGAGGCGGCCCTCGTCCAGCGGACCCAGGTCGTGGCCGCGGCCGATCGCGCCGGGCTCATCGCCCCGGACGCGTTGCGGACCGCCTTCGAGGACGACGACGGCTTCGATGACGCCCTGACCGAGGCCTCGCTGGAGCTCGACACCATCGACCGCTTCCAGGAGGCGGTCGACCGGCGCCCGACGACGACGTCGCCGATCCTGGCGCTCGGCCTGTGGGGCCTGACCCCGGAGGACGACCTGGCCGACGCGCGGGACGCGTTCGCCGAGGGCGACCTGGAGGCGTCCGTCGCCGCGTCGCACCGCGCGGCCGAGACGTGGACCCATGCCGAGACCACCGGCAAGAGCCGCGCGCTGAGCATCGGCTTGCTCATCCTCGCGGCGGTCCTCGGGATCGGGTCGCTCATCGTCGCGTGGCGCCGGCGCCGACGGCGTCGCCGTCGACGCGTGCTCGTCCAGGCCCACCCCATCGGCGACTGAGCGTCGGCTACACTCGCCGCCTCGCTCGACCCCACAGGAGCCAGTCCCCGTCCATGGGCATCCAGCGCACCCGGCCGTCTCACGAGATCCTGTCCGGTGACTCCGCGGACGTGTACTTCGCCCGTGCCGATCGGATCCTCGCCCAGGAGGGCATGGACCCCGTCGTGACGATGGAGGTCTTCACCCGCCAGGACGCGGTCCTGTGCGGCATCGACGAGGCCAAGAACCTGCTGGGTCACGTCCTCGCCGCGGCCGATCCGATCGAGACCAGGCTGGAAGCGCTAGACGACGGCGACCAGGTGGGACCCAAGGAGATCGTCCTGCGCATCCGGGCGCGCTACCGCCGGTTCGGCCTGTACGAGACCGCGTTCCTCGGGATGCTCGCCCAATCGACCGGCTGGGCGACGGCCGCCCGCGAGTGCGTCGAGGCCGCGGCGCCCGATCCGATCATCTCGTTCGGGGCCCGGCACGTCCATCCGGACATCACCGACGTGCTTGATTACGCCGCCATCGTCGGCGGCTGCGTCGGGGCATCCACGCCGGCCGGGGCGCGCCTGGCCGGGCTGTCACCGACCGGGACGATGCCCCATTCGCTGGTCCTCATCTTCGGCGACACCGTCGAAGCGGCCCTCGCCTTCGACCGGGACCTGGGCCCGGAGGTGCCGCGCATCGTCCTCGTCGACACGTTCAAGGACGAGGCCGAGGAGGCCCTGCGCGTCGCCCACGCCCTCGGCGATCGGCTGTACGGCATCCGCCTGGATACGCCGTCGGAGCGTGGCCGGGTGACGGCCGACCTCGTCCACGAGGTCCGGGCCCGCCTCGACCAGGAGGGCTACCACCACGTCAGGATCACCGTGTCCGGGGGTCTGGACCCGGACCGCATCCGCTATTTCAAGGACGCGGGCGCCCCGGTCGATTCGTTCGCGGTCGGCTCGTACATCAGCGGCGCCACGCCGATCGATTTCACCGGCGACATCAAGGAGATCGACGGCCAGCCCATCGCCAAGCGCGGCCGGATCCCGGGCGTGACCGAGTCGCCCCGACTGAAGACCGTCGACCTCGCCTCGTATCGGGACAGCGCGGCGAGCTGACCGGCCGGCGGTCAGATCGTGGTTCGCGCCAGCAGTCCGGCGGACAGGGCCCACAGCCAGCCGACGAGGGCCGCGAGGAGGGCGATGCTCGCGACCCACAGCCCGAGCCCGGTCGTGGCCAGGCCGACGACGGCCTCGACGACGATGAGCGCCAGGATCGCGGCCGACAGCCAGCCGACCGGGGCGGGCAGGACGCTCAGGCCGAAGGTCAGGATGACGAGGGCGATGAGCCACACGACCACGCCCAGGAACCCGATGCCACCGGTCACGAATGACGCCTGGAGGCTGATGATCCCGGCGACGAGCGCGAACTGGCCGACGGCGACGAGGACGCAGCCGGCGAATGCGATGATCGACACCAGGCGCATCCAGGGGACGCTGTCGGCCGCCAGCCGATCCACGGCGATGATCGGCAGCAGGAGGGCGATCATCGTCAGCGAGATGAAGACGTCGTTGACCGGTCCCCAGAACGCGCCCTGGCCGCCGAAGAAGAGGGCCAGCGCGATGCCCGAGATGACGAGCAACGGGATGGCGACTGCGGCGGACACGCCCGCGGTACGAAGAAGCGTGTGGTCATCCATGGTGGCTGGCTCCTGGCGATCCGTTGGTTCCGATGTGATATCATTGATTGCACGATGATGTCAATAGAATTGGCTCGGGCGGTCGCGTGACCCGGACCTACCGGCTGGGACGGCGCGCCGATCAGCAGGCCGCCACCCGGGCACGGATCGTCACGGTCGCCCGCGACCTGTACCTCGAAGGCGGCATGGCGGGCACCTCGATGGCCGCCGTCGCCAGCGCGGCCGATGTCGCCACGAACACGGTCCGCAACCACTTCCCGACCTCGACGGCGCTGGCCGCCGCGGTCGGCGAGGCTGTCCTCGCCGACCTCGAACTGCCCGAGCCGGCGATCTTCGAGGACGTGCCATCCCTCGCCGGCCGGCTGGAACGGTTGTCGGAGGCGCTCGCCGACCTGTCCCGACGCGGCGATGTCTGGTGGTCGGTGATGCAGCGCGAGCCGGAGCTGGCGGCGGCCTGGGCGCCGCTCGAAGCCGCCTACGAGGAGCGATTGCAGGCGCTCATCCGGGCAGCGCTCGGCCCCCTCGCCGACGATCCCCAGGCTCCGGCGGTGGTCGCGACCGTCATCGGGCCGGCGACGTTCTATGGCCTCCGGCAGCGCGGCCTGTCGGCGGCGGAAGCGACGGCGATCGGCCTCGAGCTGGCGGTGCCCTGGCTGGAGCAACGAGGGCGCGCTCGACGACGCTCCGCTCGGTAGTCGGATCCCGACGAACCGGCCGACGGCGCGGCCGTGGATTCCGTGGGACGATCGTGTCGATGGATGCGCCCCGCGAGTCCGCCTACGAGCTCCTGCAGCGTGGTCAGGCCCTGCTCGACGCGCGTCACCATGCCCAGGCCGCGATCGTGCTCGAGCGTGCGGACCGGCTCGAGCCGGGCAAGGCGTCGATCATCGAAGCGCTCGGCCGCGCGTACTTCAACTCCGGCCAGCACGAGTCCTCGCGGACCACGTTCGAACGGCTGCTCGAGCTCGATCCGTCGGCCCACTACGCGCACTTCGCCCTCGGCCAGAGCCTGAAGCGGCTGGGCCGGCGCGCGGAGGCCGGCACCCACCTGCGGCTGGCCGTCGCCCTCGCGCCCAGGAGCGCGCTCTATCGCGATGCCCTGGAGCGCCTGGGACCGGAGCGCCACGCCCGGCGCTCGGCGCCCTCGGACGCCACGGGATCCCGCCCGTCCGACTAGGGCGCCGCTCGTTCTCCGGCCGCGGGCAGCACCCAGTGCGGCCACTCGATCGTCGGCACGAAGCCGTGGGCCCGGTACAGCGTCGTCGCCCGGTCGTTGGTCGCCTCGACAGCGAGCTCGATGCCGCCGGCGCCGCGGAGACGCAACGTCTCGATGCCACGGCGCAGGAGGGCGCGTCCCAGGCCGTGTCCGCGCCACGCCGGCAGGACGCCGAGGAGGCCGATGCCGCCGACCGGTCGTCCGCTGGGCGCGTCGGCCTCGTGCAGATCCAGGCGGGTGAAGGCGATCGGCGCTGCCGGGTCGACGGACGAGGTGACGACGAGCACGAGCGCTGGATCGAAGGACGTATCGGCGTGGACGTGACGGATGACCTCCGGCGTCCAGGTCAGCTGGGTCGGGTGGCCCTCGAAAGCCGCGTGCATGAACGCCGTCCACGCGTCGAAGTCGGGCGGGCCGAGGGCGTCGAACGGGCGCACCTCGACGCCTGGCGGAAACGCCGCCGGCGGCACGGGGTGGTCGGCTGCCAGGACGAACTGCCAGAGGCTGGATCGGTAGGTCAGGCCGACCGCGTGGGCGAACGCGATCGACGCGGGCAGGTGCGGCGGGACGTACAGCTGCAGCTCGTCGAGCCCGCGCCGGCGCATCAGATCCAGGGCCGCGACCACGAGGCGCCGACCGTGTCCTCGTCGCCGCGCCCCGGGCAGCACCGTCAGATCGTCGTGATGGGGCGTGATGTTGCCGACGACCGTGCCCGCCTCCACCGCGACGATCGTGCCCTCCGGGTCGGCCACCGTCCGGAGCATCGACCGCTCGATGTCGTACGCCCCGAAGCCCGGGATGCCATCCGTCGCGAGGGACGCGTACTGGATCGCCCGGACGGCCATTTCGTCCTCCGCCCGGAACGGGCGGACGCCGCCGTTCACCCCGCGGCGCCGACCTCGCCGCGCAGGCGGGCCAGCCAGAACAGGCCGACGATCGACTTGGCGTCCTGGATCCGGCCGGCCTCGACGGCGGCGACCGCCTCGCGCCAGGGAAGCCACGACAGCTCGAGCCGCTCATCCTCGTCCGGGCCCAGGCGGCCGTCGGGATCGGCCGGGCCCAGGTCCGTGGCCAGGAACACGTGCATGAGCTCCTCGGTGAAGCCCGGCGCCGTATAGAACGACGTCACGTGCCGCCAGGTCCCGGCGCGCAGCCCGGTCTCCTCCTCGAGCTCGCGGCGGGCGGCGGGCTCGGGCGCCTCCTTGCGGCCGTCGGCCAGGTAGTCGAGGCCGCCCGCGGGGATCTCCAGGAGCGCGCCGCCGGTGGCGATGCGCCACTGCCGGACGAGCGCGACCCGGTCGTCGGCATCCAGGGCGACGATCGCCACGGCGCCGGGATGCCCGGCGATGTCACGGGTGGCGCGCGACCCGTCGGGCCGCTCGATCGTGTCGACGCGGAACTCGAGGTAGCGCCCACGGTGGACGACGAGCGAGTCGACGACCCGTTCCTCGAGCGGATCGGGCGCGACGAGATCGGCCCCGGAGTCGTCCTCCGGGGCCGGATCGGATCGGGTCTCGGGATCGACGGTCAGCCGACCGCGTCCGAGCTGGGTTCGGCGGTGGCCGTGGCCGTCGCGGCCGCGGCGGGGGCCGGTGCCGCCTCGGTCGACGCGGCCGCGGCCGGCGCGCTGACCTCGGCCGGCGTCCCGGCGGCGCCCGCGCCACCGGCGGTCGCGCTCAAGGAGGCGCCGGTCTCGATGTCGAACAGCTGGACCTTGGCCAGCGGCATGAGCAGGTCGACGATGTCGCCTGGCCGGACGCGATGGGACGAGTCGACGATGGCCACGATGTCCTGGTCCGCCGCGTTGACGTGGAGGAGCTCCTCGTTGCCGAGGTATTCGACGACGTCGGCCCGGGTCCGGAACGCGCCGGTGTCGGAGCCGGCCGTGCCGATCTCGAGATGCTCCGGCCGGAAGCCGACGACGACCTTGCGACCGCTCGTCGGGCCGACCGCATCACGGAACTGCGACGGCAGGGGGATCGCCCAGTCGGCCGGGCCGACGAGGCGGGCGCCGTCGCCGGACCCCTCGACCGTGGCCTCGATGAAGTTCATCGACGGGCTGCCGATGAAGCCGGCCACGAAGCGGTTGATGGGGTGGTCGTAGAGCGTCTGCGGGGTGCCGACCTGCTGAAGCAGGCCCTCGCTCATGACCGCGATGCGGGTGCCCATCGTCATCGCCTCGACCTGGTCGTGGGTGACGTAGACCACGGTCGTCTTGAGGCGCTGGTGGAGGCGGGCGATCTCGGCGCGCGTCTGGACACGCAGCTTGGCATCGAGGTTGGACAGCGGCTCGTCCATGAGGAAGACCGCGGGCTCACGGACGATGGCTCGACCCAGGGCGACGCGCTGGCGCTGGCCGCCGGATAGCTCCTTGGGCTTGCGATCGAGGAGCTTCTGGAGCTGGATCGTCTCGGCCGCCTCGTTGACCCGACGCTCGATCTCCGCCTTGGGGACCTTGCGTAGCTTCAATCCGAAGGCGAGGTTCTCGCGGACGGACATGTGCGGATAGAGCGCATAGCTCTGGAAGACCATCGCGATGTCGCGGTCCTTGGGCGGGACGTCGTTGACGACGCGGTCACCGATCCGCAACTCGCCGGCGGTGATCTCCTCGAGCCCGGCGATCATCCGCAGGCTGGTCGTCTTGCCGCAGCCCGATGGTCCGACCAGGACCATGAACTCGCCGTCCCCGATCTCGAGGTTGAGGTCCTTCACGGCTTGGAAATCGCCGTAGACCTTGTTGACGTGGTCGAACGTGACCGTCGCCATGGCGCCAGTACCTCCACTCCCGGACGGCCATCGCGGACCCATGCATCCCAGTCGCCGAAGCGATGTCCCGCCGAGGCGAGACGCGGACGGGTCCCGTACGTGGCAGCGCGGGGTGTCGGCATGGTACGAGCCGGTATCGACGGACGCAAGGGACGGGGCGTTCCGGTTCGCCCGTGGTATGGTTGGGGCTCGTCACAACTCGTGACGGCGCTCCGCGTGGTCGACCTTTTCTCGAACGGACCGTGCGCCTCGCGCCTGCGTTCGGGAAATGCTGGGAGGTCCTCATGGCCACCGGAACCATCAAGAAGGTCGTCGCCGATCGCGGCTTCGGCTTCATCACCGCCGACGACGGGAAGGAATACTTCTTCCATCGTGGCGCACTAGACGCCTCGCTCGAGTTCGACCGCCTTGCCGGCGGCGAGACCGTCGAGTTCGAGATCGAAGCCAGCCCCAAGGGCCCGCGCGCGAACCACGTCCACGCGGCCTAGCTCGGTCACCTGTCGGCCCGCCCCCTCGGGCGGGCCGCAACCCCGACGGTCATCCGGCGCCTGCCGGTCCTGATCGACGCCGCCCGGCGCCCGATGACCGAGAGGACTCCATGGTCCGTTCCGCGTTCGTTTCCACCTACCCGCCGCGACGCTGTGGCATCGCGACCTTCACGCAGGACCTGTCGTCGGCCGTCCGTGATCGAGAGGTCGTCGCGCTGACCCTGCCGGAGCACGGCACCCCCTACCCGATGGAGGTCCACCACCGGATCCGCCGGGATGAGCCCACGGACTACGCCCGGATCGCGCGGGCCTTGACGCGATGCGTGGACGTTGTCTCGATCCAGCACGAGTACGGCATCTGGGGTGGTGACGACGGCACTGACGTGCTGGCGTTCGCCCAGGCCCTTGACATGCCGGCCGTCGCGACGCTCCACACGGTCCTGCGGACACCGACGAACCGCCAACGGAGCATCCTCACCGAGCTCGTGACCAACGTCGCTGCGACCGTCGTCATGTCCCGCTCCGCCGCGACGCTCCTGACGACCATCTACGGCGTGGACGAGCGTCGCGTGGATGTCATCCCGCACGGGGTCCCGGACCTCCCCCTGGTCGACCCGGCGACGATCAAGCCGTCCCTCGGGCTCGAGGGCCACGACGTCATCCTGAGCTTCGGACTCCTCAGCCCTGGCAAGGGCTACGAGCTCGCCCTCGACGCCCTGCCGGCTGTGGTCGCGGCCCATCCACGCGCCCTGTTCGTCATCGTCGGCGCGACCCACCCGGACCTGCTCCGCCGCGAGGGTGAGGCGTACCGAGAGGCGCTCGTCGCCCGGACCAAGGCGCTGGGCATGACCGGTCACGTCCGGTTCGTCGATCGCTTCGTGGGTCGCGTCGAGCTGACGCGCTGGCTGGAGGCGGCGGATGTCTTCGTGACGCCGTATCCGAACCTCGGGCAGATCGTGTCCGGCACCCTCGCCTACGCGATGGGCGCGGGCCGGGCCATCGTCTCGACGCCATACGCGTACGCGGCCGAGCTACTGGCCGATGGCCGCGGCCTCCTCGTCCCACCGAACGCCCCGGACCGGTTCGCGGCCGCCCTGAACGCCGTCCTCGGCGACGCCGCGCTGCGGAACGACATCGGCCGGCGCGCCTACGCGCACAGCCGCGACATGGTCTGGCCGCAGGTGGGGGCGGCCTATCGCCGCCTGTTCGAGCGGGTCGCGATCCGAGCCGGGGCGGAGGCGCCGATGCCTTCGCTGGCGGCGATCAGTGGTTGACTCGACGGCCCTGTTCCCGGTCAACCGTGGTCACCTCGACGTCCTGACCGACGACGTCGGGATCCACCAGCACGCGATCGGGCCCCGGCCCGACCCGGCGCACGGCTACTGCACCGACGATGTCGCCCGCGCCCTCGGCGTGGATCTCCTCCACGCCCGGGAGCTCGGGTGGCCGGCCGTCGCCGATCGGGTCGCCCGGCAGGTGCGGTTCCTCCAAGCCGCGTTCGACCCGGCCACGGGACGCTTCCGGAACTTCCGATCGGTGGATGGCTCGTGGGTCGACGCCCCGGGCTCCGAGGACTGTCACGCCCGAGCCATGCTCGCCCTGGGGGAGACGATCGCGGCCGCCCCCGACCCCGAGCTGGTCGGCGCCGCTGCGACCCTCTTCGGCCTGGCCCTGCCGGCAGCGTTGGGGCTGGCGTTCGTCCGTCCGCAGGCGGCGGCGCTCCTCGCCTGCGAGGCCGCCCTGGGGACGATGCCATCGAGCGGGATGGCCACCGTCCATCGGCACCTCGCCAGGCGCTTGCGGATGACCTTCTCCGGACGCGGTGGATCGACATGGCCCTGGCCGGAAGCCCGGCTGACCTACGAGAACGCGTTGCCCGTCCGGGCGCTCATCAGGGCCGGCGCGACCCTCGACGACCCGTCGATGACCGAGATCGGCCTACGGTCGCTGGACTGGCTGATCGAGATCCAGACGACCCCCGACGGCCGCTGCTCCACGATCGGCAACGGCTGGTGGGGATGTGGAGGCGAGCGCTCGACCTTCGACCAGCAACCGATCGAAGCGACCGACCTGCTGCTGGCCGCCGAGGCGGCCTACCAGGTCACCGGGGACGGGCGGTATCGGCTGGCGATGGAACGGGCCTACGGTTGGTTCCTCGGCGCCAACGACGTCGCGGTAGCGGTCGCCGATCCAGCCCGCGGTGCCTGCCATGACGGTCTGACGCCGACCGGTGTCAACAGCAACCAGGGTGCGGAGTCGACCCTCATGTGGCACATCGCGCTCGAGCACATCCGCGACCTCCGTCGCGTCGCCCCGGCGCCCGGGAGCGTCGACGAGCCGCGCGCCTTGGCGACCATCGCGTGAGGCCCGCGGACGGGATGCTCTTCGAGCGGTCCGCGGCCAACCCCATCCTGTCGGCGGCAGGCGTGCCGTACCCCGCGAACTCCATCTTCAATCCCGGCGCCGCCCAGGTCGACGGCGAGACGGTCCTCCTGGTGCGGGTCGAGGACCTTCGCGGGATCTCCCAGCTCCATGTCGCCCGCAGTGCCGATGGCGTGTCCGATTGGCGCTTCGATCCGACCCCGCTCCTGCAATCGGACGAGCTTCACTGTCCCGAGGAGATCTGGGGCTGCGAGGACCCCCGCCTCACCTGGTTGCCGGAGCGCGAGGAGTGGGCCATCGCGTACACGGCCTACAGCCGTCGCGGGCCACTCGTCTCGCTGGCGACGACCCGAGACTTCCGATCGGTCCGACGCCTCGGGCCGGTCATGCCCCCGGAGAACAAGGACGCCGCCCTGTTCCCACGCCGGATCGATGGTCGCTGGGCCATGATCCATCGCCCATCGCCGTTGCGCGGCGGCGCGCACATGTGGATGTCGTACTCGCCCGACCTCCGCCACTGGGGTGACCACGGCGTCCTCCTCGAGGCCCGTGACGGCGCCTGGTGGGATGCCGGCAAGATCGGCCTGGGGCCGCCACCCCTCGAGACCGCGGACGGTTGGCTCGTCCTCTACCACGGGGTCCACGCGACGGGGGACGGGCCGATCTACCGTGTCGGCCTGACACTCCTCGACCTCGATGACCCATCGAAGGTGCTGCGCCGCATGGACGAATGGGTCTTCGGACCCGCCGCCCCGTACGAGATCAGCGGCGATGTCGGTCGGGTCGTCTTCCCGTGCGGCTGGATCCACGATGAGGCCGCCGACATGCTGCGTCTGTACTACGGCGCCGCCGACACCGTCATCGGGTTGGCCACCGCGCGGTTCAGTGACGTGATGGCACGCGTCCTTGACGCCCGGCCGGTCTGACCGTCCGACCGGCGCAGCGGTCGCGATCCAACACCGCGAAGCGGTCGTAGAATCGCCCGACATGGACCTGTCCCTGAGCCTGACGCGGCGCGCCTTCCTCGCCGATCTGGGCCGCGGCACGTTCGCCATCGCCGTCCTGGGCGTTGCCGCCTGTGTACCCGCGGACGATGGCGCGGCGACGTCCTCGCCGGACGTGAGCGCCGGATCCGCTGGGTCGGCGCCGCCCGCGCCCAGCGCCTCGGGTGACGACGAGGCGCCACCAGCATCGGCCGCCGGCGGAGCCGTGTCCTGGGAGCGGGTCGACCTGGGCTTCGTATCCGCCTACATCCTCGTCCGGGACGGCGAGGCCGCCGTCGTCGACACCGGGGTCGGTGGCAGCGAGGGTGACATCGAGGGGGTGCTCGGGGCGGTCGGCCTGGGCTGGGACGCCGTCGGCCATCTCATCCTCACCCACCTCCATGGCGACCACGCGGGCAGTGCCGCCGCCGTCCTCGAGGCGGCCACGAGCGCGACCGGTTACGCCGGCGCGGCCGACATCCCGGGCATCACGGTCCCACGCGAGCTGACCGCGGTCGGCGACGGCGACGAGGTCTTCGGCCTGCGGATCGTCGAGACGCCCGGTCATACAGCCGGCCACATCGCGGTGTTCGACCCGGTCGGCGGCATCGTCGTCGCCGGAGACGCCCTCGGGACGAATGCCGGGGCGGTCACGCCGCCCGGCGCGGAGTTCACCGACGACATGGCGACCGCGATGACGTCGATCGCCAAGCTCGGGGAGCTGACCTTCGAGACCCTTGCTGGTCGGGCACGGCGAGCCCATCACGAGCGGCGCATCCGGCCTCGTCGCGGCCCTGGCCGCCGGTGGCTGACGAGCGGCTCACGCACGAAGCACTCACGCACGAACCGCTTGAGCGGTTCGCGTACGACCCGGCCATCATCGAGCGCTACCCGACGGTCGTCGGCGGGGTCATCCACGCCGAGGGCCTGACCAACGGTCCCGCCCCGGACGCGCTCCGGACCGACTTCGAGGCGGAGCAGTCGGCGGTCCTCGCCCGACTCGGTTCGACGCCGTTGTCCGAGATCCCGTCGCTGGCCGCCTGGCGTCGGACGTTCCGGGGCTTCGGCGTGGACCCGACCGCCTATCGATCCGCGGCCGAGGCGCTGCTGCGCCGCCTGACCAAGCAGGGCTCCATCCCGTCGATCAGCGCCCTGGTCGACCTGGGCAACCTCGTCAGCATCCGCTACGGCCTGCCGGTCGCGGTCATGGACCAGGCCCCGGTGACGGGTGCCACGACCGTCCGCTTCGCGATCGGCGACGAGCGGTTCACGGACCTCGGGTCGGGCGCCACCGAGCAGCCCGAGGCCGGCGAGGTCATCTTTCGGGACGACGCGGGCCTGGTGAGCGCGCGCCGATGGTGCTGGCGGCAATCGGCCGAGAGCGCGTCGGGCCCGGCGACGACCGAGGTCATCGTCACGGTCGAGGGCCATCACGACGGCGCGGCTGCGGACATCACGGCGGCCGTGGCCGACCTCGAGGCGCTCCTGCGGACCTACGCCGGCCCGGACCGGCTCGTCAGCGGCCTGGTCGATGCCGGGTCGCCCCGATTCGCCGGCCTGCCGCCGGCCTAGGGCGGACCGCCTCAGCCGGCCGGCTGCGCCTCGCTCGTCGAGCTGCGACGGAGGTCGCCGATGGCTCGGACGACCAGCGAGATGACGATGAACCCGACGGTGATGGCGACGACCGCGAGCGCGACCGCCCCGTAGCCACCGTTGGCCGGGTCGAGGAACGGGTACGGATACCAGCCGTCGAGCGCCCCGCGGACCAGGGTCAGGACCGCCCACACGATCGGATACACGAGCCAGGTCAGGACATCCCGGATCGTCAGGCGGACGGTCGGCGGGTCGAGGATCCAGTCGAGCAGGACGATGATCGGGAAGACCTTGTGGAGGGTGATGTCGACCCACTCCAGCTTCAGGCTCACGTCGACGCCGGACAGCAGGAAGATGACGACGAAGAACGTGACCATGAGGTAGACCGTGGCCGCGCCGCGGAGCGACTCGAGGCCGTGCGATCGCGGCCGGTCGCGACCGATGACCAGCAGCGCGAACGCGGCGACGCCGATCAGGTTGCTCTGGATCGTGAAGAAGGCGAAGAACTGGGTGGGCCGGAACGCGTCGTTCGCGGCCAGGACCACGGCCTGGGCGACGATGGCGACGACGACGAGCAGCGCCGACGCCGCGCGAACGATGGTCAGGCCCTGCCGACGTTCCACGTCCCGATCGTCACGGGCGGCGCGACCCGCTGTCAAACCGGGAGCCCGGCCCAGGGTGAATGGGGTGGCCTACGGGGCTCGAACCCGTAACCTCTGGAGCCACAATCCAGTGCTCTGCCGGTTGAGCTAAGGCCACCGCGGCGCGTTCGTCCGTGGCGGTCGCGCAGCGCGCGGGTGGACGAGGCCTGCGGAGTATATCGGACGCGCGCCGGGACCTCGCTCGCGCGGTCGGGCGGGGACGCGACGGCCTCGACGGCCTACGATCGTCGGGTGACGAACGACCGTGCCGGCCAGCCTGCCGATCCTGCCGACCTCGTCGACATCGCGGCCCTCCTGGCTGCGTACGCCGACATCGTGCCCGATCCGACCGACCCGGCCCAGCGGGTCGCCTTCGGGACCTCCGGCCATCGCGGCTCGGCGTTCCGTGGCGCGTTCAACGAGGCGCACATCCTGGCCATCACCGAGGCCATCTGCCGCTACCGCGTCGGGCGCGGCTACACCGGGCCGCTGTTCCTCGCCCGCGACACGCACGCGCTCAGCGAGCCCGCGACGCGGACCGCGCTCGAGGTCCTCATCGCCAATCGGGTCGACGTCCGGATCGACACGGCCGACGGCTATACGCCGACGCCGGCGCTGTCGCACGCGATCCTCGCCGCCAACCGGCCGACCAACAGCTGGCGGCACCTCGCCGACGGCATCGTCGTCACGCCGTCGCACAACCCGCCCGACGACGGTGGCTTCAAGTACAACCCGCCGAACGGCGGCCCGGCCGACACGGCGGTCACCCAGTGGATCCAGGACGAGGCCAACCGGATCCTCGAGGCCAGCGGCGCCGACGGCATCGCCGGCATCGCCCGGACCCCGATCGACCGCGCGACGGAGCTGGCCGGCCGCTACGACTTCCTGGGTGCCTACGTCGACGACCTGCCGTCGGTCATCGACCTGGCGGCCGTCGCCGCGTCCGGCCTGCGCATCGGCGTGGACCCGATGGGTGGCGCCTCGGTCGCGTACTGGGGCGAGATCGCGGCCCGCCACGGTCTCGACATCACGGTCACCAACGCCTCGGTCGACCCGACGTTCGCGTTCATGACCTACGACTGGGACGGCAAGATCCGGATGGACCCCTCGTCGCCGTACGCCATGGCCGGGCTGGTCGGCCTGCGCGACCGGTTCGACCTGGCCCTTGGCAACGACGCCGACGCCGACCGCCATGGGGTCGTGACCCCGTCGGCCGGGCTGCTCAACCCCAACCATGTCCTGTCGGCGATGATCGCCTACCTGTTCAGCGGGGCCCGGGACTGGGGATCCGGCGTCGGGGTCGGCAAGACCCTCGTGTCGTCATCGATGATCGATCGCATCGTCGCCGACCTCGGTCGTCGCCTGGTCGAGGTGCCGGTCGGGTTCAAGTGGTTCGTCGACGGGCTCGTGGACGGGTCGATCGGGTTCGGTGGCGAGGAGAGCGCCGGGGCCTCGTTCCTCCGCCGCGACGGATCGGTCTGGACGACCGACAAGGACGGGATCGTGGCCGACCTGCTGGCCTGCGAGCTGACGGCCAGGACCGGCCGTGATCCCGGGCAGCAGTACGCGGACCTCACGGAGCGCTTCGGGGCCCCCGCCTACCGGCGGATCGACGCGCCGGCCACCCCGGCGCAAAAGGCCGCGCTCGGGGCGCTGTCCGCGACCGACGTGACCGCCACGACCCTCGCCGGCGACCCGATCACGGCCATCCTCACCGAGGCGCCGGGCAACGGCGCGCCGATCGGCGGCCTGAAGGTCGTGACCGCCGAGGCGTGGTTCGCGGCGCGGCCGTCCGGCACGGAACAGGTCGCCAAGGTCTACGCCGAATTGTTCCGGGGCGAGGCGCACCTCGTGCAGGTCCTCGAGGAGGCCCAGGCGCTCGTCGCCGGCGTGACCGCGGGGTAGCGAGGGGTCGGGGCGTCGGCGCGGGCCGCTGAGGCCGTCACGCCGTTGCGATGGTCCGACCGGGGTCATGGCACGCGCCGCGCGCGGTTCGGTCGCGATGCTCGACGCCAGCGATCAGCCACGACCGGAGGACGACCCCATGAGCGACGACCTGCGCGAGCGCGAGCCTCGACGCGACCAGGCCGACTTCCCGCCCGAGGACGGCATCCGGAGCGACCACGCCGGGACCGGCACGGGGGTCGTCGGGCCCGCGCCGGGTGGCGGCGATCCCGAGCGCCTCGCCGAGGGCCCGGCCGGCGATCCGGAGCCGCGCAGCCCGGTGGCCGGGACCGCCGGCGGTGGCTACGGCAGCCCGTCCGACCGGCCCGGCGCCGGCAGCAGCGGGGAGGCCGAGCGCTCGACCGACGACGACCCGCAGACCGACTGGCTCCGTTCGGAGCAGGACGGGAGCTCCGCCGAGCGATAGCCGCCCGGCGCCCGATCCCGTCAGGCCCGTCCGTCGAGGGCGATCCGGGCGCCGTTGATGGCACCGGCCGCGTCCGAGCATAGGAAGCGCATCGCGGCCACGATCTCCTCCGGTGTGGTCCAGCCGGCGTTCCTGGGCGACGGTGCGATCTCGCGTTCGTGCTCCGCATCGATGGTCTTGACCGACAGGGTGTTGACGGTGACGCCGGCCGCCGCGACCTCGCGGGCGACGCTCCGGAGCATCGTCTCCTGGGCGGCCTTGGCCGCCGTATAGGTACTCACCTTCGGCCCGGGTGCGGCCGCGGCGCTGGCCGTCACGGCGATGATCCGGCCCCAACCCCGATCGGTCATCGCGGGCAGGACCGCGCGCACGGTATGGAACGTCGACCAGACGTGCTGGCCGAGCATGTCCTCGAGGATGGCCGGGTCCAGGTCGACGAGCGTCGACCCGCCGGCCCAGCCGCCGACCAGGTGGAGCAGGACATCGGGCGGGCCCAGCCGGTCGCGGACGGCCGCGATGGCCGCCGTCGCCCCGCTCGCCTCCCGGAGGTCGCCGACGCCGGCCGCCCACCGCTCGTCGGCCAGGTCGAGATCGGCCGCGACCTGCTCCAGGCGACCCCGGTCCGTGCCGAGGAGGCCCAGCCGCGCGCCATCGGCCGCGAAGGCCGCCGCGGCGACCCGTCCGAGGTCGCCGGTGGCGCCGGTGATGCCGACGACGCGGTCGGCCATCGAGGTTGGCATGTCGGGATGGTCCCACACCCCCTTGGGGCCGCGCGCTCGGCGCGAAACCCACCAGGCGCGAGTCCGGCCACCGCCCCCGACCCTACCAGACCGCCTCGGTCCCTCCCGGACCGCTCCGGACCGCCCGGTACCCGGGGACCGGTCCGCACCGGACCATCGCGCCGGGGACCGGACCGCACCGCATGCCTACGGTAAAGACCAGACCGAAATCGCGTCGACGCGGGGGCTCGACGCCGACGAGACAAGGATCGGATGACCTACCACCAGCCCTGGTCCAGCCCCGCGCAGCGCCGCATCGCGGCGTTCGTCGCCGTGCTCTTCGCCCTGACGTCCGTCGTCGCTTTGGCCCACCCGCGACCGACCCTCGCCTGGGACGAGCTGGCGTTCAGCGGCGCCTCAGAGCGCGAGCTCATCGCCCTGACCAACCGGAGCCGCGCCGCGGCTGGCCTCAAGGCCCTCAAGGTCTCGTCGACGCTCACGTCCGTCGCCCGCTGGCGGAGCAAGGACATGATCAAGCGCGACTACTTCAGCCACGACATCCCGGGCTACGGATCGGTCTTCCGCAAGCTCGACGCCAAGGGCTACTGCTACAAGCTGGCCGGCGAGAACATCGGCTGGAACACGTACCCGGATGGCGATGCGACGGCGGCCATCCACAGCATGTTCATGGACTCGTCCGGCCACCGGAAGAACATCATGAACAAGCGCTGGGACACGATCGGCGTCGGGGCCTATCAGGGCTCGGATGGCAAGAAGATGTGGACCGTCCTGTTCGCGGACAAGTGCGGCAGCTCGGCCCCCAAGGCCACGGCCAAGCCGCGGGACACGCCCAAGCCGAAGCCGCGCGCCACGCCCAAGGCGACGCCGCGACCCAAGCCCAAGCCCACCCCGAAGCCGACGCCCAAGCCGACCCCGACGCCCACGCCGTTCCCGGCACCGCCGTCGACCGAGCGCGAAGAGCCGGCGGGTGGCAACGGGCTCGGCCCCGGCGGGAACGGCGATGGCGATGGACAAGGCGATGGGAACGGCAACGGCGGGAACTCGGGCAACGGCTCGCCGCCGGGCCAGGGTCGTCGCTCCGGCGCGAGCGAGTCCGGCCTGCGGGTGACCGGCCCGCCGTCGTCGCCCGGCCTGGTCGAATCGATCGTCAGCGGCGTGACCGGGGCCTTCTTCGGCGCCTGACGCCGCGGTACCAGACCCACCCGGACCATCGACCCGGAGACCGCACCGCACCGCAGTCCTACGGTGTCGACCGGACCACACCACGCCCCACCCGAGGCACCCGATGACCGCGATCCTCGACGCTCCGACCGCCCGCATCCCGGCACCGCCCGCGGGGCCGATCCTGGCGGCCCGCGACCTGACCAAGTCCTATGCCGTGGGTGGCACGACCGTCGACGCGCTGCGCGGCGTCTCCCTGTCCGTGGCGGCCGGCGAGTTCGTCGCGCTGATGGGTCCCTCAGGCAGCGGCAAGAGCACGCTCCTCCAGCTGCTCGGCGGCCTGGACCGCCCGAGCCGCGGCGACGTGTCCCTGGACGGCGAGCCCATCAGCACGCTCTCGGACGAGGCCGCGACCCGGCTCCGCCGCGACCGGACCGGTTTCGTCTTCCAGTCGTTCAACCTCATCCCGCTCCTCGACGTGCGCGAGAACATCGGGCTGCCCTTCACGATCGCCGGGCAGGACCCGTCGCGGGGCGAGCTGGCGGACCGTGTCCGCGACGTCATCGAGCTCGTCGACCTGATCGGCAAGGAACGCCACAAGCCGGACCAGCTGTCGGCCGGCGAGCAGCAGCGTGTCGCCGTCGCCCGCGCCCTCGTCACCCGCCCGGCCCTCCTGTTCGCGGACGAGCCGACGGGCAACCTCGACTACACGACCGGCAAGGAGATCCTCGACGCGCTCTGGTTGTCCTGCCACGCACGCGGCCAGACGATCGTCCTCGTCACCCACGACTCACGCGCCGCCGCCTACGCCGACCGCGTCCTGGTCATCGGCGATGGCCTGGTCCGCGACACGATCGAGCTCGGGCGGCGGGCCGACCACGATGCGGCCATCCTGATCGGCCGGCTGGCCGCCCTGGGCCTGTAGGGCACTCGGCGATGCGCGGCCTGCACCCGCTTGCCTGGCGCGGCCTCCGGGCCCGACCGCTGCGGACCCTGCTGACCACCACCGGGGTCGCCCTCGGGGTGGCCGTCCTGTTCGCCGGCCTGGCCACGAACGCCGGCATCGATGCGGCCGTCGACCGGGCCGTGGCCACCTTGGTCGGCCGCGCGGACCTCCGGATCTCCTCGTTCGGCGAGGCCGGCCTGACCGACGACACCGTCGCGACGATCGCCGGGACGCCCGGCGTCGCCGTCGTCGCCCCGGCCTTCGAGCGGCGCACCTACCTCGGCCTGGACCGGTTCGCGCCAGGCGACGAGCTCCCGGCGCCGGTCACCGTCGTCGGCATCGACGGGGACACGGAAGGCCGCCTGCACGACCTGACCCTGGCCGCCGGCGCCGCGCTGGCCCGGCCCGAGGAGCGAAGCGCGCTCGTGACCGCGACCCTCGCGCGCCAGGATGGTCTGGCCGTCGGGTCGGAGCTGACCATCCAGGGGCCGGCCGCCCCGATGCCCGTGCGGGTCGTCGGGATCCTCGCCGGCGACGGGCCGTGGGGCGGCGTGTCCGGCCGCGCCGTCATCATCCCGCTCGAGACCGCCCGGACCGCGTTCCTGGACGACGGCCTGACCCGGGTCGACATCGACCTCGCCGAGGGCACCGATCCGGCCGCCGTCGTCGACGCGTTCGAGGCCGGCCTCCTGACCCAGCCCTACGTCGTCGCCGCCCCGGCCGACCTGGCCGCGTCGATGCGCGCCTCGACCGGTGAGTTCGCGGCCACGACTGCGCTCATCGCCGCCGTCGCCCTGTTCGCGGGCGCGTTCCTCATCTTCAACACCCTGTCGATGACCGTCGTCGAGCGGCTCCGCGAGCTCGGGCTGCTGCGAGCGGCCGGGGCGACCCGTCGCCAGCTGACCGGCTTCATCCTGCTCCAGGCCGCTGCCATCGGCATCGGCGGATCGATCCTCGGGGTTGCCCTGGGCGCCCTCCTCGCGGCGGTCATGGTCGGCTGGGTCGGCACCGTCGGCGCCGTCCCGCTCGGCGATCCGGCGCTGACCGCGACCGACGTGGCGGTCGCCTTCGTCATCGGCCTGGCCGTGACCCTGGCCGCGGCCATCGAGCCGGCCCGTCGCGCCGCCCGGATCCCACCGGTCGAAGCCCTCAAGGCGCGCCTGGACCTGCCCGCCGCCCGTCGTGCCCGGCTGCGCTGGCTCGTCGCCGTGTTCCTCGTCGTCGGGGTCGTCGGCCTCCTGGCCTGGCCCGGCGCCATCGGGGACGGCGCGGTCGTCCGCTCCCTCCTCGTCTACGGCACGCTCCTCGCGGTCGTCCTCGCCTTGCCGCTCGTCCTCCCGGTCCTGGCCCGCATCGCCGGGACACCGTTCGCCCTCGTGGCCCGGCTGGAGGAGCGGCTCGCGCGAGCCACGATCCTGCGCGATCGGAGTCGGGCGACGCTGACGGTCGGGGCGCTGACCGTGGGCCTGGCGATGATCGTCGCCCTGGGCGGCCTCGGCCAGCACGCCCGCGCAGCCGCCAGCACGTGGGTCGCCGACGTCGTGCCGGGCGACCTCGTGGTCAGCTCGATCTTTCCGCGCTCGCCGGACGAGGGACTCATCGAGGCGCTTGGGACGCTGCCCGGCGTGGCGGCCATGAGCGCCATCGCCACGTTCGATCTCGCCGTGGACGGCGTCCGCGTCGATGGCGCGGCGATGGACGGCGCGGCCCTGGCCACCGACGGCCGCCTCCGCTTGACCGCTGGCGACCGGGCGACCGCGCTGCGCGCCCTCGATGGGGGCGGCGTGGTCATCGTTCCGGCCGGGATCGCGTCCCGGGACGGCCTCGCGGTCGGCGATGCGCTGACCGTCACCGCCGCCGACGGATCCGCGCTGCCCCTCCGGGTCGTGGCCATCGCCGAACGAACCTTGCCCGGCGCGACCGGCGAGTCGCTCGTCGTCGGCTGGGCGGACGCCGAGACCCTGGGCGTTGCCGGCGCCGATGCCTATGCCGTGCGCTTCGCCCTGGGCGCCACGGACGGACAACGGACCGCCTTCGCCGACGAGGCCCGCGCCCTCGCCCTGGAGCCTGTCGGCCTGGACCGGATCCAGGGCGCCGTCGGCGCCGCGCTGGACCGCGTCTTCGGTCTGTTCGATGCGCTGGCCCTCGTGGCGGTCATCGTGGCCGCCCTCGGGATCATCAACACGTTGACGATGAACGTCCTGGAGCGCGTGCGCGAGATCGGCGTGCTCCGGGCGGCGGGCATGACCCGACGCCAGGTGTGGCGCTCGGTCGTCGTCGAGGCCGGCCTGACCGGGCTCGTGGGCGGCATCTGCGGGGCCGCGACCGGGATCGGCCTCGGGATGCTGATGATCGTCCTGGCCGGTGGGCGGACCGACCTCGCGACGGGCCTGCCGTGGGCGGCCATCGCGGTCGCGCTCGCGCTGGGCGTGACGCTGGCCATGCTGGCCGCGGCCTATCCGGCCCGGCTGGCCAGTCGCGTCTCGATCGTCCGGGCCGTCGGCCAGGAGTAGTCCGGCCCGTCGCACGACGGCCGCCGTCGGCGCGACCATCCGGCGTCGGCCCGGATGCTAGACTCCCGCCGATGACCATCGCCCTGCCCAGACTCGATCGGACCACCGCGGCCGGTCGCGGTCTGACCATCGGGGACTTCCTCGTCCCCATCGCCCTCGGCGAGCGGATCAGTACCCGAGCCCGCCACGCCGTCCTCATCGTGATCGGCGCCGCGTTCGTCGCCCTGTGCGCCCAGATCGTCATCCCGACCCAGCCGGTGCCGTTCACCGGTCAGACCTTCGGCGTGCTCGTCGTCGGTGGGGCGCTCGGCCTCCGACGCGGTGGTGCGGCCCTCCTGCTGTACCTCGCCATCGGCGCGATCGGTGCGCCGATCTATGCCGAGGGCAAGGCTGGCGTCGACATCGTCCAGGGCGTGACCGGCGGCTACCTCATCGGCTTCGTCGTCTCGGCGGCCGTCGTCGGTCGCTTCGCCGAGCTCGGCTGGGACCGGCGCCTGCCGGGCGCCCTTGCTGCGTTCGCCATCGGCACGCTCATCATCTATGCGTTCGGTGTGCCGTGGCTCAAGGCCGTGACCGGGCTGTCCTGGGCCGAGGCCATCCAGGTCGGGATGACCACGTTCCTCGTGTGGGACGCCGCCAAGGTCCTCATCGCGGCGGCCATCTTCCCGACGGCCTGGTGGCTCATCGGTCGCCGGCCCGAGGATCGCTGAGGCCCTCGCCGACGGCTGCTGACCCCGGACTGTTCGGGCCCGATTCCGAGGCCTGGCGCCTGGACCGCGAAGCGATGCTCCTCCTGGGCGCCGGACCGCGGGCTCTGCTCCTCCAGATCGCCCACCCGGCCGTCGCCGCCGGCGTCGCCGAGCACTCCGACTTCCGGACGGATCCATGGCGCCGCCTCGACGGCACACTCCGCAGCTACCTCCGGATCATCTACGGCTCCACCACGGCGGCCCGGGCCGAGATCCGGCGGCTCCATGCGCTCCACCGGCCGGTCGTCGGGGAGGGCTACAGCGCGCGCGACCCGGATCTGTCGCTGTGGGTCCACGCCACGCTCGTCGATTCGACCCTCGTCGCCGCGGATGCCTGGCTGGAGCCGGTCGGTCGGGAGCGGGCCGCGCGGTTCTACGAGGAGACGCGACCACTGGGTCGGGCGTTCGGGGTCCCGGACGAGCGGCTGCCACGTGATCTCGACGCGTTCCGGTCGTACCTGGCCGACATGCAGGGCCCGGACGGCCCGGTCCACCCCGGACCGGTCGCCCGCGAGCTCGCCGAGGCGATCCTCCATCCGCCGCTGCCCGGCCCGCTCGGGACGCTGCCGATCCCGACGCGCGCCTACGACTGGACGCTGTGGCCGGCCATCGGGCTCCTGCCCGACGATGTCCGGACCGGTTATGGCTTCGCGTGGGGACCCCGGGAGCAGTGGGTGAGCCGCTGGCTCGTCGCGGGCTGGCGCGCGTGGCGCCCGTGGCTGCCGGCCGCGTTCCGGCAGATGCCGCAGGCCCTCGCCGCGGACCGCCGGATCTCGCGAAGGCCGCGACGGCGGCCGCGTTCGGGGGGGCGCCGTCCGCTCTGATCAGTAGATCGACGGGAAGCGCGTGTCGAACAGGAGCTCACCGAGGTTCTTGGGGGTCGCGTCATCGAGCGCCTCCAGCAACGCCCGATTGGAGCCCATCCCGTGGCGGTGGTCGGCGACGTAGCCCCGCATCGCGCCCCAGAACGCCGTCGAGCCCATCGCCTTCCGGGCCGCATCGATGAGGTTGCCGCCCTGGATATAGACCTTCTCGTAGTAGCAGGTCGAGGTGTACTTGTAGATCGACAGGTCCAGGCGGCCGGTCGCGCAGCGGCTCGAGCGCTTCGTCGACGTCACGTAGCGCGCGACGAAGTCGGCGGCGGCCTCGTCGGCGAACGGCTGGCGGGCCTGGTCGTTGCCGGCCAGTCCGTAGAACCACTGGTGGGCCGTCTCGTGGGCGACCAGGTAGCGGAGGTTGGCCGAGCCGATCCCGTACGGGATCCAGATGAGCCGCGGTGACTCCATCCCGTAGCCGCCGGCCGACTGGACGACGCGGAACGATCGGTACGGGTAGTCCCCGAGCCGGGACTGGATGCGCCGGAAGGCCGAGACCGCGGCGTCGAGCGTCGCCGCCGCGTTGGCCGAGGAGCGGTAGTAGTAGGCGATGGTCGTGTCGCCGACCGTCGCCGAGCGCGACCGGAAGTCGGGTGACGCCGTCACGGTCATGTCCCGGACGTTGCGCGCCTCGAAGCGCTGGGTCAGGCCGTCGGCGCTGCGGTAGGTCCGGTCGCCGCTGGTCACGACGACCATCCGCCGGTCGGTCACGACGGTCAAGCGCACGAGCGGGCTCGTCGGCGTGACGAACGGGTCGCCGTGGTTCGGGCGCTCGAACGGCGTCGCCCGACTCACCCACGGCAGCCAGCGGTAGGCGTTGATGATCCGATTGGCCCGGGTGAACAGCCACGACGAGCCGGACAGCGACGTCCGGAGGGTGGCGCTGTACTTGACCCGGACGACCGTGGTCGCGCCCGCCGGCAGGATGCCGCCGAGGGGCACGATGATCGTCTGGTCGCTGACCCGGCCCCGGGCCGTCTCGCCGTCGACGAGGACTGACGTCAGGCGCAGGCCGCCGAGTCGGGCGGCGGCGGTGTTGAGCTCGACCCGGTCGATGGGGCCGCCCGAGGTGTTCGTGATCGTCGCCGCCGAGTGGACCCGGAACGACCGGGTCGCGAACGACATCCGGAGCGTCGTCGCGTAGGTCGTCCGCAGGTTGAGGCTCGTCCGGTCGACCGAGCCCGGGACGATCGCCGACGCGGTCCGGACCGTGGTCGCGGCGACGTCGGCGACGCCGCCGACCCGCTGGCCTGGGAGGCCGGCCAAGATCACGGCGAGCGCCAGCGCCCCCGTCAGGTGGCGGGCTCGCAGCCGTCGTGTCATCGAGGGAATCCTACCGGGCATCGCTCCACGCGCCCACCTATCCTTTCGAGCCATGGCCAGCGGCATCGTCGACGACGCTTTCCTGGCGGCGGTGCGCGCCGCCCGGCCCGAGCTCCGATTGCTGACCGATCCGCTGGACCGCGAGCGATTCCGACGGGACGAGACGGCCTACCTGACGCCTGGGCTGCCCGGCGCCGTGGCGCTGCCGACCGAGACGGCGCAGGTCGTCGACCTGGTCCGCCTGTGCGGCCGATTCGACGTCCCGATCGTGCCGCGCGGGGCGGGCAGCGGCCTGTCCGGTGGGGCCACGGGCCTGGAGGGCGCGCTGACCATCGCGTTCACGGCGATGGACCGGATCCTCGAGATCGACACCGCGAACCTGTGCGTCGTGACCCAGCCCGGGGTCATCAACGCCGCCCTCAAGGCCGCGGTCGCCGAGCATGGACTGTTCTACGCCCCGGATCCCGCGAGCTTCGAGATGTGCTCGATCGGCGGCAATCTCGGGACGAACGCGGGCGGCCTGTGCTGCGTGAAGTACGGGCAGACCCGCGACGCGGTCCTGGGCCTGGAAGTCGTCATGGCCGATGGGGCGGTCATCCGGACCGGGGGCAAGAACATCAAGGACGTGGCCGGCTATTCGCTGACCCATCTCATGATCGGGTCGCAGGGGACGCTCGGGATCATCACCGAGGCCACCCTCCGGCTGCGGCCGGCGCCCCCACCGCGCGGCACGCTCCTGGCCTTCTTCCCGACCCTCGATGGGGCCGGCGAGGCGGTCGCGGCCATCACCGCGGCCGGCCTGTCGCCGGTCACCCTGGAGCTGATGGACCGGTTCACGATCGCGGCCGTCGACGATGTCCACCAGCTCGGGCTGGACCGCGAGGCCGCGGCGATGCTCATGGTCGAATCCGACGCCGGGGGCGTGACCTCGGACGACGAGCTCAGCCGCGCCGAGGCGGCGTGCATCGCCTCGGGTGCGACGTCCACGATCCGGTCCCAGACCCCGGCCGAGGCCGACATGCTCCGGCAGGCGCGCCGCGCCGCGCACTGGGCGCTCGAGAAGCTCGGCGACGTGAAGATGGAGGACATCGGCGTCCCGCGGGCGCGGGTGCCGGACATGCTCCGCGAGGTCGAGCGGATCGGCCGCAAGCACGGCGTTCGGATGGGCGCGTTCGGGCACGCCGGCGACGGCAACCTCCACCCGGACCTCGTCCTGGAGCGGAACGACCCGAACGGTCCGGCCATCACCAAGGCCGTCCAGGAGGATCTCTATCAGGCCGCGCTGGACCTGGGCGGGACGGTCACCGGCGAGCATGGGATCGGGTCGGCCCGGACCGAGTGGCTGGAACGGCAACGCGGTGCGGACGCGGTCCGGGCCATGCGCGCGATCAAGACCGCGCTCGACCCCCAGGGCTTGCTCAATCCCGGGCGGGTGCTCCCGCCGGCTTGACCGCCTGCCTAGCGCCGGGCTGACCGCCGACCGGCCGTCCCGTCGTCCCGTCGACCCGCCAGAATGTCGGCATGCCGACGAAGGTCATCCTCGATGTCGACACCGGCACGGACGACGCCGTCGCCCTGATGGTCGCCGCGCTCTCGCCGGACCTCGAGGTCGTGGGTGCGACGACCGTCAACGGCAACACCACGATCGAGTACACGACCGAGAACACCCTGCGCGTGCTCGACTGGATCGGGAAGCCGGACATCCCGGTGGTCCGGGGCCTGGACCGGCCCATGGCGCGGCCCCAGGTCTCGCGCGGCATGGCCGAACGGATCCACGGCGACCTGCTCGACCTGCCGCCCGCCTCGCACGGCGCGACGCTCCACCAAGGGCACGCCGTCGACTGGCTCATCGAGACGTATCTCGCGTCGGACGGCGACATCGTCCTATGCCCGGTGGGACCGCTGACCAACATCGCCGTGGCGATCGTGAAGGAGCCGCGGATCCTCGAGCGGATCCCCGAGATCGTGATCATGGGCGGCGCCCACCACGAGGGGAATCAGACGGCCTCGGCCGAGTTCAACTTCTGGCTCGACCCCGAGGCCGCCCGGGTCGTCGTCGACTGTGGCCGGCCGATCCGGATGGTCCCGCTCGACGCCACCCATCGGGCGCGCGTCTCGCCGGAGGCCGCCCAGCGGCTCCATGACCTCGGCACGCCCGCCGGCGAGGCGGCCGCGCGGTTCGTCCGGCAGCGCATCGACGGCTATGGGGCCACGCAGCCGATGGACGATCAGGCCGGCGGCGTCCCGGTCCACGACGCCCTCGCGGTCTGCGCCATCATCGACCCGACGATCCTGACGACCGCGCTCATCCCGGTCGACGTCGAGGTCCAGTCCGACCTGTCCGCCGGGCGGACGGTCTGCGACTTCCGGCCGGTCACGTCCAAGCCCGCGAACGTCCACTTCGCGACTGACGCGGACGAGCCGAAATTCGTCCGGATGCTCATGGACATCCTGGGCCGGACCGCCTGACCTCGCGGCGTCCGCGGCCGTGAGACGCGGTGGTCGTACCCTAGGTCGATGGTCACCCGGGGGACGGACCTGACGATCGACGACGACGTGCGCGCGGCGCTCGCCCGATCGAGCCTTGGGAGCCTCTCGCCCGAACAGCTTCGCCGCCTCCTGGCCGGGGCATCTCGGCGCCAGGTCCCCGCCGGGGCGACGATCCGCCAAGCCGGCGACGGCGGCCAGCATCTCGAGCTCATCATCCGCGGCTTCATCCGTATCCTCGTCTTCGGCCCTGATGGTCGGACGCTGACGATCCGCTACGTCCGCCCCGGCGAGCTCATGGGGGCGGTCTCGGTCTTCCGGCCGATCTATCGGATCCAGGGCTCGCTGCAGGCCGTCGTCGATGTCGATCTGCTCATCCTGCGACCCGGCGTCGCTCACGCCCTGACCCGCCACGACCCGGCCATCGCCGGGGCCTTCCTCGACGAGCTGAGCGAGCGGATCATCGCGTTCGTCGGCGAGATCCCGCGGACGGCCTTCGCGACGGTCCGGGCGCGCGTCGCCCGGCACCTCCTGGACCTCGCCTCCGAACGCCAGCACGATGCGACGCTGCGCGCCCCCATCAGCCAGCAGCAGCTGGCGGATGCGGTCGGGTCCGTGCGCGAGGTCGTGGTCCGGGCCTTGCGCGACCTCCGTGCCGACGGCCTCATCCGCACCGGTGGGCGCGGGATCCTCATCCTGGACCCGGAGCGGCTGTGGGCGGTGGCGATGGGTGAGACGCCGGCCCAAGGTGGCGACCAGCGCTGACGGGACCGACTGGAACCAAGGTTCCAGACACGGCGGGCGCTGTCCGCGACGGTGGGCGACGACCACGACCGTCACGGACTTCGGGGGGACCACCAGTTGGACGCGAGGAACTACATCAACATCCTCAAGGGGGATGCCGACCGTCGCCGGCAGGAGGCTTGGCTCGAGCTCCATCGCCGGCCCGACGCCCTGCCCCTGCCGCCCGAGCCCGAGCGGCCATGGACGGAGCGGGTCGTCGTCATCCGGTGGCTGTTCGCGGCGGGGCGTGTCGCGCGACGGGTGCCCGTCGGGGCACGGCGTGGCCAGCGAGCGGGCGGCCCGGCCGCGGATCCGGCGTCGTCGGGAAGCCTGGGGGCGGCCCGGGCGCCGGAGTCGCGGACCGTGCCGCCAACGCGGACCGTGCCGGTCCCGGCACGATCCGGCCGCCCGGATCCTCGTCACGCGGCCCGTTGAACCTGGCGTTCCTGCTCCCAGGGCTTCCGAGGTAGCCAGGCCTAGCCCGAGCCAGCCCCGCGGTTGACACCGCCAGCCCGCGGCGGGATGATGCCCGCCCATGCAGGCACATCTGTTCAGTACATCTGTGCAGCCAGGTCACGCGTCGTGACCCGGACGGACCACGATCAGCTCGTCCAGGCCAGCCGGCTGTATTACGAGCTCGGCGAGACCCAACACGCGATCGCCGAGCGTCTGGGGGTGACGCGCCCACAGGTCAGCCGGCTGCTCAAGCGAGCCCGGGCCGAGGGCATCGTCGAGATCCTGGATCATCGATTCGACGACGGCTGAGAGCCCGGCCGCCGACGCACTGCGCCGGAGTTACGGCCTAGATGCGGTCCACCTCGCGCCGACGGTCACCGGGCCCGAGGACCTCAGCCGCCGGATGGTCGGCCGCCTCGCCGCCCAGATCCTGCGAGCCGCGGTCCGCGACGGGGACGTCATCGGGGTCGGTGACGGGGCGTCGGTCGCGGCGGTCGCCGACGCGCTGGAGGATGCGGCCACCCCGGTCGCGGCCACCGTCGTGCCGCTCGCCGGCGGCTACTGGACGCCCGGCGCCGATCGGGAGCCGTTCCGTCGGATCGCCGATGCGCTCGGTGCGCTGCCCCACGGGCTCATGGCCCCCGGCCTCCTCGACGACGGCGCCACGAAGCGCGCGCTCGAGGCCCATGCCGGGGTCGGGGCCGTCGGGGAGTTGTGGTCGCGCCTCGACGTGGCGCTGTACGGGATCGGCGGCCGGTCGTGGAGCGCCGACGCGGTCGGACCCAAGGTCATGACCCGCCTCGACCGCGGCGATGCCGTCGGGGAGATCCTCATCGCGCCGTTCGACCTGGACGGGGGCTTCGTCTGCCCGGAGCTCCGGGACCGGGTCATCGCCTTCGATGCCCGCGCGCTGGGGCGTGTCCCGACGTCGATCGCCGTCGCCTCCGGGGCGACCAAGGTCCAGCCCATCCTCGGCGCGCTCCGGACCGGGGCGGTCCGGACCCTCGTCACCGATGTCGCCACGGCCGAGGCGGTCGTCGACCTCGACGCGACGACGCTGGCGGCCACGAGCGGGCGTCCGCGATGACCGACGTCGTCCTCGGCATCGACCTCGGCACGACCGAGGTCAAGGCCGGCCTGGTCACCCTCGACGGGCGGCTGCTCGGGATCGCCCGGGCCGGCTACGGCCTGGCCGTCGGCCACGGGCCGGGCTGGGCCGAGCAGGATCCGGGCGCATGGTGGTCGGCCGTCGTCAGCGCCGTCCGCCAGCTCCACCGGATCGACGACGCCGGCTCCTTCGAGATCGTCGCCATCGGGGTCGACGGACACGGCCCGACCCTCGTCCCGGTCGACGACCGCGGCGAGGCGACCCGGCCGGCGATCACCTTCCTCGACACCCGGTCCGCGGCCGAGGCCGCCGAGCTGGAGGCTGCCACCGGGATCCGCGGCTGGGGCCTGGGTCCCTTGCCGGCGGCGCTGTGGATGGAGCGTCACGAACCGTCCGCCGCCGCGGCGACGCGCTGGTACCTCGCGACCTGGGAGTGGCTGGCGTTTCGCCTGACCGGCGAGGCGGCCGCACCGCTCGTCGCCGGACAGGCCATCCCGGATCCCGAACGGGCCGCGACCGCGACCGGCGTCCGCACCGACCGGCGCCCTCGACCGGCGGTCATGGGCGACGTCGTCGGGCGGCTGACGCCGGCCGCCGCCGATGCGCTCGGCCTGCGGGCGGGTGTGCCCGTGGCGGGCGGCACGAACGACGCCTTTGCCAGCTACCTCGGCGCGGGCCTCCTGGAACCTGGCGACGCCTACGACCCGGGCGGCTCGGCCGGCGGCTTCGGCGTCTATTGGCACGAACCGGTGGAGGTCGCCGGCGCCTTCGTCACGCCCGCCCCGATCGACGGCCGCTGGAGTGTCGGTGCGGCGATGGCCGCCACGGGTCGCGCGCTCGACTGGTTCCGCGACGACATCATCGATGGCTCGACGTCGACCGAGCACCTGCTCGACGAGGCGGCGGCGACGAACCCGGGCGCCGACGGCCTGGTCTTCCTCCCGTACCTCGCCGGCGAGCGCTCGCCCATCTGGGATCCGACGGCGACCGGCGTGCTCGCCGGCTTGACCCTGGCCCATGGGCGTGGCCACCTGGCCCGGGCGATCATCGAGGCCAGCGCCCTGGCCATCCGGCACGTCGCGGCCCCGATGCTCGCGGCCGGCGTGACGGTGACGGCGATGCGGGCGTGCGGCGGCCCGGCCCGGAGCGAGACCTGGAACCAGGTCAAGGCCGACGTCACGGGCTTCCGGGTGCTCGTGCCGGCCGTGCTCGAGACGGCCGTCCTCGGCTCGGCGATCCTCGGCGCCGTGGGCATCGGCGCCCATCCCGATCTGCCGGCGGCGGTCCGCGGGATGACCCGCATCGAGCGGGAGCTCGCGCCTCGGCCGGAGCACGCCGACGTCTACGATCGGGCCTTCGACGCCTACACCGCCCTGTATCCGGCAGTCGCGCCGATCCTGCGCCCGCTGACCGCGGCGAGCGACGCGCGATGACCGCGGCCACGACGGCTTCCGCGACGACCGCGACCCGACGGCGCACGGCCGGGCACGATCCGCGCCGACGGGATCGAGCTGGCGTTCGCGACCCGCGATGGCGGTTCGCTGCCGGTCCTGGCCGGCCTCGACCTCGACGTGCCCGGGGGCGGCATCGTCGCGCTCATCGGGCCCAACGGCAGCGGCAAGTCGACGCTCCTGCGGGTCATCGCCGGCCTCCTCTCGCCACAGGCCGGGGCGGTGACCATCGACGGCGCGCCGATCCTCGGCCCGGACCCGCGCATCGGGCTCGTGTTCCAGGAGCCGCGGCTGCTGCCGTGGCGATCGGCCGCCACGAACATCACCTATCCGCTGGAGCTGGCCGGCTGGTCCGCGGACCGGCGGGCCGAGCGGCTGGCGGCGCTCGTCGAGCTGGTGGCCATCGATCCGTCGGTCCTCGAGAACCGGCCATCCGAGCTGTCCGGCGGGACGCGCCAGCGGGTGGCTCTCGCCCGTGCGCTCGCGCTCGAGCCCGAAGTCCTGCTCCTGGATGAGCCGTTCAGCGCCCTCGACGCGCTGTCGCGCGAACGCTTCGACCTGGAGCTGCTGCGGCTCTGGGACCGGGCGGGCACGACCATCGTCCTCGTCACCCACAGCATCGCGGAAGCCATCCTCGTCGCCGATCGGATCGTCGTCCTGTCGCCGCGGCCCGCTCGCGTCGTCGCTGACCTCCCGGTCGAGCTGCCGCGTCCGCGGACGCTGGCCGATCTCGACGCCGCGGTCGTGACCCAGACCGCGCGCGAGGTCCGGCGGCACCTCGGCGAGGGCGGCGTGGACCCGACCGCCGGCGACGCCGGCGACGCGGGCCCCACCGACACGACCCCCAGCCCCGCGGCGCTCGGATGAGCCGCGGGACGGTCCTGTCGGTCGTCGCCGCGTTCGTCGGCTTCGTCCTGCTCTGGCAGGCCGTCGTCGTCATCAGCGGCTTTCCGCCGTTCATCCTGCCCGGGACCGGCGGCGGTCGGGGCCCGGTTCGTCGACGCGTGGCTGGACGGGACGATCGCCCCGCATCTCGCGGCGACGCTCGTCGAGGTCGCCCTCGGTTTCCTGGTCGGTGCCGGGCTGGCGCTCGTCGTCGGCTACAGCCTGGCGCGCAGCGCGATCGTCGAGCGGCTCCTGTCGCCGTACCTCGTCGCCGCCCAGGCGACGCCGATCCTGGCCCTGGCTCCGCTGATCGCCCTGTGGTTCGGGCCGGGGCTGCCGGGGAAGGTCGTCATCTGCTCGCTCATCGTGTTCTTTCCCGTCGCCGTCGCGACGATGGTCGGGATCCGGTCAGTCGATGCCCGGCTGCTCGAGCTCGGCCGGTCGCTTCGAGCGACCCGCCGCCAGATCCTCACGACGCTCGAGGTCCCGGCGGCCCTGCCGTCCATCCTGGGCGGGATGCGGGTCGGCGTGACCCTGGCCGTCGTCGGCGCCATCGTCGGCGAGTGGGCCGGGGCCGAGCGCGGCCTGGGGGTCCTCATCAACCTCGCCCGGGGGTCGCTGTTCGACATCCCGCTCATGTTCGCCACGCTCCTGACCATCGCCCTGGTGGGCATCGTCCTGTATCTCGTCGTCGTCCTCGCCGAGCGCCGCCTGGTCGGCGCCCGCTAGCCCAGTCCTGGAGGTCTCCGTGTCATCGATCCGCTCCCGCCTCGCGCTCCTCGCCGCCGCCGCCCTGGTCGTCGCCGCCTGCTCCACCGGCGGCGGGGCGACCTCCGGCCCGACCGGGGAGCCCGCGAGCCCTCCGCCGGCGACGGCCGATGCGTCCATCGAGCCGACGGCGCTGACCGTCGGCCTGGGCTTCATCCCGAGCGTCCAGTTCGCCCCGTTCTACCTGGCCGACCAGGCCGGCTACTACGCGGAGGCCGGCCTGGACGTCGACGTTCCAGAACAAGATCGACCCCGACCTCATCACGCTGGTCGGCCAGGGCGCGGTCGACGTTGGGCTGGCCGACGGCACGTCGGTCATCCCGGCAGTCAGCCAGGGCATCCCGATCCGCTACGTCACGACGATCTACGGCCAGTTCCCGTCGATCGTGTTCGCCAAGGCCTCGTCCGGCATCGACGACGCGGCGGACCTCGCCGGCAAGCGGCTGGGCATCCCGGGCCGCTACGGGTCCTCGTGGATCATGCTCCAGGCGCTCCTGGCCTCGGCCGGGCTGACGCCGGACGACCTGGACATCGTCGAGTATCCCGACTTCGGCCAGGGCGCGGCGGTCACCCAGGGCGCGGTCGATGCCGCGACCGGGTTCGCCAACAACGAGCCGGTCCAGCTGGGTCTGACCGGCGAGCCGGCGTCGGTCCTGCGCATCGATGACATCACGCCGCTGCCCGGCAACGGGCTCATCGTCGGGACCTCGACGCTCGAGTCGAAGCGCGACGCGATCGCCGCCTTCGTGGCCGCGACCCTGCGGGCCATGGAGGACATCGCGGCTGACCCGGAGGTCGGGCTCGAGGCGTCCATCAGCGCCGTCCCGGAGCTGGCCGACAACCGCGACACCCAGGCGGCCATCCTGGACGCGACGATCGACGTCTGGGAGGGCGACGTCCAGGCCGAGCGCGGCCTGGGAGCCATCGAGCCCGCCGACTGGCAGGCGTCGATCGAGTACCTGTCGACGCTCGATCTCGTCCCGAACCCGGTCACGCTCGAGGACGTCATCGACACGACGCTGCTGCCCGGCGCGAGCTGAGCCCCGGCGCCTACACTCGCGGCCATGCTGGGAGGCACGCGTCCGAGCGCGGACGTCCGGTCGTGGTGGCTGCGCGAGGCGCTCGCGGCTGAGGCGGCGGCGACGCCCGAGATCGCGCTGCCGTCGGCGGCGCCGCCGTTGCGTGGCACGACGACGGCCGACGTCGTCATCGTCGGAGGTGGCTATACCGGCCTGTGGGCAGCGTTCCGCCTGACCGAGCTGGAGCCCGGCGCCCGGATCGTCATCCTCGAGGGCGACATCTGCGGTGGCGGACCGTCGGGCCGCAACGGCGGGTTCGTGACGAACTGGTGGGACGAGCTGCCGACGCTCGTGGAGCGCTACGGGGATGACGGGGCGCTGGCCGTGGCCCGGGCGATGGCCATCGCCGTCGACGAGCTCGGGGCATGGTGTGCGGTCCACGGGGTCGACGCCTGGTTCACCCGGGCCGGTTCCCTGGGCGTCAGTGCCGCGCCGGCCCAGGACGATGGGTGGATGCCCGCGGTCGAGGCCTGCCGTCGCCTGGGCGTCGAGGGCGTCTTCGTCCCGCAGACGCCGGACGAGGTCGCCGCTCGCGTCCGCTCTCCGGTCTTCCGTGGCGGCGTGTTCATGCCCGACGCGGCCACGATCCAGCCGGCCAGCCTCGCCCGCGGCCTGCGCCGCGTCCTCCTGGAGCGAGGGGTCGTCATCCACGAGGGGACCGAAGCGGTCGAGGTCGACGGCCAGCGACCCGGCTGGCTGGGCGGCGCCGGGGCGTCGTCGCGGCGCGCTCCGACCCGGCGTGGCTTGGCCGGCGGGTCGCGCCCGGTCCGGGTTCGCACGCAGTCGGCCGTCGGGGACGGTGAGGTCCTGGCGGGCTCGGCGATCCTGGCCCTCAACGCGTGGGCCGCCGGCTGGCCGTGGTTCGGGCGGCGCCTCGTCACGTGGTCGTCGTACATGATCCTCACCGAACCCATCCCGGACCGACTGGCCGAGATCGGCTGGACCGGTGGTGAGGGCCTGGCGGACGGCCGGTTCACGCTCCACTACCTGCGGACGACGCCGGATGGGCGCATCGCCCTCGGCGGGGGCGGTGGTCGTGCCGGGTTCGCCGGCCACATCGACGCGACGTTCACCGACGACCTGTTGTCGGTCCAGCGCGCGGCCGCCGGTCTGCGCCGGCTGTTCCCGGCCCTGCGCGACGTCAAGATCTGGCACGCCTGGGGTGGCCCGATCGACATCAGCGCGGACCACCTGCCGTGGGTCGGCCGCGTGCCCGACCGGCCGATCCATCACGCCCACGGGTACAGCGGCAACGGCGTCGGGCCATCGCTCGTGCTCGGCCGGATCCTGGCGGCGGCGGCGCTGGAACGCGCAGACGATCCGGCGTTGGCCTTGCCGATCGCGCATGGACGGGCGCCGCGGGCGTTCCCGCCCGAGCCGGCGAAGTCCATCGGCGCGCGGCTCATCCGGGAGGCCGCCTCTAGGCGGGAGACCCGCGAGGAGCGTGGTCGACCGGTCGGACCGCTCACGCGCGAGCTGTCGCGGATCTCGCGACGGCTCGGGTATCACCTGGGACCCGAATAGCGCGTCGGAGCGCGCTCGGCGGGTCGGTCGAGAGCAGGAATGCCCAGATTCGGCTATAGTTAGAGGCCCCCACCGCACCACGAGTGCCCAACCGTGTCGGAGTGTCCCCTTTGAACAGTCGTCCGCCCCTGAAGCCCGCCGTCGCCAACGAGCCGTTCAAGCACGTGATCGACGAGTACAAGCACCAGGCGCAGACGATCACCTGCACGTGCGGTTGGCATGGCAGCTCGGCGACGATCGATCGCAGCGGCTCGGAGTGGACGGCTCACCTGATCGAAGTCAGGGGCAAGAAGCGCTGACTCGCGTTTGCGAGGCGCGCTGAGGACCAGCCTTCCGACCCTCGGAGGCATGTAGCCTTCGGGGATGGAGCTTCCGTCCGGGCCGGGGTTCGCGCTGCGGGCGCGGCTGCTGTCGCCGCTCGATGACGACGGCCTCCTCGACGCTCCCGACGGCCTGATCATGGTCGATGCGGCGGGCCGCATCACCTATGCCGGCCCGGCCGCCGACCGGCCCGATGACGCCGCGGCGGCCATCGACCTCCGGCCGTGGGTCGTCCTTCCCGGGCTCGTCGATCTCCACGTCCACCTGCCCCAGATCCCGAACGCCGGCCTGGGTGCCGGCCTGGACCTCCTGGCCTGGCTCGATGGCTACATCTTCCCGCTCGAGCGCCGCTTCGACGTCCCGACGGCCGAGCGTGTCGCCCCCGCGGCGTGGCGAGCCTTCGCCGCGGCCGGCACGACGACCGCGCTGGTCTACGGCGCGGTCTACGAGGACAGCCTCGACGCGGCCTTCCGGACCGCCGAGGCGCATGGGATCCGGGCGATCATCGGCAAGGTGATGATGGACCGGGTCACCTACGACACGACCATCGACCCGACGACCATCCTGGACCAGTCGCTGGGCGAGACCGCGAGGCTCATCGAGCGCTGGCACGGGGCCGACGACGGTCGCCTGCGCTACGCGGTCACGCCGCGCTTCGCCGTGTCCTGCACGGCCGACATGCTCCGCGAGTCCGCGGCCCTGGCGGCATCGACCGGCGCGTACTGGCAGACCCACGTGTCGGAGGATCGCGGCGAGATCGACTACGTGGCCAGCCTCTTCCCCGAGGCCATCGACTACGTCGACGTCTACGAGCGCGCCGGCGGCCTCGGGGAGCGGACGGTCCTGGCCCACGCCGTCCACCTGTCCGACCGCGAGCTCGACCGGCTCGTCGCGACCGGCACCCGCGTCGCGCATTGCCCCGTCTCGAACCTGTTCCTGGCCTCCGGCGTCATGCCCCTCGGGCGCTACCTGGAGGCCGGCCTGTCCGTCGGCCTCGGCTCCGACGTTGCCGGGGGACCAGACCTGTCGATCTTCACGGTCATGCGCACCGGCTTCTACGCCCAGCATGCCCGGAAGGTGGCCGGGGTCGAGACCGGCGCCGTGCTCGGGCCGCTCGACTGGCTGCGCCTGGGAACGCTCGGTGGGGCACGGGCGCTGGGGCTCGGTGAGGTCATCGGCTCGCTCGAGGCCGGCAAGGAGGCCGACCTCATCGCCATCGATCCGTCATACGTCGCGCCGCTGGCCGGCCAGCCGGTCGACACGCGAGCCGCCGACCTCGCCTCGCGCCTCGTCTTCCGGTCGCATCCCGACATGGTCCGGGGCGCCTGGGTCCGCGGCCGCCGCCTGGAGGGCCCGGGCGCCCGCGCCTAGCGGGACCCGGAGCTCGCGGCGTGACCGACAGCGTCGACCTGGTCATCAGCGGCGGGACGATCGTCGACGGGACGGGCGCGCCCGGCCGAGCGGGAACGGTCATCGTCGAAGGGGAGCGCCTGCGGCTGCTCGCGCCGGCCGACCCGACCCCGGAGCACGCGGCCCGCCGGATCGACGCGACCGGCAAGGTCGTCGCGCCCGGCTTCATCGACCTGCACAGTCACGGCGGGCTGCACATCCTCGCCGAACCCCGTCATGAGCCCAAGGTCCGCCAGGGCGTCACGACCGAGATCGTCGGCGTCGACGGCAACGGGTTCGCGCCGTTCACGAGTCGTGATGAGCTGGAGGCGTTCGTCGAGTTCGACAGCGGGCTGGACGGTCGCCCGGCGATCGACTACGACTGGCTGAGCGTGGCCGACTTCCTGGCCCGCTTCGACGGCGCGGTCAGCGTCAACATCGGGACGCTCGTCGGCAACAGCCAGCTCCGGATCGCGACCGTCGGCTGGGATGACATCGCGATCGATGACGCGGCCATCGACCGGATGCGCGGCGTCCTCCGTGAGGCGATGGCCGACGGCGCTGTGGCCTGTCATCCGGCCTCGACTACCCACCGGGGAGCTACGCCGACACGCGCGAGCTCGCGGCCCTGACCGCGACGGCCGGCGAGCAAGGCGGGTTCTACCACACCCACGTCCGGTACCAGCTCGGCGACCGCTACCTCGATCCGTTCCGGGAGGCCATCGATATCGGTCGACGGGCCGGGGCGCCAGCCCACATCACCCACTTCTACCATCGGGCGACCCATCCGGGTGGGCCTGGGGCCATGCTCGCGCTCGTTGACGATGCCCGGACCGAGGGCCTCGACGTCACCTTCGACACGTACCCGTCCGAATGGGCCAGCACGCGCCTCACCATCCAGCTGCCGGGCTGGATCCAGGCCGGCGGGCCGGCGCAACTCAAGGCCCGGCTGGCCGATCGGACCGCCCGCGACCGCATCCGCCGCGAGCTCGGCGCGGACCCGCCGAGCGCCAAGAGCTGGGCCGACATCCGCCTCGGGGCGTTCCGCCGCCCCGAGCTCCTGCGCTGGGAGTCGCGCACGATGACCGACGTCATGGCCGAGACCGGGCAGGACGCCGTCGATGTCCTGTGCGACCTGCTCCTCGCCGAGGACCTCGGCATCAACCAGGTCACGAGCGGGCCGATGCGCGAGACCCTCGGCGACTTCATCGCCCACCCGGCCGGGATGGTCGGCACCGACTCGACGTTCATCGGGGCCAAGCCGAGCCCGCGGACCTACGGCAGCTTCCCGCGCATCCTCGGGCAGTTCGTCCGGGACGAGGCCCGCCTGAGCCTCGAGGCGGCGATCCGCAAGATGACCGGCGCCGCCGCCGATCGACTCGGGTTCCGGCAGCGCGGGACGATCCGCGACGGTGCCATGGCCGACCTCGTCGTGTTCGATCCGGCGACGGTCCGGAACCACGCCACGTACGACGAGCCGCGCCAGTTCCCGTCGGGCATCGAGCAGGTCGTGGTCAACGGCACGCTCGTGGTCGATGGCGGTGAGCACACCGGGGCGACGCCCGGTCGCGGGATCCGTCGCGGGGTCGACTGAGCCGACGTGCCGCTGCACGAGGCGTCAGGACGGGATGTCGTCCTCGGTCTCGGTCCGGAGGGGGATCGGGGCCTCGGTCGGCGCCGCCGTCGCGACAGGCGCCGGATCGACCGGCGTCGGAGCTACCGGAACCGGAGCCACTGGAGCCGCCGCGCTCGGATCGGCGCGCCGCTGCAGGCGTCGGAGCTCGGCGTACATCCGGTCGGTCGCGATGCGCTGCGCGTCGGGGAGGGCCGGTTCACCGCTCGTGCCGGCCCAGCCGATGGCCAGCTGCATGGCCATCGCCCCGGATTCCAGCCATAGCTCACACGCCCGCCGGACGCGCTCGACGTAGTTGATGGCCGCGACCTCGTCGGTCTCGGGCATGAGGACGCCGAACCGGCCCGGGGCGAGCCGGGCGACGTGGTCGGCCGAGCGGGCCAGCCGCCGGATCGTGTCGGCGACGGCGGGGATGACGCGATCGCCGGCCTCCGGGCCCAGCCGGTCGACGAGCCGGTCCAGCCCGTCGAGCTCGAAGACGACCACGGTGGCCGGCCGCCGATAGCGCTGGAGGCGCGACTCCTCGTCGGCCACCAGCCGAGCGAAGCCCGCGGCGTCGGCCAGTCCGGTCAGCTCGTCCACGCCGGCCGCGGTCCCGTCCACGGCCGGTCCGGCCGGCGCCGGCGCGGTGGGTGGCGCATCGTCCGTCGGCGCGGGCGGCGGGTCGGTCGTGTCCCGGCCGGCCATGACCGGCACCAGGACGAGCTCGGGTTGATCGTCGGTCATCGCGTGGGGCTCCCCGGATCCATCGTCGGCGGTGGGCTGATCGTCGGACGTCCAGGCGGCCGACCGGTCGACGTAGGACGACGACAGTATCGCGTGGTCCAGGAGGCCGCCACGGACCGCGGTGGCCGCCACGCGCTTGTCGTGCTCGAGGCGACCCCAGATGATCATGCCCGCGAGGATCGCGGCATTCACCAGGATCGCCGCCAGCAGGATGGGCAGCAGCACGTTCTCGGTCACATCCATGGTCCGGTGATGACTCCCCGATGACATCGATGACGATTTCGGGCCAAGGGCCACGGATGATAGGCCGGGATCGGGCTCCTGTGACCATCCGAAGTCCAATTCCCGGACCTCTTCATGGTGTGTCGCGACACCAGCCGGAGCGGTCCGGTGGGGTCGGCGGACGAGCGGTGCATTCGGGCTTGACGGTGGTATCGTCACCCGCCAAGGAGGAGCCGCCCGTCGCCCATGACGACTCGGACCGAGCCCACGGGTGCGTTCGTCATCCCGCCCGGCGTCACCGTCCCCGGACGCGCACGCCCCGCGTCGCCGCTGCGCCGTGAGGGACCGGCCAAGCTGACCGGCACCGCCCTGTACACGGACGACATCGTCGTTCCCGGTGCGTGGTACGGCGTGACGATCCGCTCGACGGACGCCCGGGCGACCTTCGACGCCCTCGAGCTGGACCCGACGTTCGATTGGTCATCGGTCGTGGTCGTCACCGCGGACGACATCCCCGGCGACAACGTCGTGTCGTCGATCAAGAGCGACCAGCCGATCCTCGTGCCCATCGGTGGGGAGATCCGCCATCACGCCGAGCCGCTGGCCCTCCTGGCCGCCGCCGACCGGGCGACGCTGCGCGAGGCTCGACGGCGAGCCATGCCGCGGACGACGCCGCTCACCCCGGTGTTCGACCCCGAAGCGTCGGACCATGTCTTCGCGGCGTACCGCATCGAGCGCGGCGAGGTCGACGCCGCGCTGGCCGCGGCCGATCACGTCATCGAGGGCGAGTACCGGGTCGGCCACCAGGAGCAGCTGTACATCGAGAACAACGCGATGATCGCGGTCCCGACGCCCGATGGCGGTGTCACGGTGACCGGCTCGCTCCAGTGCCCGTATTACCTCCACGGGGCGCTCAAGCGCGGCCTCGGGCTCGATGACCGGGCCGCCCGGGTCGTCCAGGCCGAGACCGGCGGCGGGTTCGGAGGTAAGGAGGAGTTCCCGTCGGTCATCGGCCTCCACGCCGCGCTCCTGGCGCGCAAGGCCCAGCGCCCGGTCCGGATGATCTACGACCGACACGAGGACATCGCGGCGACGACGAAGCGGCACCCGGCCATCGTCCGGCACCGGACCGGGCTGACCCGCGACGGCGTCCTCGTGGCCCAGGACATCGAGGTCGTCATGGACGGCGGGGCGTATTGCACCCTGACCCCGGTCGTCCTGTCCCGCGGCGCCCTCCATAGCGGCGGTCCGTATCGCTGCCCGGCCGTCCGGATCGTCGCCCGGGCGACGCGAACGAACACCCCGCCCAACGGCGCGTTCCGCGGGTTCGGGGCGCCGCAGACCGAGTTCGCGGCCGAGACCCACCTCAATCGCATCGCCGACCAGCTGGGCATCGCGCCGCTCGACATCCGCCGCCGGAACGTCTACCGGGTGGGCGACGTCACGCCGACCGGCCAGGTCCTCAGCCACAGCGTCGCCGGCGAGGAGGTCCTGGAGCGGACCGCCGAGGCGGCCGAGTTCGTCCGATTGCGGGCTCGGACCGCCGAGGCGCGACGCCGGCGGGCCGGCTCCGGCACGATCCCGAGCGGGGCCCTGCGCAGTGAGCCGGAGCGGATCGCCAGTGGCATCGGCCTGGCCCTCGCCTGGCACGGCGCCGGGTTCACCGGCTCGGGCGAGGTCAAGCTGGCCAGCGTCGCCTCCCTGGAGCTGACCGCCGACGGCCGGATCGTCATCCTCACCGCGTCGACCGAGATGGGGCAGGGGACCAAGACGATCTTCCCCCAGCTCGTCGGCGACGCGCTCGGGGTCTCGTCGGAGGTCGTCGAGATCGCCCCGCAGGACACGGCCTTCGTGCCGGACAGCGGGCCGACCGTGGCGTCGCGCACGGCGATGGTCGTCGGCGGGCTGCTCATCCAGGCCGCGGGCCGGCTCAAGGCCGACGTCGAGGCCGCGACCGGTGGGTCGTTCGCCACGACGTATCGCGACTTCGGCCGGACCAAGGGCGCGCTGCGCATCGACCAGCAGTTCGTGCCGTATCCCGGCGGCACGCCGTTCGACGACGAGACGTATACGGGCGATGCCTACCCGGCCTTCGGCTGGGCGGCCTGCGTGGCCAGGGTCGACGTCGACCTCGACACCGGGGAAGTCCACGTCCGCGAGATCGTCGCCGCCGATGACGTCGGGCGGGTCATCCATCCGGTCCTGGCCGAGGGCCAGGTCGAGGGCGGCACGCTCCAGTCGGTCGGCTACGCGACGATCGAGGAGATCAAGCTCCGCGACGGCCGCTACCTGAACGATCGACTCGCGACCTACATCATCCCGACCGCGCTCGACGCCCCGCGGATCTCGACGATCCTCGTCGAGGCGCCGTTCGACGGCGTGCCACACGGCGCCAAGGGGCTGGGCGAGCTGCCGATGGATGTCGGGGCGCCGGCCGTCGTGGCCGCCATCGCCGATGCGACCGGCGTCTGGATCGCGGACCTGCCGGCCAGCCCCGAGCGGATCGTGGCCGCGCTCATCGGAACGGGCGACCACGGCATCGCGCCGCTGCCACCGGGCGCTTCCGAGCCCGCTCGCGAGGGCGCCGCGTGACGACCTATCGACTGACGGTCAACGGTGCCCCGGCCGAGGTCGACGCCCCAGGGATGCGCCGCCTGCTCGATGTCCTGCGCGAGGAGCTCGGGCTGACCGGGACGAAGGAGGGCTGCGGCGAGGGCGAGTGCGGGGCCTGCACCGTGCTCCTGGACGGCGCGCCGGTCGACTCGTGTCTCGTCCCGGTCTGCCAGGTCGATGGCGCCGACGTGCGGACCGTGGAAGGCCTGGCGGCCCCGGCCGCCGACCCGGGTGAGCCGGTCGCCCTGGACCCGCTCCAGGCCGCGTTCCTCATCACCGGCGGCGCACAGTGCGGCATCTGCACGCCCGGGATGCTCCTGGCCGGACGCGCCTACCTCGATGCGGGCGGGACCTCGGACGAGGACGCGATCCGCGAGGCCATCGCCGGCAACCTGTGCCGGTGCACGGGTTACACGAAGATCGTCGACGCCATCGCGCTCGTGGCGGGCGCCGGCCGATGAGCGCGCCCGAGGACCGCATCCCGGTCCCGACCAACGGGCACCACGCGCCGCTGGCGGCCGAGGCCCCGACCGGGGAGCCGGCACCGGCCGCCGACGCCGCGAGACCGGCCGCCGCCGCCGATCCGGCCGCATCGGGTTCGACGGACCCCCGGATCGTCATCAGCCCGACCCAGCTGGCCGTCGGGTTCGGGATCCTGGCCGGCGCGATCCTGCTGCTCCTGGGCCGCCGACGCGGCCGGCGCGGGTAGGTCCCGTGCCGCCCGAACCGCCGGTCGTCAGCCCGCGCCGCCTGGCCGACGCGTATGCGGCCCTGACCGCGGCCCCGGCCGATGCCCCCGCCCGTCCGATCGCCGGCGGGACGGACCTGATGGTCGCGCTGACCGGGGAGCTCGGTGAGCCACCGGCCAGCCTGGTCGACCTGTGGGCGCTCGACGAGCTGCGCGGGATCGCCATCGACGGCGAGGCGCTTCGGATCGGGGCGCTGACGACGTACACGGACCTCCGGCGCTCGGCCCTGTGCCGCGAGCACGTCCCCGCCCTCGTCGAGGCGGCCGCGACGATCGGCGCCGCCCAGATCCAGAACCGGGGCACGCTCGGCGGCAACATCGCCAACGCCTCGCCAGCCGGCGACACGCTCCCGGTCCTCCTTGCAGCAGACGCCACCTTCGTCCTCGGATCGGTGCGCGGCGAGCGAGAGGTCCCCGCTGCGGCCTTCTGGACGGCCTACCGACGGACGGCCCTGGCGGTCGATGAGCTCGTCGTGGCCGTCCGGATCCCGATCCGAGCGGCCCGCGAGATGCGCTTCCGGAAGGTCGGGACACGGCGCGCCCAGTCGATCAGCAAGGTCGTCATGGCCGTGGCCTGGCGGGACGGCAACGGGTCGAGCGCCCCCGGCGTGGTCTGGCGCGACGTCCGGATCGCCCTCGGGTCCGTGGCGGCGACCCCGACCCGGGCCGCGCGTGCTGAAGCCGTCCTGGAGGGCGCCGCGCCGACGCCCGAAGTCGCGGACCGCGCGGCCGAGGCCATCGCCGCGGAGCTCGCCCCCATCGACGACGTGCGCTCGACCGCCGGCTATCGCCGGGTCGTGACCGCGCGCATCCTCCATCGGGTCATCCGCGAGGCCGGTCGCTGGTGACCGACGTGGCGCCGTCATGACCCCGGACCGGGCGGAGCTCGCCGCCCTGTTCGAGGGTGCGCCACGGTTCCTGGACCGCCTCGAGGCTGCCGGCCCGTTCGCCGCCGACGACACCCTCTTCGCGGCCGCCCGGTCCATCGCCCACACGATGCCGGAGTCCGAGCAGCTCGAGCTCATCGATGCCCACCCGCGCTTGGGGGCACCGCCCGGCACGGTCTCGGCGCTGAGCTACGTCGAGCAGGGGTACGACCGGGGAGCCGGCACGCCGCGAAGCCGGAGCGTCGCCGCCGAGCTCGAGCGCCTGAACGATGCCTACGAGGCACGCTTCGGGTTCCGCTACTGCGTCTTCGTCGCCGGCCGGCCGCGCGAGGCGCTGCTCCCCGGGATGGCCGCCGCGCTCGAGGCCGACCGGGAGGCCGAGCTCCACCGGGCCCTGGACGCGGTCGTCGACATCGCCATCGACCGCCGTGCGAAGCTAGCCGCGGGAGGCACGCGATGATCGAGCTCGGGGCGGACCGTTACGGCAAGGCCGCCATCCGGATCGTCCGCGTCGGCCGGGACGAGACGCCGCATCGACTCCGCGACCTGACCGTCGCCGTGGCCCTGGAGGGTGACTTCACGGCCGCGCACACGGACGGCGACAACACGCTCGTCGTGGCCACGGACACGATGAAGAACACGGCCTACGCCTACGCGGTCGAGCACCTGACCGGCGCCATCGAGACGTATGCCACGACCCTGGCCCGCCACTTCCTCGACTTCGAGCAGGTCGATCGGTCCACGGTCAATGTCCGCGAGCATGCCTGGCGCCCGATCGAGTCCGGCGAGGGACCGGCCCCCGATGCCTTCGTCCGCGAGGGGGCCGGCACGCGGGTCGCGACCGTCGCCGTCACGCATGGCGACGTGACCGTCGAGGCCGGAATCGAGGACCTCGTCGTCATGAAGACGACGCGCTCGGCGTTCAGCGGCTTCCCGCGCGACCGGTACACGACGCTCGCCGACGCCGACGACCGGTTGATGGCCACGAAGCTGACCGCGATGTGGCGCTACGGCTCGCCCGAGATCGACTTCGATCTAGTCTGGGCCGACGTCCGCGCGACGCTCCTGGAGGTCTTCGCCGACCACGACAGCCCGAGCGTCCAGACGTCGATCTGGATCATGGCCAAGGCGATGCTGGAACGACACGAGGAGCTGGACGAGATCCGGATGGTCTTGCCCAACCTCCACCACTGGCCCGCCGACCTGTCGCCATTCGGGATGACCAATGACAAGGTCGTGTACGTCGCGACGACGGAGCCGCACGGCCTCATCGAGGCCACGGTCCGCCGCGGCGAGGGCTGACGGTCGTGCCACCCGACGGCGTCGTCGTCACCGGTCCTGCGGTCGCGGGCGCGGAGCGCGTCCTGACCGATGAGGCGCTGGCCTTCGTCGCCGAGGCCCACCGTCGCTTCGGGGCGGCTCGCCTCGACCTCCTCCACCGCCGCGAGGAGCGGCAGGAGGCCCTCGATGCCGGCGAGCGGCCCGACTTCCTGGCCGGCACACGCCACGTCCGCGACGCTGACTGGACGGTCGCCCCGGCACCGGCCGACTTCGACGATCGACGGGTCGAGATCACCGGTCCGGCCGAGCCGAAGATGATGATCAACGCCCTCAACTCGGGCGCCCGAGTGTTCATGGCCGATCTCGAAGACGCCCTGTCGCCGACCTGGGCCAATGTCGTCGGCGGCCAGGCGGCGCTCATGGACGCCGTGCGCGGCACGCTCGCCTTCACCTCGCCCGAGGGCAAGGCCTACCAGGTCGGGGAGCGTCCGGCCCAGCTGGTCGTCCGGCCGCGGGGCTGGCACCTCATCGAGTCGCACGTCATGGTCGACGGCGCGCCGATCTCGGCGTCCCTGTTCGACGCCGGGCTGTACCTGTTCCACAACGCCGCCGAGCGGGTCGCCCGCGGGTCCGGCCCCTACCTGTACCTGCCCAAGCTCGAGTCCCATCACGAGGCGCGCCTCTGGAACGAGGTCTTCGTGTGGGCCCAGGAACGGCTCGGCGTGTCGCGCGGGTCCATCCGGGCGACCGTCCTCATCGAGACCATCACCGCGGCCTTCGAGATGGACGAGATCCTGTACGAGCTGCGCGAGCACGCGGCCGGGCTCAATGCGGGCCGGTGGGACTACCTGTTCAGCGTGATCAAGCGGTTCCGTAGCGATCCCGCGCTCGAATCGCCCGATCGGTCGCAACTGACGATGACCCTGCCGTTCATGCGGGCGTACACGGAGCTGCTGGTCCGGACGTGCCATCGACGTGGGGCGCACGCCATCGGTGGGATGGCCGCGTTCATCCCCAACCGCCGCGACCCGGAGGTCACCGAGCGGGCCATGGCCAAGGTCCGCGACGACAAGGAGCGCGAGTCGCGCGACGGCTTCGATGGGACCTGGGTGGCCCACCCGGACCTCGTCCCGCTGGCGACCGAGATCTTCGACGGGGTGCTCGGCGATGCCTCGAACCAGAAGCACCGGCTTCGCGAGGACGTCTCGGTCACGGCGGCGGAGCTGGCCGATTTCACGGTCGACGGTGGCGCCGTCACCGAGGCCGGCATCCGGGCCGATATCCGGGTCGCCCTCGCCTATCTCGACGCGTGGTTGCAGGGCACCGGCGCGGCGGCCATCGACAACCTCATGGAGGACGCCGCAACGGCCGAGATCTCGCGCTCCCAGCTGTGGCTGTGGGCGCGGCAAGGCCGTCTGGCGCCCGACGTCTACGCCCGGATCCGCGATGAGGAGCTGGCCCGCCTGGGCGGCCGCGACGCCGGTCGCCTCGCCGAGTCGGCGGACATCCTGGATCACCTCGTGCTGGGCGACGACTTCGTCGAGTTCCTGACCCACCGCGCCTACGCGATGCTCGACTAGGGCAGCTCACTGGAACGTCCTGGTGCCCTAGCGATGCGCGTCGAGTGCATCGAACCCAGGCGGCGTTCCGCGTCGGACATTCGCATGGGCGATCCGTCCTGGTGCCCTGGCGATGCGTGTCGAGTGCATCAGGCTAGTGGTCGCCGGTGCAGCCGGCAGTGGCTGCGGGTGCAGGCGCGTTGCGTAGCCTTCGAGCATGTTCGCGCCATCACCTCGTTGGACGCCTGAGGACCGTCGACGACGTGATCCGCTCGCCCAGCAGGGGTGTGAGCTGCTCGGCGCGATGGTCCGGCGACGTCGACGTCAGGTCGTCCTGAGCCAGCGGAACCTGGCCACGTTGTGCGGTGTGTCCCAGACGATGATCTCGCGCCTCGAGACCGGGAAGCTGCGCGGCATCAACTTGCACAATCTCGGTCGCATCGTGGGGGCACTCGGTGGTCTGGACGAGACCGCCCCGATCCCGCGCCATCTCGGACCGTATCGCTGGCTCGGTCAGCACCTCTGAAGCCGTCGACGCCCTTGGCTCCCACGACGGTGATGCGTGTCGAGGGCATAACGCACGGCCGGTTGCGCCCAGGCCGATGCACTCGACACGCATCGGGGCGGGTGTGACGCACCGGGGCGGGTGTGACGAACCGGGCGGGTGTGACGAACCGGGCGGGTGTGACGAACCGGGCGGGTGTGACGAACCGGGCGGGTGTGACCCGTGACCGGGCGGGGCGACCCCGGTCGGCCGGGCGACCCGTGCCGGCGGGCGACCCCGGTCGGCCGGGCGACCCGGGGCTGGCCGATTGCCCTCAGCCAGTGGCCGGGATCGACCGCTGCGACGGCCGACCTTGATGCACTCGACACGCATCGGGCAGGCGACCGCGATCCCGCGGGGGCGACGGGGGCCCCTAGCCGGCGATCGCGCCGCGTTCGATGAACTGGCCGTGGCCGCGGCGGCCGACGAAGGCGCCGGAGCGGATGACGGCGCCGCCGCGGACGAACACATCGCGTACGGCGCCCGGCATGGGCCGACCCTCGTACGGCGTGTAGTCACTCGTGTGGTGCAGGTCGGTGGCGCGCATGGTCCGTGTCGCCGCCGCGTCGAAGACGACGATGTCGGCATCGCGCCCGACGACGAGTGCGCCCTTGCGGGCGAGACCGAACCGTGCCGCCGGCGTCGTCGACAGGAGGTCGACCAGCCGCTCGATCGAGATCCGCCCACGCCCGACGCCCTCGGCGTAGACGACCGCCAGCAGGGTCTCGATGCCGGGCGCGCCGTTGCTGATCTGCGAGAAGTCGGCGCCCTTGCCGGCTTCGGCTTTCTCGCGGTCGATGCGATCGGGCACGTGATCCGAGGCGATGAGGTCCAGCGTCCGGTCGGCCAGCCCCGACCACAGCGCGTCGCGATCGGCGGCCGAGCGGAGCGGCGGCGAGATGACGTAGCACGCGCAGCGGACCGGGTCGGGCTCGGCGTAGACCTCGTCGGTCAGGGTCAGGTAGTGCGGACAGGTCTCGGCCGTGACCCGGACACCGGCGGCCTTGGCCCGGCGCACTTCGTCGAGCGCAGCCGCCGATGACAGGTGGACGACGTGCACGGGCGCCCCGGTCGCGCGGGCGAAAGCCAGCGCCCGAGCCGTCGCGACGGCCTCGACGTACGGCGGCCGCGACGTCGCGTGGTACCGCGGTCCGATCTCGCCCCGAGCCAGCGCCGCCGCGACTCCGGCGTCGAGGAGCACGGGATCCTCGCAATGGACCTGGAGCATCCCGCCGCGCTCGCTCATGACCCGCATCGCCTCGAACAGCGTTCGATCTTCGAGGCGGAAGTCGAAGACCATGAACGCCTTGGAGGTCGCCACGCCGCCATCGATCGTGGCGGGCAGCTCGGCCAGCGGGTCATCGGCATGGCCCGAGACGGCCAGGGCCAGGCCGATGTCGATGGCGCTGTCCCCGTCGGTCGCGGCGCGCCACTCGGTCAGCCCGGTCCGGAGCGAGCGCTCGGCCGCCGGCGTCGAGCCCGTGCCGGGGTTGTTGAACGACAGGAACGTGGTCGTGCCGCCGAACGCGGCCGCGACCGAGTCCTGGAAGAACCGGTCCGGCTCCGCCTCCGTGGCGACCCGGGTATGGGTGTGCGCGTCGACCACGCCCGGCAGGACCAGCATCCCGGCCGCGTCGACCACCTCGGCCGCTGCGGCGGCCGGACCGCTGAGGTCGACTTCGATCGCCTCGATGACGCCGCCCGTGACCGCGAGATCAGCCCGGCGCGACCCGCCCGCGGTGACGATCGTGCCGCCGCGGATGACGAGGTCGGTCAAGCGCTAGCCGTCGATCTCGGAGATCCGGATGGCCTGGGCGCCGTCCCACAGCGTCCGTCGGCCCATCTCGCGCAGCCGGTCCTGCCAGCCATCGTCCGGGACGATCGAGGCGAAGTGATTGGCCGCCAGCTGGCCGACCTTGGAGGACGTCGTGCAGGCGCCATAAGGAAAGAAGATCTCGCACTCGCTGATGCCGCCGGGGTACATCGCCAGCATCCCGGGTGACGGATGCGAGGTGTGGTTCTCGTAGTCGATACCCGGCCGGAAGTCACCGTACGGGATCCAGACCGACTCGCCCGACCAGCGACAGTGGATGACCTTGGAGTCGATCGGGAGCATCCGCCGGATGGCCTCGATGGTCGCCGGGGCCGCCGACTCCCAGCGGGCGCTAAAGTGCAGGTCACCGACCTCGATCCGCAACGTCCCCATCCGCGGAGGATAGCCCGTGGCCGCTGCCGGCGACCAGCCCACCATCTCGACCCACGTCCTCGATACCGAGCGCGGGACGCCGGCCGTCGGCGTCCGTGTGGCGCTCTATCGACTGGACGTCGCCGCCGCGCCGATCCGGATGACCCAGGCGCTGACCGACGGCGACGGCCGGGTCCGCGATCTGCTCGAGCGGCCGATGGTCGCCGGCGACTACCGGCTCGAGTTCGACGTCGCCCACGAGGATGGGTCGTTCTTCACGAAGGTCGCGGTCGACCTGCGCATCACCGACACGGACCGGAGCTACCACGTGCCGCTGCTCCTGGCCCCGTACTCGATGACGACCTACCGCGGGACCTGACCGGGGACGACGTCGAGGTCCGAGCCGCGCTCAGCGGGTGATGACGAACCCGTCGACGTCGATCCGCCTGGCCGAGACCGCCTCGATCCGGAGGGTGTGCGCCTCGCGCGTCGTCCAGCTCGTCGAGAAGACCGCGCGCCGCGGCTGCGATGTCGCACGGGCCAGATCGATGGTCGTGATCAGCGTGCCGTCGATGTAGACCCGGAACGCGCCGCGCGTGGAGCTCCGCGGGGCGACCACGGCGATGGCCCGGCCGGTGAAGCTGACCGTCATCGCCGCGCCGGTCCGGCGGGCCGTGTGGAGCCGGCCGCCGAGGGCCGTCGAGCTCGATGAGGTGGTCCAGCCCGAGCCATAGTGCGCGAGGCTCGCGCTGTCGCTGTAGAGGGTGGCCGTCAGGGCCGGGCCGTCCTTCGGCGCGCTCGTCGAGCCCGGAGCGTCCTTGGCCGTCAGCCGGAACGTCGTGGTCGTGCCGAACCGGATGCTCGAATTGATGGACGTCGCGCTCGTCGCCGACGTCACCGTCGACCACGTGCTGCCGGCCCGCTTGCGGAGGCCGTAGCTCGCGACGGAGGTCATGGCGTCGGTGGCCGGCGGCCAGGACACGCGCAACGACGTCGAGGTCGAGCTGACCGATGCCCCGGTCGGCACCACGAAGCGGTTCGGTGCCTGGATGACGGGCGGCACCGCATCGACGGCCCGCCACGCGTTGACCATCCGCCCGGTCGTCGTCTTCGTGCTCAGGCTTGACAGGGCTCGGCCGGTGGACAGCAGCCGGCTCCGGAGCTGGAGGGGCTGGTCGAGGAGGGCCGGTTCGTGGCTGGCGACCAGTGCGGCCACCCCCGTGACGTGGGGCGCGGCCATCGACGTGCCCTCGCTCCAGGCGTAGCACGGGGCTGCGCAGCCGGCTGCCTTCGGATACGTGCTCAGGATGTTCGTCCCGGGCGCGCCGAGGTCGACGGACTTGCGGCCGTAGTTCGAGAACGAAGCGAGGCGGCCGCGCTGGTCGATCGCGGCCACGGCCAGGATGTTGGGCAGCGTCGAGGACGCGGGGTAGAAGCGCGGCCCGCCGGCCTTGTCGATATCGATCGCGTGGCCATCGACGTCGCCGTTGCCGGCGGCGGCCACGAACAGGGCACCGGATTCGGCGATGGCCGCGTCGAGCACCGAGCTCGGCTGGGCGCCGCCCCACGAGGCGTTGATGATCCGAACGCCGAACGACGCCGCGTAGTCGATGGCCCGGACGGCCATGTCGTCGGAGCCGCACAGATGGCCGCCATCGATGAACTTGAGGGGCATGATCGTGATCCCGGGCGCCACGCCGACCACGCCGGCTCCGTCGAGCGACGCCCCGATCGTCCCGGCGACATGGGTCCCGTGACCGTCCTGTCCGGCATCGTGGACGGTCTTGTCGTCGTTGCAGAAGTCCCAGCCGTGGACGTCGTCCTTGAAGCCGTTGCCGTCGTCATCGATGCCGTTGGCCGCCAGCGGGCCGGCCTCGCCCGGGTTGGTCCAGATCGCATCCTCGAGGTCGGGGTGGCTGGTGTCCACGCCGTCATCGACGACCGCGACGATGACATCGGGCGAGCCCGCGCCGAGGCGGAGCGCCTCGAGTGCATCGAGATCGATGTCGGACAGGCCCGTGAGGGCACTGATGCCGTCGATGCGCTGGCCCCGGTTGTGGAGTCCCCACAGCTGACCGAACCCGGGCTCCCCGGAGATGTCGACCGCCAGCTCGCGGCGCTGATTGGCGGCCACGGCCACGACGTCCCGCTCGTCGCCGAGTCGGCGACGGACGGTCGCCGTCGAGCGGCCCTCGGCGACGACGACCTCGGTCCGGGCGTCGCCCGTGCCGGGGACGCGGGTCAGGCCATGGGCCTCGCGGATCGCCCGTCGCTCGCCCGGGGTCGTGCCCTCGCGATAGCGGACGAGGATCTGATCGTCGATCGGATCGCTCGCCCCTGGAGCATCAGGGGCGACGACGGGGTCGTCGATGCGCGGCACGATCGGCCTGGGGTCGGCGCCGAATGCCGTCACGGGCGCGAGGAGCGTCGCGACGAGGCCAAGCGACAGGAGGAACGAGACGGGGAGCCGGGACGATCGGCGACGGGGGGAATTGGACATCGGGGAGGAGTGTACGTGGCTTCGGCGAAAAGGCGTGACAGCCTAGATGTCACGGGTGGGTCCTACGTTCCCGGCATGGAAGCCGCCGTCATCCCGCTCCACGCCGCGGTCCGCCTGGAAGGCGACCGGATCGTCATCGACCGCTTGTCCCTGTCGGACCCGACCCTCGCCGCGTTCCTGGGGGAGCGCCCGGCGGGGGATCGGGGTCCGCTCGTCGAACGCGCCCTGCGCATCGGGCTCCTGGCCCTCCAGGACGTCGGGGTCACGGTCAACGTGGACGCCGTCCGCACGGAGTTCGAGCGGATGGTCCGCCAAGCCGAGCAGACCAACGAGCGGGCCGCCCAGGCGCTCGAACAGACCCTCCGGGCCAACTTCGCGGATGGCGATGGGCGCCTGCCGCGGACGCTCGAGCGATTCCTCGGTGATCGTGGCGCGCTGCGATCCATGGTCGACGAGCTGTTCGACGAGACCAAGCGCGACAGTGCCATCGGCCGGATCGGCGGGATGCTGGAGCGCTACTTCGATGGCGATGCCTCCAAGCTCGCCCATCTCCTGGACCCGACCCGCCTGCACTCGCCGATGCATCAGTTCCGCCAGGAGATCGCGGCCGGGTTCAAGGGCCTCGAGGAGCGCCTCGTGGCGATCGAGGCGGCGGCCGCCGCGCGTGGGGCGGAACGGGCCAAGTCCGCGGCCAAGGGCGCGGACTTCGAGGTCCTGCTGGACGCGATGCTCGGCGACATCGCCCGGGGGGCTGGCGATCTCCTGGACCGCACGGGACTGGAGACCGGCTCGGTCCTCAAGTCGAAGAAGGGCGATTTCGTCCTGACCGTGGACGCGCGGGCCGCACGCGGTCACGACCTGCGGGTCGTCGTCGAGGCGAAGGACCGCCCGATGTCGATGCGGGCGATGCGCGACGAGCTCCGCGAAGCCCGGGAGAACCGCGGCGCGGCCGTCGCCGTGGCGGTATTCACGCCGGCCCATGCCCCGACCGGCGTCGCGCCGTTCACCCTGGTCGGTGGCGACGTCTACTGCGTGATCGATCCGGAGGCTCCAGAGCCGGCCACCCTGGAGGCAGCCGTCCGCCTGGCCCGGCTGCTCGCGCTGGCCTCCCTTGCCGAACGCGAGGTCGAGGTGGATGCCGCGGCCATCGCGTCGGCCCTGACCGCCATCCGGGAGCAGCTGGAGGTCGTGCGTGCGCTCAAGTCGCAGCTCACCTCGATCTCCAACGCGACCAAGGCGGTCTGGACCGGCCTGGACATGATGCGCTCCGACATCCTCGCCCGGGTAACTGAAGCGGAAGCGGAGATCCGCGCGACCGCCGTCTGAGGCGAAACGAGCTCGAATTCGGCATCGACTTGCCTTGGCGGTGACCGCCCGTCCTGGTCCCCGCTGGACACAGTCGGCTAGGCTTGGGTGGGACCACCGGGTGACTGGTCGACGGCGACCGGTCACGCCACTATTCCTCGCGAGCCCTAGCGCGCGTCGAGGCGGACCAAGGCTCCTCCGCAGCCCCCCACGCACCGGAGTCCTCATGCGCCGCTCGATCCTCAGCCTGCTCCTGGCCATCGTCGTCGCCATCCCGCTCGTCGGGCCGGTCACGGCGGCGGATCCGGGCGCCGATGGCTCGGCCGAGGTGCCGGCCAGCGTCGCGCCGAGCGAGGATCCCGCGACCACGCCGACACCCGAGGCCACGGAGCCCGCGACCGAGCCGCCGGCTGATGATCCCGCCGCCGACCCGAGCGCCGATCCCACGGCCGAGCCGACGCCACCGCCGGCCGACGACCCCGACGCCGACCCGACGGCAGTTCCGACCGCCGATCCCTCGGCGACCGTCGAGCCCGAGGTCCCCGCCGACGTCACGGGTCGGCCGGATCCGACCGGCCGCTACATCGTCCTGCTCAAGGACACGGCGGACCCAGCGGCCGTCGCGGCACGGACGCGGACCGGCCGCGAGCGGGACAAGGTCAAGCCGATCCGCACCTTCCAGCGCGTCGTCCGAGCCTTCAGCGCCCGCCTGGACGCCGATCAGCGCCGCGCGCTCAAGCGGGACCCACAGGTCGTCGCCATCGTGCCCGACGAGGTCATCGAGCTGACCGCCCAGACCACGCCGACCGGCGTGGCCCGGGTCGGGACCAAGCTCTCGCCGGCGGCGGCGATCAACGGCGTCGATCAGCGCGTCGATGCCGACGTCGCCATCGTCGACACAGGGATCGCCTTCCACCCCGACCTCAACGTAGCGGGCGGCTACAACTGCTCGACGAGCGACCGGGCGCTGTGGCGCGACCGCGAGGGCCACGGGACGCACGTCGCCGGCACGGTCGCGGCCCTGGACAACACGATCGGCGTCGTCGGTGTCGCGCCCGGCGCGCGCCTGTGGGCGGTCAAGATCCTCAACGATGACGGCTTCGGGCTGTTGTCCTGGTACGTCTGCGGACTGGACTGGATCGCCGCGCAGCGCGACCCGAGCAACTCGAGCCGGCCGATGTTCGAGGCAGTCAACATGAGCGTCGCGAAGTCCGGCTCGGACGACGGCTCGTGCGGCACGAAGAACGACGACGTCCTCCATGCCGCCATCTGCCGCGTCGTCGCGGCCGGGATCACGGTCGTGGCCGCCGCGGCCAACGACAGCGGCAGCGCCACGAAGCGCGTCCCGGCCTCGTACAACGAGGTCATCACCGTGTCAGCCCTCGCGGATACGGACGGCAAATCCGGCGGCCTGGGTGGGAATTGGTGCTACTCGTGGGGCTCGTACGACAAGGACGACACGTTCGCGAACTTCAGCAACTACGGCCACGACATCGACATCATCGCGCCGGGCAAGTGCATCTGGTCCACGCTGCGGACCGGCTCGTACGGGTACTCATCCGGCACGAGCATGGCCGCGCCCGCCGTGACGGGGGCCGTCGCCCTCTACAAGGCCAGTCGGCCGACGGCGACGCCGGCCCAGGTCAAGGACGCGCTCCAGTACCTCGGCAACCTGGGCTGGAAGACGAGCACGGACCCGGATTCGACCCACGAGAAGCTGCTCGATGTCCGCCGCCTGTCTGCACTCGGCTCGTTCTCGTTCGGGAGCTCGAGCTCGTCGACCCCCGCCGGCGAGTCCGGCGGGAGCGTCTCGATCCCGGTCACGTTCAACCGATCATCGACCCACTTCGAGCGGATCCGGCTATCGGTCGTCGGCAAGCCGTCCGGCTGGTCGGCGACGTTCACCGCGTCGAGCATCATCGGCTGGACCGCTGAGAAGGCGACCCTCCGCGTGGGCGTGCCGGCCGGCACACGGGCCGGGACCTATGACGTCCGGATCCGGGCGACGAGCGTCGGCCAGAGCCTGGAGCGCAACGTCGCCGTGGCCGTGACCAATGATGACCCGACGGCCCGGACGCCGACCGTCGTGGCCGCCCGCTGGAGCTCCATCGGCCTGACCGGCACGGTCCCCTCGACGATCGCCGCGCGGGTCAGCTGGAGCGCCGCGACGGACCGGTCGAGCAGCATCGCGGGCTACGAGCTCCAGCGCCGGGTCAGCGGCGGGACGTGGGGCTCGACGCGTGCCTACAGCGGCGGGACCCGGGCGATGACCTGGTACGGCCTGGGCATGGGCCTGACCTACGAGTTCCGGCTGCGCGCCCGAGACGCGGTCGGCAACTGGAGCGCCTGGGTGGCGACGAGCACGCATCGCTTCACGCACGTCAGCGACCGGTCGACGGCCATCACGCGGACCGGCGTCTGGACGCGGAGCGAGGTGTCCGACGCGACCAATGCCGTTCGAAGCACGTCGACGCGGGCCGGCTCGACCGCCCGGATGACGTTCAGCGGGCGCGGCATCGCCGTCGTCATGCCACGCAGCTCGGTCCGCGGCAAGGTCTACATCTACCTCGACGGCGCCCGCGTCGCCACGGTCGACACCAAGGCGAGCCACAGCCAGCCTCGGGCGATCGCCTGGTCGACCCGCTGGTCCGCGGTCGGCACGCACCGGATCAGCGTGTACGTCCTCGGCACGTCCGGCCGGCCCACGATCTCCGTCGACGGGTTCATCGTCACCAAGTAGGCCCAGCGCGCCTGCAAGACAGGTGAGACGGGTCGCAGGGGCCGTCGTGAGCGGCCGATTTGCTCCTGTACGCTACTGTGACGTCCCGAGAGCCATGGGCCGGAGACCCGTGGCCGAGCGACGAGCGAGCTGAGGTCTGCCGTGGCGCGAGCGATGTGGAAGGGGGCCGTCCAGTTCGGGCTGGTCACCATCCCGGTCAAGCTCTATCTCGCGACCGAGTCCAAGGGCATCAGCTTCAACATGCTCCACAAGGACGACCTGTCGCGCATCCAGATGAAGGTCTGGTGCCCCGTCGAGGACGAGCCGATCTCGCGGTCGGAGACCGTGAAGGGCTACGAGTACGCCCCGGGCGAGTACGTCGTCGTCACCGACGAGGACCTGGAGAAGGTCCCGCTCAAGACGGTCCGGTCGATCGAGATCGAGCAGTTCACCAAGGCCGAGCGCGACGACAACGCGGTCCGCTTCGTGAAGAGCGCCTACTACATGGAGCCGGACAAGATCGGCCGCAAGGCGTTCTACCTCCTGAAGTCCGTCCTCGAGGACGAGGGCCTGACGGCCATCTGCAAGGTCGTCATCAAGGACCGGGAGGCGCTCGCCGCGCTCGACCCGTTCGGCGACACGATGCTGATGACGACCCTCCATTGGCCGGACGAGATCCGGTCGACCGGTGAGCTCGACCTGCCCGAGGAGGACTTCGACTTCAAGCCGGCGGAGCTCGCGATGGCCCGCCAGCTCGTCGAGTCGATGACCGGTGACTTCGACCCGGCCCAGTACAAGGACGAGTACCGCGAGGCGCTCGAGAAGATCATCGAGGCCAAGGTCGAGGGCAAGGAGACGGTCGAGATCGAGGAGCCCGAGGAGAGCGGCAAGCTCATCGACCTCATGGCCGCCCTCGAGGCTTCGGTCAGCGCCGCCAAGGCGGCCCGGGCCGCCGGTTCCGAGGAGCCCGTGTCGGTCGCCGAGGCTCGCGAAGCCAAGGCTGCCAAGACCGCGGCCAAGAAGCCTGCCACCACGGCCAAGGCCAAGTCCAAGGCTGCCGCCGACGACGAGGACGAGGCCAAGGCCAAGCCCGCCGCCCGCAAGCGCAAGGCGTCGTAGGCCCACTCGCGTCGGCTTCTGCCTCTTGGTCCATGGCCGGGCCGCGACTGGCACACTGACGACCCATGCCCCTCGAGGAATACCTCCGCAAGCGTGACTTCGCGAAGACCCCGGAGCCGGCGCCGGTGCCGGCCACGGCCGCCAGCGGCCGCAGCGGGCGTTTCGTCGTCCAGCGTCACCGCGCGACCCGGCTGCACTACGACTTCCGCCTCGAGATCGACGGGGTCCTCGTCAGCTGGGCCGTGCCCAAGGGCCCGACCCTGGACCCGAAGATCCGGCGGATGGCGGTCCACGTCGAGGACCACCCCATCGAGTACTTCGACTTCGAGGGCGTCATCCCGTCCAAGCAGTACGGCGCCGGCGACGTCATCGTCTGGGACTGGGGCACGTGGGAGCCCGAAGCGCCGACGCTCGAAGGGCGCAAGTCGGTCCAGGACGGCGAGCTGAAGTTCCGGCTGTTCGGCCAGAAGCTGAAGGGCCGGTTCACGATCGTCCGGACCAGCCGGCGACCCGGCAGCGCCCCGAGCTCGGCGTTCGAGGACGACCAGGGCGAGCAGTGGCTGCTCATCCACAAGCGCGACAACGACTCGGTCAGCGGCTGGGATGCCGAGGACCATCCGCAGAGCGTCAAGACCGGCCGGACCAACGACGAGGTCAAGGCCAACCGCGATGCCCTGTGGGTCAGCGAGGAGCCGGCCGCCACGGCCGAGATCGACCTGGCCGGCGCGACGATCGCGCCGATGCCCAGCCGCATCGAGCCGATGCTGGCCACCCTGGCGACCAAGCCGTTCAGCGACCCCGACTGGCTGTACGAGATCAAGTGGGACGGCTTCCGCGTCCAGGCGGTCGTCGACGACGGCAAGGTCCGGCTGTGGACCCGCAACCTCAACGACGCCGCTGCCTACTTCCCGCGACTCTTGGCCTCGCCGGCTCGCTGGATCGAGGCCGGCCAGGCGATCGTCGATGGCGAGGTCGTCGCCCTCGACGAGGACGGGCGGCCGGACTTCAGCCTGCTCCAGACGCGGCTCGGCGACACGGCGTCGACCGGGCTCGTGTACCAGGCCTTCGACCTGCTCTATCTCGATGGTCGGTCGCTGCTCGGCGTCCCCCTCGAGGATCGCAAGCGCCTGCTCCGAAGCGTGCTCAAGGACCACCCCAAGGTCCGCTTCGCCTCGCACGTCGAAGGCGAGGGCCTGGCCTTCCACGCGGCCGCGCAGTCGATGGGCGTCGAGGGCATCGTCGCCAAGCTCCGGCGTTCCCGGTACGAGCCGGGTCGCCGGTCCAGCGCCTGGCTGAAGCTCAAGATCCGCCCGGAACAGGAGCTCGTGGTCGGCGGTTGGACGTCGGCGACGAACAACGCCAAGGACCTGGGTGCCCTGGCCGTCGGGGTGTACGAGGACGGCAAGCTTCGATTCAGCGGCAAGGTCGGGAGTGGCTTCACTTCGGGGATCCGCAAGGACCTGCTCGAGCGGATGCAGCCGCTCGCGGTCGACGATCCGCCGTTCGATCCGCCGCCGCCCCGCGACTACAAGGGCCGCTGGGGTGGCGACCTGGTCGGCGTGACCTGGGTCCGGCCCGAGCTCGTCATCCGCGCCGAGCTCGGCGGCTGGTCACGCGACAACGTCGTCCGCCAGGCGGCCTACAAGGGACTCGAACCCGGCCGCGACCCGGCGACCGTCGTCCGCGAGACGGCGGTCGCCACGACCACGGCCGTCCGCGAGGCCGAAGCCGCCCTGCCCGATGAACCCACGCCCACGGAGGTCACCGCGATGCCCGGACCGACCAAGACCAAGAGCACGACCGCGGCCAAGTCCGCCACGAAGGCGGCGAAGCCCAAGGCCGGCACCACCCCGACCGCATTCCGGGCCGCGACGGCGGACGAGCTCGCCGCGCTCGAGGCGCTCGGCAAGGAGGGCACGTGGAAGGTCGGTGGGCACGAGCTCAAGCTGACCAACCTCGACAAGCCGCTGTTCGAGGGCCGCGGCAGTGGCGACGCCGCCGCACCGATCACCAAGCGCGAGCTCATCCGCTACTTCGCCCGGATCGCGCCGGTGATGCTGCCCCACCTCCACGACCGGCCGCTCAACCTGCAGCGCTTCCCGAACGGCGCCGGGGCGCCGGGCTTCTGGCAGAAGAACCTGCCGGACAGCACGCCGACATGGCTCACGCGCTGGCACGAGACCGGGGTCGACGGCCGGACCGACCGCAACGCCAACGACCACCTGCTGGCCGACGGCGTGGCCGCGTTGTGCTGGCTCGGCAACCAGGCCAGCTTCGAGATCCACGCCTGGACCGGCAAGCTGCCCGAGCCGTGGCAGCCGGCGTTCGCCTACATCGACATCGATCCGGGCGACAAGACGACCTGGGACGAGACGTTGACCCTGGCGCGGCTGTACCGGACGGCCCTCGGGCACCTCGGCGTCCGCGGCTATCCCAAGACGACGGGCAAGCGCGGCATCCAGATCTGGATCCCGATCGAGCATGGCCGCTACGACTTCGCCGACACGAGCGCCTGGGTCGAGAAGGTGTCGAAGGCGGTCGGCTCGACCGTGCCCGACCTCATCTCGTGGGAGTGGGCGAAGGAGGCGCGCAAGGGCCGCGCCCGGCTCGACTACACCCAGAACGCGAGCATCAAGACGCTCGTCGCGCCGTACAGCGTCCGTCCGGCCGTCGGAGCGCCGGTGTCCGCGCCGATCGACTGGGACGAGCTGGACGATCCAGGCCTCCGGCCGGACCGCTGGACCGTCCGGGACATCGTCGAGCGGGTCGACAAGGTCGGGGATCTGTTCGCGGCCGCCCAGACCGACGCCCAGGTGCTGCCCGAGGTCTGAGCCGCTGGCCGGGCGCCAGTCGGGCGGACTACCGTCAGACGACGGTGACCTCGGTCACCCACTTGACCCAGTCGAGCCCGCGCCGATCCGGGACGACGAGCCGGCACGGTGCGCCATTGGCGACCGGCAACGGCGACCCCGCCACGGCCGATGCCAGGACGGCGACCTCGAGCTCGTCCGCGTCGAGCACCGTCGACCAGCCGGTCGCCGACCGGACCAGCACCTGCTGCCCGGGAGCGAGCGGGCCGACCACCCGGGCCACCGGCACGCCCGTCCAGTCCGTCTCGAGGGCCCAGCCGGAGGTGCAGTCGAGAACGGCGGAGCGCGTGACCATGCCGAGCGATGCGAGCTCCGCCGCCGACCATCGCCGTCGCCGGCCCGCTCCGTCCTCGACGTCGAGCCGCCACGAACTCGGGTCGATGGCCGGTGGTCCTTCGCCGAAGAACGTCGTCGCCGGTGGGATCCCACCTCGCGGCAGCCAGCGCGAGCCTGTGAAACGACGTTCCCCGCCGCGCCAGCGGTCGAGACCGCCGGTGACGAGGACGGACGCGATGCCCGCCATGCCGAGGAGGCCGCCGGCCAGGAGCGTTCGTCGGCTGAGCAACCGCCCCGGTCGCGGCGGCGCCAGGCGCGGTCGGAGCAGCCGCCAACGATGTGGAAGCAGGTGGATGACGAGGATCGGCACGAGGATCAGGCCGACCCAGGCGTGCAGCGTCAGGACCGTCCACGAACCGACCGACAGGAGCTCGCCGGACGCGACCCACAGGAATCCGCCGGTCAGTGCCGCGATCGTGATGAGGCTGACCGCCAGGCCCAGGACCAGCCGGCCCCATCGCCGCGTCCCGACCGCCCGCGGCACCGACCGTCGCAGCTTCCAGGCCGTGGCCGCGAGGAGCGCTCCGGCGAGCACGCCGTGGAGGGTGAAGATCCAGCCCTCGGACGGGGCACCGGCCCGCAGGGAGAGCAACCCCGTCGCGGCCATCGCCACGACGAGCACGGCGAGCCATCGATCGAGCGCGGCCATGCTCACGACCCACCCAGTGTGCGCCTCCCGCGCGCGACGGGCTCGCGACGCGGATGGCACGATGGGTCGATGACCGACGACATCACCCTGCGCAGCCCGAGCGTCGATGAGCTCGACGCGTTCTTCGATCCGCTCCTGACGGCCTTCGCCGAGGACTGGAGCCAGGGTGAGTTCGACGCCGAGCGGCCGATGCTGGAGCGCGAACGGCTCGTCAACGCCTTCGATGGCGACCAGCGGATCGGCAGTGGCGGGGCGTTCTCGATGCAGCTCACCGTCCCGGGTGGCGCCCAGGTGCCGGTCAGCGGCATCACGGCGATCGGCGTCCGGCCGGACTACCGACGCCGTGGCGTCCTGCGCCGGATGATGACCTGGCTCCTCGATGACGCTATCGCCCGACACGAGCCGCTCGCCGTCCTGTGGGCCTCGGAAGGCGCGATCTACGAGCGGTTCGACTACGGGCTGGCGACCCTGTGCTCGACCTTCGATGTCGAACGGTCGCGGCTCGCGTTCCGCGACGCGCTCTCGGCCAGGGACGACGTGAGCATCCGCCTCGTCGACGCCGACGAGGGCGCCACGATCTGCCGGGCTATCTATGAGGAGGCGCGGGTGACGCTGGCCGGCGCCCTCGATCGTCCGGAGGTCAAGTGGCGGACGATGCTCATGTCCGACGACGAGTGGATGCGCAAGGGCCAGGGTCGCAAGTTCCGGGTCGTCGTCGAGGTCGGGGGCGAGCCGCGGGCCTACGCCGTGTATCGGATGAACAACGACTGGGCGCCACGGGGCCCGTCGACGACGCTCCTCGTCGTCGAGGCCTACGCGCTCGATCCGGAGGCGGACCAGCGCCTGTGGCAATGGCTGGCGTCGATGGACCTCGTCACGACCCTGTCCGTCCGCCGCGGCCCGTTGCCGCATCCGCTCCAGCAGTGGGCTCGCGAGCCGCGCCGCCTGGGCGTCACGACGTCGGACGGCCTGTGGATCCGGTTCCTCGACGTGGCCGCGGCCCTCGGCGCGCGGCGCGTACAACGGGGAGGGGCAGCTCATCCTGGACCTCGACGACCCGACCTTCGCCGCCAACGCCGGCCGATGGCAGCTCACCGTTGCGGTCGACGGCTCGGCGACGGTCGCCCGGCCGCCGGACGACGCGGTCGCCACCGACCTCGCCCTCGACGTCGCGACGCTGGCGTCCGTCTACCTCGGCGCGTTCCGCTTCGGCGACCTCGCGCGTGCCGGCCGGGTGAAGGAGTGCCGGCCAGGTGCCTTGGCCAAGGCCGATGCCCTGTTCGCGACGTCAGTCAGCCCGTACTCGAACACGATGTTCTGAGGAACCCAAGAAACATGGCAGTCGAGATAGTCGAGCCCATGCTCAACGTGACCCACGCTCGGGAAATCCTCGAATCACGGACCTTCGGAGCCTACTGGGAGAATCTGCTGGCAACTATTCGGTCGGTGGAGCCCCCGCTTCGAAATGCAGGACCCTTCACGAGGGACGGCCGCCCGAAAACTCCCAAGCGGCAGCTTCGGCCGCTCGGAGGAGAGAAGACCACTGCCTCTTCCCGGTCGATCAGAAGCAGTGGAACAAGGACCTTGACTCCGCGCTCAGGGCGAACGGCTGGCGGTCCCAACCGTTCGCGATTCGCGGCCGAAGGGCTTGGGCGTCTGCCGACGCTGCTAAAAGGTGACTTTCACCAAGCGGGAGATCTTTGTCGAGGTCGAGTTCGGAAACGCGGCGAGCTTCCACCGGGACCTATTCAAGTTCCACATCGCAGGGCGATCCGGGTCCGGAAGTGTCGGAGTCGCAGTCGTCATGACGGATCGGCTCGGTCGGTTCGCGGACCAGGGTCTCACGACCTACGAACAGGCACGAAACCTCCTGCCGTACATCCAAATTAGCCTGGGATTACCGATGATCGTCGTCGGGCTCACGTTGGATGACTTCGGAGCCGTCGAGGTGCGGTATCGCGAAATGGAGGAACTCGCGGTTGCGAACGGCGTGGCAGTGCCACAGTTTTGCTCGTGTCCTTCGGCGAGGCTCAGGTAGTCGAACTCGACGAAGCGACCGACGAGTCCTGAGACTCAGCAGCGGCTTGTACGGTCGACCAATGACTCGCGCGCTCCTGACCCCTCATGTCGCACTCCCAGTACTCCGAGACGACCCAACCGGAGTCCTCCGGCATCGACCGCTTGCGGGCGTCGCGCTCGCGGTTGAGCTCGAACTTGCGCGCCCAGAACTCCGGGTTGGATTTGGGCAGGTTCGGGTAGCAGCGCGGGCAGTGGTGCCAGTAGCAGCCGTGGACGAAGATCGCGAGCCTTCCGACCCGGGTACGCGATGTCCGGCCGCCCTGGCGCCTTCTTCCAGTTGAGGCGATAGCCGCCTAGCCCGGCCTCGCGCAGAGCACGGCGCAATCGACGCTCCGGCCCCGTATCGCGCGCTCGGTTGGCGCGCATGACGTTGCGGACGGCGGCGCTCGATGGTGGCGGGTTCGGAAGCTGGAGGCCCGCCACGACGCTCGACTCAGGACGCGGCAGCGGCCTCGGACGGCACGCGATCGGCAGGCGCGACGTCCTTGATCAACTCGTCGGCGATCCGCTCGACCAGCCCAACGACCAGGGCGTTGCCCATCATGAACGCCCGCTTCCCGTCGGACATCCCGGCCGTCCAGTCACCGGGGAACCCGTTCAGGGCTTCGAGTTCGCGCGGCGTCAGTCGCCGGAAGCGACCGTCCTCGGTCTGGATGAGGTGCTTGAACCGCGACGCGGTAGCTCCGCCTTCGCCGGTCAGGATCGTTCGCGACGGTCCGTCGGTCCGGTCCGGGAAGGGATCGGCCCCTCGTCATAGGTGTACTCGTGCCCTGTCGAACGGCTGATCCGGGTCAGGCTTTTGGCACCCTTGAGGAACCGCCACCGGTCGAGCTCCTCGCCCTCGACGAAGAATTGCTGCGGTACGTCGTCAGCGGCCTCGAGGATGTCGCCGAGCGTCGTCCGGTCGCCGAGTACGTCGGGCGAACGTCGGTCGTCCAGACGGCCGCCCCGCGTTCGCCGCCGCTGATGCGCATGACGCCGGCATTCCCGAAGGGTGTCTTCCTGGGCCGAGGTTGAATGTGTCGCTGACGACCTTCACGTCGCGGTCGAGGGTGATCGGCGTCCAGTCGAATGGCTCCTTCTCACGATGCGGCAAGGCTCGGGCCAGGACACCGGACTGGGTCAGCTGCTCGTACGGGCTGCCCTCGGCGCGACCGAGCCGGCCGATGATGAAGACGCGCCGGCGCTTCTGCGGAAAGCCGTAGTCCGCCGCGTTGACGACTCGCCACTCGACTTCGTAGCCGAGGTCGGCGAGCGAGGCGAGCATCACCGCAAAGTCTCGCCCCCGCTGTCCGGTCGGTGACTTGATCAGACGGTCGACGTTCTCGAGGAAGAGGTAGCGGACCGGTCGACGCTGGGCGAGCTTGAGTCGAAGGAGACGGTGGATCTCCCACCACAAGACGCCCTTCTTGCCGACCAGGCCGTGGGCCTGCCGCAGCGTCCGCGCGACGGAGTAGTCCTGGCAGGGGAATCCGCCGACCAGCAAGTCGACGTCCGGCACGACCGGGAAGACCGGTCGCTTGATCCGTCGAGAATTGGGCCTCGTATCGGTCGAGGACTACGGCGATGTCTTCGTTCGACGCGACGTGGCCCTCGAGGCCCAGATCCGTCGACGAGGCGGCGATGCCGACTTGCTCGCGACCGTAGGCCTGGAAGTCACCCTGATCGACGTGCTGCTGGTAGCAATGGAACGCGTGCTGCGCCTTGGTGGCGGGTTCCCATTGGTTGCTCCAGGTCACGTCGAAGCCGGCGCGATCGAGAGCGAGATGGAATCCACCGACCCCGGCAAAGAGCTCCGCGGCGGTGGGACGGCGACCGGTCTCACCCTCGGTCGCGGAGTCGTATGGGGTCATGTGGGGCCCCTTCGGCTAGGGGCGGGGAGGACACGGTCCAGTGTAGCCGATCCGGCCCGCTGGATCAACCATCACCGTTGGCGGTGACAGCTCCGATGACACGCTCGACCGCGACGCTGCAAAACGGGGTGTCGGCAGACTGACACCCGTCCACGCTCGGGGGCGCAGTCACGGGGGTCTCAGGCCGCACGTCGCATAGCGGATCGGATCCAACGGACGTCGTCACCGTCCGCCGATCCAAGAGGGTGTTGGGGATGCGCAAGCGCCTCGGCCGGGGGTTGGAACGCCACATCCAGGAGCTCCGTCTCGCCTCGCTGGCGATGATCGTCGTGATCGTGGGCCTGACCATGGCCCGTGCCACGCTCGTGCCGGACGTCGGACCGACGACGGCCGATGGACCGTCGCCGAGCCCATCGGCCGCCGCGGCATCGCCGGACCCGGTCACGGCATCGCCTGGACCGGACGCGAGCGCGACTCCGTCGCCCGAGCCGTCCGCTGACTCCGGCGAATGGGCCGCCGTCGAGGTCGTGGCCCGACCGCCGTCGGCCAGCCTGGTCGCGACTCGCCGCGGCGCGGCCGGTGCCGCGCTCGACTCCGCCTTCACGTTCACCGAGCCTCGACGGCACGCCCGTAGCGACGCTCGCCGCCGGCCTGACCGTCGAACCGAAGCTGTCGCTCCGCCGCGAAGCGTCCGGCGATGACGTGCATCACCCTGCGGCCTGACTCAAGCGCCTCGTCGCCGGCCAGACCTATCGATTCACGCTCCGCCGACCCGATGGCACGATCGCTCATGCCTGGGCCGTCAAGGCCGCCCGGGACCTGCGCGTCGTCGGCACGCTGCCCGCCGACCAGTCGGTCGACGTTCCGCGTGACACGGGCATCGAGTTCACGTTCGACCAGCCCGGGGTCACCGCCGCGGCCGTGCGCGAAGCGTTCACGATCCGTCCCAAGGTCGCCGGGCCGATTCGAGCGCCACGGTCGGGTCATCGTGTTCGTCCCGTCCCGGAGCCTCAAGGCTCGCACCCTCTATACCGTCACGCTCAAGCGCGGCATCGCCCTGCCCGGCACCGGTCAGCGGCTCCTCCGCGACGTCACCATGCGATTCGAGACGCGCGGCCGTGGCCTGGGTACCTCGCGACTCGTCTTGCCGGACCGCTGGACGGACGCCGCTCGTCGGGAGCGTCCCACGATCACGGTCGATTTCTATCGAGACGACGAGGGACCCCGGACGATCCCGCGCACGGTCCCCGTGACCGTCCACCGGTTCGCCCGCATGAACGCTGCGCTGGCGGCCTATGAGCGACTGGCCGTCGCGCCGGACTGGGCCAGCACGGGCGGGGCGCCGATCTCGACGAGCGGCCTCCAGCGCGTCCTGACCGCACGCCCGGCCGTCCATCACGTGACGGACCCCAACGACGACGTCGCGGTCGATCCCTATCTCCAGCTGCCGACCACCCTGCCCGCCGGGTGGTACCTCCTGACGCTGACGCACGCTGGCCTGCGCCAGCAGGCCATCATCCAGGTCACCGATCTGTCGGCCTATGCCGACGTCTCCGAGACGCAGACGGTCGTCTGGGTGAACTCCGTCCGGACCGGCCGCGCCGTACGTGGCGCGACGATCCGGCTCGACGGCCATGCCCTGGGCCGCACGAACCGCCAGGGACTCCGGCTCGCGACCACGCCGGACGCGGTCGTCACGGCCGCGCGGGCGAGCGGCGTGCCGCTGTTCCTGGTCGCGACCGACCCGGATGGCCGCCGGGTGGCCGTCCCAGTGTCGCATCCCGGCTGCTTCAAGTGCTACGAGGATGTGCGGTCCCCGAGCGATCACGACGCGTGGTGGCACGCCCTGGCGCTCGACCAGCGCGTCCTGCGGTCCACGGACACGGCCAACGCCTGGGGTGTCGTCCGATCTCGCGACGACGGGACCGTGCCCTCGAGCGTCGAGGTCCGGCTCCAGGCCTGGGATGACTGGATGGAGGCCCAGGTCCCGATCGTCTCGACGACGGCAACCCCATCCAGGGCTGGCATGTTCCGGGCGGACCTGGCGTTCGAGGACGTACCGGCCGGGGAGTACCAGATCGCGATGCTCGTCGATGGGCGGGTCATCGGATCGACCTGGCTGACGATCGCGCCGATCGTCAAGCCGGCTTATCGGCTGGCCGTATCCACGGACCGCCACGCCGTGGTGGCTGGCGAGACGGTCACGGTGCGGGCCGAGGCGTCGTTCTTCGACGGAACGCACGTGCCCGGTGTCGACCTCGCGGTCAGCACGAGCGAGGACGGCGACGATGTCGAGCACGGCATGCGGACGGATCCCGACGGCGTCGGCACGACGCCGCTCCCGCTCATGTTCCCCAGCGACGACGGCCAGCAATGGGAGTGGCGCACGGTCACGGCCGGTCCGTCTCGGCCCGAGGAAGCCGACATCAGCGGCTCGACCTCGGTCGCCGTCTTCCGTTCGACGGCACTGCTCACGACGGAGGCGCGGCTCCAAGGCCGTCGACTGACCGTGAGCGGAGCGGTCCACGATGTCGACTTCGCGGGGATGGAGGCGGTCGACCCCGGCACCTGGGAGGCCGATCCGACGGGCGATCCGCGGTCCGGGGCACGGGTCCGTCTCAAGGTCATCGAGGTCACGCCCGTCCGTCGCCGGATCGGTACGTCCTACGACTTCATCACGAAGCAGTCCGCCCCGGTCTACGCCTACGAGGACCGGGAGCGGACGGTCGCGACCGAGACCGCGGTCACGGCACGGAACGGTACCTACCGCTGGACGGGCGAGGTCCGGGCTGGCGAGCACCAGTATCGGATCGAGGCCACCTACCGGGAAGGGCAGGACCGGTCCATCCGGGCCGACGCCTATGCGTGGTCGGCGTCGGCCCTCGACGGCCAGATGAGGCCCTCACTCGTCCAGACTTCCGGCTCGTCCGAGACGGACGAGCGGGCCTATCGGGTCGGTGATGACGTCGCGCTGTCGATGGTCGGCGGCCATCCCGACCCGTCCGACGACCGCTATCTCTTCACGGTGAGCCACCGCGGCCTCCGGTCGGCGACGACCCAGGCAGGCCCCGACTTCGTCGCCGAGTTCGACGCGGATTGGGTCCCGAACGCCTTCGTCGACGGCGTCCGGTTCACGGGCCGGGCGTACGAGATCGCCGACACCCGATACCTCGGATTCGACACCGACAGCCGTCGACTCGACGTCGACGTCCAGGCCGATGCCGACCGCTACGCGCCCGGCGACCGCGTGACGCTGACCGTCCGAGTCCGGGATGCCGGCGGCCGACCCGTTCGGGCGTCCGTCGCCGTTCGCGTCATCGACGAGAAGCTGTACGCGGCGTATGCGGCCGACGAGATCGACCTGCTGTCGGGCCTGTATGGATCGGTCAGCGATGGGGAGCTGGCACGCGGTGCCTCGCATGAGCCACCGCGCAACCGGTTCGAAGGCGGTGACACCGGGGGCGGCGGCGGCGACGACGGCGAGCGCGACGACTTCCGTGATCGACTCATCGTCCGCATCATCGAGACCGGCGCCGATGGCCTCGCGACGGTCGCCTTCGACCTGTCCGACGACCTGACGTCGTGGCGGGCCTCGGCGACGGCGGTCGATGAGGCCCTGCGCGTCGGCGATGCCCGAGCCGATCTACCGGTCAGTCGGCCGTTCTTCGCCGAGGCCGTGCTCGCCGGGGAGTACCTCGCCGGCGACCAGCCGGTGCTGCGGGTCCGCGCCTACGGGTCCGGCCTGGCGGCGGCCGATGACGTGCGCTTCACGGTGACCTCGACGACGATCGAGCTCGACGCCGCAGCCACGAGCGCCCGGGCCTTCCGCGCGGCCAGCGTCAGGCTCCCGGCGCTGACCGTCGGCGATCATCGGCTCCGCATCGAGGCGACCGCCACGACGGCCGATGGGCCGCAGCGGGACGTCCTCATCCGGACGATCCACGTGGTCCCGGCGCGGGTCGTCCAGCGACGATCCGACAGCCGGCCCCTCACGGCCGACTTCACCCTGTCCGGCGGCGCGACCGGCGCGACTCGCGTCCTGCTGACCGACGGGGGCCGCGGCCGCAGCCTGCCCGTCCTCCAGGACCTGGTGGTGCCGAGCGGATCGCGCGGCGACGAGGTCCTCGCCGCCATCGTCGCGACGGGCGCGATGCGTGACGTGTTCGGGTTGCCGGTCGAGGCGACCGGTGCGCCGCCGGCCGACGTGCTGGCGTTCCAGCAGCCCGGTGGCGGCATGGCCATCGTGCCGTACGCCTCGCCCGATGTGGAACTGTCGGCCTTGGCCGCGTTCGCCCACGACCCCACGATCGATCGGGCCGCCCTCCACTCGTACCTCAGCGAGGTCCTCGCCACGGAACAGGAGCGGGGCGTCCGCACGCACCGGATCATGGCGCTCGCCGGACTGGCCGCGCTCGACGAGCCGGTCCTCGACGAGATCCGTCGGCTCGCCCGGTCCGACCGACGCGACGCGGAACAGCGGGCCTGGCTGGCCCTCGGCGCCTGGGGGGCGGGTGACGAAGCCCTGGCCGGCGAGCTCATGTCCGCGCTGCTCACGGACGAGGGTCAGCGCCTGGGCTCATGGGTCCGGGTGACCGCCGGAAGTCGGGAGGCGACACGCCTCACCACCGCGACCCTGGCCATCGTCGCGGCCGGCCTGGGCGATCCGCTGGCGGCGGACATGGACGCCTTCATCGCCCAGAACCCGCCGCGCGAGACCCTGGTGGTGCTCCAGCGCGCGCTCGCCGCGCGAGCGTGGGCGGAGCGGGTGTCAGGGGCGCCGGCGGCGTTGACCCTGACCGTAGACGGGACGGCCCGTCGCGTGGACATCGAACCAGGCAAGCCCGTCCCGCTGTCGCTGACGCCCGCGCAGGTGGAGACGGCGTCCATGGAGCCGATCGAAGGCTCGGTCATCGTCTCGACGACGTGGGATGCGCCGCTCGACGCCGCCTCCCTGGAGCGCGCCGGCGTGCGGACCCTGGAGCGGAGCGTGACCCCGGGCGGTGACGTGGCGGACGACGACCTGGTCATCGTCGAATTCACGGTCGCCTTCGGGGCCGACGCCGACGACGGTTGCTGGCGAGTGACCGACTTCGTGCCATCGGGCCTCGCGCCGGTCGGCCAGCCATGGTCCTATGGCCGGTGGTACGGGGACGAGGATGACGTGGGTGGCGAGGCCATCGCGCCATGGAACGTCGTCGGTCAGCGGGTCGATTTCTGCGTCTCGCCGCGCAAGGGCAACCCCACCCAGGTGTTGCGCTATGCCGCTCGTGTCGTGACACCGGGCGACTTTGCGTGGGAGCCGGCGCTCATCCAGTCGTCGATCGTCACGGAGCGGGGCATCGTCCTGCCGGCTCGTCAGCTCGTCATCCGCTCGAGCTGAGTCGATGCTCGGGATCAGCCCAGCGCGATGATCCCGAGCAGCCGCTCCCCGGTGGACTGGCGGAAGCCGGCGGGGGATAGCGTGATCGTCACGTCGTCGCGATCGGGCCAGTTGGGGTCGTAGATCCGGAGCGTGACCGTGCTCGTGCCGGCGACCGGTTCGGCCAGGACGTAGCCGTAGGCCAGGACCTGGTGATCGCGGTCGAGCTCCATCGGGCTCCAGCCGTGGTGCCGGATGAGCCCGACGATGGGCAGTCGACCGTCGTCGATGGCCGCCCGGATGCGCGGCCAGGCCTCTGACATCGACTGCCGCTTCAGGGCGTCTGGCGCCATCGACGCCGCCCGCCAGAAGCGCAGCGGGACGCGCAGCCAGTCGAGCGATAGGACCTGGCGGCGGACGATCGTCTTGAACAGCGGGCTGCCGTTGGCCGGGGCCACGGTGTCTGACGGGATGGGTAGCCCGCCCTCGAACCGTTCCCGCACGAACCAGGCCATCCCGCCGCATAGCCCGGCCCTGGCGTCGCCGATGCCGACGACTCGAGGGTCCAGCACGCCGAGCCGGACGGTGGGACCGGGCTCCCAGCGATTGGCGAAGTGCAGGCCGTGGACGCTCGGCAGGAAGCCCGGGACCGCGTTGGAAGCGGACATCGACCCCTGGTCAGCCGGCGCGCTTCGGCCCCGGCACGACCTCCGGTGTCGGGGTCGGGGCGGGTGTGGGGGCGAGGGTCGGCGCCGGGGTCGGCGTCGGCGGAGCCGGGTCGGTCACGGTCACCCGGACGACGGTGGGCTCCAGCCCCGTCGCCACGATGGACCCATCATCCGGTGTCACGATGTCGAGCACCAGGAGGTACTCGCCGGGCGCGGTCGGGGCATAGATGGCGATGTCGGCCGGGACGACGGCGCCGGGCTCCAGGCCGGCCGGGAGGTCGACGCCGGCACCGGTCGCCGCCGCCGCGGCCTCGATCTGCTCCGAGCTGGCGTCGAGCGCGACCCACTGGCCGGTCACGCGGGCTGCGGCGGCCGGAGCGGAGCCCTCCGGGTCCGGGCCGTCGACGATGGCCCCGTGGCCCCACCGCGACCGGCCCAGATTGGCGATCCACAGCGCCAGGGTGTCCGAGCCGCCCGCCGGCAGCTCGGCTCGGGCCGGAGCGACGATCTCCGCATCGAGCTCGCCGGTCACCCGCACGATGAGGGTCGGCAGCAGGGCCTGCGTGGCTGGGTCATAGGCGACCCCGTCCTTGTCGTGGAGGGTCACCGTCAACCGGTACCGGCCGGGCGTCGTCGGCGCGGCGACGTTGAAGGTCATCGCCCCCTTCGTGACCTTGACCTTGACCGGGGCGACGACGGCTCCGACCACCTCCGGGGTGACAAGCCCGAGATCCGGAGCGACCGGTGCCTCGGTCGCTTCGGGCGTGGGCTCGGGGGTCGGAGCCGGGGTCGCGCTGGCCGGAGCCTCGCTGGCGCTCGCCGCGGGCTCGGCGCTGGTGCCGGGGCTTGTCGTCGCCGGCGGTGTCCCCGACGAGGCGGCGTGCGCGTCGGGGGTGGACGGGGCGCTCAAGGGAGCTGGCGTGGCCGTGCCGGACGGCGACGTCACGGTCACCTCCGTGGCGGCCGACGGCGTGGCGGTGGGTGTGGGCGAAGGCGTCGGTTCCGGCGTGGGGGCCGGCGCCGGCGACGGGCTCGGCGACGGGGTCGCAGCCGCCTCGGCCGATGGGTCGGCCGCGACCGGGTCCAGGGCGTCCCAGCGAACGCTGGCCATGATCGAGCCCGGCAGGGCGTCGCGCTCCTTGACCCGATACCCGAACCGATAGCGGACCTTGGCGCCGGCAGCGGTCGAGTTCAGTGCCGGCTGCTTGACCGTGATCCCGGCTCGAGCCAGGCTCGGGACGAGCGCCTCGACATCGATCGGCGTCGAGCGGATGGAGCCGCGAGCGCCGCGCAGGACGTCCGACGAGGCCAGTCCCTCTTTGAGGACGATGGACCGGCTGAAGCCCGAATTGCCATGCTCCGGGTCCATCTGGGCGACATAGCCCCGGCTCCGCTCACTCCGGAACCCGAACACATTGCCATTCCGGGTGGGCGCCGTCCGCCACGCCGTCTCGATGGAGCGCCGGCCACCCAGCACCGCCGTGAGCATGTGGTTGGGGCTGGCGTACGCCTCGGCGATGACGGCCGCGGCGCCCGCCTTGATGAAGCCCGCCGCGAAGTTGTCCACCCGTTGCTTCGCCTGGTCCAGCGTGCCCTCGACGACGCCCGGCTCGCTCAGTCCGGACGCGTAGCACAGGTGATTGAGCAGGACGACCGCGTCCGGGGCGAGCTGGATGCTCCGGGCGATCCGGCTCTCGCCGAAGTACTGGTGGGTGGCGTCGCCGCCGCCAGCCTGCGGGTTGAGGCCAAAGCCGTTCTGGGTCGGCGGATACAGGCTGTCCCGATACTTGCTGGGCCAGCCGTTGCCGTGGCCCATGTAGATGACGACGCTGGCGCCCTGCAGCGCGGCCTTGACGGCCGGCCAAGTGGCATCCGGGGAATAGACCTCGGTCACGTCCGGGGTGTAGCGACGGGCCAGCGCGGCGGCCTTGCGGGCCTCATCGCGGTAGCGGGTCGTGGCCGATCCGGCCGGGCCGACGATGACGACGACCTTGGGGACCGAGCTCGCCGCCCGCACCTCCGCGGCGCCCGTGGCGGGCGCGATGAACCCAGCGATCAGCAGGGACGCGAGGCACGCGGCGATGAGACGTCTCACGACAGGCAGGCACTCCTGAGTCGACGTTGTCGTGAGCCTAACCCACGCCAACTGCCCACGACCATACTCACTAGGCGTTTTCCAGGGCTTATCGGTTCGATGTTGGTGCGTTTCCGCGCCTTGTTGGTGCATACGGGCACCGAGCCCGGCCGGATGACCGGTCCGACGCCGAGTCCACGTACCATGCCGACATGCCCAACCGGCTTGCGGCCGAGACCAGCCCCTACCTCCTCCAGCACGCCCACAACCCGGTGGACTGGTATCCGTGGGGCCCCGACGCGCTCGCTCGGGCGCGAGAGCTCGACCGGCCGATCTTCCTGTCGATCGGCTACGCCGCGTGCCACTGGTGCCACGTCATGGAGCGCGAGTCGTTCGAGGACGAGCGGACGGCGGCCATCCTCAACGAGCGCTTCGTCGCGATCAAGGTCGACCGCGAGGAGCGCCCGGACCTCGACCAGATCTACATGGGTGCCGTCCAGGCGATGACCGGCGGGGGCGGCTGGCCGATGTCGGTGTTCCTGACGCCCGACGGCCGGCCGTTCTACGGCGGGACCTACTACCCGGACCGGCCCCACCACGGGATGCCGTCCTTCACGCAGGTCCTCGACGGCGTGTGGCGGGCCTGGACCGACGAGCGCGACCAGGTCGAGGCGGCCGGCCAGCGCTTGGTCGAGGCGCTCATCGCCCAGCAGGTCGTCGGCAATGCCAGCGACGAGCCCGACCCGCTCGACGAGGCGTTCTTCGTCGGGGTCGAGGACGCGCTCACGACCCGCTTCGACACCATCAATGGCTCGTGGGGCGGCGCCCCCAAGTTCCCGCAGCCGATGACCATCGATTTCCTCCTCCGGCGGATCGCCGGTGGCCGCCCGCAGTCCGGGGCGATGGTCCGCTTCACCCTCGACAAGATGGCCGACGGCGGCATCCACGACCAGCTCGGCGGTGGCTTCCATCGCTACGCGACCGACGCCCAGTGGCTCGTCCCGCACTTCGAGCAGATGCTCTACGACAATGCGCAGCTCGGCGCGGGTGTACCTGCACGCGTGGCAGGTCTTCGGCGACGAGCACGGCGCGCGCTACCGCGAGGTCGCCATCGAGGTCCTCGACTACCTGCTCCGCGAGCTGACGACCGAGGATGGGGCGTTCGCCGCGAGCCAGGACGCCGACACCGAAGGCATCGAGGGCCTGACCTTCACGTGGCGGGCGGCGGAGATCCGCGAGGTCCTCGGCGACGGGGCGCCGGCCTTCACCGCGGCCTACGGCGTGACGGACGACGGCAACTGGGAGGGCGTGACCATCCTGTCGCGGGTCTGGCCGGCCGTGACCGAGCCGCCGCCGCGCACCGACCGCCTGTTCGAGGCGCGACTGGCCGCCGATCGCGCCCGACTGCTCGAGCGCCGCGGCCGACGACCGCAGCCCGCCCGCGACGACAAGGCCCTGGCGGCCTGGAACGGGCTGGCCATCGCGGCCCTGGCCGAGGGCGGTCGGCTGCTGGGCGAGACGCGCTACACGGAGGCGGCCGTGCGGGCGGCCAGGACCATCACGATCGGGCTCCTGGCCGCGGACGGGTCGCTGTGGCGGTCCTGGAAGGACGGGCGAGCGGTCGGCGCGGGGCGTCCTCGAGGACCACGCCCACCTCGCCGACGGCCTGCTGGCCCTGTACGAGGCGACCTTCGACGAGCGCTGGTTCACGATCGCCCGGAGCCTCGCCGACCGCATCCTGGACCGGTTCGCTGATCCGGCCGGCGGCTTCTTCGACACCGCCGACGATCACGAGGCGCTCATCACCCGACCCAAGGACCCGCAGGACAACGCCGTGCCGTCCGGTGGGGCGATGGCCGCGACGGTCCTCCTGCGGCTGGCGGCGTGGACCGGGGAGGCGCGCTATCGCGAGGCCGCGGAACGGGCGATCGGCACGGTCCGGCCCTACCTCGGGCAGTACCCGACCGGCTTCGCCCAATGGCTCGTGGCCGCGACCTTCGCCGCGGCCGAGGTGGATGAGGTGGCCGTGGTCGGGCCGCTCGACGACGACGCGACCCGGGCGTTGCTCGACCCGGTCTGGGGGCAGTGGCGGCCGAACCAGGTGCTGGCGGCGCGCGCGCCCGACGACGTGGACACGTCCGCGGTCCCGCTCCTCCACGGCCGGGTCACCGTCGACGGCCGGCCGACCGCGTATGTCTGCCACGGCTTCCTGTGCCGGTTGCCGGTCACGGACGCGCCGGCCCTGGCCCAGCGGCTGGTCCGCACGACGGAGTAGCGGCGGACGAACCCCCAAGCCAGTCCGCCGTCGGTCACTGCGCGATGACGATCACCGTGCCGTTGCTGTCCGTCTCAGGGTCGTGGTTGGCGGTCGGGTCGTGCGCGCCGCCGGCGACCGTGATGCCGGTGACCGTGAACGTGACCGAGGTCGTCGCCCGCGGCAGCCCGCTCTTGGACAGCTTGCAGGTGCCCGCTGCCCCGGTCTTGCAGGTCGCCGTCCCGGTCGCGCCGTTGCTCCAGGTCCCGGTCACGGTCGCGTTGTTCTGGACGGCGTGGGACGCCTTGTGGACCGTGAACGTCAAGGTCGTCGCCCAGCTCGACGATTTGATGTTCTTCGACGCGTCGATGTCGGCGATGTGGACGAGGTTCGGGGAGGTGACGGTGATGGCCACGGCAGCCGGGTCGCTCCATGACGTCCCGTCCGAGACGCGGTAGGTGAAGCCGTCCGCCCCGGAGTAGCCGGCCGCCGGCGTGTAGGTGATCTTCGAGGTGTCCGAGTAGGGCGGCAACAGGGTCACGCACAACACGTTCGAGGGTGACCCGAGCGTGCCGTGGGCCGGCGGCGTGACGACCTGGAACTGCAGGTTGCAGGTCTCGACGTCCGACCCGGACATCGTCACGGGGACCGCCGTCTGGTAGGCCGTCGTGACCGCCTTGGGCGCGGCCACCGGCCGGTCGTTGACGTTCGTGATGGTGACCGAGATCGTCCCGTCGTCCGTGCCGCCCGCGCCGTCTGACACGGTGTAGCCGAACGTGTCCGTGCCGACCACATCGGTGAGCGGCACGTAGCGGATCCGGCCGTCCGGCTCGATCGTGGCCGTGCCGCCGCCCGGCGTCCCGACGCTGGCCACGGTCAGCGCGTCGCCGTCCGGATCGGTGTCGTTGGCCGACGGCGTCGATGAGGACGGCGGTGTCCTCCGGCGTCGAGGCCGAGTCGTTGACTGCGACCGGCGGGTCGTTGCCGGTGTCGACCGTGACGTGGACGGTCGCCGTCGCGGTCGCCCCGATCTGGTCGGCGACGGTGTAGGTGAAGCTGTCGGAGCCGTGGTAGTCGGCGTCGGGCGTGTAGACGACGTCGCCGCCGCCATCGATCGAGGCCTGGCCGTGGTCGGCCGACCCGACCGCCGTGACCGTCAGCGCTCCGCCGTCGGGATCACTGTCGTTGGCCCGCACGTCGATGGTCACCGGCGTGTCTTCGACGGTCGAGGCGTCGTCATCGACGGCGACCGGCGGGCTGTTCGTGGCCACGACATTGACCGTGACCGTGCCGGTCGCCGATCCGCCCGCGCCGTCGGCGACGGTGTAGTCGAACGCGTCGGCTCCCGCGTAGCCGCCCGCCGGCGTGTAGGTCACGGAGCCGTCCGCCTCGACGACGGTCGTGCCATGGGTGCCCGGTCCGGCGCCGCTGGTCGACAGGGCATCCCCGTCGACGTCGGTGTCGTTGGCCAGGACGGCGATGCTCGCCGCCGTTCCGGTGGTCGTGACCAGGCTGTCGGTGGCCGCGACCGGGTCGTCGTTGACCGCGCTGATCGTCACGGCCACGTTGCCGCTCGCCCCTTCGGACGACGGATTCTCGATCGAGTACCCGAAGGCGTCGGCACCGGCGTAGTTCGCGTCCGGGACGTAGTGGACGGTGCCGTCCGGGTTGATGGTCGCCGTGCCGTGCGCCGGGTCGGTGACGGCCGTGACGGTCAGTGCCGCCCCGGTCGGGTCGGTGTCGTTGGCCAGGACGTCGATGTCGGTCGCCGTGTCTTCGGACGTGGTGGCCGCATCGTCGTTGGCCGCCGGGAGGTCACCCGGTGGGGGCGGCGGGTTGTCGACCAGCGCCTTGTCGGCATCGACGATCCCGCACCCGTAGTACTTCGGATACCGCGTGTCCGTCGTGGCCATGTTGGCGGTCATCGCGTTCGCGCAGATGTGGGCCTTGATGTCGTCGGCCAGCTTGCCGTCACCGTTCCCGTCGGCGATCCCGGCCTTGAGCATGAGCGCCGCAACCCCGGCGACGTGTGGTGAGGCCATCGACGTCCCGCTCTGGGCGCTGTAGCCGTTGGGCGTGCAGAACATGCACGACCCGGTCGGTCCGACCGGGACCGGCGAGAAGATCTGGTCGCCGGGGCGGCCATGTCCACCTGGGTCCCGGTGCACGAGAAGCCGGTCAGCTTGTTCGACGTGTTCGTGAACGACACGGCGATGACCTGGTCGTAGGCGGCCGGGTAGGCGACCGGGCAGCCGTTCAGGAGCTCCTGGATGTTCGCCGGATTGACGTTGCCGCTGGCCGCGACGAGGGTGATCCCGGCATCGGATGCGGCGGCGATGGCCGTCTGGAGCGCGGCCGACGCTTCGTGCCCGCCGAGGCTCATGTTGACCACGTCCATGTCGTGGTCGACGGCCCAGCCCAGGGCGGCGATCAGCCCGGAGTACTCGCCTTCGCCCGCGGCCGACAGGACCTTGAGGGCGTACAGCTCGACGCGGGGCGCGACGCCGACGACGAGATAGCCGTTCTTCGCGGCCGCGAGGATGCCCGAGACGTGCGTGCCGTGGCCGTTGTCGTCGTACGGGTCGGCGTCGTTGTTGAAGAAGTCGTAGCCGCCGGCGTAGATGCCGTTGAACTCGGGATCGATGACGACCGGGCTGTTGTCCGGGTCGTCGTGGATGTAGTCGATGCCGGTGTCGATGACCGCGACCTTGATGCCCTGGCCGGTGTTGCCGGCCTGGTGGACGCGGCGCGACCCGATGTGCTCGACGCCCCAGGCGTTCTCGTACTCGATCTCACCGGTGTTCGGGGTGTGGTCGAAGAGGGCCAGCGTGCCGTCGGGCTCGATCGCTTCGATGGCCGGGTCCTCGCGGAGCTTCTTGAGCTGGCCGCGCGGGAGCTCGATGGCCAGGCCGTCGATGAGCTCGAGGTCGTGGCGGACCTTGCCGCCCAGGCGTTCGACGGCGCGCTCGGCGCGTCGGCCCGGCTGACCGTCGTAGGTCACGATGTAGGTGTCGGGCGTCTCGGCCCAGGTCGTTCCGGCCTTGGGATCAGGTGACGCCGCGAAGGCGCTGGTCGGCAGCAGGGCGCCGAAGATCCCCATCAGGGCCAGGATGACCAGTGGTCGCCGTGACGGTCGCCCCATGTTCGGGCCTCCCTCGTCCCCCGGGGGGCGTGACGGTACGCCTCGCCAGACCGGGATACAAGGGGGTTCGGTGCCAGGGCGCGCCGCCTCGTTAGCATGGCCCCCGTGGAGGAGCCCATCGCCATCCCGCGGCCGGCCGCGACCGTCGTGCTGTTACGGCCGGGGGTCGATGGGCTCGAGGCCCTGCTGACCCACCGGCCGTCGACCATGGCGTTCGCCGCTGACATGCACGTCTTCCCGGGTGGGCGGGTCGATGCGTCGGACGCGGATCCGCGGGTCCTCGCCCGATCCGTCCTCGGCGCGGACGAAGCCGCGGCCGGGTTGGGTGGCGACCTGGGACCGGTCGAGGCGCTGGCCGCGCACGTGGCCGCGATCCGCGAGACGTTCGAGGAGGTCGGGGTCCTGTTGGCCGATGCGCCGGCCGGTGCCGACCTGGACGGCGCGCGCGACCGATTGCTGGCCGACCCTGGCGCCTTCCCGGTCATCGCCGACGAGCTGGAGCTCGCGGCTCCGGACCGACTGGCTCATCCCGCTGTCTCGATGGGTCACGCCGCCGACGCTCCCGCGCCGGTTCGACGCGCGGTTCTTCGCCGCGTCGATGCCGTCCGAGGCGGAGATGCGGCTGGTCGGCGACGAGGTCGTGGCCGGCGCATGGTTCACGCCGCGGGCCGCGCTCGACGCGATGGCCGCCGGCGCCATCGGGTTGTGGCTGCCGACGTCGACGACGTTGCAGCAGCTCGAGCATGCCGGTTCGGTGGAGGCCGTCCGCGCTCGGGCGACCGGTGGTCGCCTGGGTTCGATGCGTGTCGAGCGCATCAACGACGACGTGACCCGGATCGAGATGCCGGCCGGTGGCGGCGTCGCCGGCCAGCCGGTGTGGGCCTATCTCGTCGGGCGTGAGCGGTGCGTCCTCGTCGACCCGGGCGACCCGACCGGTCCGGCGCTGGACGTTGCCATCGCCGCCTCCCGGGATCGAGGCGGGCGGATCGAGGCCGTGGCCGTCACCCACGTCGATGCCGACCACGCTGCCGGCGCCGAGGCGCTCGCCGAGATCCTGGGCATCCCGGTCCTGGCGTCGCCGATCCGCGCCGCGGACCTGCCGTACGAGGTGCGACCGGTGGCAGATGGCGACGTCGTCGACGCCGGCGATGTGGCGCTGCGAGTCGTCTCCACGCCGGGTCCGACGCCGGATCACCTGGCCCTCGTCGTCGGCAAGGGCGAGATCGTCCTCAGCGGCGATCTCGACGGCCGTCGCGGCGCCCGGTCCATCACCGGCCCGACCGATCAGGCGGCTTGGACCCGGTCCACCGAGCGGTTGCGTTCCGTGGCGCCCGGTGCCCGGTGGCTCGGCGGCCATCCGGCCCCTGACGCCGACTGATCAGTTGACGTCGCGGCGGCGTGCCGTGCACCCTGCGCGCGTGACCAGTCCGGAGCTCTACGAGCCCGCCGACGCTCCCGAGCCGGTCGCCCAATGGGCGGAAGCCCGCCCCCCGCACCTGCCAGACCGGATCACCGCGCTTCCTTGGCAGGTCTGGCCGTTCCTCGGCGTCGTCGCCCTCTCCCTGGTCGATGTCTGGGCCACATGGCCGCGCATGGCCGATCTCACGACGGGCGTCGCGGTCGTCTTTCTCATGAGTACCGTCGCGAAGGTCGCCGCTGGCCTGGTCGGCGCCGCATTCTTCTGGCGACATCCCGACGGCTGGCGACGGCTGCGGCCGATCGCCGCCGGCGTCTCGCTCTTTGCCCTGGCGGCCGTCGTCGAGTTGGTGGCGGGCCGCGTCCTGATCGCCATCGTTGGCGTCATCGGCCCACTTGACGAGGAGTTGACGGTCACGCTCGCATCACTCTTCTTCGGCTTGGTTTCCTCCGTCATCAGCTCGATCGCCATCGCCGCGATCGCCATCGGTCTGCGCCGATCGATCGGGCCGGTCGACGCCGCGAGCTCGCGTCACCTCCTGGTCGCGCTGGTCCTGCTCGTCGGTGTGGTGGCTGTGGCGTGGTTCTCGCAACTCCTGTCGCTGGACGGGGGCGAGGGCGTCGTTCAGGCCATGAGGGTCGCCTCGATCCTTGGTGGCGCCGCCGCGGTCGTGCACCTGCTTGCCTGGTCGTCGCTGCTGGTCGTCGGGGTCGACGGTCGCCGACTCGGGGCGCGACCTCGGACTGGATGGTTGTCCGTCACGCTGGCCAGCGTCGCGGTCCTGGCGGGCGCGGTCGTCACCGTGGGGGCCGGCTCGCTCATCACCGAGTCGGGGTTCCCGACGCTGGGTCGGTTCGGATCGCTCCTGCTCCCGACGATCACGGTGCTGAGTGCGGCAGCCTCGCTCCTGTTCGTCCTGGCGTTCGCGGCCGGCTTGCCGGCGACCGAGCCGGCGACCGACGCTACGGACGATCCGTCGGCAGCGAGCTGACGAGGTTCCGCAGGAAGTTCACGCCCTCATCGACCTGTTCGGTCGTCGCGTACGGGCTGGGCATGAGGACGCACGGCCGGCCGCCCAGGGCGACGCCCTCGAGGTGACCGTAGTGAGCGGCGAGGTCGCGGCCGGCGCAGACCTCCGCGGCCCGCTTGTAGATGAACACGACGGCGGCCGGGCGCCACAGGGCGATCTTCTGCCATAGCGGGCCGACACCCTCGCGCAGCTCGGCATCGGTGGCGGTGTCGCGTGGGGTCGGGTCCTTGCGCAGGTCGGTGATGCCGTGGCCGGCGGCCAGCAGCGCGTCGTCGGCGGTCTCGACCGGCGTGCCCGACGGCAGGATCCCGGCCAGCATGAGCCGGCGCCAGAACGTCCGACCGAGGCGGCCCTGGTGGTAGTGCCCGGCCTCGACGCTCACGGGCGACGGATTGAGGCCGACGAACAGGAGTCGGTCGCGCTCGGGTGGGATGTCGGCGAGGGTCGGCGTCGTCACGCCGTCGACCAGGATGGTGGTCAGGTACGGCCCGCCCGTGGGGCGCCGAGTCAGGGCGTCCAGCTCCTCCGGGGTCATGCCCCGACCCCGTCGCCGTCGGGCGACCAGTCGAACCACGGCCGGTGGCGGAGCAGCGCGAAGAGCACGATCGCGTCCAGGATGAGGTAGACGATCCCGAACGTCGTCCCGAGCGCAGTCAGCTCCAGGAAGATGGCGATGACCACGACGTTGAGGGCGAACACCCAGCCACGGCCAGAACGGATGAGGACGCCGACGACGATGGTCAGGAGGTTGATCGTCAGGACGAGGATCTGGAGCGGGCCGGTCACCGACAGGACCCCCGCGAAGCCGGTCAGGCCGCCGACGATGAGGATGGCCGACGCGATCTCGATGAGGATGGGGCGCCGCGGCCGCTCGGGCGGCGGGACGACGGTCTGATCAGGGACCTCGTCGGGCGTCGTGACGGCGCCCTCGAAGCGGGGCGAGCTCATCGCGGCTGCCGGCGGTCAGTCCGTGGTCGGCCCCGGGTCAAGCGGGACGTTGCCCGTCCGCCGGATCGGCCGGGGTCTGGGTCGTGTCGTCGCCGCTGGCGCGGGCCTGGATCTCGGTCTGGGCCTTGGCGGCCTCCTCCTTCGCCTCCTTGACGCCACGCCCGAATGCTTCGCCGAGCTTGGGCAGCGTCTTTGGCCCGCGCCACATGAGCACGAGCACGAGGATGATGATGAGGATGAACAGCAGGTCGACCGGCATGTGCGGATGGTACCGCCTGCCGTCCCAGGTGCGGTGCATCGGCCCGGGCATGACCCGCTAGGCTGGCCCGGATGCTGCTCGTGTACGGCCCGCGTTCGACCGACTACGACTTCGGGCCTGGCCACCCGCTCACGCCGCGGCGGTTCGGCCCGGGCATCGACCTCCTGCGGGCCGTCGGTGCGGAGCCTGGCCTGGCGCCGGAGCCCGCGACCGATGAGGACCTGCTGCGCTGCCATACCCGGCGCTACCTCGACATCGTCAAGCGCTTCTCGGTCGACCCGTACGGATTCCCCGAAGCGGGCATCGGGGAGGGTGGCGACGTCCCGCCGTTCGCCGGCATGCACGACGCCGGGGCGATGGTCGCCGGTGGCTCGTTGCGGGCGGTCGAGGCCATCCTGCGCGGCGACGTCGAACATGCCCAGCACCCGGGTGGCGGCCTTCATCACGCGATGGCGGGCCGGGCCTCGGGGTTCTGCATCTATGACGACCCGGCGCTGGCCATCGCCCGGGCGCGGGCCGAGGGATGGCGGGTCCTGTACCTCGACCTCGACGTCCACCATGGCGACGGCGTCCAGTCTCTCCACGATGACGACCCCGCGGTCATGACCGTATCCATCCACGAATCGGGTCGGACGCTGTTCCCTGGGACCGGCGACGTCGGCGAGATCGGCGCGGACGAGGCGGCCGGGACGAGCGTCAACGTCCCGCTCCCGCCGGCGACCTCCGGGGCCGCCTGGATCGCCATCGCCCGCGCGCTGCTCCCCGAGCTGGCCGCCGCGTTCGGGCCGGACCTCATCGTGTCCCAGCACGGCGCGGACGCCCATGCCTGGGATCCGTTGGCCCACTTGAACGTCACGACGACCGCGATGGGCGAGGCGGCTCGACTCGTCGACAGCCTGGCCCATGCCCATGCCGGCGGCCGATGGCTGGCGACCGGCGGCGGTGGGTACGACGCGTACCGCGTCGTGCCTCGTGTCTGGGCCCTGACCTGGCTGGCCGGTGCCCACCGCGACGTCCCGGCGGCGACCCCGGCCGCGTGGCGCGAGCGCTGGGCGGCTGAGAGCGCGCACTACGGGCAGGCGCCGCTGCCCGAGACGTTCGACGATCCGGGGCTCGACGCCGCCGCGGACCTGGCCTCGAGCGCCGACGGCGCTGCGCGGCAGATCGGGGCGCTCGTCCGGTCCGTGCTCGTGCCGCGGCTCGTCCGTGAGGCGCGTGACCGTGGCTGGTTCGACCCGACGGCGGCCGACCCGGCTGCGGCCGCCATGCCAACCACGGCGAGCCCGTCGGGCGGCCGCCCGACGGTCCTGGCCTCGGTCGACGCCGCGACCTGGGCGACCCTGACCCTGCTGCCCCGGGTCGTGGCTCCGGCGGATCCCGCGACCGCGCACGCGCTCATCGGGCGGGCGCTCGGCGACGGCGCGCACGTGAGCGCCGCGGTCGTGGGCACGACCGTCGTCGGTCTGCTCGTCACCCGCTGGGCGGACGATGCGGCCCGGCGCGACCTGCTGGCCCTCGGTGTCGCGCCGGCGTGGCGCCGGCAGGGCGTGGCCACGGCCCTCCTCCAGGCACGGCTCGAGGCGGACCGGCCTGGCGATGCCGACGACGCGGCCGAGGTGACCGTCGCCGAGCGCGACGTCGTCGAGCCGTCGGATCACGCGTCGCGGATGGACATCGCCCGCCGCCTCCTGACCGGAGCCGGATACCGGGTCGATTCGGCCGATCCGGCGCTCCGGCGCGTCGACCCTCGGGCGCTCCGGGCGTGGCGTCCGGCGCTGCCGCCGTCGTGAGTACCGGGCTGCCGGCGCGCGACCTTGTCGACGTCCGGCTGTCGGCCGCCATCGACGAGGGCGGCTGCGCGATCTGTGCGGTTCGGGCGCGCTCGGAGCGGTCGACGCTCGACGCGATCATCGCGGAGCGCGTCCTCGACCTCGGCTTTCGTGCCGGACTGGAGCGAGAGCACGCGTTCTGCCGACGCCACGCTGCCGCGCTCCTGGCGGCGGATCGACGGGCCTCGGGCAGCCTCGGGTCGTCGATCCTGTTCGGGGCGATGCTGGAACGCCGCCTGGCCGACCTGCGAGCCGCGGTCGCGGTCCGGGGCCGACGCCGCCGGAGTCGACTGGCCGCTGCCGCGCGACGCCCAGCGTGCCTCGTCTGTACCCAGGGCGTGTCGGGGGTCGAGACGGCGCTGGGGCGTCTCGCCGAGCGTTGCGCGGACCCGGCCTGGGCAGCAGCCGCGACGGCCATCCCGTTCTGCCTCGACGACCTGGTCGCCTTCATGGCCGCGGCCGACGACGATCCGGACGCCGGCGCGGTCGTGGACGCCCAGCTGGCCCGCCTGGACGACCTGCGGGCACGCCTCGAGGGCTTCGCCCATCACTCGGCCCAGGATCGACGCCACCTCCTCACCGACGAGGAGCGTGCGGCCGCGGACGAGGCGAGCCGGGTCCTCGGCGGCTGACGAGCGCCGCCTAGCCGGCCGCCACCGGTCCGGTCAACCGATATCCAAGGCCGTACTCGGTGGTGATGTACGGCTCGCCCGGTGCCACCGCGTCGAGCTTCAGGCGCAGGTTGCGGATCGTCATCCGGAGCAGGTGGACGTCGCGATCGTAGCCGGCACCCCAGACGGCGGCCAGGACCTGCCGGTGGGTGGCCAGCTGTCCTGCATGTTCGGCGAGATAGGCGAGCAGTCGGAACTCGGTCGGCGTCAACGCCACCTCGGTGCCGTGCAGGTAGGCACGATGGTCGTCGAGATCGACGACGAGGTCCCGATGACGGAGCCGGCGTTGGCGCTCGGGCGCAGCCGTCGCGGCACGGCGCAAGGCCGCCTCGACCCGCGCCGTCAGCTCGGGGAACGACAGCGGCTTGGTGATGTAGTCGTCCGCGCCGAGCTTGAGGCCGCGGATCTTGTCCGCCTCGGAGCCGCGTGCCGTGACCATGATGATCGGGACCCGACTGAACTCGCGCAGCCGCTCGATGAGCTGCCAGCCGTCGAGACCAGGCAGCGCCACGTCCAGGATGACGAGGTCCGGATGGTCGTCGTAGAAGCGGCGCAGGGCGTCCGGCCCGGTCCGGGCGGTGACCGTCCGGTAGCCGGCGTCGGCCATCCACAGCTCGACGAGCGCCGCGAACTCCGGCTCATCCTCGACGATCAGGACCGTCTCATCCACGGTCGGCCCCAGCACCACGCCGGGCTCCAGCGCCGCGCCCACCATCGGCCAACGGCAAGGTGAAGGCGATCCGGGTGCCCGGATGTCCGTCGGGCCGGTCCAGGACGATGAGCGTCCCGCCGTGGGCCTCGACGAGGCGGCGGCAGATGAACAGGCCGAGACCGGTGCCCGGGATGCGCGACTCGCGCACGTTCCAGGCGCGATGGAAGGGCTCGGTCACGAGGGGCCGGTCGGCGTCGGGGATCCCGACCCCTTCGTCGTCGACCGTGACCTCGAGCCACGGTCGGGCCGGCGCCGCCCCGATGACCACTGGGCTGCCGTCCGGGGCGTACTTCAGCGCGTTGCCGACGAGGTTCGACAGGATCTGGCCGACCCGCGCGATGTCGACCTCGACCAGCGGCAGGTCATCGGATGCGGTGACGACCAGCCGATCGTCGCCCCCGGCCACCGCCAGATCTCCCCGCAGGCGGGCGATGAGGGCCGCGAACGTCGAGAGATTCCGTTCCAGGATGAGTGGGTCGGCTTGGAGATGGGTCACGTCGAGGACCTGGTCGACCAGCGCGGTCAGCCGACCGCTCGCGTCGTCGATGCGTTCGACGTAGGCCCGCTGCTGCTCCGGGGCGAGGTCGAGGTGTAGGAGCGTCTCGGCGTAGCCGCGGATGAGCGCGAGCGGGGTTCGGAGCTCGTGGCTGACGGTCGCCACGAAGCCCTCGCGCAGCTCGTCGAGGGCGCGGGCAGCGCTGATGTCGCGGAGCATCGCCGTGGCCCGGACCGGCCCGCCGGCCGCCGCCGGGGTCGCGGCGTAGCTGCCGGCGATCCGGACGGGCTGGCCGGTCGCGCCGCGCATCGCCGTCTCGCGGTAGGCGATCGGCTGGCCGTGAGTCCGAACCTCGTCGAGCGGACACGCATCGCGGCCGTGGCCCCCGGCCACCTCGCAGCCCAGGACGTCGGCACACGATCGACCGATGGCCCGGGCCGCCGAGACGCCGAGCGTTCGCTCGGCGGCCGGGTTGAGCCGGACGACCGCCCCGGTCCCGTCGACCTGGACGATGCAGTCGGTCGCGCCGTCGACGATCGCCGCGAGCTCCTGACGCTCGACATCGAGCAGTTCCCGCAGGCGGGCGCCCTGGAAGGCCACAGCCAGCTCGTGACGGGCCAGCTGTGCGACGCGCAGGCCATCCTCGTCCAACGTCCCGCCCGGGTGCGGCCAGAGGGCCACGGCGGTCGCGGGGGCAGCCTCGGACAGGGCGATCGCGCGGCCGCCATCCAGCTTGTCCACCCAGGTCCGGGCCGCGTCGATGTCAGCCATGGCCTCGGGCGCCGGGTGGCGCGCTGCGTCGCCGGTCGCTGCCACGAGCCGCAGATCGCCGCCGTCCGGCGGGCCCAGCCAGATCGCGCCACCGCCCGCATCGGCGAGCCGGAGGAGCTCGGTCAGCACGGCCCAGGCGAGCTCGTCGAGCGTGCCGCCCGAGGCGATGAGCTGGCTGAGCTGGTACTGGGCGAAGAGGGCATCAGCCTCGCGTTGGGCGTCATCGAACGCCCGTCGGCGCTCGCGTTCGAGGGCCTCGATGCGCGCCGTGAGCGCGTCGGGGTCAGCGGCCACCGAGCGCGCGCAACAGGAGCAGGCAGGACACCGCACCGGGGTCCAGGTGGCCGGCCGATCTGGGTCCGAGTCGCAGGGCGAGGCCGCGCCGAGCCGTCAGCCCGCGGGTGGAGCGCATCCCCCGCACGCCCGCCGGCAGCGCGACCGCCACGGCCTCGGGGAGCGTCGCCCCCGCCTCGGCCGCTCGCCCGAATGCGGCGGTCGCCGGCTCGAGGGTGTCGAGGATCGTCTTGTCGCCCGTCGCGCAGCGGCCTCGCCGGGCGAGGCCGTCGGCCGCCGCTCGGATCATGGCCGCGAGGGCGGCGACGTCCAGGGTCGCGGCATCGCCGGCGCGGGCGCCGGCCTCGAGGAAGGCCGTCCCGTACAGGGGCCCGGAGGCCCCACCGACGGCCGCCACCAGGCGGTGGCCGACAGCCTGGAGCAGTTCCCCGGGCGGCGTGTCCATGGGCAGCTCCGCCAGGCGGGTATCGACCGCGCGGAAGCCGATGACCAGGTTGTCGCCATGGTCGCCGTCACCGAGGACGGCATCGAGGCGGGTGAGGTAGGACGCGTGGCGCTCCACGATGGCTCGGCAGCGTCCGATGGCGGCGCGCACGGCGGCCGCGTCGACGACAGCCGGGGCGTGGGCGGCGTCGAGGGGCGGGACGCTGGCCGGGGCGCTCACGGTCGGCCGAGTGTAGGGGTGGGGCAGGGGAGCGGCAACGTCCCGGACCCCGGATCGCCACCTTCATCGCGACTCTTGCTGCCGTCTTGCTTTCTTCTTGATGTCCGCCGGGTGAGGATCGCCGCCAACAGGCAACCCGAGAGCAATGAAAGGAGGCGCGATTGGTGGGCCTGGTGCTGGTCTCCCACAGCGAGACCCTCGTCGACGGACTGCGCGACATGGTCGCCCAGGTCGCCGGCGACGACGTCCCGCTCGCGACCGCCGGCGGGACCGAGGACGGACGACTCGGCACCAGCGCGCCGCGCATCGCGGCCGCCCTGCGGACCGTGCTGGACGCTGGCGTCGACCATGCCCTCGTCCTGCTCGACCTCGGGAGTGCCGCGCTCAGCCTGGAGTTGGCCATCGAGGAGCTGAGCGACGCGGATCGCGGTCGGGTCCGGATCAGCGAGGCCCCGCTCGTCGAAGGCGCCGTCCTGGCGGCCGTCCAGGCCAGCGTCGGCGCGGGGATCGACGACGTCGCGGCCGCCGCCGATGGCGCCGCCACGATGGCCAAGCTCCCCCGATGACGGTCGTCGAGGCCTGACGTGGCCGCCGTGACCTTGACCGTCATCGACCCGTCCGGGCTCCATGCCCGACCGGCGGCCCGGTTCGTCCAGGCCGCCAGCCGGTTCACCAGCCGGATCGTCATCCGCCACGACGGCCGCGAGGCCGATGCCAAGAGCCTGATCGCCCTGTTGGGCCTGACCATCCGCCCGTCCTCCGAGATCGTCCTCGAGGCGGACGGGCCAGATGCGGACGAGGCCATCGCGGCGCTCGCCGTAGAGCTCGCGCCCTACGTCAGCACGACCGGCGACGCCGCCGGCTAGGAGGAGGAACCATGTCGTCCCCGACCTTTACCCAGAAGCTCGGCGCCGAGGTCGTCGGCACCGCCATCCTCGTGTTCATCGGCGCGGGCTCCGTGCCGTTGACCGCCTTCCTCACCGCGGGGGCCGGCGGGACCGGCATCGACGGCACCGCCGGCCTGTCGACGATCTCGTTCAGCTTCGCGTTCGCGATCTTCGCGGCGGTCTACTCGATCGGGCACATCAGCGGCTGCCACATCAATCCGGCCGTGACCATCTCGCTGCTGGCGACGCGGAAGATCGACGGCCGGACCGCCGGCGGGTACATCGTCGCCCAGCTCATCGGCGCGTTCATCGGGGCCGGCCTGACGTTCATCATCCTGCAGGGCAACGACCCGGCGGCCCTCGGCCTCGGCGCCGTCTCCGTGAACCCCAATGCCGGACTGGCCATCGGCTTCGCGGCCGAGGTCATCGGCACCGCCATCCTGGTCTTCACGGTCTTCGGCTCGGCCGTGTCGGGCAAGGCGCCATCCGGCTTTGCCGGCCTGATCATCGGGTTCATCGTCTACGGGATCATCATCCTCGTCGGCCCGATCACCGGCGCGTCGCTCAACCCGGCCCGCGAGATCGGCCCCGCCGTGCTCGGCCAGGCGATCGGCGCCACGCCGGTCCCGATCGACCAGCTCATCGTCGTCTACGTCTTCGGCTCGACGATCGGCGGCCTGGTCGGCGCGTTCCTCTACGAGTTCCTCGGCCGCGAGCAGCCGGCCGCGGCCGCCTGACCCGGCCCGACTGCGAGAAAGGACCCCAACGATGAAGAAGCTCATCAACGCCGTCGAGGACGTCGTGCCCGAAAGCCTGTCCGGGTTCGGGCGAGCGCACGCGGACATCATCACGACGGATACGACCCAGATGCTCGTCACGCGGGCCGGCGGCCCGGTCGCCGGCAAGGTCGCCCTCGTATCGGGCGGCGGCTCAGGCCACGAGCCGCTCCACGGCGGGTTCGTCGGCCGGGGCATGCTGGATGCCGCGGCGGCCGGGCACGTCTTCACCTCGCCGGTCCCGGACCAGGTGGAAGCCGCCACCCGCGCCGTCGATGGCGGGGCGGGCGTCCTCCACATCGTCAAGAACTACACCGGCGACGTCCTCAACTTCCAGATGGCCGCGGAATTCGTGGCCGGCGAGATCGAGGTCGCCACGGTCGTGACCAATGACGACGTGGCGGTCCAGGACTCGCTGTACACGGCCGGCCGGCGCGGCGTCGGCGGCACGGTCCTGGTCGAGAAGATCGCCGGGGCGCATGCCGAGGCCGGCGGCTCGCTGGCCGATGTCGCGGCGACCGCGGCCAAGGTCAACGAGAGCGCCCGATCGATGGGCATGGCCCTGACCTCGTGCATCGTGCCGGCCGCCGGCACGCCGACGTTCGACCTGCCCGATGACGAGATCGAGATCGGGATCGGCATCCACGGCGAGCCAGGTCGACGACGTGAGAAGTGGGCGCCGGTCAATGACATCGCCAAGGCGCTCGTCGACCCGATCGTCGACGACCTGGGCCTCGAGTCCGGGGAGCGCGTCCTGGCCTTCGTCAACGGCATGGGCGGATCGCCGCTCATCGAGCTGTACATCGCCTATGACGCGGTCGCCAACCTCCTCGCCGGGCGCGGCATCACCATCGCCCGGTCGCTCGTGGGCGACTACATCACGAGCTTGGAGATGGCCGGCTTCTCGGTCACGCTGCTGCGCTTGGACGACGAGCTCATCGGCTACTGGGACGCGCCGGTCCACACGGCCGCCCTGCGCTGGGGCGTCTGACGGCAACGGACCCACGGTCCGGCTGCGTTTCTCGTCGACGGCCGCCGCCCCGACTCCCTCCCTGGAGCGGCGGCCGTCGATCCTCCCGACTAGACTCCGGGCCGATGTCCCGAGTCGAGGAAGCACCATGATCGATGTCATCGATGCCTGGCTGCGGCTCGCCGCGAGCCGGCTTCACGACCGCGCCGCCGAGCTGACCGCCCTCGATCAGGCGATCGGCGACGGCGACCACGGGACCAACATGGACCGCGGGTTCGGGGCCATCGTCGCGTTGCTTGACGCCGGCCCGCCCGAGGGCGACGGCGACCGGGCCGTCAGCGCGACCCGCTTGCGGACGGCCGGGCGAACGCTCATCAGCACGGTCGGTGGCGCGGCCGGGCCGCTCTACGGCACAGCGCTCATGCGCGCCGGCGGCGCCATCGCGGCCGACGAGGCCTCGCCACCCGGTGACGCGCTGGTCGCCGCGCTCGACGCGGCGATCGGCGGGATCCAGTCCCTCGGCAAGGCCTCCGCCGGCGAGAAGACGATGCTCGATGCCCTGATGCCGGCGGCCGCGGCCGGTCGCACGGCGGTGGCCGCCGGATCGGATGTCGCCGGCGTCACGGCGACGATGGCCGACGCGGCCGAAGCCGGGGCGTTGGCGACCGTGCCGCTCCTGGCGACCAAGGGTCGTGCTTCCTATCTCGGCGAGCGGTCGGTCGGTCACCAGGATCCGGGAGCGACATCGTCGGCCCTCCTCCTGCGCGCCCTGGCTGACGCCGTCGCCGGTCGCTGACCGGGCGCGGCCACGATCACGCTGGGAAGGATCTGATGTCGGCCTCGGTCCTCGTCGGTCGCCCGGGTTCACCGGGGGTCGGTGTCGGTCGACGGCTGGCCGTCCCGGTGCCGAATGGTGGGGGCCGTCCGCTGGCCGCGCCTGTTGCGGGATCGGCTGTCACCCGGGACCCGGCCGCCGAGGCCGATCGCCTGCGTGCCGCGCTGGCCGTGGCCGCCGACGAGCTGACGGCGTTGGCGGCCCAGACCGCGAGCGTCGCCGGCGAAGAAGTCGGGTCGATCTTCGAGGCGCAGGCCCTGTTCGCCAGGGATCCGGGCATCGTCGACCCGGCGTTGGTGGCCGTCGCGAACGGGCGGTCGGCGGACGACGCCATCCTCGAGACGACCGAGCAGCAGGCGGCGACTCTGGGCGCCGTCGACGACGAGTACTTCCGCGAGCGCGCCGCCGACGTCCGCGACGTCGGGCGGCGGATCGCGGCCATCGTCCGTGGCGATCCCCGGCCCGACCTGTGGCACTCCGATGGACACCCGGCGGTCATCGTCGGCGACGACCTCGACCCGTCCGTCGTCGCCGGGCTTCGCCAGGAGCTGGTGGCGGGCATCGCCCTGGCCGCCGGCGCCCCGACCGGGCACGCGGCGATCGTGGCTCGGGCCCTCGGCATCCCCCTCGTCCTCGGCCTCGGGGCGGACCTGGCCGCGCTGCCGGAGCAGGCCGAGCTGGGCGTTGACGGCACCGGCGGCCGGTTGCTGGTCGATCCGGATGCCGCCGACCTCGCCGCGCTCGAGGCCGCATCGGTCAGCGGGGGCGACGCCTTGCCGACCGAGTCCGGCGCGGAGCCGACCGCGTCCGTCATCCAGGGCGTCGCGATCATGGCCAATGTCGCTTCGCCGGCCGAGGCGGCGCAGGCCGGGGCGGCCGGGGCGGCCGGGATCGGCCTGGTCCGGACGGAGCTCCTGTTCCTCGGCCGGTCCACGCCCCCCACGGTGGCCGAACAGCGGGCGACCTACGGGCGCATCCGGGCGGCGCTTCCCGGTCGGCCGATCGTCTTCCGAACGCTCGATGTCGGTGGCGACAAGCCAGCGGCCTGGCAGGCCGGGCCAGGTGGCGTCGCCGCGCCGGAGGCGAACCCAGCACTGGGCGTGCGTGGGATCCGCCTGGCAGCGCGCCTGCCCGGGCTGCTCGACGACCAGCTCCTGGCCCTCGTCGAGGGCAGTCCGGGCGAGGAGCTGCGGATCATGCTCCCGATGGTCGCGGCTCGCGACGAGGTCGTCGGGGCGCGAACCAGACTCGATGCGATCGTCGCGGACGTGGCTGCCCGCGGCGGTGAACCCCCCACGTCGATCCTCCTGGGCGTGATGATCGAGGTCCCAGCCGCCGCGGTCATGGCCGATGCCCTGGCCGAGGTGGCTGACTTCTTCTCGATCGGGACGAACGACCTCGTCCAGTACACACTCGCGGCGGACCGCACCAATCCCGAGCTGGCCGATCTGGCCAGTGCCCGGCAACCGGCCATCCTCCGGCTCATCGATGGGGTGGTCCGAGCGGCCGCGGCGCGCGGGCGTCACGTCGCCGTGTGCGGTGAGGCCGCCGCCGACCCGTCGGTCATCCCCCTGCTCGTCGGCCTTGGCGTCGAGGTCCTGAGCGTGTCGCCGAGCGCCTTGGCGGCGACCCGGGCGACCGTCGCGGCCCTGGATGTCGGCGCGTGTCGCTCGCGAGCGACCCGGGCGCTCGCCGCCCGATCGCTCGCGGAAGTCGAGGCCTTAGCCGACGACTGACCGGGAATCGGGACACCCCCGGCGGTGCTGGGGGTGTCCACTGTGGCGCGACGGTCGCGTCTAACCGGAGGTCGGCTTGGTCTCCCGTCCCGTCAGGACGGCCGGGTGCCAGGGCGTCCCGAGCATCGGCAGCAGCCAGCGGTCGACGCCGTAGTAGCCGGCGACCTTCCAGGCCAGGATGATCCCGATGGCCAGAGTGAACAGCACCGGGTTGGTCGATGCCGAGCCGGCCAGCAGGAAGGACATGTTCATCAGCGCCCCGAAGAAGGCCGCGAAGCCGGTCAGGAAGCCGACGATCAGCCCGATCCCGACGGCGATCTCGCCGAACGTGATGACGTAGGTCATCCAGCTCTCGGCGCCGTTGTCGAGGAGCACCTGGATGAATTGCCGGTACCACTCGTAGGTGATCGCCGGGCGACCCTCGTCCGGGATGGCCGCCGCGCGCTCCCAGTAGCCACGCAGCGACGTTCCGGCCGCCGATCCCACCCACAGGCCCTCGGGATCCGTGAACTTGTGCCAGCCGGCGTCGAGCCAGGCGAAGCCCAGGAACAGGCGGATGGGCAGCCAGAACAGCCCGGCCTTGGTGTTGTTGAACAGGAACCGCGCGAAGGCGGGTCCTTCGACTTCGATCGTCTCACCGCCCGGCTGGTCGCGTTCCATGAACAGCAGGATCAGCAACACGACGAATGAGATCCAGAACCCGTAGGTCACGAGGTCGCGGAGGGTCGCCTGGTCCTCCGGGATCTGGAACCACGGGTTGACGACGATGAGCAGCAGGATGGTGGTCAGCGCTCCGACGACCTTGACCGGAGTGCTCAGGCTTGGCATCGCTCCGACTCCTCTCTCCGCCGGACCCGATGACTCGGCATCGCCGGTCCGACCTGGTCATCGAAACACGCCGGTCAAGGGCAGGGATGGGCCAATCGGCCGGTCGTGGGGGGCCATCGGGCCCGACCGGCGGCGAACGGTCGATTAGAACATTTGGTCGAAAGACGTCGACGGGCCTATACTTCGTCATCCCGTGAGCACCGTCGCTGCCGACCCGCCCACTGCCGACCGCCCGGCCCACGACCCGCTCGCCACCTTCTCACCCGCGGTGCGCGACTGGTTCCGGGCGAGCTTCCACGAGCCGACCCAGGCGCAGGCCGAAGGCTGGGCGGCGATCAGCGCCGGCCACCACACCCTCATCCACGCGCCCACCGGCAGCGGCAAGACCCTCGCCGCCTTCCTGTGGTGCCTGGACCGTCTCGCTCGCGCCCCGAGCCCGCCGCCCGTCCGCGGCACGCCCGGCCACGTCCGCGTGCTGTACGTCAGCCCGCTCAAGGCCCTGACCTATGACGTGGAGCGCAACCTCCGGGCGCCACTGACGGGCATCGGGTTGGCGGCCCAGCGCCTCGGCGGCGAGGCGCCCAGGATCACCGTCGCCAGCCGGACCGGCGACACGCCGGCGGAGGACCGTCGCGAGCTGGCCCGTCACCCGCCGGACATCCTCATCACGACCCCGGAGAGCCTGTACCTCCTGCTGACCAGCCAGGCCCGCGAGATGCTCAGGGGCGTCGAACACGTCATCGTCGACGAGGTCCACGCCATCGCCGGCACGAAGCGCGGCGCCCACCTCGCCCTGAGCCTCGAACGGCTCGAGCGCCTGCGGCCGGCCGACGCGCCGCCGGCCCAGCGCATCGGGCTGTCGGCGACCCAGCGGCCCCTCGACGCCATCGCCCGATTCCTGGGCGGCGTCGGCCCGGATCGCGAGGTGGCCATCGTCGACGCCGGGGCCCGCAAGCCCCTCGAGCTCCAGGTCGTCGTGCCGGTCGACGACATGAGCGCTCTCGGCGAGGTCCTGCCGGCCGACGAGCAGCCCGGCGGCCCGGCCATCAGCCCGGACCTGCGGACGAGCATCTGGCCGGCCATCCACCCGGCCATCCTCGAGCTCATCCGGTCGCACCGAAGCACGATCGTGTTCACCAACTCGCGGCGGCTCAGCGAGCGCCTGGCCCATCGCCTCAACGAGCTGGCCGGCGAGGACCTCGTCCGGGCCCACCACGGCAGCATCGCCAGGGAGCAGCGCCTCGAGATCGAGGAGGAGCTCAAAGCCGGCCGGCTGCCGGCCCTCGTGGCGACGTCGAGCCTGGAGCTCGGCATCGACATGGGCGCCGTCGACCTGGTCATCCAGGTCGAAAGCCCGACGTCGGTCGCCCGCGGACTCCAGCGGGTCGGCCGGGCCGGGCACCAGGTCGGCGCGCCGAGCAAGGGCGTCATCTTCCCCAAGTACCGCGGCGACCTCCTCGAATGTGCGGTCGTGACCCGCCGGATGCACGAAGGCGCTATCGAGGAGACGCGCATCCCGCGCAACCCGCTCGACGTCCTCGCCCAGCAGCTCGTGGCCATGACCGTCATGGACCGCTGGACCGTCGACGACCTGCAGGCGACGGTCAGCCGGGCGGCGCCCTACGAGTCGCTCACCCGCGAGGTCCTCGAGGGCGTGCTGGGCATGCTCGCCGGGGCCTACCCGTCGGACGAATTCGCCGAGCTCAAGCCGCGGGTCGTGTGGGATCGCGTGACCGATACGGTCGAGGGCCGGCGCGATGCCAGGGTCGTGGCCGTGACCAGCGGCGGGACGATCCCGGATCGCGGGCTGTTCGGCGTGTTCATGGTCGGCGAGGCCGGGACGCCGGGGCGGCGCGTCGGCGAGCTCGACGAGGAGATGGTCTACGAGCTCCGGGCCGGGATGCACGGCGACGTCATCGTCCTCGGCGCGTCGTCGTGGCGAGTCGAGGAGATCGGCCACGACCGGGTGACCGTCAGCCCGGCTCCAGGCATCCCGGGCAAGCTGCCGTTCTGGAAGGGCGACGCCGTCGGCCGACCGATCGAGCTCGGCCGGGCGATGGGCGTGTTCGTCGGCGAGATCGAGCGCGACCTGGACCGGGGGCCCAAGGGCCGCGAGGCGGCGGCCGCCCGCCTGCGCGATCACCACGACCTGGACGAGCGCGCGGCCGAGAACCTGCTCAGCTATCTCGAGGACGAGCGCGAGGCGACCGGCGCCCTGCCGACCGACCGGCGCATCGTCGTGGAGCGCTTCCGGGACGAGCTCGGCGACTGGCGGCTGACCCTGTTGACCCCGTTCGGCGGCCGAGTCCACGCCCCGTGGTCGCTGGCCCTGGAGGCCCGCCTCCAGGAACGGCTCGGGATGGACATCGCGACGATCTGGTCGGACGACGGGATCGCCATCCGCCTGCCCGAGGGCGAGACGACCCTGGCCGGCGTCGAGGAGCTGCTGTTCCCCGACCCGGACGAGGTCGAGGACCTGGTCGTTGGGCAGGTCGCGAACTCGGCCCTGTTCGCCAGTCGATTCCGGGAGAATGCCGGGCGGGCCCTGCTTCTGCCCCGCCGCCGGCCGGGGACGCGGACGCCGCTCTGGCAGCAACGCCAGCGCGCCGCGGACCTCCTGGCGGTGGCCAGCCGCTACGGCAGCTTCCCGATCCTCGTCGAGACCTACCGCGAGTGCCTGTCGGACGTGTTCGACCTGCCGGCCCTGCGCGAGGTACTCGGCGGCGTCGCGCGCCGTGACATCGCCGTGCACGGGGTCGAGACGCCACGGGCCAGCCCGTTCGCCAGCAGCCTGCTGTTCGACTACGTGGCCGCCTACATGTACGACGGCGACGCGCCGCTGGCCGAGCGACGGGCCGGCGCCCTGACCCTGGACCGCGACCTGCTGCGCGAGCTGCTCGGCCAGGAGGAGCTGCGCGAGCTGCTCGATCCCGACGCGCTCGCCGACCTGGAGCTGTCCCTGCAGGCGCTCGCGGACGACCGGCAGGCGACGACGGTCGACCAGGTCCACGACCTGCTGCGGCGGCTCGGCGACCTGGCCACGGACGAGGTCCTGCCGCGGGTCGCCGCCGACGACGACACGGCCCGGGCGTGGCTGACCGAGCTCGAAGCCTCGCGCCGGTCCGTGCGGGTCCGGATCGCCGGCGATGAGCGCTGGATCGCCATCGAGGACGTGGCCCGCTATCGCGATGCCGTCGGGGTCACGGCGCCGGTCGGCGTCCCGGAGGCGTTCCTGGGTCCGGCGACCGGGGCGCTCGAGGGCATCCTGGCGCGCTGGGCCCGAACCCACGGGCCGTTCCTGACGCCCGAGCCGGCGCGCCGCTGGGGCCTGCCGGCGGGCATCGTCGACGACGCGCTGGAGCGGCTCCTCGCCGCGGGCTCGCTCCTGCGCGGCGAGTTCCGCCCAGGCGGCGCCGAGCGCGAGTGGTGCGACCCGGATGTCCTTCGCCTGCTCCGCCGCCGATCCCTCGCCCGGCTCCGGCGCGAGGTAGAGCCGGTCGATCCGGTCGCCCTGGCTCGATTCCTGCCGGCCTGGCACGGGGTCGTGCCGGTCGCCGGACCGGGCGCCGACGCGCCGGCTTATCGCGGCTCGGCCGCACTGGAACGGCTGGCCGAGGTCGTCGACCAGCTCGCCGGCGTGGCCATCCCGGCGTCCGTCCTGGAACGCGATGTCCTGCCCGCCCGGATGCCGGGCTACCAGCCGCGCCTGCTGGACGAGCTGGGCGCGATGGGCGAGGTGGCCTGGGTGGGGCGGGGGAGTCTCGGCCGCGATGACGGCCGGATCGCGCTCTTCCGCCCCGAGCGCGAGGCCCTGCGACCTGCCGGGCCGGCTGACGGCGTGGAGCGCCCGGCCACGGAGCGCCACGAGCGGATCCGGACCCACCTCGCGGCCCGCGGCGCGAGCTTCTACCGCGAGATCCACGCGGCGGCCGGCGGCGGGAGCGACCGCGACATGCTCGATGCCCTGTGGGACCTCGTGTGGGCCGGGGAAGTCACCAACGACACGTTCGCGCCCCTCCGCGCGTTGCGCTGGAAGCGCCCGACCGGGGGCGCCGCCTCGGGCGCCCGGCGCCCGCGGCCCGGCCGCCTGACCGCGCTGGGTCCGCCGGAAGCCGCCGGCCGCTGGTCGCTCGTCGAGCCGGCCGCCGAGGTGACCCCGACCGAGCGCGCGCACGCCACGGCCCTCGCCCAGCTCGAGCGCCACGGAGTCCTGACTCGCGAGGCCGTGGCGACCGAAGGGACGGAGGGCGGGTTCTCGGCCGTCTATCCGATCCTGCGCGCGCTCGAGGACGCCGGCCGGATCCGGCGCGGCTACTTCGTCGATGGGCTAGGAGCGGCGCAGTTCGCCCTGGCTGGCGCCCTCGACCGGTTGCGCGCCGCCCGCGAGGCCGCGGAGGACCGGTCGGCGAGCGCCATCCACCTGCTGGCCGCGGCCGACCCGGCCAACCCGTACGGCGCCGCGCTGCCGTGGCCACGGCGCGGCGAGGACGACCGGCGCCCGCTCCAGCGCGCCGCCGGCGCCTACGTGGTGCTCGTCGACGGGGTCGCGGTCGCGTACCTGGAACGGGGCGGGACGACGCTCCAGACGCTCCCCGCCTTCGACGACCCGGCGCTTGCGGCCGCGGCCGTCCGTGGCCTGGCCACCCTCGTCGCCGATCACCGGGTCCGCGAGCTCGTCATCCGCCGAGTGGACGGCGCCCCGGTCGCCGAGGCACCGGCCCGGCCGGCCCTCCTCGACGCCGGCTTCGTGGCCGGCTACCGCGGCCTGACCCTCCGCGGCGCGCGCTGAGGCCGGGATGCCCGAGGGCGACACGCTCTTCCGGACGGCCGCCGGCCTGCGTCCGTACCTCGTCGGGCGAGATGTGACCGCGGCCCGGGCCCAGGGTCCGGGAGCACTGCCCCAGGTGCGACGGATCGTCGGTCGCCGGATCGATGCGGTGGAGGCCCACGGCAAGAACCTGCTCATCCGCTTCGATGGCGGCCTGGAGCTGCGGACCCACCTCCGGATGCACGGCTCGTGGCACCGCTACCGACCGGGCGAGCGCTGGCGCCGCCCACCCGCTCGTGCCCGGCTCGTCCTCGAGGTCCCGGGCTCCGTCGCGGTCTGTTTCGATGCCCCGGTCGTCGAGCTGTTCGAGCAGCGCGCGGAGCCGCTGCACGGGGCGCTCTCCAAGCTCGGCCCCGACCTGCTCGATCCTGCCTTCGATGGCGAGGAGGCGCTCCGGCGGTTGCGCGACCCGGCCCGGGCAGGCATCGACATCGCCGTGGCGCTGCTGGACCAGCGGGCGCTGGCAGGCATCGGCAACGTCATCAAGAACGAGGTGCTGTGGATCGACCGGGTCTCGCCCTTCGTGCCGGTCCGCGACCTCGATGATGCGACGCTGACGCGGCTCGTCGCGACGGCCCGCCGGCTATTGCTCGCCAATGTCGATCCGCGCCGCGGCCCACAACGGGTCACGACCGATGGCGACCGTGGCGCACCCGGTCCGCTCTACGCGTACGGCCGCCGCGGCCGACCCTGCCGACGCTGCCGCACGCTGATCCGGGTGACCCGTCAGGGCACGGACCTGCCCAGATCCACGTACTGGTGTCCGACGTGCCAGGGCGAGGCTCCGGGCAAATGACCGACATCCAGGTCGCCTGCGTCGAGATCGACCCCGGGTCGTGGACCTGTGCCGTCCGGGTCCGCGACGACCGGTCAGCCACCGACCACGAGGTGCTCGTCGACGAGATCGACCTGCCGGCCGCGCTCGACGGCGCCGAGACCCCCGACGTCGAGCGTCTCGTGCGGGCGACGTTCGAGTTCCTGCTCGAACGCGAGCCCAAGGAGTCGATCCTGCGTCGCTTCGAGCTCCCGGTCGTTGGCCGATACTTCGCGGAGTACCCGGAAGATATCGCGAGACGCGTCCGCGCCTGAGCTTGCGCCTGATCGCGCGCCCGAAGCGACGCGGAAGGAGACCACGTTGCCCAACGAGCGGATGTACCCGATCCTCCCGTGCGCCGAGATCGACGCGGCCATCGACTTCTACGCCGCGCTCGGATTCGAGAAGACGTATCGCCAGGTCCGACCGAACCCGTCGGCGGTGGTGTCGCGGGAGGACATGCACATCCATCTCGCCGCGATCGAGGGCTTCGACCCGGAGCAGTCCTACGCCAGCGTGATCATCGTCGTCCCCGACCCGGACGCGCTGTATCAGTCGTGGGCCGCGGGTCTGCGCGCCGCCTACGGCCGGCTGCCGGTGGCCGGCATCCCGCGACTCGTCCGTCCCCGCAAGCGGTGGGGCACGGTCTACGGCTTCAGCCTGGTCGACGTCGGCGGGAACTGGCTGCGTGTCTCGCGGCTCGGCGACAGCGAGGACGAGACCGAGGAGAGCGAGCCGGGGCTGGCGCGGGTCCTCGACGTCGCAGCCCGCCTGGGTGACTCGCACGGCGACGACGCGGCCGCGATGCGCACGCTCGAGAGCGGCCTGACGCGCGACACGGCTGCGCCGTCGATCACCCGAGCGCATGCCCTGCTCTATCGGGCCGAGTTGGCGATCCGCCTCAATGACCTGGATCTCGCCCGGGCCACCCTGGACGAGGTCGCGGGGCTCGACCTGACCGCCGCCGAACGGCGCGCCGTCGCCGACGAGCTCGTCCACGTGAACACCCTGCTGGCCGACGCCACCCGGCAGTAGCATCGCCGTCGATGTGTGAGCACTACGTCGCGCGCGCGTCAGAGCCCTTCCGGCTCGACGAGCTGTGGCCGTTCACCGAGCGCCTCGAGCGGTTCGGGATCGCCGGGTTCGGCTGGGGCGCGGCCTGGGTCGATGAGGCTGGCCGCCTTGCGAGCCACCGCGACGTACGCGCGTTCCGCGACGACCCGGAGGGGCGGGCTCGGGTGGGGTCCGTGACCACGACGGCTGCCCTCGTCCACCTGCGCCGACCGTCGAAGCTGTCGACGCTCGACCTGCCAGACACGCAGCCGTTCGACGACCCGGCCGGACGCTTCGCATTCAGCCACAACGGCGACCTGCGCGACTACCGCGCGATGCGGCGGACGTACCAGAGCCAGGGTCGCATCCACGGGCGGGCCGACACCGAGGTCGGGGCACGCTGGCTCGAGGACGCCTGGCGTGACGACGAACCGGTCGCCCATCTGCTCGGCGCCATGCACGATCGATTTGGGGGCGAGGCGAACCTCGCGGTCCTGACTGGCGACGGGACGCCGCACCACTATGCCGGGAACGGCGAGAACCCGGTCTTCACGTTCCGCCTCGGGTCGATCGGCCTCGCATCGACCGGCATCTACTCGTTGGACCGCTCGCTGTTCCGTTTCGTCGCACCGCGCGCCACAGAGCGCCGGCTCGTTCGCTTGGGCACGACCGTCTGCCTCGCTCGGGATGGACAGGCGACAGCGGCACCGTAGGATGGGCGGCGGCGCGACCGGGGTTGGGCCCGCGCCGAGCGAGGAGCCTTCGATGCGCGAGTCCTCCGCGACCCCGCCGCCCCAGCCCCCGCCGATCGACCCCGCCGACGTGCCGCCGACTCGGCTCCTGTCGCCGGGCGAGCTACTCCGCCTGTCCAGCTACTGGCTCGGCCTGGTCGGCGTGTTCGCTGGCATCGGGGTCATCCTCCAGGAGCGGATCGAGCGATCTCCAGCCCGATCCGACCATCCAGTACACGACGCTTGCGGTGGTCAACGCCGCCGGGGTCATCATCGCGGTCCTCGTCCAGCCGACGATCGGGACGATCAGTGACTACACCATCAGCCGCTTCGGGCGGCGCAAGCCGTACATCCTCATCGGCACGCTGCTCGACATGCTGTTCCTCGTCGGGCTCGCGTCCTCGAACACGGTCCTGGCGGTGGCGGCGTTCGTCATCCTCCTGCAGTTCAGCTCGAACTTCGCCCAGGGGCCGTTCCAGGGCTACGTCCCTGACCTCGTCCCGGAGCCGCAGGTCGGGATCGCCAGCGGCCTGGTCGGCCTGTTCAACGTCCTGGGCCTCTTGGTCGGCACGATCATGGCCTCGATCGGGTTGCTCATCGGCGACTTCTTCTGGCCGACCATCGCCCTTGGCCTCGTCGAGCTGGTCACGATGCTGTCGCTGTTCTTCCGCCTCGACGAAGGCCGCCGCGCCCGCGACCGCAAGGGGCGCAAGTGGCGGTCCGTCGCCGCGGAGGCCTGGGGGTCCGACATCCTCCGCGAGCGTAGCTTCGTCTTCCTGGTCGCGTCCCGGTTCTTCATCCTGGGTGGCACGGCGTTCCTCATCGTGCTGTCCGTGCCCTATCTCGAGCGCGCGCAGGGCCTGACGGAGCCGGCCGATCGGGCGGTCTGGCTGCCGGTCGCCACGTTGATCGTCGGGCTCGCGACCGCCGCCGCGACGATCCCGGCCGCGCGCCTCTCCAACCGGCTCGGCCGCAAGCGGGTCATCTACGGCGCGTGCGTCCTCGGGGCGATCGGGATGACGATCGCGGCCCTGGCGCCGACCCTGCCGCTGTTCATCCCGGGCGCGATCCTCACCGGCGTCGGCGCCGGCGCGTTCCTGGCCGTCGATTGGGCGCTGATGACCGACATCATCCCCAAGGCGGCGTCGGGGCGGTACATGGGCATCAGCAATGTCGCGACCGCGACCAATGGGGTCGTCTCGACGCTGGCCGGCGGGCTGGTCATCGACGCGCTCGTCCGTCTCGGCACGCCCGAGCTCGGGCCGCGCATCGCGTTCCTGCTCGCGCCCATCTGGTTCGCCGTCGGCGCGCTGCTCCTCCGGCCGGTCGATGAGCGCCGCCGCGAGGACGTTCCGCCGGCGCCGGTCGCCCCGGACGCTACAGCGCCAGCGACCGCCTGAGGTTGGCGGGCGCGTCGCGCAACCAGCCGAGCCACGTCGATGGGCGCACGACGTCCCACGGATCGGCCCGGCGATACAGCCACGGCACGAGCGCCCACAGGAACACGAGATAGTCGAGCCGGAGCGGCCGCGCCCCGAACCCGAACAGGGCCTGGAACTGCAGGATCGTCAGCGGCAGCAGGGCCAGGCTGAGCCCGATCGAGAGCGCCAGCCAGACGAGGCCCCAGCCACGAGCTCGGGGAGCGAGGATCGGCCAGAAGGCGACCGGGATCCACTTCATCCAGGTCGCCAGGGCCCACAGCAGCCCGGCCAGGCGGGGCCCGGTGAATTGGGCGGCCCACAGCATCAAGGTCAGTTGCAGGTTGATGTTGCCGGTGTCGAGGTTGGCTCCGAACGGGAAAGCCAGGACCGTGAAGATGACGGCGGTCGTGAGCGGCCGACGGCGGTACGCCCAGTGGATCGTCCAGAGGAGCAGGAGGATCGTCCCGCCGCGCCACACGAACCAGGCGACGTCCCAGGGAAGCAGCGCCCACGGGGCGAAGAACGGGAGCATCCAGGGCGCGTAGACATAGGGCAGGAACGGGCCGGTCGGGTGGTAAGGGTCGCCGCCGTTGAGCCAGATCCGTACCCCGGCCCAGTACGCCCGAGCATCGGCGCCGGCTGCGTCGCCGCGAGCGAGCAAGCCGGCGGCCATGAGCGAGAACGTGACCGACAGGAGGACGATGGCCAGGACCCGCCGGCGGTCGCGCAGCCGCGACGCCTCGCGGCGGAGGGCCCGGCGGAAGACGCTGGCTCGGCGCCGGGTCGGGGCCCCCACGACGTCGGTGAGGTCGACCACGATCCGCCCACGACCCCGGGCCGTCCCCGGGACCGGGCGCAGCTCGGGCGGAGACGGCGCGTCCGACATCGCGGCGGATTGTCCCACGGCTGGCCTACGCGCCCGACCGATGGCGCGGCCGGCCGTGAGTGTGGGCCGTCCGACCGAGTCGCGTCGGACGGCCGCACCAGGTGCACAGGCGACCTCTGGGTCGCCGGTGTCGGCGTCAGCCGAGGTAGTCGCAGAAGTCGAAACTGAGCCCGTCGTGCGGCCCGTTGACCTGGAAGTCGACCGACTCGATGAAGATGCCGCCGGGCTCGTCATCGCCAGTCGTGTCGAACACGATGGTCTCGCGGATGCTCCCGCGATCCCGCACGAGGACGTTGCCGTCCGGATCGCTGACGGTAAACGGCTGACCGGCCACCACGCTGGTGAACGTGAATAGGGTGCCGCCAAGGCTCGTCGCCCTGGTCTCCTGGAACAGCCCGTTGGCCTCGAGGATGAGCGACTCGCCGGATCCGTTGATCGCGACCTCGCGGAAGGCGAAATTGTCGTGGGCGAAGAACGCCGACTCGAACCGACCCTTGCCGACGCGGATATGGGCGGTCCCCTCGGCATGGCCGACGACGGCAAGGACTTCACCCGACGGGCACTCGAACTCGAAGGTGTAGTCGTCCGTGTAGTGCTCTCGGAACGCGACCGTCGCCGAAGCCGGGACTGCGGCGAGCAGCATGGCCACGGTCGCCATGACGACGGCGATCACGCGGGCTCGCCGACTTCGGCGTGGCGTCCAACGGGCAGGGAGCCGATTCGACGGCGATGGGTGTGACGCTGACAAGGCGCGCTCGGACGAGTGGTCCATGGTCGTCGTACCTCCATCCGATCCGCTGGAGCGGATCTCGAGGGCATGGAACGCCCTCGCTGTCGTCGTGCGTCGGGATTCGCCCTGGTTCGCCTGCGAGCTCCGATTGGCGGTGCGCTCGGGCACCACCGCTTGCAGGTCGGGCCGCCGGCCACGGTGCGGGGTCGTGGCCGGGTATCCTGTCGGGCAACTCGCACCGGGAGCCCAGGACCCGTGACCGACGGCCACGTCATCATCATCGGGGGCGCGGAGGACAAGGTCCGCGACCGCGTCATCCTCAGCCGCTTCGTGACGTTGGCGGGCGGCCGTGACGCGACCGTCGCGGTCATCTCCACCGCATCGTCCCTTGGGCACGAGGCCGGCGAACGCTACAAGCAGGTCCTCGGCGAGCTCGGGGTGTCCAAGGTCCGGACGATCCACGCGGTCACCCGCGCCCAGGCCAACGACGACACGACGGCCCTCGCGCTCCGCGACGCGACCGGCATCTTCATGACCGGCGGCAACCAGCTCCGCCTGTCGTCGACCATCGGCGGGACGCGTCTGGCCGATGGCGTGCTGGAGCAATTCCGCCAGGGCGCGGTCGTGGCCGGCACCTCGGCCGGTGCCTCCGCGATGTCGTCGCACATGATCGCGTTCGGGGCGAGCGGCGCGACGCCCAAGCACCGGATGGCCCAGATCGCGGCCGGCCTCGGCGTGCTGCCCGGCGTCATCGTCGACCAGCACTTCCAGCAGCGGAACCGCCTGGGCCGGCTGCTCAGCCTCATCGCCCAGAACCCGTCGCTGCTGGGCCTCGGCGTGGACGAGGACACGGCCGGCGTCGTCGGGCCCGACCACATCATGGAGGTCATCGGCCGCGGTTCGATCACCGTCGTCGACGGGGCGCGCTCCGAGACCGACGCGTGGGAGGTCCACGGCCATCGCCCGCTGATGATCAGCGGCGTCGTCCTGCACTCCCTGCCGGCCGGCTACCGATTCGACCTTCGCCGCCGCGAACGGATCATCGCCCCGACCCTGCACGCGATCCAGGGCGGGGAGGCCGCCTCGAGCTGATGGGTGCGTGGGGCACCGGCCCATTCGAGAACGACGACGCGTCGGACTGGGTCTACGAGATCGAGGACGGCGGGCTCGACGCGATCCACGACGTGCTCGACGCGACGGTCGACATCGACGCGCCGGGCTCCGAGGTCGGCTCGGCCGCTGTGGCCGCGGCCGAGCTGGTCGCGGTGATCGCCGGCCAGCCTGGCCCGCCGCTGCCCGACGAGGTCGTGGCGCTCATCAGCGACCTAGGCCCGGTCGAGCCGGCCCTCGTCGACGCGGCCCTCGCCGCGGTCGCCCATGTCCGCACCGAGGGCGAGCTCGCCGAGCTCTGGGCGGAGTCTGACGACCACGATGCCTGGCTGGCCACGCTCGACGACATCACGCGTCGACTCCAGGCGGTCCGCTAGGCGCGTCGCTCGCGCCGGGCGATCGTCGCACCGCACCGCGCGGTCCGCAGCGGCGACACGGTCCGCCGGGCCGCGTCCGGGCCGTACACTGACGCCCTCGCACGGACGCAGGAGGGCAGCGTGACCGAGACGGCCGAGCCGACCACGACCAGCGCGACGGCGCGCCGCCGACCGAGGACGGCCGGCGCCGCACCCGTGGCCGGTCCGGCTCCGACCCTGCGCATCCTCGAGACGCGCGTCCTGCGCGGCCCGAACTACTGGGCGCGCGAGCCGGTCATCCGCCTCCTCGTCGACCTCGGTGTCCTCGAGCAGTACCCCTCGAACAAGCTCCCGAACTTCACCGACGCGCTGGTCGCCCTCATCCCGACCCTCGAAGACCACGCCTGCTCGCTCGGGCGTCGCGGTGGGTTCATCACCCGCCTGCGCGACGGGACGTGGGCCGGCCACATCGCCGAGCACGTCGCCCTCGAGTTCCAGAACCTCGCTGGCACCGACGTTCGCCATGGCAAGACCCGCTCGGCCGGTCCGGACGGCCAGTACAACTGCATCTACGAGTACCGCGAGGAGGCGGTCGGCATCGAGGCCGGCCGGATGGCCGTCGCCCTCGTCAACCACCTCGTCGCGCCGGACGACCCGAACGTCTTCTTCGACTTCGCGCCGCAGCTCGAGAACCTCATCCGTCTGGCCGAGCGCCAGGCGTTCGGCCCGTCGACCCAGGCCCTCATCGACGAGGCGGTCAGCCGCGACATCCCGTTCATCCGCCTGGACCGCCACTCGCTCGTCCAGTTCGGCCACGGCGTCCATCAGCAGCGCATCCGGGCCACGATGACCTCGAAGACGAGCGCCATCGGCGTCGACATCGCGTCGGACAAGAGCCTGACCAATCGACTCCTCGACAGCGCCGGCCTGCCGGTCCCCAAGTCGGAGGTCGTCGAGACCGAGGACGGCGCCGCCGCGGCGGCCAGGCGGATCGGCTTCCCGTGCGTCATCAAGCCGCTCGACGGCAACCACGGCCGAGGGGTGCATCTGGACCTGCGCTCGGAGGAGGCGGTGCGCGCCGCGTTCCCCGGCGCCCTCGGCCAGAGCCGATCGGGCGACATCGTCGTCGAGTCATACGTGGCCGGCAACGACTACCGCTGCCTGGTCATCGGCGGCAAGGTCGCGGCCATCGCCGAGCGCGTCCCGGCCAGCGTGACCGGCGACGGCGAGCACACCGTCCGCCAGCTCGTCGACCTGGCCAACGCCGATCCGCGCCGCGGCATCGGCCACGAGAAGGTCCTGACCCGGATCAAGGTCGACGAGGCGGCGATCGAGTTGGTCCAGGCCCAGGGCTACGGGATGGACGACGTCCTGCCCGAGGGAGCCTGGGTCAAGCTCGCCCTGACCGGCAACATGTCGACCGGCGGCACGTCCATCGACCGGACCATCGAGGCCCACCCCGACAACGTCGAGATCGCCGAGACGGCGGCGCGCATCGTCGGCCTCGACGTGGCCGGCATCGACTTCATCTGCCCGGACATCGCGACCCCCGTCCGCGAGACGGGCGGGGCCATCGTCGAGGTCAATGCCGCGCCCGGGTTCCGGATGCATACCCATCCGACCGAGGGCGAGCCACAGTACGTCGCCCGGCCGGTCATCGATTCACTGTTCCCTGCCGGCGTCTCCGCCCGGATCCCGATCATCAGCGTGACCGGCACGAACGGCAAGACGACGACGGTCCGGATGGTCGCCCACATCCTCAAGCTCATGGGCCGGCGGGTCGGGATGACCTCGACCGACGGCATCGTCGTCGACGGCCGGCTCATCAAGAAGGGCGACATGTCCGGACCGAAGTCGGCCCAGATGGTCCTCCAGAACCCGACCGTCGACACCGCCGTCTTCGAGGTCGCCCGCGGCGGCATCCTGCGCGAGGGCCTCGGCTACGACCGCAACGACGTCGCGGTCGTGACCAACGTGACCGGCGACCACCTGGGCCTCGGCGGGATCGACTCGGTCGGCCAGCTGGCCAACGTCAAGGGCGTCGTCGTCGAGGCCGTGCCGCGCTCCGGGACCGCGGTCCTCAACGCCGACGACTCGCACGTCTACCGGATGGGCCGGCACTGCGCCGGCCGGGTCGTGCTGTTCAGCATGGCCACTGAGAAGGGCGAGGACGGCTTCGACCGGGTCGACGGCCACACCTCGCGGGGCAACGCCGCGTTCGTCCTGGAGTCGCGGCCGGAGGGCGAGCTCATCGTGCTCCGCCTCGGGTCGCGCACGATGCCGGTCCTGTACACCCACCTCATCCCGGCGACGTTCGGCGGGCGAGCCCGGATGAACGTGGCCAACGCCCTGGCCGCGGCCGCCGCGGCGTGGGCGGCCGGCGCCCATCTCCACGACATCCGCCAGGGCCTGCGGACGTTCTCGACGTCGTTCTTCCAGGCGCCAGGCCGGCTCAACCTGCTCGACGTCGCCGGCGTCCGCGTCGTCATCGACTACTGCCACAACGTCGACGGGATGCGCCAGCTGGCCGACTTCGTCGAGCGGATGATGGTCGAGCCCCAGACCAAGGCCGGTCGGATCGGCGTGTCGACCGCAAGACGACGGCCCGCAGCGGACGGGCGATCGGCGTCATCGGCATCCCAGGCGACCGGCGCGACGAGCGACCAGCGCGAGTACGGGGCGATCGCCGCCGGGGCGTTCGACGAGATCATCGTCCGCGAGGACAAGAACCTGCGGGGCCGCGACGCGGGCGAGACGGCGACCAATGTCCTCGAGGGCGTCAAGGCGGCCAAGACCGCCGGGACGTCCCGGGCGACGCGGGCGGACAAGGTCCTCGACGAGATGACCGCGGTCCGGACCGCGCTCCGCCGGGCCATCCCGGGCGACCTCGTCGTGTGCTGCGTCGACGACGCCATCGGGGTCTACCGCGAGGCGATGGCCGCGGCGGGCACGTCGCGCGGCGGGACGGCCTTCGCCGACCCGGGCGAGCTCGAGGCGCCGGAGGGATGAGCCGGGCCGGGGCGCCGCGCTACGGCCCGGAGGACTCGCTCCAGAGCCCGCGGTTCACCGGTCCGTCGACTGTTCGCCCGACTGCCGTACGTGCGGACACTCGAGGACGTCGACCTGGCGGTCGTCGGCGTGCCGTTCGACACCGGCGTCACCTACCGCGCCGGCGGGCGGTTCGGGCCCAACGCGGTCCGCGCCGCGAGCGTCATGCTCCGGCCGTACAACCCCAACCTCGACGTCAAGCCGTTCGACATCCTGTCGTGCGTCGACTACGGCGACGTCTCGATCGTCCCCGGCTACATCGAACGCAGCTACGAGGCGATCGAGACGACCGTCGCCCCGATCGTCGAGGCCGGCGTGGTGCCGCTGCTCATCGGCGGCGACCACGCCTGCACGCTGCCGCACCTGCGGGCGACGCGATCGCGCGGACCCGTCGCGGTCATCGACTTCGACGCGCACACCGACGCCTGGGACAGCTACTTCGGCGAGAGGTACAACCATGGGACGTGGATGCGCCGGGCGATCGAGGAGGGTCTCGTCGACGTCGACCACTCGATCGAGGTCGGGCTGCGCGGCTCGGTCTACGGCGCCGACGACTGGACCGGGCTGCGCGACGAGCTCGGCATCGACTACCTGACGACCGAGGAGGTCCTCGCGATCGGCCCGGACGCGACGGCGGCGCGCATCCGCGATCGCGTCGGCGATGCCACCGCGTTCATCACGCTTCGACATCGACGTCGTCGATCCGGCGTTCGCGCCCGGCACCGGCACACCCGAGCCGGGCGGCCTGTCGTCACACGACGTCCTCGCGATCGTGCGCCGGCTGACCGGGATCGACTTCGTCGGGTTCGATGTCGTCGAGGTCATCCCGGCGTACGACCCGGCCGGACAGACGGCGTTCCTCGCCGCCAACCTCGCCTACGAGATGCTGTCGCTCGTCGCCGTCAGGCGTGCGGCGTCGTAGGCGACCGAGCCCGCGACCACGGTCAGGTCCACCCCGACGTCGGCCAGCGCTTCGGCGGTGTCGCGAACAGGTCGCGATCCAGGACGACGACGTCGGCCAGCTTCCCGACCTCGAGCGTGCCGAGGCGGTCGTCGGCGAAGAACGACGCGGCGGCGTCGGCGGTGCACGCCCGGACGGCTTCCTCGACGGTGAGCGCCTGCGCGGGCCCGACGACGGCCCCCGAGACGGTCGTCCGCAGGACCGCCGAGGCGATCGTGTCGAGCGGTCGGTGGGAGGCGACCGGGGCATCGCTCGACAGCGCGAACCGGACGCCCGCGTCGATGAACTCGCGGTACGGCTGCAGGCGGTGGGCGCGCTCCGCGTCGAAGACGGTCAGCCAGCCGTCGCCGGCGTCCCAGAAGTAGCGCGGCTGGCCGACGACCATCACCCCGAGCGCGGCCATCCGTTCGACCTGGTCGGGTCGCGGCCCGCCGCAATGCTCGATGCGGTGTCGGTGGTCCGTCCGGGGATGCGCGCGCAGCGCCGCCTCGTACGCGTCGAGGACCCGGTCGATCGCGCGGTCGCCCTGGGCATGGACGCCGATCTGCCAGCCGGCGGCGTGCGCGCGGACGATCGCCGCCCGGAAGTCCTCCTCCGATGACCAGTACAGCGAGCCGGTGAACTCGCCGTCGTGGCCGTACGGTGTCGTGAACGACGCCGTCCCGCCGGTCAGCGCGCCGTCGGCGTAGAACTTCATCGGTCCGATGGCCAGCCGGTCGTCGCCGAACCGCCCGGCCAGTCCGATCGACGCGTACTCGTCGAGCTGCGACGAGATCGGCATCGCGGTGATGCGGACGTCGAGCAGGCCCCGCTCGCGCGCGATCCGGTAGCCGGCCAGCTCGCGTCGGGTGACCTGGGCGTCCACGACCGATGTGATCCCGGCCGCGAGGGCCGCCTGGCAGCCGCGGTCGATGTCGGCCACGATCTCCGTCGAGGGGCGCGTCGTCGTGGAACCCCGGGCCGTGGTGGCCGATATCGACGGCCGGCGGGACGACGAGCTGCTGCGCGGCGTCGAGGCAATAGCCGGTCAGGCGGCCCCGCTCGTCGCGGACGAGGTGCCCGCCCTCCGGATCGGCGACGTCGTCGGTCAGGCCGCGCCGTTCGAGCCCGAGGCTGTTGGCCAGGGCGTGGTGGCCGCTCATGTGCTGGACCAGCACCGGATGGACTCGCGTCGCCTCGTCGAGGTCCCAGCGGGTCGGCAGGCGGCCGTCGCCGAACAGCTCCGGGTTCATCCCGACGGCGCGGATCCACTCGCCATCGGGTGTCCGTTCGGCCGCCTCGGCGATCCGGGCGACGAGGTCAGCGATGGTCGCCACGCCGGGGTATCGCGCGTCGACCGCGGCCAGCTCCGCGCCGGTGAACGCGAGGTGGTGATGCGCGTCGACGAAGCCCGGCAGGATCGTCCGCCCGGCGACGTCGATCACCTGCGCATCGGGCGGAGCGGCGGCACGCGCGGCGTGGTCGCCGCCGACGGCGACGATCCGGTCGCCGACGATCGCGACGCCGCCGCTGAACGGCGGTTCGCCGGGCCGGGCCGTGAACACGCGTCCGTTGAGCAGGACAAGCCCGCGCATCCCGCTCATCTTCGCACCGGGCAGCGTGCGAATCACGTCCATTGTTCCAGCCTCCGCTGCGGACTACGATGCATCCGTCCTGATGAAGGAGCTCGCCACGGAGCCCACGCCGCGGGCCGCTGCGGCAAGGCTCGAAGAAGGAGGATCGAGCATGCATCGATGGACAACGATCGTCGCATTCGTTCGCGACTCAGCGCCATCGTCGCCGGTTGCACGGCGGAGGCGCGTCGTCACCTGCCGCCTCGGGACCGGCGGCAGCGCTGGTGCCTCGGGCGCCGCCGGGGACTCGGCGGCCTGCAACCCGCCTCGACAGGAGGGCGTGACGCTCACGTTCGTCTCGTTCGGCGGCGTCTACCAGGAGGCGCAGCGCAAGGCCTGGCTGGAGCCGTACACCGAGCTGACGGGCGTGCAGTTCACCGAGGATGAGAACTCCTCGAATGCGACGATCCAGGCCCAGGTCGAAGCCGGACAGGTGACCTGGGACGTCGTCGATGTCGGCAACGACTTCGGTCTCGACGTCCAACGCCGACCTGCTCGAGCCGCTCGACTATTCGATCATCCCGCGAGACGAGCTGAATGCCGACCTCGGCATCACCGACTACCGCATCCCGGACATCACCTACGGCGTCGTCCTCGCCTATAACACCGAGGCGACCGCGGGCGCCGTCCCCGAGGGATGGGCCGATTACTTCGATACCACCAAGATCCCGGGCAAGCGCGGCGCGTGGGACTACTCCGAGGGCGGCATGCTCGAGTTCGCGCTGCATGGCCGACGGCGTCGCGCCGGCCGACCTCTACCCGCTCGACCTCGAACGCGCGACCGCGAAGCTCGACACCATCAAGGACGACATCGTGTTCTGGTCGTCGGGCGCCGAGTCCCAGGAGCTCATCGGCTCCGGGGAGATCGCGATGACCATGATCTGGAACGGTCGCGGCTGGAGCGCCAAGAACATCGACCAGAAGCCGGTCGAGATCCAGTGGAACCAACAGATCGTCACGGCCGACTACCTGGTGGTCCCGAAGGGGTCGCCCAACAAGGACGCGGCGATGCAGTTCATCGCCTACACGGCGTGCGCCGCCGTCAATGCGGGACCCTCCGAGTTCATCCCGTACGGCCCGACCAATATCAACTCAGAGCCCAACCCGGCGATGGTCAACGACCTTTCGGTCACCAACGCCGACGAGAACTCGGCGCTACTTCGACGACACCTACCTCGGCGAGAACTTCGACGAGATCGACGCCGCGTGGCAGGCCTGGAAGGGGTCGTGACCGGCTGACCGGCACACGCTGAGACGATGAGCACCGCCGGCGAGACTCGACGCCGTCCCTGGCCGAGCCTCGCCGGCGTGCGCCGCGGGGGCTGGTCGCGCGCTGGTCATCCCGGCGACCGTCTTCCTGGCGGCGTTCTTCCTGGTGCCGCTGCTGGTGATGGTCGTCCGGAGCGTGACCGACCCGGTCGACGCGGGGCTCTCCAACTACGAGCGCTTCTTCGCCGAGGAGGCGTTCGTCCGCGTCCTTCTCAACACGTTCTGGATCGCGGTGCTGTCGACGGTGGCCTGTCTCGTCATCGGCTACCCGTTCGCCTACCTGATGTCGATCGTGCCCGGCCGGTGGGCCGGACTCCTGCTCATCGCGGTCCTGCTCCCGTTCTGGTCGAGCCTGCTGGTCCGCACCTTCGCGTGGCAGGTCCTCCTGCGGGACACCGGCGTCATCAACCGGTTCCTCCAGGACCTCGGGCTCATCTCCGAGCCGCTGACCCTGATCCGGACGACGGCCGGGGTCATCGTCGGGATGTCGCACATCCTGTTGCCGTTCATGGTCCTGCCGATCTACGCGGTGATGCGGCGGATCGACCCGGAGTACGGGCGGGCCGCGGCGAACCTGGGCGCGTCGCCGTTCGCGGCCTTCACCCGGATCTTCGTCCCGCTGAGCCTGCCTGGCGTCCTGGCTGGCTGCCTGCTGGTCTTCGTCCTGGCGCTCGGCTTCTACATCACGCCGGCGCTGCTGGGTGGCCTGGGCGACCAGATGATCAGCCAGCTGATCGTGCAGCAGATCCAGCAACGGCTCGACTGGGGGTTCGGGACCGCGATGAGCGTGCTGCTCGTCGCCATCACCCTGGTCATCCTGTTCATCTCGTCGCGCGCGGTCCACCTGCGCGACGTGTTCGGCAGCGCGGTCGAGGACTGAGGCGTTGAGCGACTCGTGGCGCCAGCCGCGCCGCATCCTGATGGTGGCCCTCGGCGGACTGACCGTCTTCTACCTGCTCGCCCCGACGCTCGTGATCGTGCCCATGAGCTTCACCGAGGCACGGATCCTGAGCTTCCCGCCGGAGGGCTTCACGCTTGCCTGGTACGAGCGCATGGTCACGGATCGGCAGTGGTCGACCGGGCTCGCCAACAGCTTCCAGGTCGCCATCCTGACGACGATCCTCGCAACCGTGCTCGGCACGCTGGCGGCGCTGGGCCTGTCCCGGGGCCGGTTCTTCGGCCGGACCGCGATCAACGCTCTCGTGCTCTCACCGCTCATCGTGCCGGTCGTGGTCATCGCGATCGGCATGTTCGGGCTGTTCGTGCAGTGGCGTATCGCCGGAACGGTCGTCGGGCTCGTGGCCGCCCACACGGCCCTCGCGCTGCCGTTCGTCGTCGTCGCGGTCGCGACGTCGCTGCGGACGATGGATCGCAACCTCGAGCTGGCGGCGGCCAACCTCGGCGCCGATCCATGGCGCACCTTCACGCGCATCACGTTCCCGATCATCCTCCCCGGCGTCCTGACCGGCGCGATCTTCGCGTTCATCACCTCGTGGGACGAGGTCGTCATCGCGATCTTCATGACCTCGGCGCGGTTCCGAACGCTGCCGACGGAGATGTGGGAGCAGGTCCGCCAGGCCGTCGACCCGACCGTCGCGGCCGTCTCGACCACGCTGCTCGTCGTCACGACGACGCTCCTCGTCCTGCTGCTCGTCGTCCGCCGCCAGGCGCCTTCATCGTGACGGCCGAGCAACCCGCCCTCGTCCTGCACGGGCTGCGCAAGACGTTCGGCAGCGCGCTCGCCGTCGACGGCATCGACCTCGAGGTCCGTCGCGGGGAGTTCGTGACGTTGCTGGGCCCGTCCGGCTCGGGCAAGACGACGACGCTGCGGATGATCGCCGGGTTCACGACCCCGAGCGGCGGTTCGCTCGAGATCGACGGCCAGGACATGACCCGCGTGCCGCCCCATCGCCGGGACGTCGGGATGGTCTTCCAGAACTACGCGCTCTTCCCGCACATGACGGCCGCCCAGAACGTGGCCTTCCCGTTGCAGATGCGGCGGCAGCCGCGACCCGAGATCGATCGGCGCGTGGCCGATGCCCTCGACCTGGTCAAGCTGGGGGACCTCGGCGGCCGCTATCCACGGCAGCTGTCGGGTGGTCAGCAGCAGCGGATCGCACTGGCACGGGCCGTGGTCTTCCAGCCGCGCCTGCTGTTGATGGACGAACCGCTCGGAGCGCTCGACCGAAAGCTGCGCGAGTCCCTCCAGCTCGAGATCATCCGCGTCAGTCGCGAACTGGGGGCGACCGTCCTGTACGTCACCCACGACCAGGAAGAGGCGCTCGTCATGAGCGACCGCATCGCGATCTTCAGCGAAGGTCGGATCGAGCAGCTCGGGAACGGCGAGGACCTCTACGACCGGCCGGCGTCGCTCTTCGTCGCGGACTTCATCGGCGAATCGAACATCCTGCGCGGTCGCTATGAGGCCGACGGCGCGGATGGCGGGTGGATGACTCGTGGGACCTCGCGCTGGCGCGTCGCTCGTAGCACTGCCGAGCGGGCCGCGCTCGAGGCGGGATCGGCGGCAGCCTTGGTGATCCGCCCTGAGCGAACGAGGATCGTCGATGCGGGGTCGGCCGCGGAGCCCGGGTCGAATGTCGTCGACGCCACGGTGGGGGAGGTGCTCAACCTCGGGCCCGATACGAAGTACGAGCTCACGCTCGAGGGTGGCCAGCGAGTGGCTGTCCGCGAGCCGCGTGAGCGCGGCGGTCGTGAGCTCCGCCGTGGCGACCCCGTCCGGCTGACCTGGACGATCGAGGACGGACTGTTGCTCGCGGACCGCGAGACGACGGCCGCCGCGGAGACCTCGCCCGGCGCCACGGCGGCCGCCGACCCGGGCGAGCCGGAGGCCCCGGACGGTTGAGTCAGCCCTTGGCGGCCGCCGCGTCGTTCTCGGCGACCCGGATCTCGATGATCCGCCGGACCAGGTCGACCGGCACCGGGCGCTCGGCCGGGAAGCGGATGGTGCCCCGACCGGCCAGGTAGGGCTCGACGGCCGCCCCGAGGCCGCGCACGACCTCGTCGCTGGCCGGGAACAGGCTGTAGTGGCGCTTGTAGGCGTCGTACGAGACGAGGAACCGGCCGTGGGTCTTGAACCCCGGCATCTTGTAGGTGATGACCTCGTCGGCCGTCGGGGCTGCGGCCTTGATCGTGGCGCGCAGCTCCGCCATCCAGGCGCGCTGGGCGTCGGGCAGGCCGGCGAGGTACTCGTCGACGGTCGTCGGGTCGGACATGGCGCCATCATCCCACGCCTTGACACGCTCGCCGGCGACGGTATCGTGCTATCAGTGAGTAGCAGATTCTCGCCCGACCTGACCCGCCGCCCGTGGGTCATGCGGATGCGCTGGCTGGACCTGCTGTTCGCCCACTGGCCCGTGGATGCCGATGCGCTCCGGCCGCACCTCCCACCGAGCCTCGAGCTCGACACGTTCGACGGCCAGGCATGGCTCGGGATCGTCCCGTTCCGGATGGCCGACGTCGGCCCGCGCGGCCTGCCCGCGCCGCCGGTCCTGGGCGCGTTCCCCGAGCTGAACGTGCGGACGTACGTGACCCACGAGGGTCGGTCAGGGGTCTGGTTCCTGAGCCTGGACGCGGCCAGCCGACTGACGGTCGAGGGCGCTCGCCTGGCCTTCCACCTGCCCTATGCACTCGCCGACATGACGGTCGAATCCATCGGCGGCGAGATCGACTACCGATCGACGCGCATCGACGCGCGGATGGCGCCGGCCGCGTTCCGCGGCCGCTACCGGCCGACCGGCCCGGTCGAGCCCGCCGCGCCGGGCTCCTTCGATGCCTGGTCGACGGAGCGCTGGCGGCTCTTCGCCGTCGATGGTGCCGGCCGCCTGGAGCGCACCGAGATCCGGCACGCCCCGTGGCCGCTCCAGCCGGCGACGGCTGAGCTGGACGCCTCGCCCATGGCCACCGCCCACGGCCTGGCGCTCCCGGATGTCCCGCCTCGCCTCCGGTTCGCCGCGCGGGTCGACGTCCAGGCCTGGTGGCCGCGTCGCGCTTGAGGGTCAGGCCTGGGGCATGTTCGCCTGGACCGTCCGGATGATGAACGCGATGAGCACGACCGAGACGAGGATGAGCAGCAGCCCGACGGCCATCTCCACGAGCACTCCCTCCGTGCCTGGTCCGGCCGAGGCCCGCAGCGGGCCGGCCCGTCCCGGCCGCATCATGCGCCGACCACCGACCGCCCACAAGGCGGTCGCGCGGATGGCGGCTCGCGGGTCAGCCCCGGCGCGGCCGTTCCTGGAGGCGAGGCACGAGCGTCGTGAGCTCGGCCGAGACGTCGACCGGCCGGGCCCCGAGGTCGTCGAGCAACCGGAACACGCCCTCGCGGTCCTCGTGGCACATGAGGACGATGACCCGCGGGGCGTCCGGGCCGCGACCGTTGAGCTCGGCGCGCAGCGCGACCGTCTCGCTCTCGTAGACCGGGACGTCGGCCGCGATGCCACCGCCGGCCTTCACGCCGGCCAGCAGCTCCCCGACGACGGACGCTTCGGTCCGGCCCCGGAGGTAGTTGCGGGTCTCCTTGATCGCGACCCGCTGCGCCCGCTGGGCGGCGATCCGGCCGATGCCCCGGAGCGTGTCGTCGGGCCGGTCTCCGGCGGTCCCGATGATCGCCGTGATCGGTGCCGCGCGACCGGCGGCCCCGGCCGCGATGCCCTCCGCGACATCGAGCACGGCCGCGATGCCCGCCTCGTTGTGGGCGAAGTCGACGATGACCAGCCGCGAACCCAGCCGGAAGAGGTTGAGGCGGCCGGGCGAGCGGTCGGTCGACGGCCGGAAGTCGAGCAGGCCGTCGCGAACCTGGTCGATCGACGCGCCGACGCCGCGGGCCCCACCGGCGGCGGCGAGGGCGTTGGCCACGTTGTGGCGGGCCAGCCCGCCGATCGTGATCGGGATGCGGGCGACCTCGGCGATGTCGGTCTCGGCGGCGCCGTCGACCTCGGTCAGCATCCCGCGCCGGACCAGGTAGGCCCGGCCGCCGCGCGCCAGGTGGTGCCGGACGACGGTCGGCAGCGAGCCGCTGGGGGCCGTGCTGAAGTAGGCGACCGGGGCCCGGACCCGGCGGGCGACGGCCGCGACGAGCGGGTCGTCGCCGTTCAGGACGACCAGGCCATCCGGGCGGGTGATCCGGCAGACCGTCGCCTTGACCTCGGCCAGCTCCGGCAGGGTGTGGATGCCGTGAAGGTCGAGGTGGTCCGATGACACATTGGTCAGGACCGACGCCTCGTTCGACTCGTAGCCCATGCCGCGCAGGACGATCCCGCCCCGGGCGGTCTCGAGGACCGCGATGTCGATGTCCGAGCGCGCCAGGATCTGCTGCGCGCCGCCGGGGCCGGTCCAGTCACCGGGGTCGACCATCCGCTCGTCGACGAGCACCCCGTCGGACGTCGTCGTCCCGACATGGCGTCCGGCTCGCAGGAGGATGTGGGTGATCAACCGGGTGACCGTCGATTTGCCGTTCGTCCCGGACACCGAGACGACCGGTACGCGCCGCTGGTCGTCCCGGATCCACGTCGGTGGGGATGTGCGGGCCTCGGCGATGCGCTCCATCCAGCGGGCCACGATCCGCTCCTGGGCGCCGGTCAGCTGGGCGGTGCGCGATGGCGAGACATCTCGCTCGGCCAGAGCCAGGGCGGCCTCGGTCAGGACCCGGGCCCGCTCCTCCCCGGTCCACGGCCAGGTGACGATCCAGTGGCCCGGGTCGGACGAGCGATGGACGGCCAGGCCGGCACGCCCCTCGCCGTGATCCACGCGCAGCCGGCGGATCCAGGTGGCTACGGCGGCGATCGGGTCCGGCCAGTCCCGGGCCGGGATGGCGGCACCCAGCCGGACGAGCGCGTGCCGCGCCGGGTCCCGCTGGCCGTACCACGTCCGCCGCCGGCCGATGGCCAGCTCCAGCTTGACCACCGGCTCGAGCCGGTAGACGTTGGGGCCTTCGAGCAGGCGGATCTCGACCAGTCGCACGGTCCCGGCAGGATAGCAACACGGATGGACGCGTAGACTGCCGGCTGATGACCATCGAGACCTCCGCCGATCGCGAACTCGACGCGCTCCGCGGGTCGATCGCCGGGGACCTGTCGGCCTACCTCGCCGATCTCGAGCGGCTGGTCAACATCGACTGCGGGTCGTATACACCCGACGGCGTCAACGAGGTGGGTCGCTGGGTCGCCGGATTCCTGTCGGGGCTCGGCGCCGACATCGACATCCGGCCAGACCCCGAGGGCCGCTTCGGGAACACGATCGTCGCCACCATCGACGGCGGGAAGGGCGGCGCCCGGGTCCTGCTCATCGGGCACATGGACACGGTCTTCGACCCGGGCACGGCGGCCGCGCGCCCGTTCCGGATCGACGACGGCACGGCCTACGGCCCGGGCGTCACGGACATGAAGTCGGGGCTCCTGGCCGGCCTGTACGCCATCAAGGCCATCATCGAGGAGTTCGATGGCGTCCCGTTCGAGCGGCTGACCTTCATCGCCAACCCGGATGAGGAGGTCGGGTCGCCGTCGTCGTCGGCCCACATCCGGGACGTCGCCGCGGATGTCGATGCCTGCCTGGTCCTCGAGTGTGCCCGCGCCAACGGCGACATCGTGTCGGCCCGCAAGGGCATCCTCGACACGCGCATGACCGTCCACGGCCGGGCGGCCCACGCCGGGGTCGAGCCGGAGAAGGGGCGGAGCGCGATCCTCGAGGCGGCCCGGCTCGTCCGGGACCTGCACGCGCTCGATGGGCGCTGGCCTGGCGTGACGGTCAACGTCGGCCGGATCAGCGGCGGCACCCGGCCCAATGTCGTCGCCGAGCGTTGCGACCTCGATGTCGACGTGCGCTCCACGGACGCAGCCGGCCTGACCGCGGTCGAGGCGGCCATCCGCGAGCTGGCCGAGGCGACCGACGTCCCGGACACGACCGTCGAGACCGAGGTCCGCGTGTCATGGCGACCGATGGAGAAACTGACCCGGAGCGGCCGGCTCGTGGAGCACGCCCAGGACATCGCTCGCCGGCTTGGGTTCGAGGTCCACGACACGGCCACGGGCGGCGCGTCCGATGCCAACACGACGTCCGGCATGGGCGTCCCGTCGCTCGACGGCCTGGGTCCCATCGGCGGCAACGACCACAGCCCGGCCGAGTACCTCGACGTCGATTCGATCGTGCCCCGGACGACGCTGTTGGCCGGCCTCCTGCTGGCCATCGCACGCGATCCGGAGGTCCTCGCCTGGCGGGCGGACGACCCGCGCTTCCCGCCACCGGCCTGACGTCACGATGGCCGTCGACCGCCGGCGCGTCACGTCCGGCAGCCCCTGGGAGGGACCGTACGGCTACAGCCGGGCGCTCGTCGTCGGCGACGACTGCTGGGTGGCCGGCACGACCGACCCCAGCGGCGAGCACCTCGGCGACCCGGCCGGCCAGGCTCGGGCCGTGCTGGCCATCATCGGGCGGGCGCTCGACGAGGCCGGGTTCGCCCTGACGGACGTCGTCCGGACCCGGATGTACCTGACCGACGCGGACCACGCCGACGCCGTGGCGAGCGTTCACGGCGAGGTCTTCGGCGACGTCCGGCCGGCCGCCACGCTCGTCGTCGTCCGCGCCCTCATCCGCCCCGACCTCCTGGTCGAGATCGAGGCCGACGCCCGGCGCGGCTGACGCCGGCGCCCGCGCGCACGACTGCCGCCATGTCCCTGCGAGCGATGCTCCACCCGGCCATCCTGCCGGCCTACGCGACGAGTGCGGCGGCCATCACCCGGCGGGTCTTGCTCGGCCACCGCCGCTACCCGGGCGACGCGATCGCGATCGCCAGGGCCTGCGTCGAAGCGTCATGGGCGGGCGACCATTTCGCCGCCTCCGGCGGGCATTTCCGCCAGTTCTGGACGCGCGACACCGGCTTCTCGGCCGAGCCGCTGGTCGCCACCGGGTTCGGCGATCAGCTGCGGGCGTCGCTCGCTTGGGCGCTCGACGCGTGGTCGTCCGGCGGTCAGGTCACGACGACCATCTTCCCGGGACGTCGGCCACGGGACGTCTACACGTTCGGGATCGACTCGCTGCCGCTCCTCCTCCACGCCATCCGCGCGTGCGGCGCCGATGACCTCGTCGCGCGGCATGCGCACTGGCTGGAGCCGGAGGTCCGCCGCTACGGGGCCATCGTCCTCGACCCGACGACCGGCCTCGTCCGGGATGACCGGCGCTTCTCCGGCCATCGCGACACGGTCGTCACCTCCAGCAACGCCTATGCCAACACGATGCTCATCGCGCTCGACGGGATCCTGCGCGAGACCGGGTGGTTCCCGTCGCCCGTCCCCGATTGGGCCGTGGTCCGGTTCGTCGCCGCATTCTGGGACGGTCGGCGTTTCACGGACCTGGCCGGCGGCGACGTCGTGGCCGGGGACGGGCTGGTCTTCCCATTCTGGCTCCGTGTCGTGCCCGACGACCTTGGCCTGCGCTCGGCCCTGGCCGCCGCCGACGAGGCCGGCCTGACCGACCCGCTGCCGCTGCGCTACGTCGCCCGCGTCGATCCGGCCCACGAGGATCGGGTCCAGCGCGCCTTCGTTCCCGACTACCAGGGGACGGCCATCTGGACCTCGCTCGGGGCGATCCACCTCCAGCTGCTCGATCGGGTCGACCCGGGCGCGGCCGACGCCGCCGTCGCCCGATACGTCGAGCTCGTCGAGCGCGAGGGCACGGTCTGGGAGGTCCTGCGCGACGACCTGCGCCCGTACGTCGGGCGGTTGGGGATCTTCCGCGCCGATGAGGCGATGCTGTGGAGTGCGATCCTCCTCGACCTGCTCGAGCGTCGAGCGCGGCGCGAGGTGTCGGCCTAGACGGGCATCGGCGTCAGCCCCGTCGCCCGCGCGACGGCGACGATCAGGACGGCCACGACCAGTCCGAGCAGCAGGTTCTTGCGCCAGGCGACGACGCCGAGGCAGATGAGGACGGCGACGGCTTCGATCCCGACGGTCAGGGATGGCTGGCCGCTCTCGTCATCGACGAGCACGAGGACCGTCACCGCGGCGATGGCCGCCAGGACCGCCGGCCCGACGAGCTGGAGGTAGTCGAGAGCGGGCTTGGGCAGGCGTTCCATGCCCGGGGCGAGGATGCCGATGGCCCGGGACGGATAGGTGACGGCGAACATGAGGACCGCGAGGAGGACCAGGTCGGTGGTCACGGCCGTGCCTCCGGGTCCCCGGCATCCGGTTCCGGCGCGGGCTCCTCCTTGAAATGCGAGCCGGGCATCGCGAAGCGCTCCGCCGAGGCGGTCGTCCCCAGGGGCGCCGTCTCGCGGGCCTGGGTGTCGGGCACGAGCAGCCCGACGAACGGGCCGACCAGTCCGCCGACGATGATCCCGATGGCCGGCGACGAGACCAGCGCCACACCGACGCCGACCAGCGCCCCGACCATCGCCGCGACGAGCTCGCGGCGCCCGGTGATGAGCCCGACGGCCAGGCCGATCATCGCGGCCGGGAAGATGATGTCGATGCCGAACCGGTTCGGGTCCTCGACCTGGCCGCCGATGACCGCCCCGGCGAGCGAGGCCAGGTTCCAGGGGATGAACGTCGCCCCGATGGCGGCGATCCAGTAGCCCCCGACGTCCGTCCGGCCCAGGCGTCGGAAGTGGGCGAGGGACAGGGCGAACGCCTCGTCCGTCAGGAGGTGGGCGATCAGGGCCCGCGTCGGGAAACGGACGCCCCGCAGGGACGGGCCGAGCGCCACCGAGTAGAGCAGGTGGCGCGCGTTGAGCAGCGCCGTCAGCAGGATGATCCCGGGCCAGGGCAGGCCGGCCGCGACGTAGCCGACGGCGGCGAACTGGGCCGCGCCGGCGAAGACGATGGTGCTCATCGCCACCGCCTCGATCGGGGAGAAGCCGGCATCGCGCGCGGCCAGGCCGTAGACGAAGCCGAACGCCGTCGCGGCCACGGCGATGCCGATCGATTCGGTGATGAGGCGCCGTCGTGCGGTCGGCAGATCGAGCGCCGCCGGCGGCTCAGCCGGCGTCGTCGCGTCGGCCGGTCGGTGGTCGGTGGCCTCGGTCATGGGGCGAGGGTACGACGGGCGCCGGTCAGCGCCTGTCCGGTTCCTGGCGCCAGGTCAGCGCAGGAACGTCTTGGCGCAGGTCCCGTCGCAGACGACGTACACGGCGTGCTTCTCGGCCGCGTACCCCGCCGCGTGGAGGAGGCCCGGGCACCCCTTCGTCGGGCACTTCCAGACCCACCACCGGGGGTTGTCGTCGAGCGGGGTCGATTCCGCGGCCAGCGTCGTCGCCAGTCCATCCCGTTCGGCCACGAGCCGGTCGACCGTCGCCGCGCGGTCGCCCTCGGACTCGCTCGTGTACGGGTAGTTCTGACTGACGTTCGAGGTCACGGGCTCCCTCCTGCGCTCGCGCTCGGGCGATGACGAGGCCGGTGGCGACGTCGTGTGAGCGCTGCCGGCCACCGGCCGACCGAGTATGGCATACGCCCCGGTCCTCACCAGACAGCGGGCAGGCCCTGACTACGCGGGTCGGTGGCCGCGGCGACGGACCCGTCGGGTGCGGCCGGGCCACCACCGACCAGCTCGATCGCATGCTCGTGCCCGAGGTTGCCGTCGAACGCCTCGGTTGGGCCGAGGTCGTGACCCAGGGCCGCCAGGGCCGGCGCGATGCCGTCGGCATGCCGGGGCTCCAGGTGGACATCGGTCGGAGGCTCGAAGTGATCGAGTGGCTCCACGTACCAACGGGGCGCGGCGACCGCGGTCCGGACGTCCAGCCCGCCATCGACGACGGACGACACGAACTGGGCATGGAGCTGCGGCTGGGCATCGCCGCCCATCGAGCCGGCGACGATCCAGGGACGCGCGCCGCGGCCGTCGCCGGCGTCCCGGAACAGCATCCCGGGGAGCAGCGTGTGGAGGGTCCGCTTGCGGGGCTCCAGGACGTTGGGATGGTCCGGGTCCAGGCTGAAGTACGCGCCGCGGTCCTGGTAGTGGATCCCGGTCTCGGGATCCACGACGCCGGAGCCGAAGCCGAGGTAGTTCGACTCGATGAGGCTGACGGCGTTGCCCTCCCCGTCGACGACACCGAGGAAGATCGTGCCGCCGCCCCGCGGGACCGTGGCCGCGGGCGGACGCGCCGCCCGGGCGAGATCGATCCGGGCCGCCAGCTCGGCGTGGTAGCCCGGGTCGAGCAGGCGTTCGACGGGGACCTCGCGGAACGCCGGGTCGGTCAGGGTCGCGTCGCGGTCGGCCATGGCCAGCTTGGCCGCCTCCAGGCCGAGATGGATCCAGCGCGGGTCGCGTACCCCGTCCGGCCCGAACGCGTCCGAAGCCGGCGGCTCGAAGGTGGCCAGGATCCCGAGCAGCTCCAGGGCGACGATCCCCGAGCTGTTCGGCGGATGAGTGGTCACGGTCGTGCCCCGGTAGTCGAGACGGAGCGGGTCCGTCCAGGTCGAGGTGTGCTCGCGCAGGTCGGCGGCCGAGATGGCCGAGCCGGCGGCGGCAAGACCACGAGCCTGGCGCTCCCCGAGGTCACCCTCGTAGAACGCGTCGAAGCCGTCGGTGGCCAGGCGCTCCAGCGTCGCGGCCAGGGCCGGCAGGCGGACCCGTTCGCCGGGCCGCCATGGGCGGCCGGCCGGCCGGTAGACGGCGAAGAAGCCGGCATCCGAGCCCAGGGCCTCGCGCACGAACGGCGCCGTGCCCTCGACCGCGGCGGCGAACGTCGCCGTGGCCGGGAAGCCGTCGCGGGCCAGCTGTATGGCCGGACCCAGGACCCGTGCCCGGTCCAGGCGACCGTGCCGGGCGTGGGCATCGCCCCACGAGCGGACGGCCCCGGGGACCGTGATCGACAGCGGGCCGCGCTTGGGGAGGACCCGTAGACCGGCGGCACGCAGGGCCGCGGCATCGGCCGCCGCCGGGGCTCGGCCGGAGCCGTTCAGCGCGGTCTGCTCGGCCCGGGCTTCGTCCCAGATGAGCCAGAAGGCGTCGCCGCCGATCCCGCAGCCGCTGGGCATGACCACACCGAGCACCGCGTTCGTGGCGATGGCCGCATCCACTGCCGACCCGCCCTCCCGGAGGACGTGGAGGCCGGCCGCCGTGGCCAGGTGGTGGGGGGCGACGACAGCGCCGTGCGTACCCCGCGCCAGCGGCACTGGCGTCCACGGCCGGCCGTCGGTCATGCCCCGCCCTCCGCCGGCTCGCCGGACGTGGCGACGAGCGACTCCTCGTCACGGCGCAGCTGGGCGAGCGGCAGGAGCGCGACCAGCAGCAACCCACCCGTCGCGACGAGCATGCCGTCGATGCCCCGGGCCTCGGCGGCGAACCCGCCGATGATCGCCCCGATGATCTGGCCGACGGCCAGGAAGACCGAATAGAGGCCCATGATCGCGCCGCGGTCGTTCGGGAAACGCTCCGACATGTCGGCCAGCAGGCCCAGGGCGGCGGGCGTCGCCCCGGCCAGGACGAACAGCCCGGCCCCGGCGGCGAGCACCGCGCCGATGGTCACGAGCATGGCGCCGGCTCCGTGGTTGACGACGAGCCCGGCCCCGACCAGGACGCCGCCGCCCAGGATCCCGTACAGGATCATCGTCGTCCGCCGCAGGTTCTTGAATCGGTTGCCCCAGTACAGCAGGCCGAGTCCGAAGACGATCCCGATGGCCACGGCCGCGCCCGAGATCTGGACCGCGGTGAAGCCCTGCATGAGGACCTGGTCCGGGAAGCGCGGGTCCTCCTTGGCGAACTGGAAGATCGACTGGCTGAACCACAAGCCGATGGACGCGTTGACCGCGATCCAGGTCGGGGCCAGGACCCACACATGCGACGTCCGGAGGAGCGCCCCGTAGCGCCGCAGCCCGACGTGGGGGGCCCGGACGGCAGCGGCCTCGCCGGCCGGGTCCTTGACCGTCCAGAAGATGAGGAACGAGACGCCGTACAGGAGGGCATTGAGGAAGAAGGCGGCCGGCCCGATGGCCGCGAACAGGATCGGGGCGACCGCGAAGCCCGCTCCCAGGCCGAGCAGGGTGGCGCCCTCGAACCGGGCCGAGGCCTTGCCGCGCAGGGTCGCGTCCGTGGCCGTGACCATGGCCAGGTAGCCGAGGATGGACGGCACGCTCGCGGCGGTCGAGGCGCCCTCCAGCCAGCGCGTCCCGCCAAGGATCAGGAGGTTGGTCGTGAGGCCGGTGAGGATGACCGCGACGGCCCCGAAGACCGGGCCGTAGAGCATCACCCGGTGGTGACCCTGGCGGTCGGACAGGATGCCGAACAGCGGGGACAGCACGAGCTCGGCGATGTAGAACGTGGCGCTGAACAGGCCGACGACGACCGGGCTGACCGGTTCGCCACCATGGGCGGGCAGGGTGGCGAGATACGTCCCGAGCATCGCCCCGGTCAGGCCGGTGCTGAAGCGCAGGGAGAACGTGCCGGCCAGGACGGCCCACAGGGATCGATCCATGGCGTCGAAGCCTAACGGCTCAGGCGGCCTCGTTGCCGTGAGACCCCCGGTCGCCGGCTGGACCCCGCCCGTATCATGCCCGCAACACCGGCCCGGTCCGGAACCTGGAGGAGGGTCCCACCCGTGCACCGCGTCGCGATCTTCACGGATTCCGCGTCCGACATGGACCCCGCCGAGGCCGCGGCGTCCGGCATCACGATCGTGCCGCTCATCGTCAACTTCGGCTCGGACTCGTTCCGGGCCGGCGTGGACCTGACGACCGATCAGTTCTGGACCCGGATGACCGCCCCGGACGCACCGTTCCCGACGACCGCCGCCTCGTCACCTGGCGACTTCAAGGCGGCCTACGAAGCGGCCTTCGAGGGTGGCGCGGACGCCATCGTGTCCGTCCACGTGGCGGGCACCCTGTCCGGGACGATCAAGTCCGCCCAGGTCGCCCGGGACATGCTGCCGGACCGGGAGATCCACATCGTCGACTCGCAGGGCGCGTCGATGGCTCAGGGGATCCTGTGCCGGATGGGCCTGGAGCTCGCCGCGCAGGATCGGTCCGCGGAGGAGATCGCCGACATCCTGACGACCCGTGCCCGAGACATCCGG
>CAVRHM010000006.1:0-1243094 GCA_963721015.1 uncultured Chloroflexia bacterium | reverse complement strand
CCGCCGATCGGGCCCGGGCCCATCATAGGGCCACCCTGCGGTCGAACGCCGCCGAGCGGCCCGGCGTTAATGTGGTGTTGACGTGCGGCGCCTACGGTCGCCGGCGTCGACGCACGCTACCTGAGGAAACCCAGCATGCCGGTGGACCCGGACCAACTCCGTTCCGTCCCGCTCTTCGAGGGCATGACCGACCGGGCCATCACCGCCGTGGCCGAGCTCGCCGATGAGGCGGTATTCGGCGACGGCGACGTGCTCGTCCGCGAGGGCGACCCGGGCGACCGCCTGTTCATCGTCCTGGACGGGTCGGCCGCGGTCGCCCAAGGCGGGAGGCGCATCGCGACGCTCGGCCCCGGCGCGATCATCGGCGAGATCTCGCTCATCGACGGCCGGCCGCGGACAGCGACGATCACCTGTATCGGACCGGTCCGCGCTGTCGTCATCCTGCGCGACGGCTTCGAGCGGCTGATGGACGGCTTCCCGCCCGTCCGCCTCGGTGTCCTCATGAACCTGACCGAGCGGGTCCGCCGCGACATGGACACCGCGACCGCCTGACCGGCAACGCATCGCCCTGACCCGTGCCCGTGGCGGTGCCGGGATGCACCGCGAGTAGGACGAACGTACTAGACAGGCCCGGTACGAGTCGGATACTCCGGCTCACGTTCGGGCGCCGGGGGCGCGCCAGGGTCCGCGGCGATCGACGCCGCGGAGGGGCCTGGTCGGGTGGTCCGGACGACTGCCCGAGGAGCGCGCGCGTGCATATCCCGTGGGGCGGCGGCCGACGTGCCGCCGTGGTCGTGCTGTCCCTGTGCCTGTTGGCCCCGGCGCTGGGCGCCCCGTCACCGGTCGCCGCCGCGGCCCTGCCATCCGGCTTCCAGGAATTGACCGTCATCAGCGGACTGAATCAGCCGACCGTCGTTCGCTTCGCCTCGGACGGTCGCGTCTTCGTCGGCGAGAAGAGCGGGATCATCAAGGTCTTCGACTCGCTGGCCGACACGACCCCCACGACGTTCGCCGACCTGCGCACGAACGTCCACGACTTCTGGGACCGCGGCCTCCTCGGGATGGTCCTGGATCCCGACTTCCCGACCGAGCCCTACGTCTACGTCCTCTATGCCTACGACCACATCCTGGGCCAGACGGCGGCGGCGCCCCGCTGGGGCGACACGTGCCCGGCTGTACCGGGGGCGACCAACGACGGCTGCGTCATCAGCGGCCGGCTGTCGCGGCTGCAGGCCAGCGGCAACGTCATGACCGGCGCGGAACAGGTCCTCATCGAGGACTGGTGCCAGCAATACCCCAGCCACTCCACCGGCTCCCTGGCCTTCGGGGCCGATGGGGCGCTGTACGTCAGCGGCGGTGACGGCGCGAGCTTCAACTGGGCGGACTACGGCCAGGACGGCTCGCCGGTCAACCCGTGTGGCGACCCGCCCGTCGCGGTCGGGGGCACCCAGACGGCCCCGACGGCCGAGGGCGGGGCCTTGCGCAGCCAGGATGTCCGGACGACGACCGACCCGACCGGTCTCGACGGCGCGATCCTGCGGGTGGATCCGGCGACGGGCGCCGGCCTGCCCGGCAACCCCTTCGCCACGAGCTCGTCGCAGAACGCCCGGCGGATCGTCGGCTACGGGCTGCGCAACCCGTTCCGGATCGCCGTCCGGCCGGGCACCAACGAGGTCTGGGTCGGGGACGTCGGCTGGTCCACGTGGGAGGAGCTGAACCGGCTCGCGACGCCCGCCGACGCCACGGCCGACAACTTCGGCTGGCCGTGCTACGAGGGCGCCGGACGCCAGGGCGCCTACGACGCCCTGAACCTCAACCTGTGCGAGACCCTCTACACGCAGGGAGCGGGCGCGATCGTCGCCCCGTATTACACGTACCGCCACACCGACTCGATCGTCAGCGGCGAGGCCTGCGCCAACGGCCAGGGTTCGTCGACGGTCGGGATGGCGTTCTACGAGGGCGGCGCCTATCCGGACAGCTACGACGGCGCGCTGTTCTTCGCCGACTACAGCCGCGACTGCCTGTGGGTCATGCCGACGGGGGCCGACGGCCTGCCCGACCCGACCAAGCGGTCCAACTTCCTGACCCCGGCGGCCAACCCGGTGCACCTCGAGATCGGCCCGGCCGGCGACCTCTTCTACGTCGACCTGAGCGGCGGGACCATCCGGCGCATCCAGTACTTCGCGGCCAATCAGCCGCCGACGGCGTCGTTCACGGCCAGCCCGACGACCGGGCCCGCTCCGCTGACCGTGGCCTTCGACGGCCGCGGCTCGACCGATCCGAACAGCGATCCGCTGACCTACGCCTGGGACCTGGACGCGGACGGCGCCTTCGATGACGCGACGACGGCCCAGACCTCGCGGACGTACACGACCGATGGGTCGGTCAACGTCCGCCTGCGGGTCACCGACCCATCCGGGGCCAGCCACGTCAGCCCGACCACGACCATCACGATCGGCAACGATCCGCCGGTGGCCGTCATCGACACGGCCACCAACGACTGGCGGGTCGGCCAGCTCATCGAGTTCACCGGTCACGCCACTGATCCCGAGGAAGGGACGCTGGCCGGGTCGCGGTTGGCCTGGCAGGTCGTGCTCATGCACTGCCCGGAGGACTGCCACGAGCACCCGATCGAGACGTCGACGGGCCTGACGGGCTCCGTGCCCGCGCCGGATCACGAGTACCCGGCCCACCTGGAGCTGCGGCTGACGGCGACCGATGCGCAGGGCCTGACCCACTCGACGTCGCGTCGGCTCGATCCGGCGACCGTCGACCTCACGTTCGCGACCGTCCCGGCCGGCCTGGAGCTGAATGTCGGCGGGGCGACCCAGACGACGCCGTTCACCAAGCGGGTCATGGTCGGCTCCCGGAACGAGCTGACCCTGGAGACCCCGCAGACCCTCGCCGGGACGTCGTACGCCTGGACGGGCTGGTCGGACGGTGGAGCCTTGACCCACGACGTCACCGCCCCGACGACCGCGACGACGTACACCGCGACCTTCACTGCGACCACCGACCTCGCGGTCAGCCAGGCCGCGGCCGTCGCCCCCGGCCGAGTGACGTTCACGATCATCGCCCGCAACCTGGGTTCGATCGCGGCCGCCGGGGTCGCGGTCGTCGACACGCTCCCATCCAAGCTGACGTTCACCGCGTCGGGCTCGACGGCCGGCTGCACGCTGGCCGCGGCGACCCGCCAGGTCACCTGCCCCATCGGCACGCTCGCCGCCGGCGCCACCGCGACGACGACGATCGTGGCCACCAATGGCAAGGGCAAGGGTCAGGTCGACAACACCGTCCGGGTGACCTCGACGACGCCGGACTCGAACCCGGCCAACGGGACGTCGACGATCGCGGTGCGCCTCCGCTGACGATCGCGTCACGCCGGCGCGTGCCGGCCCGTCACAGGACACGACGCCGGGCGATCACTGGCAGGCTGATCGATCGCCCGGCGTCCCCACGTCCGTCGCCGCGCTAGACTGGGGGCCGGACGACCCGTTCCATCGTTCGAGGATCATCGCCCAGCGTGCACGCTCGCAGGATCCGGCCGGATACCCGGACCGTCGACCTCCGCCGCCTCGCCGCTGCCGGACTGTCGGCGCTGATCCCGGGTCTCGGTCAACTCGTCAACGGCCGACGACGGCTGGCCTGGTTCTTCCTCATCCCCTCGCTCATCGTCATCGCGGTCGGGTTGCTGCTGTGGGCGACGCAGTCACCGGCACGACTGGCCGCGATGGTCGCCTCGCCGTCGGTCCTGGGCACGCTCCTGACCCTGAACCTGGCGATCCTCGTCTGGCGCCTGCTCGCCGCCGGGCAGGCCTTCCTCGACACCCGCCGCGACGGCCCGACCGGCCGCCTTGGGATCGTCGGGATCGCCATCCTCGCCCTCGTCATCGTCGTGCCCCACCTCATGGTCTACCGCTACGGCACGGCCTTCGGCGACACGTTCGCGCGGGTGTTCTCGCCGGCGACGCTGGTCGATCGGGAGGGCGTCGACGGGGCGGCCGACCGACTGGACCTCGACGACCGGATCAATGTCCTGCTCGTGGGCGTCGACACGCGGCCGAACAAACTGCACGCGGAGACCCTGACCGACACGATGCTCGTCGCATCGCTCGACCCGGTCGGCAAGACCGTCTCGCTCGTCTCCATCCCGCGCGACCTGGTCAACGTCCCGCTCGGCGACGGCAACGAGTTCGGGCCGAAGCTCAATGGCCTGTACGGCTATGCCGACCGCCATCCGGAGGACTTCCCCGACGGCGGGATGCGCACGCTCCAGGATGCCATCGGGGCGCTCCTCGGCATCGACATCGGGTACTACGCGCGGGTCGACTTCGTCGGCTTCGTCGACATGATCGACGCTGTCGGCGGCGTGGACATCACGGTCAAGCAGGGCTTCGAGGACCCCGACTACGACGGCTATGCCTGGGGCGACCGCGGCTTCACGATCACCAAGGGCCGTCACCACCTCGACGGGGCCCACGCCCTGGCTTACGCCCGGGTCCGCAAGCCGGCCGGCGAGAGTGACTTCACGCGCGCCGCTCGGCAGCAGCAGATCCTCGTCGCGCTGCGCGGCGCCGTGACCGACGACGGCAGCCTGCTGTGGGAGCTGCCCGGTCTGCTCGACGCGGTCGGCGACACGGTTTCGACCGACCTCCCGGTCGAGCGGCTGCCGGAGCTCGCGGCCATCCTCGACGAGGTCGACGACGAGTCGATCGTTCGGGCGGTCATCCGCCACCCGCTGGTCAAGACCCGCGACACGCGCTACGGGTCATCGCTCGTGCCCAACCTCAAGGCCATCCGCCGGGTCAGCACCAAGCTGTTCCCCGAGCCGGGTGGGACGCCGATCTCCTGGCCGACCCCCAAGCCGACCGCGACGCCGGAGCCGACGCCCGAGGACTAGGCCGGCGGCGGCGACCAGCGCCCGGGCGGCGGGCTCCAGGCGGCCAGGCGCTCCAGGAGCGCCTCGAGGTCGGTCTCGCGCATGAGCAGGGCGCGGTGGGCGGGCGCGACGAAGCCCTCGCCGACGGCGTGATCGACCCAGGCCAGCAGCGCGGTCCAGTAGCGGCCGTCATCGAGCAGGCCGATGGGCTTGGCGTGCAGCTCCAGCTGGGCCCAGGACACGACCTCGGCCAGCTCCTCGAGCGTCCCGAGCCCTCCGGGCAGGGCGATGAACGCGTCGGACAGCTCGGCCATCACCGCCTTGCGCTCGTGGAGCGACTCGACGATCCGGAGCTCCGAGACCCCCTGGTGCGCGAGCTCGCGGTCCACCAGGCCCTGGGGGATGACCCCGATGACCTCGCCGCCGGCATCCAGCGCCGCATCGGCCACGGCACCCATGAGGCCGACCCGGCCACCGCCGTAGACGACACCGATGTCCCGCTCGGCGAGCCCGCGGCCGACCGCCCGGGCCAGGTCGAGGTAGGCGGCGTCGACGCCGGGGCTGGCCCCACAGAACACGCAGATGCGCCGGGGGGCGGACATCCGGTCAGCGGCCGAACGCGGCCAGGTGCCGGCGCATCCGGCGGGCGGCCGCGGCGCGGTGCGAGACGGCATTCTTCGCCTCCGCGGTCCACTCGCCGAGCGTCCGGCCACCCGGCGGTTCCCCGGCCGGCTCGAAGATGGGGTCGTAGCCGAACCCACCATGCCCCTTCGGGCCGGTGGCGATGCGACCGCGCAGCGTGCCGCGGGTGAAGGTCAGGTCGACGCCACCGCGCGGTCCGTGGTCGCCCGGCAGGGCGAGGGCCAGGACACACACGTACCGGGCGCCGCGCCGTTCGGGCGGCAGGCCATCCAGCGCCCCGAGGAGCTTGCGGTTGTTGTCCACGTCCGTGGCGTCCTCGCCGGCGTAGCGCCGCGTCCGCACGCCCGGAGCACCATCGAGCGCATCGACTTCGATCCCGGAGTCGTCGGCCAGCGTCGGCAGGCCGGTGGCGCGGACGCCGAACCGGGCCTTGATGGCGGCATTCGTCCGGAACGTCTCACCGTCCTCGATCGGCTCACCGCGCACGCCGAGGTCGTCGAGCGAGACGAGGACGCCATCGGGCAGGGCCAGGAGCTCGCGCAGCTCGCGCAGCTTGTGCACGGACCGCGTGGCCACCAGCAACTTGGGACTCCCTCCTCCGACGGCCGAGACGACGTTCCCGTTAGCCATCGGCCGGAGGACTCATCGGCGGACCGTGGCCAGGACCTGGGCCTGGGCCTCGAACAGGCGCGCCAGCCCCTCGTCGGCCAGGTCGAGCATGTCGGTCGCGGCCGCCCGGTCGAACGGCTTGCCCTCGGCCGTGCCCTGGACCTCGACGTACGTCCCGCCGTCGGTGCCGACGACGTTGAAGTCGACCTCGGCCCGGGAATCCTCCGAGTAGTCGAGGTCGAGCAGCGTCCGGCCCTCGACGATGCCGACCGACACGGCCGACACCTTGCCCACGAGCAGGCGGTCCATGCCGTAGGTGATGAGCGCGGCGCCGAGCGCGACGTAGCCGCCGGTGATCGAGGCCGTCCGCGTCCCGCCGTCGGCCTGCAGGACGTCGCAGTCGACGGTGATCGTCCGCTCGCCCAGCCGGCCGAGGTCGACGACGCCGCGCAGCGACCGACCGATGAGGCGCTGGATCTCGTGGGTCCGGCCGCCGATCCGGCCCTTGGCCGATTCGCGGTCCGAGCGCTCGGCCGTCGCACGCGGCAGCATCGAGTACTCGGCGGTGACCCACCCCGTGCCCTTGCCCCGGAGATGCGGCGGGACGCGGTCGGCGATGGTCGCCGCGCACAGGACCTGGGTGTCACCGAACCGGACGAGGCACGAGCCCTCGGCCCACTTCTGGACGCCGAGCTGGAAGCTCACCGGGCGGAGGTCCCGCGGGGCGCGCCCGTCGGCGCGGGTCGCGGGGGGCGGATTGCCGATGGTCATGACCTCGTCCCTTCCTCTGCCTTGGCGGTGTCCCAGAGCGCGTCGAGCGCGGCGAAATCAAGGTCGCGCAGGGCGACGCCGCGGTCGGCGGCCTGGCGCTCCACGCTCCCGAACCGGCGTCGGAACTTGGCGTTCGCGGCGCGCATCGCGGCCTCCGCCTCCACCCCGCGCTTGCGGGCGACGTTGACCAGGACGAACAGCAGGTCGCCGAACTCCTCGGCCCAGTGGGCCGTCGCGTCGTCGCCGGTCGCGGCCGCCGCCTCGCGCAGCTCCTCGGTCTCCTCGATGACCTTGTCGAGGACGCCGTCGAGCGTCGGCCAGTCGTAGCCGATGGCCGCGGCCCGCTCCTGCATCTCCTGGCTGGCGGCGAGACCGGGCAAGGTCGATGAGATGCCGTCGAGGGCGCCGCGTGGGCGGGCGGGCGCCTCGTCACCGGCGGCGGGCTCGCCATCCGCGGCGGCACCGGCCGCTGCGTCGTCGGCACGCTCCTGCGCCTTGATCCGCTCCCACTGGCGATTGACGTCGGCCGCCGTCCGGGCCTCCGCCTCGCCGAAGACGTGGGGGTGACGCCGGACGATCTTCGTGGCGATGGCCTGCTGGACGTCGGCCAGGTCGAAGACGCCTGCCTCGGCGGCGAGCTGGGCATGGAGGACGACCTGGAGGAACAGGTCGCCGAGCTCTCCGGCCAGGGCGGGCGTCGCCCCGTGCTCCAGGGCGTCGTAGACCTCGTAGGTCTCCTCGAGCAGGTGCTTGCGCAACGACGCGTGGGTCTGCTCGCGGTCCCACGGGCACCCGTCGGGGGCGCGCAGCCGAGCGCTGATGGCCGGCATGGACCACGGCCCGGCCGAGGCCGCCTCCGGCCCGATCGGCGCGAGGTAGCACGGGGCCGTGAGGGTGTCGTCGGTCAGGTCGCCGATGGTCGTCGGCGAGGCCGTCCCGAAGCGGCCCACCGGATGGTCCGCTGGATACAGCCGGGCCAGGACGGCGAGCGGGTCGTGCCCGCGCGGCCCGTGCCGGCCGGGCAGCGGCAGCGGCGCATCGGCCGGCGGCTCGCCGGGTCGCAGGAGCGCGAGAGGCACGATCAGGACCGGCCGGGACGGCTCGATCGGGGTCGCGATGAGCCGCTCCGCGGCGATGACCTGGAGCCCGTCCGCCGGATCGAGTCCGAAGCGGAGGCGCGCCTCGGTGACGAGCGCGTCGAGCACGAGCGGGCTAGCCGAGGATGCCGGAGATGGCCGGGTCGCGGGTGATCTCGGTGGCGTCCTTCTTGAGCTGGTACCAGTCGGAGAACGCCGTCGAGCGGATCTGCGCCTCCTGGCGGGAATCCGGTGCCCGCTCCTCCTCGGCCCGGACCTCGAACAGGTACGAGCCGTCCTCGGGGATCGTCACGACGTCGGTCGTGCCGCCCACCTGGGCCGCGAAGATCGCGTCGGTCAGCGCCTCGTCGAGCTGGCCCTTGGCGATCCAGCCGAGGTCGCCGCCGCGGCCGGACGTCTGCGACTCGGAGTGGTCACGGGCCAGGGTGGCGAAGTCCGCGCCGCCGTCGGCGTCGACCTTGAGGCCGTCGAGGTGCTCGATCTCCGTCGGGTGATACATGATCTGGACGATGTGCCAGCCGAACTCCGTCTTGAACGGCGCGAGGATCTGGCCATCGGTCAGGCCGGGCGCGAGGACCGGCTCCTTGAACGACTCGACGAAGCTGCTGTCCTCGGTGATGAAGCCCGGGAGCTTGCCGCCGCTGCCGGTCACGCCGAGCGCTGACTCCTCGTCGCTCTCCGTCCGCGCGATCGCGTCGAACAGCGTCGGATCCGCCTGAAGGCGCGCGTAGGCGTCGTCCGCGTCGGCCTTGGCCTCGGTCCACGAGGCGTCGTCCTCCGGGATCTCGCCCCCGGAGGCGGCCCCGGGGTCGTCCTTGGGCGCGTACAGGATGTGCCGGACCTTGACCGCGGCCGGCGGCGTCTCCGGGGCGCTGGCCTCGATGTAGATCTCGGAGATATCGCGCTGCGGCCCGGGCTTCAGGGCATCGGCGACGACATGGTCCTCGAGCTTCTGGCGGATGACGTCGCCGCGAACGACCTCGCGGTACTTGGCGAGGTCGATGCCCTCGTTGACGATCTTCTGCTCGTAGACGCCGTCGACGACCTCCGGGGCGATCTCGCTCACCCGCCCGATCCGGAAGATGCCGTCGACGCCCTCGATGACCGCCGTCGGTTCGTCGACCGCGGCCGCGAAGACCGCGGCCAGCCACGCCGGATCGGCCTGGCTGTCCTCGTCGCCGAGCCAGCCGAGGTCGCCGGCCTGGGGCGCGGTCGAGGTGTCGGTCGAGACCGTCCGGGCGACCTCGTCCCAGCTCGTGCCGTTCTGCAGGTCGCGGAGCGCCGCCTCGGCCTTGGCCTTGGCGCCCGCGATCTGGGCCTCGGTCGGCTCCACGGCGCCCTCGTCGATCTCCGGGGCGACCTCGATGATCCAGGCGTGTCGCGATTCGGGCGTCGTCGCCTCCTCGGTGAGGCGCGCGTCGATGTCCGCATCGGTGACGGTCACGCCTTCCGCGGTGGCCAGGCTGGCCTGGAGCCGGTTATCGATGAGTCGCTCGAGGGCGATCGCCTCGAGCTGCTCCTCCTGGCCGGCGATGATCTGGTTCTGGACATCCGCCTGGGCCTGGGTCAGACGACCGCTGTTGACCTGGGTCCGGATGCGCGCCTTGGCCTCGTCGAGCCGCCAGGACTCGATGATGCCGCGTTCCCGCCACTCGGAGCGCGAGATGTCCTGGCCGGCGACCTTGCCGACCGACGCCAGGTTCTCGTTGTAGTAGGTGACGCCCACGGCGATCAGCAGGATCGCCACCGCGGCGATGACGACAAGGCCGAAGCCGATATTCATGTAGAAGCTCCGCCGATCGCGCGACTCCCACGAGGGCTTCTGGTTGCGCTTGACGACGGGCTTGGCACGGAAGGTCATCGGGGGCGTGGGTCCTGTGGCATGGAGGATCTGGCCGGCTGGGCGACCGGACGTGGACAGGGCGGCGCGTATCGTACCGCAACCTCGCCGGCGATCCAGTCGGTCGCCCGGGGTCGCGGCCGCGCGGTCAGGATCGCGCGCGATCGTCGAGGGCGGGCAGGAGGAGCCGGCGGACCACGCGCTCCGTGGCCGCGCCGTCGGCGACGTCGAAGTTGCGCGCCGCGAAGGCCGCCACCCGGTCCCGGTCGGGCGCCGGGTCACGCAGGGCGGTGGCCAGGGCCTCGGTCGTCTCGACGACCGGCCCGGGCACGCCCGTCCGATAGTCGAAGTAGAAGCCACGCTCGGCTTCATAGGCATCCAGATCGGGCGCGAAGAAGACCATCGGCCGGCCGAGCAGGGCGAACTCGTAGATGACGCTCGAGTAGTCGGTCACGAGCACGTCGGCGACATGGAGCAGCTCATTGATGTCCGGGTGGTCGGACACGTCGGTGATGAACCCGTCCAGCTCGCGATCGATGACCAGCCCACGGCGGACGAACGGATGCAGGCGGACGAGCAGGATGTGGTCCGCTGCCAGCGCGTCCCGAAGGGCCAGCCAGTCCGGCAGGCCGTCCGCCCGGGCGGCCGTCACGGTGTCGCCGCGGAACGTCGGCGCGTAGAGGATGACCCGCTTGTCGGCGGGGATGGCGTAGCGATAGCGCAGGTCGGCCACCGTCCGGGCGATGCGCTCGTCGCCGAACAGGACGTCCGTCCGGGGGATCCCGAGGTCAGAACGGAATCGGTCGAGGGGCTGCCGGAAGGCCTCCGCGTAGGCCGGGGCCACGGCCATCGACGACACCAGGCAGACGTCGTAGTTGCTGTGGATGGCGACGCTGCTCACGAGCCCCTCGTCGGCGCCGAACGACTTGTCGAGCACGCTGTAGCCGAACTGCTTGAACGCGCCGCACCCGTGCCAGGCCTGGACGACCGTCGTCCCCGGCCGCGGGCGCACGACATAGACCGGGAAGTAGTAGTCGTCGACGACGGTCACCCTGGACGTGCCCAGGAGGTAGCCCGCGCGCACGGCATGGCGAAGCGCGGCGAACCTGGATCGGAACGTCGGGTGGGTCCGATAGGCGTGGACGACGACGGGCACGCCCGGGGCGTAGGTCGCGAGGCCGTCGGCCAGGGCCGCCAGATTGCCGCGCGGGACGAGGTCGTGCGACGTCGCCAGCACGACCCGCCGACGGAGCGGTCGGAGGCGACCGACGGCGAACCCGAGCCGGACGAGGAGCGTGCGGACGCGCAGGAAGCGGCGCCTCATCCGCGGCGTCGCGCGGCGATCGCCGTGGTCCCCGGCCGTCCGCCGACGCGGTCCACCGTGCCCGGATGCGACAATGAGCCCTCCTTCCGGCTGGCGATGATACGCGGACGGACCTCGTCGGACCCGGCCTGGGTCGGATGGCGCCGGAGGAGGGAGGAGGAGCGACCGGATGCGGACCCACGCGATCCTCCTCGCCGGCGGCAGCGGAGACCGGTTCGGCGCGGAGTTGCCGAAGCAGTTCGTCCGCCTGGCCGGAGAGCGGATCATCGTCGCGCAGCCTGCGCGCGGTCGCGAGCGGCCGGCGTCGGACCACGTGGTCATCGTCGCCCATCCCGACTGGGTCGAGACCGACCCGATCGGCCATCGCCGACGCCGGCGTCGCCGTCCCGACGACCGTCGTCGCGGGCGGGCGGACCCGCAACGAGAGCACGCGCAACGGCCTGGCCAGCCTGGACGCCGACGACGACGACGTCATCGTCGTCCACGACGCGGTCCGACCGCTCGTGCCGGTCGAGGTCGTGGTCCGGGCCATCGAGCCGGTCCGGGCCGGCCTGGCCGACGGCGACGGACACGGTCATCTCCAGCGCGGACACGCTGGTCATCGTCGACGGCGACGCGGTCGTCGAGATCCCGGATCGGTCGCGCTACCGGCGCGGCCAGACGCCCCAGGTCTTCCGGGCAAGGCGGTCCTGGCGCGAGGCCTATGCCGCCGCGGCCGCCGCCGGCGACCTGACCGCCACGGACGACTGCTCGCCTCGTCCTGCGCTACGTCCCGGGTGCCCGGGTCCTGGCCGTGGCCGGCGACGAGGTCAACCTCAAGATCACGACCCGCATCGACCTCGTGCTGGCCGACCGGATGCTCCAGATGCGCACGGTCCGCCCGACCGACGGCGCCCGTCGCCGAGCCGGCGTCGCTGGCCGGGGCGCGGGTCCTCGTCGTCGGCGGCACGAACGGCATCGGCAAGGGCATCGCCGGATGCCGCTCGCGACGCAGGGGGCGCGTGGTCGAGGTCGACGGCCGGTCGCTCGGGCCTCGACGTCCGCGACTACGCGACCGTCGCGGAGCGCGTTGACGCCGCGGCGGCGCGGCTGGGCGGCCTCGACCACGTCATCGTCACGGCCGGCGTGCTGCGCATCGGCCGGGTCGACGCGACCGCGCCGGCCGACCTGGCCGAGGTCATCGACGTCAACCTGACCGGCTCGCTGAACGTCGCCCGCGCGGCCTACCCGCACCTGCGCGCGAGCCGCGGGTCGCTGACCGTGTTCGCCTCGAGCTCGTTCACCCGCGGTCGGCCGGACTACGTGGCCTACTCGGCCAGCAAGGCGGCCATCGTCAACCTCGCCCAGGGCCTGGCCGAGGAGTGGGCCGAGGAGGGCATCCGGGTCAACGCGGTCAGCCCGGAGCGGACCGACACGCCGATGCGCCGGAAGCCGCCTTCCCCGACGAGGTCGCGCGAGGGGATGCTGTCGACGCCGGAGGTCGCGCGGCCACGCTCCGGCTCATCACCTCCGGGCCTGACCGGCCAGGTCTTCGACATCAAGCGCCACGACTCGACGCCGGCCGAGCGACGACCGAGGACCCGGACGACGTCCTCGTCTCCGCCGGCGCTGCCGGACCAGACCGCTGAGCCTGCCTCGAGTACCTGCTGGCGAGCACGCGTGCTGCGGCTCGTCGGGCTGGCCGCCACGCTCCTGCCCATCCGCACGACCGGGTCGTCCTGGCCACGGCCCGCACGCCCCTATCTCGAGGGCAACCTGCTGGCCCTCGACACGACGCCATCCGGCGCGCGCCGACCGGACCTCCAGGTCACCCGGCTCCTGGAGCCGTACTCTACGGCCTGACCGGCAAGCTGCGCTACCTCGTCCGCCTGGTGCGCGGGCATGGTCCTGCTCCGCACGTCGCGCTGGTTCATCGTCGACAACGCCTACCTGCCGGTCCACGTCATGCCCCACCGGCGCGGCACGACGGTCATCCAGGTCTGGCACGCGGTCGGCGCCCTCAAGCGCTTCGGCTGGGACGCCCGCCAGCCGCTGACCGACCCGGAACGGCGCTTCCTGCACCGCCACTACGACTGGGTCGTGTGCTCGGCGGAGCGCGTCGCGCGGCCCGTATGCGGCGGCCTTCCGGACGCCGCTCGAGCGGGTGCTGCCGCTGGGCACGCCGCGGCGTCGACGCGTTCGCCGATCCCGGCGGCCCTGGCCGCGGCGCGCGCGCGCGTCCTCGACCGCTACCCGCCGCTGGCCGGTCGCACGGGTCGTGCTCCACGCGCCGACGTTCCGCGGCCGGGGCGTCGGCAAGCACGCCGCACCCGGGCTGGACGCGGTCGCCCTGCGGGCCGCCCTGCCGGCCGGACCACCTGCTCGTCCTCAAGACCCACCCGAACCTCGACCCGGCGCGCGACGCCGACCGCCGGCTACGACCTGGTCGCCGACCCGCTCGGACGACCTCAACGACCTGCTCGTCGCGAGCGACGTGCTGGTGACCGACTACTCGTCGTCGATCTTCGAGTGGGCGCTCCTGCGCCGGCCGCTCGTCCTGCGTCGTCCCGGACCTCGAGGCGTACGAGGCGTGACCCCGGCCTGTACCTCGACTACCGCGACCGAGATGATCGGCGACCAGGTCACCGACACGGCCGGGGTCGCGGCGGCCGTCGTCGCACGCCGGCGGTCGACGACGCGGCCTGGGCGGCGTTCATCGCCGACGCCACCTCGGCGCCGGTCGACGGGCGGGCCAGCGAGCGCTTCGTCGAGCGGTTCCTGGGGCCGCGCACGGGCGCAGGATCCGGCCGCACGAGGCGAGGTGCTACCCTTCCGCGCGATGTCCGCCACGAGTGAAGCGCCGGCTGCGTACCGGAACACGGCCGGCGACCCTGGCGCCATCGGCCTCATCCGCGAGGCGATCGACGACGTCCGGTCGCGTCGTCGCCTCGTCCGCTACCTCGTCGCCGCCGACATGCACAAGCGCGGCGCGGACACGCTCCTCGGCAACTTCTGGTGGGTCCTCGACCCGCTCCTCCAGATGGTCGTCTACGTCGTCCTCGTGACGCTCATCGCGCGCGGCCACGGCATCGAGGACTACCCGCTGTTCATCTTCGCGGCGATCCTGCCGTGGAAGTGGTTCACGCGCCTCGGTCACCGACGCGACGACGTCGGTGGCCAGCCAGGACCGGCTCATCAAGCAGATCCAGTTCCCCAAGATCGTCCTGCCCGTGGCGGCGACGACGGCCGGGCGTCGTCGGCTTCGCCGTTCGGCCTCATCCCGCTGGCCGCGCTGATCCTGCTATCTCGCTCGGCGGCTCACTCGCCGTACCTGCTGCTCCTGCCGGTCATCGCCGCGGTCCAGTTCGTGTTCACCCTGGCGTTCGCCCTGCTCGTGTCGGCGGGCAACGTGTTCTTCCGCGACCTGGGCAACGTCCCGCGCCACGTCCTGCGCCTGTGGTTCTACCTGTCGCCCGGGCTGTACAGCCTGGCCCTGCTCGAGGAGGTCAACCTGCTCGACCAGTACCCGATCCTCCGCACGCTCCTCGAGCTCAACCCGTTCGCCATCCTGTTCGAGGCCTACCGGGCGGTCATCTGGGGCGTCGCCCGGCGAGCATCTCGCCGATGCTGCCCGACCTGGGCCGCGCTCGGCGGCCCTGGCCGTCGGTCAGCATCGGTCTTCCTGGCGCTCGGCGCGGTCGTCTTCAAGCGCCTCGAGCCGAACTTCGCCAAGGTCCTGTGACGACCGCCCGACTCACGCCCCAGTCGCCGAGCCGCGATCCGACGCCCGACGCCGACCGCTGGAGGCCGCGCCGCCGCCGATGCTCGCGCGACCGGACGACGCCGGTCATCGTGGCCGAGGACCTCGGCGTCCGCTACGACCTGCGCTTCACCCGCAAGACGACCCTGCGCGCGGTCGCTCGGGCAGATGCTCGGCCGCGGCGACTCGAGCCGGGTTCTGGGCGCTCCAGCACGTGTCGCTGCGGCTGCATGCACGGCGAGTCGCTGGCGGTCATCGGCCCCAACGGCGCCGGCAAGAGCACGCTCCTCCAGGTCCTGGCCGGGATCATCCGCCCGTCGCAGGGCTCGGTCGACGTCCGCGGCCACGTGTCCGGGCTGCTGACCCTCGGCGCCGGCTTCGACAAGGAGCTGAGCGGCCGCGACAACATCCTGCTGGGCGGGGCGTTCCTCGGCCTCGACGACGCGCGTCACGCGGCGGCTGCATGCCGTCGATCATCGAGTACGCCGAGCTCGGCGAGTTCATCGACGCGCCGCTCAAGACCTACTCGTCGGGCATGCGCGCCCGCCTCGGGCTTCGCCATCGCCACCGTCGATCGACCCGGACATCCTGCTCCTCGACGAGGTCCTGGCCACCGGCGACGCCGCGTTCCGGGCGAAGTCCAAGGCAGCGCGTCATCGAGATCGTCAAGGCGGCCAAGGCGGTCGTCCTGGTCACCCACGACATGGGCTGGGTCACCGAGTACTGCAACCGGGCCCTGCTCATCGAGCGGGGCCGCGTGATCATGGAGGGCGACCCGGCCGAGGTCGTGGCCCTCCACCAGGCGCACATGGAGGAGGACCGGCACGCAGCGCATCGCCGCCGCCGAGGCGGCCGGGGTCGACCCGCGGATCGTGCGCGCCCGGTGACCGAGCCCGTCGCGATCGGCCGCCGATGGCGCGTCGCGCGCGGTCGCGCTCCTGGCCGTCATCCTGCTCGGCTGTCGCGGCGAGCTGCCGACCGATCGCCGTCCGGCGAGGCGCTCGCCGATCGCCGTCGCCTGGCGCCCGCACCATCGCCCAGCGCAGCGCCGACGGCCACGCCGGTCCCGACGCCGACGCCCGACCGCCGACGCCCAGTCCCGACACCGACCCCGGAGCCCACCCCGGTCCTGGTCCCGGCGCCGCTCACCGGGCATGCCCATCGACCCCGAGAAGGCGCGCGGCGCAACCCGATCGCGGTGATGATCGACGACCAGCCCGGCGGCGCGGCCGCAGATCCGGGCTGAGCTGGCGCCGACATCGTGTGGCACGCGCCGGCGGAGGGCGGCATCCCGCGCTACATGGCCATCTACCAGAGCCGCCTCGGGACCGACATCGGGCCGGTCCGCAGCGCGCGCGTCTACTACGTCCTGTGGGCGTCCGAGCTCAACGCGGTGTACGGCCACTCGGGCGGCTCACCGCAGGCCCTGCGGATGCTGTCGCGCTACGGCCAGGGCGAGTACGTCTTCGACGCCAACGAGTTCCGCTACGGCGGCGGCGCGTTCGGTCGGGTCGACTGTCCGACCGGCGCCGCACAACGTCTACACCGACGCGCGGTCGGATGCATCGCCTGGGCGTCCGGCTGGGCGCGAGTCGACCGCGACGTCGAGCCGTTCTGGGCGTTCGGGCCGGACCTGCCCCTGGCCGAGCGGCCCGAGGGCGGCACGATCAAGGTCCCCTACCCGCACAACACGGTGACCTATCGCTACGACCGCGAGTCGAACACGTACCCCCGCGCGGTCAGCGGCGAGAAGCGCCAGATCGACGCCGCCGACGACGAGCAGCGTCGCGCCCGAAGAACGTCGTGTCATGCACGTCAAGTTCATCCAGACCGGCGACAGCAAGAGCCGCCTGGAGGGCGACATCGTCGGCACGGGCAAGGCCGAGATCTACGACCAACGGCCGGATCATCAAGGGCACGCTGGAAGAAGGCCGGCGACACGGATCCGACCCGGTTCTTCGATGCGAACGGCGAGCCGGTCGTGTTCACCACCGGGCCAGACGTTCATCCAGGTCGTCCCGACCGACCTCGAGGTCACGACGACCGAGGCGGCACCCCGCCCAGCTGACGCGGCGAGCCGCCGGCTCAGCGGCGGCGGAGGAGCCCGAGCACGATGCCCAGCACGGCCCCGAGCGGCCAGCGCCCCGCGCCAGTCGAGGAGCGCCCGGACCTCGCCGTCGACGCGCTGGGCGAGCGACGATGCCGACGAACGACGGGCGGCCGGACCGTGACATGGTCGGCCACGACGCGTGCCGACCATGCCCTGCTCGAACGTGGCGTCCTTGGCGAGGAGGTCGTCTGACGAAGCCCTGGCTGACCCGCGCCTCGCGCGGCGATGGCCAGGCCGATGGCGCCCATCTCGACCGAGACGCGCTCGCCGCGGGCGATGCCGATGCCGCCCTGGCTGACCGCGATGTCGGTCGCGTCGGCGATGCCGATGCCGCCCTGGTGGACGTCGATGGCCGCCGGCGTGCCGCCTGGGCGAGGCCGCCCTGCTGGACTCGAGGCGCTCGACCGGCGCCGCGGGGTCGACGCCGTGGCCGTCTGCGGTGCGGCGTGACGACGGCCGGCGTCGGCGCCGGCGTCGGCGACCTGCGCCGCGCGGTCGTCGCGGCTTGCCCGGCCCGGCGGCGCCCGACGGTCATGGCCCGGGCGCGCGTGACCTTCGACGGGGCGGGCAGCGGGGGGCGTCGGTCTGGTCGGGCATCGCCCGGCAGGCCTACAGGTCGGTCATGGCCGTCAAGCCGTACACGCGACGACGGCCGCGACGCGCTATCCTGTCGCGCCGGCGCCCGGTGGCCGGCATGCCGCGCGCCGGCACATGTCGCGCGACCGGGCGGTCCAGCGCGCCGGCAGAGGGTGCCGTGCGGGGACGCGACAGGTGGATCGCGTCGGCGGTCGGGTCGTGGCCGTCCTGGCGTGATCGGCACGGTCATCGGCTGGGAGCCGGTCCGCTCGGGCCGTGCTCGCGCCCGACGGGTCGCGGCCTCGGTCGCCGCCAGCCACCCGTCCGCCTCGCCGTCCCCGATCGCCGTCGCCGACCCCGAGCCCGACGCCGAGCCCCAGCCCGACGCCCATCGCCGACCCCGAGTCCCACGCCGATCCCGACGCCGACGCCCGGTCCCGACGCCGACCCCCAGCCCGACGCCGCCCGACCCAGGCCCGCGCGCCCCGCTGACCGGCCTGCCCATCCCGCCGGCCAACGCCCGTCGCCGCCCGATCGCGGTCATGATCGACGACCTCTCGCCGGCCCGGCCGCAATCCGGCCTGCACCAGGCCGACATCGTGTGGCACGCCCCGGCCGAGGGTGGCATCCCGCGCTACATGGCCATCTTCCAGAGTCGGACTGCCGACGGCGATCGGGCCGGTCCGCAGCGCGCGGTCCTACTACGTCGCGTGGGCCGCGGAGTGGAAGGCCGATCTACGCCCATGCCGGCGGCTCGCCCCAGGCGCTCGGCGACCCTGCGCTCGAAGGGCCGCGGCCAGTACGTCTGGAACGCCGAGTACTTCCGAACGCCTACGGGTCGCTACTTCCACCGGAACGGTCAGCGCTACTCGCCGCACAACGTCTACACCGACGGCAAGACCCTGCGCGGCTCGGCAAGCGGCTGGGCGCGAAGGACGGCGAGGTCAAGCCGGCGTGGCGCTTCCTGCCCGACGCGCCCGTCGGTGTCGCGGCCGTACGGCGGCTCGATCCGGGTGACCTATCGGGCCAACACGGTCGTCTACCGCTACGCCCACTCGACCAATACGTATCGCCGGTCGGTCAGCGTCGAGGGCGCCCAGGTCGACGCCGCGGACGGCAAGCGCGTCGAGCCGAAGAACGTGATCGTCATGGTCGTCCGCTTCGCCAACACCGGCGACAGCAAGCACCGGCTCGAGGCCGACCTCATCGGCTCGGGTCGGGCGCTGATCTCGACCAACGGTCGGACCATCGAGGGCGACCTGGAAGAAGACCGGCACGACGAAGCCGACGCGCTTCTACGACCGCGCCGGCAATCCGGTCACGCTGACCGTCGGCCAGACGTTCATCCAGGTCGTCCCGCGCGGGACCCGGGTGACCATCGTCAAGGGCAAGGCCCGGCCGCCGGCGAGCAGCGAACCAAGCCCGAGCGCCGATCCGTCCGGCGCCCCGACACCGACGGCAACCCCGGCGCCGTAGGGCTCAGCGCGCCGCCGCGGTCGTGTCGGCGGACTGGTTCGTCCCGACCGCGGCATAGACCCGGCGCGTCTCCTCGGCGACCTCGTCCCAGGTCCGGCGGTCGGTCGCGGCTCGCTCACGGGCGGCCGTCGCGACCGCCCGTGCAGCCCGTCGTCGGTCCACACCGTCCGGAGCGCCACCGCCAGGCGTGCCGGGTCGCGGGGCTCGACGAGCAGCCCGGCCGGCCCGACGACCTCGGGCAAGGCACCGACCGACGAGGCGATGAGTGGCGTCCCGGTGGCGATCGCCTCCAGCGCGGCCAGTCCGCTCGCGTCGGACAGCACCGGCAGGAGGGCGGCGCGCGAGCCCCGGAGCAGGGCGGCCAGACGGTCGGGGTCCAGGCCGGGGGCGTAGGCCAGGGCCTCACCGACACCGGCCCGGGCGGCGGCGCGAGCGAGGGACGCGCGGTCCTCCGGACTGGCCCCCACGAGGAGGACTCGCGGTGGCCAGGGGACGTCGTCGGGGAGGCTCGCCGGCCGGCCGGCAGCGGCCAGGCTGCCGAGGGCGCGCAGGAGCGTGGCGAGGTCCTGGCGTGCGTCGTAGCGGCCTGGATAGACGAGGTAGCGCGAGTCCAGGCCGAGGCGTTCGGCGTCGGCCCGATCGGCCGCCTCCGGTGCGCCGGTCCGCGGCGTGAACGCGCGGCGCGCGGCGAGCGGCACGACGTGGACCCGACTGGCTCGCAGCCGGAGCAGGCGCCGGGCGCTGCGGGCGACGGCTTCCGTGCCGACGATGACCGCGGCCGCGTCGTGGAGCAGGCGACGGCGCAGCCGCTGGCCGAAGCGCGCCGCGGCCGCACCGCGGAACGCCGTCGGCAGCTCCCATGGCGCGAGGTCCAGGAGCGTGACGACGAGCGGCAGGCCGGACGCGATCGGCAGGGTCCCGGCACCGACCGCGTGGTAGACCGCGCCGTGCGCCCCGCCGCGCTCCGCCCGCCAGGCCGCGCCCAGCGACGCGCCGCGCAGGAGGAACGGGTCGACGGTCTGGGCCGCGGACCGGAGCAGGCCGGTGGGCGGCAGGAGCCGGCGACCGATGACCTCCAGGCCGTCGAGGTCTTCGGTCGGGTCGTCGAGGTCGGACCGAAGCAGGAAGGCGAACGACTCGCCGTCGAGCGGGACGGCGTCGTAGGCCGCCAGCAACGAGCCGAGATAGGCCGCCGTGATCGGGGCGCGGTCCGGATCCTGGAGCGGTCGGGCGTCGAGGACGACCCGGACCCCGAGCGGCCGGGGCGGTCGCGGCCGGCCGGCGGCCCCTAGGGTCACGACGAGGGCACGTCGTCCGCAGCGCGTCGGCGGATGCGGTCCCGGATCGACTCGAGCCGCAGTTGGACGACGATGACGAGGGCCTCGACGACGATCCGCCGCGACATCTTGCTCTGGCCGATGCGCCGGTCACGGAAGGTGATCGGGACCTCGCGGATGCGCGCCGCGCGCTGGTCGGCCCGGTAGGTCATCTCGATCTGGAAGACGTAGCCGCCGGCATGGATGCCGTCGAACGGGATGGCGGCCAGGGTCGATGCCCGCCAGGCCTTGAAGCCGCCGGTCAGGTCGCTGGCCGGCAGGCCCAGGACGACCCGGGCGAACAGGCTCCCGCCACGCGAGATGATCCGCCGACCGATCCCCCAGTCCAGGACCCCGCCACCCTTCGTGTAGCGCGAGCCGATGACCAGGTCGGCCTGGTCCCGCTCCAGCGGCGCCAGGAGGTCCGGCAGGACTGCCGGGTCGTGGCTGAAGTCGGCGTCCATCTGGATGATCCGCTCGGCGCCGCCGTCGAGGGCGACCCGGAAGCCGTCGAGGTAGGCCCGGCCCAGGCCCTGCTTGGCCGGCCGATGCCGGACGCGGATCCGGGGATCGGCGGCCGCGAGCTCGTCGGCGAGCTGACCCGTGCCGTCCGGTGAGCCGTCATCGACGACGAGCAGCGTGGCCTCGGGCGCCGCGGCCAGGATGGCTCGGGCGATGGGGCCGATATTGTCCGCCTCGTCGTACGTCGGCAGGACGACCCACGCCCCGGTCCCGACCGCTCCGTGCACCGTCATCGCCGGCAAGTGTAGGGCCGGCCCACGGGTCAGTGGGCTTCGATCGTCACGTAGCGCGTCCAGCGCGTCGTGCCGAACCGGCTCGTGGCGCTGACGACGATGCGGTACTTGCCGGCCTTGGCGTACGCGCCGCTCGACGTTCGCCCGTTCCAGGTCCAGCCGTAGCTGCCGGCGGCCAGGGTCCGGTCCGACCAGATCCGGCGGACGACGCTGGACCCGAGATAGATGGTGGCGGTGACGTCGGCGCTCCGGCGCAGGCTGACCGTCATCCGGCTGCTCTCCCGGTCGCGCGGATCGAACGAGCCGTCCGACCAGCGATGGGACTTGAGCGTCCGGTCGACGAGGAGCGAGCGGTCGACGACCGACCGGTTGGCGGCCCGGTCTCGACCGTCGACGCGGTACGTGTAGCGGCCGTCGGGAACGACGGTCCCGGCCCCGTCCCGGCCATCCCACGTCGCCGCCCACGACCGCTGGTCCGCGACCGACCACGACCGGACGGTCGTCCCGGATGCGTTGACGATGCGGACCGCGCCGGTGATCGGCTGCGACGAGGTCCAGGCGAGGCGCGACGTGTCGACGTGCCCGTCGGCGTCCGGCGACAGGTGGCCGTAGGTCGCGGTGGTCGTGATCGTCGGGCGCCGGTTGTCGACGGTCACCCCGAAGGTCCGCTGGGCGCGGTTGTCCGAGGCGTCGCCGACCCACAGGGTGATCCGGTAGGTCCCGTCGCGGACGACCGCGCCGGACGAGTCCTTGCCGTTCCAGGTCCAGCGCGGGGTCTTTCCCTTGACCGTCCCGCTGCGCAGCGATGGACCGACCGTCGAGCCGTCGACGCGCTGGACGCGATACCCCCAGCGGATGAGGGCCGTCGCGCTCAGGCTGGCGGTCGTCGAATCCAGGCGGCCGTCGCCGTTGGGCGAGATGAGCGTCTGGCTGATGGCCGACGTGCTGATGACGGGCGGCACGGAATTGGTGATGAACTTGTCCTCGAGCGCCTGGTACAGCTCGAGCCGGGTGCCGTCATAGCCGAGCGCCCACAGGCCGACGCCGCGCAGGCCGCGCTGGTTGACGAGGTCGTACTTGGCCTTCAGGGCGCGGCTGTCGTCGTAGTACACCTGCCGCCAGGACGACACGCAGCCGTACGTCGACGTGCAGGTCCGCTTGCGGTACGCGGTCCAGGCCACGCCCTCGCCCGTGTCGTAGCGGCGGCCGTGCTCGACGGCCAAGCCGCGGGCGGTCGTGTACACCGCCGTCGTCGAGGCGCCGTACTTCGTCCCGGAGATGTTGGTCGAATGGAGCGCGTCGGACTTCGTCGACCATGCCCGTCCGTAGTACGGCACGCCCAGGATGAGCTTGGACGCCGGGACGCGGGCCAGGTACGCGTTGACCGTGTCGGTGATGTCGTAGATCGAGGCGCGCAGCGGGGCGATGGACCCGGCGACGGAGGCCCCGGACGACCGGTAGTCGTAGCCCATGACCATGATCGCGTCGGCGCCGCCGGGCGCCGTGGCGGCTTCGATCGGGTAGTTGCCGATCCAGCCGGTCGTGTCGAACGTCAGCTGGTAGCCGGGCGCCGTCGCGTTCAGCGTCGACCGGATCTTGCGGACGAGCGCGGTGAACTCCTCCGCGTAGCCCGAGGCAAGCGGCTCGAAATCCAGGTTGACGCCGTCCGCCCCTCGGTCACGGATGGCCTTGGCGATCTGGTTGGCGAGGTTGGCGCGGGCCGTCGCGCTGCCCAGGAGGGCCTTCTGGCGGGCCAGGCCGGTGGACGACCAGCCGAACGACTGGACGGTCAGGACGACCCGGGCGCCGCTCCGGTGGGCGGCATCGATGACGCTCGTGAGCTTGGCGCTCGTCCAGCCACGCCAGCCGACCGTCGTCGAGCCATCGGATGAGCGCTTGAGCAGGTTGCCCTTGCTGTCGGTGCCGACCCCGAAGTAGGCGACCGTCGAGATCTTCTCCCAGTCGAGCCGGGTGGAGCTGTCGCTCAGCTCCCAGTAGGGCAGGAAGCCGAAGACCTCGCGCTTGAGCGCGCCGGGATCGACCGCCGCGGTCAGGTCGACCTCCGCGGTGTCGGTCGCGGACGACCAGCTGGCCAGGGTGACGGGCACGGCCGCCGCGGGCTCGACGATCGGCTCGTCGACCGGTGCCGCGCTCGGCGTGATGTCGGGGTCGGGTGAGGTCGCCGGGTCGGCCGACGGATCAGCGGGAGCCGTCGACGGTGACCCGGGGTCTGCCGGCGGCGCGGGCGCCTCCGACTCGGTACCGGCCGGCGTCGGCTCGATGGGCGGGGCGATCGGATCCGTCGGTCGGTCGGTCGCCGGGGCCGGTGCCGGCCGGTCCGTGGCCGGTCGCTGGCCGGGGGCCGCCCGGAGCTCGCGGCCGCTCAGGCGGCCGGCCGGCAGGGCGCGCGGGGCCCGGCCGTCGACGAGCCAGCGGTCGGTCGAGCGCGGCCGGAAGGGGACGGTGACGCGGCCGCCGGGCGCGAAGTCGATGTCGTCACCGGCGTGCGCCACGGCCTCGTCGTAGTGGATCGTCGGACGGAGCGCCGCCTCGTCCGCCGGAGACGCGGCCAGGACGGATGTCCAGGGCAGCAGCCCGGCGAGGACGGTCAGGCCGAGGGCAGCCGCGAGCCGGCGCGAGGCGTGCGGCGTGGGGGGCGCAGGGCGGTCGGACGACGGCACGATGATCCTCGAGCGAGGGGGTCGGACGACCGACGATAGGCCGATGGCTCGGTCCGGGCAAGCCACCGAAGGTCCCGCACCCGGCCGGTACGGAGAGGTCCGGTGGCGTGCGGGTCAGTGGATGGTGACGTACCGGCTGGTCGACTGGCCCCGGCCGCCCGAGTCTTCGGCGTGGACGCGCAGGCGGAGCTGGCCCTTGCCCCCGGCCGACTTCAGGGTGACCTTGGCCCTGTACTTGCCGGTCGAGACCTTGGTCATCGCCACGCTCCAGCGCGACAGGCCGGGCTGGTAGACGTGGACGCGCGGGGTCGTGGACAGGCTCTCCGCGGACGTGGCGTAGACGGTGATGGTCTGGCCGCGGGCCGGCGTCGTGTCGGACATCGTGATGACGAACGCCTGCATGGTGAACGGCACGGAGCCGGCGATCGTCGGGGCGCCGTCACCGGCGAGGGTCACCACGGAGCGATAGGCGCCGGTCGGCAGGTACGTGCCATCGGCCCGCCGTCCGTTGAACCCCTGGCTCACGCTGCCGGCCGGCCGCTCGACGCCGTCCAGCAGCGTCCGGACGACGTCACCGTCGGCGTCGATGATCGTCCAGGTCACCGTCGCCGGGTCCAGCAGGGTGAAGCCGAGGGTCGTCGTCCGGGCCAGCGTGTCGCCGTCCTGCGGATAGAAGATCGACTTCGAGGAGCTGACGCCCTTGAGGGTGGCGTCGACGACCACCGTCCGGGTCACCGAATCCCCGTCGTTGCCGGCCGCGTCGCGCGGCTGCATGGTCACCTCGTAGGTCCCGTCCGGGACGACGTCGCCATCGTCGTCCTTGCCCGACCAGCTGACCGTCGTCGTGCCCTTGACGGCCGGCACGCGGGTCTTGCGAACGGCGACGCCATCCGCGTCGACGACGCGCAAGCCGAACGAGCCGGCCTCCGTATCGCTGACCGTCCAGGCGACCGTTTCGCGCGACGCATCGCCGTTCGGCGAGAACCATGGCAGGGCATCCGCCCCGGGGCTGACCGCGCCGATGTCGGGCGCGACCGTGTCGATGATGAACGTCCCCGTCGTGGACGACGGGCCGTTCTGCCAGTCGTCGGTGGCGGCCACGCGGTAGGTGTAGGTCCCGTCGCCGGCCGTCGGCTCGATGTCGACCGCGAAGCTCGTGCCGGAGCCGCTCGCGGAGGCGTACTCGGTGTCCCCACGCTTGACCGTGACCGTCCAGTCCGCCGACTCGTTGAGGGTCCCGGACAGGTGATGGACACCGCTCGTCGCGGCCGTGCTGTAGGCACCACCGGCACCACCCGAGACGCTCAGGACGGCCGGGGCGATGCTGTCCCGCGGCTCGAGGTCGCGGGCCATGACATAGCCGGCGATCGACGGATCGTCCAGCCCTTCCACCCGGAAGACGGCGGAGCCGCCCGAGCCGGCGACGCTCTCCAGGAGCTTCAGCCGGGTGTCGGCGGGCAGCGTCGCGATCGGCGTGGGCGTCACGGTGGATGCGGGGATCGTGTCGTAGAGCGGGGCGCCGGCCGCCTTGGGCGCGGCCCGGCCCGGGACGGCGAATCCGCCGCGGATGTCGTCGGTCGTCAGGCCGGGGTCGCCGATGAGCGAGCGATAGAAGCCGGACGACGTCGACTCGGGTCCATGAACGCCTTGGCGCCCGTGCTCCGCGTCCAGGCGAACGCGCTGACGTTGCCGTTGTGCTCGGGGCGGTCCGCCACAGCTGCTCGATCGACTGGTTGGTCGTGAAGATCGCCCGCAGGTAGTCGACCGGCCCGCGGTGGCCGTCGGCCAGGACCGCGCGTGCCTTGGTCTTGAGGAAGCCGGCGCCGTAGTTGTCGACGCGCTTGCTTGGCCGTGCTCACGCTCGGCTGGGCGTGGCCAGGCTCCGAGTTGCCCGAGGCGTAGCACAGGTGGTGGAGCATGACGATCGCGTTCGGGGCCAGGTCCAGCGTCGACACATACGGCTCGCCGTAGTACTTGGTGTTGTCGTCGCCGTTGCCGGCCGTGGCGTTGAGGCCGAAGCCGTCCTTGGTCGTGTACTCCGGGTCGTAGGTGTAGGGGCTGGGCCAGCCGTTGCCGTGGCCGAAGTAGATGACGATCGACGCGCCCGACGCCGCGGCCTTGACCTTGGACCAGGTCGCATTCGGGCTGTAGACCTTGACCACGTTCGGGGTGTACTTGATCGCCTCGGCGTAGGCCGCGTCCGCATACGACCGGTACTTCGACGTGACCGAGTGCGTCGCGCCGACGATGATGACGACCTTGATCCCGGAGGTCTGGGCGGCCCGGACCGGGCCGGCGGTCGGGACGGCCAGCGCGGCGACGAAGGCGAGGGCCAGGGCGAGGGCGGCGAGGGTCGGCGCAAGCGGGACTCCACGGGTGGGGGCCGGAGGTCGACCTGCGCAGCGTCGGGTGCGCGGCAGCGCGGCTCAATCGCGGGATGGTCCGGGGCGGCCTAGCCCGTTCGGGCGGCACCGGAGTAGCCCGTTGGGGTCAGGTGCGGTCCGGTGCCGTGCCGGTCGCACCGCGGGTGCGGCCGTCGGAGCGAGCGCGTGCGGACCGGCGACGGGCGTCAGCCCTCGCGGCGAAGGCGCGCCACGAGCTCGGGCAGGGACGGATTGGTGCGGTCGCGGTCCGACAGGATCGGGCGGCCATCGGGCGTCGCCGTCAAGTGCGGCCAATCGACGGCGGCGAGCGGGTCGTCCCAGGCGAACCCGAGCTCGTCGGTGCCGTCGTACTCGTTGGTCACGAGGTAGACGAGGTCGAGCGGCTCGAGCGCCAGGAAGCCGTGCGCGACGCCGACCGGGATGTCGACCCTGTCGTCGGCCGCCAGCGTGCGCGTCTCGACGATCGGCGCCGCGCCCGCGTCGGCGCAGCAGCGGCCGGACGTCGACGAGCGCCACGAAGGCCCGGCCACCGGCCACGATCCAGTGGTCGAGCTGGCGGCGATGGAAGTGCAGCCCGCGCAGGACGCCGGCGGCCGAGGTCGACAGGTTGGCCTGGACGATAGACCGGGCTCGCGTCGGCTCCGACGCCGGCATCGGCCGGGTCGATGGGGCCGGCCGCCGACGCCCGCCACAGCTCGCGGAACGAGCCACGCTCGTCGCCGAACCGGGTGATCCGGCCGTACCGGACGCCGTCGATGGCCGACGACGCGCGCGGCGGCGGTGTCGCGGCGGTCATCGCGCGGCCCGCCGCGGCGCTCGAGCGACGGGGCGTAGTCGGCCATGGCCTGCGGCCACGGCCGGAGCGGCTCGCCGGACGGCAGGGCCGTCGGGGCGAGGACGGCCCAGCGCGGCGGCGTCGACGCGCGCTGCCAGGTCGTGCCCGGGACCTCCTCGACGGTCACGGCGACGCCGAACCGCGTGACGACATCGCGGGCCCAGTCGGCGCGGGTGGCGATCCCGGCGTCGACGAGGTGGTGGGTCCCGCGGTACGGCGTCCTCGGCCAGCAGCTCGACGATGGCGTCGGCGACGTCCGCGGCGTAGGTCGGCGAGCCCCACTCGTCGGCGACGACCCGGAGCGTCGTCCGGGCGGCCTCGGCGGCTCGCGCCGCCTCCACGATCTTCCGCGGGAAGTCGCGGCCGGGCGGGCCGTACAGCCAGGCGGTCCGGGCGATGCCGAGGGCCGCGTGCGGTCCCGACGCGGCATAGGCCTCCGTCGCGGCCCGTTCGCCGAGGGCCTTGGAGGCACCGTACGGATTGGCCGGCGCAAGCGGCTCGTCGGGCGCGTAGGCCAGCCCGTCGTCGCGGTCGCCGTCGAAGACCTCGTTGGTCGACACGACGAGCAGGTCCAGGCCGCGTCGGCGCGCACGCGATGGCCAGCACGCCGGTGGCGATCGCCGTTGCGCCGGATGGCGACCTCCGGGTCGCGGGCGCAGCCGTCGACGTCGGTCCACGCCGCCGCGTGGACGACGACCTCCGGCCGCTCGCGGTCCAGGAGCGCGTCGATCGTCGCCGCGGGATCGTCGAGGTCGAGGTCCAGCGCGCGTCCAGCCGACCGGGCCCGGCCGGCCCGGTGAACGGCGCGTCGGCGAGGGCGGTCACCAGCGCGCTGCCGAGGCGCCCGCTCGCGCCGGTCACGGCGACCCGCATCAGGTCGGCGCTGCGGCAGGCGCGCCCCGTACTGGCGCTCGTAGTAGGCGTCCCAGTCGCCCGATCCCGCGCCGCCCGCCACCACGCCTCGTTGGCGACGAACCAGTCGACCGTGCGGGCCATGCCCGTCCTCGAACGTCGTCACCGGCTCCCAGCCGAGCGCCGCGAGCTTGGCGCCGTCCATGGCGTAGCGCCGGTCGTGGCCGGGCCGGTCATCGACGTGGCGCACCAGCGACCATGGCTTGCCCAGCCGATCGAGGAGCAGGGCGACCGTCTCGCGGTTGGTCATCTCGATGCCGCCGGGCACGTTGTACGCCTCGCCGCTCAGGCCGTGGCGCAGGACGAAGTCGATGCCCGCGGCGTGGTCGGAGACGAACAGCCAGTCGCGGCGCTGCAGCCCGTCGCCGTACAGCGGCAGCGGCTGGTCGTCGATGGCGTTGGTGATGAACAGCGGGATGAGCTTCTCGGGGTGGTGGTACGGGCCGTACGTGTTCGAGCCGCGGGTGATGACCGCGTCGAGCCCGTGGGTCACGACGTAGCTCTGGACGAGCAGCTCGCCGGCCGCCTTGGCCGCGGCGTACGGCGAGCGCGGCGCGAACGGGTCGGTCTCGACGGAGTGGCCGGTCTCGACGTTGCCGTAGACCTCGTCGGTCGAGACCTGCAGGTAGCGCGGCCGGTGCTCCGCGGTCCGGCACGCCTCGAGCAGGACGTGGACGCCGATGACGCCCGGTGCGCAGGAACGCCTCGGGATCGAGGATGCGAGCGGTCGACGTGCGACTCCGCGGCGAAGTTGACGACCGCGTCGACCTCGGCGACGAGCGGCCCGACGACCTCCGGGTCGGCGATGTCGCCGTGCACGAAGCGCAGGCGCGCGGCCTGTTCCGGATCGGCCCGGACCGGGGCCAGGTTGGCCTCGTTGCCGGCGTAGGTCAGCTTGTCGAGGACGGTGATGTCGCGTGCCGTCGCGCCGGGCCAGGACGTCGCGGACGTAGGCAGCTCCCGATGAACCCGGCCCCGCCGGTGACGAGCAGGCGCCGGTAGCGCGGCTGGGCCGGCGCGAGCTCGCCGCCGAGCCGCTGCCGTCGAGGCGTCCCTCAGCCAAGCGGCCGCTCCACCGGGGCGGCCAGGTGCCCGGCGTCATCGTCGTCGCGGGCCATCTCGGCCGCGCGGATGAGCGAGCGGCACCGTGCCCGCATCGGTCCAGTGGCCGTCGTAGATGCGGGTGAACAGGCGGCCATCGGGGATGTAGTGGTTGAGCACGTCGGTGATCTCGAGCTCGCCACGACCGGACGGGGCCAGCTGCTCGATGACCGCGAACGCATCGGGCCGCAGGAAGTACACGCCGATCGGGATGAGGTCGCTCTTGGGCTGGCCGCCGGCTTCTCCTCGAAGCCGATGACCCGGCCGTCGGCGTCGAGCTCGGCGACGCCGAACCGCTCCGGGTCGGGGACGCGGTAGAGCAGCGTGCCGGCGCCGGCGTCGCTCGTCTCGAACTCGCGGGCGATGCCGTCGAGCGCCGGGCCGCGCAGGATGTTGTCGCCGAGGACGCAGCAGAACGCGTCGTCGCCGACGAAGTCGCGGGCCAGGCCGATGGCATGGGCGATGCCCTTGCGCGCCGCGCTGGTAGCGGTAGGTCAGGTCGAGCCCGAAGTGCTGGCCGTCGCCAAGCAGCTCGATGACGTCGCCGACGCTCTTGCCGCCGACGATGACCAGGACCTCGCGGATGCCCATCGAGGCGAGGGTCTCGATGGGGTAGTAGATCATCGGCCGGTCGTAGATCGGCAGCAGGTGCTTGTTGGTGACGATCGTCAGCGGGAACAGCCGGGTCGCCGTCCCGCCGGCCAACACGATGCCCTTCACGGTCGGTCCGCGCTCATCGGGCGAAGCGTACAGGGGCACCGGGTCCGCTCGCCCGCTCGGTGGCTACGGGGCGGGGCTGGGGTCGGCCGGGTCGGCAGGCAGGGCTGCTCGCCCTCGGGCAGCGGTCCGGCCGCCCTCGGTCGGGGTGCAGTCGATGGGCTGCTCTCGAGCGGCGGCAGGCCGCCCTCGTAGTCGGTGATGACGAGCACGAACTCGAGCCGGTCGAGGTCGGCGGCCGGCTGCAGGTAGGCGGTCTGGACGACGCTGTTGGCATCGCGTCGGACGTCGACGACCTGGCCGATGAGCAGGCCCTTGGGATAGGGCGAGCGGACGCCCCCGCCGAGCTCGATGCCCGCGGTCACGACCTCGACCCCGAGGTCGATCGTCTCGGCCGAGTCGATCTGGCCCATGACCAGCACGCCGCCGAGCTGGCCGATGACCTGGCCGGTCGCGGCGGTCGACACGAGCTGGCCGATGACCGTCGACGACGGGTCGGTCAGCAGCACGACGCTGGCGCGCCGTTCGGTCCGACTCGGTGACCCGGCCGGCCAGCGCGCCGCCGGCGGCGATGACCACGTCGCCCGACGCTCGATGCCGTCGTTGCTGCCCTTGTCCGATGGTGATGGCGCGCCGGAACTCCGACGACTCGCGCGAGATGACCTCGCCGCCGACGGTCTCGTGGTCGAACCCGCTCTGGAGCTGGAGCAGCGCGGTCAGCTGCTCGTTCTCGCGCGCGGATCTCGTCGTCGAGCGCGGATTCTCGGTCGGTCAGCCGGTCGTTCTCCTCGCGCAGCGCCGTGTTGTCGACCCGCAGCCGGTCCATCTCGGCGATGGCCGCGCCGACCGACGCGATCCCGCCGGCGACCGTGTCGAGCGCGCCCTGGATGGGCCGGAAGGCGAAGCCGATGCCGCTCTGGACGTCGCGCACGAGGGGGTTGGCCGAGAAGGCCATGAGCAGGAGGGTGACCGCCAGCAGGACGGTGAAGGCGATCCCCCGGCGGCGGGCGGTCTCGGTGGCGAGAGCGGCGGTGGCCATCGGTCCGGCGTCCCGGTCCGCCTCAGCGCGGCGGGCGGGCGTACGTCTCGGCGACGAGGACGCGGTCCATGTTGTCGAGCTCCTGGAGGACCATGCCCGTGCCGCGCGCGACGCAGGTCAGCGGGTCGTCGGCGACGTGGACCGGCATCTGGGTCGCCTCGGCGACGCGGCGGTCGAGGCCGGCCAGCAGGGCGCCACCGCCGGCCAGGACGATGCCCTGGTCCATGATGTCGGCGACGAGCTCCGGCGGGGTCTCCTCGATGGTGTCCTTGACCGTGTCGACGATCTGGGCGACGGACGGCTCGATGGCCTCGCGGATCTGGTCCGCGCCGACCTCGACGCTGCGCGGCAGGCCGGTCAGCAGGTCGCGACCGCGGAGGGTCACGCGCTGGGCGTCCCACTCGCCCGGATAGGCCGAGCCGATGGCGATCTTGATGTCCTCGGCCGTGCGCTCGCCGAGGAACAGGTTGTACTCGCGCCGGGCGAACGTGACGATGTCCTGGTCCATCTCGTCGCCGCCGATGCGGATCGAGCGCGACACGACGATGCCGCCGAGGCTGAGTGACCGCGACCTCGGTCGTCCCGCCGCCGATGTCGACGATGAGCGAGCCGGACGGCTCGCTGACCGGCAGGCCGGCGCCGATCGCCGCGGCCATCGGCTCCTCGATGAGCCGTGCCCAGCGAGCCCCGGCGTTGAGGGCGGCGTCACGGACGGCGCGCTTCTCGACCTCGGTCACGCCGGACGGGATGCCGAGGAGCATGCGCGGCCGCGGGATGAGGCCGATCCGGTCGTGGACCCGGTTCACGAAGTACTTGAGCATCTGCTCGGTGACGTCGAAGTCGCTGATGACGCCGTCGCGCAGCGGCCGGACCGCGATGATGTTGGCCGGCGTCCGGCCGACCATCCGCTTGGCCTCCGCCCCGATGGCCAGGACCCGCTTCGTCTTGGCGTCGATGGCCACGACCGACGGCTCGCTCATGACGATCCCGCGATCGCGGACGTGGACCAGGGTGTTGGCGGTGCCGAGGTCGATGCCGATGTCGCGGGAGAAGAGGCCGAGCAGGCGGTCGAGCATGGTGGGGAGAGGGTCCTCGTCGGTCGCAGGGGTTCGCGGGTCGTCGCGGAGCGGGTGATGGGCCGGGGTGGGGCCGGATCACGCCGCGGAAGAGATCACGGTTCGCCGAAAGGCCCGCGCAGTATACCCGAGGCTCCCCGACGCCCCTCCCGAGGCCTCGACGACCGACCGGGACCCGGGAACCCGCCTCAGGGCTCCGGGGTCGAGGCGGGCGCCCCTGATCGGGCTCCTGGGACGGCCCGGTCGAAGGAAACGCCGCGGTCGCGCAGCGACACGTAGGCGTCGTGGCCGATGACCAGGTGGTCCAGCAGGGCGATGTCGAGCAGGCGTCCGGCGGCCAGCGCCTCCGCCGTCAGGTGCAGGTCGTCCGGCGATGGCGTCGGGTCGCCGCACGGGTGGTTGTGGACGAGGATGACGCCGGCCGCGTTGAGCCGGACCGCGTCCCGGAACAGCTCGCCGACCCGGACCAGCGAGGCGCTGACGTTGCCCTGGTAGACCGTCGAGACGCGCAGGACGTGGTTCTTCGTGTCCAGCATGACGACCCGGAGCTCCTCGCGCTCCAGGCGGCCCATCTGGAGGATGAGCCGCTCGGCGATGTCACTGGGACCACGGATCGACCAGCGACCTGACGGCCAGTCCGCGAGCAGCCGCCGACCCAGCTCGAACGCCGCCACGAGCTGGGCCGCCCGCGCTGGCCCGACACCCGGCATCGCGGCCAGCTCCAGCTCGCTCGCCTGGGCCAGCCCGGCCAGCCCGTCGTGACGGGCCAGGGCCTCCGTCGCCAGGTCGACCGCCGACCGGCCGCGCGTGCCGCTCCCCCACAGCAGGGCGATGAGCTCCGCGGCCGTCAGCCCGCCGGGACCGCGCAGGGCGAGCCGTTCGCGTGGTCGCTCGGCGAGGGGCATCTCGCGGAGGACGTGGCCGTCGCGCGGGCGTGACGTTGGGGGCACGGCGGCATCTCCGATCCCGATGGCGTGGCGGCCGGGCGCCCTCGAAGCCCGGACGACGGAAGCCCGCCGATTCCTCCCGCCATCCGGACCCCGAGGACGACGCGGAGCCTAGGCGGACGGGCTCACCGGGCACTCACCGGGCCGTCGCGCTCGGCCGGATCACACCAAGCCGTTCCGGAGCGCGGCCTCGGCGAGGACGAGCAGGATGCCGTTGAACGCCGCGTGGAGGCCGATCGGCGCCCAGATCGAGCCGCCGCTCGACGAACAGCCAGCCCAGGGCGAGCGCGACCGGCAGGCGGGCGACGAACCCGATGACGGCCAGCCCGAGCGCGCCGCCGGCCGTCCCGCCGGTGATGGTCAGGACGTGGACGACGGCGAAGAACAGGGCGCCCTGGACGAGCGCCCGGCGCGGGCCCAGGTCGCGAGCCCAGGCCGTCGTGGCGAAGCCCCGGAACAGGAGCTCCTCGCCGATCGGCGCGATGATCGCGCCGGCCACGAGGTTGAGGAGCAGCCCGCCGTGGTCCCCGGCCGGCGGCAGCGGGCTGTCCGGCTGGACCGGGAAGAACGTGCTGAGGATGCCCGCGACCGATGGCCGTGACGATGATGACCGGCAGGCCGCCAGCGCCCCAAGGGCCAGCTCAGTGACGGCCGCCCGTCGAACCGGCGCAGCCCCATCTGGAGCCACGTCAGCGCGCCGGTGTCGACGACGAGCAGGCGGATGAGCGCGACATAGACGACCGCCTGGAGGCCGACCGACGCGAGCCGCCCCTCCGGCCCGTCGACCGCGACTCCGAGCAGGCTCAGCGGCACGCCGATGAGGATGCCGGCGAGCAGCGACACCGGGATGGACGCGACGAAGACGAGGAACGGCGAGGGTCCGGTGTAGGCCGCCCGGGCGCGGGCGCGTCGCTCGATGCCCTGCGATCCCGCGCCGGCGATGAGGCCGACGGCCAGGAGCACCAGGCCGACGATGAGGAGCACGGTCGCGGCCGTCGTCCCGCCGGCGAGGAACGCGACGAACAGTCGGCCCAGGCCGAGCAGCGTCGCCAGCCAGCCGACGACGAACAGGGCCGGGCGCTGCGGCCCTCGATGGTGAAGGTGCGAGGCCCCGGGGCGGTCCGCCCGACGGGTCGCATCCGGCCCGGGCGACCGGGCGTCGGGCGGCGGTCGTCGGCGGGGTCGTCAGGCGGGATCAACGCTCGGGCAGCGGATCCCCGGGCGGTGGCGGCCGAGCGCGACCGCCGCGGCTCCCGCGGCGGGTCGGACCGTGGTCTGGATGGCGGCGGTCGACGCGGCCGGGGCGGCCAGGCGGCCGGTCGACTCGAGGCCGGACGGCAGCGGCTCGATGGTCGCCGCGGCGGCGACCTCACGACGCTCGAAGTCCTTGCCGCACCACGCGCACAGCGACCAGTCCAGGCCGACCAGGCGCGAGCAGTTGGGGCAGACCCGATTGAGGCGCGTCCGACAGGTCGGGCAGATGATCCATTCCTCGTTGACCCGCCGCTCGCAGGTCGGGCAGTGGCGGATCGCCTCGACCTCGGCGAGGAGTGCCTCCTCGGCCAGATTGCGCTCCCAGACCTCGCCGATCTTCTCGTGCGGTCGGACGATCTTGTAGACCCACACGGCGAGGATGAAGAAGACCGGGGTGAACAGGATGATCCTGGCGGCGACGAAGTACGGCAGGATCGCGTTGTCCGATCGCTGCTGCATGTCGCGGAACGCCCAGTACGCGGTGGCGATCCACAGGATGACGAGGTAGAGCGCCGATCATCCGGAGCCCGAACTGGACGACCGGGCTGCTCGAAGATGTCGCCGATCGTGTCGCCGATCCCGGCGAGGATCTGGTCCATGCCCTGGAGGGTGCCTCCGTAGGTCCAGTCGCGCCGACCGCCCGGTCCCACCCGGCACGGTCGACGTCGGCGCAGTGTAGCAGGGGTCCCCAGGGCGAACGCCGGTCGCGACAGCGGCCTCAAGACGCTCGGACCTGGGGGTTCCGGCCGCGCTCAGACGACCGGGCGGTCCCCCGCGTGACGGTCGAGGACGAGCGCAGGCGACGCCAGCCCCGATGAGCATCAGCGCCCCGGCCATCGAGACAGATAGGCCCCGGTTGCGCCCCAAGCGGCCCGAACACATACGGCCAGACGAGCCCGACGAGCAGCGCGCCCGAGACCGAGCCCGGCGATGCCCAGCCGGAGCCAGGCGGGGATGCGGGTCTGGCATGACGGCCAGGCCCAGGACGGCCAGGATGGCCAGGCGCGAGCACGACGAGATGTCCCGGGCCGGCGAGGCCCCAGCTGTCGATGTAGCCGTCGCCACCTGACGCCGATCATCGTCCGCGCCCATGGCAGCAGGAAGCCGGCAGCGCCAGCGCCGCTCCTGCGATGGCCACCCAGCCGATCGTCTCGGCGATCCGTGCCTCGCGGGTCGTCGGCTCATCGCCATCGGCCGCTGACGCGGGCGCCGCACCACTCGCGTCCGGATCGGCATGTCCGGCCCAGGCGCGGGCCGGGGCGGCGGGACCGGCCGGCAGCACGACCGCCATGGCCGCGACCCGCCGACGCCGGCCACCGCGCCGAACGGCGGCGGGGGCACGTATGCGCCGGGCGTCGGCGCCTCGCGCGTCGGCCACGACGGGCCGGGATCGATGGACGCCGGGGCGCTGGCCGGGATCGACGCAGGGTCCTCGGCGGCAGCGACCACCCCGGCGCCCGCGTCAGGCGTCCACGTCGTCGCCGGCGAGGTCACCGGGGGAAACGCCATGTCCAGGGCATCGATCCCGTCGTCGGCGACCGGCGGCGTGGGCCATGCCGGTGGCGCCATGGATGCCAGATCGCCGGGCTCGCGCAGCACGGACGGGATCGCTCCCGATGCCGGAGCGACCGCGGCCCGCGCGGGCGCGGGCTCGGGTGGGGCAGCCGCGACCGGTGCTGGAGGCTCGTCCGGCTCGAGCGCGTCGACGGGCTCGAGCGCCGGATCCTGACCGATCGGCGCATCGTCGTCCGGGACGTCCGACATCGTCGCGACGCTGGTGGCCGGATCGACCCCGCTGACAGAGGCCAGCAGCTCGCCGCAGGCCGGGACAGGACAGGCGTCCGTGCGGCACGGCCGCCCCGCAGGCAGCCGCATCCGATCGTTCGGACCGTCATGGACTCACCTCGAGTCCGATCGACCCCCCGGGGTCGAAGGTCGCTCAGGGTGCCAGACGTCGGCTCGCCCTCCAACTCCCCCGGTCGGGTCGTTGCGACTCCCCCGAACGTCCGGGCCACGTGGACGGTCCAGACCGCGCCCGCCACGCGGTCACGACGCCCGAGGAGGACCAGCCCGGCCAGCCACAACCCGACCAGGACGGCCACCGCCAGCACGGCCGGCAGCGGTCCGATCGCCCTGGGCGAGCGCCGAGCGAGCGAGGCTCCACGCGGCGGCCGTGGCCAGGACGGACGGCACGATGACGACGACGAGCACGACCGTCGGGAGGCCATAGACGACCGCAGCCCGGATCGGGTGGCGGATGACGTGGCTCACCGCGCCGATGAGAGCCCGTCCGGCGCCCGTCGCCGGCGAGCACGACGCGCCGGGCGGCCAGCGCACCGACCAGCTCGCCGAGCGACCCAGGCCACGACGATCGCGCCGACCGCCTCGGCCGCGCCGCGACCACGACCCGGACGACGAGCGGCGCCCCGCCGGCCGACGGCACGGTCAGCTCGCGATACGCCACCCTGACGATGCGCACCCGCCGACGCCAAGGCCAGGACCAGCGGCAGCCAGGCAGGATCCGGACGACGAGGACGCCGGCGCGACCCGCGCGGTCCGGCGCGGGCTGGCCGGCGGGCCGGTCCGAGGCCCCTGACCTCCTCGTCCGCGGCCACGACGCCGGATGGCCTCGGCCTCGGCGGCCGCCGCGACCCAGCCGGCCAGCAGCAGCCAGCCGAGTCCGAGCATCCCGGCGACGACGAACACCGCGATGACCTCGCCACTGGCCCCGTCAGGCAAGGCCGCGTCAGCGCCGGGGCCGACGAGGTTGGCCAGGCCGACCGCCGAGGGCACGGCCACGATCGGGCGCGAGGACGAGCACGACGCCGCCGCGGAGCAGGAAGGCGAGCAGGCCCAGCACCCAGGTCGACGGGCGCGCCAGGGTCGACGAGCAGGGAGGCCCGAGCGCCGCCCCCAGGGTCATGGCGCCGGGCTGGCCGACGCTCCGGGGGACGGGATGCCAAGCCCGGGCGCAAGCGTCTCGAGCGCGGCCAGGGCGCGCCTCGACCCGGGCGATCTCCTCGCCGTAGCGCGCGAAGTCCCCGTCCCGGAGCGCCGCCTGGGCGAGCTCGAAGTGGCAGGTTCGCGTAGTCGATGAGCCCGGCCACGTCGGTCGGCAGCGGGTCGTCCGGGTCGGGCGGTCGGCGTCGGCCGGTCGGCCCGGGCGTCGGGCCGGGGACCCGGGCCCGGGGTCGGACTCGGGCGTCGGGCGGCCGGTGATCCGCGCCTTCGCTCGCCAGCAGCAGGCGCAGCGCCTCGGCGAGGGTCGTGCCCCACACGACCTGGCGCGGCGAGGCCACGACGATGCGCCGGAACTCGGGGAACGCGGAGCCGGTCGACTGCAGGTAGATGGGCTGCAGGTACAGCAGCGAATCGCCGACCGGGCACGACGATGAGGTTGCCGCGGATGACGTCGCTGCCGGAGTTGCGCCACAGCGTGAACTGCTCGCTGATGATCGGGTCCTGGTCGATGCGGGCCTCGATCTGGGCCGGGCCGAAGATCGTCGTCTCGGCCGGGAAGCGGTAGACCCGCGGTCGTGCCGTACGTCTCGCCGTCGTTGCGCGCGGCGACCCAGGCGATCATGTTCGGGCGGTTGATCGGGATCATCGGCTGGAGGAGCAGGAACTCGGCCGCCGACTCGCCGGGCATGCGCATGATCACGTAGTAGGCCTCCGACGGGAGGCTCTGCTCGTTGGCCTGCGCCGGTCGGGACCGTCCACAGGTCGTCGTTCTGGAAGAACCGGAGCGGGTTGGTGACGTGGTAGCGCCCGAGCACCCGGGTCTGGACGTTGAACAGCTCCTCCGGGTAGCGGACGTGGGCGCGCAGGTCGGCCGGCATCGTCGTCGAGCGGCTCGAACAGGCGTCGGGAAGACCCCTGGTAGGCCCGGATGATCGGGTCGGCCGGGTCGGCCACGTAGAAGTGCATCGTCCCGTCGTAGGCGTCCATCGTGATCTTGACGCTGTTGCGCAGGTAGTTGAACGGCCGCGCTGCCGAGCCCGGTCGCGGCCCCCAGCTCGGCCGGGTCGAACGGCTGCGCGTGGGGGAACCGGTCCGACATGGTGTAGGCGTCCTGGACGTAGACCAGCCGCCCGGCGTCATCGATGACCAGGTACGGGTCCTTGTCGAAGGCCAGGAACGGGGCGATGCGCGGCAGGCGGTCGGCCAGGTAGCGATGCATCAGCAGCTGGCTGTCGGCCGTGACCTGGTCGCTGATGAGCAGGTCCAGGTCGCGGAAGCGCAGCGCGAACAGCAGCCGCATGCAGCGTCGTGTCGAGGCTGGATCCCGGTCGTGCCCGTCCAGCGCGTCTCGGTCCCCGCTGTCGCCGACGCGTCCTCGCCTTCGACCCGGTCGGGAAGTCGAACTCGTTCTGGCGGGCGCCGGTGATGACCCAGTCGCTCGGCCGCTCGCCGAAGTAGATGCGCGGCTGGGTGACCTCCGGCGCACCATCGGCCGAGACCGGCGGCAGGTTCCGGATGAACAGCCGCGGCTGGCCCTCGTTGGCGACCTCGTTGACCGGGACCATGGCCACGCCGATGCCGTGGGTGTACACGATGCGCTGGTTGACGAACCCGGCCGCCCCGGGGTTCTGGTCCGGCGCCAGCTCCCGGGCCGAGAGCATCACCTGGCGCTGGGTGTCCTCGATGACGTAGCGGTCGGTGTCGACGTCGTAGAAGTCGTAGTAGCGGCCGCATGCGCTGGAGCTGGTCGAGCGTGTCGCCCAGCGGCCGGTAGTCCCACAGGCGGGCGTTGGTGAACGTGTCGACCTCGTTCTCGATGGCCTCGGCGGTCAGCACGTCCTCGCCGCGGAACGACCGGTCCTCCCACGTCGTCCAGCCCGAAGGCGAGGCGGGTCATCGCGATGTTGTTGCCGATGTACCGCTCTTCCTGGGCGTACTGGTTGGGCTGGACCGTGAACCGCTGGATGGCCTCCGGATACAGCCGCCCGACGACGATCGACGCCAGGACCCACACGCCGACCGACAGGCCCAAGTGGCCAGAGCATCCGCGTGAACGCGCCGCCGACGAGGAGCGCGGCGGCCAGCCCGGACAGGATGGTCAGCACGTCGTAGGCGAAGAACTGGGCGTTCTGGTCGGTGAAGCTGACGCCGGCGGCGATGCCGCGCGTGCTGTACGCGAGCTCGTACTTGTCGAGCTGGTAGCCGAACGCGACCGACAGCAGGAACAGCCCGCCGAGCACGGCCAGGTGGACCCGGACCGGCGTGAGAACACGAACCCGCTGCGCATCGCGCCGACCAGGTAGCGCGCCACGGCACGACGAGCAGCGCGGCGACGACGATGCCATTGAACAGCGACTGCACGACCCGCAGGAACGGCAGCTCGAACAGGAAGTACGAGATGTCGCGACCGAAGACCGGGTCGGTCGACGATGCACGCCGTGTCCGGCGAGAAGGGACCCGGTTCGCCAGAGCAGGACGGTCTCCCAGGCGGCCGCGATGGACCCGCCGATGGCCAGGGCGATGAGGACGCTGACGACGACCAGGACGATCGACGCGACCGGGGTCAGGTCCGGGATGTCGTCGGCGTCGAAGGTGACCGCGCGCGGCTCGTCCGCTGTCCAGCGCCGCCGGCGCTCCGGGCCTCGGCCTGCTGGGCGGCCTCGTTCAGCCGCTCGAACAGGTCCGGAACGAGCCGGTCCCGTGCCGTCGGCGCCCGTGGACCTCGGCATGAGCCGGCCGGCCAGCCACAGGTTGCCGAGCAGGATGACGAGCACGCCGATCCCGGCCGCGGCGAACAGTCCGAGCTGGGCTCCGACCTGCGTCCAGAACACGGCGTCGAACCCGACGCTCTGGAACCACAGCGCGTCGGTCCACAGGTCCAGGCCGACGCTGAACAGGATGAACACGGCGAGGACCGCGAGGCCCAGCGCCCACCAGGCGATCATCCGGCTGCGGCCGCGGCCTCCCCCTCGCCATCGACCACGACCGGGCGGCGGCGGGGCGGGCTGGGTTCGCGCGGCGGCGTGGACCGACGGGCGTCCTTGCCCTCGTCGTCGTCCCCATCGTCGTCCGGGTCGGGGCTGACCGACTTCGGCCGACGGCGTCCAGCGGCGTCCGGGTCCTCGCCACGCAGCTCGGCCTCGCGACGGCGGAGCTCCTCGAGGAAGTCATCGAACAGGTCGCGCATCAGTCTGCGGAGTCTAGCGACAAACGCGATCGACCCTGAGCCGCGTCGCACCAGCGCACACCCATGTCGCGACGCTCACGGCCGATGGAGGCCCTCCACCGCCCGGACGAACGCGGCCAGGACCGTCTCGGCAAGCTCGTTCGGGTCGCATCGCCGCGACGCGCGCGGGCTCGAATCGGAAGGCGGCGCGGACGGCCAGCGGCGACGCGCCACGGCCGGCTCGGATCGTCGGGCTGGACGAGTCCGGCGACCCGGAGCTGGAGCCGGCCGGCGTCCTCGAGGATGAACCCGACAGGGCCCCGGCGATGGCCGGCCCGAGGCGGGCCAGCGGTGGGTCCGGTGGCGGCCCGGCGGTCGGAGCGACATCGCGGAAGGGCACGACGCCCTCGTCGTCGGTCACCCACAGCAGGGCCAGCCACCAGCCGTCGGGGGCCTCGGACGGGCGGCCCATGCCGGCCCGCAGGCGACGCTCGCCGATGCGGACCTCGTGCTCCCGAGGAACGACGGGCCGGGCGGTGGCAGTCGGTCGGGCACCGCCGAAGGATACGGGCGCCGGGCTCAGGCGGGCGGCGGCAGCCTCGTCGGGCACGGTCTCGGGTGCGGGAGCGGCGGCGGTCTCCGGCGTCGACCGCGGCCGGCGGCGCATCCGTCGGTGGCGTCGGCGTCGCGCGGGCAGGGCGTCGATCGCCTCGTCGACCTCGGCCAGCTCCGCGGACGACGGCCTCGATCTCGCCGACGACCTGGCTCGGCGGCGGCCGCATCCTCGGGCGTCGCCTCGGGCAGGCGGCCCTCGACGGTCGCCTCGGCCATCAGGGCGTCGGCCTCGGCCTGCAGGTTGGCGACCTCGGCCTCGAGCTCGAGCCGCAGGATCTCGCGTCGGACGTCGAGGTCGGGCGGGGCGAGGGCGCCGGCGTCGGCGACCTTGCTCATGCCCTCGTCCGGATAGTCGCCGCTGATCCAAGACAGCAGGCGGATGCGCGGCCGCGGCGGTCGGCTGCTTGGACCGGACGATCGCCGCCGCGTCGATGGCCGTCAGCCCGGGCAACGACGGATCCGTCGCCGGGTCGGCGGTCCAGGGTGGCGCCGCACGACGGGCAGTTCTCCGGATGCGCCGGTGTAGCGAGCGGAGCACCAGGGACAGATCGCAGCGTCAGATGCGCCCCCGGGCAGCGTTTCGTCGACCATGCGCGAATGCTAGCGCGCCCGCCTGCCCTCGGAATACCCCACAGGTCCGGGGTGCCTCGACCCGGACGGCTGTGGCCAGCGGGTCATTCCCATTCGATCGTGGCCGGCGGCTTGCTGCTGATGTCGTAGACGACGCGGTTGACGCCGGGGACCTCGTTGACGATCCGGCTGCTGATCTTGCCCAGGACGTCGTACGGCAGCTTCGCCCAGTCGGCGGTCATCCCGTCCTCGCTGGTGACCGCCCGGATGGCCACGACGTTGGCGTAGGTCCGGCCGTCGCCCATGACCCCGACGCTGCGGACCGGCGTCAGGATGGCGAACGACTGCCACAGGCTCCGGTACAGGCCCGCGCCCTTGATCTCGTCGATGACGATCCAGTCCGCCTCGCGGAGGGTGTCGAGCCGCTCCGCGGTGACCTCGCCGATGATCCGGATGGCCAGACCCGGGCCCCGGGAACGGCTGGCGCAGGACCATCGCCTCCGGCAGGCCCGAGCTCCAGGCCGACCTTGCGGACCTCGTCCTTGAACAGGTAGCGCAGCGGCTCGATGAGCTGGAAGCGCAGGTCCGCCGGCAGGCCGCCGACGTTGTGGTGGGTCTTGATCTTCTGGGCGGCCTTGGTCTCCGAGGTCGCACTCTCGATGACGTCCGGGTAGAGCGTCCCCTGGGTCAGGAAGTCGATGGTGCCGATCTTGGCGGCTTCCTCCTCGAAGACCCGGATGAACTCGTCGCCGATGATCTTGCGCTTCTGCTCGGGATCCTCGACGCCGGCCAGGCGGGCGAGGAAGCGCTCGCGGGCGTCGACCATCACGAGGTCCATGCCCAGGTCGCGTTCGAAGGTCACGCGCAGGAGCTCCGACTCCTTCTTGCGCATCAGCCCGTGGTCGACGTAGATGCAGGTCAGCCGGTCGCCCACGGCTCGATGGACGAGCGCGGCGGCGACCGCCGAATCGACCCCGCCGGACAGCGCGCAGATGACCTTGCCATCGGAGCCGGTGGCGCGGGCATGCGCGATCGACCCGGTCGCGGATGCCGGCGACGGTCGACTCGATGAAGTTCGGCCGCCGTCCAGGTCGGCTCGACGCCGGCGATGCCGGTCACGAAGTTGCGCAGGACGTCGCGGCCGTGCGGGGTGTGGACGACCTCGGGATGGAACTGGATGCCGTACAGGTTCCGGTCCGGCGCCTGGAGGCCGGCGAACGGCGTGGAATCGGTCTGGGCCGTGGCCTCGAAGCCCTCGGGCAGCCGGGTGATCGAGTCGCCGTGGCTCATCCACACCGGCTGGTCGCGCTCCAGCCCGGCGAACAGCTCGGCGTCCCCGTCGGTGATCGTGACGCTGGCCGGGCCGTACTCGCGCCGATCGGCCGGCAGGACGTCGCCGCCGAGCTCGTGGGCCATGAGCTGGGCGCCGTAGCAGATGCCGAGCACGGGGATCCGTCCGCTCCAGACCGCCGGGTCGGCCATCGGGGCGCCGTCGTCGTAGACCGACATGGGGCCGCCGGACAGGATGATCGCGCGGGTGCCGCGGCGCTCCAGCTCGTCGTATGGCGTGTCGTGGGGCAGGAGCTCCGAGTAGACGTCCAGCTCCCGCACCCGCCGCGCGATGAGCTGCGCGAACTGGCTCCCGAAGTCGAGGACGACGACCGGGCCGGGGGCGGTCGTCGTGCCGTCACCGGGCGGTCGTCCGGGGAGCGCTCCGGGGCCGGCGCCTTGAGCGCGGTCTCGAGATAGGCCTCCACCTCGGCGTCGTCGGGAGCCAGGACGCGGTGCCCGGCGTTGGCCGCCTCGCCGTGCACGGTCTTGCCCCGCTGGGGTGGGTTGGTCGATGACCCGTCCGCGTCCGCCAATGCCGCCCTCCACGTCGCCGGTCGCGGCGTCCGCCACGCCGCCGCTCCAGTGTACCGGGCGAGCAGGCCTCAGAGCTGGCTGGCCATCGGGGCGGGGGCCGGCAGCGGCGCTGGGGCGGCTCCGCTCGACGGGACACCGGCCATGCCGGGGATCGCGATCGACCAGCATCATCGCGGCCAGGGCGACGGCGGCCGGACCCGCGAGCCGACCCACAGCCCGGCCGGCCCGATCGCTCGAACGCCGCCGATCGCGTACTGCGTCGGCGCGCCGACCCGCGTTCCGGTCCCGCCCCACCTGCTGCATCGTCCGGTCGATCATCGTCCTGGCCTCCGCGTGTCCGGCGCTGCTGCCGGCCTCGTGGAGCACGGTGCGACCCGGACGGGCGCGGGCCATCCGGGGCGACCCGCGAACGGCTGTCGGCAAATCACGGGTTTTCCCCGGGTTGACGCCGGGGCCGCGGATGGGACGATGCGTCGCATGAGGGGTGCCACCTGGCGCATCGCGGTGCTGGCCGCATCGGCCTATGTCGCGATCCTGGTGCTCACCGAGGCGGTCATCCTCACGACCCCGTACGAGGTCCACCCGAGCTGGATCGTCGACCGGCCGATCAACCTGGCGATCGACCTCGTATGGATCGTCGCCCTCGTCGTCCTGGTCATCCGCCAGCCGGACAACGACCTGTGGAAGATCGTCGTCGTGTGGGCCGCCGCGGCGGCCGTCCTGGTCATCGGCTACATCCCGCTCGAGCCGACCTGGGTCCTGGAGACGATGCGCTACGTCCTCGGCGACCTCTGGGCCGCGGTCTTCATCCACCTCATCGTGGCCTACCCGACCGGGCGCTTCCAGGACCGGACAGACCGGCGCATCGTCGTCACCGGGTACGCCCTGGCCATCGGCCTCAAGCTCGTCGCCCTCGCCATCGCGCCGCAGGACTGCTTGGCGGTCTGCGACCTGCCGGTCGTCCTGTTCCCATCGGAGACCGCCTGGACGGTCCTCCAGCTCGGGGCGATCGCCATCATCGCCGGCCTCTTCACGAATCGACGATCCGGGAGCTGGTCCGCCACTGGCGCACTGCCGGACCGGCCGGGCGCCGGGTCATCGGGCCGATGGTCGTGGCCGCGCCGGTGTGGTGCGTCCTGGTGTTCGCCGGCTACTTCGCCGACGCGTTCCTCGACACGGCCGCCCAGGACGCGACCCACTCGGCGAACGTCATCGGGGTGATCCAGTCCCTGCTCATCCCCGTTGCCATCCTCGTCGGCGCGCTCCAGGCCTCCCTGGCCCGCGGCAACGTGGCCAGCCTGGCCGTCGAGCTGGGCCGGGGCGTGCCGGTCGGTGGCCTGCAGCCGATCCTCGCCAAGGCGCTCCGCCGATCCGAGCCTGGAGCTCGCCTTCCCCGCCCCGTCCGGCGACGGGTACGTCGATCCGACCGGCCAGCCGATCGACCTACCGACCACGGACGACCGGGCGGTCACGCGGGTGGAGCGCGACGGGACCACGCTGGCCGTGCTCATCCACGACCCGACGGACCTGCGCGAGGACCCGGGTCTCGTCGAGGCAGTCGGCTCCGTGGCTCGGCTGGCGCTCGAGAACGAACGGCTGTCGGCCCAGATCCGGGCGCAGCTGGAGGACGTCCGGGAGTCCCGCGCGCGACTGGTCGAGGCCGGCGATGTCGAGCGCCGACGCATCGAGCGTGACCTCCATGACGGCGCCCAGCAGCGGCTGACGGCCCTGGCCATGCGCCTGCAGACCGCGCGTCCGGACCACCCAGGGGCGGCACCCCTGCTCGACGAGATGACGGTCGAGCTCCAGGCGGCGATCGCCGAGATCCGCGATCTCGCCCGCGGGGTCCACCCCACGCTCCTCCAGGAGCTCGGGCTGGCCGCGGCCGTCGATGCCCTGGCCGAGCGGGCGCCGATCCCGGTCGCTGTCGATGTCGCGCCCGAACGTCTCCCCGATCACGTCGAGATGACGGCGTACTTCATCGTGGCCGAGGCGCTGACGAACGTCGCTCGCTACGCGAACGCGGATTCGGCCCAGGTCCGTGCCCGGGTCGATGGCGACCGGCTCGTCGCGTCCGTCACCGATGACGGCCGGGGTGGTGCCGACCCGGCCCGGGGCACCGGGCTACGCGGCCTGGCCGATCGCGTCGCGGCCGCCTCGGGCGCGTTCGACGTATCCAGTCCGACCGGCCAGGGGACGACCATCCGGTTCGAGCTGCCGCTCGCATGACCGGCGCCCCGACGCCACCGCTTCGGGTCGCCCTGGCCGACGACGCCGTCCTCCTCCGGGAGGCCCTCGCCGGCGCCCTCGCTGCCGCTGGCTTCGACGTCGTCGGTCAGGCCGGTGAGGCCGACGGGCTGCTGCGGATCGTCGAGCGCCTCGCTCCCGATGTCGTCGTCGTCGACGTCCGGATGCCGCCGACCCACACCACGGAGGGCCTGGAGGCCGCACGGGCCATCCGGGTCGCCCATCCACGCATCGGCATCCTCGTCCTGTCCCAGTACGTCGAGACCCGCCACGCCATCGACCTGCTCCGCGACGACCCGGCGGGCATCGGCTACCTCCTCAAGGACCGGGTCGTGCGCATCGACGACATCGCCGACGCGGTCCGGCGCGTGGCGGCCGGGGGCTCGGTCATCGACCCGGAGGTCGTGGCTCGCCTACTGGGCCGTCCCCGCGCTCACTCACCGCTCGACGAGCTGACCCCGCGCGAGCTCGAGATCCTGGGCCTGATGGCCGAGGGTCGTTCGAACCAGGGGATCGCGGAGGCTCTCGTCGTCGAGCCGAAGACGGTGGAGGGCCACGTGAGCCAGATCTTCGGCAAGTTGGGCCTGGAACGCGAGACCCAGGACAACCGGCGCGTCCTGGCCGTCGTCGAGTACCTCCGAGCGCGCTGAAGCCGCGCCCGGCCGATCAGCCTCGGTTGCGCATCGCCTCGGCGGCCATCTCGATGTAGCGGTCGAACTCCGCGGCGACGTCGGCCGGCGGGCCGACGTCGGCCAGGGCCGCCCGCATGTGCCGGAGCCAGTGGTCGCGGGCCGTCGCGTCGATGGCGAACGGCGCGTGGCGCATCCGCAGGCGCGGATGGCCGCGCTCGGCGTCGTACGTCCGCGGTCCGCCCCAGTACTGGGCCAGGAACAGGGTCAGCCGTCGTTGCGCCGGACCCAGGTCCGCCTCCGGGTACAGCGGGCGGAGGACGGGATCGTCGGCGACCGCAGCGTAGAAGCGCTCGACGAGGGCCTCGAAGAACGGCCAGCCGCCGGCGCGGTCGAACAGGGAGGCGGGCGTTTGGAGGTCGGTCACGCCCCGAGGATAGCCGCGGGTCGGGTCAGCGGCGGGATCGCTGGCTGCGCTGATGCCGCGCGCGGCGGGCGTCGCCGCGGAGGTGGGCGGCAGCGAGCTCCAGGCAGGCCAGGCTGCCGACCGCGAGGATGACCATGCTCAGCACATCCATGTGCGTATCCTCAGCGTCCGGCTCCGTTGCCGACACCGGACGGAAGTCATGCCCCTGATGGGCTTGATGACGTAGGTACGCAGCCGAGCCGCCGGCGGACGACTCGACCGCCGGACATGGGACGACGGCCCGGACCGGTGGGTCCGAGCCGTCGTGGGGAGCGGGAGGTCAGGCCGCGGCGAGCGCGGTGCGCGAGCGATCGAAGGTCAGGCCGGCGACGGTCGGCGGGACGATGCGCGGGGTGGGGAGCTGGAGCTGACGGGCCGGCCGGCGCGGGTCGCCGTAGGCCTTGAGGGTGAACCGGGCGGCGATGAGCCACGACCCGATCATCCAGACGAAGAAGCCGATGGTGGTCTGGTCCGCGGATCCGACGATCGGCTCGCCGGCGCGCCAGACGAGCAGGAGTCCGAAGACCGCCGCGCCGACGCCGGCCGCGGCGAGATACAGGACGGCGTTCCGGGCCCAGGCCCGGCCTCGGACGAGTCCGACGACCGCGACCAGCTGGGCGATCCCGGCGGCGATCGCCACCGTGGCGATCCAGGCGTCGGCCGGGGCCGGCAGGCCGGCGCTCGGCACGACGAACGCCCCGAAGCCGAGGACGACGAAGCCGTTCAGCGCGGTGACGACGGCCGCGAAGCCGCGGGTCCCACGCTGGAAGCGAAGGGGATCCCAGGTGCGATCGGGGGTCATGCCAGTCCTCCTGCGGGGAGCGCCCACTCGGGGTCGGGCGCGATGTAGCGATCGGCGGTCTCGCCGGCGCGACGGGCGATGGCGGCGAAGAACGCCGCCTTGCGATGGGAGACGATCCGGGCGTCCCGGCACGGGCAGCCCTCCTGGAGGCAGCCGCGGGTGAACGTCGTCGAGACGGCCGGAGCGCTGGTCTCGAGGGCGGCCGGGTTGATCTGGTCGGGGTGGTACATCACGGCTGGGCTCCTTCCTGTCGATCGAGCCGACGGTCGGCGATCGATGACCGGAGCATCCTTCACCGCGTGGCCCACCGACATCGACGCCGGGCGCCACCGGGCATGGACGGATGTCAGTCGCTGGCGACCGACTCCAGGCGACGCTTGAGCGCCTCGATGTCCAGCGCCGCCGCACGCTGGACCTGGGGCGACGCGATCGACTCGAAGACGCGATACCGCAACGGCAGGCCGATCCGGATCGACCAGCGCAGGCGCGTGCCCGTCTCGATGGGCAGGAGCCGGGCCTCGATCTCGATGCTCACCCCGTCGGCATCGCGGCCGCCCAGCGCGAGGTGGGTCGGGCGCTCGACGACCGTCGCGGTCACCGCGAACGTCCCGGACCGGCCGGCCGCCGACTGCTGGACGGTCAGCGCCTCGCCGGCAAGGAGCGGCCCATCGGTCGTCCGCTCGATGCGCTGGATGCCACTGGCGATGAGCCAGGACGGCCAGCGGTCGATCGCGGCGACCTCGTCGTAGACCGCCTCGGCCGGCCGGCCGATGTGTGTCTCGATGACGACGGCGATGGCCATCAGCGCGTCGCTGCGGCGACGGGACGCAAGCGGAACGACGGTCCACTGCCCAGGCCTTCGGACGGCGTCCCGTAGCGGAGGATGAGCTCGCGGACGGCCCGGCTGTGGTCGGCTCGGTCCAGCTCCTCGGCGACCGCGTCGAAGCGCCGGTCGCCGATCCGGACGTGGACCCGCGGGTCGGCCAGGAGATTCATCGCCCAGGCGGCGTCCGGGGCGGTCGCCGCGACGAGCACCGAGTCGTCCGCATCGTCGACGTAGCCGACGGCGACGCCACGTCGCAGGCCGCTGGTCCGGCCGAGCGTCTCCAGCCACGCGACGCGACCCTGGTCGGCCAGACCCTGTCCGAGTCGCGTCGAGCGCTCACTCTCCATGCGGCCGGCGACGACCGGTCGCGAGCGCGACGATGGCCGTCACGGTGAGGCCCAGCAGGGCCAGGGCCAGGCCAGCGTCGGTGCGTGACGTGGGAGGTGCGGTTTCCAGGGTGGCGGTGGCAGGTGGTGTGATCGGAGCGACGCCACCGGTCGGCTGGTCCACGACCACGACGGCGACGTACCCGCCCTCGTCGTCCTCGAGGCAGGTCTGCTCGCCGTCCACGTGGATGCAGTTCCGGATCCCGCCGAGCAGCCCGTAGGCCACGAGCTGCGGCGGGGCGAGATCCCAGCCGTCGGGCGCCGCGGTCTCCTCCACCCAGTAGGTCCCGGGACCGGGCGGGGTCCAGACGACGAATCCGATCGGTCGCCTCGGCCGTCTCCAGGACCGGGGCGTCGTCGCCGTCGGGTTCGAACGTCGCATCACCGTCGTCACGATAGAACGCGAACGTCGATCCGGGGAGCAACTGGTCGTCGTCCGGGTCGGCAGGCGTGGCGGGATCCCCGGCCTTGACGACGATGAGCGGCGGATCGACCGGTTCGGGCGTCGGCGTGGGAGCGGTCGTCTGGGTCGGTTCGGCGGTCCCGGTCGGTTCTGCGGTGGGCGTCGGCGTGGGTTCCGGTGTCGCCGTCGGGGTGGGCTCTGGTGTCGGGTCCGGGGTCGGCTCCGGTGTCGGTTCGAGCGTGGGCGTCGGCTCGGTGGTCGGGGTCGGGCCGGGCGTGCCGGTGGGCGTGGGTCCCGGGGTCGGGCTCGGGGTCGGGTCCGGTGTCGGACTCGGGGTGGGTGCGACCGTCGGGGTGGGGCTCGGCGATGCCGTGGGCGTGGGCGTCGGTGGCGGGTCGGAGCAGTCGATGATGACGTCCAACCGCCGGGCTTCGACGGCCGACGTGGCGCGCAGCCCGCTCGGCAGGACTTCGGCGTGGATGTTCAAGCCGTCCTCGTCCAGGTATGACCCAGGTTCGAGGTGGAACGCGGCCTCCCAGCCGGTCGTGCCGATGTAGGCGAAGTCGGGCGGTGATCCATCAGCCGTATCGCTGCCGTCGACCCGCTTGTCGATCTGGCCGACCTTGACGTAGTTGTCGTTGTCGGACGGCAGGATGTGCCAACCCGGCACCGTCTCGACGAACACGACCATGAGCTCGAGGGCGCAGTCGTATCGCGCATAGGCGATGGACAGGACCGGCTTGTCCGGTCGGCCCGCCTCGAACATGTCCGCGAGATAGTCGGCCGGACGCTCCCAATCGCTGCTCGACCCGTCGATCGTGATCCCGGTCGGCGTGCGGAGCCGGACATCCGGCGCGGCAGCGTTGACCACGGCCGACGGACCGGCAAGGAAGATGAGGGACACGGCGGCAAGTGCGCCAAGGAGTCGGGTGCGCATGGTCCTCCCCGTCACGACCGGGGGGTCGACGGCCGCCGGTCCAGTCTACGGGTGGAAGCGAACTGTGCTCGGGACCTTGGTCACCCGGCCGCCCGAGCCGATGGTCCGGCGCTCCGCCGTCCGGCCTAGCGCCGATTCCGGACGCGTCAGCGACCGCGCTGCCAGCTCTTGCCTTCGCTCTGGGTCGACGGCGCGTAGACCATCTCGACGCCCTGCATCTCGCGGATCGTCCGCGCGCCCAGGGCGGCCATCGACTGCCGGAGCGCCCCGACGAGGTTCTCGCTGCCGTCCGTCACGTGGGCCGGACCCAGGAGGATCCGCTCCAGCGGCCCGGTCGTCCCGACCTTGATCCGCGTGCCCCGCGGCAGCGTCGGCGACGGGGCGGCCATGCCCCAGTTGGTCCCTCGGCCCGGCGCTTCGTCCGCCTTGGCCAATGGCGAGCCGACCATCAGCGCGTCGGCGCCGGCGGCGATGGCCTTGGCCAGCTCACCACCGCGACGCATCCCGCCGTCGGCGACGACGGGCACGTAGCGACCGGTCTCGCTCATGTACGCGTCCCGGGCCGCGGCCACGTCGCTGATCGCGGTGACCTGCGGCACGCCGATGCCAAGGACCTCGCGGGTCGTGCACGCGGCTCCCGGACCGACACCGACGAAGACCGCCGAGGCGCCCTGGGCCATGAGGGCGAAGGCGGCCTCGGCGTTGGTCGTGTTGCCGACGGCGACCGGGATGGGCATATAGCGGGTGAAGTCCTCGAGCGACAACGGGTCGTAGCCGCTGGCCAGGTGGCGGGCGCTGCTGACCTGGCTCTGGACGAGGAACAGATCGGCGCCGTGCTCGGCGCAGAACGGGCCGAACCGGCGGGCGGCGGCGGGCGTGGCCGCGACGGCCGCGCGTGAGCCGGCGGCGTGGATGGCCTCGATGCGGGCCGCGATGAGCTCCTCGCGGATGGGCTGCTGATAGACCTCGGCGAGGAGGGCCTGGACCTCGCCGTCCGGGGCCGTCGCGATCCGTTCGAGGATGGCGTCGGGCTCGTCGTAGCGGGCCTGGACGCCTTCAAGGTTGAGGATGGCCAGGCCACCCAGTCGAGCCAATTCGCCGGCGAGCCGGGTGTCGACCACGGCGTCCATGGCCGCCGCGAGGATCGGGATGTCCAGCGGGATCCCGCAGAACGACTGGGCCAGGTCCACGTCGGCCGGCTCGATGGTGTCCGTGCCGGGGGCGAGCGAGACGTCGTCGAAGCCGTAGGTCGGCCGGATGGTGTCGACCTTCGAATGGAATACGCGGCGCGCCGCCGCCGGGGACGTCTCGGTTCGCTCGATCACGTGGCCCTCCTGCGCCGCCTCACGGTGGGCTGCCGCTCGCTTCGAGTCTACCGCGCCACGGCCCGTCGCCGGGTCGCGGATGGGTGTCAGTCGTCGGCGGGCGGGCGACGAGCGCCATCCATCGTCAGCTCGAACCAGGCCGCCCGCTCGGGATCGGCCAGGTCGTCGCGGATGCGCTCGATGGCCGTCCGGTAGCCGGGCCAGACGACCTCGGCGTACGCCTCGTCGACCGACAGCCAGCGGGCCGCGTCGTGCTCGTGCGACAGGGTCGGCTCCGCGTGGGCCTCGACCCGGGCGGCGAAGACGGCCGCGGTGACGATGGCGTCGACCGAGGGCTCGTGGAACTGGTTGACCAGGTCCAGGTCGTAGAACGCCTCGATGGCGGTGACCGCGAAACCGGTCTCCTCGGCGACCTCGCGCAGGGCTGCGCCGGCCACCCGCTCGTCGGCCTCCAGCGAGCCGGACACGCATTGCCACAGGCCCGGCAGGATCCGGTCCGGTCGAGCGCCGGAGGAGCAGGATCTCCGGCCGCGCGATGTCGCGGGCCGTGCGTGGGACGCGCCAGATCCAGCAGTCCACGAGGTCCGGGCGGAAGGGGCTCATCGGGGGTCTGGACGCGCGATCAACGATGACCGCCGGCCATCAGCACGGACTCGGGTCGTCGTCGCAATCGCCACATCGCCACGATACCCGCCGCAGGGCCCAGCGCGAGCAGCGCGAAGGCCAGCCGCCAACCCGCGGCGTCGGTCGGGTCCAGCAGGCCGATGAGCACGATGGTGATCGCCGTGAACACGAAGCCGACCGCCGTCTGGAGGGACAGGGCCGACCCGGCCGTTCCTGGCGGCGCCAGCTCCGAGACCGCGGTCGAGAACTGGGCCGAGTCCGCGATGACCGTCACCCCCCAGACGATGCCGAGGGCGAGGATGAGTGGCGGTGGGGCACCGAACGCGAGGCCGACGAGGACGGCGCACGTGCCCGAGGCGGCCATCGCCGCGATCGTCGTCGTCGTCCGCCCGATGCGATCCGCGATCGCGCCGGCCACGATGCACCCGACGACCCCGCCGGCCACGGTGATGAACGCGGCCAGGCTGGCGACGGCCGGGTCGGTCACGCCCGCCGCCGTGAACGCCGCCACGAAGTACAGCGGGACCCACGTCCACATCGCGAACAGCTCCCACATGTGACCGAGGTAGCCGAAGTTCGCCAGGCGCACCCCGGGCTCGCCGTACGCCCGCGCCGCGATCTGCAGGGACAGCCGCGACGACGGCACGTCGAACGGCCCGGTCCGGACACCGAGCCAGACGACGATGGCCCCGACGAAGCAGGCGGCGCTGGCGGCGGCGATGACCAGCCGCCAGTCGAGACCGGCCGTGGCGCCGATGGCCCGGAACAACAGGGGCGAGGCGGTGCCGAGCGTCAGGGCACCGGCCATGACCCCGATGGCCAGGCCCCGCTCGGCGCGGAACCAGCCGGCGGTCAGCTTCATCGCCACCGGGTAGGCGGCGGCGATCCCGACGCCGGTCAGGAATCGGAACGGCAGGGCGCTGGCCAGGTCCGTCGCCACGAACGCGAAGCCGAGGTTGGCGACCCCCGCCCACAGCGCGCCCAGGGCGAACAGACGCGGTCCCGGGACGACATCGGGGACCCCGACGAGGCCGAGCCCGATGGCCGACAACGAGAACCCGACGAGCATGGCCACGAGCAGCCAGGCCACGCCGAGCGGGTCCATCCCCCACTCCTGGCGGAGCACGGGGGCGACCGATGACGACGCGAACGACGGCGACATCGCGCACAGGATGCCGACCGAGATGAGCGCCAGCTGCCGCCAACGCCGGCGCGGCTCCGGGGCCGACGCCTCCGTCACATCAAGGGCTACAGGCGCTCGAACCGCTCGACCGGCAGGACGAAGACCGTCGCGCCACCGACCTCCACCTCGAGCGGGTAGGGCATGAAGAACTCGCCCGGCTCCATGATCGGTGGCATCGGGTTGACCACCTGGGTCCGGGACGTGCAGGTGTTCCGGACGATGCTCATGACCTCGTCGACCTCGGTCTCCTCGACGCCGAGGATGATCGTCGCGTTGGACTGCTTGAGGAAGCCGCCGGAGCTGTGCAGGCGGGTCGCCCGGAACTCCTTGTCGAGGAGCGCGTCGACCAGGGCGCTGGCGTCCTCGCTGTGGACGATGGCGACGACGAGTCTCATCGCGCGGAGTATCGGGGCCGCACTGCCCCGGGTCAACGCGGTTCCGACGGAGAATCCGGCGGTGTACGATGCGCGACTGATACCCGCCCGAGCGTGCAGGAGCGACCCGTGACCCACGACGGTCCGTCCGACCCCCGAGCCAGCCTGTCCGCGGCGATCGCCGCCCTCGCCTCCGGTGACGATCTCGAGACGTCCCTGGGCGCCATCCTCGATGCCGGGATCGCCGCATCAGGCGCCGCGATGGCCGCCGTCTTCCTCCAGGATCCCGACCGGTCCAGCCTGGCCCTCGTCGCCTCGCGCGGGCTGCCCGACCCGGCCCGGTTCGCCGCTGACGTCACCGACCCCTCGCACCCGTTCGCCCAGGCGGCAGCCGGCCGGCTCGCGACGTTCGACCGGGAAGCGACCGCGGCCGACGGGACGGCCTTCGTCGGCGCCTACCTGCCGCTCGTCGTGTCGGAGGGCGGGGTCGAGGTCACGCTCGGCGCGCTGGGCATGAGCTGGCCGGCGCCGCGGACCCTGGACGACAGCGAGCGAGCGCTGCTCCAGGACCTGACCCGCCTGGCGAGCGTCGCCGCCGATCGGGCGCGGCTGTCATCGACCGCGGCCGAGCGGTCCGAATGGTTCGAGCGGATGGCCCACTCCGACCCGCTCACCGGCCTGGCCAACGAGCGGACGGTCGGGCGGATCCTCGAGCTGGAGCTGGCCCGCGCCGGCCGGCAGGGGTCGGAGGTGTCGCTGGCGGTCTTCGACGTCGACGACTTCCGGGCCGCCAACGCGTCCGGCGGCCACGAGGTCGGCGACGACATCCTGCGCCGCGTCGCGGCCGTGCTGGCCGAGTCGGTCCGGTTGGTCGACACGGTCGGTCGGATCGGCGGCGACGAGTTCGTCCTCGTCGCTCCGGGATCGGCCGGGGCGATGGTCGCGCGGCGCGTCATCGAAGCGCGTCACCGCCTTGCCGGCCGTGGCCGGCCTGACCATGTCGGTGTCGGCGGGCGTCGCCCGGTTCCCGGTCGACGGGACCGACGCGGACGCGCTCATCGCCGCCGCCACGGACGCCCTGACTCGAGCCAAGGGTGAGGGCGCCGGGACCGTGGCCGAGTCCGAGGCCGTCGCCGAGCACTGAAGGCCTGAGCCGGCCCCGTTCGGCCGAAGCCGCCCGATCCGCCGCAGCTAGCCGGCTGACGCCGTCCCGGACGACACGACCGGGCCGGTCGGTGCCGTCATCCCGGCCTGCGGCTCCAGGGTCAGGGCCAGGACGATCCCCGGCTCGACCGGCGGCGTCTCCGTGTCGAACGTCGCCCGCCCATCAGGACCCACGGTGAAGCCGCCGATGGCGACCGGCGGGCCGTCACCGGCGATGACCCACGTCTCGTAGACCTCGCTGCCCGTCGTCGGTTGGAGGCCCTGCATCGCCAGGGTCACTTGCCCGTCCGGGCTGACGGCGGCCAGGCCGGACGGCCCCGTCCCGCTCTCGGTCGTCAGGACGGCCGTGAGCGCACCTGGCTCGCCGGCCGCGTCGAGCACGGCCGTGACCGCCTGCTCGTATGCCTCCGCCTGGGCGAGCTGGCCCTGGAGGACGAGGTTCCAGCCGCCCAGCACACCGATGGCCAGGACGGCGGCGATGCGCAGCAGCCAGGTCGTGGCCGGCGTCGACCGGCGGCGCTCGGCGGCGCGGGTCTCGCGGGCGTCGGCATCCGGAAACGCGATCGGCTCGGTCGCGACGGCGGCGTCGACGGCCGGCGGCGTCGCAGCAGGCGACTGGGTCGCGGCCGCCGCGACCTCGGCTTCGGCCGCGGCCCGGATGCGCGGTCCGAGCGAGGCCGGCGGCTCGACGATCGGCACGCTATCGGCGAGGACGGGCAGGACGCTCGCCAGCTCGGCGAACTCGTCGTGCGCCTCCGGGCAGGTCGCGAGGTGCGCGCGCACGGCGGCGGCCTCGTCCGGGTCGAGCGCCCCCAGGACGTACGACGCGGCCAGGTCCCCGACTTCGTCGCAGGTCAGGTCGGTGGAGCGAGGGTCGCGCTGGTCGGTCATGGCGACGAACCCTCCTCCAGCACGCCTCGCATGGCGAGCAGGCCGAGGCGCATCCGGCTCTTGACCGTCCCGAGCGGGGTGTCCGTGCGCTCGGCGATCTCGACCTGGGTCAGGCCGCCGAAGTAGGCGAGCTCGATCGCCTCGCGCTGGACATCGGACAGGACATCGAGCGCCGTCCGGACCGCACTCGCGTCGAGATTGGCCGCGACCTCGCCCCACACGTCCGGGACCTGGAGCTGGGGCGGCGGGACGTCTTCGCGCTCGGGCAGGTCGCTCGTCGGGCGTCGCCGGCGGACCGCGTCGATGGCCCGGTGATGGACGATCGCCAGCAGCCAGGTCTTGACGCTGCCGCGACCGGTCACGTAGCGGTCGGCGTTGCGCCAGGCACCCAGGAACGCCTCCTGGACGACGTCCTCGGCCAGGGTCGCGTCATTCGTGATGCGGTAAGCGATCGAGTAGGCCATCGTCTTGTAGCGGTCGTACAGCTCATCCAGGGCGTCAAGGTCGCCGGTCGCCAGCCGACCGAGCGCCGCCTGATCCGCGTCGTCCGTCCTGGTCGCGACACGCAAGGGCAGCGACCCGCTTGGCTCGCTCATCCGATACTGCGCGGTCCGGGCCGTCCCGGTTCACTCGGGACCGCGACGGCGGTGCCCGGCGCCACCATCCCGCCCCCGCCGAGGTCGGCGTCGACGATCGCGGCGATCGCCCGGGCGACCTCGTCGACGCCGGCCGTCGCGTCGATGACCGCCATCCGCTCCGGTTCGGCGGACGCCAGCGCCAGGAAGCCGGCGCGGACCCGTCGGTGGAAGGCCACGTCGAACTCGGCCTCGAAGCGGGTGATGTCCCCCGGCGCCTTGCGGGCCAGGCCATCCTCGACGGGCAGGTCCAGGAGGAGCGTCCGATCCGGCCCCAGGCCGCCGGTCGCGATCCCGGCCAGCGACCGCAGGGCCGCCAGAGGAGCTCCGGCGCCGTAGCCCTGGTAGGCCAGCGTCGAGTCGGCGAAGCGGGCGCAGATGACGGTCGTGCCCGCCTCCAGGGCCGGCCGGATGACCTCGCCGACGAGCTGGTGCCGCGCGGCGTTGAACAGGATCGCGTCGGTCAATGGGTCGCGAACGGCCGACGTCGTCGGGGCGAGCAGGACCTCGCGGAGGCGTTCGCCGAGCCACGTGCCGCCCGGCTCGCGGGTGAGCACGACCGGCTCGCCGGCGGCCTCGAGGTGCGCGGCGAGCCGCTCCGCCTGGGTCGTCTTCCCGCCGCCATCGGGCCCGTCGATGGAGATGAAGCGCCCGCGTCGTCGGGGCGTCGGGGTGCCTGACACGCGGCCGAGTGTAGCCCAGTGATCCGTCCCGTCGGGGATCGCGTACCCCGGGCACACCGCCACACAAGCGGCCCCGACCAGGGGCGAGGAGGAAGCCCACGACAAGCACGACCGGAAGCCCTTGAGCGCCGACCGGCGCCTATCCCGTCCAGCCGACGCCACCGTCGGCTCGTCCCCCTGGAGGTCCACGACACCCATGGCCCGTCATCGCCGGATCCTGTCCGGCCTCGGACTCCTTGCCGCCGCCACCGCGCTGGCGACCCTCGGCACCGGCTCGCTGCTGGTCAGCGGCGCCGACCATCTCGATGCCCCAGGCGTCAAGAAGGATGCCCGCATCGACGTCACCGATATCTACGCGTTCAAGTCGAAGGGCGGCACGACCCTCGTCATGAACGTCAATCCGCTGACCAGCCCGGCCGACACCAAGACGGCCAAGTTCCGGGTCAGCACCATCTACCAGTTCAACATCGACACCAACCTCGACGCCTACGCCGACATCGCCTATCGCGTCCGCTTCAGCAACACGCGAACGACGAGCAACGGCACCGTCGTCCAGGACTACACGATCAAGCGCGCCACTGGCGCCGACGCCCGCATCAATCGCTGGAACGGGACCGTCGTCGACACCGGCCGCACGACCGCCTACAAGGGCACGACCCGCATCTCCTCGATCACCGGTGGTGGCCGGGCGTTCGCCGGGCCGCGTGACGACCCGTTCTTCTTCGATCTGCCCGGCTTCGTCGAGTTCAAGAGCCAGCTCCTGGGCGGCTCGACCGACCTCGGCGAGCTGCTCGGCGGCTTCACCGGCATGGACACCTTCGCCGGCACGAACATCAGCACCATCGCCCTCGAGCTGCCCAACAGCAAGCTCGGCGGCACCGGCAAGACCGTCGGCGTGTGGGCCAGCGTCTCGACCAAGGTCGACACCTGGAACTACACCCAGGTCGAGCGGATGGGTCGCCCGGCGATCAACACCGTCTTCAACCACTCCAACGCCGAGAAGGAAGCGGCCAACCGGCTGCGTCCGTCCGACGATCGCGCGTTCGACCGCGAGAACGTCGTCGGCGTGCTCGACGCCATCGACAACGTCCTCGAGACGAATGGCGCCGACTCCTACACGGATGACCAGATCGGCGACATCGCCGACGTCCTGGTCCCCGACACCCTGACCGTGAAGCTCGGCGACGCCGCCGGGTTCCTCAATGGCCGCAAGCTGGCCGACGACGTCATCGACGCCGAGTTCGGCTTGCTGACCAACGGCGCCGTGGACAGCGACGGCGTGGACGCGAACGACAAGTCGTTCGGGCCCTCGTTCCCGTACCTGGCCAAGCCGCACTGAGCCCGTTGCCCGGGACCGGCCGCCTGGTCGGTCCCGGGCACACCACCTGCTTGGGACGTACGCTCATGACGACCATCACCCGGGCGATCGCCGGCCTGCCGCGGGTCCCGCTCGCCGTCTTCCTCCTCGCCGCCCTGCTCGTCGTCGGATCGCGGGTCGCGACCCTGACGTTCGGGGACATGCCGGGCGCCGGCCCGATCGCCGGCGCGGCTACGCCGGCCGATGCCCCCGACCCCGATCCCGACCCCGCCACGGCCGAGACCGACCCGCTCATCCCGGCCGGAGCGACCGTCGCCGCCGACGACCTGGAGCGGATCCGAGCGAACGTCGCCTTCTGGGGCGACCGATACCAGGTCACCCCGACCGACTTCATCAGTGCGACGCGCTTCGCCGGCGCCTCGATCGACCTGGCCCGGGCGACCGGCGACCTGTCGCGCTACGTGGCCGCCGAGGCGGCGATCGACGGCGCGCTCGCCAGCGTCCCGGGTCACGGCCCGGCCCGCGGCCTCCGCGGCGTCGTCCTCGTCGCCCTCCACCGGTTCCCGGAGGCCCGTGACCACGCCCTGACGATGCTGACCGAGGGCCCGGACGATCCGGCCGCCCTCGCGACCCTGGGCGACGCCACCCTCGAGCTCGGCGACCTGACCGCGGCCGCGGGCGCCTACGAGCAGCTCCGCCTGGTCGCCGACGGGGCACCGGCCGACATCCGCCTGGCCCGGCTCGCGTTCATCCGCGGTCGCCCGGCGGAGGCCGTCGACGGGGCCCGCACGGCCGTCGCGTCGGCCGTCGACGAGGGCGCGATCGGCGGCTCCCTGGCCTGGTATCACGTCCAGCTGGCCGACCTCCTGCTGGCCACCGGCGACCGGCCGGGGGCCGAGGGTGCCCTCGCGGACGCGCTGTCGGCCGACCCGGCGTCACACCTCGCCCTGGCCCTGCGAGCGCGGCTCGCCGCGGCCGACGGGCGGCTCGATGACGCCATCGCGGACCTGGACCGCGCCATCGCCGTCGTGCCCCTCCCCGAGCTGCTCGCCCGGCGCGCGGACCTGTTCGACCTGCGGGCGGCGGCCGACGACGACCGGCGATCGGCCGACGATCGCGCCACGGTCCTGGCCATCGCCGAGCTGGCCGGAGACGCCGCCGGGGTCTACGACCGGACGCTGAGCCTGTACCTGGCCTCGACCGGCGTCGATCCGGCCCGAGCCCTCACACTGGCCGAGGATGAGATCGCGGTCCGCACCGATGTCTACGGCTACGACGCGCTCGGCTGGGCGCTCCTCGCGAACGGCCGCGCGACCGAGGCCGACGCGGCGATGACCAGGGCCCTGGCCGCCGGCACGCGGGATGCGCGGCTCCTGTACCACGCCGGGATGGCCGCGGCCGCCGTCGGCGACGCCGATCGCGCCCGGTCCCTCCTCGAGGATGCCCTAGGGCTCGACCCCACCTTCGACCCGGTCGGCGTGGCCCGCGCCCGGACCACCTTGGCCGAGCTCCCATGAGCGCCCGACGCCGGCTGGCCGTCGGCGCGGCCTTGGTCGCGACCCTGCTCATCCCGGCGGGCGTGGCCGCGCACCCGCTCGGCAACTTCACGATCAACCACTACGCCGGCCTCCGGGTCGAGCTGGAGCGGATCGTCCTCGATGTCGTCATCGACGAGGCAGAGATCCCGGCCTTCCAGCACCGCCAGACGCTGGACCTCGACGCGGACGGGTCCGTGTCGGACGAGGAGCTGGAGGCCGGGCGGGCCGCCACCTGCGTGGACCTGGCCGACGACCTCGATCTGGCCGTCGACGGCACCACGAGACCGTTGACCCTGACGTCGGCCGGGCTGTCGTTCCCGCTCGGGGCGAGCGGCCTGTCCACGCTCCGCCTCGTGTGCACCTACGAGGCACCGTTGGCCTCGCCCATCGACGCCGCGGGGCCGACCCGGATCGCCTTCGCCGACCGCTCGTGGCCGGACCGCCTCGGTTGGCGGGAGATCGTCGTCAGCGGTGACGGCGTGGCCGTGTCCGCCGTCGACGGCGAGCTCCGCGCGGACAGCCCGTCGGCGCGACTGACCGCGTATCCCGACGACCTCGTCTCGCAGCCACTGGCCGACCTGGCCGTGACGATCGACGCCGTGGCCGATGCCACCGTCGAGGCCCCGTCGCTCGAGATCGCCGACGCGGCGCCGCTGGCGGCGGGCGCGGGCGCCGGCGCGGGTGGGAACTCGCCACCCGACTCGGGTGAGCCGGCAGGACCGTCGGCTCGACCGGCGGCCGTGGCCTCACCGATGCCGACCACGGCCCCGGTCGCGGCCGCCAGGCCGGCCGCCATCCCGGGCGGGATCGGCGGCGAGATCCCGGCGATCTTCGCCGCGACCGACGTGACCCCGTTCGTGCTCCTCCTGTCGCTCGCGACGGCCGCCGTCCTGGGGGCCGGCCATGCGCTGACCCCGGGCCACGGCAAGACGCTCATGGCCGCGTACCTCGTCGGGACCCGCGGACGAGCGCTCCACGCGGTCGGGCTGGGGCTGTCGGTCAGCGTGTCGCACACGGTCGGCATCCTCGTCCTCGCCGCGGTCGTGATCGGGGCGGCCGACATCCTCCCGCCCGACCTCGTCGTCCGGACCGCGCCCCTCGTGGCGGCCGTGAGCATCCTGGCCATCGGTGGCTGGATGCTCGCCGGGGAGTGGCGGCGTCGGCGAGCCGCGACCGCCGCCGAGCCGTATGGCCACGACCACGACCACGACCACGACCACGACGAGCATCGCGACGACGCGCACGAGCACCGCGCGGATGCGAGCCTGGAGCACAGCCACGGCGGCCGCCGCCACAGCCACGCCCCGGCGCCGGGCACGACCATCACCTGGCGCGGCCTGTTCGCGCTGGGCCTGGCCGGCGGCCTCATCCCATCGACCAGCGCCCTGCTCATCCTGCTCGGCGCCATCGCCGCCGGTCGTCCGGGCTTCGGGTTCGTGCTCGTCGTGGCCTTCGGCCTCGGGATGGCCGCGGTCATGGCGGGGATCGGGCTCGCCCTCGTCCTGGCCCGGGAACGCCTGGATCGCGTCCCATCCGACGGCGGTCTCGGGCAGCTCCGGGAGGCTATCCCGCTGGCCGCCGCGGTCCTCGTCTTCGGGTTCGGGATCTGGCTGACGGTCCAGGCCGTGGCCGCCGCACCGGTGCTCTGACAGCGCGGACCGATACGGCGGATGCCCGACTGCGGGACTCCGGCCGGATGCGCTAGGCTGCCGCACGCATGCGAGACCTGACCGACCGCGCCCTCGATACGGCCACCATGTTGGGCGCGGCATACGCTGATGCCCGGGTCGTCCGCCGCCTCGATGAATCGATCGCCATCAAGTCCGGTCGGGTCGAAGGCGTCGCCTCCGGCGAGAGCGAAGGGTTCGGGGTCCGCGTGCTCGTCGATGGCGCCTGGGGCTTCGCCTCGTCGCATGTCCTGACCGCGGCCGAGGCCGACCGGATCGCGGCCGAGGCGGTGCGCATCGCTCGCGCCTCCGGGACCGCGCTGCGCGAGCCGACCGTCCTCGATGACCGGCCGCCGGCCCACGGCACCTTCGAGACGCCGATCGCGGAGGACCCGTTCGAGGTCCCGCTGGAGCGCAAGATCGCCGACCTGCTGGCGGCCGACACGGCCGCGGCCGGGGTCAAGGGCATCGCCTTCACCGAGTCGATGTACGCAGCCCAGCGCGAATGGAAGACGTACAGCGCGACCGATGGCAGCCACACCGAGCAGACCATCACCCACGTCGGCTCCGCGGTCGAGGCCAACGCCGTCGATGGCGACGAGCACCAGCGCCGGTCGTACCCCGACTCGGGCGGCGGCTGGAATGCCGCCGGCTACGAGTACATCCGCTCCCTCGGATTGGCGGATAAGGCCGAGCCCCTGGCGGACGAGGCGGTCGCCCTGCTGACCGCGCCGCAATGCCCCAGCGGCCGGACGACGATCGTCCTGGACCCCTCGCAGCTCTATCTCCAGGTCCACGAATTGTGCGGCCACCCATCGGAGCTGGACCGGGTGTTCGGCACGGAGGCGAGCTACGCCGGCACGAGCTTCCTGACGACCGACAAGCTGGAGTCGGGGTTCCGCTACGGCTCGGACCTCGTGACCATCGTCGCCGACGCGACCGCGCCCGGCGGGATGGGCACGTTCGGCTGGGATGACGAGGGGGTCACCGCGCAGGCCGTGCCGCTCGTCCAGAACGGCATCTTCGTCGGCTACCTGAGCAGCCGCGAGACCGCGCCGCGGATCGGCCGCCAGAGCGGCGGGGCGATGCGCGCCGACGGCTGGAACCGGATCCCGCTCATCCGGATGACCAATATCAACCTGTTGCCCCAGCCGGGCATGAGCCTGGACGACATCGTGGCCGACACCGACGACGGTCTGTACCTGTCGTCGAATCGCTCGTGGTCCATCGACGACCGCCGCCTGAACTTCCAGTTCGCGACCGAGGTCGCCTACGAGATCAAGGGCGGCAAGAAGGGTCGGCTGTTCAAGAACCCGACCTATACCGGGATCACCTACGAGTTCTGGCGGTCGTGCGACGCGGTCGGCGATGAGCGGAGCTACGTCATGCTCGGCACGCCGAACTGCGGCAAGGGCGAGCCGGGCCAGACCGGTCACGTGGGGCACGCCGTCCCGGGCGCCCGCTTCCGTGACGTGCAGGTGGGCGTCGGCAAGTGGTGAGCCCCACCGCGCCGTTCGCCGAGCCGCGCCGATGAACGACGAGCGAGCCCAGGACGCCCTCGACCTCGCCGAGCGGGCGCTGGCCCAGGCCGAGCGCGCCGGCGCGACCGAGGCCGAGGCGCTGGTCATGTCCGAGGATGCGGCGCTGACCCGGTTCGCCAACAGCCAGATCCACCAGAACGTCGCCGAGACGAGCGTCGCGGTCAACCTCCGGTTCGTCGTCGGCAAGCGGGTCGGCGTCGCGTCCAGCGGACGGACCGACGAGGAGGGCCTGCGCCGCCTGGCCGACAATGCCGCGGCCATCGCCCGGGTCGTCGAAGAGCTGGACGATTGGGGTGGCCTGCCCGAGCCGACCGACATCCAGGAGGTCGCCGCTGCCTATGCCTCCGCGACGTCGGACGCGTCACCGGAGCTTCGGGCGGACGGGGTCCGGGCCGTCATCGCGGCCGCCGACGACGCCGGCGTGACCGCCTACGGCTCGTTCTCGACCGGCACCGAGACCACCGCCGTCGCGAACTCGAAGGGCGTCCGGGCCGCCGGGACGCGGACCGTCGCCCAGCTCCTGACCGTGTCGATGGGGCCGGGCGGCGGCACCGGCTACGCGGAGCAGGCCGCCGTCGACGCGACGACCATCGATGCCGCGGCCATCGGCCGCGAATCGGCGGGCAAGGCCCAGGCGACGGCGAACGCGGTGGCGATCGATGCCGGCGACTACCCGGTCGTCCTCGAGGAGTACGCCGTCGTCGACCTCCTCGACATGCTCGGCTATCTCGGCTTCTCCGCGCTGGCCGTCCAGGAGGAGCGCTCGTTCGTCGAGGTCGGCAAGCGCATCGGCAGCGACCTCGTGACGATCGTCGATGACGGCCGCGATCCGGCCGGCCTGCCGATGGCCTTCGACTACGAAGGCGTCGCCAAGCGCCAGGTCCCGCTCGTCGAAGCCGGGGTCTGTCAGGGCGTCGTCTACGACGCGCAGACGGCCGCCCGGGACGGCGTGACATCGACCGGCCACGGGCTCCCGGCGCCAAATCCGTACGGGCCGTTCCCGCTCAACCAGGTGATGGCCGCCGGCACCGCCAGCCGCGACGAGCTCATCGCCGGCCTGGACCGCGGCCTCCTCGTCACGCGCTTCCACTACACGAACCCGGTCCATCCCAAGCTGGCCATCGTCACCGGCATGACCCGCGACGGCACGTTCCTCGTCGAGGGCGGCCGGATCGTCGGTCCGGTCAAGAACCTTCGCTACACCCAGAGCTACCTCGATGCGGTCGCCGGCACGGTGGCCGTCGCCCGCGATCGCAAGACGCTCAAGGGCTTCCTCGGCGGCGCGGTCGTCCCGGCCTTGCGCATCGACGGCTGGACGTTCACGGGGACCACCGAACACTGACGCGGCGAGCGGACGACGTGGCTGCGCCGCGCTCCCGGCACGCACCGCTGGTGACGCGCTAGGCTGCGAGCCCTGACCCGTCGCGCCGCCACCGGAGGATCCATGTCCCGTCCCGCGTTCGACGTCGAGGCCCTGCGGGCCGAGTTCCCGGCCCTCACCCGCCTCGGTCCGGATGGCCGGCCGGTGGCGTTCCTGGATGGGCCGGGCGGGACCCAGGTCCCGCAGCGCGTCATCGACGCGGTCAGCGACTACTACACGCACACCAACGCCAACGCCGGTGGCGCCTTCGCGACGAGCGAGCTGAGTGACGCCATCGCGGACGAGGCGCACGCCGCCGTGGCCGACTTCCTCGGCGCGGCGAATCCGCACGAGATCAAGTTCGGCTACAACATGTCGACGCTCACGCTCCACGTCGGACGGAGCATCGGGGCGACGCTGGGGCCCGGGGACGAGATCGTCGTCACGACCCTCGACCATGAGGCGAACGTCAGCACCTGGGAGGCGATGGCAGCCGACCGCGGCGTCACCGTCCGGAAGGTCGACGTCCAGCTCGATGACCTGACCCTGGACCTCGAGGACCTCGAGTCGAAGCTCAACGACCGGACGAAGCTCGTCGCCATCGGCTATGCCAGCAACGCGGTCGGGACGATCAACCCGGTCGCGGAGATCGTCGCCCGCGCGCCACGAGGTCGGCGCCCTGACCTACGTCGATGCTGTCGCCTATGCGCCCCACGGACCGATCGATGTCCGGGCGCTCGACACCGACTTCCTCGTGTGCAGCGTCTACAAGTGGTTCGGGCCGCACCTCGGCGCCCTGTACGGCAAGGCCGAGGCGTTCGATCGCCTGCCTGCCTTCAAGGTCCGGCCGGCGCACGACCGGTTCGAGACCGGGACCGCGTCGTTCGAGGCGATCGCCGGCACGCTGGCCGCGACCGACTACCTCCGCGATGTCGGCCGGTCGTACGGCGATGTCGCCGGGGCGGCCGGCGCCGCGGGGCGCGAGCGAGCGTCGCCGTGAGCTCGTCGCCGGGATGGCCGCCATCGTCGACTACGAGCGGGACCTGGTCGGGCGGCTCATCGCCGGGCTGGAGACCCAGCCCGGCGTGACCATCCACGGCATCACCGATCCCGCTCGCGCCGCCGAGCGCGTCCCGACCGTCTCGGTGTCGATCGACGGCATCGGTCCGCGCGCGGCTGCGGAGGCGCTCGGGCGCGAGGGCATCTACGCGTGGGACGGTGACTTCTACGCCACCGGGCTCATCGAGCGCCTGGGCAAGGCCGAGGTCGGCGGGGTGCTGCGCCTCGGGCTGGTCCACTACAACACCGCCGCCGAGGTGGATCGGACGCTCGAGGCCTTGGGCCGCCTCGACGTCGAGGGCTGACCCGTGTCGATCGTGGCCGGGTACCGTCTGGAGCCGATGGTCGGCGACCCCGACGATCACCGTCCTGCTTCGCAGTGGGTCGTCCTGGCCGACCCGGGCGACGCTGCCGGTCGGGTCGACGGTCTGGCGGTCATCGTCGAGGCCGTCGCGCCCGGCGACCGCATCCCCCTCCACGTCCACCGGGTCGACGAGGTGATCCTTCCGCGCGGCTCCGGCCGGATGCAGCTCGGCGACACGGTCCAGGGCGTGGACGACGGAGCGGTCGTGTTCATCCCGGCCGGCACGCCCCACGGATTGGTCAACGACGGCCCCGCGGCGTTGTCCATCCAGGCCGTGTTCCCGACGACGCGGATCTGGCTCCGTTACCTGGAACGCAACCCGGCGCCGGGCACGGACGGGGCCGCGATCGGGACCGCAGCGACCTACGACGTTCGCGCCGGCACGATGCAACCGGACCCGGCGTGACCGAGGTCGGGTCGATCCAGGCGCGGCTGGCCCGCGGGTTCGACCCGGCGACCCTTCGACGGATCAAACGCCTGTGGGTCCGGCACTCGATCGCCGAGGACCGGCGTGACATCGACGGGCTCATCGCGACGCTCGCCCCGGACTGCGTCTACGAGATCGTCGTCACCGGCCAGCGCTGGACGGGCCACGACGGCGCGCGGGCGTTCTACACCGAGCTGTTCGCGGCCTTCCCGGACAACGCCTTCGCGCTGTCCGAGATCGTCGTCGGACCGCAGGGCGTGTTCGAGGTCGCGACGCTGACCGGGACCAACCAGGGGCCGTGGGCCGGGGCGTCCAGCCGCAGCGGCCTGCGCGGTCGCGCTCGAGGTCCTCATCCTGTTCCCATGGGACCCCGTCACTGAGCGATTCGGCGGGGAGCGGATCTGGTTCGATCGGGGCAGCCTGCCGTAACGATGCCGGAACGTCGCCGCGGCACCATGGCGCCGATGGACCGAACCCACCGGCCTCGCCGCTCGACGACCGTGCGTGCTGTGATCGCCCTCGGCGTGGCGGCCGCATGCCTGCTCACCTTCCTCGTGAGCATCGTGGCCGTGACGGCCGCCGGACGGCCGCCGGGCATCTTCGACCTGGTGGCCACTCTCGGCTTGCCGATCGCGTGCGGCGGTGTCGGTGCCTTACTGACGATCCGCGTCCCCGGCAATCCGATCGGCCCGTTGCTGCTCGGCGCGACGGTCCTGTTCACGATCCTGGGCGGGGGCGCCGGCTTGGTGACCAGCACGCTCGCCATGAGCGCTGCGACCGAGACCCCTCCGCCAACGGCCCTGGTCCCGGTCATCATCGCCACCAGCTTCGCGTTCGTCGTCGGCCTCGTGTTGGTCCTGATCACGATCCCGGCGATCTTCCCGACCGGGCGGTTCCTCTCGCCGCGCTGGCGCTGGATCGTGGTCGGGTCAGTGATCGCGCTCCTGCTCGGGGCCCCGAAGATCCTGTTCGGGCCGCTCGAGCCGGAGGCCGAGCAGCTGGGCTTGTCGAATCCCCTCTACCTCGAACGAGGCCAGTCGCTGTTCATGACCTTGGACACGCTCGCATCCATGGCTGCCCTACCGCTCTTCGCCTTGTCGGTGAGCTCGCTCGTCCTGCGCTACCGGCGAGGCACGGACGTCGAACGCCATCAGATCCGCTGGCTGGCGGCCGCGAGCCTGGTTGCCGTCGTCGCCTTCTCGCTCTCGTTCTTCGCCCCGTCGGATGTCCGGGGCATGTTCGGGGCGATCGGCGTGTTCGCGTTGATCCTCATCCCGGTCGCCATCGCCATCGCCATCCTGCGCTACCGCCTGTACGAGATCGATCGGCTCATCAGTCGCTCGATCGCGTATGCCCTCATCACGGCGGTGCTCGTCGGGGCGTACGCCGTGGCGGTCGTCATCCTCCAGGGGCCGCTCGGTGGGTTGGTCGGCGACGACACGGTCGTCGTGGCCGTCTCGACGCTCGTCGTGGCCAGCCTCTTCCAGCCCGTCCGGCGTCGGATCCAGGGCTGGGTGGACCACCGCTTCGACCGCGCGCGCGTCGACGCCGAGCGGACCGCCGGCCAGTTCGCGTCGCGCCTGCGCGACGAGGTCGACATCGAGGCCGTGCTGGCCGACCTGTCGGCGACGGTCGACGATGCCCTGCGTCCGGCGCGGGCGAGCCTGTGGCTGCGGGACGGCCAGCGCTAGACGTCCCGGCGCGCCGCCCCGATCGGAGGGTCTCGTTGCGCCCACGACCCGCGGGCGCCATCATCGCCGCGGACCGGCCCCACCGGCCGGATCGGATGCACCGGGGGATCCCGCATGACCTTGACCCGCCGCGCCGGTTTGACCGTCGCGACCATCCTGATGGCCGTCGCCTTCGCCGCGTGCGGTGGCGCCACCGCCACCGGCGGCACCGGCACCGCCGAGCCGGCCGCGAGCGACGCCGCCGCACCCGAGGACCCCGCGCCGTCGGGCGCCCTCGCCCTGCCCTCGTTCGACCTGTCGAGCCTGATCACCAACCTCGACGGCGTCGACTCCTACCGGCTGACCGTCAGCACGGACGGCGAGGTGTCGTACGACGGGGTCGTCGTCACCAAGCCGGAGCTGTCGCGCGACGTGACGATGGGCGATCAGCGCGTCGTCATCATCGGCGACGAGGTCTGGATGGGAACGGCCGGCGCCGACGACCTGACCCCGGCTCCGGCCGAGATGGCCAGCGCCTTCCTGTCGCTCATCGATCCCGTCGTGCTCGTCGGGGCATTCGCCACGCCGGGCGCCATGGCCGGCGCGACCGAGGTCGGCAGCGAAGACAAGAACGGCGTGCCGGCCAAGCACTTCCGGATCGACGCCTCGTCGATGATCGGGACCCTGGCGTCGATGCCGCCCGACTCGTCGATCGATGTCTGGATCGCGGACGACGGCTACCTCGTGTCCCTGGCCGTCACCGGGATCGAAGGCAGCGACTTCACGCTGGACGTCACGAACGTCAACGACCCGGCCAACGTGGTCGAGCGACCGAGCTGATCGCCCGCGGCGGTCGCCCGAGTGGGCCGCCGCGTTCCGTAACCACGCCGTGACGATGTCGGTGCATCCTGCGGGCATGCACCGACGCGTCCCGCCTGCCCTCGCCCTGGTCACGCTCCTGCTCGCCGGCCTGCTGAGCGGCTGCTCCACGTCGTCCGACCCGACGACGCCGCCGCCGCCGACCGGAGCGGCGGCCCAGCCCGAGCGGCGGCCGGTCATCATCGACGGCGATTTCGACGCCAGCGACATCGCGGCCCTGCTCGTCCTCCTCCGCGACCCGGCGCTCGACGTGCGGGCCATCGCCATCGACGGGACCGGCCTCGCGCACTGCCAGGCCGGGCGGCTCGCCACCCGCTACCTCCTTGACCAGCTGGGCCACCCGGACATCCCGTTCGGCTGTGGGCGCGAGGCCGGCGGTCCCGACGCCCGGCCGTTCCCCGACGATTGGCGGGCGCTGGCCGACACCGTCTACGGCCTCGACATCACGCCACAGGTCGAATCCGGCGTGCCCCTGGACGCGGTCGACGTCATCCGGAACGCGGTGGACGACAGCCCGAGCGCGCCGGTCATCGTCACGTTAGGCCCGCTCACGAACCTCGAGGATGCGTTCCTCGGCGACCCGACGCTGCCCGATCGGATCGCCGGCATCCACGCCATGCTCGGCACGATCGATGCGCCGGGCAACGTGTTCGTCGACGGCTTCGACGGGGGGACTCCGCTCGAGTGGAACGCCTTCGCCGACCCATCAGCGGTCGCGGCCGTGTTCGCGACCGATGTCCCGATCGACCTCATCCCGCTCGACGCCACCGACGACGTCCCGGTCCCGCCCGACCTGACCGAGCGGTTAGCCACCGACCACACGGCCGCCGGCGCCGACCTCATGTACGAGCTGCTCCTGCGCAACCCCAGCCGCCTGAACGGCGCGGAGGGCCAGCAGCTCTGGGACGAGCTGGCCGCGCTCGCGCTCAGCGAGCCTGGGCTCGTGGAATGGCAGGAGGCTGTCGTGTCCGTCGGCGACGGCGGGCGACTGACCGAGGACGAGGCCGGACGCCCGGTCCGGTTCGCGGCCTCTGCCGATCAGCCGGCGGTCGAGGCGGCCCTGCTGGATGCGCTGCGACGGGGCGGCCCGCGCACGACGCCGTTCGAGGTGGCCGGCACGCTGACGGCCGCCTGGGACGGCACGACGTGCAGCCTCAGCGCCGAAGCCGACCAGCCGGGTCTGTACACGCTGACCTACCAGGGACCCAGCGGGACGCCGACGGGCGTGTTCATCGCCGGCGTCCGCGATCCGGCGACCTGGGCGGATCTCGAGGCCTTCGTCACGACCGTCGACCTGGAGACCACCGTCACCTTGCCAGACTGGCTCGTCGAGGGCGCCCAGCTGACCGACGAGACCGGCTCGGGTGAGCTGGTGACCGGGACGGCCCAGCTGGAGCCCCTGACCTACGGCCCGGTCTGCCTCGAAGGCGAATGGCCGAATGTCACGTTCACGCCGGGCGCACCGCTGACCGTCTCGGGGTAGTCGCTCCAGCCGCCCCGGTCACGACGCGGAGAGCATCCAGATCCCAGGGTCGGGATCGGTCCGGATCACCGCCGACCTCGGCGAAGGCGGCGACCGCGCGCCCGCTGGTGGGGGCGAGCCTCGTCGTCACGGCCGGCGGCGTGCAGGAGGTCGGCCAGGTGGTCCTCCACGGCGGCCTCCAGATGCCGGTCGCCGATCTGCCGGGCGAGCGCCGCCGCGGACTCGCCGACGTCCAGCGCCTCGTCGACCTCGCCGCCCGCGGCGATGGCCAGGGCGAGGCCGACCCGCGCCGCGATCCGGGCGGTCGGGTCGGGGTCCTGATCGGCCGCGTCCACGGCGCGGCGCAGGTCCGTCACCGCCGACGCGAGGTCGCCGGCGTCCAGGGCGGTCAGCCCGAGCATGCGCCGGGCGGCACCGGCTGCCAGGTCATCGCCGGCCGCCTCGGCGGCGGCCAGTGCGTCGGTCGCGGATCGGCTCGCGGTCGCCAGGTCGCCCTGACGTCGCTCGACGACGGCCCGGTCGACGAGGATCCGGGCGCGCAGCCGGTCGTCGGGGTCCGTGCCAGGGCCGCCTCCAGGTGGAATGCCGCGGCGGCCAGGTCACCGCGCCGGAGATGGGCCCGGGCCAGCGACCACTCGATCGTGGCGAGGTCGTCGCCCCCGGCCCGAGCGGCCGCGGCCTCGAACGCGGCGATCGCGCCGGCGTAGTCCCCGAGCCGCGTCCGCAGCCGCCCGATGGCGACGTGGAGCACGACCGGGTCAGGGTCGCCCAGGGCCAGGGCCGCCTCGAACTGCTCGATCGCCGCGCGGTTGGCGTAGAGCTCCGCGGCGCGCGTGCCGGCCTCGTGATAGGCCGCCGCGGCCTCGGCATCCCGGCCCGCCGCTCGCTCGTGGGCGGCGATGAGGGTCAGCCGACCAAGGTCGTCGCGCCCGCTCCGGCCCAGGTCGAGGCGGAGCGCCTCGGCGACGCGGTGGTGGAGCAATCGCCGTCGCGCCAGGCTGAGCTCCTCGTAGGCCAGGTCGCGGAGGGCGGCATGGGCGAAGTCGTACCCCGCCCCGGCGTCGCGGACGATGCCGCGCGCCTGGGCGACGTCGATGGCGTCGACCGTCTCGGCGTCGCTTCGCCCGCCAGCATGCCGGAGCGTGGCCACGTCGAACGAGCGACCGATGACCGACGCCGCCGCGACGACCTGGGCGCTCATCTCGTCGAGGGCCGCGAGGCGCTCCCGGAGGACGGCGCGGACACCGGACGGCAGGGTCTCGGGGCTGGCCCGTGGGAGACCCGCGAGGACCTCGACGATGTACAGCGGCAGGCCCTCGGAGGCGGCGACCAGGCGATCGACCAGGTCCTCGGCGGCCTCGGCGTCGCTCGCCCCGCTCGGCGCGGCCGCGACCAGCGACGCGACATCGGCCCGAGTCAACCGGTCCAGCGCCACGGTCGTCGTCGACGGCCGATCCACGATCCGGCGGGTCACGGCCTCGGTCTCCGCGTCGAGGTCATCCGGTCGCCAGGTCCAGAGCACGAGGATCCGATACCGGTCCGGACGTCGGATGAGGAACTCGAGCGCCTCGAGGGAGGCCGCATCCAGCCACTGGACGTCGTCGAGCCACAGAACGCCCGGTGGCGCAGACCCGGTCACGGGGCCGGCGAGGGCGGTCAACCCGTCGGCGATCGCGACCACGAGCCGGGCGCGGGCGCCGGGCCCATCGGCCGGGCGCTGGCTGGAACGGCTTCCATGACGGGATGGGAGCGATGGCCGGGAGCAGGCGCGCCAGCTCGACGCGCGTCGGCGGGTCCAACCGGGCGAGACGGTCGGCCGCATCCGGCCGCTCGAGCGCCGCCCGCAGCAGGTCGACGATCGGCGCGTAGGCGATGCCGCGCTCCGCGGGATAGGCCGTCGCGCCGAGGACCGTCGCCCCGGAGGTCCGCCAGCGCGCGACCGACTCGGCCGCCAGCCGGGTCTTGCCGATGCCCGCCTCGCCCGTGATCGCCACCACGCGCCCGCCATCTCGACCGACGGCGTCGTGGGCGGCGAAGACGGTTGCCAGGGCATCCGTCCGCCCGACGATCGGCCACGGCCCGGCGCCAGTCGTCGAGGCCGCCGCGGGAAGGGCGTCGTCCCCGGCACCGGCACGATGGTCGTCTCGCCCGATCCCGTCGCGGATCGACCTCGTAGCGCGCCGTCGTCGAGGCCAGCGGCGCGACGCCCAGCTCGCGGTCGAGGATGGCGACGCAGGCGCGGTACTGGCGGAGCGCCCCGGATCGATCGCCGGACGCGACGAGGAGGTCCATGAGCCGGACGTGGCCGGCCTCGTCGAGCGGGTCGATGTCCAGCCGACGACTGGCCGCACTGACCGCCGTGGCCAGGTCGCCGTCGCTCTCGGCGGCCCCGGCCAGACGGTCGAGGACGACCAGGATCGCCCGCTCCGCGGCGACCGCACGGGTCGCTCGCCAGTCGTCGAACTCCGGGCTGTCGCGGAGGTGGAAGCCGGCCAGGAAGGTCCCGCGCGCCGCCGCTGCCGCGCGCTCCAGCGTCGCTCGATCGGTCGCCGTGGCGGCGGCGTCGACAAGGGCCAGATCGACGACGACCTGGCTCGGCTCAAGGGCCACCCGCGCCCGATCGATGAGCAACGGCCCGTCACCGACCGCCGAGCGCATCGTCGAGAGCGTCCGACGCAGCGCGCCCCGGGCCGCCAGGTCATCGGCGTCCGGCCAGAGCAAGGCGGCGAGCTCGTCGCGAGCGAACGGACGGCCTTCGGCGGCGAGCAGCGCGAGGATGGCGACCGCCTTGCGCGTGTCGACCTCCAGCGGCCGTCCATCGACCCGGATCTCGGGCGGACCCAGGAGGCGGATGTCCAGGCGTGGCCGAGCGCGGCTTGACGGCATGCCGTAACGGTACAGACTCCCGGTAACGCCTCGTAACGTTTCGGTCACGCCTCCGTCGGAGCATGCCGCACCATGGTGCAGCCCTCAGGATCCGCGGGCACCGCGCTCCGGGACCATCCCGGCCTCCTCGCCGCGTTGGTCTTCGCCGGCTTGACGGCGTTCGTCGCGACGCTGGTCGTCCTGCGCACGCCCGCCGACCCGGCGTCGGTCGTGTTCTACGGCCTCGGCCCCCTGCTGTTCACGTCGGTCGGGGTGGTCATCCTCACTCGCATCCCGGGTCAGGGCGTCGGCCGGCTAGCCCTGATCATCGGACTGGTCCTGTCGGTGAGCGCCTCCCTGACCTTCGCGATCACCCTCGTCGACCCGCCGGGATCCGTCCAGGTCCTGCTGCCCGGGCTGGCCGGGACCGTGCTTGAGGTCGTCACGACGGCGTCGGTCGCCATCCCCAGCATCGCCCTGTTCGTCGGCGGGACGCTCCTCGTCGTCTGGTTCCCGGATGGCCGGCCCAGCAGCCGGATCGGCGTCGCGGCGGAAGTCCTGCTCGCCGTCGGGATCCTCGCGGCGATCGCCTCAGCAGCCAAGGAGCCGGTGGTACGCGCGCTCGGCTACTCCCCCGCCCTGGAAGCGCTGTTCGATTCGGCCTTGGGCCTAGCCTTCCTGGCCCTGATCGGTGCGTACGGCCTGGCCATCCTCGATCTGACGCGTCGCTATCGATCATCGGACGCCGTGCGCCGGACGCAGATGCGCTGGGTGCTCGGGGCGGTCATCGTCGAAGTCACCTTGACGATCGGCGCGTTCGTCCTGAGCGACCGCGTCCCGGTGATCTGGCCACTGTGGATCGTCAGCACGATCCTGCCGATCGTGGCCGTCGCCGTCGCGATCACCCGCTATCGGCTATACGACATCGACCGGATCATCAGCCAGACGCTGACCTACGCCGTCCTGACGGCCGTGCTGTTCGTCACGTTCGCGGGCGTGAACCTGCTCCTCCAGCGACTCATCAGCCCCGCGACCGGGGACAACGCGATCGCTACGGCCGTGTCCACACTGTGCGTCGCGGCGCTGTTCGACCCTGCTCGCGGGCGGATCCAGCGGGCGGTCGATCGCCGATTCCACCGGGCCCGCTACGACGCGGAACGGACCGTCCAGCGCTTTGCCGGACACGTGCGCGACCAGGTCGATCTGGCGACGCTGACCAGCGAGCTGCGGCGGGCCAGCGCCGAGAGCGTCGAGCCGTCGTCGACCGCGGTCTGGCTCCGGCCGCGGGAGGGCGGGGCATGACGGCCGGGCGAGGCGGCCGGCCGCACATGCGCACCCTCGGCCCCGTCGTCGCGGGCGGGCTCGTGGCCGGAGCCATCGCCTTCAGCGCCGTCGCCGGCGACATCTGGTCGCTGCTGCTCGTCGTGCCATATGGGGCGACTGGCGCGTTGCTGGCCATCCGTCGTCCGGCCAATCCGATCGGCTGGATCCTGATCGCGACCGCCTGGTCCCTAGCCTGGGCGACCGTCAGGTCGGGCCCGGCAGGCAGCCTCATCGACGCTTCGCTACTCCACGTCATGCTCGTCGCCGGCGGCAACTGGAGCTGGGCCATCGCCATCGTGCTGATCACGGTCCTGACCCTCATCTTCCCCAGCGGTCGCCTCCCGGAACGCCACCGCTGGGCGGCGCTCGCGATCATCCTCGTCGGCGTCGCCGCCATCGCGGGCACCGTCGCCGCATCGACCATCGCCCTACCGACGGCCGACGGCGACATCATCGAGATCGCCAACCCCATCGGTCTGCCAGCCGGCTCGCCGGTGGCCGAGCTGCTCGACGTCGACGGTTCCTGGTTCGCGGTCGCGCTCGGCCTGTTCGCGATCGGCGTCGCCTGGCTCCTGGCGCGCGCTCGGGCGAGCGTTGGCGTCGAGCGGCTGCAGTACCGCTGGCTGGTCGCCACCCTGGCGGTCGCGGCCGTGTGCTCGGTGGCGGCGTTCACCGCCGTCTCGATCATGGGGTCCATGAACTCGGACCCACGCGTCTCCGATCCGGCCGTGCTCCTGGCCTGGGCGCCGTCGAGTGCCAGCCTCGCCGCCATCCCGGTAAGCATCGCCGTGGCCGTCCTGCGCTACCGCCTGTTCGAGATCGACCGGATCATCAGCCGGACGATCGCCTGGGCCATCGTGACCGGCGTCCTGGTCGCGGTCTTCGTCGGTGCTGTCCTCGGGCTGCAGGCATTGCTCGAGAACGTGACCCAGGGCCAGACCCTGGCCGTGGCGGCCGCGACGCTCGTCGCCTACGCCCTGTTCCAGCCGGTCCGACGCTCCGTCCAGCGCGTCGTGGATCGTCGCTTCGACCGGAGCCGCTACGACGCGGAGCGGACCGCCGCGGCGTTCGCCGAGCGGGTCCGCCACGACATCGGGCTGGAGTCGCTCGTCGCGGAGCTGGGCACGACCATCGACGCCGCCGTCCGGCCCAGCGCCGTCGCCGTCTGGCTGCCGGCCAAGGAGATCACGGTGACGACCTCGGCCGGCGTCCGGACCACGGCGACCGTCAACGTGGCCGGTCTCGCCGGCCGGATCGTGCTCATCCTGCTGCTGCTCGCCGCCGTCCCCCTCGTCGCCTCGGACGTGACGGCCTTCGCCCAGTACGCCCCGTACGCGGCGGTCGGCGGCTTCCTGGCCATCCGGCGGCCGCGCAATGCCATCGGCTGGCTGCTCATCGGGATCGGGTTCGCGTTCATCGGCACCTCGACCCCGACCGACCTCGACGTGACGGCGCTCCAGGACGGGACGGCAAGTCCGCGCGACGTTGGGCTGGTCTGGTTCGGCATGTGGGCCGGCGGCGCGTCGTTCCTGCTCTACGCCGCCCTGGCCATGACCTTCCCGTCGGGTGAGCTGCCCGGTGGGCGCTGGCGGCGACCAACCATCGTGGCCTTGACGGTCGCGGCGGCGATCGTGGCGATCCCGGCGTTCGTCCCGGTCCTCGAGTACAGCGTGGATGGCCCAGCCCCGGTCCTGGTGCCGAATCCGGTCGGCTGGCTGCCGCAGCCCAGCCCCGAGGTCCGGGTGATCGTCGAGCTGGCCGTGACGCTCCTCCCGATCAGCATCTTCGCGGCCTCGGTCGTCGGCCTCCTCATCCGCTACCGCCGCTCGGCCGGCATCGTCCGGCTCCAGATTCGCTGGCTCCTGGCGACGATCGCCTTCGTCGTGGTCGGCGTCGTCGTCGGCCTCTTCGGGTGGGTCCTGTCCAACGAGACCGCCGGGTTCGTGTGGATCCCGGTCCTCATCGGCTACCCGCTGGTCCCGATCGCGGTCGGTGTCGCCGTCACGCGCTACCGCCTGTTCGAGATCGATCGGATCATCAGCCGGACGATCGGCTGGGCGGTCGTGACCGGCCTGCTCGTGGCCGTCTTCGCCGGCGGCGTCCTGGCCCTCCAGGCCGTCCTGGCCGACGTCACCCAGGGCCAGACCCTGGCCGTCGCGGCCTCGACCCTCCTCGCGTTCGCCCTGTTCCAGCCCGTCCGGCGGCCGCGTCCAGCGCGCCGTCGACCGGCGCTTCGACCGCAGCCGCTACGACGCCGAACGGGCGGCCGCCGCCTTCGCCGAGCGGGTCCGCGGTGAGATCGGCCTGGAGTCGCTGGTCGCCGAGCTCGACGCCACCGTCGATGCGGCCGTCCGGCCGAGTGCCGTCGCGGTCTGGCTGCCGGCCCCTGGTGATCCGCGATGAGCCGAGTCTCCGTGCTGGCGCCGTTGGCGATCACGGTGGCGTTGTTCGTCGCGGCGATGTGGCTGCTGGTGCTGTTCATGGTCGATCCGCGGGTCCAGATGGATCTGCAGACCGCGACGCTGCTAGGGATCGTCGGGACCTGGGCGGTCGTCCATGCCTCGGTCGGGACGCTCATCGCCTGGAAACGGCCCGGCAACCGGATCGGTCGCTTGATGCAGCTGGCCGCCCCACTGCTCATCCTCGCGTTCTTCGGCTACCTCATCGGGGCCGTCCGGTATGTGCTCGTCGGGAGCACGGACGTCCTCGGTGGCGCCGCCGCCTGGTGGGGCAGCACGACGATCGTGCTGGTCATCGTCGTGGCGTTCCCACTGCTCGCCATCGTCTTCCCTGATGGCCGGCTGCCGACGCCGGCGTTCCGGGGCCCACTGGCCCTGATCATCGGTGGTCTGGCGGCCTCGTCAGCCGTCTACGCCGTCGCGACCGGTCCCATCGACGGTGGACTCCCCGACAATCCGTTCGGGCTGGTCGAGCTCGCCCCCGAGGTCGATGCGGTGCTCGGGCTCCTCACCCTGGGAGGGCTCGTGGGCTCCATCGTCATGGCGATCGCCGCCACGGTCATCCGCTGGCGACGCGGCACGCCGGTGGAGCGGGCCCAACTGAAGTGGCTCCTGGTAGCCCTCGCGTTCGCCCCGCTCCTGTTCGCGATCTCGTGGAGCACGGACACCGGCCCGGCGGCACCCGTCTTCGACCTGTTGAGCATCGGGTCCGCGTTGGCGGTCTCCCTCGCGGTCGGTGTCGCCGTCACGCGCTACCGCTTGTTCGAGATCGATCGGATCATCAGCCGGACGATCGGCTGGGCGGTCGTCACCGGCCTGCTCGTAGCCGTCTTCGCCGGCGGCGTCCTGGCCCTCCAGGCCGTGCTGGTCGACGTCACCCAGGGCCAGACCCTGGCCGTCGCCGCATCGACCCTCCTCGCGTTCGCCTTGTTCCAGCCCATCCGAAGCCGCGTCCAGCGCGCCGTCGACCGGCGCTTCGACCGCAGCCGCTACGACGCGGAACGGGCGGCCGCCGCCTTCGCCGAGCGGGTCCGCGGTGAGATCGGCCTGGAGTCGCTGGTCGCCGAGCTCGACGCCACCGTCGATGCGGCCGTCCGGCCGAGTGCCGTCGCGGTCTGGCTGCCTCCTCGGGAAGCGTCATGACGATCGGTCGCGCGCTGGTCATCGCTGCCGTCGTGCATCGTCGTGGTGATGCTCGTCACAGCGAACGTCCTGGCGCTCCAGGCCGCGGACCTGTTCGGCGAGGACGCCGGCGGGTTCAGCGTCTTCGTCAATGCCATCGGCGTGCTGGTCCTGACGGCGGCCGGGGTCGGCGCGGCGATCCGCTGGCAGGTCCCGGACAACCGGATCGGGTCGATCCTCATCGTCGGGGCGCTCACCATCATGAGCATCTTCGTCGCGTGGCCACTCACCGTGGTCCTCAGCGATGCCACCGGTCTGGCAGGGCTCATCGCCGGGCTCGCGGCGTGGTGGGGCAATGTGATCCTCGTCCCCGGCCTCTTCCTGCTGTTCCCGATGCTGACCATCCTCTTCCCGGACGGCCACCTGCCGGGCCACGGGTGGCGTGGCCCGTTCGCGGCGATCGTCGCCGTCCTCGCCGCGGGTGTGGTGCTGCAGTCGATCGCGCCGTGGACACTGAGCTATCAGCAGCCCATCCCCAACCCGCTCGCGGTGCCCGGGATCCCGACGTGGCTCTCCGCCGCCGGCGGTGGGCTGGCCGCCCTGGCCCTGTTCGCCGGCCTGGCGTTGGGGCTCGCCGGCCTCATCGTCCGGTTCCGCCGGTCGACGGGCGTCGAGCGGGCCCAGATCAAGTGGCTCGTGGCCGCGATCGCCCTGATGGCGGTCGTGTTCCCGATCTCGTTCGCGACGGACGTCGGACCGGATGACCTGATCGACGTCGCCAGCGTCCTGGTCGGCACCCTGATGCCCCTGGCCATCGGGGTCGCGATCCTGCGCTACCGTCTCTACGACATCGATCGGCTCGTCTCGCGAACGGTCTCGTGGGCCATCGTCACCGGGGTCCTCGTCGCGATCTTCGGCGGGCTCGTCATCGGGCTCCAGGCGGTCCTCACGGACGTGACCCAGGGCGAGACCTTGGCGGTCGCCGCTTCCACGCTCATCGCGTTCGCCCTGTTCCAGCCCCTCCGTCGGCGCGTCCAGCGGACCGTCGACCGCCGGTTCGACCGGGCGCGCTACGACGGCCGCCACACGGTGGAGGCGTTCGCCCGCGAGATCCAGAACGACGTGGACCTGCCGCGCCTGCGCGACACGCTGACCACGACGGCGCGCGATGCCGTCCACCCAGCGATGGCTGCGGTCTGGCTGCGCCGCGCCGACGAGTCGTAACGATTTCCGGACGACCGACCGACAGCATGAGGCCCGAGATGACCGCCTTGACCCGCCCCATCCGCCGCCTCCTCGGCCGGGACGACCAGGCCGCCACGGCCGCCGACGGCCGCGAGCCCCGGTCGCCGCATCCGCCGACCCTGCTCCCGACGCCGCCATCGGCCGCGACCGCGCCGCCGACGACCATCCCCGCCGCGGCCGTCGGCCCGTCGATCGCGGTCGACATCGCCGAGAGCGATCCCCTCATCGCCTACCTCCGCTCGGCGCCCGGCCCGGTCGACGTCGCCCGCCTGGAGCTGGACTCGCCGGCCGTCCGCGCGATGCGCGAGGCCGGCGTCGCGCTCATCGTGCCGCTGGTCAGCCAGGGCGATCTCATCGGGACCCTCAACCTGGGCCCGCGCCTGTCCGAGCAGGACTACTCGACCGACGACCGGCGGCTCCTGACCACCCTGGCCGCGCAGGCCGCCCCGGCCATCCGCGTCGCCCAGCTCGTCCGGGAGCAGGCGGCCGAGGCGGCCGAGAAGGAGCGGCTCGCCCAGGAGCTGCGGGTCGCGACCCTCATCCAGCAGCAGTTCCTGCCCCGCCAGCTGCCGCAGCTGCCGCAGTGGCAGGTCGCGGCCTACTACGGCCCGGCCCGCGCGGTCGGCGGCGACTTCTACGACTTCGTCGAGATGCCGGACGGCCGGATCGGCATCGCCGTCGGCGACGTCACCGACAAGGGCGTCCCGGCGGCCCTGGTCATGGCCCGGACCCACAGCATCCTGCGGGCCGAGGCGTCGCGGCTGACCTCGCCCGGCGAGATCCTGTCGCGCGCCAACGAGCTGCTCGTGCCGGAGATGCCGGCCCGGATGTTCGTGACCTGCCTGTTCGCCGTCCTGGACCCGACGACCGGCCGGATCGTCATCGCCAACGCCGGCCACAACCTGCCGTTCGTCCGCACCGGCGACGACGGTCACGGAGATCCGGGCGACGGGCATGCCCCTGGGGCTGCTGCCGGGCATCCAGTACGAGGAGACCGAGGACGTCATCGCCCCGGACAGCAACGTGCTGCTGTACAGCGACGGCCTCGTCGAGGCCCATGACGCCGGCCGCGAGATGTTCGGCTTCGGCCGGCTGCGCACGGCCCTCGAGATCGACGACGCCGGGCAGCGAGCTCCTGGATCGCCTGCTCGAGACGCTCAACGCGTTCACCGGCCCGGACCACGAGCAGGAGGACGACATCACGCTCGTCACCCTGCGTCGCGCCGCCGGCGTCGCCGACGAGTCCACGACCGGCTCCGACCGCCCTGACCTCGTTCAGCCTGCCCGGCGCCGAGGGCAACGAGCGCGAGGCGATGGACCGGGTCGCGGCGGCCGTCGCCGACCTGGGCCTGCCGCCCGAGCGCCTGGAGCGCCTCAAGACCGCCGTCAGCGAGACGGCCATGAACGCCATCGAATATGGCAGCCGCGATCAGACGGAGGTGCCGTTCGACGTCGACGTCGCCGTGACCGCGACCGACGTCATCGTCCGGGTCACCGACCGGGCCCTGTCCGGCCCCGTCCCGACGGACGCCGAGACGCCCGACATCGAGCGCAAGCTGGCCGGCGAGCAGAAGCCGCGCGGCTGGGGGCTCTTCCTCATCGAGCACATGGTCGACGCGATGGACGTGACGACCGACGACGTCGCGGGCACCCAGACAGTGAGTCTGCGGATGGCCCGCGAGGAGGCCAGCCATGGATGACCGACGCTTCGGTGCGCAGGTCGAGGAGATCCCGGACGAGGTCCGGGTGCGGATGCGCGGCGACCTCGACGGCCGGGCCGACGAGCGGCTTAGCAGCGCCTACGACGAGGTGGCCTCGCTCGGCTCGCGACACCTGACCCTGGACTTCGCGGACGTCGGCTACATCAACAGCACGGGCATCGCGCTCGTCGTCCGCCTCCTGTCCGACGCCCGGCGCGACGGTCGCGGCGTCCGGGCGGTCGGCCTGTCGCCGCACTACCGCGAGATCTTCCGGATCACCCGGCTATCCGACTTCATGGACATCGTCGAAGGAGACGCCGCATGAGCACGACCACCATCGGCCTCGACCGGGTCGGGTCCGTCGGGCATCCTGCGCATCGCCGGCGACGTGACGTCGGGCAGCGAGGGCGACCTGATGGCCGGCTTCAGCCGGGCGGTCGACGACGGAGCGACCGCGGTGATCCTCGACTTCAGCGGCATGGAGTACATGAACTCGGGCGGGATCGGCCTGCTCGTGACCCTGCTCGTCCGCGCCCAGCGCGCCGGGACGCGCCTGCTGGCGACCGGCCTGTCCGACCACTACCTGCAGATCCTCGCGCTGACCCGCCTCGAGGAGGCGATCGAGATCCATCCCGACGAGGCGTCCGCCATCGCGGCCGCGGAGGGCTGAGGAGATGACGATGACCGAACCGAAGGCACCCCGCGACGCCGGGCATTGGGCCAAACCAGTCGATCGACTGTCCGCGTACGGCGTGGCCGGCGCCTCGGTCGACGCCGTCAGCGGCCGGCGGGTGTCCGGGCCGCTCCAGGGCTTCGGCCAGCTCTGGCAGAAGACCTTCCGGGTCGCGCCTCGACGGGTCGTTGAGCCCGCAGGAGGTCATCGCCACCTGGAAGGACCGGTTCCCGACCTTCTGGCCCAAGAGCGGGCGGTTCTATGCCCCGCTGGCCGGGATCGCCCCGGGGGAGGTCGCGCTCCTCGACATCGCGCCGGTGCCTGGCTCGCCCGTCCGCCTGTCGACCGGGGTCATGGTCATGTACGCCGACGACGAGTCGTTCACGTTCATGACCCCCGAGGGCCATACCCTGTCGGCATGGATCACCTTCTCGGCCTATCGCGACGGCGACGAGACCGTCGTCCAGGCCCAGGCCTTGGAGCGCACCTCCGACCCGTTCGACGAGATCGCCTACCTGCTCGGCGGCAATCGGATGAACGACCGGTTCTGGCGAGACACCCTGGTCAACGTCGCCCGCGCGCTGGGCTCGCCCGACCCGAAGGTCGACATCCAGATCGTGTGCGTCGACAAGCGACGCCAGTGGCGCCAGGCCCGGAACGTGCGCAACAGCGCGACGTTGCGCACCGCCCGCCACACCCTGACCGCACCGGTCCGCTGGCTCGCCCGACGCGGGTGAGGCGCTCGGACCCGTGACCGCGTCGTCGCTCGACGCGGTCGTCGTGGGGGCCGGCCCGAACGGGTTGGCCGCCGCGCTGACCCTCGCCCGGGCCGGCCGCTCGGTCCAGGTCCTCGAAGCCGCGCCGACGATCGGCGGCGGGACGCGCACCCAGGCCCTGACCCTGCCGGGCTTCCGTCACGACGTGTGCTCCACGATCCTGCCGCTGACCGCGGCCTCGCCGTTCTTCCGGACCGTCGACCTGGCCGTCCACGGGGTGGAGCTCGTCCACCCCGACGCGCCGCTCGCCCATGCCCTCGACCCGGACACGGCCGTCGTCCTGGAGCGGTCCGTCGCGGCGACCGCCGCAGCCCTCGGGAACGACGCGGATGCGCGGGCCTGGCGCCGACTGTTCGGACCGATCGTCCGGGACGGCGACAAGCTGGCCGGCGAACTGCTGCGACCCGTGGTCCACGTCCCGCGCCATCCACTGGCCCTGGCCCGCTTCGGGCTGCCCGCCCTGCGGTCGACGGACGGCCTGGCCCGCGGCCGCTTCGAGGGCGACGCCGCGCAGGCCCTGTTCGCGGGCATGGCCGCCCATTCGATGCTGCCGCTGACGCGGCCCCTCTCGGCGTCATTCGGGCTCGTCCTCGGGCTGTTCGCCCATGCCGTCGGCTGGCCGATGATCCGCGGCGGGTCGGCGGCCGTCGCCGACGCCCTGGCCGCCGAGCTCCAGGCCCTCGGCGGGACGATCGTCGTCGACCACCCGGTCCGGACGATGGCCGACCTGCCGCCCGCGCGGGTCACGGTCTTCGACACGACGCCGACCGCGCTGGCCACCATCGCCGGCGATCGGCTGCCGGGCCGGACCCGACGCCGCTACGCCCGCTTTCGCTACGGCCCCGGCGTGTTCAAGGTCGACTGGGCCCTGGCTGCGCCGATCCCGTGGCGGGCCGACGGGCTGCGCCGGGCGGCGACCATCCACCTCGGCGGACCGCTCGACGAGCTCGTGGCGTCCGAGGCCGCGGTCGCCGCGGGTCGGGTCACGGACCGGCCGTTCACGCTCCTCGTCCAGTACCACCCATGGGATGCGTCACGTGCTCCGGCCGGCCAGACGACCGCGTGGGCGTACTGCCACGTCCCGAGCGGCTCCGATCTGGACATGACCGACCGGATCGAGGCCCAGGTGGAGCGGTACGCGCCCGGCTTCCGCGACATCATCCTGGCCAGGTCGACCCACTCGGCCGGCCAGATGGCGGCCCACGACGCGAACTACGTCGGGGGCGACATCAACGCCGGCATCAGCGACATCCGCCAGCTCCTGTTCCGGCCGATCGCGACGCTGGATCCCTATCACGCCGGTCCGGGGCTGTACCTGTGCTCGTCATCGACGCCACCGGGCGGCGGCGTCCACGGGATGGGCGGCTACCTCGCCGCCCGGTCGGCGCTGGCCCGCGACCTGCGCTAGATCCCGGCCGCTGGCGACTCAGGCCGGCGCGAGCTCCTTGCGCAGCCACCAGCCGAGCAGCAGCGCGCCGACGGCCGGGACCGCGGTCCAGATGACCATGACCAGGGCCAGCAACGTGACGATGACCTGGACGTCGGCGAGGCTGTCCTCGATGACCCCCTCCCGGAGGTCCTCGGCCACGAGCTGGAGGCGCACGCCGAGGGCGTTGAGCGACTGGGAGTTGGCCAGCAGCTTGTCGCGGTTGTCCTCGAGGTCGTCGGCGAGGAGGTTCAAGCGCGTGTCCAGGCCCTTGCAGGTCCGTCGCCAGGTCGCCGAACAGGTTCGACACGCCGCTCAAGCGGGTTCTGGCCGAGGAGCGAGAACACGCCGAGCTGCGAGGACACGGTCCGAAGCTGGGACTGCAGGTTGCCGATGGTCGACGCCGCCTGGCGGACGGTCGGCGGCGTCCGCTCCAGGGTCACCGCGAACGAACCGGCCGTCGCGCCGGCGTCCTTCAGGGCCTCGGCCGTGGCATCGAGGGTCACGATGACCTGCTCGACCTGGTCGCTGGTCCGCTCGGCCAGGCTGCCGATCCGGTTGCCGACGTACAGCAGGGCCAGCAGGCCGACGACGGCCAGGATCAGCCCGATGATGCCGTAGACGAGGAGGCCGGTCCCAAGGCGCCGGAACGCGGGCCGCAGGTCGCGGGACGACCCGACGTCGACCGGGGTCCGCGGCGGGGGCACCGTCGGCGACGGCGCGGTCGGTGCCGGCGGGCTGCTCGCGTGGACGGTGGTGGAGTCCGCGTCGGCGTCGGTCATGGGCGGCCAGTCTGCCATGCGCTCAGCCACGCCGTGGCGACCGTCGCGCCGACCTCGGTCGGCAGGACCCGGACGTTCGGGGCGAGCTCCGCGGCGTACTCGGCGAAGGCGGCCGGCGGCTCGACCAGGCGCTCCGGGTAGACGCGACCCATCGCGTGCGGCCAGTACGTGCCCCAGTGGATGGGCACCGCCGCTCGAGGCCGGATGCGCCGGAGGGCCTCGGCGGCCTTGAGCGGATCCATGTGCAGGCCGCGGCCCAGGGTCGGGCCCCAGCCCCAGACCGGGAGCAGGGCGCAATCGATCGGTGCCCCCAGGTCGGCCATCCCGTCGAACAGGTCCGTATCGCCGGCGAAGTACACCGACCGGGAGCCGCGCAGCACGAACCCGAGGGCCGGCGCGGTCGGGCCCAACGGCGGGCGGAACCCGGAGTGGAGCGCGGGCACGGCCGTGACGGTCACGTCGCCGAACGACGAGGTCCGTTCCGGGCGCGACCTCGGTGACCGCGTCGAAGCCGGCATGGCGGAGCCAGTCGCCGGACCCCGCCGGCACGACGAGCGGGACATGGCGGCGCAGGTCGCGGATGGACGGCACGTCGAGGTGGTCCCAGTGGAGGTGCGAGAGCGAGGACGACGTCCATGCCGCCCAGCCGGTCACGATGGGGCACGGGCTCCACGCGCCGCAGCGGCCCGATCCGCGCCCGCGTCGCCGGGTCGGTCAGGAAGCGGACGCCATCGAGCTCGATGACCAGCGCCGAATGGCCGACGAAGTCGATGGTGAGGGCCACGACCTACGGCACCGACGCACGCCGTCGGGTCAGCGCCAAGAGGAGCGGGCCGCGTCGGGGTACAGGCGGACGCGTCGATACGGCTCGCGGCCGCGCGATCGCGACACCAGGTTGGCGCGCTCGGCCATCTGGTGCTGGAGCCGCCGGATGTAGGCGTTCTGCGGCGACAGCTCGACCGGCTCCGATGACGACAGGACGACATCGATGGCGTCCTCGGTCTCGCGCATCGCCGCCTCGCGCGGGTCGATCTCGAGCGAGAAGATCGAGGTCAGGCTCGTCTGCATCTGCGGGACGGTGTTGCTCTTGAGGACGTAGATCGGCAGCGCCCGCTCCTCGGCCTCGCGCAGGAGCGGGGTCTTCTGCTTGTACTCGTTGCGCAGGGTCATGACGACGTCGGCCTCGTCGACCTCGCGGGCGATGACGACCGGCAGGCCCAGGTCGCGGACGGCCTGCTCCAGGCGTTTGCGGCTGATCCCCTGGGGCAGGACCCGGAGCGTCGGGAGCGGCGAGCCGCCCGGCACCAGGACGGTCTCGCCGTGCCGGCCCTCCTCCGCCCCGAGCGGCTGGTGGTCCAGGTCGTCCTCGTCCAGCTCGGATGGCATTGACCGGCGCCGGTGCCTTCGTCCGCCTTCATCGACTGCAGGGCGCGCGCGGCCTGGTCGCGCCAGGCCTTCTGGCGCTCCAGCTCGCGGGCCTCCCGGGCGCGCGTCTCGACCGCCGCGGCCGTGGCGCCGCGCTCCAGCGGTCCCCGATCGGCGATGTCGCCGGCGACGAACGGCGCCTCGTTGGGCCGCGTCGCGAACCGCTCCCCGGGCATCGTGCCGGGTGCGCCACCCTCCGAGACGGGGCCGCGCGGGGCGCTCTCGCGACCGGACCCGCCACGGGTCTGGCGCCAGCCACCGGACGCGCCGGGGCGATAGCCCGGGCCGGAACGCGCCGCGCTCCGCCTCGCGATAGCCGCCGGACCGATAGCCGCCGTCGCCCCGCCAGCCGGGCTCCATCCGCCACGGCGAACCCCGACCCGACGAGGCCGGCGAAGCGCTCCGCGCCGAGCTGCTCGCGCGGCGACGGCCGCGGCCGCCCCTGGGATCGGTGGACCCCCTCCTCGTCGCGCCAGCGCAGCTCCGGGGCGACCGGATCGCCGCGCAGCATCGCGTCGACGGTCTCGGCGACGTCGCTGTGGACGATCGACCCGCTCGCGGTCCTGACGATCTCGACGATGACGTCGAAGGTCGGCGGCGCCTTGCGCTCCAGCACGCTCTTCTGGGTCCGCCGCCGGCGGGCCTCCTCGTCGCCGAGGGTCACGCTCTGGATCCCGCCGATGAGGTCGGACAGCGTCGGGTTGAGCATGAGGTTGTCGAGGTTGTTGCCGTGGGCCGTGCCGATGAGCTGGACGCCGCGCTCGGCGATGGTCCGGGCGGCCTGCGCCTCCAGCTCGGTCCCGATCTCGTCGATGACGATGACCTGGGGCATGTGGTTCTCGACCGCCTCGATCATCACCTCGTGCTGGAGGGACGGGGTGCGGACCTGCATCCGGCGGGCCTTGCCGATGGCCGGGTGCGGGATGTCGCCGTCGCCGGCGATCTCGTTGCTGGTGTCGACCACGACGACGCGCTTGCCCATGTCGTCGGCCAGGACGCGGGCGGCCTCGCGCAGCATCGTCGTCTTGCCGATGCCGGGGCGACCCATGATGAGGATCGACTTCCCGGTCTCGACGAAGTCGTCGATGATCTCGATCGTCCCGTAGACGGCCCGGCCGATCCGGCAGGTCAGGCCGACGATCTTGCCGTTCCGATTGCGGATGGCCGAGATGCGGTGGAGCGTCCGCTCGATGCCGGCCCGGTTGTCGTCGCCGAACGAGCCGATGTGCTCGACGACGAAGGCGATGTCCGCGTCGTCGATCTCACGCTCCAGGAGCGACACCTCCGAGTCCGGGAAGCGGGCCTCCGGCCGTCGGCCGAGGTCCATGACGACCTCGATGAGCGCCTCCTGGTCGGGCAGCGCATGGACGGCCGCGACGATCTCGGGCGGCAGGGACGAGAGCAGGGCATCGAGGTCGTCGATCGACTCCCGCTGGCGGTCCTCTGATCCCACGCTGGCCTCCACTAGCAAGCGGTCTGGCGTCAGCGTACGCCCGCCGGCACGAGGGCCGGCTCGGCGACGCGGACGAGGGTTTCCTTCATCAGCAGCGTGACGCTGGCGATGCGCATCGAATCCGGCGTCCTCGAGGCGTCGGTCCAGCGGCGCCTCATAGGTTCGCACGGGGGCGATGACACCGTGGTCGTGGCGATGCTCGCCCCCCTTCGCGGTCCGGGCCTCGATGATGCCGAGACCGTACTCGATGAGCGCCGTCGGGTCCGCGTCCGGCCGGACCAGGACCTTGCAGATAGTGCGGCTGGTCCTCCTTGGCGACGCCGACCTGGACGAGCCCGTCGAGGAGCGTCCCGTCCTTGCCACCGTCGACGGCCGCCTGGACGAAGACCTCGACGTCGGCGAAGCGCAGGATCGGGGCGAGGCTGCTCCGCGGGACGCGCCAGTGCGTGCCCTGGCGCTCCCAGTCGGGCAGGCGGAACGCCTCGAGGCGGGCTGACCGGGTTCGGGCGTGGCCGACATGTACAGCCGATGCAGGGCGAGCGCGTCGACCGGCTGGGCCGGCCGGATGCGCGCCGCCGCGGCCGCTTGTCCGACCAGGGAGCCGGCAGCTCGGCGTCGGCCGCTGCGGAAGAGGATGTGCTCCTCGCCGTAGCGGATGAAGCCGGCCTGCATGAACAGCTCGACGTTGCCGTCGGCATCGGCGCAGGCGACGTGGAAGCGGGCCGCCCCGCGCTTGGCGCCCTCGCGCAGGAGCTGCTGGACGAGCCGGTAGCGGATGTCGCCGGCGTCCGCGAAGCCCGACGCCGTCGAGCTCGACGATCGTCCACTCGTCGCGGCGTCGACTCGCGCTCCACGCGGACGCAGGCCGGCGATGCCGCCGTCCTGCTCGTAGACGTACATCAGGTCGTTCGGGCCGGAACGCGCCGAGGGGCAGCCGGAACAGGCTGAACACCCCGATCGGCGGGCCGGTGACCGGCAGGCCCAGCGAGCGCGTCGCCGGGTCGTCCGCTCTGGCACAGCCGCGACAGCTCGCCGAGCGCGGCGAGGTCGGTCAGGCGTGCGGCGCGGACCTTGCCCGGGCGGCGCGGCGGCCGCGTCGCGGTCATCGGGCCTGGGCCCGCCGGGTGGGATGGTGGCGTCGGCCCGACGCCCTCGCCCGGATCGTCGTGCTCGGCGGCCATCGTGGCCACGAGCCGGTGGAAGCGGGTCTCGCCGGCGAGCTCGGGATGGAACGCCGTGGCGAGCGACGTTCCGCTCGCGGACCGCGACGATCCGGCCGTCGTCGAGGCGGGCCAGGACGTCGACGCCGGGCCCGGTGCGCTCGATGATCGGGGCCCGGATGAACACGGCGTGGACCGGCCGGTCACCGAGGACGGTCGACGGTCAGCTCCGCCTCGAACGAGTCGAGCTGCCGGCCGAAGGCGTTGCGCTCGACGGTCACGTCGAGCAGCGGCAGGATGGGCGGCTCGCCGCCGGCGATGTCGCGAGCTCAGGACGATCATCCCGGCGCACGTCCCGAAGATCGGCGCCCCCGACTCGGCCAGGTCGAGGATCGGCTGGCGCAGCCCCCAGCGCTCGATGAGCTGGCGCATCGTCGTGCTCTCACCGCCGGGCAGGATGAGCCCGCTGACCCCGCGCAGGTCGCCGCGGCTCGCGCACGCGGACGCCCTCGACGCCGATGGCGGCGAGGGTGTCGAGATGCTCCCGGAAGGCGCCTTGCAGCGCCAGGACGCCGATCTTCAAGAATCGACGCCCTCCGAGCGCCGAGGCGACGCTCCTGCTAGCCATCGGCGCGAGGACTCGTGGTGTTCGCCCGCCTACCAGCCGCGGACCGCGAGCCGCTCCTGCTCGGGGATCTCCTCGAGCGCGATGCCCCGCATCGGGGCGCCCAGACCCTTGCTGACCTCGGCGATCTTGGCGGCGTCGTCGAAGAACGTCGTGGCCTGGACGATGGCGTTGGCCATCCGGGCCGGGTCCTCGCTCTTGAAGATGCCGGAGCCGACGAACACGCCCTCCGCGCCGAGCTGCATCACCAGCGCGGCGTCGGCCGGGGTGCTGATGCCGCCGGCGACGAAGTTGACGACCGGCAGCTTGCCGGCGGCGGCGACGTCCTTGACCAGCTCGTAGGGCGCCCCGAGCTCCTTGGCCGCCACGAACAGCTCGTCCTCGCGGGCGTTCTGGAGCCGGCGGATCTCCGCTGTTGACGTCGCGCAGCTGGCGGACCGCCTCGACGATGTTGCCGGTGCCGGCCTCGCCCTTGGTCCGCATCATCGCGGCGCCCTCGTTGATCCGACGGAGCGCCTCGCCGAGGTTCCGGCAGCCGCACACGAACGGGACCTTGAAGGCGTGCTTGTCGATGTGGTTCGTCTCGTCGGCCGGGGTCAGGACCTCGGACTCGTCGATGTAGTCGACGCCGAGCGCCTCGAGGACCTGGGCCTCGACGAAGTGGCCGATGCGGGCCTTGGCCATGACCGGGATGGTCACCGCGTCCATGATCCCGACGATCATCTCGGGGTCGGACATGCGGGCGACGCCGCCGGCCTTGCGGATGTCGGCCGGGACGCGCTCGAGGGCCATGACGGCGACCGCGCCGGCGTCCTCGGCGATCTTGGCCTGATCGGGCGTGACGACGTCCATGATGACGCCGCCCTTGAGCATCTGGGCGAGGCCCGTCTTGGTCGCCCAGGTGGAGGTCTCGACGGTCATGTGGCGGACCGTGGTGATCGCTCGGGTGGGTCGGCGCGTCGCGCCCGTTCCGCGCGCGCGGCCGGATTATCGCACGGGTCCCGTTCAGGCCCAAGAGGGAGCGCCGGACGTGCCGCGACGCGGGTCGTGGCCTCGTTTGGACCGGTCGCGTCGGTGGCTGTCGCTCAGCGAGCGACGGTGCGCACGACCCCCGACATGAGCTTCGTCGCGCGGCGGGCGGCGGTCGGCGACAGCCGCGACAGCGCCTCGACGAGCTCGAGCACGTCGCCGTCGTCGAGCCCGCCGAGCAGGTCGAACAGCCGCAGGATCGTCGCGTCCGGGACGCGGCCGAGGAGCTCGAGCGACCGCTCCAGCTCGCGCGGCTCGAGCTGCGGCACGAGCCCGACCGCCCGGTCGAACAGCCGGACGAAGACGACGAACGAGGCCAGCCAGTCGCGCAGCGCGGCCAGCTCCGTCGTCGTTCGGGATGCGCGGCCGCGGCGGCGGCGGCCTCGGCGGCCTTCTGCTCGAGGACGGCCACGACGGGATCGCCCTCGCGGATCTTGCGCTCGGCGATGACCCGGCCGAACCACTGCCAGTGGTCGCCGACCGCGAGGTAGGCCACGCCGGCCGGCCCGCGTCGCCCGACCCGACGCGGCTCGGAGACCCGCTCGACGATGCCCCACGACTCGGCCTCGGCGAGGGCCAGGCTGGCGGCTCGATGGCGACAGGCCGAGGGCCTCGCGGACCTCGCGCTCGGTCAGCGGCTCCTGGCGGGCCATGAGGTAGGCCTGGACCCGGGCGATGGCCGGGGTCACGCCCCACGCCGCGCCCATCTCGCCCCACGCCTCGGCGAGGTCCAGCCGGATCGACTCGGCGGTCGCTCGGTCCCGGCGGCGTGCGCACGGGCACCACGACCGGACTCATGCGCCTTGACAGTAGCGAGTTTCTGGTCCATAACTTGCTATGTCAGAGTAGCACGCTTGAAGGCGAGGGTCGAGGCTCTAGACGCGCAACCGGGCCCTCAGGGCCGAGGCGGAAGGCCTCGGCGACGAGGTCAGGGCGCCGCGATGACCCCGGCCGCCGACGAGTGCGGCCGTCGTCGCCGCGAAGACCGGGTGGGCCGGGTCGATCTCGGTCTCGCAGGAGGCGATGCGCTCGACGCCGCCCGGCGCACCGAACTCGTAGATCTGCTCCTGGCCGTCGAAGTTGACCGGGCATTCCCCGGTGAACGGCACGGCGCGGATGGCCGCGAAGTCAGCGGTCTTGACCGCCGCGTCCAGGGCGGTCACCAGGTCCGCCGGCACTTGGCCGAGGTGCGCCGCCGCCGGCGCCGTCTGGTGGACCGACCCGTCGACCTGGATCATCGATCGTCGAGCCGCACGGCCCTCGATGCACTCGCCGCCGCGGGTCGTGTAGGTGACCAATGGGCCGGCGGCCGGCACGAGCGACGCGACGGCCGCCGGGGAGCAGCCGGCGAGAACGACGAGCACGGCCGCTACAAGGGCGATGCGGATGGCCACGGGCTTCACGGACGCTAGCATGGCCGCCGGACGGACCGACCGTGGCCATGGTTCCGCGACCTATCATCGGGCCATGCCCGTCCTGCGCACCCGGCTGGACCCGACCGCGGAGGCGACGCGCGCCAACCACGACGCGATGGCCACGCTGGTCGATGAGCTCCGCGAGCGCCAGGCACAGCTCGCGGCCCGGGGTGCCGGCGGCGATGACCGGTCCATCGACCGGCACCGCGAGCGCGGCAAGCTCCCGGTCCGCGAGCGGATCGACCGCCTGCTCGATCCGGGTACCGCCTTCCTCGAACTGAGCCCGCTGGCCGCGACCGGCCTGTACGACGACGATGCGCCGGGAGCGGGCATCGTCACGGGCATCGGCCGCGTCGAGGGGACGACCTGCGTCGTCGTCGCCAACGACGCGACGGTCAAGGGCGGCACGTACTACCCGATGACCGTCAAGAAGCACCTGCGTGCGCAGGAGATCGCCCTCGAGAACCGGCTGCCCTGCCTCTACCTCGTCGACAGCGGCGGCGCCTTCCTCCCCCTCCAGGCCGAGGTCTTCCCCGATCGCGACCACTTCGGCCGGATCTTCTACAACCAGGCCCGGATGTCAGCGGCGGGCATCCCCCAGGTCGCCCTGGTCATGGGTAGTTGCACGGCCGGCGGCGCCTACGTGCCTGCGATGAGCGACGAGACGGTCATCGTCAAGGGCACGGGCACGATCTTCCTCGGCGGCCCGCCCCTCGTGAAGGCCGCCACCGGCGAGGACGTGACCGCCGAGGAGCTCGGCGGGGCCGAGGTCCACACGCGCCGGTCCGGCGTGGCCGACCACGAGGCGCTCGATGACGAGCACGCGCTCGCCCTGGGGCGGTCGATCGTCGCGCACCTCGAGCGCCGTCCGCCGCCGCCGCCGTGGGATCGCCGATCGCCCGAGCCACCGGCGGTGGACCCGGCCGGCCTGTACGGCGCGGTGTCGGCCGATCCCCGCCGGCCCGTGCCGGTCCGCGAGATCATCGCCCGGCTCGTCGACGGGTCGCGCTTCCACGAGTTCAAGCCGCTGTACGGCGAGACCCTGGTCACCGGGTTCGCCCACATCGATGGCTTCCCCGTCGGCATCCTCGCCAACGACGGCATCCTGTTCAGCCAGTCCGCGCTCAAGGGCGCCCACTTCATCGAGCTCGCCTGCCAGCGGCGCATCCCGCTCGTGTTCCTCCAGAACATCACCGGGTTCATGGTCGGGCGCGAATACGAGGAGGCGGGCATCGCCAAGGACGGGGCCAAGCTGGTCACGGCCGTCGCCAGCGCCGAGGTGCCCAAGTTCACGGTCCTCATCGGCGGCTCGTTCGGGGCCGGCAACTACGCCATGGCCGGACGCGCCTACCAGCCGCGGTTCCTGTGGTCGTGGCCCAACAGCCGGATCTCGGTCATGGGCGGCCAGCAGGCGGCCCGGGTCCTGTCGACGGTTCGCGGCGGCTTCGCCGACGACGCCGAGCGCGATGCGTTCGAGGCGCCGATCCTCGAGACCTACGAGCGCGAAGGCTCGCCGTATTTCGCGACCGCCCGACTCTGGGACGACGGGGTCATCGACCCGCTCGATACCCGGCGCGTCCTGTCGCTCGGTCTCGATGCCGCGCTCCATGCCCCGATCCCGGAGACGCGCTTCGGCGTCTTCCGGATGTAAGTCGCTGCGCTCGGCTCTGGCCCCGCATTAGGGGATCTCCCGCCTCGACCCCGCGCCGCAGAGGCCCTACCGTCGCGGCCATGTCGAACCGGATCGCCATCGTATGGACAGCCATGTCGCTGGGCATCGCCCTCGCCGGATGCGGGCCGTTGGCCGCGTTGGCCGAGGCGCCCGTGCCATGCCAAGCGCAGTTCAGCGTCGAGCGCTGCGACGCCTTGGCGGGCGCCGCCGCCACGGACCTTGGTGTCGATCCGAACGCGGTCAGCGCCCTCGAGATCCTCCCGGACCCGGAGCCCGACACGATGCGCCTGGGCGGCCCGCCGGTCTTCCTTCGCGTCCACCTGGCGGACGGGACCGCGCATGAGACTGTCGTCCGCTGTCCCGGTATCGCGGCCAGCTACGTCCCGGCCTGCATGGAAGATCCGGCCCTCACGGCGTCGTCGGCCACGATGAACGGCTATCGGGATGTGCCGTGTTTCGACAACGCCGGCACGCAGTGCGCCACTCCCGTTCCGCCGGTCGAGGCGGACGCCGCAGCGGCGGCACAGCCCATCGAGGTCGAGCGTCAGGACATACCCATCGATCGAGTCGGGTCCTACGAGGTCGCGCTCGGTGCCGGTGCGCTCCCGAACGGGATCCTGACCGAGGCGTCGTTCCGGCTCGTCGACGACTGGCCGGACGGGGTGACCGTCGACGAGGCGCGCGTCCTCCTCGACGTGCGGTCACTGGAACCGGACGGCAAGCCGTTCGACAACTACTACCTGCACGGCTGGCGCGAGGGCGTCGAGCGCGTCGAGGCCGTGCTCGTCTTCGACGTCCGGCGCTTCGAGCCGGGCGCCGTCCTGTCGGTCGAGGACGTCATCGTCCGGTAGCATCCGGCCATGCCGCGCGTCAGCCGCTTCTCCATCGCCCCGGTCCGCAGCCTGGGCCTCGAGCATCCGGTCGAGATCGACATCACCGAGGTCGGTGTCGTCGAGGATCGCCGCTTCTTCCTTGCCGATGACACGAACCGCCTGATCGACCGGCTCATCGTCGGCGAGCTGGTCCGGATCGCGACCCACACCGACCCGGACGGGACGCGCCTGCGCATGGCCTTCCCGGACGGGACCGTCATCGATGACGAGGTCCGCCTCGGCGATCCGATCGAGACGCCGATCCACGGGCGGACCGGCGTCGGCCACATCGTGGACGGGCCATGGGCCGCGCCCCTCTCCACGTTCTGCGGTCGGCCCATCCACCTGGTCCGCTGCGATCGACCGGCCGGCACGCGGGCCGGCAATCCGACGAGCCTCGTGTCCGATGGCTCCCTGCGCGAGCTGGCCGCCCATGCCGGCGTCGATGACGTCGACGCGCGCCGCTTCCGGATGCTCATCGAGCTCGAGGGCGCGACGGCGCACGAGGAGGACACCTGGGTCGGCCGGCGGATCGCCGTCGGCGACGCGGTCCTCCAGGTGACCAAGCCCGACGCCCGCTGCGCGATCACGACCCAGGACCCCGATACCGGTGAGCGCGATCTCGACACGCTGCGGACCCTGATCGCCTACCGCGGCCTGCGCGAGGGCAAGCACGCGGACTTCGGCGTCCTCGCCGATGTCGCCCGGCCAGGCCGGGTCCGGCTCGGCGACGAGGTCAGCGTCCTCGACTGAGATCCGTCGTGGTGCCGCGGGCGCCGCGCCGGACCCCGATGACCCAGATCGCGGCGGCCAGGACGAGGAGCGGCGCGACCCGAGCCGCGACCAGCACGCCGCCGCGCATGACCTGGCCGGACAGCGCGCCATCGTCACCGAACAGGACGCCGACGATGAAGGCCGCGATGACCATCGAGGTGACGGCCGCGACCGGGGCGCCGATGGCCAGCGCCAGGCCGGCCACGGCGGCGTCGACCCGGGATCCGAGGGCTGACGGCGCCAGGCCGGCGCCGAGGAGGGCGACCCCGGCCGTGCCGACGACGACGGCGATCAGCGCGAGGTCGGGCTGGATGTCGGCCAGCCACACCGCGAGGATCGCGATCGGGACGAACAGGGCCCCGGCCAGGAGCGCACCACGGCGCATCGCCCGGATGGCGATGATCCGGCCACCGCCGGGATCCGGTCGCCATGACGGCGACCAGGGGTCATCGGGTCCCATGCCGACGAGGGTACCTACGCCCTACCCGGATGAGGAAGCGGTACGAACGGGTGGTACGCTCGACCCATGGAGCTTCGCCGGATCGCCCGCGCTGTCCTCCTGGCCCCGAAGCGATTCCTGGACTGGGTCTACGCGATCGACGCGCCCAGTGGCCCGACGCGTAGCGAGGCATTGACCCATCTCCATGCCAGTGGCGCCGGCCACGATTCCAGCCGATGGCTGCAGATCGAGGAAGACGAGCGACGCGCCCGCAAGGCCGAGCTCCGACGACTCCGGACCAAGTAGCTCGGCCCGCGGCTCGCCGCCGACCGGCGGTCGCTAGGATGGCCCGATGACGTCGGCGCTTCGCCTCGAACGCAGTGGGCCGGGTGACGTCGTCGCCCGCGTCGTCCTGGCCCGTCCGGACGTCCACAACGCGTTCGACGCCTCGCTCATCGCCGAGCTCCGGACGGCGTTCGCGGCCCTGGCCCGCGAGGACCCGACCTCGCTCCGGGCCGTCGTCCTGGCCGGCGACGGGCCGTCGTTCTGCGCCGGCGCGGACATCGACTGGATGCGCGCCGCGATGCGCCCTCGATGTCGAGGGCAACGAGCAGGACGCGATGGCCATGGCCGACATGTTCGAGAGCCTCGACACCTGCCCCGTGCCGGTCATCGCCCGCGTCCACGGGCACGGCCCTCGGCGGCGGGATCGGCCTGTGCGCCGTCGCCGACGTGGTCGTGGCCGAGAGCGGCACCCGGTTCGGCTTCACCGAGACCCGGCTGGGCATCCTGCCGGCGGTCATCGCCCCGTTCGTCATCGCCAAGATCGGCGAGTCGCACGCCCGGGCGCTGTTCCCCGGCGGGCGACGCTTCGATGCCGTCCGGGCCCAGCGGATCGGCCTCGTCCACGAGGTCGTCGAGGGCGACGAGGCGCTGGACGCGGCGGTCGAGACGCACGATCGCCGACGTCCTGGCGTCCGGCCCGACCGCGGCCCGGGCGGCCAAGGCGATCGTCCGCGAGGTCCGCGGCCTGGGCCACGGCTCGGCCAAGTGGCACACCGCCCGGGTCATCGCCCGCCAGCGCGTGTCGGCCGAAGCGCGCGAGGGCTTCGCCGCGTTCGACGAGCATCGACCGCCGGCCTGGGTGCCGGCCGACGACGCGTGACCGCACGCCACCAAGAGCATCGCCGAACGCCTCGCGCCGACCGAGCTGGGCCGCGACTTCCGGTGGCTGTGGGGGTCCTCGGCGGTCTCCAACCTCGGCGACGGGGTCCTCCTGTCGGCCGGTCCCCTGCTGGTCACGACGATCACGCGCGAGCCGTTCGCGGTCGCGATGGCGACGTTCCTCCAGTTGCTGCCGTGGGTCGTCTTCGGGATCCCGGGTGGCGCCGTCATCGATCGGGTCGATCGCCGTCGGCTGACGGTCGCGATGAACCTGGCCCGGGCCTCGTCCTCGTCGTCCTGGCCGGCACCGTCCTGACCGGCACGGTCAACCTGGCCATCCTCCTCGGCAGCCTGTTCGTCCTCGGCACGGCCGAGATGTTCGCCGACAACGCCGGCAGCGCCCTGATCGCGACGAGCGTGCCCAAGGAACGCCTCGGCGTGGCCAACAGCCGGCTGGCCGGGACGCGGATCATCGCCAACGAGCTCGCCGGGCCACCGATCGGGGCCCTGCTGTTCGCCGTCGGGATGGCGCTGCCGTTCGGCGTCACGGCGCTGACGGCACTGGCCGCGGCCATCCTCATCGCCCGGATCGCGAGGCCGCCGCAGACGGCCCCGACCGCGACGACCCATATCCGCCACGAGATGGCCGACGGGATCCGCTGGCTGTGGCGGCACCCGCCGATCCGCGCCCTGGCCCTGACGATCTTCGCCTTCAACGTCACGTTCGGCGCGGCGATGGCGGTCTACGTCCTGTTCGCCACGGAGCGCCTCGGCCTCGATGACGTCGGCTACGGGCTGCTCATCACGGTCGGGGCGATCGGCGGCCTCGCCGGCTCGATCGCCTACCCACGCCTGGAGCGGCGCTACGCCTTGGCCACGCTGATGCGGGTCGGTCTGCTGCTGGAGACGGTCACCCACCTCATCCTGGCGACGACGACCAACGCCCTCGTGGCGGCCGCGACGATGGCCCTGTTCGGCATCCACGCGGTCGTGTGGGGCACCACCTCGACGACGGTCCGTCAGCGAGCGGTCCCGGCGCCGATGCTGGGACGGGTGACGAGCGTGTACATGCTCGGCAACGTCAGCGGGACGGCCATCGGCACGATCCTTGGCGGGATCATCGCGCAGCGCTTCGGGTTGACGGCCCCGTTCTGGTTCGGGTTCGTGGGCTCGGCCGTCCTCCTGGTCCTCATCTGGCGGACGCTCGACGACATCGCGCACGCCCCGAGCGGAGATGCGGAGACGCCGGCCGCGGCCACCTGATATGCGACACTCGCGACACGATGGCCGAGGAACTCCGCCCGAGCGAGGTCGCACGCCGCATCGGGACCTCCACGCGAACGGTCCAGCGCTGGATCGAGCGTGGCGACGCTCCCGGCTCGGCGGGTTGGTGGCCGCTGGCTTGTCGCGTTTGACGCGTTAGACGCGTTCCAGACGACCGCCACCGGGCCGGCCACAGAGCCCCGACGGCCGCTCGTCGAGGCGCCCATCGGCTCGATCTTCATCGCCAACCGCGGCGAGATCGCCGCGCGCATCACCCGAACGTGCGACCGACTCGGCATCGCCACCACGTCCCACCGACCGACGGCCCGGCGGGCCTGGACCTGCTGGACGGCCCGGCGGTCGTCGATGCGGCGATCGCGTTCCGGTGCGGACGCCATCCATCCGGGGTTCGGCTTCCTGGCCGAGCATGCCGGCTTCGCGCGGGAGGTCATCGAGGCCGGGCTGGCCTGGATCGGGCCGCCGCCCTCGGCCATCCGAGGCGATGGGCGACAAGGCCGCAGCGCGACAGCTGGCCGCCTCACTGGGCGTGCCGGTGCCGGCGGGCTACGACGAGGCGGACCAGTCGGACGGCGCCCTCACGGCGGCGGCGAACCGCATCGGCCTGCCGCTCCTGGTCAAGCCAGCGGCCGGCGGCGGCGGCAAGGGCATGCGCACGGTCCGGGTGATGGCCGATCTCGTGGATGCCCTGGCCTCCGCCCGGCGCGAGGCCCGTGCCGCGTTCGGCGACGACCGGCTCATCCTCGAGCGGCTCATCGAGGGGGCGCACCACGTCGAGATCCAGGTCCTGTTCGACGCGCACGGCGCGGGCGTCCATCTCGGGGAGCGTGATTGCTCGCTCCAGCGGCGCCACCAGAAGGTCCTCGAGGAAGCGCCGTCGCCCGTCGTCGATCCCCCGCTCCGAGCCCGCCTTGGCGCCGCCGCCGTCCGCCTGGCCGCCGCGGTCGGCTACGTCGGCGCCGGGACGTGCGAGTTCCTCGTCGACGAGCGCGGGGCTTACACCTTCCTGGAGATGAACACCCGCCTCCAGGTCGAGCACCCGGTCACCGAGGCGATCACCGGCCGCGACCTCGTCGCGGACCAGATCCGGATCGCTGCCGGGGACGGGCTCGGGATCGTCCAGGACGACGTCGAGCTGGACGGTCACGCCGTCGAGGTCCGGCTCTACGCCGAGGACGCGGAGGCCGGCTTCCTGCCGGCGGCCGGGCGGATCCTGCGCGTGCTGTGGCCCACCGGTCCGGGCATCCGCGTCGATGCCGGCGTCGTCGAGGGCGACCTCGTCACCGATCGCTTCGATCCGATGCTGGCCAAGATCATCGCGGCCGGCCCGACGCGAGCCGATGCCCTGCAGCGACTCACTCGGGCGCTCGACGAGACCGTCGTCCTGGGGCTGACGACCAACCTGCGCTTCCTGCGCTGGCTCGTCCGCGAGCCAGCGGTCATCGATGGCCTGGCCCGGACGGACACGCTCGAGCGGATCTGGCCGCCCGACGACTGGGCGGCGCGTACCGCCATCCCCGGATCCATCCTCGACGCGGCGGCCGCGCGCCTCGTCGGCGACGACTCCGACAAGGCGTGGGGCGGTGGCTGGCGCCTCAATGCCGGCCCCACGGTCCGGCTCGAGGCGGACGGCCTGACTGTCGAGGCCGGACCGCGGCCCCGATCCGACCCTCGTCGCCGCGGTGACCGATGACGGTCTGCAGGTCGACGTCGACGGACGGAGCATCGAGGTCCGGCTGGCCCGCCCGCCGGACGTCGACCGCGCCGCGCTGGCGGCCGCGCGGGCCCATGGGAGCGGCCCCGCCCAGGTCGTCGCGCCGATGCCCGGCCGGGTCGTGGCGGTCCACGTCGAAGCCGGCGCGACCGTCGCCGTCGGGGACCCGCTGGTCACCCTCGAGGCGATGAAGATGGAGCACGTGGTCGCGGCGACGATCGCCGGCACCGTATCGGAGGTCCTCGTCCAGGCGGCCGATCAGGTCGCTCGCGACGAGCACCTGGCCGTGGTGACCCCGTAGGGTCGTCGCGCCCGACCGTGCGCACCGCGGTACGCTACGGCCCGATCAGCACGAGGAGCCGCACCGAACGATGGCCCACCAGCCGACCGACACCGACCCCGCTGCCCACAGACCCGCGAGGCGCTCGATGGCGCTCCATCGCGAGACCCGCGCCCGGCGCAATGCCGCGCCCCACGGAAGCGAGGCGCACAAGGCGGCCATCGAGCTCCTCGGCCGGATCGAGATCGAGATCGCCCGCATCGAGCGGGCGATGGATCCGCCGCTCGTCTGAGCCGCGGCCGGCCCGATCCGCATGACCGGCTCGCCTGACCCGCGGCACGTCCGGATCTACGAGGTCGGGCCACGCGACGGGCTGCAGAACGAGGCGGCCGCCATCCCGACTGCGGTCAAGGCGGGGTTCATCGAGCGTCTCGTCGCGCCGGCCTGCGCGACATCGAGGCGACCTCGTTCGTGTCGCCCCGGGCCATCCCGCAGCTGGCCGACGCCGAGGCGCTCCTGGCCGCCTCCCGCGAGTCCCGGGCGTCCGCTACCCGGTGCTCGTCCCCAACGCCCGCGGTCTGGCCCGGGCGGAGGCTGCTGGCGTCGACGCCATCGCCGTCTTCACCGCCGCGACCGACGCGTTCACGACGGCCAACATCGGGATGACGGTCGCCGCATCGCTGGACGCCTTCGCGCCGGTCCTGGCCCGGGCCGGCGAGCTCGGCTGGTGGCGGCGGGCGTACGTGTCGACCGCGTTCGGCTGCCCGTACACGGGGCGGGTCGATCCGCTGGCGGCCGTCGATGTCGCGCAGCGCCTGCAGGACCTGGGCGTCGACGAGATCTGCTTCGGGGACACGATCGGCGTCGGCGTCCCCGACCAGGTCGCGGAGGTCGTGGCCCTGGCCGAGGCGGGCGGGATCGCCGTCGAGCGGCAGGCCTACCACTTCCACGACACGCGCGGGACGGCGTTGGCCAACGTCGCGATGGGTCTCGCGGCCGGCATCCGGACGTTCGACAGCGCGACCGGCGGGACCGGTGGTTGCCCGTACGCCCCGGGGGCCGCCGGCAACCTCGCCACGGAGGACCTCGTCTACTTCCTCGATGCCTCCGGCTGGGACCACGGCGTCGCCCTCGACGGGGTCGCTCGCGGCAGCGCGGTTCGTCGCCGACGCCCTGGGCCGGCCGCTCGCGACGAAGGTCGGACAGGCCGGCGGCTGGGACCCAGCGACCGGGAGCGCGACCGCCCGGGGATAGCCCGCCGCCGAACCTTGCTATCCTCCGCGAACCATGGACGGCGTCGTGCTCGTACTGAACCAGAATTACGAGCCGCTCAACGTCTGCAACCTGCCACGGGCCTTCCGGCTCGTGTTCGGCGACAAGGCCGAAGTGATCGAGTACGACCACCAGGTGATCCGGACGCCGCGGACGGAGTACCGCGCGCCCTCTGTCATCCGCCTCCAGTACCTCATCCGGCGGCCGCGCCCGCGGGTCAAGCTGAGCCGGCGCGAGGTCTTCGCCCGGGACCGGCACACCTGCCAGTACTGCGGCCGCCAGAGCCACGACCTGACCCTCGACCACGTCGTGCCGCGCCATCGCGGTGGCGGCCACACGTGGGAGAACCTGGTCACGGCGTGCAAGGCGTGCAACCACCGCAAGGGCGGCAAGACTGCTCGACGAGGCCCGGCTCCGCCTCCATCGCGAGCCGCACGAGCCACGCAGCGACCTGTACTCGCTGTTCACGCCGTACCTCGACGACGATCGCAACGACGCATGGCGGACCTACCTGTTCCTGGGCCGGAACTGACCACGGCCGACATCGCCGACGCGATCCCGGCCAGCGTTCGGTCACTCCTCGAGACGCTGTGGGCGGGGGCCACGCCGCCTACCTTGTCGGCGGGTCGCTGCGCGACATCGTCATGGGCCGGCCGGCCGAGGACTGGGACCTGGCGACGTCCGCCCGGCCGGAGACGACCGAGGCACTGTTCGACCGCGCGGTCTACGAGAACGCCTTCGGCACCGTCGCCGTCCGGACCGACGATCCGGGCGTCGGCGACGTCGAGATCACGACCTTCCGATCCGACCACGACTACGCGGATTTCCGGCGGCCGCATCGTGTCGAGTTCACCGAGTCGCTCGAGCTCGACCTCGCCCGCCGGGACATCACGATCAACGCGATGGCCTGGGGCGCGCGACCCGGCGACGCCCCGCGGCTCGAGGATCCGTACGGCGGGTTGGCCGACATCGACGCCGGCGTGCTGCGCGCCGTCGGCGACCCGATGGCCCGCTTCGAGGAGGACGCGCTCCGGATGCTCCGCGTCGTGCGCTTCGCCGCCACGCTCGGATACGCGGTCGAGGCCGCGACGCTGGCCGGGATCCAGGCCCGCGCCGGGCGGGTCGCCCACCTGTCCGGCGAGCGTATCGCCGAGGAGCTGCGACGACTGCTCGCGGCCCCGGTCCCGTCGGTCGGGCTGCGGCTGCTGGCCGACACCGGACTGTTGGCCGGCATCGACGCCAGCCTCGCGGCGCAGCGCGGCGTGCCGCAGAACAAGATGCCCGGCGAGGACCTCTGGGATCACACCCTCCGGTCGGTCGACGGGGCGACGGCCGACCCGCCCTACATCCGCCTGGCCGCGCTGCTCCATGACATCGGCAAGCCGGCGACCATGGCCGATGGCCGGTTCCTCGGCCACGACGTCGTCGGGGCGGAGCAGGCCGACGACTTCCTGGAGCGCCTGCGCTGGCCGCGGGCCGAGCGCGAGCGGATCGTCCACGTCGTCCGCCACCACATGTACGGCTACGTGCCGACCTGGTCGGACGCCGCTGTGCGACGGTTCATCGTCAAGATCGGGCCGGATGCGCTCGACGACCTGTTCCTGCTCCGTGAGGCGGACAACGTCGGATCAGGTCGGGCGCGAGAAGGCGGCGGCCTGGCCGAGATCCGGGCCAGGGTCAAGGCCCAGCTGGCCGGCGACATCGTGCTGGGGCGCGCGGATCTGGCCATCGGCGGTGAGACGCTCATGGCCGAGCTCGGCCTGGCCCCGTCACCGGCCCTCGGCGACCTCCTCGACGAGCTCCTGGAGCGAGCGATCGCCGACCCGAGCATCAACACGCCGGAACGGCTCCTGCCCCTGGCCCGGTCGCTCGTCGCCGGCGAGTCGACGTGATCGAGCTGCTCCTCGAGGCGGAGCGGTCGCTCGCGGTCGGGATGCTCGACCAGGCGGAACAACGCTTTCGCCAGGTGGCCGACGCGGACCCGCGCAATGCGATGGCCGTCGTCGGGCTGGCCAAGGTCGCGTCCGAGCGCGGCGACGACCTCGGCGCCTACCTCCTCGCCCGGCGCGCCCTGGCCATCGACCCGGAGAACGACGCGGCCCGACGCCTGGCCCTCCGGCTCGAGGAGATCCTGGCCACCCGAGGCGAGCCGGTCGCCCAGCCGATGACCGCGGGTGAGGCGCGACCGACACCGGCGGTGGCGGCCCCGGTCGCCGTGTCGGAGCTCGAGCCGGAGTCGCCCGAGCCATCGTCAATGGCGGCGGAGGACGTCAAGGCGCCGCCGTCGGGGCGCCGCTCGCTCCTCGACCGCCTCCGTCGTCGAGGCTGATCGGGTCGAGCGTTCCCCGAGCATCAGGTCGCGCCGCGGATGTCCAGGAACCGACCCCAGTGCAGGACTCGCACCGCGATGAGCACGCCGAACGCGGCGACGATGAGGATGGCCGCCGCGGCGATCGACGCATCGAGATCGCCGCCCTGGAACTCGGCATAGACGACGAGGGGCAGGGTCTGGGTCCGGCCCTCGATGTTGCCGGCGAACATGATCGTCGCCCCGAACTCGCCGAGCGCGCGAGCCCAGCTCATGACCAGGCCGGCGGCCAGGGCGGTCGACGCGAGTGGGACCGTGATCGACCGGAACAGTTGCCCCTCGGTGGCGCCATCGACACGGGCCGCGTCCTCGAGATCGCGGTCGACGCCGGCGAATCCGGTCCGGGCCGATCGGACGAAGAACGGCGCGGACACGAAGACCTGGGCGAGGATGACGGCGATGACCGTGAACGGGACCTCGATGCCAAGGAACTCGAACGGCGCGTTCAGCAGGCCCCGTCGACCGAACACGAGCAGCAGGGCCAGACCGGCCACGGACGGTGGCAAGACGATGGGCAGGTCCACAACGGCTTCGACCAGCCACTTCCCGCGGAACCGTCGGCGGGCGAGGACGAAGGCCAGGGGCACGCCGAGCACGATGGTGGCCACCAGGGCGACGGCCGTCGTCACGAGGCTCAACCACAGGGCCGTCAGGACTGCCGGCGTCGCGAGCACCTGGCCGAGCGCGCCCTCGACGATGGACCGACCGACGAGCGCCGCGACCGGGAGGCCCAGGAACAGGGCGAACAGGATCGCCACGGCCAGGAGGGCCCGCTGCCCCCAGCCATGACCGGGCACGGCCGGTCGATCGCGCGTCGTGGCGCCGGTCGGCCGTCGTCCGGCGAGGGCCGTCACTGCGACGGCGGCCGGAAACCGAAGGACGCCAGGATCGCCTGCCCCTCCGGTCCGGCGAACCAGTCCAGGAAGGCGCGAGCCGCGTCGACCTGCGGGGACGCCTTGACCACGACCCCGGCGTAGTTCGCGGGCACGTTCGCGCCGGCGGGCACATCGAGGCTCGTGACCTGGTCGGACGCGGCGGCGTCGGTCACGTAGACGATGCCGGCATCTCCCTCGCCGAGCTCGATCTTCGCCACGATCGCCTTGACGTTGTCCTCCTTGGACGCGACGTTGGCGGCATAGGCGGCGGCGAAGTCGGCCGGATAGCCGGGCTCGGCGGCCAGGTTGTCGACGAGCTGGGTGGCGTACGTCGTGATCGGCACCTCGTCACCGGCCGCGATGATCCGGATGCCGTCCTTGGCCAGGTCCGCTGGCGTCACGACGCCGGCCGGGTCGTCCGTCGGGACGATGACCGTCAGCTCGTTCCCGGCGAAGACGATGGCGTCGCCATCGGCCAGCCCCGCGTCGATGAGCGTCTGCGGGTTCGTCGTGTCGGCCGACAGGAAGACGTCGGCCGGCGCGCCCTCGCCGATCTGGGTCGCCAGGGCGGCCGACGAGTCGGTCGCGAGCGTCACGGTCGTGCCCGGGTTGGCGGTCTCGTAGACCGCCTTGGCCGCCTCCAGCGCTCCCTTCAACGACGCCGCCCCGAAGACCGTCAGCTCGACGGCTTGGGCACCCGCCCCCGCGGACGACGGCACCGACGCGCCGAGGGATGCCGGCGGTGGGCTCGTGACCGGCGCCGATGCGGCGCCGGACGACGAGCAGCCCCCGATGAAGGTCGCGATGGCGATGAGCAGGACGACCGCGCCGGTGCTCACGGGCGGGGCTCCTTGCGAGCCGGGATCTCGACGATGACGTTGGTCGCCTTGACCACGCACACGGCCTCGTCGCCGACGCGCAGGCCGAGTTCCTCGACCGCCTCCGCGGTCATGAGGCTGACCAGTCGATGGGGACCGGCCTGGACCTCGACCACCGCGGCGACGCGGTCGGCCTCGACGCGCGTGACGACCCCCGCGAACGTGTTGCGTGCCGAGCGGGCGACCGTGGGCCGCTCGACGCCGGAGGACCGTCGTTCGGCGGCCAGCCGGGTCACCTCCGACAGGGGCACCAGGCGCTGCCCGCCGGCCGAGCGTCGGACCTGCAGGCGCCCGTCGCGCTCCCAACGCCGGAGGGTCTCGACGGACACGCCGAGCATGTCCGCCGCCTGGCCCAGGCGAAGGCCGTCGATGGGTTCAGCTGGATCGGTCATGGGTGGGCATCATGCCGCTCCAGGCCCCACGATGCAAGACATGTTCGTCCGGATATCTAGATATGCGTGTTCGATCGTCGCGCTCACCCTCGCGCGCAGGCCGTATCGTTGTCGGCCATGACGACCGTGCTCGTGACCGGCGGCGCCGGCTATGTCGGATCCGTGTCCGTCGCTGCCTTCCTGGCGGCCGGGCATCGGGTCATCGTCCTCGACGACCTGTCGACCGGGCATCGGGCGGCCGTTCCCGCGGACGCTTCGCTCGTCGTCGGGAGCTACGCGGACCAGGCCGCCCTGACCGGGCTGCTCCGACGTGAGGGCGTCGAGGCCATCCTCCATTGCGCGGCTCGGTCGCTCGTCGGCGAGTCGACCCGCGATCCGGCCGCTACTACCGCGACAACGTCGCCGGCGGGGTCGAGCTCCTCGAGGCGGCTCGCGACAGCGGGGTCGACCGCCTCGTGTTCTCCTCGACCGCGGCCGTTTACGGTGTTCCGACCGCGACGCCGATCCCGGAGAGTGCCGTCCTGGCCCCGATCAACCCGTACGGCGAGACGAAGCGGGCGTTCGAGGGAGCCCTGGCCTGGTATGGCGCGGCCTATGGGCTCCGAAGCGTGACGCTCCGGTACTTCAACGTCGCCGGGGCGACGGACGTCCTCGGCGAGGACCACGACCCCGAGACGCACCTCATCCCGGTCGTCCTTCGGGCGGTCGAGACGGGCGAGCCGATGACCCTGTTCGGCGACGACTACCCGACCCCGGACGGGACCTGCGTCCGCGACTACATCCACGTCGCCGACCTGGCCGACGCGCACCTCCTCGCGCTGGAGGCGACCACGTCGGGTGATCCGCGCACCGCCGGGGGCGCGCTCGTCTGCAACCTGGGCAACGGCGGCGGCTTCAGCAACCTCGAGGTCATCGCCGCCGCCGAGGCGGTCATCGGTCGAGAGATCCCGGTCCGCATCGGGCCGCGACGCGAGGGCGATCCGCCGGTCCTCGTCGCGGCGGCGGATCGGGCCGCCGAGGTCCTGGGCTGGCGGCCGGCCCGACCCGAGCTCGAGGCGATGGTCGCCTCGGCCTGGGCCTGGCGCCAGGTCAACCCGGGGGGCTATCCGGGCTGAGCGGTGCGGATCGCCGCGGCGGCTAGCGTGGCTCGATGGGCGCCGTCGCCGGCGCCAGTCGATCGGGCGGGGCGCCCACGTGGATGCCCGCCGTGTCGACCTCGCCGCTGCCCGCCCAGTCGTCGCGGACCGGCCAGAGCAGCCACAGCCCGATGAGCATCGTCACCAGCAGGCTGAGCACCGCGAACTGGTAGGCAGCCGCCCCAGCGCATCGAGGATGAGGAAGATGATCAGCCCGTAGAGCAGCTGGCCGACGACCTGGGAGCCCTTGCCGACCAGCCCGTACAGCCCGAAGAACTCGCCGAGCCGCTCGGGCGGCGAGAGCCGGACCATCAGCACCCGGTCGGCGACGGTCACGCCACCCAGCCCGGAGCCCAGGATCGCGCCGGCGACGAGGAACGGGATGAGCCCGGACGGCCCGAAGCCCGATCGAGATGCCGCCGAGGATGAGCCCGACCGCCCACGACAAGAGGACGATGACGAGCGTCCGCTTCGGTCCGATCCGGTCGGCCATGGCGCCCCACACGAAGCTCATGGCGATGGCCACGACGGTCAGCAGCAGGAGGATGAGGTTGGCGTCGGCCTCGCTGACCCCGAGCGCCTGACGGTGACGACGCTCATGACGACGATGACCGTGTTGACCGCATCGCTGTAGAAGAACCGCCCGATGAGGAAGCCGCCACAGGCCCGGGCACCTCGCGGGCATGCTGCGATCGACGCCTTGAGCTGGCCGAACGAGCGCGGTCATGTCCTGCCTCGTGAGCGGCTGTTCATCCGGGTCGCGCCGTTCCCGGACGATGAGGAAGATCGGGATGGCGAAGACGAGGAACAGCACGCGCCGTCAGCCGGAACCGGTCCTCGACCGGGATGTCGAGCAGGAAGATGAGCAGGCCGACGAAGACGGTCCCGCAGTAGCCGATGCCCGTGCCGATGCCGCTCAGCCGGCCACGCGTCTCCGGGTAGGACACGATCTTGAGCGTCGCGTCGTAGTAGATGAGGGCCGCCTGGTAGGCGAAGTTGGCGACGATGAACAGGGCCAGCCCGACGAGCGGCCGGCACGTCGGCGATGAAGAACGTCGTCGCGATGCACAGCGCGTGAAGAACAGCAGGAACGGCATCCGTCGGCCGCCGCGGTCCGACAAGCGCGCCGAGGATCGGCGACACGAGGGCGTTGATGCCGACGCTGATGCCACGATCGCCACCGACAACCACGACGTTGCCGTCCCGCTCGCCGAACTGCTCGGTCTTGACGAGGTACAGGCCGATGGCGCCGGACACGACCGCGAAGCTGAAGATCGTGTTGGCGAAGTCGTACAGCGACCAGGCCGACCGGGACGACGGTCCGTCCGCTCGGGGTCAGGCCGGCCAGGCCGCCGGGACGGGACGCGGGGACCGCTCGGCTGGGCGGCGCTGGCCACGGCCGGATGATACGCGCCGCCTGGCCGCGTACGATGCCCGCGTGGACGCCATGGACCCCCAGGATCCGTCGATCCGACCGCGCCGGACGAGCCGCCGACCACCGCGCCGGAGGCCACCACGCCGGAGGCGCTCCGGCTGGCGGCGACCGTCAAGCCGCAGGTCTTCGGGTCGGTCTCCCACGACAAGATCCACGAACCCGTCGTCGAGCCGGCCTGGTCCGGTATCCGGGTCATCGCCGCGGCCGGCGGGGACGACACGCTCCTGCTCGACGGCAGCGACCCGATCGACGGCCAGGAGCGCTTGCGCTGGCACCTCGCCCACCAGGTCGCGGCCGCGGCCGATGCCGCCATCCTCGACGGCTACCTGACCAAGCAGGTCGTCAACGAGGACGCGGAGATCTGGACCGGGCACGGACGACCTGCCATCGACCGGCAGCTCATCGCCCAGTCGATGGTCGGGAGCCGCCGCAACCGGGCGGAGGAGGCGCGCCGACGTCCGAGAGAGGCAGGTCGCGGCCGAGACATTCGACGCCGATGACCCGGTCAATCTCGTCGTCACCGACCTGCTCTGGCTCGACGGCGAGTGGCTGCTCGACGTCCCGCTCCTCGAGCGCAAGCGCCTGCTCGAAGCGATCATCCCGGGCGACGAGCTCGTCCGCGCCGGGCTGTACGTCCGGCCGCCGATCGCGACCTGGGTCGGCTCGTGGCGGGCCCAGGGCTTCCTGGGCATCACCTACAAGGACGCCAACTCGCGCTACCACCCCGGCGAGAAGGCCAGGGACTGGGCCTCCAGCTCCCATGCCCCGCCGCTGATCGCAGGCGCCGCGACGCGCGACGAATCCTCGAGCGCGTCGCAAGCGCGCGGCGCGCGCCGCGGGCGACCCGCGGCCCGCTGCGGTGGTAGGGTCTAGCCGATGCCAGAGACTGCACTGCCGGCGGCGTTGCATGACCAGATCGCCGCGCTCGGCAAGGCCGACATCATGGTCGGCATCCCGAGCTTCAAGAACGCCGCCACCATCGGCTATGTCGTCCGCGCCGCCCAGGCCGGTCTCGTCCAGTACTTCCCGGACCTCCAGCCCGTCGTCGTCAACTCGGACGCCGGGTCGCCCGACGGCACGGGTCGCGTCGTCATCGAGACGGAGCCGCCCGACTACGTCGAGCAGATCCTGCTCGTCCGGCCCAGCCACAAGCTCGAGCGGGTCAGCCTGACCTATCCCGAGATCGACGGCGTCGGCGGCAAGGGCGCGGCGCTGCGGACGATCTTCGAGATCGCCGCCGCCCTGGAGGTCCAGGCCCTCGTCGTCGTCGACTCGGACCTGCGCTCCATCGTCCCCGAATGGATCGAGCTCCTGGCCGGGCCCATCCTCAAGGGCGGCTACGACTTCGTGGCCCCGCTCTACGCGCGCTACAAGTACGACGGGACGATCACCAACACGGTCACCTACCCGCTCACCCGGGCCCTCTACGGCCATCGCATCCGCCAGCCCATCGGCGGCGACTTCGGGGTCAGCGGCGACCTCGTCCGGCACTACCTGACCCTCGACGACTGGACCGACGACGTCAGCAAGTTCGGCATCGACATCTGGATGACGACCTCGGCGCTGGCCGGCGGCTTCGCGGTCTGCCAGACCCGGCTCGGGGCGAAGGTCCACGACCCCAAGGACCCGGGCTCCGACCTCGGCCCGATGTTCCGCCAGGTCGTCGGCACGATCCTGCGCCTGGCCGAGCGCTATCGCCGACCACTGGCTCGCCGATCCGCGGCTCCCACGACGTCCCGGCCTACGGCTTCGAGCGGATCATCGACCCGCCGCCGCTCGAGGTGAACACGCTCCGCCTCCTGTCCGAGTTCCACGCCGGGTCGCTGACCCTCGCCGACACGTGGCGGTCGATGCTCGCGCCGGCGACCGTCGAGACGGTCCTGGAGCTGGCGACCGAGGCCGGCCGCCTGGGCGACGCAGGCCCGGGCCAAGCTGGGATCGGCGGCGACGTCGCGTCGACCTCGGCGACGACCGCCCGAGATGGCCGAGGCGGTCAGCAGCGTTCCACTTCCCCGACGACGTCTGGGCGCGGGTCATCTACGACCTGGTCGTCACCGCCCGCGATCCGCAGCCGTCGCTCGAGACGCTGGTCGCGTCGCTCGTCCCGATCTACTTCGGCCGGGTCGGGTCGTTCGTCATCGAGAACCGGCACGGTCACGACCGACCAGGCCGAGGAGCGCGTCGAGCGCCAGGCCCGCGAGTTCGAGCTGCTCAAGCCGTACCTGGTCGAGCGCTGGAACGCGCCGAGGCCGGGAGCCGGTGTCATGAGCCCCAAGGCGTCGCCGCTCCCCGCCCGCATCCTCATCCCGGTCGCCAACCCCGGCACCGCCGAGGAGCTCATCCGCCTCGGCGCGGCGATGCTCGACCCGCGCGCCGGCGAGCTGTCGGCGCTGGGCATCGTCGAGGTCCCCGAGGGGATGCCGCTGTCCGAGGGCGCGACCCGGGCCCGGCACGCCCGCCGGCTGCTCCAGAAGGTCCTCGACTACGCGCCGGACGGGACGACCATCCACCCGATCGTGCGCATCGGCCGCCACGCCGCCGAGGGCATCATCGAGGCATCCGCCGAGCAGGAGGCCGACCTCATCATCTTCGGCTGGGGCGGCAAGGCGCCGGCCGGCGGCGACGGACGGTCCGGCCCCATGGTCTTCTCCCCGACCATCGACGAGGTCGTCCGCGAGTCGCCGTGCGACATCGCCGTCGTCAAGCAGCGCGGCGCCCGCGACATCAAGCGGGTCCTCGTCCCCGTCCGCGGCGGCCCGCACGCCGAGCTGGCGCTGCGCTTCGCCGACGCCATCGCCGCCCACCACGACGCGACGGTCGTCGTCCTCCACCTCGTCCCGCCGGGCATCACGATGGCCGTCCGCGCCCAGGCCGAGCGGGCCCTGGCCGCCTTCGTCAAGCAGCACCTCAAGGGCACGGGCGAGGGCGTCCTGCGCGAGGCGCCCAACGTCCGCAACGCCATCCTGCGCGAGGCGGAGAAGGCGGACCTCGTGGTCATGGGCGCGTCGGCGATCGCCCGGCGGCGACGGCGCCGGACACGTACCTGTTCGGGGCGCTGCCGGAGGCGGTCGCGGCGCGGGCCAAGCCGAGCGTCGTCGTGGTCAAGACCCGCGAGGCCATCGGCCGCGCCGACCTTCGAGGCCCTGGCGTCGCGGGCGGAGACCCTGGCCGCCGCCGACCGGGCCGCCGAGGAGGCGCGCGCCGTGCCGGCCCGCGTCGAGCGCTGGTTCGGCGAGTCGAACTTCCACCACGCCGAGTTCGGCGACCTGCGGCGGCTGGTCCAGCTCAAGGAGAAGCAGGGCGTCACGGTCAGCCTCGTCCTGCCGACGCTCGACGAGGAGGAGACGATCGGGCCCGATCGTCCGGCGCGCGATGCGCGAGATGGTCGGGCGCGTGCCGCTCCTCGACGAGGTCCTCGTCATCGACTCGGCGTCGACCGACCGGACCCGCGAGATCGCCGAGGCCGAGGGCGCCCGGGTCGTCCAGCATCCCGACGTCCTGACCCGCTACGGCTCGTTCACCGGGCAAGGGCGAGGCGCTCTGGAAGTCGCTCTTCGAGACGACCGGCGACATCGTCGTGTGGGCCGACACGGACGTCCGGAACTGGCACCACCGGATGGTCTACGGGACCCTCGGGCCGCTCCTCCACGAGCCGCGCCTGCAGTACGTCAAGGGCTACTACCAGCGACCGATCGTCGAGGGCGGGCAGCTCAAGGAGGGCGGCGGCGGGCGCGTCACCGAGCTCGTCGCGCGGCCGCTCATCAACCTGTTCTACCCGGAGCTGTCGGGGCTCATCCAGCCGCTGTCGGGCGAGTACGCCGGACGCCGGTCGCTGCTCGAGACGATCCCGTTCTTCACCGGCTACGCGGTCGAGATCGGGCACCTCATCGACGCCGCCGAGCGGGTCGGCATCGAGGGCCTCGGGCAGGTCGACCTGGAGCGCCGGGTCCACCGCAACCAGGAGCTCGAAGGGCCTGTCCCGGATGTCGTTCGTCATCCTCCAGGCCGTGGTGAAGCGAATCGAGGAGCGGCGCAAGTCGCGGCTGTTCGCCGAGCTAGGCTCGACGATGAAGCTGCCGCGCTCCGGCAGCGGCCGGCTGTCACTCGAGGTCATCGAGCTGGCCGACCAGGAGCGCCCGCCGATGGTCCGCATCCCGGAGTACCTCGAGCGCCAGCGGGCGGCCGGTGGGGTCGTGCTCGAGCCCGTCATCCGCTGACCGCGTCGAGGTCGCCCGACATGCCCACCGTCATCGACGGCATCGACATCCGCGCGCTCGATCCCCCGGCGTTCCGTGCCGCCATCCCGGGCCTCGCCGCCCTGACCGTCGACGCCGTCGACGGCGGGGCCGGGGTGAACTTCCTGGCCGGCGCCACGACCGACCAGACCGGCGCCTGGTGGGAGGCCCGCATCGCGGGCCGTCGACGCGGGCGTCGTGACGGTCTTCGTCGCCCTGGACGGGGACGACGTCGTGGGCTCCACGCTCATCGAGCGCTCGACCAATCCGAACTCCCCGCACCGCGCCGAGATCGGCAAGGTCATCGTCCGGCGCAGCCATCGACGGCGCGGCATCGCGGCCGCGCTCATGGCGGCGGCCGAGGACCGCGCGCGCGCCGACGGTCGCTGGCTGCTCATCCTCGACACCGTCCAGGGCAGCGCCGCCGAGGCCCTCTACCGGTCCCTCGGCTGGACGGCATTCGGGGTCGTCCCGAACCATGCGCTCCTGCCCGACGGGACGCCCGGCCCGACGACGTACTTCTGGAAGGACCTCCGCTGATGACGACCGGCGGCCGCGACGATCGCCGGACCGTCCTCATCGCGCCCGACTCGTTCAAGGGCTCGCTCACGTCACTCCAGGTCGCGCAGGCCCTGGCGACGGGCTGGCGCCGGGCGCGGCCGGACGATGAGATCCGCCTCTGTCCACTGGCCGACGGTGGTGAGGGCACCATCGAGGCGATCGCGGCGGCCGGCGGGTGGACCTGGCAGACCGCGGCCGTGACCGACCCGATCGGGCGGCCCATCCAGGCCCGCTGGCTGCGCTCGGACGATGGGGTCCGCGCCGCCGTCGAGATGGCCGAGGCGTCCGGCCTGTCGCGCGTCGAGCCGGACCGCCGCGACCCCATCGAGGCGACGTCCGTCGGCACCGGCGAGCTGCTCCGGGCAGCGATCGATGCGGGCGTCACCCGCATCGTCCTGGGCATCGGCGGGAGCGCCACGACCGACGGCGGCCAAGGGATGCTCGCCGGCCTCGAGCCGGTGACGGCCCGCCTCGGCGGTGTCGACCTGGAGGTCGCCTGCGACGTCGACAATCCCCTCCTTGGCCCGAACGGCGCGGCCGCGATCTACGGCCCACAGAAGGGCGCGGCACCTGACGACGTCGCCACGCTCGACGCGCGCAACGCCGCGTGGGCCGACGAGCTCGATGCCCGGACCGGCCGGGCCGAGCGGGGCACCCCCGGAGCCGGCGCCGCCGGGGGCGTCGGCTATGCCCTGCTGTCCATCCAGGACCGCTTCCACGCCTTCGCCCTGCGACCGGGCGTGGACCTCGTCATGGACGCCGCGGACTTCGCCGGTCACCTGGCGGGCGCGGACCTGGTCATCACCGGCGAGGGCCGGATCGACGCGCAGACCGGGTTCGGCAAGACGGCGCTCGGCGTCGCGACCCGAGCGGCGACCGCCGGCGTCCCGTGCGTCGCGGTCGGCGGCGGCGTCGAGGTCGACGGCATCGAAGCGTTGGCGTCCGTCGGAGCGGTCGTCGTGCCCGTCGCCGAGCGGCCCCAGACGGTCGAAGCCGCCATGGCCGCCGGCGTCGATCCGATCGTGCGCTGCGCCGAGCGGATCGCCAGACTGGTCGGACTGTGACCGCCACGACGAAGCCGGTCCGGCGACGGCGCCCCAAGAAGCGCCAGTTCTCCGACCCGGCCGCGAGCTACGCCAAGCGGCTGGAGCGCTACCGGCCGGGCCTGGCGCGGTACGTCCTCGACGGCCTGGCCGAGCGCTACGGGCGCCCGGTCTGGGAGCGCCGCCTGGACCCGACCAGTGAGCTCATCCTGACCATCCTGACCCAGAGCACCGCCGACACCAATGCCGAGGTGGCGTTCGAGGCGCTGCGCCATGCCTACCCGGGGACGGGCCCGTCGGAGCCGCATCGACCCGGGCGCCGGCTGGGGTGGCGTCGGGCTGCCGGATGGGGTCGCGCCGGACTGGGCCCGGATCGAGTTCGCGCCACTCCCCGAGCTGACCGACGTCATCCGGCCGGGCGGCCTGGCCAACCAGAAGGCGCCACGCCTCCAGTCGACCCTTCGACAGATCCGCGAGGAGCGCGGCGACTACTCGCTGGAGTTCCTCGGCGACCTGAGCGCCATCGAGGCGCGTGACTGGCTGGACCGGATCCCCGGCATCGGCAAGAAGACGGCCAGCGTCCTGCTCCTCTTCTGCTTCGGCCAGCCGCTGCTGCCGATCGACCGCCACGTCGAACGGGTCATGCGCCGGGTCGGCCTGCTGCCGCCGAAGGCCACCCTCGACGCGGGTCACGACCTCGTCCTGGGCCTGTTCGAGCCGGACGAGATGTACGAGGCGCACGTCAACCTCATCCAGCACGGCCGGAAGGTCTGCCACGCGCAGCGTCCCGAGCACGACGCGTTGTCCGCTCCGCGAGCGCTGCCGGTTCGTCGACCCGAAGGCGCCCTGACCCACGACGTGGCGAGGCGGCGGCCCCGGTAGGACCGCCGCCTCAAGCGCGCGCTCGGCTGTGGATGACTACTTGGACCGGAAGTACGCCTCGTGGACCGGCGTCCCGGCGAGCGACCCGACCATCGTGGTCGAGCCATCGACCGTGCGGACGAGGATCTGGTAGCACTTGCCGGCGCCCTTCGGGACGGCCCAGTTGAAGTGGAACCGGTCGCCGGTCCGGCGCAGGCCGGTGTCGGCGGTCGAGTCGATCGGCAGGAGGGTCGGATCGATGTCGCCCGACACGCACGAGACGCTTCGGGACAACGCGCTCAGGCCGGTCGTGCTGACGACTTCGGTCCCATCCAGGTTGTAGACGCGGAACTTGAGCGGGACCGTCTGGCCGTTCTTGACCGAGTTGTAGTAGCGCTCGTGGCCGATCGGCGTCATGTCGACCGGCGAATCGAACCCGATGATCCGGAACGCCGTCGTGATCTGGAAGGTCTCGGCGTCCGCGCTGCCGGTGTGGTTGGCATCGCCACCGTACGTGTAGCTGGCCGAGGCGGTCCCGACCAGGAGGTTGCTCGTGTACGTCGGAGCCGGGCTCAGGTCCAGGCCGCCGGCGCCGGTCACGCTGACCGTGCACGGGGTGAGCAGCGATCCGGTGTAGACGACGCTGGCCGGGCAGGTCACGACGGTGGTCGAGCCGGCCTTGGTGATGGCGAACGTGTCCGATCCGGTGCTGCCGGTGTGGTTGGCATCCCCGGCGTAGGTGTAGCTGGCCGTGGCGGTCCCGACGTCGGTGTTGTCGGCGTACGTCGGAGCCGGGCTCAGGTCCAGGCCGCCGGCACCGGTCACGCTGACCGTGCAGGGGGTCAAGGCTGAGCCGGTGTAGACGATGCTGACCGGGCAGTCGACCGTCGTGGTCGAGCTGGCTTTGTCGATCTCGAACGTCGTCGAATTGGCACTCGGTTCGTGGTTAGCATCGCCGTCGTAGCTCGCGCTTGCGGTGGCTGTCCCGGCGTCCGTGTTGTCGATGTAGGTCACGGTGAGATCGAGATCCAGGGCGCCAGCCCCGGTGACCTTTGCCGTACAAGGCGTGATGGCAGCGCCGGTGTACGTCACGCTGACCGGGCAGGTCACGACGGTGGTCGACGGCGCCGGAAGGATCTCGAACGTCGTCGAATCGTCGCTGCCCGTGTGGTTGGCATCGCCGGTGAACGTGGCGCTCGCGGTGGCCGTGCCGGCGTTCGTGTTGTCGGCGTACGTCACGGCGACGGGCTCATCGAGGCCGCCGGCGCCGGTGACGTTCGCCGTGCAGGGCTCCTGCGCGGAGCCGCTGTAGACGACGCTGCCGGGCAGGTCGATCGTCGTCGTCGACGGCGCCTGCTCGATCTCGAAGGTCGTCGAGTCGTCGCTGCCGGTGTGGTTGGCATCGCCGGCATAGGCCGCCGAGGCGGTCACCGTCCCGGCGTTGATGTTGTCCGCGTAGTCGACCGTCAAGCCGACGTCCAGGCCCCCGGCACCCGTCACGTTGGCGGTGCACGGTTCCTGGGCGGTGCCGTCGTAGACGACGCTGACCGGGCAGGTCACGGTCGTGGTCGACGGTGCCTGCTCGATCTCGAAGCTGTCCGAGCCGGAACTGCCGGTGTGATTCGCGTCACCCGTGTACGTGTAGCTCGCCGTGGCGGTCCCGACGTTGGTGTTGTCGGTGTATGTCGGATCGGGCGTCAGGTCCAGGCCGCCGGCACCGGTCACGCTGACCGTGCAGGGGGTCAAGGCGGAGCCGTGTAGACGACGCTGACCGGGCAGGTCACGGTCGTGGTCGACGGTGCCTGCTCGATCTCGAAGCTGTCCGAGCCGGAACTGCCGGTGTGATTCGTGTCACCCGTGTACGTGTAGCTCGCCGTGGCGGTCCCGACGTTGGTGTTGTCGGTGTATGTCGGATCGGGCGTCAGGTCCAGGCCGCCGGCACCGGTCACGCTGACCGTGCAGGGGGTCAAGGCTGAGCCGGTGTAGGTGATGCTGACCGGGCAGGTCACGGTCGTGGTCGAGCTGGCCTTGTTCACGTCCTGCTTGAACGCCGCACTCGTGCTCGAGCCGAACTGCGGGGAGCCACTCGTCGTCCCGCTGTAGGTCGCCACGATGTCGTGCGGCGTCGCCTTGGCGCCCAGCGCCGATGTCGTGCAGGTCGCCTCGTTCGTGATCAGCGGAACGTTGGTGCACAGCGCGTTCCCGTCGTCGGTGAACGACACCGTCCCGACGCCGCTCGGGTTGCCACCCGTGGCGGTCACCGTCGCGGTGAACGTCACCGACTGGCCGAACGTGCTCGGATCGTTGTTGGACGCGACGGTGGTGGTCGTCGGTCGGGTGACGACGACGCCGCTCGCCAGTGTGCGGAGGGCGCTGCGGCTGATTGGCGCACGTGTCGTTCGAATACGCGATGAAGTACGCGTTGTAGGTGCCCGCGGTCGCCGGAGCGGTGATGTCGAACGTCTCGTCATAGGTGCCGATCCCGTCGTGGTTCACGTGATCGACACACGTCAAGGTGCCCGGCGCGGTCGTCGAGATCCGCCAGCCGGTCGAACGCCAGTTGCTGTTGCCGCCGCCGTTGTCGGTCGTGACCTTGACGAAGGCCTCGATGGTCGCACTCGGCGCGACCGTCACCGCGAGCCCGCCATTGACGGTCGCTTCGATGATCGATCGACTGTCGGTGAACGTCGGTCTGGGCACCCTGTCCCGGAGCCTCGCCGACGCGTCGACGCGATACACGGCGACGAACCAATCGGGGAGGTTGAAGGTGTCGAGGATGTCGCCGCCGGCGTCGGCCACGACGGTGACGCTGCGGTTCCATGTGCTGCCGATATCGTCGTTGACGAAGAGGTAGACCGACTCGCCGGGCTGCCAACCGCTGCCGGTCAGCGTCACCAGGCGCCGGGTGCGTAGTCGGCCTGGTCACTCTCGATCGTCGGTGCCGGCGCCGGCGCGGTCGTCGGGTCGGCGGTCGGCTCCGGGGGCGCGGGCGTCTCGGTCGGCGTCTCGGAAGGATCGGGCGCAGGCCCGTCCGTCGGATCCGGGGCGGGCGCGGACGTCGGGGCTGGCGCCTCGGTCGGCGCCGGTGTCGGCTCGGCGGTCGGCTCGGGCGTCGGCTCGGCGGTCGGCGTGGGCTCGGTCGTCGGCGTCGGATCGGCCGAGGGATCGGCAGACGGGTCCGACGCCAGCACGGCCGCCGGCGCGACCAAGGAGGCCGCGATCACGAAGATCTGCAGCGCGACCAGGAGCCGGTGCGTCACGGCGATGGTGCGACCGCTCGAAGCGGACATGGCGAGCCTCCCTCGGCGTCGGACGGTGGCGACCGTCGGAGCCGGTGAGAGGGGGTTGGCTCGGGTCGGGACGGACGTGAGATACGTCGGTTGGATGAGTGCTGGCGGGTGATCCGGCCCGGGATTTCGCCTCTCCCCCCACGGTGTCAGCGAGTCGATGATTCGGTTGTTAGGCGCCTCGCAAGGTCAGCGAGGACGCCGAAGGTACTCCCCTCCGCCGTCGGTTGAGTCCCCCAAAGACCGCACCAGACCACCCTCGACCAGCGATTCCGGTGTCCGATGTCACCGATTTGGGCACGACCCTGGTCACTCGGTCGGCGAATTGGCGCGCCGAACGTACCTCCACCGGTTACCCCCCACCACCTATCGCGCCTCATGCACGTGCCGTAGGACCGTGTGGACTGCAAGCGCCACATTCCGGCGCCGTCATCATTCGGGGAGATCATCCTTCATGTCCCACGTTCGTCCGGCGATCGATCGACTCGGTCGAAAGCCAGTCGCGGCGGCCTTGGCCGTTGCCCTCACCCTCGGCGCCGTCGGCGCGGTCGGCGCCACGTCCCTGACCACGCAGGCCACCGGCGGGGGCATGTACTTCTGCGTCAGCAAGTCGACCAAGGTCGTCCGCTACGTCCGCACCGGCGTCTGCAAGCCGGGTGAGGTCCGCTTCACCTGGATGAAGCGCGGTCCCAAGGGCACGACCGGTGCCACGGGCGCGACCGGTGCCGCCGGTGCCGCGGGCGCTCAGGGCGCCGCCGGTGCCGATGGCGCTGACGGCGCGCAGGGTCCGGCCGGTGCCGATGGCAACGACGGCGCGAACGGTGCCGATGGCGCGAACGGCGCTGACGGCGCTGCAGGTCCGGCCGGTGCCGATGGCACCCAGGGCCCCGCGGGTGCCGATGGCGCCCAGGGTCCGGCTGGTGCCGATGGTGCACAGGGTCCGGCTGGTGCCGATGGCGCCCAGGGCCTGCAGGGCGAGCCGGGAGCTCAGGGCCCGCAGGGCGAGCCGGGGCCGCAGGGCGAGCCGGGTGCTGATGGCGTGGACGGCGCCGATGGCGCCGCTGGCGCGGACGGCGAAGACGGCGCCGATGGCGCGGACGGCGAAGACGGCGCTGATGGCGCTGGCCCGATCACCGGCTGGGAGCGGGAGACCGCAACGAGCTCGAACAACTCGACCGGGACCAAGAACGTGTCGGTCGACTGCGACAGCGGCAAGGTCGTCGTCGGTGGTGGGTTCTCCATCAACGGCAGCGCCGAGATCGTTGGCAGCAGCCACCCGGTCGACAGCAACACCTGGCGAGCCGACGCCTGGGAGAACGACAGCGAGAACAATGACTGGACGGTCACGGTCTACGCGGTCTGCGCGGACGCCGGCTGACCACCCGTCGCTAGCACGAGCCCGGTCGACGCAGGTCGGCCGGGCTCGTTCCATGTCCGGGCGGGGCCGCGACGCACCGCCAACCGTCGTCCCATGACCGCCGACCTCTTGTCGTCGGCCATCGACTGTGCGGTACTCACAGCAGACACGACATCCACGGGGCATTGAGGGATGAGCGAGACCTACCGACCGGTCAAACCGAAGATCAGCGGCGGACGCCGCTTGCCGCGCCCGGCCCGGGCCACGGTGCTGTTCGCCGGGATCCTCGTCCTCATGGTCCTCATCGTGGCCGCCGTCCAGGCGAGTCGGGCACCCACGTCATCGGCGCAGGTCGCCGGTGCCTCCGCAGCCCCGACGGCCGACGCGCCGGGCACCGCGGCCTCCGCCGCTCCGGACCCCGCCCGAGCCGCCAAGGGCGATCGCGTCCGACTCGGTCGCGCGATCCGCATCACTGGGATCACCGGCGACCAGGTCGACCTCGCGACGGACGACGGCTGGCGGCGGACCATCACGGTCACCCCCACGACGAAGCTCTCCAAGGGCGACCAGACGATCTCCCTCGCCGACCTCACGCTCGGGGACCAGGTCCGCATCTCCCAGCGCCGCGAAGACGACGGCAGCTACGTCATCACGGCCATCCGCGTGGTCGTCCCGATGACGGTCGGCCGCGTGTCGGCCATCGATGCGGACTCGATGACCCTCCTGCGTCGCGGCGCCAGCCAGGAGGTCCGACTCACCGCCGGCACGTCCTATCGCGTCGGCAAGGCGACCGGGACCAAGGCCGACGTCGTCGTCGGCGCGGTCGTCGTCGTCCAGGGCACCCAGGACGGGACGACGTTCACGGCCACATCGGTCAACGTCCAGCCGGCCCGACGCAACGGCACAGTCACGGCCGTCGCCGCCTCGACCATCACGATCGAGCGCCGGGACGGCACCAAGGTCGTCGTCCATGTTGATGCCGACACCGTGGTCCGCGTCCGTGGCAAGGGCGTGGCCGCGGCCAGCGACATCAAGGTCGGCGATCGCCTCGAGGTGCGTGGGGCGCTTCGCGCCGACGGCGGGATCGACGCCGACCGGATCCAGGCGCGGACCCCGAAGGCCAAGCCGAAGTCGTCCGCGACCGCCGCACCCTGACCCAGGTCACGATCGCCGCCCGGGGCGGTCCGCCGGGCGCGGAGCGCCGCGTACCATGGAGGCCATGATGGGCTCCGGTCCGGCCCCGCGGATCCTCATCGTCGACGACGATCCGAACCTGCTCGTCCTGCTCGCGGACCAGCTGCGCGCCGACGGCTACGAGATCGCGACCGCCCGCGACGGCGACGAGGCCCTCCGGCGCCTGCGCACGAGCTGGCCGGACCTCCTGATCATCGACATGATGATGCCGCGCATGGACGGCCTGACCCTGGCTCGCGAGATCAAGGCCCAGGCGGACCTGCCGATCATCGTCCTGTCGGCGATCGACGCCGGCGACTCCAAGGCCGACCTGCTCGAGGAGGTCGCCGAGGACTACGTCACCAAGCCGTACCACTACCCGGAGCTGCGCGCGCGCGTGAACCGCGTCCTGCGAGCGGCTCGGCGACAAGGTCCCGCGCCAGAGCCTCGTCCTGGGCCCGGACCTGATCCTCGACCTCCATCGACGCGAGGCGACGGTCGGTGGCCAGGTCGTCCAGCTCACGCCGACCGAGTCGCGGCTGCTCTACGCCCTGGCGGCCAACCTCGGCCAGACCGTCTCGACCGAGACGCTCCTCGCCCGTGGCTGGGCCGAGACCGAGGACGCGGACCCGTCGTACGTGTGGGTCACGATGCGGCGCCTGCGCCAGAAGGTCGAGGTCGACCCGAACCGGCCGGTCCACGTCCAGACCGTCCGCGGCGTCGGCTATCGGCTCGTCGCGACGCCGGAGCGCCCGTGACCGACCGCGAGAGCCGCGTCCGGACTCGTCGTCCGGGCTCGGCTTTCGGTCGCGCCTGACCCTCGCTCTCTTCGCCGCCGCGGTCCTGCCGCTGGTCGGGTTCGGTGCCGTGGTGCTCCTCGTCGGCGCCTCGTTCGGGGGTGGGGCGGCCGACGCCAACGTCACCCGCGGGGTCCTCATCTTCGCGATCGCCGCGGTCGTGGCCCTGATGATCGTCGTCGCCTACGCGCCTGGCCGGGGCGCTGCTCGCCCCGCTCCGCTCGGTCGCCACCGTCGGTCGACCGCGTCTCGGCCGGCGACCTGTCGACCCCGATGCCGGTCACCGGCGACGACGAGCTCGCGCGCCTGGCCGAGAGCCACAACCGCCTGGCGGCCGACCTCGCAGCGCCGCAACCGCGAGCTCGGCCGCATCCTCGCCGCCATCGACGAGGTCTCGCCGCGCGACGGCGTCGATGCCCTCGTCGACCGGACGGCCTCCGACGCCGACGTCGGCCTTCGCGCTCATCGACGCGACCGTCGTCCTGGGCGACCCGTCGATCGGTCGAGGAGGAGGAGGTCGTGCCCGGCGTGTCGCGTCCGCTGCGCGCGGTCCTCCGCGCCGGCGGCGAGGACCTCGGCGTGCTCATCGGTCGGCTGCCCGCGACGCGCCGCTGGGAGCGTGCCGACCAGGACCTCCTCGAGCTGTTCGCCAGCGAGATGGCCGCGGCCATCCGCAACGCCCAGCTGTTCGCCACGGTCGAGATCGCAGAACCAGCAGCTCCTCGAGCTCGACGCCGCCAAGGACGACTTCCTGCGCGGCGTCAGCCACAACCTGCAGACGCCGCTGACGAGCATCCGGGCCTACGCCGAGCAGCTCGACGAGGCCGGCCCGGATCGCCGCCTCGGGATCATCGCCGAGCAGTCGGAGCGCCTGTCGCGGATGGTCCGCCAGCTCCTGACCGTCACCCGCCTGGAGTCCGGCGCGCTCCGGCCACGCAGCGAGGTCGTCGCCCTGGGCTCGCGCGTCCGCAGGGCGTGGGAGGCCCTCGGCGTCGACGACGTCGCCGTTCACGCCTCGACGACGCGGCCGGCGGCTGGCTGGCCATCGCCGATGCGCGACCAGCTCGACCAGGTCCTGTGGGCGCTCCTCGACAACGCGGTCAAGTACGGCGGCGGCAGTCCGGTCAGCGCGACGGTCGACCGCCGACTCGATGCCGGCCGGCCAGGTCCGGCTGACCATCGCCGACGGCGGCCCGGGCGTCGCGGAGGACGATCGCGACCGACTGTTCGCGCGATTCGCGCGCGGCGGCGAGGCGGCCCCGGACGGCGGCAGCGGCCTGGGCCTGTACGTCTCGCGCGAGCTGTGCCGGGCGATGGATGGCGACCTCGTCCTGGAGCCGCGACGGTCGCGGGCCGCGGGCGCCGCGTTCACGGTCGTCCTGCCCGGGGAGGCCGGCGAAGAGGGCTGACGCACCGGGCGTCCGGCCCGTTGATGCCGCGCACCGGACTTTCCGCCTAGGGCGTCTTGCACGGTTGCCGGCAAGGTCGTGATGGGCATATATCCGGGCCACGACCGCCCGGCAACCGCCGGGTAACCGCCGGGGACCCATACGATGTCTGACAGCTCCGCGGGCGCGGCTGCGCCCGCCGCGCTTCACGCCACTCGCGACGCACGCCGTCGAGCGCTCGCGCGCCCAAGCGCTCGTCGAGTTCGCCATCATCCTGCCCGTCTTCCTGTTCCTCGTGCTCATGGCCGTCGACTTCGGCCGGCTGTTCTTCACCTACGTCCAGGTCAGCAACGCCGCGCGCGAGGCCGCGTACTACGGGGCCGTGCAGCCCGACCGACACGGCCGGCATGCAGGCCCGCGCCGCCCAGGAGCAGAACTCCCAGACCCAGGCCGGCGAGGCGCCGCTCGAGCCGATCGAGGCGACCTGCCGAACGCCCGGCGGCGCGACGATCGACTGCGCGCGATGCGGCGGGCGCCGGTGGCGCCGGCAACATCCTCACCGTCTCGGCGTCCGCAGCAGTTCACGTTCCTCACGCCGCTCGATCACCGACTTCTTCGGTGGCAGTCCTGCGGGTGCACCGCCGACGCCTCGAGCGCGGTCCTGGTGTCCGCGGTCGGTGGTGGCGGGACCGGCGGCCCGAGCACTTGCAGCGGACCGACGAACGCCACCTTCACCGTGTTCGCGACGGGGATGGACGTCATCGTCGACCCGGCCGGCTCGCATGCCCGACACCGGCGTGTGCACGATCTCCGGCTACAACTGGGACTTCGGCGACGGCGAGACCGACGTCGGGTCGTCGATCCCGACCAACCACACCTACGCGAGCCCCGGCACCTACGTCATCACCCTCGAGGTCACCAACCAGGGCGGCGCGCTGACCGCGGTCCGCTCCGTCACCGTCCCGTTCGTGGCCCCGACGCCGAGCCCGTCGCCGACCGGCAGCCCGACGCCGACACCGGGTCCCACGGCGACCGCCACGCCCAGCCCGTCGCCGACACCGACCGTCGCGCCGTGTGCCGCTCCGGTCGCCGACTTCACCTGGACGACGCGGCAGCCCGCGCCGGAACGTGACCTTCACGGACACCTCCACGGCACCGGCGGCCTGCCCGATCACCAACTGGCTGTGGGAGTTCCGGGACACGACCCCGTCGACGTTCACCAACGCCCAGAACCCGTTCCACGCGTTCCCGAGCAATAACGGGTCGTACGTCGTCGTCCTGACCGTGACTAGCTCCGCCGGGCTCGGTGACGATCAACGAAGACGGTGTCGCTGTGATCCGCGTGAAGGTGCGCCGGGACGGCCAGCGCACGCCGCGGGCAGAGCCTCGTCGAGTTCGCGCTCGTCCTGCCGATCTTCCTGCTGCTCCTCTTCGGCGTCATCGATGCCGGCCGGATGGTCTACCTGCACAGCGTGCTGTCGCAGGCCGCGCGCGAGGGCGCGCGAGTCGCATCGGTCGAGGCCAGTTGGATCGGCGAGACCAGCCCCGGCTGTGGGACGACCAACGGTCCGGCCTGCCCGACCAACACCGGGGCGATGTACGCCGATGTCCTTCAGGCGGCGAACCGCATGGTCCAGCCCTTCGCGTCGTTGACGGCCTCGCAGATCGACGTCCAGTGCGACCCGAGCGGCGGCGCTCCGACCGGCAACTGGACCGCGAGCGACTGCCCGGCGGCAAACAGCCGGACTCCGGCGATGTCGCGTCGGTTCGCGTCGTCTCAGATTTCACCGCCGTCACGCCCATCATCTCGCGGATCCTCGGCACCGTGCCGATGTCAGCGTCCGCGTCCATGGTCATCAATTAGGGGGCTCCGGAAATGGCTAGCACGCATCAACCCAGACGGCGGGAGCGGGGGCAGATCCTCGCCCTCTTCGCTCTCAGCTCGACCGTCATCATCCTCGCGGTCGCCCTGGTCCTCGATGGCGGCAACGCCCTGGTCCAGCGGCGCGCGTCGCAGAACGCCTCTGACTTCGCGGCCCTGGCGGGGCCCGGATCATCGCGACCTGGATCGACGGCGACACGATCAACGGGACCGACGCCAACGTCCAGGCCGCCATCACGGCGACCCTCGCCGCCAACGGCGCCGATCCGGTGACGTTCGGCCCGGATCCGGATGGCGCCGGCCCGCTCGCCGGCGGCCCGCGCTACGTCAACGAGGCCGGGGCCACGACCGGCTACGTCGGAGCAGTGCCGATCCCGGCCGGCACGGTCGGCGTGACGGTCGGCAGCCAGATCACCTTCCGCCCGTACATGCTCGGGCATCGCCGGCGTCAACGAGTGGACGGCGAGCTCCGTCGCGACCGCCCGCGGCGGCTATCGCGGCGGCGCCTCCGGGCGGCACGATCTTCCCGGCCGGCATCTCCGAAGCCTTCTTCGAGACGTACCCGTTCTGCACGGGCGAGGTCGGCTCAAGCCCCGAGTGCGCTGCCGCAGCAGCCTGACCCCGGGCAACCTCAACATCCCGGGTGGCTTCGGCTGGCTGAAGTTCGGGGCGACCGGGCAGTGCGCCGGGTTCGGCCTGGGCATGAGCACCTGCGTCCGGCTGCGAGGACGAACCGCCCGTTCCTCCAGGAGGAGATCGGCAACAACGGCCCGGACGGCAACGCCCCTCCGGGCAACAGCTACGGGTGCTGCGATGCGGTGTCGGGCGATCCTGACCAGGACCGGATCGGCAGCCTGCCCGGCAACAAGGCCAGCGCCGACTGTGACTACTACATCGAGAACGAGATCGTCGTCACGGTGCCCATCTGGGACTACGCCGGCGGCACGGGCGCCAACGGCTGGTACCACATCATCGGCTTCGCCGGCTTCCAGATCACCGAGTGCGAAGGCGGCAAGAACATCGCCGGTGTCTGGCGCAAGCAGTTCACCACGGGCCCCACGACCGCGACCTCACCGGGTGCGTTCGCCTCGCTGGCGGTACAGCTGGTCAAGTAGCGCGACCACCGCTCGACTCTTCGGGGACACGTGAACGCCGGGTGACGACAGGCACCCGGCGCTCACGATTCGTTGGTCGTCGTCGCCCGATGGCGACGTAGGTCAGGCCGGCTCGGCCACGACCTCCGGCCCGTTCGAGGCCACCGCGGGGCGCGGCGCTTCCAGATGATGTGGCGAGGGTCGCCCGCGATCAGGCCGGCCGCGGCGGCACCGATGAGCGGGCCGAGCAGGGCGCTGACGCCGATCATCTCGGCGAGCATCGCTCCGGCATACCAGCCGACGTAGAACCACAGCATCGCGGCGAGGATGCGCTTCGTCATGGCGGCATCCTGCGCCCTCGCGCGCGCGGGTCCAACTCACCCGGAGGTCCCGTCACGGTACCGACCTTCGCCGACGGTGTCCGATAGCCGACGGCGCGTCCTGGCACCGCCCGTAAGGTCGACTGTAAGGTCGGCCTGTCAGCATCCGCAGGACTTTCGTACCAACCCACCGGGGGACCCATGCGCATCCCGTTCCTGTCACGTCGCCGCGATCGGCGACGATCGCGAGGCCAGAGCCTGGTCGAGTTCGCACTCGTCCTGCCGGTGCTGCTGCTGATCATGCTGATCGTCATCGACGCCGGCCGACTCTTCTTCGGCTCCGTGACGTTGCACAACGCTGCACGCATCGCGGCGAGCTACGCGGCCTCGCACCCCCACGCATGGGGCGCAGCGCCCGATGCGAATGTGCAGCTCCAATACGAGGAGCAGATCGACCGGGATACGGATGCGCTCTGCGAGCCGGTCGCCTTCGCCGATCCATCCTTCCCGGACGGCAAGGAACTCGGCATGGGGGCCGAGGTCACGCTCGAATGCGACTTCCAGATGCTCACGCCGGTGATCGGCGACATCCTGGGCAGCGTCGTGACGATCAAGGCGACTGAGATCTTCCCGATCCGGTTCGGTCTGCTGGACACGGTGCCGACGTTCGGCCCTGGGCCCGCTCCGACCGCGACGCCGACGCCGGCGCCGACGCCGACTCCCACGCCGACCGCGACACCCGGACCATCCGGCTCACCGGGTCCGAGCCCGTCGCCGACTCTGGCGCCTGGCGTGTGCATCGTCCCGACGATCATCGGAGAGAGGATCAACGACGTCGTCCCTGACTGGTCGCAGGCCGGGTTCAATGCGACCCAGCTCAACGTGGCCGTCGGTACCGGCAACTACCGCGTACAGCGGGAGTGGATCGGCAGCGTCTTCAGCGTCTGGGACGGCACCGAGCAGCAGTGCGCGACCTTCCAGCTGAACGTTGGGCCTTGACATGAAGCGACGACGTCGTGGACAGGCGCTGACGGAGTTCGCGCTCATCCTCCCAATCTTCCTGTTGATCCTCTTCGGGGTCGTGGACTTCGGCCGCGCGATCTACACCTATAACGCGCTGTCGAATGCGGCTCGTGAGGCAGGTCGCACAGCCATCGTGAACCAGTACCCGGACGCCGTCCGAGAACGGGCTGCCCAGCAAGCAACGGCGGTCGGCCTTCCGGTCGCGGATCCAGGCGACTGTCCGGCTGCCGGCGGACCGACGGGTGACGACTCGGGCACCTGCTTCGTCCTCAGGAACGCCGGCGTCACGGGCGCTTGCGACTCCCCGCCGGAGATCGGCTGCGTCGCGGTCGTCACGGTCAAATCCACCTTCCGTTCCTTGACACCGATCATCGGCAACCTCGTTGGAGAGATCGAACTGGTCGCGGAAACGAGGCAGAGCATCGAAAGCATCTGCACGACGAGTTCGTGCCCACGATGAGGAGCCCAAGCGTGCGAACACGCAACCACCGAAACGGAGCCATGGGGCAGGTGATCGTCATCGCGGCGGTCGCCTTCATCCCCCTCCTGATCTTCACCGGCCTGGTGATCGACGGCGGCTACGCCTTCACGCAGCAGCGGAATGCCCAGAACGGGATCGATGCCGCGGCGGAGGCTGGCGCGATCGTGCTCGTCCAGAACCTGCCACTCCGTATCAAGGGGCAGGCACAGCCGAACACCGATGCAGACGTGAAGGCCGCCATCGATGCCGCGGCGTCGGACAACGGCCTTACTGAGACGCCGACCGCCGTCTACACCGACATCAACGGCGACCCGATCCCTGGGCTCAGCCCGGTCGGCGACTACGGCGGCGCCCCGCCCCCAAGCAGCGCGTATGGCGTGGAAGCGCACGGCTCGACGGAGTTCGGCACGTTCTTCGCCAGTCTGGCTGGGTTCACGGGGTTCAAGGCCAGCGCTCAGGCGACCGCGATCGCGGGTTCGATCGTCGGCCTCTGTGCCGCTGACCAAGCGTGCGGATTCCTCCCAGTCACCTTCCCGACCGCACTCACGCTGTGCGACGGCTCGAACAAGCAGGTCAACTTCGGCTCCGGTGCGCCGTACGGGATCACGACCAATCCGACCGCCGCGAACGAGTCGATCCTACCGCTGTGCTCCACCACGTCCGGCAGCGTCGGCTGGCTGGACATCGAGCCCGACAACCCGGCCTGCAACGGGGGCGGCGCCAACGATCTGGCCTGTGACATCGAGACTCCCGTACAACGAGGGCCTGGACCTCCCGATCTGGATCCACTCGACGACCGGCAACATCAACAGCAGCCAGGTCCAGGATGCGCTGAACGGCTACACGGGCAACATCGTGGGGCAGTACGAAGAGGGCCTCGACAAGATCGTCCTCATCCCCCTGTACGACTGCATCAAGAACGACGTCGGACAGCTCCATCCCGGCCCGGCGTGCCCGAACCCACCGGAGAACGGCACCGGCTCGAACACGTACTACCGCATCACGTCCGTGGCGGCGATGATCCTCGACCATGCCTACATCCAGGCGAACAACCCTGAGTGCAACCAGACGCCTGGGTCGCCGGCCGTCGGGGGCAACGGTGGAACGGGGTGCCTGAAGGGCTGGCTCACCGAGATCACGACCAGCGGGACCGTCGGCCTGCCGGACCCGAATGTCGAAACGACGGTCTGGGGGATCCAGCTGATCCGCTAAGGCGACCACACTAGGGGGCAGGCGAAGGCCGCATCCGCGAGGGTGCGGCCTTCGCGATTCACCGGCGTCTGACCATCGTCCTGGGGCGCTTGCCCCTTTCGGGCTATGCAGGTGAGCACCGATTCAAGGGAGGGTGAAAGGTGCCGCGGCGAGCATCTGCCGCGTCATCTCGCACCGTATCCAGGGAATCGTCCATGAGCCTCTTCACGCATCGCCTGACCGGTCGCCGCCGCCGCACCCGCGGCCAGAGCCTGGTCGAGTTCGCGCTGATCCTGCCGATCATGCTCGTGTTCCTGGCCGCCGTCCTGGACCTCGGGCGCGTGTTCTACGCGACGATCACCCTGAACAACGCCGCCCGCGAGGGCGCGTTCGCGGCGGCCTCGAACCCGGACTCGTTCGACGCCGGCCAGCCCTGCAACACCGCGACCAACATGGTCGTCTGCCGCGTCCAGCTCGAGTCCAAGGACTCGCGCGGTCGAGATCGCCTCCGGTCGACATCGACATGGACTGCAGCATCTCCGGGTGCCCCGCCCAGGCGGGCAGCACGGTGACCGTCAGCGTCGTCCGGTGAGTTCACCCTGATCACGCCGCTGCTGGCCATGGTCTTCGGTGGCCAGACGTTGCCGATGTCGGCCTCCGCGACCGCGCTGATGGAATACCTCCCGATCCCGACACGGAGACCCTGCCCCCACCGCCGGTCGCCATCGGCGTCGAGACCGGCCAGAGCGGCCTGACCGTCGACTTCGACGCCAGCGGCTCGAGCGGCGACCCGACCGGCTGGACCTGGGACTTCGGCGACGGCAACGGCTCCAATCGACGGCCCGACCGTCACCCACACCTACGGCGCCGCCGGCACCTACACGGTCATCCTGACCGTCGTCAACGCGGCCGGCGACGACGACTACGAGTTCGACGTCATCGTCGGCTCACCGAGCCCGTCGCCGTCCGGCAGTGCGAGCGCCTCGCCGAGCGCGAGCCCGAGCTCGACCCCGTTCAACTGCTTCCCGCCGAACGTCATCGGCGAGGCGCCGGGCACCGCCTCCGCGAACCTCATCAACGCCGGCTTCAACGTCAGCTCGCTCGGCGACCTGTCGACCGGCAGAAGAACAAGATCCAGGCCCAGAACCCGGATCACACGCAGTGCCTGACCGAGGGCGCGCTCATCACCATCCACTACCGACCGAACTGAGGACCGACGCCATGCTCCGCCGTTCCCGCGATCGACACGAGGGCCAGGCGCTCGTCGAGTTCAGCCTCGTGCTGATCCCGTTCCTCATCCTGATGATGGGCGTCGTCGACCTGGGCCGCGCCATCTACACGATGAATGCCACCGCCGAGGCCGCCCGCGAGATCGCCCGTGTGACGGTCGTCCATCCGTGGAGCGGGACCAAGAACCTCGGCAACAGCAGCCAGACCCAGGACGTCATCGCCACCCAGCGCGAGCTCGTGCCGGGCTTGGTGATGACGCACCTCCACCGATATCACCTGCGTCGACCCGACCGACACGGTCGTCGCCGACTCGGAGTGCTATGCCCGGCCCGACCGGTTCGTCAAGGTCCACACCCGGGCCCCGTTCACGCCCGATCACCCCGCTCGTCAGCATGTTCGGCGACCACGAGTTCGAGTCGTACAGCCGGATCGACGTCCCATGACCACCACCACTCGCTCCATGGAGCCCAACGCCATGCACACCCGTCGACATGATCGCGGCCAGGTCATCGTCATCTTCGTCCTGGCCATCGTCGCCATCATCGGCGTCATCGGCATCGTGCTCGATGGCGGCAGCGCGTACGCGCAGCGCCGCGATGAGCAGAACGTCGCCGACCTGGCCGCCATGGCCGGGCGCCACGGCCCACCTGAACACGGACGCCGACGCCGCCACCAAGGAGGCAGCGGCGATCGCGGCCGCCGCCCAGATCGCCTCCGACAATGGATACGTCGACGACGGCGTCAACGGCATCGACCTGACCGTCGACGTGAACGACAACGGCGCCTACGCGAGCGTCACGGTGGACCTGATGAAGCCCCATCGGAACAACTTCGCCGCCCTCATGGGCATGCCGACATGGCCCGTCTCGGTCACCGCCACGGCCCAGTCGACGGGCGCACCCAACGCGGCCATCGGGGCGATGCCACTGCTGTTCAACAGTGAGGCGTTCCCGGGCGCCATCTGCGACGAGGACGCGGGCGGTTGTGTGGACGAGGTCTACCAGCTGCCCGGCACCGGCAACGAAGATGTGCCCCAGGACGCCACACAGTTCAATTGGACGATCTTCTGCGCCGCCAACGGCAACCCGTGCAACGCCAACTCGGATGGCGTCAAGGACATCGTCGAGGGAGGCGGCGAGGTCGACCCCGTCGACCTCGGGATGGATATCGGCCCGCTCAACTCGGGCACGCACGCGACGCTGTTCCAGGCGCTCGAGGCGTACGTCAATGGGACCTTCCCCGTGCCGATCGTCACCGACGACGGCGACATGGTCGGCTTCGCCTACTTCAAGCTCCTCGGCATCGAGGGCGGCAGCGAGAAGGTCATCCGGGGGTACTTCGTCTCGCCCGTGAACGCCGAGCAGCTCGTCGTCAGCCCTGGCAAGCCCGGGGCGTCACTCGAGACCGGCGTCTACTCGATCAAGCTCACGAACTGACCGCCCGGACGCGCCGATGCCCGACCTCCCGGGCGCGGCGGACGATCCAGGGACCCTGACCGACGGACCGCGGCGACGCGGTCCGTCGTCATGTCGTCGCTTGGAAGTCGCGGTGTCAGTTCCCGCCGGGTCGCTCGGTCGCGGCGGCGCCGGCCTCATCCTTGCAGTGGCCGGGCGGCCAGCAGTCGACACCCTTCTCGAGCGCCTTGGCCGCGAAGCGGTCCGCCTTGTCCTGCGACCAGCCGGGGTGACCCTCGCCGACGCGCTTCCAGCCGCCGGCCCACGGCGGCTTGCCCGGCTCGCGGATGGCGGTCCCATCGACCGTGAGGACGTCGATCTCGGTGTCGGTCCCGCGGGCCGTCCCGGCGATCGTGACTTGGTCGCCGACGAACGCTGCGAGCGGGTTGTCGTGGTCCGCGTAGAACCAGGGCGGCCCGGCGGACAGGACCCGGACGGTCGCTCCGTTGGTCAGGGTGTACTCGGATCGACCCTGGCCGTCCTCCCGGACGCCGACCGTGCCGGTGGCGCTCACCTCGACCTCTGGCCCCTTGGCGGCCTTCGGCGCCTTCGACGGCTTGGGTTTCGCTGTCGCCTCTGGCGCCTCGGTGGCGGCTGGCGCGAGTGACGCCGCTGGCGCGAGTGACGCCGCTGGCGCGATCGAAGCCGACGGGGCGATCGAACCGGACGGGGCGATCGAACCGGACGGAGCCCCGGACGGCGAGCCCGACGGGTCGGCCGCGAAGGCCGGCCAGGCGACGATCGCCGCGAGGGCGATGCAGGCGAGCCCGACGGCCAGCGCGCGCGGTGGGACCGGTCGACCGTTCACGCGCGCAGCGTACGCCGTGACGGTTCGGTCGGGAGGGGTCTGGATGCGTTCGCGGTGCACGGTCGCACCGAGTTCTCCGAGTGGACCTCGTCAGCCGCCGGCTGCGGGCCAGGCGTCATCCGGGACCGGCTCGCCCGCCTCGGCCATGAGGGTCACGGTCCCGTTCGGGGCGACCGCGTACTGCCAGGTGTGCTCGGAGATGCAGCCAGCCGGGCAGTCGCCCCACCCGACTCGCACCGCGACGATGAACGCGCCGACGCCGGACGCCGGCGCCACCTCGACCCAGCTCGACTGGCCGATGAGCTCGTCGTCGCGAGGCATGATCCCAGCCAGCCGCGGCTCCGCCGTGATCACGGCCCGGACCGCGTCGTCCGCCGTGACCACCGGGCCGCCCGGCGTCGCCGAGGGTGGCGTGGTCGCCGCGGCGCCGCAGGCCGCGACGAGCAGGGTCACGGCCAGCACGAGGGGGCGGAGGGGATGGATCCTCGACATCACGGTGGGGACGATGATGCCTCCCGGTCGGTTCCGGTGTGCGGACGCGAGTCCTTCGTGACGCCCCGACGGTCGGCCAGCCACGACGCGCCGATGGCGGCCGCGAGGATCCCCACGATGATCGCCAGCGACAGGAAGATCGGGATCGGCACCACCTCGGCCAGGAGGATCTTCGAGCCCGGCGAACACGAGCAGGGCGGCCAGGCCGGCTTTCAGATAGCGGAACCGGTCGACGGCTCCAGCCAGGAGGAAGTACAGCGAGCGCAGCCCAAGGATGGCGAAGGCGTTCGAGCTGAAGACGAGGAACGGATCGGTCGTCACCGAGAAGATGGCCGGGACGGAATCGATGGCGAACAGGATGTCGCTCGATTCGACGACGACGAGGACGGCGAGGAGCGGCGTGGCCAGTCGACGGCCGGCCTCGTGGACGATGAACCGCTGGCCGCGATAGCCGTCCGTCGTCGGGACCAGCCGCCGGAAGAGTCGGAGGATCGGGTTGCGCGTCGGATCGATGACGTGGGCGTCGCGCTGCGCCCACATCCGGTAGCCGGTCACCAGCAGGAGGATGCCGAACACGTAGATGGCCGCGTGGAACTGCTCGATGATCGCCGTGCCGAGCCAGATGAAGATCGCCCGGAAGACGATGGCCCCGAGGATCCCGTAGAACAGCACCCGGTGCTGGAACTGGAGCGGGACGGCAAAGGCCGTGAAGATGAGGGCGAAGACGAAGACGTTGTCGACCGACAGGCTCAGCTCGAGCAGGTAGCCGGCCAGGTACGCCGAGCCGTCATCGACGCCGCGGGTCGCGAAGACGAGGACGCCGAAGGCCAGGCCCAGGCCGACATAGAACGCACTGAACGCCGCCGCCTCACGGAACGTCGGCGCATGGGGTCGCCGATTGAAGACGAGGAGGTCCAGGGTCAGGACCGTCCCGATGGTCAGAGCAAGGACGATCCAGAGCAGGGTATCGATGGGCACGAGTCGGCCTCCAGGCATGACGACTGGTCACGCCGAAGGTCTCCGCCGACCGCGACCCAGGGTCGCGGTCGATGCCGGCGGGTCACTCCTGATGAGTGCCGTGATGACGCCGACATCCGGGATGGGGTACTCCCCCTCGGTCATGCGATGCTACCAGACGACCCCTCACCACGGCTCAGCGGAGGTCCCATGGCCATCGATCTGCGGGCGGTTCGACGCCCTCACCTTCGACTGTTACGGGACGCTCATCGACTGGGAGGCAGGCCTGCTCGGCGCCTTTGCGCCGATCCTGGCGGCGCACGACGTGACGATCGAGGACGAGGCCTTGCTTGTCCGCTATGCCGACTACGAGGCCGCGGCCGGAGGCCGGGCCGTACCAGCGCTATCGCGACGTCCTTGCCGCCGGCCTCCGAGGCGTGGCCGGGGAGCTCGGGTTCGATCCGACCGAGGGCGAGCTCGAAATGTTCGGCGGGTCGGTCGTCGACTGGCCGGCCTTCCCGGATTCCGCCGCCGCGCTGGCCCGACTCAAGACGCGCTTCCGGCTAGGTGTGCTGACCAATTGCGATGACGACCTGTTCGCGGCCTCCAACGAGCGGCTGGGCGTCGAGTTCGACTGGGTCGTGACGGCCGAGCAGGTCGGCGCCTACAAACCGTCGCAGGCTAACTTCGAGGCCCTGTTCGCGCGCCTGGACTCGGTGCCGCGCGACCGGATCCTGCACGTGGCCCAGAGCCTGTATCACGACCACGTCCCGGCCAAGCGGCTCGGGATGACCACGGTCTGGATCGACCGGCGGCACGACCGGCCGGGGGCCGGGGCCACGCCCGTCGCCGAGGGCGTCCCGGACGCCACGTATCCGAGCATGGCGGCGTTCGCGGCCGCGGCCGTCCCCGCCTAGGGCATCGCGCGCCGAGCCACCACAACCGGTCACGACTTCCCGGCGTATCGAACCGTATGGGACATCGCCGGATCCAGGCTGGGTCCCGGATGACGAGGTGGCTGACATGCCCGAGTCAAGCCTGTACGAACGGCTCGGAGGCGCCTTCGCGATCGCGGCCGTCATCGACCGGTTCAGCGATGCGCTGATCCAGAATCCGATCGTCGGCCAGCGATCGGCGAACCCCGCGCTCCGGGAGTGGCACACGGACGACCTGGGCCGGCTGCCGGGCCTGAAGTTCATGCGCACCCTATGGGTGTGCGACGTCGCCGGCGGCCCCTTCCAGTTCAGCGCGACGAAGCCCGGGTCCACGGCCCTCGGCCTGGAAGAGGCCCATCGTCAGCTGGCCATCGCACCCGAGGAGTTCGACGAGGTCGCTGCCGAGCTTGGCAGGACCCTGGATTCGTTCGGGGTGCCGGAGCTGGAGAAGGGTGAGGTCCTGGCGGCGTTCGCCGCCCACAAGGGTGAGGTCACCGAGGGCCATCGGGTCGCCGCCGGGGTCTGATCGCTCCCTGGCTGGCCGACGGCACGGGGCGGTCGACGCACACGCGTTCGGCCGCCCGCTGCATGTGGCCTAGCGGCGCGCGTCCGCCATCTGCGCGTACTCGTTGGCGTGCTGCTCGCGGTCCTTGGCCTTGGTCTTCTCGATGATGTCGAACGTCTCGGCCACGGATCGTCCGTTCTCGTCAGCGGCGCGCTTCACGTCCTCGTAGGTGATGTTCGACTCGCCCATCTCCAGATGGGCGTCCATGCAGCCACAGGTCAGGCACATCGCGACACCTCCGTCGTCGTCCGCGCCGTGGTTCCGACGCGAGTTTCTACTCGAGCATCGCGAGCGGGCCGCGACGGCCGAACCAACGCCGGCCGCCGACCCGTAACAAGGCGGCGACAACCGCGGGACACCCGTCCGGCACACTCGCGACCTGCGGTTGCCGCCGAGGTGCGATGTGATGTCCGAGCCATTCGTCCTGTTGCCTGGCGAGGGTCGCCGACTCTGGCACTACGGCGATCTCATGACCATCAAGGCCGACGCCGCCGCGACCGGCGGACTGGTGACGGTCATGGAGCAGGCGACGGCCCGTGAGGTCGACACCCCACTGCTCCATCGGCACGAGCACGAGGACCAGGCGTGGTACGTCCTGGATGGCGAGGTGCGGTTCTTCGTCGGCGAGACCATCCACGACACCGTCGCCGGAACCTTCGCCTACGGCCCGCGTGGCGTCCCGCACGCTCATCAGGTCCTGTCCGACCGGGCCACCTTGCTCGTCCTCACGATGCCCGGCGGTCTCGAGCAGTTCTGGTACGACTCAGGCGAGGAGGCCGCGAGTCCCGACATCCCGCCCGATGGATCGGGACCCATCGACGCCACCACTCGGCGCGCGATGCTCCAAGCGCGCGGCGTCGAGCTCATCGACCGCTAACATCGCGATCGCCGTCATCCTGCCGATCGGCGCGACCCGCGAGGCGCGATCCTGACCCGATCTCACGCGGAGGCGACTCGCGGCTCCGTGGGCACGGATGGGACGCCGCGACGCAGGCGCACCCGCCGAAGGAGTTGAGCGTTGGCCGCGACGATGATGGTCGACGCGCTCATGGCCATCGCCCCCACGGCCATCGGCAGATCGATACCCCACGGCACGAACAGGCCCATCGCCACCGGGATCGCGACGAGGTTGTAGCCCGTCGCCCAGATCAGGTTCTGGACCATCTTGTTGTAGGTCGCCCGCGACAACTCGATGGCCGCCGCGACATCGCGCGGGTCGCTCCGGACCAGGACGATGCCAGCCGACTCGACGGCGACATCGGTGCCAGCGCCGATGGCGATGCCGACATCGGCCGTCGCCAACGCGGGCGCGTCATTCACGCCGTCGCCGACCATGGCGACCTTGCGACCGCCCGCCTGGAACCGCTTGACCGCAGCCGCCTTGTCGGCCGGGAGGACTTGTGCAGCGACCTCGTCGATGCCGAGACGCCGCGCGACCGAGTCGGCCACGGCCTGACTGTCGCCGGTGATCATGGCCACCCTGATGCCGGTTCGCGTGGAGGTCGTCGATGGCCGCCTTCGACTCCGGCCGGATCTCGTCTTCCACGGCGAGCACGCCCGACATCCGGCCATCGACGATGACGTAGAGGACGGTCCGACCTTCATGGTCCCACTCGGCTGCCACCGGCGGGGCCTCAAGGCCCGCGTCAGCCAACAGGCGGGGTCCGCCGACGGCCACGGAACGACCCTCGACCTGGGCGCGAGCACCACGCCCCGGCAGGGCCTCGAACGAGGTCGCGGTGGGGGTCGACAGGCCCTGAGCTCTCGCGGCCTCGACGATGGCACGGGCCAGGGGGTGCTCCGAGTCGCCCTCGACCGAAGCGGCGAGGCGAAGGGCGTCCTCGTCTCCGCTGACATCGACGAGCGCCGGCTCGCCCTTGGTCAGGGTCCCGGTCTTGTCGAAGATCACCGTGTCCAGCGTCCGTGCTCGCTCTAGGGCAAGGCGGTCCTTGACGAGCAGCCCGTTCCGAGCTCCGAGCGACGTGGAGATAGCGATGACCAACGGGATGGCCAGACCGAGCGCATGCGGGCAGGCGATCACGAGGACCGTGGCGGTGCGGATCAAGGCCCCTTCGGGATCGCCGAGCAACCACCACCCGACAAGCGTGATCGCACCGGCGGCAAGGGCGACATAGAACAGGAGCGCGGCCGCTCGGTCGGCCAGCGCCTGCGCCCGTGACGCTGATGCCTGCGCTTCGGCGACGAGGCGCATGATCCCGGACAGGGCCGTCTGATCGCCCGTCGCGGTGACCTTCACCCGGAGCGAGCTACCGGCGACGACGGTGCCGGCGATGACCGGGTCACCGACCTGCTTGGGAACCGGACGGGACTCGCCCGTGAGCAGCGACTCATCGACGTCGGCGGTCCCGTCGACGATGTCTCCATCGGCGGGGATGCGAGCGCCGGGCCGGACCAGCACGACGTCGCTGACCCGCAAGTCGCTGATCGGCACGTCCTCGGTGCCCTCGGCGGTGACGCGCTCGGCCGAGTCCGGCAGGAGCGCGGCGAGCGCCGAGAGCGCGCCCTGCGCCTGGGCGATCGAGCGCATCTCGAGCCAGTGACCGAGCAGCATGATCGTGATCAGGGTGGCCAGTTCCCACCAGATCTCGACCTCGAAGAAGCCGAGGGTGCCCGCCCACGAGGTCACGAAGGCGACGATGATCGCCAGCGAGATGAGGGTCATCATCCCGGGCTTGCGATCGGCCAGTTCCCCCTGGGCTCCGCGGATGAAGACCATCCCGCCGTAGAAGAAGATGATCGTCCCGAGGATCGCCGGGACGAACTCGATGCCGGGGATCATCGGGAGGCTGTAGCCGAACCACTCCTGGATGTCGTGGCTGAGCAGGATGACCGGGATGGTCAGCGCGAGGCTGAGCCAGAACTTGTCCCGGAACATCGCCACCGAGTGGCCGGCATGCCGGTCATGACCCGGCGCGTGACCCTCGTGCTGAGCGCTCGCAGCGGGCGACGGCTCATGGTGCCGCTTGGTGGGCTGTGTGTATCCAACTCGGTCCCATCTCCGATACTCCCCCCCAGTATCCTCCCCGCTGTCAAGGAGGAGCGGATCCGAGGTGACTCGAGATGGCGCCAGCCCTCCGAAGCACGAACCGACGGGTGGTAGCCTTGGAAATCGCGCCACCGATCCGGCGGCTGCTGGGTCAGCATGGTCCGAAGGGGACGGTCATGACCACGACCACCGCCGCGGCTGCTCCACAGCCGTCCGGATCCGGACTCGCGACCGTCACCGGCGCGGCGTGGTACGTGGGCCTCACCCTGGCGTTCGCCGCTGTCGCGACCGTGGCGGTCGTCGGCCTGGGCGCGCCGCCGACGCTCCTGGCGTTCGGGCTCGCCCTCCCGCCGGTGTTCATCGCGGCCGGGCTGGCGTGGCGCGAGGGAAGCGGCGCGATCGGACGACTATTCCGGCAGGTCAAGGTGCGCCCGGCCGACCCGAAGTGGTACTTGGCACTGTTGATCCCGGCGATCGGCTTCCTGGCCGTGGATGTCGTTGCCATCGCGCTGGGCGCCCCGGCCGCGGGTCTGTTCGACGATCTGTTCCCGGCGATCCTGATCGTGCCGCTCGTCGTCATCCTGCCGGCCTTCGCCGAGGAGATCGGCTGGCGCGCCTATGCCTTGCCGCGCACGATGACCGTGATGTCGCCGCTGCGGGCGGCTCTCGTGTTGGGGATCCCGTGGGCCTTGATCCACGTCCCGCTCTATCTGCCGGGCCAGATGAACGGCGGGACGGCGGTCTGGTCGATGCTGACCCAGATCATCGCCTACTCGATCATCCTGACCTGGCTCTACGTGGGGACCGGCGGCAGCGTCCTCATGACCGGGTTGTTCCACATGCTCCTGAACGGGATGGTGCCGCTCACCAACGGGCTCGATCCGAACGTGGCCTGGGACATCCGCGGCGTCGTCTTCCCGGTCATGGCGGCGGTCATCCTGGCGCTGGGCGGCTACCGCGTCCTGCAGCGCGGCATCGATCGCACGCCGGCTGAGCCCAGTCTGGCGCGCGCCGCCGTCGGTTGACGGCGCCGGCGAGGGCCGGTCGACCGGACGCTGGGATGTCGTGCGGCAGGGTGGCTCAGATCCGGCCCTTCGGGACGGTATGCCAGTAGGTCTTGTTGAAGACGATCTTGCCAAGGTGCCAGATCCGGTTCGGCTTGGGCGGCTTCGGCGGATGGTCGTAGTCGAACTGGAGGAGCGTCCCCTTCCCGTCGCCGACCTCGAAGAAGCACATCACCTTGCCCAGGTAGTCGCCACGCTGCGGATCGATGTCCCGGCCTTCGACGCTGGCCACGATCCGCTCGGTCACGACGGGGGCCTCGAAGTGGGCCGTCGAGCCCGCCTTCGAGAGGGGCAGGTCGGTCGCGTCGCCCAGCGCGAAGATCTCGGGGTGACCGCCGACCTGCAGCGTCGTGCGATCCGTGGGTAGCCAGCCGCCCGGCGCCGGCGCGAGCCCGCTCGACACGAGGAACGGCTCGCCCTTGTGGGGCGGGACGAGGATCAGCAGGTCGTACGGGAGCTCCTCGCCCTCGAGGCTTTGGACGACCTTCCGATCGGGATCGATGGTCTCGACGTTGAAGAACGTATGCAGCTCGATACCCCGCTCGGCCAGGATCGGCGTGGCCATCTCGGACACGCTCTCGATGGTGAATGCCCGGCCGATCGGTGAGCAGAAGTGCAGCGCGCTTCGGTCGCGCAGTCCCCGCTCGCGCAGCTCGGCCTCGATGAGGAAGGCGACTTCGAGGGGTGCCGGCGGGCACTTGTAGGGCATGCCCGCGATGCCGATGACGATGCGGCCGCCACGGAACCCATCGAGCGCCGTCCGCAGGCGCGCCGCCGCCTCCGCCGTATAGAAGTGTTGCGCTTCCTCGCCGAAGTGGTCGATGTCCTCAGGCGTGATCCGGCAGCCGGTGGCCAGGACCAGCTGGTCGTAGTCCAGGCGCTCGCCGTCCCGGAGGTAGACGATCCGTTCCGACGAGTCGACTCGTTCGACCTCGCCCACCACGAGGCGGACACGCCGGTCCAGCAACGAGCGCTCTGGACGTTGGAGATTCGCCGCCCGCTCCCCACCCATGGCGATGTACATGAAGCCGGGCTGGTAGACGTGTTGGCCGCCACGATCGACGACGGTGATGTCGACGGTCCGCGCATCGACCCGGCGGCGTAGCCGACGGGCGAGCAGGTTGGCTGTCAACGTGCCACCGACGCCGCCGCCCAGGATGACGATGCGATCCATGGCGGTGCTCAATGGGTCTTCTCGACGATGATCTCGTCGAAGCCGTTGCGGCTGGTGAGGGCGACCAGGCGGTGGCCCGCCTTCTCCACCCACTTCGGGATGTCGGTCTTGCTGCCGCTGTCGGATGACCACACGGCCAGCACGGTCCCGGGCGCCGACTCCCGGATCCCGCGGATGAGTTCCATCAGCGGGCCAGGGCAGTAGCTGCCACGCGCGTCGATCGTGCGGTCGATGGTGGGCGTGGTGACGTCGATCATGTCGCGCCTCCTCAGATGAACAGCGAGGCGTCGGCCTCGGTCATGATCTCGATGGCGGTCGCGGCACCCGCTGGCTCGCCCATCTCGTCGATGAGGTCGTCGCGCGTCAGCCCGAACATGTCCATCGTCATCTGGCACGGGATGAACTCGACGCCCAGCGCGGTCGCTGCTTCCAGCAGCTCGCGTGGCTTGGCCACGTGGTACCGCTCGCTGAGGACGCCCATCATCCACGGACCCATGCCCAGGAAGTTCATCTTGCTGAGCTTCAGGTGATCGATGCCCGGCCGCTGCATCAAGGTCAGCATCCGCTGCATCCAGTTCTCGCCGACGATCCGCTTCTGGTCCTTCACGAAGGGCAGCAGGCCCCAGAACGTCACGAAGACCTTGCATCGAACCCCGCTGGCCGCGGCCGTCGACGACAGGATCAGGACCGGCCACACCTTATCGAGATCGCCGGACCAGTTCACGATCACGAACTCCTTCGTCCGCGTCGCTGCTGGTTCGTCAGGGGCGGGAGCAGGGATCGAGGCAGCTTCGGGGAGGCCGGCCACGTCGGCGACAGCCTCGGCGAGGGGGTCGCGTGGGCGCGTCGTGGGCCGCTCGATGGTCGTGGTGGTCATGATCGTGCCTTCACTTCCGACGCAGGACGAAGCGGAACACCCCGTCCTCCGAGGTCTGCTGGACCAGCTCGTTGCCGGTCGTTCGTGCCCAAGCCGCCATGTCCTTGGTCGAACCCGGATCGGTCGCCAGCACTTCGAAGAGCTCACCTGAGCCGATGGTCTTGATCGCCTGCGCGGTCTTGACGATCGGCATCGGGCAGCTCAACCCGCGCGCGTCGATCTGGTGGGTCGCTTGGAGCGTCATCGTCGTGGCCTCCGATCGGTTCAGATGAAGACGACCTGGCCGTCGCCGGCGTTGAGATAGAAGGCCGTCACGCCCTCCACCCCATCGACCAGCGGGTCCAGATCGATCGGTTCGAGTCGCAGCAGGTCCATCGATAGCGAGCACGCCTGGATGTCGACCCCACCCAGGGACTTGGCCTGGCGCATGGTCTCGGCCCAACTCGCTTGACCGGCCAGCCGGAGCGCGTCGACGGCAGCGCGTCCGTCGATGCCCGCCTCGGGCGCCAGACCGTGGTCTGCGCCGATCCGGTCGGTCCGGAAGGCGTCGAGGGCCCAGTACTGGAGGAACACATTGACCGGCTTGCCGAGCGCTGCCGCGCCCGCGGTCAAGACCGCGGCGGCCTGCAGCTTGTCGTCGGTCCCCGAGAAGAGCACCACATTGAGCGGTTCGTCCATCGTGTCACCTCGGACCGACTATCCCGCGGCGGGACCCGGCCGCTCAGGGCCGCAGGTCGCGAATCGAAGGGGCCACTCGTCACTGCCAACGGGCGGCGCACGAGGGCGAACCCGACCAGGCCTCGGGGTCAGCGCTCTTGGAGCGCTCCCACGACGGCGTCCGCGATCACCAGGTCCTCGCGGGCAGCGATCCGCAACACGATCGCGCCGGTCGACGAGCGATCGACATGGTCGTCGCCGTCCACCGTCGAGGATCCGATCGGTCCGACGGCGTGCAGCCGCTGGCAGATCCGATCGGTCACCGCGACCGCGTGCTGACCGATGCCACCGGTGAAGACGAAGGCGTCGACTGACGGCAGTGCCGTGGAGGACGCGGCGATGCCCGCCGCCGCACGCCGGACGAACATCTCGATCGCCAGCGCCGCCGCCACCTCGCCCTGCGCCTCGCGGCGGAGCAGGTCCACCATGTCGTCCGTGCCGGCCACGCCGACGAGTCCGGACCGTCGATCGAGGTCCGCCTCGATGTCGGCGGCCGGCTGACCGTCGCGCAATCGGCGAAAGATGATCCCGGGATCGATCGACCCAGCCCGGGTCCCCATCATCAGGCCTTCGAGCGGCGTCATCCCCATCGACGTATCGACCGATCGTCCGCCATCGACGGCGGTGACGGAACACCCACCGCCAAGGTGGGCGATCACGAGGCGCAGCTCCTCGATCGGACGGACGAGCAGCTCTGCGGCGCGGCGCGCGGACCACTCGACGGACAAGCCGTGGAACCCGTAGCGACGAATCCCGCCGTCGCGCAGCCAGGCGCCCGGCACCGCGTAACGCCTGGCCGCCTCGGGCAGGGTCGCGTGGAAGGCCGTATCGAAGGCGGCCACATGCGGGATGCTCGGCAGGACGGCACGGGCGGCTCGGATCGTCCTGGCGGCGATCGGGTTGTGCAGCGGCGCCAGATCGGCGAGCTCGGAGATCGCCTGGACGACCTCGTCGTCGACGATGGTCGGTGACGTGTACCGATCGCCGCCATGGACCACGCGATGACCGACGGCATCGATGGCTGCGCCCGATCGCAGGGCGTCGGTGGCGCCTCGCATGGCATCGCTCACGACGGACGCCGGATCGCCGCTCCACGCCGTCGTCGTCGAGAAGGGCGACATCCGAGACGGCGGCTCGATGATGGTGGCCTTGAGGGTCGCCGAACCTGCGTTCAGGACAAGGACGCGCACCCGCGGCCTACGTCGTCCAGCGCCAGTCGCGGATGTCCACCGGATCCTCGCCGTGTTCTCGCGCGTAGGCCGCCGCCTGGAGCCGCCGGTCCTCGAGATGCTGGCGGATGGAGGCGGCCCGGGATCCCAGGCCCGGGACCCGGTCGATCACGTCCATGACCAGGTGGAAGCGGTCGAGGTCGTTGCGCATGACCATGTCGAACGGCGTCGTGACGGTGCCCTCCTCCTTATATCCGCGGACATGCAGGTTGGCGTGATTGGTCCGCCGATAGGCCAGCCGGTGGATCAGCCACGGATAGCCGTGGTACGCGAAGATGACCGGCTGGTCGGTCGTGAACAGCGCATCGAACTCGCTGTCAGGCAGCCCATGCGGGTGCTCGCGCTCGTCCATGAGCCGCATCAGGTCGACGACGTTCACGACCCGAACGCGAAGCTCGGGGAGGTGCTCCCGGATCAGGGCGACCGCCGCCAGGGTCTCGAGCGTCGGGACGTCCCCGGCGCAAGCGAGGACGACGTCGGGCGAGCCGCCATCGTTGCTCGCCCAGTCCCAGATGCCGATGCCGCGCGTGCAGTGGAGGATCGCCTCGTCGATCGAGAGGTAATCCAGGGCCGGCTGCTTGCCGGCGACCATGACGTTGACGTAGTCGCGGCTGCGCAGGCAGTGATCGGCGACCGACAGCAGGCAGTTCGCATCGGGCGGGAGGTAGACCCGGATCACGTCCGCCTTCTTGTTGACGACGTGATCGATGAACCCGGGATCCTGGTGGCTGAAGCCGTTGTGGTCCTGGCGCCAGACGTGACTGGTCAGGAGGTAGTTCAACGACGCGATCGGGACGCGCCAGCCGATCTCGCGGGTCATCTTCAGCCACTTGGCGTGCTGGTTGAACATCGAGTCGACGACGTGGATGAACGCCTCATAGCAACTGAACAGCCCGTGGCGGCCGGTGAGCAGGTAGCCCTCCAGCCAGCCTTGGCAGAGGTGCTCTGACAGCACCTCGAGCACCCGTCCGTTCGGTGCCAGGTGCTCGTCCGTCGGAACGGATCTCGCCCATCCAGGCGCGGTCGGTCGCCTCGAACACGGCGTCGAGCCGGTTGGACGCGGTCTCGTCTGGCCCGAACAGCCGGAACGACGTCGGATTGTCGCGGATCACATCCCGGAGCCAGGTCCCGAGGACCCTGGTCGCTTCGCTCGTGCCGGCGGCCGGCGCGTCGACCGTCACGGCATAGGCGCGGAAGTCCGGCAGCTTGAGGTCGCGCAGGAGCCGGCCACCGTTGGCGTGGGGGTTGGCGGACATGCGTCGCGAGCCGACCGGCGTGAAGTCGAGGATGTCGGGACCCGGTCGACCGTCCGCGTCGAACAACTCGTCCGGACCGTAGGACCGCAGCCAGTCCTCGAGCTGGGCGAGGTGTGCCCGATCGTTCCGGACGTCCGACAGTGGGACCTGGTGCGACCGCCAGGTCCCCTCGGTCGGCTTGCCGTCGACCTCCTTGGGGCCGGTCCAGCCCTTGGGCGTGCGCAGGATGATCATCGGCCAGACGGGCCGCGTCGTCGATCCGGTGCGGGCTTCGGCCTTGATGGCGACGATCTCGTCCAGGACGGTATCCATCGTCTCGGCCATCTTGGCGTGCACCGTCATCGGATCATTGCCGGCCACGATGTAGGGACGATATCCATACCCCTCGAAGAGCGCGATCAACTCGCCCTCCGGGATGCGATCGAGGATGGTCGGGTTGGCGATCTTGTAGCCATTGAGGGCCAGGATCGGGATGACGGTCCCATCGACCTCCGGGTCGAGGAACTTGTTCGAATGCCAGCTCGCGGCGAGCGGGCCGGTCTCCGCCTCCCCGTCACCGACGACGCAGAAGACCACCAGGTCCGGGTTGTCGAACGCGGCGCCGAAGGCGTGGACGAGTGCATAGCCCAGCTCACCACCCTCGTGGATCGAGCCGGGCGTCTCGGGCGTGACGTGGCTGCCGATGCCGCCCGGGAATGAGAAGCGACGGAACAGGTAGCGGAGTCCGGCCTCGTCGAAGGTCAGACCTGGATCCACCTCGGCTGCCGTGCCCTCGAGGTAGGCCGCCGCCACGGCCGCCGGGCCGCCATGCCCAGGGCCAACGATCCAGATGGCATCGAGGTCGCGCGCCTTGATGACGCGGCTGGCATGCGCATAGACAAGGTTCAGACCCGGTGTCGTGCCCCAGTGTCCGAGCAGGCGCGGCTTGACGTGGTCCGGCGTGAGGGGCTCGCGCAGGAGCGGATTCGCCATCAAGTAGATCTGCCCGACCGATAGGTAGTTGGCGGCTCGCCACCAGGCATCGAGCCGCTACCAACTCCTCAGTCGGGATGCGCGTCGTCTCGATCGTCATGCCGCCTCCGTGGTGCCGCACCAGTATCCGCTGCCGGAGGCGGCTGGGTCGACGTCCTCGGCGGACGTGCCGGACCCTGCGTCCCTACCGGCCGCTCACCAGATCGAGCTGGCGCGGGCCGAACGCGGGATCGCAGGGTCCGTTGTGCGGGCGAGGCTGCCCCAGGCGCTCAGCCCGCACGCCCCTCGGTGACAGGTTCCCGGCCCATCAGGTACCCACCGAACGCGAGCAGCCAGAGCATGACCGGGTAGACGATCATGCGTTCCGCGCCGCCGTGGCCGATCGGTCCGAACACCGCAGGATTCCCCGCGTCGCCGATGACCATGATCACGACGAAGATCAGGCCGACGACGCCGGTCAGGACGGAGATGGCCGCCATGGGGCCGGTCGCCAGACGGCTCGAGACGATCGGCTGGATGTTGAAGAACAGGAACGCCCCCAAGGCGAAGAGGCTATGGGCGTCGCCGCGGTCCAACGGCACGAGTCCAGCGCCGATGGCCCCGACGCCGGCCGCGACATAGATGCCCAGGAGCCACAGCCTGGGACGCTCCGCGTAGAGCAGATATCCGGCCGCGAGGTTCAGCAGACCGGTCAGGACGAGCGAGACATTGAAGAGCGTCGCCGTCTCGGCGGATCACCCCGAGGTCGCTGATGGCTCCGCCGCCGAAGTCATACGCCGGCGCCATGGACGCCGCCAGCATGATCGCGGTCATGAACAGCGCGGCTTGGGCGAACAACAACACGCCGGGGATGCGCAGGTCGTGGGTCCGATCCGTCGCCCGCGTCGCGGGCTGCGTGGACACGGTTCGTTCGGCGGTCATGACGAGGTCCCTCCTTCAGCATTCGACACGTTCGAGCCCCGGTCTCGCGACCCGAGCAGCGCTCGGACGGCGATGATCGCCCCAGCCGCGATCAGGGCCACGGGCCACCACGCCGCGACGTCGACGGGCTGCTCACCCGTCGCGAACAGGGCGTCGAAGTACCACCACCCGACGACGTAGAGAACGCCGGCGATCACAACCAGGCCCGCGCCCTTGTCGACCAGCTCGCCCGTTCGGGTCAGCAGGCCGTAGCCCGCCAAGCCGAGTCCGGCCGCTCCTGGGATCAGCGCCCAGACGTAGGCCCAGCTTGCCCAGTCCTCCGTATTCGCCTGCACGAGCAGGATCAGCCCGACGGTGGTCACGATGGATCCCGCGATCGCGAAGCCCACGCCATCCGGCGGCTTCGGGACGACCGCGAGCCCCAGCAATGCGAGCCCGGGCAGGACGACGAGCAGCGGCCAGGTCTGCTCGCCGATCAACGCGCCAAGGTCAAGGTCCATGGATCGCGCCGCCATGGCGGCGGCGCCGGCGAGGATGAGGATGGCCCCGAGCGCCAGGAGTCGCCGTGTCTCGGGTCGTGCCTGGGAGCCGTCGGGTTCCTGGTTGCGATGGATCAACGGATGTGCCTGCATGACGACCTCCTCACCCGTGGATCGCGCTGGTGGCGGAATTCGTGCGGGCGAGCCGCTCGCGGTCCTCGGCCGTCGCCCGCCACAGCGCGTAGCCGGCGGCCGCGGTGAGCGTCCCGACGACGAGATAGACGACCTGCAGCCAGGCGACGGGCTCATCGATCCCGTAGTCCATGAGGCTGAAGCCGACGACCGCGATCTCGACGATCTCGAAGGCGACCATCGCCATCCCGGTCACGACGGCCATGAGGCCCGCGACGTCCGGTCGGACAGCCAGGGCGATCAGGGTCACGACCGCAAGCCCGCCGACGAAGCCGAGCGCGAACGCTGGGATGGTGTAGCTATCGAGGACGCTGCCTTCGAGCCACTCGGGCGGCAGGGTCGGCACGACGAGGATCGCCCCGGCGATCGCCGTGACGGCGATGAAGCCCGACAGCACGGCCAGTAGGCCGCGCGACGCGTAGTGGCGCATGACGTGTACCTCCTTGGTCTGAGCCTGCGCGGCGCGGTGCGGCCTCGGTAGAGCCGGGCGTCATGTCCCGGCAGTCCGACCGTCCCCTAGCGGACGAGGGCCGGCTCGGTGATCCAGATCGCCCCGCTGCCGGTCCGAGCCACCTCGATGGAGATAGCGCTGAGCCGAGCCGGATCGAAGGACGGTCCGGTGTCGGCGAACGCCGAAAGTGGGATCTCATAGGTCTGCAGCACGATCTCGCTCGCCGAACGGACCGAGAGGTCGATGCCCGCCAGCGCAGCGAGCAGGTCGTGCTTTGCGAGGCGCACGGGCAACGGCGGCGGCAAGGCCCCGAATCGGTCCAGGGGGACGGCCGCCGGCGCGCCGCCCGCCGTGGCCACGACGGTGACGGGTAGTGGCGTCGTGGTCGTCGGATCGGGCGCTCGACCATCGGCGACGACCAATCTCAAGGCGGTCGGCGGTCGGCCTGAGCCGAGGATCCCGTCGAGCCCGTCGAGCGTCCAGGACGCCGCGCCAGAGCCAGCGTTCCAGGTCATGAGCGTTCCCCGCGTCACCTGGTCCGGCTGGAGCGCTCGAAGCGGGACCGACCGGGTTCGAACGGTCGCCCCGGCCGTCGTGACGGTGAGTCCGTCGATCGGGCGATCCGGGCTGCCACTCGTCAGCCCCACGGACTCGCCCGACTTGGACCTGACGACGATCACGTCGGCGGGCAACCATTCGCGACCGACCATCGGCCGGCGGAACAGCCCGCGGTAGGCGTCCTCGTCGTGGAGGCTGGCCTCGAGGAAGGCTCCGATGGCCGTCTTCGCGACGTCACGCTGCTCGGCCGCCGAGATCAAGGGCGCCAGGTCCAGGATGGCTGGACTGAACGGACCGAAGTCCCCCTTGCCCCAGACCTCGTTGAATTGCCCGTGGTTGGCCCGGTAGACCCACATGCCGGCCGCGAATCCATCGGCCCCGAGCGTCGTCCGCGCGTATTGGCGGATGCCGGACCAGGCGCGAGCATCGGCATCCCAGCCGCCCTGGAGCGTCAGGAAGTCGACCCCCTCGAGGCGCAGTGCGCCCGTGAACTGGCCGTCGCTGGGGGCGATCGAGACCACGGCATCGATGTCGAGTCCGGTGGGCCAGGGGGTCATGCCAGGCCTCGGCGGCGTCGCCGCGCTCGACAGGCTGGCCGCGACCGAGGCGGCTTCGCCACCACGGGAGTGTCCGATCAGGGCGACCCGGTCGAGGTCGATCCGACCGGCGAGCGGGCCGCCAGGCGCCGACCAGGCTCGCCAGGCGTCAAGGTGGACGAGGAGCAGCCAGGCCCGGACGAGTTGCTCGTTGCCGTGGTAGTCGTCGGCCCAGGAACCGTTCAGGAAGTCCTCGTCGATCGACGCCGCAGCGAAGCCACGACTGGCCAGGTGCTCACCGAGGTAGGTGTACCCGGACTCGCTGAAGTCCCCCATCGCATGGTTCCCGTGGGCGATCAGGACCAGCGGGAAGGGACCGTCCCCGACGGGCAGCCAGGCGAGCCCTTGCACCGGCAGGCGAGTGGTGTCGAAGCCCCAGAACCAGGATCGAGCCGCGTCCGCGCCGGGCGCGAGCGGGAGCAGCAGCTGACTGGCGTCGATGCTGGACGTCGTCAGATCCACATCGACGCCGAAGGCCGGACGACGAGCGTCCTCACCGCTCCCGTACGTCAAGCGCTCCACGTCGAACGGCCCCGACGCTCCTGGGTCGGCGAGCCTGGTCGGCACGAGCTGACCGTCCAGCGACGCGGGCGGAGCCGACCCCGCTGCGGCGCCGGGCCACCACGCCAAGGATGTGCCTGCCACGAGCAGGACGGCCGACAGCACGACCAGCGTCCCGCCTGCCCAGCGCTGCGGAGGACCGGGCAGGCGGCCGTCCCGGCGCGTCCGCACGAGATGGGCGGCAAGGCCAAGGCCAGCCCCGACGACCCCGATGAGGTACAGGTACGGGACCGTCGATCCGGGTGGCACGAGCAGCGCGACCGGCGCAACCGTCTCCTGACCGACGAGGACGATCCACAAGAGCGCACCGAATGCCGCCAGCCAGGCGATGGGGATCCCTCGCAGGACCCGTTCCGGGAGTCCCATCAACCAGGTCAGGCGCGGCCGTCCCGCGACGGCATCCAGCGAGGAGAGCCACCGGGTGAGGACTCGGACGACCTGTCGCACGCCCAGAGCCGCGACAGCCGCGACAGCGGCCACACCCGCGACCATCACCCCGACCAGAAGGATGGCGACCGGATCGGGCACGCCCAGGTAGTTCGCCGGAGCCCCGAAGGCAGCGAGGCTGACGTACGCGATCACCAGGCCGACGGTCAGGCCGTCCGCCGCGGCGCCGATGCCCCCGCCGAGCGCTCGCGCCCAGCCGAACCCGAGCCCGGATGTGGTCGCGTGTCGACGCGGGATGGCGAGCGTGGCCATCGGCGTCAGCTCCGGTCACGTGCCGTGATCGACGGGGCCATCACGGTGAACGCTTCGTCGGGTGACGCGTCGGATGGGCCGATGCCCTTCGCCCTAGCGGCCGGCCTTGGAGCCCGATCCAGCGGGAAGCGCCTGACGTGCGCCGACGCACCGGTGCGCCCGTCGCGCGCCGGAACTCGGCGATGAGCTGGCGCTTGGTCCACCGGGCAGCCGCCACGCTCCGGATCACCCGGTGCACCCCGCGTCGGGCGTCCTCGTCGCGGATCGAAGCGACAAGCCGCCAGCGAACGGTTCCCGGTCCGACCACCAGCAGGTCGGCATCGGGCGGGATGCGGTGGCCGACAGCCCGGAGGAACCGCGCGAGATGCTCCAGTCGGTGAGGCTCGCCGCCGTCGCCGCTGGTCGGGCTATGTTCCTGGTGCCCGGTCCCGCGTCGATGGGCGGGGACGTCGGACCTGACCCGTTCGATCGACGGCTGACCGTCGGTCGCTCGGACGATCGAGGCTTCGCGAGCGTCGATCCAGATCAACGCCAACCGAGCGGGATCGATCGCCGGCAGGGTGATATCGAGCCGGGCTGCTGACGCGGTCATCGTGGCGCCTCCTGTGGCGGTCGGCGTCATGGCGACACCGACCCTTCATCGGAGCCAGGCGGTCAGGCGGCGGCCCGCACCGGCACGCTGGCCATGGCGTCCCGCAGCCTCTGACCCCATGACCGAGCGCGATCCAGCTCGCCCGCGCGGAGCGGCCCGTACTTGTCGCTCACGACGAACTTCTCGGCCTTGGCCAGGCGGCGATACCCGGCGGACGCCAGCTTCTTCTCGATCGTGCCCGTCGCCCCTCTGGGCGACCACCAGATCCGCGTCTCGAATGCGGCCGCCAGGCCGTTGCCGACCGGCAGGGCGTCGAGCCAGGACCGAAGCGACGGATGCGCCAGATCCGGCGGCGGCCCATCCGTTTCGCTCTGCAGGATCCGCTGTCGCATCCCCTCGCTCGGCAGCGAGAACGCGAAGACCGGCGAGCCGGCGACGATCAGCTCGGCTCGCGCGAGCGTGTCGGCTGGAACGGCATCGGTCGCGAACGCTTGCGTCCCTTCGCCGATCCCCTCGGCGATGGCGCGGGCGATGGCGGCCGTATTCCCCCAGACCGACTCGTAGACGACGATGGCTTGCATCGGGATGACCTCCGTGCGTGGTCGACGGAGGAATCGTCGTAGCCCTGCGCGCCGTTGGGCAGAGCCATCGGTCGGATTCGGCTAGGCCGAGCCGCCCGTTGTCAGATCAGGTGGCGATCATGCGCTTCGGCCGCCAGCCGATCGCGGTGATCCGGGTGGGCGATCGCGATCAGCGCCGTCGCTCGCTCGCGGATGGTCCGACCGAAGAGCTCCGCCACCCCCCACTCGGTGACGACCGTCCGGACGTGCGCTCGGGTCGTCACCACCCCGGCGCCGCCGGCCACGGTCGGGGTGATCCGCGAGATCGCGCCATCGCCAGCCGTCGATGGCAGCGCGATGATGGCGCGCCCCTCCGGGGCCAGCGCGGCGCCGCGGATGAAGTCCATCTGCCCCCCGACGCCGCTGTACACGCGCGAGCCGATGGAGTCGGCGACGACCTGGCCCGTCAAGTCGACTTCGATGGCCGAGTTGATGGCCGTCATCCGGCTGAACGAGCGGATCACATGGGTGTCGTTGGTGAAGTCGACGGCCCGCATCTCGATCATCGGGTTGTCGTGGACGAACGCATACAGCCGCCGCGAGCCCATCAGGAACGCCGTCACGATCTTGCCCCGGTTCCGCTCCTTGCGCGCCCCGGTCACCACGCCGGCTTCGACGAGGTCCATCACGGTGTCCGTGAACATCTCGGTGTGGATCCCCAGGTCCCGGTGATCGTGCAAGGCCGCGGCCGTGGCCGCCGGGATGGCTCCGATCCCGAGCTGGAGCGTCGCGCCATCCGCGACCAGGCTCGCGACATGCCGACCGATCCGCTGCTCGACCTCGGACGGGGGCTGCGGCAGGTGCTCGTACGGCGGCACGTCGACCTCGACGGCCAGGTCGATGTCGTCGACATGGATGAAGCTCTCGCCCAGGGTCCGCGGCATCGCGCCGTTGAATTGGACGATGACGGTTCGGGCGGCGCGGATCGCCGCATGCATCGCCTCGGCGGACACGCCAAGGGAGCAGAACCCGTGGCGGTCGGGCGGCGTCGCGTTGACGAGCACCGCATCGAGCGGGAGCTCGCCGGAGTCGAACAGCCGAGGGACGTCCGAGAGGAAGACCGGCACGTAGTCCGCCCGGCCCTCGTTGATCGCGGCTCGAGCATTCGGGCCTACGAAGAGGGCGCGGTGGCGGAAATGGGCCGCCATGTCGGGCGCGAGGTGCGGCCCTGGACCCTCCGTATGGAGGTGCACCATGCCGACGCCTTCGAGCTCTGGGGCCCTGGCGACGAGGGCATCGAGCAACACCGACGGCGTGGCCGCAGCGCAATGCACGTAGACCTGGTGGTGACTGTGGATGTCGGCAACGGCCTCAGCCGCAGAGACGATGCGCATGGGTCGATGCTGACACGCCTGGTCCACGCCTGACCGTGCCGGATGGACGTGTCCGGGCGACGGATGGACCGGGCCATCGGTCACGCGCGCGGGTCGGTCTGCTCCCTCGCAGGTCGACGGGTTTCGGCAAGGATGGCTGCACCCGTCCGCCAGGCGTCCGCGTGGTCCTGTCGCATGAGCGACTCCTCGGCTCGCAGAAGCGTCCACACCCGAGGCTCGGCGGCCCGGAGTTCCGGGCACGCCCGGTAGCGCCCGACGACATCGGCCAGGAAGACGGCATAGCGCACGAGCGGATCTGCCGCCGCCAACCGCGGCTCCAGCTCGGGATGCGTGTCGACGGCCGCGACGAGCCGGGCGAAGAAGGCGCCGATCTCGTCGGTCCCCTCGTCCCAGATCTGCGAATGGCCACCGCGACGGAGCATCGGCGCCGGGGAGGTGAAGACGGCGATCGTCGCCCCATCGACCTCGGCCGCGGAGAGGCGCCCGCCGAACGTCAGGTATTCGTTGGTGACCGCCAAACGGTCGAACAGCCGGATCATCCCCCACGAGAACGGCACGTCGACCGGCAACGGCGTGCTCCGGGTCAGCGACTTCCGAACCCCACGGCGACGCTCGGTGACCCAGTACTCGATCCGCTCCGGGTCGTAGTGACGCAAGGTCGGTTCGTCGCGGATCGCCACCAGGAGGTATGCCGGTCCGGGACGATCCGGCAGGTCCGGCCCGGCCAGGAAGCCAAGGTCGGCAAGTCGCGTCGAGGCAGGCTGCGCGACCAGCAGTTCGTCGCTCGGGCGGAAGGTCGCCGTCACGTCGTCACCACCGCGCCGGCCGTCCCGCCGGCGAGGGCCGCCTCGTCAGCGAGGACGGGCAGGAGCAATCGCTCCTCGCGCTCGATGTGGGATCGCAAGACCGCTTCGTAGGCGAAGAGGTGACAGCGGACCTCGGCCGCGGCCGTGAGCGTCAGCCCTTCTCTGACCGACTGCTCATCGCGACGAAGACGGTTGGCCAGAGCCTCGGACCTGCCCGTGATCGAAGCGGGCGGCCCGCGTGGACCACGGGGTCCGCGGTGATGGCGTCGATCTGGGGATAGAGCCAGGACTCTTCCCACGTGATGTGGGGATCCAGCGTCTCCGTCGACCAGCGCAGCACATCGCCGATGGCGCGCACGTGGTCGAGCCTCGACCCACCGCCGAACGCACAGCCGGCGTCGTGGATGAGATCGAGGCCGCGCGCCAGGTCGCGGTGCTCGTGCTCGCCGAATGCCCGGATGGCCTCGAAGACTTCTGTGGCGTTCATCGATCGGCTCCTCGATCTACTCGATCTTCGAGCAGCGTCCACCCGGTGCGACCACGCACGCCAGCCGCGGTCGGCCCGAAGCGAGGGGCCATCCGGCCGGGTCGCCAGGTGACCGATGGCCGTCGCCCGTCGCGAGCGCGCGGACGACGCTGTAGGCACACGGACCAGGGTGCTCCGGCATCCCGGACATCGAGCGAAGGAGGAACCTTCGATGCGCGTCTTGCTGGCGATGGACGGGTCGGCGTCGTCCGACGCCGCCCAGAACCTCGTCGCTTCACTCCAGTGGCCCGAAGCGACGGTCATCCGCGTCGTCGCGGTCGTCGAGCCCATGTCCGCCGCCCTCGCCGGCATGTCGCCGTACGCCGCGCCCGACGTTCGATGATCGTGCGATCGCCGCGTCGCTGCGAGCAGCGGCTGACGGGCGCGGCCGCCCGCCTGGCGCGGCCCGGACGGACGATCGAAACGCGTCTCCTGCGCGGTCGTCCGGCCAGTGCCATCGTCGAGGAAGCCGATGACCTTCGCGCCGACCTCGTCGTGGTCGGCAGTCGTGGACTCGGGCGGCTGCGCTCCATGCTCCTAGGGTCGGTATCGGCTGAGGTCGTCGACCATGCCCCATGCCCGGTCCTGGTGGCTCGAGCGTCCTCGATCGGACCGGTCCTGGTCGCCGTCGACGGGTCGGATAGCGCGCGTCGCGCGGTCGAGCACCTGGCCGACGCCAGATATCTCCAGGGCCACCGACTCCACGTCCTCTCGGTGGGTCCGCTGCTGTCCGCGGGCCGCCCGTACTGGGCGTTGGACATGACCGAGCCGGCCGCCAGGACCGTCGAGGACCTCGTCGCTGAGGACCGTCGTCGCACCGAGGTGCACGCTGCACGGGCCGCCGACGAACTGAAGCACGACGGGTATGACGTCCATTGGACCATCGGCGCCGGTGACCCAGCCCACGAGATCATCGAGGCGGCCGAGACCTTCGGCTGCGACCTCATCGCCATGGGCAGCCGCGGGCTGACCGGGCTTGACCGGGTCCTGTTGGGCAGTGTCGCTCGCAACGTCCTGCTCCACTCGCCGACGTCGGTCCTGATCGTCCGGGAGCCCGTCCGTGAGCGCCAAGGAACACCGGTGCGCGAGCACGTCGGTCAGCCGGCGCTTGCGCCGAGCGGCTGACGACGATGGCCCGCCACCGCGGCCGACCGGCCCCGCCGGTGACCATCCGACCGATCCAAGGCACCGACGCCGACGCCCTCGAGCGGTTCTATGCCGAGCTCAGCGCAGACAGTCGAGCCACGCGGTTCCTGGGTGCGACGCCCGCATTGGGCCATGCCCGCAGCCAGACGTTCTGCACGACGGATCACGAGCATCGGGAAGGGTTCGTGGCGGTGGTGCGCGAGCCCCATGGGCGTCAGCGCATCGTCGGGCACCTATGCGTCGAGCCGGATGGGGTCCGACTCGGCCGAGATCGCGGTCGCGGTGGCGGATGCGTACCAGAGGCAGGGGATCGGCCGCCGGCTGATCCGGGCCGCGGTGCAGTGGGGCCGGCGCGTCGGCCTGCGCCGACTCGATGCCACGGCGTTCGCGACGAACGCGAAGCTCATCGCCCTCATGCGCAGCCTCGGACTGCCGCTCCACATCGACTGGCGTGACGGGCCGGTCTGTCAGATGTCCCTCGACCTCGGGCTGATCCAGGCCGCGGCCTAGGCTCGCGGCACCGAGCGCGCCTGCAGGTGATCAGGGCCGCTCGACCCACGCAGTCGGTCGCATCGGCACTTCAAGCCGCACGCCTCCCTTCGCATCATCGAAGCGTGCGACGTCCAGTGGACGTCACGTGAAAGGAGGTGGGCAAGATGGAGCTTGCCATCACGCTCGGGTTGTGGGGTTGGATCGCCGTGATCGCCGGCGCCCTGCTGTTCGGGGTCCTCGCCCAGTTCATCGGGGAGACGCGGACCGGCTACGAGTGGCTCATCGACGCGATCGCCGCCGGGACCGGCGCGATCGTCGCCAGCGAGTTCATCGTCGCCTGGCAGTCGTACGGCCCGATGTTCGACGGGCTCGCGATCGTCCCCGCGCTCGTCGGCGGTCTGGTCGTCGGCGGGATCGTGGAGGTCGCGACGAGGCTGTTGACCGGCGGACGGTACGCCCCGGCTCCGGTCTGACACAGGCGCTATCTCCCCGACCCACGGTCTCGGAGGTACCGGTTCGATGGCCCGTCGGTGTGGATCGACGGGCCATCCCATGCTCCAGGTGGGTGATTCGATGTTGCGGACGGTGAGCGGGCGCATCGACGCGCCCCCAGGTCTCGTTCCGCGCCCAGTCGCTGGGCGATCGCTGGCCTCGGCGCACGCGATGTCGATCGCCGAGGCCGCCCATGCCGTCGGCGTCGACCCGAAGCGCGGCCTGGCACTCGCCGATGTCGCCGAACGGGCGGCCTCCGCCGGACCCAATGCCATCGAGCGGGTCGAACCGCCGCGGTTGTGGCGCATGGTGGTGGCGTCCGCGACGCAACCGTTCGTCCTGCTGCTCGCGGCGGCCGGCCTCGGCGCGGTCCTGCTCGGCGAGGCTCGCGACGGGTGGCTGGTGCTCCTTGGGCTGGTGCCGATCGTCGGCGCCGACGTGGTCACCGAGTTCCGAGGCGAGCGTGCACTGGACGCGTTGCGCGCCGCCTCGGCGCCGCGCGCCCGGCTTCGTCGTGCTGGGACGGTGACCGATGTGCCGGCGGCGGAGATCGTCCCCGGCGATGTCGTCCTTCTCAGGGTCGGCGACGTGGTCCCTGCGGACATCCGCCTCACGCAGGTCGAGCGACTCGTCATCGACCGCAGCGTCCTGACCGGGGAGTCGGTCCCGGAAGCAGCGACGGTGGATCCGGATCCGGCGACGACCGCGGTGACCGAGCGACGCTGCGTCGCCTATGCGGGTACGAGCGTCGTCGCCGGTCGGGGTGAAGGGGTCACGGTCGCCACCGGCGCGGCGACCGAGTTCGGGCGGATCGCCGGTGGCCTCGCGACCAAGGAGCGTCGCCGGTCGCCCCTGCAGTTCGAGCTGGATCGCCTCGTCCGCATCCTCCTGGTGGTGGCCGTCGGGCTGATCATCACGACGGTCGGGCTGGGCTTCGCTCGCGGCAACGCCCTCGGAGCGAACGTCCTGGCCGGCATCTCCGCCGCGATCGCCGCGATCCCCGAGGAGCCACCCGTCCTCGTCGCCGTCGTCCTGGGCCTCGGAGCCTTCCGGCTCCTGCGACGAGGCGTGCTGGTTCGCCGCCTGAACGCCGAGGAGGTCCTCGGCGCCATCGACCTGATCATCACCGACAAGACCGGAACGCTCACGCAGAACCGGCTCGAGGTGGCCTCGGTCACCGACCTCGGTGGGCCCTGTCCGGACCCGGTGCGACGCCTGGCAGTCCTGACCGACGCCCTGAGGGCCGAGGACGACGCCTGGGGCCATACCGAGGGCATCGGAACGAGCTCGTTCACGACGGCCCTTCGCCAGGCCGTCGAGGCGGCGGGTGGCGACGCGTGGCCGGATCGTCGAGAGCTGGTCGAGGCGCGACCGGTCGACGATCGACGACCGTTCACGAGCACCACGACCTGCCGCGACGCACGGATGGAGACGCTGATGCTCGGCGCCCCGGAGGCGCTGGCGGATGTGGTGCTCGGTGCCGATGGGTCGGAACGCCGGGCTTGGCACGAAGCGATCGAGGCCGCGACGGCCGCCGGGGAACGCGTGGTCGGCCTGGCCCGGAGGGAGTCCAGCTCGGCACCCGAGATGATCGCCCTCATCGGCTTCGCCGACCCGCTGCGGTCAGGCATCCGGGACGCGGCCGACGCCGCCCGTGACGCCGGCATCCACGTCGTGGTCGTGACCGGCGATCACCCGACGACCGCGGCGGCTATCGCCAGACAGACGGGCCTCGGCGACGGCGCGGTCGCGCTCGGCTCCGAGGTCGCGAGCTGGTCCGACGAGGAGCTGGCCGCCAGACTGCCCGCGATCGCCGCGGTCGCCCGCTCCACCCCGGAGCTGAAGCGTCGCATCGTCCAAGTGGCGCGGAACGCGGGGCGCCTGGTCGCGGTCACCGGCGACGGGGTCAACGACGCCCCGGCGCTCCACGGGGCCGACGTGGCCGTGGCCATGGGTAGTGGGACAGCGGTCGCCAAGGAGGCGTCGGACCTGGTCCTTGGGGACGATTCGTTCGCGACGCTCGTGTTCGGCATCCAGGAAGGCCGCCGGATCGTCGACAACGTGCAGAAGGGCCTCGTGTTCCTCGTGTCGACCCACGTCGCCCTGCTCGGTTTCATCTTCATCGCCACGGTGGTGGGCTTCGATCAACCACTCCTGCCGATCCAGATCCTGTGGCTCGAGCTGTTCATCGACGTGGCCGCCGCGGTCGCCTTCGAACGGGAGCCCGCCGAGCCAGGGCTGATGTCACGCCCACCCCGTCCGGTCGGCGAGCCATTGCTCACTCGAGGGCTGCTCGCGAGGATCGCCGTCGCCGGCGGGTTCAGCGCCACCGCCGCGCTGTGGCTGATGGTGGCGATCCCGGGACCGGCCGATCACACGCGATGGCTCGCCTACACGGCATTGGTCTGCGCCCAGGCGGTGCGGGCCTATGCCAATCGCAGCCTGCGGGAGCCCGTGTACCGCCTCGCGACGAACGGCCTCCTCTTGGCTGCGTGCCTCATGACGGTCGCGGTGCAGGCGACGATCCCGCTGGTCCCACCGCTGCGTGAGGCATTCGGGGCCGTGCCGCTCGACGCCCTCGATTGGCTGATCGTGGCCGTCATCGCCCTTGCTCCGGCCATCCTGGCCCAGGTCATGCGAGGCTTGGCGCCACCGAACGTGGGTAGCTTGAGGCGACCACCCAAGGTAGACGATCGCCCTGCCGACGGGGGTCGACAGGGCGAGGGTGGTCACGGGAAGCAGGTCAGCGAGCGATGACGACCGTGGCCTTCGCGTGCGTCGCGACGTGCTCCGAAACGCTGCCTTGGAGCAACCGAGAGATGGCCCCGAGCCCCCGAGAACCGAGCACGACCATGTCGTATCCGAGCTCCTCGACGAGCTTCTCGATCGTCGTGGCGGGGTCACCGGAGGGTTCCAGTAATCGGCGGTGATGCCGGCCTCGGCCAGGATGCTCCGGGCTTCCCGAAGCTCACCAGTGTGGACCGACCGGTCGTCCCAGGGGTCGACCGGCGCTCGGCCCGGATGGTATGGGACGACGCTGACGACGCTCACCAGGGCGCCGATGCCTCGAGCGAGCTCGATCGCTGTCTCCAGCGCTCGTCGCCCGGGCTCTCCACCGTCGTATGCGACGAGGATCCGCTTCATGATCGTGACCCTCCTTCTGGATCGCGGGCGACACTCGCCGCTCGTCACGCGGATCGATCATCCCGTCCCGCCTCGCCCGGCCATCGCGGCCAAAGGTCAGGAACGACTCGGGCCGATGTGCCTTGGCCAACGCCGCCGTTGCCGGGCCGGGACGTCCTCAGGTCAGACGGCCTCCGCATCCGGGACCGACGGCACTGGCCCGAGCGGCGCTCGAGATCGACCATGACCGTGGCACCCGGCGCCCAGTGGGTGGCAACCGATTGCCGTCGGACGAGCGCCGGGTGACCGCTCGAGGAGCGTCATGGATCACAAAGTTCTTGTCGCCTACGCCTCCCGCCATGGGTCGACGCAGGGCATCGCCGAACGGATCGCCTCCGCCCTGCGGGCCAACCATGTGGACGCGATCGCGCTGCCAGTCGAGGCCGTTCGGGATGCGGACGGCTACGACGGCTATGTGATCGGCAGCGCGGTGTACGCGACGCACTGGCTCGGGCCGGTGAAGTCGTTCGTCCACCGCCATCGCGTCGTCCTGAAGCGCCATCCCGTGTGGCTGTTCAGCAGCGGTCCACTCTCGAACGAGCCCAGCGAGCTGGCCGAGGCGGCACCCCGAGACATCGCCGACATCGAGCGCGACATCGAGGCGCGGGGCCACGTGGTCTTTGCCGGCGCGTGGGATCGGGACGCCAAGCCGATCGGTCTCCTGGAGAAGGCGATGAGCGTCATCCCGGCGGCGCGCGACGCGCTGCCCGCAGCGGACTACCGCGATTGGTCCGCGGTCGACGCCTTTGCGACGAGCGTCGCCGGCGAGCTCGGGCTCGCCCTCGAGACGGACTGACCACACCGCCAGGTCGCGCCCTTTGGCCCGCCAACGACAGGCCGAACGGACCTCGTCGTGTCGAGGTCCCCCTCGGACCATGGACGTAACGAGTGAGTCGGCCCCCGATGAACGCTGGGCGGCGGCTCAGGAGGTTGACGTGATCGCCATCGACACCATGAAGGCCACCGTGTTCCACGCGCCCGACGACATCCGCGTCGAGGACGTGGAGCGTCCGCGTCCGGGTCCGGGCGATGCCCTGATCCGCGTCACGCTGACGACGATCTGCGGGACGGACGTCCACATCGTCAAGGGCGAGTACCCCGTCGAGCCAGGTCTCACGATCGGCCACGAACCGGTCGGCGTCATCGAGGCCCTCGGCGAGGGCGTGACCGGCTACGCGCTCGGTGAGCGTGTCCTCGTCGGGGCCATCACCCCGTGCGGCCAGTGCCATGCCTGCCTGTCGGGGCACCTCAGCCAGTGCGGGCACGGCTCGGGCTACGAGGCCATCGGCGGCTGGCGCTTCGGCAACACGATCAACGGCGCTCAGGCCGAATACCTGCTCGTGCCGAACGCCCAGGCGAATCTCGCCAAGATCCCGGATGACGTCAGCGACGAGCAGGCCGTCCTCCTCGCCGATATCGCGTCGACCGGCTTCTCCGGCGCCGAGTCCGGCGAGGTCCGGATCGGCGACACCGTCGTCGTCTTCGCCCAGGGCCCGATCGGCCTGTGCGCCACGGCCGGCGCGCGCCTCATGGGCGCGACGACCATCATCGGCGTGGACAGCGACCCGGTCCGTCTCGCCGCTTCGCGCCGGATGGGTGCCGATGTCACGCTCGACTTCACCCAGGTCGACGTGGTCGACGAAGTCCGTCGGCTGACCGGTGGGATCGGTGCGGACGTCGCGATCGAGGCCCTGGGAACCCAAGGCACGTTCGAGAACGCGTTGCGCTGCCTGCGGCCGGGCGGGACGCTCTCCAGCCTCGGCGTCTACTCGGGCAAGCTCCAGGTCCCCTACGACGCCTTCGCGGCCGGCCTTGGTGACCATCGCATCGTCACGACCCTGTGCCCCGGCGGCAAGGAGCGGATGGGCCGCCTCCTGCGCACGGTGCAGTCGGGCCGGTTCGATCCCACGCCGCTGCTCACTCATCGCTATCCCCTCGCCCAGATCGGCGAGGCCTACCGGATCTTCAGCAACCGTCTCGACGGCGTCCTGAAGATCGCTGTCGCCCCCTGACGGTCCGATGACCGGGCGCAGCGCTCTCGCATCACAAGCTGCACCGGCGGGTGCTCGCCGGGGCCGACAGGCCCCGGTGAACATCCCGTTCCCCGGTGTCCCGGCCGTGATGGACGGCTCGGAGGCCGTGGCTTCGGTGGAGACTCGGCTCTCTGAGATCGCCTGCGTCTATCCCATCACGCCATCGACGACCATGGCCGCCGTCTTCCAGGCGGCGGTCGCCGACGGCCGAACGAACCTGTGGGGAACGCCCCTCCGGTTCATCGAGCCGGAGTCGGAGCACTCGTCCGCATCCGCGGCGGAAGGCGCAGCCCTGTCTGGTGCGCGCGTCACCAACTTCACGGCCGGCCAGGGTCTGGTGTTGATGAAGGAGGTGCTCTTCGTCATCTCCGGCAAGCGGCTGCCGGCCGTGTTCCATGTCGGCGCCCGCGCCCTCACGAGTCAGGCCTTGAACATCCATGCCGGCCATGACGACGTCATGGCCGTCGCCGACACCGGTTGGGGGATCCTCTTCGCCCGAAATGTGCAGGAGGCGGCCGACCTGGCCGTGATCGCTCGGCGGGTCAGCGAGGCCACGGAGGTGCCGTTCTTCGTCGTGCAGGACGGCTTCCTGACCACCCACACCCTTGAGTCGATGCGTCTACCTGAAGACGAGCTCCTCAAGGACTTCGTCGGCGACCCTCGGGAGCGGCTGCGGGCCTGGTTCGACCCCACGGATCCGTTGATGACGGGGGTCGTCCAGAACCAGGACAGCTATATGAAGGGCCGGATCGGCCAGCGCGAGTTCTACGCGCGTGTCCCGGGCGAGCTCGACGCGGCTTGCGCCGCGTGGCAGGCGCGCACGGGCCGCACCTATGGCGCCGTGGCGCCGTACCGCCTGGACGACGCCACCGAGGTCATCGTCGCCATGGGGACCATCGCCGACACGGCGACGGCCGTCGTGGACCACCTTCGCGACGAGGGCCGCAAGGTGGGCTCTCTGGCGATCACCGCCTTCCGCCCCTTCCCCGCCCGGGCGGTCGCGGAGGCGCTCGCCCATGTCCGCGCGATCGCCGTGGTCGAACGGACCGATGAACCCGCCGCGGCGGACAACCCGCTGACCCGCGAGGTCAAGGCGGCCCTGTTCGACCTCGCGGCCGAGGGCGTGCCGGTGCCACGCGTGCGATCCGTCGCCGCCGGCCTTGGCTCCCGGGACGTCGGCCCGGGTGATCTGGCCGCGGTCTTCGACTGGCTGATCGGTGGTTACCCGAGTCGTGACCGTCACTACGCCACGTTGGGCATCCGGCATCCGTCGGCGCTGCCCACGGCCGCCCTCGACCTGCGACCCGCCGGCGCCTTCAGCATGCGTGGCCACTCCATCGGCGGCTTCGGCTCGGTGACGACGAACAAGATCGTGGCCTCCCTCGTCGGTGGCGTCTTCGGACTCCAGGTGCAGGCCTATCCGCGCTACGGGTCGGAGAAGAAGGGGCTGCCGACGACCTACTTCCTGACCGTCGCATCCGAGCGCAACCGCCAGCACGGCGAGGCGGACCACGTGGAGTTCGTGGCCCTCCACGATGTCGCCGCGTTCCGCCAAGGGGGCGTCCTGGGCGGCCTGGCCGATGGCGGAACCATCTTCGTCCAGTCGCCGCTTGGCGACCCGGCCGCGATCTGGGGGTCGATCCCTGAGGATTCCCGCACGGAGATCCTCGCGCGCGGCATCCGCGTCGCCGCCCTGGACACCGCGTCGATGGCGCAGCGCCGGGCTCCACGACCGGACCTTGTGGTCCGGATGCAGGGCATCGCCCTCGTCGGCGCATTCCTCCGCCTGACGCCGTTCGCCGAGCGCGCCGGGATGGACCGGACGGCCCTGCTCGACGCCCTGCGTCCCGAGCTCGAGCGCTTCTTCGGGAAGCGTGGCGCCGCGATCGTCGACGCGAACCTTGGACTCATCGCTGAGGCCTACGACTCGGTCATCGACGTGACGGCGCACGTGATGGCCGTGGTCGCAGCGCCAGCGCACGCGATCGCCCTCGCGGGCGTCTCGTGATGAACGGCCTGACCCGCCGAGGGCCGCTCCCGACCGTGTCGGAGCTCATGACGGCCGACCCGGTCGTGATCCCCGACGCCCTGTCCGCGAAGGATGCCGCCCGCTTGCTGGAGTTCTACCGCGTGAGCGGCGCCCCGGTCGTCGATGAGGACGGCGATGTGGTCGGCGTGGTCAGTCAGAGCAACCTCGTCCATGCCTTCACGTCAGGGTCGTTGCTGGCGGCCCTGCCCGGCCTGTCCGTCCGCGACCTGATGTCCAGGCCAGCGATCACGATCCGCGCCGGCGTGTCGGCGGACGAGGCCGCTCGGCACATGGAGGCCCACCACGTGCATCGTCTCATCGTGGTCGCCGCCGACGGCCGGACGCCGATCGGCATCCTCTCGCAGACGGACCTGGTGCGCGCGCTCGCAGGGTGGGATGACTGATGAACGGACCCTTCGACCCGACGGAGTATCTCGAGGCCTTCGACGGCACGGTGGTGGACGCCTACCGCCGAGGCATCGCCGATCTCGAGCTGCCCAGCGATGCCGGCGTCGCCCGGAGCATCATTCCGCCTGGCACCTCTGCGACCCGTGACTTCAGCGGGCTCGCCCCGCGCATCCCGCAGTTCATCGCCGAGGCCTGCGTCGGGTGCATGGCGTGCGTGAGTGCCTGTCCCGACAACGCCCTGTTGGCGACGGTCCAACCCGAGGGTGAGCTGCCGTCGGTCATCGGAGCCTTCGCCGAGCGCGAGCCCGATCCCGAGCTGGCCATCCTGACGGGCAACGAGCATTTCGCCAGGACGGCGAAGTACGGTGACGTGCCGGCCCGACGCGGGCTCGAGCGCGGCGCGTTCGGCCTGTTCGTCGACCCGATCCACTGCAAGGGCTGCGCCGAGTGCGTCGAGGTCTGCGCGGCACTCGGGCACGATGCCCTCCTGATGGTCGACAAGCGTCCAGCGACCGCGGATAGCGAGGCGACGCTCGAGCAGTACGCGCGTGACCTGCGCCTCTACCGCGCGTTGCCGCCGACCCCGTCGGACTATCGGAACGACAAGGCCTTGGCGGACCTGATGCTCGGCGAGCACGCACAGGGCTATGTCGGAGGCGCCGGGTCTTGCTCGGGCTGCGGCGAGGCGACGTCGATCCGGATGCTCGTCGCGGCGACCCGCCAGATCCATGGGCCCGACTCCATGGGGATCGTGGCGGCGACCGGCTGCAACACGGTCTACGGCAGCACCTACCCGTTCAATCCGTACCTCGTCCCGTGGACGAACTCGCTGTTCGAGAACGCTCCCGCCGTCGCGCTCGGCGTGCGGGCGCGCTGGGATCAAGCGGGCCACGATGACCGCCGTCTGTGGGTCATCGGCGGGGACGGCGCGATGTACGACATCGGCTTCCAGGCGCTCTCCCGGATGGTCGCCTCGGGTGCGGACGTCAAGGTCCTAGTGCTCGACACGCAGGTCTATTCGAATACCGGCGGCCAGGCCTCGACGGCGTCCTTCGGTGGGCAGGTCACCAAGCTCTCGGCATTCGGCAAGGCGCAGCACGGCCGGACGGAGCAGCGAAAGGAGCTCGGGCGCATCCTGGCCGCCCACGGAACCGCGTTCGTGGCTCAGACGACGCCGGCCCACCTCAATCACTTCTACCGCGCGATCATCGAGGCGAACGCCTACCCGGGGCCCGCCGTCGTCATCGCCTATTCGCCCTGCCAGCCGGAACACGGCATCGCGGACGACGCCTCCATGCACCAGGCGACGCGCGCGGTCGAGACCCGGGCGTTCCCGCTGTTCACCTATGACCCGCGACGCGGCGAGCGCGAGGCCGACCGCTGGTCGCTCCAGGGCAATCCAGCCCTTCGCGAAGACTGGGGGAGCAACCCCGATGGGGACGCCGATGACTTCCTCGCGTTCGCCCGCTCGGAAGGACGCTTCGCCGCGCATTTCGCGCCGGACGGGACGCCGAGCGCTGAGATCATGGCCACCCGGGCCGACCGCCTCGCGAACTGGCACACGTTGCAGGAGCTGGCCGGCCTGAGCTGACGAACGGCGCCTCAGTCGCTGCTGGTCGTTCCGATCTTGGCCACGAACGCGGCAGCCTGTGCCCGTCGCTCCAGGTTGAGCTTGGCCAGGATCGAGCTGACGTAGTTCTTGACCGTCTTATCGGACAGGAAGACCTCGGCCGCGATCTCCTTGTTCGTCTTGCCCTCGGCGACGAGCGCCAGGATCTTGCGTTCCTGGGGGGTGAGCTGCGACAGCTCGTCCGGCTGATCACCAGTGGCGATGCGCCGGACGCGGTCCAGCACCCGTCCGGTGACGGCCGGATCCAGGAGCGACTCGCCGCGGGCGACCCGCTCCAGAGCGTCGACCAGGTCGCGGGCCCGGACCTGCTTGAGGAGGTACCCGCTGGCACCGGCCACGATCGCCGAGAGGACGGCGTCCTCGTCCGGATAGCTCGTCAACATGACGACCCGCGTCTCCGGCCGCTCCTCGCGGATCTCGCGACAGGCTTCGATGCCGCTGCCGTCGGGCAGACGGACGTCCATGATCACGAGGTCGGGTTGGAAGCGCCGAGCGGCCTCGATCGCCTCGGCGACGGTCCCGGCCTCAGCAACCACATGCAGGTTGGGCCGGCGGACCAACAGGGCGACGAGGCCCTGACGGACGACCTCGTGATCGTCCACGACCAACAGCGTGATCTCTCGTGCTTCTTCGCTCATGCCAGTCAACTCCGATCGATGCCCATGCTAGGAGAGCGCACGACGACGCAGGTCCCACCACCTTCACGGGACTCCCAAGCCAGGGATCCTCCGATGGCGGCAGCGCGGTCGCGCATGTTCGACAAGCCTTGATGTCCGTGACGGGCGACGGCCGTCGGGTCGAACCCTTGACCGTCGTCCTCGACCGTGACCAGCAGCCATGTCGGGGCGTCCGCCGGTCGTTCGACCACGATACGGGCGCTCGTCGCCCGCGAGTGTCGGACCACGTTGCTCAGCGCCTCACCGACGATCGCCAGGAGATGACTCGTGATCGCCGGATCCGGTTCACCGATCGATCCGGGCACGTCGAGGTCGATCGAGATCGACGTATGCGGTCGGATGTCCTCCACGATCGACGTCAGCCCCGTCGCCAGCCCGACCCCGGTCAGCAGGTGGGGCCGGAGCCCGACGATGAAGTTGCGGATGTCGGCGATGGCGTGGTGGATCGCGTCGATGGCGCGGTCGACGCTCGGCCCGGTTTCATGGCCCTCGGCCTCGAGCGCGTCAGCGACCCCTTCCAGGGCCAGGCCGACGGCGTACAGGTTCTGGATGATCCCGTCATGGAGGTCCTTCGAGATGCGGTCGCGCTCCTGGGCGACGGCCAGCAGGCGTGAGCGCTCCAGGAGGCGGGCGTTCGTCATCGCGATGCCGGCGTGGAGGGCGAACGTCTCGACCAGGCGCTGATCGTCCTCGCTGAACTCGGGGCGACCGATCTTGTTGGTGAGGTACAGGCGGCCGATGGTCTCGCCGCCGTACGCGATGGGAACGCCAAGGAAGCTCGACATCGGCGGATGATTCGGGGGGAACCCGTAGCGCCGCGGATCACTGTTGATGTCCGGGATCCGATACGAGCGGTTCTCGCGGATGATCAGGGCGAACAGGCCATGGCCTTCCGGCAGCGGGCCGATCGCCCGTCGCGTCGCGTCATCGATGCCGCTGTAGATGAAGCGCCTGATCCGCCCGTGTTCGTCGACGATCGCCAGGGCGGCGTATCGGGCCGCGACCAGGGGCCGCACCCGGTCCACGATGAGCTGCAAAACGTCATCGACCGACGCGAGCGCGGCGATGCCGCGAACGGCTGCGTCGAGCGCGTCCTGGACCGAATCAGACTCGGGCGATCCCACGTGCTGTGGAAGCATCGGACCGACGATAGCAGGCGCCCGAGGCGAATCACCGGGCCGGTGTGCCCGCAGAAATAGGGCCGGATGTCACTCGCTGCGCCGCGAGATGACGCCGATGCTGTCGAGACCATGGCTGAAACCATCGCGCACCAGATGCCACCCGCAGTCCCCCTCGAACCGCTACGGCATGTCCTGCTCGCGACTGATCTCTCACCGGCTTCGGCGCCGGCGACCGAGGAAGCGATCGCGATCGCACGCCGAACGGGTGCGCGCCTGACGGTCCTCAGCGTCGTCGACCCGCGCATCCTCCGTCTGCCAGGCGGGCGGTTCCACCGGCGGGTCGATCAGGAGCAGTCCCGGGTCGAGATCGAGGTCCAGGAGGTGGTCGCTCGGGCGCGGAACAGCGGCATCCCGTCGACCTTCCTCGTCTGGCACGGCGACCCGTCGGAAGTGATCCTCGAGGCGGCGGAAGCGGAGGACGCCGATCTGGTGGTCATGGGCTCGCACGGTCGGGGCCGCCTCGGCCGCCTGGTCCTCGGAAGCACGTCGACCCGCGTCTCCGCCGAGTCGAGGCGCCGGGTCCTCGTCGTCCAGAGCTAGGTCCACTCGACGGTCGGATCCATCGTCCACGTTCCGGACGGCCGCGACTCGGACAGACACCTCGACCCCTTCCGATCGGCCCGTGACCGATGGCCCCCCGCGGCAGGTCTCCCGGCCCGGTGTTCGGGCGGTTCGGCCCGATGGCAACGAGGGTCGAGGCGGGCACATTGACCGCAGTCACCAAACAGGTCTAGAGAGTCAGGAAGGAAGTAAACGAAATGGCTGGTCGATTGCAGAAGATCGGTATCGTCCTCGCGCTCTTCGGTCTCGTGTTCATGGCCGGTGGCGCGTATGCCGCGTTCAAGGTCCAGGAGGGCTATCGCTCGCTGGACGCGTTCAGCGCCGCGCAGAACGTGACGCTCTCCTACAACGACGAAGGCCAGCTGGTCGACGGCGGCGAGACCGCTGGCGCAGCGGCCATCATGGCGCTCCTCACCGAGGAGTGGGGATACCCCGTCGCGACGGGCGAGCTCGACCCGAACGATCCGGTCGTCGACACGTCGAGCGAGTACATGTATCAGATGGCGACCGTTGCCTATCACACGCTCCACGGCGAGCAGACCGTCGTCCTCGATGAGAACTTCACGGCTGCCGACGGCACCGAGTACGTCGCGGGCACCGAGTACGTCGTCCCGGTCGACGGCCGCTACTGGGCCGACTTCGACCGCAGCAACCCGATCGAAGCGGCCGTCCGGGCCCAGGCCTGGACCGGTGTGGCCCATGCCCTGATCGGCGAGCTGGGTGTCGGGACGGTCACAGCCTCCACCCTGCAGATGGGCCTCGGCGTGGCGGGTCTCTTCGCCGGCCTCGGGTTCGTCCTGATCTTCGCTGGCCTCGGCCTGGTGTGGGCCGTCCGCCCCGCGGCCGAGAAGGCCCCGGCCCTCAAGCAAGCTCCCATCCCGGCCTAACCTCTCGCGGGCGCTCCCCCGACGCCCGTCGAACCACCTGAGCCCGGCTCTTCGGAGCCGGGCTCTGTCATGTCCATCGAATGGTTCACTCGTCAGGCTTGATCATCCGCGAGATCGCCCGATCCAGGGTATGAACCGGCGGGTCCGGGCGCGGTAGGCGCCGTACGCCGGGTAGCGCGTTTCGAGCCAGCGCTCTTCCCGCACCGACTTCAGATGGAGGACCGTCGCCAGTACGGCGGCGAGGATGGCGGCGACGATCGACGCTCGGACCAATGCCCAGCCGAATGCCACAAGGACAAGCCCGCCATAGATCGGGTGTCGGACGAGGGCGTAGACACCGGTTTCGACCAGCTCCGCGCCGTCGCGTGGGCGGGGTACGGGTGTCATGGCCGCGCCGAGATCCGCGACTCCGCGGGCCACGAGCACGACGCCGCCTGCGATCAGCGCGAGCCCGACGACGACCCCGACGAGTCGACCCGGCCCGGACCAGTCAGGCCCGAGTGACCAACCGGCGGCCGCGACGATCACCAGGAGAACACCCTGGATGAGGACCCATCCCTCGCCGCGGGGACCGAGCGATGGCAGATCAGGCCTCACGCCGACCTCTGATCCTTTCGGACGCTCACGCGCATCCCTCCCGAGGTGGTCGTGGGTATGGTCGTCGAGACAAGCGCCCGCCGGCGACACCTACGTCGCCATGATGGTCCTAGCGTCGGACTCCGTCAGCCTGCCCAGGGCGGCAGCGACGAATCCACCGACCCAAGACGTAATAGAGCGTCGGCTCAGGCCATCGCCATGGACGACCGCCGTAGGACGGCAACGCCCGGGAGGTCCCGGCCCTCCAGGAACTCGAGGGAGGCCCCGCCACCGGTCGAGAGGTGGGTCATGCGATCGGCTAGGCCGAGTCGGGTGATCGCGGCGATGGATTCGCCACCGCCGGCGACGACCGTCGTGCCGCGGGCCGCGCACTTGGCGAGTTCGCGGGCGGCCGCGTCGGTGCCAGCCGCGAACGGCTCGATCTCGAAGACCCCGAGTGGTCCATTCCAGAAGATGGTCTTGGCCGCTTCGAGGAGGCTGACCATCGCCCGGATGGTCGCGGGACCGATGTCGACGATGGCCTCATCCCGATCGACGTCGTCGACCGACACCAGGCGATGCCGTGCGTAGTCACGGACCTCGTCCGCGACCATGACGTCCAGCGGCAGGATGATCGGAACGCCCGCTCGGGACGCCGAGACCATGATCCGACGGGCCTCTTCGACGAGGTCCCTCTCGGCAAGACTCGTGCCGATGGCAAAGCCCTTCCGCCAGCAGGAACGTGTTCGCCATCCCACCGCCGAGGATGAGGGCGTCGACCTTCGTCAGGAGGTGCTCGATCACGCCGAGCTTGTCCGAGACCTTGGCGCCCCCGATGACGCCGATGAACGGCCGTCCCGGGGCGTCGAGGAGGTCCGAGAGGACCGTCACCTCGCGCTCCAGGAGCAACCCGGCGTACGCCGGCAGGAGCTTGGCGACACCGACGGTCGAGGCATGCGCCCGATGGGCGGTTCCGAAGGCGTCGTCGACGTAGACGTCAGCGTGCGCGGCGAGGGCCACGGCGAAGTCAGGGTCGTTGGCCTCCTCCTCCGGGTGGAACCGTAGGTTCTCGAGGACGAGGATCCTCCCGGGCTCCAGGCGCTCGACCGCGCCGGCGACCCTTGGTCCGACGCAGTCATCAGCGAACGCCACGGTCTGGCCCAGAAGCCGCGTCAGTCGAGCGGCGACCGGAGCCATGCGGAGGCCTTCGACGACGGCGCCCTTGGGTCGCCCAAGGTGGCTTGCCAGGATGACCCTGGCCCCCTGGTCGGTCAGGAACCTGATGGTCGGGAGTGCCGCACGGATGCGCGTGTCGTCGGTGACGACGCCGCCCTTGATGGGCACGTTGAAGTCGACTCGGAGAAGAACGCGCTTCCCCGATGCGTCGAGGTCGCGAACGCTTCGCATCATCGCTAGCACTCCTTCACGCCGCGACCGGCACGCGCGCTGCGACCAGCGCGATCAGGTCGGCGATGCGGCAGCTGTAGCCCCATTCGTTGTCGTACCAGGCGACGACCTTCACGAGCCGTCCGCCCATGACCATGGTCGAGGCGGCATCGACGATCGCGCTGCGGCTGTCCCCTCGGAAGTCGGAGCTCACGAGCGGTTCTTCGGAGAGACCGAGGATCCCGGACAATGGACCCTCAGCTGCGACTCGGAAGGCGTCGTTGATCTCCTCGATCGTCGTCGGGCGCGCCACCTGTGCGGTGAAGTCGACGACCGACACGGTCGGCGTCGGGACCCGCAGGCTGAACCCGTCGATCCGACCGTCGAGCTCCGGCATCACCAGGCCGAGGGCCTTGGCCGCTCCGGTGGTGGTCGGGATGATGTTCTGGCCCGCCGCCCGAGCCCGGCGGGGATCCTTGTGGGCGACATCAAGGATGCGCTGGTCGTTCGTGTAGCTGTGGATGGTGTTCATCAGGCCATGCTCGATGCGGACGGCCTCGTGCAGGACCTTGACGGTCGGGGCGAGACAGTTGGTCGTGCAGCTGGCGTTGCTGATGACCCGGTGTGCGTCCGGGTCGTAGCGGGCCTCGTTCACGCCCAGGACCACCGTCAGATCGGCGTCCTTGGCCGGCCCGCTGATGATCACCGTCCGCGCCCCGTTCGCCAGGTGCGGTCGGGCCTGCTCGGCCCGCTTGCAGCGCCCGGTGGACTCTAGGACGATGTCCACACCGAGATCGCCCCAAGGCAGGTCGGCGATGTCGTCCTGGCGCAGGACCCGGATCTCGCGCCCGTCGATGACGAGGCGGTCGTGGGCATACGAGACGTCGCCCGGGAATGCACCGTAGGTCGAGTCGTGCTTGAACAACAGGGCGTTCAACTCCGGCTCGACGAGATCGTTGATGGCGACCACCTCGATGTCGGGGGCGCGCTCGATGAGTGCCTTGAGCGACTGGCGGCCGATGCGGCCGAAGCCATTGATGCCGATGCGAGTGACCATCTCGGGACTCCTTCGTGTGTCACGCCGGACGAACCGCCGAGCACCGACGGCGCTGGGCAGCCGGGGCGGCAGTCCACCCGGTCACTGCCAGTGAAGCGTGCAGCGACCCTTCGGGCCAAGAGCCGGATGGCACAACGCCTGGGTGCGCATGGCACCCGTCGGCTGCGAAGGCTTCGCCCGCCCGCCCCGGCACGCGTCGCGGCGTGACCTCGGCAGGTGCCGTCGGCCGGCGACTGGCGCCGAGCCCCACGTGGCCGGCTACGCCGCCGTGTGGCGATAGATCGGATACACGGCCCTGAAGAGCTTCGGAAGCTCGCTGGCGAGTCTGCGCGGAGACAGCTGCCGGGGATCAAGGTGGCGGAACTCGAGCTCGGTGTAGGTCGCGCCCTGGCGATCTCGGAGCAGCGCCCAAAGGTGTCGCGACTCGCTGACCGGGATGATGTGGTCATGGCGATCGTGGATCAGGACGAGCAACGGGGCGCGGATGTCGTCGACGACCTCGATCGGCGACATCGCGTCGAACGACGCTCGGACATCGAAGGGGAGGTCGCGGAGGGCCCGTTCGACCGCTCCTGGATCGGCGGCGGTCAGGATCCGTTGCACTGTCTCCCCGTCCGGCGAGACATCGGTCATCGCGGGAGCCTCGATCGACGACTCGACCACCAGCGTCTTCGACGCGTTCCAGGTGAAGCGGTCCTGAAAGGCGTCGCGCAGCGGCTCACATTCGGACGGATCGAGCCACGCGGTCACGGACCGAACGTAGGTCTTCCAGACCAACGGATCGACCCGCCACGGCTCGCGCACGCCGTCGATCGAGCGGGTCGCACTCCCGACATCGCGGGCCAGCGTCCACATGGACGCATACGGCGCGTAGGCACTCACGAATGCCAGGCGATCACGGATGCGCGGCCGCGCGGCGGCCAGGAGCGCGAGGGATCCACCGACGCAGGTGCCGATGAAGCCGCTGCGGCTCGGGTCGACGAAGGACTGCGCCAGCAACGCCTCGTAGGCCGATGCCAGGTCGTCGATGTCCATTGGATCCAACCGCAGGTCACGCATCGCCGGCGACCAGTGGAGCAAGGCCACGAAGCCAGCACGAGCGAGTGCTTCGCCGAAGCGTGCACGATGTGGGTGGTCGATGCCCGCGGGCACCACCCCCAGGCTGACGACGACGGCCGGATGTGGCCCAGGCGACGCTGGCCGGAAGAGGTCGGCATCTGCGTGGCCGCTCAGCGCGGGATAGGCGAGGCGCTCGATGACCGGCGCCGGTGTGACTCGGTCGATGGCCCCGGATGTCGCCGGCAGGGCCTTCAGGATGAACACCGCGGCCCGGGCCGCGGCGTCGATCGTCTGTCGAACGCGGCGAACAGTCGGATCCATCAGGGGCCCACGATCAGGCCGCGGCCCGCAGGCGCCCGGGCAACGCGCGTCGCAGGGCCACGTCTCGTGCATCGCCGGACAGGTTGGTCCCCATCTGGTTCGTGACGTATCCGTAGCCGATGCCAGCCTGCGGGTCGGCGTAGCCCAGTGACCCGCCGGCTCCCGGGGCGCCGTACGAGCCAGGATGGCCGAACGGCCAGCCTGGGGTCGGCTTCATGAACCCGAGCGAGAAGGCGACCTCCCCTTTCAGGCACTCGTCCATCGGCCCACGCCGCGGCGGGATGGCCGGTGCCGCAAGGGCCGCGAGGGTCTGCGGCCGCAGGCCAAGCTCCCGTCCGCCGGCGGCGAACACGCCGTACGCCTTGGCGATCGCCCGGGCGGTGCCGACGCCGCCGCCGGACGGCACTTCCAGGTCGCGCGCGTAGACCTTCTCTCGATCGATCGGCAGCTCCGAGCCCGGGTTGACGACGAGCGCTCGGTGGAGCGCCGAACGCGGGTTCATCGCTCCGAGCATGAGCGGGACCGGCATCCCGGTCAGCATCCGCAGCAGGCCCGGATGCTCGAGCGGCGCCAGGCGGGCGGTGGGGATGTCCTCCGGGAGACGGATGTAGAACTCGAGCTCGAGTGGACCGGCGAGCTCGTCGGCGAAGTACCGGCCGATGCTGCGGTGCTGCGGATCGACGCGCCGCAACAGCTCGCTCTCGTAGAAGCCGAGGCTGATCGCGTGGTAGGCGTAGCGCTCGCCGGGCGGCCATGCGGGCGTCTGCCTGGCCATGATGCGAGCGAGCCGATCGAGGTCCTCGACATCGGCTCGATCCACCGGCTCGTCAAACGCAAACAGGCCAGCTTGGTGCGCGAGGAGTTGCCTGACGGTGATCTCCCCCTTGCCGGCCTGGGCGAACTCCGGCCAGTACGCGCAGACCCGTTCGTCGTAGTCGAACAGACCTCGCGACGCCGCGAGCGCCATGGCGAGGGCGGACAGGCCCTTGGTCGCCGAGTAGACCAGGACCATCGTGTCGGACTCCCAGGGGGCGCCGGACGCCTTGTCTCGGACGCCGCCCCACAGATCGACCACCGGCTCGCCGTCCTGGTAGACGCAGCACGCGGCGCCCAGCTCACCGCGTCGGGTGAAGTTCTCGGCGAACGCGTTGCGAACGCCCTCGAAGCCCGGGGCGACATAGCCCTCGATCACCGGCGGCGTGGTCTGCGTCGGTCGCATGCCGCGCGTCCTTTCAATTCGTGAAACGCGGTCGCCGCCTTGCTAACGGGCGACCACGACTGTTGCCTTGGCATGGGCCGCCACGTGACCGGAGACGCTGCCTTGCAGGATCCGGTCGAGCGTCCCGAGCCCTCGCGACCCGACGACGATCGTGTCGTAGTGGCCTTGTTCAGCGATGTTCTCGATCGACGTTGCCGGATCGCCTGACGGCTCGAACAACTCCGCGGCCACGCCATGGCGCGCGACGACCGCCCGGGCCTCCGCCAGTTGGCGGTCATGGACCGCCTTGTCATCCCAGGGATCGATGGGCGCGCGTCCGGGATGCACGGGAATCACGCTCACGATCCCGAGCGACGCCTCGAACCGCTTGGCCAAGTCGATCCCGGTCTCCAGCGCGCGATGTGCCGGCTCTCCGCCGTCGTAGGCGACAAGGATGTTTCTCATGACCATCCGCTCCTTCCGTCCTCCGGATGCCGCCATCGTCGATCTCGGGCCCGTCCATGACCAGAGGCAAGTGGCCTGCCACCTCCGGGGCGATCGGCCCGTTCGGCAACCGCGGTCGCCCCCTCGAGCGAGCGGCGCGACGCTACTGGCCTTCGACCCATCGAACGTGGACGCCCTTGGACCGCAAGAGGGCTCGCCGAGAGTCGACAAGGTAGGGCCGATCGGCGGGGACGTTCAGGATGCCCGGCAGATGTGGCCGGACGGCGTTCCGTCGATGCTGAGGGTGGATGAATCCCTAGTCGGGAGCCACGACCGTGTCCCGCTGTCAGCCGATCGCCGCGCTCCTCGTCCTTGTCCTCGTCGCGGCCTGCGGGGCGCCTCCCGCAAGCCAGCGTCCGGATGCCACAGGCACGCCGACCGTCAGCGTCCCGTCGCCAACGACCGCGCCTTCGAGGCCCGCTCCGACCGTCGCTCCGACGCCGTCGCCGATGGTGTCCCCGACGCCCGTTCCGGCGACGCCGAACCCGACCGTCCCGCCGCCCACACCCTCGGCGACGCCCGCTCCGACGATGGTCGTTCGAGCGTACTTCTTGCTCGGCGATCCGGCCGGCGGCGATCCCGGTCTGGTGCCTGTGCTGCGCACGGTGCCCAAGCGCCCGGCCACCGCCAGGGCCGCGATGACTGCGCTGCTCGCCGGCCCGTCGGCCAACGAGCGATCGGCGTCGCCACGGATCTCGACACTCGTCCCGGCGGGCACCGAGCTACTCGACATCGAGATCTCGGGAGGCCTCGCCACCGTCGACCTGTCCGGTGCGTTCGCGGTGGGTGGCGGAAGCTTCTCGATGCGCGGCCGCCTCGCCCAGGTCGTCTTCACACTCACCCAGTTCTCGACGGTCGACCGCGTCAGCTTCAAGCTCGACGGCAAGCCGGTCAGCACCTTCTCGTCCGAAGGGATCATCCTGGACAAGCCCGTCACCCGCGCGACGTACCGTGACGACTTCCTGCCGCCGATCTTCGTCGATCGGCCGGCGTGGGGTGCCGCCCTGCTGACGCCCGGGCGGATCGCTGGGCTCGCGAATGTGTTCGAAGCGCAGTTCCGGATCGCCCTCCTCGATCGCACCGGCAAGGCACTGGTCGACGAGCCGGTCACCGCGACCTGTGGGACGGGATGCTGGGGCCGGTTTGCCCTGACCCTGTCCTACGACGTTTCGAAGGCCCAATGGGGCACGTTGCGGGTCTGGGACCTCTCGGAAGCCGACGGCCAGCCGATCGAGGTGCGCGACTACCCGGTCTACCTCAGGCCATCGACCTGAGGTCGCAGGAGGAACTCGATGGGAGACGGCAGGCCTCGGTTCGCGAGGCCTCGGTGGGCTAGCCCGAGATCACGTCGGTCACGTCCGAGCGGTGACCGTCGACGGGACGATCGGTAACTCGACGACGGTCCGGTACTCGCTCGGCGGGACGCCATCCCCAGGCCCGTTGAGGTATCGCTCCTGGAGGGGACCAGCAACCTCAGCCCCATGGTCGCTGACCCACTCGGTCACCGTGGCGTACGCGCTCTCGAGCTCCTGGTACGGCCCGACGTGGACGGTCCTGGCCACGGTCATCCCCGGCACGACGCGACTTCGGACCCGGCCGGCTGCATCGATGACGTCGCGGATCGGCACACACACCTCGGCGTCGATGGCATCGACACCGAACTCGTGATAGATGACGAGCGGCGGACCGCTTGGACGCACGCCGAGGCGACCAAGTCGCTGGAAGAGTTCCGCAAAGGCGGTCTCGAGGAACGCCGGGATGCGGTCTCTCTGGCAGCCGTCGCGGATCGAGGCGATCGCCTGCGGCTCCAGATCGTGCATGTCAACCCTATGGGTCATCTCGTAGCTCCTGACGTGGACGCGCCCGGCCCACATCGCCGATACGCACGGCGTGATTCCGGGCGAGAGTGGCGGAGGCCCCACACCTCCGATACGCGCGAGTCGGCGGCACGGCCAGTGCGGCGTCGTTCCGAACCGCCTGCACGATCCAGTCTCGCGGGGGCGCGACTCGCAGACGAGTGCCGTCCGACCCGAAGGCTGGGGCCGCTCGGACGCATCGCCGCTGTCGCCTGCGGGGCGGTCGATTCGGGCCGTTCGGCCCGCGGCACCGCATCCATCGGCCGCTGCGCTGGGACGGAGACCCGACCATCCTCCTGGCACGGCTGACGAAGGAGATGACCGGCGATGGAAGGTGACGGAGCACGGCGACAAGACAGGAGCGAGGCGATGGACAGCTCGCCGATGCGGGTTCTCGTCGCGACCGATGGATCGGAGCCTGCGCGGCTGGGGGTCGACCTGGTCGCCGACGCGGTCTGGCCGGTGGGAACCGAGGTCCTGGTCGCGGAGGCGGTCGAGACCGGTCCGGGCCTGTTCGGCGGTCCCTGGCCGACGTTGGCGTTGATCCAGGCCGACCATATCGAGATGGCGGTCCGAGCCGAGGCTGAGCGACGTGTCCAGGAAGCCCGAGATCGGCTGACCCGAGCCGGCTTGAGCGCCGAGGCGGTCGTCCTCTCCGGGCGCCCGGCCACGACCATCGTCGAGCGGGCGCGCTCCATGCCGGCCGACCTCATCGTCGTCGGGAGTCGTGGCCACGGGACCATCGAGACGATGCTGCTCGGGTCGGTGTCGGCCGAAGTGGTGGACGACTCCCCCGTGCCGGTACTGGTGGCGCGACGCCAGGGGACCGGCCGGGTGGTCCTGGCTTGGGACGGCTCGTCCTGCGCGAAGCGGGCGGCAGACCTGCTCCGGGCGTGGCCCATGTTCGCCGATGCCTCGGTCCGTGTCGTGAGCGTCGCCGACTTCGAGGTTCCATGGTGGAACGTCCCGGTCGACGGTTCGCTCGAGCTTCAACCGATCTATGCGGATGCCGCTGCGGCCGCTCGAGCGCAGCGAGACGACCTCGCCCGCCAGATGGTGGCGGAGCTTCGGACCGCCGGTCTGGCAGCCGAAGCGGAGCCGCGCGAAGGCGACGCAGCGACGGAGATCCTGGCAGCGGCAACCGCCTGGAAGGCCGACGTCATCGTCATAGGGACCCACGGCCGCACGGGCCTATCGCGACTCGTCCTGGGGAGCGTGGCCCGAAACGTCCTGGAACATGCCACATGTTCGGTCCTGGTCGTCCGCAACGGTGACTTGCCGGTTCCCACGGGGCACGAGTAGCCGACCGCCGGCCAGGCTTGTCGTCAGGAGGCCCTCATGAAGACGGATCGGAATGGCCGCGACCATCGGCGCGATCGCATCCTGGCCATCGAGGACGGGCGAGTCGTGTGCCCTCGAAGAGGCCTCGCCGACCTCGAAAGCTGCTGGACGTGCCCCGCCTACGCCGGACTGAGCGCGACCCACCGCGAAGGCGTCATCTGCCGGGCGAACCTGGTGGATCTCAGCGTCGGGATCGTTGCATCCGTGAGGTGACGCGGTCAGCGGCCGCAAGGCGGGAGGCGTCAGATGGCGGCGGGCGTCGAGACCGCTCCGCCTTCGGCCGCCCTGGTCATCGCATGGACCCGGTCGCGGATGCCCAGCAGCTGCCGTCGCATCATCACGAACACGCCGAAGCCGAGGATCGGCCGCAGGAGTGCAGCGGCACCCCGCGGCGCCTCCATCCGCGCTCGCGCGCGCTCGATCAGCCGAGTCCCACCTGATCCGGTCGGCTCCAGGACGAACGACCAGCTCGCAGCGAAGTCGCCGTCCGACGCAGCGTCCATGAACCGGCCGGTCGCGCGGACGTTGGGCGAGGCGGACTCGAGCGGGTGCTCCGTGGCCTGTCGCGACGCGATCTCGCGGTCCACGTACAGAACGAGTGCCTGCGTCGGCTCGATCGCCTTGATCACGAACCCGCCCCCGGGATGGGTCGGCATGATGTCGCCGACCGCGGGCGTCTCCATGTCCGGCGCGATGACGCGGGAGCTCGACTGGTTCACATCGATGGCGTCGTAGCTGTACCAGCCGGCCCGGCCATAGCCCATCTGGACCAGCCACGGCCAGACGGCCTCGGGCGGTGCATCGAGATCGATGCCGCGGGTCTCGACCGCGTTCGCATCCGCGACGAGGTCGTCGCCCGGCAGAGCGCGGGTCGCCTCCAGAGGGTCGATGCCCCAGGTGCGCCATTCGCGCCTGGCGACCGCGAGACCGACGGCGGCTGAGGCACCGATCACGGTGCCTGCGAGGGCGATACGTCCGAACATGTCAGACCTCCATCCGGGCAGCGCCTCGATGCGGCCGCCCGTGCGCGTGCCGGGTGTCCTCGAGGCGCACCCGAGAGCATGCTCGCGCCGCCCGCCACCAGAGAACAAGGGCCGCTTCGCCCGACCTCACGGGCCATGCGTCGGGTTCCGATCGCAGATCCTTGACGACGGTCCGGTCGGCCCGCTGGTCGAGTGCCGATGGCTCTACCGCGCCGCGCGTCCATCGGCTGTCATCGGGACGACCGGGATCTGTGCCCGGTGTCGTCAACGTCTTGCCCGGGAGCTTGTCATGAACCGATCCCTGACACTCGTCGTGGTTTCGATCGCCCTGAGCGTCGCGGTCTCGCTGGCGGTGGCGCTCACATCGCGGCTGATCGCCAGGACCAGCGCGCAGACCGGGGTCGCCGTTCCTGCGTGACGGTCTGATCGGTCGAACGGCCGCGACCGTCACCGACAGCGGCTGTCACTCGGCCCGCAGGAGGCTGCCATGTCAACCATCCTCGTCGCCGTCGTCGTGCTCGTGCACGCCGTCGGCCATGTGCTGTTCCTTGCGCCGGCGCTTCGGCTCGCCGACTGGGCCGGCCAGACGAGTCACTCTTGGGCCCTGACCGCATGGACCGGCGATACCGCGGCCCGCGCGGTGGCCGTCGTCATCTGGGCCACGGCCATCGCGCTCTTCATCGGTGGCGTGGTCGGCTTCGTGACGGCGCAGGAGTGGTGGCGGTCGGTCACCATCGCGGCTTCGATCGTGTCGATCGTCGGGATCGTCCTGTTCTGGGACGGGATCGCCACCGGCAGCGCGATCATGGCCCTCGCCTTCGATGTCATCGTGCTGGTCGTCCTGCTCGTTGCCCAGTGGCCGACGACTGAGCCGACCGGCACGTGACCGCGCCGGCCACATCGGGCAACGTCCGCATCGGGTCAGGGAGGGGCTAGACCACCTTCGCGAACACCCCTGGAAGCGTCGCAGACGGGTCCGCTCTCCCTCACGGCCGCCATCACAGGACGGCCGCGGCTGAAGTCGGCGGGCCGGACGGCCCCCAGATGGGTGACCTTCGCCACTCGCTGAAGCCCCCGCAGCCGCCCACGATCCTCGGATACGGCCGAAGCGGGCCGGACGAGGCGCATCGCGCGGAGGTGGTGACATGACCCGGGTCCTCGTCGTCCATCACGACCTCGACCTGGCCGGCCAAGAGGCCGACTCCCTCCGACGGTTCGGCTACGACGTCATCGAATGCGGCGGGCCGACCCGGAACCGCTGCCCCGTCCTCGCCGGACGGGAGTGTGATCTCGCGGAGCGTGCCGACGTCCTCGTCTACGACGTCTGGGCGAGCGGCGACGCGGAAGGTGCTCGGACGTTGATCGAGAACATCCGCGAGATCCACCCGGACCGGCCGGTCGTGCTGACGTCGCCCGGGCTCCAACTTAGCTGGGAGGAGACCGTCGGCCGGCACGCGGTCACCGTGCTCCTGGGCCAGCCTACGGGCGCCCGGTTGCATGAGGCTATCCAGGCCGCCCTTGCCCCCGAGCCATTGACCAACACCTGAACCCAGTTGGCTCGGGGAGTCCTGGCGGGACGCTTCTCACCCGCCACGAGTTCGCGACGGCATCATCCGAGAAGCAGATGTGGGAGGACCACGAAGATGTATCGAACGATCGGGTGGCGAACCCTCATGGCGGTATCGCTCGTCGCTGTCGCCCTATCTGCATCCGCCTGCGCGTCGGGCCAAGCGAGTCCCAGCCCGACGGCTGCATCCGCAAGCCCGAGTGCAGCCGCCGGAGCTGGAACGGTGCAGATCACACTCCAGGAGTGGGCGGTCGTCCCGGCATCTACGTCGGTTGCGGCCGGTGAGGTCACATTCCAGGTCACGAACGCGGGCCCGGAAGACGTCCACGAGTTCGTGGTTCTGAAGACCGATCTTGATCCGGGAGCACTGCCCGTCGATGCGAACGGCGCGGTCACCGAGTCGGGGACCGGAATGGAAGTCGTCGACGAGATCGAGGACATCCCAGTAGGGGAGACCCGATCCTTGACGGTGACGCTCGCGCCGGGTAAGCACGTGTTGCTGTGCAACATCTATGACGAGACGGAGAAGGAAGCGCACTACGTGATGGGGATGCGCATCGCCTTTGATGTGAGCGGCTAGGAACCAGTCTTCGGCGCGCATGCGACCCCTTCAGGCGACCCTGCGTCTCCGTCGACCGCCCAGCGACGCTTCGACACGACGACAAGGTCGAGCCTCTGTGTCAGCCGCGGCTGCTGGACCCTCCTCTTGGCGATGGCCTCAAGCGGCTCCGGCGATCCGGGCGAGCCAGCGCGTCGTCACCCGCGTCGCATAGCGAGGCCGCTGACCGCTATCGATGCCGACGATGGAGCCGTCGGGGCCATGTCAGCCCGAACTCGACGCGGACCACGACTGCTGTGACAAAGGGACGCCCAGGACGGGCCATGAGGCTGTCGCGCCTCGCGTCGACGCCGCCGACACTCCAAGAGTGAGTGGTTCGATCCACCGAACGAGGAACTGAACGATGCGCAACGACCCACAGGAATTGACGCAGCTGGCCTTCGACCGTCTGACGGTTGCGGACGTGATGACGATGGACCCGGTCACGGTCGGCGCGCATGCGACGGTCGAAGATGCCGAGCAACTGATCGCCACGTACCGGATCAGCGGCCTGCCAGTCGTCGACGGCGAGGGGCAGCTGGTGGGAGTCCTGAGCCGGACGGACCTGCTGCTCGATGGCGGGCCCGCCCTGAGCAAGCTCGTGCGCGGCCATGCGTCGGGCCTGCGGGTCGGAGAACTCATGTCCACGCCGCCCATCACCGTGGGCCTGACGGCAACCCTCGCCGAGGCCGCACGGATCATGGTTGACGAGCGGGTCCACCGACTCGTCATCGTCAATGAGCAGGACGAGCCTATCGGCGTCCTGAGCGCGACCGACTTCGTGACGCTGATCGCCGATCGGGCCCCGACAAGGCCGCCCGGCCAGGTGAACGAGTAGATCCGCAGTCCGAGTTTCACGAACGCGTTCCTATCGTGCCGCGCCGCGCGGCGGTGGCCCGATCAAGGGCGTCGGTCCTCGACGCACTCACGGCCGACGAACGGCGCGAGCTGGGCGGTTGCTCTCGCGGACCGTCGGGGCAGGGCCGGGTAGCTGAGACTACCGGGGTCGTGAGGGACCCGCGCTACAGTGGGTCGATCGCGACTGAGGAGGTCGACCCAAGATGCGTATGGCGGATCTCAAGCCCGGCTGGGCGGTGGTCGGGAATGATGGAAAGCGGATCGGCGAGGTGCGGCGCGTGGGCCAGAACTACGTGCTCACCTTGGTCGACGGGCTGGCCAGCGACGTCTATGTTCCCGCTTCCGCGATCGCCAACGTCGAACACGACGTGATCCATCTCTCGGTACCGCAACGCGATGTGGCAGAGATGGGGTGGGAGCAGGCGCCGCGGGACGACGACGTCCCAGCCACCGCACCGGGCACGGACCTCCACCGGCACGTCTGACGTGGCGTCGTCGCGCCGTGACCACGGGCCGGGGTTGCGGTCGAGACGAGGCTAGACCGATGACGAGGGTAGGAGCAGGCTCCTCGGCTCCCATGCCGGACGGAGTCAGGTGAAGGCCCCGGCCACCAGGCGTCAGTCGTGGCCGGGCTTCGCCTCGGCGGCCGCGCCGGCTTTCGCAACGACGTCGGTCCAGAAATCGACCGCCGCGCTCTCGTACCGCAGACCCATCGGCAGGGTCTCGCCGCGCCAGTGCTCGACCGTCCGCTGGCCCCGCTGAGGTCCATCCGTCCGCCGTTCGTATCGCTCCGCCTCACGGTAGGCGGCGAGCTTCGCTTCGTGGATCGCGAGTTGTCGCTCGGCAAGTCGACGTTTCGCATCATCCGACGCCAGGTCCGCGAAGAAGAGCTGTAGGAGTCCCGGATCGCGAAGCTCCGTCGGCGCACGCGACGGTCGATCGAGCCAGGCGCCCAGTGCGGACGCACCTGCGGGCGTGATCGCAAAGACCCGTCGACGTCGACCCTCGGTCTCACGCGTCTCGGTGACCAGGCCGAGGGCCCCCAGGCGGGGCGGCTCGCTGTACAGCAGGGTGTGCGGAAACGACCAGAAGTTCCCGAGCGTGGCCTTGACATGCTGCTCGAGGGCGTACGGCGTCGATGGGCCCTCGCGGGCAAGGAGCCCGAGGACCAGGTACGACGTCGGCGTCAGGCGCTCCGTTGACATCGTACAGAATGTACCATACACTACGAACTATTCCGTACCGCCCCCAACCGACCAGGTGCCGGGGAAATTCACACCCGGTGGGCACCCATCGAGGGGCTCTGACCTGGACTCGCACGGCAGCGCGGATCGAAGCACAGGTGGTCCACCATGACCACGGCAACCCAGAAGATGATCGAGCGCATTCCGCTCGAGGTCATCAACAACAACAAGTTCGAGCTCATCGACGAGCTCTATGCGACGGACTACGTCGAGCACACGCCGCAGCCGGGCGTTCCCCCGACGCGCGCCGGTTTCAAGCAGACCGCGATCGCGCTGAAGAAGGCCTTTCCCGACCTGCGCTACACGATCGAAGACGTGGTCGAAGGCGGCGACCGGATCGTGCATCGCCTGACCGCCAGCGGCACCATGAAGGGTGAGTTCGCCGGCATGCCGGCGACCGGGAAGCACGCGACCTGGACCGAGATCCACATCGGACGGGTCGCGAACGGGCGCCTGACCGAGCACTGGGGTGTCACCGACCAGTTGAGCATGCTCGTCCAGCTCGGCGTCATCGAGTCACCCGTGCGGGTCCCCGTCACGGCCTAGTCGTCTCGACGACACCGCATCGAAGCCCCGGCAACGCCGGGGCTTCTTGCTGCCAGGTTCGGTACCCGGCGCGGCTACCGCAGCGCCGGCAGCCTCAAGACTGCCGCCGGCACGCGGCCAGGTGAGATCGTGCCCGAGCCGAGGCGACCGGCCCGGTGTACTCGTCTCAGACACCGACGGCACGAATCTCGGGGGCTTCGGCACTCTTGGGTCTGGTGATGCCGCGCTGGGATCCCCGCGGTCGTCGTCGTCGCTGAGGACGGGGATCTATGTCAGCGACGCCGGCGGCTAGCCGGGAGTCGGATCCCGGAGCCTGATCCCGAAGTTCGCTCCCGTCGTCATCCGGTAGCGACGCGACCAGGACGGTCGACGCCCGAGTCGGAGCAAAAACAGCGTGGAACGGATCCAACCGAAGCCACGCAACGCTGCTGTCCGAGAGCATCGGCTATCCTTGCTCCCGGGCCGACATAGCTCAGCGGTAGAGCAGCTGTTTCGTAAACAGCAGGTCCTCGGTTCAAATCCGAGTGTCGGCTCCACTCCCTCTTGACCGGCGGCCGGCGTTGGCATGCGCGGCCGGTGTCAGGTCGAGCCCGTCGGGCCGATGGTGTCGGCGCTCGGCTTCGGCGGCCCGAGCCGCCAGATCGACCGGGTCAGGTCGGGCGCCGCCACGAACACGATGGCCAAGGCGACGATGACGACGAGCAGCGCGAGCGGGATGCCGGTCACGATGACCATGCTCTTGGCGCCGGTGGTGAGCGCCGCGTAGAGCAGGGCCGCGACCACGACGCCGCCAGGCCGCCGGCCGGCGAGCAGGGCGAGGGCGATCGCGACCGACCCGAACTCGAATGTCGGCCCGCCGGAGAAGCCCGAGGCCGGTCCGAGGCCGAAGAACGCGCTGCTCATGCCGACCAGCCCTCCGGAAACCGACATCGCCAGCACCATCGTCCGGCCAGGCCGGATGCCGGCCCCGCGGGCGGCGGTGCGGTTGAAGCCGATCGCTCGGAGCTCGAAGCCGAGGGTGGTGCGGAACAGCAGGAACGACACGACCGCGGCCATCGCGATCGCGACGACGAAGCCGTAGTCCACGCGGATCGTCGGCAGGTCGGTGATCCGCGGCACGGCGGGGATCGCCGGCGGCGGCCCCGAGAGATCGATCATCCCGACGATGAGGAAGGCGAGGTTCGGTGCGATGCCGTTGAGCATCAGGGTGGTGATCACCTCATGCGCCCCCGTCCGCGCCTTGAGATAGCCGGGGATGAACCCGTAGGCGCCACCGGCGATGGTCCCGCCGACCACCCCGACCACCAGGGCGAGCAGCGGCGGCAGGAACCCGGCCACGAGCGTCACCGTGATGAAGGCGCCCAGGCCGCCGATGAGGAACTGCCCGTCCACGCCGAGGTTGAACAGGCCGGCCTGGAACGACACCGCGAGGCCCAGGCCGGCGAAGATGAACGGCGTGGCGCTGATCAGGGTCTCGGACATGGGTCGAAGGGCGGCCGCGATGTCATCGGCGTCACCGCTCTGGATCGCGGCGACGATGCGGCCCGGGTCGCCGATCGCCCCGGAGAACATCGCCGGGTAGCCCTCGAGCACGCCAGCGAACGCGCCGCCGATCGCGGCGAGCGGATCGGTCCCGATCTGTCGCAGGTGCTCGAAGTCGGTCAGCACGATGAGGATCGCGCCCAGGAGGAAGGCCGTGAACACGGCGAGTGCCGGTTGACCAGCGCGACGGAGCTCGTCGCGGATTCGCTGCATGTCGCTCAGTGTCGCCGCCGCGCATGCTCCGCGTCCGGGTGCGGGCTACCCCGCGCCGACGGCGTATCGACCGCCTCCTACGGTCGGAGTTGCGCGGTGGCCAGAACCTCCTCGAACCACGCCGAGTCGTCGGCGGAGAACGCGACGGATGTATACAGCTGGATCCAGTAGCCGCGGCCAGCGGTCGTGACGACCGCGACATGGCAGCCGTCCGCCCCGATCAGCCCGGTGGCGGTGTCGACGGAGATCGGCTCTGTCGTCGTGCATCCCTCGCCGCTGGCCATCTGTGCGGCGACCCAGTCCTCGGGCGACGAATTCCCGATCGACTGCGACGCCATGGTCAGGAACAGGCTATGCGTCAGGTTCGGGTCGTACAGGAAGTCGGCGTGTGGTCGTTGGAAGTCGAGGGGGAACGTCGGCTCAGTCCAGGGCTCGGTCGCCGCTTGCGCCGTCCAGCCCTCGGGATACGAGACGGAGATCCCATGCAGCGGCGAGGTGAAGCTCTGGGTCAGTCGCGGAGCGGACGTGGGCGACGTCATCGACTCGGCAGCCGCCTCCGGCGAGGCGATCGGCTCCGGGTCGGCCGTCGGCTGGCCGTCCGCGCCAGCGCACGCGCCGAGGAGCACGGCGAGGATCGCGGCGGCGATCAGGCCGCGACGGAAGGACAGGATCGTGCTCATGTCAGGTGTTCCTCCGTTGTCTGTGACTGACGCGCGCTATCCATCCGGGAGCCTTCCCCAGACCTGGATGGGCATGGACCCCTCCCCGTCGACATTCGAGAGCTCCGTGTCCTCGTGGAGCACGATGGGGTCTGCGCCTGGACCGAGCGGAACGGAGATCAGCGCCTTTCGTTCAGGCAACCCATCTCGGCTGTTGCTCCAGACCGTGTAGAGGAGCTCCGATCCGTCGGGCGACCAGGTGACACCAGACGGGCGCCATTCGGCCGACCCATCCGGCAGCCGCAGATCGGGCAGGACGACCTCGCTCTCGCCGTCCGGCGTCACGAGCACGACCGAGTGCCATTCGGTCCCGGACCCCTTCATCCGTTGGTAGACGATGCGATCTCCGGTCGGGGACCAGACGGGGCCGATGCCGCGGACGGCTCCGAACCGGCGGGCGACGCGGTGCTCCTCGCTGCCGTCCACACGGGCCACCCAGATCTCCTGGTCCATGCCGCCGCCGTCGGTCGATCCTCGCTGGTAGGCGATCCGCTCGCCATCCGGTGACCAGGTCAGCGACGAGACTCCCGATGGGCCGACCAGGGTCCGCAGGTCGCCGGAGTCCGGGTCGTAGAGGTAGATGGATCCATCGCGCAACGACTCTCCGCGGACCAGCTCGGTCTGGCCGCTTGCGATGGCGAGCTGCGAACCCTCAGGCGACCACTCCAGGTCGGTGGCCAGCAGGTCCGGTAGCACCTCGATGTGACCGTCGGCGACTGTTGCGACCCAAACCTCGCTTCCCGCTGCCGTTCGCTCGGGGTTGGTTGATGATGTCAGTGGGACACCGAAGGCGACCCGGCGACCGTCGGCCGACCAGATGGCGCACGACAGCCGGAACCTCTCCCCGAGGTCGATCCGGAGCGCCTCCGATGCGCTACCGTCCGCTTCGAGTTCGGAGATCAGCAGCGCGGCGCCGCGGTAGGCGCCGGCACCGGTCGCCTTCACCTCCCAATGAGCGAGGCGAGCCCCGTCCGGTGAGAACGCCGGACAACGCTGGTCCAGGCCATCGGAATCGGATCCGATGATCCGCCGCGCGGGCTCGCCCTGCCGCACGAGGTAGATGTCATGCCCGGCGGAGCCGCCTGCGGTCTGAGCGAACGCTACCCAGCCATTCGAGACGGGGCCACCATCGTCCCGGAACGTCCCCAAGACAGCGAGGCCCGCCAGCGTGGCGGCAAGGAGCAGTGCCGTCATCGCGATGATCAGCACCAGCCGGCCAACGCCGATGGGATCGCGCACGATCGGTCGCTCGTCGAGTACCAGCGAGACCGGGACGTACGTCGCCGTGAAGGGTGGGCCCTGGCGGAGGGCGCGCTCGAGGCGATGCTCGTCCATCACGCCTCCTCCTCGATGCTGAGGCGCTCACGTAACGTCGCGATCCCGCGGCTGGCATGGGTACGGGTCGCGCTGGGCGAGATGCCGACGATGCCGGCGATCTGCTCGAAGGTCAGGTCCGCGACGTAGTGGAGATAGAGCACATGGCGCTGCCGAGGCGGCAGGCCATCGACCGCCGCCCAGACGGTCAAACGGTCCGAGCTCTCTGGCCCGGCGTAGTCGATGCGGTGTGGCGCGAGTCGGGGAAGCAGCAGCGACAGCCGACGGCGCCAGCGATGTTGCTCCATCGCGAGTCGGTACACCGTCCGATAGAGCCAGGACAGCGGGCGCTCGACGAGCGTGCCGCGCGACAGCTCGCGCCAGAGGCGCAGGATCGCCTCCTGGAGCGCATCGGCCGCCTGCTCATCACTCAAGCCGAGGTGGCGCGCGAAGTCATACAGCGCCGCCCCGTGAGCGTCGTGGAGCTCGGTCACCATCGCCGCATCGGCGGCGATGGCATTCGCGTGGCTGCCGCCGGCCAGGACAGGCTGCGCTCTCGTCATACCCTATAGACGCGCGAACCGGCGAAAAGGCCTAGTCGATCCCGTTCTTGCTCGTGAGCCGTGCGGCAGTGCGGTCGAGGCGGCAGGTCGGGATGAGCCCGGACCCCGGCTGAACGTGGCGGACCGACCCACATCGCACGGGCCGGTCCACGGTCTGTGACTACGGGCAGCTGAGGTTCGGGTTCCAGTCCACGTACATCCCGGCCGGGTTGTGGCTCCACACCCAGAAGTGCTGGATGTAGAAGCCGACGGCCGGCACGAGGATGTGCATCTCGATCCCGAGGACGGTCGGCGGCGTGGAGACGCCGGGTGGATTCGACCCCGCACCCGGGACGATGTACTCCACAGCGACGAGCTTGAACTGGCCGTTCGGCCCCGAGGTGTAGACCAGGCCTTCGGGCTTCCGGACGTCGATCCGGTTGTCGTCGATCAGGGCCTTGTTGAAGTAGTGGTAGCCCATGACCCCGGCCGTCGGGTGAGCGACGCAGTTGGTGATGATCCGGTTGCCGGCACCATTGAGGTAGCCAAGCTCGTAGCCGGCCGCCTTGGCCGCGTCGATGTCGTGGAACCCGGCCGTGACCTGGCGGACGACGGCAAGGTCATCCTGTGGCTTGGACGCCGCGACCACGCCACTGGCGAGGACGACGGCACCGACCATCGCGATGAGGATCGCGAACCTGCGTCGTGTGCGCATGTGCTTGCCCCTCTCTGGACCTAGCGATCCGATGGTTTGGAGCCCGTTCGATCTGGGCGGGCCTGACGCGCCGGTCATGGGGAACGACGATCCCCGGGACCTGAACGTTCGATATCCGTGACCCCTGGTCATGGGGCCACCCGCTGCCAGGACACGCCACCGTCGGCCAGCCACGACGGTTGGTCCAGAGCCGCGCCATCCGGGTCGACGAGGACGGCGCCGTAATCGGGAGGCGTCAAGTCCTCGATGCCCGGGCGCGACACGATCCAGGCGTCGTCGGGCGACCAGAACCCGCCGAAGGCGTGGCCCGGGTCGAACTGCTGCGAGGGCGCGCCGATGCGCACGCACGGACCAGCACTGAGCGGCACGATGCACATCCGGCCGGACCCGTCGAACGCGACCATCCGGGTCCCGTCATTGGAGATCCGCCCGTGGGCGGCGTCGATGCGGACCTCCGCGCCGGTCGCCATGTCGCGGACATGCGTGCGCAACACGTCATCCTCGTCCCCACGCGTGTACACCACCCGCCGTCCATCGGCCGTCCAGCCCGTCGGCCTGAGCGACGCGCCGGGCCTCAGGGGTCGCGCGACCTCGATGGCCGTGCCGTCGTCGATGTTGACGACGGACAGTGCGACATCGGGCCCGTTGCCGGTGAGGACGAGGAGCTCGCCGTTCGTCCCGGGACGCCAGTACACGTCGAGCCCGGCGTAGTCGATCGCGAGCAGCGTCATCTCGCCGGTGCTGGCATCGACGAGATGCAGCGTCGCTGAACCTCCGGCGCCCGTCCCGATGGTCAGGAACCGGCCATCCGGCGACCACGAGACGGTATCGGTGTCGTATCCGGTGACGGGGTCCGACGTGGCGATGATGTCGCGGCTGCGCGGGTCGACGATGACGAGCCTTGTCTCCGCGCCCGATCGCCGCATCACGACGATGCGCGTCCCGTCGCGCGACCAGCGCGGCTCGATGTCGTCACCCGGCCCGGTGGTGATGGCCAGGCGTGTGCCGGTGACCGGGTCGACCGCGAAGGTGTCACCGTTCTGGGCGTACGCGACGAGCCCGTTGGCCGCAAGGCCGAACGGCGCCGGGAGCCTGGTCTGGCCACCGACATAGGCGCCGGCCACGGCCGCGATGAGCAGGGCAAGGACCGCGAGTAGACCGATCGACCGCCACGGGAACGGCTCGAACGTCCGTTGCCCGAGCGTCGTCACGCTCATGGGAAGCCACCTTTCGGAGAAGCTCCAGCGCGGCCGCTGACGGGTGCCGGCGGTCAGCCAGAGGATGTCGTCGGTGAGGTCGGGAAGGTGCGGTGACTCGTGCTCGGCGAACCACGCCGTCAGATCGCGCTCGAGGGACTCGGGGCGGTTCATGCGGTCACCGCCTGGGGCTCCATGGGCAACCGTTCATCGGCGGCGATCGCGGCTCGAAGCTCGGACAACGCCCGATTCAGGCGCGACTGCGCCGTGCCCACGGGGATGCCGAGGGTTTCGGCCACAGCCGAGGCCGACAAGCCGAGGTAGTAGTGCAGGACCAACACGGCCCGCTGATCGGCGCCGAGGCGGCGGAAGCCACGCTCGAGCTGATCGCGGTCGACGATGCTCCCACTCTGGTCGCCGACACTCGGCGACATGATCGGTGACAGCTCGATCTCGATCGGCCGGCGGCGGCGCCGACGCACGGCATCCAGGCAGACGTTGACGGTCAGTCGATGGAGCCAGGCATCGAACCGCTCGGGATCGCGCAGTCCCGGCAGGTCCCGCCAGGCTCGGATGTAGGCCTCCTGGACCGCGTCGCGCGCGAGCTCCTGGTCCCGGAGGATGAGGCGGGCGACGGTCTCCAGCCGCGCGACGGACGCGCCGACGAGACCCGCGAAGGCGTCATGATCGCCCCGACCGGCTCGCTCGACGAGATCCCGCTGGTCCACAGTCACCCTCGGTGGCGCGGCACGTCGGCCGCTTCAAGGGTATTGGCGTCACGAGGGCCCGAACTTGTCCCTCAAGGGAAGCCTGCCACGCCGACGTCTCGACGACGCTCGTCCTGATTCCGGCATCCTTATGCCTGATGCGGACGTTCCATCTGCTCGTCGCCAACACGCTGGTGGCCAGCATCACCAACAACTTCCTGTGGTTCGCGCTGACGTTCTGGGTCTACCTCGAGACCCTCTCGGTCCTCGCGACGGCGATCATCGGCGGCGGTTACATGCTCCTGGTCGCGCTGTCCGCGATGATCTTTGGGACGTTCGTGGACCGGCACCGGCGCCGGACATCGATGCTGCTGTCCAGCGTGCTGTCCTTCGTGGCCTTCAGCCTGGCGGGGCTCGTCTTCGCGGTCGCGCCCGGCGCGGCGCTGCGCGACCTCGGCAACGTCGCCTTCTGGGCGTTCATCTCACTCGTCTTGGTGGGGGCGATCGCCGGCAATCTGCGCTCCGTCGCGCTGTCGACGACGGTCACCCTCCTCGTCCCAGAGGAAGGTCGCGACCGCGCCAATGGGTTGGTCGGCACGGCCAACGGCGTGGCGTTCGCCCTGACCTCGGTGTTCAGCGGCCTGGCCATCGGCTTCCTCGGGATGGGCGCATGCGTGGTTATCGCCGTCGTCGTCACCGCCGTCGCCGGGCTCCATCTCCTGACCATCCACATCGAGGAGGAAGCCCCCGAGCCGAGCGCGGATAGCCCACGGGTCATCGACATCCGCGGCGCGCTCCGAGAAGTCGGGCTCATCCCGGGGCTCCTCGGGCTGCTCCTGTTCTCCACGTTCAACAACTTCCTGGGCGGCGTGTTCATGGCGCTCATGGACCCGTACGGGCTATCGCTGATGTCCGTCGAGGCGTGGGGCATCCTCATCGCGTTCACGAGCCTCGGGTTCATCGTCGGCGGGATCGCCGTGGCACGCCGTGGCCTGGGCCGCAACCCGGTCCGGACTCTGCTCCTCGCGAACGTCGTCATGTGGGTCGTGACCATCGGCTTCCCGATCCGCTCGGAGATCTTGCCGCTGGCGCTCGGCTTCTTCATCTACCTGGTGCTCGCCCCGGTGGCCGAGGCCTCGGAGCAGACGGTCATCCAGAAGGTCGTGCCGTTCCAGGCGCAGGGACGCGTGTTCGGATTCGCCCAGAGCATCGAGACCGCCGCAGCGCCGGTCACCGCGTTCCTCATCGGGCCGATCGCCCAGTTCTGGATCCTCCCGTCGATGACCGACGGCGCGCTGGCCGAGTCCATCGGGCCGTGGTTCGGCACCGGACCGGAGCGCGGGATGGCGCTGATCTTCATCGTCGTCGGCGTCATCGGGCTGCTGGTCACATTGGCAGCGCTGCGATCGCGGCCATATCACCGGCTCTCGGAGCGGTATCTCACGGCGCCCAGCGAGCCCAGCGACGCGACGGAGATCCAAGCGGCCGCCTGATCGAGGCCCGCGAGGCCATTGCTCGATCGCCCTCGGGTACGATGCCGCGACGACCGGCGGACGGCTCCTCGGCACGAGCCCTGGATGCGTCGTGCCGCATCGTCCGAGGGGTCCATGGACGTCCGCGAACTCGCCGATCGCCTCGAGGGCGACGTGGTCCAGCCGACGGATGCTGGATGGGATGCAGCCCGTCAGGCATGGAATCTCGCCGTGGACCAGCGACCGATCGCCGTCGTCTACGCGGGGTCGGCGGCTGACGTCGCCGCCACGGTCCGCTTCGCGGCGGAGCGCGGGTTGCGGATCGCCTTCAACGCCGGCGGCCACAACGCCGGACCGATCGACTGGAGCCGGGACACGCTGCTCCTGAAGACCGAGCGGCTGGACGGGATCGAGATCGACGTCGCCGCGCGCCTCGCCCGCGTCGAGGCCGGGGTCCGATCCAAGCCGCTCGCCCTCGCGGCCGGACGTCACGGCCTGGCCTACCTCGCCGGTACATCGCCGGACGTCGGCGTGACGGGCTACGCGCTTGGGGGCGGCCTGAGCTGGATGGTCCGCGAGTTCGGACTCGCCTGCAACAGCGTCGCCGCGGCCGATGTGATCCTGGCCGACGGCCGCCAGGCCAGGGCGGATCGCGAGACCGAGCCCGAGCTGTTCTGGGCCCTCCGCGGCGGCAGTGGGAACGTCGCTGCCGTGACCGCACTCGAGCTCGCCCTGGTTCCGGTCGACGACATCTACGCCGGGGCCCTGTTCTGGCCGATCGATCGCGCGGCGGAGGTCTTGGACGCCTGGCGAACGTGGACCAAGACCGTTCCCGACCGCTGTACGTCCCTGGGCCGGATGCTCCAACTGCCGGATGCTCCATTCCTGCCCGACCATCTCCGCGCTCGATCGTTCGTCCTCGTCGAGGTGGCGTTCAACGGCCCCGCGACCGAGGGGTCCGACCTTGTCCGCCGGCTGCGCGACCTTGGACCGGAGTTCGATACCGTGGCATCGATGCCGGTCAGCCAGCTGAGTGTCGTCAACATGGACCCTGACTTCCCGCTGCCCTACTACGGCGAGGGGATCTTGCTCACCGACCTGTCACCGACGGCCATCGACAGGCTCGTCCGCGCGTTCGTCGGGTCATCGCTCCTGCACGTCGAGTGCCGCCACCTGGGCGGGGCCGCGGCCATCGGGTCGCCGGACCACGGCGTGCTCGATTCGATCGCTGAGCCGTTCCTCGCCTTCACCTTCGGCCTGACGCCGGATGCCGAGGCGCAGGCCGTCGTGGACGAGCACGTCGGGAGGATCCTCCGCGTCCTCGGTCCGTGGGACAGCGGGCGTCGCTACCTCAACTTCGCGGAGTCGAGGATGGATCCGCGGACGATCTTCCCGGTCGCGACGTACGACCGGTTGCTGCGGGCCAGGGAGCGGTACGACCCGACCGGGTTGTTCGTCGCCAACCACCCGGCCTCGTAGGCGCAGCCGAGCCCAGCGACGTCGCTACGTCGCTTCCGGATCGGGGGCGTAGAACGCGGTCGTGTTCGTGATGTTCCGAGCGACCGTGGCGGAGTCCGCCCCGGCGGCCTTGTTCGCGGCCCCCCACGCTTGGCTGCTCCGCCCGAAGAAGCTGCGCCCCTCGGCGGACATCGGCCAAGCTGCCGGGTCGAGCGGGGGGTCGCCGTGCAGGTGGCGGGCCAGCCCCAGGACGCCTTGATCCCAGCCCACGCCGACGGCACCCGGCCCGTACTCGGACCACATCTCGTCGGGCACGACGGACGTGTGCTCGAAATCGAGTCGCGTCGACGCGTCGTCGAGCTTCGACAGGCGGACCTCGACCTCGGATACGTCGGCGTCGCTGGCAGCCACGCCGTACGCCCAGGTCACCTTCAGGCGTTCCGGCCGTTCGCAGGCGACGATCTCGCCGCCGGCGTTGCCCTCGAACTGGTACCGGCCACCGAGACGGTAGTCACTGGTCACGGGCAGGAACCACCGACCCAGCCGCTCCGGGTCCGTCAGAGCATCCCAGACGTCCTCGATGGACGCATCGAAGTCGCGCTGCAGGTGGATGACGCGGGCGGGGCCGCTGGGCACCTGGCCCTCGCCCACCTTGCGCTGGATGGCCGCGATCTCATTGACGATGTCGATCATCGGGACGGTGCTCCTCTCGTGTCGTCGGTGGCCGCCCGAAGACGGCGGTCGTGCTTGCCGCGCGCGAGCTCGGTGGCGAGGGAATCCAGACGCTGCTCCCAGAACGGGAGGAAGTGGCCGATCCAGTCGTCGACCTCCCGGATCGGCGCGGCGTCGACCGCGTACAGCCGACGGGTGCCTTGTGCCGTGACTGTCGCGAAACCGCTGTCGCGGAGCACCTTGAGGTGTTGCGAGACCGCCGGTTGGGAGAATCCCGAACTCGGACTGGACGACGGTCGAGATCGCGCCGGCCGGGAGCTGGCCATCGGCCAGGAGTTCCAGGATCCGGCGCCGGACCGGGTCGCCGAGGACGTCGAACGCGTGCATGAGCCCGATAATACAAGTAGTGACTTATATAAGTCAAGACTAAATATATGGCGGGACGCGATCCCGCTGGTCCGGACCGGGCATCATCGCGGCATGACCGCCGAGACCCTGACGGCCGTCCTGCTGATCGTCGTCCCGATCGCCTTCAACCTGGCGTTCTTCGAACTGGGCCGGGCGTTCGACTACCCGGACATCCTGCGACGCGAGCCGGACGAGATCCTGCGCCGGTTCGCCGCCGGCGGGGCGGGCCTCATCCTGCGCTGGGAGGCCTTGCTCCTCAGCGCCCTGGCGATGCTGCCGCTGGCGGTCCTGCTGGCGATGACCCTGGGTGCGTCGCCGGAGCTGACGGCGATGAGCATCTCGGTCGGTGTCGTCGCGGCGCTCGTCCAGGGCCTGGGACTCGTCCGCTGGCCGTTCGCCGTCCCCGAGCTCGCCCGGCGCTACGTCGCCGCCCCGGACGGCCCGGAGGGCGACGCGACCCGTCGGTCGGTCGAGGTCACCTTCGCCACCCTCCACCGTCTGTTCGGCGTCGGCATCGGCGAGCACCTCGGCTATCTCACGACCGGGATCTGGACCCTGCTCGTCGCCGCGTCCATCGTCTCGACGACGGCGGTACCGGGCTGGCTTGGTCTCATCGGCGTGCCCATCGGCGTGGCCCTTCTCGTCGGGACCCTGGAGTTCGTCGGGCCCAACGAGCCCGACGGCTGGCGCCTCGCGGGGATCATCGTGCCGATCGCCTACATCGCCTGGTCGGTCTGGCTCATCGCCCTCGGCGTCGCCATCCTCCTCTGATCCGGGGCGACGTCGCGGTCGTGGATGCTGACATACGGCCAGCGCTCGGTCCCGTGACGTCGCGTGCGGGGATCGGCTCGATTCGGGCGGAACGCGCGATAATGCGAGGTGAGCGATCGCTGATGACTCCGTCGTTCCTGGCGGTGCGGTTCCGACCCAGCGCAGGCGCCCTTCTCGTCGTCGCCGCGCTGGCGTGGATGGCCGCCATCGTCGCGGGCTGCTCCCAGGTCACCGGCCCTCCAGCCAGTCCGGCCCCGGCAACCCCGGAGGCACCCGCAGGCGACGCGGCCCCGGTGATCGTCCTGACCGCGACCGGCATCGTCGACAACGTCATGGCCGGGTACATCGAGGAGGGCATCCGCCAGGCGGTCGATGCCGCATCGCCGGCCGTCGTGGTCACCCTCAACACGCCCGGCGGGAGCCTCGATTCGACCCAACGCATCGTGTCGGCGCTCCTGGAGGCGCGGGTGCCGGCGATCGTCTGGGTCGCCCCGAGTGGTGCGCGGGCGGCCAGTGCCGGCACGTTCATCACGCTCGCGGCGGCCCTCGCCTACATGGCACCCGGAACGAACATCGGTGCCGCGTCACCGGTCGGGGCCGGCGGTGAGGAGCTGGAGGGCACGATCGGCGACAAGGTGCGCAACGACGCGATCGCGAACATCCGATCCATCGCCGAAGCGCGTGGGCGGGACGTGGCCTGGGCGGTATCGACCGTCGAGCGGGCCGTGTCCTCGTCGGCCGTCGAAGCCGTCGAGATCGGCGCGGTCGATGCGATCGCCGTGTCCATCGACGATGTCCTGCGCCAGGCCGACGGACAGGTCGTGGACGTGCCCGGCGGAGCGGTCACGGTCGACGTCACCGACGCCCCGGTCGTCGACCTCCCGATGAATCCGTTCCAGGCGACCATCCACCTGCTGTCGGACCCGAACATCGCGTTCATCCTCCTGACGCTCGGCTTCTACGGCCTCATCTTCGAGCTGCAGAGTCCCAACTTCGTGACCGGCGTGCTCGGCGCGATCGCCCTCGTCCTCGCCTTCATCGGCTTCGGCAGCCTGCCCCTCAATGTGGCGGGCCTGCTGCTCATCGGACTCGCCATCCTGTTCTTCGTCCTCGAATCCACCGTCACGAGCCACGGCCTGTTGACCGCCGCTGGGCTGGTCTGTTTCGTGCTGGGCGCGTTCACGCTGTACACGGCGCCTGGCACGCCGGCCGCGCCGGATGTGACCGTGGCTGCACCGCTCGTGATCGTCATGGCCGTGGCAACGGCGGCGTTCATGGGCCTGGCGCTCGCAACCGTCGTGCGCGTTCGGCAGCGGAGTCTGCGGTTCGCCGGGGCGTACGGGGCCGGCGGCACGAGCACCGTTCCGACCGGGAGTGGCGGCGTGGTCAAGGCCACGCTGGCGCCCCTCGGGGTCGTGTACGCGGCCGGTGAGGACTGGTCGGCGAAGACCATCGGCGGGACCGAGGTCGGAGCCGGCGAATCGGTCCGCGTCATCGGGCAAGAAGGGCTTACGCTCATCGTCGAGCCGGTCGGACCCGGCGACGCGGCGACAGAGGAGGCCAGCCCGTGACGGATGAAGCGAACCAGGTCGTCATCGCGGCCGTGGCCGCCGTCATCGTCATCCTCGTGCTGGTCGGGATCGTCCGGGTCGTCCTGCGACGTCGTGGCGGGGACGATGCGTTCGGCGCCGGCGGGACGAGCCAGGTCCCGTTGGGTACGGACGGCACCGCCAAGACGGACCTCGAGCCATCGGGCGTCGTGCTCGCCGCCGGCGAGCAGTGGACCGCGCGGTCGCGCAGCGGCGCGCGGATCGCCTCAGGCGATCCGATCCGTGTCGTCGATCAGGATGGGCTCACGCTGATCGTCGAGCCCGCTCCCGCGGCCGGGACCGGACAGCACCGCTAGGAGACGAGATGGAGATCCTCCCGATCGCACTGGCCACTCTGTTCCTCGTTCTCGTCGCCCTGTTCCTCTTCTTCGCCGCGATCAAGATCGTCAACCAGTACGAACGCCTGCTCGTGTTCACGCTGGGTCGGACGAGCCCTCAGGAAGTGAAGGGACCCGGCTGGGTGTTCGTCGTGCCGATCGTCCAGCGCGGGATCCGCGTGGACCTACGTGAGCAGTTCATCGAGGTCCCCAGCCAGACGAACATCACGAAGGACAACGCGCCCATCAGCATCGACTTCCTCATCTACTGGCGGATCGCCGATCCCTACAAGAGCGTCGTCGAGGTCCAGAACTTCAACGGCGCGCTCCAGAACATCGCGACGACCACGCTTCGCGCGGTGATCGGCGACATCCTGCTCGACGACGTGCTCTCGAAGCGTGAGCAGATCAACGAGGTCCTCCGGGTCAAGCTCGACGAGGTCACCGAGCGTTGGGGCGGCAAGGTCACGACGGTCGAGATCCGCGAGATCACCCCGCCGCGGGAGGTCCAGGATGCGATGAACCGTCAGCTCTCGGCGGAGAGGACGCGACGCGCCGTGATCACCGAGTCCGAGGGCAGCCGGCAATCGGCGATCAACGTGGCCGAGGGCACCAAGCAGGCCGAGATCCTTCGGGCCGAGGGGGACCGCCAGGCGGCGATCCTTCGGGCGGAAGGGTTCTCGCTGGCCCTCGAGCGGATCTTCCAGGCTGCGTCTCAGGTCGATCAGAAGACGATGGCCTTGCAGTACCTCGAGGCATTCAAGGCACTCGGCGAGAGTCCATCGACGAAGTTCGTGCTGCCCCTCGAGGTGTCGCAGCTCGCCGACTCGTTCCGCGGGTACCTCGAGGCGGCCAACCGGGAGACATCGGCGGTCGAGTGACGACCAACGGTTCAGGATTCCATACCGGTTCTCTCACCGAACCCTCAGGAACGCACGCCAATCTAGGCTTCCGCATCGGGCGACCCCATTCCGGCCCGACCCCTGCAGCGTGAGATGCCAGCCATGACCCAGAACCCCGCGTCCGAGTCGACGCGCGACCTGCGCGCCCTGCCCGACCCCGCCGACCCGCGAGCCACCGCCGAGGCCATCCTGTTCGAGGTCCGGCGGGTCATCGTCGGCCAGGACGCGATGCTCGAGCGGATCCTCGTCGGCCTCCTGTCCGGGGGCCACATCCTCCTCGAGGGCGTGCCCGGGCTGGCCAAGACCCTGACCATCAAGACCTTGGCCGATGTCCTGGGCGGCAGCTTCAAGCGCATCCAGTTCACGCCCGACCTCATGCCGTCCGACCTCGTCGGGACCCGCATCTACCGGCCGGGCGACGCGACGTTCGAGACCGAGCTCGGTCCGGTGTTCGCCAACTTCCTGCTGGCCGACGAGATCAACCGTGCCCCGGCCAAGGTCCAATCGGCGCTCCTGGAGGTCATGCAGGAGCACCAGGTCACCATCGGCGGGGTCACCCACAAGGTCCCGGAGCCGTTCATCGTCCTGGCCACCGAGAACCCGATCGAGGCGGAGGGCACCTACCCGCTGCCCGAGGCCCAGGTCGACCGGTTCATGCTCAAGGTCCTCGTCGGCTATCCGAACCCGTCCGAGGAGGCGCAGATCGTCGCCCGCTCGCTGCGGAGCGGCCTCCCGCCGCGCGAGGTCCTCGACGCCGAAGGCCTGGCCGCGCTTCAGCGCCGCGTCGATGACGTCTATGTCGACCCGCGGATCATCAGCTATGCGGTCGGCCTGGTCGAGGCGACCCGCAAGCTCACCTACTGGGGAGCCGCGGACCTCGAGGGCTACGTCGCCTACGGCGCCAGCCCGCGCGGCTCGATCAACCTCGTCCACGGCGCCCGGGCGCTGGCGGTCCTGCGCGGCCGACGCTATGTCCTGCCGTCGGACGTCGCCGAGCTCGCGCCGGACGTCCTTCGCCATCGCCTGGTCATGAGCTACGCGGCCCTGACCGACGGAATCACCGCCGACTCGGTCGTCGCCCGGGTCCTGACCCTGGTGCCGGCCCCGCAGCTCGATCTCGCCGTCGAGCCTGTCGCCTCGGCATGACCTCGGATCTCGCCCGAGTGACCGGGCGCGCGCGGACCCCGGCCCGGCCAGGACCCGGCCCCATCGCGGACGACCTCGTCAAACGCCTCGAGGTGGCCCTCACCCGGCGAGCCGGCGGGCGCCTGACCGGCGACCACCGCGGCCTGGGGCTGGGCGACGGCCTGGAGCTCGATCGGGTCCGGCCGTACGAGCCGGGCGACGACGTCCGCCGCATCGACTGGAACGCCACGGCGCGGAGCCAGATCACGCAGGTCCGCGAGGACGTGCCGGATCGCCAGCTCACGGCCTGGCTGCTGCTCGACACGTCCGCCTCGATGCACTTCGGGACGGCGGACCGGCGCAAGGCCGATGTCGCCGAGGGCGCGGCCCTCGTCGTCGGGCGCTTCGTCGCACGCCGCTCGGACCGGCTCGGGGTCATCGCATTCGGTGGCGAGCGAGCCGTCGTGTCGCCGCCGGCCGGTGGCCGGAACGGCATGCTGGGGCTGCTCCGGGCGCTCGCCGACGAGGCGCCGGAGGAGGGCGGCGGCGCGTCGTCCGTGAGCGATGCGCTCCGGACCGTGGCCGCGTCCCGGACCTCGGCCGGCCTCGTGACCATCGTGTCCGACTTCCGCGGCCCGCTGGACTGGCGCCGTCCCCTGACCGACGTCGTCGGCCGGCACACGGTCCTGGCCATCGAGGTCGTCGATCCGCGCGAGGAAGCCCTCGCCGACATCGGCGAGCTGACCCTTATCGATCCCGAGACGGGACGAACGCTTCGCGTCGACACCGGAGACCGGCGGCTGCGCGAGGCCTTCGCCGATGGCGCCGCCGCCGAGCGCGCCGCCGTGGCGGCCGAGTTCAGCCGGCTCGGTGTCCGCCACCTTCGACTGACCACCCAAGGCTCCTGGCTCGCCGCCCTGGCGCGCGGCCTCGATACGACTGGACGACCCGTATGACCTTCCTGGCTCCGCTGCTCCTCGTCGGCCTGCTCCTGGTGCCCGCGCTGCTCCTGCTGTATGCCTGGGCCCAGCGCCGTCGCTCACGCTACGCCGTCCGCTTCACCAACCTCGACCTGCTGGCCAACCTCGCCCCCAAGCGCCCGGCGTGGCGCCGGCACGTGCCGCCGGTCATCTACCTCGGGGCGGTCGCACTCCTCGTCCTGGGCCTGGCCCGGCCGACGATGGTCGTGCCGGTCCCGCGCGAGGATGCGACGGTCATGCTCGCCATCGACGTGTCCGGTTCGATGAAGGCGACCGATGTGGCGCCGACCCGCCTGGACGCCGCCCAGGCCGCTGCGCGCTCGTTCATCGAGCAGCTCCCTGAGGGCATCCGGGTGGGCCTCGTGGCCTTCGCGTCCGAACCCGTCACGCTCGTCTCGCCGACGACCGATCGGGCGGACCTGGAGGCGGCCATCGACCGTCTCGAGCCGCGCGACGGGACGGCCATGGGCGACGCGATGATGGAAGTCCTCGACATCGCCGAAGGGATCCAGGCCGCTGACGACGCGGCGACGCCCGACGCGACCGAGGCGCCGGACGCGAGCCCGACGCCGGATGCCACCGCGGCGCCGGATGCGTCGAGCGCCCCGGACGCCCCGATCGACCAGCCGAGTGACGAGCCGCTCGTCGCGGCCATCCTCCTGTCCGACGGGGCCAACTCCGTCGGGACCGCGGAGCCGCTCGATGCGGCGGAGCGCGCTGCGGAGATGGGCGTGCCGTTCTACACCATCGCCCTGGGCACGGCCAGCGGACGGGTCACGGTCGAGGACCAGTTCGGCCAGCCGGTCACGCTCGATGTCCCGCCGGACACCGAGACCCTGGCCCAGATCGCCGAGGTCACCGGGGCGACGGCGTTCGACGCGCCGACGGCCGAGGAGCTGGCCGCCGTCTACGACAACCTGCAGTCGCGGGTCGGCTTCACCGAGGAGCAGCAGGAGGTGACCGCCTGGTTCGCCGCGGCCGCCCTCGTGCTCGTCGTGCTCGGTGCGGGCCTGTCCGCCATCTGGTTCGGCCGACTGCCCTGACAGCGGCCGGGCACGGTCGGCCCTAGGATGTCCCGATGGCCGATGACCCGTTCCCGAGCGAGCCGTTCCGGGACCTGATCCGCCGCATCCCGGCGTACGGCCGCCTGGCCTGGCGACTGGGCAGCGACCCACGGTTGTCGCCGGCCCGGCGCGCCGCCGTGCTGGCCGGGGCGGCCTACCTCGTCTCGCCGATCGACCTCGTGCCCGGGATCATCCCGGTCCTCGGGCAGCTCGACGACATCGCCGTCGTCCTGGCCGCCCTGCGCGTCGCCCTCGACGGCCTGGATCCGGCGGCTCGAGCCGCGCATCTCGAGGCGGTCGGCCTGCAGCCGGACCACCTGCGAGCCGATCTCGGCACGGTCGCCTCGACCGCCGCCTGGATCGCCCGTCAGGCCGCCCGGACCGCGGCCCGGGTCGCGCGCACCGGCGCGGTCGTCCTGGGCCACGGGGTCGCGCGAGCCGCGCGCGTCGGCGGGCGAGCCGGGGCGCGAGCCGGCCGGGCGCTCGCCAGCCGACGGCGGTCCGGTCGCGAGGACGTCACCGAGGCATAGGGCGACCGGATTCGTGGACGGATGACGGTATCGGCAGTCCCGTGGCTGGGGCAGGATGCCCCTGCGCCGGCCGGCGGCCGCGACCCCGCGGCCGGGTGGCGCACACGAAGGATCGCTCCGATGCGCCGCTCCGTCCTCCCATCGTCCGGACGACCCGTCGGCCCAGCCCGTCCGTGGTGGCTGTCGGCCGTGGCCGTGCTCGCTCTCCTGGCCGTCAGCGCCGGACCCGTATCGGCCGTGGACTGGGGGACCGAGGTCCGGATCTCGGACCGGGAGAACGTGCGCGGCGAGGTCCTGCGGACGGCCTCCGCACGGGCCGTGACCATCTGGCAGCGCGGCGACACGATCCTCCAGCGTCGGACCACCGATGGCGGAACGTCCTGGTCGGCGACCGCCCGGCTGGCCAGCGACATCATCAGCTGGGGCGCGACGTCCGCCCTCGGCCGGGTGGACCTGACCTACGTGCGACGGGTCACCAGCTCGACCGGCAACGTGGCCTTCCGCCTGTTCTATCGGCGCAGCACGGACGGTGGCGTGACCTGGTCGACGCCGCTGGCGCTCACGTCGGCCGCCTCGCGGATCGCCGACACGGACGTCGCCCGGCGGACGACCAGCCACGTGGCCGTCGCCTGGACCGGCCTATCGACCGGCAACATCTACACCCGGACGAGCACCGACGGCGGCAAAACCTTCGGCCCGACGCGGTTCGCGGCCAAGTCGGCCAACTCGGAGCCCGGCAGGACGGTCATCTATCGTGGTGACGTCAAGCTCGCCCTCGGGACCGGGGTCATGTACCTCGCCTATTCGTCGGCCCGCGACACGGTCTCGATGCGCCGGTCGACGACCGGTGGGTCGACCTGGTCGGCGGCCACGGTCATGACGCGCAACGGGTCCGAGGACGGCAGCCTCGTCGCTTCGGGCGGCTCGGCCGCGTTCGCCTACACGACGACGGCGACCGGCACGATGAAGGCGGTCGTCCGACGGACGAGCAACAAGGGCTCGACCTGGTCCGGCGCGGTCCACCTGGCGGCGGCGCCGTCGGGCACGTTCAGCACCCGCCCCAGCCTGGCCTATCGCGACGGCGTCCTGGCGGTCGTGTTCAAGTACGGACCGCCCGGTGCCTCGCCCGTCTGGCACCGCCAGAGCTCCGACTTCGGGGCCACGTGGGGCACGCGCACGCAGGTCAGCGCCACCAACGTCGATGACTCCGATCCGGAGCCGGCCGGCGTGGCCATCCTGGACGCGCGCCACCTCGCCGGCTACAGCGAGAACCGGGGCGAGGGCAACGAGGGCCTGTGGGTCCGCCGCTCCGACTAGGACCCGCCACACTGCGCGGGTGACCCCCGAGCAGCGCCGAGCCTTCATCGCGGACCACACGACCGTCGGACCGGCGCCGTTCGTGCCCGAGGTCACCCTCCACTTGGGCGGCTCGGCCATGCCCCTCTGGGAGGCGGCCTTCCTGGCCGATGACCGATTGCCGCTCCCGCCGCCGTACTGGGCGTGGCCGTGGGCCGGGGGCCAGGCGCTCGCTCGCTACGTCCTGGACACGCCCTCGCTCGTCCGTGACCGACGGGTCGTCGACGTGGGGGCGGGTGGTGGGATCGTCGCGATCGCCGCCGCGCTGGCCGGCGCCCGCGAGGTCACGGCCGTCGACATCGAGCCGTACGCGATCGAGGCCGCGCGGCTCAATGCCGCGGCCAACGACATCGAGCTGCTGCTCATCGAGGCCGACCCGGTCGGCACGGATGACGGCTGGGACGTCGTCCTGGCCGGAGACGTCTGGTACGAGGCCGCGCTGGCTGACCATCTCGGGCCGTGGCTGCGCAAGCTGGCCGGGCGCGGCGCCACGGTCCTGACCGGCGACCTAGGCCGGGCCTACCTTCCGAGCGACGGCCTGGAGGTCCTGGCCACGTACCTCGTCCCGACCCTCGTCGACCTGGAGGATGTCACGGAGAAGACCGCGCGAGTCCTCCGCCTGGGAGCAGCCTGACCCGGTCGCCGTCACGCGCCGTCGTCAGCTTCGTGGTGCCCGCAGGAGCCCGACGCCCGTCGTCAGCACGCCGCCGACGAGGAACAGGCCACCGACCCAGACGAGGTTGATGAGCCCGTTCGGCGCGGTGGCCGATGGGTCCAGGACGGACAGGAAGAAGCCGGCCGACATGAAGATCGCGGCGATCGGGACCCCGTCGCTGGCCAGGAACCGCCAAGGTCCGGACGAGGGTCGTCTCGTCGACGTAGCGAAGGATGACGAGGGACAGGATCAGGAGCACCGCCGCATGGGCATGCCCGGCGCGATAGAGATCCTGGCGCAGCGGATTATCGAGGTAGCCGGGTTGTTGGCCGAGGATCATCGTCAGGAGCGCACCCCCACCGAACGCGACGGTCGGGAGGACGACGAGGATGATGCCGGCGAGCCGGCGGGACCCGGGTGTCATGGCGTTCCTCCGAATATGCTACTGTGTCATATGCATGTGGACAGTACGATATGCCACTGTGGGACGTCAAGGAGAGCGGCGTGGGTAACGTTCGGACCCTGAACGCGACCGCGGCGTCGCTGCTTGGTTTCCTCCACGATGGCCCAGTGAGCGGCTATCAGCTCGCGGCGAGGGCCCAGCAGGCGATCGGCGAGTTCTGGTCGCTGACCCAGAGCCAGATCTACCGCGAGCTGGCCTGGATGGCCGATGCCGGGTTGGTGACCGCCGGAGAGCGCGGCACGCGCCAGCGTCGGCCGTACACGATCACGCCCGAGGGTCGGGCGGCGTTCGGCGCCTGGGTTGAACGGACACCAGGCCCGGAGACCATCCGCCACCCACTGCTCCTGACCCTTCGCTTCGGCCGCCACGTTCCACCCGACCGGCTGGCCGCATTCATCCGCCAGCATCGCGAGGTGCACGCCGAGCGACTCCACGGCTATGAGACCGCAGCCGCCGCGTTGGCCGAGGCGGACGGTTCGGATGACGACACGCCGTTCGTCGACGCGACGCTCGCGTTCGGGATCGCGTACGAACGTGCGGTCATGGACTGGTTCGCCGCGCTGCCGGATACGATCGCCGACCCGGCGCGGTCGAGCGTGCCGCGACTCGGCGAGCGGTCCTGACCGTCAGTCGAGCCGGCGCGCCGGTCTCGTCCCGGTCGACGGGCCGATGTCCACCTCCGCGAGCCGCCGGCGCAGGAAGGCGCGCTCGGCCTCGTTGTCGTTGAGCTCCAGGGCCAGGCGGTACGCAGCCGCGGCCTCGGTTCTGCGACCCAGGCGGCGGAGCAGGTCGGCCCGGGCAGCCGGCAGGTACGGGTAGCCGGCGAGCCGGCCCTCGGCAGCGAGCCCGTCCATCATCGCCAGGCCGGTCTCGTAGCCGGCCGCCATGGCCACCGCGACCGCGAGGTTCAGCTCGACGACCGGCGACGGGTCCATCCGGAGCAAGCCCTGGTATAGCGATGCGATCTGGGCCCAGTCCGTGGCGCCCGGTTCCGCGGCCTCGTCGTGCAGGGCCGCGATGGCGGCCTGGACCTGGTACGGACCTGGTCGACGAGCGGCCAGGGCGGTCTGGACGAGGCCCTGGCCTTCGGCGATGCGGGCCGCGTCCCAGCGTGTGCGGTCCTGCTCGTCGAGCAGGATGAGCTCGCCGTGCGGACCGATCCGTGCGTCACGGCGCGCGTCGTGGAGGAGCATCAGGGCCAGCAGGCCGCGCGCTTCCGGCTCGTCGGGCAGGAGCGCGACGAGGACGCGGGTCAGCCGGATGGCCTCGGCGCTCAGTTCGCGCCGGATGAGGGCATCGCCGGACGTCGCCGCGTAGCCCTCGTTGAACACGAGGTACAGGACCCGGAGGACGCCGCCCAGCCGCTCCGGCAGGGCCTCGCGCGGCGGGACGCGGTACGGGATGCCGGCATCGCGGATCTTCTTCTTGGCCCGGACGAGGCGCTGGGCCAGGGTCGGCTCCGGGACGAGGAACGCCCGGGCGATCTCCGGCGTGGTCAGCCCGCCCAGCGTGCGGAGGGTCAGGGCGATCCGGGCGTCGAGCGGCAGGGCCGGGTGACAGCACGTGAAGATGAGCCGCAGGCGGTCGTCCTCGATGAGCATCGGATCCTCGACATCCCCGGGTTCGATGGCCGACAGCTCGGCCTCGATGGCCGCCTCGCGGCCGAGCTCGTCGGTCTTGTCGCGGAGCCGGCGGCGCCGGCGCAGCCGGTCGATGGCCCGGTTGCGGGCCGTGGTCGTGATCCATGCCGCCGGGTTGGCCGGGACGCCCCGCACCGGCCACGTCTCGAGGGCGGTGATGAACGCGTCCTGGACGACCTCCTCGGCGAGATCGAAGTCGCCCAGGACGCGGATGAGGGTCGCGACCGCTCGACCCTGCTCCTCACGGAACAGGCGGTCGACGACCTCGTGCGCGGTCGGGTCGGCGATCGTCAGTCGGCGGCTGCCGCACCGACCGGCGCATCCGCCGGGGCGCCGCTGAGGTCGATGACCGGCCGGACCTCGATCGATCCGACCTTGACGCCCGGGCACGCCGCCCCGAGGGCCAGCGCTGCGTCGAGGTCCTTGGCCTCGACGAGATAGAACCCGCCGAGCGCTTCCTTCGTCTCCGCGAACGGCCCGTCGGTCGTGACGATCTGGCCGGAGGCGTCCGTGCGCAGGGTGGTCGCGGTGGTGACGTTGTGGAGCGCTTCGCCGGCGATGTAGGCGCCGGTGTCCCGGAGCATCGCCGTGTAGGCGTTGTAGTCGCCCATGACCTGCGCCCAGATGGCCGGATCCGGGGGCTCGGGCGACGGCGTCGCGGACTCCGTGTCGTAGATGAGGATGAGGTACTGCATGGTCGTGCTCCTCTGCTCACGATGGCCGCGCGTCTCGCTGCCTCCATCGACACGACGAACGACGACCAGCCGAATCGACATCGACGCCGGTCCCGAGTCTACGAGTCGCGCGGTATGGTTGGCCACATGGCCTCGCCCAAGGAGCTCCTCGTCATCGACGGTCGCGAGGTGGCGATCTCCAATCCGCAGAAGGTCTATTTCCCGGACGCCGGCTACACCAAGCTCGATGTCGTCCGCTTCTACCAGGCCGTGGCACCCGGCGCGCTGGCCGGTGTCCGCGGCCGGCCGATGGCCCTCAAGCGGTTCGTGGACGGGATCAGCAAGGAGCCGTTCTTCCAGAAGCGGGCGCCGGACAACACGCCGGACTGGATGCGGACGGCCGAGCTGACGTTCCCGAGCGGGCGGACCGCCGACGAGGTCGTCGTCGACGATGCCGCCGGCCTGGCCTGGGTCTGCAACCTCGGCTGCATCGATCTCAACCCGCACCCGGTGCGCGCCGACGACCTGGACCATCCCGACGAGCTGCGCATCGACCTCGACCCGGTGCCGGGCGTGCCGTGGCCGCAGATCCGCGACGTGGCCATGGTCTGCAAGGATGCGTTGGAGGCGGTCGGGCTGGTGGGCTGGCCCAAGACCTCGGGATCGCGCGGCATCCACATCAACGTGCGCATCGAGCGGCGCTGGACCTACCCGGAGGTCCGCCGGGCGGCCCTGGCCCTTGCCCGGGACGTCGAGCAGCGCGCGCCGGATGCGGCGACCTCCAAGTGGTGGAAGGAGGAGCGCCACGGCGTCTTCCTCGACTACAACCAGAACGCCAAGGACCGGACGGTCGCCTCGGCCTACTCGATCCGGCCGCTGCCTGACGCTCGGGTGTCGACGCCACTGACCTGGGACGAGGTCCCGACCGTCGAGGCCGAGGCGTTCACGATCGAGACGGTCCCGGCCCGGTTCGCCTCGATCGGCGATCCGGGGGCCGGCATCGACGACGCGGTCGGCTCCCTGGAGGCGCTGCTGGAGCTATCGGCCAAGCACGAGCGCGACGGCCAGGGCGATGCCCCGTGGCCACCGAACTACGCCAAGCAGGCCGGCGAGCCGCCCCGGGTCCAGCCGTCGCGGAAGCGGCGCCCGGACTCCGAGTACGACCCGGGCCAGGGCGAGGCCGGTGGGCCGCCGCCGGACGTGGCCGCCGAGCGCGCCGCGGCCGTCGCGGCCGGCGACCGCAACGCCGGCCTGCCGACCGAGTGGGAGGGCTCGCGACCGACCCCGACCGGGCGACGCAAGACGAGCATCCCGGTCATCGAGATCTCGCGCGCCGCCTCGAAGGCGGAAGCGCTGGACGGGTTCGAGCGCTGGAAGGGTCGCCACCCGGAGGCCGCCGGCCACCTGGAGCCGGCCGACGTGCTGGTCGATGGCATGCGCGGCCGCTCGTCGCTCTGGTATCGGGTCCGGGTCAACCTCATCCACGTCCCGGAGGCGGATCGGCCGGTCCAGGAGGCGCTGGATCCGGACTACGACCCATGGGCCGGCTTCGAGTGGCCGGACCGCGCCGGTCAGCTGGAGCGCGCACCGCGCAAAGCGACGACCGTGCCCAAGGCGCCTACGAGTCGACCGAGTCGACCGAGTCGACCAAGTCGACGAAGGGGTGACCGCGGACTCGCCCCTCCATGAGGTCCTCGCCCGCGCCGCAGCAGGTTGGGCGTCCGGTGATGCCGCGGCCGTCGGCGACTGCTTCGCCGCCGCGCTCGATTACATCGACCCGCTGCGCTATCGGTTCCGGCGGCGGGTCGATCTCCTGCCGTTCTTCGAGCCGCCGCCGGGCGGTCATCACGTCACCTGGCACACGATCATCTGGGAGCCTTCGACCCGGCGCGGCGCCGTCGAGTACACGTACGAGGGCCATCACCGCTACCACGGAGCGGCCATCGTCCACCTCGATGGCGACGGCCGGATCGACCTGTGGCGCGAGTGGCAGCACGTCGAGGACGAGCGCGATTGGGATGCGACGCTGGCCGGGCCGCCGACCGACGGCACGCCGCTCCACACCATCGACCACGTGCTCCTCGGGATGCCGCCCGGCGGCGAGGATGCCGCGCGCGCGTTTTACGGCGGGCTCCTGGGCCTGCGCGAAGTATCCCGAAGCCTGCCGCGCTGGCGGCCCGCGCCGGGCTGTGGTTCACCGGTCGCGGGGTCAGCGTCCATCTCGGCGCCGATCCCGACCATCGGCCGGCCCGGCGGGCACATCCGGCGTTCGCCGTCGACGACCTGGCGGCCATCCGCGATCGTCTGGCCGCTGCCGGCGTCGACATCCAGGCCGACGACAGCGACCTGCCCGTCGCGCGCTTCCACATCCGCGACCCGTTCGGCAACCGCCTCGAGCTCATCGACCGCTGGGACGCCGGGTTCAGCACGCGCTGACGCGACGAAGGAACCATCCGCCCGGCGGAGGTGTACGAGTCGCATGGTTCCGTACCGGCATGGATCGCGAACGGAGCGATGGCATTGAAGGTCGGCCTGCAACTCCCTGGTACGACTGGCCGGGCAGCCGGACGGCGGACCTCGGCGAGGCGCTGCGCTCCGTCGCCGTCCGCGCCGAAGGGGCCGGGTTCGCGAGTCTGTGGGTGATGGACCACTTCTTCGGCATCGAGTTCGACGCCCCGCCGTTCCCGCGCGCGGGCCAACGCGGGGACCCGATGCTGGAGTCCTACGCAGTCCTGAACCACCTCGCCGCGGTCACGACGACGATCTCGCTGGGGCCGCTCGTGGCCAGCGCGTTCCATCGCCACCCGGCCGTCCTGGTCAAGGCCGCGACGACCCTGGACGTCCTGTCCGGCGGGCGGTCCTACCTCGGCCTAGGCGCCGGCTGGTATCGCGGTGAGGCCCGCGGCCTTGGCATCCCCTACCCCGACCAGGACGAGCGCTACCGCCTGCTCGAGGAGACGATCCGCATCGCCAAGCACCTGTGGTCCGGCGACCGGACACCGTTCGTCGGCGAGCGGTTCACGCTGGAGCAGCCGATCAACGAGCCGCAGCCGATCCAGCGGCCGCACCCGCCGTTGATGATCGGTGGCTCCGGCGAGCAGCGGACCCTGCGCCTCGTCGCCCGCTACGCCGACGCCTGCAACCTGAACTTCGGCGCCGGGCCTGCCGAATACGCGGCGTCGCTCGACGAGATCCGCCACAAGCTCACGGTCCTGCGCCGGCATGCCGATGCGCTGGGGCGTGATGTCGGCGAGATCGAGGTCACCGCACTGGGCTCGTCGCACCTCGGGATCGGTGGCGTGGGCAGCCACGAGGTCGTCGACACGCTCGCCGCGGTCGGCGAGGCCGGCGTCAGCCACGTCATCGTCAACATGGCCGACGCCTATGCGCCCGGCGTCCTGGAGCGCTATGGCGAGGAGGTCATCCCGGCGCTCGACGCCGTGGGCCATCCGGCCGGGGTCCGCCGGCCCCGGCTCGACCCACCGGCGTTCCGGCAGCTCATCGGACGCCTGGCGGATGCCTGGGAGGCGGTCGACGTGGACCGCGCGGTCGCGTGCTTCACGGAGGACGCGGTCTATGTGGAACCGCCGGACGAGCAGCTGTTCCGCGGCCACGACGAGCTCCGCCGCTACGTCGCACCGCTGACCCCGGGAACCCGGCTGCGCATCGAGGGCTGGTGGTTCGACCCGGAACGGCAGGAAGGCGCCTTCGAGTTCACCTTCGGCCTGCCCGACCGACCGGAAGCGGACCACGGCGTCGCCCTGGTCGACCTGGTCGACGGCCGGATCGCGCGCTGGCGCGAGTACCAGCGCCCCGGACCGGCGGATGTCGAGGCGTTCAACGCGCCTGACGGCAAGACGTTCCGCTGGACGGTGGCCGACTACCCGTAGGTCACCGTGTCGGCTGGACGGCGGCCGAGGATCGCCACCGGGACCTAGCTGCCGAAGATCCGGGCGAGCTCGAACGGGGCCGTCGTCTCGAGCTGGTCGTACCGACAGGCCGCGGGCGGCTTGTCCGGGCGCCAGCGCTGGAACGTCGTCGCGTGGCGGAATCGGTCGCCCTGCAGGTGGTCGTAGGCGACCTCCACGACCCGCTCGGCCCGGAGCGGCTCCCACGAGAGGTCCTTGCCGCGGTTCCAGCGCGAGGTCGCGCCGGGGAGCCGCTGACCGGACGCGTCGGCCGAGCCCTGGGTCGCCCACTCGGCCCACTCCGCCCACGGGTGGCCCTCCAGGGCATCCTCGCGGAGCGGGGCGAGCTCCTCGGCCAGCGCCGCGCGGCGATCCCACGTGAACGACGACGTCACGCCGACGTGATGGAGCGACCCGCTGTCGTCGAACAGGCCCAGCAGGAGCGAGCCGACGTGGGTGCCCGGCCCGTTCTTATGCCAGCGGAACCCGGCGACGACGCAGTCGGCGGTCCGCTGATGCTTGATCTTGAGCATCGCCCGCTTGCCGGGCTGGTAGGGCGCGTCGAGTCGCTTGGCCACGACGCCGTCCAGGCCGGCGCCCTCGAAGCGGTCGAACCAGTCCGCCGCCGTGGCCCGATCGCGCGTCGCGGGCGTGAGGTGGATCGGCGCGGCCACACTCCCGAGCGCCGCCTCGAGCCGCTCGCGGCGGGTGACCTGGGGCACGTCCCGGAGGTCCTCGTCACCGATGGCCAGCAGGTCCCAGGCGACGAACGACGCCGGCGATTCGAGGGCCAGGAGATTGACCCGCGAGGCGGCCGGGTGGATACGCAGGAGCAGCGACTCGAAGGCGAGGGCTCCATCCCGGGCGATGACGACCTCCCCATCCAGGACGCAGCGCTCGGGCAGCGCCGCCCGCAACGGGTCGGCCAGCTCCGGGAAGTAGCGATCGAGGGGCTTCAGGTCACGCGACTGCGTGTAGATGCTGTCCCCGTCGCGGAAGACGAGGGCGCGGAAACCGTCCCACTTGGGCTCGAACAACCAGCCCTCACCCTCGGGCAGCGCGTCCGCGGCCTTGGCCAGCATCGGCTCGATCGGCGGCTGGAACGGGAGGCGGAGGTCGGTGGCGTCCATCGTCGTCGAGTGTACGCGGCAGCGGCCGGACGGCTCATGGCATCGCCTCCAGGGCGGCTCGCGCCCGGATCCGCCCGAGGTTCCAGGCCGCCGGTCCGGCGTAGGCCGGGTCGAAGGCGAGCTCCTGGCGTCGCGCCAGGAGCAGCGGCCGGAGGGCCTCCGCTTCGCCCGGTGGGAGCTGCGGCAGCGCCGCGACGAGCGCCGGGATGGCGTCGTCGGGCAGGACGTCCAGGTACGCGATGTCGAGGCCCGCGAACCCGTCCTCCGGGACCAGCTCCGGGTGGATGACCCGCGCGACGTTGCGCTCGGCGACGAAGGCCGCCGGGGCCAGGCCATTGAGCGCGATGAGCGAGGCCAGGCCGATGACCGCCATCGCGTGGCCGAGCCAGCGGGTCCGATCGGCGATGAGCCCCGCCGCCAGCGCTAGCAGGGTCGCGGCCATGGCCGCGATCGACACGGCGACGTAGAGGCGGAGCTCGGTCCAGCCGTACGCGTCCTGGTAGAGCTGCAGACGCAGGGCCGCGCTGGCCAGGACCACGATCGTCAGGATCACGAGGCCGACCGCCAGGGCGAGGTAGCGACGCGGTCGCCGGCCGATGGCGTACTCGAGGCTGACCAACAGCCCACCGGCCAGGGCGGCCGCGGCGACCAGCTCGAAATAGCCGCGCCGGGCGTAGTCGCTGTAGGTCATCCCGGCCGCGTCGAGGGTGCTCAGCCCGCCGAACAGGTAGGCCACCTGGAGGCCGACGAACAGGGCCACGACCGCGTCGACGAGGACGAGCACGACGAGCGCTTCGGTCACGCCGAGGATCCGCGGCGCGATGATCGGTGTCGTGCGCGCCGCGGCGCCCAGGGACGCGCCCTCGACGGCCGGCACACCCGTGGCCGCGACGCCCAGGAGCCCGCCGGCGAACCAGGCGACCGCGAGCACGAACAGGACCCGGCCGGGGAGGTCGCCGAGGTCGATCCGCAGGCCGAGGACGTCGTCCAGGCCACGCCGGAAGATCGGGTCGGCGGACGCGAACAGCACCGCGAAGATGAGGACGAGTGGGACGGCCAGGAACAGGCCGCGACCCACCGGCCCGAACCAGACCGGCACGCGCCGGCCGTCCGCCGGCGCCGGCGGCCGAGCGCGGCGTAGGAGCCGAGCCGTGCCGGCCAAGGCCCCTTCCAGGACCCACGCGCCAGTGGCCACGACGACCGATACCGAGCGCCTCGTCACCGCCAGGCCGGAGAACGCCGCCAGCGATGCCCCCAGGAACGCGGCGGCACCCAGCGTGTCGAGGATGGCCAGGAACGGGTCCGCGCGGATGGCCACGAATGACGCCAGGACGATGGCCGCGACCGGCAGCCAGGCGTCGAGCGGGTCCGGAGCCCGGCCGGGACGACGCACGAGCCAGCCGACGGCCAGCACCAGGACGACGAGGACCGGGAGGTTGAGGCCGAGCGCAGGGCCATCAAGGAGCAGGTCGGCGGCGACGCCGATGACGAGGGCGGCGGCCAGGAGGCGGCGAGCCGTGGGTCGATCCATGGGCGGGACCTCGGGGGTTCGGAGGCCGGTCGTCGGGCTGCACGACGCTGGCGCTCGGAGGTCGGACGACTCCATGTCCCTGGGTGTGGCGTGGGGCGTGCACGCACCACCCCCGAGGCCGCGCGTCGAGGACGCGGGGAACCGCGCCCGCAAGGCCCGACGTCCGCACCCTGCCATCGCGGCCCACCGGGTCGCCGATGCGCCCACGGAGGTCCCACTGCGATGCGCACCATCCGTCCGACGACGCTGTTCGTGCTGTTCGTCGTCGCCATCCTGCTCGCGGCGTGTGCCGGGAGCGCCGCTTCGATGGCCCCTGGTGGCGCCGTGTTCGACGAGGGCCAGGCCGCGCCATCGGGCGCGCCCGCGGCCCCCGAGAGCGTCAGCGGCGGCGGGGCCGTCGTCGATGACGGGTCGGGGACGGTCGGGGGCGATGGTGTCGGCGCCCCGATCGACGACGCCCGGATCGTCCGGACCGGCTCGATCGACCTCGAGGTGAGCGATGTCGGCGCGTCCCTGACCAGGGCCCGGGACGGGATCCGGGCTCTCGGCGGCTACATCGGCGCCTCGACGACCCAGAACCAGGACGACCGGCCGATCGCCAGCGTCACCTATCGCATCCCGGCCGAGCGCTGGGAGGACGCGCTCGACCTGCTGCGCGGGATCGATAGCGCCGGCACCAAGGTGGTGGCCGAGCAGACCGACGCGGTCGAGGTCACCGGACAGGTCATCGACCTCGAGGCCCGGATCAAGAACCTCCAGGCCAGCGAGGCCGCCCTGCAGGAGATCGCGGCCAAGGCCGTCCGCATCCCCGACATCCTGGAGGTCCAGAACCAGCTGACCCAGGTCCGCGGCCAGATCGAATCCCTGACCGCGCAGCTCGTCGACCTCGAGGACCGCTCGGCCTACGCGACGCTGACCGCCCGGTTCCAGCTGCCGGTCGTCGCGGTCGAGATCGCCAAGGAGAACTGGGAGCCGGCGCAGGTCGTCGACGAGGCGTCGGCCAGCCTGGTCAGCGTCCTCCAGGCCCTGACCACAGCGGGCATCTGGTTCGCCATCGTGTGGCTGCCGATCATCCTGGTCATCGGGATCGTCATCGCGGTCGCGATGGTCGTCATGCGCCGGCTGGGGGTCATCCGGCCGCGTGGTCCGAAGAGCGGCGAGGCCGTCGCCAGGGCGCTCGCGTCGCTGACGGCGTCGGCGACGCCCGCGCGGTCGGCCGTGGCACCATCCAAGGGTGACCGACCAGGGTGAGCGCTACGACCGGATGGCGGGCGGCTACGACCGCTGGTGGGCGCCCGTCCTCCGGCCGAGCGCCGTCGCGCTCCTCGACCGGCTGGAGCCGGTCGTCGCCGGCGGGGCCGACGACATCCTCGACGTGGGAGCCGGGACCGGCAACCTGGCCCTGCCCGCCCTCCAGCGCTGGGCGTCGGTGTCGATCACCGGCATCGACGCCTCACGAGAGATGGTCGAGGCACTCGAGCGGATCGCCGCGGCCGCGGCCGGCGACGGTACGGCCCGGCTCCGGACCGCGGTCGCCGATGCCGCCGAGCTGCCGTTCGAGGACGGCGCGTTCGACGTCGCGATGTCGTCCTTCGTGCTGCAGCTCGTGGGCAGCCGGGCCAAGGTCCTGCGCGAGATCCGCCGGGTCCTTCGCCCGGGTGGCACGCTCGGCTACGTGACCTGGCTGCGCCGCGAAGCGCCGTTCCTCCCGGACCGCGTGTTCGACGAGCTGCTCGCCGAGTCCGGTTACGACGAGGAGCCACCGGACGAGCGCTGCGGCGACGTGCCGTCGCCCACGACCGGCGCCGCCGAGATGCGCAGCGCCGGCTTCCGTGACGTCACGGCGACCGAGGCCGAGCTCGCCTACGCCTTCACCGTCGAGTCGTACATCGGGTTCCTGACCGAGTTCGACGAGGAGACGCTGTTCGAAGAGATGCGCCGCTCTGAGCGGCACCGGTTCCTGGCGCGCTTGCGGGAACGCCTGATGGCCCTGCCCGACGACGGGCTGACGTTCCGCGCGCCGATCGTCTACGTCACCGGCCGGCGCAGCCGGTAGCGATCCTCTAGACGACCCTGTCCGCAGGGAGGTCCTCGACGAACGACGAGCCGAGGCGCGCCGCGTCGTAGGCCTCGCCCACGAGATGGTGGTACGGGACGCCGCTGAACTGGTGATGCGACCGGGTCGGGAGGTCCGTATCCGGCGCCCATTCGCGGCGCTGGAGCTCGACGTAGCCCTGTTCCTGGCGCTCGGCCATGGCCGTCAGCAACGTCGACAGCCCCCAGCCGTTGGCGTGCTGGCCGCCGAGGGTGATGAAGATGAATCCGACGCCCATCGCCCCGAGCTCGGCGAAGGTCAGGGCGTCCGGCTCGTTGAACCACTTGAACGAGCTCGAGTAGTTGAACGCGAAGCGCGCCTCGGGGAAGCGCCGGCGGATGGCCGTGGTGAAGGTCTCGACGGCACCGCGATCGGCGGTCGGGAATTCGCACCAGAGCAGGTCCGGGATACCGCTGTCGAGGTAGCGCAGGCCGCGGTCGATGGCCAGGTCCATCCCGCGCTCCGGCTGGGGCGCGTCGATGGCCGACAGGCCGTCGGTCCGGGCGATGACCACGAAGTCGGGGTTCCCGAGGTCGTCGGCGACGGCCCGCATCATCCGCAGCTTGCCGATCATCTCGGTCGTCGAGACCAGCGCCTTGCCGCCGATGTGGCCGCAGCGCTTGGGCAGGACCTGGTCCTCCAGGTGCGCGGCGGCGACCCCGGCCGTGACGTACAGCTCCGTCGTGCGCTGGACGTTGAAGATGTTGCCGTAGCCCGCGTCCATGTCGACGATGACCGGCGGGATCTCCAGGTGGCGTGGGGCTACGCCCTTCTCCGGGTCGCCGACGGCCGCGGTCAGCTGGTACTTGCGCAGGGCGGCCACGGTCCGGCGCGCGCCGTCGGCGATCTCCGGTCCGCTGTACAGGTCCATGTCCGTCGTCCCGAGATGGCCGATCGCGAACGAGTAGCCACTGAAGTAGACGGCCTTGAAGCCATGGTGCATGACGAGCTGGGCGCCGAACGGGTCGTAGATGCCGGGCCCGAACAGGTACGGCTCGGTGCGGAGCAGCTCGCGCATCCGGACCGACGGATGGGTCCAGCGCGACGCCGGGACCCCGAAGCCGTCGGGCAGGAGCGGCGTCGCGACGAGGTCGGGGCGGGCGGCGGCGGGAGTCGCGGGACTGGCCAGGGCGGTCATCGGTCGCCTCCTACTCGTTGGCGTGGTCGCGCTCGCAGAAGTCCGGACAGGCACAGTCCTGCGTCAGCGCGGCCGGGCGCGGCCGCGGCACGGCGGCCGCCGACGAGCCGAGCGACGGCGCGGACGGGGCCTCGAAGGCGAGCAGCTCGAGGCGCTCGGGTTCGCTGGCGGAGCCGACCCCCAGGATCCACGTGCGCGATGGGTGGATGGCGTCACGGAAATCGATCGTGATGCGGGTCGGGACGGCGGTCGGACTCATCGTGGACCTCCTCGCGCAGCGGCCGGCTGGCCGGTGGACGGCAAGGCTAGGCCGGTGTGGTTCGATCAGTCCAATCGCTTGTCGTGATGCTACCTATCAACCTCGGTGATACCACGGGGTAAGATGCGATCGATGCAGCTCGCGCAGGTCGAAGCGTTCCTCGAGACCGCCCGGCAGGGCAACCTGAGTCGGGCGGCCGAGTCGTTGCACGTCACGCAACCGGCCCTCACCGCGCGTCTGCAGGCGCTCGAGACGGAGCTCGGCCTGGCGCTCTTCGTCCGCGGCCGGCGGGGCATGGCCCTGACCGACGCCGGCCGGGCCTTCCTGCCCTACGCCGAGCGGGCCGCGATCGGCCCTCGACGAAGGCGCCGGCCTGCTCCGCGACCTGGGACGCGGCGGGACCGGCGAGCTCGTCCTGGGGGCGGCCCCGGCGGTCAGCACCTACGTCCTGCCCGGCCTGCTCGTCCGGTTCACCGAGCGCCACCCGCGCGTCCGGCTCGTGGTGCGGACCGGGCACTCCGAGGAGATCCTGGCCATGGCCCTCCGGCGCGAGATCGACCTGGGCCTCGTCCGCGAGCTGCGCCACCCGGACATCGAGAGCCGGCCCCTGTACGAGGACGAGCTCGTGCTGTGGTCGCGGCCGCGAGCCATCCGCTGGCGGCCCGCGCCGCACATCCCGATCGAGGACATCGCGACGGCCCGGCTCATCCTGTTCGACCGGACGTCGAGCTACTACGACCTGACCAACGCGGTCTTCCGCCAGGCCGGTGTCGCGCCGGGCGGGGTCATGGAGCTCGACAACATCGACGCGGCCAAGCAGATGGTCGGTCAGGGCCTGGGCATCGCCCTCCTGCCATTCACCGCGGTCGCGCGCGAGCTGGACGCCGGCGACCTGCGCGCGGTCACGCTCGACGGGCTGCGGCCCATCCGCCGGCGGATCGTGGCCATCCGGCGCCGTGACCTGGGCGCCGTGGCCGGGCCGGTCGCGGCGTTCCTGGAGGTCCTCGCCGGCGTCGGCGAGGTGTTGCCGGGCCGACCCGCGGGAGCCGGCCTCGGCTGAGGGTCAGCCCTCGTCGCTGGCCGCGGCGCCGTCGGCCGAACCCTCGGCCGCCTCGCCCTCGGCACCTTCCTCGCCCTCGGCACCTTCCTCGCCTTCGCCCTCGGCAGCGACCGGGACTTCTTCGACCTCGACGCGCGGGGCCTGGACCTTGGCGATGATCTCGTCGCCGTCGGTCAGCAAGGTCACGTCGCCGGGGACGACCAGGTCGCGGACGTGGAGGGCGGCGTCGAAGTCGACTAGCGCCTCGATCGTGTACTCGATGGACTGGGGCAGGTGGTCGGGCAGCGCCCGGACCCGGACCGTCTCGGTCGGGTGCAGGAGCGTGCCACCCAGCTGCGTGATCGCGAGCGACTCGCCCGACGCCACGAGCGGCACGTCGACGGTCAGCTCCTCGGTCATCTTGACCAGGAACATGTCGATGTGGAGCGGCCGGCGGTTGACCGGGTGGATCTGGACGCTGTTGATGAGGACCGGCTTGGCCTTGGTGCCGTCGACGGACAGGTCCACCAGCGTGTTCGGGCCGGTGTGGCGGCGCAGGACCTCGAAGTCGTGGCTGTCCACGGTCACGTTGGTGGAGCCCTCACCGTGGCCGTACACGACGGCCGGCAGGCGGCCGGCCTTGCGCAGGCGATGGACGGCCTTGCCGGTGATCTCGCGATGCTCGGCGGCCAGCGTCGGGCGGGCGGTGGACATGGGATCGGGACCTCAGGTGTGGACGGTTATCGGGCTGGTACGGGCAGCGGCTCGCCGGCGGGGCCGGAGTTGGCGAGGCGCCCGGAGCGGGGCGCTAGGGTACCACGAGGCCCGCGAGCGCCTCAGGAGGCCTGCCGGGGGCCAGCCGCGCCGCACGGTGTAGCATCGCCCGATGGCCGCCACCATCCTCATCGTCGAAGACGAGCACGCCGTCGCCCGCGGCATCCAGTACGCCCTCCAGCAGGAGGGCTACGACGTGGGCGTCGCCCGGTCCGGCGAGGAGGGTCTCGAGATCGCGACCCGCGAGGCCCCGGACCTCGTCGTCCTCGACGTCCGCCTGCCCGGCATCGACGGCTTCGAGGTCCTGCGCCGCGTCCGGGCCGCCGGGGCCAAGATGCCGATCCTCGTCCTGACCGCCCGCGACGACGAGGTCGACAAGGTCATCGGCCTGGAGCTAGGGGCCGACGACTACCTGACCAAGCCGTTCGGCCTGCGCGAGCTGATGAGCCGGATCAAGGCCCTCCTGCGGCGATCGTACGGCGACCTGGCCGATGCCGCCGGCGGCCGGGTCATCCGCCATCGCGACCTGGTCATCGACCTGGAGCGTCGGCGTGTCCAGCGCGGCGCCCGGCGGATCAGCCTGACCCCGACCGAGTTCGAGATCCTCCGCCACCTGGCCAGCCGCCCGGGCCGCGTCTACACCCGCGGCGAGCTCCTGGAGCTCCTGCGCGACTACGAGGCGCTGGACCAGGACGAGAAGACGATCAACGTCCACGTCAGCCATCTGCGCGAGAAGATCGAGGATGACCCAGCCTCGCCCGCGTTCGTCATGACGGTCCGCGGTGTCGGCTACGCATTCGCCGAACGCTGACCGCAACGCGCCTCGCCCCGGCGGCTTCGGGCGACGGCTCCGCGGCCTCGCCCCGCGCACGTTCCAAGGCCGCCTGACCGTCGCCTTCGTCCTGGTCATCGTCCTGACCCTGCTGCTGGTCACGGTCCTCGTCCTCAACCGCCTGGACGACTACTTCACCCAGCAGCAGGTCACCGATCTCCAGGTCCGGATGCGGACCGTGAACGGCTTCGTCCAGGCGGCGGCGGAGGAGGCCGCTGACGGCCGGCCGATCGTGTCGGCCGAGGGCCTGATCGATCCGGGGGTCCAGGCGGCCATGACCGACCCCGACGTCGAGCGGTTCATCGCCGACCGGCTGGGCCAGGCCGACGTCCGGCTCAGCTTCGGGATCACCATCGCGGATGGCCAGGGCGGCACGTTCGTGCCGGCCGAGAACGGCTCGTTCACGATGCCCCTCCAGGCGCCCCCCGAGGAGGGCCAGAAACAGGAGGACCTGACCAGCACCCGGCGATTCCAGGGCGGCCAGACGATCTTCGACCAGTACAGCCTCGTGATCACCCTGGCCAACCCGTACACCTATCGGGCGGCCGCGATCGCCAACATCACCGGCCTCCTGGCGGCCATCGCGCTGTTCGCGCTCGGCCTGTCGGTCGTCGTCTCGGCCGCCCTGACCCGGCGCTTCACCACCCCGCTGCGCCAGCTGTCCGAGGCGTCACGCGGCCTGGCCGAGGGCGACCTGACCCGGCGTGTCCCGGCCAGCCAGCTGCGGGCCAGCTCGGTCGAGCTCGGCGAGCTCGCCGTCCAGTTCAACGCGATGGCCGATCGCCTCGAGGAGAGCGTCGAGATCATCCGCCACGACCGCGATCGCAGCCGGGATTTCCTGGCCGACGTGTCGCACGAGCTGCGCACCCCGCTGGCCGCCCTGCGGACGTTCAACCAGCTGCTCATGGAGACCGCCGGCGACGACCCGGACGCCCGCGCCGAGTTCCTGGAGTCGAGCGCCGGCCAGATCGAGCGCCTCGACTGGCTCGCCCAGAACCTCCTCGAGCTGTCGAAGCTGGACTCCGGGCTCGTGCTCCTGGACCTGCGCCCGGACGACCTGCGCGCCGCCGTCGAGTCGGCCGCGCACCAGCTCGATGCCGTGGCGGCCCGCCGTGGGGTGACCCTCGAGATCGTCCTGCCGGCCGCGCCCATCCGGATCCGCCATGACCCGCCGCGGGTGGGCCAGGTCGTGGCCAACCTCGTCGGCAACGCCGTGAAGTTCACGCCGCGCGGCGGCATCGTCCGGGTCGAGGTGGCGCCGACCGCCGATGGCGCCCGGATCGACGTCAGCGACACCGGGGTCGGCATCGACCCCACGGAGCTGCCCCACATCTTCGAGCGCTTCTATCGCGGATCGCGGGCCAACGAGGCCCGCGGCAGCGGCAGCGGCCTGGGCCTGGCCATCGTCCGCTCCATCGTCGATATGCACGGTGGGGCGGTGACCGTCGAGAGTGGGGCGGGCTCAGGCAGCCGATTCGTCGTGGACCTTCCGCGCGATCCGCGACTCGTGGCCGGGACGCCCGCAGCGCGGCGCTCGGATGTGGCCTCGGCCGCCGAGGGCTCGGAACGCCTCGCGGCCGCCCAGCCGGCGCCGGACGAGATCGGCGAGATGACGGAAACTTCACCGTCCGACCTGTCAGGGATGAATCCGACCACGACACCCTGAGGCCAACACCAGCCGCACACTGGCCGCTCACCGGCCGACCTCAGGGAACCGACCACGATATGACCGACGACCAGCGCCCCGGCGACGCGGACCTCACCCGTCGCCACGACCTCCCAGCCGATGGCGCGGCCACGCCACCCGTCGACCCGGCGCCCATCGCGCCGCTGACACCCGGCGTCGAGCGCTACACCCCACCGGCCGACGACACGACGACCTGGACGCGCCACGACGCGAGCCGGACCGCCGGACCGGCCATGACCCCGGAGCGCTGGTACGAGCCGGCAGCCCCCGTCGTCGCCGCGCCCATCGGCGCGAACGCCGGTGGCGATCCTCGAGCCGTCCGCACGGGCCGGACCGGCACGGGTTCCATCCTCACGGCCGCGCTCCTGTCGGCCGTCCTCGCCTCGACCGGCACCGTCTTCACGCTCAAGGCGACCGGCGCCCTGGATCAGGCCGCCCCGGCCCCGACCTCGGTGACCGGTTCGACCGTCGCGTCCGGCCAGCCGGTCACGATCGACGAGTCGTCGGCGACCATCGCCGTCGCGGCCAAGGTCAGCCCGGCGGTCGTCCGGATCACGACGTCCGGTGACGTCGAGACGAACGGCGGGATCATCCCCGAGTCCGGCGTCGGGTCCGGCGTCATCTACGACAGTGCCGGCTGGATCCTGACCAACCGCCACGTCGTCGAGGGCAGCGACGAGATGCAGGTCGAGCTCAATGACGGCCGGACGTTCACCGGCACCGTCTACGGCATCGACACCCTGACCGACCTGGCCATCGTCAAGATCGAGGCGCCGGACCTGCAGACCGCGGCGCTCGGCTCGTCCGACGCGCTCGAGGTCGGCCAGCTCGTCGTCGCCATCGGCAGCCCGTTGGGCACGTACTCGAACTCGGTCACCAGCGGGATCGTGTCGGCCAAGGGCCGGTCCATCACGACCGATGGCAACCAGAACCTCAACAACCTCATCCAGACCGATGCGGCCATCAATCCCGGCAACTCGGGCGGCCCGCTGCTCGACGCCAACGGCAGCATCGTCGGCATCAACACGGCCATCGCGGCGGACAGCAACGGGATCGGCTTCGCCATCCCGATCGATATCGCCCGTCCGATCATGGAGCAGGCCGTGGCCGGCGAGGAGCTGGCCCGCCCGTACATGGGCGTCTCCTACGTGGCCATCACCCGCCAGCTGGCGGACGCCGAGTCGCTGCCGGTCAACGACGGCGCGCTCATCGGTGGCGCGGCGAACGATGGCGACGCCGTCCAGCCGGGCACGCCGGCCGCTGACGCCGGCTTCCGGGACGGCGACATCATCGTCCGCATCGACGGCAAGGACATCGACGGTGAGCATCCGCTCGACGCGACCCTCAGCCAGTACTCGCCCGGCGACACGATCGCCGTCGAGATCCTGCGCGACGGGACCTCGATGACCCTGCGCCTGACCCTGGGCACCCGACCCGCGGAGTTCTAGGCCTCCGAGCGGCGGCCGGTCCGCCGGCCGCCGCGGCTCGGCGGGGGTGGCCGGCGCCGCCAGATCTCGACGGCGGCATGGTCCAGCGGGCCGCCCAGCTGGACGGCCGGCTTGCGGACCCGGACGCCGACCTCGACGACCTCGAACCGCGACAGGAGCTCGTGGCTGATCGCTTCGGCGATGGCCTCGAGCAGGCGGAACGAGGTCGACTCGACGATCTGCCGGGCGATGTCGTAGACCCGGCCGTAGTCGATCGTCTTGGTCAGGTCGTCGTCGATGCCGGCGGGCTGGAGGTTGAAGACGAGCTCGACGTCGACCTCGAACGGCTGCTCGGCTTCGAGCTCGTGCTCGTAATAGCCATGGCGGCCCATGAACCGCATGTTGGCCAGGATGATCCGGTCGCTCATCGGGAGCTCCCCGCGGACGACGCCGGTGGCGCCCCGTCGGCGTGCCATCGGCCGCGGACGATGGCGTCGGCGACCCGGGCCGTCCGGACGTTGGCCGCCACGTCATGGACCCGGATGATGTCCACCCCGGCGGCGATCCCCAGGGCCGTCGTGGCCAGCGTGCCCTCCAGCCGTTCGTCGGCGGGCAGGTCCAGGATCCGGCCGATCGTCGACTTCCGCGAGGTCCCGAGGAGGATCGGCTGACCGAGCGCGCGCAAGGCGGCCAGGTCGCGCAGCAGGACGACGTTCTGATCCGCGGTCTTGCCGAAGCCGATGCCCGGGTCGACGATGATGTCCGCGGCCGGCACGCCGGCACGACGCGCCCGCTCGACGGCCGCGGCCAGGGCGCCGACGACCTCCGGCACGATGGGCCCGTCGGTCGGCTCGGCCCGACCGTGCATGACGATGAGCGGGACGCCATGGGTCGCCGCCAGCTCGGCCAGCGACGACCCCGCGCTCGTCCCGCCGACGTCGTTGAGCAGGTCAGCGCCGGCCGCCAGGGCCGCCTCGACCACCGCCGGCTTCGTCGTGTCGATGCTCAGCGGGGTGTCGGGCAGGGCAGCGCGGACGGCCGCCACGACCGGAACGACCCGGTCGATCTCCGCCGAGACCTCGACGGGTGTGTGTCCGGGGCGGGTCGACTCGCCGCCGATGTCCAGCAGGTCGGCACCCTCCGCGACCATCCGACGGGCCTGGTCGACGGCCCGCTCGACCGCATCCTCGGGGCTGGCCAGCAGGCCGTCACCGGAGAACGAATTGGGCGTGACGTTGAGGATGCCCATGACGTAGGTGCGCTCGCCCCAGTGCAAGGTCCTCGGCCCGATGCGGGTCGGGGGCAGCTGGACCGGTGGGCGGAGGTCGCTGGGGCTGATCATGGCCTCGGGGGCTGGACGGGTCTGGGCGGGGCGGGGTCGCGCAGGGCCGGGTCGTCCACGAGCACGGCCCGGATGGCGCCCACAAGATAGAGCGAGCCGGCGACGACCGTCAGCCCGCCACCTTCCCGTGGTCGAGCCGCGCGGAGGGCGGCGACCGGGTCGGACACGGACCGGACGGTCACGGACGGGCCGGCGAGGGCGGTCCAGCGCGCGGCCAGCTCGTCGGCGGGCATGGCCCTCGGGACGTCCAGGCTCGTGGCCACGATCGTGGCGCCGGACAACGTTCGCGATGCGGCGAGCGCCCCGATGACCCCGTCGACATCCTTGTCGGCCATCGCGGCCGTCACGAGCCGGACCGGCCCGTCGGCGAGGTGCGGGCGCAGATCGTCGAGGGCCGTGGCCAGGGCGGCCGCCCCGGCCGGGTTGTGGGCTCCATCGAGCAGGATGTCGCCGCCGGCCGGGTCCGGCAGCAGCTCCAGCCGCCCGGGCCAGGTCGCGCTCGCGTAGCCCGCCCGCCGGGCGTCCGCGGGACAGGTCGCGATGCCGGCCGCCTCGAGGGCGTCCAGGGTCGCGTCAGCGACCGCGGCATTGGCCGCCTGGTGGCGGCCGCGCAGCCCGACCCGCGTCCGGCCAAGCCCCGGCAGGTCGAGCTCCAGGCCATCACGATCGAAGGCCAGGATGGGCGCCGGCTCCACGACGACCAGCGGGGCGCCGACCCGGGCCGCCCGCCGACGAACGATGGCCAGGGCATCGCCCGTGGCGCCGGTCACGGCCCGGTCACCGCGCTCGATGATGGCCGCCTTCTCGCGGGCGATGTGGGCGATCGTCGGACCGAGTCGATCGGTGTGGTCCAGGTCGACGTTGGTCACCACGGCCACGCCCCCGTCCCAGGCATGGGTGGCATCCAGCCGGCCACCCAGGCCGACTTCGACGAGGGCGACGTCCAGGTCGGCCTCCGCGAAGTGCCGGAAGACGACCGCGGTCAGGAGCTCGAATTCGGTCGGCTCGCCGTGCCGCCCGGCGATCCGGTCGGCGATCGCCAGGACCGCTTCGACATGGCGCGTGAAGTCCGCCGCATCGATGGGCCGGCCATCCACCTGGACCCGCTCGCGGTACGACACCAGATGCGGCTTGGGCGTCTCGCCGACGCGCAGGCCGGCGACACGCAGGGCGCTGGCCGCCAGGGCCAGGACGCTGCCCTTGCCGTTGGTGCCCGCGACGAGCGCGCCGCGAACGGCCAGCTGTGGATCGCCGAGTGCCCGCAGCAGGGCACGGGTGCGGCCCAGGCCCAGCCGGATCCCGAACCGGCCGCGCTCGGCGAGGGCGGCCAGCGCCTCGTGGTAGGTGAGATCGGGGGTGGGCCGCTCGCCGTCACTCGCGGGTCAGTTCGTCCTCGTAGAAGACGCACTGGTTGAAGCGCGGCGTCAGGCACACGTCGTTGACGTAGCCCTGATCCAGGTGGACGCCACCACGCAGCTGGCAGCGCGAGACGTTGGCGTCCTGCCGGATGAGGGCCTTGAGGAGATGCGGCGCCTGGATCGGGATCGCGCCGCGCGAACCGGTCATGTAGAAGTGGGGGCAGACGTTCCGACGGAGGTTGGGGAGCCCGAATCCGGCCCGGATGCCCATCGACGACGGGGCGGTCGTCGAGCTGGCGGCCCGGGCGGCCAACGGGGACGGCGTGACGCGAGCGATCGGCCCGAGGCCGAAGGCCGGTCGCCCGGATGCGCCGGACGCCGACTTGGGACCCGACCCCCCTCCGTGGCCAGGACCCCCCGGGGCGCGACCGGATCGTGGATCGCGTGCCTGCACTCCAACCCTCGCTGCGGGCGCACGGCGACAAGGGGCCGCGCGCTGACCCCGGCAGAGTACAACGCACCGCAACGGTCCGACACGCTCTGCTCACGGAGCGGGGTGCGGCTCGCGTCCGTGGGGCCCGGAACGCGCCCGACCCGGGTCCGGTCGTGCGTGGCACTAGCGCGGGCATGCGACAATCCGCCGCGATGGCCGATCGTCGCTCCGGGCGCAGCGCCCACGTTCGCCCCAGGGCCCCGTCCAGCGGTCGTCCGGCTCCCGTCAAGAGCCGGCCGCGCGCGCCGGCACCGGGACGCGTCAGCGTCCACACGCCGGTCCGCCGCAGTCGCGGCATCCCCCTCGTCGGTCGACTGGCCCTCGGCATCGCCGTCCTTGGCCTGGCCGGCGGCATCCTCTACGTCGGCGCCGGCGGGATCGGCTTCGTGGCCGGCGCCCTGGGCGGCACCGTGACCGACTTCGTGGCAGACGTCGTGGCGACGCCGACCCCGGCGATCACGCCACCACCGGTCAGCAACGCGCCGTCCATCGAATCGCCGAGCGAGCCATACACCAACCAGGACCGGGCCGACCTGGCCGTCACGGTGGACCAGGCGGTGGCCGGCGATCCCGACTATCGGATCCGGGTCTACCTCGCCCTCAAGGACCAGGCACCCGCGCCGATCGCCGAGGCACCCTTGACCGCCCTGCCCCTGAACATCATCCCGGTCGTGCTGGACAAGGGCATCAACGATTTCTCGGTGACGCTCATCGGCCCGGGTGGCGAGTCCGAGTCGTCGCCCGTCGTCCGCTTCATCCAGGACAAGTCCAAGCCAGCCATCAAGATCAGCTCGCCCAAGGACCGGGCGACGGTGAACCGCAAGGCGGTCGACCTCGAGGGCAAGACCCAGGGCCGCTCGGCCATCATCGCCCGCAACCGCGACACCGGCGACTCGATCGCCGGGACGGCCGCTGCGGATGGGACGTTCAGCCTCAAGCTGCCGCTGACCCAGGGCAGCAACCGGATCACCCTCACCATCACCGACCCGGCCGGCAACGTCAACGAGGAGAGCCTCACGGTCCGCCGCGGGTCCGGCGAGCTGCGGGCATCGCTCAGCGCCTCGACCTATCGCTTCCGCCGCGCGATCCTGCCCGAGCCGATCCGCCTGGTGGCGACCGTCGACGACCCCGACGGCAAGCCGCTCAAGGGCGCCCGCGTGACGTTCACGCTGAGCGTCCCCGGGGTGAAGACGGTGACCGGCGAGAGCGTGACCAATGCGAACGGACGGGCGGTCTTCGAGACGTCGATCCCCAAGGGCGCCGACCCCGGCGGGGGCAGCGCAGCGATCCTGGTCCGCACGGACGACTTCGGCAACACCAGGGACCAGACCGTCATCACCATCCGGCGCTAGCCGAACGCGGGTCGACAGGCCCGCCGGTCGCAGCTACCATCCGGGCATGCCGATGTGGCGTTGTCCCCATTGCGGGACCCCGCAGGCCGAGACGGCCCGCTGCTGGGTCTGTCGGCGTTCCTCCACCGCCTGCGGCACCTGCCGGCACTTCCGTCGCGCCGTGGCCGGCGGCCTGGGCTACTGCGGCCTGGATCGGCGACGCAGCCCGCTCGTCGGCGACGAGATCCGGGCGTGCTGGGAGGCCGCCGCGACCAGCACCGAGCCCCTGCCCGGCCTTCCCCCGGCCGCGACCGTCGTGGTCCCACCGGCGGCGACCGTGCCGGCCGTGCGTGGGTTCGTCGACATCGACGCGGTCCCAGCCGAGGTGACCGCCTCGACCGACATGCCGGCCGGCGGCTCGACGGAGCCCGTGGTCCCGCCGCGGCCCCCGAGCCCGGAGCCCGGCTGGTCGCTGTGGGCCGAGCTCGAGGGCTGACCGCCGCCGCCCGGGTCCCACCGGCGCGATCGGCTCGCGGTCCCGCCTAGGGCGCCGCGCTCTCCTCCGACGACGGTTCGGGGGTCGGTTCCGGCGTGGGTTCCGGGGTCGGCTCCGGGGTCGGCTCGGGCGTCGGCTCCGGGGTCGGTTCGGGCGTCGGTTCGGGCGTCGGGGTCGGCGACGGGGTCGGCGATGGTGTCGGCTCCGGACCGCGCGAGATGACGTAGTCGATCGCCGAGTCGCGCGCCACGATGACCCCCGGTGCCGGGTTCTGGGACGCGATGAGGCCTTCGGGCACGACCGGGTCGAACGCCTCGGTCCGGGCGCCGGGCCGGAGGCCGGCCGCGACCAGCTCGGTCACCGCCTGGGCTTCGGTCTTGTTGCGCAGGTCCGGGGCCGGGATCTGTTCGAGGCCGGCAGCGACCGTGACCTGGACGGTGCCGCCAGCCGGGATGACCGCACCCGACTCCGGGTCCTGGCTCAGGATCGTCCCGACCGGCTGGTCGGAGGTCGTGTCGGGGGTCTGCTCCAGGACGATGCCGAGGCCGTCGGCTTCACGGGTGGCGTCCGCGATGAGCGTCCCGACGAAGCTCGGGACCTCGACGTCGGTCGTCTCGTCACCAGGGCCGGACAAGAGCTGGAAGACGAGGAAGGCGATGGCCGCCAGGAGCAGGATGGCCAGGGCACCCGCCGCCCAGACCGCCGGGCTCGTGCCCTTGTCCTCGTCGTCGTCGTACATGGCTGCCGCCGGGGCCGCTGAGTCAGGCGTGGCGTAGGCGTCGGGCGGATAGGCCGTCGTCGGGTTGGGACTGGCCACGCCGGCCGCCGACGAGGGCGCTGGGGAGCGCATCGCACCGGCCGCCATGGCACCGGCCGCGACGCCAGCCGCGGCGGCACCGGCCGAGCCTCCGGCGTCGGTGGGCGAGCCGGCTCCGGCGGCCGCGGCGCCTCCGGCTACGGCAGCGCCTCCGGCTGCGGCGGCGGCAGCCGCCCCGGCGGCAGACGAAGCCGGCAGCGTGGCCTCCAGCGCCTCGGCCATCTTCGAGGTCGAGGGGAACCGGTCCTCGGGAGCCGGCGCCAGAGCGCGTCGGACGATCCCGCTCAGGTCGGCCGGGATGGATGGGCGGACCGCGGACGGATCCGGGACCGGGCCACTCAATCGGGCCAGGGCCACGGCGGCGGCGGTGTCGCCTTCCCACGGGCGTGACCCGACGAGCATCTCGTACAGGACGATGCCCAGCGTGAAGATGTCCGACGCCTCGGTGGCCGGCTCGCCGCGCGCCTGCTCCGGGCTGAAGTAGTGGACGCTGCCGAGGGTCGTGCCGGGCAAGGTCATCTGCGCCTCGGCGATGGCCCGGGCGATGCCGAAGTCCACGACCTTGACCCGCCCGTCCCGACCGATGAGCACGTTGCCCGGCTTCACGTCGCGGTGGATGATGCCTCGGGCGTGGGCAGCGGCCAGGGCGCGGGCGACGGCCGCGCCGATCCGGGCGGCCTGGGTCGGCGGCAGCGAGCCGTTGCGGCGGAGGATCGTCGCCAGGTCTTCGCCGTCGACGAACTCCATGACGATGTACGGACCGTCCGGGTCCTCGCCATAGTCGTAGACCGTGACGACGTTTGGATGGCTCAACGAGGCCGCGTTCTGGGCCTCCTGCCGGAAGCGCGAGCTGAAGTCCGGGTCCTGCAGGTACTCGGGCCGCAGGAGCTTGATGGCGACCTCGCGGCCGAGCTGCGTGTCGACGGCGCGATAGATCGTCGCCATGCCGCCTTGGCCGAGCAGCTCGACCAATCGATAGCGACCGCCCAGGATCTCGCCGATCTCCGCCAAGCTGTGCCCCTCGTCAGTCCGTGTCGGTCCGGCCGCGCGCGACAGCCGTCACCGGCTGCCCGCCCCGCGGCATCCTACCGCACGCCCAGGCGGTCGCCGCGCTCAGAGCGCGAGCCCCGCGAGGTACGCCCGGAACTCGGTCGACAGGTCCGGGCGCTGGAGGGCCAGCTCGACGGACGCCTGCAGCCAGCCCATCGTCGTGCCCGCGTCGTAGCGCGTGCCCTCGAAGGCGTAGGCGAAGACCTGCTGCTCTTCCATGAGCGCCGCGATCGCGTCGGTCAGCTGGATCTCACCACCCGCGCCACGCTGGGTCTGCTCCAGCTTGTCGAAGATCTTGGGGGTCAGGACGTAGCGGCCGATGATGGCCAGGTTGGACGGCGCGTCCTCGGCCGACGGCTTCTCGACGAGCCGACTGACCTTGTGCAGCCGGCCGTGGTCGAGCGGGTCGTCGGTCGGCTCCGACGCGATGACCCCGTAGCGGCCGGTCTCCTCGGGCGGGACCTCCATGACCGCGACGACCGGGCTGTGGGTCTGGTGGTAGGCATGGATGAGCTGCCCGATGATCGGGCGCTCGCCGACGCACACATCGTCAGGAAGGATGACCGCGAACGGCTCGTGGCCGATGAGGTCCTTGGCCATGAGGACCGCGTGGCCCAGGCCGAGCTGCTCCTTCTGGCGGACGTAGGCCAGCTGGGCGAGGTCGGTGATGGCCCGGACCTGGCGGAGCTTCTCGATCTCGCCCTTCTCCTCGAGCAGGTGCTCGAGCTCGTAGTTGAGATCGAAGTGGTCCTCGATGGCGCCCTTGTGGGTCGAGGTGATGATGATGATCTGCTCGATACCGGCCGCGACGGCCTCCTCGACCGCGTACTGGATGATCGGCTTGTCGACCAGCGGCAGCATCTCCTTGGGCTGCGCCTTGGTGGCCGGGAGGAAGCGAGTGCCCCAGCCGGCGGCGGGGAAGACAGCCTTGCGAACGCGCATCGAACTCCGAGGGGTACGGGTGTCAGGGGTCGGGCCAGTCTACCACCGGACCCGCCGCGGACCGGCTGGGACGACCCTCAGCGAGGCGCCTCCAGGGACCGCACGAAGCTGCGGACAGCGGCGTTGAACGCTGCTGGCCGGTCCAGGTTGGCGAGGTGTGTCGCACCCGCCAGGCGCACCCGGCGCGGCTGCCGGGCCGCCCCGGCGAACGCCCGGACGGACAGCCGGAAGGGCAGGTCGTAGGTCCCGTTCAGGAACAGGGTCGGACCCGGGTACGTGGCCAGGCGTGGCGTGAAGCGCTGACCGACGAGGGCGCGGAGGGCGGTCGCACCGCCGTCGTACCAGAACCCGCCGGCGAGGATCGGGTCGGCGATGGCCGCCGGGAAACGGCGTCGGAAGAACCAGCGATTGAGGGCGTCGAGCCGGAGGCCGGCGCCGTGCTCCATGACCCAGGCCAAGCCGCGATATGGGAGCGCGCGCCAGGCGACCGGCTCGGCCGATGCTCCCGACAGGACGAGGCCGCGGACGACGTCGGGCCGGCGAGCCGCCAGGTGCATCGCCACGTAGCCACCCAGCGACAGGCCGACGACGACGGCCGGGCGACCACCGTCGGCCTCGATCGCCCGGACGGCGGCGTCGGCGGCCGCGTCCAGGGTGAAGGGCTCCGTCGCGCACGCGCCGTGCCCGGGCAGGTCGATGGCAACGACCCGGAACTCGTCGCTCAGCGCGCTCAGCTGGGCGGCCCACATCGCCCGGGTCAGCCGCGTGCCGTGCAGGAAGACGATCGGGGTCCCGTCCGGCGGACCGGTGGCCTCGACCCCGCCGGTACCGGTCAGCTCGGCGGTCATCCGGCGGGGCCGTGCTCGACGGCCAGGAGGGCGGCCTGGGTCCGGCTGCTCAGGCCGAGCTTGGCCAGGATGTTGGAGACGTGGGTCCGCGCGGTCCGCTCGGTGATGCCGAGCTCGTCGGCGATAGCCCGGTTGGACAGGCCGCGGGCGACCCCGGCCAGGACCTCGCGCTCCCGGGGCGTCAGCCGCGCGAGCGCGTCGCCGTGGCCGTTGCCGGTCCCGTCCGAGCCGCCCGGCCCGCCCCGCAAGCGGCGGGCGACGATGCCGGCCACGGCCGGATCCAGGTGGACCTCGCCGGCGGCCGCGGAACGGATGGCCGCGGCCAGGTCGTCGGCCTCGGCGTCCTTGAGCAGGAACCCGGCCGCCCCGGCTTCGATGGCCGCCACGACCCGGGACTCCTCGATGAAGCTGGTCAGAGCGACGACCTCGACGCTCGGTTGGGCGGCCTTGATCCGGCGCGTCGCCTCGATCCCGTCCAGCTCGGGCATCAGCAGGTCCATGATGACGACGTCGGGTCGGAGCTCGGCACACCGCTCGACGGCCGTCGCGCCGTCACCGGCCTCGCCGATGACCTCGAGGTCATCGTGCAGCTCGAGGAAGTCGCGCATCCCGCGCCGGACCATGGCGTGGTCGTCGACGAGCAGGATGCGGATGCGGCTCGGGGTCTCGCCCATCGCGGCTGCCTACGGTCCGCCGGGGGCGGCGACGATGGCCTGGTCGGCCTCCACGCGGCGCGGCGCGCGCTGGAGCAGGACGGCCGCGGCCAGGATGGCCATGGCGCCGACCACCTGGATCGGGGCCAGGGCCTCGTCGAGCAGCCACGCCGCGAGCGCGACCCCGACGACCGGCTCGAACAACATGAGGATCCCCGCCCGGACCCCGCCGATGGCCCGGATCCCGGTCAGGAAGCCGAGTGACGGGATGGCCGCGGCGAAGACGCCGGTGAACAGGAGGAGCGGCAACAGATCCGGGCTGGCTAGCGGCTCGACCAGCGACCCGGCGCCGTCGACGATGGTCGCGGTCACGATCGCGCCGATCGTCGAGACCGCGAGGACCCAGCCGATCGCCTGGTCGGTCGGGACGGCCGGATAGCCATCCCGGCTCACGATGACGTACACGGTCTGGCTGACGGCCGCGCCCAGCGCCAGGCCGATGCCGATCGCGTCCAGGCGGATCCCGGCCGCCGGGTCCAGCTGCGAGGCGACGACCGCGGCCATCCCCAGCGACGCCAGGACGAGCGCCGCGATGCGCGTCCCGTCGAGGGACTCCCGACCGAGGACCGCGTTGGCCACGGCCACCATCGCCGGGTAGGTGTAGAAGCCGAGCAGGGCCAGGGCCACGGTGATCCGGTCGAAGGCGAAGAACATGCACAGGTTGAGCAGCAAGCCCATGACCGCGGCCAGGGTCAGGGCCGCGCCCATGCGCCCGGGCAGGCGCCATGGGGCGACGAAGGTCGCCTGGCCGCGTCGCGCCCGGATGGCCAGCGCCAGGGCGATGACGACGAGGCCGATGCCGGCCCGCCAGGCCACGAAGGCCGCCGGCTCCATGCCGCCGTCGTAGGCCGATCGCGACAGGACGCCGAGCATCCCGAACAGCGACGCAGACGCGATGACGATGGCGACCCCGCGCAGCGGCAGGCCGGACGCGGTCAGGGACGGATCACGGGTCGTGGGCACCGCGCCATGGTAGGGCCGCGGTCGATCAGGGCGCCTGGAAGCCGGGCCGCTGCGGGACCTCCGGATCGTCCGCACGTTCGGGCAGCTGGTGCTCCGCAGCGATCGCGGCGGCGGCCGGCGATTCGTGGCGGACGCGCCCGAGGCGGATGCCGGTGAACGGGATCCGGATCTCGCGGAAGACCTCGATCGAGACGAGGAAGCCGGCGAACAGGAAGAGGACGCCCAGGAACTTGCCGAGCTGGAAGAGCTCGGTCGACCCGAACCGGTTGAGGCTGTCGGTGAGGGTCGGGATGAACGCGCCGATGGCGATGAGGATCGTCGCCGGGACACGGCTGTGGATCCGCCCGGTCAGGAGCGCGGCGGCCGCTCCCGGCAGCGAGGCGACGAGATTGACCGCGATGGCGACCGGGGCGATGAACAGGTTGAACAGGAACTCGTCGCCCGGCTGGTTCGGGTCCAGCGAGTACGGGAGGACGCGGCGCTTGGGCATGAACACGTAGGTCGAGAAGACGGCCCCCAGGATGAGCGCGAACGCCCCGGTGATGTTCATGAACGGGGTCAGCAGCCGCAGCTCGGGCGGGAACAGCGTGGCGATCGGCGCGCCGGTCGTCTCGTCGATCGCGTAGCCAGGGGCGGCCAGCGACGTCCCGAGCATGAGGACGATGCTCAGGACCGTGGCGCCGACCACGGCGCCGGCGGCCAGGCGCGGCCAGCGGTCGTTGGCGAAATACGTCTCCACGGCGACGGCCAGCGCGAGGAGGCCGGCGGCGATGAAGTACAGGAGTGGGAGGGTGCCGGCGCCCTGGTACTCGGGCCGGTTCCGGACGAGGAACGTGAACAGCCCGGCCAGGAACAGGCACAGGGCGAAGCTGTACCCGAACCGGGTCCGGCCCAGCAGGTACGCCGTCCCAAGGCCCAGCCAGCCGGCGGTCCAGACGGCGCCGGTCAGGTACCACGTCCGGTACAGCGGCTCGCTCCAGCCGTTCGCGCCGGCGATCGCCTCGGTCCCGGCGGCGACACCGTAGAACAGCATCCCGAAGCCCCAGATGAGCTGGAAGCCGCCGCGCCGCTCGCGCCACTGGTCGAACAGGGCCAGCGAGAAGACGAGAGCGAGGATCGCGGTGATGCCGGGGATGACGACGGTCGGGTCCATGGTCAGGCCGGCGCCTCGACGTCCGCCGCGCGTTGATGGGCGGCGATGAACCGGAGCAGCAGCCGGTCGAGGAGGGTTGACGCGTCGCCGTACAGGACCGCCAGGCGGGCCGGATCCAGGGAGCGCCGGCGTCCCAGGCCGGCGATCTCGGCGAGGAACGGGCCGCGCGCGGTGACGAACAACCCGACGGCCTCGGTCAGGCTGACCCCGGCCGCCGCCGAGCGCGCCCCATGGCCCTCGACGAGGATCGCTGCGTCGGTCTCGGCGGCGAGGCGGTCGTCGTCGGCCGCCGGATCGGCGTCCAGGTACGCGACCAGGGCGGCGATGAGCCGCCGGCCGTCCTGCCGGTAGCGCTCGCGCTCGAGGTCATCCCGGGGCGCCGCAGCCAGGCGGTCGTGACCGCCGTCTGCGGCGTAGCGCTGCCGATAGACCCGATTGAGCCGAGCCGTGGAGGCGCCCATCGAAGCCAACGGCCGGGACGGGCCACCGACGCGCCGATCGCTGGCCAGGCGCTCCAGCACGTGCCGGTCGAAGCGGCGATGACCACCCGGCGTCGTCCACGCATTGACCCGGCCCTCGTCCGCCCAACGACGGAGCGTGTCGGGGTCGACGCCCAGCAAGCGGCTGGCGGGTCCCAGCGACAGCCAGCGGCCGTCAGTCCCGGGCGCGGCGGTCGGGGTCATGGGTCAGGATCGGGCCTCAGCGATGGGCGGCGTCGCGGGCGGGTGGCGGAGGCTGCCGTGGACGCGCCGAATCTAGGGTGAATCTCGGTACGTTGTCGATACCTGAGGCCCGGGAGGATATCAGGCGGGCACGAACTCGTGCGCATCGCGATGGATGCCGTCGCACAGGCCCCAGCGAACCGCATCCGGGGCGGCGTCCTCGGCCGGTGGGATGGGGATCGGGCGCATGATCTCGCGGACCTCGCCCTTGCGGCAGAACAGGTAGCCCTTGCCGCCCATCCAGCGCCGGACACAGGCGGCGTCGCCGTGGAACTGGAATGGCCCGGGATTGATCATCGGGCGCTCAGCCCAGGAGACCGGGCTCTCGCTGACGACCGTATCGAGCAGGTTGATCCGCCACGGCGTGCCGTCGATGATCTCGCGGCAGCCGTCGCATCGACGCGCGACGTTGTCGCTGATGATCGTGCGGATCGTGACGCCCATGATCTCCATCGCGGGCGATGGTAGCAGGGCCCGGAGGGTCGGGCGGGCGTGGTGCCCCCAAGGGGATTCGAACCCCTGATCTCCACCTTGAAAGGGTGGCGTCCTAGGCCTCTAGACGATGGGGGCCGGGACCGGGCCGAGTCTAGCAGAGGCCGTCGGCGACCCCGGCGTTCGGGCTCCCGCCGTCGCGCGCCGTGCCGGCCATCAGCTCCCGCCGGCGGCCAGCTGGAAGAGGATGACCGCCCCGGCGAAGCAGCCCGCCGTGGCGATGGCCGCGCCCCCGCCGACGAGCGCCAGGAGCATCGCCCGACCGCTACGTTGCTCGCGACCGAGGCGCAGGACCGCTCGGAAGCAGTACGCGGTCAGGGCCGCGAACGCGAGGCCGAGGACGATCGCGCCCGAGGCCAGCAGGGGGATCTGCGACGCGTCCCGGACGGTGATCGCGTAGCCGACGTAAGCGATGGAGCCGACGACCGCGATGGCCAGGAAGACGGCGCCGGGCGATAGCCGACGTCCGCCCGACTCGGGCTGGCGGGCGGCGGGCGTCCCATCGCCGCGGGAGGCGCTCATGCCGCCGCCTCGTGGAGTGTCCGGTGGTAGACGGCCACGTTGTAGGACAGCCGTGGGCGCTTCAGGCCGTCCGCCACCGTCCGGCCGGTGTCGCCGAACGCGTCGTCGAGGAACGTCCGCGCGTCGTCGATCGACTCGAACGTCCAGAAGCAATGGACCACGCGGATCTTGAAGCCGCTCCCCAGGAACGGGCCGTCGCGCCGGCTCCACGGTCCGTATTCGGGCAGCTCACCGCGGAGGCGGGCGACATCGTCGCGCCCGTAGTCGTGGACGACCAGGAGGCGGCCGGATGGACGGAGCAATCGCTCGGCCTGAGCCACCTCTCCGGCCGGAGCGCCCCGGAAGGCGGACCAGCAGGCGATGACCGCGTCGGCGCTGTGATCCGGTGCCGCGAACGGATCCGGGCCGGTCGAGTCGACGGTCACGACACGCGCGCCAAGATCCGCGAGCTGTCGCGCACGGATCCCACCGGCGCCATCGACGAGGACGACGTCCCGCCCCCCGACGGGTCCGAGCGCTTCGAGAGCGCGTGGGATCTTGCCCTCGACGTCAAGGGCACGTGCGAGACGGTCCGCGAGGGCGGCGCCCAGGTCGAGCGGAAGGTCTGCCACGAGGGGCGAGTATAGGGCCGGATCGTCGATCGCTCGGCCGGTCAGGGCGCGATGACGCGCAGGATGCGACCACTCCGAGGCTCGAGCGCGATGGTCGCCCGACCGTCGTCGCCGACGACCGCCGCGTCACGGTCGAGCGTCGGCGCCGCTGGCGGGCCGTCGGCGGCGGCCTCCCAGCCTTCAAGGTCGACGGTCTGGAGACGGGCGCCGACGGGCGCTCCGAGGGCCAGCGCCAGCTCGAGCGGCTCCGTCCCGGCGTTGACCGCGACGACGAGCGAAGCGTCGGCCAGGCGGCGCTCGACGGCGATGGCGCTACCACGCGCCGCGGCCACGGTCGTCGACCCATGACGCAGGGCCGGCTCGCCGGCCCGCACGCCGATGACGCCGCGCACGAACGTCCGGAGTTGCTGGTCCCAGCGGCCCTCATCCCACGGGAACGCTCCCCGATTGGCCGGGTCATTGCCGCCGGCCAGGCCGATCTCGTCGCCGTAGTAGACGCACGGCGCGCCCGGCAGCGTCGCCTGGAGGAGAGACGCCAGGCGGACCGCGCGTCGATCGCCCCCGAGGACGGTCAGCAGGCGTGGGGCGTCGTGCGAGCCGAGGAGGTTGAGCTGGACATCCACGACCTCGGGCGGGTAGACGCGCAGGAGCTGCTCGAGGCGCGCGGCGAACCCGGGCCCGTCGAGCGGATGGAGCGCATGCCGATACTCCTGATGTCCGGACACGACGCCGAGGTCCAGGCTGGGCCCGCCGACGAAGCCCATGATCGCCTCGGCCAGCGGGTAATCCATCAGCGCATCGAACCGGTCGCCCTGCAGCCACTCCGGCGCGACCTCCCAGATCTCCCCGACGAGGTAGGCGTCGTCGCGGACCGCTCGGCAGCGCCGTCGGAAGGCCTGCCAGAACGCCTCGTCGCGGATCTCGCCCGGGACGTCCAGGCGCCAGCCATCGATGCCGAACCGGAGCCAGTGCTCGGCGACGGTCAGCAGGTACTCGCGCACCGCCGGGTGGCTCGTGTTCAGCTTGGGCAGCGCCGGCAGGCCCCACCACGCCTGGTAGCCCAGGGTCGCGCCGGTCGGGGCATCGTCAGGCGGGTACGGGGTCAGGATGCGCCGGCCATCGAGGACGTCCTGGTCCAGGTGGAACCAGTCCCGGTACGGCGAGGCTCCGCCCGTCTCGAGGATGTGGTGGAACGGCCAGAAGCCGCGTCCGGTGTGATTGAAGACGCCATCCAGGACGACCCGCATCCCGCGCTCATGAGCCGTGTCGAGCAACGTCCGGAGCGCGGCGTCGCCGCCGAGCAGCGGGTCGACATGGAAGTAGTCGTAGGTGTGGTAGCGATGGTTCGAGGCGGACTGGAAGATGGGGGTCAGGTACAGGGCGGTGATCCCCAGGTCCTGCAGGTACGGCAGCCGATCGACGATGCCAAGCAGGTCGCCGCCCTTGAACCCATGGGTCGACGGCGGGCTGTCCCAGGGCTCCAACGGACCGGGCTTGACGACGCGCTCGCTGGCCGCGAATCGGTCGGGGAAGATCTGGTAGAAGACCGCATCGCGGACCCAGGCCGGCGTGTCGACCGTCACGAGGGCCGGTCCGTCGAACCGATGCGATACTCCACTCGATGTCCTCCCGTGTCCGTGCGGTCGCTGCCGCCATGATGGTGGTGCTGGCCGCCTGCGGTGGACCGGCGACGACGTCCGGCCCCCCGTCGAGCAGCGCGGTCACCGATCCCGGTCCGTCCGCGGCATCCGGTCCCCCGACGTGCACCGTCGCCGCATCCCCACCCGCCGACCTCGCTCCGTGGTGGGGCGACGCCGTCGTCTACGAGGTGTTCGTGCGCAGTTTCGCCGACGCGGACGGCGACGGCATCGGTGATCTCCGTGGCCTCATCGATCGCCTCGACGAGCTCGACGAGCTCGGGGTCACGGCGTTGTGGCTCATGCCCGTCGCCGAGTCCCCGAGCTACCACGGCTACGACGTGACCGACTACGGGGCGATCGAGCCCGACTACGGGACCGTCGAGGACATGCGGGACCTCATCGCCGCGGCCGAGTCGCGGAGCATGCACGTCATCGTCGACCTCGTGATGAACCACACCTCGGTCGAGCACCCGTGGTTCCAGGACGCCCGGACGCCCGGCTCCGACCACGACGACTGGTACGTCTGGGCGGATGAGCGTCCCGCGGTCGCCGGTCCGGGCGGGCGGCCCGTCTGGCACGAGGATGGCGACCGCTGGTACTACGGCTACTTCTGGGAAGGCATGCCGGACCTCGACGTCGCGAACCCGGCGGTCACGGCGGAGCTCGACTCGATCGCCCGGTTCTGGCTGGACGACATCGGCGTCGACGGCTTCCGGCTGGACGCCGCCCGTCATCTCATCGAGGACGGGGACACCCTCGAGAACACGGAGGCGACCTTCGACTGGCTGCGCGACTTCAACGACCGGATGCCGGGCGAGGCGCTCGTCCTCGGCGAGGTCTGGGACTCGACGACGATGGCCTCGCGCTACGTCGCCGAGGGCGCGCTCGACCTCGCCTTCGAATTCGACCTGGCCGGCCAGTTCCTGGGTGCCGTCCGGAGCGGCGACGCCAGCTCCCTGCGCTTCACCCAGGATGCCGTCGCCGAGGCCTACCCGGCCGGCGACTACGCCGCGTTCCTGACCAACCACGATCAGGACCGGACGTTCGATGTCGTCGGCGGCGACGTGGCCAAGGCCAAGCAGGCGGCGACGCTGCTCCTGACCGACCCCGGTGTGCCGTTCATCTATTACGGCGAGGAGGTCGGCCTGCGCGGTCGCAAGCCGGATGAGCGCATCCGGACGCCGATGCCGTGGACCGGCGAGGCCCCCGGCTTCGGCTTCACGACCGGCGAGCCGTGGCAGCCCATGGCCGACGGCGTGACGACCGCCAATGTCGCCGCCCAGGCCGACGACCCGGCATCGCTGCTGTCCCACTACCGCGACCTCATCCGATTGCGCGAGACCCTGCCGGCCTTGGCGGCGAGGGTCCCGATCGTCCCGGTCGAGGCGTCCGATCACGCGGTCCTCGCGACCCTCCGTCACGACTCAGCCACCGGCCGGTCGGCCGTCGTCGTCTCGAACCTGTCCGACGAGGCCATCCCCGACGTCAAGCTCGGGCTGGCGGACGGCCCACTGTGCGGCACGCCGACCGCGTCCGTCGCGTTCTCGACCGTGACCGCCGACGGCCCCATGCCGTCAGCGTTCGCCGCGCCCCAGGTCACCCCCACCGGCGGCCTCGCCGACTGGTCCCTGGGAACGCTAGCCCCGCACCAGGACCTCGTCATCACGCTCGACCCATCGGCGCCGGCACCGGCGCCCGAGGTCTAACGGCGCGCCCAGGCGACGCGTGAGCGAGCGGAGCGCAGCCGGCACCGTGGGCCGTGACGTTGCGGCCAGCGGCCCGGGCGATCAGGCGAAGGCGCGAGCGAGCACGAGAGCGAGCGCACCTCAAGGTGCGTGAGCGAGCGCGCGCAGCGAGCAACGCACGCCTGGTCGTTCGGGAGCTGGCCTACCCCTTGACGCCGCCGATGGCTAGGCCGCCGATGATGTACTTCTGCAGGAAGATGTACACGATCGAGACCGGCAGCGCGAACATGATGGCGAACGCGCTGAACTCGGACCAAGGCGTCGTCGTCGCGAACTGGCCGACCATCCCGTTGAGCGCCAGTGACAGCGTGAACTGCCCCGGGTCGGACAGGAAGATGACCGAGAAGTAGAACTCGGTCCAGCCGGCGATGTAGCCCAGGAACGCGGTCACGGCCAGGGCCGGGGTGGCCAGCGGCAGGATGATCTTGAAGAACGACTGGTTGCGCGACGCGCCGTCCACCGCCGCGGCCTCCTCGAGGTCGCGCGGGATCGTGTCGAGGTAGCCCTTCAGGTTCCAGATGGCGAACGGCAGGGCGCCGGACGCGACCGCGACCACGACGCCGGCCAGGGACCGACCGAGCACGAAGTCACCGATCTTCACCTGGGTCAGCAGGATGAACAGCGGCGCGATGGTCGCCACGGCCGGCAGCATGAGCACGGCCAGGATCGCGATCATCAGCGGCTCACGGAAGCGGAACTCGAGGCGGGAGAACGCGTACGCCGCGGTCACGCCGATGCCGACCGCGGCCAGCGCCGTCGACGCCGCGACGATGAAGCTGTTGCGGGCCAGCTCCCAGAACGAGACCGGGTTGCTGGTGGGCTGGGCGAGGACGTTGGCATAGGCCTCGAGGGTCACGCCGGGCGGGATGAGGTTGAGGCCATCCGGCCGCGACAGGCCGCGCGGATCCAGGCTGAGGCTGAGGATCCACAGGACCGGGAACATGACCGTGAAGGCCACGAGCAGGCAGATGCCCTGGAGGATGAGCTGCCGCCGCAGGGGCATCTTCTTCTCACCGGACGACCGCCGGCTCCGGGACCAGGCGCGGATGCCCCGTCCCGAGAATGTTCCCTGGCGGGCCAGCGAGGTCATCGGTCGTCCTCCGCGGGGGCGTGGCGTCGCAGCTCAGGCATCGAACCGCGCCGTGGCCTTGGCCGCCTTGTTGGTCACCAGAGTGATGGCCAGCAGGATGAAGAACATGAAGATCGCGAACGCCGCCGCGACGCCGTAGAGGTTCCGCTCGTTGACCAACCGGAACGCCTGGGTCACGAGCAGCTCGGTCCGCCCGAACGGCTGGCCGGCCGACATGAAGTACGACAGGTAGAACAGGTTGAAGGTCACGACGAAGCCGTAGATCGCGTAGGGCAGCATCGCCGGCCGGAGGTAGGTGATGGTCACCGTCCGGAACTTCTGCCAGCTGTTCGCCCCGTCCATCTCCGCGGCCTCGTACAGCTCGCCGGGGATGCTCTGCAGGGCCCCGGTCGCGACGACCGAGTTGAGCGGCCAGCCCAGCCATGTGTTCGCCGTCAGCAGCGCGAAGTACGCGAGCGGGATGGGCAGGAACGGGATGGGGTCCTCGGGCTGGCGCAGCCAGTCGATCTGGAAGGTCTCCGGCGGGATCGTGAACCAGCCGCCCAGGATGGTCAGTGCCTGGTTGATCGCCCCGTGGTCCTGGTCGAACATGTTCCGCCAGACCGTCGCCACGATGATCGGCGGGATGACCACGGGCAGGATGTAGACGGCCCGCCAGAAGCGCTTCAGCCACAGGCCCTGGGTGTTGAGCAGGAGGGCGATCGCCGACGCCCAGGATGACGTGGATGACGACGTTGCTGAACGCCCACCAGATGTTGAAGACGATCAGCCGGATGAAGTGGAAGTTCGGGATCGCCAGGTTGCTGGTCACGACGTTGATGTAGTTGTCCAACCCGACGAAGGGCGGCGCATCCGATCCGGGCCGCAGGTTGCGCAGGCCGAAGTCCGTGAACGACATGTACGTCTGGAAGATCAGCGGATAGAAGGTGATGAAGCCCATCACCAGGAATGCCGGGGTGAGGTACAGGATCGCGGTCTTGGTATCGCGACCCATGCGCGATCGTCGCTTGACGGGCAACGGCGCGGCGACGGCGGTCATCCGGGGCTCTCCTCCTGGCGTCGAGGCGGATGGGGGCGGGCGAGCTCGGGATCGTGATGATGCGTCAGCGGGGCCCCTGATGGGAACCCCGCTGACGTGGTCGCGCTGGGACTACAGGCCGTTGGCCTGGTTCATCGCCGCGCAGGCGTCGGCGACGGCCTGCTGCGGATCGGCGCCGGACTCCAGGGTCAGCTGGAGCGCGTTGCCGAAGTTATCCCAGAAGTTGTCGAGCTGCTGGACCTGCGGGCGCGGGAAGCCCGTGGCCACGGCATCGGCGAAGCCCTGGGTGATGGGTCGGTGATGGTGGCGGTCGAGTCGGCCGGGATGTGCCCGGCGACGTCGACGAAGACCTGCTGGGACTCAGCCGAGGTCATCGCCTTGGCGAAATCGACCGCGAGCTGAAGGTCCTCGGTGTTCGGGTTGATGTACCAGCCGTCGACGCCGGTCAGCGGCTGCGCCGGACCGACCGGGCCGGCCGGCATCGGGGCGACGCCGAGGGTCGGGATGGACTCCTTGTAGCCACCGGTCGCCCACGGGCCGTCGACGATGAGGTCGATCTCACCGGCCTTGAACGCGTTGGCCATGTCGTCGTAGTTCGGGTAGAACTTGGCGCCCGCCGCCTGGAGGTCGGCGAGGTACTTGTGCGCGTCGCCGACACCGGTCGTGTCCGCGATGCACTTGCCGGTGTCATCCATGAGCTGGCCACCGAAGGCGGCCCACCAGCCGAAGTTGTGATAGGCGTTGGTGCCGCCCAGGAAGCCGGCCTTGACCGTGCCGTCCGTGACCGCGGCGAGCAGCTCGTCCGTCGTCGCCGGTGGGGTCGCGATCTTGGCCGTGTCATAGAACATCCCGACCGCCTTGAGCGACTCGGGGACCATGAACAGCTTGCCGTCGACCTTGGAGCCGTCGACCGCGACCTGGTTGATCCCGGTGAGGCCGTCAGCGAGCAGCGCGTCGAGGTCGGCCAGGACGCCCTCGCGGGACTGGAAGCCCAGGCTGTCGTTGGGGGCGATGAACATGGTCGGGCCGCCGCCGGTCGCGACGTCCGTGTTCCACTTGTTGAAGATGTCCGCGAAGGGCACCTCAAGGACGTTGACGACGAGCTCGGGGTTGGCCGCCTTGACCGTGTCCAGGACCTGGTTCAGGGCGTCAAGCTCCGTGCCGGCGCCGGACGAGTAGCGGTGCCACAGGGTGACCTCGCCGGCGAGCGCGGCCGGGGCCTGCGACTCCGCGGGGGCGCCGGACTCGGCCGGGGCCGCGGACTCGGGGGCGGTGCTTTCGGGGGCTGGCTCGCGCCACCACCCGCGCAGGCGGCGGCGAAGATCGCCGCTCCTGCCACGAGGGCCGCGAAACGAAGGTGTCGCTTCATCGCGTTCCGTTGTCTCCTCTCTCGATCCGGATCAAGGGTTCCCTCGATCCGGTCCCAACAGGGTCGATCACTCGATCGACCGTGGTGGCCGGGATCCCCGGCCTGTGGCCGCCACGCGGGCGGGCCATGCGCATCGGTACGTTCCTGGCGAGCCGCACCGATCGATGGATCCGCTCGCCGCAAAGGCCTCAGTCTCGGTCCCGGGCCACCTCCTTTCGTTGGCGTGGCACCGGCCCGGTCGAGGCCCGGACGATGAGCCGGGTCTCGAGCCGTCGATGCTCGGCGGTGGACTGGTCCCGTCGTTCGACGACGGTCAGGAGCAGGCGGACCGCCTCCTCGCCCTTGCGACGGATGGGCTGGTGCACCGTCGTCAGCGGCGGGTCCACGTGCGGGGCGAGGTCGATGTCGTCGAACCCGACGACGCTCACGTCACCGGGGACATCGAGGCGCAGGTCGCGCAGCGCGCGCATGGCGCCGATGGCCATCGCATCGCTCATGGCCAGGATGGCGGTCGGCCGCAGGCCGTCCTCCCAGGCGCGTTCGACGATGGCGATGCCGCCGTCGATGCTGGCCGGCCCGACCAGGACGTGCTCATCCGGGAGCTCGATGCCGAGGCGGGTGAACGCGTCGCGATACCCGCGCAGGCGCCGTCCGGTCACCCCGTCCGGGTCCGTGGCGCCGGGCGCCGGCGGCTCCACGCCCAGGATGAGGACGTCGCGATGGCCCAGGCTGGCGATGTACTCGGCGGCCGAGCGGGCGCCACCGACATCGTCGATCTCGACGCTGCCGTGCTCGGGCAGGGCGGTCGAGTCCACGAGCACGATCGGGACGCCGGCGCGACGGATCTGCTCGACCTCCGGATGCGAGTCGGACAGGCCGACGGCGACGACCCCGTCGACCGTCGCCCGGCTCATCGCCCGGGCCAGGCTGCCGTGGAGGGGCGAGATGAAGTGGAGCCCGTAGCCGTGCTCCTCGGCCGCCAGCGCGACGCCCTCGCTGAATGCCCCGAAGAACGGGTTGCTGAAGATGACGCTGAGGGCCTGCGGGGTCAGCACGCCGATCGTCATCGTCTGGCGCTGGGTCAGCATCCGGGCCACCGGATGCGGCGTGTAGCCGAGATGCTCGGCCACCGCGCGGATGCGATCGGCCGTCTCCGGTGCCAGCCGATCCGGGCTGTTGAACGCGAACGACACCGCCGTCTTGCTCACGCCAGCCTCGCGAGCGACGTCGGCGATGCGCGGGCGCTGGGTCCGGGGTTCCACCAGGTCGCGTCTCCACAGGCTCCCCGCGCCGGCTCCTCAGACGGCATCGGGGCGACGGTGCGGGGCCCCGCGGAGGAGGGAGGGCGGTCGGCCCGGGCACCGTGCAAACCGGTTTAGCAAACCGGTTTAGGCGACTGTAGGCAGGTCGTCGGACGGTGTCAAGACCCTTTCGCCAGCGTGCCCGCTACGATGCGTCCGCCATGTTCCACCAGCTCCGCGCGATGCCTGGCGGCATCCGCCTCTTCCTCATCTACGCGGCCCTCATCCTGGTCGGCATCGCGCTCAGCTTGCGGGTCGTCATCGACCAGGCCATCGCCGCGCCGATCAGTCCGCTCGGCGTCCTGGTCATGGTCCTGCTCGCCTACACGATCTTCACGATCACCCTGGTCCTCCAGCGCAAGCAGGCCGCCCGCGGCCTGGCCCTGGGTCTGGCCAGCCTGGTCCTCCCGGCGGTCGGGCTGCTGGCCATCAGCCCGGTCCATCCGGCCACGCCGTTCTTCGTCGCCGCCTTCGGGATCCTCCTGTTCCGGGGCCTCCTCCGGCCCGAGGTCCGGACCTACCTCGACGAGGCGTAGTCAGCCGCCAGCAGGTACCCTCACGCGGACGCGGCCCTCGTCGCCGTCGGATCCGTCATCCGACGACCCCATCGACCGCACCAGAGGCAACCAGTGAGCAAGGAATCCCGTCGGCGCCAGCGCACCGCGTCGACCGGTCAGACGACCACGACCGGCCCGGCACCCAGCCGGCCCTCCACCAGCCCGACCGGCACCTCCCGCGCCGGACGACGTGGGCGCGCCCGCCACCTGGAGGGGTCGCGTCCGTCGTTCTTCGAGCGCTACCGGACGCTGCTCGTCGGCATCGGCGTCGTCCTCGTCATCGGCCTGGCCGGGATCGGCATCATCTCGGCCGCCACCCAGCCGGCCTACGCCTGCTCGAGCGTGTGGGTCCCCGATCCGAGCAATCCGCCGGCCGAGGGCAGCTCGCCGCAGCCCGGCTACCCGCAGCCGGACGCGGGGCAGCAGCACATCGCGACGGGCACGGCCGTGACCTACACCTACTGCCCGCCCGCCTCGGGCAAGCATTTCAACGCCTCGGGCGTCGGGCCCATCGCCCCGCGCGCCTATGGGCCGGACGACCAGGTCAACCCGCAGGGCTGGATCCACAACCTGGAGCACGGCGGCCTGGTCATCCTGTACCGCGGCGACGGCGAAGGCGCGACCGAGGAGGGCCAGGCGGCCCTCCGGGCGTTCTACGAGCGCTACCCGGCGAGTCCGCTCTGCGGATTCGAACCGGGCACGACGGTCGGGCCGGTCTTCGCCCGATTCGACGACATGGCCACGCCGTACGCGGCCCTGGTCTGGGGCCGGGTCCTGCCGCTCGACGCGCTCGACGAAGCGGCCATCCTGGCCTTCGATGAGGCGTACGGTGAGCGGACCAACCCGGAGGCCTACTGCGAACGCCCCGATCCGGGAGCGAGCGCGGCCCCCAGCGGCTCGCCGGCCGCCTCGCCCACCGCCAGCTGACCCGGACCCGACGATGCGCCTGCTCGCCTACCGGGATCGCTACGACTGCGACCGCTTCGGCGTCGACGTCGATGGCTCGCTGCTGACCGGGAGCGCGCTCGAGCGGCGCGGCAACCTCGCCCGGTCGTCGACCCACCTAGCCATGGAGGCCCTGTTCGTCGACGACGACTGGCGCGATCGCCTGGGCAAGGCCACCCGTCGGGCGCTGGAGCGCGGGGCTCGGCCCATCCCGGTCGCCGATCGCCGGGCCGCCGCGCCGTTCGCCCGCCCGGGCAAGGTCGTCTGCGTCGGGCTCAACTACCAGGAGCACGCGGCCGAGGGTGGCCGGGCGGCCCCGGACCATCCGCTCCTGTTCGCCAAGTTCGCCAACGCCATCATCGCCGACGGCGAGCCGGTCGTCCGGCCGCCGGGCACGCATGCCCTCGACCTCGAGGTGGAGCTCGGCGTGGTCATCGGGCGGACCGCCCAGCGTGTCGACGAAGCGGACGCGCTGGATCACGTGGCCGGCTACCTCGTCGTCAACGACATCAGCGCCCGGGACTGGCAGGGCAATCCCCAGGCGCTCCGCGACGGCCAGAAGGGCGACGGCCAGTGGCTCCGGGCCAAGGGCAGCGATACGTTCCTGCCGATGGGCCAGGCGTTCGTGACCGCGGACGAGCTGGACCCGCGCGACGGCCTGCGCCTGCGCAGCTGGCGGATCACCGCGGACGGCGAGGAGCACCCGATGCAGGACGGCACGACCCGGGACCTCATCTGGGATGTCCCGGCGCTCATCGCCTTCATCTCCCGGCACATCACCCTGGATCCGGGTGACGTCATCGCCACCGGCACGCCCAGCGGCGTCGGCGTGTTCCGCGATCCACCGGTCTTCCTGGAGCCCGGCGGCCGGGTGCGCTGCGAGATCGAGGGCATCGGCACGGTCGAGAACCCGATCGTCGACGGGTCCGGACCCGAGGCTGAGGCGCCGACCGCGGCGTAGCATCCCGGCATGCAAGCGCTGGTCAAGACCGGGCCGGGACCCGGACTGGAGCTCATCGACGTCCCGCTGCCGACCGTCGGCATCGACGACGTCCGGATCCGCGTCCAGAAGACCGGGATCTGCGGCACGGACCTGCACATCGAGGCGTGGGACCCGTGGGCGGCCCGGACGGTCACCCCGCCGCTCGTCGTCGGTCACGAGTTCATGGGCACGGTCCTCGAGGTCGGCAGCAACGTGCGCGACCTGCGCGAGGGCGATGTGGTCAGTGGCGAGGGCCATGTCATCTGCGGCCGCTGCCGCCACTGCCGGGCCGGCCGCTGGCATCTGTGCGCCAACACGACCGGGCTCGGGGTCCAGCGGGCCGGCGCCTTCGCCGAACAGGTCGTCCTGCCCGTGACCAACGTGTGGCACCACTGGCCGAACATCGACGACGAGGTCGCCGCGATCTTCGATCCCTTCGGCAATGCGGTGCACACCGCGCTGAGCTTCCCGGTCCTCGGCGAGGACGTACTCGTCGTGGGGGCCGGCCCCATCGGGCTCATGGCCACCGCCGTCGCCCGGCACGCCGGCGCCCGGTTCATCGTCGTCAGCGAGCCCAACCCGGTCCGGCGCGCCATCGCCGAGCGGATGGGCGCCACCCGGGTCACCGATCCGGTCGCCGAAACGCTCGAGACCGTCCAGCGCGAGCTCGGCATGGTCGAGGGCTTCGACGTCGTGTTCGAGATGTCGGGCAACGCCGGGGCGCTGCGCGCGGCCCTGGCCAACATGGCCCACGGCGCCAGCATGGCGATCCTGGGCATCCCGTCCGAGGAGATCCCGCTCGACGTCAGCCGGATCGTCTTCGACCAGCTCACGTTGCGCGGCATCTATGGTCGGGAGATGTACGAGACCTGGTACCAGATGAGCGTGATGCTCCAGTCCGGGCTGGACATCTCGCCGGTCATCACCCACCGCTTCCCGCACACGGAGTTCGAGGCTGCCTTCGCCGCGGCCCGGTCGGGGGACAGCGGCAAAGTGATCATGGACTGGGGGTCCTGAGGGTCATGGACGGGGCGGCCGGAAGGTGGCAGCATCCCCTTCCCATGAGGCCGCGACCGTGAGCACGACCCCGCGCACCGATCCGCTCGGCTTCCTCGGCGACGAGGTGGCCGCGCTGCGCGAGCGCCACCTGTACCGCGCCCTGCGGGTCATGAGCAGTGCCCAGGGGCCCATCGTCTCGATCGACGACCGTCGGGTCATCAGCCTGTCCTCGAACGATTACCTCGGCCTGACCCACCATCCGCGCCTGAAAGCCGCCGCGCTGGACGCCGTCCGCGAGTTCGGTGTCGGGTCGGGGGCGGTGCGCACGATCGCCGGCACGATGTCGATGCACGAGGCGCTGGAGGCCGAGCTCGCGGAGTTCAAGGGCGCGCCCGCCGTCCTGACCTTCCAATCCGGGTTCACGGCCAACACCGGGGTCATCCCGACGATCACCGGCGAGACCGACCTGATCGTCAGCGACAGTCTCAACCACGCCTCGATCATCGACGGCATGCGCCTGTCGAAGGCGCCCCGGAAGGTCTACCCGCACGCGGACGTCCAAGCCTTGCGGGCGGTCCTCGACGAGGCGGTCCGCGACGGCCGGCCCGGGCCGGTCGAGCCGTGGCGGCTCATCCTCGTCGTGACCGACGGCGTGTTCTCGATGGACGGCGACATCGCGCCGCTCCCCGGGATCGTCGAGGCGGCCGAGGCGCACGGCGCGGCCGTGTTCGTCGACGACGCCCATGCCAGCGGCGTGCTGGGTCGCGACGGCCGCGGCACGGTCGACCACTTCGGGCTGCACGGGCGCGTCGCCATCCAGGTCGGGACCCTGTCCAAGGCGGTCGGCTCGCTCGGCGGCTACGTCGCCGGCAGCACCGCGCTCCGCGAGATCCTGACCCAGCGCGCTCGGACGTTCCTGTTCTCGACGTCGCACCCGCCGGCCGTCGTCGCGGCCTGCCGCGAGGCGCTCCGGGTCATGGTCGACGAACCGGAGCTCCACGAGCGGCTGTGGGCCAACACCCGCCGGTTCAAGGCCGAGCTGGCCCGGCTCGGCTTCGACACGGGCCGATCCGAGACGCCGATCACGCCGGTGATGATGGGCGACCCGGAGACGGCCATGCGGTTCAGCGATCGACTCATGGGCGAGGGCGTCTTCGCCCAGCCGGTGGTCTTCCCGACCGTCGCCATCGACCATGCCCGGCTGCGCACGATCGTCACCGCGGCGCACGACGATCGCCAGCTCGACCAGGCGCTCGAAGCGTTCGCCCTGGTCGGGCGGGAGCTGGGGGTCATCTCGGGATGACCCGGCTGCCGGGGGGCCACCGATGGGGCTGATCGATCGACAGGGCCGTGACCTCCCCCTGGACGCGCACGTCCACACCCGCTGGTCGCACGACAGCGACGTCGAGCTGGACGACCATGCCCGGCGGGCCGTCGATCTGGGCATCGCCGAGCTGGCCATCACCGACCACGTCGACTTCGCTCCGTCCGCGCCGGGCTACGGCTCGAGCACCTTCGCTGAGCGCGAGCGAGCGGTCCGGGAGGCGGCGCTGCGCTGGGCCGACGAGGGGCTGGCCATCCGGTTCGGCGCCGAGATCACCTGGGACAGCGCCTGGGCCGAGGACATCCGACGGCATCTCGACGCGAACGCCTACGACTTCGTCATCGGGTCGGTCCACATCTATCGCGACTCGCCGTACGCGGCGGCGAACGTGGCCGGCTGGGTCGCCGGCCGCTCCTTGGCCGAGATCGTCGCGCCGTACTTCGCCGAGGTCCGCGCCGCGGCCCGGTCCGGGCTGTTCGATGTCATCGGCCACCTCGACTTCGTCAAGCGCTTCCTCGTCCCGCACGTGACCGCCGCCGACCTGGCTGACGCCCCGGAGCTGTACGAGCCGATGCTCGACGCCCTCCTCGACAGCGGGACGGGCCTGGAGGTCAACACCAGCGGCCTGCGCAGCCCGGCCGAGGAGACGTTCCCCTCATCGGCCATCGTCGCCAGATTCCACGCCAAGGGCGGCACGGCCGTCACGGTCGGGTCGGATGCCCATCTCGTCGACAGCCTCGCCTGGGCCCTCCAGGACGGCTACGACAGCGCCCGCGACGCGGGATTCACGGAGCTCACCTTCCGGAGGGGCGGTGCGCGCGTGCCGGTCCCCATGCCGTCGGCACCTAACGTCACAGCAGGACGTTCGTTATGACCCTCGACGACGACGCGATCGAGCGGCTGGTGGCCGAAGCTCGGGCGGGGGATGCCTGGGCCTTCGGAGAGATCTTCGACCACTACCACCTGCCGATCTATCGCTACATCGTCAGCCGCGTCCATCGCCCGGCGGACGCGGAGGACCTGACGCAGCTCGTCTTCGTCAAGGCCCTGGAGGCCCTGCCGCGCTACGAGACGCGGGGCATCCCGTTCGGGGGCTGGCTCTTCCGGCTGGCCAGGAACACCGTCATCGACCACATCCGGACCCGCCATGAACATGCGGATCTGGACACCGCGGCGGGTCACGCCGGCGCGGATGCGCTTCCGGACGAGGTGGCCGCGACCCGGCAGGAGCTGGACGAGGTCGCCACCGCCCTGGCCGCGCTGACCGATGAACAACGAGACGCCATCGCCCTCCGCTTCTTCGCCGGCCTCTCCGCCCGCGAAGCCGCGGTGGTGATGGGCAAGCAGGAAGGGACCGTCCGCGGACTCCAGTTCCGGGCCATCGCCGCGCTGCGGCGCCAGCTCGGGATCGACGACCAGGACGCCGATGGCACGGCGACCGACATGCGCCGACGGATCCGCTGATGGACGACGCGATGATCGACCTGATGGCCGACGCGGGGCTGCGGCAGCGCCTGGAGGCGTATGCCGGTGCCCGGCTGTCCCCGGAGCCCGCCGCGACGACGCGGATGCGGGCCCGGGTGCTGGCCGTCGCCCATCGCGAGTCGGCCGTGTCGCGTGCCGATGCCTCCCTGGCCCTGGTGTCGCCCGGCCCGCTGACCGTCCCGGCCCGGCCGCGCCACCGGCGCGGGGGCAGCGCCGCGTGGCGACGGGTCGCCTCGATCGGCCTGGCCGCCGCCGTGGCCGTCAGCCTCGCGGCCGGCACCGCCCTGGCCGCGCGACCCGGGGGCGCGCTGTACGAGGTCCGGGTCTGGGCCGAGACCATCACCCTGCCGAGCGACCCGTCCGAGCGCGCCCTCGCCGAGATCGGGCGCCTGAACGACCGGCTGGCCGAGGCCGGGGCAGCGGCCGCCGATGGCGACGTGGCCGGTGCCGAGGCCGCGTTGCGCGCGTACCAGCGGATCCTGGCCGCGGCCACCACGGCGGCCCTCCTGGCCGACGACCCGGTGGCCAGCGCCGCGCTCGAGGCCGGCGTCGCCCGGAACGTCATCGTCCTGACCGACCTCATGGATCGCCTGGCGGACCCGGCGGCGTCGGCGATCGGGCGGGCCATCGACCGTGCGCTCGAGCGCAGCGATTCGGCCCTCGACGCGATCCATCCGGGCCGGCCCGGTGGCAACGACAACGACGGCGGCGCGGGTGGCAACGAGCCGCCGGGCACCGGCGGCAGCGACGGCAACGGGACGCCGGGTGGTCCCGACGATGGCCAGGATGGCAACGGATCCCAGCCGACCGCCAAGCCGGACCCGACGGCCAAGCCGGAGCCGACCGCCAGACCGACCAGGCCGCCCACCCCGGAGCCGGTCGAGAAACCGGACAAGAGCGACCCCGGCAAGAAGCCGTCGGACAAGCCGCAGCCCACCGCGCCGCGCGGCGGCCAGGGCGGCGGCCAGGGCGGCTGACACCGGCCGACGTCCCGTCAGCGCGACGTCGCCATCGCCGAACGCGGGCCTTCGCGGTCCGATACCCTGCGCCGGATGACCCCCAGCGACGCCGCCCTCCACCTGGACGTCGTCGGCGCGGGTCCCGCCTATACCGACCGGCCCGGGGCCACTGGCGCCGCCTATCTGGTCCGCTCCGGCCCGACCGCGATCCTGCTCGACCTGGGGCAGGGCTCGTTCCCGCGGCTCGCCGGCCTGATCGAGCCGAGTGACCTGACGGCGGTCGTCATCAGCCACCTGCATCCGGACCACTTCATCGATCTCGTCGCGCTCCGCCACTACCTGCGCTGGGAGCTGCCGCCCGATCGACGGGTCCGGGTCATCGGTCCGGCCGGTCTGGACGCGCGGCTCGATGCGCTTCACGCGGAGCCCGGCTGGACGGCCGCCGCGCTGGACGTCGAGGCGATGCACGCCGGTGCCTGGCCCCTCGGCACGCTGGCCGTCACGGCCGCCCGGGTCACCCACACGGCGGACAGCTACGGCTACCGTGTCGCCGGGGTGAGCGGGCCGGGCCTCGTCTACTCGGGCGATTGCGGGCGAGCCGAGGACCTCGACGTCATCGTCCAGCCGGGGGACACGATCCTCGCCGAGGCCTCGTTCGGGCCGGGACCGGTCGTCGACGGCGCCTTCCACCTGGACAGCCCGGCCGTCGGGCGGCTGGCGACGCGGACGGGTGCGGGTCGGGTCCTGCTCACCCACATCCAGATGGGCTTCGACCTGGAGGCGACGGTCGCCGCTACGCGCGCGGCCTACGACGGTCCGGTCTCCATCGTGACCCCGGGCGACGCCATCGCGCTCTAGACGCGACAAGGCCGGTCACGTCGAGCCCGACATGACCGGCCGATGTGGATCGAGACGGGGGGCGGAACGCACCACGGACAGCGATGCGTTCCGCCCGGGTCTCGGGGACCCCGGAGTGAGTGGCGGACGGCCGACCGTCGCTCGCGAGGAGAGACGTCGTGACCGCCGCCGGAGCCTGATGAGTCTACTGCTGATCCGTCGCCAGGAACAGCAGCGCCGGGCCTCGGAACGGGGCCCGGCGACTGCTACCTGTTCGGGTCTCGGGATGGGCCAGCCTAGCGGCGGTCGTCCTTGCGGATGACGGCCGAGGCCGGGGTCAACAGGAGCGCGGTGGCGAGGATGCCGGCCATGGCCAGGAGGATCAGGCGCCAGCCTTCACCAGCCGGGGTACCGGGCGTCCCGCTACCGAGCGTATCGGTCGGAGGAAGGGTGACCTTGGGCGTTCCGGTGGCGGCCTCGACCTCACCCGTGGGGGTGGGGGTCGGGTCCTCCGGCGTCGTGGTCGGCGTCGCGGTCGGCTGGACCTCACCCGTGGGCGTCGGCTCCGGCGTCGGCTCGGGCGTGGGCTCCGGCGTCGGCTCAGGCGTCGGCTCAGGCGTGGGCTCCGGCGTCGGCTCGGGCGTCGGCTCCGGGCCGGCCTTCTGATCGAAGCAGAACTCGACGTGGCTGATATCGGCCTGTCCGCCGCCGCCGTTGTTCGGCGACTCGAGACCGGTGTCGGAGTCGTCGCCTTCGTCGTTGTAGTAGTAGACGAAGGCGTTGTCGCCGCCCTTGACGATGACGGCGTCCATGTCGAACAGGTGCGCGCCTTCTTCAGTGAAGGCCCAATCGAAACTGGTGTCCGTCGCATTGCTGATGACGATCCAGCCGCCGTAGGTCCCGTCGCCATCCCACGGGTCGATCTTGAGCGACTCGTACTGACCATCCGGGCAGGTCGGATTGCCCTGGACGAGCTCCACTTGATCCGCGGTCTCCGCGGCGAAGACGGGCGAGGCACCCGGCGCCAGGAGCGCCGCGGTGGTGAGACTGGCGACGGCGAACCACGAGAAACGCCGAGCCATGCGCGTACGAGAACGAACCGGTGCTGTCATGGGCAGATCCCCGAACATGTGGGGCACGATAGGCCCCGATGGATGAATGCTCGACCTGGTGGCTTGTCCCCCCGGACTGTCCGTACACCAGGACCGATGCACCGCGGATGGTTGCACGGGTCCTGTGCGCCGTCTAGTACCGTTGGTTGTCTCTCGACCACACCAGACCGGAGCGGACGATACCACGGCAGATAGTTGCCGTTGACACCTGACAACGAACGGGTCCCGTAAGCGTTAGGACTGTCGGCCCACGGCGGTCCCGGTACGATGGGCGACCCACCGCCGTCGGCCGACCGCCGGCCCGTCCGCCCCGTACCCCGGAGGCCCTTCCACGGTGATCCCGTCCCCGATCCGCAGCCAGGTCCGCGAGGCCATCGAGCGCGCCTGGCGGGCGGCCATCGACTCGGGTGCGTTGCCGGCCCTGCCCGAGGACGGCCCGACCCCGTCGGTCGAGGTCGAGCGGCCGGCCGACCCGCGTCACGGCGATCTCGCGACGAACCTGGCCATGCAGCTGGCGCGGCCCTACCGGATGGCGCCCGTGGCCATCGCCACGATCCTCGCGGCCAAGCTGGCGCGCGGCGCCGGCAGCGACGCGTCGGCACCCTCCCCGGTCGAAGCGGCCGAGGTCGCCGGTCCGGGCTTCGTCAACGTCCGGCTCCGGCCCCGCGCGCTCGAAGCGATGATCGAGGCCATCGTCGCCGAGCCCGAGGCGTGGGGGCGGGTCACGCCGATCCGGCCGCGGGCGGTCAACGTCGAGTTCGTGTCCGCCAACCCGACCGGGCCGCTGACCATCGGCAACGCCCGCGGTGCGTTCATCGGCGATCTGCTCAGCCGCGTCCTGGAGGCCGGCGGCCAGACCGTCACGCGCGAGTACTACTTCAACGACTCCGGGGCGCAGGTCAGCCACCTCGGCGCGTCCGTCCTGGCGGTCCGTGAGGGACGGCCGGTGCCGGAGGAGGGCTACCGCGGGGCGTACGTCGAGACCCTCGCGCGCGAGCTGCCGGACGAGGTCCTCGCGCTCGCGACCGCGGATGGGGCGGACGCCGCCGATGTCGTCGGTCGCTGGGCCGCGGTCCAGGTCCGCGCCGGCATCGAGGCCAGCCTGGAGCACCTCGGCGTCCACTTCGACGTGTGGACGAGCGAGGCCCGCCTCCACGACGAGGGCTGGGTGGAGCGGGCCGTCGAACGGCTCCGGACCGGCGGCCACCTCTACGAGATGGACGGGGCCCTGTGGTTCCGCTCGACGGCCTTCGGCGACGACAAGGACCGGGTCATCTACCGGGCGGATGGCCGACCGACGTACTTCGCGGCGGACATCGGCTACGTGACCGAGAAGTTCGCTCGCGGCTTCGACCACCTCATCTACATCTGGGGCGCCGACCACCACGGGACCGTCGCCCGGGTCCGCAACGCCGCCGAGGCGATGGGCTACGACAAGGCGGCCGTCCAGGTCCTCCTGTATTCGTGGGTCCGGTTCATCCGCGACGGCGTCGAAGTCTCGATGTCGAAGCGCGCCGGGGAGTTCATCACGCTCGACGAGCTGCTCGACGAGGTCGGCGTCGACGTCGCCCGCTGGTCCTTCGCCTCACGGGGCGCGACGAGCGCCATCGACTTCGACATCGAGCTGGCCAAGCAGCAGTCGAACGAGAACCCGGTCTACTACGTCCAGTACGCCCACGCCCGGATCGCCTCCATCCTGCGCAAGGCGGCCGAGGCCGGCCTGACGCCGGCGACGTCGCTAGACGGCGCCCTGGTCGATGGCCCCGAGGCGACCCTGGCCCGGGCCATCGTCCGGCTCCCGGAGGTCGTCGAGGACGCCGTCAGGGCCGAGGAGACCCAGGGCATCACGGCCTATGCGACCGAGCTCGCGACCGCGTTCCATGCGTTCTACCGGGACGCCCGGGTCGTCGACCCGGAAGCCCCGGAACGGTCGGCCATCCGCCTGGCCCTGGCCCGGGCGGCCCAGGTGTCCCTGGCCAACACGCTCGCGTTGCTCGGGATCTCCGCGCCCGAGTCGATGTAGCCGATCGCGTCGGGTCGGGTCAGCCCCCGGCGCCCGCGCCCAGGACGGCGGTCCCCAGCGCCGACAGCGCGGCATCGTCCGACGCGATCGTCACCAGCACGTTCGTGTCCCCGTTGGGGGTCACGATCGCCGGATGGCCCAGGTCCCCGACCGCCGTCTGGGCGGCCGCGGCGAACTCGTCGGCGTCCGCGGCCGTGTCCCAGGTCGTCGACAGGACGACGGCCCAGGCCCCGTCGGGCCCTTGCAGGACGGCCAGGCGATCGCCGCCCCAGCCGGCGGCCGCACTGGTCGCCTCGGCGGCCGGCACCCCTCGCTGGCGGAACCACACACCGGTCTGGAACTCGCCCCACGTGTCCTCGAGGGCCTGGGTCCAGCCCTCGCCCATCCGGGTGGCGAGGTCATCCGGCAGGTCGACCACCAGCGGCGCTTCCTTGGCCGTGTACTTCTCGGGGTGGAGGATCTGCTCGGTCGACTTGGGGAGATCGGTATAGATGGCGTCGACGGCGTCCCAGCCACCGGTCATCTGGATGGGCTGGAGGAAGGCCACCCCGGCGTTGTACGGGAACAGCAGGGTCTCGCTGAGGATCGGCGGGGTCCGCTCCAGGATCGCGGTCGACTCGGGATCGGTGCCCGCCGCGAGGACCTCCTGGAACTCGGCCGGGGTCAGGTTCGGGATGGCCCACAGGGACATGAGCATCGTCGCGTCGCCCTCGTACAGGGCGGCCCGGGCGAGGGCCTCGTCCGACTTGTCGCGAAGTGCCTCGGGGTCACCGAAGACGTCGAAGTTCGCGTCCTGGAGGGCGTGGTCGTACTCGTGGGCGAACGTGATCTTGTCGGCGCCGTTGACCGCACCGCTGCGCGACACGACGTAGAGCTTCTTGTCGTCCGGGCGGTAGAAGCCCGCGACCTGGCTGCCGATGAGCTCGAGGTAGACGTCGCGGAGGGAGGCGTCCTCCTCGAGCAGGCCGAGCGCCTTGTACAGGCGTTCGTTGGCGGCCACGTACTCCGCCGGGTTGTCGGTGTCGAAGTCGCTGGCGCTCAGCTCCTTGAGGCGCTCTTCGTCGATGGTCTCGCGTGCCACGGTCGCCGGCTCGAGGCCGCGGAGCGCGAGGACCTGGGCCTCGATCGCGTCGTAGAGCGCGTCGACCTCGGCGTCGCCGGACGGCGCGCTGGAGGCGGACGGGCCGGCCGTGGCCGTCGGGGCCAGGGAGGCGGGTGGCGCGCCGGATGGCGTGGCGCTGGGCGTCGCGGAGCCACACGCCGCGAGCACGAGAACGGCCACGATGGACAGCGTCGTCAGACGCAGGGGGGTCAGGCGGGTCATGGTGACGGATTGTGCCATGGGCCCTGTGGTGACCCGATGCGGAGGTCGGTGTCGCTTTCTTAATCGCTTGCCGTCTCGACCTTGAACGCGGCCCGCCTACCTTAGGGGCTGGACGAACCCACAAGGTTCCATCCTCCCTCCCTCCGACCGGGGGCGCCGATTGGGCAGGCGCCTCCGGTCTTTCGATTCCTGGAGGGTTCGCCGGGCCGCCGCCCGGGGCACGGCGTCAGGCGGTCTTGCCGCGCGACTCGAGCAGGACGGTCGTCGTCTCGCTGGGCAGGCTGCTGGCCGTCACCGACAGCTTGGGTTGGGTGACCGCCTCCGCGCCCATCTCGTGGAAGAACTTCGACAGCGCCTCGGCGCAATCCGCGTCGTCCTCGCAGATCGGCATCGGGACGACGATCCGCGGGTCCAGCTGGGCGATGAGCGCGGCGGCCCGGGTCGGATTGAGGGCGCCCCCGATGGGCACGCACGCGATGTCGATCGTCCCGATGTCGCCGAGCTTCTCCTCGGAGAGCAGGTGACCGATCTCGCCGAGGTGGATGGCATGGACCCCGTCGATCTCGACGACGAACGAGACGCCCTTGCCGTGCTCCGCGCCGCGGGCGTCGTCGCGATAGGTCCGGACGCCGGTCACGAGCACGTCCTTGACCTCGTACTCGCCCGGGCCGTCCAGGACGAACGCGTCGTCCAGGCTGGACGGGATGAGCGTCGAGCCATCGCGCGACAGCTTGCCCTTGGGCTTGCCGCGCCCGACGGGCGCGTCGTCAGGATGGCTGAAGGTGACGATGTCGCCGGTGATGCCGCGGCCGGTGGGGCCGACGACGGACTGGTAGGGATCCGCGACGACGACGGCATCCCGACCGCGCAGCCGGATGCAGGTCCGGCCGTACCAGGTCAGTTCCATGTCCGTCGATTCTGACACACGGCCATGGCCCCCGGCTTGCCGCCCCGGTTCACGGTCGCTCCAGGACGACGCGCCCGCGCTTGACGACCGCCCGCACGAGGTCGGCACCCGGCCAGTACGGGATCTGGGTCGACGTCGGCACCCGCCACACGGCGATGTCGGCGGCCTTGCCCGGCTCCAGCGAGCCGATCTCGTCGTCCAGGAGCAGCGAGCGGGCGGCGTTGATCGTGACCGCGGCCAGGGCCTCGTCCGGGGACAGGCCCAGGTTGATGCAGGCGAAGGTCATGGCCAGGGTCAGGCTGGCCGTCGGCGACGTCCCCGGATTGAAGTCCGTGCCGATGGCGACCGGGACGCCGGCATCGATGAACGCGCGGGCCGGCGCGTGGTGGTCCTTCATGAGGAACCACGTCGTCACCGGCAAGAGCGTGGCGACGACCGGGTCGTCGGTCTCGGCCGCGGCGGCCATCGCGGCGATCCCCTCGCTGGACGGTGTGGCCAGGTGGTCGGCCGAGGCCGCCCCGATCTCGGCGGCCAGCTCCGCTCCGCCGGACGGCGCGAGCTCGTCGGCATGGAGCCGTGGCGTCAGGCCCAGCGCCGCCGCCTCGACGAGGATCCGCCGGGACTGGTCGGCGCTGAACACGCCGGTCTCGCAGAACACGTCCGCGAATCGCGCCCGGCCGTGGGCCGCGATGCCGGGCAGCTGGTCGCTGATCAGCGAGCGGACGTAGGCCTCGGTGGCGTCCGGGCGGTTGCGCGACTCCGGCGGGACGGCGTGCGCACCCAACCAGGTCGGGACGACGTCGATGGGCCCCTCGCGGCCCAGGCGATAGGCGACGTCGACGAGGCGCAGCTCGGTCTCGAGGTCCAGGCCGTAGCCCGACTTGGCCTCGATGGTCGTGACCCCGTGGCCGAGCATCTCGTCCATCCAGCGCCGGCCGTGGGCCAGCAGCTCGCCTTCGGAGGCGGCCCGGGTGGCGGCGACGGTCGACAGGATCCCGCCGCCGGCGGCCAGGATGTCGAGGTAGGAGGCGCCCTGCTGGCGGAGCTCGAGCTCGCCCTCGCGTGTGCCGGCGAACAGCAGGTGGGTGTGGGGGTCGACGAGGCCCGGGGTGACCGTCCCGCCGGCGGCATCGAGGCGGGCGAACCGGCCCAGCGGGTAGCCGCCGCTGTCGAGTGCGCCCTCCACGGCCGCCCGCGGGCCGACGGCCAGGATGCGGCCCTCCCAGGCCGCCACGACCGGCGCCTCCGGACCGCTCGGATCGGTCGTCGTCAGGCGCCCGACCTCGCCCTGTGACGCACCGCGCCGGACGCCGCCGGCCATGGTCACGACCTCGGCGGCCCCGACGATGAGCAGGCCCGGGGTCGCGTCGTCGACGCGGCCGCCCTCGATGACGCGGAACGGCCCGCCGCTCACGAAGGCCGTCGGGCCTGGGCGGCCTCGAGCCGGAGCTCCAGCGCCTGTTCCGGGTCGAAGTCGCGGAGTCGCAGGTAGGCCGCGGCGGCCGCCAGGCGGGTCTCGATGGGGTCCTCGGACGGGGCGTCGGCGTGATCGGCGACGGCCAGGAAGGCGGCCAGCGGCGCGAGCCCGATGAGCTCCGATTCGGCGACGTCGATGCCGTCCTCGGCGGCCAGGGACCGGACGCTGTCCCAGACGAGCCACAGCGGCGTGACCGAGAAGTCGAGCAGGTTCATCGAGACCTGGGCCCGCAGGGGATGGCCGCGTTCCGGCTCGCGCACCTCGAAGCCGGCCGCCTGGACGCGGGGCAGGCCGCCGCCGGACTCACGGACGCGCCGGGCGATCCGCTTGGCCAGGTCGACGTCCTCGGACGCGAGATTGATGTTGTAGGCGATGAGGAACGGGCGGGCACCGACCGCCACGGCCCCGGCCGACGGGTGCATCCGCGGCTCGCCGAGATCCGGCTCGCGGCCGCGATGACCGATCTCGGCCTTCAGGCCCTCGTACTGGCCGCGCCGGACATCGGCCAGCTTCTCGCGGTCGGAGCGCAACGCGGCCCGGGCGTAGAGATAGACCGGCAGGTCGTGCCGCGCCGCCAGCCGGGCGCCGAAGGCCCGGGCCACCTCGACACAGTCGTCCATCGTCGTCGCCCCGAGCGGGATGAACGGGATGACGTCGACCGCCCCGATCCGTGGGTGCTCGCCTTCGTGGGCGTCCATGTCGATGTCGTGGATGGCCGCCCCGACGAGGCGGTCGAGCGCCTCGCACACGGCGTCATGCTCGCCGGCCAGGGTGAACACGGACCGGTTGTGGCTGGCATCACTCGTCCGGTCCAGGAGGTACACGCCCGGCACGCTGGTGATGGCGGCCGCCAGGTGATCGACGACATCGAGGCGCCGCCCCTCGGAGACGTTCGGGACCGATTCGACGAGCACGGACGTGATGCTAGCGGGCGGCCGTGGCCATCGTGACGAAGGCAGATGGTTGACGAACACGAGTTAGACGTTACGCTAACATCGTGACGACGCCGACCACCGCCCCGTTGACGGCGCCGCCGAGCCCGCCGCCCGGGCCGTCCGGCTCCGTGCTCCACAACCGGGACTTCCTGAAGTTGTGGGCGGCCGAGACGATCAGCCAGTTCGGGTCGCAGATCAGCCTGCTCGCCCTGCCGGTCGTCGCGGTCGTGCTGCTGGACGCGACGCCGTTCGAGGTCGCCCTCCTGGGGACGATCGAGTTCCTGCCGTTCATCCTGTTCAGCCTGCCGGCCGGCGCCTGGGTCGATCGGCTGCGCCGCCGGCCCATCCTCATCATCGGCGACGTGGGCCGGGCGGCCATCCTGCTGTCGGTCCCGATCGCCTACGCCCTCGGGATGCTGACCATCTGGCAGCTGTACCTGGTCGGCTTCGTGGCCGGGACGTTGACGGTCTTCTTCGACGTCGCCTACCAGTCCTACCTGCCATCGCTGGTGGAACGCGACCAGCTCATCGACGGCAACGGCAAGCTCGAGATCTCGCGGACGCTGGCCCAGACGGCGGGGCCGGCGCTGGGTGGCGGGCTCATCGGGGTCGTGACCGCGCCCGTGGCCATCCTGGCCGACGCCATCAGCTATGTCGGGTCGGCCCTGTTCGTGGTCGCCATCCGGCGCGAGGAGCCGCGGCCGGACCCCCATCGCGACGAACACGGCCGTCAGCGGGGCAGCCTGGCCGGCGAGGTCCGTGACGGGCTCCGCTATGTCCTCGGCAACCGCTACCTGCGCGGCATCGCGGCGTGCACCGCGACCGGCAACCTGTTCAACAACATCGCCCTGGCCACGTTCATCGTGTATGCCGTCCGGGAGCTCGGGCTGGAGCCGGCGGTCATCGGCATCGTCCTGGGCCTCGGCAACATCGGCGCCCTCGTCGGCGCCGTGACGGCGGACCGGATCCGGCGAGCCATCGGCCTGGGCCCGGCCATCGTCGCCTCGTCGGCGCTCGCCTTCCCGGGGCTGGTCCTCCTGGCGGCCGCGCCGCCGAGCGGGCCGATCCCGTTCCTCATCGCCTCCGGCCTGCTCACGGGCTTCTCGATGGTCGTCTACAACATCAACCAGGTGAGCTTCCGGCAGGCCATCACGCCGGCCCCGATGCAGGGCCGGATGAACGCCACGATGCGGTTCATCGTGTGGGGCACCATCCCGATCGGCCAGCTCGTGGGTGGCGTCATCGCCACCGCGGTCAGCATCCCGGCCGCCCTGTGGATCGGGGCGTTCGGGGCGGCCCTGGCGGTGATCCCGCTGCTCATCACGCCGGTCCACACGCTCCGCGACATGCCCGAGCCGATGGAAGCGGACGACGCACCGGCGGCGGCCGCCTAGCCCGCCGACGGCCGACGCTCAGCCGTCGAGCATCGGCACCCGGATGCCGCGCTCGCGGGCGACGTCGACCGCGCGCTCGTAGCCCGCGTCGACATGGCGCAGGACGCCCATCGCCGGGTCCGTGGTCAGGACGCGCTCGAGCTTCTCCGCGGCCAGCGGCGTCCCGTCGGCGACGACGACCATCCCGGCGTGCTGGGAGTAGCCGATGCCCACGCCCCCGCCGTGGTGGATGGACACCCATGACGCGCCGGCCGAGGTGTTGACCAGGGCGTTCAGGAGCGGCCAGTCGGCCACGGCATCCGTGCCGTCGCGCATCGCCTCGGTCTCGCGGTTGGGGCTGGCCACGGAGCCCGCATCCAGGTGATCCCGGCCGATGACGATCGGCGCGCTCACCGCGCCGGTCCGGACCAGCTCGTTGAAGGCCAGCCCGGCCCGCGCACGCTCGCCGTAGCCGAGCCAGCAGATCCGGGCGGGCAGGCCCTGGAACGGGACGCGCTCCTGGGCCATGGCGATCCAGCGCTGCAGGCCGGCGTCGTCGGGGAACAGGTCCAGGACCGCCTCGTCCGTGCGCCGGATATCGGCCGGGTCGCCGGACTACGCCGCCCATCGGAACGGGCCTCGGCCCTCGCAGAACTGGGGCCGGATGAACGCCGGCACGAAGCCCGGATACTCGAACGCATCGGCGACGCCGGCCTCCTTGGCCATCGCCCGCAGGTTGTTGCCGTAGTCGAAGGTCACGGCACCGGCCCGCTGGAAGGCGAGCATCGCCCGGCAATGGGCCGCCATCGCCCGCATCGAGCGCTCGACATACAGGTCCGGCTGGGCCTCGCGCAGGAGCCGCGCGTCCTCCATCGACATCTCCGCCGGCACGTACCCGCCGAGCGCGTCGTGGGCGGAGGTCTGGTCGGTCACGAGATCGAACCGTTCACCGGCCGCGGCCCAGGCCGGCTCGATCTCGGCCGCGTTGCCGACGAGGGCGATGGACACGGCCTCACCCCGGGCGGCCGATTCCCGCGCCCAGGCGAGGGCCTCGGCCGGATCAGCCGTCAGCCGATCGACGTAGCGGATCTCGAGGCGACGTCGGGCCCGCGCTTCGTCGACCTCGATGGCCAGGCACACGCCGTCGTTCATCGTCACGGCCAGCGGCTGCGCCCCGCCCATGCCGCCCAGGCCGGCGGTCAGGGTCACGGTCCCGCGCAGGGTCCCGCCGAAGTGCTGGCGGGCCGCCTCGGCGAACGTCTCGTAGGTGCCCTGCAGGATGCCCTGGGTCCCGATGTAGATCCACGACCCGGCGGTCATCTGGCCGTACATCATCAGGCCGTCCCGCTCGAGCTCGCGGAAGTGCTCCCAGGTCGCCCAGCGGCCGACGAGATTCGAGTTGGCGATGAGGACCCGCGGCGCCCACGGATGGGTGCGCAGGACCCCGACCGGCTTGCCGCTCTGGATGAGCAGGGTCTCGTCGTCGGCCAGCGTCCGCAGCTCGCGGACGATGGCATCGAACGCGTCCCAGCTCCGGGCGGCCCGGCCTGTCCCGCCGTAGACGACGAGGTGATCCGGGTCCTCCGCCACCTCCGGATCGAGGTTGTTCATGAGCATCCGGAGGGCCGCCTCCTGGGCCCAGCCGCGGCAGGTCAGCTCGGGCCCGCGGGGGGCGCGCACGGGTCGGGGACCGCTCATGGCCGACAAGGCTACTCCTCCAATCCGGCGATGACGTCCTCACCGAATCGCGCCGGCCCGACCGACGTGATGGCCACGATGCGGTCCGGATCGGCGAGATGGACGTGGTAGGTGTGGACCCCGCCCTGGCAGGTCCCGATGAACGTCTGGCGATCGTCGATCGTGTCCTCGACGCCGGCCGCGGCCAGGCCACCGGCGACCTCGCATGCGGCGGCATCATAGGTGTCGCGCCAGGCCCGGAACCACGCGTCGCTGAACGTGTCGGGCGCCAGCCCGACGACGCTGACGACCGCCAGGTCGGTCTCGACGCCATCGCCCGGATCCACGTACACGCCGACATCCAGGCGGTCGATCGCGTCATCGGTCGTCGGGTCGGCGGCGATCTGGGCCGCGGTCTCCTCGTCGGCTGTCAGCGGGAGGCCATCGATCTCGTCAGGCAGGACGTCCAGGAGCGACGGATCGACCGCCGGCGCCCCGGGCGGTGGGACGGGCGTCGGCTCGGGGGTCGCCACGGCGGTACTCCCGGATGGGCCGACGTCCGACGGGCTCGCGGTCGGGGCGGCGGACGCGTCCGATGGCGGCGGCGGCTCGCCACATGCGCCCAGGAGCAGACCCAGCGACGCGACGAACACGACGACCCGTCGGGCGGACGATCCGGGCCAGCGTCGGGTCACGTGAGCTCGCGGCGCAGGACCGGGAAGCGCTCGTCCGGGGCGGCCACGACGAAGCCGAGGCCTTCCCAGAACGCGGGGGTCGCCGAGCTGGTCGCCTCCGGGGGAGCGCCGACCTCCGGGTACGCCTCGACCGCGGCGAACCCGCGGTCGGCCAGGTCGTCGCACACGTCCTCGACCAACCGGCGGGCCAGGCCCTGGCCGCGGGCCGCGGCGGTCGTCGCGATGCAGGTGATGACGGCCGGCAGTGGTGCCTCGGGGAGCGCCGGATAGAGGTCGCGGGTCCGCTGGGCGCGCGGGTAGGCGGTCAGGGGCCCGAACTGGCAGTACACGGCGGGTTCGTCGTCGGCGACGAGGACCTTGGCATAGCTCCCGGCGACACCCAGGCCACGGCCGAGCAGGCCGAGCTTGCGCGGCGCGTCGTCGCCGACGCTGGGCCGGGCCGCCCGGCGCGGCGCGAACGGGTTGTCGTCGACGTCGGTCGGGTCCGCCAGGAAGGGGTTGCCGGCAGCGCCTCCGGCGCCTCCAGCGCTGAACGGGTTGGCGTCGGTCCGGGCAGCCAGGTCGGCCAGGAACGGGTTGTCGATGACCGCCGGCGCCGGCGGCTCCGGAGCGCGGGCGACGGGCTCCAGCCAGGCCAGGCGGGCCGCCTTGGACCCGCGGGCGGCATCCTCCCAGTAGTCGCACGTCCGATGGTCGAAGCCGGGGTCCGCGCAGGGCGGGATCCGGCCGAAGGCGTCGAGGTCGGTGACGTCGAAGATGCTGATCCGAGCGAGGCTGGCCATCGGCCGGAGTCTAGCCCGGGCGTGACGTGGCGGGTCTCCGTGGCCGATGATGTCCGTCCGACGACGTGAGGGCAGGACGACGGCTGGGGACGACGATCCGTACGTGATCCTGGGGGTCTCGAGGCAGGCCACCGACGCGACCATCGCGGCGGCCTACCGGGATCTCGCGCGCCGCTACCACCCGGACCTCGCGGGTGAGCGCGCCACGCCGATGATGATCCGGATCAATGCCGCGTTCGATGCCATCCGGACCGCCAAGCGGCGCCTCGAGTTCGCCAGCGAGGACGGTTGGTCCGCCGGACCTGCGGCGCCCGCCGATGCCGCGCCGGCCCCGCGCCGGACCAGCGCGCGCCGGCCCTCGGCTACCGGGTCGCCCCCACCGCGCACGGCCCCGGCGGCCGACGCCGGCCAGCGTGACCGGCCCCAGTGGCAAGCGGCTCGGGATGGCACTGGCGGCGCCGGGCCACCGCCCGGACGGCCATCGGGCAGCGTCCTGCGCTTCGGGCGGCACATCGGCTGGTCGATCGGAGAGATCGCCCGGGTCGACCCCGGCTACCTCGAGTGGCTGGTCCAGCGCCGCGAGGGCCTGCCCTATCGGCAGGAGATCGACGCGGCCCTCGAGCGGGTCGGCTATCGGGGGCGCGCGCCGTAGCGTTCCGTCGCGGGCGCCTTGCCGCCTGGCGGCCGCCGGACGATGCTCAGGGTCCGGCCAACTCCGCGAGCGTGCCCGCGTGGACGAGCGTGGTGGCCGCGGCCAGGTCCGGCCCGGGTTCGCGATCGCGGTCAAGGTGGGCGACCACGGCCCGGATCCGGTCATGGGCCTCGGCGACGCCCGCGCCGGGTCGTGGCGCGGGCTCGCCGCCGTCCTCGCCGGCCATCGCCGTCAGCCGGAGGTCGAGCGCCTGGGCGGCGACGACCAGCTCGATGGCGAGGATCCGCTCGACGCCCTCGAGGACCGTCCGGGCATGACGGGCGGCGATCGAGCCCATCGAGACGTGGTCCTCCTGGTTGGCCGACGTCGGGATGGAATTGGCGGTCGCCGGATGGGCGAGGACCTTGTGCTCCGAGACCAGGGCCGCGGCCGTGTACTGGTAGATCATCATCCCCGACTCGACGCCGGAGGCGGCCGCCAGGAACGGCGGCAACCCGCCGTTCAGGCGCGGGTCGACGAGGAGCGCGGTGCGCCGCTCGCTGATCGAGCCGAGCTCGGCGACGGCCAGCTTGGCGACATCCATGGCCAGGGCGATCGGCTCACCGTGGAAGTTGCCGCCGCTGATGACCCGGCCGCCGCCCGTGGCGATCGTCCCGACATCGGCGACGCCCCCGCCCGGGAAGACCAGCGGGTTGTCCGTGGCCGAGTTGAGCTCGATGTCCAGGACCCGGCGGAGATGGTCAAGGGTGTCGCGGACGGCCCCGTGGACCTGGGGCACGCAGCGCAGCGAGTACGGGTCCTGGACCTTGTGGTCATGCCCGTGGTGGGACGCCTGGAGGCCGCTGTCGCGCAGGAGGTGGCGGAGCTCGGCGGCCACGGCGATCTGGCCCGGGTGCGGGCGAGCGAGCTGGTAGGCCGCCGCGAAGGCGACATCCGTGCCCAGCAGGGCCTCGACCGACAGCGCGGCGGCGACGCTCGCCGTGCGGGTCAGGCGATCCGCATCGGCCAGGAAGAGGGCCGCCAGGGCGGTCATCATCTGGGTCCCGTTGAGCAGGGCCAGGCCCTCCTTGGGTCCCAGGGTCAGCGGCTCCAGCCCGACTTCGCGGAGAGCCATGAGGCCCGGGACCACCTGGCCGTGGAGCTCGGCCTGGCCACGCCCGATGAGCGGCAGGGCGAGGTGGGCGAGCGGGGCCAGGTCGCCGGACGCCCCGACGCTCCCCTGCTCGGGCACGACCGGGTGCACGCCCAGCCGCAGGAGATCGAGCAGCCGGTCGACGATCTCGGGCCGGCACCCGCTGTGGCCGAGGGCCAGCGTGTTCGCCCGGAGCAGGAGCATCGCCCGGACGACCTCGCGCGGGAACGTCGGACCGACGCCCGCCGCGTGGCTCATCAGGAGGTTCTCCTGGAGTCGGCCGGTCTGCGACGGCTCGATGGAGGTCGACGCGAGATCGCCGAACCCGGTCGTCACGCCGTAGACGACGGCGCCCTCCGCGACTAGGGACTCGATGACGTCACGCGCTTCCTGCATCCGCTCGCGCGCGTGGATGTCGAGCGCCACGGGCGCGCCGTGCCGGGCGACCGCCTCGACATCGTCGACCGTCAGGTCCGCGCCGGTGAGGATGACCGGGTCCGCGTCGCCGGGGCCTCGGGCCCGGCGTCGCGCCGCGAGGTCCGGGTCGCGATGCGGGACGTTCGGCTCGGTCACGGTCCCGAGGATAGTCGGCTAGACTCCCGGCCGTGTTCGACTTCCTGAACGGGCCGGTCCGCGACCTGGTCACCCAGATCTACGAAGCGGTCGGCTACCTCGGCGTCGCCCTGTGGGTGGCCATCGAGAGCGTCGTCATCCCCATCCCATCCGAGCTGGTCCTCCCGTTCGCGGGCTTCCTCGTCGGCGAGGGCACGGCGCTCGAGCCGATCACCGGCCAGCCCTGGGATTTCTGGCTGACCGTGCTGGCGGGCACGCTGGGCGCGACGGTCGGCGCGCTCATCGCCTACGCCATCGGGTGGTGGGGCGGGCGGCCCATCCTCGAACGCTGGGGCCGCTACATCGGCGTGACGGCGCAGGACCTCGACAAGGCCGACGCGTTCTTCGCCAAGCACGGCGAGGCCGCCAGCTTCTTCGGCCGGATGATCCCGGTCATCCGCTCGCTGGTGTCGTTCGGCGCCGGGATCGGCCACATGAACCTCGTGCGGTTCACGGTGTTCTCGTTCCTCGGGTCGCTGCCGTGGACGGCCTTCCTCGTGTTCGTCGGCGTCCAGCTCGGCGCGAACTGGGAGGACGTCGGCGCGTGGCTCAAGCGCTTCGAGTACGCGATCGTGGCCGTCCTCGTCGTCATCGTCCTGGCCTGGATCTGGCTGCGCATCATCAAGCCCCGGCGGGCCGCTCGGGCGACACCGTGACCGTCGGCTGCTCCTCCGGCGGGCGGACGCTCCGGAAGTCGCGGTAGAGCAACAGGTCGTAGACGATCTTCAGGCCGCCCGCCAGCACGAACGGCGCGGCGACGTAGCCGGCACTCGCCATGAGCACGCTCGACAGCGACGGCGACACGGCGGACCCGAAGGTCCGGGCGATGCCGGTCACGCCGGCGGCGGCCGAGCGTTCGTCCGGATCGACCACGGCCATGACGTAGGACTGCCGGGTCGGCACGTCCATCTGGCTGAGCAAGGACCGGGCCAGGAGCGTCACGACGGCCAGCGGCAGGGTCGGCATGAACGGCAGCAGGATGAGCAGGACGTTCGACGGCAGGTGGGTGAAGACCATCGTCCGGATGAGCCCGATGCGCGCCGCGATCCGGGCGGCCGACAGGGCGGAGACCGCAGCCAGCACGTTGGTCACGAAGAAGATCGCCCCGAGGCCGGCCGGCTCGACGCCGAACGCGAGGTGCAACCAGTAGGCGATGAGGCTCTGCGGGATGAACCCGCCGCCGAAGGCATCGAGGGCGAACAGCGCGGACAGCCGGGCGACGATGGACCGGGAGCGCCCGAGACCGAGCCGGCGGCGGAGGCCATCGTCCGGCGCTGCGACGACCTCGATACCGGGGCCGAGCGTCCAGGCGATCGCGACGAGCGCGAGACCGATGGCCGCGTAGCCGACGACGACGGCCCGGTAGGCGTCCAGCGGGCTGGCGCCCGACGCCAGCAACGCCTGGCTGACGAGCCCGGCGGCGAGTGAGCCGACCGCCACGGCCAGGTAGCCGGCGACGTTGTACCAGGCGAAGACCGCGGTCCGCCGCCGGTCCGCCGTCACCTGGCTGAGGGCCGCCTGCTCGACCGCCAGGAACGGGCCGACCTCGCTGCCGGTCGGGGAGATGACCCCGATGATCCCGGCCAGGAGGAGGAACGGCAGCAGGTCGGTCGTGGCGAAGATCACGCCGCCGATGACCATCAGCAGCCCGCCGAGGGCCAGGACCCGGCGACGCCCGATCCGGTCGGCGTGGGTCGTCAGCACGAGCGAGATGACCGCGTCGCCGACCAGGGTCAGGGTCAGCAGGATCCCGATGGCCAGCGCGTCGAGGCCGGCTTCCGCGAGGTACAGGACAAGGACGACGGCGATCGACCCGTACGCGAACATCCGGGCGAGGCGCATGGCGAACAGCCGCCGGCCGTCGCGGTCGAGGGCGCGCAGGCTCGCGATGAGGGAGCCATCGACCAGGCCGGCCGGGTGGGAGCTGGGCGTCGCCATCTCCGGAGTCTATGGGCGTGCGCCGGCCGGAGCGCTATGCGACGATGCCGACGGAGGAACCGCGACGAGATGACGATCCACGACAGCGACACTCCCGGCCACGATGGCGCGGTCGCGCACCACGTGACCGGCGATCACGGCGACGACCACGGGCATGACGATCACGCGCACGGGGAGGCCGCCCTTGGCCCGATCGACGTCATGGCCTGGGGTGCCGGCCTGCTGGGTGTGGCCCTCGGCCTCGTCGTGACCGTCGCGTTCGTCATCGCCACGATGCCGGCACCGGGCTGACGCGCCCGGCCCCGATCCGACCGCGACGGAACGCAACAACTCGGGCCGGGCGCCCGTCTCGCTGGCATGCGCCGCCTCGCCGTCCTGCTCCTGGCACTCGCCGTCTCGGCCACGGTCCAGCTGGCCGTCCCCCGGATCACCGTCGCCTGCTCGTGCGTGGCTCCGGAGGACATCATCACGATGGCGGCCGAGGATCCGGCCACGATCGCCTTCACGGGCGAGGCCGGGCCGGCGGTCGGTGACGCGTTGCCGGTCAGCGTGACCGGCTGGTTCCCCGGCCCGGCGACGCCCATGGACGTGGTCATCGTCCAGGTCGAGGGCGGCGAGTCCAGCATGTGTGGGATGTCGGCACCGCCGGCCGGCCGCGAGTACCTGTTCATGCCGTATACGGCGGAGTCCGGCCGGCTCGCCCTGAACCTGTGCTCCGTGGTGGCCGACCTGGGGACGCCGGAGGGTCAGGCCGTCCTGGCCAAGGCGGTGGCGACGCTCGGGGCGCCGCAGGCCGTCGCGAGCGCGCCGCCATCGGCGGAGCCGACGACGCCGCCGACGGACGACCCGACAGCGACCGTCATGGCGCTCCTGCCGGTGGTCCTCGTGGGTCTGTTCGCGGTCGGTCTCGTCGCCGGCTTCGTGGGGATCTGGCGTCGGCGCACCCCCGGCGAGCGCTGAGGGTCGCTAGAACAGGCCGACGACGTTCCCGTCGGCGTCGATGTCGATGTTCTCGCCACCCGGCTTGGACGGCAGGCCTGGCATCGTCCGCATGTCCCCGCAGATCGGGGTGATGAACCCGGCCCCGGCCGACAGGCGGATCTCGCGGATCGGGACCGTGAAGCCGGACGGGCGGCCCTTGAGGTTGGCGTCGTGGCTCAGGGAGTACTGGGTCTTGGCCATGCACACGGGCAGGTGGCCATAGCCCAGATCCTCGTACTGCTTGAGCTGCTTCTTGGCCGCCGGCGTCAGGTCGAACCCGTCCGCGCCATAGATCCGGGTGACGATCGTCTCGATCTTCTCGCCCAGCGGCGCTTCGTCGGGATACAGCAGCCGGAAGTCGCGGCTCGGGTCCTCGGTCGCGGCCCAGACCGCTCCCGCCAGCTCCGTCGCGCCGTCGCCGCCATCGACGAAGTGCGTGGCGAGGACGGCGTCGCTCGCGCCGGCCGCGAGGGCGACCTCGCGGATGGCCTCGACCTCGGCCGGCGTGTCCGTCGGGAACGAGTTGATGGCCACGACCGCAGGGATCCCGTACTGGCGGACGATCTCGATGTGCTTGGCCAGGTTCCCGGCCCCGGTCCGGACGGCCTCGACGTTCTCTTCGAGGAGGGCCGGGTCGAGCGGCTTGCCGGCCACGATCTTGCCCACGCCGCCGTGCATCTTGAGGGCGCGGACCGTGGCCACCACGACGGCCGCGTCCGGCTTCAGGCCGGATGCCCGGCACTTGATGTCGAAGAACTTCTCGGCGCCCATGTCGGCCCCGAAGCCGGCCTCTGTGCACACGATGTCGTTGGTGTGGAGCGCCAGCCGGTCAGCGATGATCGAGTTGTTGCCGTGGGCGATGTTGGCGAAGGGTCCGGCGTGGACGAAGGCCGGCCCGCCCTCCAGGGTCTGGAGGAGGTTCGGCTTGATGGCGTCGCGGAGCAGGACGGTCATCGCGCCGGCGACGCCCAGGTCGTCGGCGGTGACGGCGCTGCCATCCGGGCGGGTGGCCAGGACGATCCGCCCGAGCCGGGACCGCAGGTCGAACAGGTCGGTGGCCAGGGCCAGGACCGCCATGACCTCGGAGCCGACGGTGATGACGAACTGGGTCTGGCGCGGGACACCATCCTCGCGGCCACCCAGGCCGATGATCACGTTGCGCAGCGCCCGGTCGCTGATGTCGACGACCCGCGGCCAGAGGATCCCATGCGGGTCGATACCCAGCGGGTTCTTGTGGTGGAGGCTGTTGTCGATGAACGCCCCCGCGAGGTTATGGGCCGCGCCGATGGCATGGACGTCGCCGGTCAGGTGGAGGTTGAAGTCCTCCATCGGGATGACCTGGCTGTAGCCGCCGCCCGCGGCGCCGCCCTTGATCCCGAAGACCGGCCCGAGCGACGGCTGACGGATGTTGACCGAGGCGCGTTTGCCGATCTTGTTGAGGCCCTGGGCCAGGCCGACCGTCGTCGTCGACTTGCCTTCGCCGAGGGGCGTCGGGGTGATCGCGGTGACGACGACGTACTTGCCCCGTGGCCGCTCGGCCTCGAGCCGGGTGATGGCCTCCAGGGTGACCTTGGCCTTGGTCGGGCCGTAGAGCTCCAGCTCGTCATCGCGGATGCCCAGCTCGGCGGCGATGTCGACGATGGGTCGCGGGGTGACGGAACGGGCGATATCGAGGTCGGACGGGAAGCTCATCGGTCTCCTGTGGGCGGGGCCGCCCGGTGGGTCAACGGGCCCGGACGGGCTCGGGTTGGGCCGCGCGCGTCGAGCGGCGTTCGGCCTGGCGCTCGGCCGCGCGGATGAGGTGGGTAAGCAACAGCGCATTGGTCAATGGCCCGACCCCGCCGGGCACGGGCGTGATGGCCGAGGCCACCTCGCGGGCGGTCGCGAAGTCCACGTCTCCGACCAGCTTGCCCTCGACGACATTGATGCCGACGTCGACGACGACGGCGCCGGGCTTGAGCATCGCCCCGGTCACCAGGCCGGGCTTCCCGGCCGCGATGACCACGATGTCCGCTCGAGCGACATGCGTCGCGAGGTCGCGGGTCCGCGAGTGGCAGACGGTCACCGTCGCGTCCTCCTTGACGAGGAGGAAGGCCGCCGGCATCCCGACGACGGCCGAGCGGCCGATGACCACCGCGTCCCGCCCGGCGATCTCGATCGCGGAGCGGCGCAGGATCTCGACCGCCGCGTGCGCCGTGGCCGGCAGGAACCCGTCGTAGCCGAGCCGGAGGAGGCCGGCGTTGAGCGGATGGATGCCGTCGATGTCCTTGGCCGGGTCGATCGCATCGATGACCGAGCGCAGGCGGATCGTCGGCGGGAGCGGCATCTGGACGATGACCCCGTCGACGCCCGGGTCGGCATTCAGCTCGCGGATGCGCTCGACGACCGCGGCCTCCGTGGCCTCCCCCTCGAGCTCGGCAAAGCGGGCATCGATGCCGACCTTGGCGCAGCCGCGCAGGATCTGCTCGAGGTAGACGGTCGACGGGGCGTCCTTCCCGATGATGACGACCGCGAGGCCGGGGGCGCGACCCTCCCGGGCGGTGAACGACGCGACGTCCTCGGCGACGGCGGCGCGGATCTCGCTGGCGATGGGGCCGCCTTCCAGGAGGCGAGCCGGGCCGGCGGTCACCGTCACGCCTGCGGGACAGCCGGTTCGCGGGCCTCGCCGCCGCCCACGACCACGCGCGTGGAGGCCGTGAGATCGTCGACGTCGCGCAGGAGCTCGGAGACGCGTCCGGTCATCTCGCCTTCGTACCCCGGGTCGCCGACCGAAGGCAGGTTGATCATCACATTCGCCGCGGCGCCGTGGGCCGCGGCCGCGGCCAGCAGCGAGGCGACGTTCAGATCGCTGGACGCGTTCACGTTGCTGCGTCCGGCAAGCGCCTCCGCTACGCCGGCGAGGTCCAGGCACGCTTCGACGATGGCGAGGGGGATGTCGGCGGCCTGGCGGGCCGCACGCTGCAGAGCGACCTTGCGCAGCGCGATCTGCTCGTCCGATTCCCTGGGCAGCTTGAGCGCGGCCGCGAATCCGGCGTAGGCCGCCGCGTCGTCGTCGGCGAGCTCCAGCAACCGGGTCCGCAGGCCCTCACCGGTCGTGATCGCCCAGGCGAGCAGGTCCTCGTGCGCGGCGAACTTGGGTCGGCCGGTCGACAGGGAGGCGACCATCGTCACCAGGCTGGCTCCAAGGGCCGCCGCCACGGCCGAGGCACTGCCGCCACCCGGGACCGGCTCCGCGGAGGCGAGTCGCGTCGTGAACGCTTCGAGGGTCAGATCGCGGAAGGGGTCCGCGTCGGCAGGTTCGTCATGCATCGCCGCGATTGTAGGACCGCCCGCTCAGCCGGGGGCCGGCCACGACCACGATGCGGTACGGGTGCCGCGTCGGAGAGGGGCAGGAGCGGTACCGGCGCTCCTTGCCCCTCTCCCAACGGCTGTCAGCGGCTGAGGGAGGGCACGCCGCCGACTGAGGACGCCACCGCTGGCTTGTTCGCCCAGCGGCGTCGTCGAATGTGGATCCGTCGTCGTTGTTAGGCCGCTCGATCTAGGGCCGTGACCGTCCAACGGCGGGAGCGATGCTGGTAGGTCAGGGCGAGGCGGGCGCGCGGCGTCTCCACCTCGAAGAGCGTGCGCGGCCCGGTGATGACCGGGTAGGCGGCCGCTTCCTCGCGAACGGCGGACAGGTGGGTGATGGGTAGTCGTTCGTCGCCCCAGGTGATCTCCCGGGGACGACCGCTGAACCAATCCGTCCGGACTTGGACCTGGACCGGCTCGACACGGGTGAATGCCACGACAGGCCTCCTCGAAGGTCTCTTCGGCGTCGCCCGGGGCACCTCGGCCGACAGAACATCTGTTCGATGACGTCACCGTAGACCGAACAAGTGTTCGATGTCAAGCGTCGTCGGGGGGAATGTCGTCGAGGTCCGTGTCACCTAGGCTGTCACGACCGTCCGCAGCTGCCGCGGGCGTCGTCGCCGGGGCATCCAGGACGCCGCGTGCCCGCTGATCGAGCGGGTTGCGTGGATCGCGCTCGAACGGTGCGGGCAAGCGCGAACGGACCAGCCGGGCCCGGGTGATGGCCTGCGACCCGAATCGTCGCCGGACCGAATCGGCGGCCTCGATCGCGGCTCGCCGACGCGGATCCTCGGTCGCGAACATCCCGAGCTGCTCACGCTCGCCGAGATGGGAGGCGCTGACGCCCAGCAGCCGGACCCGGATCCCGCGGACTTCGGGCCGGGCGAGCGCTAGGGCGACCCGATAGATCGGCTCGGTCAGGTCGGTCGGCTCGTCGAGCGTGCGCTGGCGGGTGATGGTCCGGAACGACGAGTCCCGGATCTTGACGGCGATGGTCGATGCCCGGACGTCGGCCGAGCGCAGGCGACCGGCGACCCCGTCGGACAGGGCCAGGAGCGTCCGCTCGATGACCTCCGGGTCGCTCGTGTCGACGTCGAACGTGTGCTCGTGGCCGACCGACTTCGCCGGCTCGCCCTGGTGGACGGGATCGGCATCGATCCCGCGGGCGCGTTCGACGAGCGACGCCCCGTGCTTGCCGAATCGGCGGATGACGACATCGGGCGGCAGCGCCGCCAGGTCGCCGATGGTCCGGACGCCGTAGTCGGCGAGCACGGTCGCGGTCTTGTCGCCGACGCCCCATAGCCGGGAGATGGGGAGGGGCGCGAGGAAGGCCGCCTCCTCGCCCGGCGGCACGACGACCAGGCCGTCCGGCTTGCGCAGGTCGGACGCGATCTTGGCCACGAGCTTGGTCCGGGCGACGCCGACCGACACGGTCAGGTGGACCTCGTCGCGAACCGCCGACTTGATCGCCCGCCCGATGGCCTCGCCGTCGCCGAACAGGGCCATGGATCCGGTCACGTCCAGGAAGGCCTCGTCGATCGAGATCGGCTCGACCTGCGGGGTGAACCGGCGCAGGACCTCCATGACGTCGCGCGAGGCCTGCTGGTAGCGATGGCCGTCGACCGGCACGAACACGCCGTCGGGACAGCGGCGCTGGGCCTCACGCAGGGACATCGCGGAGTGGACCCCGAACTGGCGCGCCTCGTAGCTCGCGGCCGAGACGACGCCTCGGCCGCCGGGCTCCCCGCCGACGATGACCGGTCGCCCGCGGAGCTCCGGCCGGTCGCGCTGCTCGACGGCGGCGAAGAACGCGTCGAGGTCGACGTGCAGGATCGTCCGCTCGACCATCGCGCCCACCCTACGCCACGTAGTCTCCGGCCAGGAACGCCTGGAGGAGGACGGCCAAGAACAGCGTCGACGTGATGGCCCAGGCGAGCCGGACCCGCGGCCACGGGATGAGGGCCAGGACGACGAAGGCCGGGAAGATGACCAGCAGGTAGCGATTGGTCGAGGTCAGCGGGGTCGGCTGGATACGCGTCGCCAGGAGCACGAACTGCGGCAGCGCGTAGAGCGAATACGCCAGCGGCAGGCGCTTGAGCCCGACCAGCAACAACACCCCGAACAGGAGCAGCAGGACCAGGTTCAGGCCCTGCAGCGGATCGGTCTGGTCGATGGTCCACTGCCAGGCCGCGGCCACGACCTCCCACGGCGGGAAGAACTGCTTGCCGCCCCACGCGTCCTGGGTGTCGAGCGGCGTCTGCCCGACGGAGACCCCCGAGTAGACGAGGAAGCCGACGAACCCGACGGCCGGCCCCAGCGCGGCGATCGACCCGGCCACGACCGGACGCCAGGCGATCGGCGGGAGGCGCAGCTCACGCCACGGTCGCCAGGCCGCCAGGCCACCCGCGGCCAGCGCCTCCCAGCCGATGGGCAGGACGAGGAACACGCCCTGGATGCGGGTCAGGCCGGCCAGCAGGCCGAGCAGGCCGGCCAGCCACCAGCGCCGTTCCCGGGCGCCGACCAACGCCCAGACCGCCAGGGCCAGGAAGAGCGACTCGGTGAACGGGGCGAACAGGAAGAACGCGCTCGGGAAGATCGACAGGAGGAGGACGGTCCGCCGCGCCGTGTCCGGCTCCAGGTCGCGAGCGACGAGGCGGTACAGGCCGGTCATCGCGGCGACGTAGGCGATCCCGGACACGATCAGGCCGCCGAAGGCCAGCGACCCGCCGACCGCCCGGGCGACGCTGGCCATGGCCAGCGGGAAGAGCGGCCAGAAGTTGACGCTGATCTCCCCGGCCTCGTAGCCGAAGGCCGCGATCTTCGAGTACCAGCACGCGTCCCAGCGCTGCCAGACCCCGACCAGCGGGAACTCGGCGCCACTGTCGGCCAGCGGCGGGATGGTCAGCCAGCCGTTGCGGGCGAGCTCGAAGTGGCACGGCCCAGGCAGGCCGCCGCCCCACCAGGCGAAGAGCGCGACCAGTCCCAGGGCGACCCGAAGGATGAGGAACAGGACGATCGCATCGAGCAGCCCCGGCGGGAGCCGTTCCAGCGCCCGGGTGACGGCGGACATCGGACCTCCACCACGACGATTCCAACGCCCACCGCCGGGACCGGCGAGCGGGCCAGAGTGTATCGTCGCGACCGATGGCGGAGCGCACCGACCCCCGGCCCGACCCCGGTCCTCGCCCGAGCGCCCCCGGGCTGCCGACGGCCGGCGCCCGCCGGCCGGCGCCCGCGGGCGGAGCCGGATCGGAGCTGGTCCGCTATGTCGCGCGACGGCCCGACTCGGTCGGGACCGTTCTCATCATCGCTCTCGCCTTTGCCATCTACCTGGTCACGGCCGAGCGCGAGCCGAGCGCGTTCGACTACTTCGTCCGCCTGGCCGACGCCTTCCTCCAGGGTCGGCTGTACCTCACCGAGGCCCCGTCGTGGCTCAACGAGCTCGTGCCGGGCGGTGGCGGCTGGTACGTCGTCTACCCGCCGGTGCCGGCGCTCATGCTGCTCCCGTTCGTGGCCGTCTTCGGCAGCGAGTTCCCCCAGCAGCTGGCGTCGTGCCTGTTCGCGGCCGTATCCGTCGGGCTGGTCTGGCTGCTGTTCGGGCGGTTCGCCCTCGACCTGCGGCGGCGCCTCGTCCTGACCCTGGTCTTCGCCTTCGGGACGGTCCTGTGGTACGTCGCCGAGACCGGATCGGCCTGGTACCTGGGCCACGTCTGCGCGGTCCTGTTCAGCGTCGCCGCGGTGCTCCTGGCCATCGACCGCCGGTGGCCGCTCGTCGTCGGCCTGTTCCTGGGCCTGGCCGCGATCTCGCGCCTGCCGGTCGCGCTGGCGTGCGTCGGCGTGTGGATGCTCGTGCTGGGCATCGGCTGGCCGATCCGGATCCCCGAGGACCGGGTCCTGGCGATCCGGCGGACGGTCCTGTTCGGGCTCGGGATGGCCGTCCCGGTCGGGCTGTACTTCGCCTACAACCTGGCCCGCTGGGGCTCGCTCATGGACCAGGGCTACACGCTCATCCCGGGCGTCCTCGAAGACCCGATCTACATCAAGCACGGGATCTTCGCCATCGAGTACATCCCGCGCCACATCTACGCGATCTTCCTGCAGTCGTGGAACTACGTCGACGACCCGCCGTTCCTCCAGCCCAACTGGTACGGCCTGGCGCTGTTCCTGACCACGCCGGTCCTGGTCTGGATCGTCCGGGCGCGGCTGCAGGATCCGCGCGTGCTGGCCTCGGTCGTGGCCATCGCCCTCGTGAGCATCCCGATCATCACCCACGGCAACGTCGGGCTCGCCCAGTTCGGCTACCGCTTCAGCCTGGACGTGCAGGTCTTCCTGTTCGTCATCCTGGCGACCGTGTTCGAACGCGGGATGTCGAGGCTGGCGCTCATCGCGTCGATCGCGTCCATCGCCATCTGCGCCTACGCGATCTGGGCGATCTCGATCGACTTCATCTCGTTCTGAGCAGGCGACAACGCCGCCATCGGCGTTTCCGAGCGTCGGGCGTCTAGCCCTTGGGCTCGACGATGATCGTGACTTCCGACGTCATGCCGCTGGCGACCTTGATGGCGACCTTGTAGGTGCCTAGCGTCTTGAGCGGCTCCTCGAGGTCGATCTTGTGGCGGTCGATCTCGATGCCCCGGCGGGCCAGCGCATCGGCGATGTCCTTCGAGGTGATCGAGCCGTAAAGCTTGCCGCCGTCGCCGACCTTGACGCCCATGGTCAGGGTCGTCGAGGCGATCCGGGTCGCGGCGATCTCGGCGTCCGCCCGCTCCTTTTCGCGCTTCTCCTCGCGGCTGGCGATGTCGTGCTGCCAGGCGCGATAGGCACCGCCGGCGGCCGGCACGGCCAGCTGCTGGGGGATGAGGAAGTTCGTGGCGTAGCCGTCGGCGACCTGCTTCATCTCGCCGCTCTTGCCGAGCTTGGCGACGTCCTTGGTCAGGATGACCTTCAAGTGATGGGATCCTCCCTGTTGATCCAGGCCCGGAGTCGGGGGCCCAGACCGAGTTGGCTGATGGCTTCCCCGGCGTTGTTGATCAGCACGGGGACCCGCCGGATGGTCCGACGGACCGGTCCCGGCGTCAAGCGCCGGATCTGGGCGACGTCGCGGTCGAACGCCGCGCGGTCGATATCGAGCTCGATGAGCTTCTCGTCGAGGAGCTCGCGAGGCACGCCGTCGAGGAACAGGTCGACCGCCAGGATGACGACGACCAGGTCATCCAGCCCGCCGATGATCGGCAGGTCATCCGGGACGATGTCCCGCCCGATGACGAGGTAGCCGGCCGCGGCTCCGAGGAGCACCTTGCGGTCCTTGGGCATCCGCTCGTCGAGGACGAGCGCGGTCACCAATCGGGCGTAGTCGGGGATCCGGCTGGCGACCGGCAGGAAGGCCATCAGGGACAGCATCCGGCCGAGGCTGGCGCCGGAGAGCGATCGGGCTCGGCGCGTCTTGCCGTTCGCGCTCGTACGCGCCATCGACCCAGTTCCTCCTCGTGCGGTGGGACGGGCAGTCTACCAGCGCCCTTCGTGCGCGGCCGTCAGCGCCGATCCGGCCCGCGCGGCGGCCATGCCTTGACATCGAACGTCCGTTCGGTATGATGGGGCCAAGGAGGCGCGAGTGACGAAGCACGACGCCGAACGCAAGCTCAAGATCCTGGACTTCATCGCCGCGACCCTGCGCGCGCGCGGCTATCCGCCGTCGGTCCGGGAGATCGCCCACGCGGTCGGGCTGGCCTCCACATCCGCCGTCCACCACCACCTCCAGATCCTCGAGCGCGAGGGCTACCTGGAGCGCGGCGCCGCCCAGTCCCGGGCCATCCGCCTGACGCCCACCGCGGCCATCCGCCTCGGGCTGTCCAGCGAGCTCGTCCCGCAGGCCACGACCGCGGACTCGCGGGTCGTGCCGATCATCGGCGAGATCGCCGCCGGTGGGCCCATCGAGGCCTATCAGGACGCCTCGGAGAGCATGTCCGTCCCGGACATGCTCGCGCCGAGCGGTGACGCCTATGTCCTCAAGGTCCGCGGCGACTCGATGATCGAGGCGCACATCGCGGACGGCGACTTCGTCCTGATCCGCCCCCAGACCACCGCCCGCAACGGCGACATCGTCGTCGCCCAGGTGGAGGAGAACGCGGTCACCCTCAAGCGGTTCTTCAAGGAGAAGGACAAGATCCGACTCCAGCCCGCCAACGAGGCCTACCCGCCGCAGTTCTATGACGATGTGCGCATCCAGGGGAAGCTCATCGGCGTCATCCGGAAACTGGATTAGCAGCAGGTCGCTGGAGCGGCCGATGCCCGCGTTGCCGGGTCCGCGGGCTCGCTCACGCACCCCGGGTGCGCTCGCTCACCTGCTCCCCGGCGCCTTGGCCTCGACCGACCAGCGACCTGATTCTCGGTTCAACGACCGTCGTCGAATGGCCCGCGATCGCCGGGCCGGCACTGGGGATATCCACGAAGTCGTCCACATGGCGCCCACACTGGGTGGGATTCCGTGGACCGGCCCGCGGCGGCTGACCGGCCTTCGTTGACCGGACGGACGACCCTCGCCGGGACAATGGCCGCCCCATCCGACCGCTGGAGTCCTACCCCGCCGTGATCGATCGTCTGCCGCCGCAAAGTCTGGAGGCCGAGCAGTCCGTGCTCGGCGCCGTGCTCATCGACCGCGATGCCATCGTCGAGGTCGCCGAGTTCCTGCGGCCGGCCGACTTCTACCGCAAGGCCAACGAGCTCATCTACGCCGCCATGCTCGACCTGTTCGAGCGTCGCGAGCCGATCGACATCGTCACGGTCGCCGAGGCCCTGGAGCGGAGCGAGGAGCTCGAGGCCATCGGCGGTCGGGCCTACCTGAGCAGCCTGTCCAACGAGACGCCGACCGCGGTCCATGCCGCGCAGTACGCCCGGATCGTCGAGCGCAAGGCGGTCCTGCGCAATCTCATCGGCGCGGCCGGGCGGATCGCCGGCATCGGCTACGAGGACCCGGCGGAGATCCAGGAAGCCATCGACCGCGCCGAGTCCGAGCTGTTCGCGGTCTCGCAGAAGCGCGTCGACGCCGGGTTCAGCCAACTCAAGGCGCTGCTCCACGAGGCCTACGACCGGCTCGACTACCTGCACGCTCACCGCGGTGAGATCAGCGGCGTCCGGACCGGCTTCCAGGACCTCGACTCGCTGACGACCGGCCTCCAGCCCAGCGACCTGGTCATCGTCGCGGCCCGGCCGTCGGTCGGCAAGACGAGCTTCGCCCTGAACATCGCGGAGCATGCGGCCGTGCGCGAGCGCAAGAGCGTCGGCGTGTTCAGCCTGGAGATGAGCAAGGAGCAGCTCGTCCTGCGCCTGCTGTCCAGCGTCGCCAACATCGATTCGCAGCGGCTCCGCACGGGCTTCCTCGAAGAGCTCGACTTCGCCCGCATCGCGCCGGCGATGAACTCGCTGTCCGAGGCGCCGATGTACATCGACGACACGCCCAACATCTCGGCCATGGAGCTCCGGACCAAGGCCCGCCGGCTGCAGGCCGAGGCGGGGCTGGACCTCGTCGTCGTCGACTACCTGCAGCTCATGCAGGCGACCACGACCAACCGCGACGCCAACCGCGTCCAGGAGGTCAGCGAGATCTCGCGCGGGCTCAAGGCCCTCGCGCGCGAGCTGTCCGTCCCGGTCATCGCCCTGTCGCAGCTGTCACGCCAGCCGGAGATGCGCGAGTCCAAGGAACCGCGCCTGTCCGACCTCCGCGAGTCCGGGGCCATCGAGCAGGACGCGGACCTGGTCATGTTCCTGTGGCGCGACAAGGAGCGCGGTCAGGACGACCAGGACACCGACGGCGAGATCATCAACCTCAAGCTGGCCAAGCACCGCAACGGTCCCACCGGCGAGGTCCAGCTCTGGTTCAAGAAGCGCCAGACCCGGTTCGTCTCCTACGCAGCGGACCGGTACGCGGAGGCTGGCTAGGTCGCTACTACGACTCGGCCCATCGGACGCGGAGCCTTGCGGGCGGCGTAGCCGACCCGACGGTACCGCGCCAACAACTCGGCCCGCCACGCCGACGGCTATCTGCGGAGCGGGCATGGAGCCGAACCACTGCGGGCTTTGGGGCGCGCGCCCTTGTGACGGTGAGGGCGTAACGACAACCGACCTGGTTCGTTGTTGCTGATAGGGTCCCGAAGAGACATCACCTACGGCGATGTGGGGGACGGGGCCTTACCCAGGAACCAGGCCGTCCTCCACGCCACGCGGAGGGCGGCCTGTCCCGTCTCAGGGTGCAGCGAACGCGCCGCCGGAGAGTTCCTGAACGAACGTGCTCATGCCAGATCCCCCGTCAGTTTCGAAGGCGACATCCCAGCAGCGGGAGGCCCGAGGGGCCGGCACCACCTTGCAATCCACCGACGTCACGATGACGGTCGTGATCGGCTCGACCAGCTGGGCCTCGGCTTCCATTCCGATAAGGGACCACCCGAAGTCGGCGGCGCGTAGACATACGTCTTCGGACGCATTCCGACAGTCCAGATCGCGGCCCGTGACGGCCTCGTTGATGGGCACGCAGCCGACGGCACCGAACGCGGCGAGCGCCAACAGCACCCCGCGCAGGACGGACCGGCGATCCACGGCTTACGCGCTCCCTGCCGGCATCCGATCCCGTGCCCGCATCATCGCGATCCACGTCTAACCGGCCGACCAGTAGTCACTGTCCGTCCGCGGCAAGCCACGAGCCTGCTAGGGAGGGGCATCACGGGTCACCGTGTCGGCATGCCGATGTGCAACCTTCCAATCGCCGCCCTCGCGGCGATACACCTGGGTGGCCCGGAGGATGTAGCTCCGGGGTTGGCCGTCGATCGACGCCGACGTGTGCTCGAACCCGGCGGTGTACGCCATGTCGCCCACCACGTCGTATGCCTCGACCTCGAACCGATACGAGGTGCAGTCGGAGAAGCTCCGTCCAAGGGCAGTGAAGAGCTCGTCGAGTTCCTGCTGGCCGATGGCGTTGCGCATCGCTCCCAGGACGCTGACGGGCTCGCTGCGGGACCACAGCGCCCTACGTGGCGCCGCGTCGCCGTCATGCAGGGCGCGTTCTGCGTCGTAGAGCGCGGACTTGACCCAGGCTAGGAAATCGTCGCGTTCGGTCATGCCTCAGCGTCCTCCTGACCCTGCGGGTCTTGCCCAAAGACTAGCGAGGAGACCGATCCCGGGGCCGCACCTGGCACGGCGAGGGCCTCCCTCCGGCGCGAGATCCGGTCATCCAGACTCACCCGGAAGGATCGGCCGCGCCGCGAGCGTGTAGGTCTTGCCGTCGGGGCCGGTGATGAGCAGGCCCTGGAAGCCGCCCTCGTAGTCGGTGATGTCGAGCTGGTCGAGCTGCTCCGACGTCATCGTCAGGTGCGGGAACTGTGGGCCGTTCGGATCGACGGACGGGACGAAGTCGGTGACCGCGACGTCCGCCCACGGCCAGGCCCGGACATCCGGCGCCACGGCACCGGGCGACTCGAGCAGGGTCACCCGATAGCCCTCGGGCGTGTAGTCGGCCCCGGTGATGACCCCGCCGCCCTCGAGCCCGACGAGCCGCTCGGCGAGCCGCTTGAAGGCCAGGCGGGCCGGCCCGTCCGGATCGTTCTCCATCTCGAGGCCGAGCGCGTACACGGAGACCATCTTCTGGAGCCCGCCGGCGTCGATCGTGAAGATCGCCGTCGAGGCGTCCGCGATCATCTGATTGAGGTATTCCGGCCGGGCCGCGGCGAGGCCGCCTTCCCCGAGCGCGAAAGCGAGCAGCTCCTGGATCTGGTCCTCGGTCAGCGTGGCCGTCCGGGCCGGGTTCATGACGAACACCGAGCCCTGGGCCGGCGGCAGCTCCGCAGCCGGATCGCGATAGACGATCGTGCCGTCGCCGTACAGGGTGAAGTGCGGGATCTGGCTGGCCGTGAACGCCGGCATGACGAACCCGCCGCCCTCCTCGTAGCGAAGGATGACGTCGGTCGCGCCGGTCGGATGCTCGATGGCGCCCGAGCTGGTGGGGGCTCCGGACGGCGCGGTCGAGGGCCCCGAGGTGTCGGTGCTGGCCGCCGGCGACGCGCCGCCGGACGTGGAACAGGCCGCGACCGCGAGCACGAGCACGGGCGTGGCGAGCAGGCTGAGGGAACGGCGTCGGTGATGTGACATGGCCGCCGGACGCGGCGTCCCCGCCACCGGTTCCGGCCCGCCTCGTGGTCCGTCGGTGCCCTCGCGCACCACCCCCGTCATGGCCATCGATCCCTCCGTTCGACCCGTGCTCACTCGGCACCGCGGCGAGGGTCGCATATCCGACCCGTATCCGGCACCGGGACGAGGCCCCAGAACCCCTTGACGCCGCGCGTATCGTCTCCGCTAAGAGTCCTGGGCACGACCCGGACCGACCCGGGCGCGCGCCCCGTTCCAGACGCGACCGGCTCACCGGCCCCTGCGCTATGTGTGCCCGGCGACTCCGACCGTCATGGCGTCCGAGCATTGGAGGGTCTGGAGAGGGTGTACCAGGACCGAACGCTGCCTTGCCGGGACTGCTCCGAGGAGTTCATCTTCTCGGCTGGGGAGCAGGCCTTCTACGCCAGCAAAGGCCTCACGAACGACCCGCAGCGATGCCCGTCGTGTCGAGCGGCCGCCAAGCGGGCTCGATCGGGTGAGGGCCCGCGCGAGTTCCATGCCGCGATCTGCGGCGCCTGCGGGGGCCAGGCCGTCGTGCCGTTCGCGCCGCGCAACGACCGACCGGTCTACTGCAGCTCCTGCTTCGACAAGGTCCGCGCCGGCACGTTGGAGGAGTCCACGCCCGCGCACGCCTGACCACGCGACTTCTACCGCGCGAACTCGAGGCCGGCCCGGCGACGGACCGGCCTCTGGCATGATGGCGGCCGGTCGCCGAGCGGTCCTTCTGGAGGTGCGGTCGTGGGCGTCATCATCATCCGCGAGATGGTCGGCACGAGTCCGCGCTCGTGGAGCGACGCCGCCCGCCAGGCCGTCGCCACGGCGTCCAAGACGGTCCGCAACATCCAGACGGTCGAGGTCGTGAAGTCGAGCGCCCGGGTCGAGGACGGCGAGATCGTCGAGTACCGGGTCGAAGTCAAGATCGGCTTCGAATACGAGGGCTAGGGCGGCGACCGGTCAGGCACGGCGCGCTGCAGATAACCGCGCGTTGAGCGCTTCCAAGCACCATGTCGAAGATGCGGGAACGCACAGTCCTGGATGCCTCCGTTGACGCTCCTCCGGAGCGCTCGGTATCGTTCGCGCCGCTCGGACAGCTGGCGTCAGCCCGGGCGTCGGTGAGTCGCTCGCCAGCCGACGTCGGCATGGGCCCGGCGTCTGGCGTGGTCCCGCTTGGAAGAGGTGGACCCCTGCGCGACGAGGTCGTCGGATTCCCCGTCCAGCTCGCGAAGGTCCAGCCGCCCGCGCTCCGTGACGAGACGCTGGCGCGACCACGACTGCTCGATTGGCTGGCCGCCAAGCTCCACCATCGGGTCATCCTGCTCATCGCTGACGCTGGCTTCGGCAAGACGACGTTGCTCGCCGACTTCTCGCGTCGGACCCGCGTCCGGACCCTCTGGTATCGACTGGATGCGGACGATCGCGACTGGACCTCGATCCTCCACCACCTTGTCGCCGCCGGCCGGGAGCATGAGCCGGGCTTCGCGCCGACGACGGCCTCCCTTCTAGCCGAGATCGGCGTCGGCGGGCCGACCCGAGACGCTGTCGTCGAGACGTTCGTCCGCGAACTGTCGGCGATGGTAGAGGGTGGCGCCCTCCTGATCTTCGACGACTTCCACCTCGTCGACGACGCACCGGACGCGCGTTACGTCGCTCGGGAGTTGGTGGCTCGAGCGCCAGAGCGGTTGACGATCGCATTCGCCAGCCGTCGCGCGCCGACGATACCGCTGGGGCGCCTTCGCGCGGTCGGCGAGGTCGCCGAGGTCGGCACGGATGACCTCCGGTTCGACGCGAGCGAAACGGCCCTGCTGTTCACCGAGACCTACGGCCGGTCCATCGAGCCGGACATCCTGCGCGATCTAGCCGTCCGGACGGAGGGGTGGATCGCCTCTTTGCAGCTCGTCCAGGCCGCCCTGCGCAATCGCACGCCCAGGGAGATCCGCCAATTCGTGCGCGACCTGAGCGGCGCGGACAGTGACCTCTACGACTATCTCGCCGAGGAGGTCGTCGGCGACCTGCCCGAGGACCTCCAGCGCTTCCTCATGACCACGTCGGTCCTTCAGATCGTTACGCCGGAGATGGCCGAGGTGGTCAGCGACGAACCGGGACCGGAGGTCGCCCGGCTGACGATCGACGCCGAGCGATTGACGTTGTTGAGTCGAGTGTCCGGCGGGCCGCGGACCCATCTTCGCTATCACCCGCTCGTCCGCGAGTTCCTCGAGGCCCGCCTCCGATCCGCGGATGGGGATGCTGACGTCGACGATCTCCACCGTCGGGCCGGCGCGGCCGCAGCCTCGACCGACTGGCGCGTCGCGGCCCACCACTATCGCGAGGCCCACGACCTCCAGACCATGCTGGACGTCATCAACGACGCGGTCCCGACCATCATGGGCAACGCCCAGTATTCGCTCGCCGCAGCCTTCGTCGTCGACGCCCCAAGCGAAATCATGCCGCCTGGCTCACAACTCATCAAAGGGCGGATCGACTACCAGGAGGGCGACTTCGAAGCAGCAACGGCCGCAGCCCAGGCGGTGCTGGACTCCGCCTCCGCTGGCCCTGTGGAACGCGACCACGCGATGCTGAATCTGCTCGCTGTCAGCTTCAACTATGGATACGGGGAGCGGGCACTCGTACTGGCCGACCACCTTGAGTCGACGACTTCCGACCCCAACCTGCGATCGATCGCGAGAGCCTCCGCTGCGCTCCTCCGACTCGAGACAGCTGCCGACATCGAGTCCCTAATCCGACTGCTCCGATCGATGGCCAAGGACCAGCGAGATGCGCAGGTCCATCACTTTGGTGTCTCGATGTACAACCTCGCCACGATCTCGGTCCAACAGGACCGACTTGCCGATGCTGAGCGCGAGGTTGGAGAGGCATTGGAAGCGTTCGGCGACACGTCGTCCAAGCTCGAACGGAACGCAGCCACGGCGCTCCTCATATCCGTCCTGGCACGACTCGGTCGACTCTCGGAGGCCTTGGCGCTCCTCGACGGCCTCTTGAGCGGCGGCGGCGCTCTCGAGAACGACGTTCTCCTCGAAGCCGCGGAAGCGTTCGATGGATGGGGCAACCCCGATACAGCGCTTCAGCTCTTTGAACGCGTCGGCGACCTGTCGACCCAGTCGGTTGCGGAACGTCGGCTATGGGTGGTGACCGCCGCACGCATGGCGCTTCGCGATGGCCGCCCAACTGAGGCTCGCGCCATTCTCAGGCAATACCCCGAAGGTGTCGCGACGATGGTCGGCATCGCGTCGAGTCGAGACTTGCTTGTCGCCCAATGCGACCTGTTCACTGACGCGGGCCACAGTCGTGGGATCCTCACTCAAGCTCAGCAGTCCGCGACTGGATCGGGCCTCTATGCGAACAGGCGCATCGGCGAGATCCTTCAGGCACTTGCCACCAGCCCTGAAGCCGCTTCGCGATCCCTGGTAGTCATCGGACATGACCACTTATGGCACATCACAGCGGTCGCAGACCTTGTCGCCGATCGTCTCGACGACCTGACACATGAAGCCGTAGATGTGGCCCTGCGGGCGGCGCGCCTTCATCCAGACCGCTGGCGCGCCGTGCTGCGGAAGCTGGTGCAAGAACCCAGAGCCGAGCGCCTCCGAGCCGCCGAGATGCTCGAGGAGATCGGCGAAAAGGCCGACATCGCCCTCCTTCGGCAGTTCGCCCGAGGAGTCAAGCGGCGGCGCTACGTGGCCATGCTTGGCCGAACTCTCGCACGCCGGCTTGCAGATCGAGTCTTCGTGGAAGACCAGGGCCGAACGGCCATCCGGATCGGAGACTCAGAGGTCGCAGGGTCCTCGATTCGGCGCAAAGTCTTAGCATTACTTTGCTTCCTCCTGACGCGACCGAATTCCTCCGCGACCCGAGACCAAGTCCTCGATGCTCTTTGGCCTGAACAGGATCCGGATGTCGCTGTCAACTCGCTTAACCAGACCATCTACTTCCTCCGCCGCGTATTTGAGGAAGACTTTGCGGAGGATTTGTCACCGGGATACGTTCATCACGACGGTGACGTCGTGTGGTTGGATCCGGAGTTGGTGACAAGCAGGTCGATCCAGTGCCGAGTCTTCATCCGCCAGATCACGGCCCATTCGAGCCCAACCGACATAGCCTCTCTGGCGGATTTGTATCGTGGCCGCTTCGCGATGGACTTCGAGTACGAAGAGTGGTCGAGTGCGTACCGCGACGGTCTCCATGCCGCCTACCTCGAGATCCTGGAACGCGCGGTCAGGGCTGACTTCGGATCCGGTCACTACGATCGCGCGATTGCGCTTGCCCGACGCACCCTAGAAGTGGATCCGGATGCTGAGCAGGTCGAGGTTGCGCTGCTTCGCCTGTACCGAGCGACGGGAGCTCACGCGGCTGCCGCCGAACAGTACGGACACTATGCCAATTACGTTCGCGACGAGCTCGGCACAGAGCCAATCCCCCTCGAATCCCTGTAGGGATAGGTAAGGTGCCGTATTGACCGTACTACTCCGGCATCCGTAAAGTCCGGCCACTTGCTAGTACCCCAGTACTAGGAAGCAACGTCAAGACGCTCGGACGCGCCGATGCCTCACCTGAAATGGGCACTTAGGGTGAGGCGGAGCAAGTAGTGCAACCGACCGACCATGAGTCTGGTCGGTTTTCGTGCTTTTCGGAGCACGGAGGCCGCGAAGGAGGAACGAGCGTGGCACCCGAGTCCGCCAAGGCCTGGTAGTCGAGCTACCACGATGAAGGCCAAACTTATGCGTATCGCAATCACGCTTTCTAGCGTGGCGATGATCGCACTCGCTGGGGGGGCTTCGCTTAGAGGCTTCTAGTACGGATGTCCCATTACCGCGCCGTCTGACAACGGGTTAGAGTGAAGCGGGGATTGGGTCGTACGAGGCAGCAATGCCGGTCTCATTGAAGCTGTACATCATCGCGGTCGTGGCCATTGGCGCCTTGGCGCTAATGGCCTCGACAATTCTCTTTGAACCGTCTGCAGCTATCGCGATCCAGCTCGACGGGGCCCGCACACTCCCAGCGGGCGTGGCGACATCCCTGGGGGTTGCCTATTGGATCGGGCTCACACTCGTGAGTTCGGCGTTCCCTGTTCAGTTGCCCCGAGGCACACAACAGGCTGTCGCGATCGCTCCGATCATGGGCTCGATGTTCCTCGGTGGGCCTGCCGTCGCGGGCTGGGTCGCACTAATCGGCACCACGGAGCTTCGCGAGATCAGGGGAAAGGTCCCCTGGTATGGAACTCTTGCCAACCACGCGGCACTGGTTCTACCCGCGGTCGTTGCCGGTGTGACCCGCCACGTATGGCTTGAGTACCTTCCGGGTGTTGCGTCTGACTTCGCGTCGGCAATGGCCGCAGCCGTGATCTTCATCGTGGGCAACTTGGCGCTCGTTTCCACCGCAATCGGGCTGCGAACCGGCCAATCGCCCCGAGACGTGTTCATCGGCGACATCCGAGGAATCATGGGCGGCGTCTTTGCCCTCGCGCCGCTAGCGTGGTTGATGTCCGTGATCTACGTCGTGCAGTGGTGGGCAACCGCTCTGTTTGCCATCCCGCTGTACTCGACGCGGATGGCATACCGGCGCTTCGTCGAGATGCGCGAGATGTTCACCCAGACGATCGGCGCGCTGGCCGAGGCGGTGGACAAGCGCGATCCGTTCACGGCGATGCACAGCGTCCGGGTCAAGGAGATCGCGGTCGACATCGGGCAAGTCATGCACGTCAACGACGCCGAGGTGGAAGCGCTCGAGTGGGGCGGTCTGCTCCACGACGTCGGCAAGATCGGCGTACCGGACAACGTCCTGCTCAAGCAGGAGCGCCTCAACCGCGAGGAGCGGATGATCATGAACGCGCACCCGGTCCTGGGCGCGGAGATCATCGCCCCGGTCACGAAGTTGGCGCCCGAGCTGCCGATCATCCGCCACCACCACGAGTGGTACAACGGCTCGGGCTACCCGGACCGCCTCATCGGCGACGAGATCCCCGAAGCTCGCGCGCATCCTCCACGTCGCGGACGCCTTCGAGGCGATGACGGCGGCCCGCCCGTACCGGATGACCCCGTTGACCGCCGAGCAGGCCCTCGCCGAGCTGCGCAAGTTCGCCGGCATCCAGTTCGACCCGGTCGTCGTCGATGCGTTCGTCCGGACCCACCACGTCGAGGGCGTGGCCGACCCCGGCCGGACCGTCCAGCCGCGGCCCATCCCGCTCATCGGCCAGGCCGCTGCGCGGATGACCGGCGGAGCGCCCGACCCGAGCCCGACGGCCACGACGATCCCGGCCGTGCCCGCCCTGCCGGCCACCGCGTCGGCGACCGCGGCGGCGCCCGAACAGGCCTGAGCGCCCGGCCGCCCGACCGCGGCCCCGCGTTCCCTCTCCCGTCCCGCCCTCGGGTCCCCGAGCGGACGGCGACGTTCGCGCTCCAGCATGATGTCGCGGTGACGGAGCGCCGAACCCCCAGGCTTCGCCCGTGTTGATCGCCGGCATCATCCTCGGCCTCGTGCTCGGCCTGCTCGCGGGCGGCCGGCTCGTGAACCTCGGCGCCATCCAGCTCCGCCTCGTCCCGCTCCTGTTCGCGGCCGTCATCATCCGGTTCGGGACGGAGGCGCTGCTCGATGCCGGCCTCCCGATCGCGGACGTGCTCCGCGTCCCGCTCCTGGCCGCCAGCTTCGGGCTGCTGCTGGTGGGGCTGTGGGTCAACCGCGGCTACCCGGGCCTGGGCCTCGCGTTCGTCGGCATCCTGCTCAACGCCGTCGTCATCCTCCTCAACGGCGGCTACATGCCGATCTGGGAGCCGGCGCTGGTCGCGGCAGGCTACGACCCGTCGCAGGTCATCTCCAACCTCCACGTCGTCGTGGAGGACGCCGACGCGGCGGACTTCCTGCTGCGTGGCCTGATCTTCGGCGACGTCATCCCCATCCCCGTCCCGCCGTTCAACAACGTGGCATCGCTGGGCGATGTGTTCCTGTCCCTGGGCCTCGGGTTCTTCCTGTTCGCCAGCGTCGTCCGCATCCCGACCGTCCTGGAGGCCCACGAGGAGGAGGCCATCCGGCGCCGGCTCGTTGGCCTGGCCAGCTCGACCCGACTGCCGCGCCCGGATGGTGGCACGGGCATCCAGGCCGAGACCGGCCTCGCCCCGGCCCTGAACCCTGCCGCCGGCCTGCAGCGGCCGGTGATGCTCGGATCGCAGGGACCGCTCATCAAGTCGCCGGCCCTCGCGCCGCTCCCGGCACCGTCGGCGGCCGGCCGGCTCGACGATGCGACGATCGCCGCGGCGTTCGAGGCGGCCGGCGTGCCGACTGCGCGTCGTCGGCCCCCGGCGCGCCGGTCATCGCCCTCCCGCGGCCATCCACGGAGGCGGTGGAGCGGGTCCGCCGCCACCCGTACGTCCGCCTGGCCCTCAACGGCTCGTTCACGGCGCTGTGGGCCGGCCAGCTCATCTCGCTGTTCGGCGACCGCATCCATCAGGTCGCCCTGGCGACCGCCGTCCTCATCGTGACCGGCTCGCCGATCGCCTCGGCGTTCGTGTTCGTGGCCGCGTTCGTCCCGAACCTCATCGTCAGCCCCATCGCGGGCACCCTGGTCGACCGCTGGGACCGGCGTGAGGTCCTCATCGTCAGCGACCTCCTGCGCGCGGCGGTCGTCCTGATCGTCCCGATCGCCCTCGTGACCAACCCGCTGTTCGTCTACCCGCTCGTGTTCGTCATGACCTCCATCTCGATCTTCTTCCGGCCGGCCCGGGTGGCGATCCTGCCCCAGCTCGTCGACAAGGACGAGCTCGTGACCGCCAACTCCGCCCTGTGGGTGGGCGAGACCCTGGCCGACGTCGTCGGCTTCCCGCTGGCAGCCCTGTTCGTCGCGGCCCTGGGCAGCGCCCTGCCCGTCGCGTTCTGGCTGGATGCGGCGACCTACATCGGGTCGGCCCTCCTGCTGAGCACGATGGTCGTCCGCGCGGCGACCGCCGAAGACGCCGCCGAAGACGCCGAGGTCGAGACGGGCGCCGGCCAGGGCTTCGTCGCCGAGCTGCGCGCCGGCTACACCTTCCTGCGCAGCGAATTGACGCTGTGGGCGAACACCATCCAGGCGTCCGTGGCCCAGCTCAGCGTCGGCGCGATCACGGCGCTCATGCCGACCTACGCGGCCGTCGTGTACGGGCGGTCCCAGGCCGTGGCCGCCTACGGCTTCCTGGAGGGCGCGACCAGCGCCGGCAACCTGCTGGGCGGCTTCGTCATCGGCCTCGTCGGCGCGCGCCTGGCCAAGGGCCGGATGATCAGCGTCGGCTACGCGGCATGGGGGGTCGCCGTGGCCGCCCTGGCGCTGACCGGCAACCTGGGCGTGGCCATCGGGATCGCCTTCGGGTCGGGGATCGCCAACATGATGTTCGTCATCCCCAGCCAGGCCCTCTTCCAGGAACGGACCCCGGCCGCCCTGATGGGCCGGGTCGTCGGCTTCCGGTTCTGGCTCGTCTTCGGGTCGATGGCCATCGCCATGGCCGTCGGCGGCGTGTTGGCCGAGCTCATCGGCGTCCAGTTCGTCCTGGCGACGTTCGGGCTGGTCAGTGTGGTCGCCGGCCTGGCCGGCTTCCTCGTGCCGGCCATCCGGGACGCCAAGTGAGCCGCCCGCCATAGCCCTTCCGTCGCCGACCGGCTAGCCCTTCGACCCGTCTCGCCGCGTGAGGGTCGACGCCTATACTCGCCGCGCGATGTCCTCGATCGACCCCGCCGCGCGCGTCCACCCGACGGCCGACCTGGAGCCCGACGTCGATATCGGGGCCGGGACGGCCATCTGGCATCGGGCGCAGGTCCGGACGGGGGCGCGGATCGGGGCCGACTCGATCATCGGGCGCGACGCCTTCATCGATACGGACGTCGCCATCGGGTCGCGGGTCAAGATCCAGAACGGTGCCCTCGTCTACCACGGCGTGACGGTCGGCGATGGGGTGTTCATCGGACCGGGCGCCATCCTCACCAACGACCGCTATCCACGCGCCACGAACGCCGACGGCGAGTTGGCCCAGGCCGGCGAGTGGACGCTGACCGCGACGACGCTCCACGACGGATGCTCGATCGGGGCGGGCGCGATCGTCATCGCCGGCTGCGATATCGGGCCGTACGCGACCGTGGGGGCGGGCGCCGTCGTGACCCATCCCGTCCCGGCGCACGCGCTGGTGGCCGGCAATCCCGCCCGGACGATCGGCTGGGTCTGCGTGTGCGGTCAACGCCTGCGGACGGCGGACGGCATCCCGGCCCCGGCCGACCACGAACGCTATGCCACCGACCGGGTCCTCGATTGCGCCGCCTGTGGACGGCGCTTCGACATCGACGCCGATCGCGTCGTCCTGGCGTCATGATCCCGGTCGCGCGTCCGGACATCGGGGACGAGGAGATCGCCGCGGTCAGCGAGGTCCTGCGCAGCGGGATGCTCGCGGCCGGGCCACGGGTCGCCGAGCTGGAGACGCGCTGGGCGGCCTTCATCGGGACGCGGCACGCGATCGCGGTCAGCAACGGCACGCGTCGGCCTGATGTGCGTCGCTGCCGGGCTGGGCCTGGGCCCGGGCGACGAGGTCATCACGGTCGGCCACACCTTCAACGCGACGGTCAGCGCGATCCTGTCGACCGGGGCGCAGCCCGTCTTCGTCGACATCGATCGGGCGACCTACCTCATGGATCCGGACCGGATCGAGGTGGCCGTCACCCCGCGGACGCGGGCCATCGCCCCGGTCCACCTGTTCGGCCTGCCGGTCGACATGGACGCGGTCGGTGACATCGCCCGGCGCCACGGCCTGGCCATCATCGAGGACGCCTGCCAGGCCCACGGGGCCACGTATCGCGAGCGGCACGTGGGTAGCTTCGGCCACGGGGTCTTCAGCCTGTACGGGACGAAGAACCTGACCACGGGCGAGGGTGGGCTCATCACGACCGACGACGACGACCTCGCCGACTGGCTCCGGCTCTACCGGAACCAGGGGATGCACGAGCGCTACCGCCACGACATGCTGGGTTACAACTTCCGCCTCACCGACCTCGCGGCCGCGATCGGGCTCGTCCAGCTCGACAAGCTGGAGCGCAACACCGCGCGGCGCCGGGAGCTGGCCGCCCGCTATGACGCAGCCCTGGCCGACCTGCCCATCGGGCGTCCCCTCGTCCCGCCGGACCGGACCCACGTCTTCCACCAGTACACGGTCACGGTCGGGCCGGACCGGGATCGCATCGTCGCCGAGCTCGCCGGCGCGGGCGTCGCGACGGGCATCTACTACCCCATCCCGGTCCATCGCCAGCCGTACGTGACGGCGCTCGGCATCAGCGCGTCGCTGCCCGTGACGGACGATGTGGCCGCGACGACCCTGTCCCTGCCGATGTTCCCGGGCCTCCGCGACGACGAGCAGGACGTCGTCGTCGGGGCGCTGCGGGCCGCCGTCACCGCGGTGGTCGGGCGATGACCGCGGGTCGCTGGCAGCCGATCGGCTCGCGCGACGCGCGGGTCGGGCTCATCGGCCTCGGGGCGATGGGCCGCAACCACCTGCGCGTCCTGACCGACCTGCCCGGTGTCGACGTGGTCGCGATCTCGGATCCGCTGCCCGACGCCCTCGAGGCGGCGGACACCGCCGCCCAACCGTACGCCGAGCCGCTCGCCCTGCTTGGCGAGGCGGACCTGGATGCGGTGATCATCGCCTCACCGACGATGACCCACCTGAGCCTCGCCCTGGCCGCCATCGAGCGCGGCGTCGCGGTCCTCGTCGAGAAGCCGTTGGCCGCGACGCCCGACGAGGCCGACCGCATCGTCGACGCCGCCGAGGCGACCGGGGTGCCGGTCCAGGTCGGCCACGTCGAGCGCTTCAACCCGGCGGTGCTCGAGCTGGGCCGGCTGCTGGATGCCGGCTGGCTGTCGACGGTCTACGCCAGCACGAGTCGTCGCGGCGGCCCGTTGCCGGCCCGGATCCGTGATGTGGGGGTGACCATCGACCTGGCCACCCACGATGTCGACATCCTGTGCTGGGTCGCCGCCGAGCGCCCGGTCAGCGTCACGGCGGAGACGGCCCAGCGGGTCCACCAGGAGCACGAAGACCTGCTGTTCGGCCTCATGCGCTTCCCGTCCGGGTCGGTGGCCATGCTCGACGTGGACTGGCTGACGCCGACCAAGCGACGCACCCTGACCGTGCTCGGCGAGGAGGGCATGTTCGAGCTCGACTACCTGACCCAGCGCCTGACCTTCACCCGCGGGACCGACCTGACCGACCCGGACCTCATCGCGGGCTACGCCCCGACGTTCACCGGCGAGACCGTGGACCTCCCGGTGTCCGGTGGTGAGCCGCTGCGGGCCGAGCTGGAGTCCTTCCTCGACGTCATCCGCACCGGTCGACGACCGATCGTCGCCGCGGAGGACGGCCGCTGGGCCGTCGTCCTGGCCGACGCCCTCATCCGCTCCGCGCGCGACGGCGCACCGGTCGTCATCGACCGCCTGCCGGTCTCGTGACGGTCCGGTCGCGGCCGAGCACGACGGCCAGCCTCCTCGGCGCCGCCATCGCCGGAACGCCCAACCCGTGTCGCCACGCGGCGGCGCGGTCGGTCCGCCCGTGGCGCGGCGAGCCCGGCACGGCCGGGACCGTCGCCGTCGTCGGCGCCGGCAAGATGGGCCTGCCCCTCGCCGTCCAGTTCGCCTCGCACGGCTGGCGGGTCATCGCCGTCGACATCGATGCGCGGGTCGTCGAGGGCATCAACGCCGGGCGCTCGCACGTGGCGGGCGAGCCCGGCCTGGCCGAGGCGGTCAGCGCCGCCAGTGCCGATGGGCGCCTGCGCGCGACCCTGGCCGCGTCGGAGGCGGCCGCCGAGGCCGATGTCGTCGTCCTGATCGTGCCCATCATCCTGGACGACGCCTCGCACCCGGATCGCCGCGCGATGGATGCCGCCGTCGACGCGATGGCCCCGGGACTGCGGGCCGGCACGCTGGTCATCTTCGAGACCACGCTCCCGGTCGGGGACACGCGCGACCACTACGCGCCACGGCTGGAGGCGGCCACCGGCCTGCGCGTCGAAGTGGACGGCGACGCCGGGCTCCTCGTGGCGTTCTCGCCGGAACGCCTGTTCAGCGGCGCCGCGCTGCGCAACCTGGCCACGTATCCGAAGCTCGTCGGCGGGGTGGGCGCGGTGTCCGGCGCCCGGGCGGCCGCGTTCTACGACGGGGTCCTGGACGCCGAGATCGTCCAGATGTCATCGAGCGAGGCCGCCGAGTTCGCGAAGCTCGCCGACACGACCTACCGCGACGTGAACATCGCCCTGGCCAACGAGTTCGCCCGCTACGCGGACCGCATCGGCGTGGACCTGACCGAGGTCATCGACGCGGCCAACAGCCAGCCCTACTCGCATATCCACCAGCCCGGGCTCGGGGTGGGCGGGCACTGCATCCCGGTGTATCCCCACTTCCTGCTGGAGCGAGCGCCGGAGCTCGAGCTGGTCCGCCTCGCCCGGTCCGTCAACGACGGCCAGGTCGAGGTCGCGATGACGGCCCTTGGGGACGTCCTGGGTCCCCTGGACGGGATGGGGATCGCCGTCCTCGGGCTGACCTACCGGCACGGCGTTCATGAGCTGGCCTACTCTCGCGCCCTGCCGCTCATCGGCGCGCTGCGTGATGCCGGGGCGCGGGTCGTCGCCCACGACGCCCTGCTTGCTACCGCGGAGGTCGAGGCCCTGGGCGCCGAGGCGTGGCCGTGGGGCACGACGTCGCGGGGCATCCAGGCGATCGTCACCCAGACCGACGACCCGGCCTTCCGCGATGACCTGGATCCAGCGTGGTTCCCGGACCTCCGGATGGTCCTCGACGGGCGAAACAGCCTGACCTCGAGGACGTGGCCTGACGGCGTCGCGTACCGGGGCATCGGGGTGCCGGGTACACTGTCGCCCGCGCAGCGGCGCCCGAGTGATGGCCCGCGCCGCGCGCCAGGAGTGACGACGAACGGATGACCGACCGACCCGAGGGCGCCCCGGATCCCAACGCGCCCGATCCGGAGGAGCCGACGGCCGACGCGGCCGATGACGCCGCGCTCGAACCCGAGCCCGAGCCCTCGGTCGACGCCGACCTGGAGCCGGCGTCCGACGACGACGACCTCGACGACGCCGACGGCGACGAGGACCTCGAGGCCTCGGATGAGGACGAGGAGGACGACCTCGCCGAAAGCGACGAGCTCGCCCCGGCGACCGCGGCGACCGCCGGCGCGGCCGCGGCCGGGACCGCCCGCAAGACCGGCACCGCCCCGCGCGCGCCCAGCCCGTCCGAGATCGCGGTCCACGTCAAGGAACCGTGGTCCCAGTGGTATGTCATCGCCGCCGTCGCGGTCTTCGCGCTCATCCTCCTGAACGGCGTGTTCCTGGGCAAGGGCGGCATCGTCAGCGGGACGCCGACCGCGCAGCCGTCAGTAGAGGCGTCGGCGTCGCCGATCGCGTCCGACGAACCGGCCGCCTCGGCCTCGATCGAACCGTCGGCATCGGCGCCGGCGTCGGTCGCACCGTCGGCGTCCGCCCCCGCTTCGGTGGCGCCCTCCGCGTCGGCGTCGATCGAGCCGTCCGCATCGGCGTCGACGAGCCCCTAGCGGGACTATCCTCCGCGCATGGGCGCGGAGCAGGACGCCCGGGATCGCGGGCGGATGGTCGAGCAGCAGCTGCGCTCGCGCGGCATCGCCGATCCGCGGATCCTCGACGCGATGTCGACCGTCCCGCGGGAGCGGTTCATCCCCGACCAGTTCCGCCGTCGCGCCTTCGCCGATGAGGCCGTGCCCATCCCGGCCGGCCAGACGATCAGCCAGCCGTACATGGTCGCCCGGATGACCGAGCTCCTCGCCCCGCGACCGGGCGAACGCGTCCTGGAGCTCGGCACCGGGTCCGGCTACCAGGCCGCGATCCTGGGCTGGCTCGGGGCCCGGGTGACGAGCCTGGAGCGCCATCCGGAGCTGGCCGACGCCGCCCGGCGGCGGATCGCCGATATGGGCCTCGCGGACCGGGTCACGATCAAGGTCGCCGACGGGAGCCTGGGCGATCCCGCCGGGGCGCCGTGGGACGGGATCATCGTCACCGCCGCCGCACCGGCCATCCCCATCGAGCTCCGCGACCAGCTGGGCGAGGGTGGCCGCCTGGTCATCCCCGTCGGCTCACGCGACCTCCAGACGCTCATGCTCGTCGTCCGGCACGGCAACGACTGGCACGAGACGCCCCACGGCGCGTGCGTGTTCGTGCCCCTCGTCGGCCCGGGCGGCTTCCCGGCCTGAGCCACCGTCTCGCTCGGTATACTCGGCCGGCCATGACCCACGTCTTCGTCGCGCCCCATCCGGACGACGTCGCCCTCTCCTGCGGCGGCCTCATCGCCAGCCTCCGGGAGCTCGGCCAGGCCGTGGCGATCATCACCGTCTACTCCGGCAACGGGGACTCGACGGACCTGAGCTCGTACCAGCGCGAGGCCTTGGGTTTCGGCAGCAAGGCGCTCTGGCCGGCGACCGAGGCGTTCAATCGATCGGCCATCGAGGCCGACTACCCCGCGGCCGCGGCCGTGGCCTCGTGGGCGGCCAGCGACGACGCGCTGGAGGCGACCCAGACCGATGCCGACGCCGCGGCCAAGCGGTTCTGGCAGCGCTCGTCGTGGTACCGACGGGCCAGCATCCGCAACGAATTGCTGGCCGGCCAGCCGGTCATCGACGATCTCTCGACCCAGGGCGCGGTCCTGACCGATGAGGTCATGGACGCCGCCGCAGGCGGCGACCTCATGGCCCGGCGGCGCATCGAGGACGAGCGGTTCGCCTACTTCGCCGAAGCCGCCATCGTCTTCCTGGACCTGCCGGATGCGGTCTTCCGCGGCTACCAGGGCGACGCCGAGCTCCTGGGGCCACCCCGAGCCGACGACGCCGTCCCGTACGAGCTCCTCCGCCAGGAGATCGCCCGGCTCGAGCCGCAGAAGGTCTACCTGCCGCTGGGCGTCGGCGGCCACGTCGACCACCAGCTCTGCCGCGAGGTCGGCATCGGGCTCCTGGCCGAGGCCCGCCAGTGGGTCATGCCCGGGCCGGAGTACGCGGGCACGGTCGTCTTCTACGAGGACTTCCCGTACGCCTACTGGGAGGAGTTCCGGCACCTCGATCAGCTGGGCCCGGCCGCGCTGGCCGGCCTGCCCGCCGACATCAGCCTGTTCCCGACCTACGCGGACGTGACCGACCAGCTCGAGCGCAAGATCACCGGCATCAGCCTGTACGAGAGCCAGCTGGACCGCCTGTTCGACGATGCCAAGGCGATGGGCGGCGCCGTCCGGGCGTACGGCCGGACGCTGGCCGAGGCGGGCACCATCGAGGGCGCCGCCGAACGCTACTGGGTGACCCGCCGGGTCTAGGCCCGCTGGCGATCCGTCATCGCCGCCTTCGCGAACGACGACGCCCGGTACCAGTCCGCGGTCTCGGTCAGCCCGCGCTCCAGGGTCCATTGCGGGGTCCAGCGGAGCATCCGCCGGATCTTCTCGATGTTGACGACGCGGCGGCGGATGTTGTCGATGTCGCGCCGGTCGATGTGCTGGATGTCGATCGGGACGTCGAGCGCGGCGCCGATGCTCGCCGCCAGGTGGTTGACCGACACCTCGATGCCGGTCCCGACGTTGAAGATCTCGCCTTCCGCCCGAGGATGGACGGCGGCCAGGAGGGTCGCATCGACCGCATCGTCGATGAACGTGTAGTCGCGGGTCTGCTCGCCGTCGCCATGGACCGAGATCGGGCGACCCGCGTGCGCTTCGACGAGGAACTTCGAGACGACGCCGCAATAGGGGTTGTCCGGGCGTTGGCCGGGACCATAGACGTTGGAGTAGCGGACGGTCGCGACGCGCACGCCGTAGCTCTCGTAGAACGCCGTGCAGTAGTTCTCGCCGCCGAGCTTGCTGGCGGCATAGGGCGAGAGGGTCCAGAGCCCATCGTCCTCGTTGATCGGCACCGATCGCGGGTTGCCGTAGACCGAGGCGGACGAGCTGTAGACGACCCGGTCCACCTTGGACGCCTTGGCCGCCAGGAGGACGTTGAGGGTGCCACCGATGTTGGTGGCGAAGTCGTCGAGGGGGTTGGCCGTCGAGGCGATGATGTTCCGCGCGGCCAGGTGCAGGACGAGGCTGTGATCGGCGACGAGGTCACTGACCAGCTGCGCGTCCGTGACCGAGCCCTCGACCAGCTGCGCGCCGGTCGGCACCGCGTCGGCCTTGCCGGTGAAGAGATCGTCGAGGACGGTCACCCGCGCCCCGGCGTCGACCAGCCGACGGGTCACGGCCGAGCCGACGAAGCCGGCCCCACCCGTGACGAGGATGCGGCGAGCGCCGAAGGCCCGGTCCAGGTTCGAGCGATCCATCATCAGCGCTTGACCCCCGTCCGCAGCAGCAGGGCCGGGCGGAACAGCCGCCACCAGTCCTTCAGCCCGCGCATCTTCGTGTAGCTCTCGTTGCGGTGGTAGCGGACCGTCACCGGGAACTCGATGACCCGGTACTGGCGAGTGATGGCCCGGTACAGGACGTACGGCTCCAGGTCGTAGCTGTCCAGCCAGCGCTGGTCCAGGTTGACCTTTGCGTCCGACAGGAGCTCGCTGCGGAAGATCCGGAATCCGTTCGTCGCGTCGGTCACGCGCCGCCAGACCAGGAGGCTGAAGGCCGCCGAATAGAGTCGCGTGCCATGGGCCCGTCCGCCCGATGCGCCGATGACCTGGCCGCCGGGCATCCAGCGCGACCCCTGCAGGTAGTCGGCGTCGGCCGCGAGGAGGGCGTCCAGGGCGGCCGAGAGCTCGCTCGGCTCGTGCTGGTCGTCACCGGAGATGAGGGCGAGGTACGGTCGCTGGCGCTCGATGCCGGCCTTCCAGCCGTCGCGGATGGCCGCCCCGACCCCGCCACGCTGCTCGTGCCGGATGACGACCGCGGCCCCGTGCTCATGGGCTTCGGCACTCGTTCGGTCCGTGGAGCCGTCGTCGACGACGATCGCCTCGAACCGTCCGTCGGTCGGGATCTTGTCGAGGACGCGCCCGACCTTCCCGGCCTCGTTCAGGGCCGGGATGATGACAGCCACGAGCGGAACGCCCGGCGCGGTCGAGGCGGGAGTCGAAGGCGGCATCTCGAGATCCATCGGGTGGTGACGATCGTGCTGGCCGGTGGTGCCAGGACGCAACCACCACATAGTACTGACGCCCGCTCGCGTCACTCCGCGTAGCATCTCGCCGATGGATCGCGGCCAACGTCTCCTGCGCGTCGTCGTCCCGGCCCTGGCGTTCGGCCTGGTGATCGCCGTCCAGATCGCGTACTTCTCGCGTGGCCTGGTCCCGGGTGACGCCTTCACGTACCTCGCGGCCGGCGAGCGGCTCAACGACGGCCACCTCCTGTACGCGCTGTCGCCCGGCGACCGACCCGTGGTCCTGCAACCCCCGTTCTGGACCGTGCCGCTCCTGTCGCCGCCGCCGATCGCCGTCCTCTTCCGACCCCTGGCCGCCCTGCCCTCGGAGAGCGGCGTCTACCTGTGGTGGATCGCCTGCATCGTGGCCATCGTCGGGACGATCCTGGTCATGCTCCGGCACCGGCCGATCCTCGTGGGCCTGGCGGTCATCGTCCTGACCATCCCGCTCGTGTACGAGATCGGCGTCGGCAACCTCAACGCGCTGCTCGTGGCCGGCCTCGTCGGCTCGTGGTATCTCCTGAGCCGCGGCCGCGACGCGCCGGCCGGCGCCCTCATCGCGGGGATGACGGCCCTGAAGCTGACCCCGATGGTCCTCGCCTGGTGGCTCATCACCCAACGGCGGTGGGACGGCATCCGGGGCTTCGTCCTGGCCGGCGTCGTCATCGCCGTCGTCAGCGTGCTGGGGGCCGGCCTGGCCCCCCATTTCGAGTACCTGGGCATCGTCCGGCAGACCGCCTCGACCGGGACGAGCAACCTGAGCCTCGCCGGGATGGCCCGCTACGTGGGCGTCGCCGACCAGGTCGCGACCATGCTCCCGACGGTCGCCCTCGTCGTCGGTCTCGTGACGGTCTGGCTCGTGCGGGCCAGGCCGGGCCTCGCGTGGTCCGTGTGCATCGTCACGATGCTGCTCGGCTCGCCGGTCATCAACATCAACTGGTTCTCGATCCTGCTGACGGCGCTGGCGCCGGCGATCTGGCCGCTGCAGTCGGCTGACGCGTCGGATCCGGCGCCGTCCGCGTCGCGCTCCGACGAGCCGGACGCGGCGCCCGCTGCGGGGACCCTGCCCTCCCGGCCGGGATCGGCCTGATCAGCCGGCCGTCGGCTCGCCGCTGACGGTGCCGAGGGGTCGCGTGAAGGCGGCCGGGACGGCCTGGCTGCCCACGGCGCGGTCGCGGCGCCACAGGGGCAGGATCGCGACGAGCATCGACAGGCCGGGCACCCAGACCACGGGCAACGCCAGGACACCCGCGATCGGGATGGTCCAGGAGCGATTCGTGGCCCCGCCCCAGAGCGCGATCACGGCCGCGATCGGCGCGCGGAGCAGGAACGGGATGTCGATGGGATAGGGCCGCGGCGGCACGAACGACAGGCTCTCGCGCATCGTCTGGAACCACTCCACCCACAGGTGCGGAGCGGCCACGAACGAGACGCCCATGATCACGGCCGTCGCCACGACGGCCAGTGAGAACGACCGCCAGTCTCGGCGCCCCACGAACCACAGGATGGCCAGGCCGGGCGTGACCTTGCTCAGGAAGACGAACGCCCAGGCGGGCGCGAAGCGCATGCCGATGACCATCGCGGCCGCGACGTACATGTCGATGTTGCCGTGGTACAGGACCAGGGCGACCGGCGGGAAGGCGATGAGCGCGAGGGCCCAGCTGCGGCCCCACCACACGAGCATCGCCAGCATCCCGGCGATCAGCAGCCCCAGGTAGACCTCCCACGGCAGGAGGGAGACCCAGGCGAAGGCCTGGGCGAAGGCCGGCGTGTAGCGGAACGACCCGAGCTGCATGTACACGATGCCGTACAGGTCGTCGAAGTCCATCGACCAGTAGGCGTAGGCATCGAAGCCGAGGAACGTCGCGCGATCGCGATTGACCCACATGATGTAGGGCACGGCGAGGACGCCGACGATGGACAGGGCCAGCCGGATCGGTGCTCGCCATCGAGCCCAGGCGTCGGCCAGGGTCATGTCGTTGCCTCCGGGGTCCGAAGGATCCAGCCATCGTCGTCCGCGTGGGCCTCGGTCCAGCCGGCGGCCAGCAGTCGATCCAGCAACGCGCGGCCCTGGCCCTCGCCGATGACGACCAGGGTCACCCCCCAATCGTCGAGTTGCTCGGCCCAGCCGTCCACCCCCGCGCTGACGGCCTGGTACCGGTCCCACACCTCCGCCGGGTACAGCTCGATCCGCGAATCGATGGCGATGGGCAGGTCCGGCAGGGCGTAGCTGAACCACGAGCCCCACGGCTGCGGGTTGAACAGGCGATCGTCGGGCCCGGCGATCGTCCGCAGGGCGGCGGTGATGCCAGGCGGGGCGTTGCCGACGACGCCGGCCGGCGCATCCAGGCCGGGATCGACCGGGCGCCACACCGGCAGCAGGGCGACGATGGCCAGACCGAGCACGACCGCGACCAGCGCGTTGAGGCGACGGAGGCCGGCCGGTTCCGGCGGAGGCGCGGCGTCGACCGCGTCGGTCGCCGGACGGGGCGCCCGGAGCGACGCCAGGATCGGCGCCAGGGCCGGCACGACCGCCAGCGGCCACCAGGCCAGGCCTCGGATCGCGTAGGTCCCGATGAGGAAGAACACGGCGAACCACAGGAGCGTCGGCCAGTCGGTCGGCCGGCCACGTCGGGCGAGCACGGCGGCGACGGCGAGGGCGGACACGAAGAAGGCGATCCCCGGCACGTCGCGCAACGAGGTGGGCTGCCACTCGGTGATCCGGGTGGTGACGAGCGGATCCACGGACAGGCCGATGGCGTAGACCCAGACCGCCGGTCCGAACGGCGTGAGGCACGCGGCGACGGCGCTGACGATCCCGACGAGCAGGGTCCGATGCGGCGCCGGGACGCCGTCGTGGACGTCCTGGAGCCAGGCCAGCCCGAGCACGACCGGGCCCAGGAAGAAGCTGCCGTGGAGGTTGGCCCAGACGAGCGTGATGACCGGGACGAGCCAGAGCATCGTCGGATGCTCGCGGCGGCGCGCGACCAGGAGGAGGACGGTCGCGAAGGCGGCCATCCCGAAGAGCTGTGGCCGGAGGGCGAGGGTGACGACGGCGACGACGAACGCGGCCAGGGTCAGGAGCGACGCGGAGCGCGGGTCCAGCGAGCGCCGGGCGATGACGAACAGGCAGGTGACGATCCAGCCGACGAGTGCCGCACGCAGGAGGACGAGGCCGGTCCACCCGCCGACGCGCTCGACGCTGGCGAGCACGAGCTGGGCGCCCCATTGCTGGTCGATCCAGGGCATCCCGAGCGCGGTGAACGTCCACGTGTCGGCGTTCGGGATGGCCCCGGTCTCGAGGATCTCGGCGCCAGCCCGCAGGTGGTAGGTCAGGTCGACGCTGGGCAGGCTGGCGAGCAGCGCGGCCAAGACCGGCAGGGCGATGGCCAGGAACGTCCAGAGCTGTGACCGCGACACGACCGGCATGCTAGCGGGCGCGGTGCGTGGCGGCACCATCCCGATGGTCCTACCCGCTGGGAGCCCCGGGGCCCACTGAGGGCCGCCGGATCGTTAGACCGCGGCGGCGACCTCCGAGAGGCGCACGCTTCGGGCGCCCTCGTCGTAGATCGTCTGGATGGCGCTGACCATGAGCTCGACGCAGAACCGGTCATGGACCATGTCGTGACCGGCCCGACCGATCGTGTCGGCATACGGGTGGTCGAGCAGGAGTCGGCTGATCGCGCCGGCCAACGCTGCGGCGTCGTGGGGCGGCACGAGGAGGCCCGTCCGGCCGTCCGTGATCATCTCCGGGATGCCGCCGACGTTGGACGCCACGACCGGCCGGGACAGGGCCATGGCCTCGAGGACGGACAGGCCCTGGGCCTCGCGGTACGAGGGCAGGACGGCGACGTCGAGCGCGGCCGTCACGGCCGGGACGTCGTCGCGACGGCCGGTGAACACGACGCGGTGCGCGATGCGCAGCTCCCGAGCCTGGGCCTCGAGGGCCTCGCGCCGCGAGCCCTCGCCGACGATGAGCAGGTAGGCGTTCGGCACGGAGCGCAGGACGAGGGGCCAGGCCTCGAGCAGCGTCGGATGGCCCTTCTCCGGCTCCAGCCGGGCGACGACGCCGACGATCTGCGAGCCGGGCTCCATCCCGTACTCCTCGGGCAGCGTGCAGCACGCTTCCTGGTCGTCGTAGCGGGACAGGTCCACGCCGTTGTAGATGAGCCGGACCGGCGCCTGGACCCGTTCCTCGTCGACGAGCTTGTGCTCGATCGCCCGGGACACGGCGATGAGCTGGTCCATGTGCGGCGTCAGGTCGCGCAGGTGCTGGCGGTCCGCCTCCGAGCGGATGCGGCTCGAGTGGACGGTCGACACGACGTACGGCCGGCGCTGGCCGATCTCGGCCAGGGCGATGGTCGCCCGGGTCCCGACCGTCTCCGCCCGGAACATGTGGTTGTGGACGACGTCCGCCCGGATCTCCGAGAGGTAGGCCGCCAGGGCCCCGACGGCGATGGCGTCATCCGGCTCGTCGATGACGAGGACGGGGAAGCCGGCTCGCTCCAGCTTGCGGACCGCGCTGCCCGGCGACAGCGACACGATGGACACGTCGTAGCGCTCGTGGTCCATCCGGGTGACCAGCGAATAGAGATGCTCCTGGGCGCCGCCGTTCGAGCCCGTGGCGAGGAGCTGGACGACCCGGATCCGCCGGCCGCCGGCCAGGGACGGGCGCTCGATCGTGTCGAGGCAGGGATCGAACGGGCCTGGGGCACTCATGTCAGACGGTTCGTCCGAGGAGCACGCGCTGGATGGGCTCGTCCACCGCGCCCCACTCGTACTTGTACGACTCGTCGCCGCGCAGGAAGTCCATCCGGCGCTTGCCGGCCGCCAGGGCACCCGCGACGTAGCCGTAGACCATGAGCACGCCCGGCGACAGGTCGCGCGCGTCCGGGTCGACCCCGGCGTTGTAGTAGAGGACGCTGTCCGACGTCTCGAAGTGGATGCCGGCCGCGATCCGCCGGCCGCCGACCGACAGGAAGCACAGCTGCAGCGGGCCGTCCGCCCCGAACAGCTCGAACAGGCGCCGGAAGAGGACCCGGCTCTGCGCCCCGCCCGGCGTCGGCGGGAACAGGCCGTCGGCCCCCCAGCGCTTCTGGTGGAGGTCGATGAACGCCTCGAGCTCGGCGATCGGGTCGGTCGCGTGCTCCAGGCGGATCTCGCCGACCGCCTCGGCTCGCCGGACCTTGCGCCGGATCTCGTGGCGCTCCTTCTTGCCGAGCGTCGCGAGATAGCCGTCCAGGTCGATGCCTTCGGGGAAGGTCACGACCGGGCAGACATCCTCGCGCTCGACGTCGAGCGTCCAGCCGTGCTCGACCCGGTGCGTCTCGAACGCCTCGGTCAGGGCATCGGCGGCCGGGTCGCCGCAGCGCAGGCGACGCAGGTCGACGACGTCCCAGTCACCGCAGTCCGGGCCGGCGAAGTAGGCGACGATCGCCTCGGCCACCGCCGGCATGTCGTCGGGATCGGCCAGGAGGGTGGCGTAGTCGGCGTGGTAGGACGCCCCGAAGAAGACGGCCTTGGCGGCCGGGTTCACGGGCGTCAGGCGATCGCGCTGGTGGCGCATCGTCGTGTGGGTCAGTGCGTCGATCGGCTCGACCTCGTGGCGATGCATGAACGGCGCGATGGCCACGATCCGGTCGTCGCCGTCCAGGACGACGAGCGTCTCCTCGTGCGCGTTGGCCGCGTACGCGTCCCACCACGCCCGGTGGAACGCCCAGGCGGAGAACGGCGTGGCCCACGGCTGGCGCTGGGCGAGCGCGTCCCAGGTCTGGCGTGGGATGGCATCGAACGCGCGCCGCTCGGCGCGCAGCCGGCCGGGCGGTGGTGGGGTCAGGGAGTCGAGCGCCTCGGCGAGACCTGGACAGGCAGGCTCCGTGTCGAGGGCGGGGGCGGTCATCGCCGCGAGGATAGCACCGGATGGCCGGAGATGGTTGCGACGGCAACCGGCTGGCGGGACGCCCCCGTCGGCGGGGCCCGCTAGCTGCCGGCTGTCAGCCGCCGGAGCAGGAAGTACTCGGGCCGGGGGCGGTCGTCGGTGATGAGCGGGCCGTCATGGGCGAAGGCCGCGACGCCGTCGCCGTCGAGCCAGCGGAGGTCGGCGATGGTCTGGACCCAGCCCTCGACGGTGTCGGCCGGCGAGTCGTAGGCGGACGAGATGTCGTCGAGGACGCCGGGGCGCTCCAGGACCGCCCGGATCGCGTCGTCGTCGATGGTGATCGGCGCGTCCGAGCCGAGCATGTAGGCGCCGTACCCGCCCGCCCCGCGGATGACGCTCACCTCGGGGAAGACCGCCGCGAACGTCCGCACGTGCTCCTGCAGGTCCTCGAGCGGCGCGCCGTACGGCAGCCACTGCATCATGATCCCGCCCTCGGTCAGGTGGTCGCGGCCGGCCTCGTAGTACTCGAGCGACGAGATGACCGAGGCACCCGAGCTCTCGATGGGCGGCGGTGGGTCGGTGATGATGATGTCGAAGCGCTCGTCGGTCAGCTCCAGGTGGTTGCGGCCATCGGCCACGACGACGCGGCCCGCCGGATCGGCCAGGACGTCGGCCGCATCCGGGTAGTAGAACCCGAACATGTCGGGCACGGACGGCACGAGCTCGACGACGTCGGTCTCCAGCCCGGCGATGAGCGCGGATCGGAAGGCGGTGCCCATCCCGAAGGCCACGACCAGGGCGCGATCGGCCTCCGGCCGGGCGATGAGCGGCAGGATGGGCATGAGCTTGGCGTCGACCGTCAGCAGGGTCATCGAGGTGCCGGCCACCCACAGCTCCGGCGTCGAGCGGATCTGGCCGGCCTGCACGGACGCGATCTCGTCCTCGGTCGAGTCGAACAGGGTCCCGTTGCGTGACGCGATGAACGCCTCGTTGGGCTGGACGACGGCGCCGGGGCGGATGGCGACGACGACGATGGCCACGACGACGGCCGCGCCGACGAGGGCGAGCGTCCGGGAGCGTGGCACGGCGACCATCGCGAGGCCGATGGCGAGCAGCCCGTTGATGACCGCCAGGACGACGATGATCGCCGGCGAGCCGAGCGCGGGCATGAGGACGAACGGGATGGCCAGGCTGGCCAGGATGGCGCCGGTCGTGTTGACGGCCAGGAGGCCCCCCGATTCGGTGCCCGCCTCGCTGGCGCGGTCGCGCAGGAGGGCCGACGCCGCCGGGAAGGCGACGCCCAGGACGATGGTGACCGGCAGGACGACGAGGATGACCGAGCTGAACAGCGTCCGCAGCGTCTCCAGCGGCTGCCCCGGCACGAGCTCCTCCGGCTGCCCCAGGACCGTCACGAGGCCGATGATGGCCAGGGCGGCGACGAGTGCCTGGGCCGCCGACAGGACCCGGATCGGGTGCCGGATGCGCGGCCCGATGACGTTGAACAGCAGGCGCCGAGGGCGATGCCGGTCAGGAACGTCGCGAGGATGACCGTGAAGACGTAGGTCGTGTTGCCGGTGCCGGACGCCAGCAGCCGGGTCCAGGTGACCTGGTAGCCGAGCGACGTGAACCCGGAGACGAAGGCGATGACGAGGGCCAGGCCGACCCGGGACCGGTCGGTGGTCGGCGCGGTGTCGGCGTCGGCGGCGTCGATCGCTGGCGGCGGCGTCGTGGCGGCGGCGCTGGCGTCGACCGGTCCCGGCGCGGCGTCAGCCGGCCGTCGCCGGTCCAGGCCCAGGGCTGCCAGACCGGCGATCGCCGAGCACGTCGCACCGACGACGAGGGCGCCGGTCAGGCCCAGCAGCTCGATGAGGACGAGGCCGGCCGCCAGCGTCCCGACGATCGCTCCGACCGTGTTGGCGGCATACAGCCGGCCGAACGACCGGCTGAGCGTACCCGTCGTCGTCAGGTGGCGCATCAGGCTCGGGAAGGTGGCGCCCATGAGGATCGTCGCCGGGGCCAGCGCCAGGACGGCCAGGACGAGCCGTCCGATGGGCAGCCACGCGGTGCCCTCGACCGACGGGTAGAGGCCGCGATAGGCCTCCAGGATGAGCCCGAAGGTGACCGGTGTGACGAGGACGACGACGACGAGGACCAGCTCCAGCACGGCATACATCCGGAGCGGCGAGCGGACCCGGTCGGCCAGGCGGCCGCCGACCACGGCCCCGATGGCCATCCCGCCGAAGAACCCGGTCAGGATGGCCGCGACGGCCTGGGTCGTGTTGCCGAAGACGAGGACCAGCTGGCGCGACCAGACGATCTCGTAGACGAGCCCGGCTGCCCCGGACAGGACGAAGATGGCAAGGACGAGGAAGGTACGCACGTCTGCGGATGCTAGAGGTTGTAGGCGAAGTACACGCCGAAGGCCATCACCACGGTCCCGAAGGCGATGGCCGCCCGCCACGGCCAGGACACGCCGCCACGGTGGACGGCGGCCATCCCGCACAGGGCCATGACGAACGGGACGGAGTCGAGGAAGTAGCGATAGCCGTACTGCAGCCAGCCACCGCCGTAGTACAGGAGCGTCGGGATGAGGACGGCGATCGTGGCCCCGGCCAGCCACCACGCCCGCGGCTGGCGCCAGTCCGCCCGGACCGCGAACAGGAGTCCCGGGCTGGTCAGCAGCACGGACATGCCGAGCCCGTCGGGCTGGAAGAACGGGAACGTGCCCGTCGGCGCGGGCAGGTGGACGAGGAGATAGTCGAGGTTCATCGGGATGTGGGCGAGGGCGAACAGACCGCGTTCGCGCTGGGCCTCGAGGAACGGTGGCAGCGTCGCCAGCGCGTAGCCGGACTCCAGTGGCGTCCCGAAGCGGAGCTGGTTGTAGGCGAAGAACGCGACGATGGCCGGGGCCACGCCGACGGCCAGCCAGATCCAGCGCCGCCACGGCAGGTCGCGAAGGGTCGGTCGCCCGGGCTCCAGCAGCAGCGCGTAGAAGGGCACGGCGAAGGCCAGCGGCGCGCGGGTCAGGAAGGCGGCGCCGGCCAGCAGGCCGACGAGGATCGCCCGGCGGCGGCCCCACAGCTCGATGAGCGCCGCGAAGGTCAGGATGCTGGCCACGAGGTGGCCGGTGTGCCACACCCCGCCGCGGGTCGTGACCCACAGGATCTGGGTCGAGAAGCCGTACAGGACGACGAGCCACAGCCGGTCGACGACGGACGTGACCCCGATCCGGCGGAGCAGCCACCAGCACAGGCCGACGCCGGCAGCGGCCAGCAGGGCGTTGACCCCGGACTCGATCTGGTCCGCCCCGAGGGGCCCGATGAGGGCCACCAGGGGCATGAGCGCGACCGCCGGGAACGGCGCGAACGGGACGTATGAGCGACCGTCGATGAGGATGACGTCGTTGGGACCGGGCCTGGCCTCCAGCCAGGTCCGACCGTGGAGGAAGGCGTCGGCGAGGTAGAAGAAGTCGCCGCGGAGTGCGTCGAAGTCCTTGGCCGCCAGCCAGTAGAGCACCGCCGCGACGGCGACGACGCCCAGCCCGAGCCAGGTGTCCCGCTCGACCCGTGGGGCCACACCGCCATCAGGGTCGGTCACGCCGTCCCCGCGGCCGTCGCCACCCCGGTCGACCGGTGCGCCCGCCAGCCGACGCTGAGAGTCGCCACGAGGGCGATCCAGAAGAGGACCGGGTAGAGCCAGGCGGGCGTGACCCCGACCAACGGCCACGCGGTGGCCAGCGGGATGGCCAGCGCCCACCAGCGGCCGGCCGCCAGGAGGTAGGCCACCGGCAGGAGCAGCACGACCGCGTAGTGGTCCCAGACGATCGGCGAGACGAGCTGGCTGGCGACGACCGCGACGAGGTACGAGGCCTCGTCCGTCGCGCGCCGGACGGCGATGACCAGCGCGACGACGACCGCGACCGTGCTGGCGAGCTGGATGGCCGCGGCCGCGCCCGTCGGGACGCCGAGCTGATAGGCGATCGACCCAGGGGTGAAGTTGTGCTCGGTCGTGATCGGGTCGCTGACGGTCCGCAGGAGGGTCAGGAAGTCCGCCCAGGCACCCACGCCGGCCAGGAGCAGGGCGGCCACGCCGAGCACGGCCAGGGTGACGGCCCCGACCGCCACCGCGCGCCACCGGCCGGTCAGGGCGGCCCACACGAGAACGAGGCCGGGCTGGAGCTTGATGGCGGCGCCCAGGGCGCCGCTGACGCCCAGCCGGACCGGGTCGTCCAGCCATCGCCAGCCCACGGCGAAGCACAGGAACAGCACTGGGCCGACCTGGCCGAGCTTGACCGCGTAGACGAACGGGAACGACGCCCCGGCCAGGAGCACGATCCACCAGCGGACCGGTCGCGACACGGGCAGGCACGCGACACCGACCAGGAAGGCGGCGACGGAGATGGCGATCCAAACCCAGGTCGCGGTGGGCGGGGCGAGGAGGCCTAGCGGCAGGATGAGCGGCGCGAACGTCGGCGGGTAGTAGAACAGCCCGAAGCCGCCGGTCTGGGTGTACGACATGTCGTACAGCGGCGCCCCGTCCAGGAGCCGGGCCGCGGCGGCGTGGTAGGCCAGGAAGTCGTAGCCGAGCGTGTCGCCCGCGGCCGCCAGCGTCGCCGCGAGGCTGCCGCCGAAGACGAGGATCGCGACGATCGGCAGGGCCGTCCGCCCGAGACGGGCGATCGCGCTGCCGTCCATCACCCGCGCTCCGTCGCGCTCCGCCGTGCGCCGCGATGCCGGAGCGGGATCCGGAACAGGTCCCAGGCGACCCGCAGGGCGAGCCCGGGCGAGGCGCGCATCCGGGAGCCGCGCTTGTCGTACCAGCGGATCGGCACGATGGCCAGGCGATAGCCGCGACGTCGCGCCAGGTAGATCAGCTCGACGTCGAAGACGATGCTCGTGACCTGCTGTCGGGAGAACAGGTCCTGGGCGGCCTCGCGGCTGAAGCCCTTGAACCCGCACTGCGTGTCCTGGACGGGACCCACGACCCACAAGGACGCGAGCAGGTGGAACGTCTTGCCCAGGAGCCGGCGATAGCCGGGCTGGGTGGCCCGCATATCCGAACCATCCGGCTGGATCCGCGAGCCGAGGGCGACGTCGTGGCCATCCAGCGCCTCCACCAGCAGCGGGATCTGGTCGGGCGGCGTCGCCATGTCGGCATCGGTGAACACGACGAGGTCGCCGGCCGCGGCCAGCATCCCGGCCCGGACCGCGGCGCCCTTGCCGCCGTGCGGGACCCGCAGCACGTGGAGGCCGATCCCGTCGATGGCGGTCGTGGCCGCGTGGGCCTCGACGAGGTCCGCCGTGCCGTCCGTGCTGCCGTCGTCGACGACGAGGATCTCGATCCGGTCCGGCAGTCGGCCGGATCCCGGAGCCCCATCACGAGCGCTGTCGCCACGCCGGCGCAGGTAGCCAAGGAGCTCGTCCAGGGCGGGTCCGATCCGCTCGGATTCGTTGTAGGCCGGCAACACGAGCGTGAGCAACGGGCTCTCGGACATGGGCGGCAGTCTACGGGCTGGACCGGGCGTCGGGGTCATCCACTCGTACGAGATCGAACACGTCGCGAGCGTCGTATCGGTAGGTCGTGTCGGCCCGGGGCTGGACCGCCGTTCCGAACAGCTGGCCGAACAGGGTGGGCATGACGTTCACCAGCGTGGCGTCCGGGTCGACATCGACGTCCACGTCCGTGCCGCGGACGGCCAGCAGGTTCTTGAAGCGCAGCCGGATGTCGCCCTCCTGCGCGCCGATCCACGAGCCGTGATCGCTGAACACGATCGTCACGGCCGGTCGCCCGCGCTCCGCGATCCCGGCATCGAGGCGGTCGAGTGTCTCCAGCAACCGGCGATCGATGTCGACGACCTGGTCCTTGAAACCGGCGACGAGCTCGTCGTGGTCGAGCTTCGTGGGGCCGGACGTCTCCGCATAGAACGCCTCGAGGTCGGCGACCGTGCGTGGCGAGCCATCGGCCCGGAAGACCCACGGCGCGTGCGGGCTGGGGACGTGCGCGAAGTGGAACGTCGGGCGGTCGGTCGCTCGCGCTGGCGCCGAGGCCAGGACGTCGAGGACGCCGCGGATGCGGTCACGTTGCTGCGCGCTCGCGGCGTCGGGAGCGACGGCGGACAGGACCTCGCCCAGGACGCTCCGCCGGAGCATCCCGATCTCGAATTCGTTGATCTGGCCCGGGTCGATGAACCGGTCCGCTTCGCGGATGGAGACCTCCTCGAAGCCGGACGATGAGGCTTCGATCTCATAGCCGCGCGATCTGAGCATCTCAAGGGTCACGTTGTCGTTGACGACATCCCGGACGACCGCCCCGGCGGGCAGGCTCTCGGTACCGGCGACGAGACCCGCCATCCGCGGGATGTCCATGAGATGGTCCTGCTCGAGCATGGAGGTCAGGGTCTCGGCGGTCAGCGTGTAGTTGCTGCGGCTTCGATCGGCGATGGTGAAGCCGCGTTGCCCTAGCCCGTCGCGGAGGGGCGCCGGATCGATGCCGAGCAGGTCCGCGCCGACGTCGAGCCGGGTGTGCCCGTCGAGGAGCACCACGTAGATGTCCGGGTCGGATGGATCGAGCACCGGCGAGGGCCCAGGCTGCAGGGCGGTCTCATGGGTGACGGCCCGCCAGGCCCAGGCCGGGGCGCCGAGCTGGATCGCCTGGATCCCGATGGCCAGCAGGAGGATGACGACGAGGCGGCTCGCGATCAGCCCGATCTTCGACCAGCGGATCGTCTGACGGTCGGCCGGGATGGCGTAGCGCTCCAGGAGGAGGAGCACGAAGGCGATGAGGATGACGATGGTCAGTCGGATGTCGCCGCCCATCACCGCCAGGATCGCCAGCGCCCCGAAGACCCCGCCTCGGTCCTTGTCGCCGAGGAGCACCGTGCCCAGGATGACGAGGGCCGTCGCGATGGCGGCGGTGACGACCAGCGTTCGAGCGGCCGCGAACGGGCTGACGCCGGAGACGACGACGAGCAGGACGACGAACCCGAGCGCGAACGCGATCGGGTAGATCGCGATCCGTGACCTTAGGGCACCCATTCCGGGACCGGTTGGACGGGGACGGTGTTGAGGTACGCGCCGTCCCAAGCGTAGGTGCCATCGTCGTGCTCGGGCGTCGGCATCCCGACGTACTCGGTCAGGATCCGCGGGAAGACGTTGACCGGGGTGAGCCGATCGCCGACGAGGTCGCGGCCATCCGGGGTCCGGACGGCCATGAGGTTGCTGAAGCGCTCGATGAGGTCCGTCGACTTGGCATCCTGCGGGTCGAGGCCGACGCCCGTGCCGTGGTCGGACATGACGACCACGATCGTCGGCCGTGGCGCGTCCGCGATGATCCGATCGACCGTGTCCATGGCCAGGCCGAACACGTAGACCGCCTGCTCCCGTGACCGAGCGAACGCCGTCGCCTTGTCGGTCTGGAGGTCACCCGGGTCATCCGAGTAGAAGGTCGTCAATCGCGCCTGCCGAGCGCCACCGTGCTCGTCGAAGACCCACGGCGAGTGGGGCGCCGGCACGTGGCCATAGACGAAGCGCGGCCGGTCATGCGGGGCCGTCGCCTGGGCACGCGTCGCATCGAGCGTGTCCAGGATCCGCTGCCGGTGCAACCCGGACAGGAGATCCGGGGCGACGAGGTCGATGAGGTCGCCGACGGCGATGAGCCGGAGGTACGCGACCTCGAACTCGGACGGCTGCCAGGGCGTGACGAAGGTGTCCACCCGACGCACCTCCGCGTGGTCGAATCCGGACCCGACCGAGACGAGGTCGTAGCCCGCGGCGGCCAGGCTTTTCAAGGCCGCACCGTCGTTGATGACACCCCGCAGACGCCGGGCATCGTCGACGGCCATGTCCCAGGGCGGGTCGAGCGCGGCCGACTCGTGGATGTGCTCCATGCCGAGCATCGATCCGATCGTCAGGCCGGTATACAGATAGTTGGAATGGCTGTCCCGCTGCACGTCGAAGCCGCGGGCTTCCAGCTCGCTGATGAACGGCGCGCTGTCCCCGCCGGCCATGGCCATCGCCCGATCACCCGGGAAGGCGTCCAGGAGCAGGACGACGACGTCCGGGGCCTCAGCGACCGCGGCCCCCTTCGGATGCCCGGCCAGGTCGGCCTGGACCTCGCCGATGGCGTTGGCGGGGACGCCGTCGCTGATGAGCTTGATGGTCAACGCGATGGCCAGGACGATCGCGACGCCGCGCATGACCTTGGCGGCGATCTGGAGCGGACGCGAGACTCGACCACGCCGCGTGAGGATGACGATCGCGACCAGCACCGTCGAGGATGGCGAGCAGGACGACGGCCCGCGGGTCGGTGGCGATGAGCGTCAGCAGCACGACCGACGCCAGGATGCCGCCCAGGTCGCGGTTCCCGGCCAGCGCCGTGCAGACGGCGATGACCACCAGGCCGATGGCGATGCTGATGACCAACGGGCGCGCCAGGATGGCGACGTGGATGTTCGCCGCCGACCAGGCCAGGACGACGAGCGCGATGGGGAAGACCAGCGGATAGAGGGGGATGGTCCAGCGTCGCCAGCCGCCCTTGGTCGACGGCGCGTCGGCGGCCGACGGCGGATCGATGGGCGGCGGCATCGACGTGGTCTCAGTCATCGACGTCGACCGGGACGAAATCGAGCAGCTCGCCTTGCCAGGCCCACACGGACGGATCGGGGACCGCGACATCCATCCCGAGATAGGTGTCGAGCAGCGACGGCAGGATGGCGATCGGCGTGGACCTGGTCGGCTCGGCGAAGAGGCCAGGATGGCCGGGCGTGTAGGCGGCCAACACGTTGCTCGTCCGCTCCTTGAGGTCGGACACGAGGGGGGCGTCCTGGTCGAAGCCGGTGCCCGACCCGTGGTCCGAGAAGACGACGATGACCGGTGGCGTCGTTGACGCGGCCAGGATCCGGTCGACGGTCTCGACGACGCGCCGGTCGACATACTCGGCCTGATCAAGGTGGCGCCGCATCGCCTCGGACCGGTCGATCGCGCGGTCGCGGGCCGAGTCCGTGTAGTAGGCGAAGATGTCGTCGCGGATCGGCTCGCCGTCCGCCCCGAAGACCCACGGTGGATGTGGTCCGGGGATGTGCCCCAGGACGAACCGCGGGCTGGCGACGTCGGCCTCGGCGGCATCGACGACGGCGGTGAACGAGTCCTCGATCCGGGCGCGCTGGGTCTCCGGCAGGAGGTCGGGCGCCACGGCATCCAGGAGGAGGCCCAGGCCGGTCCCCCGGATGAGGCTGTGCTCGAACTCGGTCGGGCTGACCGGCTCGACGAGCCGATCCACGCGGCGCAACTCCACCTCGGCGAAGCCGGACGCGACAGCCGTCGACGTGTAGCCGGCGTCGCGTAGGGCATCGAGCGCCGGGGCCGCGTTGATGAGGCGACGCAAGCGGCGCGAGTCGGACGGCTCCGGACCCCACGGCGGGGCCAGCTCCGGCAGGCCCTGCAAGTGGCGCATCTGGAACATCGAGGCCAGGGTCGTCGTGGTCTGCAGGTAGTTCGAGTGCGTGTCCTCGGCCATGTCGAAGCCACGGGCGAGGAGCTCGTCGCGGAGGACGCTGGGCGGGTGGTCCGGGGCCATCGCCCGGGCATCCGCGCCCGGATAGCCGTCGAGCAGGAGGAGGTAGATGTCCGGGCTGCCGGAGGCCGCGACACCGATCGGACCGCGGCCTTCGAGATCCAGGCGCAGGTCCTCGACGCCCTCGGTCAGGGCACCGGTCTGGACGAGATTGATGGCCGAGGCCAGGAGCAGCACGGCCCCGACGATGTTCATCCCCTGGGTGATCCGCGCACCGAGCGGCCACGGGCGGCCGCGCCGCACGAGCCCCAAGGCGATGATGAGCAGGACGGCGAGCAGGACGATGAGCCCCGCCGATGGGACCGCGGCGGCGACGATGGCCAGGAGGGCCCCACTGGCGGCCAGGGCGCCCAGGTCGCGGTTGCGGCAGACCAGGCTCAGGGCGAGCGTCAGCAGCAGCGAGAACGCGATGGCCAGGAGGAGGGGCCGGTACATCGCGGCCGGGTGGATCGCCGCCGCGGCCCAGGCCTGCAGGATGATCGCCAGCGGGATCGTCGCCGGGTAGAGCGGGACGCGCCACCAGGGTGTCGTCGACGGGGCCGGGGTCTCCGCGATGGCCGTCATGGGGTCAGGTCCGCGCGGACATCCGGAACAGCACGCGCGTCACGCCCTCGATGGGCGCTTCCTCGTCGATCCGGTACAGCCGCCCGAAGGCGGTCCGGAAGCCGTCGATCGTGTAGTCCGGGAAGATGTCCTCGCGTGTGGCGAGGAGCTTTTCGACCATCGGGTCGCCCTTGGGCACGAACTCGATGACGAGGTTCGGGCCGAGCGACCGGAAGAAGTCGGCCAGGCGGTTGAGCGGCAGGTTGCGCGAGATCGCCAGGTGGTGGATGAGGGCCAGGGCGAGGACCGTGTCCGCGTTCGCCCGGTCGACGAGCGAGCGTCGCTCGGTGTGGGCCCAGCCCAGGCCAGGGCTGGGGTTGCCGAGGTCGACGACGAGCGGCAGCGTGCTCGTCGTGCCGTCGCGGCGGATGAGCTGGTAATGGCGCTCCGTGGCGGCCGGGTCGATGTCCCAGGCGACGACCCGCCGACCCAGGCCGGCGGCGATCCGGCTGAACCGGCCGGTGTTCGCACCCATGTCCCAGACGACGTCGCCGCCGGCATCACGGAGCAGCCGTCCGACGAGCGCGTCCTTCTGGTCGGCTGCGGTGTCGCTGTAGCTCGTGTTCTCGGCGTAGTCCGCCCACTCCGTGCCGGCCGGCTCCCAGGCCAGCCCGCTGACGGTCCGCTGCAGGCTGTCCAGCAGCGCGGCCTGCTGGAGCGGGCTCAGCGTCCGGGTCTTGGCCTTGGTCGCCGCGGCCTGGCCGGCATCCGCGTAACGGGTCTGGGCGCGGGCATGGGCATGGATGTGCGAGCCGAGCCCCAGGTTGAAGCGCGAGCGGCCGGGCAGCAGCCGCGCCGCCAGGTCGAGCGGGATCCCATCGATGTGGTCGCGGAGCATGAGCCCGCATCGGACGTCACGCCGGGCCATCAGCGCGAGCGGCGCCAGGAAGTGCTCGCAGAACTGCTTGTAGGCGATCCACGGCGCCCCGGGCGTCGCTCGTTCGAACGACAGGGTGTCGATGAGGACGGGCCGGCCCCCGTGGAACTGGACGTTGTAGGCCGTCGCGTCGCGGAGGGTGAAGCCGGCGTCGGTCGCGGTCTTCTGGACGGCGAGGGTCAGGAGGGCCGCATCGCGGAGCTGGCCGAACGACCACTCGTACGGGTACGAGATGAAGTCGACGAGCTCCGGGCGGAGGACCGCGTGGGCGGTCGACGGATCGGCCGCGAACGTCGCGGTGTCGACGACGTCGTGGCGGATGAGCTGTCCGGCGTCCTGCAGGCGTCCCAGGAGGCCGGAGCCGGCCAGGTCATCCCAATCGGATGCGAATGAGCGCTGGACCTGGCGATAGATGGTGCCGTCGCGACGGTAGACGAAGCCGCTCGGGTCGCGGAAGGACCCGGGATCGGTCTGGATCACCCCGTCGTCGGTCGGTTCAGCGCGCGGTGTCGTCGACCGTCGGCGCGGCCGAGGAGGTCGTCGAGGTGGTCGCTTCGGGGTCCGGCTGCCGCCGCACGGTCCGCACGATGCGGCTGATCTGCGTGCGGAAGAAGAACGGGACCGCGATGAGGGTCGCGATGACGGCCTGGATGATGAGGCTGCCCGACCCCGGGTCGATGTAGGCGAGCAAGAAGTCCATAGATGCGTTCCTCCTCCGGTCCTTCGCCCGTGGTCGGGCCGGACCGGTCGGGCGTTAGCCTGCCGAAAACGGTGCGTTGACGCAACCGTGGTCCATATTCTCGCTCCCGCCCGGCCTCGGCCCGCATCACCCGATGGTCCCGCCGCGGGCAGGACCGGGGCGGGGCGGCTGGGGCGAAGACCGCGGGCTAGACTCGCCGGCGTGGTGACCGACACGATCGACCCCGCGCCGGACCGTCCCGTCTCCCGGCGGCTGCCCAGCCCTTGGGTGCTGGGCCTGGCCATCGTCGCCGGCATCGTCGTGGTCATCGGGGCGGCCCGGGTCGTCACCAACTTCCCGCTCGGCCTGGATCTGCTCATCCCGCTCCAGGCGGCCGAGCGCTGGCTGGCCGGCGAGGAGGTCTACGTCGCCGCGGGCTTCCACGACCCGGAGGCGATCGCCCCGTTCCTCTACCCGCCGTTCGTGCTGCCGGTCGCCGCGGCGCTGACCGTGCTGCCGATCGACCTCGTCCGGGTCATCTGGTTCGTCGTCCTGGTGGCCTTCGCCGGATGGACCTGCCGGCGCCTGGCGATGCCCTGGTGGCTCATCCCATTCGCCCTGGCCTGGCCGCCGTTCGCCGAGGGGATCTGGAACGGCAACATCCAGGTCGTCCTGTTCGCCGCGTTCGCCGTCGCATTCTGGGAGGCGCCGGCTGCCCATGACCTGCGCCTCCGGGCGCGCGACCTCGACGACCCGACTCGGACCGGCCCGGCCATCGGCTTCGCGGCGGCCACGGTGGGGGCCGTGAAGATCAGCCAGGCGCTGGCCTGGCTCCTGGTCGCCCGGCACCAGCCGCGGGCGGCGATCCTGGGCGCGCTGCCCTGGGTCGCGGTCCTCGTCGTGACCCTGCCGCTGACGGGCATCGGCCTGTACGGCGCCTGGCTCGGGCAGGCGGCGCTGGCCGCCGATCCGACCTGGGACATGATCGGTGTGCCGCTGCTCGTCTACCTGCCCCGGATCGTCGTGGTCGGCCTGACCGTCGCCGCCGTCATCGCGACCCTCTGGCTCCGCGGTCCCCTGGCCGGGGCGTGGGTCGGCCTGCTCATGCTCCTCGTCGCCCCGAACGTCCACGCCTTCACCGGCCTGTTCATCCTGCCGGCGATGCTGTCGGTCCGCCGCGAGATCGCCCTGCTGGCGGTCATCGGGATGGCCAGCTACACGGAGATCGGCTGGTGGGCTGGCGTGCTCCTGGTGACCGGGTCGATGCTCCTCGGGACGCGGCTCCCCGGGCTCCGGGCGGCTCGACCCGACGCCGAGCCCGCTCAGGCGACGACCGGGGCCACCTCGGGCGCCTGACGCCGGAACGGACGTCCCCAGACTCCGCGCTTGCCGGCCAGCGGCAGGCACGCCGCCAGGATGGCGAAGCCGCTCGGCCACAGGACCGGTAGGGCAAGGGTGGCCGCGATCGGGATCGTCCAGCGCCGATCGGTCCGTGCGCCCCAGGCCACGACGAGCAGCGCGATCGGCAGGCGGATGACGAGCGGGATGGCCAGGTTCGCCTGGCCGCCGGCGTCGCTGCTGACATTCGACAGGTAGTCGACCCACGACAACCAGATGGCCGGTTCTCGGACGAACGAGATGGCGACGAGGATGGTCGTGACGACCACGGCGACGGCCAGTGGCCGCCACTCGCGTCGGACCGCGAACCAGGCCAGGCCGACGCCCGGCGTGACCTTGGTCAGCAGGATGAACGCCCAGCTCGCCGGGTACCGGAACCCGAGGACGATGCACGCGGCGATGAGCAGGTGGACGTTGCCGTGGTAGATCTCGAGGGCGACCGGCGGGAAGGCCAGCAGCCACAGGAAGCGCGATCCGCCGAGCCACACGACGGTGGCCAGCTGGAGGGCGGTCCACAGCCAGATGAAGGCCGGCCAGGGCAGGAACTTGAACGCGCCGAAGACCGTGGCGATGACCGGCGAGTAGTTGAACGCCGCCAGTCCACCGACCTGCGACTGGTACGGATCGCTCGGATCGACCGACCAGTAGGCGTAGGCATCGAAGCCGAATGTCCCGCTCGCCGGCGCGACGATCAGGAAGAGATAGGCCGCGAACAGCAAGCCGGCGAGGACGGCGCCATCCCGGAGGGCGCGGCGAGCGGGCGAACCCGAGGCGACGAGGTGCACGGGGGCATCCTACGACCCCTCCGGACCGCCCCGGCATGACCTGGAAACGACCGCCCGAGTAGTCCGTTCGTACCGTCGGCGGCCCCGGGACCCGGTGCTACGCTGCACCGGCCGATGCGTACCCCCTTGCTCCTATATGCGCTCGCCCTGGCCGTTCGGGTCGTGCTCATCTGGCGCTTCCCGGACCCCGCCTATCCCAATTCCTTCTATTACGTCGATGTCGCGCGGGCGCTCGCATCGGGGGCGGGGTTCTCGGTCGATTTCGTCTGGATCTTCCCGGAGGTCGGTGGGGCGATCCCGGCCGATCCCGTGCTGCCGATCCCGTCCAACGCCCACTGGATGCCGCTCGCCTCGCTCGTCCAGGTCCCCTTCCTGTGGCTGTTCGGGACCGCCTCCTGGGCGTCCGCCCTGCCGTTCGCGCTCATCGGGGCGACGGCGGCGCCCATCACCTGGGCCATCGCTCGCGACGCCGGCGCCAAGGAGCTGACCGCGGTGGGCGCCGGGATCCTGACCGCCATCCCGGTCCTGACCCTCGTCTACATGACCCAACCGGACAACTTCTCCATCTATCAGCCGCTGGTCATCGCGGCGCTGTGGATGGGCGCCCGCGGCCTCCGCGGGTCGGCCGGTTCGTTCGCCCTGGCCGGGCTGTTGACCGGCCTGGCCACGCTCTCGCGCAACGACGGGGTCCTGGTCATGGTCGCCCTCGGCGCGGCCGTGCTCTGGGACCGCTGGCGGGCCTGGCGGTCGCACGGCGCGCGGCCACCGGCCATCCCCTGGCGAGCGGTCCTCGCCTGCGGCGGCCTGTTCCTGCTGGTCATGGCGCCGTGGTGGGCCCGGCAGCTCGCCGTCTTCGGCTCGCTGTCGCCGTCGACGACGTCCGGCAAGGTCCTGTTCATCCGCGAGATCGCCGAGTGGAACAGCATCACGACGCCGGCCGACCTGCAGCACCTCCTGGGCCAGGGCCTGGGCCCGCTGCTCGGATCGCGGATCGGCGGCCTCATCGCCGCGCTGATGATCTACGTGACCCTGGTCGCCGGATTCGTCCTGGCGCCGTTCATGATCGCCGGCGCGTGGGCGCGTCGGCGGTCGGTCGACTTCGGGCCGTACTTCGTCTACGCCGGCGCGCTGTTCGCCTTCTCGGCCATCGTGTCGGCCGTCCACGTGCCCGGCGGGACGTTCATCCACTCGGCGGTCGCCCTCGCGCCGCACGCCTACATCCTGGCCCTCGAGGGCGTCGCCATCGCCGTGGCCTGGATCGCTGCCCGTCGACGCGGCTGGGACGTGACGGCCGCGACGCGGGTGTTCAGCGGTGCGGTCATCGTCTTCGCCATCGCCACGGCGACGTTGGGCGCCTCGTTCGTCCACGGCGTGTGGTCCGGCGGTCGCGACCGCTTCCAGACGGTGGCCGCCGCGCTCGACGCCGCCGGCGCCGGCCCGGATGACCGGGTCATGTCCATCGATGCCTCGGGGACCCGCTTCTGGAGCGGTCGCGGCGGGGTCGTCCTGGTCAACGACCCGCTGGACACGATCGAAGCGGTCGCCCGGGCCTATGACATCCAGTGGCTCGTCATCGACCGGGACGAGAGCGTGCCGGCGGTCGCGCCGATCATCGACGGCACGGTCCGGCCCGACTGGCTGGGCGACCCGGTCCTGACCGAGGGCCAGCCCGTCGAGCTCGCGATCTACCCCGTGGAGCTGGGCTCGTGAGCCGTCGCGAGGCGGTCCTGTCCGCCCTCCTGGTCTTCGCCGTGGCCCTCGTCGTCCGGATCGTCTTCGCGGCCCAGATCGTGTTCCCCAAGCCGGAGGACACCGCGTATTACGTCGGGGTCGCCCAGAACCTGCTCGAGGGCCGTGGGCTGGTCAGCGATGCCCTGTGGAGCTACAGCACGCCGCCCCTCGTCTTCCCACGCCCGGCCTTCGAGGTCTGGATGCCCCTCCCGACCTGGCTCGCCGCCGCGGCGATGGCCGCCTTCGGGCCGTCCTTCGGCGCCGCCCAGGTCTCCAGCGTCCTGGTCGGGGCGATCGTGCCGGTCCTGGGCTGGCGGCTGGCCGCGGACGTCGCCGCCGAGCGTGGCCTCGGCGTGGAGCGCGCCCGGACCCTGGCCATCGGCACGGGGCTGACCTGCGCGGTCTACCTGCCCCTCGTCCTGCACTCGGCCCTGCCCGATTCGACGATGCCCTTCGCGGCGCTCGCGCTGGTCGCCTGCCTGCTGATGAGCCGCATCCGGGCCGACCCGCGTGGCGGGCGCCTGACCGACCCGCGGGTCATCGCCCTGGGCGTGAGCCTGGGCCTGGCCGCGTTGACCCGCAACGAGGCGGCCTGGCTGGCCCTCGTCTGGATCATCGTCGCCTGGCGGATCCCGGCGACGACCGCGGCCGAACGGGTCCGCCTCATCGGCCTGGCCGGTGTCGTCGCCCTGGTCGTCTTCGCGCCGTGGGCGGCCCGCAACTGGGCGGTCTTCGGCAGCCCGTTGCCCGGCCAGGCGGTGACCAACGCGTTCTCGATCACCGGTCATGACATCTTCGCCTGGAACGATCCGCCCAGCGCTGGCCCGCTACCTGGCGGTCGGGCCGGCCCGGCTGCTCGAGATGCGGGTCGAAGGGGCGTGGCACAACCTCGGCACCGTGTTGCTGCTGCCGGGCCTGCCCATCTCGCTCATCGGTCTGCTCGCCCTGCCGTGGACCGGTCGCGGCCAGGCCGTCCGCCCCGTCGTCCTGCTGGGCCTCCTGACCTTCCTGGCGACGACGCTGCTGTTCCCGGTCGCGACGACGTGGGGCACGTTCCTCCATGCCGCGGGCCCGGTCCAGGTCCTCATCGTCCTGTCGGCCCTCCTCGCCCTGGACGCCGGCATCGCCCGACTCGCGGCTCGGCAGGGCTGGACCCGGCCGGTGGCGTGGCTGGGCCCCGCCCTGGGCATCTTCGGGAGCATCCTGTTCACGGTCGTGCTGTTGCCCTCGTTCGGCGCGGGCTCGCAGGGCACGGCGGCCTACTACGTGGAGCTGGGGCGCCGGATGGAGGCCATCGGCCACCCGCTGGACGCCGCCGCCGGCCCGGTCATCAGCAACTTCCCGATCTGGCTGGCCGAGACCCAGGGCGTCCCGGGCCTGGCCCTGCCCGACGAATTGCCGGCCGACGTCGTCGACCTGGCCCAGCACTTCCCGGGCACCCGCTACCTGGTCCTGACCGACGCCATGAGCGTCCACTGGCCGGCCGACATCGACGCCGGGGCGCCCGGCAGCGACTGCTTCCGCGAGCTCGACCTGGGGACGACGCCGCTGCCCGGCGGCCCGGACCACGGCGAGGACCCGCTGGCCGCCACGCGCGTGTTCGAGATCGTCTGCCCCGAGAGTCCGACATGACCGGCCCCTATACTCCGAAGTCGATGGAGGCTCCACCCGCCGGGACCGACGACGTCACGCAGCGCATCGCCGAGGCTCAAGAGGCGGAGCGCGCACGCATCGCCCAGGAGATCCATGACGGGCCGGCCCAGGCCCTGGCCAACGCCATCTTCGGCATCGAGCTGGTCGAGCGGCTGCAGGCGACCGACCCGGCCGCCGCCGCCGACGAGCTGGTCGTCCTGCGCGAGCGGCTGGAGCGCGAGCTCACGGCCATCCGCGACATCATCAGCGACCTCCGCCCATCGATCCTCGACCAGCTGGGCCTCGACGAGGCGCTCCGCGACGCGGCGACCGATTTCAGTGCCGCCACCGGCATCGAGGTGGCGACGGACCTGACCGCGCCCACCGACCAGCTGGACGACCACGTGCGTATCGTGGTCCTGCGCGTCACCCAGGAAGCCCTGCAGAATGTCCGGAAACACGCGGCCGCCACGAAGGTGCTGGTGCGGACCGAGCTCGGGGACGATGATCGGCCTTATATCTTGGAGATCCGCGACGACGGTCGCGGGTTCGACATCGAAGCCGCGACCGCGCGTGGTCGTCGGACCTTCGGCTTGCAGTTCATGCGGGAGCGAGCGGAGCTGATCCACGGTCGGCTCGACGTACGATCACGACCGGACGGCGGTACCGTCATCCGACTCGCGGTCCCGACGACCATGACGGGAGTAGAGGAGAACCGATGAGCGCGATGGAATACGGCGGCCCTGATCGTCGACGGGGCGGACCCGATCGACGCGGGGCAGGCGAGACGACCCGCATCCTCATCGTGGATGACCATGCCCTCTTCCGGGTCGGCATCGCCAACATCCTGGCGCGCGAGGCGGACCTCGAGGTGGTCGGCGAGGCGGACGACGCGCGCAGCGCGGTCGATCGGGCCCTGGAGACCTCGCCCGACATCGTCCTCATGGACCTGTCACTGCCGTCACCCGGCGGGATCGAGACGACCCAGCGCATCAAGCGCGAGGTCGCCGGCGCCGGGATCATCGTCCTGGCCGTCAGCGAGGACGAGGACGCCCTGTTCGATGCGATCAAGGCCGGCGCGGCCGCCTTCATCCTCAAGGACGTCGGTCCGGACGACCTGGTCACGATCATCCGACGGGTCGCCCTTGGTGAGTTCCTCATCAACGACAAGGTCTTCGCCAAGCCGGCCGTCGCCTCGCGGGTCCTCAAGGAGTTCCGCGAGCTGGCGGTCTACGGCCAGGAGGCGGCTCCCATCTTCGCGCCGCTGTCGCCGCGCGAGGTCGAGATCCTGGACAACATCGCCCAGGGCATGACCAACAAGCAGGTCGCCTACGCGCTGTCGATCAGCGAGCAGACGGTCAAGAACCACATGAGCTCCATCCTTCGCAAGCTGTCCGTCAACGACCGGACCCAGGCCGTGGTGTACGCGATGCGCCAGGGCTGGATCCGGATGCCCGAGGATTGATGTCGGACGACTCCGCGACCGCACCGGCCACCCTCGACGCGCTGGCGACCCGCATCGGGGACGACCTCGTCACGCTCGACACCGAGCTCGGGGAGGTGGACCTCCTCATCACCCAGGCCAAGGCCGAGGCGGTCCGCCACGAGGGTCGGCGCAGCGCGACCGCGGACAAGCTGGCCGCCCTCCCGCCCGAGACCGATACCGCCACGCGCCTGGACATGACCACCTCGCTCGTGACCCTGACCAAGCGGGCGGCCCTGATGGAGACCCAGGTCGAGGTCCTGGAGGGCAAGCGCCGGCCGCTGGCCCGCTATCGGGACGCCCTGGCCGCCTACCTCGAGGCCATCCGTGCGATCGACCCCCGGATCGCCGCTGCGCTCGGTGCCGGCGCCGATGGAGGTCCGGGTGCCGACCCCGCCTCCCCCGGGGTGTCACGGCTCGTCCTGGGCGCCCAGGAGGACCTCCGCCGCGAGATCGCCCGGGCGATGCACGACGGGCCGGCCCAGAGCCTGACCAACATCGTCCTCCAGGCCCAGATCGTGGAGCGCCTCGTCCAGCGCGATCCGGAGATGGCGGCCGGCGAAGTGCGGCTCCTCATCGCCATGGTCCAGCAGACCCTGGACGCGACGAAGTCGTTCATCTTCGACGTCCGGCCCATGGTCCTCGACGACCTGGGGCTCGTCCCGACACTGCGTCGGGCGACGCGCGAGCGGTCGACCCGCGCGGGCGTCCCGGTCGAGTTCGACTCGCTGGGCAATGACCGACGGCTGTCCATGGAGCTCGAGAGCGGTCTGTTCCGGATGCTCGACGAAGCCTTGGCCGCCTACCTCGCCGACGCGCCCGACGTGGTCACCTTGCATCTCGACTGGAGCGAGCAGCTGGAGGCACGGGTCGCCGCCTCGCGGGCCGTCATCGATCCGGTCCGGTCGGCGGGCGCCACGGACATCCCGGAGCCTGAGGCCGCGGCGGACCTGCCGCCGGCCCTCGCCGCGATGCTCGAGGAACGCCGCGAGGTCGAGCGCGAAGCGGCCGAGGCGGCCGTCCGGCGCTCCATCGTCGCCCTGCCGCCGGCGACCTGGACGGAGATCCAGGCCCGAGCGACCTCCATCGGGGTCACCGCGGAGCTGCTGAGCGACGGCGGTGAGGTGCGCCTCGTGGCGGACCTGCCGCCGCTGGCCGATGCCGCGACACCCGACCCGGCCCCGGAGGCCGCCGCGACGTGATCCTGGCCGGCCGTCCACGGCCGTCCGGGCGCCTGGACCGGCACGGGCAGGGGCTCGTGGAGTACGGCCTCATCCTGGGGCTGACGTCCGTGCTGACCATCGTCTGGCTGGTCGTGTTCGGCGACACGGTGGGGGACGCCCTGGCGGCCATCGCCGAGGCCATCGACCAGGCCACCGGGGGCTGAGCCTCCCCCTGACCGGTCCCGGTGCAGCCAAGCACGTGGCGGTACCATCGTCTCAGTATCCGCCCGCGGGCTCGCTTCCTATATTGACGCCGCCCTCAACTGAGGGTGAGTACTCATCCAGGAGGCAGCCACATGGCGCTGTTCAACACCATCCTCGCCGCGCTTCGTCGGGACGAGGACGGCCAGGGTCTCGCGGAGTACGCGCTGATCCTCGCCCTCATCGCGATCGTCGCGATCGTCGCCCTGATCTTCCTCGGTGGCGAAGTCAGCACGATCCTGAGCACGGTCGGCAGCTCGATCTAGGTCGAAGCCAACCAGCAACGGCGGACCGCCGGTCACCCGACCGGCGGTCTTTCGTTTTCCCGGTGCACCGGCCGTTCCGAATAGGGCGGTTAGGTAGGTTGACAGGCTTGGAGGGGTTACGTACCGTGACCCGGCCTCCGGCCTGCCGGGGAGCTTTCGAGGAAAGGAGGTACCCACTTCATGACGCAGCTTCTTGCTCTCATCAATTCGGTCCGGGACGAGGACGGCCAGGGTCTCGCGGAGTACGCGCTGATCCTCGCCCTCATCGCCATCGTCGCGATCGTCGCCCTGATCTTCCTGGGCGGCGAGGTCAGCACGATCCTCAGCACCGTCGGCAGCTCGATCTAGTCGATCCGCCACCTTGATCGGTGACCGCCGGGCCGCATGGCTCGGCGGTCACCGTCGTTTCTGGTGCGGCGATGCGCGCAGACCACCCGTACGGGCTATTGACGGGGGACCTTCCGCCCCTAGTGTTGCCGGTGTCGGGCGCGCGAATCTCCGTCCGAACGATCGATATCGCCGTACAGGAAGGAGGTGAATACGATGGATCTTCTGGTACGCGGCTACCTTCGCCTGAGGGACTGGCACTCGGATGACGAATCCGGCCAGGGCCTCGCCGAATACGCACTCATCCTGGCACTCATCGCCATCGTCGCCATCGCCGCGCTCCTGTTCATGGGATCGCAGGTCAGCGACAAGCTCAGCGTCATCGGCAGCGGTCTGGAAAGCGTCCAATAGCCAACCGACCGCTTCTCGGTCACGACCCGTCGGACATCCGTCCGGCGGGTCGTTCCGTATCCAGCGCGGATCGGGTTCTGGCGTCGCCGGCCGGGATCCGGGGCCCCGCGCACCACCCGGGCGCACCGCCCCGGATAGGGCATTCGCCCACCTTGCAGAGAACCTTGCGGTGAGCGTGGAATCCTTCGGTTTCCTACCAGATGGTCCTAGCCCATTGGTATAGTCGCGCGCCGTAGGGCCGGTGCTACAGTGGTGCCACCTGTCACATCGCCTCGGGGAGTGAAAACTTGAAGCGCTCTAATCGGCTGGTCCTCCTTATCGGGGTCTTCCTGGCCATCCTTGCCTTCGTCGGCATCATCCTGTTGCAGGGTGGCGGCGACGCTGGCGGCGGCGATCCGCGAAGCGGTCGCCACGGAGCTTCCGACGGTCGTCGCGTCCGCGGACATCCCGCTCGGGACGCGGATCACGGCCGGCCAGGTCCGGACCCAGACGCTTGCCGTCGACGCCCGTGACCCGGGGGCCTTCCAGGACCCGTCGCAGGTCATCGGCAAGGTCGTCCGCCAGCCGGTCACCCAGGGTGCCCAGATCACCAGCGCGACCTTCGGGTCCACCGGCACGGTCCAGGACATCAGCTGTCCGCTCGGCCTGGTCTGTATGGCGGTCGAAGTCGACCAGGTCACCGGCGTCGGCACGGTCATCAAGACCGGCGACTACGTGGACATGGTCGTGGGCTTCACCGGGGCGCAGTTCCCGGTCATCACCCTCGAATCCCGAGGACGACACGTTCACCGTCGTCGCGGGCCTCAACAGCACGAGCGTCAAGGCCCTCCTCCAGGGCATGCAGGTGCTCGGCACGCTGCTCCCGCCGGCCGAGCAGGCCGCCGAGGAAGAGGCCGCGGCCGAAGGCGAAGAGGCCGAAGGCACCACGACCGAGCTGACCGGCCAGTCGCAGATCGTCATCCTGGCGGTCACGACCCAGCAGTCCGAGGTCATCAAGTTCGCCCAGCTGGACGGCTCGATCTCCCTGGTCCTTCGCTCGCCGGACGACTTCATCGACCCCGTCACCGACCAGCCGATCGCGGCCCTGCCGCCGATCGAGACCACCGGCGTCATCCTCAAGACCCTCGTCGACACCTACGGCGTCCTGCCGCCGGAGCTCGTCGAGACCGTCCTCCCGGAGCAGCCGACCAACTAGCCACTGACAGCCCGGCGCTCCCCGCCGGCGTGACCCGAGCCAGCGCGACGGGCGCGACGGACCATCCGGTCCCGCGCCCGTCCCGCAGCCAGGGAATGACCACACCGACTCCAACCACCGCAACGAGTAACGAAAGCCAGACCACCTGATGGCCGACACGATCCGCGTCCTCATCGTCGACGACATCCCGGAGACCCGCGATCACCTCACGAAGCTGCTCGGCTTCGAGGGCGACATCGACGTGGTCGGTTCCGCGGCGTCCGGCGCCGAGGCGATCAGCCAGGCGACGGCGCTGAGCCCGGACATCGTCCTCATGGACATCAACATGCCGGACATGGACGGCATCGCCGCCACCGAGCAGCTGGCCCGGACGGCCCCGACGACCGCGGTCGTCATGATGTCGGTCCAGGGCGAGGCGGACTACCTGCGCCGGTCCATGCTGGCCGGGGCACGCGAGTTCCTCGTCAAGCCGTTCAGCAGCGACGAGCTGACCGCGTCCATCCGCCAGGTCTACGCCCGCGAGCGCGACAAGCTCAGCCGGATCGCCGTCGCGCCGGCGCCGGCCGCGGACACCACCGGCACGCCCGGCGCTCCGGCGGGCAGCGGCGAGCCCGGGATGGTCGTCGCCGTGTTCAGCCCCAAGGGCGGCGTCGGCCGGACGACCGTCGCCGTCAACCTGGCCGTGGCCGCCGCGACCGAGCTCGGCAAGCGGGTCGTCGTCGTCGACGGCTCGTTCCAGTTCGGCGACGTCGGCGTCCTGCTCAACCTCAATCCGAAGAACAAGTCGATCGCCGACCTCGTCCCCGAGCTCGAGCAGGCCGGCAACGAGGTCGAGTCGATCGAGACCTTCGTCATCAACCACTCGGCCGGCATCCGGGTCCTGCTCGCCCCGCCGTCGCCGGAGATGGCCGAGCTCATCACGCCGGCCGGCATCCGGCGGGTCATCGAGTCGCTGCGTCTGAACCACGATCTCGTGGTCGTCGACTGCACGTCGTTCTTCAACGACACGACGCTGGCCATCCTTGACACGGCCGACACCATCCTGACCATGCTGTCCCTCGAGATCACGAGCATCAAGAACATGCGCCTCTTCCTGGAGGTCGCCGATCAGCTCGGCTACGAGGGTGGCAAGGTCCGACTGGTCCTCAACCGCGCCGACTCGGCGCTCGGCATCCGCATCCAGGACGTCGAGCACTCGATCGGCCGGAAGGTGGACGACACCATCGTGAGCGACGGGCGGAGCGTCGTGTACGCCCTCAATCGAGGCGTCCCGTTCTTCCTCAGCAACCGGGAGGCCCAGGTCTCCCAGGACATCCTCAGGCTGGCCACGTCGGTGGTCGGTGGACGGACGCAGGTCGCGGCCGGCACCGACGATCGCAAGGCTCCACAGAAGAAGTCATTGTTCGCATGGCGCTGATCGCGTCGACCCAGCGTTCGAAGGCCGCCCGTCGGGGCGGAAAAGGGGTGTAGGCGATGTCCCTGTTGAAGCGGATCGAGAGCGCGCGGCCCGGTGGTGCCCCTGAGGCACCGGCGGGTGGGGCGCCGGCTCCCAACCTCCCGGCTCCGGCCGCCGGCGGCCCGCCGTCAGCTCCGGTCGCGCCGCGGCTGACGACGTCCGCCCCGGTCCGGGAGTCGTTCCGGGACGTCAAGTTCCGGATCCAGAACCGGGTCATCCAGGACCTGGACCCGAAGCTCGATCTGTCCAACCAGGTCGAGGTCCGGCGCCAGATCGAGGAGATCTTCGGCAAGGTCATCGACGAGGAAGGCCTCGCCCTGACCCGCGCCGAGCGGGTCCGGATGCTGGAGCAGATCACGGACGAGATCATCGGTCTCGGTCCGTTGGAGCCGCTCCTGCGCGACGAGTCGATCACCGAGGTCATGGTCAACGGGCCGCGCCAGGTCTACATCGAACGATCCGGCAAGCTCGAGCTGACCAACGTCGTCTTCCAGAACGATGACCACGTCATGCGCATCATCGATCGGATCATCGCCCCGATCGGCCGACGCGTCGACGAGTCCTCGCCGATGGTCGACGCCCGACTGACCGACGGCTCCCGCGTCAATGCCATCATCCCGCCGCTGTCCCTCGTCGGACCGGTCATCACCATCCGCAAGTTCTCCGCCTCGCCGTTCACCGTCGACGACCTCATCCGCTTCGGGACGGCGACCGCGGACATGTTCGACTTCCTCCGCGCCTGCGTGGAGGCCCGCCTCAACATCTTCGTGTCCGGCGGTACCGGCTCGGGCAAGACCACGACCCTCAACGTCCTGTCGTCGTTCATCCCGAACGACGAGCGGATCGTGACGATCGAGGACGCCGCCGAGCTGCAGCTCCGCCAGGAGCACGTCGTGACCCTCGAGTCGCGCCCGCCGAACATCGAAGGCAAGGGCGCGATCCCGATCCGCGAGCTCGTCCGTAACTCCCTCCGGATGCGGCCCGACCGCATCATCGTCGGAGAGTGCCGGTCGGGCGAGGCCCTGGACATGCTCCAGGCCATGAACACCGGCCACGACGGCTCCATGTCGACCGGCCACGCCAACAGCCCGCGCGACATGCTGTCGCGCCTCGAGACGATGGTCCTCATGGCCGGCGTCGACCTGCCCCTGCGGGCCATCCGCGAGCAGGTCGCCTCGGCGGTCGACCTGATCGTCCAGCAGAGCCGTCTCAAGGACGGGACCCGGAAGATCGTCAACATCACCGAAGTCCAGGGCATGGAAGGCGACGTCATCGTCATGCAGGACGTGTTCGTCTTCGAGCAGACCGGCGTCGTCGAAGGCAAGATCCAGGGACGCCTCAAGCCGACCGGGATCCGGCCCAAGTTCGTCGAGAAGTTCGAGATCATGGGCATCAACCTGCCGCCCGGCCTCTTCGGCTTCACCTACTAGGCACGAGGAGGACGACCGACCGTGGAACCCATGACCCTCGCGGTGGCCGGTGTCGCCGCGCTGGCCATCCTGCTCATCGCGGTCGGCATCGCGAGCTCCGGACGATCCGGGATCAGCGACCGACTCGAGCGCTACGCGTCCGGCAAGACGGAGGTCAAGCCGGGCGGTGAGAGCCAGGGTCCGATCAGTGACCTGATCGCCCAGAGCCAGGCGCTGGCCAACCTCAACAAGGTCGTCGAGCAGCGCGACTTCGGGGCCAACCTGGCCCGCGACATCGCCCGCGCGGACCTCAAGCTCAAGCCATCCGAGTTCCTGTTCATCTGGGCCGGCTCGATCGTCGGCATCCCTGTCCTCATGATCATCTTCGGGTTCTTCCTGCCCGCCCTGCACAGCCCGATCGCGCTGCTCGTCGGCGCCTTCGTCGGGTTCATGCTCCCGCGCTTCTGGCTCAATCGCCGCAAGAACGGCCGCCTGAACGCCTTCAACAAGCAGCTCCCGGACACGATCACCCTCATCGCCAACGCCCTGCGGGCCGGCTCGTCCTTCCTGCAGGCCATCGAGCTCGTCGTTCGCGAGTCGCGTCCGCCGATCTCGACCGAGTTCGCCCGGGTCATCCGCGAGGTCAACCTCGGCCTGCCGTTCGAGCAGGCGCTCGAGAACATGGTCCGGCGCGTCCGCTCCGATGACCTCGAGCTGATGGCCACGGCCATCGCCATCCAGCACCAGGTCGGCGGCAACCTCGCCGAGATCCTCGACTCGATCGCGTACACGATCCGCGAGCGGGTCCGGATCAAGGGCGAGATCCGGACGCTGACGGCGCAGCAGCGCCTGTCGGGCTACGTCGTCGGGTTCCTGCCGATCGCCCTGGCCGGCTTCCTGTTCGTGGCCGCGCCCGGGTTCATGGAGCCCATGTTCGCCAATCCCCCCGCCGTGCTGGGTCTGCCAGCCGGCGTCGTCATCCTGATCTTCGGCGGATTCATGATGTTCATCGGCTTCATGCTCATCCGCAAGATCGTGGACATCGAGGTCTAGCCGTGGATGTCATGGCGATCCTAGTCGCCGCCCTCGCAGCGGGAGCCATCCTGCTCATCGTCGTGGGGCTGACCAGCAGCTCGTCCGTGGACCCCGTCCAGGCGCGGCTGACCCAGCTCGGCACCATGCAGGCCAAGAACCTCGAGGAGCTGGAGCTCCAGGCACCGTTCATCGAACGGACCATGCGGCCGCTCGCCGCGCGGTTCTCCGGACGGATGTCGCGGATGGCCTCGTCGTCGTTCACGGAACGGACCGAGAAGCGTCTGGCACTGGCCGGCAACCCGGGTGACCTGCGCGTGTCCGACTGGCTGGGCATCAAGGCCATCGGCGCCATCGTCGGCGGCATCCTGTTCTTCGTCCTGTTCGTGATCCTCGGCGATCCTGTCGTTCCCGTTCATCATCGGGCTGGTCATGGTCGCGGTCGGCGTGGCCTTCGGCTACACGATCCCCGAGTTCTGGCTCGGTGGCCGGGTCAAGAAGCGCCAGAAGGCCATCCTCTTGATGATCCCGGACACCCTCGACCTGCTGACCATCTCGGTCCGGGCCGGCCTCGGCTTCGACGCGGCGCTGGGCAAGGTCGTCGAGAAGCTCAAGGGCCCGTTGTCGGACGAGTTCCGCCGTGCCCTGGCTGAAGTCCGGGTCGGCAAGGCTCGCCGCGATGCCCTGCGCGACATCGTCCCGCGCACCGAGGTCCTGCCGCTGTCGAACTTCATCGGCGCGATCATCCAGGCCGAGCAGCTCGGCGTATCGATCTCGAAGGTCCTCCAGGTCCAGTCCGAGCAACTCCGCATCGAGCGCCGCCAGCGGGCGGAGGAGCAGGCGGCCAAGGCGCCGATCAAGATGCTCTTCCCGCTCGTCGGCTGCATCTTCCCGTCGCTGTTCATCGTCATCCTGGGCCCGGCGATCATCCTGATCGTCCAGAACCTGGGCACCGGCACCTAGCGGCTCGTCCGTGACGGCGTCCCACGCGCTGCGGGCTCACAACGTCACCCGCGATACCGGACTCGCGGCCTCCCTGGAGGTCGCGAGTTCGTTGTGGGCCAAGTTCAAGGGGCTGATGGGCCGGCCGCCGCTCGGCCCCGGCGCCGGGATGTGGCTGCCCGAGTCGAATGGCATCCACATGATGTTCATGCGCTTCCCCATCGACGCCGTGTTCGTGGGGCGGGCGGACGCCACGGGCCTCCACCCGGTCGTGTCCGTCCATCGCGACCTGCGCGCTTGGACCGGGCTCGTGCCGCTCGTCCGCGGCGCGCACGGGGTCCTGGAGCTGCCGGTCGGGACGATCGCCGCCAGCGGCACGCTGCCGGGGGACCTCATCCGCCTCGACTGAGCCCGCTCATGCGAAACGGATGACGCATCGAGTCGCTTGAGGCGTACATTTAGCAGTCCGAGGGTGGATCCAGACCGCGGGAGCCTAACCGCGCGCCACGCTCAAGGGGAGACTGCGAATGGCCGACAAGACCATCGTCCTGGCCTATTTCCCGGACGAAGAGGCGGCCGACGATGCCGTCGAGCAGATGAAGAACTGGGACAAGGCCGACGACGACATCAAGCTCAACGCGATCGGCGTCCTCGTCCTGGATGACAAGGGCAAGATCAAGACCCACAAGCTCGGCCGGCGAAGCGTCGGCAAGGGCGCCGGGATCGGCCTGCTCCTGGCCATCGTCGCGCCCCCCACGCTCCTGGCCGGCGTCGTCGGCGGTGGCGTCCTGGGGGCCTTCCACCACAAGGGCCTCGGGCTGAACAATGCGGATCGCGAGCGGATCGCGGCGCAGCTGCAGGGCGGCAAGGCCGCGGTCGGCATCCTCGTGCACGATCCGCAGGCCGCTGCCGTCTCCGCCCGGCTGGCTGAGCTCGGTGGGGCCGCTGAGACGGTCGACGTGCCGGACGAGGCGCTCGCCGAGGCCGAGGCCACCGTCCCCGAGGTCGAGGCCCAGGAAGCGGCCGCGGGCGACGATCTCACGATCATCGACGGCATCGGGCAGACCTATTGCGACTCGCTGCGCGCTGGTGGCGTGACCACGTTCGCCGCGCTCGGCGCGATGGACGCCGACGCCATCGAGGCCCAGCTGAACAAGGCCGGCACGCCACTCATCGCCGGCAACAACGCGGCGACCTGGTCGCGCCAGGCTCGGCTTGCGGCCAACCAGGATTGGTCGGCATTGCGGCGCTATATCGACTCCACCAAGGCCTCCGCCTGATCCCAGGCCGCCCGATGGGCGGCTGATCCGGCGACCAGCGCCGAACGCCCGCGGTCTTGGGCCGCGGGCGTTCGCCTGCCTGGCTGATGACGAGGAGCGAAGCGTTCGGCGCCACGATACGTCGATGCCATCGCTTGCCGGGGTCGCCGGCCGCGTCCTCGACCTCGCCTTTCCCGGAGCCTGCGTCGGCTGCGGCGTCGACGGGCCTCTGCTGTGTGCGCCGTGCGGTCGCGCGCTCGATGCGCGCCTCGACCTGCCGCCAGGCGTCCCCATCGGGCTGCCCGGGGACATCCCGGAGCCGCTCCTCCAGCTGGAGTGGTGCGCCGGCTTCCGCGGCGTCGTTCGGGATGCCCTCCACGCCATCAAGTACGGCGGCGAGCAGCGCCTTGCGGGTCCGCTCGGCGAGGCCGTCGCCCGCCGCTGGTCGGCCGCGGGCGCGGGTGGGACGACCGTCGTCCACGTCCCGGTCCACGCTGCACGCCGGCGGGGGCGCGGCTACGACCAGGCCGAGCTGATCGCGCGGGCCGCGGCCGGGGCACTCCGGCTCCCGCATGTCGCGGCCCTGGAGCGCCGCCGGGCGACGATCGCCCAGTTCGACCTGGACCGCGCTGACCGCGCCCGGAACGTCGACGGCGCCTTCCACGTCCGCCCGGACGCCGAGCCGGCGGTCCGTGATCGCTGGATCGTGCTCGTCGACGACGTCCTGACGACCGGAGCGACGCTGGCCGCCTGCGCCACGGCGCTGGAGGCCGCCGGCGCCCTGGCGGTGTCCGCGATCACCGTCGCACGCGAGCGCTGAGGCTGGAGGGGCGGCCTATACTCGGTCGGAGACGCCCGGCCCCGGAGGTGACGCATGCGGACCATCGTCAAGGGCAAGAATGTCGAGGTCCCCGAGCGGGTCCGCGACTACGCCGAGCGCAAGCTCCATCGACTCGAACGGCTGCTGGACGACCGGACCGACGCGATCGTCGAGTTCTCGAACGAGCAGCATCGGAGCGCCGCCGACGCCCACACCGCCGAGATCACGCTGGTCATCGACGGCCAGGTGTTGCGCAGCTCGGCGGTCGGGATCAGCTACCAGCAGGCCCTCGACACGGTCGTCGACAAGGTCGAGCGCCAGACGGTCGACCACAAGCGCAAGCCGCGGATCCACGCCCGCCCGATGGAGGAGAAGGTCCTGCTCCGCCGTCTCGCGGACGGCACCGCCGAGGCCGGTCGCGAGCGCCGCATCGTCAAGACCAAGCGGTTCGCCATCGAGCCGATGTTCGAGGAGGACGCGATGGCGGCGATGGAGGAGCTGGGCCACCGGTTCTTCGTGTTCGTCGATGCCGAGACCGAGCACATCGCCGTCCTGTACGCCCGCGAGGATGGGGACTACGGGCTCATCGAGCCGGTCGTCGGCGGCGAGTACACGACCGGCCGGGCGAAGGCGGCCGGTCGCCGCCAGTGACCGTCAGTCGGCCCCGCGCCGGTACTCGCCCGACTCGCGGGTGACGAGCCCGGCGTCGACCATCCCGCGCCGGATCGTCGCGACGTCCCGGTGCCACAGCGCCAGGCGCTGGTTGACCTCGGCTTCCGGGTACGGCCGATCCTCCGTGAAGACCTCGTCGCGCAGGTAGCGATAGACGATCAGGCGGCGCTTCTCGCGGGCCGGGATGGACACCAGCCGACCGTCGCGGATGAACGAGCGGATCGTCTTGGCGGTCAGCGCCTCGTCCGCGACCAGGTCATCGTCCATGGGTCGGCCATCGTACGATGCCGCGGATGCAGCCAGACGGTCGCCGGGTCGGCGCGCACCTGCCCCTCGGGACCGGCATGGTCCGGGCCGCGGACCGGGCCCACGAGATCGGCGCCGATTGCCTCCAGGTCTTCGCCGACAACCCGACGGCCTGGCGCCGGCGCCCCGAGCCCCCGACCGAGCTGGTCGCCTTCCGGGAACGGCTGGAGGCCTTCGACATCCGGCCCGTGGCCCTCCATGCGGCCTATCTCGTCAACCTGGCGGGACCGGATCCGGCGTTCTTCGCGGCATCGGTCGACCTGCTGGCCAGCGAGCTCGAGGTCGCCCCGACGTTCGGCGCCAGCCTCGTCAACGTCCACATCGGGTCGCATCGCGGGACGTCCGTCGACGAAGGCGTCGAGCGGGTCGCGGACGGCGTGACAGCCACCCTGGAGCGGGTCGCACCCGGCCCGGATGCGGCCCGGCTCGTCCTCGAGAACTCGGCCGGCAGCGGCTGGGGGCTGGGCGTCGACGTCGACGAGCTGGCGGCCATCGCCGCCGCCATCCATGACCGCGGCGTGCCGCGCGCCCGGGTCGGCTTCTGCCTGGACACGGCGCACGCGTGGGGCGCTGGAATCGACATCGGCTCGCCGGCGGCCATCGACGCGTTCCTCGACGACTTCGACGCCCGCATCGGCCTCGACCGCCTGGCCCTGGTCCACGCCAACGACTCGCGCTCGGAACGCGGGTCGCGCCTGGACCGCCATGAGCACGTCGGGGCCGGGCGGATCGGAGCCGACGGCCTGGGCCACCTGGTCCGCCACCCGGCGTTGGCCCATGCCGCGTTCGTCGTCGAGACGCCGGGCATGGACGAGGGCTACGACGCGGTCAACGTCGGGCGCGTCCGTGCCCTCCTGGCCGGCGAGCCCCTCCCCTCGCTGCCACCGGAGGCCTTCGACCTGCGCGGAAGTGCGCGGGCCAGGACGGCGCCCGCATGAGCGAGCCACTCGCAGCGCCGCGCTGGGTGACCCGGATCGACCGCGTCGCCCTGCCCATCCTGCTCATCGTGGCGGCCGTGCTCCGCCTTCCCTCGCTCGCGACCCGCGGCACCTGGGACGGGGACCAGGGCCACGACATGCTCGTCCTCCAGGCACTCGTCCAGGACGGGGTCGTGCCGCTGCTCGGGCCGCCGACCTCGATCGGCAGCGTCCACCACGGCGCGTGGTACTACCTGCTCCTGAGCCCGGCCGCGGCCTTGACCGGCGGCGACGATCCAGTCGCGATCGTGGCCCTGATCGCCCTGGCCGGCATCGCCGCGGTCGGGGTCGTCTGGTGGCTCGCTCGGGACATCGCCGGTCCCGCCGCGGGCCTGGCCGCCGGGCTCCTCGTGGCCGTGTCCACCGCCGCCGTCGACGAATCGACGTTCATCTGGAACCCGAACCTCATCGCTCTGTCGAGCAGCGTGGCCCTGGCCGGCGCGTGGCGGGCGTGGTCCGGCGGCCGGCGCGCGTGGTCCGGCGGCCGGCGCGCGTGGTGGCTCGTGGCGGCCGTCGGCCTCGCGGTGACCATGCAGTGCCACATCCTCGGCGTGGCCCTCCTCCCGATCATCGGCGCGCCGTTCGTGCTCGACGCGCGACGACGCGACCTCGGCCGGACGCTCCTCGGCGTGATCGCCGTCTTCGTCCTCGCCTACCTGCCGCTCGCGGTCAACGAGCTGACCACCGGCGGGTCCGAGATCGAGGCGGCCCTCGCCTACCTGGGCGCGGGAGGCGGCGGTGAGGGACCGGCCCTGCCCATCCGGTTCGTCATCGTGGGCCTGCGGGTCATCGGCTGGCCGCTCGTCGGGCTCATCACTACGGCCTTCCTGCCGACCCTCCTGGCCACGGGCCTCGTCGTGGCGGTCATCGGCTGGTGCTGGCGGCGGGCCGATGAGGTCGGCTGGGCGGTCCGCTGGCTCGGGCTAGGCCTGCTCTGGACGACCGCCTTCCTGGCCGTGGCCGCGCCGAGCCTGGCGACCGTCGTCGTCGGCCTGCCCAACGACCACTATCACGCGTTCGCCGATCCGCTCGTGTTCCTGCTCGTCGGGATCGGGTTCGCGGTCGCGCTCGGGGGGACGAGGATGGTCGCCGGCGCGGCCACGGTCGGCCTCGCGGCCCTGGTCATCTGGAACGTCGCCACGTTGCCGCCGGCGGTCCACCCGGACGGGGGCTGGCCGGCGGCCGAGATCGCCGGCGACCGGGTCATCGCGGCGCTCGATCAGGCCGGGGTCGGCCGCGAGGACGTGGTCGCGCTGCGCTCGCTGCCCGACTTCAAGTCGACCGAGGCCGTCGCCTACCCGCTCGTCCGGGCCGGGCAAGCGCTCGTGGCGGCGACCCCGCATGGCGTCGCACCCGGCAGCCAGCCCGATCCGGGGGCGTCCTCGGACGCATTCGCGGCGCTCGTCCTGCTCTGCGACGACCTGTTCGCCGAGTCGATCGGGGCGCCCTGTGGCGGGCCGGCGGAGTCGGCGGTCGCGCCGGACGATGGAAGCGATGCGGTCTGGGGCCCGCTCGTCGATCGGTTCGAGGCCCATCCCGGCCGCTGGATCTCGATCTACGGCCCGGTGCCCTGACCGACGGCGGAATCGCGAACGCCGGCGCCCCAGACGCCGGCGTTCGCAGTCCCCGAGACCCGGACGGTGGAGGGCGGTCCGGGTCGTGCCCTGGAAGATTCTCTAGTAGCGGCCGGGCTCCCGGCTGGGGGCGCGGCTGACGGTCCGGACCGTGCTCACGGCCGTGCCGATCCCGCCGACGCCACCGACCCGCCCGACACTCATCGGGCGCCCGGAGGCGGCTGAGCCGAGCTGACGCTCGGGACCGCGCTCGTTGTTCGTGGAGCTGCCGGACCCGTCCGCGGTATACGAGCGGCCGTAGCGGCGCATCCGCACGGCCAGGTAGTACTCCATGATCTGGCGGACCTGGGCCTCGCTCAGGAGCTCGTCGGCGCGAAGCGCGTACTCGACGCGTGCGGTCGGGTTCGTGGAGCCCGAGGCGACCAGCCCGAGATACTGGGGCGTGTCCGCGTCGTCACGGAGCTCCCGCAGGCCCCGCGCGAGCTTCGTCGCGGTGCCGAGGGACGGCATGCGATCGCCGCGGATGAGCCGAGAGATCGTCGAATGGTCGACGCCGGACTGCTGTGCGAGCTGGCGCTGCGACATCTTCTTGGCCTTGAGCTGGGCTCGAAGCCATTCGTTGAACGCTCGGCCGTTCTGGGTGGTCATGCTGCCTGGGCGCTCCTAGGGTCGTTCACGTGCGGCCGGTGCCGCGCGGTCGGTGCCTCGATGCCTCGATGATGGGCAGGGCGTCGTGGCCGCTGTATCACCCGTTCGTACCAAGGGCGGAAGCGTGATCCCTGAGCGGCGAGGGCGGGTCAGGTGCGGTCGCTCCGGGTCTGGCGCGGTGGTACGGAGAGGAACCCCCAGGACCAACGTACCGGGTGCGTTTCACGCCTGCGCCGGGCATCCCAGCGTGGGGGCGTTGCAGACGCATGGCGGTTCGGACACATCGCGCGCCGCATCGGCCACGCTCAGGCGGGGTTGGGCAGGGCCCTCGGCTCGATCTGGTCGGGCTGCGGGATCATCCCCTCGCCACGCGGCTTCGGCGACCAGACGTAGGCGATCGAGCCGAAGACGATGACCGAGAACACGCTGATGACCCGGTCCAGGAGGGCGATGGCCGTCGCCTCGGGCAGGGTCACGCCGTAAGCCACGGTCAGGACCCCGACGACGCCCGCCTCGACGATGCCGAGGCCGGCCGGGCTGAGCGGCACGGCCGTCAGGAGCGACCCGATGAGGGCGACGAAGACCGCCCCCGACAGCCCCAGGGTGACGTCCGAGAAGCCGAACGCCTGGACGACCAGGTACAGGCGCAACGCCTCGGTCATCCAGATCATCGTCGACAGGATCAGGAGGATCGGCAGCTGGCGGCGGTCCATCGCCCCGAAGACGCCTTCCTCGAAGCGATCGTAGAGCTCCAGGACGCTGTGCGGCAGGAAGCGCAGCGCGACGATGATCCGGCGCCCGAAGTTGCGCATCGTGAACAGCCCGATGGCCAGCACGACCATGATCACCAGGCCCAGGGCGAAGACGAGCTCGATGACGTCCGGCAGGCCGTTGCGGAAGCTCCAGTAGCCGGCCGCGATCCCGAGGATGGAGATGACGAACAGGTCCAGCACCCGTTCGGTGAAGATCGTCCCGAACGTCCGCGACAGGGACGCCGTGCTGTTGATCTTCAGGAGGTAGGCGCGGTACACGTCGCCGAGCTTGGCCGGGGCGACGCAGTTGACCAGCCACGACAGGAAGATGATCTCGGTGGAGTCCTTCACCGGGACGCGCAGGCCGGTCCCTCGCAGCAGGATGGCCCAGCGCCAGCCGCGCAGCGGGAAGCCCAGGTAGAAGACCGCGAAGGCGGCCAGGACGATGACCGGGTTGGCCTCGAGGATGAGGATCGGGACGAGCTTGAGTTGCTCGCCGTTGAGGTAGACGAAGATCCCGATGATGAGGATCGGGATGGCGATCGAGATGATCGTCCGCGGCTGGCGGATCCGCCGCATGATCGACATCTGGGTCGCGTCCGGGACGGCCTCGTCCGGGACCGGCGCCGGTGGCGCGCTGGAGAGCGGTGGGGTCGCGGTGTCCGCCGGCGTGGGGGCGCCGACGGCGGCCCGCGGGTCGAATGCTGGGGTAGCCTCCATCGGCGCCGACGGTACGTCTCCGGTCGTCGGCTCTTCCATCGGCCGATGGTCCTGCCCGGTCATGCGCGGTCGGCGGGGATCATGGATGGACCCGCCGGTTGCCTCGCACACGCTGGACGCCCTTGGCGATCGGGGTCCACAGCCGGACCGCGTAGGTGGCCCGGCCCGGCACCAGCTCGGCCGTCGGCAGGCCGGCCAGGAGACCGGCCGGGGTCGATGGATCGCCGTCGATCGCGGTGTAGGCGACCGCCACCTCGAGCACGGAGTGCGCGTCCGACACGGCCACGCCGGGCAGCCCCGTGGACTGGGCGAAGGCGACCGCGTCCTCGTTGCCGTGGCCGACGATCCGGGCGTTGTGCGTCTCGACCCAGTCGACGAGCGGGGCCAGCGTGGCGATCCGTGCCTCTTTGCCGATGGACCCGCGGAACCGGTCGAACGGATGGGCGATGCCGACCAGGCCACCCTGGTCGCGCGCGGCGGCGATCGTCTCGGCCGCCGGCAGGCCCGGCGGGATGGCCCGCTCGAGGAAGACGCAGATGACGTCGCCGTCGGCCGTCTTGACCTCCTCGCCGATGATGACGGTCAGGCCGTCGGGCGCCGCGTCGCGAGCCCGAAGCGCCCCGTCGATGCGGTCGTGGTCGGTCACCGCCAGGTGGGTCAGCCCGCGCGATGCCGCCGCTCGGGCGACCGCCACCGGATCGGCGAGGCTATCGAACGACGCGGACGTGTGGCAGTGAAGGTCGATGAACGCTCGGTCGGTGATCATCGATGTCTGGCCCTGGCGCCGGACGCGACGCCGCCCGTCGTCGCCCCCGCGGTGTCCATGCGGCCGATCAGATCTGCTGGACCAACGACTTTTTGAAGAAGTCGAAGTGTTCCAGCGCAAGGCCCGTGCCGAGGGCGACGCAGTCCAGGGAGTTCTCGGCGACGTGGCACGGGACGCCGGTCACCTGGGTCAGCAGCTTGTCGACGTTGCGCAGCAGCGCACCGCCACCGGACATGACCATGCCCTTGTCGATGATGTCGGAGGACAGCTCCGGCGGGGTCTGCTCCAGGACCGAGCGGACGGCCGCGACGAGCTGCTGGAGCGGCTGCTCGATGGCCTCCATGACCTCGGACGAGGTGATCGGGATGGTCCGCGGCAGGCCGGCGATGAGGTCGCGTCCGCGGACCTCCATCGTCAGCTCGCGCTCGAGCGGCAGGGCGGTCCCGATCTGGATCTTGACCTCCTCGGCGGTGCGCTCGCCGACCATGAGGTTGTACTTCTTGCGGATGTAGGTCGCGATCGCCTCGTCGAACTTGTTGCCCCCGACCCGCAGCGAGTGGGACACGACGATGCCGCCCAGGGCGATGACCGCGATCTCGCTGGTCCCGCCGCCGATGTCGATGATCATGTTCCCGGACGGCCCGCTGATCGGCACGTTGGCGCCGATCGCCGCGGCGAGCGGCTCCTCGATGAGGAAGGCCTCCTTGGCCCCGGCCTTGAGCGCCGCGTCACGGACGGCACGCTTCTCGACCGAGGTGACGCCGGCCGGCACGCTGATCATGACCTCGGGGCGGCTGAACCCGATCCGGCCCTTCGTCGCCTTGGCGATGAAGAAGCGAAGCATCGCCTCGGTGATGACGTAGTCGGCGATGACGCCGTCCTTCATCGGGACGGATGGCCTGGATGTTGCCGGGTGTCCGGCCGATCATCTCGCGGGCCTCTTCCCCGACCGCCACGATGCGGTTGTCCTCCGAGACCGCCACCACGGATGGTTCGGTGATGACGATGCCTTTGCCCTTGACGTAGACGAGGACGTTGGCGGTCCCGAGGTCGATGCCGATCTTCATGAGCTGGTCGCGTCGTTCCCTTCTGCCAGGCGTTCGATCCTGGCGCCGAGACCCAGGAACTTGCCACCGATGTTCTCATAGCCCCGGTGAACATGGTGTCCACCGTGGATGGTCGTCGTGCCCTCGGCCGCGAGCGCGGCGAGGATGAGCGAGGCGCCGGCCCGCAGATCGCCGATCTCGACCTCGGCGCCGTGGAGTGGCGCGCGGCCCTCGATGACGGCGTGGTGCGGATCGACGAGGTCGACCTTGGCGCCCATCCGGACGAGCTCGGACATCCACTCGAGGCGGTCCTCGAAGATCGTCTCGTGGACGCGTGACCGGCCGTCGGCCTGGGTGAGCAGGACACTGGTCGGGGGCTGGAGGTCGGTGGCCAGGCCAGGGTAGGCGCCGGTCTCGACGTCGACCGCGCGGAAGCCGCCGCCGGCCAAGCCGCTGCCGTCGACTTCGATCGTGTCGGTGCCGCAGGAGATGTCCACGCCGGTCCGCCCGATGAGCTCGACGAAGGCGCCGAGGTGGTCGCACGGCGCTCCGGTCAGGGTGATCCGGCCACCGGTCACGGCGCCGGCCACGATGAACGTGCCCGCCTCGATCCGATCCGGGATGACCCGGTGCTCAGCGCCGCGCAGGCGCTTGCGGCCTTCGACCTCGATCGTATCGGGCGCGGTCCGGCGGACCTGGGCGCCCATCTTGCCCAGGAAGTCGATGAGGTCGTCGACCTCCGGCTCCTGGGCCGCCGGCCGGATGATCGTCCGCCCCTCGGCCAGGGTCGCCGCGAGCATCGCGTTCTCGGTACCCATGACCGACACGAACGGGAACGTGACCTCGGTGCCGCGCAGGCGACCCGGGGCGGTCGCGAAGTAGTAGCCGTTGCGGTACTCGATCTGGGCGCCCAGGGCCCGCATCGCGTCGACATGCAGGTTGACCGGTCGCCGCCCGATCCGGTCGCCGCCCGGGTTGCTGATGATGACTCGCCCGAAGCGGGCCAGGAGCGGGCCCAGGAGCATGAACGAGGCGCGCATCTTGGCGGCCGCCTCGAGGGGCACGAACAGCCAGTCGACATCGCCGGCGGCGACCTCGTAGACATTCGGCTCCGGGTGGTCCACGACGACGCCCAGCTCGGTGAGCGTCTGGGCCATGACCCGCACGTCCTCGATCTCGGGGACGTTCGTGAGCCGGCAGCGCTCACCGGTCAGGGTCGCGGCCGCGAGCAGTTTGAGGGCCGCGTTCTTGGCCCCGCTGATCGCGACCGACCCGCTCAGCGGCCGGCCGCCCTCCACGCGAAACAGCTCCGGCGCCACCGGCTCCGGAACGTATTCCCAATGGAACGGCTTGGCGTCGGCCATGGCCTAGCGGCGCCGGGGCCCCTCGCGGTGGCGCCGCTCGGCGACCCGGATCCGGAGGAGCGCCTGCTGTAGCTGGGCCCGCGCGGCCGCCAGGTCGGCACCCTCGTGGTAGCCGGACTGGAGCGCCTGCTCCGCCTCACGGCGCGCTTCCTGCGCCTTCTCGAGGTCGATCTCGCTGGCCATGTCGGCGGTCTCGGCCATGACCACGACCTTGTCCGGGCGGACTTGCAGGAAGCCGCCGACGATGGCGAACGACTCCTCCGCCCCGCCCTTGCGGATGCGCAGCTCGCCGACGCCGAGCATCGACACCAACGGGGCGTGATGCGGGAGCACCCCCAGCTCGCCTTCCGAGCCCGGCAGCACGACCGAATCGACCTCGTCCGCATAGGCGAGGCGCTCGGGCGTGACGATCTCCAGCTGGATGGTCATGTCAGCCGCCGAGCTTCGCCGCGTTCTCGCGAACGTCGTCGACCGTGCCGGCCAGGAAGAAGGCCTGCTCCGGCAGCGTGTCGGTGTTGCCTTCGAGGATCTCCTTGAACGACGCGACCGTGTCCTTGATCGAGACGTAGGCGCCCGGTCGGCCGGTGAACACCTCGGCGACGAAGAACGGCTGGCTGGCGAAGCGCTGCAGGCGGCGGGCCCGGGCCACGGTCGCCTTGTCGTCCTCGGACAGCTCGTCGATGCCGAGGATGGCGATGATGTCCTGGAGGTCGCGGTAGCGCTGCAGGACGCGCTTCGTCTCCTGGGCGACGTCGTAGTGCTCCTGGCCGACGACGTTCGGGTCCAGGACGCGCGAGGTCGAGGTCAGCGGATCGACGGCCGGGTAGATGCCGAGCTCGGCGATGGAGCGCTCCAGGCGGATCGTCGAGTCGAGGTGGGCGAACGTCGTCGCCGGCGCCGGGTCGGTGTAGTCGTCGGCGGGGACGAACACAGCCTGGAGCGAGGTGATCGAGCCCTTCTTGGTCGACGTGATCCGCTCCTGGAGGCCGGCCATCTCGGTCGCCAGGTTCGGCTGGTAGCCGACCGCCGACGGCATCCGGCCGAGGAGCGCCGAGACCTCCGACCCCGCCTGGGTGAAGCGGAAGATGTTGTCGATGAACAGGAGGACGTCGCGGCCCTCCTCGTCGCGGAAGTACTCGGCCATGGTCAGGCCGGTCAGGGCCACCCGCTGGCGGGCGCCGGGCGGCTCGTTCATCTGGCCGAACGCGAAGGCGGTCTTGGCCAGGACGCCCGACTCGGTCATCTCGGCGATGAGGTCGTTACCCTCACGGCTGCGCTCGCCGACGCCGGCGAACACCGAGTACCCGGAGTGCTCCTGGGCGACGTTCCGGATGAGCTCCTGGATGATGACCGTCTTGCCGACGCCGGCCCCACCGAAGATGCCGATCTTTCCGCCCTTCTTGAACGGGCAGATGAGATCGATGATCTTCAGGCCGGTCTCGAAGACCTCGACCTCGGTCGACTGCTCGTCGAACTTCGGGGCCTGGCGGTGGATGGGCAGGGAGACCTCGGCGTTGACCGGGCCCTTGTTGTCGATGGGGCGGCCCAGGACGTCGAAGACGCGACCCAGGGTCGCCTCGCCGACGGGCACGGTGATGGGGGCCCCGGTGTCGTGGACCGCCACGCCACGGGCCAGCCCGTCCGTCGTCGTCATCGCGACCGAGCGGACCCAGTTGTTGCCGAGGTGCTGCTGGACTTCGCAGACCAGCGAATCCTGACCGTCGCGCTGGATCTCGACGGCGTTGAGGATGGCCGGCAGCTGACCGGCGGGGAATTCGATGTCGACCACGGGTCCGGTGATCTGGATGACCCGACCGATACCGGCCGGAGCGGCTGTCGCCATGGGTGGGGTGCCTCCTGCGTCCTGTGTGCGTTCGTTCGGCGCCAGCGCGCTGGCGATGCCAGGCAGCTAGCGTGCCTGGGCGCCGGACGCGATCTCGATCATCTCGCGGGTGATGTTCGACTGGCGAACCTTGTTGTAGGAAAGGGTCAAGTCTTCGATGAGGTCCTCGGCGTTCTCGGTCGCGTTCTTCATCGCGACCATCCGGCTCGACTCCTCGCTGGCCTTGCCCTCGAGGACGGCCTGGAACAGCCGCGTCGCGACATAGCGCGGGAGCAGCTGCTGGAGGACGGCCGCGGCGCTCGGCTCGAAGATGAACTGGCCACCGGGGATGCCCTCGGTGTCCTCGGTCGGGCGGATCGGCAGCAGCTGGAGGATCTCCGGCCGCTGAGTGAGCGTGGTGACGAACCGGCTGTAGACGATGTCGACGCGGCCGTACGTGCCGGCCAGGAAGTCGTCGGCGATGAGCCGGGCCAGCGGGATGACGTCGCCGAACACCGGCCGGTCGCCGAAGCCGGCGAAGTGGGCCTCCAGCGGGACGCCCGAGCGGCGCATCGCGTCGCGGCCTTTGCGGCCCACGGTGATGACGGTCAGGTCGCCCGGGTGGTCGAGGATCTCGCGCGAGGCGTACCGGATGGTGTTCGTGTTCAGCGGGCCGGCCAGGCCGCGGTCGGTCGTGATGAGCACGAGCAGGCGCTTGCCGCCCTCACGCTCGGCCAGGAGCGGGTGGTCCTCCGCCCCGAGCACGGCCGCGAGGTCGGCGAGGACCTCGTCCAGCTTCTCGCTGTACGGCCGGGCGGCGAGCGTCGAGTCCTGGGCGCGCTTCAACTTGGACGCGGCCACGAACTGCATCGCCCGCGTGATCTGCTTGATGTTGCGTACGGCGCCGATCCGGCGCCGGATATCGCGTTGGCTTGCCATGAAACCTCAGCCGTCGCCGTGATCACTCCACGGCCGCGTTGCCCGCTGCGGGCGCTCGCTCACGCACCTTGGGGTGCGCTCGCTCGCGTCCTCGCGGTCGCCTTGCCGTGAAGCGCCACAGCGCCGGTTTCTCAAGTCGATCTCCGTGGGGGCGCCGGTCACGCCAGGAAGGTTTCGCGGAAGGCGTCGACGGCGTCGTCGAGCGCGGCGCGCTGCTCGTCGTTGAGGGCCTTGGTCTCGCCGAGCTCGGTCAGGATCTTGGGGCGCTCCGTCTCGAGGAAGCGGTAGAAGCCGGTCTCGAACTCCTTGACCCGCGGCGTGGGGACGTCGTCGACCTTGCCCGTCGTCGCCACGTACAGGATCGCGACCTGCTTCTCCACGGGGAGCGGCTGGTACTGCGGCTGCTTGACGATCTCGGACAGCTTCTCGCCTCGGGTCAGCTGGTCGCGAGTGGCCTTGTCCAGGTCCGACGCGAACTGGGCGAACGCGGCCAGGGCGCGGTACTGGGCGAGGTCCAGCTTCAGCGGCGCGGCGACGCTCTTCATCGCCTTGGTCTGGGCCGCCGACCCGACGCGCGAGACCGAGATGCCGATGTTCAGGGCCGGCCGCTGACCGGCGTTGAACAGGTCCGTCTCGAGGAAGATCTGGCCATCGGTGATGGAGATGACGTTGGTCGGGATATAGGCCGACACGTCACCGGCCTGGGTCTCGATGATCGGCAGGGCGGTCAGCGAGCCGCCGCCGTTCTCGTCGTTGAGGCGGGCGGCGCGCTCCAGGAGCCGGCTGTGGAGGTAGAAGACGTCGCCCGGGTAGGCCTCGCGGCCGGGCGGGCGGCGCAGCAGCAGGGCCATCTCGCGATACGCCCAGGCGTGCTTGGACAGGTCGTCGTAGACGCACAGGGCGTCCTTGACCTGGCCCTGGCCGGCGACCTCGACGCCGTTCTCCATGACTTCCTCGCCCATGGCCACACCGGCGTACGGGGCGAGGTACTGGAGCGGGGCGGGATCCTCGGCGCCGGCGACGACGACGATCGTGTGATCCATCGCGCCGTACTGCTCGAGGATGGCGACCGTGTTGGCGACCGTCGACAGCTTCTGGCCGATGGCCACGTAGATGCAGACGAGGCCCTTGCCCTTCTGGTTGATGATCGTGTCGATGGCGATGGCCGTCTTGCCCGTCTGGCGGTCGCCGATGATCAGCTCGCGCTGGCCGCGGCCGATCGGGATGAGCGCGTCGATGGCCTTGATGCCGGTCTGGACCGGCGTGTCGACCGACTTCCGGACGATGACGCCCGGGGCGATGCGCTCGACCGGGCGGGTGGCCGTCGCGGCGATGGGGCCCTTGTCGTCGAGCGGGCGGCCGAGCGGGTCGACGACCCGGCCCAGGAGCGCCTGGCCGACGGGGATCTCGACGACGCGGCCGGTGGTCTTGACCGTGTCGCCTTCCTTGATCGCCGAGGCGTCGCCGAGGACGACCGCGCCGACCGTCTCCTCCTCGAGGTTGAGGGCCATGCCCATGACCCCGCCGGGGAACTCGAGCATCTCCGAGGCGAGCGCCCCGTCGAGCCCGTAGATCTGGGCGATGCCGTCTCCGACCTCGACGACGGTGCCGACGCTGCGGCTCTCGACGCCCGAGTCGAAGGAATCGATGGCGGACTTGATGATGCTGGTGATCTCGTCGGACCGGATGGCCATGGCTGCGAACTCCTAGAGGGCGCCCGAGATGAGCTGATTCCGCAGCCGCTCCAGGCGACCTCGGACGCTCCCGTCGATCATGCGGTCACCGACGCGCACGACGAGGCCACCCAGCAGGCTGGGATCGACCTGGACGTCGAGGGCGATGCGACCGCCGGTGGATCGTTCGAGCCGCTGGGTCAACGCCTGGACCTCGTCCGGCGTGAGCGGTGCGGCGCTCGTGGCTGTGGCGTGGGTGATGCCCTGACGGCGGTCGTCGAGACGGCGGAACTCCGCGGCGACGCGCGGCAGCCCTTCGATCCGACCCCGGCGCAGGAGCAGCTGGATGAGGTTCTGGACAGGGTCGGAGGCGATGCCCTGGAGCAACGCCGCGACCGCCATCGAGCGCTGGTCGATGGGCACGGACGGGTTGGCGAGCGCGCGCAGGGCGCGTTCGTCACCGACGATGGCCGAGGCCGCCTCCAGCTCGGACCGCCAGCGCTCGACGGTGCCGTCGCGCTGGGCGATCTCGAAGGCCGCTTCGGCGTACCGCCGCGGGGCCGTGTCCCGACGGGCCATCAGCCAGCCGTCCGCTCGCCCCGACCGGACGTGGCCAGGAACTCCTGGACCAGCCGGCGCTGGCGGTCATCGGACATCGTCTCGCCGACGACACGGCCCGCGGCCGCCAGGGCGAGGTCGGCGACCTCGGCTCGCAGCTCGCCGATGGCGCGCGTCTTCTCCGCCTCGATCTCGGCGGTGGCGCGAGTGCGCATCCGCTCGAGCTCCTCGCGGGTCGCGGCGATGTCCGCGTCACGGCTCTCCTGGGCCACCTTCTGGGCTCGGGTCAGGATGTCGTTCGCCTCGCGCCGGGCCTCCCCCAGGGTCGCCGCACGCTCCGCTTCCGCGCTCTCTCGATCGCGGCGCGCCTGCTCGGCGTCCTTGAGCCCCTGCTCGATGGCCGCCTTGCGGTCGTCGAGGGTCTTGGCCAGTGGCTTGAACGCGAACGTCCAGATGATGGCCAGCAGGAGCAGGAAGTTGATGGCACTGACGAGCACCCAGAACAGGTTGATCGTCATGTCCGCTGTCCCTCCGTCTCCGTCCGGTCGACCACGTCGGCCTAGGCGGTGAAGACGATGAGCAGGCCGACCACGACCGCGAGGACGCCGAGGCCCTCAGCGAACGCCGCGAGGATGATCGCGAGGCCGCGGATCTGGCCGGCCGCGTCGGGATTCCGGCCGATGGCGCTCGACGACAGGCCGCCGAGGATGCCGATGCCGATGCCCGGGCCGAGCACGCCGAGGGCCGCGAGGCCCGCGCCGATCATTTCCATGTGTGCTGTTCCTCCTATCCCCGGACCGACGGTCCGGGATCCTTCGGGACCTGGGTGGTCAGTGCGCCGGTGCCGCCAGCTGGTCCATCTCGTCGGGACCCATGGGACTGGCGATCGGCGCGGTGTGGTCGGCATGCTCCTCGTGGTGGCCTTCGATGGCCGCCAGGGTGAACATGAGCGTGAGGACGGCGAAGATGAGCGCCTGGACGGTGTTGAGCATGAGCTCCAGGCCGTACAGCGCGACGGGGAAGAAGGCGATGGTCAGGGCCAGGATCACGCCCAGCGCGACCTCACCACCGTAGATGTTGCCGAAGAGTCGCATCGACAGCGTGAGCGGCTTGACGAACTCGAGCATGAGCTCGATGAGGCCGACGAACAGGGCGATGATCCCGGCGCCGATGCCCTGCTTGAACTCCCGCAGGGGCAGGAACTTGCCGAAGTAGCCCCCGGCGCCGAGCCGGCGGACGCCTTCGATGTGGAAGATGAAGAAGGCGACGAGGGCCAGCCCGATCGTGATGTTCACGTCGCTGGTCGGGGCCCGGAACAGCGGGATCCGGCCGACGAACGGCAGCAGGCCGCTCCAGTTGCACAGCAGGATGTAGATGAACAGGGTCACGAACAGCGGGACATAGGTCTTGGCGGCCGGACCGCCCAGCGACAGGGCGAATCCCTGCAGGCCGTCGTACAGGGCCTCGATCGCGTTCTGGGCGCGACCCGGGATCATGTCCCGCTTCCGGGTCATCAGGAGCAGGCCGACGATCAGCAGCACGGTGATGATCCACATCGTGAGGATCGTGTTGGTGATGCTGATGTCCCAGGTCAGGAGCGGCGGGGCGATGCCTTCCTCGTGATCATGGTGGGCTTGCTCGACCGCCTCCGGCGGCCACACCGGCTCCGGGGCGACGAGCTCGAGCGTGCCTTCGATGTAGCAGACCGGATAGGCGCACTCCCCGGAATCGGGGTGCTCCTTGTCGAACGGCGGGAAGAGTAGGAACGCGACCAGGTTGGCGACGATGACCAGCCCGACGATGAGCAGCCAATCGACCTTGCGACTCCGCCGGCGCGCGGGCGCGGGGTTCTCGATCGCGGCGGGTCCTTCGCTCGTCACGGTCGCTCCACACACAGGAGCGCGGCGTCACGCCGCGCTCGGGCCATCCTTGGTCGGTCGCCGCGGGGCCGGCACCGACCGTCTCCTCATTCGATGGTCGCCAGGAAGCGACTCACCAGCTTGTAGATCCCGTACGTCCCGATCCCGGCGCCGGCGAGGAAGCCGATCAGCCCGAGGAGCGGAGCCGTCCCGAGGCGCTCGTCGAGCCAATAGCCGCCGAGCGCGCCCAGCAGCGTCGTGACCAGAAGGGTGAAACCGATCTCGGTGAAGAGGACGAGATACCCGAGCCCGGTCCCGGACTCGCTCATGGGCGACCTGTCAAGGCGGCCGTAGTGTAGCAGGTGCGCGTCCGAGACCGCCACGAACGGGGTCGGGGTCGCTGGCGGTCGCTCGCCTCAGCGCAGGGCGACGATCGCGTCGAGGTCCACGCGGCCGTCGCCCAGCGGACGGATCTCCAGGACGTGCGGGCCGGCGCTCGGCAGATGGCGACGGAACACGAGCTGGCGGTAGGCGACCGCGCTCGAGCGAAGGTCGACCGTCGCCACGACCCGGCCGTCCAGGACGACGCGGGCACGGCCGCTCGTCGGCGTGAGGGTGGCCAGCCAGCCGACGTCCGTGCCCCGGAACCGGATCGCCGCCCGGCCACCGGCCCCGGTCGCGAACCGGACGGTGCCGCCGGACAGGCTGGAGCCCTCGGCCGAGCGCCACGCGCCGCTGTAGTCGATGCGTCCGCCGCCGTCCTGCAGGAGGACGGGGCGCATGGCCGGCCAGGTGGCGACCGCCGGGCCCGCGTCCTCGCTCGCGATCGCCTCGCCGGTCGCGCGCACGCGGAATGTCGTCGACCGCCCGACGTCGATGGCCTGGACGACCGACGTCGTCCGGGCCGGCAGGCGCTCGACCAGCCGCCAGCGACCGCCGTCGATGCGTGCCTCGAGGCGGAAGCCATCGATCCCGGCAGCCGCACCGCGTCGGTCGGCTGCGTCGTGGGCGGCCCAGGCCAGGCGGACCTGGACGGTGGAGCCCGCCCGCGTCCCGGTCATCCGGAAACGGATGCGCTCGAAGGTGATCGGGTTGAGCGGCACGTCGCCGGCGACCGGGGACGGTGTCCCGGGCACGGCCGTCGCTGCCGGCCCGGCGGTCGCCTCGGCGGCCGGGGCTCCGGCGGGGACCGCCGAGAGCGAACCGTTCGACGCCGTCGTGGTCGGGCTGGCCGTCGCCGACGCGCTCGTCGTCGGGGACGGCTCGGTCGCCGCCGGACCGGGCGTGCCTGTCGCGCTCAGCACGCCGCCATCGGTCCGGCTGTCGAAGAGGTTGAGCCCGACGACCGCGATGACGATGACCGCCAGCGCGGTGGCGGCGTCCCGGAGGTGCTGCTGGCGCGTGACGGTGGTGCCGCCGAACGCCGTCAGGCGGAATCGACCGCCGCCCGACGCCTCACCGGACGCGACGAGGCGGGTCGGCGGCAAGGCGGCCGGCATGGCCGACCCCATCGCACCGACACCGATCCGCCGCTCGATCTCGGCCTGTTCCGCGGCGCGCCGCTGCGCGATCCGTCGTGCCCGCCGCGTGGTCGTGTCGAGCCCCAGCGTCTGACGCAGGCCGTAGGCGAGGAGCGACCCGTCGATGAGGTCCACCGTCGTCCTGAGCAGGCGGCGTCCGACGGGGGTGAGCAGACCGGCCGCGACGAGGGCGGCCATCCCGAGGAGCACGAGTTCGCCGGTCATCCGGCTCCCCGCCCCGGTGCGCCACGAGTGGACGGCTGCATCGACGGCGATGCTAGCACCCGGTGTCGAGCGCGATGGTCAGCGGATGACGACGAAGGCGTCGATGTCGACCCGGCCCGCCACCGGACCAGTCATCGCGGGTCGGGCTCGTAGGCCTCCGCTTCCAGCTCCTCGGGCCGGCGGAAGGCACCGCGGGTCGGGCCGAACAGGACGAGGCCGGACACGACGAACACGCCGAGGAAGGCGTAGAGCTGGGTCACCTCGGACAGGACCAGGGCGACCAGCCCGAGCGCCGCGCAGATCCCGTAGATGACGAACACCGTGTCGCGGTGTGACAGACCGAGGTCGAGCAGCCGATGGTGGATGTGCGACCGATCCGGCGCGAACGGCGACCGGCCGTCGAGCAGGCGCCGGACGATGATCCAGAACGTGTCGATGATCGGCACGCCGAGGACCAGGAGCGCGACGGCGACCTTGGCCGAACCCAGGATCGACAGGACGGCCAGCGAGTAGCCCACGAACTGGACCCCGCTCGTGCCCGCGAAGATCGTCGCCGGGTGGAAGTTCCAGCGCAGGAAGCCCAACAACGCCCCGGCCAGGGCGAAGCACAACACGGCGATGAGCGGTTGGCTGACCTGTGTCGTCAGGCTGATGACGCCCAGGGTCACCGCGGCGATGAGGGCGATGCCCGACGACAGGCCATCCAGCCCGTCGATCCAGTTGATGCTGTTGATCATCCCGACGATCCAGAACACGGTGAACCCGACCGAGAAGAACTCGTTGAACCGGAGCACGCCGCTCCCGAACGGGTTGGCGATGACGTCGACGCCGATGCCCAGCGCGACGGCGAACAAGGCCAGCCCAACCTGGCCGGCGAGCTGCCAGCGCGCCCGCAGGTCGAACAGGTCGTCGATCGCGCCGATGGCCGCTGCGAGGGCGCCGCCCAGCAGGAGGGCGGCCAGATCGCCCGACGCCAGGGTCAGCGGCGTGGGCACCCAGCCGGCCGTCTCGTTGAGGGCGATGAACGCGGACGCCACGAGCAGGAACGCGGCGGCGATGGCCAGCCCACCGGCCCGCGGGACCGGAGCGGTGTTGACCCGGCGGGCCTCGGGCCGATCGACGACGTCGAAGCGCAGGACGATCCGGCGGACGAGCGGCGTGATGACGTACGCCAGCAAGGTCGCCACGAGGAACACCACGACGATCGGCGCGATGCTCGACTCGACCCCTTCGATGAAGGTCACCGGCGAGCGACCGCCGGAGGACGGGACGTCACCTCGACGCGCTCACGCGGACGGCAGGCCCGGGACCGGGAAGCGGCCGGTGATGTCGCGGACCTCATCGGCCAGCCGCCGATGCGCCGCCTCGTCGCCGCGCGTGGCGATGGCCTCGATGATCATCCGACCGATCGCCCGCATCTCGCCCTCGCCGAAGCCGCGCGAGGTCGTGGCCGGGGTGCCCAGCCGGATGCCGGAGGCCGTGTTGGGCGGCAGCGGGTCGAACGGGATGCCGTTCTTGTTGACCGTGATCCCGATCTCGTCGAGCAGGTGCTCGGCCTCCTTGCCCGTCACGCCCAGCGGGGTCACGTCGACCAGCATCAGGTGGTTGTCCGTCCCGCCGGAGACGACCCGGGCGCCGAGCTCGGCGAGCGTCTCGGCCAGGACCCGGGCGTTGGCCACGGTGCGTTCCTGGTCGGCGCGGAAGGTCGGCTCCGCGGCGAGCTTGAACGCGACCGCCTTGCCGGCGATGACCTGCATGAGGGGACCGCCCTGGACGCCCGGGAAGACGGTCTTGTCGATGCCGGCGCCGAGGGACCCCTTGAGCGCGGGAAAGTCCGCCGGGTCCACCGACGAGGGCAGCTCGTGCCTCGAGAAGATGAGACCGCCGCGCGGTCCGCGCAGCGTCTTGTGGGTCGTCGTCGTGACGATGTCGGCGTGCGGGAACGGGCTGGGATGGACCCCGGCCGCGACGAGGCCGGCGACGTGGGCCATGTCGACGAACAGGAGAGCACCCACGCTGTGGGCGATGTCGGCCATCCGTTCGAAGTCCCAGATCCGGGGATACGCGCTGGCCCCACCGACGATGAGCTTGGGCCGGACTTCGCGCGCCTGCGTCTCCATCGCGTCGTAGTCGATGCGTTCCGTGTCCTGGCGGACGCCGTAGGCGTGGACCTCATAGAGCTTGCCGCTGAAGTTGAGGGCCATGCCGTGGGTGAGGTGGCCGCCGTGGGCCAGGTTCATGCCCAGGATCCGGTCGCCCGGCTTGAGGACGGAGAAGTAGGCGGCCATGTTGGCCTGGGCCCCGGAGTGGGGCTGGACATTGACATGCTCGGCGCCGGGGAACAGGGCCAGCGCACGCTCCTGGGCCAGGGTCTCGGCGATGTCGACGAACTCGCAGCCGCCGTAGTAGCGCTTGCCCGGCAGGCCTTCCGCGTACTTGTTGGTCAGCCACGAGCCCTGGGCCTCCATGACCGCCGCGGACACGTAGTTCTCGCTGGCGATGAGCTCGATCTTGTCGTGCTGGCGGCGGCGCTCGCCGAGCATCGCCTCCCACAGGACGGGATCCACCTCGGCGATCGACTCGAGCGCCAGGCCGCGTGGCTTCGACATGGTCATGCGTCGATGACTCCTTCCCTCGCCGACGCCGACCCGTCTTCCGGCGCCCCGCCCCCACTCGGCCGGTATCTTCCCACGAACGCGACCGCGGACGGCGCCGCCGTCCCCTCAGCCGAGGTCGTGCGCCACCCCGGCGGCCTCGAGGACGGCGATGACCCGCTCCAGCGGGACCGCGCCCTGGCGCAGGATGGTCGGCCGCTCGTCGGTGCAGTCGACGACGGTCGAGGCCGGTCCGCCATGGGCCGGGCCACCATCCAGCACGAGGTCCACGGCCGCCCCGAGCTGCTCGACGATGGCGGCCGCGTCGCTGGCCTCCGGCAGGCCCGAGACGTTGGCCGAGGTGACCGGCAGCGGCCCCACCGCCCGGGCCAGCGCCCGCGGAGCGTCATGGTCCGGCGCCCGCAGGCCGATCGTCGAGGCGCCACCGGTCAGGACGGCCGGCAGCGGGACATCAGGGCGCTGGGGGACGACGACGGTCAGGCCGCCCGGCCAGCACGCGGTGGCGAGGGCCGCGGCGGCCGGCGTCATCCGCCCGATCCGTGCTGCCTGGGCGGCGTCATCGAGGAGGAGCATGATCCCCTTGTCGGGCGGCCGGCGCTTCGCGGCGAACAGGCGCTCGATGCCGCCCGGGGTCGCCAGCGCCACGCCGATCCCGTAGACCGTGTCGGTCGGCAGGGCCACGACGCCGCCGGCGCGCAGGACGTCGGCCGCGTCCGCGCGGCCGGCCGGCCCGTCCGGGACGACGCGGGCCGTCATCCGGTCGATGCCGCGACGTGCTCGCGTCGTTCGGCGGCGAGCTGCCGGGAGGCGGCCAGGGCGTCGTCCGGTGAGGCCAGGACGAGACGCTCGATCATCTGGGCCACGCCTTCATCCGCGACCGGTGGGGCGATGTAGCGGGCGACAGCCTGGACCTCCGCCGGCGCGGTCGGCATCGCGGCACCGTGGCCCACCTCGCCGAGCATCTCGAGGTCGTTCCACTGGTCGCCGATGGCCAGGGTCGCCGCCAGCGGCACGCGGAGGCGCCGCGCCAGGTAGCGGATGGCGCGGCCCTTGGACACCCCAGGCGCGACGAACTCGAGGAACCTCGGGTGCGAGATGGTCACGTCGGCCCGCCCGGCGAAGGCCGCCCGGGCCGCAGGCGCCAGGGCGTTGGGCATCGGCGGCTCGCCGACGGCGAGGACCTTCGTGACCGGGTGGCGGATGGCCGCCCGGAGGTCCGGCACGAGCTCGGCCTGGGCGCCCATGAACGCCGAGTAGTCGTCGGCGCGCGGGTCGTCCGCTCGGAGGATGAACCGCTCGAGGTGATTGACATGCGGATCCAGGCCCTGCTCGCGGGTCCAGTCGATGATGTCCCGGGCCACGTCGGCGGCCAGCGGCGTGTGCCGCAGCAACCGGCCGAGGCGGGTCGACTCCGGGAGGGGCATCGCCCGGATGAGCCCGCCCTGATAGCCGACGACCGGCGCGGTCAGGCCCAGCTCCCGCGCGAAGCGCAGGGCGGACGAGACCATCCGCCCGGTGACGAGGGAGACCGCGACGTCCCGGGCCATGGCCTCGCGGACGGCGGCCCGCGTGCGCGGCCCGACGACCAGGTCGTCGTCGATGAGCGTGCCGTCGATGTCGAGCGCGACGAGGCGGATGGGGAACGCCGGTCGGACCACCCTCAGCCGCCGGTCCCGTGGCTGCTCGGCCCCGCGTTCGATCCGGGCGACCCGCGGCAGACCGGCCAGATCGGGCACGATCCGGCACGACCAGCCCGGCCGGCGCTCGGCCACGAGGTCGGTCACGCCGTCGCCCTGGTCGGCGCCGATCTCCAGGAGGGCGACGCCGTCGACCGCGAGGAGGGTGTCCAGCCGGTCGACGAGTCGGGCGATGACCGCCAGCCCGTCGGGGCCGCCGTCGAGGGCCAGCGCCGGCTCGAAGCTGGCCGCGACGGGGAGCGTCGGGAGCGTCGCGTGGTCCACGTACGGCAGGTTGGCGAGGACGAGATCGACTGGGGGCAGGTCGTCCGGCACCAGGTCGGCCTCGCGGAAGGCGAGCCGGTCGCCGACCGCGTGGCCCACGGCGTTCTCACGGGCCAGGTCGAGGGCGTCGGGCGACACGTCGAGGGCCAGGATGGCGACCTCCTCCGGCGGCACGCGTCGATCGCGCAGCGCGACCGCCAGGGCGACGGCGATGGCGCCGCTGCCGGTCCCGATGTCGACGACCTCGATGGCCGGTCCGCCGATGGCCCGCGCCGATCCGGTCAGTCGGTGCATGACCTCGGCGAGGCCGAGGTCGACGAGGAGCTCGGTCTCCGGGCGCGGGATGAGCGCCCGCGCGTCGACGCTGAAGGCCAGGCCGTGGAACTCCTTCATGCCGCGGATATAGGCGACCGGCTCGCCGGCGGCCCGACGGTCGAGGAGCGCCTCGTAGGTCTGCGCCGGGCCGGTCCCGACCGGCGCCTCCGGATGGGCGAGGATCGCGGTCCGGTCGACCCCGTTGGCATAGGCCAGGAGGAGCTCGGCATCCAGGCGGGCCGACGCCGAGCCCGCGTCCCGGAGACGGGCGACGCCGATCTCCAGCCACTCGCGGGTCGTCGGCATCGCCGGACTCAGAGTCGGATCGGTGACGGCGACGTCGCCGACCTTGCGCAGGACCTCGGCGCTCGTCGTGCCCGCGCCAGCGGTGGAACAGCAGGTCGACCGACGCCTCGCCGACCCGCAGGTCGGTCAGGGTCACCTTGCCCAGCCAGTCCGGCAGGTGCGGGTGGGACAGCTCCAGCTCGCCGCTCGCCGCGTGCGCGCGCAGGCCGAGCATCGTCGACGAGGAACAGGAACGAGGCGCCGGCGGCCCAGGCCTGCGGGGAGCACGCGACCGGGTACGGGACCGGGGTCGTCGCCTCGCCCCGGTCGAAGCCGCAGAACAGCTCGGGCAGGCGGTAGTCGGGGAACCGCTGGGCGGCCTCGAGGACCTGCCCGCTCAGCCGGTTCGAGGCGTCGTCGAAGCCGTAGCGCTTCAGGCCCGCCGCGATGAGCGAGGTGTCGTGCGGCCAGACCGTGCCCTTGTGGTAGCCGATCGGGTTGATAGCCGGGCTGGCCGGCACGCGTAGGTCCGGATGCCCCAGCCCGAGAACATCGACGGGCGAAGGAGCTGGTCGATGACGTCGCGCGCCCGCTCGGGCGCGACGATGCCGGTCCACAGGCACTGGCCGGCGTTCGAGGCGATGGCGTCGGCCTGGCGCTTCTCCCCGTCGAGGGCCATCGCGTAGTAGCGCCGGTCCTCGATCCAGAACGCCGCCTCGAACCGGGTCTGGAGGGTCGTCGGCCTCCGTCGTCCAGGCGTCGTGCCCAGGGCCTCGTCGCCGCGCACCCGGGCGAGCGCCGCGATGCGCCGCTTGGCATCGAAGACGTAGCCCTGGACCTCGGCCAGGGCGACCGGGGCGGTGCACATCGTGTCCGTTCCGGTCGCGGATCGCGTCGCTCGAGTCCTTCCAGCCCTGGTTGACCAGCCCGCGATCGGTCTGCCGCTCGTATTCGATGAACCCGTCGCCGTCGCGGTCGCCGTAGCGGTCGATCCAGTCGAGGGCGGCCAGCGCGTTCGGCCACAGGCGGTCGACGAGGTCGGCATCGCCGGTCCAGTCGTACGTGGCGCCGAGCAGGATGAGCCAGAGCGGGGTCGAATCGACCGACCCGTAGTACGGCGTGTGGGGCAGCTCCCCGGTCCCGGCCATCTCGCCGGTGCGCAGCTCGTGGAGGATCTTGCCCGGCTCCATGTCGCGCGACGGGTCCAGCTCGGTCGCCTGGTAGGCGGCCAGCACGGTCAGCGTCTCGACCGCCAGCTGCGGCCGGAACGGCAGCGCCTGGAATGACGCGATGAGCGAGTCGCGGCCGAAGATCGTGGCGAACCAGGGCACGCCGGCAGCCACGTAGCGCTGGTCCGGCCCTGGGCCGTCGTTGATGAGCAGGCGCAGGTCGGCGACCGAGCGTTTGATGACGAGGTTGAACAGCTCGTGGTCACTGGCCACCGTCGTCGTGCCGCGTTCCCAGGCGTGGTAGGCCGCGGCGCCCTCGTCCGCGGACACGCGGGGCACATCCGGGAAGAGGGCCTCGAGCTCGGTGCGCGTCGTCGACTCGTCGAGGCTCGGGTCGGCAGCCGGTCGGAGGGTGGACCAGATCGTCCAGCTCAGCTCGCGCTCCTCGCCGGGACCGAGCTTCACGTGCCAGGCCAGGCGCACTGCGGATCGGTCGTCGGCGATGCCGTCGCTCGGCCGATCTGGGTGGACCGGGCTCGATCGAGATGGCCGGTTCGGAGAAGGCCAGGTGGGTCGACCGCCGGACCGCGTCCAGGCCGTCGTAGCGGAACGTCACCCGGCGATCGGTGACCGCCACCGGCAGCAGCCGCCCGCGCTTGAGCCGCGGGTAGCCACGGACCTCGAAGATGTCCGCGCCGTCGGCGCCGAGCCCGAGGATCGACGGGCACGATGGCCGGCGTCGAGGCGTGGTTCACGACCCGGACCCGCTCCTCGACCCCGTCGCCGCCGATGAGCCGCTCGCGCGAGATGCCGATCGTCCGGCCCGACCAGCTCGTCCATGGGATGGACCTTGGCGTCCGGGTTGCGGTCGGCGGACGGGTTGGTCATCTGGATGCCGCCCCGGTAGTTCGCCCCGACCGAGGTCTGGAGGAGGACCGGCCGCTCCCCGCCGACGCGCAGGACGGCGCACGACAGCTGGCGCGTATCGCCGTCGTACAGGCCCAGGCCGCGCGAGTCGGGATGGATGTCCCCGAACGTGTCGGTCAGGAGGTAGCGATTGCCGTGCTTGAGGACCTGGACGGAGCCGAGGTCCGTGGCCCGGGCGATGGGCAGGTCCCGGGCGGGCAGGAAGCGGACCGTGGCGACCTCGGTCATGCGGCGCCGTCCGCGCCGTCCCCGGTCAGGGACGCCAGCCGATCGGCCTGGTCGGCCATGACCAGCGCGTCGATGAGGTCGTCGAGGTCGCCGGCCATGACCCCGGGCAGGTTGTGGACCGTCTTGCCGATGCGGTGGTCGGTCACCCGGTCCTGGGGGAAGTTGTAGGTCCGGACCTTGTCGCTCCGGTCGCCGCTGCCGACCATCGACTTGCGTGCCGCCGAATCGGCCGCGCGCTGCTTCTGGATCTCGATGTCGAGGAGGCGCGAGCGCAAGCACGGACAGCGCCTTGGCCTTGTTCTTGTGCTGGCTCTTCTCGTCCTGGATCTCGACGACCAGGCCGCTCGGGAGGTGGGTGATGCGGACCGCCGAGTCGGTCGTGTTGACCGACTGGCCACCGGGACCCGACGAGCGCTTGACGTCGATGCGCAGGTCCCGCTCCTCGTCGATGTCGATCTCGACCTCGTCGGCCTCGGGCATGACCACGACCGTCGCCGTCGAGGTATGGATCCGGCCGCTCGACTCGGTCGCCGGGATGCGCTGGACGCGATGGACGCCGCCCTCGAACTTCAGGCGGCTGTAGGCGCCGTCGCCACGGACCTGGACGATGGCCTCCTTGATGCCCGTCGATGCCGGTCTCGTTGGTGTTGACCACCTCGGTCTGGAAGCGGTGGGTCTGGCGCGTAGCGGAGGTACATCCGGAGCAGCTCCGCGGCGAACAGCGCCGCCTCGTCGCCGCCGGCCCCGGCCCGGACCTCGAGGATGACGTCGCGGCCGTCGTTCGGGTCGCGCGGCAGGAGCAGGACCTTGAGCTCCTCGAGGAGGCGCGTCTCGTCGGCCTCCAGGCGGTCGATCTCCTCGCGAGCCATCGAGCGCATGTCGTCGTCGCTGTCGCCGGCATCGCGGAGCTCGCGGGCGCCGGCGCAGCTCCTCGCGCGTCGCGGTCAGGCGGCGATAGGCCTCCACGGTCGGTTCCAGGCGGGCCAGCTCCTGCCCGAGCCGTCGGATCTCGCTCGGGGTCCGCCGCGACCTCGGGCTTGGCCAGCTCGGCCTGGACTCGTCGTACTGGTCCGCGACCTCCGCCAGCGTGGCGTCGAGGTCGCTCATGTCAGCGCGGGCGGCTCGCCGGGACCGGCCGCAGCCGCCACCTCTGTGGGCTCCAGCGCCATCGGGCGCCGGCGGCCGGGTCGGGCACGGGCAGGTCCATCGGCTCGCGCTCGAACGGGGTCGAGCCGGCCGGGACGGCCTGCCCGTCGGCGACGAGGGCCTCCTGCATCGAGGTGATGGCGACCTCGATCATGTCGTCCTCGGGCCGCTTGGTCGTGATCATCTGGACGAGGATGCCCGGGATACATGATCACCTTGACCAGGGGGTTGCGCCGGTAGCGGCGCCCCGATCCGGAGGATCTCGTAGCCGACGGCGGCGAGGACCGGGATGAGCGACCAGCCGGCTGAGGATCATGATCGGCAGCGGCTGCTTGCCGACGAAGGCGAAGACGACGATCGAGAGCATCACCAGGACGACGAGGAACTCGGTCCCGCAGCGGTGATGGGCGGTCGGGTACTTGCGGACCTCGTCGACGGTCAGCGGATCGCCAGCCTCCAGCGCGTGGATGGTCATGTGCTCGGCGCCGTGGTACTGGAAGACGCGGTGGATGTCCGGCGTCCGGCAGACGAGGGTCAGGTAGCCCAGGAAGATGCCGACCTGGATGATCGCCTCGACGACGGGCTGGGCCCAGCCGTTGTCGACATCGGCGGTGGCCACGCTCGAGACGAACAGCGGCAGCAGCGAGAAGATCGCGATGGCGCCGCCACGAGGGTGACCACGAGCATGACCACGACCGAGCCCTTGCCGAGCTCGACGTCGTCCTCCTCGGCCTGGACGTTGGCGCTGCGGATGAGCCAGCGCGTGCCGATGACCAGGGTCTCGTACAGGACGACGAGACCACGGACGAACGGCCACTTGGCCCAGCGCTTGCCGTGGAGGCCCGAATCGAGGCGTTCGGTGGCGGTGACGATCCGGCCGTCCGGATGGCGGAGGGCGACGGCGATCGCGTCGCGGCCCCGCATGAGGACGCCCTCCATGAGGGCCTGACCGCCGTAGGCGTAGCGCGGACCGCCGGGGGGGGCCGGGGTGGACGGGGCTGACATCGCGGCAAGTCTAGCGGCGATGGGGATGACGGACCGATGGTCGGCCCGTCGCGCTAGCTCCGAGCCTGGCGCTCCAGGCGCTTCTGGAAGCGCTCGACCTGGCCGGCGGTGTCGATGATGTTCTGCGTGCCCGTGAAGAACGGGTGGCAGTTGCTGCACACGTCGACGCGCAGCTCAGGACGGGTGGACCCGACGGTCCACTCGCGGCCACAGGACCCGCAGTGGACCTTGGCCTCGTAGTAGGTGGGATGGATATCGGGCTTCACGGTCTGGTACTCCTCCGACGCCGTCCGTGCCAGGCCATCGCCCAGCCGGTGGTCGCCGGCTAGATCCGGTGTGGCTCGGCGCCGTCAGGCGGTCGCCGGGGCGGTCTCGACCGCCTCGACCCGGATGCGCTTCTTGTCCTTGGTGGCGTGCTCGAACTTGACCTTGCCGGTCACGGTCGCGAACACGGTGTAGTCCCTGCCGAGACCCGTGCCCGGGCCGGCCAGGAAGGTCATCCCGCGCTGGCGGACGATGATCGAGCCGGCCGGGACGAGCTGGCCGTCGCCGGCCTTCACGCCGAGTCGCTGGCCGACGCTGTCGCGGCCGTTCTTGACGCTGCCGCCTGCCTTCTTGTGGGCCATGGTCGCTACTCGTCCTTCTTCGTGGCGCGGGGCTTGGCGGCCGGCTTCTTGGCTGGTGCCTTGGCCTTGGCCTCGTCCGCCGGGGCGGCCTCCGCCTTGGCCTTGGTGCTGGTCCGCTTGGCCGCCGGCTTCGCGGCCTTCGCCGGCGCCGCCTCGTCAGCCTGAGCCGATTCGGCCTTGGTCGCCGGCTTGGCCGCGGCCTTGGTCGTCTTGGCCGCCGTGGTCTTGGCCGGCGCGGCGAGCTTGGCCGCGAGCTCGGCGTCCTTGGCCGCCTGGGCGGCCGCAGCCTCCTCGAGGCGCTGGCGCTCCGACTTCGCGTCCGACTCGGCCTTGGCCACGGCCTTCGCCGCGCTCTTGCCGCCGACCACGATGTCGCTGATGCGCAGGACGGTCAGCTCCTGGCGATGGCCCTTCTTGACCCGGCGCCGGGCCTTGGGGCGGTACTTGAAGGAGATGACCTTGTCGCCGCGCTCCTGGCGGACGACCTCGGCACTGACCGCGGCGCCGTCGACGAGCGGCTGGCCGATGGTCGCCGTGTCGCCGTCGGCGACCAGCAGGACGCGATCGAGGGTGATGGTCTTGCCGGCCTCGGCATCCAGGAGCTCGACCTGGAGCTCGGTGCCGACCTCGACGCGATACTGCTTCCCGCCGGTCTCGATGACTGCGTACATGGACCCTTCCGGAGTGATGGTGGCGACGGCGGGCGACGCGCACGTGGCGATCGGGCTGTCGGACATGGGGGCGCCCAGACCTCGGGGTCGGGACGCGGACGGTGGAGTCTACGGCTGAACGGCCGTTCCGGTCAATCGAGGCCGTGCTCGGGCGGACGGGCTGGAGTCGGTCCGGCTCAGGGGCAAGGCCCCACCGGGGGGACCTGCTCAGGCGGCCGCGCCGCCTCCTCGTCGCGATCGCCGATCCAGAGCTGCACCCGGCCGCATGGCAGGACGAACGACTGGCCGAGGGCCGCGGTCCCGTCCTCGACCGCCTCGAGCGTCGACGCGTCGACCGTCAACGACCCCAGGCTGGCGCCGCTGCCGGACCGGACCTCGACGACGAACGGCGGGTCGCCGGGTGTCAGCTCGACCTCGGCCTCGGCGCCGGGGGGATGGATGCCGACCAGGGCCCCATCGAGGAAGACGGCGACCGGGATGTCCGTGGCGTTCAGGACGTGGACCGGCGGCGGACGGGACCGCCCACACGCGCCCGTGGCCAGGACGATCATGGCCACGACGCCGGCGATGGCGACCCCACGGGGGCTCCGCATCCGCCGATGCTACCGCGTCACGGTGGTGCTATGTCACTTGACACTTACGTAAGTCATGACTACCGTAACGCTCATGGACGCCGCGCTCCGCGCCATCGCCGAACCCCGTCGTCGCGAGATCCTGGCCCTCGTGCGGGATGCCGAGCTCACGGCGGGGTCCATCGCCTCGCACTTCGCGGTCACCCGACCGGCCATCTCCCAGCACCTGACCGTGCTGCGCGATGCCGGGCTGGTCGCCGAGCGGCGCGACGGCACACGACGCTGGTACCGGGCGCGACCGGAAGGGGCGCGCGAGCTGCGCGACTGGCTGGACGGGTTCTGGGCGACCGGCCTGGCGAGGTTGGCCGCCGCGGCCGAGCAGGAGGAACGCGATGGACGCACGGCCAAGCAGCCGCGACACGATGACCGCTGACCCGACAGCGATCGAGCGCGAGATCCGGATCGCCGCCAGCCCGGCGACCGTCTTCCCGTACTTCACCGATCCCGAGCGGATGGCCCGCTGGATGGGTCGCTCCATCGACCTCGACCCCGTCCCCGGCGGGGTCCTGCGCATCGACTACAACGGCGAGGACATCGTCAGCGGCACCTACCTCGAGGTCCAGCCACCGGACCGCGTCGTGTTCAGCTGGGGCTGGGAGATGCCGGGCGACCCGGTGCCGCCCGGCGGCAGCACGGTCGAGGTGACCCTCCGGCCGGACGGCGACGGGACGATCGTCCGCGTCGTCCATCGCGGCCTGCCGGCCGAGTCGATCGAGGGCCATGCCGTCGGGTGGGACCAGTTCCTGCCGGCCCTCGCCATGGCGGCCGCCGCCTGACCGACGCTCAGTCGAGCTCGTCGACGAGGAGCAGCCGGATCCGGGTGACCCCGTCGACCGGCACGGGCCGTCCCAGCAGATCGCCCAGGGCGGCCACGACCTCCTCTGGTCGTCCCGTGCCGAGCTCCGGGTGGATCCGCGTTCGGATGGCCAGCACTGCCGGCTGGGCCCCGTCCTCCACCTGGACGTCGAGGACGAGGGGGCGAAGGTCGTAGTCCACGGTCCGGTCGCCCTTGATCCGTGCCCGGACGAGCGTCTCGGCGGCCAGCAGGCGGCTGGCGGCCCCGGCGAGGGCCGCCGCATCCGGCGCATCAGCGGCGAGCTCGACACGGTGGTCGGCCGCGGCGACGCGCCCGGCCAGGGCCGGACCGGCCAGCCAGACATCCTCGAGGTCGACGAGTCGCCAGCCGGCGGGCAGGCAGGGCGTCAACGCCTCGCGGACCCGCCAGCGCGGCCAACGCTCGGTGATGACGAGGTCGATGAGCTCCCCGTCGGCGGCCATCCCGGCCGGGAGGGGGGCGCCGAACGACAAGCGCAGGCGGGATCGTGCATCGGCCGTCCGGGCGACCGGCAGGCCGGCCTCCAGGACCGCGGCCTCCCAGGCCTCCGTGGTCTCGCGCTGGGTGGCGGCCGGAGCCGCGGCCGACCGGCCGGCCGTCAGCCGCCAGCGCTGACGGGCCTCGGCGACCGGGAGCTGGACGGGCGGCTCGTCCGCGATCGGGCGGTCCGCCGATGGTTCGGCCTGCACGTCTGGTAGTCTGCCGGACGATGGACGAGCCCGACCGGCCGGCGCCCGATCCCGCCCGCGGACCCGCCGGCGATGCGTCGGACCACTCGATCGCCGAACCCGGACCCGAGGCCCCATCCGCGCCGACGGCCACCGAGGCCTGGGTCGCCACCCTGCCCCGACCACCCTTCCTGGATCCGACCGCGCCGTCCGACGCCCCCCGGTTCGCGCCGATCTCGCCGCGCGTCGCCGTCCTCATCGCGGCCACGATCATCGTCGGCCTGCTGTTCTGGATGGCCCGCGACAGCCTCCGGCCGTTCGTCCTCGGCCTCCTGCTCGTGTACCTCCTCGACCCGGCGGTCAAGTGGCTCGTCCGCGTCGGGCTGCGGCGGACGCTGGCCATCGCCATCGTCTACATCGTGGCCATCCTGGCCTTCATCGAGTTCCTGAACCTCACGATCACGCCGCTCATCAACGAGCTCGTCCAGTTCATCGCCGACCTGCCCCAGCTGGCCGGCCAGCTCCAGGAGCAGCTCCAGCGGCTGGGTGACATGTACGCCCGCCTGCAGCTTCCCGACGCGATCCGCGAGTGGGTCGACGCGTTCATCGCCAACCTCGGCTCGGGCGGCGGCGAGGCGCCCGCCTTCGACCCGTCGCTGCTGCTCCCCCTGGTGACCGGCGCCGGCAGCCTCCTGGGCGCGGTCTTCGGCTACATCATCCTGCCGGTCTGGGTGTTCTACCTGCTCAAGGACCGGGTCGGCCTGACCCAGCAGTTCGATGCGATGGTCCCGCCGGCCTGGCGGTTCGACATCTGGGCGGTCATCCGGCTGGTCCAGCGGGTCTTCGGCCAGTGGGTCCGCGGCCAGCTCATCCTGGGCCTGACCGTGGGCGTGTTCACGTTCATCGGCCTGACCATCCTGAGCGTGACGATCGATCCCATCTTCGGCCGCTACGCCGTCCTGCTGTCGGTCATCGCCGGCATCCTCGAGCTCGTGCCGATCATCGGCCCGATCATCGCCGCCGTGCCGGCGGTGCTCCTGGCCGCGACGGCCGGGATCGAGGCGGTCATCGCCGCGCTCGTCCTGTACACGCTGGTCCAGCAGGTCGAGAACAACGTGCTCGTGCCGAAGATCCAGGGCGACGCGACCAACCTCCACCCGGCCGCGGTCATCTTCGCCATCGTCGTCGGCGGGTCGTTGGCCGGGCTGCTCGGGGCGATCCTGGCCCTGCCCATCACGGCCGCCTTCCGCGACGTCGTGCGTTACCTGTTCCGGCGGCTGAGTCCCGACGCCACGCCGGACCTGGCGGCATCGCTCGAGGGCCTCGGCCTGGAGCGCCATCCTGGCCTCCCTGGCGTGACCGAGGTGCGCCCGGACGTCCCGTCAGCGGGCGTCCCGTGAGACGGAGGCCGGGGCGCTGAGCGGCCCGCCGGACCCGTACAAGACTCTCCAGGTCGACCCGGAGGCCGAGGACGAGGTCATCGTCGCCGCCTACCGGCGCCTCGCGATGAAATACCACCCGGACGTCGCCCCCGGTGCGGACGCGGCCGCTCGGATGGCCGCGATCAATGCCGCCTGGGCCGTCATCGGCGATCCGACCCGGCGGGCCGCCCACGATCGCGAACGGGCGGTCGAGGCGGCGCTCGCCCGATCCCGACCGCCGGCCGCGGGCCATGCCACGGGCACGGGTCCCACCGGCACGGGTCCCACCGGGACGAGCGCGAACGCCGCGCCTCCCCCATCCGGCGCGACGCCACGCCCGCCGGAGACCGTGTCCCGCGACTGGACGAGCGGTCGGTCGTCGGTCGGCAGCGGCTACGACCCGTCGATGCGCACGGCCGATGGCGAAGGCGCCGCCGGCCGCCCGCCCGGCAACCCGTCGGGCAGCCTCATCACCTTCGGCCGCTACAGCGGCTGGTCGCTCGGGGAGATCGCCCGGACCGACCTCGAATACGTCGAGTGGCTGGACCGGATGCCCATCGGACGGCCCTACCGCGAGGAGATCGACGCGATCCTGCGCCGGACCGGCCGCCGTCGGTCGACGCAGACCGACGCGCACGACCGTCGCGGGCTCTTCCGCCGCCGCTGACCGTCACGCGACGGGGTGGGCTGCCTCCGCCGCGTCGGACTCCGCGATGGCGCGTGGGATGGCCCAGGCCAGGAGATATGGCGCGACGATCGTCGTGAGGACGACGGCGACGAGGACGGCGCTGAACACGTCCTCGGACAGGAGACCGGCGGCCAGGCCCAGGTTGGCCACGACGATGCCGACCTCGCCCCGCGGGACCATCCCGAACCCGACCGTCGTCGCACCCCAGCGACCGATCGACCACGCACCGACCAGGCCGCCGGCCGCCTTGGTCACGACACCGATCAGGGCCAGGCCGATGGCCAGCGCCGCGACGCGCATGTCGAGCAGCGCCGACAGGTCGAGCTGCGCCCCGGTCACCGCGAAGAAGAACGGCGTGAAGATCAAGGCGAGCGGCTTGATGTCGTGCTCGACCTCGTCCTGGGCCTCTGTCTCGGCCACGATGAGACCGGCCACGAACGCACCGATGATGGCCGCCAAGCCGATGGCCGCGGACACCAGGGCGAACCCGAACATGAAGATGAACGACGGGACGAGCGGCGTGTCCGCGAAGAGCGGCCAGGTGAAGGCCTCGCGCTTGAGCCCGCGAGCGCGCCGCGCCGCCGCGAAACCAAGCAGGACCAGGCCGACGGCGGCCACGGCCACGAACATCGTCGACGCCGAGAGATCGCCTTCCGCCGCGCCCGACACGACGCCGATGAGGATGAGGGCCAGCACATCGTCGATGACCGCGGCGCCCAGGACCACTCGCGCGAAGGTCCGATCGAGGACCCCGAGTTCAGCCAGCACGCGGCTGGTGATCCCGATGCTCGTCGCGGCCAGGGCGAGACCGACGAAGGCCGCCGTGTAGCCACCTTCCCCGACGAGGAGCCCGACCGCCACACCGGCCGCGATCGGCAGGAGCATGGCGATGATCGCGGTCAGGATGGCCGGCCGGCCGACGGCCAGGAGGTCATCGAGGCGGACCTCGAGCCCGACGCTGAACAGCAGGATGACGACGCCCAGCTCGGCGAAGACCGCGGCGGTCTCCCCGGGGACGACCAGGCCCAGGACACCCGGCCCGACGACGAAGCCGCCGAGCAGTTCGCCGACCACGGCCGGCTGGCCGAGTCGGCGGGCCACCTCCTCGCCGAACTTGGCGGCCACGAACAACAGAAAGAGGCCGAGCATGACCTCGAGCGGCGCCTCCGACGCGCCGGCAAGGGACTCGATGGGGCCGGGCGGCTGGGCGACGGCGAAGGGCAGGGCTGGCCTCTACGTCAGGTAGCGCGCGTACAGGTAGATGGTCGCCACGATGAGCGACATCACCGTGACCGGAAGACCGTACCGTACGAACCCGGCGAAGGTGATGGCATGGCCCGCCCGGCCCGACAGATTCGCCACGACGACATTGGCTGACGCGCCGACGATCGTCGCGTTGCCACCGAGGCAGGCGCCCAGCGCCAACGCCCACCACAGCGGTTCGATCGGGATGCCGGTGGCCCCCAAGCGCTCGACGACCGGGATCATCGCCGCCGTGTAGGGGATGTTGTCGATGATCGCGGAGGCGATGCCACTGAGCCAGACCAGCCCGAGCGTCGTGACCGTCGCATCGCCGCCGGTCAGGTCGATGAGCGCGTCGGCGACCGAGTCGATGATCCCGACTTCGACGATGGCCGCCACGAGCATGAACAACCCGACGAAGAAGAACAGGGTCGACCATTCGACCTCGTCGAGGACAGCCTCGGCGTCCAGGCGCGACCAGAGCGCCAGGACGGCGGCGCCGAGGATGGCGATGACCCCGGCCTCGATGCCCAGCGGATGGGCGACGAGGAAGCCGACGATGGTCAGGGCGACGACCAGCAGGCTGCGACGCAGGAGCGGTAGGTCGCTCAGGACCTCACGCTCATCGAGCGCAAGGACGGCATCGCGGACCTCGCCGTGGACGGCCAGGTCCCCGGCGAAGAACACGCGGGTCATCGCCAGGAACACGACGAACACGATGGCGGCCACGGGCGCGAGGTTGACCAGGAACGCCTCGAAACCCAGGCCGGCCGCCGAGCCGATGAGGATGTTCGGCGGGTCGCCGATGAGCGTGGACGTGCCGCCGATGTTCGCCGCCAGGATCTCGCTGATGAGGAACGGCACCGGTGACACGCGCAGGACGTTGGCGATGTACAGCGTGACGGGCGCGATGAGGACGACGGTCGTGACGTTGTCGAGGAACGCCGACAGGATCGCGCAGACCGCGCTCAGGACGAGGAGCAGCCGATACGGTTCGCCGCCAGCCACTTTGACCGACCGGATGGCGATCCACTGGAAGAAGCCGGTCCGCCGCAGGATCCCGGCCATGACCATCATCCCGGTCAACAGGAGGATGACGTTGAGATCGATGGCGGCGAAGGCGGTCTCCGACCCGACCAGGCCGAGCACGACGACGAGCGCTCCGCCGGCCAGGGCCGCCAGCGTCTTGTCGACGCGATCCGTCGCGATGAGCGCGTACGTGACGACGAAGATGATCCCGGCGAGCGCGACCTCCACGGACGGTCAGTCGGCCGACTGCGGCGGGACGCCGGAGCGCTCGGCGCGGTCCGCTTCGAGCGCCTCGACGTAGCGCAGGGTCAGCTCGAGCAGGTCGAGGTAGCCGGTCGGCCGCCCGGCCGCATCGATGACGTACAGGCCGGTCAGGTGACGACGATGCATCGTCCGGAAGGCCTCATCGACCGTCGCCGTCGCCGTGACCGTCGCCGGCGGCAGCATGACGTCGCCGATCGACCGAGCGGAGATCGCGTGGCCGAACCGGGCGGCATCATCAGCGTCGGCGATGTCGGCCAGCAACGTCTCCGGCGAGACCCCGGCGATGACGGCCTCGGCCAGACGGACCGCCGAGAGCACCCCGACGAGGACACCCGCGTCATCGACGACACCGAGCAGGCGGGTCTGCGGATGCTCGGTCGCCAGGCGCATGACCGTCACCGGGTCGTCGGAGCGGTGGACGAGCAACGGCTCGATCGGCAAGAGAGCGACCGCATCCGCGACCGGCGAATGGCGGACGCGCCGCGTGCGCTCGCTCATGGCGAGCTCACCACTCGGCGCGGGTCTGCCGGATGTTGATCGATTGGAGGATGCCGAGGCCGATGGCCATGCTCACGAGCGAGGCGCCACCGTGGGTCACGAACGGCAGCGGGATGCCGGTGATGGGCATGACCCCCATGACCATCCCGACGTTCACGATGAGCTGGAAGATGATCATCGAGGCCAGGCCGGCCGCGAACAGGGTCCCGAACGGGTCGCGCGACCGCCAGCCGGACACGAGGATGCGCCACAGGAGCAGGCCGAACAGCCCGAACAGGACCATCGCCCCGATGAACCCGAGCTCCTCGGCCAGGATGGCGAACACGAAGTCGGTCGTCTGGACGGGCAGGAAGTCGCCCTGGGCCTGGGTGCCGTTGGTCAGGCCCTTGCCCATCAAGCCGCCTGAGCCGATCGCGATCTGTGACTGGTAGAGCTGGTAGCCGGCTCCCTGGATGTCCTTCTCCGGGGACAGGAACGCGGTCAGCCGCTCCTTCTGGTAGTCACGCAGGATGTAGGTCCAGGCGACCGGGACCATGGCGATGGCCGCGGCGCCCAGCACGGCCAGCCACTTCAGGCTCGCCCCGGACATCCAGAGCATCCCGGCCAGGATGCCGGCGAAGACGAGCGACGTGCCGAGGTCGGGCTGGAGCATGACCAGGGCCAGCGGTGGGACGACGAGGAGGCACGCGCCCAGGATCCCGGACAGCGAATCGAGCCGGTGCTGCTGGCTGGACAGGTAGTTGGCCAGCACGATGATCATGAGGATCTTGGCCAGCTCGCTGAACTGGAACGTGAACGGCCCGACGCTCACCCAGCGCGCCGACCCGCCGACGCCATCGCCGATGGCCAGGGTCAGGACGAGCAGGCCGAGCTGGAAGGCATAGACCGGCCACGCCAGCGTCTTGAGCCAGTGATAGTCGAACGCGGTCGCGACGATGAACATGACGACCGCGATCCCGGCCCACATCAGGCCGCGGGTGAAGGTCGTGCCGGCTTCGAGCGGGGTGCTGCCGCTCTCGACGCTGTTCGTGTAGGCCATGACCAGCCCGATGGCCGCCAGGAGGCCCGCATACGTCGCCATCTGGAGGTCGAACGCGCGCCAGGCCGTCCCGATCGGCTTGGATGCCCAATCGGTCACTTGCGCGGGCTGGGCGCGGATCACGCCCACGGTCGGCCTCGGAGCTCGTCAGTCGTCATCAGTCGTTCGAGTAGAAGTTGCCCCGCTCGAGGTTCTCGGGCAGACGGTAATCCTTCTTGATGTCGAAGTGGAGCTGGAAGAAGTACTTGACGATCTCGGTCGCGGCGTTGCCCACGGTCCGGGAGTCGTGGGCGAAGGCCATCACGACCAGCCGCGAGTCGGCCTTGTCGAAGTTCGCCTTGTACGGGTCCTTGCCGACGAACCCCACGAAGAACGACGAGTACGGCAGGCGGCCCTTGCGGTCGGGCGTCCCGAACTCGGCCGTGCCGGACTTGCCGGCGATCTTGATCGGCAGGTCGACGAGGTTGTAGGTGTGGCGGAGCGTCACGGTCTCGCGGGCCGCCCAGCGCATCGTCCGCAGGACGCTCTTCTTGACCTTGAGCTTGTGGAGGACCTTCTTCTCGAAGGGTCGGGTGACCGTCCCGTCCGGGCCGATGACCTCGCGGACGACCTGCGGCTGGTAGAGCGTCCCGCCGTTGGCCAGCGCGGCATAGGCGTTGATGAGCTGGAGGGGCGTGACCGCGTCGTAGCCCTGGCCGATGCCGGCCTGATAGGTCTCGCCGGCGAACATGGGCGCGCCGAGGGCGTCCTGCTTCCACGCATTGGTCGGGACGATGCCGGACACCTCTCCGGGCAGATCGACCCCACTCGGCTCACCGAAGCCGTACTGCTTCGCCCAGTACCCGAGCCGATCGGCGCCGAGCATCCCGGCGACCTGGTAGAAGAACGTGTCGCTCGAGTGCCCGAAGCCACAGTAGATGTCGCACGGTCCCCACCCCCGGCGATTCCACTCGTAGAACTTCGTGCCGCCGAGGGTCAGGTAGGGCTTGGTCATCACCCGCGTGCTCGCGGAGATCTCCTTGTCGGCAAGCCCGCCGGTACCGGCCACGAGCTTGTACGTCGAGCCCGGCGCGTAGTGGGCCTGGACGGCGTGGTTCATGAGTGGCTTGTCCTTGTTCTTCAGGAGCTTCTCGTAGGCCTTCGCCGAGATGCCCCGGGAGAACGCGTTGTTGTCGTAGGTCGGCAGGCTGACCATCGCCAGGATCTCGCCGGTCTGCGGGTTCATCGCGATGACCACGCCGCGCTTCATACCGATCTTGCGCATCGCCCATTTCAAGGCCTTCTCGGCGTCCCGCTGCGCCTGCGTGTCGATGGTCAGCTTCAAGGATGAGCCCGGCTCGGCATCGCGAACGGTCTGCAGGACCTTCGTCCGCCGGCCTGTCGGCATCACGCTCGACGCGCTCGGCCCCGTAGATGCCCCGGAGCTCCTCCTCGTAGTACGCCTCGAGGCCGACCTTGCCAAGGAGATCGTCCGGTTGGTAGCCCTCCTCGCGCAGGTCGGGCAGCTGCTCGGCGGACACCGGCCCCGTGTAGCCGAGGAGCTGGGACATGAGCGGCCCGTCGGTGTACTCGCGGCGCGCCTCGATGTCGACCTGGACGCCGGGCAGCTCGTAGCCGGCCTCGGCGATGAGGTTGGCGGTGGCCTTGTCGACATCCTGGGCGATCCGGACGAGGTCGAAGGCGGACCCGGGATTGCCGTCGATCGCGGCATTGATCTCGGCCGGGTCCATCGTCAGCAGCGCGGCCAGCCGGGCCACGACCGCGTCGCGGATGGAGTTCGGGAGGTCGGCCGGACGGAGCTTGACCGCGAACGTCGGGACGTTCGTGACCAGGACCCGGCCCTTGCGGTCATAGATGAGCCCGCGCGGCGACTTGATGGGCTCGAGCACGGATCGGTTCTGCGTGGAGAGGGCGGAGAACTCCGTGCCGTTCGTGACCTGCAGGTAGAACAGGCGTGCGGTCAGGCCGCCGATGCCGAGGATCACCACGAGCGTGAACACGATGAATCGTGAGACCCGACGCGTCGGGGCCGCCGCGGGACGGCCGTCGAGGTAGGTGTTCACCAGTCGACGCGCTCTTGCTCGACGCGGCGGTCGTGCACGGCGACCGCGAGCGGGCCGACGAGCGCGGCCAGCACGGCGTCATAGATCGCCGTGGGCAGGACGGTCGCGATGGGGTCGTCGATGGGCAGCGGCTGCTCCCCGAGCGCCCCGAAGGTGAGGTACAGGATCATCGAGTATCCGATGCTAAGGACGAAGACAGCGCCGATCGGGACGATCGGCCGGAGTGTCGCGAAGGATCGCGCCAGGACCGAGGCCCCGCCCACACAGACGAGCAGCGCGAACGCGGTCGACCCGAGTGGTCGCGATGCCAGCACATCCAACGCGAGGCCCCCGACGAAGGCCCAGACCAATCCTGCTTCGAACCCGACCGCGATCGTGACGATGATCCCGAAGACCAGCACGAGCTGTGGCTGGGCATCGCCGATTCGAAGGTACGGACCGATGGTGAGTTCTAGCAAGGCCGTCACCACCGCGCCGACCGCAGCAAGGAGCAGGGTCATGGGGGGTCGTTTCCTCGGCGAAGCGGCCAAAGGTCGCGCGCCCACCATCCCGGCGCCTCATCAACGATCCGATTCGGCGGCGACGTCAGCGCGCAGTATCCCATGGAGGGCTGGATGGGGCAATGACCACAGCCCGTGCCTGTGTTTCACGTGAAACGACCCGTCTGGAACCTCCGCTGTGAAGTCCGGGTGCATGGTCCCACGCCATGCTTGGGCGCACCCGCCGGCCGAGGCGGAACGCCCGTCGATGGTAGAATCCAACGTCGTGAGCACTGTTCGAGCAGGGGACTGAGTGGGCCGAGCGATCGCCTGCGCGAACCAGAAAGGCGGCGTCGGCAAGACCACGACGGTCGTGAATCTCGCGAGCTATCTCGCGGCTCACGGCGATCGGGTCCTCGTCGTCGACCTCGACCCCCAGGGCAATGCCACCAGCGGCCTCGGCATCGAGCGGGCCGGGCTCGACCGATCCGTCTATGACGTCATCGTCGACGACGTCGAGGTCGATCCGATCATCGTCCCGACTTCGGCCCCCGGCGTAGACCTCATCCCGTCGGCGATCGCGCTCGCCGGAGCGGAGATCGAATTGGCGACGGCCGATGCGCGTGAGCGTCGCGTGCGTCGCCTCGTCGACCGGCTTCGGCCCCGCTACGACACGATCCTCATCGACTCCCCGCCGTCCCTGGGTCTCCTGACCGTGAACGCCCTGACCGCCGCCGACGCGGTCCTCATCCCGCTCCAATGTGAGTACTACGCACTCGAGGGTCTGACCCAGTTGCTCGCCACCATCGATCTCGTCCGTGATCACCTCCACCCGCGGCTCATGACCGACGGCGTCGTCCTGACCATGGCCGACGGCCGCACGAACCTGTCCGCGGAGGTCGCGGCGGAGGCGCGGCGCCATCTGGGATCGCTCGTGTACGAAACGGTCATCCCGCGCAGTGTCCGCCTATCGGAGGCGCCCAGCCACGGGCTGCCGATCCGGGCCTATGCGCCCGAGTCGCGCGGTGCCCAGGCCTATGCCGCCCTGGCCGACGAGTTCCGACGCCGCCATGCCCAGCGCCTCGAGCCGCCCGCACCCACCCCGGCCCCGGCGACGCCGCACACCGCCCCACACGACGCCACCACGGCGGTGCTGGCATGACCGTCCGACCCGAGCGGGCGCCGAGCCTGGGTCGCGGCCTATCGGCCCTCATCCCGCAACGTGCCCCCGGTCAGGCCGGCACCATGGACATCCCGGTCGACCGGATCCGGCCCAATCCCCAGCAGCCGCGCCGCCGTTTCGATGACGCCGAGATGGCCACCCTCGCCGCGAGCATCCGCGAGCACGGCATCCTGCAGCCCATCCTCGTCGTCGAGGTCGTCGATGGCTACCAGCTCGTCGCCGGCGAGCGCCGGCTGCGCGCCGCCAGGACCGTCGGCCTCGAGCGCATCCCGGCCGTCGTCCGCCAGCTCGACGACCAGGCCCAGCTCGAAGTCGCCCTCATCGAGAACCTCCAGCGCGAGGACCTCGACCCGATCGAGGCCGCGCTCGGCTTCCGCCGCCTGATCGACGAGTTCGGGTTCACCCACGAGCAGATCGCCGGCCGGGTCGGCCGCGCGCGCTCGACCGTCGCGAACACGCTCCGCCTCCTGGACCTGGCCCCGAGCGTGCAGGCGGCGGTCGTCGACCGGCGCCTCACCGAGGGCCACGCCCGAGCCCTCGGAGGCCTGTCCGTCGAACACCAGGAGCGCGTGCTCGACAGCGTCATCGACCAGGACCTGTCGGTCCGCCAGACCGAAGAGCTCGTCCGTCGTCTCCGCGAACCGCGCCCGCCCGTCACCGACGGGACCGTCAAGGCCGGCCGTGACCCTGACCTGGACCGGGTCGAGGAGGACCTGCGCCGGGCCCTGGGCACGAAGGTGCGCCTCGCCCGATCGCGCAAGGGTGGACGGATCGTCATCGAGTTCTACAGCGACGATGAACTGGGGCGACTCTACGAGCGCCTGACCGGAGGGACTGCGTGACCGAGGAAGCGACCACCAACGCCGCGGCGGCGACCAACGGGCGCGGCAAGCGCACGCGCGGGGCCGGCGCCGACTACACGGCGGCCAGCATCCAGGTCCTGGAGGGCCTCGAGGCGGTCCGGCGGCGTCCCGGCATGTACATCGGCTCGACGGATGAGCGCGGGCTCCATCACCTGGTCTGGGAGGTCGTCGACAACTCCATCGACGAGGCGATGGCCGGCCACGCCGCGACGATCAACGTCACGATCAAGACGGACGGTACCCTCGTCGTCCAGGATGACGGCCGAGGCGTGCCGGTCGGCAAGCACTCGACGGGGAAGGACGCCCTCGAGGTCGTCCACACGGTCCTGCATGCGGGCGGCAAGTTCGGCGGCGGCGGCTACAAGGTGTCCGGTGGCCTGCACGGCGTCGGCGTATCCGTCGTCAATGCCCTGTCCGAGTGGATGCGCGTCGAATTCCGCCCGGGATGGCTCCGTGTGGGCTCAGGAGTACGTCCGGGGCAAGCCCAGCAGCGCGGTCAAGAAGGTCGGCCCGCAGGGGTCTCGCCGCGGCACGCTGACGAGCTTCCGAGCAGATCCCGAGATGTTCGAGACGATCGACTACTCGTTCGAGATCATCAGCCAGCGCCTGCGCGAGTCGGCCTACCTGACCAAGGGCGTGTGGATCACGCTCATCGACGAGCGCATCGATCGCGAGCGTTCGTTCTACTTCGAGGGTGGCCTGCAGTCCTTCGTCCGGCACCTCAACCGGAACAAGGAGGCGCTCCACAACCGCCCGATCTACGTCGAGCGCAAGGAAGGCGCGACCGCGGTCGAGGTCGCGCTCCAGTACAACGACACATACACCGAGAACGTCCTCGCCTTCGCCAACAACATCAACACCGTCGACGGCGGCACGCACGTGACGGGCTTCCGCGCGGCGCTGACGAGCTCGCTCAACGACTGGGCCAAGCGCGCCGGCGTCCTCAAGGAGAGCGACGGGAGCCTGTCCGGTGACGACGTCCGCGAGGGTCTGACTGCGGTCATCAGCGTCAAGCTGACCGATCCGCAGTTCGAGGGCCAGACCAAGGCCAAGCTCGGCAACGCCGAGGTCAAGGGCCAGGTCCAGACCGCGGTCGCGAGTGCCCTCGGGCAGCACCTCGACGAGAACCCGGCCGACGGCCGCCGGATCATCGAGAAGTGCCTCACCGCGGCCCGGGCGCGCGAGGCGGCCCGCAAGGCCCGCGACCTGGTCATCCGCAAGGGCGCGCTCGACGGCATGTCCCTGCCCGGCAAGCTGGCCGACTGCCAGGAGCGCGATCCGGCCCGCAGCGAGCTGTACATCGTCGAGGGCGACTCGGCCGGCGGCTCGGCCAAGCAGGGCCGCGATCGACGCTTCCAGGCGATCCTCCCGTTGCGGGGGAAGCTCCTCAACGTCGAAAAGGCGCGCCTCGACAAGATCCTGTCGAGCGAGAACGTCCGCCCGCTCATCATCGCGCTCGGCGCGGGCATCGGCGAGAGCTTCGACCTGGCGAAGCTGCGCTACCACCGGGTCATCATCATGACCGACGCCGACGTCGACGGCGCCCACATCCGGACGCTCCTGCTGACCTTCTTCTACCGGCACATGCCCGAGGTCATCGACTCCGGGTTCCTGTACATCGCCCAGCCACCGCTGTACCGGATCAGCACCGGCAAGGTGACCCGCTACGCGCAGTCCGAGAAGGAGCGCGACCGGATCATCAAGGAGTTCAACGTCAAGAACCTGTCCGTCCAGCGTTTCAAGGGCCTCGGCGAGATGAATGCCGACCAGCTCTGGGATACGACGATGAATCCCGAGACGCGGACCCTGCTCCGGGTCGACGGTGAGAACGCCGCCCTCGCCGACGAGATCTTCACGATGCTCATGGGCGAGAAGGTCGCGCCGCGCAAGGACTTCATCAAGGCCGAGGCCCGCAAGGTGCGCAACCTTGACATCTGAGCCGCGCGTGCTCGACGCGTCCGGGGTCCTGCCCTTCGAGGTCGCGCCGCACCGCTGCTTCGCCTGCGGCGCCCTCAACGAGGATGGCCTGGGCCTCGTCCTGCACGTTGAGCCACGCCGATCGTGGACGGAGCTCGTCCTCGAGCCGCGCTTCCAGGGCTGGGATGGGATCGCCCATGGCGGCATCGTCGCGACCATCCTCGACGAGGTCATGGCCTGGTCGCTGGCGGCCGAGGATAACTGGGGCGTCACCGCCCGGATGTCGATCGCGTTCCGGCGACCGGTCGAGCTTGGTGTGCCGATCCGCGCGGACGGGTGGATCACGAACACGCGGCGTCGCATCGTCGACACCGAGGCTCGCCTGGTCGACGTCACCAGCGGCGCCGAGCTGGCCCACGCGACGGGTGTCTATGTCGCTGCCGACGATGAGCGCAAGCGCCAGCTCAAGCAGCGCTATGGCGTCGTCGCCCCGGACGGTCCCCGGTGATGATCACGATGGCACCGGAGTCGGCCGAGCCCGCCCCCGCCGGCAGCGTGATCACGGCCCGCGCCGTCGCCTTCGTCGCGGCGCGCCGGGATCTCGCCGGCGCCCTGGGCACGGCGCTCGCCGACGAGGCCGGCGATCTCGACGACTTCGTCGCCGCCTTGCGCCGGGCCTTCGAGGAGCTGGCCGATCCCGACTATGCCCATGGGCAGCAGCACGTGGCGCCCGGTCTGGGCCCGGTCTACGGCGTGCGCTGGCCGCTCCTGGCCGCCCTCGCCCGCAGCTTCAAGCGTGCGACGCGGCACGATCCCGCCGGATCCCTGCTGGACCTCGCCGAGCGATGCCTGCGCGAGCCGCTCCTGGAGCCGCGCTGGTTCGCCTTCGGCCTGCTGGAACGGACGCTGGCCGATGAGACCGAGCTGACCTGGCAGCTCCTGCGACGGGCCGCGCGCGAGGCCGCTGACTGGATCACCGTCGACAGCCTCGCCCATCCGTATGCCCGGGGCATCGCCGACGAGGCCTACCGCTGGGCGGAGCTGGAGCTGCTGGTCTATTCGCCGTCCCGCTGGGAACGACGCCTCGTCGGATCGACGATCGCCACGATGACCCACGGCCCTCGCGGCAAGCGGCTCGGCGTGACCGTGGTCGACCGGGCCCTGCCGATCCTCGGCCAGCTCATGGGCGACGCCGAGCCGGACGTCCAGAAGGCGCTCAGTTGGGCCTATCGCTCGCTGGCCGCCATCGACCGCTCCAGCGTGACGCAGGCCCTGCGGGCGGAGGCGGAGCTCGCCGTGGCCGGCGGGGACGGCCACCGGGCGTGGGTCATCCGCGATGCCCTGTCCAAGCTGGACGCGGCCGACGCCGACGACCTTCGCGCCCGGCTGGGCGGCATCCGCAAGCGCCCCGGCGCCCCGTCGACGTCGTCCGCGGCGGCCACGGCGGCCCGGTTCGGGGGCCTCCCCGACCCGTCCTCCCACCCCGAACCCCCGTTGCGCTGACCGAGCAGGAGTAGCCGACCGTGACCGACGACCTGGGTGACGTCCGAGCCATCCGCATCGAGGACGAGATGCGCGTCTCGTATCTCGACTACGCGATGAGCGTCATCGTCGCCCGCGCCCTGCCCGACGTGCGCGACGGCCTCAAGCCCGTCCACCGCCGGATCCTGTACACGATGGGCGAGATGGGGCTGTCCGCCACCAGCTCGTACCGCAAGTGCGCGGCGATCGTCGGCGAGGTCATGGGCAAGTACCACCCGCACGGCGACGTGGCCCTCTACGACGCCCTCGTCCGCCTGGCCCAGGACTTCTCGATGCGCTATCCGCTCGTTGATGGCCAGGGCAACTTCGGTTCGGTCGACGGCGACGGGGCCGCCGCGATGCGCTACACGGAGGCGCGCCTGACCGGCATCGCCGCCGAGATGCTGGCCGACATCGACAAGGAGACGGTCGACTTCGAGGACAACTACGACGGCACGCAGAAGCAGCCGAGCGTCCTCCCGGCCAAGCTCCCGAACCTGCTCATCAACGGCAGCTCCGGCATCGCCGTGGGCATGGCCACGAACATCCCGCCCCATCACCTCGGCGAGATCGTCGACGCCACGGTCGCCCTCATCGACGACCCCGAGCTGACCTCGGACGACCTGTGCAAGTACGTCATGGGCCCGGATTTCCCGACCGGCGGCACGATCTTCCGCTTCGAGAAGCAGCGCAACCTGCTGACCGGCGAGTGGGAGACCGTCGACGCCATCCGCCAGATGTACGCCCACGGCCGCGGCCGGGTCGTGATGCGCGCCCAGGTCGCGTTCGAGGAAAGCCGCGGCGATCGGACCGCGATCATCGTCACCGAGCTGCCCTACCAGGTGAACAAGGCCAGCCTCCTCGAGAAGATCGCCGATCTGGTCAAGGACAAGAAGATCGACGGCATCGCCGACCTGCGTGACGAGTCCGACCGCGACGGCATGCGCATCTACGTCGAGATCAAGCGCGACGCCAACCCGCACAAGGTGCTGAACAACCTGTTCAAGCACACCCCCATGCAGCTCGCTTTCAACATGAACATGCTGGCCCTCGTCGACGGCCAGCCCCAGACGCTGCCGCTGCGCAGCGTGCTCGAGCACTACGTCGAGCACCGGCGCGAGATCGTCCGGCGCCGGACCGAGTTCGACCTCGGCAAGGCGCGGGCCAGGGCGCACATCCTCGAGGGCCTGAAGATCGCCCTCGACCACCTCGATGCGGTCATCAAGACGATCCGCGAGTCGGCCGATGTCGACCTCGCCCGCCAGAACCTCATGAAGCGCTTCGACCTGTCCGAGGCCCAGGCCCAGGCCATCCTCGACATGCGTCTCGCCCGGCTGGCCGCCCTCGAGCGCAAGAAGATCGAGGACGAGTACCTGCAGGTCATCCAGCTCATCGCCGAGCTCGAGGACATCCTGGGCAATCCGGCCCGCGTGCTGTCGATCATCAAGGACGAGCTGGCGGAGCTGAAGAAGAAGTACGCCGGGGAGCGGCGGACCCGGGTCGCCGACGACGCGAGCCGGGACATGACCGACGAGGACCTCATCGCCGACGAGGACGTCGTGGTCACGATCTCGAGCCGCGGCTACATCAAGCGCCAGCCCGTCGCGACGTACCGTCGCCAGCATCGGGGTGGCAAGGGGATCATCGGCCACGTCACCCGCGAGGAGGACGCCGTCGAGCATCTCCTCGTGGCCAACACCCACGACTGGGCGCTGTTCTTCACCAACCGCGGCCGGGTGTTCAGCGCCAAGGTCCACGCCATCCCGGATGCCTCGCGCCAGGCCAAGGGCATGGCCATCATCAACCTGCCCGGCGTCCAGGTCGACTCGGGCGAGGTCCCGGTGGCGACCATCGTGCTGCCCAACTTCGAGCCGGGCCACTACCTCGTCATGGCCACTCGGCGCGGCCAGATCAAGAAGACGCCGCTGGAGCTGTTCGAGCGCGTTCGCTCGACCGGCATCCGGGCCATCACCATCGCCGACAACGACGAGCTCGCCTGGGTCGACGTGTCCGGCGGCGGCGACGACATCATCATCGCGACCTCCCAGGGCATGCTCGCCCGGTTCGAGGAGGGCGAGGTCCGGGCCATGGGCCGCGACGCCGCCGGCGTCATCGGCATCCGGTTGCTCAAGCGCGAGGGCGACAGCGTCGTCGCGATGAGCGTCGTCGAACCGGAGGCGGACCTCCTGGTCCTGACCGAGACCGGCTACGGCAAGCGCGTCGCCATCGGCGAGTTCCGGCGCAAGCATCGCGGTGGCCAGGGCGTCCGGCTCATCGCCCTGGAGGGCCGCAAGACCGGCCTGGTGGCGGCCGTCCAGCAGGTCACCGAGGAGGACGAGGAGCTCGTCCTCATCTCGGAGGGCGGCCAGGTCATCCGGACCGAGACGAACACGATCAACCGCTATTCGTCGAGCGCGCGTGGCGTCATCGTCATGCGCCTGGCCGAGGGCGACCGCGTCGCCGCCATCGCCGCCTTCCGGCCCGGACTTGCGGACCGTGACGGCATGGGCGACGATGACGCCCCCACGGCGGGTGGTCCCGGTCAGGCTGGCCCGAGCACGTGACGTCGATGGTCTTCGGCAGGCGGGAGGCGGCACCCTTGTACGCAGACCAGTTCGAGATCTACCACGGCAACGCCAACCCGGAGTTGGCGCGCAAGATCGCGCGCTACCTTGGCTCGGAGCCGGGCAAGGCCGAAGTGTTCCAGTTCGCCAACGAGAACATCTTCGTCAAGATCCTCGACAACGTCCGCGAGAAGGACGTCTTCCTCGTCCAGCCGACGTCGCACCCGGTCAACCAGTCGATCATGGAGCTGCTGATCATGATCGACGCCTTCAAGCGGGCGTCGGCCGGCCGGATCACCGCGGTCATCCCGTTCTACGCGTACGGTCGCTCGGACAAGAAGGACCAGCCGCGCGTCCCGATCACGGCCCGGCTCATCGCCGACATGATCACCGTCGCCGGCGCGGACCGGGTCCTGTCGATGGACCTCCATCAGGGCCAGATCCAGGGCTTCTTCAACATCCCGGTCGATGAGCTGACGGCGGTCCACCTGCTGTCGCGCTACTTCATCGACAAGCAGCTCGAGGACTGTGTCGTCGTGACCGACCTCGGCTTCGCCAAGCGCGCCCGGGCCTTCGCCGAGATCCTCGATGCGCCGCTGGCGATCATCGAGAAGCGCCGCGTCGGCAACCTGGATCGCGCCGAGCTGATGAACGTCATCGGTGAGGTCAAGGGCCGGCGGGCGATCATCGTCGACGACGAGATCGACACGGGCGGCACGCTCATCGAGGTCGTCCGGGCGCTGGAGCGCGAAGGCGTCACCGAGATGTACGCCTGCGCGACCCACGGCGTCCTGTCCGACCCGGCCATCGACCGCATCCGCGACAGCTCGCTGCGCGAGGTCGTCATCACCGACTCGATCCCCCTGCCCGCGGCCAAGCGCCTGTCCAAGGTCACGGTCCTGTCCGTCGCCCCGCTCATCGGCGAGGCGATCCGGCGCATCCATCGTGGTGAGTCGGTGGGTGCCCTGTTCAGCAGCGAGGTCTCGTTCACCCAGGAGATGCTCCTGTGGGACGAGGGTGGTGACGGGAACTCCGGTGGCTCGACGACGGACGGAGGCGACGCCGACGACGGCGAGCCGTCACCGGTCGAGCTCGCATCGGCGTTACCATCGGCGGACCGATGAGCCTCCAGCTGCACCGACCCGACGGCGAGGGCGGCCTCGAGCCGCGACCCGTCGTCCCCGAGGACTGGCGCGACCAGCTCCGTTCTCCACGCTGGGGCACGACCCTGCGGCGCGGCCGCCTGCCCACGCACCCCAACACGGAGATGAACCCGACCTCGCGGTTCCGGTCCGTCCTGTTCTGGGTCGCCCTGGCCGTGGTCACGTTCGTCCTCCTCGTCGGCGGCTACGGCACGGGCTTCTGGACCTGATCGCCGGTCGCTGACCGGGGCTCTGCGTGGCTCGCCCGTCGAGCCGCGGCTGGAATGACGCACGGGCGGTCGCTACGCTGCCCCCGACATGATCGGCACCGATCGGTTGCTGGGTCGCGAGCGCGAACTGGCCCAGTTCGACGCGGCCTGGACCGCGGCCGCGGCCGGTCGAGGCGGCCTCCTCCTCATCCTCGGTGAGCCAGGCATCGGCAAGACCCGCCTGACCGACACGCTGGCCTCGACCGCCCGCGAGCGCGGGGCTCGTGTCGCCTGGGGCGGAACGTGGGACGACGCGGCGGCACCGCCGTTCGCCCCCTGGCTGCTCGTCCTGCGTGCGGCGATGCGCGACATCGACCCGGCGGCGCGGGCGGCCATGCTTGCCGCGGCCGGCCCGCACCTGGCGACGCTGCTGCCCGAGGTCCGCGACGATGCGCCCGATCGGCCCGCCCACGTGCCCGACGAGCGAGCCCGGTTCCTGGTCTTCGAGTCGGTCACCCGGTTCCTTCGCGCCGCCGCCGTCGACCGGCCGCTCGTCGTCGTCCTCGATGACCTGCACGCGGCCGACGAGATCTCCCTCCAGCTCCTGCGCGCGGTGGCCATGGACCTCGTCGATGCGCCCATCCTGGTCATCGGCACGGCCCGGGAGGCCGAACTCGACCCGACCGACCCGCGGGCGGCCATCCTGGCCGACCTGCGCCGGCTGCCGATGGCCGAGACGCTGCACCTGACCGGCCTCGACGAGGATCGAGATCGGCCGCCTCATCGAGCTCACGGCCGGGGTCCGCGCACCGGTCCTTGCGACCGCGATGCGCCGGGAAACGGGCGGCAACCCGCTCTTTGTCGGCGAGATCGTCCGCCTGCTGCAGGCCGAGGGCGCCCTGGAGCGCGCCACGGATCTGCCTGCCTGGCGCTCGGTCGTGCCGGCTGGGATCGGGTCGGTGATCGCCCGACGCCTGGACCGGATGCCCGAAGCCACGCGAGCCGCGATCACCCGGGCGTCCGTGCTCGGCAACGAGTTCGACGTCGACCTCCTCGCCCACATGCTCGGCGCGTCCTCGGCGACGACGCTCGAGCCACTCGACGCCGCGGTCGAAGCCCGACTGGTCGCGCCACCGACCAGCGAGGCCGGCGGCTGGCGCTTCGGCCACGCCCTCATCCGGGAGGTCGTCTACCAGGCCATCGCCCCCTCGCAGCGGAACAGCCTGCATCTCGCGGCGGGCCAGGCCATCGAAGCGTTGCGCGCCGACCGGATCGAGCCCTACCTCGCGGCGCTGGCGTCCCACTTCCGACGCGCTCTGCCCGAGGGCGACCGCGAGCGGGTCGTCGCCTATACGTTGCGGGCCGCCGAGCACGCCACGAGGCAATACGCCAACGCGGAGGCCGCCGCCCTTTACGAGGCTGCGGCGACGCTCCTCCCGACCGGCGACTCGCCCGATCGCTGCGAGCTCCTCATCGCGCTCGGCGACGCCCGCTCTCGGGCCGGTCGGCGCGATGCGGCCGAGGAAGTGTTCCTCGAGGCGGCCGAGATGGCCCAGCGGATCGGGCTGCCCGAGGTCCAGGCGCGGGCGGCACTCGGCTACGGCGGCCGCTTCTCGTGGTTCCGGGCCGGCCCCGACCGGCGCATCGTGCCGCTCCTGGAGCGGGCCCTCGCCGACCTACCGGACGGCCACGACGGCCTTCGGATCCGGCTGCTGGCGCGCCTCTCTGGTGCGCTTCGCGATGAGCCCGACATCCGCCGGCGCGACGCGCTCAGCGCGGAGGCGGTCGAGATCGCTCGGCGCAACGACGAGACCGAACTGCACTTCGCCCTCATCGCCCGCTTCACCGCGATCATGGGCCCGGACCGGGTCGACGAGATGGCGCTCCTTAACCGCGAGGCGGACCGCGTCTACCGCGGGATCAGCGACTTCGACCGCGATGGCGACAGCGTCTGGCATCGCCTCATCCTCCTGCTCACGGTCGGCGACTCGGTGACGGAGCTCCTCGACACGCACGCGGCCTACCGTCGCGCGGCCGAGGAGCTTCGCCAGCCGCCCGTCTTCTGGTACCTGGGCGTGATGGAGGCGATGCTCGCGATCGCCCAGGGCCGGATCGCGGAAGCCGATGCCACGGTCGACTCGAACGCCCGGCTCGGCCGTCAGGCGACGACCTGGGATGCGGCGTACACCCTGGTCATCCAGCGCTTCGCCGTCCGGCGCGAGCAGGGCCGCCTGGCCGAGGTCGCCGACGACGTCCAGCGGGCGGTCCCGACGTTCAGTGGCTATCCGCTGATGCGGGCGGTCGACGTGTTCATCATGGCCTCGCTCGGCCGGACCGGACGGGCGCGCGCCGAGCTCGCGGACCTCGTCGACCACGCCGACAAGATCTTCGGACGGGATGGGGGCTGGCTGTACGCGATGGGCTTCCTCGTCGAGACGGCGATCCTCGTCGACGATCGCGAGCGCCTCCGCATGGTGGCGGCCTGGCTGGAGCCGTATGCGCACCTCACCGGGACGGCCAGCGCCGAGGTCCTGGCCGAGCCGGTCCCACGGTTCCTAGCGCTCGCGGCCGCCCAGGAGGGCCAGTTCGACGCGGCGCTCGCCTGGCTCGACGGGGCTACGGCCATGGCCACCCGGTCAGGAGCCCGCCTGCACGTCCTCCGGATGGACGTGGATCGCGCTCGCATCCTCGTGGCGCGTGGCGCCGAGGGCGACATCGATGGCGCGATCCGGATCGCCGAAGCCGCGTCGGCCGCGGCGGCGTCGCTCGGGCTGGTGGCGATCCGCGACGATGCGGACGCCCTCCTGGCGGCCGTCCGGCCGAGCGGACCGACGCCGCCGGTCGACACGATCGCCGAGCCGACGGTCCCGGCGGCCGCGACGTTCCGGCGCGACGGCGAGATCTGGACGGTCGCGATGCCCGGCGGCCCACCGGCCCGAGTCCGCGATCGAAAGGGCATGCGCTACCTCGCCATGCTCCTGGCGGCGCCCGGTCGCGAGTTCCATGTTCGCGATCTCGCGGCCAGCGATGCGGCCGCCGACGCGGCCGGGCCGACGACCGCCGCAGCCGCCGTCGAAGCCGGCCTGCGCCTCGATGCCGACCCGGGCCTGGCCGCGCTCGACGGCACCGCTCGGGCGGCCTACCGGGAGCGGATCACCGAGCTCCGGGCCGATCTCGCCGCCGCCGAGGCGGCGGGTGATGAAGGAGCCGCCGAGCAAGCGTCGGATGAGCTCGATGCCCTCCGGCGCGAGCTCGCCGCGGCATATGGCCTGGGCGATCGGGCCCGGCCGGCCGGCTCGTCCTCCGAGCGCGCCCGGCAAGCCGTGACCAAGGCGCTGCGACTGGCCATCGCGCAGCTGGTCGAGTCGGCGCCGGATGTCGGTCGACACCTCGAGCGGACGGTCCGGACGGGAACGTACTGCGCCTACGAACCGGATCCCGCGGCGACGCCCGTCTGGGGGGCGTGATACCGCGCTCACCAGCGCCTGTGACTTTGGCCGTCACCACCGCGACTCGTCGTGTCACGCCCCTGGGTCGACGACGACCCACAGGGGTCGACACAGGAGGACACGGCGATGACCACCAAGACCCTCGAGACCTCCGCGCCACTGGCGACCGACCAAGCGTCCCAGGCCAGCCGCGTGCGGCTGCTCGTGGCGGGCGCCGCCCTCATCGGGCTGCTCGTGGCCGTGATGCTCGTCGCCGCCATCGTCCAACCGGCGACCGGCCCGCTGAGCGACGGCGCGGAGCGGGCGCCCGGCGCGGCGATCGCTCCGGATGCGGCCGGGCTCGCCGCCCATCGGCGCGGTGAGATCGGCGCCGAGGACCCGGCATCCGACGCGCTTCGGGCGCAGCGTCGGGGCGAGATCGGCGCCGGGAATCCCTGAACCTCCCACGCTGCCGGGTGTCCGAAACGCAGGTCGGGCACCCGGCGGCCGCCCCCGAACGGTGTCACCACCGTCCCGAGCACGCAGGCCGAGCCATGCCCCGACAGGGTCCGATGACGGCTCGGCCTATACTCACGCTCCCATGAAGTTCCTTTCCCGTTTCGTCGACTCGAACGACCGCGAGATCCGACGCGTACAGCCGTGGGTCGACGAGGCCAACGCCCTCGAAGCCGAGTTCGAGGCCCTCTCCGACGACCAGATCCGCACCCAGTACGCGGAGATCCGCGAGGAGATCCAGGCCCTGGCCGTCGGCGGCGAGCCGTCGGACGACGAGCTCCACCACCCCGACGTCGAGCGCCGGCGCGAGCTGCGCAACGATCGCCGCAAGCGCGAGAACGCGGCCATCCAGGACGCCCTCGACGAGGTGGCGCCGGAGGTCTTCGCCATGGCCCGCGAGGCCATGAAGCGGACGCTCGGGATGCGCCACTTCGACGAGCAGCTCATGGGTGGCGCGGTCCTCCACCAGGGCAAGATCGCCGAGATGAAGACCGGCGAAGGCAAGACCTTCGTCCCGACCCTCGCCGCGGTCCTCAACGCCCTCACCGGCCGCGGTGTCCACGTCGTCACCGTCAACGACTACCTAGCCCGCCGTGACCCGCAGTGGATGGGCCCGGTCTTCCACTTCCTCGGGGTCAGCCTCGGGATGATCACCCACGAGGCGTCGTTCCTGTTCGAGCCGGGCTACCCGACCAACGACGAACGGCTCCTCAACCTGCGCCCGGTCACCCGGCGCGAGGCGTACGGCGCCGACGTCACCTACGGCACGAACAACGAATTCGGGTTCGACTACCTGCGCGACAACATGGTCACCGAGCTGGAACAGCGCGTGCAGCGCGAGCGCTCCTTCGCCATCGTCGATGAGGTCGACAACATCCTCATCGACGAAGCCCGGACCCCGCTCATCATCAGCGGCCAGGCCGAGGAGTCGGCCGACCTGTACTTCACGTTCGCCCGGCTGGTGCCCCGCCTCAAGGGCCGACCCGAGGGCGACGAGGAGGGCGGCGACTACTTCATCGACCTGAAAGACCGCGCGGTCAGCCCGACCGAGGACGGCATCGACAAGATGGAAGGCTGGCTGGGCGTCGAGAACCTGTACGACGCCGACCCCCGCCTGGCCCGGCACTTCGAGCAGGCGCTGCGCGCCCATGCGCTCTACAAGCGCGACCGCGACTACATCGTCAAGGACGGCGAGATCGTCATCGTCGACGAGTTCACCGGCCGCCAGATGCCCGGCCGGCGCTGGAGTGAGGGCCTCCACCAGGCGGTCGAGGCCAAGGAGGGGCTGCGCGTCCAGCGCGAGTCCGTGACCCTCGCCACGATCACCTTCCAGAACTACTTCCGCCTCTACGACAAGCTGTCCGGGATGACCGGCACGGCGATGACCGAGGCCGAGGAGTTCCACAAGATCTACAAGCTCGAGGTCGTGGCCATCCCGACCCATAAGGACATGATCCGCGAGGACCATGCCGACCTCGTGTACCGCGACGAGCAGGCCAAGTTCAACGCCGTCATCGACGAGATCGTCGAGATGCAGGAGGCCGGGCGGCCGGTCCTCGTCGGCACGGTCAGCGTCGAGAAGTCCGAGATCCTGTCGACGATGCTCAAGCGTCGCGGCATCAAGCACGAGACGCTCAACGCGAAGTTCCACGAGCGGGAATCCGGGATCGTCGCCCAGGCCGGTCGGACCGGCGCGGTGACCATCGCCACGAACATGGCCGGCCGAGGGACGGATATCAAGCTGGGCGGCGATGCGGCCGGCCTGGCCTCCGAGGCCCTCCACAAGCGCGGCCTCAACCCGGCCGAGGTCGACGCCGCGACCTACGAGGCGGCCCTGGCCGAGGCCCGTGTCGTCGTCGACGAGGACCACGAACGGGTCGTCGAGGCCGGTGGGCTGCACATCGTCGGCACCGAGCGCCACGACAGCCGGCGGATCGACAACCAGCTCCGCGGCCGTGCCGGCCGCCAGGGCGACCCGGGCTCGTCGCGCTTCTACCTGTCCCTCGAGGACGATCTCATGAAGCGCTTCGCCTCGGACCGGGTGACCGGGCTGATGGAGCGGCTCGGCCTCGAGGACGACGTGGCCATCGAGTCGCGCCTCGTGTCGAAGACGATCGAGAGTGCCCAGTCGCGCGTCGAGGGCTTCAACTTCGACATCCGCAAGCGCGTCGTCGAGTTCGACGACGTCATCAACAAGCAGCGCGAGACGATCTACGCGGAACGCGACAAGGTCCTCCACAACGAGGACCTGACCGACACCGTGCGCGCCTTCCTGGACGAGGACATCGACGCCACGGTGGACACCCACCTCGCCGGCGACGACGCCGAGCAGTGGGACCTCGACGGCCTGTCCTCGACGCTCCATGGCCTGGGTCTGACCGGCGACGGCACGAGCCCGGACGAGCTGTGGGACATCGGCAGCCGGGAGGGCATCGCCGAGCACCTCCGTGACCTCGCCGACGCGCGCCTGGAGGCTCGCGAGACCGAGGTCGGCTCGGCCGATTGGGCGCAGGTCGAACGGGTCGTGCTCCTGCGGACCATCGACTCCCTGTGGGTCGAGCACCTCACCGAGCTCGACGACATGCGCCGCGGAATCGGCCTGCGCGGCTACGCCCAGCAGGATCCGCTCAACGAGTTCCGACGCGAGGCCTTCCGGCTGTACGAGGAGCTCCGTGGCCTCATCCGCCACGGTGTGGCGACCTCGATCTTCCGGGTGACGGTCCAGCGCCAGCCAGGACCCGACGCCGGCCTCGCCCAAGCCCTGGCCGCCGGCGCCGCGAGCCTGCGCACCGGGGCACAGGGCGCGGCCGCGACGGCCGGGACGGGCGCGGCGGCCGCGACGGCGACGGCGACCGCTCCGGGCTCGGCCGTCCTGCGTGGCGCCGTGCCCGCTGCGCCAGCCGTCCGCAACGTCCAGGAATCGCTCGGAGAGACCACCCTCCAACCGTCGACCGGCAACGGCGCGAACGGGGCCGGTGGTGGTGGCGCCCGACCCGGGTACACCCCGACCGGCGAGCGGATCGGCCGCAACGACCCATGCTGGTGCGAGTCCGGGCTGAAGTACAAGAAGTGCCACGGCCGCTGATCGTCCGAGGACGCCGGATCACCGATCGATGCGACTCCTGACCACCGGGGCCCTGGCCGTCCTCGTCCTGGGAGCCGCCGCGAGCTGGCGGATCTGGGACGTCGGGACGCGCGATGAACGGGTCCACGCCGAGGCCATCGTGGTCATGGGCGCGGCCCAGTACGACGGCCGGCCGTCGCCGGTCTTCGCGGCCCGCCTCGATCACGCCATCGACCTGTTCCACGCCGGCCTCGCCCCACGCCTCGTCGTGACCGGCGGCAAGGCTGACGGCGACCGGACGACGGAGGCCGCGACCGCCTGGCGGTACGCCGTCGAACGAGGCGTGCCGGAGACGGCCATCCTCGTCGAGGACGCGAGCCGGACCACGCTGGACTCCATCCGCGGCGTCGCGGCGTTGCTCCATGACCGCGGCCTGCGCCAGGCCGTCTTCGTGTCCGACCCGACCCACATGCTCCGGGTCCTGCGGATGGCCGGCGACGCCGGCCTGGAGGCCTACGGGTCGGCGACCCGCAGCGGGCCGGTGGAAGCCCATCCCGAGGCGCTCGTCCGGGCGCTCGTCCACGAGCTGGGCGCGTTGGCCGTGTACACGGTGACCGGCACGACGCCCTGACCGTCGCGCATGGCGGGCCAGCGGTCCGGGAGCGAAAGTACCCCCTTGGCCTTCAGGGATTGGCCGCCTATACTGTGCCAAAACCCGCCGGCCCCAGGGCCGCCCGAGCCCCTCGGCGGGTCACTCCCAGCCCCAGCCCGCCCCTGCCCAGCGTGAAGTGTGAGGGAGTCCCCATTGAAGCAGGCCGAGGATGCCGCGTTCGTCGATCTCATCGCTTGCGAGCGCGACTGTCGGTCGTGCAGCTACGCGGCAGCCCTGGACTGTGACGGCAACTGTGGCGTGTGTCCGCACAACAGCTACTGTCCCTGCGTGAACCCCGTCGTCGCACGGAGCAAGACCGCCCTCCGGCTCATCGAGCTGCGACCGCTGCTGCTCCAGGATCTCCAGGGCCGGAACTAGGTGGACACGTCCGCCATCCGCGACTTGGCCGAACGGATCCGGTCGACCTCGGGGCGTCTTTGACCTCGAGGCGAAGGCTGCCCGCGTCGCCCAGTTCGACGAGCTGACCCAGGAACCTGGGTTCTGGGACGACCAGCGCGGCGCCCAGAAGATCCTCCGCGAGGCCGATGGCCTGCGCACCGAGATCGCCCTCTGGGAGGACCTTTCGACGCGTGCCGCGGACCTCGAGGCCGCCGTCGAGCTCCTCGCCGAAGCCCCCGACGCGGAGCTCGAGGCGGAGCTGGATCGTGACGCGACCGGTCTGGAGACCGACTTCGCCCGCGAACGGACCGCGTTGCTGTTCTCCGGCGAGCATGACGACGCCCCGGCCATCCTGACCATCAGCGCCGGCGCCGGCGGGACCGAGGCCACGGACTGGGCGGAGATGCTCCTGCGGATGTACCTGCGCTGGGCGGAGCGCCACCGGTTCGCCACCGAGATCATCGACGCCCAGGAAGGCGAGCAGGCGGGACTCAAGAGCGTCACCGTCGAGGTCGGCGGGCGCCGCGCCTATGGCTGGCTGCGGGCGGAACGCGGCGTCCACCGCCTGGTCCGGATCAGCCCGTTCGATTCGCAGAAGCGGCGCCAGACCACGTTCGCCCTCGTCGAGGTCCTGCCCGAGGTCGACGACGACATCGAGATCGAGCTCGACTGGGACGTGATCCGAGTGGACACCTACCGCTCGCAGGGCGCCGGCGGTCAGCACGTCAACAAGACGGACAGTGCAGTCCGGCTGACCCACGCCCCGAGCGGCATCGTCGTCCAGAGCCAGAACGAGCGGTCCCAGACCCAGAACAAGGAGAACGCCATCAAAGTCCTCAAGGCCCGGCTCCTGGAGCGGGCGCTCGAGGAGAAGGAGGCCGAGATGCGCGCGCTCCGCGGCGAGCACGTCGAGGCGGGCTGGGGCAACCAGATCCGGAGCTACGTCCTGCATCCGTACCAGATGGTCAAGGACCTGCGGTCGGGATACGAGACGGGCAACACCTCGGCCGTCCTCGACGGCGACCTCGACGCGTTCATGCAGGCCGAGCTCGAGCGCCTGGCGACCGGGGGCGAACCGCGCGCCGAGGACGCCGAGGCCGCCGTCTCGTGACCGTCGCGCCCGACCGCGCGGCCCGGGCGCGGACCTTGACCTACCGGCCGGTCACGGCCGATGAGCTCGCCACGTGCGCCGGGATCTGGCGGACGAGCATCAATGACTACATCGAGCGCCTCGGCCAGGAGCCCGTCCCGGACGAGGTCGGCCCACTGCTCCGCCTGTACGGCCACCTCCTGGCGACCGACCCGACGCGGTTCGTCGCGGCCTTCGACGGGCCGGCCATCGTCGCCTTCGCGGCCGCCGTCCAGCGCGAGCGCCTGTGGTTCCTGTCGATGTGCTTCGTCCTGCCCGAGTGGCAGGGCACGGGTATCGGGCGTGAGCTCCTCATCCGGGTCGGCCCGACCGACGCCGACCCCGTGGACACGGTCCGGGCCACGGCGACCGACAGCGCCCAGCCCATCTCCAACGCGCTCTATGCCTCGCTCGGGATCGTGCCCCGCGTTCCCCTCCTCAATCTCATCGGGCTGCCCGCCCGACCGGCGGCATTCGGCCCGCTGCCGTCCGGCATCGCCCCCATCCCGTTCGAGGTCGTGGCCGGCGGGGACGGGGGCGACGGCCATCGACGCCTAGCGGCCACGGTCGACGCGCTCGATCGGGAGCTCCTCGGGGTCAGCCATCCGCTCGATCATCGGTTCTTGCGCCAGGAGCAGCGTCGCGGCTGGCTGTACCACGGACCGGACGGCCAGCCGGTCGGCTACGGCTATGCGAGCGAGAGCGGCCGGGTCGGCCCGATCGCGGTCCGCGATGCCGCCCTGCTCGCCCCGGTCCTGGGCCACCTGACCGCGGCCGTGGAGCCGCGCGGGGCCTTCGCCGTGTGGGTGCCGGGCACCGCCGACCGGGCCGTGGTCAGCCTGCTGGGCGCCGGCTTCCGCCTCGACCAGTTCCCGATCCTGCTGTGCTGGGACGGGCCGTTCGCCGACCTCGAGCGCTACCTGCCCATCTCCCCCGGACTGCTCTAGACCCGACCGGACCGGACCATGGTCCGGGGGGTCCTGACCCGCTCGTCCCGTTTGGCAGACGGCCGGACCGGTGGTAGCCTCCGGGCGTCGTGGCTCCCGATGCCGTGCCCGCGGATGGAGTCGTCCGAACCATCGAAGGTGGTGTCGCGCCCGGCACCCCCGGACTCGCCGCGGAGTCGCACGTGACCGTCGCCCCCGCGCCGCCGTCGGCGGTGCGCTCTCTTCGCCGTCGCTTCTTCGACCGAGGCCGCGATCAGGCCGTGCCCGATCGGGCCGTCCTCGTCCTGCACGACGTGACCAAGCAGTATCCCAACGGCAAGGTCGCCCTGCGTGACGTCGACCTGGTCATCCCGGAGGGGGACTTCGTGTTCCTCGTCGGGCCGTCGGGAGCGGGCAAGTCCACGCTCATCAAGCTGCTCATCCGCGACGAGGTCGCGACTCGCGGCGACGTCGTGCTCGACGGCCAGGACCTGGCCCGGCTGCCCCGACGCCAGGTACCGCGGATGCGCCGCAAGATCGGGATCATCTTCCAGGACTTCAAGCTCCTCCCGACCAAGACGGTCTGGGAGAACGTCGCGTTCGCGCTCGAGGTGACCGGCCACCCGCGTCGTCAGATCGCCCCGGCCGTGGACCGCGTGCTGGCCATCGTGGGCCTGTCCGCCCAGGCTCGACAGGTGCCCGCCCAGCTGTCCGGCGGCGAGCAGCAGCGCACGGCCATCGCCCGTGCACTCGTCCACGACCCGCGCCTGATCATCGCCGACGAGCCGACCGGCAACCTCGATCCGCTCATCAGCTGGGAGATCCTCCAGCTCCTCCTCCGGATCAACGAGCTCGGCGTGACCGTCCTCATGGCCACCCACAACGCCGACGTCGTGACCGCGCTGCGCAAGCGCGTCGTCGCCCTCGAGGAGGGTCGGATCATCCGCGACGAGGTCGGTGGCACCTACCACCGGCAGGACTGACCCCCGCGTGATCACCTTCCTGTTCTTCAGCGTCAAGCGAGCCTGGCAGGGGTTCTGGCGGAACGCCGTCATGAGCCTGGCCGCCACGGCCACGATGGTCCTCATGCTCCTGCTGCTGGCCGGCTTCTGGATCATCCAGACCGGGCTCCTGGCCGGCCTCGAGTTCACCGAGCAGAAGGTCGAGGTCGTCGCCTACCTGCAGCCCAACGCCACGGAGACCCAGATCGAAGGCCTGGCCGAGGAGCTCGGCGCCCGGCCGGACGTCGATTCGGTGACCATCGTCAGCCGCGATGAGGCGCTCGAGAACTTCCGCGCCCGGATGGAAGCGCAGGGCCGCGAGGACCTGACCCAGTATCTCGACAGCAACCCGTTGTTCGCCAGCATCGAGGTCAAGCTCATCGACCCGACCGCGCTGGCGGCCGTGAGCGCCGCGCTGCAGCCTGGCGAGCAGACGATCGTCCGCAACGTCGTCAACATCGAGGACCTGGTCGAGCGGGTCCTGACCGTCACCGACATCCTGCGCACGGCCGGCACGGTCATCCTCATCGTCGTCGGCGTCATCTGCCTGTTCATCATCGTCAACACCATCCGCCTGGCGGTCGTCGCCCGCGCCGAGGAGATCGAGATCATGCGCCTGGTCGGCGCCTCGGACGCCTTCATCCGCTGGCCGTTCGTGTTCGAAGGCGCATTCGTCGGCTTCCTGGGGGCGGTCATCACGCTCGGGGTGCTGTACGCGGCTGCCGAGCCACTGAGCGGATTCATGATGGAGTTCTTCCGGGTCCTGCCGATCCAGGTCGGCTCGCTGACGCGGGACCTGGTGACCCTGGTCATGGGGGCCGGGGTCGGGCTCGGCATCCTCGGCTCGTGGGTGTCCGTCCGGACCTACCTCATCCGCTAGCGGCTGCCCGCGACTCGCGACCTGGCGCGGCCACCGGCCTGAACGCCCCACGGCCCGCCCCGGGGACCCGATGTACCCTTGTCGCCCGCTGCGAAGGACCCCTCGACCGTGATGCCGCCGACCGATCCCGCGGACGCGACCACGCCCGCTCCCATCGACCCCGTCGAACCGTCCGCGACCGTCGCCGGATCGGGCCCGTCGGGCGACGCGCTGGAGGTGCCGGTCGGCCCGGTCGGGACGCCCCGGACCGAGCGACGCCTGCCCATCCTGCCGCTGGCCATCGGTCTGGTCGCCATCCTCGCCGGCGGCGCCCTGTTCATGTCCGGGTACTCGATGGGCCGCCAGAGCGCGGTCGAGCCGGGGACGCCGGTCGATGCCGACGAGGCCTTCCGCCCGTTCTGGGACACCTACCACACGATCACCGACCGGTATGCCGGCGGCGATGTCGATCGCGACGCCCTCGTCCAGGGCGCCATCCGCGGGATGATCGAGGCGCTCGGCGACCCGTACTCCTCGTACCTGACCTCCGACGAGTACCGCGAGAGCCTGCAGGGCATCAGCGGCGAATTCGAGGGGATCGGCGCGGAGATCGCCACCGAAGGCGAGGACGGGACGCAGGGCTGCGCCACGCTGTCGGCGACCTGCCGGCTGGTCATCGTCGCGCCGCTCGCCGGGTCGCCCGCCGAGACGGCCGGCCTGCGCGCCGGTGACCTCGTGCTGGCCGTCGACGGCACGCCCCTCGACGGCCTGACCGTCGATGAAGCGCGCGATCGGATCCGCGGCCCCAAGGGCACGATCGTGACCCTGACCGTGGAGCGCGAGGCCGAGCCCGCCTTCCCGCTGGAGATCACCCGCGATGTCATCCAGCAGGAGGAGGTCGAGACGGAGGTCCTCGGCGACGGAGCCGTCGGCTACGTCCGGCTCAACGGCTTCTCCGACCGGGGCGCCCTGGAGCTCGAGGCCGCCTTCCGCGCGCACATCGATGCCGGGCGCACGAAGCTCATCCTGGACCTGCGCGGCAACCCGGGCGGCTACGTCACCGCCGCGCGGGACGTCGCCAGCGAGTTCATCGACTCCGGGCCGGTGTTCTGGGAGGAGGAGGCCGACGGCAGTCAGACGCCGACCGAGGCGACCACCGGCGGCGTGGCCACGGACCCCGATCTGACGATCGTCGTCCTGGTCGACGCCGGGAGCGCTTCCGCTTCGGAGATCGTCGCCGGTGCCCTCCAGGACACCGAGCGGGCGACGATCGTCGGCCAGACGACGTTCGGCAAGGGGACCGTCCAGCAGTGGCAGGAGCTGACCGGTGAGGGTGGGGCCTTCCGCCTGACCATCGCTCGCTGGCTGACCCCGGACAAGCGCTGGATCCACGATGTCGGCATCGTGCCGGATGTCGTCGTCGAGCTGCCGACCGAGATCGAGCCCGGCACCGACCCGACGCTGGAGCGCGGCGTCGAGGTCCTCGTCGGCGAGGGCGAGGGCGCATCGCGGGCCCGCATCGCCGCGTGAACGGGCGCTCTTGCACTCCGTGCGGCGTTCGGCTACGGTTCGAGGGAACGAAAGGAGGTGATGTGCAGTGATCGACAGTACGCGTAGCTGCACCACCTCGCAGGAGATGCCCGTCTAGTCGGACACCCTGTGGGTGGGTAAGCAACTCGGACGCCGGCCCGCAACGGGCCGGCGTTCGTGCGCACCGGGCCAGGCCCGGTCCCGGTGCCCCATCCAGTCCGCCCCATCCCTGCAGGAGTCCCTCCCATGCGCGACGATTCGACCGTCGCCCTCAACCGACGAGCCCGTCACGAATTCACCATCGATGACACGTTCGAGGCCGGCCTCGTGCTGACCGGGACGGAGATCAAGTCGATCCGCGCCGGCAAGGCCAACATCGCCAACGCCTACGCACGGATCGAGCGCGGTGAGGCGTGGCTCATCGGCGCGGACATCGCGCCGTTCGAGGGGGGCAACCGCTACAACCACGACCCGAAGCGCACACGCAAGCTGCTCCTGCATCGCAAGCAGATCGACGAGCTCCTGGGCCGGGCCAAAGCCAAGGGCCAGACGATCGTCCCGCTGCGCCTGTACATCACCCGGGGCAAGGCCAAGATCGAGCTCGGCCTGGCGCGCGGCAAGCAGCTCCATGACAAGCGCCGCGACATCGCCGACCGCGATGCCCGGCGCGATATGGCCCGCCAGCTCGCCGACGAGCAGCGCGGCCGCTAGAGAGGCGCCTAGCGCAGGAAGTAGCGCCGGCTGAGCGGCACGTCGTCGACGGCGTCGATCGCCAACGGCCGGCCATCGAGGGTGACCCGGCCGTCCGCGACGTCGACGTCGATCGGCGCGGTCGTCCGGTTCCGGACCAGGTCGCCGCGGGTCAAGCCTCGTGTCCCGCGCACGGCCACGACGGGGCGACCGGGCGCCGCCAGCGCGGGTGACCCGACCGCCGACGCCGATACGAACGTCACGGATCCGGCGGCAGCGGACCGGCCGACCCCGCCCCAGTCAGGCCGGAGGCGCGTCGGCTCCGCCCCTTCGACCGAGGCGTTGCCCTCGCCGAGCGCCGCCCAGGCCGGCAGGCCGCCCTTGAGGACGACGGCCGGTTTGACCCCGAAGTAGGCGGGCTCCCACAGGACGATGTCGGCGAGGCGGCCGGGCTGGAGCGACCCGACGTGGTCGGCGATGCCATGGGTGATGGCCGGCTCGATCGTGACCTTGGCCAGGTAGCGAAGGACGCGGTCGGTGTCGTCACGTGGATCCGGTCCGGCGACGGTGCCGCCCCAGGCGCGCATGACGTGGGCGAGCTGGAATGTCCGTCGGACCGACTCCATCATCCGGCCCATCCCCTGCGAGTCCGAATTGATGATGGCGATCGCCCCCAGCTCGTGGAGTGGGCCCTCGGCCGCCATCGTCGCCTCGTGGATGCGTTCCCGGACGAGGGCGACATCCTCCGCGACGGCGAACGACGCCCCGTGATTGAGGACGATCATCGGCAGCTGTTCGGCGGCGGCATGGCGGCCCCACGGGATGGTCGGCGTGGTCGACGAGCAGATGACGTTGGCCACGCGGACGAGGCCGATGGCGTCCGGCACGTGGCCGCCACCGCTGCCTTCGACGTGATAGGCGTGGACGGTCCGGCCGTCGATGGCGGCGATCGTGTCCTCGAGCTCCGCGCTCTCGTGCAGGCCGTCCGTGTGGAGCGCCACGCTGACGTCGTGCGACTCGGCGAACGCCAGGGTCCGGTCGATGAGCTCCGGGTCGGCGCCGTAGTCCTCGTGGATCTTGAACCCGCACGCGCCGGCGGCCAGCAGTGCGTCGAGGACGCCATCGTCCGGTGCCCGGGCACAGGCCTGGAGGCCGACGTTGACCGGCCAGCCGGTCGTCGAGGCGAGGGTCCGGGCCATCGCCCAGGGCGGCTCCTCGAATCCGGCGGTGATGAGCGTCGTCACGCCGCCGTTCAGGGCAGCCGGCAGGAGCTCCGGCGAGATGAGATGGACGTGGCTGTCGACCGCGCCCGGCGTGGCGATGAGGCCGTAGCCCATGACCGGTTCCGTGTGCGGCCCGATGGGCAGCTCGATGCCGTCGCTGATGGCCTCGTTGCCGGCCCGCCCGACGCCGACGATGCGCCCGTCCTTGATCCCGATGTCCGCCTTGACCGCGCCGAGCACCGGGTCCAGGACGAGCGCGCCGGCGATGACGACGTCGAGCTCCGACGGTCCAGCGCGACCCTGGGTAGCGTGCGGCCGGAGCGTCTTGGCGTAGCCCCAGATCGGCTCGTCGCCGGGCGCCTGGCGGTCCTCCGCGACCCGGACCCACAGATCGGTGTCGCCGAGCCGGACGTGATCGCCGGTCGTCGGCCCGTAGCGCGCCAGCCGTTCCTCGGGGGAGAGCCGGTTCACCGTCCCACCTCGCCACCGAAGCGGACGAGCCGGACCGTGCGCGTCTCACCGGGTCCCCAGCGTTCGGTCGAGCCCGCCGGCAGGTCCAGGCGATGCCCGGCGGCCGCGGCACGGTCGAACTCGAGGCGTGGGTTGACCCGCTCGAACGGATGGTGGGACGAGACCCGGACCACGCGCCGGGAGGTGTTCCGGACCACGAGCGCCACGGCGGCCCGCGGGGGCGCGTCCTCGGCGACGCCGGGTCCGGCGGCCAGGACGATGGCGCCCGGCGCGTCGACGCCGGCCGGGCCGAGCGGCTCGACGAGCACGATCAGGCGCGTCCCGTCGTCCATCAGGACCTCCAGGCGGACGTCAGGGACGAGTGCCGCCACGCCCGGCAGCACGTCGCCCGGGTCGACCGCGGCGCGGCCGGCGGCTTCCACCGCGGCATAGTCGGCGCCGCCTCGGGCCGCCTCCAGCATGGCGTCGCAGATGAGCGCGACCGCCTCGGGCGCATTGAGCTGGAGGCCACGATCGCGGTGACGACGGGCGAGCTCTGCGGCGCTGAAGATGAGGAGCCGCTCCTCCTCCCAGGCGGTCAGGCGCATGACCGCATCGTAGCGAGCGGGTCAGCCGGCGGGAGCCTCCGGGGTCGCGACGACCGCCGGCTCGACGGCGGACGGCGGACGCGGCCCGAGCCGGCGAGCGAGGAAGATGATCAGGCCATTGAGGAACGCCGCGTAGCCGACGACGATGAGCAGGACGATGGTCACCAGCCACAGGACGTTGTCGATGTTGTCGTTCGCCCGGTCCACTCGGAGCCGGACCTCGGCGATCCCGGTGTCGATGCGCTCCGTGACGCCGCGGATGCCGTCGACGGCACCGCGGACGGCCGTGGCGGCCGCCACCGCTCGCGCCCGTGTCGCGCCGGCCTCGGTCCGCAGCCCACTGATCGCCGCGTCGAAGGACGCCACGCGCTCGTCGAGCCGGGTCAGGGCGTCGGACGGTCCGGTCGGCAACTCGACGAACGGCAGCAGCCGGGCGAGCTGCTGGATGGTCTGGTAGGCGGCCGCGATGCGCTCACGCACGGCCACGAACTCGTCACGGATGTCGCCGTACCGGTCGACGATCGTCGCCGCCCGGGCCGCGAGGGCCGGCGGGAGCGTGAGGTTCTCCCCGACCGTCGACGCGTCGGCCACGAACGTGTCGATGTCGGCCAGGCGCTCCTCAAGCCGCCCCGTCGCGACGTTGACGACGACGGTCCCGCGGTCCAGGACGTCGTCGATCGTCGCGAACGTCTCGCCGACCCGGCCGGAGATCCAGCCGCGCCCGAGCAGGATGGCCGCGATCAGGACGATGCAGGCGATGAGCCCGACCCATCCGATGAACTGGCTGAACCGACGCAAACGGCGTCGTTCGGAGATCGTCGTGGTCATGGCTGCGCCCCTCGTGACGTATCGGTCGCCGTCAGGGTACCCCGGTCAGGCGGGGCGAGCGGCGGTCCGGACGACCTCCCAGGCCCGGGTCTCGACCGGGACACCCGTGCGCGTCCGCACGAACAGGCCTACCCCTACGGCCGATGCGACCGCGCACAGGAGCAACCCGACCGTCACGTCGACGACGCCCGCCTGTACGAGGGCGCTCATGAGGAAGGCCGCGACGATGCCGCGGGCCCCGGTCAGGGCATTCCAGCCGGCCATCGCCGCCGACCGGGTGGCCAGCGACGTCTGGTCGCTCACGACCGCACCGATCCCGACGTCGATGGACGCGCTGGCGATCCCGCCGAACGCCGCGGCCACGAACAGCACGCTCACATCGGGTGCGACCGCGTAGCCGACCAGGGACAGGACCCCCAGGATGCCGCCGATGCGCATGCCGATGAGTCCGCCGCGTCGGTCGCTGACCGCGCCCCAGATCGGGAAGGCGATGGTCGTGGCCAGGGCGTTGATGATGCCGATGACCCCGACCACGCCGAGGGACAGTCCGAGCCGGTCGACATGGACGAGGGCGAACAACGGGGCAGCCGCGATGAGGCCGCCACCGTAGAACCCCTGGGCGAGCGCGAGTCGAGCCAGGGCCGGGCGCTCGCGCAGCGTGCGGACCGCCTCACGGGCCGAGAAGCTCCGGGGCACATCGGCGGCGTCCGCGCGGAACAGCGCATAGCCGACGGCGCAGCCAGCACCGACCACGCCGGCCAGGGCGACGACCGGCGGGCCGCCGAGACGGTCGGCCACGATCCCGCCGGCGAGGGCGGCCAGGGCGGTGGCTGCGGCGCGACACATCCCGCTGAAGCCGAGGACGCGACCGCGCACCCTGGCCGGGTACATGACGCCCCACAGGCGCAGGTGGAGTGGGCCGCCGAACGACAGGCTCATCCAGAACACGACCGCGACCGCGATCATGACCGGGGCACTCGGCACGACCAGGATGACCGTGAGCGATGCCGCGCCAAGGCCGCGGACCAGGCTCAGGCCGCGAGGCGTGCGCGGTCCGAACCGGCCGGCGAACGCGCCGAGCAGATTGGCCACGAAGGGTGCCGCGCCAAGGGCGGCCAGGCCGATCGGCTCCAGGCCGCCTCGCCGGGCGATCGTCGGCAGCAGCGAGGTCACGACGGCCAGGGTCACGCCAACGCCGACCGCGACGAGCAGGTCCAGGGCGAGGTTGCGCCCGAACGCGCCCGCACGCTGGGCGTCAGATGATGGCCGGTCCACGACGTACCTCGAAGCAAGCCCGCGTGGCCTGCGAGGTGAGCTGTCGGGCTCGGCGTGGGTCTCGCCGCCGCGGTGGATCCGCGGTTCGCCCCAGGTGTCGGGTCCCCCGTCCTCGGAGAGGAGGTTCGGCCAAGGCCAACCTTACCAGCGACGGCCGTCGTCGGCCCATGGCACGAAGGTCCGGCCCGGATCCGGGCTCTTGGCCGCCGGCGCGCTCCGTGGTACAGTCGATAAACCGAACCGACGTTCGGGTCCTGTGGGGATGCGTGGTTTCGACAGGGCTTGGCTGTCGGAGAACGCGAGCCGGGGATGCTGCTCAGGCCCCGTCAACAAGGCAGCAAAACGAAGTACCTGGCAACCGCCAGTCGACTCTCGCCCTCGCCGCTTAGGCGGTAAGGTGAGCGTGGAAGCGACCTCCGCCTCGCGGGTCGTGGAAGCGTCACTTAGCGAGGCTGCAGCCCGGATAAGCGTCGCGTAGTCCGGAGCGAAGCCCGATCTAGGGACACGTGACTGGACCGGCCAGTAGCCTGCCGATGGGCGCCCGGCCGGTCGACGACAAAGCATCGGACACGCTCGTAGTTGGTCTCCGGCGAAGGGTCCTGGACGGGGAGTTCGACTCTCCCCCATCTCCACCACTTCCTGATCTTCCGTGCCGGGTACCGGCACGCCCGTCTCCCTGGCGCCGTCGGCGCATCCCTGTAACGTCAGGTCTGGCCCTGCCGTCGCGGCGCCGACCTTGGGCTCGATAGGATCGGCGTTCGAGATCCTGTCTGCGGCGACCGAGCCCGAGAGGAGCTGAGATGGAGACGAAGAACCTCGACATCTACGGCCACCCACCGCTGCCGTGGTCAAGGGCGGCCAAGCTGCTCGAGGCGCCCGAGGGGCCTGGCCCTGGACGGACCCACTGGCTGGCGACCACGCGACCCGATGGGCGTTCGCACGTCGCCGGCGTCGGAGCCTTCTGGGACGACGGGAGGTTCTACTTCACCAGTGGCGACGGCACCCGCAAGAGCCGGAACCTCGCCGAGAACCCCGCGTGCACCATCTCCACGGCGCTCCCAGGCCTCGACCTCGTGGTCGAGGGGACGGCCAGGAAGGTGACCGACGGCGCCACGCTCGAGCGGATCGCGAAGGTCGCGGCGGCCGGCGGCTGGCCGGCTCGCGTCGAGGACGGGGCCTTCACGTACGACTACAGCGCGCCCAGTGCTGGACCGCCACCGTGGTATCTGTATGAGGTCACGGCGTCGAAGGCGTTCGGTGTGGCGACCGAGGAGCCGCACGGAGCGACGCGCTGGACGTTCGAGGACTGACCGGCACATCCAGCCCGGCCTGACGGCCCATCCGCCGACGGCGGTCAGGGACAGCGGTTTCGGAGAAGCCAGCCGCGGCGCGGCTCCCTAGCATGGTCGTCATCGACATCCGTGACGCACAGGAGGACTCGGCCATGGCCGACACCAAGAAGACCACCAAGGCGAGCGCGACCACGTCGTCCGAGATCTGGACGGACGCCGAACGCGAGGCGATGAAGGAGCACGCCAAGGAGCAGAAAGCGGCGGCCAAGCGCGGCCGCGATGAGGCAGCAGGGGAGCGCGACGTCCTGGAGAAGATCGCCGAGATGCCGCCGGAGGACCGGGTCATCGCCGAGCGGATCCACGCCATCGTCAAGGAGCACGCGCCGGACCTCGCGTCCAGGACCTACTACGGCATGCCGGCCTACGCCCGGGATGGCAAGGTCATCTGCTTCTTCCAGCCCAAGGCCAAGTTCAAGGCCCGCTACGCGACGCTCGGCTTCAACGACGACGCGCGGCTCGACGACGGCTCGATGTGGGCGACCTCATGGGCCCTGACGAAGCTGACGGACGCCGACGAGGCCCGGATCGTCAAGCTCGTGAAGCAGTCGGTGAGCTGAGGCCTACGCCCCCGCCATCCCCGGGGACCGACTCGACGGCTTGACGCCGCGAACCGTCGTCCGCTACCTTGGTATTCAACCAAAATGTTGAGGACGGCGGACGAGTGATCCCACGAGCGGACGTCACGCAGACCTTCGCAGCCCTGGGCGATCCCGTCCGGCTGGCGATCGTCGAGCGCCTGGCGGACGGCGATGCCACGGTCAACGACCTGGCGGCGCTGTTCCCGATCTCGCTCCAGGCCGTGTCGAGGCACATCAAGGTCCTCGAGACGGCTGGCGTCGTGAGCCGCGGCAAGGTCGCCCAGACCCGGCCCGTGCATCTCGAAGCCGCCGTCCTCAGCCGCTCGGCCGATTGGCTGGAGCGCCATCGGGACCGCCTGGAGGCCCGCTTCGAGCGGCTCGACGCGTTCCTGCAGGAGAGGAAGGACCGACGATGACCAACCAGCGGACCGTGGTCGCCGCCCCGACCGAGGCGACCATCGCCTTCAGCCGGGAGTTCGAAGCGGAGGCCGCGATGGTCTTCGAGGCCTACACCGATGCGGACCAGCTGGCTCGCTGGGTCGGACCACGCGGGACGACGATGCGCCTGCGCGAGTTCGACGCCCGGACCGGCGGCGCCTGGAGCTACGTCATCGAAGGCGCGGGCGGGTCGTGGGCGTTCCACGGGACGTTCCACGACGTGACGGCCCCGCGACGCATCGTCCAGACCTTCGAGTACGAGGGCAACCCGGAGCACCCCAACCTCGACATCCTGACCTTCTCGGACCTGCCCGGCGGCCGCAGCCGCATCGATGGCCTGTCGGTCTATCCGTCGGTCGAGGCGCGCGACTCGATGCTCGACGTCGATTCCGGGATGGACGAGGACTTCGAGCGGCTCGACGAGCACCTGGCCTCACGGGTCGGCGCGACGGCCTGACCCACACGACGCGCCGGCGTCGATCGCCGCCGCCGGCTGCATGCTAGCCTCGCCCGAACCACGCTCCACTCCACCACCTCGGAGGGTCCGCATGTCGGGTCGTCGGCGCGTCCTGGTCCTGGCCGTCCTGGCCACCATCCTGGCGTCGATCGCCGGGCCCGTGTCGGCCGCGAGCCCCGCGGCCCCGAAGGCCAGCTGGACGATCATGGTCTACATGTCCGGCGACAACGACCTCGAGGGCTACATCGTCAAGGACCTCGAGCTCGAGCTGGCCGCCCAGGGGTCCAACGCCCAGATCCAGATCACCGCCCTGGCCGACCGCGGCCCTGGCTACGACAAGAGTCGTGGCGACTGGCAGTCGACCAAGCTCTATCACCCGACCCAGGGCATGCAGGCCGATGCCGCCAGCGCCGTCGCGGATTGGGGCGAGCGGAACATGGGCGATCCCCAGACGCTCAAGGAGTACGTGGCCTGGACCAAGGCCAACTACCCGGCCGACCACTACGCCCTCTATTTCTGGGGCCACGGCTGGGGCTGGCACCCCGGCTGGACCATGGAGGATTCGTCGTCCGGCTCGGGCGACGCGCTGGATCCCGACGAGGTCAAGTCGGTCCAATCGCAGCTCGGGTTCATCGATGTCGTCGGCTATGACGCCTGCAACATGGCCCAGATCGAAGTCATGGACCTGTGGCGCGGCAAGGCGACCGCCCTCGTCGGGTCGCAGGAGTACGTGAACATGGACGGCATCGAGTACGACACCGTCATCTCACAGCTCCGCCAGGACCCGGCCATGAGCGCCGACCAGGTCGCCGCGGCGACGAGCGCCAGCGCCGTCGTCGAGAAGACGTATTCGGCGATGGCGGTCGACACCCGCTACACGGCACTTCGCAACGCTGTCGACGCCTGGTCGATCGCGCTCAAGGCGGCCGTCCCGACCCAGCGCTCCGGGATCGTCCGAGGCTTCTCGAACGCCAAGAGCTTCTGGCAGGCGCCGACCGACAAGGACCTGTACGACCTGGCCAAGCAGATCAACGCCAACGTCACCGACGCGAACGTCAAGGCCAAGGGCACGGCGGTCATGAACGCCGTGGACGCGGTCGTGCTCCATCGGCGGTTCACGGGCAAGGCCTACAACATGGTCCACGGGATCACGATCACCGGGATCACCCGGCCGGTCGAGCGGAACGCTGACTGGACGTACTACAAGACGCTCGACTTCGCGCTGGGGACCGGCTGGGACGAGTTCGAGGACCTGCTCGCGTCCTAGGCGCCGGTCCGGTCCGGGACGCTCGGGGAGAGCCGCCCGAAGCCGACCAGCAACGCGGCACAGGCCAGCGCCAGGAGGACGTTGCCGAGCATCGCCACGGTCAGCCCGACCGTCACGGACAGCACGCCCATCGCCGGCGGGTAGATCGTCGAGCCGACGACGGCCATCCCGGTCAACGACCCGCCGACCGCGGCTGACCGGTCGGGATAGCGTTCGCCGCCGATGGCCACGATCATCGGGAACGCCGGCCCGGCGGCGACCCCGGCGATGGCGAACGCGGCCACCGACAGCGGGAGCGACGGCACCAGGACCGCGACGGCGATGAAGCCGGCCATCAGCAGGACGCTGGCGATCGTGAACCGGACATGGTCGAACCGGTCGGCGATGGCCGAGGCGATGAGGCGCCCGACCGCGATGCCCGCCCAGTACAGCGACAGCGCGAGCGTCGCCGTCGTCAGCGGGGCCGGCTCGAGGAAGCGGACCAGCCAGTTCGAGACGCCGATCTCGGACGCCACGTAGGCGGCGATGGCCAGCCCGAGCAGGAGGAGCGGACCGGCCAGCAGGCGCGGCGGTCGCTCCCCGACGGTCGCCGACGAGGCCGGCTCGGGTACCGGGTCGGCCGTGGTGGCGACGCGAGCCCGGCGCCCGCTGGGCATCGGCACGATGCCGTAGGCGACGACGAGTCCCAGGACGACGACGCCGGTCCCGATCGCGACCGACTGCCATGGGACGCCCGCTTCGACCAATCCGCCGACGACGAGCGGCGCGGCGAGGGCCCCGACGCTGAATGACATGTGCAGAAGGTTCATCGCCCGGCCGCGGCCCTCGCGATAGACGTCGAGGACGAGGCCGTTGGCGCCGCCGTCCAGGCAGCCGGCCCCGGCGCCGGCGAAGAGCGCCGCCGCGACGAACACGGGCCAGGTCGGGGCCAGGCCAAGGCTGGCGATCCCGAGACCGTGGACGAGCGCAGCACCGCCCAGCACCCAGCGCCGGCCGATGTGCTCGGTCAGGGATCCGCCACCGAACGAGCCCGCCGCGTAGGTCACGGCATACACGAGGTAGACGAGGCCGAGGCCGGCGTCGGTCTGGTCGAAGGTGGCCTCGATGGACCGGATGAGGCTCGGGATGAGCAGCCCGCTCCAGCCGATGGCCAGGAGCGTGAGACAGCCGATTATGCCGGCGGCCAGACGGCCGTCGCGCCTCACAGGTGGCGCAGGAACGCGTCGGGATCGCGCAGGAAGTCGCGCGTGACGGTCACGTGTTCCAGGTCCTCGTACCGCACGCGCGCCAGGGGGGCCGTGTCGAAGCCGAGGATATCCGCGCCGGGGTAGGCCAGGAGGATCGGCGAGTGCGTGGCCATGAGGACCTGGCAGGCATCGGCCTCGGCCTGCTTCAGGAGGGCCAGGAGCGACAGCTGGCGGGTCGGCGACAGCGGTGCCTCCGGCTCGTCGAGGAGGTACAGCCCACCCGGTACGAGGCGTGACGAGAACAGGTGAAGGAAGGCCTCGCCGTGCGATCGGGCGTCCAGGCCCTCGCCGTAGCGCTCCCGCAGAGCGGCCAGCTCACGAAGCATCGGGGCCCGGGCGAGGCCCCGGGCATAGTCCGAAGCCGTCGTGAGCTCGAGTTCGACCCGCTCGAGCTCCGCCTCCAACCCGGTCCGCATCTCGTCCATCCGGCGGGCGAAGCCGAAGAAGTCCTCCGCTCGCAGGTAGAACCCGCGCGCCGGCCGGCGCGTCCAGGTCAGGCGCATGGCGCGGCCGAGGACGGCCACGCCGCCCAGCGTCGGGTCGTCGGCGGCCTCGACCGTCCCGACGGTGATCGCTCGCGAGGCGATGGCGACCGCCTCGAGGAGGGTCGACTTGCCGGAGCCGTTCTCGCCGACGAGGATCGTCACCGGTGCCCGGAGGTCGATGGCCTCGATGCCCCGCAGGGCCGGCAGGTCGAACGGGAAGCCACGGCCCTCGCCGGTCGGCAGCCCGATCCGTCGCAGATGGATCACCCTCCGATGGTGAAGGCTGCGCGCCCGGCCCGCAGGGTGGGCGTAGGCTGACGGCATGCGGGAATCGCGCCGCGGTCGCCCGATCGTCCGGACCTTCGCGCTCGCCGCGGTCCTGGTGGCCGCCGCGGCCGGCGCGCCGGTCGTGGCCGGGGCCGAGGACCCGGTCCTCGTCGGGGCCGGTGACATCGCCGACTGCACGACGTCGGCGGACACGGCCACGGCCGAGCTGCTGGACGGCATCCCTGGCACGGTGTTCACCCTTGGCGACAACGCCTACGAGCGTGGCTCCGCCGCGGACTTCCGGGACTGCTACGCGCCGACGTGGGGGCGTCACAAGGCCCGGACCCGGCCCTCGGCGGGCAACCACGACTACCTGACGGCCGACGCCAAGGGGTATTTCGGGTACTTCGGGACGCGCGCCGGGCCGGCCGGGCGCGGCTACTACGCCTACGACCTCGGGACGTGGCGGATCATCGTCCTCGACTCGAACTGCGCCGAGGTGGGCGGTTGCACGTCGACGTCACCGCAGGGCCGCTGGCTGCGCACCGAGCTGACCGCCGCGGGCGACCGCGACGTCCTGGCCTACTGGCACCACCCGCGCTACAGCTCCGGCGTGCACGGTGGCACCTCCACCGTCCGCGGCCTGTTCGAGCTCCTGTATGCGGCCGGCGCGGACGTCGTCCTCGTCGGCCACGACCATGACTACGAGCGGTTCGCGCCACAGGACCCATGGGGTCGGCGCGACGACGCGACCGGCATCCGGCAGTTCGTCGTCGGGACGGGCGGAACGAACCTGCGCGGGCGGGCCAGCCAGGAGGCCCACAGTGAGGTCTTCGCCTCGTCGCATGGCGTCCTGCGGCTGACCCTCCGTCCCGGGTCGTACGACTGGATCTTCGAGCCGGTCGCCGGCGGGACGTTCCAGGACGCCGGCACGGCGGCCACGCACGGGCGACCGACGCCGCGAGCGACTCGAACGTTCACGGTCGCGTCCGATGCGACGGTCGACCAGGCCCGACCGTCGACGAACTTCGGGACGTCGAGCCGCCTGCGGGTCGACGGCGACGCCGGGGACGGGGCGGATCGGCGGGCCTACCTGAAGGCGACCGTCACGGGCCTGCCCGGCGTGGTGGACCGGGCGGCGCTTCGGCTGTGGGTGACGAACCCGACCGTGGACGGGCCACGGGTGCTGCCCACGACGACCCGGTGGTCCGGGCGGACCATCACCTGGCGGACCCGACCCTCCGCGACCGGGTCGGCGGCGTCGGACCATGGTCGGATCGTCGCCGGCGAGTACGTCGACCTCGACGTGACGGCCATCGTGACGGGCAACGGGACGTACGGATTCCTCCTGTGGCCGACGTCGCCGGATGGGTTGGATGTCGATTCGCTCCAGGGCGCCCATCCACCACGCCTCATCGTCCAGACGGTCGCCGCGCCGGGGTCCTGACCGCCTCCTGTATCCTCAAGGGGCCCAACGCACGTTCTGGCACGGACCCGCGCCAGTCCTGAGCCCTCCCCGCCAGCCCCGGGACGCGCCCATGGACCACGAGCCCGTACTCATCACGACCATCGCCCTCGGCCTGTCGGCCGCGTTCGTCGCGGGCCTGGTCGCGCGCCGGCTGCGACTGCCGGAGATCGTCGGCTACATCGTCGCCGGCATCGTCCTGGGGCCATTCACGCCGGGCGTCATCGCCGACACCGCGGTGGCCACCGAGCTGGCCGAGATCGGGATCATCCTCCTGATGTTCGGGGTGGGCATCCACTTCTCGATCCGCGACCTGCTCGCGGTCCGGGCCATCGCCATCCCGGGTGCGATCGGCCAGATCGCGGTCGCCACGCTGTTGGGCATCGGCCTGGGGGCCGCACTGGGCTGGGATCTCGGGGGCGGGCTAGTGCTTGGCCTGGCCGTGTCCGTGGCCAGCACGGTCGTCCTTTTGAGAGCCCTGATGGACCGCGGCGAGCTCGACTCGGCCCAGGGCCGGATCGCCATCGGCTGGCTCATCGTCGAGGACCTGTTCACGGTCGTCGTGCTCGTCCTCCTCCCGACCCTTGCCCCGCTGCTCGGCGGGACGGCCGCGGACGTGGCCGGCAACCAGCTGCTGGGTCTGGACCTTGGTCCGCTCGGTGGCCTCGTCCTGGCACTGGCCAAGGCGGCCGCCTTCGCGGTCCTGATGATCGTGGCCGGCGCGCGCTTCGTGCCGTGGCTGCTGACGGTCGTGGCCCGTGAGAGCTCGCGCGAGCTGTTCACCCTGGCCGTCCTGGCCATCGCTGTGGGCATCGCCTGGCTCGCCTCGGCGGCGTTCGGGGTGTCGTTCGCGCTCGGCGCGTTCCTCGCCGGCGTCGTCGTGTCCGAGTCGGACATGAGCCACCAGGCGGCCGCCGACGCGCTGCCGTTGCGCGACGCATTCGCGGTCCTGTTCTTCGTGTCGGTCGGGATGCTGCTCGACCCGGCGTACCTCGTCGCCAACCCGCTGCCGATCCTGGCCGTCGTGCTCCTCATCGTCGTCGGCAAGTCGCTGGCGGCCTTCGCCATCGTCGCCGCGTTCGGCTACCCGGTCCGGGTCGGCCTGACCGTCTCGGCCGGGTTGGCCCAGATCGGCGAGTTCTCGTTCATCCTCGGCACGATGGGCCTGTCGCTGGCTCTCCTCCCGCCCGACGGCTTCCAGCTCATCGTCGCGGGGGCCCTCCTGTCCATCGCCGTCAACCCGTTCCTCTTCCGGGCCGTCGATCCGGCGGAGCGGCGACTGCGTGGGGCGCGGCTCATCGTCGCCCTGGATCGCCGGCGGGCGGGCGACCGCGTCCGGCTCGACGACGACGCCCGGGACACCCTTCGGCAGCACGCCATCGTGTGCGGCTACGGTCGGGTCGGGCGCCTCCTGGGTCCGGCCCTCGAGCGCCGCGGCTTCCGCTACGTCGTCATCACCCAGGAACGTGACGAGGTGGACCGGCTGCGCGACCGTGGCATCGCCGCGGTCTACGGCGACCCGACCAGCGCCGAGGTCCTCGAGCTCGCCCACCTCGATCGGGCCCGGCTGGTCATCGTGGCCACCTCGGATGCGCACGCGGCCCGGCTCATCGTCGAGCGAGCACGGGCGGCCCGACCGGACGTGGACCTGCTCGTCCGGACGCACAGCGACCAGGAGGCCGCCCACTTGCGGGCGGTGGATCGACGCATCCAGGTCGTCCATGGCGAGCGCGAGCTGGCCGTCCAGATGGCGCGCTACGCGTTGCGCCGGTTCGGGGTCAGCGGGACGGAGGCCGAGGCCATCGCCCAGGGGTTGCGCGGCGGCCGCTGACGCGCCGGGGCGCCGGACCCGACCGGACTAGCGCCGGCCGATCAGGACGATGCCGGTGATCCGCGCGTAGTTCGAGTAGTAGGTGTCCTTGTGGATGACCTTGCCCTTGCGGTCGCGGACGGTCCGGGTGACCGTGACCTGCTTGCCGTCGACCGGGTACTCGATGCGCTGGCTGGCGCCGGGCCGCAGGCTGGACGTGTACTGGACGGAATCGGAGGCGGGGCGGACGTTGCGCACGATCGGCCGGCTGAACGAGACCTTCCGGCCGTTGGGCACGCTGTACAGGTCGAACCGGACGTAGCCGGAGCCGCCCTCGCTCCAGCCGCGGCCGCGGATGAGGATCGGGTACTTCGTGTCGTTGGTGAACGACATCGTCTGCTTGGCGCCGGACGCGCTGATGAAGACCGTCGCGTCCAGGCCGAGCGGGTAGCGGTCGATGTAGTAGTAGTGGTTGCGGCGCGCGCCCATCTCGTAGCCGGCCCGCAGCGCGGCGTTGAACAGCGTCGTCGAGCACGAGCAGATGCCGCCGGCCAGCGCGCCCTGCGGCTCCGTCCGGCCGTTGATGATGGCGCCGCCGTCGCGGTAGCCCTTGGCCCGGGTCACCGAGCCGACCGCGTCCCAGAAGTCGAAGGTCGCGCCCGGGGCCACGACGTAACCGTCGATGAGCCGGGCCGGGATCCAGATGTTGGCCCCGAAGCCGTTCTTCTCGCTGATCGGGAAGTACGTCGTCCAGCGCGAGATCCGCTTCATCCGCGGGCGGGCCTTCTCGGCCTCCGCGGTGGTCAAGGCCGGGCGGGTGACGGTCAGGGCCGGCTCGATGCGCGGGACGATCCTCCCGTCTTCGCGCGCGGCGAGCGCGGTCAGGACCAGGGCCGCCGTGTCGTCGACGTCGAGCTTGTAGCCGTTCTTGCTCTTGGTCACGCCGCTGATCGTCCCGCCACGGGTCGTGAACGAGGCGCTGACCGCGGCTTTGTTGATCTTCTTGGCCAGCTTCTTGAGGTTGGCCTCGAGCTCTACCGTGTCGAGCGTCGGCGCATACCCGCCATCGGCGGTCGGCGCGAAGGTGGTCCGATTGCGCAGCCACCTCGTCGAGATGGCCTGGGGCTTCTTGACGCCCTCGATGGCCAGGACGAGGCGAGCCGTCAGGCGCTCGGCGAGCGCCTTGGCCCGGAACGCTTCGACCGTCGCGATGTCGGGCTCGATGGCGGTCATCGGGACGTCGAGCTCGAGGGTCGACGGCGCATCGAGCTCACCCAGCGTGGCCAGCGCGGTCTCGATCGCGGCCGTCGGGTCGCCGGTGCGTCCGGCCATCCCGGGGTCGACGACGAACTTGAAGTCCTCGGTCATCGTGACGGACGCGTCCTCGGGATCGAGCCGAAGGAGTCCGACTCGGCCACGGATCCGGTCCGCCGTCGCGGTCGGATCGAACGTCACCCGCGGGGTGATGGTCACGCCGCGGAGCGCCGTCCGCGCGTCGGCGATCGCCCGGTCGATGGGGTTCCCGCTGCGGCCGAGGGCCATCGCCTCCGCGATCATCCCTTCGATATCGGCCTGTCGGCCGACGTCCGCGTAGTCGATCTCGATCGGTCCGTCCGGCCCGGCGAGGACGATGGTCCCCTCGCCCAGCGCGGCGTACTCGGCATGGAGCCGCTCGGTCGCCGTGGCCGGGTCCAGGCCGGACACGTCCACGCCGCCGATGTTCACGCCCGGCAGGATCCGGCCGGCGTACTGCTGGTCGTAGGCGTACAGCGCACCGACGCCCAGGGCCAGGGCCGCCACGAGGCCGACGACGAACGCGATCGCGAAGCGGAAGCGCGTCGATGGACGCGGCGGCTCCGCCGGGATCCCGATCGTATCTGGCGTGGTGGTGGTCATGGGAGCGACATCCTAGCAGGCACCCGAAAGCGTTCCGGGCGAGTGGAGGCCGATCAGGGACGCCTCACGAGGACAGCGTGTGACGGGCCTCCGTGGGGCGCCGCAGGGAGCGGCCTAGGTGACTCGGGTCAGCCGCCGCCGCGGGGGACGAGGACGACCCGCCGGTTCGGCTCCTCGCCGATCGACTGGGTCGCGACGTCCGGGTTGTCGCGCAGGGTCAGGTGGATCCAGCGCCGCTCGAGGGCGGGCATCGGCTCCAGCTGGAGCATCTTGCCGGTCTCCACGACCCGGGCAGCCGCGCGATCGGCGAGTTCCCGGAGCTGGCGCTCGCGCCGTCCCCGATAGTCCTCGACGTCGACGAGGACGCGGGTCCAGCTGCCCATCTCCTTGGAGAGCATGAGGTTGACCAGGTGCTGGAGCGCGGACAGGCGCTCACCCTTGCGCCCGATGAGCGCGCCCAGGGCATCGCGGTCATCGCCCTGGGCGACGACGTTGAGGCGGCTGGTCTCACCGGCCGCGACCTCGACCTTGGCGTCGAAGCCGAGGTGGCCCATCAGGGTCTCGAGGATGCGCTGGCCGGCAGCGAGGGCTTCGGGCGAGGCCTCGGACGCTTCCAGGTCGGCTCGTTCTGCGGCCAGCGACCCACGGGCCGCGGCGACCTCGGCCGCCTCGGAGGCCGATAGGTCGGCCGGCGCACCGCGGCGCGGGCCACGGTCGTCGCGGCGCGGGGGGCGGTCGTCGCGGGGTCGGTCATCGCGGCGCGGCGGGCGATCGTCGCGGCGCGGCGGGCGATCCTCCCGCGGCCGGTCATCGCGCGGGCGATCGTCGCGCGGGCGATCGTCGCGGCGCGGGGGACGGTCGTCGCGGCGCGGGGGGCGGTCGTCGCGGGGTCGGTCATCGCGCTCACGCGGCGGGGGCGGGGGCAGCGGGGTGGCCGCGGCGGCCTCGCGCTTCGGGGCGGATCCGCCGAGGGCGGCCCGCGGGGCGGCGACGATGCGGGCCGGCTCGGCCCCCATCCCCAGCACGCCCCGGCTGCCCGGCGTGAGGATCTCGAAGTCGAGGTCGTTGAGCTCCGCTCCGAACTCGTCGCGGGCGGACTTGAGCGCCTCCTCGACGCTCTTCCCCGTGAACTCCTTGTAGGCACTCATGTCAGCGGCGTCTCCCTCGGCGGCCTTGGCGGCCGCGATGGCGGATGGTCTTCTCGGCGGTCGACTTCTTGTCCGACTCGGTCAGGATCGACGCCCGCTGGCTGGGGTCGGGCGGCGGCGGCATGTCGACCGGGAAGCGCGGTGTGTGGTTCGCCGCGAAGGCTGGTGTCCAGCCGAACAGCGGGAACATCGATCCCCAGCCCACGATGAGGTACTGCTGGATGATCGAGAAGATCGTGGCGACGATCCAATAGATGAACAGGCCGGCGGGCAGGAAGCCGCCGTAGATGATCGAGATGAGCGGCAGGAACAGCATCGTCTGCCGCTGGATCCGAGTGTTCGGGTCGTCGTTGTCCGGGTCCGCGGCCGGCAGCATCATCCGCGACTGGATGAGCTGGAGCCCGGCCGAGGCGATGGCCAGGGCGCTCAGGCCGAAGCCGGCGATCCACAGGAAGGCCTGGGGCAGGGCGAGGTCGCCGAGGATCGGCACGACCGAGTCGATGCACGGGCCCAGGGCCGCATCGGGCTGCCCCGTCTCCGGGTTGATGTTGGTGCACTGGAGGTCGACGACCTCGACCCCACCGACGGTCAACATCGCGGACGGGTCGACGTTGGTCAGGCCCTGCGAGATGACCGAGTACATGATGAACAGGAGGGGCAGCTGGAGGAGCAACGGCATGCACCCCGCCAGCGGGTTGATCCCGCGCTCCTTCATCAGCTCCTGCTGGGCGACGCGGATCTTCATCGAGTCGCCCTTGAATCGCCGCGAGACTTCCTTGAGCTCGGGCTGGATGAGCTGCATCCGACGCTGCGAGACGAGCTGCTTCCGGTAGAGCGGGATGAGGATCGCCCGGACGATGAGGGTCAGCACGACGATGGCCCAGGTCATCGCGGCCGGGAAGCCCAGGTTCTCGAGGAACTGGTAGACCCCGACGAGGATGATGAAGAGGACTTGGAAGATCGGCGTGAACAGCCAGGCGATGGTCTGGAACGGGTCCGAACCGGGGACGGCCGGCTCGAGCGGCGGGGCGGGTGTGGGGGTGCCCGAGGGCCCGCCGGAGCCGCCACCGGTGCCCGGGACGCAGGCGGCGATGACGATGGCCAGCAGGACCATCAGGAGGAGCGCCGGACCGATCCGACGCAGGGTGGGGGACAGGGTCACGGGCGACGCGCCTCGCTAGCGGACCGGGTCATACCCACCCGGGTTCCATGGGTGGCAGCGTGCGATGCGCCTGGCGCCCATCCAGCTCCCCTTCAACAGCCCGTACTTCTCGATGGCCTGCTCCGTGTAGTGGGAGCAGGTCGGTTCGAACCGGCACGATGCCGGCAACCATGCGAAGACGATCCGATAGAGCTTGATGAGCCCGATCCCGATGCGCTTCACCGCGTGGTCCCTCCGATCACGCCGCCCCGGACGAGTGTCCGTTGCAGCGCTCCGACCAGCGCGTCGTGGTCGGCCTCGACGATCGCGGGCCGGGCGATGATGAGGACGTCCCAGCCGGGCTGGAACGAGGGCGCCATCACCCTGAGCACCTCACGGATCCGCCGGCGGACGCGATTCCGGACGACCGCTCCGCCAAGTCGGCGGCCGGTCGACAGACCGAAGCGGGTCGTGTCGAGGTCGGTCCGGCGAAACCTGGCGGTGAACAGTGCGTGGGACTTGCTGGTCCCGTCGCCCTGGATCGCCGCGAAGTCTCCCGGGTGGGAGAGCATCACGAGTCGCGGCGTCGCTGAGCCGCGCCCGGTGGTCAGGCCGTCAGCCGCTTGCGACCACGAGCCCGCCGGGTCGCAAGGACACGCCGACCCGCCGTCGTCTTCATCCGGGCGCGAAAGCCGTGTTCCTTGGCGCGATGGCGTTTCTTGGGCTGGTAGGTCCGCTTCATCAGGACTGTCCGGGATCCTCTCCGTCCGGCCTCGGGAAACGGTCGCTCCGTCGTCCCCAAGAGGCACGCAAACGCGCCCGGCGCCCCACAAGGCGCATGGCGCGTCGTCGTCCGGCGGATGATACGGCCGGCCCGAAAGGGGTGTCAAACGTGGCGAGGGAGGGGACGGCCACGCCGGGCGGTCGCCTTCGAGAGGGACGCCGCGGACGTCACACACGGATACTCCCCAGGGGTATGGCGAAATCGCCTTGCGACGCCGTCCGCGGCGGTGCTATCCTCTCCGGGCCCTCGGCGCCGGGACGCTCGCGGGAAGCCCTTCCAGGGACCTCGGATGAGGCCCCGGGGACCGCGTCGACCGGACCCGTCCGTGGGCGTCCTCTGCGACGCCGGCGGACCCGGCTCCCCGACCACGTCCGTGGCCGACGCTACCTATCGAAGCCTACTGACGAACAGGGTCCGATCGAACGAATGGACGCGAAGCAGGTCTGGCGAGCCGCGCTCGGCGAGCTCCAAGTGTCCCTATCTCCAGCCAACTACGAGACGTGGCTGCGGGATACCCAGCTGGTCGATGTCGAAGACCAGCGCTTCCGGATCGCCGTCCCGAACGGCTTCGCCAAGGACTGGCTGGAGACCCGCTACCGCTCCCTCATCAGCCAGACCCTGGCCCGCATCGTCGGCTACAGCGTCCAGGTCGAGTTCGTCGTCAATGCCGCGGTCGCCGCGCCGGAGCCGACCAACGGGGCCGCCCCACTGGCCGCCACGCCGCCGGCGGCACCCGGCAGCCAGCACGTCCGGGTCGAGCCGACCCGGGTCGGCGGCGAGGGCGGCGCGACCAACCTCAATCCGCGCTACACGTTCAACAACTTCATCGTCGGGTCGGCCAACCGGTTGGCCCACGCGGCCAGCCTGTCCGTCGCCGAGCGCCCCGGTCATGCCTATAACCCGCTCTTCCTCTACGGCGGGGTCGGCCTCGGCAAGACCCACCTGATGCACGCCATCGGCAACCAGGTGATGGCCCGCTTCCCGCGCAAGCGCGTCGTGTACGCGACGTCGGAGAAGTTCACCAACGAGTTCATCACCAGCATCCAGCAGGGCAAGATCGATGACTTCCGGGCTCGCTACCGGCGGATCGACCTGCTCCTCATCGATGACATCCAGTTCATCGCGGACAAGGAACGGACGCAGGAAGAGTTCTTCCATACGTTCAACGCCATCCACGAGGACGGCAAGCAGATCGTCCTGTCCAGCGACCGGCCGCCCAAGGCGATCCTGACCCTGGAGGAGCGCCTGCGCTCGCGGTTCGAGTGGGGCCTCATCGCCGACCTGACCGCCCCGGATCTCGAGACGCGCATCGCCATCCTGCGGGCCAAGGCCGAGGAGGGCGGCGTCCCGATCGGCTCGGACGTCATCGAGTTCATCGCCCGCAAGGTCGTCAGCAACATCCGCGAGCTCGAGGGCGCGCTCAACCGGATCGTCGCGTTCGCCAGCATGGGCGCCACGCCCATCTCCATCGACCTGGCCCAGGCCGTCCTGTCCAACGTCCTCTACAACCCGAAGAAGCGCCAGGTGACGCCGGAGCGCATCGCCAAGGCGGTCTCGGACTACTACAGCGTCCCGATGGACGCGCTCCAGGGCCAGAAGCGCGACAAGGCCATCGTCATGCCCCGCCAGATCGCCATGTTCCTCATGCGCGAGGAGACGGACGTGTCGCTCCTCCGGATCGGCGCGGAACTCGGCGGCCGCGACCATTCGACCGTCCTCCATGCCTGCGACAAGATCAATCGCGAAGTCGCCGTCAACGACGAGCTGCGCCGCGAGATCGCCGCGGTCCGCGAGCTCATCTACGCGGACTGACGGGTCGTCGCCGAGGGCGACGCGGACGATCGTCACCGACCTCCATCGGCCTGATCCTCGTCGCGGCGTGTCCGACGGGCGGCCCGGTCGCGTCGCCGGGGCGTGGACAACCGGTGGTCGACCGTGGACGGATGCGCCCGGTCGACACGGCCCGGACGGCTCCGTCCCGATCCATCCACCGCCTGTCGACGACCGTCTCCCGGTCCGGGCGCTCCCCCTCCACCACATCACCTTGGCCGTCCACGGTCCCGACGCGCTCGGCCACGAGGCACCGTCCACGGCGCCAACACCCTGATGACGGTGATGACGGAGTGAGAAGATAGAGAGAAGATACCCACCACCCACGGCAACCCGGCCCGATTCCCAGCCGGACGCCCGCCCGAGCCGACCCCGTTCCCGGACGCCGTGCCGTTCCGGCCTTGATGCGATGCGAGTTGGAGTGAACCTTCCGTGAGACTCTCGGTCATGCAGGAGAACCTGGCGCGCGGCCTGTCCGTCGTCAGCCGGGCCGTCTCCAGCCGGAGCACCCTGCCGGTCCTCGCCAACGTCCTGCTCAAGACGGAGGACGCCGGGCTGAAGCTGACCGCGACGAACCTCGAGATCGGCATCACCTACTGGGTCCCAGGCAAGATCGACGAGGATGGCGCCACGACGGTCCCGGCCAAGCTCCTGACCGATCTCGTCAACTCGCTCCCGAGTGGCGACAAGGTCGAGCTCGAGGTCGGGGCCGGCGATACCCTGCACGTCAAGGCCGGCCGGTTCCAGACGCACATCAAGGGCATCGATGCCGAGGAGTTCCCGGCCATCCAGACGGCCGGCGACCGGCCCACGACCCGGATCGCCCAGAACGTCCTGCGGCGGGCCCTGGCCGAGACCGCGTTCGCGGCCGCCAGTGACGAGGCGCGACCCATCCTGACGGGCGTCCTGGCCCGCTTCGAGGGCAACCAGCTGACCCTCGCCGCTGCCGACAACTACCGGATCGCCGTCAAGACCGTACCGATCCTCGATGCGGTCCCTGAGACGAGCGTCGTCATCCCGGCCCGGGCCCTCAACGAGTTGTCGCGCGTCCTGGCCGATATCGACGACCCGGTGGACGTCGTGCTCGCCGGCGCCCGCAACCAGGTCCTCTTCCATCTCGACGGCGTGGACCTCGTCAGCCGGCTCATCGACGGGCAGTTCCCGAACTACCAGCAGGTCATGCCCCAGGCCCACGCCACCCGGGCCATCCTCGATCGCGAGGAGCTCCTCCGCGCCGTCCGGCCGGCGGCGCTCATCGCCCACGAGTCGGCCAACATCGTCAAGCTCCAGATCGGCGGCGATGGGGAGGACGGGGTGACGGTCAGCGCCAATGCCGAGGTCGGCGATCACGTCGGCCAGGTCGAGGCCCAGGTCGAGGGCGACGGCACGACGATCGCATTCAATGCGCGCTACCTGGCGGACGTCCTGACCAACGTCGACGCCGAGCAGTTCGCGCTCGAGCTCAACGGACCGCTGTCGCCGGGCGTCTTCAAGCCGGTCGGCGACGACCAGTACGTCCATGTGGTCATGCCGGTCCGGACGACCTCCTAGTCGCGGACCGCGACCCTGCTGGCGTCGATCTCCGCCCGCGACCTGCGCGGATACGCCACGCTCGACGCGACGTTCGGCCCCGGCGCCCATCTCGTGTGGGGGCCGAACGCTGCGGGCAAGACCAGCCTGCTCGAGGCGATCACCTTGCTCGGCTGGGGTCGTTCCCACCGCACGACGGCGGACGGCGAGCTCATCCGCTGGGGCCGTGATCTCGCCCGGGTCGAGGGCCAGGTGGGACTCGATGTCCTGGAGGTCGCGGTCACCCGGTCCGGCGCGGATGGCCGCGGTGGCCGCAAGCGGATCCGGGTCAACGGTATCGGGCGGCGCGCGGCCGGCCTGGGCCGGATCCTGCGGGTCGTCCTGTTCGCGCCCGAGGAGATGCTCCTGGTCATCGGGGCGCCCAGCCTGCGACGCACGGCCATCGACGCCCTGGCCGTCGCCCGGTTCCCGGCCTACGCCGACGACCTCGCCACCTACGGCCGGACCCTCCAACAGCGGAACAGCCTGCTCCGGGCCATCCGCGAGGAGACGGCCAGCCGCGAGGAGCTGCGCTTCTGGGACGCCACCTTCCTCGACAGTGGGGCACAGGTCGTCGACGCCCGGCTGCGCCTGCTCGAGGAGCTCGCCGCCCCGCTGGCCGCGGCCCACGCCGAGATCGCCCCCGAGGAGGCGGCCGCCGGCGGCCTGACCCTGCGCTACGTCACGAACGCGCCGACGATCGGGACGGAGACGCCGCGCGACGCGCTGGCCCGGCGCTTGGTCGAGACGGCCGAGAAGGAGGTCTGGAACGGCAACACCGTCATCGGGCCGCACCGCGACGACGTCGCCTTCGACCTGGCCGGTCGCGACCTGGCCGGATTCGCGTCCCGGGGCCAGCAGCGGACGGCCATCCTGGCCTTCAAGCTGGCCGAGCTCGACCTGCTGACCACGCTGGACGGGCGTCCGCCATTGCTCCTCCTCGACGACGTGTTCAGTGAGCTCGATCCGGATCGCCGGGCGCACCTCGTCCGGCGCATCGCCGACCTGCCCCAGGCATTCGTGACCACGACCACCCTCGACGACCTGGACCCCGGCTTGCGAGCCGTCGCCCGGGCGTGGCGGGTGGATTCCGGTCCGGACGGCGCGGTCCTCGTCGCCGCCGACGGCGCCGCCGGACGGCGCGTCGTCGCCGTGAGCGGGCCGCGCCGCCGGCCGATGTCGCGCGTCGGTGACCTCATCCCCGACGCGGCCCGCCAGCTGGGCCTCGAGGACGAGCTGCGCCTGGCCCGGGCGATCGCCACCTTCGAGGCGCTCGTCGCCGAGCGCATCCCCGCGGCCGCCGGGTCGTGCCGGGTCGTCCGGCTGGAGGGCTACGCCATCGATGTCGAGGCCGATGCGCCCATCGTCGCCCAGGAGCTGCGCCTGCGCGGACCCGAGCTGATGACCGCCTTCGCCGCGGCACCGGGCGGGGTCGGGGTCCGGGACCTTCGGGTCCACGTCCGTCGTTCGGGACCCCGCGTATAATCCGCGGACCTGCCAGCCATCTCGTGGTGAGCGCAAGTCGATCCACGCTGGATCGACCCGTCGCCCGACCATCCCGCTCCGAGAGGCCCGCATGGCCGCCCGACTCCAACTGAAACTCGGACTCGTCGCCGAGCACGACCGCCTCGCCGACTCCCCGGACACGCTCGTCGTCGTCGAGCCCAGTGTCGGCTCCGTCGCGCGCTCGAAGGGGCACCTGTACCTGCTCGTGACGTCACGGGTCAGCTCGCGCCACGCCCTGGAGGCGACGCGTCTGGCCGCCGAGACGATCCGGAACGAGTACTACTACGACGAGTCGGCCGGGATCCGGGTCTGCCTCCAGAAGGCGATCGGCACGGCCAACAAGCGGCTCATCCACCAGGCCGACCGACTGGGCCTCAAGGTCACCGACGGCAACGGGCCGATCGGCATCGGGGTGGCGGTCGTCCGCGGCAACGAGATGTACGTGGCGACCGTCGGGCCGGCCGAGGCCTATCTCATCCGCCAGGCCCGCCTGTCGACCCTGCCCGACCCGCATCGCGAACGCGGCCTGCCGTCGTCCGGCCTGGAGCCCGAGGTCTGGCGCGGCGAGATCGCGGTCGGCGACTCGCTCGTCCTGGTCTCCCCGAACATCGTGGCCCGGCTCGGCGCGGACGACCTCAAGGACGCGATGCTGACCCTCCATCCGCAGTCCGCCATGGAGCATCTCCACGCGCGATTCGTGGCGGCCGACGGCACCGGCTCGGACGGGGCGATCGCCTTCGAGGCGACCGAGGTCGCCCAGACGTCGCGGGCCAAGACCCTCGTCCCGGTCCGGCCGGCCGAGCCACTGGCCGGGGCGCCGGACCGCTCGCCGATCCCGCTGGCCGACAACGTCCAGGCGGCCGGCGTGGCCATGACCGCGGCCGCCGGCAACGCCCGGGTCGCGGCCGGTGGCGCCCTCGACCGGGTCGTCGGCCGGGTCCACGAGCTCCTGCCCCAGCGCAAGCCGGCGTATCGGCGGGTGACGCCCCTGGCCTCGCGCCGGGAGACCCAGCGCCGCGCGGCCGTGGCCGCTCTGGCCCTCATCTTCGTCGTCGGCGGGCTGGGCCTCGCGGTCTACGCCTTCGGCGGGACCGGCCAGCAGGAAGCCATCAGCTCGGTCAACGCCGGCCAGGCCGCGCTCGACAAGGCGAGCGAGAACCTGTCCCAGGTGACCGGCCCCGGCATCGACCTCGTGAGCGACGAGCCGGACGCCGCCCTGGAGCTCTTGACCGAGGCCTACCAGGAGCTCGACAAGGCCGAAGCGGCCGATGTCAGCGCGCGGGTCGTCGATCCGTTGCGTGAGGAAGTCGTGGCCGGTCTGGACCGCCTGTATGGCGTCGTCCCGGTCACCAGCTCGAACCTGTTCACGTTCAAGCCCAAGGAGGACGCCGACCCGTTCGACCTGCAGGCGGTGATCCGCGGCCCGGACGGGGCGCCGTACGTCATCGACGCCACGACCAAGACCGTCTACCGCGTCGACCTCAAGCGCAAGCGCGCGACGGCCGTCGTCCGGGCCGGGCGCAAGGCGGGCGGCACGACCGTCGCCGAGCCGAAGTTCCTGGCCGTCGGCGGGCGAGACCTGCTCATCCTCGACGCCAAGAACGTCCTGTGGCGCTGGCGCGCCTCGGACGACGCCGGCAAGGGCACGCTGACCCGCGTCCGGGTCAACGGCTCGACCCAGTGGGGCGACGACATCACGGCGATCGGCACGTACCTCCGGGACGTCGACCGCGGCCTCTACAACATGTACGTCGTCGATCCGTCCGAGCAGCAGATCCGCGCCTATCCGCCGGCCAACGACGGGAGCGGTTTCCCGGCCAAGGCCAGCGGCTGGTTGGCGACCGCCCGCGACGTCGCCGGGATGTCATCGATGTACATCGACGGCGACATCTTCATCACCGAGGGCGGCCTGCTCGAGCGGTTCGCCTCGGGCAAGAGCGATGGCTGGGAATCCGGCAGTCCGGAGGATGAGCTCCTGCGGCCGGCCCCGGCCTACGACATGGTCGTCGGCAGCGGCGAGCGGCGAGCCGGCACGGTCTACGCGGTCGATCCGCGGAACAGCCGGGTCGTGGCCTTCGACAAGCAGAGCGGCGACTACGTCGCCCAATACCGGCTGGCGGGCGACGACGACGGCTGGGACGACCTCCGCGGGCTGTACATCATCCCGGGCGTCGACGAGGCACCGCCCAAGCTCGTGTGGCTGTCGGCGAGCGGCCTCCATGAGGCCACGCTCGTGGCGGTCGACGCGACCGACCCGGATGCGTCGGCGGAGCCGTCGACGAGCGGCAGCCCCGACGGGAGTGGCGATCCGACCCCTGCGCCGTAGGCCGGCCGCGCCATGATCCCGCTCCGGGACGCCAATCCGACACGCCAGGTGCCGATCGTCACGATCGGGATCATCCTGGCCTGCTTCGTCGTGTTCGCCATCGAGCTGACCGTGTTGACGGCCGACGGCAGCGACGCGCTCGATGCGCTGGTCACGACGTGGGGCGTCGTGCCGGTCGACCTCCTCGCCGCCTGGGATGCCGGCGACTACCTGTCCGAAGAGACCTTCACGCTCATCTCCAGCCAGTTCCTCCATGGCGGCTGGCTGCACGTCCTGGGCAACCTCCTGTACCTGTGGATCTTCGGCAACAACATCGAGGACCGGCTGGGCCGCCTGGCCTTCCTCGGCTTCTACCTGGCCGGTGGGATCGCGGCAGCACTCGCCCAAGTCGCCGTGGACCCGACGTCCGACGTCCCGATGATCGGGGCGTCCGGGGCCATCGCAGCCGTCCTGGGGGCCTATCTCGTCCTCTTCCCCAGGGCCCGGATCACCTCGCTCGTGTTCCTGGGCTTCTTCTACCAGCTCATCGACGTGCCGGCCATCATCGTCCTGGCCTTCTGGTTCGTGCTCCAACTCATCGATGGCCTGGCCTCGCTGGGGATGACCGGGTCGGGTGCCGGGATCGCGTTCTTCGCCCACATCGGCGGCTTCGTGTTCGGCGTCGGCGTGGCCCTCCTCGTCCGTGGCTCGACCGGCCTGCCGCGCCGCCAGGCGAGCGAGCCGGCCTGACCGGGTTGGACCGGTCGACCGGGGTGGGCCGGTCGGGCGTGGGATAATCCCGCCATGGACGACGCCCTGATCGAGATGGTCGTCGAGAGCGTCCGGGTCCACATGCTCTCCAGCCGCCACGTCGTGATCCTCAAGGAGACCGGCCGGGAGCGGTATCTGCCTATCTGGATCGGGCCGTGGGAGGCCAGCGCGATCGCGATGCGGCTCCAGGGTCTGACCCCCGAGCGTCCGTTGACCCACGATCTGTTCGCGAGCGCGCTCGAGGCCGTCGATGCCCGGGTGGCGCGGGTCGTCATCTCCGATCTGGCCGACGAGACGTTCCACGCCCGCCTGTTCGTCGAGCGCGACGGTCACATCGGGGAGGTCGACGCGCGACCATCCGACGCGCTGGCCCTGGCGGTCCGGGTCGGCGCCCCGATCTTCGCCTCGCCGTCGGTCCTGGACCTGGCCGGCCTGGGGGCGGACGGCGTCGGCGATGACGAGGAGGGGGATCCGCTCGAGATGACGGGCGAGCGGTCCGTCGATCCGCGCCTCAACGTCTTCCGCGACTTCGTCAACTCCCTCGACACGGACATCGACACCGAGGGCCGGGGCAGCTAGCGTGGCCGCGGGCGGGGCGCGGGCGCGTTTTGGGGGCCTGTGCCGCGATGCCGGCCTGTGCCTCGATCCCTGGCTGCCGCGATCCCCGGCCGAGTTCGCCAGATGCTCGCCTGGGGGCCTTGGGCAGCGCTCAAGCCCTGCTGCCGCGCCTACCCGTGCATGGTTACGCATGCCCGCCGTTCGTCCACGCACGATCAGTGCATATCCAGTGGACCTGGCGCATGACCATGCGCCGGGAGGAGCCCGTCAACTGACCGACGCCGCCTAACGCCCCGGGGCGAGCATCTGGCGACATGACGCTGAGCGATCGCGGCGTCGAGTCGATCGGAGCCTGACGCTGGAGTGACCGATGGATCACCAGGACGGCCGGCCGGATCGCAACCGACGAACGGCTGTCCAAGTCGTCCGGCAATACCTCGCGTTGAGGCGCGAGTGGGAGACATCGACCGCTGAGCGGGCGACGGGCTGGAAGCGTGGTGACCTCGTCGACCCCGGTCGACTCGGGACTCCGGATGAGGCGGAGCTCGACCGGGCTTGGTCGGACCTTCAGCGATTGCGCGAGGCGTGGTGCACGCCCGCCGCGGTCGCCCGGCTGGACCCCCGGGCATCGTTCGGGACGACCTCCGAGTTCAATCCCGACGACCTCGCCGTCCTCAGGCTCCACCAGGTCTCCGATGACGAAGTGCGGCTCCGCACCCGCGAATTTCCGTACGCCCAGCATCCGGATGACGCGGACGACTTGCTCCCCACCGAATATGACTACGTCATCCGCCTCGTCGACGGCGCCTGGTTGCTGGACCAGCGATCGACGGCGGGTATCGGCAACGAGGCGATCCGCGACCTCCTCTAGCGTCCCGCGACCTAGCCCGGGCTCGCCTGGTCCGTGAGGATCGGCTCGCCGCGGCGCAGCGAGCGCGCTCGGTTCACCCACATGTGGAGCCGCAGCCGCCAGAAGTCGCGGACGGCGCGCAGGATGACCTGGGGCTTCGCGCCGGTCGGCGAGCCGGCCGTCCGCGGGTAGTGCGGGACGCCGACTTCCACGACGGTCCGGCCGGCGGCCTGGAGCTTGATGAGGAGCTCGGCGCTGAAGAACGCCCCGCCGGACTCGACCCGCAGCCCCTCCAGCGCCTCGCGGCGGAAGACCTTGCAGGCGCAGTCGACGTCGCCGATGCGCAGCCCGAAGAAGATCCGGTTGGCCAGCCGGTAGGCCTTGGCGTAGAGGGTCCGGATGAGCGGGTCGGCCCGCTTGATCCGGTAGCCGGCGACCACGTCGGGCTGATCCGCGGCGGCCAGCCGCTCCAGGAGGCGACCCAGGTCGGCCACCTTGAACTGGCGGTCGCCGTCGGTGAACGCGACGAGGTCGTAGCGCGCCGCGCCGAAGCCCGAGCGGAGCGCCGCCCCGTAGCCGAGGTTGGTGGGGTGGTGGACCGCCCGGACGATCCCCGGATGCTGCGCCGCGAGCTCGTCGGCGATGCCCGGCGTGCCGTCGCGCGATCCATCGTCGACGGCGATGATCTCGAACGTGTCGGCGAGCGTGGGCAGGGTGGCCAGCGCCTCCTCGACGAGCCCGGCCAGGTTGGCCTCCTCGTTGTGGGCCGGGAAGAAGTACGACAGGCGGGCGACCCGCGGTCCGGGCCCGGTCACGCGCCGGGCTCGCGCGGACCGACCACGCGGGTCAGGAAGCGGGCGTCGGGGCCGAGGATCGGTGCGAGCTCGTAGCGGCCAGCCAGGCCCGAGACCTCGAGCGGATCGGCGCGGATCACGTACACCGGGCGCTGCGGGAGGTTGGCGTCGATCACGTCGTAGATGTCTCCCAGGTCCTCATCCAGGCGGGTCCGGTCGTCGATGATGGCGACGTCCGGGCGGCGGCCCTCGACGCGCTGTGCGTACCATAGCGGGGTCGAGTACGACCACCACGACACGATGACGGCGTCGTCTTCGACGGCGTCCAGGGCCAGGTCCACCCACGTCGCGGCCTCGGTCTCCGCGCTCCGATCCACCTCGCGGTGGCGGCTCGGGATGGCGACCGCCGTCGGCACGATGAGCAGGATAGCCAGGGCGACGGTCCCGACGCGCGCGGCGGTCTCGTGGCGGACCGGGACGAACGCGTCGACGACGACCGCGACGAGGATGGCCAGCCAGGTCCAGGCGATGAGGATCGGCCCGGCGTAGTACCGCCCGATGTCCGCGTTGTCGTAGGAGGCGGCGAAGAAGCAGGTGATGGCCAGCCCCGCGCCGGTCAGGAGGGCATAGCGCGGGCGGCTCAGGACCGTCGCCACGAGGCCGCCGGGGATGAGCAGGGCGAGGGGTCCGAAGGCCGCGAACGTCCGGTCGACGAGCGCGATCGCCTTGCCCCCGAGGTCGCCGAACGGATCCATGAGGCTGCCCCGGAACTGCTCGCCCAGGACGATGGACCAGAACCCTTCCCAGGTCTCCGGCCGGCCGTAGACGAGGTCGGCGCGGAACGGGCCGGCGCGGAGGGGCAGCTCCAGGAAGACGACGGTCATCGTCGCCACGAGGACGCCGACGCAAGTCAGGATGAACCGCCGCCGCCGGAGGATCCCCGGCTCGACCGCCAGCACGTACAGGCCGATGGGCAGGGCGAACAGGAGGGTCAGCGAGTGGTTGCCGACGGACAGGCCGAAGACGACCGTCGCGGCCAGCAGCCAGCGGTCGGTCCGGCGCGACGGGACGTCGTCGACGGCGGATCCGGTCCAGGCCGCGTCCCAGGCGTCCCGATCGGTCCGATGGGCGGCCTCCCAGCCGACGAGCAGGCGCAGGAGGACGGCGATGAGGGCCAGATGCAGGGCATGGGCTTCGGCGTGCGTGCCGAGGGCCCAGACGGTCGGCGTGAAGGCGAGGCCAAGACCGGCCGCGACACCCAGGGCGGTCGAGCGCGTGAGGGTCCGCACGAGATCGACCGTCACGGCGGCCGCCACGGCCACGGACAGCCCGGCGAAGACGTTCATCCGGAAGGCCGGCTCGCCGAACGGCATCAGGACCTGGTCCACGAGCCAGCCCAGGAGGACGTAGGTCGGGAAGCCGGTGGGGTGGGCGGTGCCGAGCAGCGGGCCGACCGCCTGGAGCTCGGCCGTGTCCCAGAAGGCGAGGCCGGGGAGCATCGCCGAGCGGGCGGCCAGGAAGGCGACGATCCCGACCGCGAGCGGGGCCAGCAGCGCCACCCAGCGGCCCCCAGGCCGGCTCGCGTCGCTCACCATCCGAGCAGGCGCCCCCAGATGACGCCCCAGGCGTTGACCGCGATGGAGACGACGACGAGGGCCATCCCCAGCGGCATCGCCCAGCGGTGGCCGGCGGTGACCAGGCGCTCCCAGCCGAGCGCGACGAGGATGAGCGCGAATGGCGCGGCGTCGTTGGCGAACCGGTAACCGAACTGCACCCAGCCCTGACTGAAGTGCATGAGGTTGACGATGACGATCGCCAGGACGGCCAGGGCCGCGCCGGTCACGAGTCGGCTGCGTCCCTCGCGGGCGAGCGCAGGCAGGAGCAGCAGGTAGGCCGGGCTCGTCAGGAGCACGCTCATGCCCACGTCGCTGGGGACGGCGAGTGGGCAGCTGATGTCGAAGAGGCCGCGGGTCGCGCTCGGGGTCTCGCACACCGGCGTCGCGTTGACCCCGAGGGCGTCCGGCAGCGTCGTCGGGAAGACGTCCGGGACGGCCAGGAACATGATCGCGGCGTTCTGGGGGAGGTAGCGCGGATCCTCCACGGCCCAGTCGGCGCGATAACCGAGACCGGTGTAGGCGGCCGTCTCGAGGCGGTACAGGTAGTCGTACGCCGGGTGGAGGAGCTGGCCGGTCGTCGCCAGGTTGTAGGCCAGGAGCAGGCCGATCGGTACGGCCGCGCCGAGGCCGGCCGAGACCGCCCGTCGGCGCCAGTCGCCGCCCGCCCCGACCAGGGCGAAGAACGGCGCCCCGAACACGACCGTCAGCCGCGCCGTGACCGCCAGCCCGAACGCCAGGCCGGCGGCGGCTTGCCGCCGATCGAGACGATGCCGGTCGTCGCCGGGCGCGGGCGGCACACCGCGGCCGTCACCCGTCGCCGCGGCCGGCTGCGCGCCGGGATCGGCTCGGATGGCCAGGCCGATGGCCACCATCGTCAGGCCGACGGCGACGATGTGGGCCTGGTACCAGGTCGTGGCCAGCTGGGCCGTGTACCAGAAGACCGTCCCGAAGGCGAAGAAGATCGTCGTCCCCAGCCGGACGGCCGATCCGACTCGCAGGCCGCCGAGCATCCACCAACAGACCGCCACATCGATGGCGGCCAGGACGGTGAAGATCGTCTGCTCGTCCGTGGCCAGGCCGGCCAGCGCCACGAATGGGAGGAGGACGACCGCGGGCAGCGGCGGGAAGGGCAGCAGGCCACGCCCGACGCCGTCCCCGGTCGCGACCGGCAGGACGTCCTGGAAGAACCAGTTGCCGAGGCTCGTGGCGCTCGCCTGGACCGGGTAGCGGATGGCCGCCTGGCCCTCCAGCCACGCCGCGGCCTGCCACACGAAGTGGTCGTAGAAGCGGTCGGTCCGGGTGACCAGATAGACGGCCGCGGCGGCCACGACGAGCAGGACGGCGGTCGCCACCGCCAGGCGTCGGTCGACCGGGACGTCAAGGGGACCGTCGGCCCGGGGCTCCGTCGGGCGACCCTGTGCTACGCTCAGATCCACCTTCCACGCTCGTGCAGGAGCCGATCTTCCCGGTGACTGGCCCCGATACCGGTGGGCTCGAGCGAGGCACGGGAGCGCCAGCGCGGGCGACCGGGACGCAGGGAGCCGTCGGCGCGGTCCTGATCGTCCTCGCGCTCGGTCTCGCCCTCCGCCTCATCATCGCATACCTCCTCCCGGGCTCCGGATTCGACGCGGATCTCAACGCCTTCCGCTTCTGGGCGGACAACCTCGCGTCCGAGGGCCTGCACGGGTTCTACGAGCGCGATTTCTTCCACGACTACACGCCCGGGTACCTGTACGTCCTGTGGCTGGTCGGGCTCGTGGGCCAGGCGTCCGGCGGCATCGGCGACCTGATCAAGATCCCGCCGGTCCTCGCCGACCTGGCCATCGGCTGGCTCGTCTGGTCGATGGTCCGCGAGCTCGGTGGCCGCGACCGGCTCGCGCTGGCCGGCGCGCTCGTCGCGGTCCTCAACCCGATCAGCTGGTTCGACAGCGTCGTGTGGGGCCAGGTCGACAGCTTCGGCGTCGTCTTCCTGCTCCTGGCCCTCCGCTCGCTCTGGCGCGACCAGCCGGAGCGGGCCGCGATCTACACGGTCATCGCGGCCCTCATCAAGCCCCAGCTGGGCATCCTCGTGCCGCTGGTGGCGGTCGTGACCATCCGTCGTGCGCTCTGGCCGGTCCGTGCGGCGACATCGAGCGACGCGCCGAGCGACGGCCCGAGCTCGACCCCGGACGACGACGACGCCGTGGCCGGCGGCGGGTCCCTGGGTCGGATCCGGGCCTGGGAGCGTCGGACGGGACGCCCGTGGCGGATCCTGACCACCGGCCTGGCCGGTTTCCTGACCGCGGTCGCCCTGTCGGCCCCGTTCGGTCTGTCGGTCATCGAGCTCGGCCCGACCGCGCCGTTCATCGGCTCCGGCCTGGTCGACCAGATCGTCGTGGCCGGGGGTGGTTACCCGTACCTGACCGTCAACGCCTACAACGCCTGGGCGCTGGTCCCGGGCGATGCCGGCCACAGCCTGGCCAACGCCGGCGTGTGGGTGTGCGATGCGCTGAGCGCGGATCCCGGCCAGTGCGGGACGGGCGTGGCGCTGGTCGGGCCGGTGCCGGCCGTGCTGATCGGGGCCGGACTCCTCGTCCTGACCATCCTGGCGGTCCTGTGGGTCGCCGCTCGGCATCCCGACCGGCTCACCCTGCTCGTCGCCCTGACCATCCTGGCCCTGGCCTTCTTCGCGGTCCCGACCCGCGTCCACGAGCGCTACGGCTTCCCGGTCTTCGCCCTCGGCGCGATCCTGTTCGCCATCTCGTGGCGCTGGCGACTGGCCTACGTCGTCCTGTCCGTCGCGACCTTTGCCAACATGTACGTCGTCCTGACGACGCTGTACCCGGACAACCCGTCGATCGAGGACTGGCTGGGCATCGGTCCGCTCATCCGCGACCAGGCCGGGGTCACGCTGTTCGCGATCCTTCACACGGCCGCGTTCGTGTGGGCCGCCGTGCAGCTCCGCCGGGACGCCCGGGTCCGGCTCGCCGAGGAGCTCGCCGACGCCGGACCGATCGAGGACGCCGAGGACGCCGAGGCTGAGGCCGATCTCGTGGCCGGGCCGGTCGTGACCGCAGCGGGGGTCGTCGGAGCTCCGGTCCTGGTCGCCTCGCCGGCACCAGCGGCTGCCCCAGCGTCCCTGGCCGTCGCCCCGGTCGCCGTGGCCGCGGCCGGCCCCGCGGATGCTCCCATGCCGACCTGGTCGGAGCGCCGGTCGCTGAGCGACGCCGGCGTCATCGGCTGGTTGCGCGATCGGGCGACCGACCCGCCGACCCGGGCCGACCGCCATCGCACGCTCGTGCACGAAGGCGGCGGCCGGTTCGACCGGCTCGATGTCTGGATCATGGTCGTCCTCCTGCTGACGACCCTGGGGATGCGGACCTTTCGACTCGCCGAGCCCCTCCAGATGCACTTCGACGAGGTCTACCACGCCCGGACCGCCGCCGAGTTCCTCCAGGGCTGGCGCTATGGCGAATCGCACGACATCTACGAGTGGACCCACCCGCACCTCGCCAAGTACGCGATGGCCGGCGGGATCATGTTGTTCGGCGAGGACGACGTCAGCGGCACGAGCGACCTCGGCGTCCCGGTCCGGGCCGCCGCCCACGAGGCCCGCCGCGAGGACGCCTTCGTCGGCGAGCGGGCCGGGGAGCGCGTCCACATCGCGACCGGGACGGAGATCCGGACCTACGACCTGCGGTCGCGGGCGCTCATCGCCACGATCCCCGCGCCCGGCGTCGAGGCGCTGGTCGTCGACGAGGCCGGGCTCCGGCTGATCACCGGCGGGGACGACGGCACGATCGCGACCGTCGACCTGACCGCCATCGGCCTGGGCGGCCTCGACACCGGGATCGTCCCCGAGCCGATCGCGACCGTGGACCATCCGGTCCGCCACCTCGCCGTGACCGACGACGGTGCGACGGTCCTGGCGGCATCCGCCGAGCAGCTGACGAGTCTCGCGACCGACACGGGGCTCGTCCAGGGGACGCTGGAGGCGCCCGGCATCGCCGCCGTGGGCCCGGCCGGGACGGGACCCGCCCTCATCGCCGTCCCCGACCTCTTGGACGATCCAGCGGCCGTTGCCGCCACCCTGGCCGAGCTCCTCACCGATCGCACCGCGGACGAATGGGAAGCGCTCCTGACCGGCCCGACGACGAGCGACGGCGAGGTCATCCTCGGCAGCCCGGGGAGTGGCGAGACGCGCACGGCTGTCGACGCCGCCATCGAGGACGGCCGGCTGGCCGGGATCGAGGTCATCGAGCTGCCACGCTTCGCGGTCGCGACCGAGACCGGGATCACGTTCATCGACCCGGCGACGGCCGCTGAGTCCAGCTCACTCGAGCTCGACGGCGGTGCCCACGGCCTGACCATGGTCACCGGCCTCGACGACGCCAAGCTGTACGTCACGAGCGGGACCGCCGACGCCCCGACCTATCACGACATCGCGATCGGCGGCGACTCGGCGGCCGACGCCCCGGTCGATCTTGGCGACCACCCGTTGCCCGGCCTCGGCACGCTCATCGCGTATGACGAAGCGTCGCAGCAGGTCCACGCCCTGGGTCGGGCGCCGGCCGGGGCGGACGGCTGGACGGTCTACGTCATCGAACCCCACGGGCGCGCCAACGCCGTCTACGCGGACGCTGCCCTGCCCGACGGGATGGTCCCGGCCGCGTGGGTCATGGACGTGGAGCCGGACCAGGTCGCCGACGACCGCCAGCAGCTCCTCGTCTTCGGCGATGCCGGGACGACCGCCAGCATCGAGATCGGCTCGCACGCCTTCGCCTGGCGCCTGCCCGGGGTCATCGCCGGGGCGCTCATGGGCGTCGCCCTGTACGCGCTGGCCCGGATCCTGTTCCGGCGCCGCCTCGTCGCCGGGCTCGTGGCCGCCTTCGTCCTGCTTGACGGGATGCTCTTCGTCCAGTCCCGCATCGGCATGAACGACGTCTACGTCGGGCTGTTCATCATCGCCGCCTACGCCGTCTTCGCGGCGGTCTGGACGGGCTGGTGGTCATCGCGCTGGGCCCCGTGGCTGGCGATGCCGGCCGTCGGCGTCCTGCTGGGCCTGGCCCTGGCCTCGAAATGGGTCGCCGCCTATGCCATCGGCGCGCTCGTCCTGCTCCTCCTGCTGCGTAGCGCGTTGGGCCGGGTCCTGGCCATCCTGGGCCTGATCGCCATCACCAGCGTCCTCGGTTACCTGGCCATCTCCGTGCCGGAAGGGCAAGGTCTCGGCAACGTGACCTTCCTGGCCATCATGGTCGGCCTGACCCTGCTGGCCGTCGCCGTGGCCGTCTTCCATCCCATCGCCTGGACCGACGAGGAGATGTGGATCGCGGTCATCGCCCCGGCGGCGCTGGGGGCCGCGATCTTCTTCGGCGCGCTGGCCCTGGGTCGGCTCGAGACGGCGTACACGATCGGTTCGCTCGGCTTGACGCCCCTCGTCGTCGCCATCCTCCTGACCCTCGTCTCCCTGGGGGTGGTCGGCGCGTTCCTGCTCGGTCGACGGGCGGGCTTCGGGCCACTGGCGGCACCACCCGGCCGGGATGACCCACGGCGGCTGCTGGAGCCCGCCGCGCCGCCCCCGCCCGACTGGCTGCGACCGGGCTGGGCCTACGGGTTGCCGCTGGTCTGGGCGGGCATCAGCCTCCTCGCGATCCCACTCGTCGTGTACGTCGTGTCGTACATCCCGTGGGCCCTCATCGAGAACCACCAGCTGTGGGTCGGCTGGCCGGCCGGCCACACCGGCCAGACGCTCGTCGAACTGACCGGCAGCATGTACACCTACCACAACGACCTGACCGCGCCCCACCCCGCCTCGTCACCGTGGTGGGCCTGGCCGTTCGACCTCAAGCCGGTGTGGTTCTACCAGGACAGCTTCGCCGGCGGGACGACCGCAGCGATCTACGACGCCGGCAACCTCGTCATCTGGTGGCTGGGTGCGGTCGGGATGGTCTTCGCCGCGGTCATGGCCTACCGCCGGCGGAGTCTCGCTCTGGCCCTCATCACCATCGGCTTCGCGGCCCAGTGGATCACCTGGGCGCGGATCGATCGAGCGGCCTTCCAGTACCACTACTACACCGCCCTGCCGTTCGTCATCCTCGCCCTCGCCTACTTCGTGGCCGAGCTCTGGCACGGGCCGTCGCGCCGGACCTGGATGGTCGCCCGGGTAGCGGCCGCCGTGGCCGTCGTCGCCCCGGCCGCGATGTGGCTGTTGTCCCGGCCGCTGTGCGCCTTCGTCGGCGTCGAGCAGGTCAACCCGGGATCGGCGGCCTGTCCGGCGGTCATCCCCGACCTGGTCGTGACCTACCGGACGCTGGGCCTGCTCGTCGTCGTCGGCGTGGGCGCAGTCGTCCTGGGTCGGGCGGTCCTCGCCCTGGGGGCGGAGGCCGACGCCGAGCGCGATGACCCGAGCGGCACGGTGGCCGGTCGGGACCTCGTCCGCCGCCTCATCCTGCCGGCGGTCGGCGTGGCCGTGGCGTTCGCCGTCGTGGCCATCCTGCCGGACGTCGAGATCGTGGCCCTGACCAACATCCCGGTCGAGCCGATCGCCCTCGTGGTTGCCCTGCCGCTGGCCTGGTTCGCGACCCAGATCCTGGGCGCCCGGGACGCCCGGCGGTGGGTGATCGGGGCGGTCGTCGCGGTCGGTGCCTGGTTCGCGGTCGTCTACCCGAACATCTCCGCCTTGCCGCTGCCCTCGGCCGTGGCCAACGCGTATCAGGGCCTCCTGCCGACCTATCTGTACGCGTTCCAGTTCCCGGTCAGCACGGCCGACCGGAACGTCGACGCGCCGCTGGTCAGCCTGCCGTTGCTCATCCTGACCGCGGCCATCGCGCTGACCTGCCTGATCGTCGCCTACTCGGCCTCGGCCTGGCGACTGGCGCTGGCCGAGTCGGCCATGGCGGACACGGCGGGCGCCGGAGATGAGGCCGCCGATGGCCTGGCACGCACCGGCGGGGGCGCCTGAGGGATCTCCGCGGAGAAGCCCGGCGGGAGCCGATCCGAGGCCGCCAGGCGGCGGATGACGAACCCGTAGTAGTCGTCGACCTTGGCCGTGACCCGCGGCCAGCTGAAGTCCTCGGCCCGCTCCTGGCCGGCGGCGCCCATCTGCTCGCGCAGGACCGGGTCGGCCAGCAGGCGCTGGATCGCGAACGCCAGTTCGCGTGGCTCCCGTGGCGGGACGAGCAGGCCCTCGCGGCCACGCCGCACGACGCCCTTGTAGCCGTGGATGTCCGAGCACACGATCGGGGTCCCGGCGGCCATCGCCTCGAGGAGCACGATGCCGAACGACTCGCCGCCGGTCGCCGGCGAGGCGTAGACGTCCGCCGTCCGGAACAGCTGGGCCTTCTCGGCGTCGGTCACGCGGCCCAGGAACTCGACGCCCTGGAGGCCACGGGTCGCGACGTAGCGCCGGGCCTCGCGCTCCTGCGGGCCCGAGCCGACGACCAGCAGGCGCGAGTCCGTGCCGGTCTTGCGCAGGATGCGGTGGGCCTTGAGCAGGTCCAGGAGCCCCTTGCGCGGCTCGTGGCGGCCCACGAACAGGACGTTGGGCGTGCCGTCCTGCCAGCGCGCCAGCGGGACGGCCGCGGCGTAGCGGCCGATGTCCACCCCGTTGGGGATGACCTTGTAGTCGCCCGGGAAATAGCGGTCGATGAAGTGGCGGGCCGCGGCGCTGACCGCGATCCGGCCGTGCAGCCGGCCGGCATAGCCGCGCAGGGCCCGGCTCCCGAACTCGTACGACGGCGAGAAGCCGGCATAGGCGTGGAACGTCGCGACATTGACCGCCTGCGACTCACGCAGGAGGAACAGCGACAGGAACGGCACGAACGGCTCGTGGAAATGGAGCAGGTCGAAGCGCTCGCGCTCGAGCATCGCCTTGATCTGCCCGAGATAGCGCGGCGAGAAGGTGAGCGTCCCGACCGACGCATTGATCGGCACGGAGAAGCCCACGCCGAGGCGGATGATGTCGCCTTCCGACGAGCGCTGCGGCCCGTGGCTGGCGGTCAGGATGCGGACGTCGTGGCCGCGCAGCCGGAGGTTCTCGTAGAGGAACCGGACGTGCTGGGCGACCCCGCCGTTCTCCGGATAGATGTACGGGCAGACCAGGCCGATCTTCACCGGCTCGCCTCGTCGACCCGGGTCGGGTCGTAGGCCGGCGGGCGGGCGCGGCCCCCGGGATAGCCGTGGTCCCGGCCCGTGCCGTCCCGGCGGACCCGGCCGCGGACCTCGTCGCGCGCGTCCACGGCCCGCTTGCGGAGCTGCCGCCCGAAGACGCCGACCTGGCCGCGGGTGCCGTGGAACGTGCCGCCGTGGCTCGTCGTGCCGGTCTCGATGGCCAGCCGCAGGTCCGCGGCGGTCCGCCCGGGGAACGTCGTCCAGCCGGTGCCGATCGCGTCGAGCGCGTGGGCGTCGCTGTTGCCGACCTGGGCCAGCCCATGGCGGTGGGCGAAGCGCACGACCCGCTCGTGCCACGGCCGCCCGAGGGCCGTCGGGTTGAATGTCTCGAGGGCGTCCGGGTGGACCGCCGGGTCGGACTCACCGAGCAGCCGACGCAGGACGAAGCCCTGGGCGCACAGCGGATAGGGCACGAGCGGATGGGCGGGGATGGCCAGGCCGCCGGCGTCGTGGACGGCCTGGATCGACGCCCGCAGCGACTGGTATGGCCGGATCGGCCGGTCGACGTACAGGGCCAGCAGGTGGCCGCCACGGGTCGTGACCTCCTCGCCGATGACGACCTCGAACGGCAGGCCGCGGTCGATGGCCATCGAGCGCGCCGCGACCGCGGCATCGATCCGCTCGTGGTCGGTGATGGCGATCACGTCGAGGTCGCCCCGCGCCGCGACGTGATCGAGGATGGCTCGGACGTCGGCGGTGCCGTCCGAGGCGACCGTATGGAGATGCAGGTCGGCATGGCCCGCCCGCTCGGACGTCGGCGGCTCCTGGGCCGGCATCGCAGCGAGGTCGGTCATGCGGCCTGGTCCGCGCCGGGCGCGGGGTCGGGACGGCCCGTCGCGTCGGCCTGGCCGGCCGTCTCGAGGTCCGGCCAGATCGGGAAGAACACCGCCCACCATTGCTCCGGCGCGTCGGCGACGATCCGCTCGAAGGCCGCGGCGAAGGCCTGGGTCGTGGCCGTGACCCGCTCGCGGAGGCGTCCCTCGGTCGGGACGTCCACGGCCTCCACGCGACCGAGGTAGTGACCGACACCGGTCCGGCGCACGCCGACGACGTACGGGCGGGCGTGGCCCTCGGTGGCCAGCATGGCCGGCCCCAGGGGCAGCATCGCCGGGGCCCCGAACAGCGGGACGAGGATGCCGCCGCCGGTCAGGTCGCGATCGCCGACGAGCCCCACACTGGTGCCCTCGCGCAGGGCCGTCAGCAGCTCACGGCGGGCCTCGCGCAGCCCGACGATGCGGACCCCGGCCGCGCCGCGCGTGCGGACGAACCAGGCCTGGAGGTCCGGGTCGTCGAGGGTCTCCATGGGTGCGACCGCGCCGCCCACCCGACTGGCCAGCAGGAGGGCCGGCAGCTCCAGCGCCCCGAAGTGCAGGCCGACAAAGACCACGGCGTCGCCGGCGAACGCCTGGGCCACGAGCTCCGGGGTCTCGATCTCGAGCCGGCGGTCGAGGTCGGCGGGTCCCAGGGACGGTGTCCGGGCGACTTCGACGTAGTAGCGCGCCGCATGGCGGTAGGCACGACGGACGAGCATCTCCAGGGCCCGTGGATCGGTGGCGGCTCGACGAGCCAGGTCCGGGCCGCGCTCGTTATCCGCCAGCCAGCGAGCCACGCGGCGGAGGTTGCGGCGGGCCTGGTCAGCCCGCTTCGGGGTCGCCCGATACCAGGCGTCGCCGGCCAGGTCCGCGGCGCGCAGCAACGGGCCTTCGGGCAGGCGGCAGGCGATCCACGAGGCGGCGATGAGCGCGCGACCGCGCAGTCGTCGGCGGATCGCGACCAGTCGCTCGTTCACGGCCGTCCCGGCGCGGGACCGGGGTCCTCGATGCCGGCCCGCATGAGCCCGGCCCGCCGTTCCAGGTCGGCGACCTCGGCCGGGTCACCCGGCCAGATCGGCTTGAAGCTGTACCACTGGTCCGGCGCGGCCGCGATCGTCGCCTCGAGCGCTCCGGCCAGGGCCTGGGTGGCCCGCTGGAGCTCGGCCGGGTCGCTCGAAGCGACCTCGATGGGCGCCGGCCAGGCGACATCGAACGTGCCGTCGGGCCGGGCCTGGATGGCGATCGGCAGGATCCGCGATCCGGTCTTTGCCGCGAGGGTCGCCGGCCCGGCCGGCAACGTCGTCCACGCCCCGAACAGGCGGACGGGGATGCCGTCGGCGCGATAGCCCCAGTCGATGAGCAGGCCGAGGATCTCGCGGCTGCGCAATACACCGTAGATGTCGCGCAGGTTGCGCCACGGGATGATCCGGACGCCCCAGCGCTCGCGCTGCTGACGGAGCAGCTCGAACAGCTCGGGGAACGACGAGTCGTCGGCGACGACGCTGATGGGCAGCCCATGGTGGGCGATGGATGCCCCGACGGCTTCGTTGTTGCCCATGTGGGCGACGGCCAGGATGAGCCCGCCCGGGGCGTCGCGCCAGATCGCACGCACGCCCTCGACGTCGAGGTCCGGCACGTAGCGGCCGATGGCCTCGGGCGACATCGACGGCAGGCGCATGAGCTCGACGAGGTAGCGCCCGTAGCGGCCGTACGCGCGGAGCGCCAGGCGGCGGACCCGCGGATCGTCCGGCGGCAGGCCCAGGACGTGCCCGAAGTTGCGGTTCGACCAGCGCCGCTTGGTCGGCCAGGCCAGGTAGGACGCCTGGGCCGCCGTCCCCAGCAGGGCTCCGCTGGGACCGGCCGGCAGGACGCCCAGGAGCCAGGACGCGGCCCGATAGCCGACGACCGCCAGGCGCTCGACGACGCGGGGGCTGGCGCCCCCGCGTCGATGCGGTGCCTCGAGTCGCCGTTCGGCTGCCGACACCCGTCGGCCGGTGCGCTGGGCTGGACGGGTGCTGGGAGCCGGACCGGGGGCCTGGCTCTGGGTCACGACGCCGCGGTCGCGACCTTGGCCTTGGACCCGGCGAGCTTGCGCAGCTTGCGCTTCTCGGGCGCCTCGCTGCCGACGAGCGTCTCATCGTCGTCGCCGCGGATGAAGGCCTCGACGCGGTTGAAGGCGATGTCGTCGTGGATCTGCCGCGGCGGGCTCTTCATGAAGTAGCTCGACGGCGCGACGAGCGTGCCCTTGAGCCCCCGGTCCAGGCCGAGCTTCATGCAGCGGATCGCGTCGGTGATGACCCCGGCGCTGTTGGGGCTGTCCCAGACCTCGAGCTTCAACTCCGCGTTGAGCGGGACGTCGCCGTAGGTCGTGCCCTCCATCCGGATGTAGCACCACTTGCGGTCGAGCAGCCACGGCACGTGGTCGCTCGGGCCGACATGGATGTCGTCCTCGTCGAGCTCGTAGTCGAGCATCGAGGTGACGGCGTTGGTCTTCGAGATCTTCTTGGACTCGAGGCGCTCGCGCTCGAGCATGTTCAGGAAGTCGGTGTTGCCGCCGAAGTTCAGCTGGTAGGTGCGGTCCAGGCGGACGCCGCGGTCCATGAACAGGCGGGTCAGGACGCGGTGGCTGATGGTCGCGCCGACCTGGCTCTTGATGTCGTCGCCGATGATCGGCAGGCCCGCGTCAGCGAAGCGCCGCTGCCAGTACGGCTCGCGGCCGATGAACACCGGGATGGCGTTGACGAACCCGACGCCCGCGGCGAGCGCCTGCTCGGCGTACCACTTCGTCGCCTCCTCGCTGCCGACCGGCAGGTAGGAGACCATGACGTCGACCTCGCGCTCCTTGAGGATGCCGACGATGTCGGCGGTCTCGCCCGGAGCCTTCTCGATGATCTGGCTGAGGTACTTGCCCAGACCGTCGTGGACCATGCCGCGATCGACGGTGACGCCGGTCGGCTGGACCTTGTGGAACGTGTAGGTGTTGTTGGGCTTCGTGTAGATCGCCTCGGCGAGGTCCTTGCCGACCTTGTTCTTGTCGACGTCGAAGGCGGCCACGAACTCGATGTCGCGGACGTGGTAGCCGCCGAGGTCGACGTGCATCAGCCCAGGGATGAAGTCGTCCGCGTTGGCGTTCTCGTAGTAGTACCGGCCCTGCACGAGGCTGCTCGCGCAGTTGCCGACGCCGACGATGGCGACGCGGATCTTGCCGTCGCCGCGGCGCTTGGCGCCGGCCCAGGTGTTGGCCGGCGTCGCGCCGTTCTTGCTGCTGCCGTTGGTTCCGTTCTTGGCCACTGTGCTGGTTCTCCGTTGCTGCCTACGAGGGCTGGTTGGGGGTGGTGGTGGTCTTGGCTTGACGGCGGACGAAGACGATCCGCTGGATGACGGTGATGACCGAGCCGATGAGGATGATCCCCAGGGCGATGAACAGCAGGGTGATGCCGGGCGGCGTCGCGCCGGCGGTCGGGGTCGCGCCGAGCACGCCCGCGCCGATGAGGCCGATGCTGAGGATGACGAGCCGGATCTCGCGCGGCATCACGCCGACGGCGGCGAGGCCCATCCCGGCCGTGAAGCCATGGGCATCGGATTTGGCGCGGGCATAGCTGACCATGACCGCCGCGCCCATCGTGGCCGCAGCCAGGAGCGTGCCGTCGGCGACGCCGGTCGCCTGCAGGCCGGCCACGATGCCGATATACACCACGACCTCGCCGGCGCGGTCGAACACGCTGTCCATGAACGCGCCGAGTGGGCTGGTCTGTCCGGTCGCTCGTGCCAGCGTTCCGTCGAACATGTCGAAGACGCCGCCGATGAACACGACGATGCCGCCGACGAGCCACAGCTGCAGCCCAAGGAGGACGGCCCCGACGACGGTGATGGCGAAACCGATGAGGGTCAGCGCATCAGGCGTCAGCCCGGCTCGGCCCATGGCCAGCGCGATGGGCTCGAACACCTTCTTGACGCGCGCGCGGGAGTCGTTGGAGATGGTCATCGGTCGGAGACGAGCTAGCTGGCGATGCCGAGGATGGCTCGCTCGCGCGCGGCGACCTCGCCGAACGCCTCCGGCCGGAGGCGGCAGATCGTCTCGCGCCCGACCCGTCGGGTCTCGACCAGGCCGGCCACGCGAAGGCGCTTGAGGTGGTGGCTGACCAGCGGCTGGCTCAGGCCCACGTGGGCGATGAGTTCCGCGACGCTGGCTTCGCCGTCGGCCAGACGGCGCACGATGCGCAGCCGATTGACGTCAGCGAGCGCCTTGTGGAAGGCGCGCAGCTCGCGCAGCTCTTCGGGCTGGAGCACGATCGACGCGATCGTCGACCGGAAGCGGGCGGGCGTCGGCACGGGTAGGTGAGGCTCCTGGGGGACTCTGGCCATCGTATCAACGTTGGTTGATATCAACGGATGTTGATGCTACGGGCGGGTCGGGGGCCTGTCAAGACCGGATCGCCGCGTGACAGGCACGAGCCCGGCCGCGCATCATCCGGGCCGACCGTGCACGCGGAGGCGACCGTTGGCGGACCTGGCAGGAGCGGAGCGGCAGATGCGACGGGTCGTGGACGCGCTCGAGCGCGACCTCGACCGGATCCGTGCGGGCGGCGCCTCCGCGTCGATGATCGAGGCCATCCACGTCGACCACGGTGGGCGGCGGGCCCGGCTCCTGGACGTGGCCACGGTCACCGTGCCCGACCCGCGCCAGATCGTCATCCGGCCGTGGGATCCGTCGGCGCTGCGCGCGATCGGCGCCGCCATCAGCGCCAGCCGGACCGGCCTGACGCCGACGATGGACGGTCCGCTCATCCGCTGCTACATCCCGGCCATGACCGCCGATCGGCGGCGCGAGCTCGTCGAGGTCGTCCATCGGCGCCTCGATGGCGCGCGGGTCGAGATCCGGGCGATCCGGCACGCCGCCCTGGCGGACATCCGGGCCGCCGGGCACGACCGGACGATCGGCGAGGACGAGGCCCGCCGGCGGACGTCGACCCTGCAGGCGCTGACCGACCGGTCCACCGCCGAGGTCGATGCCCTGGGTCGCAGCAAGGAGGCGGCCCTGCTGCGGGTCTGAGTCGTCCCGAGGGCGGGTCCGGCCGGCGCCGCTACACTCGCGCGGATGAGCCGGGGAAGCGCCGCCGTCCTGCTCGCCGTCTTCGGGACCGGCGTGTTCCTGGCCGGCCTCGAGTTGATGATCACCGCGGTGGCGTTGCCGGCGATCCTCGGCGACCTGGCCGAGGCGGGCGGGACGACGGCCTGGCGCGAGCTGCGCAAGGCGAGCTGGATCGTCAACGGCTACCTGCTCGTCTACATCCTGATGATGCCGCTGGCCGGCCGCCTGGCCGACCTGTGGGGCGCCCGGCGCCTGTTCATGGGTGCGCTGGTCGTGTTCATCGTCGGGTCGGCGCTCGCCGGGGCGGCCCAGAGCCTGGATCAGCTCATCGGCGCGCGGCTCGTCCAGGCCGTCGGCGGCGGCGTCCTGGTCCCGGTCGGGACCGCCGCGGCCGCCCACCTGTACGACGGCCCGCAGCGGCCGCGGGCACTCGGGGTCATCGGGGCCCTGACCTTCCTGGGGATGGCGGTCGGGCCGTTCCTCGGCGCGGCCATCCTGTCGTCGGTGCATCCCGAGGAGGCGCTCATGGCTGCCGGCGTGGGCCGCGGACCGGCCATGGACCTCCTGGCCCCAGCCTGGCGCTGGATCTTCTACGTCAACATCCCGATCGGGATCGTCGCGCTGGTCCTGGCCTGGGCGGCATCGGCCGGCTGGGAGACACCGCGGCGGAGCGGCCGGGTGGACGTGCTGGGCGCCGCCTTGTTCGGGCTGGCCCTGGCGGCCGGACTGCTGGCCCTGACCCTGCTCGGCTCGACCGCGGTCGCCGTGCCCGGCGTCGATCCGGCGACGCTGTCGCTGACGCTCGGGGTCGTGGCCATCGTGGCCACGATCCTGGCCATCGTCCGTGCGGCGCGATCGCGCGATCCGTTCCTCGACGTCCGGCTCTTCCGGAACGTCGCCTTCTCGGCCGCCGCCGCCGTGTCACTCCTGACTGGCTACGCGTTCGCCACGGCGATCATCGGCGGCGCCGTGTTCGTCGACCGGGTGCTGTACGGCGGGCCGGACGACCAGCGGCTGGCCCTTGGCGCCCTGGCCGGGGCGACCGCCCTCGGGGCCCTCGTATCCGGTTTCGCCGTCCGCCGGCTGAGTTACCGGATCGTGACCCTGGGCGGCCTCGCGCTGAGCATCGGCGGCCTCGTCGCGATGGCCGGCTGGACGGCGGCCACGGAGATCACGGTCGTGGCCGCGGCCCTGGCAGCCTTCGGTCTGGGCTTCGGGCTGACCGTCACGCCACGCTCCACGGCGGCCGTCGAGGCGGCCGGGCGCGGCGCGTTCGGGATGGCGTCCTCGGTCGTGACGGTCGCCCGGATGATCGGCATGGCGGTCGGGCTGGCCATCCTCACCGCCTACGGCTCCACGACCATCGACCGGCTGTCGGCCGAGGTCTATGCCACGTCCGATGCGTACCTGGCGTACATCCCCGAGGAGCTCCGCGACCGGCCACTCCGTGACCCGCTCGTCGTCGAGGCCCTCGAGTCGTGGGCGTCACGCGAGGCCGCCTCGATCATGGTCGGGCTGTTCCTCGTGGCGGCCGTCGTGACCGCGGCCGCGGTGCCCCCGGCCCTCGTCCTGGGCGGGGCCGGGCGGGCCGCCCGGCGAAGCGCGGCGGACACCCCAGAACGTGCCGGCGAGACGCGTATGCTGACCGGCGATGGCAGCCCGGAACCCGACCTCATCCTCTGACCTGCCCATCGGCCGGGCCGGCGAGCCGATGACCCGGCGCCACGCCCCGGTGACGTCGGCCATGCCGGGCCGGGTCCGGGTCGCCGCGGTCAAGGCCGGCGCCCTGACCGAGCTCGACGGCGAGTCCGCCCTGGGCCGCCTGCCGGCGCTCCTGGCCGACCCGGACACCTCGGTCTGGGTGGACCTCGCCGACCCGTCGCCGGCCCAGGTCGACGCGGTCGGCCACATCCTGGGCCTCCACCCGCTGATCATCGAGGACGTCCTCGAGGGTAACCAGCGGGCCAAGATCGAGACGACCGACGGGGCCATCCACATGGTCCTGTTCGCGCTGACCCACGGCCAGCGCTTCGTGGCCAGCGAGATCGACCTCGTGCTGGGCCTGGGCTACCTCCTGACCGTCCACGACGCGACGTTCGATCCGCGCGCGACGATCCACCTGCGCAACGGGGTCGGGTCCATCCTGTCGCGCGGCCCGGACCATCTGCTGTGGGCCATCTCGGACAGCATCGTCGACGGCTACTTCCCGTTCGCCGACTCGCTCGGCGATTCCATCGACGCCGTCCAGGACAGCATCCTCGTGAAGGCCACGCCGGAATCGCTCGAGCAGCTGTTCGCGCTCAAGCGCGAGCTCATCGAGGTCCGTCGGGCGGCCGGCCCGACTCGCGAGGTGTTCAACCAGCTGACCAACCGCGACCTGCCGCTCATCGATCAGGAGGAGGTCGTCTACTTCCGGGACGTGTACGACCACGTCATCCGGCTGACCGACGAGATGGACAACTACCGGGAGCTGGCGGCGTCGACCCTGGAGGTCTACCTGACCCAGATCAACAACAGCCTCTCGGTGATCATGAAGCGACTGACCGGGGTCACGGTCATCCTGGCCGGCATCGGCGCCGTGGCCGGCATCTTCGGGATGAGCGAGGCCAACGGGGAGGGCGGCAACTTCTGGCTGGTGACCGGGATGATCGGGCTGGCAGCCGCGGGGGCGGTCGTCTACCTGCGGCGCATCGACTGGATCTGAACGCCGCGAACGGCTAGGAGCCGTCGACGGCTAGGAGCAGTCGACAGGTCTGGCCTTGGGGTGGGCGTCCTTGGGGTCGGCCCGTTCGACGGACAACGGCCGGGCGAGGACCTGGGTCTTGCCGACCGTGCCGCGCGGCCCTTCGGAGGTCTGCAGCCAGAGCTCCTCGGAGTCCGCCTCGAGGGGATCGTCCAGGGACGTCTGGTTGCGCCGGACGTCGACGATCTCGTACAGGAAGCGCAGGTCGTCGCTCGTCCAGACCTCGACGATCGCCCCGCGCTGGGTCCGCTCGCGTTTCTCCAGGAGGGGCAGGAACATCCCTTCCCGCGCGTGCGCGAACAGGTACGTCGCGCGGTCCTGGCCGGGCTGGCCGATCCGCCCGGACGGGTCGACGAGGTACATCGCGACGTCGCAGTACGGGTAGCCCTTGGGGCCCTTGATGACCGGCAGGTCGATGTCGAGTGCCGCGATGCGGACCCGCGTCGCGACCCGGTCCGGATCGGCCGTGGGGGTCGGCGTGGGCGACGCGGCGGCGAGCGGCGGCAGGGTGATGAGCGGCGAGGGCGTCGGCGCCACCTCGGTCGTCGGTGCGGGGCTGGCGGATGGCGCGCTCTCGGCGACGACGGGTTCCGTGTAGGTCAGGAGGCCGGCCGCCAGCAGGGTCACCCCGGACGCCGTCAGGATGGCGGGCACGAAGCGGGTGCGGACTCGGTCGACCAGGGCGCGCATGGGAGCGAAATCCTAGCCGTGCGCGAGCGAACCCGCCCACGGCCCCCTCGTACTGGTACCCTCCGCGCCACCATGTGGCCTCGGCTAGCGATCCTTGCCGGTCTGGTGGCCGGGGTGGCCGCGGCGGCCGTGCTCCTGGGGAGCATCGTCGCGTTCGCCCCGGACCCGGCGCCGGCCGCCACCCCCGTCCCGACCCTGGCGGGCGTGCCCAGCCCGTCGGCCTCGGCCAGCGCCGTGGCGAGCGCCGGCGCGAGCTCGTCGCCGGGTGCCTCGGGCTCGCCGGCCGCGTCCGGTTCGGCCGCCGCGCTGTTCCACGTCGGGGAGCCGGCGCCGCCGCTCGTCGTGCCGCAGGTCGGTGGCGGCACGATCGACCTGACCAACCTGCGCGGGCAGCCGGTCTGGGTGAACTTCATGGGCACGTACTGCCCACCGTGCGTCGACGAGTTCCCCCTCATGAACGGGTTCGCGACCCGCTACGCCGATGAGGGCCTGGTCGTCCTGGCCATCGACGTCAAGGAGGAGGAAGGGGTCGTGGCTGCTTTCGCCGAGCAGCTCGGGACGACCTTCCCGCTGGGCCTCGATGCCGACGGGTCGGCCCAGGGGGCCTGGGATGCGGTAGCGCTGCCGGTCCACTTCTGGATCGACCGGGAAGGGATCATCCGCGACGGCGCCCTGGGCGGGATCGGGCCCGACATCATGGCCGCCGGCCTCCAGACGATCCTCCCCGAGGTGACCGTCACGCCGTGACCGTCCCGGCGACCACGGCGCCGGCCGGGTCGGCAGCGCCCGACGCCTCGTCGGCCACGGAGCTCGCGTCGGCGATCGCCCGCCTCGCCGCCGCCCGCCCGCCGCTCGTGGTCGTGGCCGACTTCGATGGGACCCTCGCCGTCGGCGCGCGCGATCCGGCCATCGCCCACATCGAGCCCGTGGCCCAGCGCGCCCTGCGCCGGCTGGCCCGGCTGGCGGCGGATCGGCCGGGGCGGCTGGCCGTCGTGGTCCTGACCGGCCGGACCGTGGCCGACGTCGCGGCGCGCGTCCGGGTCGGTGGTATCGAGTACCTCGGCGACCACGGGCTCCAGCACGCGACGATGCCGCGCCACGGTCGAGCGGAACGGCTGACCGTGACCGTCGAGCCGGGCTTCGAGCGCCACCGCGACCCGGCCGAGATCCTCGCCGACGGCGTGGCCGACACCTTGGGCCGGCCGCCGTGGCTGTTCGTCGAGCGCAAGGGCCCGTCCGTCGCGTTCCACGTCCGTCAGGCTGACGACGTCGCGGCGGCCCGCGAGGCCGTGCTCCGGGCCGTGACCGAGGTCGAGGCTGCAGCCGGACTCGTCGACCATGGGCTGGCCCACTACCGGGGTCGGTCGGTCGTCGATCTCCGGCCGGTCGATGCCGGCGGCAAGCGCGAAGCCGTCGAGCGCCTCCTGGCCCGCCATCGGCCGGGCGCGATCACCGTCCTGGGCGACGAGCTGAGCGACGTCGACGCGTTCGAGGCCGTCGTCGCCGCGCGGTCGACGGATCCGTCGCTGGTCGGGGTCAGCGTCGCCGTCCATGGGGCCGAGCGGGCCGCGCCGGCCGAGCTCGTCGCGGTCGCCGACCTGCGTCTCCGGTCGGCCCGGTCGGTCGGCCCGTGGCTGGCCGCCCTGGGGCGCGCCATCGGCTAGTCGCGGCCAGGTCCCCGCTACGTCCCGGCGAGGATGCCGCCGTTGATGAGCGCCTCGGTCGCCGACCCGACGATCGTGATGAGCACGTTCGGGAACAGGCCCAGGAGGATGGTCATCGTCGTCGTGACGGCCAGACCGCCCCACAGCAGGGCCCCGTGGCTGAGCGGCGGCGCGTCGCTGACCGGATCGCGCATGTACATGTAGACGATGACCCGCAGGTAGTAGAACGCCGCCGCCGCCGCGTTGAGGACGGCGATGATGGCCAGGACGGTCAGCGGGCCACCGGCCTCGACCGCGGAGATGATGACGTAGTACTTGGCGAAGAAGCCGGCCAGCGGTGGGATACCGGTCAGGGACAGCAGGAACAGGGCCATGAGGAAGCCAAGGACGGGCTCGCGTTGGCCGAGGCCCGAGAAGGTCGTCAGCGACGAGGTCACGCCGGACCGCTTCTGGAGCGCCGCGACGACCGCGAACGCGCCGAGATTCATGAACGTGTACGCCGCTCCGTAGAAGAGCAGGCCCTCCAGGCCGTCGACCTGCCCGCCGGCGTAGGCCGCCAGTCCGACCAGCATGTAGCCGGTGTGGGCGATGGAGCTGTAGGCCAGCATCCGCTTGACGTTGTCCTGGGTCAGGGCCACGAGGTTGCCGAGGGTCATCGTCAGCGTCGACAGGACGATGACGACCGGCATCCACCAGTCGGCCAGCGGCCCCAGGGCCTCGACGAACAACCGAAGGATCAGCGCGAAGGCGCCGATCTTGGGGCCGACCGACAGGTAGCCGGTGATCGGCGTCGGCGAGCCCTGGTACGCGTCCGGCGTCCAGTAGTGGAACGGCACGGCGGCGATCTTGAAGGCGACGCCGGTGGTCAGGAAGGCCAGGCCGAGGGCAAGCCCCGACGAGAACGCGGCCTCGCCGCTGACGATCGCCCCGAGGTCGGCGGCGATCTCGTCGATCCGGGTCGTGCCGGTCAGGCCCCACACGAAGGCCAGGCCGAACAGGAAGATGGCCGAACTGAACGACCCGAGCAGGAAGTACTTGATCGCGCCCTCGGTCGAGTAGCTGTCGGTCTTGTGGTAGCCGGCCAGGAGGTAGCCGGGCAGGACCATGAGCTCCAGGCCGAGGAACAGGAGCAGGAGATCGGCCGAGGCGGCGATGAGCATCGCCCCGGTCATCGCGAAGACGAGGACGATGGCGAACTCGGCGACAGGCAGGTTGCGCGGCAGGAGGTAGTCCGGGGCGAACAGGATGGTCAGGACGACGATGGCGATGAACAACAGGTCGAGGAACGTCGTCAACGCGTCGACCGTGTAGGCCCCGTCGAAGGCGACCCCGGGAGCGTTCCCGACGCCGAGGGTCAGCGCGGCCGTGATCCCGAGCCCGATGAGGGCGGTCGCGATGGCGATCGGCGAGCGGCCGGGCCAGATGAGGTCGACGACGATGATCGCCGCGGCGGTCAGGAGGGCCGCGACGAGGGGCGCGATGAGGGTCAGGTCGGCGGTGCTCAATGGGCGGCCCCGCCTTCCGCGACCGGCGGGACCGGGGCCGGCGCCGGCGTCCCGCCGCCATGGGCGAGGACCCAGCCGATCCGGCCGACGATGCCGACGGCGATGAGCCCGACGATGACGATGACGACCTCCGGGCCGATGGCGATGGCCGCGCCGCTGCCGGCCGAGAGCAGGGTGGCGTCGACGGTGACCCCCACGAGATCGAGGAGGAGCCCGGGCTGGATCCCGAACACGACGATGAGCGTGGCCAGCGGGACCAGGGTCAGGATCTCGACCGGCTCCATGTCCGTCAGGTGGTCCCCGAGGCCCTCCAGGAAGTCCGAGACCTCCCCGAACGCGATCCGCCCGTACATGTACAGCAGGTAGCCCGCGGCCAGGATCATGACCAGGGTCGCGATCGCGGCCGCGCCGGGGCTGACGAGGAACGTCCCGACGAGCGTCAGGAACTCGCCGACGAAGCCGGACAGGCCGGGCAGTCCGGCCGAGGCGAAGACGAAGAACCCGAAGACGGCGACGTACACCGGGGTCCGGGCGGACAGGCCGCTCATCTTGGCGATGGTCCGGTCGTGGGTCCGCTCGTAGATGACGCCGACCAACAGGAACAGCCCGCCGGTGATGAGCCCGTGGTTGATCATCTGGAGGATGGCACCCTGGATGCCCTGCTCGGTGAACACGAACAGGCCCAGGGTCACGAAGCCCATGTGGCTGACCGACGAGTACGCGACGAGGCGTTTCAGGTCGGGCTGGACGAGGGCGACGATGGCCCCGTAGATGATGGCGATGAGCGACAGGACGACGATCGCCGGCGCCAGCGTCTGGGCCGCGTCCGGGAAGAGCGGGATGGCGAACCGGATGAACCCGTAGGCGCCCAGCTTGAGCATGATCGCGGCGAGGATGACCGAGCCCGCGGTCGGCGCCTCCGTGTGCGCGTCCGGCAGCCAGGTGTGGAACGGGAACATCGGGACCTTGATGGCGAAGGCCAGGAAGAAGGCCAGGAAGGCGCCCAACTGGAGGGCGTCGGCGAAGCCGGCCGTCGCCGCGAAGTCCCGCAGGACCAGGAAGTCGAACGCGCCGGTCCACGCCCCGGTCGCGGCGAAGAAGGCATAGGCCGTGGCCAGGATGGCCACGAGCATGAGCAGCGAGCCGACGAGGGTGTACAGGACGAACTTGATCGTCGCGTAGATCCGGTTCGCCCCGCCCCAGATCCCGATGATCAGGTACATCGGGACGAGGACGACTTCCCAGAAGATGTAGAACAGGAACATGTCCAGGGCCAGGAACACGCCGATCATCCCGACCTCGAGGACGAGGAACGAGATCATGTAGGCCTTGATCCGGGTCTGGATCGGCTTGAAGCTGGCCAGGATGGAGATCCACGACAGCGTCGTCGTCAGGATGACCAGGGCGACGGACAGCCCGTCCGCCCCGAGCTTGTACTGGATGCCGAACAAGGGGATCCAGTCGACGGTCTCGACGAACTGGAACTCGGTGCCGACGTCGCGGGTCGGCAGGTAGCCGACCAGCAGGAACAGGCTGACGACCCAGGCCAGCAGGGCGAACCCGAGGGCGACCGGCCGGGCGGCGCTGGCCGGCAGGATGGCCACCGCCAGCGCGCCGATGAGCGGCACGAAGGTGACGATGGTCAGGATCGGGATCGAGCCGATGTCCATCAGTCGTCCATCAGTTGTTGGCCAGCCACAGGTACGAGCCGGCCATGACGATGAGGCCGATGGCGATGCCCAGCGCGTAGTTCTGGACCCGGCCGGTCTGGACCTGGCGCAGGCCGCGCCCGGCCTCGACGGTCACCCGCCCGACGCCGTTGACGGTCCCATCCACGACGTTCCGGTCGAACCACCACAGCGCGCCGGCGACCCGCCCGCCGATGACCATGAACAGGAGGTGGTTGAGGTCGTCGAACCACCACTTGTTCAGCGAGGCGCGATACAGGAACGGGACTCGCGCGGCCCACTCCCGGACGGCCTCCGGTCGCCCCGGCATCCGGATCGGCCCGACGTCGATGCCGAAGAACCGCCACGCGGCGACCACGCCGATGACGGCCACGGTCACGCTGGCCAGGATGAGCCAGCCGTCGATGCCGAACAGCTGGTACGGCTCGTGCGGGAGCTCCAGCAGGTGCTCGGCCTCGGCAAAGATCGGGGCCAGCCACTGGTGCAGCCGGCTGTCGCCGAACGGCAGGCCCAGGAACAGACCCAGGAACAGGCTCGGGATGGCCAGCAGGATGAGCGGGATGGTCATGATCCAGGGCGACTCGTGGACCTTCTCCCAGATCGCCTTGGGGCCACGGAACTCGCCCCAGAAGGTCAGGCCCATGAGCCGGAACATGTAGAACGCGGTCAGGAGCGCGACGAACAGGCCGACCGCCCAGACCCAGTAGAAGCCGAACTTGTAGGCCTCGCCGAGGATCTCGTCCTTCGAGAAGAAGCCGGCCAGCGGCGGGATGCCGGCGATGGCGATCGAGCCGATGAGCATCGTCACGTAGGTGATCGGGATCTTCTTCGACAGGCCGCCCATGCGGCGCATGTCCTGCTCCTCGTGGACGGCGTGGATGACCGAACCGGAGCCGAGGAACAGGAGGCCCTTGAAGAAGCCGTGGGTCATGAGGTGGAAGATGGCCGCCGTGAACGCCCCGACTCCGAGCGCCGCGAACATGTAGCCGAGCTGGCTCAGGGTGGAGTACGCGAGCACCCGCTTGATGTCGGTCTGGGTCATCGCGATGCTCGCCGCCAGGATGGCCGTGAAGATGCCGATGGCCGCGACGATGATCATCGCGTCCGGCGCGCTGGCGAAGAGCGGGTTGGCCCGGGCGACGAGGTAGACGCCGGCGTTGACCATCGTGGCAGCGTGGATGAGGGCGGACACCGGGGTCGGGCCCTCCATCGCGTCGGGGAGCCAGACGTGGAGCGGGAACTGGGCGCTCTTGCCCATCGCCCCGGCGAACACGAGCAGGGCCACGACGAACAGCGGGATGGGGTTGGCGTCGCCCTGCTCGAGGAGCGTGTGGATGGAGTCGCGGATGTCGAGCGTGGCGTGGCCGGCGGCCTGGGTGTTGAGGAAGATGGCCATGATCCCGAGGGCGAACCCGACGTCACCGACGCGGTTGACGATGAACGCCTTCTTGGCCGCCAGCATCGCGCTCCGCTTGCGGTACCAGAACCCGATGAGCAGGTAGCTCGACAGGCCGACCAGCTCCCAGGCCACGAAGACGACGAGCCAGCTGCTCGACAGGACGAGCAGGAGCATCGAGAACATGAACAGGTTGAGGTAGGCGAAGAACCGCCAGTAGCCCGGGTCGTGGCTCATGTACCCGATCGAGTACACGTGGACGAGCAGGCCGATGGTCGTTACGACGATGAGCAGACAGGCGGTCAGCGAGTCGATGTAGATGCCGACCTCGACGACGAAGTCGCCGGCCGGGATCCATGTGAACAGGTCGATGACGTAGCCATGGACGGGTTCCGCGTCCTCGCCGCCGATGATCGGCGCCGCCCCGGTCAGGACGTTGACGACGAGGCCCATGGCGATGATCCACACCACCAGGATGGCCACGACCGGGATCCAATGGGCCTGCTTGCCGAGGCGCCGCCCGATGGCGGCCGTGATGAGGAAGCCGGCCATCGGCAGGACGAGAAGCAGCGGTGCGAGCGCCTCCGGATTCATGCCGTGGCCCGCGTCTTGTCCTGCGCGCCGTTGGGCGTCCCCAGAGCAAGGCGCCGGGGAGCACGTGAGCGAGCGCACCCCAAGCTGCGTGAGCGAAGCCGCGCAGGCGGCAACGCACGCGTCGGACGCCCGGCGGCGCGCCGTCGTGGCTGCCTCATTGCCTCATCGCGTCGTATTCGTCGACCAGCGGGGTCTTCTTGTTGCGGTAGATGGCGATGACGATGGCCAGCCCGACCGTGGCCTCACCGGCGGCCACGGCCATGACCATCAGGGCGATGATCGAGGCCTGGCTCCCGAGCTCGGGGATGAACGCCCCGAACGCGATGATCGACAGGTTGACCGCGTTGAGCATGAGCTCGATGGACATGAGCATGCTGATCGCGTTGCGGCGGGCCAGGAAGCCGAACGTGCCGATGGCGAACAGCAGGCCGGACAGGATCAGATAGGCATCGAGGTCGTTGCTCACGACGGCCCGCCCGGCTCGCGCTTGGCCAGGAACACGCCGCCGATGACCGCCGCCAGGAGGAGGACGCTGACGACCTCCAGCGGCAGAGCGAAGTCCGTGAACAGCCGCCGGGCCATCTCGGCCGTGTCGACGTGGAGGCGCTCGGCGACCTCGCTCGGCCAGTCGGTGGCGATGACCGACAGGGCGATGACGATGGCGATGACGACGGATGCGATGGCCGCCGCGCCGGCCTGGGTCTGGAAGACGAGTCGGGCCGGCGCGTCCTTCACCTGGGTGAGCATGATCGCGAACAGGATGAGGACGCTGATGGCGCCGATGTAGACGATGACCTGGGCCGCCGCCACGAGCGGTGCCCCGATGAGGACGTAGATCCCGGCCAGCGCCCCGAAGCACACGATCATCGCCAGGCCGCAGCGGATGATGTCCTTCATCGTCACGACCAGCAGACCGGCCCCGAGCATGACCGCGGCCAGGATCCAGAACAGGGCGTCGCCCCAGTCCTGGCCGAGGAACACGATCATCAGGGCGGCGACGCCCACGACGAGGCCCACGACCATGAGGGCCAGGACGATGGGGACGAGCTTGCGCAGCATCGCCTAGTCGTGCGTACCGGGGCCGAGCGCCGCGACCGCCCCATGGCCGTGGCCATCCCCATGCCCATGGCCGTGGCCGTGCCCATCGCCGTTGCCATGACCGTTGCCGCCGGCCGGGATGCCGGTGACGCTGGCGGGCAGGACCGGGAGCATCCGGCCGGTGTCGACGAGACGGCCCTCGGCGGCGGCCCGCGCCGCCCAGTCACGCTCGCGTCGGATGTAGGTGACCTCGGTCTCGCGGTCGATGGCGGCCAGGGCCATGAGGTCGATGGTCGGCTCCATCCGGCCGGTGTGGGCGAGCTCGATATCGGCCCCGTCACGCAGGGCGTCGTACGGGCAGGCGTCGACGCAGATGCCGCACAGGATGCAGCGGCTCTCATCGACCTCGTACTTCTGGAGGACGCGCGGCTTGGGCATGAGCGCCCCGGTCGGGCAGGTCTCGGCGCAGCGGCCGCACGACACGCACGGCGTGTCGTTGAGGCTCATGTCCAGCGGGGTCGTGACCAGCGTGTCGAAGCCGATGCGCATGAAGTCGTAGCACGCCGCGCCGACGACCTCCGCGCAGACCTGGGCGCAGCGCCCGCAGTCGATGCAGCGCGACGGCTCGCGCAGGATGAAGGCGTGGCTGTCGTCCCGGATGTAGTCGTGGTTGATGCCGGTGAACCGGTTCTCGGTGACGCTCCGATAGCCGGCGCCCTGGTGGTACTGCGGCTCCAGCGTGCGCAGCGTCGTGCTGTATTCGATGCCCAGGCGGCGCAGGTCGCAGAACCCGATCGCCTCGCACGTGCACTGGAGGCAGCGCGTGCTCTCGGCGACGGCCTCCTCGCGGGTGTAGGGCAACTCGTACTCGATGTAGTTGTGGTTGCGCTCCTCCGCCTCCATGGCGGTCATCCGGTAGCGCGGCTCCTTGACCTCGCCGGTGAACGGCACGATGGACAGGAACTCGGGCTGGGGCTCGGCCAGGGTCTGGCGCGTCCGGATGGCGGACAGGTCCAGACCCTTGAGGTAGGCATCCACGGCGTAGGCCGCGCGCCGGCCCTCGGCGATGGCCTGGACGACCGTGGCCGCGCCGATCCGGACGTCGCCCGTCCCGAACACGCCGGGCCGGCCGGTCTCGAAGGTCACGGCGTCCGCCTTGAGCCGCTTCTGCTTGGTCGCCTCGGGCCCTTCCGAGCCGGGGCCGATCCAGGTCAGGTCCGGCCCCTGGCCGATGGCCAGCAGGACGCGATCGCACGGGATGATGAACTCGGTCCCGGACGCCGGCTCCGGGCGTCGTCGGCCCGAGGCGTCGGGCTCGCCGAGCTGCATCCGGATGAATTCGACCCCGGTCACGTTGCCGGCGTCATCGGTCACGACGCGGGTCGGGCCGGCCTGGAAGATGGCCGTGACCCCTTCCTCGATGGCCTCGTGGACCTCGTCGGCGGCCGGCATGTCCTTCATGTCGCGGCGATACACGAGGGTGACCTCGCTGGCGCCCTGACGGACCGAGGTCCGCGAGCAGTCCATCGAGGTGAATCCGCCGCCGATGACGACGACGCGCTTGCCGACGTGGTCCGGGTAGGGCAGGCCGAGCGTGGCCGTCCGCAGGTACTCGAGGCCGTCGAGGACCTCGGCGGCGTCCTCGCCCGGGATCCCCAGCTTGTTCGTGTCGTAGCAGCCGATGGCCACGACGACCGAGTCGAAGCCCTGGTTGGTCAGGTCATCGAGCGTGAAGTCGCGGCCCAGCCCGGCGTCGCAGACCATCTTGCCGCCCAGCCGGGTCACCGACTCGTATTCGGCCTCGAGGACCTCGACCTTGGGCAGGCGGTACTGCGGGATCCCGTAGCGGAGCATCCCGCCCGGCGCCGGATCACGCTCGAAGACGGTCACGTCGTGGCCGGCCAGGAGCAGGTAGAAGGCGGCGCTCATGCCGGCCGGGCCGGACCCGATGACGGCCGCCCGGCGACCGCTCTTGACCTGCTGCTCGAACGGCACGGGCGGGTCCACGTCGTCGTCGAGCATGGCCTTGAGGACCTGGTCGCCGGCGTAGCGATGCGAGTCGCGGATGGCGATCGCCTCGTCGACCTCGTCCCGGCGGCAGTGCTCCTCGCACGGTGCCGGGCAGACCCGGCCGAGGACCGACGGGAACGGGATGGTCCGCTTGAAGATGCGCGTGCTCTCGCGCCAGTTCGCCTCGGCGTTGGCCTTGAGGAAGCCCGGGATGTCGATGTGGCTCGGGCACTTGTTCTGGCAGGGCGGCAGGCAGTAGGCGTTGTGGTCGCTGAAGATGAGCTCGAGGTTCGTCCGCCGCAGGCGCCGGACCTCCTCGGTCTGGGTCTGGACCTTCATCTCCGGCTCGCACACTCGCGAGCACGAGATGGGCGGATGCTCCTCGCCTTCGACCTCGACGACGCACATCCGGCAGGCGCCGAAGCCCGGCAGCTTGGGCTCGTAGCACAGGGTCGGGATCTCGATCCCGTTGTCGCGGCAGACCTCCAGGATGGTCTGGCCCTCGAAGCCCTCGACGACGCGGCCGTCGACCTCGATGCGGATGCGCGGCGTCGATTGCGGACGCTGCGGCGACTGGGTCTCGAGCAGGCGCTCGGCCAGCGAGTCGGCGTTGGTACGCGCGGACGTCGCCGGGACGGGGCGGCCTTCAGGACGGGCGAGCGTGTCGGTCATCGGGGGGTCTCGGAGGCTGCCGGCACGGGTCGGCGGTCGCGGGCGATGTCAGACGCGAAGTATCGCATCCCGCTGGTCAGCGGAAGCGTCGCCAGGCGCTCGTGGTCGCACAGCGCCGAGGCGACGATGTCGTGGGCCAGATCGGTCGCCAGCTGGTCGTCGGTCGGGCGGGTCAGGCCGTCCTCGCGCCGGGCGACGATCTCGGACAGGCGCTTCGTGCCGATGCGGCACGGGATGCTCTTGCCGCAGGCCTCGCTGGAGCAGAACCGGGTCAGGACCCCGATGAGCTCGAGCAGGTCCGTCCGGTCGTCGACGACGACGACCGAACCCGAGCCGAGGTGGGCACCCGCGGCGCGCAGGCCGTCGAACGTGTACGGCGTGTCCAGGGCGTCTGGGGGCAGGAGGCCACCGGACGGTCCGCCGACGAGGACGGCCTGGAGCGTACGGCCGGCCGGCAGGGCGGCTCCCAGCTTGAGGACGTCGCCGAGCTTCGTCCCCATCGGGACCTCGGCGACCGCGTCGCCGCCCGGGGTCCGGAGCTGGACGAGGACGGTCCCCGGGCTGGCCGGGTCGCCGATGGCGGCATAGGCGTCGGCGCCGTGCCGGACGATCCACGTCACGGCGGCCAGGGTCTGGACGTTGTGGACGACGGTCGGGCGGCCGAACAGGCCGCGCTCGGCCGGGTGTGGCGGTCGCTGCTCGGGCTGGCCACGCTTGCCCTCGAGGGCCTTGAGCAGGACGGTCTCCTCGCCCAGGAGGTAGGCGCCCTGGACCGGGCGGACGGTCACGATGACGTCGTGTCCCGACCCGAGGACGTCCGGGCCCACGAAGCCGCCATCGGTCGCCTCGCCGACGGCCCTGGACATGGTCGCCATGACCTCGGCGTCCTCGGCCCGGACCGCGATGAACGCCTCGGTCGCTCCGACCGCGAAGGCGGCGATGGCTAGGCCCTCGATGACCGCATACGGGTCGCGCAGCATGAGCGTCCGGTCGGTGTGCGAGGCCGGGTCCGCCCCGTAGCCGTTGGCGACCACGTAGCGCCGGTCCGCCTCGACCGCCGCCGCCGCTCGCCACTTGTCGCCGGCCGGGAAGCCGGCGCCGCCGCGGCCGCGCAGGCCGGACGCCCCGATGGTCGCCGTCGTCGCCGTCGCGCCGAGGTCGCGGATCGCCCGACGCAGGCCCTCGAACGCGCCGTCGGCGACGGCGGCGTCGATGTCGCGGGACGCGGCGGCCGAGCGGGACAGGAGGATCGACGGCCAGCCCTTGGGCGTCTTCAGGATGTCGGCCATGGTCACGCTCGCGCCGGGGCGCCGGGTCCGTCGGGCGCGCCGAGGGCCGCATCGAGCGCCGCCAGGTAGGTCGCCTCGTCGGGTCGATGGCGGGCGACGGCGGCCGCCTGGGTCGTGGCCGTCGGGGGCTCGAAGCGCAGGTGCGCGTAGTAGCTGGCCGTGCCGTAGATCATCGCGTACCACGCGCCGGTCGCGTGGCTGATCCGCTTGAGCGCGGCGACCGGCAGGTAGCCGTAGGCGGCCTGGGTCGCCTCGAGGATGTCGAGCAGCCGCTTGGGATCGTGGTCGTGGTCCTCGAGGATGGCGTCGACCTCGGTCAGGTCGATGGGCTCGAACGGGCGGAAGGCGGGATCGGGGACCGGCCGGCCGGAGCGCCGCAACGCGGACTCCTCGCGGCGCTCGCCGTACTGCTCCGGCGGGCCCCAGTGGACGTGGTAGCGACCGCGCGTGTCCATGCCGCCCATGTCGATGCATTCGATCGGACAGGCCTGGGCGCACTGGAAGCAGGTCTCGCACTTGAGCGTGCCCCACTCGTCGTAGAGCAGCTGGAGGCGGCCCCGGAACTTGGGCGCGACCTCATAGCGCACCTCGGGGTACATGACCGTGACCTTCGGCTCGAAGAACCGACGGAGGGTCAGGGCCATGCCCTTGGCGATACCGAGGCCGGGGATGAAGGTCATGTCGGGATCCGTCCCATGCCGCTCAGGACGACGATCGCCGTGGCGGTCACGAACAGGTTGAGCAGCGACACGGGCAGCAGCCACTTCCAGGCGAAGTCCATGAGCTGGTCGATCCGGACGCGCGGGAGCGTCCCGCGCATCCACACGAAGGTGAACACGAGGACGTAGGTCTTGAGCATGAACCAGAGGATACCGGCGACCCACTCCCACTCGACGTAGGCCCACGCGAGGAGCAGCCCGACGATGAACATGTTGGCCAGGACGAAGCCGGCGACGAGGGCGACCCACGTCTTGATCCGCGAGCTGGCGATCCAGATCGGCGCGGCGAACACGAGGGTCAGGATGACCGGGGCCAGGGCCACGAGCAGGATGAGCCCGATCCCCCAGGATGCCGGGTCGATGCTCAGGCTCGATCGGCCATGGCCAGGCGAATGGCGCGTTCCAGCCGCCCAGGAACAAGGTCACGGTCAGCGCCGACATGATGAACACGTTCACGTACTCGGCGAAGAAGAAGAACCCGAAGCGCATCCCCGAGTACTCGGTGGCGAACCCGGCGACGATCTCCGAGTCGGCCTCGGTCAGGTCGAACGGGGTCCGGTTCGCCTCGGCGGTCGCGGCGATGAAGAAGATGAGGGCGCCCAGTGGCTGCTGGAAGATGAACCAGCTCGTGAACCAGCCGGCCTGCTGTTCGACGACCTCGACGAGGCTCAGCGAGCCGACCAGCAGGATGACCCCGACGACCGACAGGGTCAGCGGGATCTCGTAGCTGACGACCTGGGCCGCGGAGCGCAGGCCGCCCAGCAGCGAGTACTTGTTGAAGCTCGACCAGCCACCCATCAGCAGCCCGACCACGCCGAGCCCGCCCATGGCGAAGAAGTACAGGATGCCGAGGTTGAGATCCTGGCCGTACAAGCCCGGGGCGAACGGGATGACCAGCAGGGTCATGATGCTGGCCAGGTACACGACGACCGGCGCCCAGGTGAACACCGTCGAGTCCGCGCCGGTCGGGGTGAAGTCCTCCTTCATCAGGACCTTGAGCCCGTGGACGACCGACAGCAGCGAACCGAACGGCCCCACCCGGTCCGGCCCGATCCGCAGGTTCATCAGGGCGATGATCTTCATCTCCATGTAGATGATCAGGAAGGCCGTCGGAACGGTCATCAGCAGGACGATGGTGGCGGCCACGAGGAACCGGACGATGGGCAGGTTGGCCGAGACGATCTCGAGGGCCAGCTCGCCCAACAGGACGATGGCCAGCACCAGCCCGACGGTCAGCGCGAGCAGGATCGGGACGAGCGTGAAGATGAGCTTCCCGGGAAGGGTCAGCCGATCCCAGCTCTTGGAGATGACCGTCATGTGCCGGAACTGCTATGCGCGCCGCCGGGCGCGTCGAGGCCAAGGCACCGACGAGCACGGGAGCGAGCGCACTCCAACCTGCGTGAGCGAGCGCGCGCAGGAGGCAACGCCGGCATCGACCGTTCGGCGGTGCGCCGGGAGGCGACCGTCATTTGTCGACGCCGCCCATGATGGGATCCAAGGAAGCCATGACGGCCATGGTGTCGGCGATGAGGTGGCCGGGCATCATCACGCCGACCGCCTGGAGGTGGACGAACGACGGGTCGTGGATGCGCAGCCGGAACGGCTGGTGGGTCCCGTCGCTGATCGCATAGGTCGCGTACTGGCCGCGCGGTGACTCGACCGCCGCGTAGGCGCGCCCCGGGCGCGGTCGCAGCAGGCGCGGGAGCTTGGCCATGACCGGCCCATCCGGCATCTGGTGCAGGCACTGGTCGATGATCCGAAGGCTCTGCTTGATCTCATCCATGCGCAGCAGGTAGCGGGCCAGGCAGTCGCCCTCGCTCCGGGTCGGGATGTCGAAGTCGAGCTCCGGATAGATGCTGTACGGATGCGCCCGGCGGATGTCGAACGGGACACCCGTCGCCCGCAGGTTCGGGCCGGAGAAGCACATCCGGAGCGCCCGCTCACGGTCGATCGTCCCGAGGTCGCGCATCCGGCGGACGAAGATCTCGTTCTCGTTGAGGAGGGTCTGGCCGGCCTCGATCTGCTCGGTCGCCCGGCTCATCCACTCGCCCAGGCGGCTCATGAAATCGTGGTTCAGATCGCCGTTGACGCCGCCGATCCGGTAGTAGTTGAAGAGCATCCGCTGGCCGGTCAGCGAGGCCAGCATCTCGATGATCTCGTCGCGCTCGATGAACGACCACAGGATCGGGGTCAGGCCACCGAGGTCGAGCGCCATCCAGCCCAGGAACAGCGAGTGGCTGGAGATGCGCAGGAGCTCCGCCGAGAGCACGCGGATGTACTCGGCCCGACGCGGGACCTCGACGTCCAGGAGCTTCTCGAAGCTCATGACCGGCGCCCACTCGTTGAACAGGCCGCTGACGTACTCGAGCGGATCGACCTGGCTGATGACGTGGTGGTAGTCGGCGTTCTCGCAGAGCTTCTCGACGCCGCGGTGCAGGTAGCCGAGGACCGGGTCGAGGTCGACGACCTTCTCGCCGTCGAGCTTCAGGACGACCCGCAGGACGCCATGCGTCGACGGATGCTGCGGCCCCATGTTGATGAGCATCTGGCCGTCGCCGAGGGTGTAGAACTCCGCCTCGCGCTCGGTCTGCGGCGGGTACGGCGGGACGGGCTCGAAGACCCCGAGGTCGCGGTCCAGGGTGACCCGTGGATCGTCTTCGGACTGGAACGTCTCCTGCGCGCCGTGGTCGTCGCCGGTCGTGTGCGTTCGAGGACGGGTCGCGGTCATGGTCTCAGCGTCCGATCAGGCGCCGGTCCGGCGGACCGTCGCGGTCGCCGTGGCATGGCGCGGGGTGTGGGTCTGCTCCATCGGTCGGACGCCTGCCCCGGGCGAGCGAGCCGCGTCATCCGGCAGGTAGAAGTCCTTGCGCAACGGGAAGCTCTGGTAGTCCGGCGGCATGTAGATGCGCCGAAGGTCGCGGTTGCCCTCGAACGTGATCCCGAACATGTCGTAGGCCTCGCGCTCCATCCACTCGGCGCCCTTCCACAGGAAGGTGACCGACGGCACGCGCGGATCGTCGCGGGACAGGTCGTCGGCGATGACCCTGAGCCAGTCCGGCGTGGTGTCACCCCACAGGTGGTAGACGACCTGCATCCGCTCGCCGGTGTCGACGCCGGCGAGGTCGGCCAGGAACTCGAACCGGAACTCCGGCTCGTCGTGCAGGGCGCTGATGACCTGGACGACGTCGCCCGCGCCGATGCGCATCTCGGTCTCGTCATGGCGCTGCCGGACGACGCCCTTGAGGCGGTCGCCGAAGCGGCCCTCCAGCCGGGTCTTGAGGGCGCGATCCACGATCAGATGTCCTCCGGCACGGTCGGGCCGATGGCGCGCTCCGCCCAATGCCCGCGCCGGTCCTTGACGAGCTGCTGGAGCTTCATCATCCCGTACATCAGGCCCTCCGGACGGGGCGGGCAGCCGGGGATGTAGACATCCACCGGCAGGACGCGGTCGATCCCCTCGACCGTCGAATAGCTGCGCTTGTAGCGACCACCGGAGCATGTGCAGTCGCCGAGGGCCACGCACCACTTGGGTTCCGGCATCTGCTCCCACAGGCGGACCAGGGGACCGGCCATCTTGGTGGTCAGCGTCCCGGCGACGATGAGGACGTCGGCTTGGCGCGGGCTGGCCCGGAACGGGAACATGCCCCAGCGGTCCATGTCGTTCTTCGATGTCGCCGTCGACATCATCTCGATCGCGCAGCAGGCCAGGCCGGACAGGAGCGGCCACAGGCTGTTCATCCGGATGAGGTCCAGGACGTAGTCGGCCTTGGCCGGGATGACCTCGAGGGCGCCGCCCCAGCGAGCGTCGTCCCGGCGACCCAGGCCGCTCGCCTCGAACTCCCGAAGGTGGGTGATGTCCGTCGGCTTGCCGCCGTCGTAGGCGCGCGGGTCGGCCAATTCCCACAGGCCGTTGGCGACGACGATGGGCGTGGTCAGGGCGTCCGCGGGGCGGGTCGCCGGCAGCGATGGCTGGCCGGGGACATCCGAGGCGATCGCGGTCGCGTCGCCGGGTCCCGTGCCGAGGCCGTCGCCCTCGGGCGTCAGCGCCATGTCAGGGCTCCCTTGCGCCAGGCGTAGGCCAAGCCGAAGAGCAGGATGGCCACGAAGATGAGCATCGTGAAGAACGCGGCCGCGATGAGGTCCGGCGGCCAGTCACGGAACACGAGCGCCCACAGGTAGATGAATACGACCTCGATGTCGAAGGCCACGAACAGCAGGGCGTAGATGTAGAACGACAGGCCGAAGCGACCGTGGGTGTCACCGAAGGTGTCGATGCCCGACTCGTACGGCAGCCCCTTGTGCTCGTCGCCGCGGTTGCGATGCGAGACGAGCCAGGCGGCACCGATGGTCAGGAAGACGAAGGACACGCCCGCGAAGGCGAAGCCGACGACGTACCAGAGCTGTTCCAACCCCACTCCCTTCGACCGACGCCGTGCCGGGCCAGCGTCGCAGGAAACGGACGTACCTGGGCGACGGGCGCGCGGGCCGAAGCACGCTGCCGCGCCGTGCTCATTCTAGCAGTGGGGACCTCCGTACCGGGTCGGTGCGACCGGTGGGCCGGGCACCCTCGGACCGACGAGGAGGAACGGGTCGATCCGGGGCGATCACCGGTCCCCCGGGACCGGCGATCGTCGACCTTGATCGGGGAGCGAAGCGCGCCGAGCGCGCGTGCAGGTTCGCGCTCCGCTCCCCGGCGGTCGGGCCGTGCGACGACCCGGATGAAGCGTGGCGGGCGACCGGTCTGCGCGGCAATAGGGCGTTCGCCCTAGTCGGCCCTCCGGCGCGGCGACGGCAGCCGATAGGCGAACAGTCGGAGCGGCTCGGCGGGCTCGTCCGGCCAGTCGCGACCGAAGCCCATGACCTGGAAGCGGCCCATCGCGCCCGGGTCGAGCAGCCGCAGCAGGGCGGCACGCACGAGGGTGTAGGACGCCATCGTGGTCGCCGGGTCGGCCTGGATCGCCCGCAGGCGGTCCTCGATGCCGAGGCCCATGAGCGCCTCGGCCTGGGTCGTCTGCCCGACGGTCGTCAGGCCGGCGGCGTGGGCTGCCCGCTCGACGGCGGTGACGTCCACGTGGGCGGTCAGGTCCTGGCGCCCGACATGGGCCAGGACATCGTCGTGGACGCGATGGCGCAGGTATGCGCGCAGCGTCCCCTCGGGTCGACGGACCGGGTCGTACAGCTCCCGGGCCGTAGCGCCGTAGTCGATGAGCAGGAGCAGCCCGCGAGCCAGCGGCCGGGCCGCGTCGGCGACCCAGGCATCGGCCGCGAGGCACACCTCGGCGGCTTGGCCGTCACGGAGCCGGATGCCCTCGTCGGCGAGCCGTTCGGCGATCCCCGGCGTCGTCGGCGCGATCTCCTCGTCGATGAACGACGCATCGGCCCCGAGGCCGACGGCGACCTCGCGGAGCTCGGCTCCTCGCTGGCGGACACGATGGACCGGCAATGCATCGAGGACCTCGTTGGCCAGGACGACGCCATCGAAGCCGGTCGCGTCGGCCGTCCCGCTCGCCGGGCTGGCCACGGCATCGCCGTACCCGGCCTCGGCCAGCCGGGCGCCGAACGCGTCGATGCGACGCTCGTCGATCTCGACGGGCTCGTAGCGGACCGCTGCCCGGAAAGCCGGATCCGCGATGCCCGACAGGATGGCGACCGCCAACGCGCCCTCGCCGGCCCCGTGCTCGCGGATCACGAACGGCACCGGCTGCCCGAGCCGATGCCAGACGTCCTCGAGGCCGGTCGCCAGCGTCTGGCCGAAGATCGGATGGAGCTCCGGGGCGGTCAGGAAGTCGCCACCGCGCCCGGGCCTGGCCTCGGCCGACCGGTAGTAGCCACCGTCGGGGTCGTACAGGGCCAGGTCCATGAACCGGGCGAACGACATCGGGCCGTCGCGCCGGATCTCGTCGCGGATGCGGCTCGCGAGCGCCTCGTCCTCCCCGATCGCGTCGAGATCCGGGCCGGGGATGTGCCGCAGGCCGGGCTGGCCGTCCGTCATCAGCGCGGACCGCGGCGAGGCCGGATCGCGATCCGCAGACCCGGGCCCACGAGGGTGTGGCCACCGAGGACGATCGGGATCGATGCATCCCGGGCGCTCGCGGTCAGGGCGCGCAACCACGGATCGACGATCCGCTCAGCCAGCAGCAGGTCGCTCGCGGCCCGGTCGTCCGGGCTCGGCCAACGTATGTCATCCGTTCCGAGCCGGTGGGCCAGGAGCACTCGGCTGTCGACGAACGCCGCCTCGCCGAGCTCGGCCATCCGGGGTCCCAGCGCCTCCGGCCCGTCGCGCTCCAGGAGCGCGCCCAGGACGGAGGCGGCCGGTCGCTGCCCGGCCCGGGTCGTCCGCAGCCCGCGCTCCTCGACGATCGCCCGGGTCCGGGAGGCCGTCGCCCGCTCCAGCCAGGCGATCGACGCCGCCGACGTCCGACCGGCGACCACGAACTCGGCGGTCCGATCGGCCGCGACCGTCCGGACTGACGCCAGGCGACGGGCGACGACGTCGCGGTCCGCCTCCGCCAGGTGATCCGCCCAGCGACCGCCGAGCAGGACCAGGTCCAGCGGCCCGTCGATGTCGACGCCCAGTCGCCAGCGACCGTGCCGGTCCTCGACCGGGACGCCGGCGACCTCGGCCAGCCAGCGCGGGACCGCGTTGTCGGAAGCCAGGTCCGGGAGGCCGACAAGCCCCGTCGCCGCGCAGGCGACCGCCATGACGTCGGCGGAGTAGCGGTTGTTGACCAGGGCCTGCGGCCGGTCCGCGGCAGCCACGGCGACGAACAGCCGCAGGTCCGCGACGGTGGCGAGCGGGATAGCGCCCGATCCGAGGACCACGAGGCCACCCGCCGGCCGGTCGGCGACGATGGCGCGCAGGCGCGCGCCAAACGACAGGGCGTCCGGGGGTCCGGCGACGACCGTCGCGTCCGTGGCTCCGGCCGTGATCAGGCCCGCCGCGTGGCGGGCCGCCAACTCCACCCGAGCGGCGGTGACCGCGCGGACCAGCGGGCCGGCCGATGGATCCGGCTCGGGATGGAGGACGACCGCGGACACGGGCCTCGAGCGTGCGACGGTCCATCGGTCGGTCACGGCCGGATAGTAAGGTGCGGGTCGTGTCCCCCTCGGCCGCGCGGCCCGGCGCCGTGCCTTCCACTCGCCGCCGCCGCGTGCGAGCCTATGTGGGCCTCGGCGCCAACCTCGGTGATGCGGCCGGCACGCTCGCCTGGGCCGTCGACGCGCTCGAGGCATCGCCGGGGATCCGGGTCGCTGGCGTGTCCCGGCTCTATGCCACCGCGCCATGGGGCGTCACTGACCAGCCGGAGTTCCGGAACGCCGTCGTGGCCCTGGACGTCGTCGCGCCCGCGGCGACCACGCCCGACGTGGCGGCCCTGGACCTCCTAGGTCGGCTCAAGACGCTGGAGCGGGTCGCCGGCCGAAGGCCTGGCCGTCGCTGGGGGCCGCGATCGCTCGACCTCGACCTGCTCGTCTTCGGCCGCCACCGGATCGACGTCCCCAGGACCGCGGCGGCGCGGTCGGTCGAGGCCGACACCGATCCGGCCAGGGCGGCGCGGCGCCTGCAGGTCCCGCATCGCGATCTCGGGGAGCGGCTGTTCGTGCTGGCACCGCTGGCCGACGTGGCGCCGCGACTCGTCCCGCCGGGCTGGCACGAGACGGTGACGCGGCGCCGGGGGATGGTCGAGGCGACCGAGCCGCCGGGATCGGTCCGGATCGTCGGGACGTGGGACGCCGAGGCTCGCGGCTGGCGCTGAGCGAACGCGGCCTCAGGCCGTGGCGGCCAACGCGGTCGCCGCCCGCCACGCATCGTGGTACGAGTCGTAGAACGGGATCGGGGCGAGTCGCAGGATGTCCGGATGGCGGACGTCGCCGACCACGCCATACGGCTCGATGGCGCGGTGGCGCCCCTCCGCGTCGCGGATGCGCAGCGACAGTTGGGCCCCCCGCGCCGCCGGATCCCGCGGCGTGATGATCGTCGCGTCGGGGACGAGCGCATCGACGAGCGCTTCCAGGTAGGCCGTCAGGTCGACGGATTTGGCCCGCAGGGCGGGCATCCCGACCTCGTCGAACATCGCCAGCGACGCCTCGATGGGCGCGAGGGACAGGATCGGCGGGTTCGACGCTCGCCAGCCGTTCGCGTCGCGGGCCGCCCGGAACGTGTCGGTCATCTCGAACCGGGTCTCCGCCTCGTTGCCCCACCAGCCGGCCTGGCGCGGCACGCTCGGGTCGGCGGCGATCCGCTCGGCGATGAAGATCTGCCCGAGCGAACCCGGGCCGGCGTTCAGGTACTTGTATGTGCACCATGCCGCGACGTCGACGTCGGCCGCGCGCAGGTCCACCGGCACGTTGCCGACCGCGTGGGCCAGGTCCCACATCGCGACCGCGCCGGCGTCGTGCACCGCTCGGGTCAGCCGGGCGACGTCATGGGCCTGGCCGGTCGCGTAGTTGACGCCGGTGAGAAGGGCCAGGGCGAGGCGATCCCGGCCTGCATGGATGGCCGCCTCGAGCGTCTCGGGCGGGACGGTCGCCTCGCCCTCGGGCGGCCCCACGACGATCAGGTCCCGCCGCGGATCGAGGCCATGGGCGCGCAGCGTGCTCTCGACGGCATAGCGATCCGAGGGGAAGGTCGGCGCATCCACGAGGATCGCGGTCCGGTCGCCCGTCGGGCGGAACATCGAGGCCAGGAGCACGTGGAGGTTGACGGTCAGCGTGTTGAGCGTCGCGATCTCGGGCGGCGCGGCACCTACCAGCCGAGCCGTCCGCTCCCGGAGCCGATCGTCGAGGTCGGCCCACGCGTCGCGGTCGAAATGGCCGTCGACGCCGAGCCGGGCCCAGGCGTCCAGCTGAGCCTCCACGGTCGCCCGTGCCGTGACCGGTTGCGGACCCAGCGACTGGCCGGCCAGGTACGCCTTGGGCCGGCCGTCCGGGCCGGCGGGGAGCAGGAATCGGGCGCGCTGTGCGGCCAGGGGATCGGCGGCGTCCCGGGCGAGGGCGGCCGCCTCGCCCGTGTCGACCGTCATCCCAGGCGCAGGTTGGGGATGACCTCGCGCCCGAAGACCTCGATGAACTCGGCCTGGTTGCGCCCGACGTTGTGGAGGTGGATCTCGTCGTAGCCCATATCGACATAGCGCTGGATGTGCTGGGTATGGACCTCCAGGTCGCTCGAGATCAGGACCCGGTTCTCGAAGTCCTCCGCACGGACGAGCTTGGCGATGCCTTCGAAGTCCTCGGGGTTCTTGATGTCCTGCTTCGGGAAGAAGGCCATCCCGCCGTTGGGCCACTCGACCAGGGCGTTCTGGGTCGCCTCCTCGTCGGTCGGCGCCCACGAGATGTGGATCTGCAGGAGCATCGGCGCACTGGACGGATCCTTGCCGACCTCGCGAGCGCCCTCCGCGAACTTGTCGCGGATCATCCCCATCTTCTCGTCGGCGGCGCCGACCGTGATGATCCCGTCGGCGAACTTGCCCGTCTTCTTGGCGTTGACCGGCCCGGCCGTCGCGACATAGATCGGAACGGGCTGATCGTCCGGCGGACGGGTGTAGAGCTTGGCCCGCTCGAGCGTGAAGTACTCGCCCTTGTGGCGGACGACGTTGCCGGTGAACAGCTTGTTGATGATCTCGATCGACTCGAACATCATCGCGCTCCGGATGGGCACCTCCGGCCAGACCCCGCCGATGACGTGCTCGTTGAGCGCCTCCCCGGCGCCCAGGCCCAGGTAGAACCGGCCGGGGTACATCGCGCCCAGCGTGGCCGCGGCGTGGGCGACGACCGCCGGGTGGTAGCGGAACCCGGGGCAGGTCACGGCGGTCCCGAACTTCGTCCCGATCCGCGCGCCGAGGGCGCCCATGAACGACCAGGCGAAGGCGCTCTGGCCCTGCGTCGGCGTCCACGGGTGGAAGTGCTCGCTGACCATCGAGCCGGCCTCGAAACCGGCCGCTTCCGCCTGCGCACACCAGTCGAGCAGCTCGGTGGGGTGGAACTGCTCGAGCATCGCCGCGTAGCCGATCGTCGTCATCCGTCCTCCTTGGGCCCGGGTCCCGGGTCGTCCCCTCAGCCTATCCCGGTCGCGCCCAACTCGGCGGCGCCGCCGCGCGCGACGAGGCGGACGTCGTAGCCCGCGGCGTCCAGGACGCTGGCCGCGATGGCCGCCCGGCTGCCGGACTTGCAGAAGACGGTCACCGACCCACCGCGCGGGACCTCGGCCAGGCGGGCGGGCAGCTCCCCGACCGGGATCATCGTCGCGTCGGCCACGCGCCCGTCGTCACGCCACTCGTTCGGATCGCGCACGTCCAGCAGGGTCGTGGCGGGGTCGTCACCCAGGTCCGAGGCGAGCTCGGCGGCGGTCATGGCCGGATAGGACGACAGCGGCAGCCCGGCTGCCGCCCACGCGTCGACGCCCCCGGCCAGGACGCCGACGACCCGGTCGAACCCGATCCGCAGGAGCTGGTCGACGGCCTCCGCGACGGCGTCGTCGAGCGGGTCCGGCAGGACGAGCACGAGGGGCGCCCCGAAGGGCGCCAGCCAGCCGACGTAGGCAGCGAACGAATCGTCGAGCTCGATGCCGAGCGAGCCCGGGAGGTGCCCCGCCGCGAAGGCGCGCCGGCGCCGCCCGTCGATGGCCAGGGCCCCGTCGGTGAGGGCCCGCTGGACGTCGGCCGGGTCGAGCCGCGGGGTCGACGGCCGGTGACCCAGGATCGGCGGTCCGGCCCGGTTCAGCGGGGCCATGTCGTGGTAGTAGCGCGGATACGGCCCGTAGCCGGCCAGGACCGTGGCGCTGAAGGCGGCCTCGTCCATCGGCGCGAGGAGCGGATTGGCGGTCGCCTCGGCGGCGACGGTCGTCGAGCGGCGCCGGTCGGGCGGGCCGGCCGAGCAGAAGCTGCCCGCGCCATGGGTCGGCAGCAGGCGGACCTCCGGTGGCAGCGCGGCCAGGCGCCGGAGGGTCGCGTACTGGGCGGCGGTCAGGGCGGCCGTCGCGTCCGGTCCCAGGAGGTCCGTCCGCCCGGCACTGCCGACCAGCAGGCTCCCGCCGGTGGCGACGGCGACCGGATCGGTCTCGGGGCGGTCGACGTCGACGATGTCCCAGGCGAGATGCTCGGGCGTGTGGCCGGGCGTCGCCCGGGCGACGAACCGGACGCGTCCGACCTCGAGCTCGTCGCCCTCCTCGGCGGGCCGGTGCGGGAACGCATACCCGCCACGGGCCGGGGCCACGATCTCGACGCCGTCGCGCGCCCGCAGCTCGAGCGCCCCGGACAGGTAGTCGTTGTGGACGTGGGTCTCGAGGACGTGGGTGATCCGCCAGCCGCGCGCCGCGGCGGCCTCGGCCATGCGCCACGCGTCGCGCGGCGGGTCGACGATGACCGCCTCGCCGTCGGACGCGATGAGGTGGGTCGCGTTGCCGAGGCTGGTCGTGACGAGCGTCTCGATGTCCATCCCGTCGAGCCATGCTACGCCTCAGCCGCCGGTCGCCACGGCGATGGCCAGGCCGGCGGCCACGATGACGACCCACAGGACGACACCCTGCACGAACGGCCGGCTCCCGATGCCGACCGTCGAGCGCAAGTCGGCGGATGCTCCGACGCCGGCCAGCGCGATGAGGATGATCCAGGCCGCCGCGGCCGACAGGGCCGTCGCCAGCGTCCCGCCCCAGGGCAACGGGATGTCGAGGACGCCCAGCGAGCCGAGCGCCGCCAGGACGACGAACCCGACGACGAACCACGGCACGGCGCGGACGACGGCGAGTCGGGTCGAGGTGGACCGGGCCCCGGGCACGAGCAAGGCCGCCCCGAGCAGGACGGGGGCGATGGCCAGGTTGCGGGTCAGCTTGACGATCGTGGCCGTGTCGCCGGCCGGCTCGGAGTAGGCGAAGCCCGTCGCGACGACCTGTGCCGTGTCGTTGACCGACAAGCCGGCCCACGTCCCGAACGCGTCGTCGGCGAGGCCCATCGCCCGACCCAGGACGGGCAGCAGGAGGACCCCGACAAGCCCGAACACGGTGATCGTCGAGACGGCATAGGTCGTCTCGCGATCCTCGGCCCGGATCAGCGGCGAGAGGGCCAGGATGGCCGAGTTGCCGCAGATGGCCATGCCCGCGGCGATGAGGACCCCGAGCCGGCCGGGCAGGGCGAGCTGGCGGGCCAGCCACAGCCCTAGGCCGAGGCCCAGGACCACGATGATCGCCGCGCCGGCCAGGGCCGCGATACCGCCATCGACGACGGCCCCCAGGGTCAGGCGGGCGCCCAACAGGGCGACGCCGATGCGCAGGAGCGATCGACCGGCGAACCGAGCGCCGGGCAGGATGGCCGGACGGACGGACGGGATCGACCCGACGGCCAGGCCGAGGACGAGGGCCAGGGCCGTGTCGATACCCGTCCCGATCGCCCCGGAGGCGACGCGGGCGACGACGGCGATGGCCAGGCAGGCGAGCAGGCCCGGCACGAGGCCGGCGTCCAGCCCGGCCGCTCGGGCCGCGGCGACTACAGCCGGACCCGCGGCGGGCTGTCGCGGTCGAACATGTGGACGGTGTCGACGAAGCGGACCTGCTTGGTCTGGTAGGCCATGACCAGCGAGTGGGTCCGGGCACCACCGCCGAAGAACCGGACGCCCTCCAGGAGATCGCCCGCGGTCACCCCGGTCGCCGCGAAGACGAGGTGCTCGCCGGACGCCAGGTCGTCGGTCGTGTAGACCCGCGACTCGTCGCCGTGGCCCATCCGGGCACCACGTTCGCGCTCCTCGTCGCTGCGGTAGCGGAAGCGGGCCTGGATCTCGCCACCGAGGCAGCGCAGCGCCGCGGCGGTCAGGACGCCCTCCGGCGCGCCGCCGATGCCCATGACCGCATGGACGCCGGTGCCGGACACGGCGCAGCTGATGGCGGCCGACAGGTCGCCGTCGCTGATGAGCTTGATCCGCGCCCCGGCCTCGCGGACCTCGGCGATGAGCTCATCGTGCCGGGGGCGTTCCAGGATGACGACCGTGATGTCCCGGATCTTCCGGCCGAGCGAGTCGGCGATGCGTCGCAGGTTCTCGGTGGGGGCGACCCGGATGTCGACCTTGCCGGCGGCCCCGGGACCGACGCACAGCTTCTCCATGTAGGTATCCGGCGCGTGGACCAGGCCGCCGGCCTCCGACGCGGCCAGCACGGTGATGGCGCCGGCCTGGCCGTGGGCGACGAGGTTGGTGCCCTCCAGCGGATCGACCGCGATGTCGATGGCCGGCACGCTCTCGTCATCCGCCGTCGCCCGCCCGACCCGCTCGCCGATGTACAGCATCGGCGCCTCGTCGCGCTCGCCCTCGCCGATGACGATGCGGCCGGCGAACTCGATCTCGTCCATGACCCGGCGCATCGCCGAGGTCGCGGCCTGGTCGGCATCGTCCTTTCGGCCGCGGCCCATGAACCGGGCCGACTCGATGGCCGCGGCCTCGGTCACCCGGACCATCTCCAGCGCGAGGAGTTGCTCCATCTAATGCCGGAAGTGGCGGCGGCCGGTGAAGACCATGGCGAGATGGTGACGGTCGGCGACCTCGATGGCCATCTCGTCCCGGATCGAGCCGCCGGGCTGGATGATCGCCGTCACGCCGGCGCCGGCCGCGGCCTGGATGCCGTCGGGGAACGGGAAGTACGCGTCGGAGGCCATGACCGCGGTCTTGGCCCGGTCGCCGGCGCGGCGAAGCGCGATCTCGACCGACACCTGGCGGGACGCCTGGCCGGCCCCGATCCCGACCGTCGCGCCGTTGCGGGCCAGGACGATGGCGTTCGACCGGACGTGGCGGACGGCCCGCCAGGCGAACAGCAGGTCGGTCAGCTCCTCCAGGGTCGGCCGTCGCTTGGTGACGACCTGGAGATGGCCGCGGTCGAGGCCGAGATCGTCGAGGCTCTCGACGAGCAGCCCGCCGGCGACGCGCTTGAAGTCGAGGTTGGCGATCCCATAGTCGCGCATCCCGTCGGTCGGGTCGGGTGGGACCGCCAGGATCTCCAGGCCGGCCTTGCCGCGAAGGATGCCCATGGCCAATTCGCTGAACCCGGGCGCGACGACCGCCTCGTACGAGTTGGCGGCGATCTCACGGGCGGTCGCGCCGTCGAGCTCCCGGTTGACCCCGACGATCCCGCCGAACGACGCGACCGGGTCGGTCTCGAGGGCGTGCCGGTAGGCCTCGACCAGCTCGTCGTCCGAGGCCAGGCCGACCGGGTCGGTGTGCTTGACGATGGCCACGGTCGGGGCCGTGTAGTCCCGAGCGATGCGGTAGGCGGCGTCAAGATCGAGCAGGTTGTTGAACGACGGCCGATCGCCCTGGACCTGGGTCGCATCGGCCAGCGTCCCGCTCCGGTGGGTCGTCTCACGGTAGAACGCGGCGCGCTGGTGCGGGTTCTCGCCATAGCGCAGGTCGTCGACCTTCTCGAGGACGAGGGCCAGGCGGCTCGGAAAGGTATTGCCCGAGATCTGGTTGAGGTAGGCGGCGATCTCGGCGTGATAGGCCGCGACCATGCTGAACGCCTCGGCCGCCAGCCGGGCCCGGGTCTCCGGGCTGACCCCACCGAACGAGCGGAGCTCCTCGACGATCGTGTCGTAGTGCGACGGGTCGGACGCGGCCGCCACGCCGGCCGAGTTGCGGGCCGCGGCTCCCAGCAGCGCCGCCCCGGCGACATCGATCATCTCGATCGCCTCGTCGATGCCGACGAGCTTGACCCCGACGGCCGGGGCGAAGGGCTTGACGTTGACGATGACGAGATCGATCGGGACGATGCCCTGGTCGGTCAGCTCGGCCATCTGGCCGTCGTCGTCGCGGCGGGCCAGGATGCCGGCATAGACCGCGTGGTGGAAGGTCTTGACCTGCCCGCCGACGGTCGAGCGGCCGTCGGTCAGGTCGTTGACCGAGGCGACCTCGATGCCCTCACCGGCCAGGTATTCCCGGGTCCCATCGGTCGCGAACATCTCGACCTCGAGGGCGCGCAGGTCCCGGGCGAGCGCAGCGATGCCCTGACGGTCGGCGACTGACAGCAGGGCTCGCACCAGGTCTCGACCTCCCTGATCCCGTCGACTGCTCGGCGAGGCGCCCTGCTGCTCCGACCCGAGGTGGTGGGTGGGGGCCCGGTCGCGCCGGTGACTGCGGTCGAGTATAGCGTCCGGCATGGCATACTCCCGGGGCTCCGCCGTCGGCCCGTGACCGCCCGCCCGACCCCGGACGCCCCTCGAGGACGCGCGTGACCCGACCGCCCTGGGAGTACCTGTTCGAGTCGTTCAACAGCACGAACTTCCCGGACCTCTTCCATCCGACCTGGATCGCCGCCGGTGTCCTGCTCGTCGTCCTGGCCGTCCTCTATTTCGTGCGGACGCGCGCGCTCCACAAGCACCAGCCGTACGTCGACCTGTGGGAGTGGCTGTGGTGGGCCGGGCTCATCACGTTCAGCCTGATCATGGTCGAGGCGCTGTTCGTGTTCGACTTCATCCTCGTCCTGCTGACCCAGATCATCGGCCTGGGGGTCCTCGTCTGGATCCGGTTCGTCCGCTTCCCGCCGATCCTGCGGGCCCACGAGCAGCGGCTCGCGCGCGAGCGCTACTTCACGAAGCAGAAGTTCGCCGATCCGGAGCACACCATCCGGCGCCGCGGCGGTCGCCGCCAGCAGCGCCGCCGGCGACGCTAGCGACCCCACGCCAGGATCGCCGGCGATGCCCATCGAGATCCGCCGATTCGGCGTCGGCCATCGCCGGCCCGACGGTCCGCCTGGCACCTCCGGGGTCAGCGGCCAGGTCATCCACAGCGATCGACGCGGCCTGGTCGCCGAACTCGCCTTCGCGCGGGGTGCGCGGCTGGAACCCCATGCCAACCCGAACACGACCTGGTTCATCGTCATCGAGGGCGGCGGGTGGGTCGGGGTCGGGGATGAGCGGACCCGCATCGCCGCCGGCGAGGCGGCGCTCTGGCCGGCGGATGTGACCCACGCGGCCTGGACCGAGCACTCGGAGATGCGGGCCTTCGTCGTCGAGTTCGGTGGTCCGGACGATGCGGCCGTCCGGGGCCTGCTGGAGGGCGCCGCCACGGATGTCACCGAGGCTCCCGGGCCGGCCACGGATCGAGCGATCGGCGCCCTCCGGCCCGGCGCCTCCGGGTCGACACCGCCGGAACCGGATCAGGGCGAGCCGGCCTAAGCCGACCCGCCCTGATCGTCCTGCGCGGACGCGCCCGCCCCTACTCCTCCGTCGAGGCGAGGGCGTCCAGCAGGTCGAGGAAGTCGTGGACCTCGGCTGTCGCCGGCAGGTCTTCCGCCTCCGCCCGAGCGACCTCGGCGACGTCGGACAGGCGCAGCCAGCGGACCCCTGGGTCATCGCCGACGACACCCGCCGTGGCCGCCACGATGGCGTCCAGGCGGAACGATGGATCGGTCGCGTGGAACGAACGCTCGAGATCGCCGAGGCGGATCTCGGCACTGACCTCTTCGACGTCGCCTCGCTCGGGGTCCGTCCAGCGCACCCGGACCGTGGCGACGCGGTCGTCGCGGGGCCGGTCGTCGCGCAGCCGGATGGCGTATAGCGCGGTGACGTCGTGGCCGGCGCCGATGGCCCCGGCGTCGATCCCGTCGTCGGTGAAGTCGTCGTCCGCGATGGCCCGGTTCTCGTAGCCGAGCTGGCGGTAGGCGGCCACGACGTCGGGATCGAACTCGACCTGGGCCTTGGCATCCAGGGCGACCGTCTGGAGCGTGCCGGTCAGGTCCTCGGTGAACAGCTTGACCGCCTCGTCCCGGTCGTCGACGTAGGCGTAGAAGCCGTCGCCGTCGTCCGCCAGGCGCTCCAGGAGCGCGTCGCCGTAGTCGCCCATGCCGACGCCGACCGACACGAGCTCGATGCCCGCCGAGGCGTCGCGCCGGATCGTCTCGAGGAGCGCGTCCGGGTCGACCAGGCCGACGTTGGCGACGCCGTCGGAGGCCAGCACGACGCGGTCGATGCCGTTCTCGGTCAGGACCTCGCGGGCCAGGCCGTAACCCAGGCGCAGGCCGGCTTCCAGGTTCGTCGACCCGCCCGGCTGGAGCTCGCTGATGGCGTCCTCGATGGTCCGGCGATCGTCGACGCCGGTCGGCGGCAGCACGACCCGGGCGTCGTCGCCGAACGTGACCACGGCCACCCGGTCGTCCGGGCCGAGGCCGTCGACGAGGCGCAGGAGCGCGTCCTTGACGATCTCCAGCCGATGCTCGCGTTGCATCGAGCCGGAGGTATCGATGACGAAGGTCAGCGAGGCATCCAGCCGACGGCTGTCGCGCACGTCGCGGGCCTGGAGCCCGACCCGGAGCAGGAGCTCGCCCTCGTCGTTGAACGGCGTCGGGGCGCCGTCGGCGACGATGCCGAAGGTCGCGTCGTCGGGCGCCGGATAGTCGTGATCGAAGGCGTTGACCCACTCCTCGACCCGGACGCTGGCCGGATCGGGCCGCTGGCCCTCGGCGATGAAGCGCTGGGCGATCGTGTACGACGCGGTGTCGACATCCAGGGCGAACGTCGAGACCTCGTCCTCATCGGGATCGACGTACGGCGCGACCCCCGGATCCTCGAAGTCCGGGCCACCGCCGACGGGTGGGGCCGCGGTCGGGAACCACGGATCGGGGGTGGGGACGTGGTGCTGGTCCGGCGGCCGTTCGGCCGGACTCGAACCCGGATCGGAAGCAGACCCGGAGCACGCGGCCACCACGACGGCGACCATGGCCAGGGTCAGGACCGGCTTGCGCATGGCGCAACCTCCCTGCCGGGGAGCCGCCTGGGGTGGCTCCCGGACGACGTGGGCGGCGGTCGGCGATGCGACCACCGCAGGTCCCGGAGCGGTCGCCACCAGTGCGCCGTCGGGCCGACCCTCCGGACGCCCGGATACCCGCCGCGGTTCCCTGCCCACCTCGCTACGCTTCGGCCGATGGACATCAGCCAGGAGACCGCCCGCCGATTCATCCTGGGTCGCCAGGGCCTGTGGCCGGGTCGGCGCTGGCAGGGCCTGAGCGGCACCGAGCGAGCGATGCGGACGATGGAGCACGTCCAGCTCGACCCGTTGGCGATCATGGCCCGGGCCCAGGACCTCATGCTCCATGCCCGGGTCATCGACTACGGCATCGACGACTGGGCGACGCTGACGTATGAGCGCCGGCGGTTCTTCGAGTGGGGCGGCTGGCTCGCGCTCCGGCCGATCGCCGAGCTGCCCTACTGGCGGGTCCTCATGGCCCGCGAGGGCGGGCAGGATCACTGGCGGGCTTTCGCGGCCGAGCACGCTGCGGCCATCGCCGAGATGCGCACGGTCCTGGCGCGACGCCGGGAGGTCGCCAACCGGGACTTCGCGATGGGCGAGCGGACCCGCGTGGACAGCTACCGCGGCCGCAAGGACAGCGCCATCGCCCTCCACTACCTGTGGCGGGTCGGCGAGGCGATGATCGCCCGTCGCGAACGCTTCGAGCGGGTCTACGCCGCCTCGACGCGGGTCGCCCCGCGTCGGCTCCTGGAGCCGGCCACCGACGCGGCCACGGACGCGTTCCTGGTCCGCAAGCACGTCGCCTTCGACGGGTTGTCGCGGCTGACCGGCCTGGCCGGCACGCTCCTCCGACCGATGCCACAGGCCGAGGTCCGGGCCTGGCGCGACGCCCTGCTCGCCGACGGGACGCTCATCGAGGTCCGGGTCGAGGGCTGGACCGGCGCACGCTGGGCGCTGGCGTCGGACGCGGCGGCGCTCCGGGCCCTGGACCGCGGCCGGCTACCGCGCGGATGGGCGCCACTCGATACGACGACCGACGAGGAGGCCACCTTCCTCGCCCCGCTCGACCACGTCAGCGCCCGGGGCCGGGCCAAGGACGTGTTCGGCTTCGACTACACGTGGGAGGTCTACACGCCAGCTCCGAAGCGGCGGTTCGGCTACTACGCGCTGCCGGTGCTGTGGGGCGACCGCCTCGTCGCCCGCTTCGACGGGCGGCTGGACCGACCGACCCGGACGCTCCATGTCCTGGGCCTATGGCTGGAGGACCCGGGCCTCGCGGCCGACGACCGGTTCGCCGAGGCATTCGCTCGCGGGATGGCTCGCTACGGTCGCTTCCTGGGCGCCGATCGGCTGGATGTCAGCGGCGTGGGCGCCCGGCCCATCCGTCAGCGCCTCGCCGCGATCGCGCTCGAGCGGCTCGACGCGGCCTCCTGACCCGGCGAGGGGCGATCAGCCGTCCGCGCTCGGCGTCCGACGCCCGACCCGACCGCGCGCGACGAGGACCCGGACCTGCCGCACGCGCGGATGACGGGCGGCCCGACGCACCCGACGCATCGTCCGCTTCCAGCGCCCGGACAGGCCACGTGGCGATGTCCGCGAGCGGACCGTGACGGCCGGCGGGAACGGGGTCGCGGCCATCCGGGCGTCGAAGTCGGGATCGGGCGCCGGCGCTCGGAAGATGTGGTCCAGGCCGTGGCGGTCCAGGTAGCCGGTGAACGTCGCGAACCGGCCGGCGTGGCCGCGATTGAGCGGCCCGTAGTCGGCCTCCGCGTAGAGCTCGGCCGCGTCGGTCTCCGACGTGACGTCGGTCACCAATCGATGGGGGATCTCGAAATAGCGGACCAGCTCGAGCGTCCGCGAGTCGTGGGCCAGGACGTAGCTCGGCGTGCCGGCGATGAGCGCGGCGATGTTGCCGTGGATCCGGGTGCCGAACGAGAAGTCCTGGGCGGCCAGGTGGGCGAACCACGGCCACGGGTCGACGAAGAAGCGGACCTTGTCGTCGCGGAACAGCGGGTGGGCGAGGTGGACCGGTCGCGGATCGGCCGGATCGACGGGCTCGCCATCCTCGCCCCACAGGAGCAGCTCCAGCGAGTCGAGGTCCTGCGGCACATAGGTCAGGTTCGGGTAGCGCTCGACGTGGTGCTGGACGACCGGGCCCATCGCCTTGACGTAGGGCGACACGTTGATGGCCAGGCGAGCGTCGCGCTCCAGGGTCGGCACCCGCTTCTCGATGGCCATCCGATCGCCGTGGATGAACATCGACGGGCAGCCGATGACCTCGACATCGCGGAAGCCGAGGCGGTGCAGGTAGTCCATCGTCAGCTCGCCCCGGACCCCGATGGACGGCGAGCGGTCCAGGACGGCCGCGACGAAGTCGCGGACGGCCGGCTCGATGGGATCCAGCCGCTTGCTGTCGTGGCGGACGTTCGACTGCGAGCCGACCCCCAGGATCACGACCGGGATGCGCAGCCGGCGGATGAGCTGGGTCATCCGGATGAGGACCGGCTCGAAGCTCAGCCGGAAGGCGTTGGCCAGGGGGATGACATAGGCGTCGTAGCGCTCGTTGATCCGGTCGGCGTCGCTGGGATCGATGACGAAGCGATCGACGGTGATCCGCGTATCGGCCGTCTCGAGGATCTTGTAGGCGGCCGTCGAGAAGACCAGGTTGCCGGCGTTCACCGCGATGAGGTTCTGGACGAGCGTGTCCTCCGCGCTGGCGACACGGAACGGCGACTTGCGCGCGCGAAGCAGGATCTCCCTCATCGGCGCAAGCGTATCGGAGGCCGCGACCGGCGGCCGGTCGTGCACCGGCGGGCGAACCCGTCGTGCCGGGTCAGTCGCCGAGGACGGCGCCGAGCTGGCTCAGGACCCGGGCCGTGGCACCCCAGACCGACAGGCCGTCGACCTCGTAGTGGCCGAAGCGCAGCGGCCAGGCTCCGATCGTCCGCTCGATGACCGGCATCGGCGCGCTGGGCAGGAAGCGGGCGACGGGCGGCTGGACGATGCGCGCCACCTCCGCGGCACTGGGCACCAGGCGCGGCTCCCGGCCGGCGATGGCCACGATGGGGGTCATCTCGAAGTCGCTGACCGGGATCCAGATCGGATCCAGGCGTCCGACGACGCGAAGGTCGGCCTGGACCGGGTCGAGGGCGACCTCCTCGGCCGCCTCGCGGAGCGCGGTCGCCGCGGCATCCGCGTCGCCGGGCTCGGCCTTGCCGCCGGGGAAGCTGACCTCGCCCGAGTGGTGGCCGTCATAGCTCGGCCGCTCGATGAGCACGATCCGGGCCATCCCGGCCGCATCCGGGTAGACCAGCACGAGCACCGCGGCCGCCCGGGCCCCGTCGCGCCGCTCCGCGAACCGGGGCCGGCCACGGGGGTCGTCGTCGAGTCCGGCGGTGTCGCCGACGAGGACGGGCATGAGCACGTCCGCCGGCGCCGGCAACGTGGCCGGCATGGCGGCGAGGCGCTCCGCGGCCGTGGCGAAGCGCATCGTCAGGCCACGATCAGTTGAGGAGCTCGTCGTCGTCGCCGCGCGGCGTCGTCAGGTCGGGCAGGTCGAACGCCGAGCCGGATCGCCGGCCGCGACCGCGTCGCCCGGCCGTGGCGCCGGCCGGGGTGGCCTCCGCCTCGTCCTGGGCGGTCCGGGCATCGCGCCGGCCGCCGTCGGCGACGACCGTGGCCGAGCTCGTGGAGAACACGAGGGTCCCGCTGACGAGATCGGCGTCGCCGTCGATCCGGTCGCCCGGCTTGAACTCGCCGGCGACGAGCGCGCGCGCCAGCGGGTTCTCGACGAGTCGCTGGATCGTGCGCTTGAGCGGTCGGGCCCCGAAGGTCGGGTCCGTGCCCTCGCGGACGATGAGCGCCCGGGCGGCCTCGCTCAGCTCCAGGGTCAGGTCGAGGTCGGTCAGGCGCCGGCCAAGGTCGGCGATGAGCAGGTCGACGATGGCCCGCAGGTCGGCGTCGGTCAGGCCGTGGAAGACGATGACCTCGTCGACGCGGTTGAGGAACTCGGGCCGGAAATGGACGCGCAGGGTGTCGGTCACCTCGCGCTTCATCGACTCGTAGTCGTCGTCGCCGACCTGGGCCCCGGACGCCGCGATGGCGGCCGAACCGATGTTGCTGGTCATGATGATGACCGTGTTCTTGAAGTCGACCGTGCGGCCCTGGCTGTCGGTCAGGCGGCCGTCGTCCAGGACCTGGAGCAGGACATTGAACACATCCGGGTGGGCCTTCTCGATCTCGTCCAGGAGGACCACCTGGTACGGCCGCCGGCGGACGGCCTCGGTCAGCTGGCCGCCCTCCTCGTAGCCGACGTAGCCAGGCGGCGCGCCGACCAGCCGCGACACGGCGAACTTCTCCATGTACTCGCTCATGTCGATGCGGACCATCGCGTTCTCGTCGTCGAACAGGAACGCCGCGAGCGCTCGCGCCAGCTCGGTCTTGCCGACGCCGGTCGGGCCCAGGAACAGGAACGAGCCGATCGGGCGGCGCGGGTCCTTGAGCCCGGCCCGGGCGCGCCGGACGGCGTCGGACACGGCCTGGATCGCCTCGTCCTGGCCGACGACCCGGCCGTGGAGGCGCTCCTCCATGTGGAGCAGCTTGGCCGTCTCGCCCTCCATCATCCGGCTGACCGGGATGCCGGTCCAGGCCGCGACGATGTCCGCGATGTCGTCGGCGCCGACCTCCTCCTTGAGGAGCGTGCCCGGCCCCTGCAGCGCGGCGAGAGCCGCTTCCTGCTCGACCAGGCGGTCGGTGAGCTCCTTGTGGGTGCCGTACTTCAGCTCGGCGGCCGTCGCGAAGTCGGCCTCGCGCTCGGCCTGCTCGATCCGGACCTGGAGCTGCTCAAGCTCGGACTTGGTGGCCCGGATGGCCGAGATGGCGCCCTTCTCCGCCTCCCAGCGCTGCTTCATGCCGCCGGCCTGCTCCTCCAGGTCGGCCAGCTCGCGCTCGAGCGCCTCGAGGCGCGCCTTCGACGCGTCGTCCGTCTCCTTGCGCAGGGCCTCGCGCTCGATCTCGAGCTGGATCCGCCGTCGCTCGAGCTCATCGAGCTCGATCGGCATCGAATCGATCTCCATCCGCAGCCGGCTGGCCGACTCGTCGACGAGGTCGATGGCCTTGTCCGGCAGGAAGCGCTCGGTGATGTAGCGGTCGGACAGCGTGGCCGCGGCGACAAGGGCGGAATTGGTGATCCGGACCCCGTGGTGGACCTCGTAGCGCTCGCGCAGGCCGCGCAGGATGGAGATCGTCTCCTCGACCGTCGGCTGGTCGACGAGGACCGGCTGGAAGCGCCGCTCCAGCGCGGCGTCCTTCTCGATGTGCTTGCGGTATTCGTCGAGGGTCGTCGCGCCGATGGTGTGGAGCTCGCCGCGGGCGAGCATCGGCTTGAGCAGGTTGGACGCGTCCATGGCGCCCTCGGCCGCTCCGGCCCCGACCACGGTGTGGAGCTCGTCGATGAACAGGATGACCTGGCCGTCGCTGTCCTTGATCTCCTTGAGGACGGCCTTGAGCCGCTCCTCGAACTCACCCCGGAACTTGGCCCCGGCGATGAGCGCACCGAGGTCCAGCGACCAGACCCGCTTGTCCTTGAGGCCCTCGGGGACGTCGCCGCGGATGACCCGCTGGGCCAGGCCCTCGACGATGGCCGTCTTGCCGACGCCCGGCTCGCCGATGAGGACCGGATTGTTCTTGGTCCGGCGGCTGAGGACCTGGACGACCCGGCGGATCTCATCGTCGCGGCCGATGACCGGGTCGAGCCTGCCGGCGCGGGCCTCGCTGGTCAGGTCGCGGCCGTACTTCTCGAGGGCCGCGTACGTCCCTTCCGGGTTGGGCGACGTCACGCGCTGGCCGCCGCGGACGCTCTGGAGCGCCTGGAGCATCGCCTCGCGACCGGCGGCGTGGCGCTCCAGGAGCGCCTGCGCCTCGCCGCCCGCCTCGGCGACGCCGAGGAGCAGATGCTCGGTCGAGACGAACTCGTCGCCCAGGCGGCGGGCCTCCGCCTCGGCGCGCTCGACGACGGCCTTGGCGCGGGGGTCGAGGGTCAGCGAGCCGCCCTCGATGCGCGCGCGTCGGGCGAGGGTGGCCGCCAGCTCGCCGCGGAACGCGGGCAGGTCGACGCCCAGGCGGCGGAGCGTCTCGGCGGGGATCCCGTCATCGGGCTCGATGAGCGCGCTCAACAGGTGCTCGGCATCGAGCACCGGGCTGTGGAGCCGTTGAGCGGTCTCCTGGGCGGCGACGACGGCCTCCTGGGCCTTCTGGGTGAAGCGATCGAGGTGCATGGCGGATCTCAGGTCTCGTGCGGTCGGGGATCGGGTTGGTCGGTCAGGTCGATGAAGCGACGGGCGGCATCGCGGGCGTCGTCCGACAGGTCGGTCGGCAGCACGACCCGGATCCTCACCAGGACGTCGCCGAAGCCGTCGGCCTTGAACCGCGGCAGGCCGCGGCCGGACAGCCGGAACATCCGTCCGGCCTGGGTGCCGGCCGGGATGGTCAGCAGGACCCGACCCTTGGGCGTGCGGACCGGGACCTCGGCGCCCAGGAGGGCCTCACCGAGGGTGATCGGCAGCTCGCGCTCCAGGTTCGCGCCCTTGCGGGTGTAGACGCCATCCGGCGTCTGGCGGACGACGACATGCAGGTCGCCGCCACCCGGGGCCTTGCCGCTCAGGCGGATCCGGGTCCCGGTGTCCGCCCCCTTGGGGATGGTCACCTCGAGGCGCTTGCCCTCGACCTCCAGGAGCCGGGTCGTGCCGTGGAACGCCTCGTCGAGGGTGATCTCGGCGACGGCCTCGGCGGACGGGCGCGGCTGGCGCTTGGGCTGGCTCGTCGTCCGGGTGCCGCTCGATGCCGTCGCGCCGGCGCCGTCCAGGCCCATCCCGGCCAGGATGTCCTCGAACGTCGGGCCGCCGGTCGGACGGCGGCCGCGGCCCGGTCCGTCGGTGGCCCCGGCCGCGCCCGCTGCCGCACCACTGAAGAACAGGTTGAAGAAGTCGCTGAAGCCCTCGCCGTCACCGGTCGTGTGGAACTCGTAACGGACGTTGCCGCCGGGCGCGGCGCCGTAGCCGCCGAACCCGGCGAACGGGCCGCCGGCCCCGGCCGGACCCGCTCCGGCCCCGGCCGTCGCGCCCGCTCGGGCGTAGGCCTCCCAGTCCTTGCCCAGCCGGTCGTAGAGCTTGCGCTTGTCCGGATCGGACAGGACGGCGTTGGCCTCGTTGACGGCCTTGAACGTCCGCTCGGCCTCTGCGTCACCCGCGTTCGTGTCCGGGTGGTGCGCCCGGGCGGCCTTGCGGAACGCCTTCTTGATGTCGGTCTGGGACGCCGTCCTCGGCACGCCGAGGACGGCGTAGTAATCCTGGTATTCCATGACGAGCTCCGGGATCGCCGTCAGGACCGTTAGGCCCTGGCGGCGACTACGCCGTCGGGCCCCGCCCGATCCGTGTCACCCTCCCCGGACGACCACTGTCGGCTGATCGGTCGGCGGGAAGTCGGTCCGTCGGACGCGCGGGGCGGGCGACGGGTCGATGGGGTCATCGCCCTTGATGATCTTCGGCGGCTCGGCCTCGAGGGGCTTCGGCTTGCGCCGGAGGGCCGCCTCGAGCACCTGGTCCATCGAGTCGACGAGGACGAGCTTGATCGACTTGCGGATCTCCTCGGGGATGTCCCGCAGGTCCTTCTCGTTCTTGCGCGGCAGGATGACGATCTTGGCGCCCGACAGGTGGGCGGCCAGGATCTTGCTCTTGAGCCCGCCGATGGGCAGGACCCGACCACGCAGGGTGATCTCACCGGTCATCGCGATGTCCTTGCGGACGGGGATGCCGGTCAGGGCACTGACCATCGCGGTGGCCATCGTGATGCCCGCGGACGGGCCGTCCTTGGGCGTCGCCCCGGCCGGGACGTGGATGTGCAGGGTGTTCTTCTCGAACATCTCCCGCGAGATGCCGAGATCACGGGCATGGGCTCGCGTCCACGACAGCCCGGCGCGAGCGGACTCGCGCATGACCTCGCCCAGCTGGCCGGTGAGGATGAAGTCCTCCTTGCCCTCCATGCGGGTCACCTCGATGGCGACGACGTCGCCACCGACCTCGGTCACGACGAGACCGGTCGCCGAGCCGATCTGGTCCTCCGGCTCCAGCTCGCCGTACTCGAAGCGCTGCGGACCGAGCAGGTCGGCCAGCTTCTTCTCGTCGACGATGGTCTTGCGCTTACGACCCTCGGCCACCTGCCGGGCGGTCTTGCGCATGACGTTGGCGATCTCGCGCTCCAGGTTCCGGACGCCGGCCTCATGGGTGTACGAGCGGACGAGCTCGGTCATGGCGCCGTCGGTGATCTGGATGTGCTTGTCCTTGAGGCCGTGGTTGGCCATCTGCTTGGGGATGAGGAACCGCTTGCCGATCTCGATCTTCTCCTGCTCGGTGTAGCCGGGCAGCTGGACGATCTCCATCCGGTCACGCAGAGCGGCCGGGATGGGGTCGAGCAGGTTGGCCGTGGCGATGAACAGGACCTTGCTGAGGTCGAACGGCACCTCCAGGTAGTTGTCCTGGAAGCTGAAGTTCTGCTCCGGATCGAGGACCTCGAGCAGCGCGGACGACGGGTCACCCCGGAAGTCCATGCCGATCTTGTCGACCTCGTCGAGCATGAACACCGGGTTGTTGGACCCGGCCGTCTTGATGCTCTGGATGATCCGGCCGGGCAGCGCGCCGATGTAGGTGCGCCGGTGGCCGCGGATCTCGGCCTCGTCGTGGATGCCGCCGAGGCTCATCCGCACGAACTTGCGGCCCATCGCCTTGGCGATGCTCTTGCCCAGCGAGGTCTTGCCCACGCCGGGCGGGCCGACGAAGGCCAGGATGGGGCTGCGGATCTCGTCCGCCAGGGTGCGCACCGCGAGGTACTCGAGGATGCGCTCCTTGATCTTCTCCAGGCCGTAGTGATCCTCTTCGAGGACGCTGGCCGCCTCGCGGATGTCGAGCTGATCGACCGTCGAGGTGTCCCAGGGCAGGCTGATCAGCCAGTCGACGTAGGTCCGGATGACCCCGACCTCCGGGCTGGCCGACGGGATCCGGCTCATCCGGTCGACCTCCTTGATCGCCCGGGCCTTGATGTCGTCCGGCATGCCGGCCGCCTCGACCTTGTCGCGCAGCTCGTTGACCTCGGCCTGCTGCGGGTCGTCCTCACCCAGCTCGCGCTGGATGGCCTTGAGCTGCTCGCGGAGGATGTACTCGCGCTGGGTCTTGTCCATCTCGGACTTGACCTCGGACTGGATCTTGCCCTTCAGCTCGAGGATCTCGACCTGGTGGGCGAGGAAGTCCGTGACCAGCTTGAGGCGCTCGACGACGTCGATCGTCTCGAGCAGCTCCTGGCGCTGCTCCGTGGTCATGTCCGGGCTGTAGGCGACCATGTCGGCCAGGAGCCCGGGCTCGGTGATGTTGCGGGCGGCGACCGCGGCCTCCGGCGGGACCGGCGCCCCGTTGGCGACGTACTGCTCGATCTGGGCCTGGACGGTCCGCATCAGGGCCTGGACCTCCAGGCCGTCCGGCGTCTCGTCCTCGACCGTCTCGACCGACGCGCGCAGGTACGGCTCGGTCTGGCTGAAGCCGTGGACCCGCAGTCTCGACTGGCCCTGGACGATGGCCCGGACGGTGCCGTCCTGGAGCTGCACGACCTGGGCGATCTTGGCCAGGGTGCCGACGGTGTAGAGCTCGGACGGATCGCCGATCTCCTCCTGCTCGGCCTGCCGCTGGGTGACGAGCGCGATCGGCCCGCCGTCGGCGACTGCGGCGTTGAGCGCGTTGACGCTCTTCTCGCGACCGACCTGGAGGGGCACGATCATCTCCGGGAAGATGACGGTCTCCCGGAGGGCGACGAGGGGCAGGTCCTGACGGCCCGTGGCGGGCTCGTCCGTGGTCGGCTGAGGCTTGTCGGTTCGCGTGGCCATCGGGGTGGCTCTCCTAACGTGCTGGTGCGGGGTCGGCAGCGGCGTCGGCGTCGGTCTCGGCCGCTGCTGGGGTGGTGGTATCGGGGGTCGGGATCGGGCGGGTGGGTTCCGCGTTCCCGGTCCCTTCGGCGTAGAGCGCCTCCAGGACGCGAGCGCCGAGGCGCTCCTCGAGCTCGAACAGGATGCGGATGCCGGCGAGGTTCACGCCGCGCTCCCGGGTGAGGTGGCGGATCCACATCAGCCGCCGGATGTCGTTCTCGCTGTACAGACGGATGTTGCTCGGTGTCCGGGCCGGACAGAGCAGGCCCTCGTCCTCATAGATGCGGAGGGTCCGCGGATGCGCGCTGACGATGCTCGCCGCCACGCTGATGACGTAGACGGGTCGCTCCGGATCGCGTTCCGGTCGGGGTGACGCCACGGGCTCAGGCCTCCTGGCGGACGATGGTCTGGCTGGGGCCGCTGGCGCCCCGGTTATCGGACATGGACGGATGCTAGAACGTTGACAATGGTGTTGTCAAGAGTCCTATCAGACGGTCGCGGGTCGCGGGCGATGCGCGACCTCGGATCAGCGGGCGGCGGCCGCCTCCGGATCGCCGATGAGCTGACCGTGGAGCATGTCCTCACACTCCTGCTTGCCGATGGCGATGACCTTGTCGCCCTCGCGCAGGACGGTGTCGGGTCGAAGCGGCGAGGCGACGCCGTCGCGGATGACCGCGAACAGCGAGCATCCCTCCGGCATGTCCAGGTCGCGCGTCGCGCGCCCGATGGCCGGCGAGCCGGGCTGGAGGTGCGCCTCGATGATCTCGAGCTCGCCCTCGCCGAGGGCGGCCAGGTGGAGCAGCTCGTGGACCGGGATGTCCTGCTCGATCGAGCCGAGGATCATCCGGGTCGGGCTGACCAGCTCGTCGACCCCGAGATGCCGGAACAGGACCTCGTTCTTCGGGTTGTTGACCCGGGCGATGGTCCGAGGCACGTCGAAGTGGTGCTTGGCCATCTGGCAGATGACGAGGTTGTCCTCATCGTCGCCCGTGACGGCGGCCACGACGTCCGCTCGATTGCAGCCGGCCTCGCCGAGGTACTTGCCCTCACAGCCGTCGTGCGGGATGACGATCGAGCCGACCTCGTCGGCGATCTGCTTGGCCCGCCGCGGGTCCTTCTCCATGAGGGCCACCTCGTGGCCCGCGTCGATGAGTTCCTTGGCGAGGTAGTAGCCCACCTTGCCGCCGCCGACGACGAGGACGAACACGATTCAGGCCTCCATGGCCGCGCTCGGCGCAGCCTCGCTGTGCGGCTCGGTCGCGGCTTGGTCGTGACCGTGCGAACCGCCGTGGTGCTGTCCGCTTGGCGCCAGCATCCCGGCCAGCCCGGATGCGGGCAGGCCCAGATGGGCGTTGACGGCGTCAAGCATGAGTCCGGTCCGGCACAGCGTCGCGATGCCGAGCTCGGCGTAGGCCGTCGCCCGGAGCGGGTCGTTGATCTTGGCGACGACCCGCCCCACGCCCAGGGCCTCGATGGCGACCTGGGCCGACATGATGTTCCGGTTGTCGCCCTCGGTCAGGGCCAGCAGGATGTCCGCGCCCTCGGCGCCGACGCGGCGCAGGACGTCCTCGTCCGTGCCGTCCCCGCGGATGGCCGTCCCGTGGAAGGACGTGGGCAGGCGCTCGAACGCGCGGGTCTCGACGTCGAGGATGGTGACCTCGTGGCCGGCCGCGTCCCAGAGCTCGGCGGCAGAGGCGCCCACGCGCCCGCAGCCGACGATGATGATCCTCACAGTGACTCCTCGGGCATCGGCTCGCGCACGACCCAGACCGTGCACGGAGCGTTCTGCAGGATGTACGGGATGGTCCGCCCGATGGCGAACTCGCCACCGAAGCGCTTGCGATAGGGGAGCCCGACGACGAGCAGGTCGGCGGCGCGCTCGGAAGCCTCGTCGACGATGGCCGCGCCGACGTCGCGCGCCTGGAGCAGCACGGGCTCCATGGTCAGCTTGAAGTCCTCGGCGATCTCCTCGGCCGTGTCGAGCACGCGCTGGACCTCCTCGGAACGGCCGGCGATGTCGGCGTCGAGGGGCAGCGTCCAGTCGATCTCGACGACATGGATGGCGATGAGCTCGGCCTTGATGCGGGCCGCATGCTCGGCGACGAGCCGCACGATGCGGGCGTCACTGGGACCGCCATTGAGGGCGATCACCGCCCGGCGGAACGTCGGGCTCTCTTGGTCGGGCATCGCGGGTCACGATACCACCGCATGGCCGCACGGACGGGCCTCGGCTCCGAGCTCCGGTGCGCTCTGGCGCCGGTCTCCCGCGCGACCGGCCGACGGTCACCCCTTGCGGCGATACGGCACGTCGGCGATGACCGTGTGCTCGCGACCCAGGAGCGCGGCCTTGAGGCGCTTGGACGTCTGGTTGTAGAGCAACCGGTCCCACCAGTGGCGGGCGACGTACTCGGGCAGGACGACGATGGTGATGGGGGCCTCCTTGTCCGGCGGCCAGGCCTGGTCCAGGACGTCGAGATAGGCGATGACCGGCGAGATGACCGCCCGGTACGGCGACTCGACGATGACCAGCGGGACGCCCGGGACCTGCCGCTCCCAGCGCTCGCGCATCGCCTCGCCGACCTCCGGATCCTCGGTCACGAACACCGCCCGGATGTCGCGGCTCATCGTCCGTCCGAAGTTGACCGCCTGGATGACCGCCCGGTTGACGCCGTTGACCGGCACGACGACCCGCTGCTCGCGATGCGGTTCCTGCAGGACGAGCTCGTCGCGGACCTTGAGCTCACGCTCCTGGCCGTCGTACTCGCGGCGGATGAACAGCATCATCGCGACGAGGATCGGGATGAGGACGAGGACCAGCCATGCCCCGTCGAGGAACTTGGCCCCCGTGACGACGACCGCGACGATGGCCGTGGCCGTGCAGCCGACCGCGTTGATGATCGTGCGCTGGCGCCAGCCCGGATCGCGGGTGCGCAGCCAGTGTCGGATCATCCCGGCCTGGCTGATCGTGAAGTCGAGGAACACTCCGACGGCATAGAGCGGGATGAGGGCATGGGTCCGCCCGCCAGCGGCGACGACCAGCGACGCGGCGATGATGCCGAGCAGGACGATGCCCATCGAGAACGCCAGCCGGTCGCCGCGGAGGCTGAACTGGCGCGGGAAGAAGCCGTCCTCGCCGAGGACCGCGGCCAGGCGCGGGAAGGCCGCGAAGCTCGTGTTCGCGGCCAGGAACAGGAGCAGCGCGGTGAAGATCTGGAACAGGTAGAACAGGATCGAGTTGCCGAAGATGACCTCGGCCACCTGGGCGATGACGGTCTTGTGGGCGACTCCCTCGCCGTACAGCTCCGGCACCGTCGGATAGATCGCGAAGCTGGAGGCCAGGAAGGTGATCCCGACGAACAGGATGGCCAGCACGCCGGCCATGACCAGCAGGGTAGTCGCGGCGTTCTTCGGCTCGGGCGGCTTGAACGCCGGCACGCCCGTAGCGATCGCCTCCGTCCCGGTCAGGGCGACCGCACCGGAGGCGAAGGCGCGAAGGAGCAGGACGACGGATACCGCCCCGGCGGTCGTCGCCGTCGCCTCCACGACCTCGGGCGGCGGCGTGCCGTGCTCGCCGAGGACGACGATCCGATAGGTCCCGATGGCGATCATCGTGAATGCGCTGAACATGAACAGGTAGGTCGGGAGGGCGAAGATATTCCCGGCCTCCCGGACGCCGCGCAGGTTGGCCAGGGTGATGAGGGCCAGGGCGCCCACGCCGATGAGCACCCTGACGTCGCTGAGGGCCGGGAAGGCCGACACGATCTGCTCGACAGCCGAGGAGGTCGAGACGGCCGCGGTGAGGTTGTAGTCGATGAGCAGCGCCGAGGCGGCCACGAGCGAGGCCATCCGCCCGAAGTTGGCCTTCGACACCGAGTACGACCCGCCGCCGTTGGGGTAGGCGATGCACACCTGCCGGTAGCTGAACGCGACGACGGCCAGGAGGCCGGCGATGGCGATCGCGACCGGCGTCGCGAAGTCCAGGGCGGCCATGGCGAACCCGCCGAGGATGAACGCGAGGATGATCTCCTCGGTCGCGTAGGCGGACGAGCTGATGGCGTCGGAGCTGAAGATCGCCAGCGCCTTGGTCTTCGACAGGCGTTCGCCGATCTCCTCCTCCTGGTGGAGCGGGCGACCCAGCAGGACACCCCGGACGCGGGCCACGGCCCGGCCACCGGGCGTCGTCGGGATGCTCGCCGCCTCCTTGGCGGTCAGCGTCCCTTCGCCCGTGTAGCGGAAGTACGGCGCATGCGGCCGTTCGACGCGCACGCGCTTGTCGCCCGGCTTGCGCCCCTGCAGGGATCGGCGGCCGCCGATCATCGATCGTCCACGGCGCTCAGATGCCGCGCGACAGTCGGTCAGCGAGGCGCGGCGGCAGGCCGGCAGCGCGGATCGCGGCTTGGACGGGGGCGCTGTCGTAGGCGACGCGATGCCACGAGGCTTGCTGGGCATCGCGGTCGAGGATCAGATAGGACGCGCGCGGGTCGCCATCGCGAGGCTGCCCGACGCTGCCCGGATTGAGCAGCATCCGCCCGGTCGCGACGCTCAGGGCGTCACCATCATCGGGCGACGCGACGGCGATGCCCCCGTCGGACACGGCGAACACGATCGGGACATGGGTATGCCCGTGCAGACCGAGATCGGTGGTCATCGCGTCAAGGTTCGCACGGGCGACGTCCCGCGACACGATGTACTCGCGCAACGGGTCGCGTGGGCTGCCGTGGACCAGGGTGACCCCGTCGATGACGGCCGTGCGAGGCAGGGCGGCCAGCCAGTCCCTGGTCGGCGGACCGATGGTCCGGGCGGTCCACTCCGCCGCCGACCGGGCGTCCGGATTGAACCAGGCGATCTCGGGGCCGCCGAGGGCCGCCGCGTCGTGATTGCCCAGGACGCCCGTGGCACCGACCTCGGCCAGCCGGGCGACGACCCGATCCGGATCCGGCCCATAGCCGACGACATCGCCGAGCTGCCAGATCGCATCGACGGCCCCGGCGTCGGCGAGCACGGCCTCGAGGGCGGGGAGGTTGCTGTGGATGTCCGACAGGACCGCGATCCGCATCGGCGGTCAGGGTAGCAGCGGACCGCGGCTCACCACGGACGGCGACGACGCTGCGCGGCATCCCGTGGATACGCGTCCGGGACGGGGCCGGTCCGCGTGACGACGACCAGGACGTGCCCTGCCAGGGCCACGACCGGGACCGGCTGGACGTCCAGCGTCCCGCCACCCAGCGCCTCGATGGCCGCCCGCGTCGCGCGCAGCTCCGCCGTCAGGTCGCCGCGCTTCCAGGCGACCAGCCGGCCACCCGGCTCGAGGAGCGGGAAGGCGAGCTCGACGAGCTCGGCCATGGGCGCCACGGCCCGGACCGTGACCGCCGGCCAGCGGCCGCGCTCGGCCCGGTCGGCGGCCAGCGCCTCGACCCGCCGGGCGTCGACCGTGACCCGGTCCTCCAGACCGATGGCGGCCACGACCGTCTCGAGGAAGCGCGCCTTCTTGCCGATCGACTCGACGAGCCGGGCGCCCGCCGCCGGCAGGGCTGCGGCCAGCGGGATGCCGGGCAGCCCGCCACCCGAGCCCACATCGACGAACCGCTCGATCCCATGCGCCCGGAGCCAGGGGACCGCGGTCAGGCTGTCGACGACGTGGGCGGTCGCCACGGCGAGTGGGTCGCGGACCGCGGTCAGGTTGACCGCGCCCGTCCAGGCCAGGAGCAGCCGGACGTGGCCATCGATCGCGTCCCGGGCGTCGGGCGTCAGATCCAGGCCGAGGTCGTCCAGGCCCCCGCGGACGGCACGGTCGTAGGTCTCGGGGAGGGGTGGGGTGTCCTGGACGCGCGTCGGGAGCGGCTCGCGCAGACCTGTCACGGCACGCCTCCTCTTGGTCCAGCGTGCCAGCGTGCGCGGTGCCGCTCCCGGCGTCGGATCATCTCGCACCACGGATGGCGGTTCGGTCTTCCGCGGTCCATCCGGTTCACGGTCGGGTCTCCCCGAACCCCTCGTGGACCTCGTTACCCTGCTGCTACCCCGGTGCGGGATGGCGACGGTACGGTGCGGGAGCGGGGACCGTCAACGGGGTTATCCACGAATTGCCATCTCGTGGCCGAGTTGGTGGATAACCGGACCCGGGTCAGCCCGCTCGAGCCGACCCGCGGACCGGTCGCCCGAGCGTTCGGCGGACGACGTCCACCACCTCGTCGACGTACTGCTCCGACTCACCGCGATCAGCGGCCATCCGGACGCAGCCCTGGACGTGGTCCTCGAGGATGAGGATCGACAGTGAGTCGACCGCGGCCCGCAACGCCGCGGTCTGCTGGAGGATGTCGACGCAGTACTCCTCGCGCTCGATCATCCGGGCGATGCCGCGGACCTGGCCCTCCATGCGCGACAGGCGTCGCATGAGCTGGGCGGTGTCCTTGCTGTAGCTGTGCCGGAAGTGACTGGGATCCGGCGCCGGCGCCGGGCGCCGCCCGGAGGTCGTGGTGGCCATGTCGGCATCATACCCCCTGGGGGTATCCGGCGGCAACGCGACGCGCGGTGGACTCCGCCCCGAGGTCGCCTCGGGTAGACTGGCCGCCGATGGATGTCGCAACGCCGTTCGCCCACGCCAGCGAGGCGGAGATGGCCCGCATCCTCGACTTCTACGCGGTCCGCTGGGCCTACGAGCCGGACACCTTCCCGATCCTCTGGAACCTCGATGGTGACGTGGTCGAGAGCTTCTCGCCGGACTTCTACCTGCCCGACCTCGACCTCTATCTCGAGATGACGACGCTCCGCCAGAAGCTCGTGCGCAAGAAGAACCGCAAGCTGCGCCGGATCCGCGAACTGTACCCGGACATCAACATCAAACTGTTCTATGCGCGCGACTTCCGCGCCCTCATGCTCAAGTACGGCAAGGTCGCGCTGGTCGACGGCCTGAGCGGGTCGTCGGGGCAGGTCGCCGCGCCCCATGCCGACGGGCGACCGGACGAACCGGCGGTCGCGCGCCTCGCCGGAGAGCTGACTCCGGACCGCACGACCGCCGTCCCGAGCCGGGCTCGCCGCGCGGTCGCGGCCCCGGTCGCCGGCCCTGACGCCCGGGTGCCCCGATGACCGTCGAGCGAGTGGACCTGCGCGACGACATCGGCGAGGTCCTCCTGACCGAGGACCAGATCTCGGCCAAGGTCGCCGAGCTGGGGGCCCGCATCTCCGCCGACTACACGGGTCGACCGATCACCCTCGTGTCCGTCCTCAAGGGCTCGCTGCCGTTCATGGCCGACCTCATGCGGGCGATCGACCTGCCGCTCCGGATCGACCTCATGGAGGTCAGCTCGTATGGCGGAAGCGCGACGGAGTCGTCCGGCCTGGTCCGGATCCTCAAGGACCTGTCGGCGAGCATCGAGGGCGAAGACGTCCTCATCGTCGAGGACATCATCGACACCGGCCTGACCCTCAACTACCTGATCCGCTACCTGCGCGGCAAGAACCCGGCGACGCTCCGGATCTGCACGCTGCTGGACAAGCCGGCCCGCCGCCTCGTCGACATCCCGGTCGACTACATCGGGTTCCAGATCCCGGACCAGTTCGTCGTCGGGTATGGGCTCGACTACGGCGAGGTCTACCGGAACCTGCGCTTCGTCGGCGTCCTCCGGCCGGAGGTCTACAGCAGCGGGGGTGATGGCGAGGCGGGCGAGGGATGACCATGCATCGCCGGCCGCTTGGGCAGGGACGGACGCTGGCCGCCGTGGGTGGCGTCATCATCGTCGTCGGCTCGTTCCTGCCGTGGTGGCAGGTGGGTGGCGGCGAGGGCTTGCCGCTCGTGTCGGGCAATGCCTTCGAGGGCAGCGGCATCCTCGTCTTCCTGGTCGGGGTCGCCACCCTGGCCCTCGTCGCCCTGCCCTATGCGGTCGGTGATCGCCCGACCGGGATCGACCGCTCGCTGACCTTTGGCATCCTGGCCGTCGTCGGCTGGATCGGATTCGGCTGGCGGGTCGTGACCCTGCTGATGGACGGCGCGTTCACCTTCAGCCGAGCCGGCCCAGGTGTTCACCAACGGACCGGGCCTGTGGCTGTGCGGCCTGGGCCTCGCGCTGCTGTCGCGAGCGGTCTACCAGATGACCCGGGAGCCGGTCTACCGCTGAGCGGCGGCGGCGGCCAGGGTCGCCTCGCGCAGCGCGGCCAGATCCAGGCGGTCCGAGGCCGCCGCGATGAGCGCCGGGTCGTGGGTCGTGGCGACGATCGTGACGTCGCCGTCGTCGAGCGCATGGAGCAGGCCGGCCACGGCTCGGGCACCGGCTCGATCCAGCGCCGCCGTCGGCTCGTCGAGGATGAGGAGCTCCGGCTCGGTGGCCATCGCCCGGGCCAGGGCGACCCGCAGGCGCTCCCCGGCGGACAGGCCCTCCGGCGACCGGTCGGCGTGGTCGGCCAGCCCGAACCTCGCCAGCGCGGCGAGCGCACGATCGCCGCGATCCGGGCCGTCCTGGCCGCGGATGGCCATGCCCAGCTCGACGTTCTCGCGAGCGCTCAGGAACGGGACGAGGTCGCGGACCTGGTCGACCAGGCCGATCTTGGCCGCCCGGAACCGGGCGAGGCCGTCCCGGTCGAGTTCGCGGAGGTCCTGCCCGAGCGTCCGGACGCGGCCCTCGGTCGGTCGATCCAGGCCGGTCACCAGCCGCAGGAGGGTCGTCTTGCCCGACCCGGACGGCCCGGTCACCACGTGGAAGCCGCCGCGCCGGAACGCCGCGGTCGTGGGCGGCAGCCCGAGCGACCGGCCGACCCCCTCGCCGTAATGACGGGCCGCCTCATCCAGGACGATGGCGTCGGAACCGTCGGACCGGCGCGAGGCGGCGGCCAGCGGCACGATCGGCGCGGGCAGCGCCGGCGCCATCCAGCCGAGGGTGTCGGTGACCCGGCCGGGTTCGGTGCCGAACGGCCCGCGTCGTTCGGCCACGGCCCGGCCGTCGGCGACATGGACGACCCGGTCGGCGATCCGCTCGACCAGCTCGTCGTGGGTGACGACGAGGCAGGTCGTGCCCTCGGCCCGGACGACGTCGCGAAGGACCGCCAGGATCTCCTCGGCGGTCGCGCCATCCAGCTCGCCGGTCGGCTCGTCGGCCAGGAGGAGCCGCGGCTTCGCGGCCAGGGCCACGGCGAAGGCGATGCGCTGCTGCTCCCCGCCGGACAGCTGGTGGCGGTAGGCGCTCCCGCGGTCCGGCAGCCCCACCCGGCCGAGCAGCTCGTCGACGCGCTGGCGGCGCTCGACCTCGGGCACGCCGCGCAAGGCGAGCGGCAGGCCGATCGCGTCGGCCGCGGTCAGGTACGGGGACAGCGCTCGTCGGTAGTGCTGCTCGACGACGCCGATCCGATCGCGTCGATGGCGCTCCAGCTCCGTCGCCGAGGCATCGGTCAGGTCGTGACCCAGCACCTGGAGGCGCCCGGCCGACGGTCGGTCCAGGCCGGCCACCAGTCGCAGGAGGGTCGACTTGCCCGAGCCGCTCGGTCCGACGACGGCGGCCACCTCACCCTCCGCGACGGTCATGTCCAGCCCGCGCAGGGCCGCGACCGGTCCGCCACCCGACGGGTGGATGCGGATGAGCCCGCGGGCGACGATCGCGTCAGCCATCGAGCTGCTCACTGGTCGTCCGCCAGGTGGGTCCGACCTCGGTGGCGCCGGCCCGGCGCTCGCCCAGGGTCCGGCGCCCGAACGAGCGGCGGACGAGCCAGACCAGCCGTGCCCAGGACGATGGCCAGGACGGCCGCGACGATGGCCACGATGGCCAGCCAAGGGATGACCACGATGAGCGGTGGGATGGGCGCCTCGCCCTCCGCGGTCAGCGCCAGGGCGCCCGTCACCACGACGGTCAGCACGAGCCCGACGACGACGCCGGCGGCCGCCCCGCCGAAGGCCAGCCAGGCCGTCCGGTACAGCACGTGCCCGCGCAAGGCGCTCGGGCCCAGGCCCTGCGCCTCGAGATCGGCCAGCTCGCCGCGCTCGTCGCGCAGGTCGGTGATCGTGCCCAGGATGAGCCCGCCGATGGACAGGGCCAGGCCGGCGACCGCGGCCAGGACGAGGGTCCAGACGATGGCCCGGCTGAGCGGATCGCCGGCCCGCTCGGTGACGAGGTCGGACCGCGACGTGACTTCGGCGAACCGGAACGGCTCGTCGGCCAGCTGGGCTCGGACCGCGGCTTCCCGGGCGGGGTCGGGGAGGCCCAGCCACATCTCGGTCGGTCGGCCGGCGCCCGGGACCGCCGAGAGGAGCGAGACCAGCCACGGCTCGAGCGGCACGACGACGAACCGCGGGGCCGGATCCACGACCGAGGGCATGTGGTCGGCGACCCCGACGACCTGGAGCGGGACGGTCGACTCGCCGGTCACGACGAGGTCGAGCTGGTCATCGGTCGCGGTCGCGGCCAGGTCCGGGCTGACGATGGCCGGCAGGCGCAGGCCGTCGGTCACCTGAGGGGCTCGGAAGATCTCGGTCGAGGTCGTGAAGATCTCGAGATCGCGTGAGACCTCGTCGACGAGGCCATCCAGGCCCAGGAAGCGTGACCGTCGCCCGGCGCAGCTCGTCCTGGTGCCCGGACCCGGCGACCAGGCCGGGGTTGCGGAAGATGAGCGCGGTCAGCAGGCCGCCCCGGGCCGGCTCGGGCAACGGGGCGCTGATGGACGTCATCGACTCGTCGACGTCGCCCATCCGGATCGTCGTGCTATCGCCGCCGTCGGTCGTGACGATGGCATCCAGGCGGAGCGGCCGGCCGGCGTACCGGAAGTCCAGGGTCAGGTCGGTCGCGGCCGGATCCAGGCGATGGCCCTGGACGGTCCAGCCCCCGTCGGGCTCGGGGAGGATCAGCCGCTCGGCCAGCGCCTCGACCGAGGTGTCCGAGAAGTCCGAGCGCCAGCCCGGCAGGGTCGGCAGGGCATCCGGCGGGAGGGCCACGATCTCGACCCGGCCGTCCGGGTGGTTGGGCGCCGTGTCGCGGTAGACCGGGACGCGCCGGACATCGTCCCCGAGGGCCGCGTAGCGGTCGACCGGCACGACCGAGCCGCTGATCGACAGCCCGGTCCCGAGCTCGGTCACCCGCAGGTCCAGGCCGGACCGATAGGCGGCCGCGTCCTCGATCCCGCGGCCCAGGCTCGCCGACCAGCCGGCCGCGAAGACGATCGCGCCGAGGCTGAAGGCGAGGAGGGTCAGGGTCGCCGCCGGCCGGGCCGGTTCGCGCGACACGGACAACAGCGAGAGGCGGACCGGCAGCGGCGCGGTCCGGGCGCGGCGAGCCAGGCCGCGCAGGATGGGCGGCAGCATGGCCACGAACCCGAGGGCCAGCACGAACGCGAGGATCGGCGGCAGGAGGACGACCACCGGACTGGCCAGGGAGCGAGCCAGGACGTCCGCCCCGATCGAGCCACCGGCACCCAGCTGCCAGCCCAGGATGACGACCGCGGTGATGCCCACCGCGCCGGCCAGCCTGACGGCCCCCATGGATCGTCCCGGCGCCATGGCCATGACGACCGCGGCGACGGCCGCGATGAGGACGCGCGAGCATGGCCAGCAGCGCACCCGGCGACAGGAGCGTGCCGGCGATGACGGCGAACGCGTCGACGCCGCTCCAGGCCGCCAGGGCGCCTACGACGAGCCCGCCCAGGATCCATCCGACGACGCCGCCGATGGCCGCGGGGACGGCCGCCTCGAGGACGAGGAACGCCGCCCGGTCGCGACGCTGGGCGCCGACCGCGGCCAGGCGCTGCAGCTCGGCCAGCGTGTCCTCGCGGGTCACCAGGGCGAGATAGACGGCGAAGGCCAGCAGGATGGCGACCCCCAGGGAGCCGATGAGGAGGAGGCGCCCGGATGCTGCGTCGGCGCGGGTGAGCTCGGTCCGGACGAGCCCAGCCGGGCTGGTCAGGGTGTAGCCGTGGCCGGCCGCGGTCAGGTCCACGCCGGCTTGCTCGGCGGCGTCCCGGAAGTCGGTCGCGGTCCACGGGTGGATCGCCCCGACGTCGAGCGGGGCTGTCCAGATATAGGTCCGGCCGGTGCCTTCGAGGGCCGGGCTGTGCGCGACCGCGTCGACGCCGTTGACGAGGATGACCGCCGGGCTCGCCCGCTCGGTCTGGTACTGGCCACCACCCGGCTCGTCACCGACCGGGCCACGCTGGTCGAGGTCACCGAACGGGATGGCCGGGTCGAGCTGGCCGCGGCCGACGATCGTCAGCTCCATCCCCTCGGCGGGCACGGCCGCGCTCGAACGGTCGCTCGGGTGGCGTCTCGGACAGGAGGACGGCCTCGCAGCGCATCCCGTCGACGCACGGGGCCGGCATCCGGCCCTCCGCAAGGCGCAGCCAGGCGGCGGGATCGTCGACCGCGGCGATGAGGTCGACCTGGGGCGTCTCGAGGTCGACCAGCTGGTGGAAGAGCACACCGCGGACCAACGGGTCCGTGAACGGCTCGAGCCCGGCCAGGCCCTTGACCGCCGCGGCCTTGGTCATGTCCGCGTCGCGGCCCGAGCTGCTGAAGTCGGTCGCCCGGATCGCCGGTCGGTCGCGGCCCGTCGTGGCCAGCGCCCGGGCCAGGCTGGCATCCGCGGCCACGAGGCCGATCCCGGCGACGATGGCGACGAGGGCGGCGGCCATGGCGATGGCCGCGATGGCCAGGATCGTGGTCGCGCCACGGCGCCGGGTGCGGGCGGCGACGAGGGCGGCGACCGGGCGCAGCATGGTCGGGGAAGTGTAACCTATGTCCTGCCGTGGATACCGTTACATGGCGGCTCGGATCCGACGCCGCCCTGGGCCTCGCCAACAGCCTCCACGGGCCGGGCGCGCACTACCGCCGCCGGGCCCGGGCGGACGAGCCGCCGCACGACCATCTGCTCGACGGCGACGACGCCACGGCCTTCCTCGGCTCCCATCACGTGCCGGTCCCGGAGGCCGCTCCGACGGACGCCCAGTTGGCCCGGCTGCGTGCCATCCGGACCCTCGTCCGTGGCCTGGCCGACCCGGGTGAGCCCGACGATCCAGCCTGGGCGGCGACCCTCGACGCTGCCCTCGACGGCGTGGCGTACGGGCTGCGCGCCGACGGCACGATGCACGCTACCGCCTCAGGGTGGGATGGGGTCGCCGACGACCTCCTGCCGGCCGCGCTGGCGCTCGCTCGCGATCGGGCCAGGATCCGCAGGTGCGGCAACCCGCTGTGCCGCTGGCTGTTCGTCGACCGCTCGCGCAACGGCAGCCGGGTCTGGTGCGAGATGGCGGTCTGCGGCAATCGGATGAAGGTCGGCCGGCATCGGCTCCGACCGCGGTCGTCGCGGGCTTCGCCGTCGGCGGCGGGCGCCTGAGCGACGCTCACCCGCCCAGGTAGGCCTTCTGGACCTCGGGGTTGACCATGAGCTTGTCGGCCACGTCCTGGAGGACGATCTCGCCGGTCTGCAGGATGTAGCCGCGCTGGGCGAGGCCGAGCGCCATCAGCGCGTTCTGCTCGACCAGGAGCACCGTCGTGCCGGTCTTGTTGATGTCCCGGACGATGTCGAAGATCTGTTCGACGAGGATCGGGGCCAGGCCCATCGACGGCTCGTCCAGGAGGAGCACCTTGGGCCGGGCCATCAGGGCCCGGCCGATGGCCAGCATCTGCTGCTCGCCGCCGGACAGCGTCCCGCCGTTCTGACCGGAGCGCTCCTTGAGGCGCGGAAAGAGCGTGTAGACCCGCTCGAAGTCCTCGTCCATCGCCGTGCCCTTGCCACGCTGGAAGGCGCCCATCTCGAGGTTCTCGCGGACCGACATCTTGGGGAAGATGCGCCGGCCCTCGGGCGACTGGGAGATGCCGTGGGCGACGATCTCGTGCGGCGTCGAGCCGTCGATGCGCTGGCCATCGAACCAGATCTCGCCGTGGCGCGGCTTGAGCAGGCCGCTGATGGTCTTGAGCGTCGTCGATTTGCCCGCGCCGTTGGCCCCGATGAGGGTCACGATCTCGCCGTCCTCGACGGTCAGGCTGACGCCCTTGAGGGCGTGGATGTTGCCGTAATAGGTATGGACGTCGCGGAGCTCCAGGAGGGCCATCGGTCAGCCCTGCCCGGCCGCGCCGCGGCCCAGGTAGGCCTCGATGACGCGCGTGTCGGCGCGGACCTCGGCCGGGGTGCCCTCGGCGATCTTCTCGCCATGGTCGAGCACGGTCACGCGCTCGCTGATGCCCATGACCACCTTCATGTCGTGCTCGATGAGGAGGACCGTCAGGCCGAGCGTGTCGCGCAGCTGGCGGACGAAGTCGGTCAGGCGCTGGGTCTCCTCCGGGTTCATCCCGGCCGTCGGCTCGTCGAGGAGCAGGAGCTTGGGCTCCGTGGCCAGGGCCCGGGCGATCTCCAGCCGGCGCTGATCGCCGTACGGGAGGTTGCGGGCGAGTGTCTGCGAGCGTCGCTCCAGGCCGACGAGCGCGAGCAGCTCCATGGCCCGGGCGTGGGCCTCGGCCTCCTCGCGCTTGATCGACGGCGGCCGGAGGATGGCCCCGAACCAGCGGCCCTTGAGCCGATGGTGGAGCCCGACCAATACGTTCTCCTCGGCGGTCATGTTGCCGAACAGCCGGATGTTCTGGAACGTCCGGGCGACGCCCAGGCGGACCACCTCGTGCGGCTTCCGGCCGGTCAGCTCCGCCCCGTCGAACTTGATCTGTCCCTCGGTCGGGATGTACAGCCCGGTGATCATGTTGAAGAACGTCGTCTTGCCGGCACCGTTGGGGCCGATGAGGCGAGACGATCCCGCCGCGCGGGATGGTGAAGTCGATGTCGCTGACCGCGATGAGGCCGCCGAAGCGCTTCGTGCATCCGGTCGCGATGAGCAGGTCGCCACCGGGCGGCGCCGGTGCCGCCGTCGGCTCGGCCTGGGCCGTCATCGGGTGTCCTCCGGGAGGTCGTCGTCGCGAAGGGTCTCGGCCGGGGTGTCGGCCGCGAATGCCGCCGAGTACTCCGGTTCCTCGATGACCTCCTCGACGCCGACCGCCAGCTCGTCGGCGCTACCACCGGTCACGTCGGCGGCGACCCCGATGCCGTGCATCTCGGCCTTGGCGTGCTCCACCGGGAACAGGCCCTCCGGCCGCTTGACCATCATCACGGCCAGGATCACGCCGAAGATGAGGAAGTTGTAGTTGACGAGGTTGAAGTCCTCGAGCAGGCGCGATGCCGGTCGCGTCGCCGAGTGCGTTGACCGGCGGGTTGACGAACGGCCGCGGCCCAGGCCAGGAAGAACAGGTTCACGTACTGCACGGCGAACGCGCCGATGACCACGCCGCGGAGGGAGCCGATCCCACCCAGGATGATCATGACCACGATGAGGATCGAGGTCTGGAAGCGGAAGCTCTCGGCGAAGATGGCCGTCTGGAACGCCCCCGTGAACGCCCCGGCGAAGCCGGAGAAGCTGGCACCCAGGGAGAACGCGAGGAGCTTCGACGTGACCGTGTTGATGCCCATCGCGGCGGCCGCCGTCTCGTCCTCGCGGATGGCCATCCAGGCCCGACCGAGCTTCGAGTCGCGCAGGCGCCTGCAGATGAAGAAGGTCAGGGCCAGCAGCGCGACGACGAGGTACATCGAGAAGATCGAGCTGCTGGTTGGAGAAGACGATCTCCGCCCCCCATGGCCCGGGGATGGGCAGGGTGGGTGGGTCGATCGGATTGATCCCCACGTTGCCGCCGGTCAGGTTCGCGTTGGGGCCGATGAGGACGAGGCCGCCGAGGAAGGCCGGCAGGGCCAGCGTGAAGTCGCCGAGGTTGCGGAAGACGATCGGGACGATCTCGCCGAACCCGAGGGTGACGATGGCCAGGTAGTCGCCGCGCAGCTTGAGGGTCGGGGCGCCGAGCAGGATGCCGAACATGGCCGCCACCCCGACCGCGATCCAGACGACGATCCACCAGCTGATGTGGATCCCGAAGTGGGGCGAGGCGAGGAAGGCCGTCGTGTAGGCGCCGATCGCGTAGAAGGCGACGTACCCGAGGTCGAGCAGCCCGGCGAAGCCCATCACGATGTTCAGGCCGAGGGCCAGGATCCCGAACACGCAGCACTGGATGAGGATCTGGCGTCGGGCGGCCACGGGATGCCCGACAGTGGCCCGCGAGCGAGGAGGGACGGGTAGATGATCGGATAGACGATCGCCAGCAGGAACGAGCAGGCCGACGATGATCGTGTCGCGGCGCTTGCGCTCCATCCCGCGCCATCGGGTTGCGGGACCGCGGACTGGGGTGCTGACGGCAGCGGTCATGTCAGGCACGCTCCGACTGCTTCTCGGCCAGCAGGCCGGTCGGGCGGAAGATCAGCACGAGGATGAGGATGCTGAACACGATGACGCTCGTCCAGCGGGCTTCCAGGAAGCGGTCCGACATGGCCAGGATGAGGCCGATGGTGATGCCGCCGACCGTCGCCCCGGTCAGGTTGCCGATGCCGCCGAGGACGGCCGCGGTGAACGCGTACAGGCCGAACTGGAAGCCGAACTCGAAGCGGGTCTGCCCGTAGTACAGGGCGACGATCAGGCCGGCCGCGCCGGCCAGCGCGCCGGCGATGAGGAACGTCAGCGAGATGGTCCGGTTGACGTCGATGCCCATCAGGCCGGCCGCCTCGCGATCCTGGGCGGTCGCCCGCATCGCCTTGCCCTGGCGCGTGCTCGGCCACGAACCAGCGCAGCAGGATGAGCAGCGGGATGGTCACCGCCGGCGACGATGAGGTGCTGGGTGCCGATGATCGTCGCCGCCACTGGGCAGCGTGATCACGGTCGTCCTTGGGCATGATCGGCGGCGACCGCGCGCGGCGACGGGCCGAGCAGGATGAGACCGATGTTGAGCAGGATGAACGACATGCCGATGGCGCTGATGAGCGGCGCCAGGCGTGGGGCGTTGCGCAGCGGCCGATAGGCGACTCGTTCGATCGCTCGCGTTGATGACCGCGCAGACCAGCATGATGAACGGCAGGGCGACGAAGGTCAGACCCAGGGCCGCGGTCGGAGTCCGGGTCCAGGCCCATGCTCGTCGACGATGAACGTCGTGGCGAAGAAGGTGAACGCGGTCCCGAGCATGAACACGTCGCCATGGGCGAAGTTGATGAGCTCGAGGATGCCGTAGACGAGCGTATAGCCGATCGCGATGAGCGCGATGATCAGGCCATTGGCGAGGCCGATCACCAGTGCGGTCAGGAGTGCCTCCAACGCCCTCTCCTCAGCGCGGCGGATGCTCGTCGGTAGCGCACGGCCGGTCGCCTGGATGACCAGGCGACCGGCCGTGATCAGCACGACCCGGATGGGTCGGGTGACTACTCTTCCTTGATGACCTTGTCGAAGGTGAACTCGCCACCGGTGACGATGTTGCCCGACATCTCGGTCAGGCTCGTGTCGCCCTCGGCGTTGAAGCTCCAGCTGCCCAGGACACCGTCGTAGTCCTTGGTCGCGATGACCTCGCGTGATGATCGCGGCGCGCAGGGCGTTGTTGTCGGCCGGGTTGCGTCGCCGCGGCGCGCTCGATCGCGGCAAGCACGACGTTGGCGGCCTCGTAGCCATAGGCCGTGTAGGCCTCGGCGGGCGCATCCGGGTACTTCTCCGTGTAGGACGTCGACGAACTCGGCGCCCTTGCCGATCGAGCTGATCCGGCGGGACACCGCCGAAGGTGATGTAGCTGCCCTCAGCGGCCTCACCGGCCGCCTCCAGCCACTCGCCCTCGAAGATGCCGTCGGGGCCCATCAGCTTGACGTCGGGGCCAAGAGCGTCCCGAAGGTCGCGCCACAGCTGGCCGGCGTTGTTCTGGGTGATGCCACCGTAGTAGACGAGCTCGGGAGCCGCGGCCTTGATCTTCTCGGCCAGGGCCTTGTAGTCCGTCGCCTTGCCGTCGATGCCGTCGCGGCCGAGGACTTCGACGCCGAAGCCGGGGGCCTCGTTAGCGAAGACGTCCGCGATGCCCTTGCCGTACAGCTGGGTGTCATCGAGGACGTAGGCCTTGGTGACGCCGAGCTGCGACGCCCACAGCGCACCGGCGCGACCCTGGAGGTCGTCCGCCGGCACGACGCGGCTGTAGTTCCGGGCGCAGCCGTCCGGATAGTAGACATCCGGCTCGTTGGCCTCGCCCTTGCCGGCCTTGGTCAGGCCGGGATAGGTGTTGGCCGGGCTGATCATCGACGATGCCCGCTCCGCACAGGATCGGGATCGACAGCTTGGCGGCACCGGAGTTGAAGGTGCCGATGTAGCCGACGACCGCGTCGTTGGCGACGGCGTCGTTGGCGTTCTTGATCTCGGTCGCCTCGTCCCACTGGCCCGTGGCCGCGGTCGAGTCGTCCTTGTCCGAGTACTGTGATCGTGTAGCCACCGACCGTGCCACCGCGGCTCTTCGATCGCCATGTTGATGGCGTTGACGACGGTGTCGGTCTGGGCCTTGTTCGAGCCCTGACGCGGGAGGGACGACCAGATCTCGATCGTGCCCTTGTCCCCGCCCCCGCCACCGGTCGAACTGCACGCGGTGATCGCGAACAGAGCGGCCGCGGCGAGCGCCCCAACCTTAGTGAGCTTCATGCACTACTCCTCCTGATGAACGATCGTCCGGCGGTCCCGGAGCGACCCTCGGTCGGAGCCCCTGCGGTCTGACCCCGGCAGGGACGCGCATCGGCCGACCGTCGCCCGAGACCCGCATCTGTGACGGTTCCCTCCCAGGAGTCACAGGCGAGCGGCGGTGCGTGACGGTCGGCGACGCGGATCCGTGCTCGGGCGGCGCGCAGGTGGCCGCCGAAGCGATGCCGTATATTAGGCATCGGCGACTCGAATGCAATACCGGTCGGCCGCACCCGGACCGCGCGTGCCACGCACGCCTCGTGGGCTTCATGCCCGCAGCCATGGGAACGGGTCGCAGGCTCACCGGTACCGGCCCGAGGTCGGATGGATGCCCCGGTCGAGGGGTGACGGTCGCCGCCCTGCGAGGTACGAACCTTCGGCGTGGAATACCTGGTCCGAGCAGCCCGTGTCACGGATATCGATCGGCTCGTCGCCCTTGGCGGCGGGGACCTTCGTGTGGACCGTGGCGCAAGCCCGCTCGATGCCGCGGATCTGCTCCGTCAGCTCGTCTACCTGCCGCAGGCCAGCATCTACGTCGCCGAGTCCCAGCGGAACGTCGTCGGAGGGGCCGTCCTGGCCCTGCGTCCGTCGGTCGTATCCGGCGGGTATGTCGGCACCATCGATCTCCTGGTCGTCGACCCCGACCATGACGCGGACCGCGTGACCGGCGCGCTCCTCGAGGAGCTCATCCGGTCGGCCAGCAACAAGGGCTGCACCGTCATCGAGGCAGCTCTGCCGGATGGTCCGGACGCCACCGCGCGCTGGACCGCCCTGGGCTTCGGCTCGGCCGGTCCGCGCATCCAACGAATCGTGGCCGCAGCCGGGAGTGCCGCTCGCCACAGCTGATCATGGCGCCGCCGTGCTGCGTGACCGCGCCGGCCGGACGCCGACCATCGACCCGATAGGAGTCATCGTGGGCAAGAACGTCGCCGTCTTCGTAGACGTCGCGAACATCTTCTATGCGGCCAAGGCCGCAGGCGTGGACATCGATTACGTCACGCTCCTCAAATCGGCCTCGGCCGGGCGCGACCTGGTGCGCGCTTATGCGTATACCGGGCTGGACCCGGACAACGAGAACCAGCGCAACTTCCATGACTTCCTGCGTCGCAGCAACTACAAGGTCGTCAGCAAGGACATCCGCAAGTACGGCGACGGGAAGGTCAAGGCCAACCTCGACATCGAGCTCGTCGTCGACATGATGAAGACGGCCCGGAACCTCGATATCGCCATCGTCGTGTCCGGCGACGGCGACTTCGCGCCGGCCATCCGGGCAGTCCAGGAGATGGGCGTCCGCTGCGAGGTCATCAGCTTCCGCGGCAACACCTCATCGGACCTCATCGAGGTCGCCGACCTGTTCACCGACATCACCCAGCTGGCCCGCGTCGAGAAGGGCTCGCGATCGGGTCGCCGGGTGGCCGAGGACGACGCCGACCTGTCGATGACCGAGGTCCCTGACAAGCAGACCGAGGGCACCGGAGCCGGCCGCGGACGCGGCGGTCGAGGCCGCGGTCGCGGACGGCCCGGCGAGGCCGTGGCGACGACGACGACGTCCCGTGGACGCGGTCGTGGCCGCACCCCGGCGCCGATCTCCACCAACGGCGCCGACAGCGGCTTGCGGGCCCTGCCCGGCGAGCGCCTGTCCAAGGCCGGCGGGAGCCTGTCCGAGGCCGACCTCGCCGCCGCCGAGGTGTTCACGCTCGACGACCTGGGCGATGCCGAAGGTGCCCTGCCCGGGGTCGCACCGGACGTGGCCGGACAGGACGACGAGATGGCCGATGGTGGCCGCCGCCGGCGACGCCGGGGCGGTCGCGGACGCGGTCGTGGCCGCGGCCGTGAGGAGGGTGCCGGGACCGAGGATCGAGCAGCGCCCATCGACGCCGTCGAGCTCGAGCTCGAGGCCGAGGCCGAGGACGAGGCTGAGGACGAGGTCGTGGCGACGCCGCGTGGTCCGCGAACGACCCCCTTCGGGTCGGTCTGGGACTCGCAGCTCGGCACACCGACGACCCCGACCGCGGCCAGCCTCCAGCCGCTCGCGGACGACGAGGACTTCGACGAGCCCGAGATCCCCGAGTACCTCATCGCCGAACGGAACCGCGGGAGCCGCGGTACCGGTGGCGGAGGTGCCGGGCGTGGTGGTCGTGGCGGCGGTCCGCGCGGAGGCCGCGCGGCTTACCAGTCCGCCATCGAGCGCGAGCGCTATGGCCGCGGCCGGAGTGGCGGCATCGATCGCTACCCGGACGTCAGTGGCCGGACCGGTGGCGCCCGAGACGACCGCTCGTTCGACCGCGGACGCGACCGGGATCGCGACGGTGGCCGTGACGGCGGCCGCGAGCGCACGTCGGCGCCGCGCGCCTCGGCCGAGCCGTGGAGCGAGGTCCCGCCGGAGCTCGAGGCGATGCTCCGCGCCCAGGTCGGATCCAAGCCGACCAGTGAGGCACCGGGTCCCATCGAGGCGCTCCAGCCGGCCGATGCCGACGCGGTCGAGACGACGGCGCCCAAGCGCCGGACGTCGACCCGCAAGCCGGCGGCCGCCAAGGCCGATGCGGCGACGACGGACAGCCCCGCGACCAACGAGGCCGCGACGGAGGCCTCGGCGCCCAAGCGCCGAACGTCGACCCGCAAGCCGGCGGCCGCCAAGGCCGCCGCCGTGTCGACCGACGACGCCGCGACGGACGCCCCGGCGCCCAAGCGCCGAGCGTCGACCCGCAAGCCGGCGGCCTCGGCGGACGCGACGACGGACGCCGCGACCGGTGAGGGCGAGGCGCCTGCACCCAAGCGCCGGACGACCCGCAAGGCGGCGACGCCGAGCGCCTGACCGGCGCATGGACGGGTCCAGGACGCGCGGACACCCGGCGGCGATCGCCGCCGTCGCGGGCATGATCCGCGGTCCGGTGCCCCATGCCGTCCTGCTCGTCGGACCGAGCGGGGTCGGCAAGACGACCCTCGCCCTGGACCTGGCGGCCGGGCTCCTGTGCACGGCCGAGGACCCGGCCGGGCGGCCCTGCGGCCAGTGCCGGGCGTGCCGGCTCGTCGCCTCCGGGAGTCACGCTGACGTCCATCGCCTGGGTCCGGAGGGCCCCGGTCGGCAGGTCGTCATCGGCGGGCCGGAACGGCCGCGTGGCGTCCGCGACCTCATCGCCGAGCTGGCCCTGGCTCCGGCGGAAGGTGGCGCGCGAGTCGCCATCATCGAAGCCGCGGATCGGATGAACGAGGACGCCCAGTCGGCCCTGCTCAAGACGCTCGAGGAGCCGCCGGCCGGGGTCACGATCGTCCTGTGCGCCGATGCCGAGGAGCCGCTCCTGCCGACCATCCGCTCGCGCTGTGCCCGACTCCACCTGGGTCCGGTCGCGGTCCGCGATGTCGAGGCGATCCTGGCCGCCCAGGGACTGGCCGATCCGCCGACGGCCGCCCGCCTGGCCCGCATCGCGGCCGGGCGACCGGGGGTGGCCGCCGCCTGGGCCGCCGATCCGGAAGCCGTGACCATCCGGGACGAGCTGACCCGCAGCCTGCTCGACCTCGCCGATGCCGGTATCGCCGATCGCCTCGCCGGCGTTCGCGCAGCAGCCGCCCGGGCCGGGCGCCTGGCCGGTGTCGTCGACGGCGCGACACCGGGGGCGGGCGGGGTTGGCGCAGCCGGCGCCGCCGGTCCCCGCAAGGCGGCCGGACGAGGGCGACGCGCCGCGGCGGCCGCTGGGCCGGTCGGCCAGAGTGCGGCCGGTGCGGACGACGGAGCCCCGGGACCTGACGCCGACGCCGCCGACGGATCGACGGATGCCTCGCCGTCGACCGACGGCGAGGCCGCCAAGGTGCCTGCGAGCGAGCGGCGCCGAGCGGCGGAGGCGCTCCTGGCCATCTGGACGGACCTGACCCGCGACCTGGCCCTGTGCCAGATCGACCGGCCCGGCGACGTCCGCGAGGTCGGCCTGCTCGACGAGACCCAGGCGGTCTCGATGCGGCTGAGCGCCGACGATGTCCTCGCCTTCCTCGATCGCCTCGGCCGGGCGTCGGTCCTCATCCGAGCCAACGTCGCGCCGGCCCTCATCCTCGACGACCTCGCCGTGGCCTGGCCGCGGCCGCAGCGCCGCCCCGCGGTCGCGTGACCCAGCCGGACGAGACGCCCGGCCCGGCGCCGGGCGAGGTGCAGCGCCTGGATGCCCGGGTCATCGGGCGCGTGCAGGGCGTCGGGTTCCGTTACCACGTCCTGCGGCGGGCGATGGACCTTGGACTGCACGGCTGGGTCGCCAACGAGGCCGACGGCGCCGTGACCTGTAAGGCTGAGGGTCCGCGAGGCGATCTGGACACGCTGCTGGCGTCGCTCGAGACCGGCCCGGCCGGGGCCATCGTCGACCGAGTCGTCGTGGCGTTCGGTCCGGCGACGGGCGGTCTGCCGCCATTCTCGATCCGGAGCAGCGGCCATCGGGGTGATTGAACGCTGACCCCATCGGCGGGACCGTGCCGGGACCGCTGGGCTATTCCCGTGGCCGCTGACCGCGAGCACGCTGCAGGGGATGGAGTCTCACGCTCCCGCGGAGGAGCTGCCCGCCCTGTACCGAGCCATCCTCGCCCGGGTGGCCGAGCTCGAGGCGTCCGGACGTCGCACGGAGGCCGGCCGGATCCGGCGCCAGGCCACGGCCGCGTACTCGCGCGCGTGGGACGACCGCGCACGGCGCCGACTCACGGATCTGCTGCGTACGGCCACGCGACCCCTGCCCGCGGAGCGGCGGGGACGCGGCACCGGGCCCCTGACCCGGGGCCTGGCACGCCGCCAGCAGCAGACCGTCGTCCCGGAGCGCTAGCCCCGACATCGGTCGTACCCTTCGGGCCATGCCCGGACCGACCGTCGATGCGACCATCCAGCGCGCGCTCGACGCGTATGCCCGCCTGACCGAGGTCGGCGAGGCGGTCGACGACGAGTGGACCTACATCGAGGACCTGACCACCGCCTGGCGAGCCCGGCTCGACCAGGTCGCCGCCGCTCGAGGCTCGGAGCCGCTCGATCCGGCCCGCGCCGCCGCCGTCGACGCCGCGAGCGACGAAGTCGCCCGGATCACCGACCCGCACCGCGCCATCGATTGGCTGTCGACCTACCCGCAGGTCGTCCTGACCGCCCTGGGCGAGCGGCCGTGAGGTTCCAGGACGCGGCACGCGACGGGCGAGCGGTCGTGTATGCCGGGATCCAGGCCGATCCTCTCGTGCTGCGCGCCGCCGGCCTGCTCGTTGACGCCAGCGCGGCGCAGCGGCTCCTGGCCCGAGCGGTGATGAACGGGGAGACGACCGATCCGCTCCCCTGGCAGACGATGTTCCCGACCCTGTTCGGGGCGGCGGCCGACCCGGCGGCCCGCATGACCTCCGAAGCCATCCTGGCCGCGGCGCTCGAGGTCGCCGAGCGCGGGGAGCAGGTCCGCAGCCAGGTCCGCGGCGCGCTCGTGGAGCAGTTGACGGCCGAGCTCCTGGCCCGCCGCGTCGGGGCCGGAGCCGTCCGCCGCGAGCGGCGCATCCTGTTCGACGGGGTCGCGGCCGAGATCCATCCCTACGACGTGACCGTCGAGCACGACCGGGCAACCGAAGCGTGGGACTGCAAGTGGGGCGCGCGCGGGATCGGGGCGGACGTCCTGCACCAGCTCGACGACGCGCGCGATCACGCCGCCGAGGAGGACGCGGTGCTCCGGGTCGGGCTGGTCGTGTTCGATGCCGCCCGCTCGTGCAAGGTCCGACTCGATCGCCAGACAGCGCCGTACGCGGGCACGATGATCGTCCCCCTGGAGGCCCTCGACCGGCTTGCCGGCGTCGCCCGATGAGCGCTCAGCCGGACGCCTGCAGCGCGCCGTTCCGGGTCCGCTTCGACGAGGCCGGACCGGACGGTCGGTTGCGGACCTCGGTCCTCCTCCGCTACGCCCAGGACCTGGCCTGGTTCCACTCGGCGCAGCGCGGCTTCGACCGGGCCTGGTACGCGACGCGCGACCTGGCCTGGCTGGTCCGGGCCGCCGAGGTCGCGGTGACCGGCCCGGTCCGGGTCGGCGACGCCTTGACCGGGACGACGGTGGTCGTCGGCTGGCGTCGGGTCTGGGCACGCCGCCGGACCGAGTTCGTCGACGCCGATGGGGCGCTCGTGGCCTGGACCCACATCGATTGGGTCCTCCTCGACGGCCGCGGATCGCCGACCCGCATCCCGCCGGAGTTCGACGCCGTGTTCGGGGCGCCGAACGTGACCGTGCCGCTCGCTCGCGTGGGCCTGGACGATAGCCCGGAGGATGCGGCGACGGCCGCCTTCGCCGTCCGGCCCCAGGAGCTGGACCCGATGGACCATGCCAACAACGCGGTCTACGGGGACTGGCTCGAGGAACGGATCATCGACGCCGGTGGCGCGGCCGGCGTGGCCGCGACACGGGCCATCCCGCGCCTGGCCCGCCTCGAATACGCCCGCCCGGCGGACAGTGGCGCGACGGTCCACGCCACCACCTGGCTCGCGGCCGACGGAGGGTGGTCATGCCGCCTGACCGATCCGTCCGGCGTCGACCTGCTGCGGGCTCGCCTAGAGCCTGGTCGCCCCGAGCCGCCGGCGTGACCGCCGACACGCTGGGCGAGGTCCACGCGCTCGTCCTCCGCGGCGAGCGCGTGACGCTCCGGCCCGTCGCTCGCGAAGAGCGGGCGATCCTGGCGGCGATCCTGGCTGAGCCCTCGGTGGCGCGCTGGTGGGGACCGCCGCGGCCGGACATCGCGGCCGTCGACGACTGGCTGGACGCCGATGCGGACACGGTCGTCCTGGCCATCGAGGTCGACGGGCAGGTCGTCGGCAGCATCCAGGCGAGCGAGGAGACGGATCCCGACTATCGCCACGCCTCGGTCGACCTGTTCCTGACCACGTCCCACCAGGGCCAGGGCCTGGGGCCTGATGCCATCCGGACGATCGCCCGATACCTGCTGGAGGAGCGCGGCCATCACCGGCTGACCATCGATCCGTCGGCGGCCAACAAACGGGCCATCCGGACGTACGAGCGGCTGGGCTTCCGGCGGGTCGGCGTCCTCCACGACTACGAGCGCGGGCCGGATGGCACGTTCCACGACGGCCTGCTCCTGGACCTGATGCGTGACGACCTCCGCTGACGTCGTCATCGTCGGTGGCGGGGTCATCGGCAGCGCCATCGCGTGGTCCATCGTCGATGACCCGACCTTCGATGGCACGGTCACGGTCATCGAGCGCGACCCGACCTATCGGCAGGCGTCGTCGGCGCTGTCGGCCAGCTCCATCCGCCAGCAGTTCTCGACCCCGGAGAACATCCGGATCTCGCGGTTCGGCTTCGCATTCCTCCAGGGGGCCGGCGAGCGGCTCGCCGTCGATGGCGTCGCACCGGACGTCGGACTCGTCGAGCGCGGCTACCTGTACCTGGCCGGTCCGGCCGGTGTCGCCACGATGCGCGCCAATCACCGCATCCAGGTCGCCGAGGGCGCGGCGGTCGCGCTGCTCGAGCCGGCCGAGATCGCGGCCCGGTTCCCGTGGCTCGCCGTCGATGGCCTCGCCCTCGGGTCGTTGGGCCTGGCCGGCGAGGGCTGGTTCGACGGCTATGCCCTGACCCGAGCGTTCCGGGCCAAGGCCCGCGCCGGCGGCGCGACCTACCTCGCGGACGAGGTCGTCGGCCTGCGACGGAGCGGGCCACGGGTCACCGGCGTCACGCTTCGCGATGGCCCGGCGATCGCCTGCGACATCGTCGTCGATGCCGCCGGCCCGTGGGCGGCCCAGGTCGCCGCGATGGCCGGCGTGGCGCTGCCCGTCGAGGCCCGGCGACGGACCGTCTTCGCGTTCGAGGCCCGCGACGTGCCGCGCGACGGGCCGCTGGTCATCGACCCGACCGGCCTGTGGTTCCGGCCGGACGGCGACGCGTTCATCGGGTCCGCTCCGCCATCACCCGACGACGACCGGCCGGACCTCCCGCTCGAGGTCGACCCGCGGCTGTGGGACGACGTCCTGTGGCCGGGCCTGGCGGCGCGGGTCCCGGCCTTCGACGCGGTCCGCCGGACGGGTGGCTGGGCCGGCTACTACGAGATGAACACGTTCGACCACAACGCGATCCTGGGACCGCATCCGGAGGTGGGCGGCCTGCTCTTCGCCAACGGATTCAGCGGGCACGGGATCCAGGGCGCTCCGGCGGTCGGTCGAGCCGTCGCCGAGCTCATCGTCCATGGCCGCTACCGGACCCTGGACCTGTCGGTGTTCGGCTACGAGCGCATCGCCGCCGGCGTCCGCATCGAGGAGGGCAACGTCATCGGGTGAGTCTCGGCCGCGATGTCGTCGTCGGCCGTCGGCCAGACCACCCACGGCGCCTGACCGGACTGCCAGAGGCGATCCAGGTAGACCTTGTCGCGGAGCGTGTCCATGCACTGCCAGAAGCCGTGGTGCCGGAAGGCCATGAGCTCGCCGTCCTCGGCGAGACGCTCCATCGGCTCCTTCTGGAAGTACTGGTCGTCGTTCTCGATGTACTCGAGGACCTCGCGCTGGAGGACCATGTAGCCGCCGTTGATCCAGCCTTCGCCGGTCTGGGGCTTCTCGGAGAACTCCGCTACCCGGTCACCATCCAGCTCGACATGCCCGAACCGCGCCGGCGGGCGGACGGCGGTGATGGTCGCGAGGCGCCCGTGCGACCGATGGAAGGCGACGAGCCGGCCGAGGTCGATGTCGGCGACGCCGTCGCCGAAGGTCATCATGAAGGTGTCGCCGAGGAGGTGCTGCACCCGGCGCATCCGACCGCCGGTCGCCATCGACACGCCGGTGTCCACGAGTCGGACGGTCCAGTCTTCGCGCTCCGAGTGCTCGCGCCGGACGGTCCCCGTGCCGAGCTCTACGGTCAGCTCCCCGGCGAGTGCCGCGAACTGCGCGAAGTACTGCTTGATCAACTCGCCGTGGTAGCCGAGGGCGACCACGAAGTCGTCGAAGCCGTAGTGCCCGTGGTGTTTCATGATGTGCCAGAGGATCGGCTCCGTGCCGATCTCCACCATGGGCTTCGGCTTGGCGACCGTCTCCTCCGAGAGTCGGCTGCCGAATCCTCCAGCGAGGATCAGGGTCCGGATCGGGCTCACGATGTCAGTCCTTCCACTGGTGGCGGCCGCGCGCTGACCACCAAGGGCATCAGAGGGCACCTTACCCTACATGGCGCGACAGCCCGTCGCCTTCGGCCGAATCCGGCTTACAGCCGCATTGCGTGGTCATCCCTAGCGAGCCGACGCTCGCCACCGCCCGGCCATGTCACGCCGCCGTCTCGTCCCCGAGCGGCTCGACCTGCCGAGCCCGTGCCCGGCCCCGGTCGTCTTCTTCGCCGGGATCACGGCCAACGGCCCACGCTGGTTCGCGGTGATCGGCAGCTGATCGATCGAGCGGCAGCGGCGCGGTCCCGAACGCGCCGCAGGCCGCTCCTACCCGAGATCACGCGACCGGGCTGCGCTACGATGCCGCAGCCACGTGTTCCGTCACCCCCAGACGCGGCAAGGACCCCGAGCAGGCCGTCGGATGGGAGTCCGGACGCCCGAAGGCCGGGCGCACATCACCCACTCTGGGCGATGACCGCGACCGCGGCGACCTCTACGGTGCGTCCTCATGAGCCGACTCTTCGACCTCTACGCGACCCAGCTGCGCATCCTGTGGGAGTGGCGGGGCGGGCCTTGGGCCTTGTTCAAGCGCCTGGTCATCACCCTGCTCGTCGGGACGATCTCGTTGCTGGCGACGGCGTGGATCATGCCGGGCATCGCGGTCGGGCGGGCCCTGGACGCCGCCGTCGCGGTCATCCTCATGGCCCTGTTCAACGCCATCGTCCGGCCGGTCCTGTTGACCATCGTCGCGTCCCGGTCGCTGGTCCTGCTCGGGATCCTGGTCATCGTCCTGCAGGTCGTGGCCTTCCTGGTCATCGCGCCGCTCGCCAACGGTGTCCAGGTCGACGGGTTCGTCTCCGCCGCTGATCGGCTCGTTCGTCTACGCCGCCATCAACACGGCGCTGACGTCGCTGCTGGGCGTGGACCGGGACGGCTCCTACTTCGGCCTGCTGATCTCGAATCTCATGGCCAAGCGCGCGATCGCCAAGACCGACAAGCCCGGCCTCGTGATCATCCAGATCGACGGCCTCGCCCATCCGATCCTGGCCGGCCGGGTGCGGGCTGGCTCGGTCAACACGATGGCCAGCTGGATCCGCGACGGGAGTCACACGCTGTCGCGCTGGGAGGCCATCCTGCCGTCGATGACCTCGGCCAGCCAGGCCGGGATCCTGCACGGCAACAACGACGGCATCCCGGCCTTCCGCTGGTACGAGCGCGACCGCCAGAAGCTCATGGTCTCGAGCAACCCCGACGATGCCGCGGAGATCGTCCGGCGCCTGTCGAACGGCGAGGGCCTGCTGTCCAACGACGGCGTCAGCATCTGCAATCTCATGACCGGCGACGCCACCCGCGCGTACGTCACGACCGCCGCCATCAAGGACCAGTCGCAGGGTCTCGGCGACAGCCAGGCCTTCCTCGGCTTCTTCTTCAGCCCGAGTGGCTACCTGCGCTCGTTCACGATGTTCCTGGCCGAGTTCAGCCAAGGAGCGCTTCCAGGCACGACGTACCCGCCGGTCCGGGGTCCAGCCGCAGATGCACCGGGGGATGAAGTACGCCGGCATGCGGGCGGCCAGCAACGTCCTGCTCCGCGATATGAACCAGTCCCTGATCATCGAGGAGATGTACCGCGGGGCGAACGTCATCTACTGCGACTTCACCGACTACGACGAGCTGGCCCATCACTGCGGACCGGAGCGGGTCGAGTCGCTCCAGGCGCTCGACGGTGTCGATGCGGCCATCGGCACGCTGGCCAAGGCGGCGGAGGATGCGCCGCGCCCGTACAAGTTCGTCATCCTGTCGGACCACGGCCAGAGCCTTGGGGCGACCTTCAAGCAGCGCTATGGCCAGAGCCTCGGCGAGGTCGTCCGCGACCTGATGAGCGGGCGGGCGACGCTCGTCCAGCAGAAGACCCAGGGCGAGGGGTCCACGTTCGTCAACTCGTTCCTGTCGGAGATCACCCGGAGCAAGGGTGTCGGTCCGGCGGTCGCGCGCGCGGCGCTGTCGAATTCCACGACCACCGATGGCGTCGTCGACCTCGACCACGAGGAGATCCCGCCGCCGGCCGATGAGTCGACGATCGCGGTGGTCGGTTCGGGCAACCTGGGACTCGTCTATTTCACCGGCTACGACCACCGGCTGACGGTCGAGGAGCTCGAGGACCTCCATCCGAACCTCGTCGCGACGTTGGCCGCGCATCCCGGCGTGGCGATCCTCATGGTCCGGTCATCCGAGCGCGGGGCGGTCGCCTTCGGACCCCGCGGCGTCCGCTACCTCGACGAGGACCGCGTCGAGGGCGAGGACCCGACGACGCTGTTCGGCGAGCACACGATCATGAGCCTCAAGCGCGAGGACGCGATGGTCCATGCGCCGGACCTCCTGCTGCTGAGCCAGTACGACCCGGCGATGGGCGAGGTGGCGGCGTTCGAGGAGCTCATCGGGTCGCACGGTGGCCTTGGCGGCTTCCAGACCCGGCCGTTCATCCTCCATCCCAAGGAGTGGGACCTGGACGAGCCCGTGCCGATCGGAGCCCCGGCCATCTACCGGAACCTCCGCCGCTGGCTCGGGTCGATGGGCATCGAGCTCGGCAAGCCGGCCCCGGCCGTCGACGGCTGCGCCGACACCGACGCCGGCCGCGCCGGCGGTCGCCGAAGTCTCGTAGAGCGGGGGATGACGGCCCCGTCGGATCCCACGGAACGTCCGAGCTCCAAGCCGTTGCCGGGGCGTCCGCGCGCGCCCATCAATCGCGCCTCGAACCGGTTCATGAGCGACCCGTCGTCGACGCGCAAGGCGATCGTCTTCATCGTGGTCGCGGACGTGACCATCGTGCTGGCCGGCGGCACGTTGATCTGGCTGCTCGATCGCCAAGAGTACGAGCACCTCGGCGAAGCGCTCTGGTACACCCTCCAGACGATCACGACCGTCGGCTACGGCGACGTGACCCCGGTCGAGCCCATCGGCCGCCTGGTCGGGGCGGCGATCATGATGCTCGGGATCGCCTTCCTGAGCATCCTGACCGCCTCGATCACGTCGGCCTTCCTCGATGCGCGTCAGGCCCAGCGTCGGGCCGAGCAGGATGCCAGCCAGCAGGACGACCAGGCGAGTCTCGAGGCTCGTCTCGACGAGGTCATCGCGCGGCTTGACCGCATCGAATTGGCCGCGAACCGACGAACGGATGCCGGGGGCACCTAGTCGGTTCGCGGTCCTACGACCGAAGTGCGATCAGCAGGAAGCGGTCTCGACCTCGGTGACGAGTGTCGTGGCCGCCGTTTCGACGCCCGCGATGGCCGCCGTGATGTCGTCGACAGCCGAGCCCGGCTCGCCTTCACCGATCGCGGAGACGGCCGTCCCGAGCGCGGTCAACGAGGTCTCCAGCGCGGTCACCGACGGGGCCAGCTCGGCACCGGCACCATCCTTCAGCGCCTCTGCCGCCGACTTGACCGCATCGACGGATGCGGTCAGTCCGTCCGTGCCGACCGCGGTCAGGTCGATGGCCTTGAGCTCCTGGAGGGAGGTCTTCAGGGCGGCGGCGTCCTCGCAGGTGCCACCAGCCGCCGGGGCCGCCTCCGATGCCGCGGGCGGAGCCGAAGCCGTCGCCCCGGAGCAGGCCGCCAGTGCCGCGGCCAGGATGAGGCCCGCCCCGGCCGACGCGAGGCGTCCTCCTCGATACAGCCGCCGCCCGGCGATCGGGTCCATGTCGTGCTCGCTCATGACGTCCCTCCAGGGGTCGGTGACGACGCTCGGCGCGATCGATGGGGAAGGCGCGACTTCACGTCCATGACCATTGCGCCACAGATCCCGAGGCACGGCATCACCCCGATGGAAGGAAACGGCGGGAGTCAGACGCCACCCTCGACCTTGGGCGGGTCGTCGCCCTGCCGGCGCGTCCAGGTCGTCCGGACGCTCGGCCGCGGCTCGGCTCGTCCCTCGAGCTCGGGGATGGTCTCGTCGGTACCGCGCTGGCGCGCGTCGATCCAGGCGCCGTAGCGCGCGGCCAGGGGACCGGCCGTCAGGCCGTGGGCGATGACGGACAGGAGCACGGTCCACCCGACGGTGAGGCCGACCAGCTCCGCGGCCACACCGGCTTCCGTCAACGCATCGAGGGCCAGGATCCCGAACACGATGGAGGCCAGTCCACGCGGCCCGAACCAGCCGATGAACCCGACGGTCGGCACCGCCAGCCGGGTGCCGAGGAGCGCCAGGGCGACGGGGATCATCCGGATGACGGTCAGGCTCATGACCGCATACAGGATCGGCCGCAGGTCGCCGAGGTTCTGCAGGAGCGACCCCACGAACGTCGCCCCGAACACGGCCCAGACCCCGATCGACAGCAGGATGCCGCCCGCCTCGATGAATCGCTCGGCGCCCCGCTGGCGTTCGCTGATGACCCGCCCGAAGGTGATGCCGGCGACGAACGCCGCGATGAAGCCGTTCCCGCCGAGGGCCAGCGACACGAGGTAGCCTGCCGAGCGCGAACGCGACGACCGCGATCTGCCTGGACAGCTCCGACGTCAGGCGCCGCTCGTCCGCCGCCTTGAGGAGGACGCCACCGACGGCGCCGACGACGATGCCCACGACCACGGCGATGACGCTCTCGACGATCGCCGCCTCCAGGTGGCCGCCGCCGGTCTCGCCCTCGGCCGTGGCCAGGGCGATGAACAGGACACGAACGGCGTGGCGATGCCGTCGTTGAGGCCGCTCTCGACGTTCAGGACCCGGCGGACTCGGATGGGCACGGCCGGGTTGCTGATGACCGCCATCCCCAGGGCCGCATCGGTCGGCGCGAGGATGGCGCTGATGAGCAACGCCGTGGCGAAGGGCAGCTCCGGGAAGATCACGGCCGCCACGAGTCCGCCGCCCAGGATCGTCAGCGGTAGCCCGAGGCCGAGGAGACGACCGATCAGGCCGGCGTCGCGTCGCAGCCCATCCAGGTCGACGGTCGACGCGTCGGTGAACAGGACGAACGCCAGGGTGATCTCCGCCAGCAGCCGGATGGTCTCCGACTCGAGGGCGACATCGAGCACGCCGAGCCCGTCGGGCCCCAGGACGAACCCAGCCGCGACGAACGTGATCGCTGGCCCGATCGACCGGCGGTCGAGCGCGTTGGCGACGAGCGCGTACGTCCCGAGGATCAGGACGAAGACCGCGACTCCGACTTCCATGGGTCGATCAGGCCAAGTTTGAGCGCTTAACGTTGGCCGCGGCGAGATCGTCGCCCATGGCGGTGCCTCCTTCGATCGATGATTGAAAGCCGGCCTAGGCCCGATTACCTTGGCGCATGATGAAACCGGGATGGTTCGTAGGAGCGGCGGGCGCGGCCATATCGGTGCTCGCGCTGGCCGGCCCGGCGTTGGCCCATGGTGACCACGACGCCCGGCCACTCGCCCGTGGACTGGAGGCGGGGCCGTACATCATCTCGCTCTGGCAGGTCTATCCCGACGCCGGCGCGGCGATGACCCCGCACCTGATCGTCATGTTCGAGGGCGGCGCAGGCGCACCCGCGGAGGCTCACGTCGTCGTCACGGTCAACACGACGCCGATGGACGTCCGCCCGTCGGCCACGACGGCCAACGGCTGGGAGACCGCGGACGGCATCGCCGAGGGCGACGTCGTGACGGTCGCCATCTCGGATGGCGAGCAGGCCTGGGACCTGGCGCCCGTCGTCGTCCCACCACCACCGACCTCCATGATCCCGATGCCGGAGCTCATCTATACCTCCATCTTCCTGACGGCCGGGACCGCCTTGTGGGCGGCGAAGAGGACCGGCCGAGCCTGGCGGCGACCTGCCATCGCACCGAGCTGAGCGAGCGACCATCAACGAGAGGAGACCGGAGTGGCGGAGATGACGATCCTGAAGAAACAGGGCTTCCTGGAGAAGCTCAATGGTCCCTGGCACGAGCGGGCCCTGTGGATCTACCTCGCGATCGTGATCATCCACTGGGTCGAGCACCTGTTCCAAGCCGCCCAGATCTGGATCCTCGGGATGCCGCGTCCGGAGGCCCTTGGGGCGCTCGGGTACGTGTTCCCCTGGCTGGTCAAGTCCGAGGTGATGCACTTCACCTACGCCCTGCTGATGTTCGCCGGCCTGGTCCTGCTCCGACAGGGGTTCCACGGCGCCGCCAAGGGCTGGTGGACGGCGTCCCTGGTCATCCAGGGCTGGCACCTGGTCGAGCACACGGTCTTGCAGCTCCAGGCGATCGCCGGGCAGAACCTGTTCGGCTCCCCGGTGCCCACCAGCTTCCTCCAGACGATCGTCCCCCGCCCGGAGCTCCACCTGCTCTACAACCTGGCGGTGTTCGTCCCGATGGTCGTGGCGATGTGGCTGCACACCCGCCCGGACCAGGCGTCCGTCAACGCGTGTACCTGCGCCGACGCGCCGGTCCAGGTCGGGCAGGCGGGTCTCACCGGAGCCTGAGGCTCACGCGGGTGCGGTCGGGGCCGAGGTCAGCAGGAACCTGTGTCGCAAGATCGATGCCGGATCCTCGTCACTTCCACCCCGGCACACGCCCGGCTTGCTCGATCCACTCGTGCATCTCTCGTCGCTGTACATCCTCGAGCGTCCTCAACTTGACGTAGCGGCTCCGGTCGGTCTCGCCAAGCGGCGGCGGAGCGTCGAAGTCCGCGCCGCCGAGGAAGACGACGTTCACGGAGACGTCATAGGCGACGACCTCGATGATCCACCCGAGCTCCGGCAACCCGTAGTACGCCTGCTTCCACTTGATGGCGTACTGAAGCCCGGGGATCGTGTCGCGGATGCGTTCGTCGAGCCGCTGGATGACTGGCTGGAGATCCGGCATCACGCGCCGGATCCAGTCCTCGATCTCCGCGTGGCTATCCGACGGCTCGGGCGGCGTTCGTGTCGAGCTCGGCTTGCGCGCTTTCGCCATCGAGGGATCCTACCGTCATCGACGAACGGATCAACGGCGTCATGCCCGTCGCTCGCCCGCGCCCAGGGTGGCGAGAAGCTCGTCCAGTTGCTCGAGCTGCTCGGGCAGCCCCTCCATCGCTCCGGAGGCGAGCTCACCGTCGAGCGCTGCCTTCGAGGGATAGAGGTCGTGCTTGACCAGCAGCGTCTGGCCTCCCTTTTCCTCGAACGTCAGCGTGGTGACGGCGCCCCCCTCATCACCTTCCTCATTGGTCCAGACGAGGCGCGAGTGGGGGGTCACCTCGATGTACTTGCCGAACACCTCCATCTCCTGGCCGTTGATGCCGAACACGAAGCGGTACGTGCCCCCGGCACGGACATCCATCTCGCAGGACAGCAGGGACATGGACGTGCCCATCGACTTCGGTACCCACCACCGCTTGAACAGCTCGGGCTTGGTCCATGCCTCGAACACGATGCGCGCCGGACCATTGAAGGTTCGCGTGACGACCAGCTCACGCTCGGACGTCCGTTCCACGGTCGAGCGGTTCTTCATGGGGGCGGGCTCAGTCTGCTCTTCTTGCGTCCATCGACCATCTCCTTCTGTTTCAGTTCCTCGACAACCTTGTCCAACTCGTCGAAGCGTGCGTCCCACAGCTGGCGGTACCGCTCGATCCATGCCGTCTCTTCGTCGAGTCGGCGCGGGCCGAGCCGGCATGTCCGCACGCGCCCGACCTTCTCCGTGGTGACCAGCCCGGCCTGTTCCAGGACGCCGACGTGCTTCTTCATGCCCGTGAGGGTCATGTCGAAGGTTCGGGCCAGGTCCGTGATCGACGCGTCGGCGCGTCCGAGCCGCTCCAGCACGCCGCGTCGGGTGGCGTCCGAGAGCGCGGAGAACGAGGCATCGAGTTCGCCGCTCGCATAGTGAACCATGTGGTTCAGTATGCGCCAACAAATCGGCGATGGCAAGGGGCACGACCGACGGCGGAGATGGTCGGTGTTCGGCTGACCGGGGCGGGCTACGCGTACGGATCGGCGCTGGCGCGACCCGACAAGGTTGCTATGGCGCGCGCGACAGGTGTTGGGCGCGGGATTACAAACCTACGAGGTCCCGATCGAGGGTAGGCCGTGGTGGCGGACGCCGTCGCCGAACGGATCACCACGCGGTGGCCGTCAGGGCCAAGCCGGGCGCCACGCGAAGGTTAGCGCGCCTTCGAACGTCTCCATCTGGAAGGTGGAGGCCCTGCGGAGTCCGGTGCCATCACGATCGACGACCCAGATGCCAGGCACGACCGCGCGGAGGTCCTGGCCCTGGTCGTTCAGGACTTCCGGCTCCGAGGTCAGCGCGAACGCCAGGGCGTCGCTGGTCGGCGCCCACTCGAACTGGTAGATCTCGAGGTCGTCCTGGACGTCCGTCGGGCGCACGGCCGTCTCAGAGCGGCCGCTGGCGAGCTCGATGACTTCGAGATCGTCGCCGAAATCGCCGGGTTCGAGCGCCGCGAACGCGAGATCCGGTGAGATCTTGTCGGAGTTGAAGCTGTAGGCGGGACCGGTTCCGGGTCCCAATGGTGTCGATGCACGCGGGTCGTCGATCGGGACCCGGAACAGGCCGTCGCCCGATGCGATTAGCACTGTGTCCGCATCGAGCCAGCCCACGAAGTCCGGGTCTTCGAGCCCGGTGTCCAGCGGTAGCATCTGGCGATCGGAGAGCGCGGCGATCGAAAACAGTCTTGGCGCCCAGCGATCGCCTCCATGGAGCGAGATGTGGGACCCATCCGGCGACCAATGGACTCGCGGGACGGCCGGGCAGGGGTTCGCGCGGCCGGGTTCGCACACGAACTGCAGCGGCCCCGATCCATCCGCCGGCACGAGCTGCAGCCCGGAGGGGGTCACCGACCCGTCGTCGAAGTTGACGAGGACGCTGGACCCGTCGGGCGCCCACAGCAGCGGCGTGCCGTCGAGGGAAGCAGTGGTGCCCAGAGCCGACCAGGTGATCGTGTCGTCGACGCCGCCGTGCTGAAGCCCGGTCAACCCGACCGCGAGCGTGTCGCCTGATGGGGCCCACATGATCCTGGTGGCGGTCCGCCCCGGCGGAAGCTCGACCAGGAGGCAGTTCGAGCCGGTCCCCACGTCGAGGAGGTAGACGCCCCGCGACGACTGGTCGGTCGTTGCGCGACCGACGACAGCGATCTCCCGCGACGCGACCCGGCGGGCGCCGGTCGGTGGCTGGTCGGAGACCCACCGCGGTTCCCTGCTGACCGGCCGGGCGAGGCCTCGAATGTCATTCGCACGTGTTCCACCAGGGCATAGGCTCGAAACCAGCGGCAGCTGTGAGGGGGTCGGGACAGGAGACGTTGCGGGAGACTGGCTCGGAGCGACTAGGAGCAGGTCGTCGTCGGTCCGCCAGGAGCCGATGGCGATGGTGCCGGTGATCAGGGCAGCGAGGATCCCAAGGACCAGGATGATCCGAAGGAAGGGCTGCCCTACCGTCCTGCCCCGGACGCTGGTGGCATCTCCCGGAAGGCCGACGGCGATTGCCATTCGAGTGACCGCATCATCCCGGGACGGCGCCCCGGGAACGTCGCGAGTCTCGAGCTCGAACAGACGCCGGAGGCGGGCGTCGAAGGCGTCGTCGGTCATCGGGGTCGTGTCGCGAGACGTCATCGAACCGGCTCCTCCAGGTCGCGCCGCAGGCGCTCCCTCGCTACGCGAAGCCTCGACCGGACGGTCTCGAGCGGCGCGCCCACAAGCTCCGCCGTCTCGGCAACGGAGTACCCGGCATGGAGGTGGAGCGCGATAACGGCGCGTTGATCCGGCGTCAGGCGCGCAAGGGCCGCGCGCAGCACCAACAGGTCGTCGCGCTCTGGTGCTCGGTCATCAGCTGGCTCGACCCAGCCGATCTCCGGTCGCCACGAGATGATCCGGCCGAGCAAGCTTCGCTGGCGGCTCGCCGTCCGGCCCGCGGCACGGACGACGATGCGATCGAGCCAGGGTCGAAGGCTTCCGGCATCGCGAAGTGTCTCCCGCCGTCGCCACGCGAGCTCCAGCCCAGTCTGGACGGCATCCGCGGCGTCGCCGCCGTCACGACAGACGAGCCACGCCAGTCGGAGCAGCCGGTCGTAATGCTCGGTCACGAACGCGGCAAGCTCGGCCGAGGCATCTACAGGTCGCCCGGAGGAAGCACCCGCCAGTGCCGGCGCGGACACGCCGACCGGTTCCGACGCAGCGGTACGCCTCACCGGCGGATCATCCTCCACGATCGAGTCGCGATCTCGGGGTTCACGATAGACAAGAGCCCTAAAGCGGGCGAAACGGGTCAGTCGCGGTTCAGCACCAGTGGTGTCCCGATCAGCGGCAGCCCGGGACTTCCGGTGGCCGCACGGGGCGGGAGGAGCCTGGCCCCGGGCGTTGGCGACCACGTGCAGGGCGGCGAGGTTCCAGCCGAGAAGGCTGATGCAGGCGGCCTACGCGCAAGGATCGGCGCTGTCGCAGCCCCAGAAGGTTGAAATGGCGCGCCCGACAGGTGTCGGACGTGAGCTAACACCCGTCGTCATCCCGATCGAGGGTCGCGACGAGTGGGAAGCGGCGGCTCGCAGGAGCCTCGCGTGACGGCCGCCTGGCGCTCGCGCATCGTGGGCCACGCAGAGGTCGCGCCGGCGGACCTCGTCCCGAACCCGCGCAACTGGCGGACCCACCCGGCCGACCAACAGCGCGCCCTCGCCGGAGCCCTTGCTGAGGTCGGGTGGGTCACCGAGGTGATCGTCAACCGCACGACCGGCCACCTCGTCGATGGCCACCTGAGACTCGAGCTCGCACTCGCTGGCGGCGAACCGACCGTGCCGGTCACCTACGTTGAGCTGACGGAGGCGGAGGAGAGTCTCGTTCTCGCGACCCTCGACCCGATCGGCGCGATGGCCGACGCCGAGGCCCAAGCGCTGGATGCCCTACTGGCGACCCTCAGCCCGAATGATGCCGACCTTCGGGCGTTCATCGAGGACCTGACCCGTCAACAGGCGACCGAGACCCTGCGAGTGGGCCTGGTCGATCCCGACGATGTGCCGGACCGACCCGAGGTTCCTTGGGTCAAGGCCGGCGAGCTTTACCAGCTCGGGGAGCACCGATTGGTCTGCGGTGATGCGACCGACGCCGCCACGGTCCAGCGGCTGTTCGGCGAGATCCCCGACGCAGACATCCTTTGGACCGACCCGCCCTACGGCGTCGCTTACCAGACGAAGCTGAGCACCGAGGAAGCGGTAGCCCGCCATCGCCGGACCGACGGCCTCGAAGTCGCCAACGACCAGCCCGAGGACATCCCGGCGTTGCTCCGGGCGGCCTTCGGCCTCGCCCCGCTCAAGCCGGGTGGTTCGTTCTACGTCGCCTCGCCCTCGAGCGCCGATGTCCTGCCGACCTTCTATTCCGCTCTAGCGGACAACGCCATGCCGGTCCGCCAACAGCTCATCTGGGTCAAGGACGCCTTCGTCATGGGTCGCCATGACTATCACTACCGGCACGAGCCGATCCTGTATGGCTGGAAGGCAGGCGCCGCCCACACGTTCCATGGCGGACGCGACCAGGACACGGTCTGGGAGATTGCACGTCCGCGCCGCTCGGAAACCCATCCGACCACGAAACCGGTCGAGCTCGTGGCCCGAGCCCTGGCCTTCAGCTCGCGGCCGGGTGACGTCGTGTACGAGCCGTTCGCTGGATCCGGGACGACGATCATCGCGGCGGAACAGGCCGGGCGGCGATGCCTCGCCGTCGAGCTCGACCCCCACTACGCCCAGGTCGCGATCGAACGCTGGGCGTCCTTCACCGGCGAACGGGCGGAGCGGATCGATGGCTGACCGCGGGGCTCGGAGCACCCGACATCGTCACTATCCCGTCATGGTGTCCCGCTACCTTGCGGCCTGGCCTACCGCAGGTAGCCCATGGTAGGCGGCGGGTGCACCGCGGCCCGATCCGACGGTAGGGCGTGTCGAGCCACGCCGATGCGCGACGAGCCGTTCTGCTTCTGGCACGCACCCGAGACGGCCGAAGAGGCAGCGGAAGCGCGCCGCCTGGGTGGCCTCCACCGACGCAAGAAGAAGTCGGTCGCGGCCGTCTACGGCTTCGGAGGCCTGCGGACCATCGGCGACCTCCAGGGCCTGCTCGAGACGGCGGCCATCGAGACCTTGGCCATCGAGAACTCCATCTCGCGCAATCGGGCCCTGGCGTCGATCGCCGCCACCGGGGCCAAGCTCATCGAGCTGGGCGACCTCGCGGAACGGGTGGCCGCCCTCGAAGCCGGGGCCGCGGCCAGTCGCCACGTCGCCGATCCGTTCGAGGACTAGTCAGCGATGACCGTGGCCCGGCGCGTCGCCAGCCTCGAGGCCGACGCCGATGCCACCGAACGGGTCGTCCGCTGGCTCGACGAAGCCCACGCGTACGGGACCTTCGAGGCCTTCGTCAAGGCCTCCGTCGCGATCGGGCCGGCGGCCATGCCCCTGGATCGCCTATCCCGCGAGGCCCTCGCCGGTCTCGCCCGAGCAAGTGACGAAGAACGGCGAGCGACGCTCCGGGCCATCCTCTTCCGGGTCCATCTCGTCCTGGGCATCATCGAGCGGACCAGTGCCGTGGCCGAGCGTGAGGCACTCGTGGTGGCCGTGCTCAGCGCCCATCTCGGCCTTGCCCTCGCTGACGACAGACCCGAGGCAGCGAGCGCCCGCCTAGTCGAGCTGCGCGATCTGTTACTTGAGCGAGTGGCCGAACTCCATGCTCAGGAAGCGGCGCGACAGCAGGCCGAAGCACGCTTTCTAGGTGGGACCACGGCCCTCTTCCCCGCAGAAGGCCGCGAGTGGACGGCGCAGGTCAGGTCGGCCGAGGAGGCAGCCGTGATGGCAGTCGGGCTGGTTGAGCTCGATGGCGGTCCGGACGTCGATGCGGAGGCTCAGCTCGCTCCACACGAGGATCGGATCGAAGCCTGCTTAAGGGGATTGATCGAGATGGCCCGGATCAAGACCCTCGATGATTTTGACGACGGTGACGCCGCCCTGTCTCGGATCCGGCGCTGGATCGTCGACGCATAACGTCCCGCGACCGCTCGGACCTGTCCCCTCGCGCTCCGCCCCTGCGGCGGCTGGGCGATTGACAAGGCAGCCGAGCCGCGAATACTCAGCCGCATGTTGGCCGTTCTCTCGGCTGTGCTGTACGCCGCGACAGTGCTTGTCGTCGCTCGGCTCGTACGCCTGGGCAGGCTTAGTGGCCGGAACGCGACCGTTGCCGTTGTCGGCCTCGCGCCCCTATTCGCTTTCGCCTATGTCCTCCTCAGCGGCGGATCGGCTCTCGTCATTTTCCTCGTAGGAGTGGCGAGCTTGCTATCAGCCTTGCCGCTCTACCAGGCCTTCCGCGACTTGATGGACGAGCAAGTCGAACTGATTCGGCGGGGTCAGTCAGCCGCTGCGCTGCGCTCCTTGCTCCCGGCCGCGTCTAGCGGCCTTAAGCAGCGACACTATGAGTCGTTAGGCGTCTTCGCCGGGGACATTGCCGAGCTCGCCCTGAACAAGACACTCGACGACACCGGATGATGCACCCACTGGACGACGCTATTGGGTGACGACCCTCCAGCCGCGGCAGATCACAGGAGCTCCATGCGCTGGTTCACAGACAAGGCATACGCAGCCGACGACGCCGAGTGGGACGAGATGCTCGCGACCTACTCGTCCCATGTAGCTCGATTGGCTGAGCGCCTACCACCGGACCTCGCGGCTTTAGCCACCGAGCCGGCGCTGAACATGCACGACGCTTCGGTCCACACCATGCAAATCGACCTCGCCGGTGGGACCCTGGAAAATGGTGGTGTTCCTCTCCGACGGGAGCGCCATCACTCTTCGGTTCGACGGTGTCGGGTTCCGCGGCGCTGACGGGTCCGATGGCGACCTGCAGTCGATCGCGTACGCCATCGGCGCGACCTACGTGACCGACCAGTGGGGCAGCACGCGCACCAAGATCCGCGCGCAGGAGGTGGACGTCGCGGAGGACGGACGCTACCTACTGCGGCTTCGACTCTGGCCGTTTCATGAGTTCGAGATCGTGTTTCGCGCCCTCTCGATGGTCATCGAGCCATCACCGCCAGGATTGGAACCGGCCGGCAGGCTAATCCTTGCGGGCGGGTGACAGCCCGCAGAGTGAGCGACCGAGCGGATCGATGAGCAACCGACGAAGAGCCTGGCTTCCGGCCCTCCTCCTCCTGCCCTTCGCCCTCATCGCATGCGTCCAGAGCTCCGGCGCGACCGCTGAGGAGCGATGTGTCGACGTCGGGGACGTGAGGGCTTACGCCGTGGACTGGTCGCCGGACGGATCGATCCCTGGGCGTGCTTGCCTCGCTCGGAGAGGCCAACACGGCAATCGGGGTCATCGACGTCGCGAGCGGCTCGTATGACGAGCTCGCCCGTGGGGTGGACCTCGTGGCCTTCTCGATGACCTCCGGGAACGAAGGCCGAACTTACTGGCAGGTGTCCGAGGAAGGCCGCACGCTGCTCGCGAGCGGCACCGCAGGGGGTCCGATCGACACGTGGGCATTGCCTCGCTTTGGGCTCGCCTCCCTGGAAGCGACGTCGGACCTCATCCTCGCCACTGAGGTCACGGAGATCGGCGCGGCGGCCAACGAGGTCGATCTCGTCGAGGTGCGGCCAGGTCCCGAGGGAATCTCGGTAGTGAAGGTTGGCGAGCAGCACGGAGCCCAGGTCATCACCGCGACATCCGATGGTTCGACCGTTGCCGTGGGGGGCCAGTCGGGTGTCGCCCAGCCGCTCTTCGTCACGACCTTCGGTCCTGAACCCTGGGCCCGTGAAGTCGACCACGGATCGCCCAACGAGTTGGCTATAGCTCCAGATGCCCAAGCCGTCATGTATCTGGAGACCTCCGGGACGGCCATATGGCTCATGAGCGACGGGTCCACTCGTGAGACAGCTCTGGGCGACCGCGAGCTGTCCGCATTTGACGTTGGTCCGCGCGGTGAAATTGCTTACGTGGAGAGTGATGAGCGCAGCCGCGTGTGCCGGGTCGACGCTTGAAGATCCCTGCCACAGCGGGGTGAAGTGCGTTGCACCGATGGCCATTCGCTTCGCCTGGGAGACGCTTGACGGGGCGCCGTTCATTTGGGACCAGGTGCTCGGACCCGACAACTACGGCGTCGTACCCGTAAGGACGACGACCGCCAATATGATCGTGGTCAGCGTGCGAGGAGACGATCGTGCCTCTGGTCATTTCGCCTAAGCCGCGGGGCCCGTGTCCGGCACGGCATTCATTGACGGCTTGTCCAGTGCCGCGGCAATCGCCCCAGCGACTCCGCCGGTAACGCTGCCAGAGCTAGCACGGACGCGACGATGGCCGTAGTCAAGATCCGTCGGGTCCCCAGGCGTTGCATTGACGACGGCCGCCATCAGGCCAGCCGCCAGCCCAGACAGAGGTCGCAGCAGAGCGGCAGACCTCAACGCGGAGTCGGCCGAGCTACACGACGGTCGAGGCCAGCCAACGCGATTGACAGGAGAGGAGCCCACCAGGTACCAGGAAGGCAATGACGGCACCCACAACCCCAGACCCAATCCGAGGAAACCATTCGACCGAGCCGTCAAACCAAACAGGAGGGCCAGCAGCACCAAGGTGAAGACGCTGACGCCAACGAATACACCGACGGTCCGGGCAAAATGGCGCGAGCGCGACTTGCCGGCCGGGCGCTGACTGACACCTAAGACCTCCGCCTAACACGCTACCAACAAGTAACACGATATCCCCATCGCGGATATCGTCAAGCGTCCGAACCGTACCTAACCACCCGACGACGAATGCGACACCGGATACCGACCTTAGCCGAGGTGGCTCGGACGCCAACCGCGACAACACCCTGGGTCGCTAAAGGGTCAGGGACCGACAGGACCGGTTTCGAGCGCGAACAAGGAGGCAGTCCCCATCACGTCGTAGTCGTTGCGTTCCCCTAGGTGACCTCGAACGACCATGGTGGTTCGAGGCAGGTGGTCCAGAGCTTCTCGCCGAGGACGGCCATCGGCCATGACAACGAGGACTGGCCGGCTTGGTTGTTACGCAGTGGTTCAGCCCGTCCGAGGGTGGCTTCTCGCCGGGAGTGCTGGTCGTCCCGGATAGACGGGTGGCATTTATCGGTGTCGGCACCCAGATCCGGGAACCTAGTAGTCGGTAGCCGACTTCTTGGGCGAAGGCGCGCGAGGTCTGCCGCGGAAGCGACACTATGAATGCATGGTCGATTACCTCGATCCTGCGCTCCATGTCCGTGGTCGAGTTAACGAATTGAAGCGTCCTTTTTCCTAGGGTGAGCCTGACGCTCGCGATCGCCATGCTGGCAGCCCCGGTGTTCGGCGCCTGTGCTTCACCTGCGCCAGGCTCTCCCAGCCCTGAGCCGATTGTGAAAGGTGAGGCTGAGGTCGACTGGGGCCCACTAGCGGTCGCGGATCGATTCGGCCCGGATGCCATGAATGTGGGCACGGTGGTCATCGAGGGCGACTGCGTCACGCTCGTTCGAGGTGACCAGCACACGTTGCTCGTCTGGCCCGCTCGGCTCGTCTCAGTGGGATCCGAGCAGCCGACAAATCCTTTTTAGGCGCAACGATGGTTCCGTCGTTGCCATCGGCTCAGGCGATAGCGTCAGTCTGGGTGGAGGCGCGGAGACCATCGAACGCGGGTGGGTCCAGGAGCCGGACCCGGCGTGCCCCACGACGCACTGGATGGTGTCGGATGTTATGGCCGTGGATTGATGACGTCGGTGCGTCGACTGGACTAGGCCACCCAATTCGCTAGGCCCAGGTCCATGGCTGCCGCCCCGACAGGTAGGCGGTCGGCGGATAAGCGGCAGGAGTCGCAGGCACCCGATGGCTAGACCGGCAAGACTACAGGCCTCGCGTTCCATTGCTCGGGAGGTGTTCGGTGGCCGAAGGATGGCGAGAGGTCGCGGTGACCCTCGCTGGACCCACGGCTGAGATGGATCTCGCGCCGTCATCGTCGGGTTGGGGCGGCAAGGTCGTCGCCGCTGTTGAATTGGCTAGTCCGTTGCCGGGGCTACCAGGCACGTCCTTCGCCGCCGCCGGCTCGGATGCCGAATCCGCTTGGGCACGCGTGGCCAGGGCACTCGCCGAGCACCGGGTCGTCGAAATCCTCGAAGCCGCCGGCTGGACGGACGTCGACACCGCAGATCGACGAGGACACATACGTCCTAGGTCGCGACCTGAAGGGAGTCCTATGGGCGATTGGCATCTGGTCCGAGAGCCACGACCTTCAGGGCTACATCGAGGATGACAGACAAGCGCTCGGGCGCCCTTACGGTCGCATCGCCGTGATAGATGCCATCGCGGCCCGAGACCGCGATGCCCTGTTCGCAGCGCTGACCGCGACGGGCTGACTCGCGCGCCATCGGGTCGGTCCTGGCGGTGTGTTCCGATTAGTCCGAGTCACCCCGCGGGATCTGTCGTCGGGTAATGAGGCTCGTATGTCGCGCGGGGCTCGAGGCGGAAGTTCGACAGGACCTCGTCGGCGATCAGCTCGGACACCAGGCGGATCCGAGACGCCTCTGGCGACTCGAAGTCGCCGAACCGCCGGACATTGAACTGAGCGCTCAGCTCCTCGTCGATGACGTCGATCAGCTTTTCGTGGTTCTGCATCGGCGCAGCCTAGCGCCCGGGCAAGAGTTGCTGAGGCGGGCGGCTCTTGGCAGCGAGGTGGCAGCCTGGTGGAATTGGGCGTCGAACAGGGCTCTGCCTACAGACGGAAGCGAGACTAAGTCGTCATGGTGGTGGCTCCTGCCTTGGTCCTTGGCCGCCGCCCGAGAGCTCCGCCAGCCGATTGGTCGCGACTAGGCGTGCCGAAACGCCCACGCACCCAGGGCCACGAGCCCAATCGTGACGCCGAGGGCGCCTGCACTGAGCACGGGCGCTGCGACGGAGTACATCCAAGCCGCTAGAAGCCCGTATAGAACCGCTGTGGCCAACACGATGACCATCAGAATCCGGCGGACGATCGAGCCTAGGCTCATCCGAAAAGCCTACAGGCCGGTGACTAGGCGTCCGCTACCCTGCGGGCCATGAAGCGAACGGCCGTTGGCGTGCTCGCGATCGCCGCCGTGATCCTGATCGCTGTGGGGTGTGGGACGCCTAGCGCCGGCGGAGTGATGACGGGCGTCAGGAACGAGACCGACGTCAGCCTGGTGGCGCGGGTTCTCGGTGCCGACGGCGTCAAGGCGGACTACCTCATCGGAAACGGCGAGGCGTTGCGCTTGCCAGCCGGAAGCAGCCCGCTGGTTCGCATAGTGCTTTTCAGTGGTGCCCCTTGCGACGTCCTCGCCGTTATGGACTACGGCGCAGCGAACGACCGGGGCGAGGGCCTTGTTGTCGCCCGCAAGGAGGGACTCGTCACGTTTGTCGCCGCCCCGACCGCATCGCTTCGACTTGCCCGATCGGAAGGACGATGTCGTGACGTTCCGACCCCGGATCCGGCGTAAGCGGCGACGATGAAACTCCCTCGACGGGTGGCGGCGGGAATGGCCGTGGCCGTCGTACTTGCGGGCTGCGCACTGCAGCCTGAACTCGTCATCCACAACCGGTCGGCACGCGACATTGCCTTCCTGCCTGGGGTAGTGGTCGCCGCCTGCTCGTCGGTGTCCCTCACCGGTCCGGAGCTGGACCAGGCGCAGGAAGAGTTCAACCGGGAGTTCTTTGAGGAGGACGGGCCGTTCGGCTGGGTCCCGCCGGGGCGCTCCACTTCACAGCGGCCTGCCTGGCGCTCGGATCGGTGAGCCCGACCCGATGACCGTCGTCGTGTCCTCCCAGCGTGACTTGCAACTGACGATGGGGCCGCAGACGCCGGAGCTACCGCCGTGCGGTGGCGAGCCAGTCGGGATCGAGGAACCTGGATGACGATCGCCCGTCGACTCCTTTCCGCGAGCATCGCCCTGGCCGTCCTGGCGGGATGCCAGGGAGGACAACGGGCTATCACGGTCTACAGCCTCCTCCAAGCGCCGCTCGTCGTGCGATTGACCGTCGGCGACACCATCATTGATCGCCGGCTCGGCATCGACGAAGTCGGGTACCTCCACGTCGGCGAACCGCTACCCCCGCACGCAACGATTGCGTTCCTTGATGGGGAGAACTGCGAGCTGATCGACATGACCGAAGGATGGCCCTCGTCAGCCCGGGTCTACCTAGAGGGGAACGCCGACTTCACCTCGTTCTGGGCGACGTTCTCGCCGGCTGACAACGTCGTTGAGCCGGCTGCGCTGCTGCCAGAGACGGCGGACTGTCGGGGCTCATGAGCGACCTTCGCCGTCCCGTCGAATTCGCGATAGTCGACCGCGCCGGTGGATGGGTCCGCGACGGTCCGTGCGGTTCCTGTGGCGAGGTCCGACCGCTCCCGTTTGGTCTGTTCGTCGGATCAAGCGGGGAGGCATGCGGTGCGGTCGAGCTCTGCGCCGATTGCGCTCCGAACGCGGAACGCCTGGCGAGCAACATCGCCGACCTCGCTCCCGACGCTGCGGCGATGCTCGGCTACGATGAGGCGACAGGGCACTGAGGGCGATGGATGCGCGGACGTGGGCCAGGTGGTGGCGGCTGATCGGTCAGGCCGGTGCGATGAAGGTGCTGTCGCGCGAGTGGGACCCGATCGGGTTCGGGCCTAACCTGCCGAGGGATGAGTACGAGTTCGCGACCGGCCCTGTCGCGACCCAGTTGCGGGCAAACGCGTCGGCGGACCAGATCGCCGAGGTCCTCGCCGGGCTCCGGGCGGATTCCCTGGGTCTGGAGCCGGACGCGCCCGCCGACCGACACGCAGCCCTCGAATTGGTCAACTGGTACGCCAAGGCGATGGCCTTGGCGGATGACCCACGCCTTCGCCGATGACGCGGCCGAGGGATGCCCGCCTGGTAGGAGTCGAGGATGCGATCGTTCGCCTCGAGGCCCTCGGATGCCCGTGCGGTATTGCTCGCTCGGACGCGGCGCGACTCGCGTCGGTGGCGCGGTGGATCGTGCGGCGACATGACTCGGCAGAGCGTCGCGGCGCGACTCGAACTTTCGACGCGCGGCGCGGCGACATGCTGGCTGGGCTGATGGACGAGAGGCAGCCACACGGCGGGTTCGGCCCGAAGGCCGACGCCGAGTGTTTGGCGGAGGCCGCGCTTGCTGCCCTCGGTTACGAGGAAGTTAACCCGCCGCCCAATCCGGAGCAGAGGTGACCGACAACACGGACTGGTGGTTCAACGAGGTCGAAGGAACGTTCGGGTTCCTCGTGGCCGAGCTTGACTTCGAGGTCTCGGAGCGATACCGCCACTTCAAGGGCAACTACATCGCGTACGCGCGGTCCGATGCGACCCTCGCGATCGAGTGTCCGCCCGACTGGAACGATCTTTGGGGATGGGTCGCCGTTGGTGGCCCGGATGGCACGTGGACAGGTCAGCACATCGCCGATCTGCTCGACGGTGACGACCCGACACGACCATCGTTGTACGCCGGTGACTCGGGGCCGCTCGACCGGGAGGCGATCGCATCCAAGATGACCGACTGGGCGGCTGGGTTCCGACGCTGGGTCATCGTCAGGGAATCAACTGCCGGATGCGTAGAGATGTGGCTGGACAGCTCCTCGGAATGGGCATCGTCGCGGGCGTGCTGCTCTCGGAGGAGTGGGCTGTACGACGCAGAGTCCGATGAGCACGACTCTGCGAGGCGGCCAACCGACTGGGGACCGCTGCCGACGCGATCCATGCCGCGAACGACGCAGTCGACTCCGGTGACGACGGGGCCTTCCGTCAATAGGACTTCATCGCCGGAGTCCTTTTGTCGGCGTCGGAATCGCGGATCGAGGCGGTCCGCAAGGAGGAATAGCAGCGGTAGCGAGATCTGCGATCGCGATGCGAGGCGACGCTGACCCGAGCTCGGCGATGCCCATGGACATCGTCAGGACCCAGCTGGAGCTCGTGAACGTCGGTCCAGGGGATGCTGGGTTCGGTGCTAGCGAAAGGGAGTAGAGCAGTCGTCATGACGAGGCCTCGTGGCGTCCTCAGTGCCATCAACTCTTGAGTCGACCGAGTTCGTAGCCCGGGCAGCGACAGTTGGCTGAAGCCGCCTGAGCGGCTGGAGCGGCGAAAGCAGCTCGGATTCAGCAGAGTGGTCGGCCTCGTCGCGGGGCGCGCGTCGGGGCGGCAGCCAATCACCAACCGTCACTTTGAGTAAATCGTGGCGAGACATTCAGGGCGTCGTCTTATGCGGAGCGACGCCCTGACTACGATCAGGCGACTCAGCAGGGCGACCTGGAGGCCTTGTCCCCTTGGGCGTCGGGTCGGATGGACGTTATCTAGTTGGTGCAGTCGGCATTGGTACAGAGTTCGATCGGCTCGCCGTAGCTGTTCAGCTTGGTGAAGACCCACTGCATCGGTGAATACCAAGCGCGCCCGCCTGGAGGATTGGCTGACGTTGAGTCACTTGTGAATCCCGAACGCTCTGAAATTCAGGAAGAGTGGCCCTCCGCTGTCGCCAGGTTCCGCGTCGACGTTGATCTCCCACTGATGCTCGATCGTCTTGCCGTCGACGTCGAAGTCCTCATTTTCGACGGTGATCTCCCCACACCAGTAGCCGCCGGGGTGCCCGCTACGACAGACCGTATCGCCAACATCCTGGCTCGCGTTCGTCGCGAATCCCGAGACCGAGCGGAGGTCGAATTCGCTCGACGTGTAGAAGCGGTTCTTGGGATAACCAGAAATGGATACCGAAATCAGGCCAGCGTCGGCGTCTGATCATGAACCCCACGTCTCGGTCTTCGCCGTACCTATGACGAGTTCCACTATGGGACCACTGCTTGCCGAGATATGGCGCGGGGACATCCTTCTCGATGCAATGCCCAGCAGTAAGTACACGCAGCGTTGAGGTGCCGGAAAGCTTCACGATCCAGCCCGACGTGCACTTGTGTGCCGTGTTCGAGGTGAGATAGACCTTGATCCCGCCCTTCATTGGGAAGCAGTCGATCCGCGACAGGCATGCGTCCTCGTGCCGTGGGGAATCTTCCCGGAGGAGGAGTGCATCGCCATAGCGCGCCGTGAGAGCCCCCGCCTTCTCGGAACTGAGACCACGCACGCCGACGAGAAGCTTGTTCTCATCCGTCTCGATTCCAACGCTTCCGACATCCACGCCAGTCTTCACAAGGTCAGCTCTGTCGGCCCAGATCTCGTCCCGCAGGTTTTGAAGCTCAACCAGCGAGACTGAGGCCCGCTCGACTCGAAACTCGATGGCCTTCGGCATTCGGGAACTCAACAGCTCGCGGACGCGGTCCGGATCCCCGATCGTCAGAAAGACGGGTACACCGCCGCGAGACTTGATCCATGTACTCGCCCGCGGAGTCGGGCAATGAACTGGCGAATTCCATGACAGGGTCGACCGCCAACTGGATGTCTGAACGCCGGTTCATCTCCGCGGCTTCCGCCTCATTGAAGGGGATGCCGTAGCTCATGTCTTTGAAGTCCGGGGAGCTGAAGGAGCTTCTCGCAACTGGATAGACGATCGGCCTCGAAGCCGCGAGTCGCTCGAAAAGTGATGCTGTGTTCGATCAACGCCTCGGTCGTCGGCCCGACTTCCGAGTCATCCAGTTGGGAAACGTCTCTTGCCTGGGCTGGCACTGCCAGCAGAGCATGCTACTAAGATCGGCAGTGCGAATCGCCAGCCGATCTTGCCAGGACGACCACGACTCACCACGGATCTCACTGTTCCCTCCCCTCGCGGACTTATGGTGAATTAGGAACCCGTGCAACGACGTCGACTGTCTCGCCGGCGGGGACTATCACGCGGATGCTTGCGACGACGATCCGGTCGGGGCCTTCGAGCGTCTGCCCACCCGGACCGAATGGGCTGAGCACCTCGAGCGTATAGCCGGTCGCGGTCGTCTCCGGAATATCGAAGGTGCCGTCCCCACGAGTCGAGACCCCGATCTCGGACGGGCCCGCTCCCTCGATGTCGGGCCGAAGCGCGATGTCTAGGCCTGCCAGGCCGTTGCCTGCGGCATCGACGACCTTTCCCCGCACGGCACCTTGTGGCCAGGCTGCGACGCCAGTCCCATCGGATTGAACGATCATCATCCCAGCCCCACCGTAGTGCTGGATGATTTCGTCGGCTGCCTGGGGGTCGGCACTGGAGATCTCAACGCGCACGAGGTTCTCAGGTAGGAGCGTGCCCACTGACAGTCGGTGATGGCCGCTGTCCGCGATCCACGAGTCCCGGCTGATCCTTCGCTGGAGGGCCTTGAGGTCGCGGAGGGAGTGCGCCACCTCCCGGATGACCAGCGGGCTCCCGGGATCGAGCGAAGCCAGGAGCGCTTCCTCGTGGGCCTCAGTTGGCCCAACGAACGACGCCACAACCGTGCCGATGTCGGGCCTGATGTATGCACCGGCCCAGACGTCAGGCATCGACTCGCCATACGCCTCGGTGCTTTCGATGACGCGATCCAGCGTGACCGCGCGTTGTCTCAATAGGTTCACTTCGGCGGGCAACATTGGGACGCCGAACGCCGGGATTCCAGCGACCGCCTCGGGGTCGGTCGCGACAGACCGGATCCAGGCCGCCTCGTCTCGTAGGCCGTGCGCCTTGCGAAAGCGCGCCGCCTGTTCCAATCGCGCTTGCGACAGCCATCGCGACTCGAGGCTCGGCGTGGCAGCCACAGTTGGTATCGTCGTGGGCAAGGCTGTCTCGACAGCCTCCGACATGCTGGGTGACGGAGGGGGTATGCCAGCGCAACCGCCCGCCGAGATGGCGAGGAGGCACAATCCGAGCGCTAGACGCATCGTCGCCGACCCGAGGCCCGTGCCACGCCAGCGCACGGTTGGGAGCAATGTCATTCGACGCCCTATCTCGAGTTGGGGCCGCGAGGTCGCCGAAGCAAGGAGACCGACGAGCCAGCCACGGCCGCGCCTTTGTCAAGGATGGGGCCCCCGCTGTTGCCACCACGATCATCGTGAAGTGGAGTTCTGAACGCTAGCAGCCACTTGTCATCGCAGCGTTTGGCAGCCGACCTCGACGCGGACAAGGCAATCCGAGGTGGCAGCTCGTTCCCGACGTCGGTGGCGGCTGGCCGTGGGAATCCTCACTAACTGGTCATGGTGGTGGGTCGCATTCGGCCCAGGCGAGCGACAGGACTGAGCCGGGTTGATCGAGTGGCACGCAAGCAGCTCGGTCGCCCCCGGCCGTTCCCTCGAACACCGTCACCGGGGCCCTTCACATCGCATCCGGTACCCGCACGTGTCCGATTGGCGAGCCACCACAGGGGGCAGTCGCGATCGGGGAGGCTCCGAATTGTAGCTAGGGCGCGAGTAGGATCCGTCGCACGACGAACGGCGGTTTGTCCGAGCAGCCTGTCTCTCCAATCGTGCCACTAGGGCCCATGACCTCGACTCGATCGCCGTCGACCGCAACCCGCCCTCCGGTTTCATCCATTAACACCGGTGGCTCACCCCCAATGGTCCATCCATCAGGCAGGAACAGAACAGTGACATGACCTGAGTCCTCCACGAGCGATGCACATCGCCCAAACTCACCTGGGGATGTCGTAAACCTGCCCGCGAGTTGGACCATCGGATGCGTACTCTGGACCTCCTCGCCAGGCGTGCATGCGATCAGGCACACGAGAAGGAGCGCAGCTTGTACCCCCACGTCGAGCTCGACCGCCCCGGGGCCGATTTGTGCGTAGGCCGCCACGCCGAGAATCAATCCGACGATGAATAGGACGCCGTGCCACTGATATCGGCGAACCGCCCGCAACGCTGGTCCTTCCAGGGGCGACGACTCGGCCTCGCCGCGTGGCGGGATGCTAACAGGCGAGTACGCCCGGTCCTCCTCATTGGTCCGGGGGGCGATCGCGACACTATGAGCGGATCGTGCCGGGTCCCGCCCCGGGCTTTGCGGGTCGCACGACGATGCTCGTCCCTTCGTCGACCAAGAAGGGACCCCGGCCCAGTCGTCGACCTGACCGGCGGGCAGGGCGAAACGAACCCGGTCGCACCCTGCATCCCAATCACTCCCGGGAGACCTCGTCCGCATGGAGCTGACGACCGCCGTCGCAGACGCTTTCCCCGGCCTGTGACCATGTCCCGGTGATCGTGAGGACGTCGCCTTCACGACCGATGACGACGCCCTGCGCGTCCGCGACGACTGCCGGCTCGGCGTCGAAAGTCCATCCGTCCGGCCATGCGATGAGCACCCGATCGCCATCCTGTGCGACCAGCCAAATGCACGGAGATGAACCCTCCGTCCTGGCTCCCTGGAGCGTGCCGGTCACGGTACCTAGCTCTGGACCGGATGTGCCATGGGTTCCGGGGGGCGTCGGCCCGCAGGCGGTCAGCGCAAGAAGCGCAAGGGTCAGAGACAGTCGGACCCTTGCGCTTCCACACATGGCAGTGGCCCTAGGGATTGGGGTAGGCGCCGCGAACGCAGGCAACCTTCGGCGCCGGCCAGGCCAGCGGTCCGGCCGGTACACGTCGGAGGTTGTACGCATGCGTGCAGGTCAAAGCCCCCGTCCGACTCCCCCGGACCCAGTCACTCAGGTCGTTGTAGAACAGATTGCCAGTGGGATCGAAGGCGCCCTGGTACTTGAAGCCCTGTCGGCCCTTCACGCGCTCGTAGGTCTTGTTGAGGCCGCCCTCGACCAGCCCGAGGGACGAGACGTTGTTGTCGAGGTACCAGCCGGGAACCGGCCCAGCCTCGTCGTGCCACTTGGCACCGTGAGTGGCGCTCCACGCTGTGATGACGCCGGTCGAGGTGTTCGACGACGTCCACCTGTTCTGGACCCAATGCTCGGTGAGCAAGATGCCGCAGCAGTCGTAGACGCGCGTCGAGCTGTAGCCGACGTAGCTCGTCGCGGCCAGCGCGGTGACGCCGTCCTGGGACCCCTGTGCGCCGTCGTTGCTCGAGGCACTACCGAGTACGGCCGACTGCATCCCGGTCGGTGCATCGGCGTTGAATTCGGCGACTGAGATCTCCTTGGCGGGCGAAAGGACGACCTGGCATTTGCTGTTGATCGAGAGGGTCTGGACGATCGCCTTTCCGGTCTCCTTTGGCATCTCCTGATCGACAGACCCCTTCACGTTCTCGCAGTACCCGTTGACCGGACCAGTTGCGGCTGCGGCCGGCACGATCAGACCGCTCAGGGCGACAGCCAGGACGGCCGCAGCACGCACGGATGCGAAGACTCTCACTTGTCCCTCCTTCGGCGCTTCGACGACAGAGATCCGACCGGCATGGGCGCCCCCGACTTGGTTCGACGCTACACGAGGCATCGACGGCAAGACTGACAGGCGGCCGTTGTCCGCCAGTTATCGGGGGGTCCGCGCGACTGTTCCAGCTCGCAGGACCAGCGCGGATCCGAAGCAAAAGAGTGCAAGAGCGAACAGGGGATGCAGCGCGGCAAGCCAGGGATCAGACTCAGCTCGCGACGGCAAGGCACCGGTTGTGAGGACCACGACCAGCAGTGCCAACCCTGCCGTGACGTCCCACCGCGAGCGGCCGCCGATTGCGGCGCCGACGAACACGAATAGCGCGAGCACGGGCAACCAGCTAGCTCCTACCAGCCGATGCGCGGCGAAGTCTGCACCGGGAACGAAAAGGCCGATGCCGGCGAGGAGAAACTGCAGCACCACGGCGGCTAGGAACGCTAGGCTCGTAGCCAGAAATACAGCCGGACGTATCAGCGGAGCATCTCCATCGCGCGATCCAACGATGCGATCGAGGATAGGCCTTAGGTCGCAGTGGTCAGCCGGATGAACCATCCCACGTCTCTGGCGCGGCCTCGTCAATGAGAAGGTCCGACGGTTATCGGCCGATCGGCTAGCGTCAAGACACTCATGGACATGTCGGTCGACCGCGTGGTCACCGACCTCCGCGGTCACCCAAGACGAAGAGGCCGGCGATGGCGATTGCCACCACGATCAGGCCCACGACAAGGGCACCGGTATGGTCAGGACATCATCCATGGCGCAAAGCCTAGCGGCCCGTCACCGCAACTGAACCCCAAGTCGAACCGAATTGGATGTGGAGGCGCGGTATCGCCGGGAGTCGTGGCCCTCGGTGGTCCGACGTCTATCGACTGGCAAGCTGGCCCAGCCCGGCATCGTCAACGAACTGCATCCGATGGCGGAACGGGGCGGATGTCCGGAATTGGCTAGCTCCGCGTTATCGGTCTGGGGACGGACGCTGTCCCGACGGAAGGCGGAGGTTGGAACGTGCGCGACACGTTGGTGCTCGCGGACCTGGAATTGAACCGGCACGTCGATGCCGACGAGGCGTTGGCCCTCGCGGCGCGGCACGATCCGGACGCCTTTGGTGTCCTGTACGAACGGCACCGACTCGCGGTCTATCGATACCTCCGGACCCGGACTTCGACCGAGGATGATGCGATCGAACTCACCTCGATCACCTTCGAGCGAGCGCTCGGCTCGATCGATCGGTTCCGACCATCCGGTGGCGGGTTCCTCGCCTGGCTGTTGCGGATCGCCCGGAACGCCGCGATCGACTGGGGCCGTCGCCATCGACCGACGGTCGACCTCGACGTCGGCCTCGTCGATGGCCTTGCCGCCGATCGGCCCGAGGATGCCGCCCTCGCCCTTGAACGACGGCGAGCCGTCGCGCAGGCGCTGGCGACGCTTCCCGACGTCCAGCGCGATGCGATCGTCCTGCGATATGGCGCTGGCCTGACCGCCCGCCAGATCGGCGAGGTCCTCGGCAAGCGTGAGGCCGCCACCCAGAAGCTTTTGAGTCGAGCTCTCGCGAGCTTGAGGGAGCGAATTGATGTCCACGACTGACCTCGTGCTGGTCGAGCGCACACTGACCGACCTCCTGCACGCCCACCCATCGGGCGATGGCCTTCGCCGCCTGGATGAGCGCCTGGCGCAGGCGATCGCGACGCGCCCGGCTGCGGGCGTCGCCATGCGCCGTGGCCGCTCTCGCCGTCGCTCCATGGTCCTGGGCCTCCTGGCCGCCGCCGTACTGACGGCGGGCGCCGGTGGCGCCCTCGGGCTCTATGACGGCATGGGTGCCGGGATGGACTACGGATTCAGCCTCCAGATGGCCCGCTCCGTCCCGATCAACGCGACCGCGGTCGACGACGGCTTCCGAGTCACGATCGACCGCGCCTACCTCGACGGCGAGCGGCTCATGCTCGCGATCCGTGTCGAGGACGAACGCAAGCGACCCGATGTGGGCCAGCTGATGGCCATGTACTCGGTCGTGTCCGACGACACCGGGACCTGGGCGGGCGCCGGGACCGCGACCGCACGCCCACTCGGTCAGTGGGTCGCCACCAACATCCAGTGGCGCTTGGCGCCCGGCCCCGTCGCACCAGGCGTGCACCGGTTCCATGTCGACATCCCGCACATCTTCTGGGAGGACGGTTCGCTCCCGGTGCCGACCGGCGAGGACCCGAACTGGAATCCATGGCGCAAGCAGGAGGGCAGCTGGTCGTTCGATATCGACGTTCCGGTCGATGGCGGGGCGACCGTGGTCCGGCCCGATGCACCGATCGACATCGACGGCACGCCCTTCGTCGTGGACGAGGTCGTGATCGGTCCGTCAGCCATCCGGCTCCGCCTGACCTACGACGACCCCGGCGCGACCTGGACGCTGATCGGCGACATCAGCCGCGGCGGCCAGACCTTCCCCTTCGTCTTGCAGACGATCGGCGAGCCGGGCGTCGCGGAGATCCAGATCGATGGCGGGACCGATGACGCCTCTGGGGAGTGGTCGATCAAAATCCGCGAGGCTGACCGCCAAATCGGCGACGAGCCGGAGCGGCGGATCGTCGGTCCGTGGCAGGTCGAGGTCACGGCCCCCTAGCTACCCACTCACACCCGACGTGGCGTGACGCTCGAACCGATCGCGACGTCGTACCCTCACGCGGGCGCGTGGGCTGTTGGCGCGGGAGTCGACTTGCCCCACTGACTCGTTCGACGAGGAGATCCAGTGTGGACGTTGTGCGGACCCTGACAGCACTCCTTGGGCTCACCGGCACGTTGTCCATCCTGGCCTCGTGTGGCGGATCCAGCGCCTTTCCTTCCGTCAACCCTGCGCCTTTGGGGCAGATCGTCCCAGCAGTAGCAGGGGCGCCGAGTATCGAATGTCGCGCCATCGAGCTCCACCGATGCACGGGCATCGCTGGCCAGGTCATCCTCGATGACATCGATCCAACGATCGTCGAGCGGGTCATCGTCAGCTGCGAGGGCGCACCGTGCACGCTGGCCGATGGGGCCTTCCGGATCGACACGGTGGACAGAAACGGGAAGCCCGCCGAGCTCGGACGCGGAACGTACGGGAACGGTGTCCAGCCAGAAGCGCCACCCACCAACGGCGGCTAGGCTCGACCGCATATCGCCCTCATCCGACACGATTGCCGATCCGAGCGCCTGGGGCACAGGCAGCAGGGCTGCCCCTCGGAATTGTCACTAACGGGCCTTAGTGACTTGCCTTTCGCCGCGGCGTGAGTGACTCATGTGGGGACGGACCTCCCACGGAGAACTCATCTCGATGGTGACCCAGCTCCTTCCCGACCTTGCGCCGGCCGACGCACCTGCCTGGCAGCAGACCGTCATGGCCTTCCTCGCCGAGAAGGAGCGGCGCTCAGGATCGGCGCGCACGGTCGAGACCTATGCCCGGATCCTGTGGCCCTTCCTCAACGCCGTCGGCGGGCCGGACCAGATCACGCCCGGCCATGTCCTGGCCTGGGGATACGGTCGAGGTGGGTCCGGCTGCGACCCCGGGTCGGCCACGATAGCGGCCAGGATCGCCTGCCTGTCGAGCTATTTCCGATTCCTCATCCGGATGGGTCTGACGGCGGCCAACCCGTGCGATGCCGTCGAACGCCCGAGGACGATCATTGCGCCGGCGCGCGGCCTGTCGGCCGAGGAGGTCCGACGCCTTCTGGCTGTCGTCCCGGACACGGCCGTCGGGCGCCGCGACCGGGCGATCCTGCTCGTCCTCATCCTGACCGGACGTCGCCGCGTTGAGGTCATCGGCCTGACCGCAGGTGACCTCGCCGTCGAGGACGACGTCCCCTTCTATGCCTACCGCGGGAAGGGCGGCAAGCGCGGCCGACGCGAGTTGCCGGGTCCAGCGTTCACGGCCATCCGGAGGACCCTCCGGGACGCTGGTCTGGACCTGGCCGAGATGGCACCCACGGCCTCGCTCTGGCAGGCTGGGGCCGGGGAGCGCGGCGTGACCAGCGGGACGTTCTATGCCCGGTTCCGACGCTACCTGCGGCTGGCCGGGCTCCCACCTTCTGGCATCCATCTGCTGCGTCACACGTCGGCGAAGCTTCGCCGCGACGCAGGAGAGTCGATCGAGGCGGTCTCGAGCTTCCTTGATCACTCGAGCTTGGCGGTCACGACCGTATACCTGCGCCGCCTCGAAGGTGAAACCGACGCCGCCTGGCCAGTCGTCGCGACCGCAATCGGTGCCACTTAGGTCAACCGGGCGCTGGCGAGCACGCTGAGGGACCTTGGTGTGACCGCCCCTGCGTAGGATGGGTGGGCATCAAAGGTGCGCGTCGCCGGAATAGGCCACGGGCGCTCCTCGCCGGGGACCATCCCGTCCGGTCGGCTGGCCAGACCAGGAGCCTACTCGCGCTCAAGAATCAACGCGTGAGGCGGACTGCCCTGGCCGGCATCCCGTTTCAGACCAGATCCCGCCGCGACCACTCGCGCACCGTTGGCCGAGACACCGGAAAGGCCCGTTTCGGTATACCCACCTGTAGGCAGGTCGACACGAACCCACATCTCGCCGTCGCGGGAACTCCACATGGCCGCGTCGTCTTCGACATAGCCGACCGCAATCGACTCGGGCCCAACGCTTGCAAGGTCCACAACGCAGGACCGAGCACCATCGTCAGCAAGGCGAACCTCGTCGAAGGGACCGTCCGGCCCGTTGGTCGACCGCCAGATGCGTGCTTCGAAGACGCCCGTGCCATCCCCGTTTCCGTCCACGCATCCACCAAGCAACAAGCCTCCCTCGATGGCGGCTATGGACCGGACCGTGGCGCCTTCGAGGGCTCGAGGACTGGTGCGATCCCATGACCGGCCACCATCGTCGCTTGTGAAGAGATCCGCGCCCTCGAAGTTGACGTGACCAGCCGCCACTAGTGTCGAGTCGACCGAGCCAACCGCGTGCATGATGATTGCGTCACCTGATCGAAGCGACTCGTCGTCAATGCGGGTCCATGCCACGCCGTCCGGGGACACCAGCACAACGACGTCCGTATTATCCGACTGGTTGGGAACCGTTGCCGTACCGACGGCAACAAAGTGGTCCTCAGCCCAGATCATGTCTGCGACGAACATGTCACCGGCCGAGACGAGGCTAGGGCTGTCTACCGACGACCACTCAAGGCCATCCGGCGAGACCCAGGCTACAAGTCGGAAGGGTCCTTCTGATTGCTGCTGGCCAACAATCGAGAAGCCAGGTCGTCCACCGGCAACCGCAAGAAACCCGGATGACGTCGATGGGTCGTTGATTCTCTCTGGGTCAATGGCGCGCCAGGGGCGCCCGGGCCCTTCATTCATCCAGATTCGAAGGTCCGAGTCCAACACGCCGACGGCTACGGTCGAGGCGTCCCTCGATGCGACGTCGACCGCAATGCCAGCAAATTCCTCTGATGGATCACTGACGATGCGCACAGCCGGCGGCGCCTGTGTCGTGCTTTGCTCGGTAGGGACGCAAGCGGTCGTTACAGCTAGGAGGCTAGCGACGATCAGTGCCCGGCTAGCTGACTTCACGGCGATCCCCGTTCAAGGAGTCGGGTATCTGAAGGTCTCCCAGGAGGCTCGGCCGGTTGCGTACGTCCAGCCAGACCACAGGTAGGCGATCGCCTCATATTTGTTCGACGGACCGGTGTCTTCAAGGACATAATTCAACATGCCCAGGCCGCGTCCCTGATACTGCAGGATGTGAACGTACTCATGGGACATCAATGCTCGATCGGGCCGTGTGTGGGCTTGGTCGACGAACACGTACCAACCCATCGTGAATGCGATGGCGCCCGGGAACTGGCTCGGCCATGACGGGTTTCCTGAGACGATCCTGACGTCCGAACCGATGTTTGAGAAGTATTCTCGTGCCCTGACGACGGTTCCGCCCTTCCGTATGGCACTTCGCGCTTGGTCCGTAAAAAGCCCGTCCATCTCGGTAGAAATTTCGCCGTAGCTCACGTTGCGTCGTCGATCCGAGATGTTCACAGTCATGACCTCGAGCCTCATTCGACTCATATTTCGAAAGCCTCCCGCGACATTGAGGCGACTTGCTGCAGGCGCGAGCTGCCAATACTCCTTCAAGGCTGCGTCCATCTTCCTAGCAGCCAGCGGCCGCGTCACCGCGGGGCAGCCGCCGACATCGCGATGTGCGGTGCCCGGCGATGCCCACCCGAGCGGGATCCAGATGCAGGTACCGGCTTTGACACGGCTCGCCTCGACGTCGCCGTCCAGACCCTTGTTGCCCCGATTGGCGTTTGCGATCATCGGCCAATTCTCCGCCCCCCCGAGCCGACGCTCAGCGATCAACTTCAAGGGTGCGTTTGTCTGAACCCGGTACCAATATCGTCCGTCCGGATCCCAGCGCCCGATCGGCTCCCCTGCCCCGTAGGCGTAGAGGTGTCGGGACGGCGGGTCGATCGTCTCGCCGAGCAGGGAGTCCTCGCTGATGAACCGGCCGAGGGCCGGGGCATACCAGCGGGTGACGACCCAGGACAGGCTGGTGGCGTCGTCGAACCAGGAGCCCTGGAAGCGGAACGGGGTGTAGCCGCCCGGGACGGCGGCCCGCGGGGTGCCCCACGGGTCGTAGCGGAGTGACTGGCTGACCGTCCCGGCACTGGCGGCCAGCCAGGTCACGTCGTGGTGGGCGTTGGTCCCGTAGATCCGGATGTTGCTCGACGCCCCGGTCCAGTCGGCGAGGTGCTCGCCGGTCCAGCCGTTGGCGACGCTCCTCGTGACCGTGCCCGCACCATGGTCGAGCCACTGGGCGACGCTCGTCGTCAACCCGGTGTAGCGGAAGCGGATGTCGGTGCCCGATGGGTAGTCGATGAGGCGCAGCCGATCGAGCGGGTCGTAGGTGTACGTCGCGAGGGTCGTGCCCCCGCCGTCCTTGACGCTGGTCACCCGCCCGAGCCGGTCCCAGGTGTACTGGTAGCCGGGCGCGGTCAGCAGCCGGCCGTCGTCGTCGCTCGTGTAGGCGGCGCTCGGGTTGGCCCCGCCCGAGGGGCGGTTCGCCGCATCGTAGGTCGTCGTCGCCGCAGTGCCCGCCCCGACCTGGACGCTCGTCCGGTTGGGGACGCTGTCCCAGCCGTAGGCGGTCGTCGTGGCCGACATGGTCGAGCCGGTCAGCCGGCCGAGGGGGTCGTAGCCATAGGTCACGGTGCCGTTGCTGGCGTCGCCGGTGATCGTGCTCGTCTCGGACAGGACCTGGCCCGCCCGGTTGTGGTGTGGGGACTACAACTAGGTCGCCGCCGACCTAGAAGTGATGACGACGACTCCTACCGATCTGGACGCTCGTCCGATCCACGACCGAATCAGGCAGAGTCAGTCGCGTTGCCCTATCGCCGCCATGCCTCGACACTCGTGCGAATTTGAGGGCCGACTCAGGTAGGGTCGGTCATGTGCCTCACCGCCGGCATGCATGGACGCTCGTCCGAATTGAGGGCCGAATCAGGCAGGGTCGGTCATGTGCCTCATCGCCGCCTTGGTCGCGTGCTGTTGGAAACGTCGGGCGAGCGGTCGTCCGATTCGGTAGACGAGCGAACCTGGCTGGCTCCGCGCCTCAATCGAGAACGTGATTCGTCCCATGTTGCGGTGCTCGGTCACTGAGAAGGTCGACACGCCGCGCTCGGGATGACCATACAAAGTCGCATAGGAAAATCCGACTTCGTCAAGGGTCGTGTCCCTACGTTGCCAGATGCGAAACACGCGGACGGCAGACTCGATGCGGATCGGACCGATCCAGACCCGCTGCACGATCGTCGTTCCCTCGTGGATGTAGCCGTCCTCAGAGCAAACGATTGGGTCCATGATCGTCCTCGGAAAGATGTCGTATCGCAGGAGGCGGTCGGTCAACCGCTCGAAGGCTACCTGGGGTTCCTCTCCCACTTGGCGCGAGACCTCGCGTTCGTATCTATCAACGACACCCTCCAGACCGCTTAGGGCGCCGTTCGCCTTCACTTGGTCCCATCGCGTACACGCAAGTGCCTTCGGCGATGACAATTCATCAAACTTGCTACCCACAAGTAGCACCCTAAGTGATGGCACGGCCGGCCGTCAAGGCAGGTTCAGACCGAGCGAGAGACTACGTGCCGGTGACCAGGAGGACTGTCCGAATCTCCGCCGGATAGCTCGAGCACCCTTTCGCCAACCATCTGCCATGAGTCTGCGGATAGAAGGGCACCGACGATATGCGACTCTGCTGTCTCGATGCTCCGGTCGCAGGGCGTAAGCTGTTCCACAGGATCGAAGAAGCCTATGGTTCGTTCAATGGGATCGATTACAAGGGCGGAAGCAATCCGGCGACACGGAGTTTCGAGGACGGCTACCCGTGTGCCATCGAAACTCAGTTCGACCGCCATCTTCACCGTGGATCCATCTGTCGAAGTCACCCGCCAATGAGTGTCACCGAGTCTGGGGAGGCTGGATCGATCGCTTCCGCTTTGGATGCAAGCGGCCGTAGTTAGCGCGAGAGGCAATAGGACTAGCAATCGCATCGACCCGCGCGCTAATGCTGCACCTGGATGCGCCCGGGAACTCAAGGACTACATCCCCGAAGTAGCTGTGAGACGCTCGGCGCGCATGTTTGTCAGTTTTCGTGCCACCAATGCCCAGGCCAGTCCGACCGCCGCCGCAGGGATCGCGTAGAAGATGGCAAGCGAAATCGCGGACAGGACGAGCAGGAGCAAGACGCCAATGCCGGTTGGGTCGCTCGTGTTTGATCCTTGGGCAATGAGTACTGCGACATAGGTGGCAGAACCCAGGAGGGATGCGACGAGGCCCAACAAGACGCCAATGAGCGCCGCACGTGCCCCCGAGGGCGCCTCTCGAAGTCGCCCCGCCAAGACGGCGCCCAAGACTGTGGCGAATGGGGCTGCCGCGAGGCCGATTGCAAACACTGGCGCAGCAAGCCCTACCAAACCGGCGACGAAAAACATCGTTCCTGCCAACGTCCCCACAACAAGGTGGGACGCTTCAATGCGAGGCTTCACCCAATCTTCCAACTCTTCTTGACCCTATTGTCCGGACGTACAGCCTCGCGAGTCAAGGGCAGTACCCACTGAAGGCCCGGGAGTCCCGTCACCGCCGTTGCGACTCCACTGAAGCTCACGCGCCACCGCAGCTTCCGGAACTCAGTGCGGTGCCAAGCATTTGCTCGAAACTTGATTAGGTGCTGATAGACAAGATCTGACTTCGCATGGAAAACCACCCAGCCCTGAGCCGGCTCAATTCGGAACTGCCCTTTCGCAGCGAACACACTAGAGAGCGTCCAAGTCTTGGTGCCAGGGTCGTAGGAAGTGCGCTTCGAGACAATCCATAAATCCCATCGGGAGTGAGCGAAGAACAAGCCGAACGGGTCCTCGTCTATTCCAACGGTTCCGACGCTGTAAGCCTCGAGCACGGGCTTGCCTGAGTTGCTCCATCGAAATCACGGCTGTGGATCGACTGAGCGCCGATAGGTGGTCGACGGCGTCAATCACCCTTGTTTGGAAAGCAAGGCTCAAGCGAGCCCATCGTCCATCCGGTCCCAGCGCCCGATCGGCTCGCCCTCGCCATAGGCATAGAGGTGCCGTGTTGGCGGGTCGATCGGCTCGCCGAGAAGGGTGTCCTCGCTGATGAACCGGCCCAGTGATGGCGCATACCAGCGGGTGACGACCCAGCTCAGGCTGGTCACGTCGTCGAACCAGGAGCCCTGGAAGCGGAATGGGGTGTAGCCGCCAGGCACGGCCGCCCGCGGCGTGCCCCACGGGTCGTAGCGCAGGGCCTGGCTGACGGTGCCGGCATTCGCCGCCAGCCAGGTCACGTCGTGGTGGGCGTTGGTCCCGTAGATCCGGATGTTGCTCGAGGCCCCGGTCCAGTCGACGAGGTGCTCGCCGGTCCAACCGTTGGCGACGCTTCGCGTGACCGTGCCCGCGCCATGGTCGAGCCACTGGGCGACGCTCGTCGTCAACCCCATGTAGCGGAACCGGATCTCGGTGCCCGCTGGGTAGTCGATGAGGCGCAGCCGATCGAGCGGGTCGTAGGTGTACGTCGCGAGGGTCGTGCCCCCGCCGTTCTTGACCTGGTCACCCGACCGAGCCGGTCCCAGGTGTACTGGTTAGCCGGGCGCGGTCAGCATCCGGCCGTCGTCGTTGCTCGTGTAGGCGGCGCTCGGGTTGGCCCCGCCCGCGGGCGGTTCGGCCGCGTCGTAGGTCGTCGTGGCCGCAGTGCCCGCCCCGACCTGGACGCTCGTCCGGTTGGGGACGCTGTCCCAGCCGTACGCGGTCGTCGTGGCCGACATGGTCGAGCCGGTCAGCCGGCCGAGCGGGTCGTAGCCGTAGGTCGATCGTGCCGTTGCTGGCGTCGCCGGTGATCGTGCTCGTCTCGGACAGGACCTGGCCCGCCCGGTTGTGGGTCCAGGCGTAGACCGCCCGGTCGTGCCGCCGGTCGTGGCCGAGGTGTCGGTGTCCGAGCTCGTCAGGTGGCCCAGGGCGTCGTAGCCGAGCTCGGTGTAGTTGCCGTCGGGCCGCGTGATCAGCGACGGCTGGCCGTCAGCCCGGTAGCTCCAGGCGAAGTCGGAGCCGTTGGCCGGGTCGTTCGAGGCCGGTCACCCGGTCGAACGGGTCGAGGGTCGCGGTGTAGCTGCCGGTCGGATCGGTCCAGGCCGGGCTGGTCAGGCTGTAGGTGTAGGTCGTGTCGGGGGTCGTGCCGGCGTCCTCGTCATCGACCGTCAGCGGACGCCCGAGGCGGTCATAGGTGGCGGTGATCACGTGGGTCCCGTCGTCGGCGGTCAGCCGGTTGCCGTTGAGGTCGTAGGTCGAGGTCGAGCGTCACCCTGTCGGCGACCCGGGTCAGCTCGCGCCCGGCGGCGTCGTAGGTCCAGGCTGACGCTCGGGGTGAGCGGACTGTCGGCCCGATTCTCCTGGCGGATCCGGTTGCCCTGGGCGTCGTACGCCCACACGAGGGTCTCGGCCAGGGCATCGGTCTGCTCGGTCATCCGGCCGGCGGCGTCATAGCCGTAGGTCGTCGTGTTGCCCCGGGCATCGATCATCGTGGCCAGGTTGCCCGCGTCGTCGTAGGTGTAGCGGGTCGACACGTTGGTCGTCGCCGTGCCCGACGTCTGGGTCGCCGTGGCGCACGGGTTCGCCAGGGCCTGGAGGTCGGTGCTGCCGGTCGCGTTCTCGACGACCCGGCACAGCCGGTCGGCGTCGTCGAACGCGTACTGGGTGATGACCGAGGCCGGGCTGCCGGGCGCGCTCGTCGTCTCGGACGGGTCCGGAGCCGTCTCGCGGATGCGATTGCCCCGATCGTCGTAGTCGTAGCTCGTCACGACGTTCGTCGCGGCGTTCTTCGTGCCGGCCCCGGTGCAGGCGATGGCCGCGGCATCGTCTGCGGGCACCGTGGTGCCAGTGTCGGTGCAGTTGCGGATCACCGACGCGACGGTCCCGTCATCGTTGAGGATCGTCCGGGTCACGGTCGTCGATGCGCCGTCGACGGTCGCGGTCCGGGTCGCGACGGCGCGGCCATAGGCGTCGTAGTACGTCTCGGTCGTGACATCGTCGCTGCGGCAGGGTCGGGCTGGCCACGTCGTTGTCGATGGTCTTGATGAGCCGGTCGACCTCGACCGCGTCGTAGACGTAGGTCGTGACCCGCCCGTTGGGCGCTTCCGACGCTGGCCACATTGCCGTGGTCGTCGTAGGTCGTGATCGTCGTCAGGTTGAACGTCCCGTTCTGGGTCCCGGCGCCGGTGCACGCGGCCCAGCCCGAGGTCAGGATGGTCGTGCCGCTGGTCGTGCAGTTGACGATGACGTCGGTGACCCGACCCTCGGCGTCGTACTTCGTTCCGGGTGATCGTGCCCATCGGGTCCCGGGTCGCCACGACCCGCCCGGCCTCGTCGTAGGCCGTCTCGGTCGTGGCCGCTTCGGCCAGCCCGACGGCGCTCGTGACCGCAACCGCCTGGCCGCTCCCGTCGTAGGTCGTGTCGGTCATCGACGTTGGTCACGTTGTCGTTGTCGGTGCCGGCGCCGATGCATGACGCCGGCGTGCTCGTCGGGGTCGTGCCCGAGTCGGTGCAGTCGGTGATGACCCGGGACGGGCGGCCCTGGGCGTTGAGGATCGTCCGGGTCGTGATGCCCTCGGGATCCTGGACGGCGACGACCGCACCGATCTCGTCGTAGTAGGTCCGGGTCGTGACGTCCTCGCTCGGCAGCGGTCGGGCTGACCGACGTCGTTGGCGATGACCACGGTCGGCCGATCGAGGGCGTCGAAGGTCGTCGTCGTGACGATGCCCAGTGGATCGGTCACTGACACCTGGTTGCCCGCCCGGTCGTAGGTGTAGGTCGTCGTGGCCCCGTCGCTCGTGCTCGTCAGCAGGCGCCCGAGGCGGTCGTACGTGTTGGTCGTGTCCGCCCCGGTCCCGGCGTCCTCGTCGTCGACCGTCAGCTCGCGGCCGAGCAGGTCATAGGTGTAGTGGCTCTCCTCGAGGGGGGTCACGCCCTCGAGGAGGATCCTACCTCGCGCGACGTCACGCGGCCGGCGAAGTCGACCGTGTCGCTTGTCCACTCGTTCGAGGGACGGACGACCCGGGTCACGACGCCGAGTTCGGTGTATTCGCGCGTCGTGGCCCCCGCACCGGAGCCACCGATGCGCTCGATCGTGAGCCGGCGGGCGAGGTCGTAATCGCGGAACGTGGCGACGCCATTGCTCGTCGTCTCGATGGCGTTGCCGGCTGCGTCGTAGTCGGTCGTCTCGGCGACGCCTTCGGAGTCCTCGACCTCGGTCTCGCGGTTGGCGAGGTCATAGGTGTGGGTCGTCGTGCGGGTGACCGACCCGCCCCCGATCGGGGCCCAGTCCTCGTCCTCGGTCAGGACATTGCCGAACTCGTCATAGACGGAGGTCCGGGTCAGCGCGGGGATCGAGCCGTCGCCGGCCAGGTCCTCGGTCAGCTGGCGACCCAGGTCATCGTAGGTATAGTCGGTCTCGCGCCCCAGGGCATCGGTCGTCGTCGTCGGAAGCCCCGCGCCACCCGCGGTCGTGGCGCCGTCGTAGGTCGCCGTCTCGGTGACGTTCGTCGCGGCATCGACCGTGCCCGAGCCGGTGCACGAGCTGAACGGGCTCGGCGGGGTCGTGCCGGTGTTGGTGCAGTTGCGGGTCACCGACGTCTGGTTGCCGTCGCTGTCGTAGGTGTAGTAGGTCACCCGGCCGGCCGGGTCCTCCTCGTGGCTGACCTGGTCGTCGGCCGTGTAGGCGTAGCTCGTGATGAGGTTGGTCGCGGCGTCCTGGGTCCCGGCGCCCGTGCACGTCCCGCCGGCGCCCGATCCTGGCGGAGTCGTGCCCGAGCTCGTGCAGTTGACGTTGACGCTGGTCAGATGACCCGAGCCATCGTACGTGTACTTCGTGACCGTCCGGGTGGCCGCGTCGTTGTCGGCCGTCGTCGTCGTCAGCAGGTCGTTGGTCGCGTTGTACGTGTTCACCGTGACGACGTCGGTCGAGTCGTCGATCGGGTCGGTCTGGGTGAGCACGTTGCCCGCAGCGTCATAGGTGTACTCGTTCATGGCGTCGCCGTCGTCCGTCGCGACGACCTCAGCCGTGATGTTCGAGTCATCGTCGTACTCACGGGTCGTCTTGATAGTCACCTCGTCGTCGACGCCCTCCGATATCGTCGTGACCCGGCCGAGGACATCGAGTTCATAGGTCGTCCGGGCGAACGCGCTCGTCGCGTCGTCGACGATGCCGTCGTAGTCGGTCGAGCCGGCGTTGTAGGTGAAGGCATTGGCGACCGAGCTCTCCGGGTCGTCGACGCTGGTCGCCTTGCCCGAGCCGTAGCCGATGGTCCAGACGACCGAGTCGGTCCCGCCGGCGGTCCGTGTCCGGGACCGCGTCACGGTGGTGAGCACATTCGAGGTGTATCCGAGGGTCGTGACCGCCGACTCCGGGTCGGTGATCGTCGTCAGCAGCGAGGCGGCGCCTGTCCCGCTGTAGCCGAACGACCAGGCCCGGCCAGCCGAATCGGTCACCGCGGTGATCCGGTTCTCGGTGCTGTTGATGGCTACGGTCGTGACCCGACCCGAGGCGTCGGTCGCGTTCGCGCTCGACGCGCTCCACGAGAGCGCCAGCTGCTCGCCGAACCGGTTCTCGATGCGCTTGAGCCGACCGGCGCCCGAGTTCTCGAAGACCAGGGCCGTCTGATCCGTGGCCGTGATCGTCACCTCGCCGCCAGCGACGGACAGGGTCTCGAAGTGCCCGGGCAGGGCCGTCCAGGTCGAGGCGACCTTGCCGAACGGGACCCGCCCGCCGTCAGCCCGGTGCCACACGATGATGTCGGTGGCGTCGAAGGTCAGGTACTGGGTGAGATTGGAGTGCCAGCCGACGCCGAAGCGACCAGTCGCGCTCGTCTCGAGCGAGCTGTACGAGAGGGCCAGCGCCTGGGGCGGACCGAACGAGGGGATCTCGAACAGGTCGCGCGCCAGACGCGCCTCCCCGTTGGCCACCCCGACGTCGAGCGCCCAGCCGCCGCCGAGGTCGAACGGGACCCGGGTGTAGGACGAACTCCTCGCCGCGTCGCGCGTTCTCGAGGACGACTGTCCGCGTCGTCGTGGCGGTCGTCGCACTGGCGCCCTGGCGGACGGTCAGGCGGATGGTGTAGACGCCCGACAGGGCGCCCGGGTCCCAGGTCGCGAGGTCGCCCGACGAGACCGGCACGGTCCAGGTCCCGAGCGACGTCCACGACGAGGGGCTCGCGCCCGCGCCGTACTCGAGCTCGTACTCCGTGAACGAGCCGGCATCGGTCGCCGTGCCCTCGATGGTGATCGGGCCCGCGAGGGGGGCGTTGGCCGCCGGCGCGGTGATGGTCGCGCGTCGGCGCGGCCGAGTCGATGACCAGCCACCCCGACGAGCTCGGGCCGGACTTGGCCGGCGGTGTTGCCGAGGGTCTGGATCCAGCGGTATGTCCCGTCACTGAGGCTCTCCGCGACCGGGCTCGCGGCGGTCGATGTCGGGGTCGACCCGTCGGTGGCCCAGGACAACCCTGAGCACGTCCCGATCGTGCCGGTCGCCTTGTGGCGCTGGAGCGAGCGCGCGTTGACGCTGCCCGACCCGGCGGTCTCGGTCCACGCCACCGAGACACTGCCGCTCGACTGGTAGGTGATTCCGCTCGCTGGCGTGCTGAAGGTGGACATCGGGGCGGTCGTATCGACCAGGATCTTCGACGACGTGCAGGCCGCCGTGTTGCCGGCCCGGTCGGTGATCGTCTGGATCCATTGGTAGCAGAACCCGTTCGTCAGCGTCTGGGTCGAGGGCGAGGCGGTCGTCACCGGGCTGCCGTCGTTGCTGAACGAGCCGGTGCAGGTCCCCGACAGGCGCTGCCGCTGGAGCGACCGGCTGGCCACGCCGCCGTGGCGGTCGCCATCGAGCCAGGTCACGGGATAGCTCGTGCTGTTGCGCGTGATCGCCGCCGACGGCAGGACGAACATGACGGTCGGGGCGGTCGACTCGACGATGACCGTGGCCGACGTCACTGGGGTCGCCACGTTGCCGTTCAGGTCGGTGCCCGACAGGATCCAGCGGTAGCAGGTGTTGGCGACGAGGGTCTGGGTGCTCCCCTGGCTGCCCTCGGTCGTGCCGGTGACGAACGCGTTCGTGCCGCTGTCGTCGACGAACGTGCCGCACGTCCCGCCAGCGATGTTCGGCGCGACCTGGCGCTTGAGGCTCCAGGGCGAGCTCGCTCCGAAGTTCGCGACGTTGTCGGACGGGTTGAATGTCACCCCGTAACTCGTCGAGGTCGCCCCGACGACCGTTCCCGCGGCCCCGGCGGGCGCGCTGAACGAGAGGGTCGGCGGCGTGTCGTCGACGACGATCGACTGGCTCGTGTTGGTCGACTCGTGGATGGTCGGGTCGCAGTTGGACCCGGGCCGGTTGCCCACGTCGCCCGACGACCATGACTCGTTGAGCTGGACCGGCTCGGCGCCGTAGTAGGACGTGCAGTCCGAGTGGATGAACCCGAAGTCACCCGGGGCGTCCGGCGTCACGTCGTTGTGGAAGGTCGTCTCGAGCAGACTCGAGAAGTTGGCCAGGAAGATCGGCATCGCGTACTCGGAATCGCTGTCGTGGCAGTCGGTCGTCGAGTTGGCCTTCAGGTAGTTGGTCTCGCCGATGTCCCAGTTGCACGGCACGCTCGTCGAGTTGATGAGGTTGCCCCAGTTGAAGTTGCCGTCGATCTCGCCGTCGTCGCGGGCCCAGGCCAGGCCGTCGTAGCGGTAGTAGGCGGTGCAGCTCCAGTCGTCGACGACCTTGCTGATGTAGCCATAGACGTTGCCGGTCTTCGAGCGGGTGATGGCCGTCGCCGATGTCTTGCGACGAGGTCAGGCGGCCCTCGAACGCGGGGTGGTCGGCGCAGGCCAGGGCCTTGGCCGGCTGGGGGTTGAGGGCCTCGGGCCGCGGCAGCGGGGTCTCGGTCGGGGCGGCCTCGACGACGAACGACGAGGCGGCCATGAGCAGGGCGAGGAGGACCGCGCGGCGGCGCGGCGTCCGGGTGGTGGTCATGACCCGACCGCCTTGGTCAGGTCGGGCGCGAGGGCTTCGGTCGGGTCGGGCAGACCCGGGGCGAGGAGCGGGTAGCCGAAGGTCATCGTCGTCGTGACCCGCAGCTCGTCGGTCTCGAGCCGCGTGTTGCGGGCGACGACCGTCAGGCCGACGAGCCGGCCGGCGTCGTCGAAGGCGAAGGTCACAGGCTCGAGCAGCTCGGTCGAGTCGGCGAGGTCGACCGCGATGATGCCCGGGACGTCGGTGACCTCGGCCGTCGCCTCGAGGGTCCGGGCCGCGCCGCCAGCCGGTGGCACGGGCGTCGGGTCGCCAGTCCCAGTCGGTTCGACGGCGCCAGGGTCCGTCGATGCCGCCGGCGCCTGCCCGTCACTGGGCTCGGTCACGTCGCTGAGCTCGGTCGATTCGCGGAGCAGGGTCGGCAGCAGGGCGGCCGTGACCGGATCGAGGCCGAGCCCCGGTGGCTCGGACGTCTCATACCAGCCCGCGCCGTCGTCACGCCAGGTCAGCCCCTCGCGGACGAGCGCCCGGAGCTCGACCGTGCCGGCTTCGAAGTCGACCTCCGCGGCCGGATCCTCGGGGCCGCGCCGGATCTCGGCGACGTAGCCGCCCGGGACCGCATGGCCGCGCTCGAGATAGGTGCCGAGGTCGTGCGGCTCGCTGCCGTCGGCGAAGACGATGGCGGCGCGCTGGACGATCTCGAACGTGTAGCCCGAGCCGCCGGCGGCCGTCGCCGCATCGAGCGCGTCGGCGGCCGTGGCGGTGAGCTCGGCGGGCGTCGCGTCCTCGGCGCCCGCAGTCAGGCCCAGGAGGGTCAGCCGGCCCGGCGCGAGGTTGGCCCGGGCGACCGTGACCAGGCCGATCAGGAGGATGGGCAGGAGCAGGAGGGCGAGCGTGCGGACGGCTGGGCGGGCGAGGCGGCCGTGGGCCTCGAACCCGGCCTCGGCGGCGTTGGGGCGGCTGGCTGCCATGGTCGTTCCCTCCGATGACCCGTGGCCCGGCCGCCCATCGGCCGGTCCGTTCGCTATCCGCGCTGGCCGCCGAGGGAGCCCTGGAGCTCCACGTCGGCTCGTCTTCGAAGGTACGGACGCACGCAGATCAGAGTCAATACGGGTTATCCACATTGGGTGCGGACAGTTGTACCGACGGACCGGGCCGGTGGTCCTGGGCCTCGGTACGCACTGGCCGCTCGCCTCGGGGTCCAAGATCAATCTGCGTTTCGCTGCAAGTCGCTGCTAACGCGGCCGCTTCCGAGTGCAGGTTTCGTCGGATGGGATGGTGCGAAGCGCCAGCGATTGCGCTACGCACTGGTGCATGACGCTATCGGTGGTGAGGTGAGTCCGGCTCGTCTGATCCAGACCGCACATCTAAGCTTCCGCCGGCGCCCCCTCGGCGCGGGCGTACCCAGCTAGAGGACTATGTCGACCATGAAGCGTCGACCACGGATTGACGCCGCACTCGACCGGCCAGACGTACGCGAGATGCACGACAGACTCAAGGTGGCGTTCGCCGAGGCTGCCAGCTTGCTGGAGGCGGGCGATCGCGACGGCCACCTGGAGGCCGCCTATTCGGCGCGATCTATCCTCCTCGAGATGGTCAAGGCGGTCCGTTCCGAGCCCGGGAACGAGTCCTTGCCATTCCGTCCGGTCTACCACTACATCGTCAACATTGCATTCGATGAGCTCACCCAGCCGATCTCCACCGTCGAAGATCGTCGGCAAGTCGAGTTGACCGTCTACTTGCCGCCAGGACGACCACCTGGCCGGCGATCGCACGCCCGCCAGTGCGTGATCGACGATATTCGACAGAGCCCCGGCCTGGCAGACTCCCAGATCGTCGACAGGGCCATCAGGTACGGCGCATGGCGGTATGGCGTCTCGGACGACCCGGGGGACCGCCAGCGACGTATCAAGCGATTGCGAGACGACGCCTCCAAGTAATCGGGCTGCGTTTTCCCGGTCGTTCGACATGAGAAAACGGATGGGTGCACACTCGATCACCCAATTCGGAGCCAACTGCGACTGCTACGCGCGCGCGTAGCTACGGGCGCGTAGCACCTAGCAGTAGCACCGATTCCTTGAAGGAAGGTGCTAGTGCTAGGCGCTGGACGCAGGCCGAGCTTCAGGCGCGGATGGAGAGTGCCCCGGCTTTCCGGCACGACGCACCATCACCCGAGCTCCTTGATGAAATCGCCACGGGCTACCAAGCGATCACCAATCAGTCGCTCCGGACCCAGCCGCAACGGAACATCCTGGCCGCCGCCTACCGCGTCCACGGTCGTTCGCTCCTGGATGTCGTCCGCGACACCTTCGAGGCTGCCGGCTCGACGGTCAACCTCCTCGGAGTCGTTCGCTGCACCCCGTCCTCTGACACGGCCACGATCGATGCCCCCGAGGCCGCGTTGAGCGATGAAGCGATCGTGCTGGACCGTGCGCCGGATCACGTCGCATGGCCATGTCCGGTCGATCAAAGCCTCCCAGGGCTCGTCTATTGCCATGAACACACCCCGCCCTTCGATCCGGGGTCGAAGCGCCGATACGACCGACGGTCTGGGTCGGCGCTGCAACGTGACTGGGAACCTGACCGATGAACCGAGCCGGCAATGATGGCCTGACCAGCGACACGCTCGTCGCTGCCCTGTCGCGGTTGGTCGAGGCCCTCGAAGCCCGCTATCCCGATGGCCCCGCTGCCGTCGAGCGCACACGACTTGCAAACGACGCCCACGAAGCGAACATGCGGACCGTGTCCGACGATGAAGGCTCTCCGGCCGCATGACCCGACTCCCGCGCTCTCTCGACGATGTGGGCGGCCTGCGCGTCGCGCGCTGGATCCGCGAGTCCTCTGCCGGTCAGTTCGACCGGTACGGCCCGGCGAGCCAGCGCGAGCAGCAGGACCGCTTCGTCGAGCGCCACGGCCTCGTCGACACCGGGCTCGTCTTCCAGGTCGCCCAGAGTGGCACGACCGTCTGGAAGTCGGACACGATGAGCCGGATGCTCGAAGCTGCTCGAGCCGGAGCCTTCGACCTCCTCCTGGCCGGCTACTCCGATCGCTGGCAGCGAAACCTGCGGCGCACCCTAGAGCTGCTCGAGGACGGGCTCCATCCGGCCGGCGTGGCGCTGGTCATGTGCGACCGCCGGATCCTGAGTACCGACCCGAGCGACTGGGACGAGCTGGTCGCCGAGGCCACCGGCGCCGAGCGGTACAGCCGACGCCTGTCTGGGCGAATCAGCGACGGGTACCAAGCGAAGTTCGAGCAGCAGGCCGACCCGGGTGGACGCGCGCCCCTCGGCTTCCGTCGCTCGCCCGAGCCACCGCACGTCCTGGAGATCGACCCGGCCACGATCGGGGTCGCAGTCTCCCTCTTCCAGCGGTACGCGCTGGGCACGGTCAGCACCCGCCAGCTGGAGGCTGAGACCGGACTCCGAGCTTCGGGCATCCGCTGCATCCTCATGAACCCCCTTTACAACGGGTGGGTGCGCCGCAAGGCTGCGGCCCGTCGCCCGGCGGCCTGGCGGGCCGACCCACCCGTGTCCGACGCGCTGTGGGGCCGCGTCGAGGACGTCCGGCGAACCAAGACCCGGGGCGGGGGACCGCGCAATCGGGGGCGGATCGACCTCCTCGGTGGGCTCCTCGAATGCGTCTGCGGGCGCCGAGTCCGGAGCGACGGCACCTTCGCCGACGGTCGCCACCGCAAGCTCCATCCCGAGCCGTGCGAGGCCTGGGGCTCGAAGGCCCGCCTGGGCGACGACACGTGGGAGCCGGCGGTCCTGGCGCAGCTCGCGAACGTGCGCATCGACGACACCACGGTCGCGGCGGTGGTCTCGGTCCTCGCCTCCGACGAGCGACCCATCGCCATCGAACAGGGCCGGGTCGACCGGCGCATCCGAGAGCTCGCCCTCGAGCACGCGGCGGGAACGATCGACGACGCGACCTACCTCAGCCGCATGAACGGACTGCGAAAGCAGCGCGAGGCGCTGGCGGCGGACGCAAAGACGAGCATCCCCGCGGCACGGGTGGTGGAGTGGCTGCGGGCCTTCGGTCGGGCCATCGAACACGCCGACCTGCCGGCCGAACGCGCCGACCTGATCCACGCCGTGTACGAACGCATCGTCGTGGCGGGACCGAGGATCGTCAGCGCGCGCCTCACCCCGGCCGCGTACCAGCACGGGATGGCGCTGGCGCTGCCGCAGGTTGTTATGGCGCGCCCGACAGGATTCGAACCTGCGACCTTCGGCTCCGGAGGCCGACGCTCTATCCACTGAGCTACAGGCGCGCGGACCGCGAATGATACCGGGCGGGCGTCTATCGGGCGATGGCTCGATGCCGACGCATCGAGCCGGCCGCACCCGATCGTGGCTGGTCAGGACGCCTGGGTGAAGCGCATCCCGCCCGCGTCGTCCGCGAAGAAGAGCTTCAGCTCGCCGCCGTCCGTGGCGTAGCTGGAGACCCGGCCGAGGGGCGGGGCGCGGGGCACTCGGCCCGCCGCCGATCTGGCCAGCCGTGAAGATTTGGCCGAGCTGGATCGTCATGTCATCGTGAACCGATCGTCCGAGGTCATCGAGATGGCAGAGCGCCGGCCAGCCGCGGCCGAGCAGCCGACCGAGCGCGCGCAGGCCTTCCTGCGCCTGGCTGACCAGCATCTCGACGCGGCCTATCGCCTGGCCCGGGCGATCCTCCGTGACGCCACGGACGCCCAGGACGCCACGCACGACGCCTTCGAGCAGGCGTGGCGGAAGTGGTCCACCCTCCGCGATACGTCACGGTTCGAGCCCTGGTTCGACCGGATCCTCGTCAACACCTGCCGCGACCGGCTGCGCGCCGGACGTCGGGCCGCGACGGACATCTCTGTCGAGGTCGCCATCACCTCCGGCGATCCCTACGGGCAGGCCCACGACCGCGACCTCCTGGCCAAAGCCATCGCCACGTTGCCACCCGACCACCGGGTCGTGGTCGCGCTCCGCTACTACCGGGACCTCCCCATCGAGGAGATCGCGAGCCGGCTGGGCATCCCGACCGGCACCGTCCACTCCCGCCTCCACTACGCACTCAAGCGCCTCCACGCGGCGATCGAGGCCGCCGAGGCCAAGGGAACAGCCCGATGACCGACCACGAGCTCGAACTGCGCCTTCGCTCCTGGTACCGGGACGAGATCCCAGCCGACGAGGCGGCGCCGACGGCCCTGCGGTCGATGGTGGCTGCGATCACGAACGTCAGCCCGACGCCCCTCCGCCGCGTTGGGTCCGGGCGCGGGCTCAGGCTGCTTGCCGCCGCAGCGGTGCTCACGTCGGCGACGGTCGCCGGCGCGCTGCTCGCCGGCTCCGGCCTCATCGACCCTCCCGCGGTCGTCGCGCCTTCCGACGCTCCGTCGACGGCGCCGTCGCCCGAGACGACGGCCACCGCCGAGGCAGGTCGGATCGTCTACACGCACCGCGTGCGGCTCGCTGATGGTGAGGGCGACTGCGTGACCAGGTTCGTGTTCTGTCATCGCGCCAGCGTCTTCATCGCCAACGCCGATGGCTCCGACCCGCGGGAGCTCGTTCCGGGTCCTTCCTCCGTCCTCCTCTCGGCCTCGGCGGACGGAGCGAGGCTGCTCGTCATGCAGCCGGAAGCGGACCGCTTCGCGCTGTTCCTGACCGACTCGAACGGCGCAGCCCTGCAGCGCCTCGACATCCCGTGTGAGGTGCCCTGCTACAAGGACGGCGACAGCGGCTTCGCCCTCTCACCTGACGGGACCCGTCTCGCTTTCAGTCGCGCCTACGCGGAGATCCTCGCGGTGCCGCCGTACCAGATCGACACGCGGCTCATCGCCGTCATGGACCTCGCGACGGGCGTTGTCGATGAGCTGCAGTCCACGCTGGGCGTCGGAGCCGCACCAGGTTGGTCGCCCGACGGGTCGCGCCTGGCCTTCGGAAATCACGTCGTCGATGTCGACGTGGGCAACCTGCGGCAGATCGCGCCCGCCGACCTCTTCACTGGCTTCGACGGTGAGTTCATTGGGAGCATGACGCCCCCGCAGTGGTCGGGGGACGGCTCGGTCATCGCCTTCGCCTCCAACAACGACACGCTTGTCAACACCACCACCGACCGCAACTCGCAGCGGCTGATGGACATCTACGTCGTCCGCCCGGACGGCAGCGGCCTGCAGCGACTGACGACCGATACCGCGCCCCCGCTCGGCACGACCGATCCGGGTGACTTCGGCGCCGCGTTCCCGACGTGGACGCGGGACGGGCGGATCACCTTCACCCGCTTCCCGATGCCGCCCGCGACCGACTTCGAGTTCTGGGTCATGAACGCCGACGGCAGCAGCGCTCTGCGACTCGACCCCTCGGATCCCGCTGCGCTGACGGCCCTGGGCTGCACGGCCTGCACCTACCCGGCCCTCACCGACTACGACGTGCCGAACTTCGCCTACTGGATCCCGGCCCAGTGACCTCGGAGAACCACCCCATGACCGCCTTTCGAACTGGCGCAACCATCGCGATCCTCGTGAGCTTCGTGGTCGCGGCCTGCCAGGGATCCGCATCGGTGCCGACGACGCCGCCGGCCACCGACGTCGTGTCGCCGGGACCATCGGCCACGTCGGAACCGACCGCCACGCCCGAGGTCACGACCAACCCGGCCGACATCCCGGCCGGCGTGGTCCTCTTCCACCGCACGGGCACGGACGACATCGAGCACTACTTCACGATCAAGACCGACGGCACGAACGAGACCCCGCTCTACACGGCCGAGAGCTGCGAATGCGCCAGGTGGTCGGCGGACTTTTCGCAGGTCTACTCCGTCGATGCCACCGGGCACGGCACCTGGTCGCTGAAGACGGTCCAGCCGGATGGCAGCGATGCAATCGTGCTCGAGCCACCGATCGAGACGCTCAACGTCTTCATGGGATGGTCGAGCCGGGACGGTGGCCGCATCGCCGTGCCGGGCATGGATGCGACTGATCCGTCCCGGAGCGGCCTCTACCTCGCCGCGCCCGATCTCTCCGCCATGGAGCTGGTCACGCCGCTCCTGGAGGGCTGGCTGGCGGTCGAGCCCTTCGGCTTCAGCCCCGACGGCTCGAGGATTGTCTTCTTCGCCGAAACCGGGCCCCAGGGCGGGATCACCCACGCCGGCGACGTCCACGTCATCAACTCGGATGGCAGCGGCCTCCGGCAGCTCAATCCACCCGCATCGGGGACCGCTTATACGGGCATGCCCGTGATCAGCATCTCGCCGGACGGCCGGCAGGCGGCATTCGCCGCCGACGACGCCGTCTGGGTGGTCGACCTCGACGGTGGCGACGCCCGGATGATCACGCCCCGGGCCGACTTCGTCTGGGCCGTCGGCTGGTCGCCGACCGGCGAGTGGATCACCTATACGCGGTTCCATGGCAGCACGACCGCGGTCGCCCTCATTCGACCAGACGGCTCCGACGACCGTGACATCACCGCGCTGGACGAGAGCGACGAGGCGAATGCCGCGGTGTGGTCGCCGGATGGTGCGTACCTCCTGGTCCCGCGCGACGGCGCCGGCGGGTCCGACGAGCAACGCGATCTCTGGATCCTGGACACCGAGGGCAACTGGATCTCCCAGGTGACGCACGAGCCCTCGACGTACGGCACCTACTCGTGGGCGCCCGCCCCCGACTCCTGAGCGCCGCCAGCCCGCCCGACGTCGTCTGCCTCTGGTTCGCGGCCCTGCTCCTGACCGGCACGACCCGTGTCTCCCGGTTGGTCGGATGGGCATCGTGCCGCTCGTCATCGGGCTAGAAGTCGCGATCGCAATCGGCGCACAGATCGGCATCCACGTGATGTTCATCACGCTGACGATCTTCCTGCTCTTCGCCTGGCTCCTCCTCGAGAGCGTCAAGTCAGCCCGGTCGACACCCCGGAGCCACGCGATCCAAGGCGCTGCGCTAGCGGAGGCTCGCCCGTAGGTCTCGCGCCTCGCCCCGATCCTCGCGCCGCGGGTCCAGTCCGAGAGGTGCACCTGCGGCGCGCGGGTGGTTGCGTCGAGGAGCCGGCCAACGTCAGCCCAGGGTCGGCGCCGCTCCTCCCGAGTCGCGCCGGTCGCTGACCGTGACACCGAGCGCCGCAGCGGTGACGCACGCCACCGCCAGCACCCCCTGCAACCCCATCGCCTGGCCGAGCAGGAGGGCGCCGACCAAGGTGGCCACCGCAGGCTCCAGCGTCACGAGGATGCCGTAGGTCCGCGCCGTCATCCGCTTCAGCGCCTCGTACTCGAGCGACAGGGGCAATGCCGTCGACAGGATGGCGACGGCCAGCGCCGCGGCGAGCAGGCCCAGGTCGAGGCGGCCCAGCCCACCGGCCGCCACTTCTACGGGCAGCACGACCAGCGCCGCGACGGCCATGCCGATGGCCAGACCCGAGTGGCCGGGCAGCGCCCGCCCGATGCGCCCGGTCATGACGATGAACCCGGCCCAGCACAGCCCGGCGGCGCCGGCGAGGGCCACGCCGACGGGATCGAGGGCCCGGCCGATCTCCGGCACGAGCAGAAGGATGCCGAGCACGGCAAGCGCGATCCAGGCGAAGTCGCGCCCCCGGCGCGAGGTCACGGCCGCCAGGCCTAGCGGCCCAACGAACTCGATGGCGACGGCGATGCCGAGCGGGATGCGCGCGATGGCCCCGTAGAAGCACAGGTTCATCACGCCCAGGATGGCCCCATAGAGGAGGAGGGAGCCGAGGTGGTGGCGTGCGTCCCGTCCGATCGAGCGCCGGGTCACGACGAGGAGCAGCACCGCCGAGAAGGTGAGGCGCAGGAAGGCCGTGCCGACCGGGCCCAGCACCGGGAAACAGATCCACGGCGACGGCGGCGCCGAGCTGGATGGAGACGATCGAGATGAGCACCAGCCCCGTCGGCGGGACGGCACCGGCGGCCCGCCGGACCTTCCGGTCGAAGGCCGGCCAGTCGCGGTCGGCGGGTGGGTTGGTGGCAGGGCTCATGTCGCCTACGGTACTCGGCGACCCTGTCAGGAAATGTCAGGAATTGCCGCCAACCCGAATGCCGCCGCGGCCATCCGCGGCGGCACCCGATCGAGGTACGTCAGGGCTCGATGACGAACGAGTCGACGATCGCGTCCAGCTCCGCACGATCCTCGGGCGTCGTACCTGGGAAGTCCTGGACGACGATGACGAGACGCGTTCCGTCAACGTCGAGGATGTTCGTCTGCCAGCGGTTGGCCGGTCCTTGCGCGTAGACCCCCCCGCCGTCGTTCCACACCCGGAAACGCTCCTCGTCGCACCCAGGAGCCAGAGCGTCCTGGCCCGCGAACGGCTCGGTCGGCATGACGATGTCGACGCGCTTGCCACTGTGGCCGCCGATCGTCACGTCGATGGGTTCGGAGACCTCGAACGCCGTCTGCTCGCGCAGCGCCTCGACGAGGTCGACCACCCCCGGCCCGAAACTGACCTCGTCGGCCGCTCCACGCCACTGGCAAGGGTCTCGGTTGATCGTGGTCACGTCGAGGAACTGGAAGGCGATCCCCCCGGGCGGCCCCGTATCAGGATCGCCGGCCGGGACCAGCCCGATACCCTCGAACGCGAACCACCCATCGGGCACCGTGTACGTGACGGTCAGTCCGTCGTCTGGCGTCGGGAGGGGACGGGCGACGTAGCTGCCCGGCTCCAGGTCGCCCGCGCGGAGATCGGCGTCGCGGTCGGCGTGGCGGTCGGCGTGGCGGTCGGAGACGGGCTTGGCTGGGCGCCGACGCCGCCATGTTGACCGAGGGCCGGACCCAGGAAGTTGAGACCGACGATCGCGACGACCACGACGGCCGCGGCCGCGATCGCGTACTTGGCGAGTGGCATTCATGTGGGTGATCCTCCGCGCCGACCACCCGGGTCGGCGCTGGGGGGTCGAAGGGAGCTGATCGAGCACGGCGTCGAGGACATGGTCCGGAAGCCGCGTTCGGCCGTCCTCCATCCACGACCCGATGATGTCGCAGGGTCTCGCGGTCGGTCGTCATGGCACGACCTTCCGAAGCGAGGGGCGTTCGTCAGCGTCGAGCGCCGCGCGCATGGCACGCACGGCGTAGTGGAGTCGGGATCGGATGGTGCCGGGGCGAACGCCGAGGGTGTCGGCGATCTCGTCGAGCGACAGGCCAAGGTACGTGTGCAGCACGACCACCGCGCGATGGTCGATCGACAACCGGCGGAAGCCACGCTCGAGCTGGTCCCGATCGTGGACCTGGCTCAGGGCGTCAGGCCCCGCAGTGTCGTCGTCGTGCAGCACGCGCAGGTTCGGGTTCCAGACACGCCGCCGGCGTCCCTCGTCGTAGCAGGCGTTGACGAGGAGGCGGTACGACCAGGCCTCGAAGCGGGCCGGGTCGCGGAGCATCGGAAGGTTCTGCCAGATCGCGAGCAGCGCCTGCTGCGTCGCGTCCTCGGCCAGATCCACATCGCGCAGGATCCGATGCGCGATCGCGTGCAGCCGGTCGCCGCAGGCCACGGCAAGGCTCGCGAATGCCTCGTTGTCGCCGCCCTGCGCCCGGATCACGAGTTCAGGATCCATCCCTTCCCTCAGATCGAGCCCCGAGTTGGACGGCGCTCTCACAAGGGTATGACTGGCCGAAGCGGCGCTTGTCTCAATCTTCGAAGCGGCTCATGGCAGGTGCGAGGTGTCGACGGCAGCTAGCACGGTGCGAGGCAGTCGCGAGCGACGGCTCCGGCACTCCGGTCGCCCAGCGACCGGTGGGATCGAGCCGCGATCCCCTTGGGCCTCGGATCGTCCACCTCGATGCTGGCACCAGACGCCTCGAGCCGGTCGCGTAGGTGGCGGAGCGCCCGTCTCGTCCTGGTCTTGACCGTCCCGATCGGCCAGCCCAGGGTGGTCGCGATCTCGGACTGGGAAAGGCCTCCCTGGTAGGCCAGCACGATGACCTGCCGCTCGAGCGGATCCAGGGAGTTCAGGGCGTCTTCGATGGTGGCTCGTGTCTCGCTGTCGACCAGGGCGATCTCCGGGACGGGATCCGGCTCTCCCAGGCCGATCGGCGCTCCAGAGCCCATGAGCCACTCGTCCATCGAGCCGTCATCCGTTTCGGCGTGGAGGGACGAGAAGCTGGCCGCGCGGTCGTGGCGAGTCGCGGCACGGAGGCGGTCGATCGCTCGATTTCGCGCGATCCGCGCCAGCCACGCGGGGAGCGCGCCGCGCGCCGGATCGAACAGTTCAGCGCGGTCCCACAGGGTGAGGAAGGTCTCCTGGACGACTTCGGCCGCGATCCAGTGATCGGCGCCGACCCGCATCGCCGCGGCAAAGACCGCAAGCCCGTGGCGGTCGTAGAGGCCCGCCAACGCCGCCTGCGAGCCCGCCCGGACGGCCTGGACCAACGTCGCGTCGGACGCTCTCCCGGTCGCATCACCCTCTTGTCGGTCAACGGCGTGCTGGGTGGCCATCGTGCCCCGCCATTCGTCTAGCTATGCGAGTAAGTAACTCGCGAGTGAGATACTAACGTAAAGCATGGACGTCCGCTACCATGACGAGGTGCAAGACGATCTGACCGACCGCCTCATCGGGGCCTGGCATCAAGCCCGACCGGACCTCGAGATCGGCGCCCTCAAGGTGACCGGCCGCCTGAGCCGGATCGGTCCGCTCCTGGCCAAGCGCCAGGAAGCCGTCTTCGGCCGCTTCGGCTTGAACCGCGGGGAGGTGGGCGCGCTCAGCGCCCTTCGGATCTCTGGACCGCCCTATCACCTCTCGCCGACGCGTCTCGGGCGCGGCCTGATGCTGTCGTCGGCCGGGATCACCAGCCGGATCGATCGGCTCGAGCGGCGCGGCCTCGTGCGTCGGCTGCCGGACCCGGACGATCGTCGCGGGGTGCTTGTCGAGCTGACGGAGCAAGGCCTCGAGGTCGTCGATGCGGCCGTGGCGGCGGTCGCGATCAGCGACGCTCAGCTCCTGGAGCGCCTTGACGCGAAGGAGATCGCCGATCTCGAAGCGATCCTGCGCAAGCTCCAGGGCGGACTCGAGCTGCCGGAGTGACCGCGCAGCGATAGCCCGCTCGGCGCGACGCAGGGTCCCATTTCGCCAGCTCCAAAACTGGTTCGCGGCCCCGCTGCGTATGGGCAGGGAATGTCATCCCCGATCTCGGCGAACCGCGCCATGACTCGTAGCGGAGGGCACCACAGGAGATCTTCGAGATGTCCCGACTCCAGCGAACCGCGCGACGTGCGCGACGACGGTTGCAAGCAGCGATGGGAGGTTCCGGCGCGCTCGTCCTCATGGGCCTCGTCCTGACCGCGGCGCCGGCCGCCGCCGCTCCTGCGGTCAGTGCGACGATCGATGACGGTACCCTCCGGATCGCCGGCAGTCCGGCGGCCGATCGGATCGCGCTTCGCCTCAGTGCCGCCGACGCGAGCCAGCTCGAGGTCGACGTCGATGACGACGGGTCCGCCGACGTCACGTTCGACCGCGGCACGTTCGTCGCGATCGACGTGGCGGCCGGCAACGGCGACGACACGGTCCGGATCGACGAGGCCGCTGGCGTCTTCGCCATCGACGAGGCGACGACGATCGACGGGCAGAACGGCGACGACCGCCTGTTCGGCGGCAACGGCGCCCAGGTCCTGATCGGCGGTCGCGGCGATGACCTCGTCGATGGCAATCAAGGCGCCGACCGGGCGCGACTCGACCAGGGCGACGACGTGTTCATCTGGGATCAAGGCGATGGGTCCGACGTCGTCGACGGCGGGCGCGGCTTCGACACCCAGGTCTTCAACGGGTTCAGCGGCAATGAGATCATGGCCGCGACGGCCAGCGGGGATCGGGTCCTCTTCACGAGGAACCTCGGCGGCATCGTCATGGATCTCGGCGACGTCGAGGCGATCGACGTCCGCCCTGCCGGCGGCACGGACACGGTCACCGTCAACGACATGACCGGGACCGACCTGACCCGCGTCGACGTCGACCTCGCTGGTGCGCCTGGCGCGTCGACCGGCGATGAGACGGCCGACGCGGTCACGGTCAAAGGCACGCCCGGCGATGACACGGTCAGCGTGGACGCGGCGGGCGCTGCCGTCGAAGTGAGCGGCCTGGCGACCTTCGTGCGGATCGTCCATGCGGAACCGGTCCTCGACACGCTCGTCATCGACACGCTGGCCGGCGTCGATGACGTCGTCGTCGACCCGGCGCTGGCCGCCCTCATCCGGGTCTCGGTCCAGTAGCGAGCGCGGATCGGCGGGCGCTGGGGGCTCCCGCCGATGCCGCTCGAGTGGACCCCGCGCCCGACACAGGAGATCGAAGTGAAGACCTATCTGGACATCCATGACATCCCGGCTGCGACGAGCGCCAACGTCGACGCGAGCCTCGTCCGCCAGAGCCAGTCCGACGCGGTCCGGACACTGCTGGGAAGCGTGCCGAGCGGCCTGGTCTACTGCCTCGTGGAGGCACCCGACCGCGAGACGGCGAGCCGGGCGCACCGTGAGGCGCACGGCCTCATCGCCCACACCCTGCTCGAGGTCAAGTCGGAGAGCCTGGGACTCGTCACCGAGGCGCCGTCCGACCCGGCGGCTGGACTCGCCCGCCCGTCGTGACGCCGATGAGCGCTCAGGTCCTGGGCGGGATGTTGACGTTCAGGCGGAACAGGTTCGTCGGGTCGTACTCCGTCTTCACCTCCACGAGCCGGTCGAAGTTGTTGCCGTAGGCCGCGCGAGCCACCGCGTCGCCCGTGTCGTCCGCACCCAGGTAGTTCACGTACCGCCCGGCCCGAAGGTGCGGTCGGAGCGCGGCGTGGCTCTCGCGCGTCCAGCGGATGTTCTCGTCCGTGTCGGCCGGATCGAGCCAGACCGACGGGATCAGGACATTGAAGCCGGGCGTGCGATGCGGGAAGGCCGTGGCCGACTCCGGGACCCGCGTGGCGGCGCCGTGGACGTGCTCGAGCAGGAACGCGGTCATGGGACCCTTCGTCTTGCCGAAGCGGTCGATGAGCACCTCGATGGCGGGGTCCGTCAACTCGTCCATGAAGCTCGACTTCCAGTAGTTGAGCGAGCCGTACGGATAGCCCGCGTCGAGCATGGCATTGACTGCGGTGTACGGCATGGGCCCGACTTGCGACAGGGCCGGTGATCCGAACGCCAGGAGTGGCGCGAGCTCCTTCTCGGCCTCCTCCGGAGAGCCCACGTGGCAGACCACGATCGCGACGAGCTTGGTCGCACCGTCAGGGGCGTGGATGAGCCCGGCATACGCCGTGAGGTCGTCCGATGCCGAAGACGTCAGCTCTCGGTAGAACCCTAGGACCTCGGTCGCCGCGGAGAACGGGTGCGCGACGAGACCGCCGACGACCGTCGGACCGACCGGGCGGACCCGGTACTCGAAGGACGCGACGACGCCGAAGTTCCCGCCGCCACCGCGGAGCGCCCAGAACAGGTCGGGGTTCTCGTCCGCGCTGGCCCGAAGGACCCGGCCGTCGGCCGTCACGACGTCGGCCGAGAGGAGGTTGTCGAGGGCGAGGCCGTCGCGGGCCATGATCCAGCCAAGACCGCCGCCGAGGGTCAGACCCGAGATCCCGGTCGTCGAGATGACACCGCCGGTCACCGCGAGCCCGTAAACCTGGGTCTCGCGGTTCAACTCCTTCCAGTTGACGCCCGGCTGGGCGCGCACGGTCTTGTCCTGGGGATCGACGTGGATCCCCTTCATGTGCGATAGGTCGATCGTCAAGCCGCCGTCGCTGAGGGCTCGGCCCGCCACCTGGTGGCCACCGCCTCGGACGGACAGCTCAAGACCTTCGTCACGCGCGGTCGAGACGGCCGCCACGATGTCGGCGATGCCCTGGCACTGCGCGACCAGCGAGGGCCGCTTGTCGATCAGCGCGTTGTAGATCGTGCACGCGTCGTCGTAGTCGGCATCGCCGGGGACGAGGACGCGTCCCGCGAAACCCTCGAGCGCCGGTGGAACGGTCCGATCGGTCGCGACTGCCATCTCGAGCCCTCCTGCTCCAGCCCCGGATCCGTATCCGCCACCGTACGCCGAGGGGCGCTACCCGGACAAGGGGTCGGCAGGTGTGTGCGAGGTCCGGCTCGACGGTTGCGGGCGTCACCGATAATCAAGCCTCGGTCCGGGACACGTGACCGCACCACCAGTGAGCTCACGGCATGGTCGAGACGCTCGAAACAGGTCGAGACGCGATCGCCCGCCACGCGTGGGCCGAGGCGATCGAGGCGTTCAAAGCCGCCGATCTAGACGGAGGACTGGCGCCGGACGACCTCGGCCGCCTTGGCACGGCCTCATGGTGGGCCGGCCGACCCGACGAATCGACCGAGGCGCTCGAGCGGGCATTCGCGGGCTACAGCGAGGCTGGCCGGGCCATCGACGCGGCGCTGGTCGCCCTCGAGCTCGCGCATCAGGCGATCTATCGAGGCGCCATGTCCGTCGGTGCCGGATGGCTGGCCCGGGCCGAGCACCTGCTCGAGTCCGAACCGGAGTCGCCCGTGCATGCCGGATTGCTGGCATACCGCGCGTTCGGGGCACTCATGGCCAGGCAGCTGACCGTAGCGATCGACGCCGCCGATGAGGCGATGGCGATGGCGCGCCGCCAGGGCAGCGCCAACGCGCTGTACGCCGCGATGATGTTCAAGGGCATGGCCGAGGTCATGTCCGGGGACTGGAAAGCAGGATTCCGGTTGATCGACGAGGCGGCGGCTGCCGCGGTCTCCGGCCAGCTCGACCTCATGGTCGCGAGCGACATCTTCTGCGAGACGATCGCCACGTGCCGGGACATCGGGGACCTCGAGCGTGCGGGCCAGTGGGCCGACGAGGCCGAGCGATGGATGCGTCGACAAGCCGTGGGCGGGTACCCGGGCGTCTGCCGGGTCCATCGCGCGGAGCTGAAGATGCTCCGGGGACAGTGGGCCGAGGCCGAGCAGGAGGCCCGTCAGGCCTGTGACGAGCTCGAGCGGTTCCGGATGCTGATCGGGGTCGGGTTCGCCCACTACTTCATCGGTGAGGTCCGCCTCCGGATGGGCGACCTGCAGGGAGCCGGCGAGGCGTTCGATCGAGCGTACGAGTACGGCCACGATGCACAGCCCGGCCTCGCGCTCCTCCAGCTGGCGCGTGGCGAGGTGGACGAGGCCAAACGTGCCATCGCCCGTGCCCTGGCGACCGCTGCCGGCAAGGGCGGGCCGGCCGACCGAACGACGCGAGGTCGATTGTTGCCGGCGCAGGTCGAGATCGCGATCGCCGATGGCGACCTGGAGACGGCCGGTCGGGCCGTCGACGAGCTCGACGCGATCGCCGCGGACTACGAGCGGCCGTTGTTCGAGGCGGGGGCGCTCACGGCGCGGGGCGAGCTGCTCCTCGGCGAGGACCGGCCGGCTGAGGCCTCGCCGTTGCTCGGCCGGTCATGGCGGATCTGGCAGGCCACCGAGCTGCCGTATGAGGCCGCCCGCGCCCGCCTGCATTTTGCCGAGGCCATCACGGCCGAGGGCGACGTCGCTGCCGCCCGGCGCGACCTGCGAGCCGCACGCGCCGCGTTCGAGCGGCTCGGCGCCACCCTGGACCTGCAGCGCGTCGATGCGTTGCTGGGTGACGACGGGGCGACGACCTCGCGGCCGGCCCAGCGCGCCACGAAGACATTCATGTTCACGGACATCGTCACATCCACCGACCTCGTCGGCTTGATCGGCGACGAGGCCTGGGCCGAGCTCCTTCGCTGGCACGATCGCGAGATGCGGTCGGCCTTCGCCCAGCATCGGGGCGAGGACGTCAACCACACGGGCGACGGGTTCTTCGTGGCCTTCGAGCTCGCCGCTGAGAGCATCGAGTGCGCCGTCGACATCCAGCGCCGACTGGCCCAGCACCGACGGAACCACGGATTCGCGCCGCGGGTGCGGATCGGGCTGCATGCGGCGGAGGCGACTCGTGAAGGTCGCGACTATGTCGGCCGCGGCGTCCACGTCGCTGCGCGGATCGGGGCCGCCGCGGCGGGGGACGAGATCCTCGTGTCGACCGCGGTCATCGACCAGGCCGGCGCGTCGCGGCACCCGTCCTCGGAGCCACGTTTGCTGACGCTCAAGGGTGTCCGTGAGCCGATCGAGGTGCGGGCGATCGACTGGCGGTAGGCTCGTCCGCGCCCCACCCGGATGCTGGGGCTAGGTCGCGCGCTGCCGTCAGCCGGGACGCGCCTCGGCCTGGACGGACACCTCGCCGCCCTCCTCGAAGGTCAGCAGGAGCTCCACGGCCGAGCCGGCCGCGGGCAGCTCGGTGACGCCCAGGAGCTGGAGCGACGCCGCATCGGCGGCGAGGGTCACGGTGCCGCCAGCCGGGATCTCGATGCGATCGATCGGCTCTGGTTCGGCGTCGGCGGCGGCACCCTCCGGGACCTCGACGAGCTGGATGTCGGCGGCGAGCGGACTCGTCGCGGCGATGAGCCAGTCGGCCGTGGCCGCGGTGCTCGTGATGGTCATGTACCCGTAGGCCGGGATGGTCGCCTCTGCGGGGACGAGGACCCACGCGTCGCTCACGGTCGGCGGGGTGGCCGGGGAACCGTCGCCACCGCCCGAGCCACTGCCGCCGCATGCAGCCAGCGTGAGGATCAGCGACGCGACGAGGATCGACAGTCGGGCTCGGGACAAGGTCATGGGGATCCCTCTCAAGACGTGGCGGCTGACGCCACGATACGCCGCCGGAACCCCGGGGAAAAAGCCGAGGCGGCTCCCGAAGGAGCCGCCTCGATGCTGTCCCGGTGAAGGAGTCCGCTTTCACGGACACTTCTGCCACGCGCCAAAGGCATCTATCACGTCGGCTGCACCGACTACCCTGACCCTACCTACCCATGACCTTGACGCTGGGGCAGCTTGGCTGACTGAGCAGCATCGATATCCTACCTCGTGAGGGGCCGTTTTCCAAGGGTTTTGGCATAGGGAACTGTGTAAATTCCTTAACCTTCCTTCAACCCACGGCCGATGCGGAGGTTTGGATGACGGGTCAACGACCCTTTGGTCAGGCTTCCTGGTGGATCGTCACCGCGGTCATCGCGACCGGATCGTGCGGCAGGTCCTTGCCGTCCCGAGGCGCGCCGACGATCTGGTCGACGACGTCGAGGCCCTTGGTGACCTGGCCGAACAGCGTGTAGTTCTTGGGCAGGCGACCGGTCAGGTCGGCGGTGCAGATGAAGAACTGCGAGCCATTCGTGTTGGGGCCGGCATTGGCCATGGCCAGCGAGCCGCGGACGTAGTCGCCCTGGACGGGCTCGTCCTCGAAGGTGTAGCCGGGGCCACCGGTCCCGACCCGGCCTCGATCGAGGCTGTCCTTCTTGCCATGCTGCCCGTCCCCGGCCTGGATGACGAAGCCCGGGATGACCCGATGGAAGACGACGCCGTCGTAATAGCCCTTCTGGGCGAGGTCGACGAAGTTCTTGGTCGCCTTCGGTGCGGCGCTGTCGAACAGGTCGACGTCGATGTCGCCGAGGTCGGTCGTGATCGTCGCGGAGGTCATGGGCTTGGCTCCTTGTAGTGGGTTGGTGGCTGGGCTTACGGGTTGGCGACACTCACCGCGGTCATCTCGACCGGGTCGGTCGGGATCTCCTGGTCGGCGGCGGCGACGATGGCGTCGGCCGTCTCCATCCCGCTCTTGACCGTCCCGATGATCTGATACGTGTTGGCGTCCGCCAGGGCCGCTTCCGCCGCGTCGTCGACGACGATGAAGAACTGCGAGCCGACCGAGTTCGGCTGCGCTGTCCGGGCCATGGCCACGACGCCCCGGCCGTAGGTCGCCGTGACCGGCTCGTCCGTGATCGTGTAGCCGGGACCGCCGGTCCCGACCAAGTCGGGGTCGACATCCGGCGCACGTCCGAACTCGCCGTCGCCACCCTGGACGACGAAGCCCGGGATGACCCGGTGGAAGACGACGCCGTCATACCAGCCGCACTCGGCGAGGGCCACGAAGTTGCCGGCCGCGATGGGCGACAGGCTGCCATCGATCTCCAGGTCCATCGAGCCGAGCTCCGTGGCGATCGTGACGGTCCGGGTCTCACCCGCCGGCAGCGGCTCGGGCTCGCTCGTCGGGCACGCGGCCGGGTCGAACCCGTCGCCGGATGTCGCTCCGGGTGACGTGGCCGGGCTCTCGGCCGACGCCGGCGGCTCGGTCGCCACACCGGAGGCACCCGGCTCCGCTGAGCAGGCCGCCAGGGCGACGACGAGGATCGCGAGCGCGCCGAGCGCACGCAGCGGAGCGATGGGACCGGGGGTCATGCGGCAGCCTCCAGGGCGGCGGGAAGATCGATGGCGCCGGACAACAGCGCCTCACCGAGGATGACGCCGGTAGCCCCCGTGTCACGCACGCGGCGCAGACCGTCCAGGTCGCGGACCCCGCCGGCGACGAGGACCTCCGCATCGTACGTCCGAACGATGGAACGCACCCGCTCGAGGTCCGGATCCGATCCGCCATGAGCGACGACGAGCCGGGCGACGCCTGCCCCGATGAGCTCCTCGACCAGCCCCTCGACCGTGGGCGGCTGAGCGCGGCGCCACGGGAAGGCGGCCAGGCGGTCGGGGCGCGGATCCAGCCCGACGGCCAGCCAGTCGCCGGCGATGGCGAGGCAAGCATGGAGGTCCTCGGGCCGGTCGGCGATGGCCGTGGTCAGGACCACCCGCGTGGCGCCGGCGGCGAATGCGAGCTGGACGGCCTCGGGCGTGTCCACCCCGCCGGCCAGCTGGAGCGGGACCGCGTGGCGCGCCGCGATCGCCCCGACGGCCTCGAGGTTGCCCGGGGCTCCGGCGCGGGCCCCGTCGAAGTCGACCAGGTGGATGAGTCGCGCGCCCATCGTGACGAGCCGCTCGACGATGCGGTCCGGCCGGTCGGTCGGCGCCCCGATCCCGGCGCCTGCTCCGGGCCAATACACGACGCGTGACCGGCCGGCCTCCAGGTCGATGGCCGGGATGACCAGCACCCTCAGCGGCCCTCGCCGGCCAGGAGTCGCCGGTGGAAGCTGACCGGCAGGGACCCGTTGCGCAGGAGCGTGTCGTGGAAGGCCTTGAGTGAGAACGCGTCGCCAAGGCGTCGCTGCTCGTCCGCGCGCAGCTGGAGGAGCATCGTCCGGCCCAGGAGGTACGACATCGGGTACGTCGGCCGGTACGTGTACCAGGACACCTCGGCCGCGGCGTTCGACCGCTGGAAGCTCGTGCGCTCGACCATGAAGTCGACGGCGGCGTCGACGTCCAGCTCGCCGCGGTGGAGCAGGACGTCGAGGATGATCCGGCACGCCCGCCAGATGGCGTCGGTATGCATGACCACCCGGAAGCGCGGGTCGTCGTCGAAGCCGTGCTCGCGCATCATCAACTCGGAGTACATCCCCCAGCCCTCGACGAATTCGGGGGCATCGGTCAGCAGTCGAGTCAGTGACGGATGGCGGCGAGCGACATCGAGCTGCAGGTGGTGGCCCGGATACGCCTCGTGGATGCTCGTGTTGCTGATCGACGCCAGGTTGTGCTCGCGCATCGCCTCGGGATCGCCCCCGACGGATGGGGTCACGACGTACAGCCCCTTGGGTGACTGGTCGAACGTCGCCGGTTCGAAATAGGCGGCAAAGGGCAGCACGTTGCGCAGGTACTCCGGGGTCGGGATGACCTCGATCCGCTCGTCGGCCGGGACGCTCACAAGGTCCCGCGTCGATGAGGTGCGCCCGCGACCGGAACATCGCGTCCCGATAGGCATCCAGGGCCGCCGGGAAGTCGGCCGGTTGGTCGGACTTGATGCGGTCGATGACCTCCGCCTCGGTGGCCGCCGGGTCGACCTCCCGCGCGGCCGCCGCCCGAGCCGCCGTCTCCGTCTCCAGGCGCTCCCAGCCGAGGGCCAGGATGGCGTCCGAATCCAGACCGTCGAAGGCCCGCAACGCGACCAGGGCATCGTGCCGTTCGCGGCCGATGGCCCACGTCTCGGTCCCGCCGGCCAGCGTGCCCTCGAGCCACGTCCCGTACAGGTCGATAGCCACCCGCGCAGCGTCGACCGCCCGATCCAGACGGGCGCGCTCGGTGGGGGCGAGGGTCCCATCGGCGGCGGCCACGATCTCGTCGAGGAAGGTCGGCATCTCCCCGGCCGTCTCGATCTCGAGGTCCTGCCAGCGGCGGACCTGGGGCACGGTCGCGCGCGTGCGGGCCTCGTCGAGGAAGGCCGGGATGCCCTCGATGCGGCCGGTGATCGCGGCCAGGCGCTCGGCGAGGGGCGCGTGGTCCCGGGCGAACAACAGGAACAGGCCGTCGCCGATGGTGTCCAGGGCCAGCGACCGACGCTCCCAGATCCGGAGGACGTCGGTATCGAAGATCGCCCGCCGCACGTTGTGGATCTCCAGCTCGCGCTCGAACCGCGCCTCTGGCGACAGGCCAGCCGGGTCGAGGACCTCGACGGCCGTCAGATGGGCTCGCTCGGCGTCCAGCTCGGCGAGGACCGCCTCGCGCCCGCCGTCGCCGAGGACGTCGTCCTGGTCATGGAGCCCGAGCGACGTCGCGAGGACCGGGTTGTCGCGGACGAGCCGGCGGAAGCGGGTCTCGACGAGCTCGAACAGGGTGGCGTCGAGTGGTCCCGGGATGGCCGGGGTCGGGCGCGGGAGGGCAGCGCGCTGGGATTCGGGCAAGCGGGTCGTCTCCATGTGGTGGTCGATGCCGTCCCGTCCGGGTCGGCCGTGCGGGCTCAGGCGGTCGCGCCCACGGCGGTCGGCGCGGGCCGGCTCGGCGCGGTCTCGGCGAGGGCCTCGCGCGTGGCCCGGATGACCGTGTCGATGTCGGTCGCGTGGACGTCGTGGTGGGTCGCCGCCCGGATCTGACCGTGGAAATACTCGGTCATCAGGACGTTCCGCGCCCGGAGCGCCGCCAGGAACGCCTCCTGGTCCCGGTCCACCCGGAAGAGCACGAAGTTGGTCGCCACGCGGCCGGGATCCAGGCGCTCGCCCACCGGCTGGGCGATGTGGCCGGGGCTCCGGATGCCGTCGAAGTCGGCGATGGCCTCGGCCAGGCGACGGGCGTTGGCGTGGTCGTCGGCCAGGCGGTCGATCATCCCCTCGGGTCCGTCCTGCAGGGCGACCAGCCCGGCGGCCGCGAGGATGCCCGCCTGGCGCATCCCGCCGCCGACCAGCTTGCGGCCGCGCCGCGCGCGCCAGATGACGTCCTTGGCGCCGACGACGACGGACCCGACCGGGCAACCGAGGCCCTTGCTCAGGCAGAACGTCACGGTGTCCGCGGGTCCGGCCAGGTCGCGGGCCGTGATGCCGGCCGGCCGCTGGGCGACGACCGCGTTCCAGAACCGGGCGCCGTCGATGTGGAAGGCCACGCCGCGCCGCCGGGCGATCGCCCCGACCTCGCGGAGGTACGCGGGCGGGAGTGGCTGGGCCATCGAATGGGCGTGGGTGTTCTCGAGGGTGATCATGCCGGTGATCGGCTCGTGCGCATCGAGCGGGTTGCGGAACGCCGCCTCGATGTCGACCGGGTCGAGCGTGCCGTCGGGCCGGTCGTCCAGCGCCCGGATGCTCGTCCCCACGACGACGGCATGCCCGGCGGCCTCGTCGATGACCATATGGTGCTCGCGGCCAGCGATCGTCTCCTGGCCGCGAGACAGGTGGGCGAGCTGGGCGACGAGGTTGCCCTGCGTGCCGCTGGCCACGAACAGCCCGGCCTCCTTGCCGAGCAGCTCGGCGGCCCGTTCCTCCAGGGCGTTGACCGTCGGATCCTCGGCCAGGACGTCGTCGCCGACGTCGGCCGCGGCCATCGCCGAGCGCATGGCTGGCGTGGGCCGCGAGACGGTGTCGCTACGCAGGTCGATGAGCCGTTCGGTCATGGGCGCCGAGTATACGGGCCTCACAGACAAGGCCGGTCGCACCTGTTATGCTCCGCCATCGCCGCGACTCAGGACCCGTGGTGTAGCGGCCCAACATGCCAGCCTGTCACGCTGGAGATCGCCGGTTCGAATCCGGTCGGGTCCGCCATCTCGCATCCATCCACGCCCCGTCCGCCCGCCCGGACGGGGCGTTCTTCATGCCCGGATGAGGTCCTCTGGCAGAATGCCCGCGGTGAACCGGATCCCCGTCCCGTTGCTCGTCGTCGGCGTCCTGCTCGCGATCTCCCTCGCGGCGACCGTCGCGACAGGGCTCGCCCAAGGCCCGACGGCCTCGCCTGGTCCGTCGGCTGTCGGCGAGGTGCCGACCGCGACGCCGGATGACGCGCCGACGACCCAGCCGTCGTCGAGTCCCGGACCCTCCGACGAACCCGAGCCGACGACCAGCGCCGACCCGAACCCCTCGGCGTCGGCGGACGCCCCCAGCGCACCGGCGACCGAGGCGCTCATCGTGCCAGTCACCCAGTTCCGGACCGCCCGGGCGTCAACGGATCGCGACGAGGTCGCCGACGTCCTGGCCGGGCGGAGCGATCGGTACGAGGCCCTGGAGCTCGTCGAGGGCGAGGCCGAGGCCATCCTGGCCGCGCTCGACCTGGCCGCCCCGGACGATCCCGACCGGCTCATCCTGGCCGCCGATGCCGCGGCCCTCCGCCGGGACATGGCCAAGCAGCGCGACCGCCTGGCGTTCCTGCGGGTCGAGGACGTCACCCCGGCCGTCCGCGCCCTGGCCTGGGGCTCCCGCTCGCTGTTCGGCGGGAAGCGCGTCCGCGACCTGGCGGACTGGCGGCTGACCGCCGACCTGCCCCCGACCGACGAGCCGGCCTACGATCCGGCCACGACCTGGACCCTGTTCGCCGGCGGCGACATCCTGCTCGACCGCGGGGTGCACGAGACCATCGAGGTCAACGGCAAGGGCGCCGACTTCCCGTTCGATGGCGGGACCGCGGACATCACCAGCCGCTATTGCTGCTCATCCTTCGGCTGGGAGCTGCCCCGGGTCCGCCGGACCGGCGACAAGGGCGCGATGCGCGAGCTCATCTCGAGTGCCGACATCGCCATGGCCAACTTCGAGAACCCGGCCCCGAACAAGGCGCGCTGGCACACCAGCGGGACCGTGTTCTCCGCCCAGCCGAAGTTCATCGACGGGCTGGTCGACGCCGGCATCGACTACGTCGGGATCGCCAACAACCACATCGGCGATGCCGGCCGGGCCGGGATCATCCAGACCATCCGGAACCTCAAGTCGCGCGGCCTCAAGTACTCCGGGGCGGGCAAGGACGAAGCCACCGCCCGGCGGCCGGCGACGTTCGACGTGGGCGGCACGACCGTGGCCATCCTGGCCTACGACCGGATCGCCCGCTACTACTTCGCCGATGCGGACACGGCCGGAAGCGCCCCGCTGTCCGCGAAGCGCGTCGCCACGGACATCAAGAAGGCCCGGGCGGACGGGGCCGACGTCGTCATCGTCTTCCCGCATTGGGGCACCGAATATCGCGATGACCCGTTCGAGGCCCAGCAGGATCTCGCCCACCGGATCATCGACGCCGGGGCCGACATGATCATCGGCAACCACGCTCACTGGGCCGCGGCGATGGAGGTCTACGAGGGCAAGCCCATCTGGTATGCGCTCGGCAACTTCGTGTTCGACCAGACCTGGTCGGAGCCGACGATGGAGGGCATCACCCTGGAGCTCACGTTCCGAGGCCAGGAGCTCGCCCAGGTCCGGATGCGGCCGCACATCATCCTGGACAAGGCCCAGCCCAACTTCCTCGACCCGGCCCGCGACGGCCGGGTCGTCATGGGCCAGGTCTTCGACGCCTCGAAGGGCCTGCTGCCCTGGTGATCAGGCGCGCTGGCGACGCCGGCGCTCGAGGCCCTCGAGGAGCACGTCGAGGCCGAACTCGAACTCGCTGACGTCGTCGTCCGACGGCGGCCCGGAGTGCTGCTCGACATGCTCGGCCAACCACGGGTAGGTCTCGCGATCGAGGGTCTGGAGGAAGGTCGTCGCGAGGTCGCCGAGGTCCATCGGCAGCGCGGCGAACCCGGCCTGCCACAGCGTGAATCCGACGATGTGGCTGTCGAGGGCGTGGTAGGCGTGGTGGGTGAGCTCGGGCGAGAAGCCGGCGGCACGGAGTCGGCCCAGCAGCGCATCCATGTAGGCGAGACGGGTCGGGCCGGCGGTCGCTGTCGTCATCAGGCCCGGTGCCCACGGATGGGCCACGAGGGCGTCATGGGCGGAGATGGCGCTCGCCCGGATCGCGGCGCGCCAGTCGCCGCCGGTCGCCGGGTGCTCGAAGTCACGGACGATGACATCGAGCATCCCGTCGAGCAGATCGGTCTTGTCGCGGACGTGGTAGTAGAGCGACATCGCCTCGACGTCGAGGCGCTGGGCGAGCTTGCGCATCGACAGCGCCGAGATGCCGACCTCGTCGGCCAGGTCGATGGCCTCGCGGAGGACGCGCTCACGGGTCAGCCCGGGCCGCGGCCCATCGCGTCGATCCTGGCGCGTCGCCATCCGGCCTCCTCGCGTCGATCTGGACGTTGACACCTTACATCGTATGGCTTACGGTGGCACCGACCTTACGCTGTAAGAACGACTGATCACGGGAGCCACACGATGTCCCTCGCGCCCTCGCCCACGACGCCGACGATGCTGGCGGCCGTCCACGACCGCTATGGCGGGCCGGAGGTCCTCGAGGTCCGCTCGCTGCCCCGGCCGGAGCCGGCCGAGGGGCGGGTCCTCGTCCGGGTCCGGGCCGCCTCGGTCAACGCCTACGACTGGCATGTCATGCGCGGCGAGCCGTACCTCGTCCGGGCGACGGATGGGCTGCGGCGCCCGAAGCGCTCCGCGGCCGGCGTCGACTTCGCCGGCGTGGTCGAAGTGGTCGGTCCGGGGGTGACCGGGTTCCGACCCGGCGACGAGGTCCTGGGCGAGGGTGCCGGCGCGTTCTGCCGAATACGTGGCCGCGCGCGCCGAGAACCTCGTGATCAAGCCGGCCGGCGTGTCGTTCGAGGCGGCCGCCGCCCTGCCGATGGCCGGCGCGACGGCCCTCCAGGCGATCCGGGACAAGGGCGGATTCCGCGCGGGCCAGCGCGTCCTGGTCGATGGCGCCGGTGGCGGGGTCGGCACGTTCGCGGTCCAGATCGCCTGCGCGCTGGGCGGCCACGTGACGGCCGTGACGAGCCCGGCCGCCGCGGGCCTGATGACGTCGCTCGGCGCCTCACGCGTCGTCGATCGCTCACGCGACGACCTGAACGCCGGCGACCGATTCGACCTCATCCTCGACATCTCCGGGCGACGCTCCCTGAGCGAGCTGCGGCGCCATCTGATGCCGAACGGCACGCTGGTCCTCGTCGGACCCGGGCCGGGCGACTGGATCGGGCCGATCAAGCGGGTCGTGGCCGCCGCGGTCCGGACCCGGCTGGGTGGGCCCAGGCTCGCCCCGTTCCTCGCCGACTACCGGGCCGACGACATGCGGACCCTGCTGGACCTCATGGAGCGCGGCCGGCTGACCCCGGTCATCGACCGCGTCTATCCACTCCGGGCGACGGCCGATGCGATCCGGCGGGTCGAGTCCGGCGAGGCCGTCGGGAAGGTCATCATCACGACCTGACCGCGGCCCGGGCCGGCACGGGACTCAGGCGATGCCGGCGAACAGATCCGACTCCGGCGGGTCCGTGGGGACCGACGACTCGCGCAGGGTGTACGCCTCCTTGGACCACGCCTCGCGCCAGCCGTCGATGCCGAAGAGCATGAAGGGGTGCTCGTCGCTGATCTGGGTGACGTGCTCCTTGATGGCCCGCCACTTGCGCTCGATGGGATCGCCGCTGATGTCGATCCAGGCCGTGATCCGCTCGTCCGGGACGAGCATCCTGGCCATCATCGCCTCGAACTCCTCGATCTGCTCGGGCGTGGCGTCCGGGGGTGGCGCCCAGAAGGACGGCTTGCCCTGCGCCTCCATCGCATCGCGCATCGCGAAGCGGACCGAGGCCGGGATGGCCTGTTCGTAGAGCTTCGCCGGCGCCCACGGCGCGAGGCCCCCGGCATCGGCCGCCGGCCCGGTCCCGCCGTGCTCGGGCGCGAGCTGCTCTGGGTACCACGCCCGGTCGCCGGCGCGCGGGAACGCGCGGATCGTGATGTCGTGGACCCGGATGTGGTCGGGGTGGCCGTAGCCACCGAAGTCGTTATAGGTCGTGATCACATCCGGCTGGTAGCGGCGGATCATCCAGACCAGGCGTCCGGCGGCTTCGTCGAGGTCGGCCTGCCAGAAGCAGCGCGGGTCGTGGTTCCCCGGCCGACCCATCATGTCGGAGTCGTGGTAGCCGAGGTTCTCCCATTCGGTGACGCCCAGCTCGCCCATCGCCCGCTCCAGCTCGCCGGCCCGGATCTCACCCAGGCGGCGGTGGTTGTCCGGGGTGTCCATGTCGGGTACGACGATCTCGCCCATCTCGCCGCGCGTGCCGGTGATGAGGACGACCCGCCGGCCGTCGGCCACGGCTTTGGCCATCGTCCCGCCGGTCCCGATCGTCTCGTCGTCGGGGTGGGCGTGGACGGTCATCAGGGTCGGGACGTGGGCGGGGGCGGTCTCGTCGGTCATCCCACGATGCTAGCGCGACGGCGGCGCTAGGACGTTCGGGCCATGCCACGGATGGGACGTGCGTTCGTGCACCGGTGCCGCTCCGCACCGCGCGCGACGGGGCGGTACCACCGACTGGCGCCGTAGGTCGCTCGGGTCGGCCACGATCGGCCCATGATCGAAAGCCTCGGACGCCGTGTACGGGTCACCTTCGGGGTGGGCCTGGAACCGGTCGACCCCATGCTCGCCCGCGAACCGGCGGTCATCGCCCTGCCGCTCGTCGACTTCGTCGCCTATGGCGAGGACTGCCTGTTCTCCGGCCGGGTCCGGCTCAACGCGGCGCGCCTGACCGACATGCTCAACGCCCACGACGAGGTCGAGCTCATCGACGTGCTCGCAGAGCCGTTCGACGGGGGCTCCACGGCCGAGGTCCGCCAGGTCGTCGTGTGTCGGGACGACATCGTCGCGGTCCACGCGACCGGCCCGCGGGGCGATCCGGAGCGCCGCCTCCGGACCCGCCCGCACCCCCTGGCCCTGGGTATGGGCCCGTATCTCGTTCGTGGCCTCCTCCACGTGCCGCCGGGCATCGACCCGGTGGTCATGATCCGGCGCCGTCCGCCGATGGTGCCGTTGACCGAGGCGTCGATCGATCTCGAAGCCGGGGGACTGCCACAGGCCCGGTCGGTCGGGACGCTGGTCATCAACCGCGACCGCGTCGACTGGGTCATGCCGTCGCCCCTGGAGGTCTGACGGTCAGGCCGGCTCCAGGACGATGACCGGGATGGGTCGGGCCGCCGCGCGCTCGTACTCGAGATAGCTCGGCTGGGCGGCCGTGAACCGAGCCCAGATGCGAACCCGCTCCTCCGGCGTGGCGAGGCGGGCGACGACCGCCCGCTCCGCCCGGCCAAGCTCGACCACGGCCCCCGGCGTCGCCTGCAGATTGCGCCACCAGGCAGGATCGGTGTCGGCGCCGGCGTTCGATGCGACGACCGCCAGATTCGGACCGTCGTCCACGTAGGACAGGCCGTTCCGCCTGATCGTCCCGCTCACGCGGCCGCGCGTGCGCAGGAACAGGGTGCCGAGGCGGCCGTCGGCGGGAGCCCCGGCACCGAGGCGATGCCCGGACAGGGCATAGAGCGCCTTGTGGATCGCCCAGGCCAGATCGAGGGACCAGCGCGGCGGGATCATCGATCGCCCATCGTGGCGCTAGCATGCCCGCCATGTCCCCGTCCGTCCCGCCCGTCCCGCCCGGACCGCTGGCCGGCCTGCGGGTCATCGACTGCTCCACCGTCCTGGCCGGTCCGTATGCCACGATGGTCCTGGCCGACCTCGGCGCCGACGTCATCAAGGTCGAGCCGCCCGACGGTGACGCCACACGCGGTTGGGGTCCGCCGTGGGTCGGCTCCATCGACGATGGCACGCGGACCGCGGCCTATTTCCTGGCCGTCAACCGGAACAAGCGCTCGCTCCGCCTCGACCTGCGTCAGCCGGAGGGCCGGGCCATCCTGCGCCGGCTCCTGGCCGACGCCGACGTCCTCGTCGAGAACTTCCGCCCCGGCGGACTGGACCGGCTGGGCTTCGACGACGCGACGCTCACGGGCCTCCAGCCGCGGCTCGTCCACCTCGCCATCAGCGGCTATGGGACGACCGGGCCGGCCGCCGAACGGCCCGGCTATGACTTCGTCATCCAGGCTGCCGGCGGGCTGATGTCGATCACCGGTGATGCGGATGCCGACGGTGGCCAGCCGACCAAGGTCGGCGTCGCCATCAGCGATGTCGTGACCGGCCTGTTCGCCGTCATCGGCATCCTGGCCGGGCTACTGGAGCGCGACGGGGGGACCGGCCAGCGGGTCGATGTCTCGCTCCTGGGCTCCACCCTCGCGGTCCTCGTCAATCAGGCTCAGAACGCGTTCGTCACGGGCCGCTCGCCGGGTCGGCGCGGCAACGCCCACCCGAACATCGTGCCGTACGAGACGTTCGCCACCGCCGACGGCGCGATCGCCGTCGGGGTCGGATCGGAGCGACAGTGGCCGCGCCTGTGTGCAGCGCTCGGGCGACCGGACCTCGCCATGGATCCGCGGTTCGCGACGAACGGCGATCGCGTCGAGCACCACAGCGAGCTGCGGCCGATCCTGGCCGAGCGGTTCGCGACGCGGACGATGGCGGCCTGGCTGACCGACCTGGAGGCCGCCGACGTGCCGGTCGGGCCGATCGCCGACGTCCTGACCGCCTTCGCCTCGCCCGAAGCCACGGCCCTGGACATGCTGACCGAGGTGGAGCATCCGGCGTTCGGGACACTCCGGCAGGCCGGCATCCCGCTCCGGTTCGAGCGCACGCCCGGCGCCATCCGGACCGCGCCGCCGATGCTCGGCGCGGACGGCGAGGCGATCCTGGCCGAGCTCGGCATGTCCCTCGAGGAGATCGCGCGACTCCGCGCCAGCGGCACGATCTGAGACCCGCGCTGAGGCCCGCCGCATCAGTCGGCTGCGGCCAACCCGAGCCGATCCCGGACCGCCCGTCGCGTGCGCTCCAGGACCAGCCGGTCGCCGCGGGTCGGGAACCGGAGGTGGGCGTTGAGGACGTGCGACTCGATCTCGTAGACGATCTGATCCGGGTCGGCGTCGGTCGCCAGGTCGCCGGCATCACGAGCGATCTCGACATGCGTCCGAAGTAGCCCCATCCAGAAACGGTCGAAGTCCTCGAGCCGCGTCGCGATCCGGCTCGGACGCATGTGGAACTCGGCCGCCGTGGCCGCGAAGAAGCAGCCACCCGGGAACACGCGCCGTTCCAGGTGATCGGCATAGGCGTCGACCAGGGCGATGACCGTCGGGCGGCCCGGCTCGGCGCGCAGGGCCGGGCGCACGACCTCCCGGTCGAAGATGGCCCAGGCGGTCTCGATGGTCGCGAGCTGGAGCGCCTCCTTGGATCGGAAGTGGGCGTACAGGCCACTCTTGCTGATCCCGATGTGGTCGGCCAGGCCGCCGATGGACAGCCGGTCAAGGCCGTCCACGGTCGCCAGCGCGGCGGCGGCCATGAGGATCTGCTCGCGGGTCCGGATGCCGTCCGAGCGTTGGCGGCGAGGACCCTCCTCGAGGTCGTTGGTGGGCATCGTCATCCGTCCATCCCTGATCACAGGCGTCTGTCGGTACCAAAGATAGCACGACCGGTCGTACTGTCTAGCGCAGATCGCTCGACCGATCATCCGGCGCCACGGTGGCGGCGGATCGGCCCCCGAGACCCAGACCGGGAGACCATCCGATGTCCATCCTCGCACCGGCCGCCGATCCGCTGCCGTACCAGCCCATCCGCATCATCGACGTGTCGCCCTACCGCTCGTCGATCCGCCGGACGCCCGTTCGACAGCCGCGCCGACGGCTGCGTGCCGGCGCCGCCACGGGGGCGGTGATGCTCGCGCTCGCGGCCCTCATCCTGACGGCCGGTGTCGCCGGAGCCGAGGCCGCAGACGAGTTCCGGCTGGCGCCTGGTCACGCGACGCCGATCCAGCTGCGTCTGATCCCAGCCTCGATCGGCCGGTCCTATAGCTCGCGCCGCCCGAAGGCGACGGTCGCCGCACCGAGTGACAGGACGATGAGAGCGACCGTGGCGATGACCGGCAGCCAGAGGTCCCAGCCAAGCGCTGCGACGGTCGTCGCTCCGGTCGCCAGGCCGGCTGCCGGGGTCGCCAGCCCCGCCGGCGTGAAGCGGGCGATGGCCGGCGCGGCGGCCACGAGCGACAGGACGAGCAGTGCCACGAAGCCGAGTCCCGCCGCGGCGATCGCCGACCCCGTGATGGTCGAGGCCAGGAAGGTCAGGGCGGCCCAGGCGGCGAGGGCGAGCCACGTCAGCATCCCCATCGCGACCCAACCGCCGACGGCCGGCGGCTCGAACAGGATGGCCGTGTACAGCCAGCCGACGGCGACCGCCAGCGCCACCCCGATGGCCAGGACGATCCCGATCGCCAGGGCCTTGGCCCACAGGAACGCCCCGCGCCCGACCGGCCGCGCAAGGATGAACGCCGCCGTCCCCCGCTCCACCTCGGTCGCGACCGATCCCATCGCGAGCAGGATGGCGGCCAGCGCCCCGAACTGGCCGAGGTTCTTCTGGACCTGGTCGACGGCGTCGGCGGCGGTCGGGGTCGGGACGGTGATGCCGCTCAAGCTGTCGCCCGCCGCCGCCTCGATGATCTCCGGCAGGTAGCGAGCCAGCAAGGGGGAGCTCAGGCCCACCAGCAGGAACAGGGCACCGACGACGGGTAGCCGGTAGGTCCGCCACGACTCGCGCCACTCCTTGCCCAGGAGCACCCGAAGCCCGGCCATCAGGCGACGAGCGCGGTCTGCCCGCGAGCGACGAGTTGGAGGAAGACATCCTCGAGCGTTCGGGCGAACCCGCTCGTAGCGAACGAGCCGGACGCCGACGCCCACCACAAGGGGGAGCAGCCCAGCTGCGGCCGCGGCCTCGTCGCGGACTGCCACGATGATCGCCACCCCGTCGTCCGTCAGCCCGGCGCACCACGGCTGCATGGCGAGGCTGGCGCGCAGTGTGTCCATGGCCTCGCCTTGGTCGGGTTCGGGCTCGAGCCGGTACGAGGCCGCCGCGTAGCGGGCGAGCAGGTCGTCCAGCGGCGCGACCTCCACCAGGCGGCCAGCGTCGAGGATGCCGACCCGGTCGCAGATCCGCTCGACGTCATCGAGGACGTGCGTGGAGAACACGACCGTCGCGTCATGGCGCAGGTCGGCGATGAGGGCCAACAGGTCTCGCCGGCCCTCCGGGTCGAGGGAGCTCACCGGTTCGTCGAGGATGAGGACGGCAGGCTCGGCGACGAGCGCCGCGGCGATGCCCAGTCGCTGGCGCATGCCGCCCGAGTAGCCGCTGATGCGACGGCGTCCGGCGTCGGTCAGCCCGACCTGGTCAAGGACGGTCCCGACCCGACCGCGCAGTGCTGGACGTCGTCCAGACCAAGCCAACCTCCCGGCCAGGGTCACGAGTTCGTCGCCGCTCATCCAGCCATAGAACCGAGGAGCCTGATCGAGGACCCCCAGCGAGCGCCGGAGCTCCGCATCCTCCGGCCGTACGACCCGGCCGGCGACGGTCGACGTGCCCTCGGTGGGACGGGCGAGGCCGGTGACGAGGCGCAGGGTCGTCGTCTTGCCCGCGCCGTTCGGACCCAGAAGGCCGAAGACAGAGCCGGCGGGGATGTCCAGGTCCAGGTGGTCCACGGCAAGCACACCGCCGTCCGGGCCGGGGAAGCGCTTGGTCAAGCCGCGACAGGCGACGGCCGCAGGCCCGCTCATGCTTCCCGGCGCCCGATCGCGAAGTACAAGATCGGTCCGATGATGTTGATGACCACGATGATGATCCCCCACATGAGCTTGCTGTCACCGCGGACCAAGCGCTCCGGGCGGAGCAGGTCGTACAAGGCAACCACGATGAGGGCCAGCTGGATGAGGAGGACCGGCAGAAGCAGCAGGATGACCTGGCCATCGATGGTCATGTGATTCGCCTTTCGGGGTCCGTCGTCCAGACCCGCTAGAGATACGCGACGACGATGCCGATGCGTCGACGACATACCCAGGCCCGTCCGTCCGGGCGGTCCACGGGCCCCGGGCATCGACACGCCGCTCAGGGTAGATCGACGATGGATGTCGTCCAAGCATCGCGAGTCACGTCCGGACGGGGCCGAAGGGCCCTGCTTGCCCGGCACCGCGATCCGAGCGTGCAGGCCTGCACGGGACGGGTCAGCGGGCGTCCGGCCGCTGCTAGACTCGGGCCGCCCACGACCGACCCACCCTGCGGCGCGACGGCACCCGTCGGCGCCGCCTCCCTGGAGGCTCTACCGACATGACCGAAGACCGCGAGCGCTGGGCGCTGATCCTCGGCGCGTCGTCCGGGATGGGCGAGGCCACCGCGATCACGCTCGCGAAGGCCGGCTACAACATCTGCGGCATCCACCTCGATTTCCGGGCGGCCCTGGCCCACGTCGAGGAGGTCAAGGCCGCGATCGAGGCCGCTGGGTCCGAAGCCCTGTACATCAACATGAACGCCGCCGACGACGAGAAGCGCGCGACCGCCATGGCCGCGCTCGGCGGGCGCTTCGAGCGCTCCCGGGCGGCGGGTCGCGACCCCTATGTCCGGGTGGTCATGCACTCCCTGGCGTTCGGTTCGCTCGTGCCGTTCCTGGCCGAGGACCCCAAGGGCGGCGTGGACCGCAAGAAGATGGAGATGACCCAGGACGTCATGGCCAACAGCCTCGTCTACTGGGTCCAGGACCTGTGGCGCGGCGGCTTCCTGGCGAACGGCTCGAAGATCTATGCGATGACCTCCGAGGGGTCCACCCGCGTCGTGCCGTCCTACGGCGTCGTGTCGTCGGCCAAGGCCGCGCTGGAGTCGCACGTCCGCCAGCTGGCCATGGAGCTCGCCCGTCATGGCACCGGCGCGACCGCCAACTGCATCCGAGCCGGCGTCACGGTCACGCCGGCGCTCCTCAAGATCCCCGAGTCGCAGACGATGATCGACATCACGATGAAGCGGAATCCGACGGGCCGGATGACGACGCCGCAGGACGTCGCCAACGCGATCCTCGCCCTGTCCGGCGACGGCACCGACTTCATCAACGGCGACATCATCAGCGTCGACGGCGGCGAGTTCGTCACCGGGTCGTGACCGTGGGCGGGCCCGCACCGAGGTCCGAGGCGACGCGCCTGCGAGCCATCGGCCCGAGGTCTCGAGTCCTCGTCGTCGGCTCGGTGAACGTCGACCTCGTCGTCACAACGGAGCGTCTGCCCGGCGTCGGCGAGACGGTCACCGGCGGGACGCTCGTGGAGCATGACGGCGGGAAGGGCGGCAACCAGGCCGTCGCCGCCGCCCGCCTCGGGGCGCCGACCGCGTTCGTCGGGGCGGTCGGGAACGATGCCTTCGGCGATCGCGCCCGCCGGGTCCTGGCCGGCGAGGGCGTGGACATCGATGGCGTCACCGTCCTCGACGGTCGACCGACCGGGGTCGCGTTCATCCTCGTCGATGCCCGCGGCGAAAATCTCATCGCCGTCGCCAGCGGCACGAACATGCTCCTGACGCCGGACCTCGCGACCACCGCCCTGGACCGCCTCGCGCCGGGTCCAGGCGACGTTGTGCTGGTCTCGCATGAGATCCCGACGGCCACGAGCCGAGCGGCCCTCGAGCTGGGCCGTGCCCGCGGCGCGACGACGATCCTCAACCCGGCCCCGGCCGATGGCCTGGATGCGGAGGCGCTCACCGCGGCCGACATCCTGACGCCCAACGAGGGTGAGCTCGAGGTCCTCCGCTCCGTCGGGTTGCCGGACACGGCCGCGCTGCTGGTCAGCCTGGGTGCCGACGGGGCTCGCCTGGATGAGCGCGGGGCGTCGCAGACCCTGGGGGCCCTCCGCGTCGACGCGCTGGACACCGTCGGAGCCGGCGACACCCTCAACGGCGCATTGGCGGCCGGGCTCGCAGCCGGCCTGGACCTCCCGACGGCGGCCGCCCGGGCGGTGGCCGCGGCATCGCTGTCGGTCACCCGGCCGGGGGCCCGTGGCGGGATGCCCACCCTCGCCGAGCTCGAGGCGGCGCTCGAGGCCTGAGGGCCCAGGGCTAGTGCGCGTCCGCGCCGATGGACGCCACGACCAGCGTGAACAGGTAGATCCCGATCGCCCCGGCGAGCGTGGCCAGGACGACGAAGCGCGACTGGTCATGGCGGTGGGCCTCGGGCAACAGCTCCGTGGCACCGACGTACAGGAAGAACCCGGCGAAGAAGCCGAGGAGCGCACCCAGGGCCACGTCCGGGATGGTCAGGATCAGGCCGATGAGGACCCCGGCGATCGGCGCGGCGGCCACGAGCGCCAGCCAGCGGTAGGCGACGCGGGTCGGCGTGCGGCTGGCGAGCAGGAACGACACGACCCCGATCCCGTCGCTGAAGCGATGGACGACGACGACCGTCGCGATGACGATGGCCAGCCCGCCGCCGACCGCCAGGCCGGCCGCCAGGGCGATGCCGTCGAGGAAGCTGTGCACGCCCATGCCGGTCACACCGGCGATACCAAGGTGCTGGTGGGTCTCGCTGTCGTGGTCCAGCTCCGAGGCCGTCTCGTGGCCGACATGGAGGGTCGTCAGCCGCTCGAGGGCGTAGAAGGTCAGGAACCCGGCCGCAGTCCAGACCATGGCCGCCTCCAGCGAGCCGGTGTGCTCGATCGACTCCGGGATGAGGTCGAAGAAGGCGGCGCCGATCCGGATACCCGCCCCGACCGCGATGATGATCCCGACGTAGCGGACCGCGCGCAGCGCGATCCAGCCGCCGGCGTACGTCGACACGAATGCCGCCAGCGACACGAGGAGCGCGGGGACGAGCATCAGGCCGCCGGTCCTGCCGTGGCCTGGCACTCCGGGCACAGCCCGAAGAGCTCCAGGCGATGGGCGTCGACGGTGTACCCGGTCCGTCGGGCTACGTCGCGGACGAGCGCGCGAAGCCCGGCGTCCTCGACGTCCTGCGCCCGCCCGCATCGGGAGCAGACGACGTGATGGTGATGGCTCGGCTGGCACGCGACGTACGCGTGCTCGCCCGATGGCAGGTCGATCCGCTCGACGACGGCGAGGTCGGCGAGGACCTCGAGGGTCCGGAAGATCGTCGCGCGCCCGATCCGGAGACGCCGCGCGTTGGAAGCGGCGACGAGGTCGGCGGCGGAGAAGTGGCCTGACTGGTCCGCCACGAGCTCGGCGACCACGCGCCGCGGACCGGTCATCCGGTAGTCACTGCGATCGAGGGCGGCGAGCAGCGGGGCGGCGTCGACCATGCCCGGGACGATAGCGCCCCCGGCGCGCTTTGTCGAGACTGAGTATCAGTTAGGCCCGCAACGGGCGGCTCACGGCGCGGGGTCGCCGTCGCCGGCCTGGAACACGCCGAGGGCACCGCGCCCGACGAAGTTGAACGCGTGGGTGACCATCGGGTAGAGGCCGTCCTCCGCGGTCGTGAACTCCACGATCGCGCCCTGGGCCGGCGCCAGATCGACGGCCTGCGCGCCCCAGTTCCCGTCGTTGCCCTTGCTGAGGACCACGCCCTCCTTGATGACGGTGTCGAAGATGGTCCCGACGATATGGAATGAGCTGTCGATGCTGGGGCCGGCATCGAGGACGAACACCCGGTTCGTCTCGCCCGTCCCGACCTGGAGCGGCGCGTCCATGTACTGGTTCGCGACGCCGTTGAAGACCACGAAGTCGGGCGCTGGCGCGGCGGCCATGGCCTTGCCGAGGTCGACCGGCTCGCCCTGCGGTCCCAGGTACCACTCGGACTGGACGATGGCGAACTCGTTGTCGACGGGGGGCAGGCCCTCGCGCGGCTCGACGATGACCATGCCGAACATCCCGTTGGCGATGTGATGGAGCGCCGGCGAGGTGCCGCAGTGATACATCCAGACGCCGGCGTAGTCTGCGGTCCACTCGTAGACGAGCTCCTCGCCCGGCGCGATCGAGCGCATCTCGTCGTTCCAGGCGACCTGGCTGGCGTGGAAGTCGATCGAGTGCGACATCTGGTTCTCCGCCGGATTCTTCAGGTGGACGCGGATCGTGTCGCCGACCTTGACCCGGATGACCGGACCCGGGACGGTGCCGCCGAACGTCCAGACCTTCTGGACGAAGCCCGGGGCGACCGTCATCTCCTGCTCGGTCATGACCAGGTCGATGTCGTGGACCTCGCCCTCGAGACGGGCGGGGGCCGTCGCGTCGTAGGTCGCGGGCGCGGGGGCGTTCGGATCGGCGACGACGTCGGTCGTCGGGGCCGGCCCGCCATGGTCGTCTTCCGACGCGGCCGGCGACGCGGCGGCCGTACCGGCCACCGAGATGGCGCCGGCCATGCCGCCCTGCTCGTGGCCCGGGATCGAGCAGATGAACGTGATCCCGTCGGCCGGGATGTCGACCTCGACGGTGGCGGTCTCACCCGGGTTCGCGAGCGCCTGCTCGCCCCCCGGGAACGTGATGTCGTGGGGCACCTGGCCGGTGTTCCGCAGCTCGACCGTGTAGCGACCCGGCGCGTCGACCGACGCGTTCGCGGGCGTGAAGCCGAGATCGAACGACTCGAACGTGATCGTGCCGGACGCCGCCGCCGGCTCGTGGCTGGTGCCGTGATCGGCGGGCGGTGCGCCGCTCGCGCTGGCCAGCTGGTCGTCGGACCCGGCCGGGCCGAAGGTCCAGGACGGACCGGATCCGCTGCCGCCGCAGGCGGCCAGCAGGGCGGACGAGAGCGTGAGGACGAGGCAAGTCGTGAGGCCTCGCATGGGTGACCACCTCCGGTGTCGGGATCGGACTAACGAGTACCAAGTTGGTACACGAATAGTCGCTCGGCCCCGAAGAGCTGGGATGGGCCATTCGGCCCCTTTTTCTTGTGACCCGTCTCGTCAGCGCGCGGCGTAGGCGTCGAGCGAGGCAGCGGCCAGACGGGCGCGGTGCGCGAGACGCGCTTCGTCGAAGGCGTCGTGGACCTGACACCGGCCGTCGATCCCGCACGGGATCCCGCGGAGCACACAGCGTGGGATCTCGTCCGGCGGCTCGATCGCGTCGATGACGTCCAGGAGGCTGAGCTCCGCCGCCGGCCTGGCCAGGCGGTAGCCGCCGGCCCGGCCCGTCCGCGCCTCGATGAGACCGGCCCGTGCCAGCGCGCGAAGGACGCGAGGCAGGAACCGTTCCGGGATCGCCATGTCGGCGGCGATCCGGCCGGCACTCGACCAGCCGCCGTCGGATCCTGCCAGGGCGATCATGGCCCGGACCGCGTAGTCGCCACGGCGGGACAGTTCCAAGCGCATCCACGGAGTATCGCGGCGGACCGGGCGATGCCGCTCGAGCGCCAGCGCGCACTGGTACCGACCGTGACCATCGTCCGGGGGTCGCACGAACGCGCGCGGGTCCAGTATCCGGGGCATCGGTCGGCGATGTGCCGGCTGCCAGGGGACTCGCATGACCATCGACGCGCTGCCCGGCAAGGGCCGTCGGTCGAGGTCGTCAGCGTCGGAGGCGCTGCCGATCGGGGAGGCTGACGCCAACATCTTCGACTGCCCGGCGTGCCATCGGCCGCTGGGTGTCGGAACGCGTCGCTGTCCCGGCTGCGGAACGCGCCTCCTGTCGGGTGGCCGGGCCACCACAGCCCTCAGCTATCTGGCCGGTGGCCTCATCGTCGGCCTCCTCGTCGGTGGCGGCGCGGTCGGGCTGGCCATGGCCCTGTCCGCCTCGGCGACGGTCGTGACCGACACGGCCCCGGCGGCGAGCGCTGTCCCGAACACCTCCGCGGCTCCGGTCGCGACGGCTGCCCCGGTCATCGCCCCGACCATCCCGACCGCCGCCGTCTCCGCCCTGCGCCAGACCACCGCGCTCGACCAGCGGCTGGTGACCGACGCCGGCCGACTGGCCGCCGTGCTCGCGGTCCGCGAGCCCTCCACCGCCGACCTCGCCCGGATCCTGCGGAGCCTGTCGGCCAACGCCGCGTTCGGGGATCGACTCACCCCGGGGCTGACGGATTGGCCGACGGCCGTCCCGCTGTCGATCAGCCTGACCGAGGTCTATGCCGCGGTGGCGACGACGGCCCAGGACGGCCTGGATGCCTCGCTGACCAACGAGGGGGCGTACATCCGGGCCAGCCAGCGGATGCTGGTCCTGATCGACGGGCTCATCGCCCTCGATGCGGAAGCCCGGGCGCTGGCCGCCGAGGCCGGCCTGGACCTGCCGGACCTGACGACGCCGTAGTCGTCACGGCGTCGCGGCCGACCCGTCCGCGTACCCGGTCAGCTCGACATACGCCTCGCCCCCCAGATCCACACCGCCGCGCCGCGCGCGGACGGCCTGTGACCCCTCCCAGTAGATGACGCCGGTCGTCGCCCGGGTGTCCAGCTCCTGGTCGGCCACGGTCGGGATCAGGTTGATGGTCAGGTCCTCGACGGGGACGCTGATCCGCCAGCCGGCCGGGTAATCGGCCCCGGTCGTCGGGCTTCGCCAGCGGTCGGTGACCTCGACCGACAGCCCCGCGGCATCGACGTGGCGGGTCGTCCCGTCGTCGTCGACGAGGGTTCCGTAGACGAGCGGGTACGTCCCGTCGGCATCCCGGACGAGCGAGACGGTCAGGTCCGTCCCGTCCTCCAGGTTGACCGCGAACCAGTCCCAGCCGCCACCGCCGACGCTGATGAAGTCGCCCCACTGGTGGTCGAACCAGGCTTCGCCCTCGACCTCCAGCTCGCGACCGTCGAGGACGACGGTGCCCGCGGCGTCCATGGCCGTCCGCGAGTAGTAGTAGGAGCTGCCGGCCGGCCCGAAGTCGATCCAGCCGTCGCGGTCGTGGAGGGCCGGTGGCTTGGTCGCGCTGAGGGCCAGGTCCAGGCCCAGGCCACCAGGCGACCCGGCCAGCGCGGCTTCGTCCGGGGCCAGCGCGGCTTGCAGCTCGTCGGTACCGTCGCGACCGGACATCGACCAGGCCGGCCGGCCGGCCGTCGCCGGGTCGGTCGGGTCCAGGCCGGACAGCTGCAGGTCGAACCCCGTCGGTCGGCCGGCAGCATCGCGCGGCGAGCGGTCCACGTCCGGCCCGACCTCGAGCCGCTGGCCGTAGTGGAAGGCGTCGCCGGTCTCGTCGGTGATGGCCAGGTGCGAGGCCCAGGTCGTCGGGAACGTGCCGCGCTCGGCGCGGAAGATGACGTACTCGAAGCCGAGTCGCTCGCCGGTCGTCGCCTGCAGGTGGCCGGTGTAGTACCACCACTCGGTGAGCCGGTCGTGGGGGCCGTCGTCGCGCGGCAGGCTGACCGGCTGCGGATCCTGGACCGTAGCCGGTGGGGCGGTCGGCGGTGGGACGGAGGGTCGCGGCGCGGTCGGATTGGCCAGGATGGCCCCACTGGCCGACGCGCAGCCGGTGACGAGGATCGCGCTGACGGCCAGGCCGGCCAGCCGGACGAGGAGGCCGCTGCGCCTCATCGGGCCGCCGCCTCGACTTCGGCCTCGGTCGCCGGCAGGTGCGCCCCGACGAACCGCTCGAGCGACGACGGCATCCACCAGTTCCAGCGGCCCAGCAGCCGCATCGTCGAGGGCACGAGGAGCGCGCGCACGACGGTCGCGTCGAGGGCGACGGCGATGGCCACGCCGAGCCCAAGTGCCTTGATCAGGACGATGTCGGCGAACGCGAACGAGCCGGCCACGACGACGACGATGAGCGCCGCGCTGGTGACGATGCGACCACTGCGCTCCAGGCCTCGGGCCACGGCCTCCGTGTTGTCGCCGGTCCGGTCCCAGACCTCCTTCATCCGCGACAGCAGGAAGACCTCGTAGTCCATCGACAGGCCGAACAGGACGCAGAACAGGATGACCGGCAGGGTCGTCTCGACGAAGCCGAGCGGTTGGAAGCCGAGGATGGCGCTGAGGTTGCCGTCCTGGAAGATCCAGACCAGGGCGCCGAAGCTGGCCGTCAGGGACAGCGTGTTCATGATCAGCGCCTTGGCCGGCAGGACGACCGAGCGGAGCAACAGGAACAGGACGAGATAGGTCGACACGATGATGAACAGGGCCGTCCGCGGGAAGTCCTGGGCGACCCGGTCGACGACGTCGGCCACATCGGCCGCGCCGCCGCCGACGAGGACGGCAACGCCGGCGGGCGGTCCCAGCGGCCCGGCCTCGTCCCGGAGGTCGCTGACCAGGCCTCGACCCTCGTCGCGGTTCGGGCCGTAGGGCGTGAACACGGTGAAGGTCGTCAGGTCGGCCCGCGTCGTCGCCGCCAGGCCGGTCGCCACGAATCGATCGCGCGGGCCGTTCGGATCGCCGTACAGGAGCTGGTATTGCTCGAGGGTCAGCCGCGGGTCGACGTCGACGAGGCCCTCGATGCGCGTGATCCGCGGGTCGTCGGCCAGCCGCCGCGAGTACGCGTACAGGGCGGCGAGGTTGGCCGGGTCGGTGGCCGGGCCATCGGTCCGGATGGCCAGCGAGATCGGCGCGAACTCACCCTCGCCGAAGGCGTCCCGAAGCCGGTCGAACGCCTGGCGCGACGGCACGTCTGCCGGCAGGACGCTGGAGTCCGGGGCATTGAACCGGACGTGGAGGAACGGCGAGCCGAGCAGGAGGAGGAAGGCGAGGGTCGGCACGAGGATGGCGACGGGGTGGCGCATGACCCGGCGCGCGAAACGGGCCCACGGCCCGTCGGCGCCGGGCTCCACGGTGACCCGTCGGACGGCCAGGCGGTCCAATCGAGGACCGAGCAGCGTCAGGATGGCCGGTTGCAGGGTCAGGGCCGCGGCGACGGCCAGGGCCACGACGATCGCGCCGGCGATGCCGACCGAGCGCAGGATCATGAACTCGAACAGGACGAGCCCGATGAGCCCCAGGAGGACCGTCAGGCCGCTGAAGAACACGGCCCGGCCGGCTGTCGCGACGGTCACCCGGACGGCCTCGGCGACGGCGTCCTCGTCGCCGGCGCGATGGGCCAGCTCCTCACGGAACCGGGAGGTCATGAGCAGCGAGTAGTCGACGCCCAGGCCGAGCCCCAGGAGGGTCGCCAGGTTCAGGACGAAGATGCTCATCGGCGTGAGCGTCGCGGCGACGAAGATAGCGGCCAGCGCGACGAGGACCGCCGCGCCCCCGACGGCCAGCGGGACCCCGGCGGCGACGAGCGAGCCGAAGACGAGCAGGAGGGCCAGGGCGGCCAGCGGCAGGGAGATCAGCTCGCTGCGCTGGAGGTCACGCTCCGAGACGGCCTGGACGTCGCCATAGAAGGCCGGACCACCGGCCAGCTCGACCTCGAGGCCGGGCACGGCCCGCAGCCGCTCGCGCAGGATCGGCAGGGCGTCCGGTGAGTCGTCTGGCGGCAGGTCCAGGAGGACGATGTCGTAGGCGGTGTGGCCGTCGGCCGCGATCTGGCGCGGTTGGAGCAGGTGCGAGATGACCCGGGCGACGTGCGGGGCACGGGGCACGTCCCGCATCGCCTCGGCGGCCGCTCCCTCGAAGGCCGGCGTCCCCGCCACCAGCGTGTCGCTCGAGAAGACGACGACGAGGGCCGACGGTGGCGCGCCGAGCTCGGTCTCCAGGGTCGCCTTGGCCCGCGCGGACTCGAGGTCGTCGAGGATGAAGCCACCCGCGGACAGCGCCCCGGGGACCTGCGGCGCGAGCGGCAGGGCAGCGAGCAGGAGGAGGCCCCACGCCCCGATGACGAGGCGTGCGTGGCGCACGGTGAACCGGCCGAGGCGATCGAAGGGGGTCACGTGAGTCGTTCGGGTGAAGGACGGGATCGGATGGCGAGCCCATCGCCGTCGCGACGCCGCTCGCTGCCCCGCCATCGTAGTCCCGATCGCGATCGAAGGCGCCGCCCGAGGGCGCCGACCCATCTGCTAGCATCGCCGCACCATGCAGCTGTTCCTGGTCTGGTTCCTGCAGCCCATCCCATTCTGGGTCTCGACGGCCATCGTCGTCCTGATGATCTGGATCATGCTCCGGTCCGTGCTGACGGCCGAGGGCGGCGGACGCTGGGCCGGGTGGGCGCGCAAGATCACCAACCCGAACGCGAAGTTCCTGTTCACGTTCCTGTTCATCCTCTGGCTCGTCGTCTTCGGCGTGACCCTCCAGCTCGTCCCCCACGTGGGCGCCAGCTCGCCGTACGGGGCCATCGGATTGATCGCCCTGTTCACGGGCTTCTTCATCATGATGGGCCTCATCTGGGCTGTCGTCGGCGAGTAACGCTGCGCCGCCCCGCACCGCTCGTGGTGCGCGAGGGCACCAGCGCGGTTGACCCGGGGACGGGCGCCCGCCCAGACTGACCGCCCATCCCCGCCGCCTCATAACGCGTCCTTCCCCCGCGCGCCAAGGAGGTCCCCGTGCACCGTCGCGTCGTCGCGTCCCTGCTCGCCCTGTCCCTCGTCATCCCGGCCGCCGCGGCGCCATCGGTCGTCCTGGCCGCGTGCGATCCGTTCACGACCCCGCCGGTCTACGACCCCGGCGTGCGGACCGCGACGGACGTCCTCGGGTTCGACTTCGGCGAGCAGCAGCTGGCCATCGACACCGCGAACGGGATCAACGAGATCAACGAGTATCTCGAGACGGTCGATGCGGACAGCGACCGGGTCGTCACGGCCGAAGCCGCCACGTCCGTGGCCGGGACCTCCATCCGTTACGCCATCGTCGGCCACGAGGACCGGGTGACGCCCGAAGCGCTCGAGGCCATCCGCGACGACCTGCAGGTCCTGCGCGATCCGCTCGTGACCGGCGATGCGCTGTCGGACGCGCTGACCGACACGCCGGCGGTCCTGTGGGTGGCCGGCAACGTCCATGGCGGCGAGGAGAGCGGGGCCGACGCGTCGATGCACGCCCTCTACGAGCTGGCCGCGCGGACCGACTGCGTCGTCGAGGATATCCTCGCCGACGCCATCGTCGTCGTCCTGCCGACCCAGAACCCCGACGGCCGCGAGATCGGGCAGCGCCGCAACCTGAACGGCTTCGACATGAACCGCGACTGGTTCGCACGGACCCAGCCGGAGACCGACGGCAAGCTCGAGGTCATCGCCGACTACCCGCCGATGCTGTTCATCGACGCGCATGAGTTCGGCCTGGCCGACTACTTCTTCCCGCCCAACGCCGACCCCGAGTACCACGAGACGCCCGACCAGGCCCACGACTGGATCAACGGGCTGTACAGCCCGGCCATCGTCGAGCAGTTCGACGAGGAGGGCATCAAGTACTTCCACGGGGCGCCGTACGACTTCTTCGCGACGATCTTCGGCGACACCGTCCCGACCGTCGGTCATCACGCGGCCGGGATGACCTTCGAGAAGGAGAGCGGCGACCCGATCTCGGAGCGCGAGCACGAGCAGTTCACGGCCATCTGGGCGTCGCTCGCGGCCGGCGCCGCGGCCGGTGGGGACCTCGTCGCCGACTGGCGGAACTCGTTCGAGGAGGCGTATCAGCAGGGTCTGGCCGGCGAGCTGGAGCCGAACGCCGTGTTCGAGGCCAAGCACAAGCTGTACCAGCCCGTGCCGGACGTGACCGTCCGCGGCTACCTCATCGAAGACGACCCCGAGAAGGCCTACGAGCTGGCCTTGCTCATCGACCGGCTACAGCGGATGGACGTCACCGTCTACGCGCTCGACGCCGAGCTGGCGCTGTCGGACTTCCATCCCTACGGCGACGATCCCGTCGCGCGGACCTTCCCGGTCGGCACCTACTGGGTCCCGCTGGCCCAGGGCCAGAAGCACTGGATCCAGGCGATGCTCCACGAGGAGGACTGGATCCCATTCGAGGTCACCTACGACGTGACCGCGTGGAGCAATCCGCTGCTCATGGACCTCGACGGTGGCTGGACCGGCCAGACCGTAGCGCCCAGCGCCCAGGTCGTCCCGCCGGTCGGCGTGCCGGCCTGGGACGCCTCCGGCGGTCTCCCGACGGTCGGCCTGTTCGAGATCCCGAACAGCACGCGCGGCTACGAGGCCGCCTATCAGACGAAGTACCTCTTCCGGGACGTCTGGGATCTGCCGTTCACCGACGTGACCGCCGCCGACATCATCGCCGGACTGGCCGGTGTCGACGTCCTGGTCATGCCCGACGGCTACGCGAACTACGGCGTCCAGGCGCTCGGTTCCAAGGGCAAGAAGGCCCTCCGCGACTGGGTCAATGCCGGCGGCCGGATCGTCGCCTGGCAGGGCGGCGCGGTCGTGGCCGCGAAGTCGGGCGCATCGAGCGCCAAGTTCGGGACGTCGCACACGAATGCCCCGGGCACGCTCATCCGGGTCGCGGTCGACGACGCCAGCCCGCTGGCCACGGACATCGGCGATCGGGCCTGGGTGATGTACCAGGACGACATGACGATGCAGCCGGGTCTCGGCCAGGTCGTCGCGTCATTCCCGGCGCCGGCCGATGCCGATCACGCGACGTCCGGCCTGGCCATCAAGGTCGACACGCTGGCCGGCACGGCAGCGGTCGTCGACGAGGCCGTCGGGGCGGGGCGCGTCGTGTCGTTCTCGGTCGACCCGAACTTCCGAGCCTGGACCCAGGGCACTCAGCGGATGCTGTGGAACGCGATCGTCGGCGACGCGCCAGACGATTTCGGCGCGGCCGCGCTGGCCGGGTCGAAGGCCCGGGCCGCGGCGGAGAAGGCCGCGCTCACGGCCGCGGACGCCCTGCCCCCGGTCGGCTCGGCCATCCGCATCCGGGTCGCCGCATCGGCCGCGGCCGCCACGGCCAAGATCCTGAACCGCCACGGCGCCGAGGTCGTGCGCATCGACGACGGCCGGGAGGTGCTCTTCCTCGTCGCCAACCGCAAGGCCCTGTCGTTCGAGGAGCACCCGTTCTTCGGCCAGGTCATCCGCGAGCTCCAGCGCGCGGGCATCGACCTGCGCGCCGCCAGCGTGCCGTAACCGCGCACCGGTACCTCCGGCCGCTGGACCGCCCGGACGGTCCTCGGCTATCATCCCGGCGACTTGCACGGTGCATACTTTCTATGCACCGGCCCGAGACGCTGACCGACCGGAGGCACCGCCCGCGTGGACGCCCAGGAGATCAAGACCGCCGTCGCGCACCAGGCCACAGAGCGTGCCCTGTCCGAGGCGCCGTTCGTCAATCTCGCCGACCCGGCCCGCGCGCTCGGCCCGGACGGTCGCCCGGCGGTCAGCCGGCGGGCGCGGATCTACGAGGACATCCCTGACGAGAAGTGGAACGACTGGCGGTGGCAGCTCTCGAATCGAGTCAATGAGCTCGAGGAGATCGAGCAGATCCTGAACCTGACGCCGGAGGAGCGGGCCGGCCTGTCCGCACCGGACAAGTTCCGGGTGGACGTCACGCCGTACTTCATCAGCCTCATCGACCCGGACGATCCGGACGATCCCATCCGTCGCCAGGTCATCCCGCTCGGACGTGAGCAGGAGGCGTTCACGGCGATGATGGAGGACTCCCTCGCCGAGGACCGCCACTCGCCCGTGCCCGGGCTCGTCCACCGCTATCCGGACCGGGTCCTGATGCTGGTCACGACCCAGTGTGCGTCGTACTGCCGGTATTGCACGCGATCGCGGATCGTCGGTGACCCGACCCAGAACTTCAACTCGCGCGACCACGAGGCCCAGCTCGAGTACCTGCGCCGGACCCCGCAGGTCCGCGACGTCCTCATCTCCGGCGGCGACGGGCTGACCCTCGCCCCGAAGCTCTTCGAGAAGATCCTCAAGGGGCTCCGCGAGATCCCGCACATCGAGATCGTCCGGATCGGCTCGCGGGTCCCGGTCTTCCTGCCGCAGCGCATCGACGACGAGCTCTGCGAGATGCTCGAGAAGTACCACCCGCTCTGGATCAACCTCCACTTCAACCACCCGAACGAGATCACCCCGGAGGTCTCGCGGGCGGTCGACAAGCTGACCAAGGCCGGCCTCCCGGTCGGCAACCAGAGCGTCCTGCTGGCTGGCGTCAACGACTGCGTGCACATCCAGCGCGCCCTCGTCCACAAGCTCGTCGCGAATCGGATCCGGCCGTACTACCTCTACCAGTGCGACCTGGTGGAGGGCTCCGGGCACTTCCGGACGCCGGTCGGCAAGGGCCTCGAGATCATCGAGGGCCTGCGCGGGCATACCTCCGGCTACGCGGTCCCGACCTACGTCATCGATGCGCCCGGTGGCGGCGGCAAGATCCCGGTCATGCCCAACTACCTCATCTCGTACTCCGACCACAAGGTCGTGCTCCGCAACTACGAGGGCTACATCACGACCTACGAGGAGCCCGAGACCTACCAGAAGCACGACCAGGCCGGGTGTCGGTACTGCCAGCACGAGCGGCCCGAGCCTGGGCAGTCCGGCGTCCTGGGCCTGCTCGAGGGCGAGCGGATGTGGATCGAGCCCAAGGGCTTCGACGAGGTCCACGCGCGCGGCAACACCGAGGCGCACCGGCTCCAGGACCCCAGCAAGTGGGTCCCGTTCGGAGTCGGGGCGATCGAGGGCACGGCCGGCGCCCCGCTCAAGGTGCTGGAGCCGGGCCCGACCGCCGTCGACGCCGGCCCGGCCACGAACGGCACCGCGGACTACGGCCCCGGCGAGGAACCCCGACCCAAGGAGGGCGAACCGACGGCGTCCGCCCACGGAGAGCTCCTCTAGGCGGCCTGAGGCTCGGCATGGCCACGTTCGACGCCGCGACCCTGGCCCGGCTGGAAGCCGTGCAGACCGTTCGGATCCAGACCGTCGACCGGCACGACCCGGGCGGCGCTCCGCGGTCCACGATCATCTGGATCGTCGTCGACGACGGGGACGTGTTCGTCCGCTCGGTCCGCGGGACCCGCGGCCGCTGGTATCGCGATCTCCAGGCCGACCCGCACGCAGTCGTCGTCGCCCATCGCGATCGGTGGCCGGCCATCGACGTCGAGGCAGAGCCGGCCGACGATCCGCCGTCGATCGAGCGCTGTTCGCGCGCCCTCGAACGGACTTACGCCGCCGATCCGGCCCTGGCGAGCATGCTCCGCCCGGAGACGCTGGCGACGACCCTGCGTCTGGTGCCCTCGGTCGCTTAGGCTCGCTTCACCTCGCGGAAGGCGACCTGGACGTAGAAGCGCTTATCGATCTGCGTCTCCCGACCGACGACGATGTGGCGGATGACCCGACCCGACGGCAGATTGGCGGCGCCCAGGCCGCGGACCGCTGCGAGCAGCGCCCCGGTCTCGTCGGCCTCCACGACGAACACGGCCAGACGCGAGTCGTCGGTCACGACCTGGTCGACGTTGCCGATCTCGTCCATGTCGCCTTCGAAGAACTCGACGGCGTAGCCGGCCTCCTCGAGCCACGCTCCGACGTCGTTCACGCGATCGTGGTCGAACGAGAAGATGAAGTCGCCACCGAGCTCCAGGTCGTGGCCACTGACGCCTTCGATGTTGATCGGCGCGCGTGGCGCGGCGGGTTCGGACAGGACCGCGAGGAACGCCTCGAGGTTCGGCGGCGAGGCTGCGGGCGTCGCCTTCGCCTGGATATGCATGGCTGACCCTCCGAGCGCCAACGACCGTCGGGGCACACGGGGACCCGATCCGGCTCGACCGGCACTCTACTGATAGGGCGTCGGCGGGGGTCGATTCGTTCGTTCTTCGTCGGCCTCAGTCGTCGACGTTGTCGTCGTCGTCGTTCGGGACGTCAGACCAGGGGTCGCCGACGAACGTCACCTGGGCGTAGAACACGCCTGGTTCGCCCGTCCTCGCGCCGATGAGCACGCAGTCGATGGCGCGCCCTTCGGCGACCTGCGAGCCCTTCGCCCGCTCGATGATGCCGGCCAGCACGCCGGGCTGGTTCGGGTCATCGGCCGCGAGCGCGGCGCCCGAGCCGGCCAGGGGCGGGATCCGCTCCTTGTGGATCGCTCTCGTCCACTGGACGCGGTAGCTTTCGGCCGTGAGGCGGGCATGGGCGTTTCGGACACGGCCGTGCTCGACGGTGAAGCAGAGGAAGCCGCCCCCCTCGACCCTCGCGCCGCTGACCCCCTCGATGTTGATGGGGCCGCCGTGCTCGTCATCCCGGTCGAAGACCCTGAGGAACTCGAGTAGGTCGGGAGGGGACTTGGCGGTGTGGGCACGTGCCTGGATGTGCATGGGCTGACCCTCCCCGGTGTCGTCGGTGGACCGCGCAGCGTCCTTCGGGCTGGGGCCGGACGACCCGAACAGTAGTATCGCGCCGCCGTCCAGCCGTCCCGGGCATTCCTCGTAGACTCCACTCGATGTCCCGCCGTCGCGCGCTTTTCTACGGCTTGATCGTCGTGGCGGTCACGGCATGACTGATCCGGTCGATCGCGCGCGGGAAGCCGCCGACGCCGAGGAGCCCGAAGCTACGCGCCCGAAGGCGAAGAAGCGCCGGCGCAGCGGCTCGGTCGGGGAGACGCTCGGCGGGATCATCGTCGGCTTCGACCAGCAGATCATGCGGACACTGCCGCCGCCGCACGAGCTCGTGCTCAAGGGTGCACCGGTCCGCGGCGTCAGTGGTGCGGACGGTGGGGAGCTGGAGATCACCTTCCCGGACGATGACCCGACGACCGGCGAGCCGCCCAACGACGGCGCGTCGCCGTCAGTCGAGACCTAGTTCTCGGCGATCGACTCCGCGGCGACGAGCTCCAGGGCCTTGGCCAGCTGGGCGTCGGTCATCGCCTTGATCGCGGCCGGGGTCATGCCGCGGACGTCATCCGGCGACAGTGGCGCGACCTCGTCCGGCAGGGCCACGGCGACATCCGGGGCGATGCCCTCGTGCCAGATCCGCCGCCCATCGGGCGTCAGCCACTCGACGGTCCCGACGCGCAGCGCCGACCCGTCCGACAGGACGAACTCGCCGAGGACCGTGCCGGTCCCGAACGTCGTCTCGCCGACGACCTTGGCCCGATCGGCGTCCTGCAGCGCGCCGGACACGATCTCGGACGAGCTGGCCGTGTTGCCGTCGACGAGCACGACGAGGGGAAGGTCCGTGGCCGCGCCATCCGGCGAGACCTCGTGGGTCGTCACATCGCCCTCGGCGTTGCGTTCCTGGTAGACGATCCCGCGGGTCAGGAACTGACTGGCGATCCCGACGGCCTCGTTGACGTAGCCGCCCGGGTTGCCGCGCAGGTCGAGGACGACGCGGGTCGCCCCGGCCTCGCGCGCCGCCTTCAGCGCTGCGACCATCTCGTCGGCAGCGCCGCTCGAGAACTGGTCCAGGCGGATGAGCGCGGTCGTGCTGCCCGGGACGAGCGTCCAGGACACGGGCTGGAGCGGGACGTCGGCGCGGACGATGTCGTAGGTGCGCTCCGGACCCGTGCCGGCGGCACTGACCGTGATCGACACGCTCGTGCCGGCCTCGCCGCGGACCATGGTCGCGACCTCGTCGACCGTCTTGCCCTCGGTCGCCGTCCCATCGACGGCGACGATGACATCGTCGACCTGCAGCCCGGCGGCTTCGGCCGGGCTGCCGGTGAAGACGCCGACGATCTTGGGCCGGCCCGCCTCGGTCGTATCGATCCGGACGCCGATGCCGACGTACGAGCCGGACAGCGCGTCGTTGCGCTCCTCGCGCTCTTCGGGGGTCATGAAGTCGGTGTGACCGGTGTCCCCGACGGCCTCGGTCAGGCCGTCGATGGCCCCGTAGATGAGCTTGCGGTCGTCGAGCTCGTCCTTGCCGACGTACTTCTCGTGGATCGTGTCCCAGGCCTCGCGGATGAGGCCGTAATCGGTCGGAGCGTCCGTGGCCGCAGGGTCCGGGGCGGTGGCGGTCGATCCGCCGGCGGCGGATACGACGATGCCACCGACCCCGATCCCGGCGATGAACGTCGCGATCAGCACGACCCCGACGACCGCGCCGAGGATGCCCTTCCGTCGTCCGCGACCGGCCGCCGGTGACGTCGGAGCCTGGGAGGGACCGGTCGCGAGGGAGGTCGCAGCCGGCGGCTCGTGGTCGGTGGTCGGTTCGGTCGGGATCCGGTCGGTGTCCATCGGTGGCATCAGGCTCGTGTCTGGGGCGACGGCCAAGCCGTGCGGTAGCCGCACGGACGGCGCCGGACGCCAGGTCCGGCACGGGAAGGATGCCGCACATCGGTTGCGGACGGGGCAGCGGGTCGGTGAAGGTTCGTCCACATCCCGGCGTCGCCGCGCTGGACCGGACCGGGGTGACGCGCTAGACTCGGCAATCCCTAGTGACTTGGTCGGAGATCAACCCGCTCGTGCCCCCTGCGTCCTCCTCGACCATCGGCCTGGGTCCGCTTCGACCCGCTCCGGCCGGTCTGCCCGACCCACGGCTCCAGCCGCCGACCGTGGCCGAGACCGGCGATCCCTTCACCAGCCTGCGGGTCATCGACCTGCTCGCTCGCCTTGAGCGCGGGGTGCCCGTCCGTGTCGCGGACGTCGCCGATCGATTGGACGCGACGTACCTGGACTGGATGTTCCCGACCCCCGTCGTGATCGACGTCGTGGTCCAGCTCCAGGCGAACTGGATGGCCGACTACCGGAACGCCGGCGGCCTGGTCATCGAGGACGGCCCGACCGGCCCGACCGTCACCATCGAGGACTCGTCCCGGGTCGACCCGTGGATCGTCCGCCAGGCCCAACGGGCGGCCGCCGACTGTACCGAGCGGCTCGCCGAGTTCAGCCGTCGCGACCGACCGTCCGGCGACTGATCGTCGGTCCGGCCGCCGCCGACGACCCGACCCACCTCGCATACCCCCAGCAAGGAGCCCGATCCGATGAGTCACACCACCTCCAGCGACGCCCTCGTCGATGCCGCCTGGGCGAAGGATCACCTGACCGACCCGAACGTCCGCTTCGTCGAGGTGGACGTCGACACGACGGCCTACGAGCAGAGCCACATCCCGGGTGCCATCGGCTGGAATTGGACGAGCCAGCTGGCCGACGGGGTCCGCCGCGACATCGCCTCCCGGGAGGACTTCTCGAAGCTCGTCGCCGAGTCCGGCATCGGCCCGGACACGACGATCGCCCTGTACGGCGACAACAACAACTGGTTCGCCGCCTGGGCGTACTGGCAGCTCAAGCTGTACGGCCATCGCGACGTCCGGATCGTCGACGGCGGGCGCAAGTACTGGCTCGACAACGGGCTGCCGCTGTCGACCGACGTCCCGGCCTACGACGCCACCGGCTACGAGCTGCCCGAGGCGGACTTCGCGCTGCGGGCCTTCCGTGACGACATCCTGCCCCGCCTCGGCGATCCCGAGCTGGCCCTGGTCGACGTCCGCTCGCCGGCCGAGTTCAACGGCGAGATCATCGCCCCGCCCGGCATGAGCGAGACCGCCCAACGACCCGGCCATATCCCCGGCGCCGCCTCCATCCCGTGGGCCCAGACCGTTCGCGAGGACGGCACGTTCAAGGATCGCGACGAGCTTCGCGCGCTGTATGAGGCCAAGGGCGTGACCGCGGACAAGGACATCATCGCGTACTGCCGGATCGGCGAGCGCTCCTCGCACTCGTGGTTCGTCCTGCACGAGCTGCTCGGCTACGAGCGGGTCCGCAACTACGACGGCTCGTGGACCGAGTACGGCAGCCTGATCGGGGTCCCGATCGAGAAGCCGGTGGCCGTCGCCGCCGGCGGCTAGGCGAGGCATCGGCCGATCCGGCTCGTGGAGCCGGGCGTTCGCCCGGCTCCACGTCGTGTCGAGGGACGTCACCGGCTAGAGGAAGCCGGTGTTCACGATCTCGCGGTGGGGGTCGACGATGGACGGGTCGCTGGCCAGGAACGTGTCGCGGTCCCGGATCGTGAAGCCGGCCTCGAGCAGGGTCCGGACCAGGGCGGACGGCCCCGGCACGCAGGCCCCGCCGATCGGCGCCCCGGCCAGACCGTGGCGGACGAGCGCCAGCAGCGCCGGCGGACCGAGCGCATCCGGCGCCACGAGCGCATGGTCCACCCAGCGCCCGGGACCCGACAGGCGATCGCGCACGAAGCCCGCACCGACGATGGCGCCGTCGCGGCGCACGACCGCGGCCTGCCCGCCGGGGAGCGTCGCCCAGTAGGGCAGCTCCGGGGTGCGATCCAGGCCCGCCCACTGCCGCTCCAGCTGGGCGACCTCGGCCAGCGGTGCGTCGGTCACCTCATAGCCATCGGGCGTGGCGGCCAGCCGGGTCGGGTCGCCGGCGAGATACAGGTTGGGCCACCAGGCGTCCATGCCGGCCCGGACGTAGAGGGGCAGCGCCCGCGGGTCGTCCGAGGCAAACGTCGTCAGGGGCCGCGTCCCATCGATGATCGCCTCGAGGAGGCGGCGTCCGATCCCGTGGCCTTGCCGCTCGGGCCGGACGAACAGGTCGGCGAGATGGAGGGCCCGGCCGGTCCAGGCGGTGGCCCCGAACCCGATCATCGCCCCGTCGCCTTCGGCCACGGCGACCCGTGCTCGTGACAGCAGGTGCCCGAAATACGCGATCTGCCCGGCTTCCGGGATGCCCGGCGTGTCGGCTGACGATCCGATGGGTCCCGGCGCCGCCTCGGCGGCGATCGCGACCGCGGCCATCGCCGCGGCGTCGTCGGGCCGGCCGGCGCGGATGATCATCGGCCGGCGGCGGCCATGACCTCGCGCAATCGATCGTGCGGGAGGGCGTGAGCCGTGACGCCATCGCGGCCGACGACCGTTTCCGCCGCGACGAGGGCGTTGACGATCGCCTCCTCGGTGGCCTCGATCGCGCCGTCGAACAGCCGGTCGATGACGACGTCGCCGACGGTCTGCACGGTGTGCGTCCCGCGGCCGGCGGGGTCGTCGTCGACGTCCGACGCGACGGGCAGCCGGTTGCCGGTGGCGAAGGCGATGAACAGGTCGCCGCTGGTGTGGCCGCCCGTCCCGCCGACGCGGGCGATGCCAAGCCCGGCCCGCTGGGCCAGGCGCTCGCACTGGTGGGGCAGGAGCGGCGCATCGGTGGCCAGGACGACGATGATCGACCCGGATCCGGGTGGCGGCGAGGCCCGACGAGCCTGCGCGTACGGGCTGGAAACCTCGGACGTCGGGATGGCTTCGCCGACACGCACGCCGTCGACGCGCAGCCAGTCGCGCTTGCCGTAGTTGGCCTGGACCAGGGCCGCGACCGTGAACCCGCCGACGTCGGCGGCCAGGACCCGTGAGGCGGTCCCGATCCCGCCCTTGAACTCGTGGCAGACCATGCCCGTCCCGCCGCCGACGGCGCCCTCGGCCACCGGCCCGGCACCGGCCGCATCGAGCGCCGCGTCGAGGTGTCCGGCGGTCACGTGGAAGCCGTTGATGTCGTTGAGCAGGCCGTCGTAGGTCTCGCCGACGACCGGCAACGACCAGGCCGCCTCGTGGGGGTCGCGGCGGACCGATGCCGCGACAAGGGCGTCGCGGACGATCCCGACGCTGTGGGTGTTCGTGATCGCGATCGGCGTCGTGAGGAGGCCGGACTCGCGGACCCACTCCAGCCCGGTCAGCTCCCCGTTGCCGTTGAGGCGATGACAACCGGCGTAGACCGGCTCGCGCCAGTCCGCCGCGCCCCGCGGACAGATGACGGTCACGCCGGTCCGCACCGGTCCCTGGCCGATGACCAGCGGACCGTCGCCGCGGTTGAGGGTCGTGTGGCCGACGGTCACGCCGGCGACGTCGGTGATGGCGTTGAGCGGACCGGGCGTCCCCCGCCCGATGGTGATGCCCAGGTCTCGTGCTCGCATCGGGAGACTGTACCCGGCGGGACGTTCGGGCCGGGGGCCGTTCCGATCGGCAGCCGTATCATCGGCGGGTGATCCCCGTCGGTCCCGACTCGCCCGGCCCGCCCACCTCAGATACGCGCCGGGTCCGCCTGCGCCGCCTGCCCGATCGAGTCGCCGATGCGCGGCCGATCGACATCGCCGAGTCGTTCCGCGACCTGCCCGGGCTGGCCCTGCTCGAGAGTGCCCGGCCCGGCCGCAACGCCCGCTGGACGTATCTGACCGCCGATCCGGTCGCCGTCCTGGAGGCGCCGGCCGCCGGGCCGGACCCGTTCGCCGTCGCCCGCCGCTTGCTGGCCCGTCTGGATCCGACGCCGATCGTCCCGGCCGATGCGCCCCGGTTCCTGGGCGGCCTCGTCGGGTTCCTGGGCTACGACCTGGGGCACGCCCTGGAGCGTCTCCCGACGCTCACCCCGGACGACCAGGGCCTGCCACCGATGCGCCTCGCCCTGCACGACTGGGTGGTCGCCTGGGACCGGCGGACCGGTCATGCCTGGCTGGCCGGCCGGGCGCTCGATGGGGACGCCCGCCGGCTGGCTCGGCGCCTTGATGACGTCCACGCCCGCCTGACCACGCCCGTGACCCGGGCGCCGATGACCCCGGGCGACGCCGTGGGTGGCGCGCCGGCGGCGATGGGCGGGACGCTTCACTTCCGGTCGTCCCGGTCGAAGCCCGAGTTCGAGGCCGCCGTCGAGCAGGTGCGCGACCACATCGCCCAGGGCGACCTCTACCAGGCCAACCTGACCCGCCGCCTCGAGGCGCCGTTCGGTGGCGACCCCTGGGAGCCCTACCGCCAGCTGCGGACCGGCGATCCCTCCCTGTTCTCCGCCTACCTGGACCTGGGTCCATCGCCCGAGACCGGGCGGCCACGCGCGCTCCTCTCGGCCTCGCCGGAGCCGTTCCTCGCGGTCGATGCCGAGGGCCACGTCGCATCGGATCCGATCAAGGGCACGCGCCCGCGCGGTCGGACCCGGGCGGAGGACCGGACGCTCGCCCGCGACCTGCTATGCAGCGCCAAGGACCGGGCCGAGAACGTCATGATCGTCGACGTCCTGCGCAACGACCTGGGGCGGGTCTGCCGGCCGGGCTCGGTCCGCGTCCCGCGGCTGTGCCGCCTGGAGCGGACGGCGGCCGTCCAGCACCTCGTATCGACGGTCACCGGCCGCCTGGCGCCCGATCGCGACGCCTTCGACCTCGTCGCCGCGTCCTTCCCGGGCGGCTCGATCACCGGCGCCCCCAAGATCCGGGCGATGGAGATCCTGGAGGGGCTGGAACCGGTCCGGCGCGGGCCGTACACGGGCGCTCTCGGCTGGATGGGACCGGACGGAGCGATGCAGACGAGCATCCTCATCCGCACCTTCGTCGCCGACGGGCGTCGGCTGACCCTCCACGTCGGCGGCGGCATCACCTGGGGCAGCGACCCGGCCGCGGAGTGGGACGAGACCGTGGCCAAGGCCCGCGGCCCGCTGGGCGCCATCGGCGGCGAGGAGATCGCCGGGTGACGCATCGACCCGGCCACGTCTGGGTCGATGGTGAGGTCGTCCCCGCCGACGGCCCGCACCTGTCGGTGTTCGATCGGGGGTTCCAGCTCGGGGACGGGGTCTTCGAGACGCTCCGCGCGCGCGGCGGCCATCCGACCGAGCTGAGCGAGCATCTGGCCCGATTGCGCCGCTCCGCTGACGGGCTCGAGATCACCCTCCCCGACGACCTCGAAGCGCGGGTCGCGGCCGGGGTCGGCGCCCTCCTCGAGGCCGAGGGGCTCGAGGGCCCGGAGGGCGACGCGTCGGTGCGCATCACCGTCTCCCGCGGGGCGTTCCGGGCCCGCGGTGTGCTGCCGCCGGACGAAGGCGTGCCGGCCACGGTGGCGATCCAGGTCTGGCCGGTGGTCACGCCACCGCGTTCCCACCTCGAAGACGGCCTCCACCTCGTAACGAGTCGTGTCCGGCGCGACCCGCAGGATCCGCTCGCGACGCTCAAGACGACGTCCCGCGCCGAGTACGTCTATGCCCGCCTGGAGGCACGCCGGGCGAACGCGGACGATGCCCTGTTCCTGACCATCGACGACCACCTGTCCGAGTCCACCAGCGCCAACCTGTTCCTCGTCCGGGTCGCCGCGGACGGCGCCGTCGAGCTGGCGACCCCGGCCCTCGATTGCGCCATCCTGCCCGGCACCACACGTTCCTGGTTGCTGGGCTGGGCCGGTCCCGCGGGCCTCCGCCCGGTCGAGGCACGTCTGCACCGGGCCGACCTCGCCGCCGCCGACGAAGCCTTCCTGTGCTCGAGCGTCGCCGGCATCCTGCCGGTCACCCGGTTCGACGGCGCACCCATCGGCGACGGCCGGCCCGGGCCTTGGACCCAGCGCGCCCGCGACGCCCGGGAGGCGATGATCGGGGCCCGCGGCGGACCGAGCGGCGAGGCCGACGCGGCCATCGGCGGGGCCCGGGCATGACCCGTGATGAGCTCATCCGGCGCACGAGTCAGCTCATCGACGAGGGCGCCCGGCTCCAGGCGCAGCCGTCGCTCGGCGCGCTGCAGGTATGGTTGCAGCTGTCCGACGACCTGCTGTCGATGGCCTGGGGGAGCATGGACCGCTACCACCTCGCCTGGCTCATGGTCGGCAAGCCCAAGGGCATCGTCCGTGGCCGGCCGATGACCGCTGACGAGGAGGCCGCCTACGTGCGCGAGGTCGCGACCCAGAAGACGGCCGCTCTCCGGATGAGCCTCGACGCGGTCGAGCGTCAGGACATGCCGTTCGTCGGCGAGACCGGCGGGTTGGGCGGCGGCGAAGCCGGGCCGGGAACGACAACGTCGGCCGACCCGACCACGACGACCGCGGACCCCCGGCGGGGGGCCGATCGTGGCGGCGCCGACCTCCCGCCCGACCGGACCGGCCTGCCGCCCGATCCGGGCCTGGCCGAGCGCCTGGCCGCGGCGCGTCGCGAGGCCGAGGCGCACCGCGATCACGGTGAGCCACGGGCGCCGCGCCCCGACCGGATGCAGCGATGACCGACGCCGGCCCGAGTGGTCGGATGGTCTCGGCCGTCGGCGGTATGCGGCTGGTTCCGACGGCAGACCCGATCGCGGAGGCCTACATCCTGCTCGGGCTACGGCTGGACCGGGGCATCCCCGGTCTGGTTGACGGCTATTTCGGGCCGGCGGCGCTCAAGGCCCGGGTCGATATGGAGCAGCCGCGCTCGCCGGGCCGCCTGCGTGAGGACGTGGCCAGCCTGCGGGGGCGCCTGGCTGACGAGGTCGAGACAGCCGACAGGCGGACCTGGCTCGAGGCCCAGCTGGACGCGCTCGAGGCGCACGCCGCTGGACTCGATGGCGAGCCGCTGCCCTATGAGGCCCACGTCGCGCGCTGCATGGGCTTCGCGCCGGCGCGCCACGATCCAGCCGTATTCGCCGAGGCCCGCGCCACGATCGACCGCCTCCTGCCGGGGTCAGCGCCGCTGTCCGAGCGCCTCGCCGCCTGGGACGAGACGATGGAGGTTTCGCCCGAGCGGGTCGAGTCGGTCGTGGCCTGGCTCGTCGAGCGGTTCCGGACCCGGGCCGCGACGCTCTTCGGCCTGCCGGACGGCGAGCACCTCCAGGTGTCGCTGGTCCGGGATCAGCCGTGGAGCGGGTACAACTGGTTCCAAGGCGGGCGGCGCTCGCGGGTCGACATCAACATGGACCTGCCGATCCGGGCCCCGAACCTCATCCACACGGTCGCACACGAGACGTACCCCGGCCACCACCTGGAGCATGCCTGGAAGGAGGCGGACCTCGTCGATGCCCAGGGCCACCTCGAGGCATCGATCCTCGTGATCAATACGCCGGAGTGCCCGATCAGTGAGGGCCTGGCCGACTTCGGGACGTCCTTCGCGGTGCCCGCCGACGAAGCCGACGACCTGCTGGTCGACCTGTTCGAACGGGCCGGCATGGACGTCGCACGAGATCCGGCACAGAGCACGACCACGGCCCGGGTCGCTACGGAGCTGGCGGCCGCCCGCCGGGTCCTCGACGGGTCACGCGGCGATGCCGCCCTTCTGCGCCACGCCGACGGTCGGTCGCACGACGAGGTGCTCGACTTCCTCGTCGAGGTCGGGGGGTTCGCCCCGGCCGTGGCGGCCAAGCGCCTCGAGTTCATCGAGCACCCGCTGTGGCGAACGTACGTCTTCGTCTATGCCGAAGGCGAAGTGCTCATCCGCCGGTGGCTGGAGGCGGTGCCGCCCGACGAGCGGGTCGCTCGGTTCGGGCGGCTCCTCCACGAGCCGATCACGCCGTCGGCGATCCTTGGGGCGACGTCGCGGGGGCGGGGCTGACCTCGATCTCGCGCGTCCCGGTGCGGCTACCCAGCCAGCTCATCGCGAAGCCGGCGGCCGCGCCGGCCAGGACGGCCAGCAGGACCATGAGGATCATCGACGTCCCGGTCCCGCCTCCGGCCTCCAGCGCCTCGACCCGGGCCGCCAGCGCATCGCGCTCGGCGGTCAGCTCGGTCAGCTGGTGGGTGTGGCGCTCGTCGTAGGAGGCGCCCAGGCTGAGGGCGGTGTCGATGCGTCCGATCTCCATGGACAGGGTGTCCGTCATCTGAGCGGTCACGTCGCTCTTCACCTGCTGGACCGCGGACAGGGCGAGCCCCGGATCGACGGCCGGCATGGACCCATCAGCGAGCCGGACGGTCAACGGGAAGGTCCGTCCGTCGTGGGCCAGCTCGTCGAAGGCGACGGTCCAGGTCCACAGGCCCGAGCGCGGTAGCGTGACCGGCACGGCGAAGTGGCCCTGCTCGTCACCGGCGGGAGCGGCGACCTCCATCCGCTCGCCGGATGCGAGGTCGGTGAGGATCACGGTCGGCGTGATCCAGCCCGCCGGCGTCACGCCATGCTGGAGGATCGTGAAGCCGATGACGGTCGACTCGCCCTCGATCGGCGGTTGCTCGAGCGTGCCCGCATCGGGCTTGACGTCCGCCCAGCCACCGGCGAGGACGCTGGTGGCGGACAACGTGAGGACGGCCAGGCTCGCCAGAAGGACGGCGGCGAGGGATCGGTGACGCATGGTGGGCCTCCGGGTGGCTGCGACGATGTCCTACCTACACCGTCCGGCGCCGGCCGGTTCCCGCCGCGTCAGAGCCGGCGGACGAACACCACCCGGTCATCGCCCGGGCCGTCGTGATCGAGATGCGACGGCGTCCCGTAGACCGGCGTCGTGCCAGGCCCGTCATCCACGTCGAACCCGACCGACCGATGGAACGCGATGCTGATCCGGTTGCCCGGCCAGGTCGACGGCCGTCACCCGCTCCGCGCCGGCTGCGCGGGCATCGGCGAAGAAGCGCTCGTACAGCGCCCGCCCGATGCCGGCCCGCCGGAGGTTGGGATCGCTCCCGATCATGTGGGCATAGGCCGTCGTCGGATCGTCCGGGCTGATGAACCCGACGATGAAGCCCGCCAGGCGGCCGTCCGCCCGTTCCGCGATCCACGATGTCCCGGTGAAGTGCTCCAGCCACAGGCGCGGGAGCAGCGACCGCAGCGGCCGTCCGCCCCACCACTCGTCGACGTTCGCGACGATCCGGGGATGGTCGTCGGCGGTCGGCCGTCGGAAGGTCAGGCCGTCGACGGTCACCGTCCGCCCCACCAAGCCGAGCCGGCGGCGATGACCGCCGCCAGCGGGATGACCGCGCCGAACGCCTGGGCCAGATAGTCGAGGAGGGGCAGGACACCGCCCTCCGTCCCCGCGTAGACCCACAGGCCGACGGCGCCCAGCGCGATACCGACGAGCGCAAGGACGGCGGCGATGATCGGCCGACCGGGGGGCGGGAGCGTCCGTCCGGCCACGGTCTTCAGGGCGATCCCGGTCAGGTAGCCCACGGCGGCCCAGACGACGAGGAGCCCGGCGGACATGGCCAGCACCCCACCCAGGACGACGGTGACGATGGCGCCGACGATCGCCACCCCCGTCGCGGCGAGGACGCCGCGAGCGGTGCTGCCGCCGGACGTCGCCTCGGCCGCTGTCGCCTCGTCGGCGGCCGCCTCGAGATAGCGGTCCGACGGCGGCCGATCCAGCCGGCGCTCGCCCGGTGACGTGGGTTCGGTCATGACGGCCATCGTAGCCGGACGCTAGACTCCCGATCGTGAGCCACCCAAGCCTCGGCCTGCCACCTGCCGACCAGCGCATCGTCCATCCGGGGGCGATGCGGCGGATCGAGGCCGCCGTCCCGCAGCTCGCCGCGCGGGCCCTGGAAGTCGCCCTGGACCGCGACCCGACGCTCCGCGAGCGCAACGACGAGACCGGCTTGCGAGCCCGCCTCCACGATGCGGAGCTGCTCGCCGAGCGGCTGGCGCTGGCCGTCGGGATCGACGATCCGGCACCCCTGCGCGAGTACGCCAAGCAGGTCGTGCCGGTCTATCGACGCAAGGGCGTCCCGCTGGACGACCTCATCCGCCTGTGCGACGGCCTGCGGGCCGCGCTGCCGAGCGTGCTGGTGGCCGACGAGCTGGCTGCGGCGGATGCCGGCCTGGACGGGGCGATCGCCGTCTTCCGCTGGCACCGTCGGCTGGCCGGCGACGCCCGAAAGAAGAACGCGTTCCTCCAGTTCCTCTACAAGGGCGGCTGAGTCGATGACGATCAAGTGGGTCCAGCAGGACCCGCTGGTCATGAACGGGGAGCCGTTCTGCTACGGCTCGCGGCTGACCGTCCGCCAGCTGCTCGAATCCCGGGCGAACGGGCACGACCTGACCCGGCTGCTCATGGACCACCCGGAGCTGAAGCCGATGGGCGTGGCCGCGGCCTATGTCTACGCGGCGGAGCACCGGGAGCTCTACGACGACTTCTTCGACGTGAACGGGGCCCTGACCGGGCCCGGCCTGACCGACGACGAGGCAGCCGGCCTGCCCGAGCCGATGCGGGCGCCGGGCATCGTCGTGACCGCGCCGTCGGCCGAGGCCGCGACGCCCTGACGAGCCGCGCGTCGCGCGAGACCTTGTCCGAGCGTCCCAAGGCCGTGCACACGGACACCACGCTCCTCCGGACCGTCATCCTCGGCCTCGTGCTGCTCGATCGTCACGGGCTGCGCCACGGCGACCTCATCCACCACCCCGGCCCCGGTCGGCTCGGACGAGCCGGTCGCGCAGCCAAGCCCGACGCCCGCCGCCGAGGCGACGCCGGGGCCGGACATCCTGGAGGCGATCGCGTTCCGCAAGTCGATGGGCATCCGCTCGGACCTCCCGTGGGTGCAGGCGGTAGCCGCGAACCCGGACGCGGTCATGGACTTCGGCGTCCCACTCCTGGCCTTCGAGATGGCCGAGATCGAGCGCCGCGCGACCAGCGAGGACGGGGTCGCTGGAGCGGTCCAGGCGTATCTGGCCGACCACCCGGACATCGCCGGTGGTCTGTACATCGACCAGGCTCGGGGCGGGATCGTCACGATGCTCGTCACGGCGGACCCCGACCTCCACGAAGCGGCGGTCCGGGAGGTCATCGGCGATGCCCCGCTGGCCGTCCGCCAGGTGCGCTGGACGGAGGCCGAGCTCAACGATCTCCAGATGCGGATCTTCGAGGATCAGGCCTTCCTCGCCGGCATCCCGGCGTTCGTGTCGACGACCAGCACGGACATCGTCGACAACGAGGTGGAGGTGACGATCTCGAGCGCCGTCCCGAACGCGGGCGCCCTGATCGCCGCGCAGGTCGGGGCGGAGGACGGCCAGCTGCGCGTCACGTCGGACGGGACCGGGCTGCTCCTTCAGCCGACAGGACGGATCGAAGGGCGGATCATCGTCCCGCCGGGGACCGATGTCGGTAGCCTTACCCCACTGTACGAGGCGGATGTCGACATCGGGGCACGCGACGCGATCGGCATCAGCGTGAGGCCGGACGGGCGGTTCGTCATCGAGGACCTGCCGCCGACGACCTACACGCGTCACCATCCTCGAGACCCCCGCCGCCGGCGATAACCGCGAGGTCGGTTCGGCCCGGGTCGCCGTCCCGCCCGGCGGGGTCGGCGTGGTCGAGATCCCGTACGAGGAGCCCTGATCGCGCTCGGTGATACGCTGATGACATCGCAACCCCGGAGAACCGCCGCACATGACCGATACCACGACCCCTGAGACCGCGCCGGCCGCCGCGACCGAGGCTCCGGCCTTCGATCCGGAGCGGCGCGCGACCGAGCTCGCCATCCTCGATGCGCTTCGCGCCGTCGTGGATCCCGAGATCGGGATGAATGTCGTCGAGCTCGCCCTGATCAAGCAGATCCTGCTGGGCAAGGACACGACCGAGATCAAGATGATCCTGACCACCCCGTTCTGCCCGTACGCCGGGTCGATGATCGCCCAGGTCAAGGAGCAGGCCGAGTCGGTCGTCGAGCACGATGTCACGGTCACGTTGCTGGCCGAGCGCTGGGACCCGCGTGACGCGGGTCTGATGTGGTAACCCGAGGAGGACACCGGTCCCATGACTGAACCCCGTACGCCGACCCAGACGGCCTCGGCCTCGGCCGGGGTGGCCCGTCAGGCCATCGACGGCGCGACCGCCGGCGCCATCGTCCGTCCGGATCCCGCCCTCGCCCGCGCGTTCATCACTCAGGCGTTCGTCTGGATGTTCGTCGGCCTTCTCGTGAGTGCCGGCGTCGCCGCCGTGGTGCAGTCGAACGATCGGCTGCTCGAGTTCGCCGCGAACAACCTGTTCCTGCTGTTCATCGGCCAGCTCGCCATCGTGTTCGTCATCAGCGGCGCGATCAGCCGGCTGAGCGCGACGCTCGCGCTCGGCCTGTTCTTCGTGTACGCCGCGTCGATGGGCCTGACCCTGGGCCTCATCGTCAAGACCTATCTCGTCACCGAAAACGGGGCCGCATCGGTCACGACCGCCTTCCTGAGCGCCGCCGCGATGTTCGGCGCCGCGGCCATCTACGGCGCCGTCACCAAGCGCGACCTGTCGTCGGTCGGTCGGATCCTGTTCATGGGCCTCATCGGCCTGATCGTGGCCAGCGTCCTGAACATCTTCCTCGGCAGCAACCAGCTGACCTGGCTCATCTCGATCGTCGGCGTCGTCATCTTCACCGGCCTGACGGCCTGGGACGTCCAGCGCATCCAGAGCGGGCAGCTCGCCGCGGCGACCGGTTCGATGGAGAAGGGCGCCGTCATCGGCGCGCTCATCCTGTACCTCGACTTCATCAACATCTTCCTGTTCCTGCTGCGCCTGTTCGGCAGCAACCGCTGACCGACCGGCTCGGGGGCTGATCGCCGGTCAGCCCACTCGGCGCAGCGACGGGCGACGGCGGCGCGACGCCGACCGCAGGAACGTGGCGATGCGCCCGGCCGGCAGCGGCCGGGCGAACAGATAACCCTGGCCGAGGTCGCACCCGAGCTCCCGCAGTCGGTCGGCCTGGCCGGCCGTCTCGATGCCCTCGGCGACGACCCCGATGCCCAGGCCGTGGGCGAGCGCGATGACCGCGTCGACGATCGAGCGGTCGGCTGGCTCGTCGATGCCGACGATGAACGAGCGATCGATCTTGATCGTGTCGAGCGGCAGGTGCTTGAGGTAGGCCAGCGACGAGTAGCCGGTCCCGAAGTCGTCCAGCACGAGGCGGACACCCAGGCCGCGGAGCTGGCGGAGCGCCCGGATACCCGCCTCCGACTGGTCCATGAGCACACTCTCGGTGATCTCGAGCTCCAGGGCGCCTGGGTCCAGGCCGGTGTCGACGAGGATGTCCGCGACCGCCTCGCACAGGTCCGCGGCCATGAACTCGCGGGCGGACAGGTTGACCGACACGAAGGGTGGCGCGGCGTCGCGGCGTGACGCGCTGGCGTGCCAGCGCACGGCCTGGCGGCAGGCCGTCTCCAGGACCCAACGGCCCAGCGGCAGGATGAGCCCGGTCTCCTCGGCCAGCGGGATGAAGGCCAGCGGCGGGACGAGGCCGCGGGTCGGGTGCTGCCAGCGGACGAGCGCCTCGAACCCGACGACCGCATCCGTCCGCAGGTCGACGATCGGCTGGAAGTGGAGCCGCAGCTCGTCGCGCTCGAGCGCCATCCGGAGGTCGTTCTCGAGGTCCAGGCGTTCCAGCGTCTGATCGCTCATCGACGGCTCGAACAGGTAATGCCGGCCGCCGGGCTCGCCCTTGGCCCGGACCATCGCGATCTCGGCCTCGCGCAGGAGCTCACCGGGCGTCGCCCGTCCCGGGTCGGCCAGGGCGATGCCGACCGATGCGCTGATGAACCAGTCGCGGCCGTTGAGCGGGAACGGCGCGCGCAGCTCGCCGGCGATCCGGTCGCCGATGGCGCGCGCCTCGTCCGCGGCCGGCGACCGGGTCGAGGATGATCCCGTACTCGTCGCCGCCGAACCGCGCGACCGTGTCGCCCGGCCGCAGGCCGTGGACGAGGCGCTGGCCGACGGCAGCCAGGAGCCGGTCGCCGGCGGCATGGCCGAGGCTCTCGTTGATGACCTTGAACCGGTCCAGGTCGAGGAGGACGACCGCGATCGTCTCGGCGTCGTCCGGCCGATGGCCGGCCAGGGCGTGGGCGATCCGGTCGGCGAGGAGCTCGCGGTTGGGCAGGCCGGTCGTCGGGTCGTAGAGGGCGCCGCGCTGGGCGACGTCGACGAGGTGGGCGTTGTCGAGCGCGATCGAGGCCAGCTTGGCGAAGCTCATGAGGGCGTCCGTGTCGCGCGGCCCGAAGCGCCGACCGGTGGACCCGGAGGCGAGACCCAGGACGCCGACCACCCGGCCGCCCGAGGTCAGCGGAACCCCGACGACCGATCCCAGGACGCCGGTCGGGAACGCCGATGACCGACCCGTCCAGGTGTCGTAGTCGTCGACGGCCAGCGGCTGGCCGGTCGCGAGGACCGTGCCGCCGAGCCCCTCGCCGACCCGCGTCCGCAGCCCGCGGATGCGGTCGTACAGGCCGCTCCCGATCTGGAGGAGCAGCTCGGCCTCGTCGCCATCGGTGACCTGGATGAAGCCGTGCGGTGTCCCGAGGAGGGCGGTCGCCCGGCCGACGATCGTATCCAGCAGCCCGTCCGGGTCGTGCCGATCCAGGAGGGCGAGGGCCGTCTCATCGAGGGCGCGCAGGTACGGATCGGTCAGGGCGCCCCGGCCGCGGCTCTCGCCACCCGGCTTGAGCAGGTACAGGGCGCGATCTGCCGCCCCGACCAGCCCGTCCTTCGTCGTGCCGTCATCGGGGAAGCAGGCGACACCCGCGCGTGACCGTGACCGCGGGACCGCCGTGGTCCCGGCCACGCAAGCGGACGGCCGCGCGGATCCGCTCGGCTACGGCGTGGGCGACGGCCCGGTCCGCCCCGGGCAGCAGGGCCGCGAACTCATCGCCGCCGTAGCGGTACATCCGGTCGCCGTCGCGGGTCGCGCTGAGCATCGCGCTGGCGATGTCGACGAGGAGCGCGTCGCCGGCTGGATGGCCGAGCGCGTCGTTGAACGTCTTGAAGTCGTCGAGGTCGAGCATGAGCAGCGCGAACGATGTCTCGCGCGGCGACGGCCTCGCCAAGCTCGCGCTGGAACGCGCCGTGGTTGCGCAGCCCGGTCAGGGCATCCTGGTCCGCCCGGACCCGGACCTCGCCGTGGGTCCGCGCGTTCTGGAGCGCGATCGAGGCCTGGCCGGCGAACAGCTTGGTCAGCTCGAACTCGTTGCTGCTGAACGCGGCCTCGGCCTCGCCCATCCGTCCGATGTTGAGCGTGCCGATCGTCTCGCCGTTGACGAGGAGCGGGACGACGATCATCAATTCCGGCTCGAACGGGGTACCGGGCACCTGGATCGAGCGTGGATCCAGGTGGGCCTCGTTGGACAGGACCGCCTCGCCCCGGCCGATGGCCCAGCCGGTGATACCCGTGTCCAGCGGGCTCTCGTGGGCCAGGATCTGGTCGGCGAAGGCGTCGCGGGCGATGATCGCTCGACGGACCGCCGCCGACGCGATCCACCTGGTAGATGGTCAGCGAGTCGTACGGGACGATGGCCTTGAGCGAATCGGCGATGAGGTCCAGGACGCTGGCCGGCTCCAGGGACGAGAGCAGCCGCTCGTTGACGTCGAGGAGCCGGCGCTGGCCCTCGAGCTGGTGCTCGAGCTCGGCCTGCTGGCGGCGGAGCCGGGCGAGGTTCTCGGCGTTGACCAGCGCCTGGACCGCCGACGCCGCGAAGATCGACAGCGTCGACCTCATCGTCGGCGTCGTACCGATCACGGCCCTGGGCCGACACGACGATGACGCCCTGGACGACCTCCTCGTGGATCATCGGGACGAGGAGCATCGACTCGACCTCGTCCGTGCTGCCGATGACCATCCCGCGCCCGTCGGCCGCGGCGTCGCCCAGGCGGACGGGTCGGCCGTTGGCGGCGACCCAGCCGGTGAGGCCCTCGCCGACGGGCACCCGCAGGCGGGTCAGGTCGGGGGTCGTCGTGCCCAGGAGCGTGCCTTCGAAGGCGATCGGCTCGCACATCCCCGTCCCGTGGTCCACCCGGTAGATGCGGACCGTGTCGTTGGCCGTCAGACGCTTGGTCTCGGTCAGGATCGCGGCCGGCGATCGACGCCACGTCGTGGAGCCGGCTGAGCCGGCTGGCCAGCTCGCCGATCGAGGTCAGCCGCTCTGCCAGAGTCTGGCGGGACGCGGCGATCCGGGCGCTGCCGATGGCCGTCGCCATGTGGTCGCCGAAGGCTCGGGCGAGGGCCCGTTCGTCGCGGGTCCAGGCATACGGCTCGCGGTGATACAGGACGAGGAGGCCGAGCGTCTCGTCGCCGTAGACCAGCGGGACGTAGCAGACGCTCTGGACGCCGATGTCCCGGTAGACACGGCGGAGGGGCGCGACCGTCGTCCGCATGTCGCGATCCAGGACGCGGACGCGCTGGCTGCGCAGGGCGTCCATGCCGGCCGTCCGGGTGTCGCCGGGCAGGCTGCTGATGGCCGCGATGATCGGGGCGGACAGGCCGCGCTGGGCGGCGAGGGACAGCGGCGTCGGGTCAGCCGGGTCGTACATCCACAGGCCAGCCCGGTCCACGCCGAACAGGGCGAAGGCCTCGTCGATGATGTCCTCGAAGAGGGCTGTGACGTCGCGTCGACCGCTCAGGCGGGCCGCGATCCGACCCAGCGCGTCGGCACGCGTCGGACCCGGCGAGGCGTCGCCACCCGACGTCGCCCGGGACGGGCTGGCGGCGGGTTGGCGGCCGGGGGTCGCCGGGCGCTGGCGGGCAGGGGCCATCGCGGGCTGGGAGCACCTCGAGCGGGCCACCCGGGTACCGGCGGCCGCCGGGCACGGTGACCAGAGGAAACGGTACGGGCCGCGACCGTGCGGGGCGATAGCCCATCGGTACCAGCCGGCGCGCCGCGTCAGGCCAGGTCGGCCACCGACTCGAGGATGATGTCGGCGCTGCGACCGGCGTCACGGATCGCGCCCCTGACGACGCAGCCCTCCGTTGGACCGCATCCACATCGAGTGCGCTCGAAAGTCTTGGCCCGTTCCGACCCACACCGCCGCCGCGGTCCCGGCGCCTTGGCCCGCTCACCGTGCAGCACATCATGTTGCGAACGGACGCATGCGAGACCTTGTCGCCGCCGATCGATCGCCCGGCGACGATCAGATCTCCTACGCTCTTCGGCACCAGCGACCGGTACGGCACCTGGAAGTAGCGCCCGGTCGTCGGCAGGATCAGGACGCCGTAGCCGTCGATGAACTCGGGAAAGATGCCGATCGAGTCGTCGAACGCGCCTGCTCGCGGACGTCGTGCTCGGTCAGGTCGTAGAGCGCGTCGATCTTGCGGGTGTCGCGGATCCCGATGGTCATCCCGAAGTTGCGTAGCGTCGCATCCTCGCAGCCGGGCATGAAGGCGCGCAACGCATCGATCGCGTGCATCGCCTGCTTGCGGCCCTCGATCTCGCCGCGTGTGAGGTCATCCGCGCTGGTGCCGTCGATGCCGGCGAGGTGGACGAGGTTGAGGTAGGTCAGGTCGCCCTGGTCGCTGATCGTGCCCCACGTCCCCGCGAGCGTGATGAGGTTCGCCGGGATGAGCCCGGCCGCGACCGCCTGCTTGAACGGCTTGCGCAGGAACGGCGAGAAGAGCTCGTCCTCCTTGCCCGTGGTCTCGATGTCCCACTCCGCGTTTCCCGCCCAGTCCCGGTAGGTCTGGGGTCGGCCTTCACGGCGTCGAGGAAGCGCCCCTTGTTCACGCCGGTCATCGAGAACATCACCGACGCGGCCAGCATCTCCTCGCGCGGCGTCTTGTGGACGGGCGCCCCGGCGCGGCGGCGACGTCCGCGTCGCCGTGGCATCCACGACGCGCGCGGCGAGGATCGCCTCCCGGCCCGACTTGCTCTCGGTGATGACCCCGCGGATGACGCCGTCCTCGATGATCGGGCCGACGGCACAGGCGGTGGAGCATCGGCGTGATGCCGGCCTCCTCGACGAGGACGTCGGCGACGTACTTGAACCCTCCCCGTTGAACGCCTGGACAGCGACTGGGTCTCCGGGTCGCCGCGCCCATCGCGGCCGCGCGCTCCTCCAGCTCGGGCCGATGCCCTCGCCATCGACCGTGTCCTCGTGGCGGTACCAGCCGATCCCTCGACCCCGACCTGCGTGATGTTCCCGCCGAAGCAGCCGTTCCGGTCGAGCAGGGTCGTCGCGGGCCCGGCCCGCGCGGAGGCCAGTGCCGCACGAGAGCCCGCCGGGGCCGCTTCCGACGACGAGCACCTCGGTCTCGTGGACGACGTCGACCTCGCGGGCCGGCTCCGGGATGCCGGACCAGACGTCAGGCGGATGGCTCGGCGGGCGCGAAGACAGGGGCGGGCAGGACGCGGCACCACGCACCGGGCCGCCAGGGACAGCCTGCTCGGCGTCAGCGGCGGACACTCGGCGCGGACGACGCAGCTCGCCGTCGGCGAGCTCGACCTGCACGCGGCAGACCGAGCCGAGGAAGCTCACCGCGAGCACCCGCGCGGCGCCGCTCGGGTCCGGCGACGAGCCGGACCGCTTCGGGCCGCACGAGGGCGATCGACCGGGCCGGGTCCGGCCGAGCCCTCCAGCAGCGGCACGCGCTGCCGAGGACGCTCGACCACGCCGTCGCGGGCGGTGCCGCGGAGCCGGTTCGTGAGGCCGACGAACTCGGCGACGAACGCGGTGCGCGGTCGGTCGTAGAGCTCGGCCGGCGGCGCGATCTGCTCGAGCCGCCCGGCCGACATGACGCCGACCCGGTCGCCGAGCGCCAGCGCCTCCTCCTGGTCGTGGGTGACGAACAGCGTCGTCGTGCCGACCGCGATCTGGATCCGCCGGATCTCCTCGCGCAGTTGTCGGCGGACCTTCGCGTCGAGCGCCGAGAGCGGCTCGTCGAGGAGCAGCACCTTCGGCTCGATGGCCAGCGCGCGCGCGAGCGCGACGCGCTGCTGCTGGCCGCCGGATAGCTGGTACGGATAGCGGCCGCCCTGGCGCCCGAGACCGACGAGCTCGAGCATCTCGTCCGACGCGCCGCTTGCCGGTCGTCGCCGTCGACGCCGCGCAGGCGCAGGCCGTAGGCGACGTTGTCGCGGGCGGTCATGTTCGGGAACAGGCTGTAGGCCTGGAAGACCATGCCCATGTCGCGGCGGTTGGCGGGCACGCTGCGTGATGTCTCGTCCGTCGACGACGATGCGGCCCGAGTCCGGCTCGTCGAGGCCGGCCAGCGCCCGCAGCGCGGTCGTCTTGCCGCAGCCGGACGGGCCGAGGAGCGCGACGAGCTCGCCCGGGCGCGAGCTCGAGGGTCAGGCCATCCAGGGCGTGGACCTGCCGTAGTGGCGGTGCAGGTCGAGCAGCTGCACGGCCACCCCGGCGCGGCTGCGGTGCCGCGCAGCGGTCGTGACGGTCATCACGGACGGTTCCTCCGTCGATCGGTTCTTCGGCCGACCGTCGCCGCTCGCCGCCGACGATGCGATGCCGAAGATGAGCACGAACGCGAAGACGAGCGCGGCCAGCGAGACCGCGACGGCGACGAACGCGTCGCGCTTGCCGAGCAGATTGATCACCACCTGGAGGGTGTCGTAGTTGAGCAACGACGAGATCGTGAACTCGCCCAGCACCAGGGCGACGCGAGATGACCGCCGCAGACAGGATCGCGCCGCGCAGGTTCGGCGCGATGATCTGGAGCGATCGACGCGCGGCCAGCCGGCGCCCAGGCTCCGCGCCGCCTCGGCGAGCGTCGCCACGTCGATCGACCGCAGCCCGCGTCGATCGCCCGATGGGCGAACGGCAGGACGAGGATGATGTCGATGAACACGAGCGTCAGCGGATGCCCGCGTGGCGGTCCGGCGGAGGATCGAGTAGATCGGGACGATCCCGACGACGAGCACGATGGCCGGGATGGCGAGCGGCAGCAGGCACAGGAACTCCACGGGCCGCTTCAGCGCGGGCACGCGGAGGTAGGTCCAGGTCATCGTCGGCACGAGCAGGACGAGCATGCCGATCGCGGTCAGCGCGGCGATCGCGAGGGTCGACGATGATCGCCTCGACGAGTTCGGGTCCTCGGTGATCGCGATCCACGCATCCAGCGACGCGGCCCCGAAGTCGCCGCGAGTCGAGAACTCCGCCATCGCGATGAGCGGCAGCAGCAGGTAGCCGCCGACGACGATGATGCATCGCCCAGCGGGCGACCGTTCGCGGCGGGTCGGCGCCGCGCGTCGTCACTCGAGCCACCGCGACGGCGCGCCGCTGCAAGAGCGCGTACGAGGCCCATGACGATGACGACGACGACGATCATGCCCAAGGCGAGCGCCTTGCCGATGTTCGCCTGGCCCAGGACCACCTCGCTGGTGAGCGCCTCGCGGATCTGGAGCGGCACGATCGGGCTGCCCTGGCTGACGAGGGCCGCGGCGGTGGCGTAGGCGGAGAAGGCGTTCGCGAACAGCAGCAGCACCGCGCCGAGGAAGCTCGGGCGCGAGGATCGGCCCGCCGACGTGACGCCAGAACGACCAGCTCGAGCCGCCCAGGCTGGTCGACGCCTCCCACCACTCCTGGCGCAGGCCGTCGAGCGCGGGCAGGAAGACGATGACCATCAGCGGGATCTGGAAGTAGGAGTAGACGACCGTCAGCCCGGTCATCCCGTAGATCCACGTGCTGTCGCCGCGCAGGTCGAGGCCGACGGTCTCGCGCAGGAAGATCGTCACGAGGCCGTTGAAGCCGAACGTGGCCAGGAACGCGAACGCGAGCATGACCCCGCCGAACTGGGCCAGGACGCCCGACGCGGCGATGACGAGCTGGCGGAGCCAGCCGCCCGGGCCCGGCCGTCGCGACGGCCCACGCGAGCAGGCCGCCAAGGACGGCGCCGAGGAGCGCCGTCGCGAGCGAAAGCTGGATCGAGCGGCCGAACGCCTGCGGAAGCGCTGCTCGGTGACGACGGTCCGGATGTTCTCGAGCGTGAGCGACCCGTCGTCGGTCTGGAACGCGCCGAGCACGACGATGACGGTCGGCAGCGAGCAGGAAGAGCGTGACGTAGGCGAAGAACGGCACCATCGGGAGGTACACGCTCGCCCGACGCCGGCGCTCGGAGCCGGCCCCGCCCGTGGCGAGGCCGGCTCCGCTCGTCGCTCGATGCGACGTCGCGTCGTCATCGGTGGCGATCGGTCCGATGGCGTGCCCGGGCCGCTACGGCAGCTCGATGCTCCAATTGGCGGCGAGGTATTCGGCGGCGGCCGTGGTCTGCTCCTGGGTCAGCGACGACCGGCGTGCCGGCCGCCTCGGCGAGATTGCCGAGCGCTGTCTGGTCGATGGTGCCGTCAGCGACCATCTTCTCTGAGCAGGACCGGTCGGGCGAAGCCCTTCAGCCACTCGTTCTGGGCCTCGGGGGTGTACAGGAACTCCTGCCACAGGCGGGCGGCCGCAGGATGCGGCGCGTCCTTGTTGATGGCCTGGATGTAGTACGCGGCCACGGGCGGCGGCGTCGGTCGGGACCGACAGCTGCCAGTCGATGCCCTGCCCGCCAGGTCCGCGGTCAGGCGCCGCGTTGTTGTACTCCCAGTCGATCACGCAAGGCGTCTGGCCGGACGTGATGGTGGCCGGGGTCGGGTCGACCGGCAGCAGGTTGCCCGCCTCGTTGAGCTGATTGAAGAACTCGACGCCCGGGGCGATGTCGTCGGCCGAGCCGCCATTGGCGAGCGCGGCCATGACCACGCCGTGCATGCCCGCCGACGCCGCCTTGGGGTTGCCGTTGAGCGCGATCATGCCCTTGTACTCGGGCTTGAGCATGTCGGCGACGGTCGCCGGCGCTGGGACCTTGTTCGCGTCGCATCCGATGGACATGAACCCGGCGTAGTCGCTGACCCACAGGCCCGTCGGACTCCTTGAGGTTTTCCGGGATGTCCGCCCAGGCCGCGACCTGGTACGGCGCGAACAGGTCGGTGTTGGCCAGCGCGACGGCCGTGCCGAGGTCGAAGACGTCCGGCGCCTTGTCGGTGCCCGCGTTGGCTGTCGGCGGCGTCGATCTCCTCCTGGCTGTTGGCGTCCGGCCGCTGCTCATCGACCGTCAGGCCGTACTTCGCCTTGAACTCGTCGATGACGCCCTTGTAGTTCGCCCACTCGGGCGGCAGGGCGATGACGTTCAGGGTGCCTTCGGCCTTGGCCGCCTCGACGAGCGCGTCCATGTCGCCGAAGTCCTCGACGGACGTTGCCGTCTTGGCCTCCTCCGACCCGCCGCCGCCGCTACATGCGGCCAGGACGACGGCCGATGCGGCCAACAGACCCGCCAAACGGGTCATGGTTCGCTTGGTGCTCACTAGCCTTCCTCCATATGTGACGGATCCGGTCTTCCGGCCGCCGTCGAGCCCTCCTCGACCCGGCATCGCCGGTAAGTCCTCCTCCGAGCGAGGATCGGACTGCCGCATCGACGACTGGGAACGCGGCAGCCGAGTGCATCACGCAGCGCCGGGCGTCAAGACCATGTGATGGTCCCGTTAACGGCGCGTGTCCGCCACGATAGCGTGCCCCATGACCGTCGTCGTCGTCGATGCACGCCCGCGGCACGCGACGCGGGGCCAGGCGAGGCCGGCGACCCGGGGGACCGCCGGCCTGCACTGGCGCGGGATTCCGCGAGACCTAGCTCATTCGGCCGGGATCCAGGCCTGCCAGGTGGCCTCGTTCTCCTCGACCCACTTCTTGGCCGCTTCCTCGCGGGTCATGTCGTCGTTGGTGATGTAGTTGGCTGACCGTGTTCTGGTCTTCCGCGGTCCATGAGAAGTTCTTGATGAACGCCGCGGCCCGAGGCGCCTTGTCCTCGAGGTTCTTGCTGATGTACTTGTCGAGCGGGCTGTACGGCGCGTAGTCGCAGGTGATGTTCTCCGGATCCGCGTCGCAACCGTCCGTGTACGGCGGCAGGTCGATCTTGACCAGCGGGACCTCGTTGAGGAACCACTGCGGCGAGTAGAAGTACCCGAGCAGCGGGGTCTTGTTCTCCTCGGCCTTGCGGAACGCCTCGATGAGCGCCGCCTCGGAGCCCGCGTACACGACCTCGAAGTCGAGGCCGAGGCCGTTGATGATCCCGGCGTCGCTCGTCACGAACGACGGATCGCCGGCCAGGAACTGGCCCTTGTCACCGGACTCGGACGTCTTGAACAGCTCGGCCTCGCTCATTGAGCTTCGTGTAGTCCGCGATGTCCGGGTACTCGGTCGCCATCCACGGCGGCACGTACCAGCCGATGATCCCGTCGATGCCGGTGCTCCCGGCCGCGACGGCCACGCCCTTGTCCGTGACGTACGTCTGGATCAGGTCGGCGTGGCCCCAGTTCTCGACGATCGCGTCGACCTCGCCGGACTCGAAGCCCTCCCAGCTGACCTGCTCGGCGAGCTCCTTGTACTCGACGTCGAAGCCGAGCTCGTTCTCGAGCAGATGGCCGACGACGCCGGCATTGGCCTCGTAGCCGACCCACGGGTTGACCGCGATGTCGACGACCTCGCTCGTGTCCCCGCCGCCCGTTCCCGAGCAGGCGGCCACGAGCGACCGCGACGGCCGCCGTGGCGACCAGCGCGCGCGTGCGCTTCATGACACCCATCGTGATCCGTTGTCCTCCTCTGACCGCCCGTACCCGGCCGGTCGCGGGATTATCCGTCAGCCCACGGCCGCGCGATAGGGGGTCCCGACGGTCGGACCGTCACGCCTCGCGGGCGGCCGGTCGCACGTCGCCCCGGCTGACCCGGTCCAGGACGATGCCCAGCAGGACGAGGGCGATGCCGGCGGCCACGCCCATGCCGAACAGCCGCGGCTGGACGAACCCGGCGACGACGTCGTAGCCCAGGCCGCCGCCACCGACCAGCCCGCCGATGACGACCATCGACAGGACCAGGATGACCGACTGGTTGAGGGCCAGCTGGAGGGCCGGCCGAGCCACCGGGAGCTGGACCTTGGTCAGCACCTGGCGGCCGGTCGAGCCGACCGATGTCGCGGCCTCGACGATCGTCGGCGGGACGCCGCGCAGGCCGACGTCGACGAGCCGGATGACCGCGGGCACGGCGAACACGACGGCGGCGAAGATGGCCGTGAACCGACTCGGGTCGAAGAGCACCAGGGCCGGCAGCAGGTACACGAACGACGGGATCGTCTGGGCGATGTCGAGGATCGGCCGCAGGCCGCGTTGGACCCGGTCGCTGCGGGCCGAGGCGATCCCCAGCAGCAGGCCGATGGCGAAGCTGATGGCCGTCGCCGCCAGGACCTGGACGAGGGTGACCATCGAGTCTTCCCAGAGCCCGATGACGTACACGAGGGCGAGCGCGATGCCGGCCGTGATCGCCGCTCGCACGCCGCTGACCAGGAGGGCCAGGCCGGCCGCGAAGCCGACGGCCAGCCAGACCGGTGCCGTCGTGAACACCTGTCTCGACCGGGTTGAGGACGGCGTACGTCACCGAGTCCTTGAGGCCGCTGGTCAACCACGCGGCGCTGGTCCGGATCCAGTCGATGACGGCGTTGACCGGATCCTGGAAGGTCACGCTCACGTCGCCCGGGAAGTCCTCGAACTCGCCCGTGACGACGGCCGCGACAGCCAGCAGGGCGCAGCCGCCGAACAGGAGCGCGATGGCCCGGCGACCGGGCAGGCTGCCGGCCAGCGCGGCCCGCCGATGCGGGTCCAGGCGCAGGCTCGCTCCCTCGGTCAGGCGGTCCAGGATGATGGCCAGCAGGACGATCGCGACGCCGGCGTCGAACATCTGCCCGACGTCATTGCGGATGAGGGCCCGGAGCGTGTCCTGGCCGAGGCCCGGGGCGTCGATGAGGGCCGTCATGACGATCATCGACATCGCCAGCATGATCGTCTGGTTGAGGGCCAGGCCCAGCTCCAGTCGGGCCAGCGGCAGGCGCACCTTGGACAGCATCTGGCGGCTGGTCGCGCCCATCGACAGGCCGGCCTCGACCGTGTTGACCGGCACCCGCCGGATGCCCAGGGCGGTGATCCGGATGGCCGCCGGCATGGCGTAGATGAGGGTCACGATGACCGCGGTCGCCGGCCCGATCCCGAAGAGCAGGACGAGCGGCAGCAGGTAGGCGTAGGTCGGGAAGATCTGCATCGCGTCGAGGATCGGCGTGAGGAACGACCGGAACCGCGGCCGACGGGCCATGAGGATGCCGAGCGGGACGCCGATCCCGTACGAGAAGGCGACGGCGGCGATGATCGCGCCCGAGCGTATCGACCGACGACTCCCACAGGCCGAGGACGCCGGTGACCGCCATCCCGGCCATCGCGAACACGGCCAGCCGCCAGCCACCGGCCAGCAGCCCGAGCGTGCCGAGCAGGGCGACGAGCGCCGGCCAGCCGATGGCATGCAGGGCGTCGGTCAGCGACTCGAGGAGGGTGTCGACGATCGCCCGGGGGATCCCGAACAGGATCTGGTAGACGAGGTTGTCGCGGTTGTCCCGGATCCAGATGGCCAGGTCGTTGATGGCCAGGAACAGCGGCTGGTTCTCGGTCCGGGGCTGGACCGTGCCGTCGGCGAAGACCACGAACAGCACGCCCGACACGGCGAACAACCCAAGGAACCAGGCCCACTTCGGGATCCGGGTCTCGCGCCGGCCGACGACCGGCACGCTGACGGCGGTCACGACCCGGCGCCGCCGCCCGTCATCGTGTCGATCAACGGGGCGCCGACCGTGTCGGCGACCGCGGCGAGGATCCGCGAGCGATCGACCACGCCGAGCAGCTGGCCGTCCTCGACGACACGGATCGGCTTGGCCGTCGCGGCCGCGACTTCGAGGCAGGTCCGGATGACGGCCGTCGGCGGGAACTCCGGTCCGTCGACCGGATCGCCGGCCACGGCCGGGCGCATGATCCAGCGCAGGGTCAGGACGTGACTCTTGGGCACGTCGCTGACGAAGTCCGCGACGTAGTCGTCGGCCGGGGCGCCCACGACCTCCTCAGGGCGGCCGGTCTGGACGACCTTGCCGTCGCGCATGATCACGATGTGGTCGCCGAGCTTGAGCGCCTCGGACAGGTCGTGGGTGATGAAGACCATGGTCTTGCCGACCTCGTGGTGGAGGCGCAGGACCTCGTTCTGCATATCGCGCCGGATGAGCGGGTCCAGGGCGCTGAACGGCTCGTCGAAGAACATGACCTCGGGGTCCACGGCCAGGGCCCGGGCCAGGCCGACCCGCTGCTGCATCCCGCCGGACAGCTGGTCCGGGTAGCTGTCGGCGTGGCCGCTGAGGCCGACGAGGTCGATCATCTCTCGAGCGCGCGCCTCACGAGCGCTGCGCGGCTCGCCGCGGATCTCGAGGCCGAACGCGACGTTGTCGATGACCTTCCGGTGGGGCAGCAGGCCGAAGTGCTGGAAGACCATGCTGAACCGCCGCCGCCGCAGCTCCCGGAGCTTGTCGTCGTCCGCCTGGCGGATGTCGTCCCCGTCGAGGAGGACCTCGCCGGCCGTCGGCTCGATGAGCCGGGTGACGCAGCGGACGAGCGTCGACTTGCCGCTCCCGGACAGGCCCATCACGACGAAGACCTCGCCGGGCCAGACGTCGAAGGCGACATCGCGCAGGCCGATCGTCGAGCCGGTCTTCTTGCGCAGCTCGTCGCGGGGCAGGTCGGCGTCCGGTGTGCCGATGATCTTGTGCTCGGCTGGGCCGAAGACCTTCCACAGACCCTTGACGGCCAGCGTCGGGGTGCCGATGCCGGCGTCGCGCGCCGATCCCTGGGTCGTCGTGGGTCGGTCGCTCGTCGCCGTCACGTCCGGTCTCTACCCTCCGAACCAGCCCGATGGCCCCGGTGCCGTGTTCTGCCAGATGTGCTTCGCCTCACGGTACTCGTCGAGACCGGTGGGGCCAAGCTCTCGTCCGATGCCGGAGCGCTTGAAGCCGCCCCATTCTGCCTGTGGCAGATAGGTGTTGTAGTCGTTGATCCACACGGTCCCGTGGCGGAGCCGGCCGGCGACCCGCTGGGCACGTGACGCGTCGGCCGTCCAGACGGCTCCGGCCAGGCCGTAGGTCGTGTCGTTGGCCATCGCGATCGCCTCGTCCTCGGTCGTGAAGCGCTCGACGGTCAGGACCGGCCCGAAGACCTCCTCGCGGATGATCCGCATGTCCGGCCGGACGTCGGCGAACACGGTCGGCCGATAGTAGAAGCCGGCCTGCAACTCGGGTTCATCCGGGCGGCGACCACCGGCCACCAGCCGCGCTCCATCGGCGACCGCCTCGCTGACGAAGGCCTCGACCTTGGCCCGATGCTCGGCGCTGATGAGGGCCCCGGCCTCGGTCCGGTCGTCGCTCCCGTGGCCCAACCGGATGCGCTCCGCCCGGCGCCCGATCTCCTCGACGAAGCGGTCATGGATGGACGCCTCGACGATGGCCCGGCAGCCGGCCGAGCAGACCTGGCCGCTGTGGGTGAAGGCCGCGGTCAGGGCGTTGTCGACGGCCGTCTCGAAGTCCGCGTCGGCGAAGATGATGTTGGGGCTCTTGCCGCCGAGCTCCATCGCCAGCTTCTTCATGTTGACCGCGGCGCCATGGACGAGGCCGCGGGCCGCCTCGATGCCGCCGGTCAGTGAGATGAGGTCGACGTCCGGGCTGTCCGCCAGGGCCTGGCCGACGCGCGACCCTGGGCCGATGATGAGGTTGGCGACGCCGGCCGGCAGCCCGGCCTCCTCGAGCAGGCGGGTCAGGTGGATGGCCGTCAGCGGCGTCGACGACGCCGGCTTCATGACGATCGTATTGCCGGCCGCCAGCGCCGGGGCGATCTTCCAGCTGAGCTGCAGGAGCGGGTAGTTCCACGGCCCGATGAGGGCGCACACCCCGACCGGCTCGTACACGATGCGGCTGACGACGGCCGGGTTGCTGGCGTCGACGAGGCGGCCGTGGTCCTTGTCGGCAAGATCCGCGTAGTAGCGGAAGACGCGCGCGACGTCGGCCATGTCCCAGCGGCTCTCGCGCATGGCCTTGCCCGTGTCGAGGGTCTCGAGCTGGGCGAGGGCCTCCTGGTCGCGGTCGATGAGCCCGGCGACCCGGTCCAGCAACGCCGAGCGCTCGGCCGTCGGGGTCCATGGCCAGTCGGTCGCGTCGAAGGCCCGGCGCGCGGCCGCGATCGCCGCCTGGACCTGGTCGTCCGTCGCGATGTCGACCTCGGTGATGACGGTCCCATCGGACGGGTTGATGACCGGGCCGCACGTCCCGTCGCCGGACGCGACCCACTGGCCATCGATGAACAGGCTCGGCACGATCGGACCTCGTAAGCGCTGACTGGGCCGGCCCCTCGCGCCGGACGGCGAGGATGCGCGCGCCGCCCCACGCCGGTCAACGTCGCGTCGCGGGCCGTGAGTCGAGCGCCGGCGTCTCGCGGGCGCCCGCCGCGCGGCGCTAGGCCACGTCCGCGACGCTCGGTGCCGGGATCCCGACGCTCAGCGCCGGACGCAGGTGCTGGGTGGCGTCCTGGAGCGCCGCGACCAGGACCCGGATCCGGTCGTCGTCCAGACGGGACAGCGGGATGTTCAGCCCGAGCGCGGCGACGATCGCGCCGGCCCCGTCCAGCACGGGGACCGCGAGAGCCCCGGCCTCCGGGAACAGCTCGCCCCGATTGACCGCCCAGCCCTGGCGGCGCGTGGTCGCGACGACCTCGGCAAGCACCACCGGATCGGTGATCGTCGCCGGGGTCGAGGCCGGCAGCGGTCCGGCGAGATACGCGGCCAGCTCGGCCTCCGCCATGGCCGCCAGGAAGACCTTGCCGGCGGCGGTCGCGTGGAGCCGGGCGCGCTGGCCGCTGCGGGTGAACGCCCGGACCTCCTGGGTGCCGTCGATCTTGTCGATGAACACGACGCTGTCGCCGTCTCGGATCGCGAGATCGACGCTCTCGCCGGTCGACGCCACCAGCTCGGTCATGACCCGGCGCGCCTCGCCCCGGACGTCGACCGTGTCCAGGACGCGGCTGCCCAGCTCGAACAGCGGCAGGCCGAGCCGGTACCGGCCGGTCGCCGCGTCGTGGTCCAGCCAGCCGACGGCCTCGAGCGAGCGCGCCAGGCGCCAGCCCGTGCTTCGATCGACTCCCAGCTGGCCAGCCAGCTCGGCGGCGGAGACCCAGCCGCGCGCCGCCACGATGTGGAGCGCCGCCGCGATCCGGGCGGCGGCCGAGCGCCCCCCGTCGTCGCCCGTCGCCGGCTCGACCGACCGCTTGCGTCGCTGCTGTACCATCGATGGACAGTGTCGCAGATGTAGCAACGCGATTGCAACTGATGCAACGCAGCAGCCGCGATCACCGGTGAAGAAGGGGCATGGCTCATGAGCGGGTTTCCCGCGCGCGCGAACGTCGTCATCATCGGGGCCGGCATCGTCGGCAACAGCCTCGCCTACCACCTGGCGAAGCTCGGCTGGACCGACATCGTCCTGCTCGACAAGGGCACCCTGCCGAACCCCGGCGGGTCGACCGGCCATGCCTCGAACTTCATCTTCCCGACCGACCACTCCAAGGAGATGACCGCCCTCACGCTCGACTCGAAGGCGCAGTACGAGGAGCTCGGCGTGTTCACCCAGAGTGGCGGCATCGAGGTCGCTCGAACGCCCGAGCGGATGCAGGAGCTGACCCGCCGGATGTCCTCGGCCCGGTCGTGGGGCATCGACTCCGAGCTCATCGACCCGGCCCGGGCCAAGCAGCTCGTGCCGTACCTCGACGCGGACATCATCCTCGGCGGCTTCTACACGCCGTCGGTCGGCGTCGTCGACTCGCTCCGCGCCGGCACGATCATGCGCGAGCGGGCGGTGGAGATGGGCGCCCTGACCACCTCGGCCGGGACCGAGGTCCTCGGGCTCGACGTCGTCGACGGCCGCATCCAGCGCGTCCGGACGGACAAGGGCGACATCGAGGCGTCGACGGTCGTCGTCGCCTGTGGCGTGTGGAGTCCGCGGATCGCCCGGATGGCCGGCGCGTCCATCCCGCTCAGCCCGGCCGTCCACCAGATGATCAGCGTCGGACCGGTGCCGCAGTTCGCGGACACGGTCGGCGAGATCAGCTTCCCGATCGTCCGGGACATGGACACCAACATGTACGAGCGCCAGCACGGGGGCGACCTGGAGGTCGGCTCGTACGCCCACCGGCCGATCCTCATGGAGGCCGACGACATCCCGTCGATCGCGGCGTCGGCCATGTCGCCGACGGAGCTGCCGTTCACCCAGGAGGACTTCGAGCTCCAGATGGAGCAGGCCCTCGAGCTCGTCCCGGACATCCTCGGCGACGAGCGGGTGGGCATCCGTTATGCCATCAACGGGCTGCTGTCGCTGACCCCGGACGGGATGCCCATCCTCGGCGAGACGCCGGAGGTCAAGGGCCTGTGGTCATGCGCCGCGGTCTGGATCAAGGAGGCCCCGGGCATCGCCAAGGCCGTGGCCGAATGGATGACCCATGGCTGGTCGGAGATCGACCTGCATGGCTCGGACATCGCCCGGTTCTACGACCATCAGAAGACGGCGGCCCACATCCGCGCCCGGACCGCCGAGGGCTTCAACAAGACGTACGGGATCGTCCACCCGGGGGAGCAATGGGCGTCCAACCGCGACGTCCGGCTGTCGCCCATCCACGAGCGCCAGGTGGAGCTCGGCGCGGAGTTCTTCGAGGCTGCCGGCTGGGAGCGACCGTTCTGGTACGGGGCCAACGAACGGCTCCTGGGCGAGTACGGCGACCGGATCGCCAAGCGCGAGGCCGAGTGGGACGCCCGGTGGTGGTCGCCGATCATCAGCGCCGAGCACCTCGCGATGCGCGACCGAGTGGCGATGGTCGACCTGGCGGCGTTCGCCGTCTTCGACGTGACCGGCCCGGGTGCCCTCGACTACCTCCAGGGGCTTGCCGTCGCCCAGGTCGACGTGCCGGTCGGGCGCGTCGTGTACACGCCGCTCCTGGCCGAGAACGGCGGGATCTTCGCGGACCTGACGATCATGCGCCTGGGTCACGACACGTTCCGGGTCGTGACCGGCGGCGGCATGGGTATGCGCGACAAGAAGTGGTTCGTCGACCACCTGCCGGACGACGGTTCCGCCCAGTTGTTCGACGCGACCTCGGCGCTGTACACGCTCGGCATCTGGGGCCCGCGGGCTCGCGACGTCCTGGCCGCCGCCGCGCCGCGCGAGGACGTCAGCAACGAGGGCTTCCCGTTCGGAACGTGCCGGATCCTCGAGATCGGCTCGGTCCGGGCACTCGCCTCCCGCATCTCCTATGTCGGCGAGCTCGGCTGGGAGATCTACGTCCCGATGGAGCAGGGCCTGCGGCTGTGGGATGCGCTGTGGGCCGCCGGGGGGGCCTACGGCGTCGTCGCCGCCGGCATCGGCGTGTACGGCACGACCGGTCGCATCGAGAAGGGCTACCGGGCCCATGGCGCGGAGCTGGAGCTCGAGTTCGACCTGGTCGAGGCCGGCATGCAGCGGCCCAAGGTCAAGGCGCAGGACTTCGTCGGCAAGGCCGCCTACCTCAAGCAGCGGGAGGCGCCGCCCGCGGCGATCCTGTGCACGCTGACGGTGGACGACCCGCGCTCGTCGACCGGCGTCGACCGCTATCCGCTCGGACGCGAGCCGATCCTCGCCCTGGACGGCTCGCCGCTCATCGACGCCAAGGGCCGCCGCTCGTATGTCACCAGCGCCGGGGCGGGCCCGTCGGTCGGCAAGCACCTGCTGATGTCCTACCTGCCACCGGAGCAGGCCGTGGTCGGGACCAAGCTCCTCGTCGAGTACCTCGGCGAGCGCTACCCGGTCAGCGTCGCGGTCGCCGGGGCGACGCCGCTGTTCGACCCGGACAACGAGCGGGTCCGGAGCTGACGCCATGCGCATCCTGAGCCTCGTCAAGCGCGTGCCGGCCACCGGCGGGCGGATCAACCTGGCCGCCGACGGCCGGAGCATCGACACGGCCTACCTCGGGTTCGTCGTCAGCCCGCACGAGGAGTGCGCGACGGAGGAAGCGGTCCGGCTCGTCGAGACCCACGGCGGATCGGTGACGGTCATGACCCTCGGGCCGGCCGAGGCCGTCGACCAGCTACGCGACGCCCTGGCCGTGGGCGCCGAGCGGGCGGTCCACCTCGAGACCGACGGCAGCGACTGGGACCCGGTCGCGACGGCGGCCGCGCTGGTGGCCGCCATCCGTGACCTCGAGGCCGTCGACGGTCCGTTCGACCTCATCCTCGTCGGCAACGAATCGGCCGACTCGGGTGGCTACCAGGTCGGGATCCGGGTCGCCGTGGCCCTCGATCGGCCGTGCGTCAACGGCGCCAAGCAGCTCGAGGTCGACGGGGGCATCGCCCGGGCGCGCCGCCAGATCCCGGGCGGCTGGGAGGTCTACGACGTCCCCCTGCCCGCCGTCGTCGGCGTTCGGGAGGGTATCAACCTGCCGCGCTATCCGTCCGTGCCCGGCCGGCTGCGGGCCAAGAAGAAGGAGATCGACCGGGTGACCCCGGCGCCGACGGCCGGTGGACCGGAGCTCATCCGCCTGCGCCTGCCGGTCGAGCAGGACCGGGCCGCCGAGGTCCTCGGCACGGGGCCGGAGGCCGCGCCGCGCGTCGTCGAGATCCTGCGGGAGATCGGGGCGCTATGAGCGACATCCTCGTCCTGGTCGAGCTGGGTGGCGACGGCACGACCGTCGACCGGCTCAGCGTGGAAGCCCTGGGGGTCGCGGCCGGCCTGCGTGACCGGCTGGGCGGCGGGACCGTCCACGCGGCCGTCGTCGCGTCGCCGGACGTCGCCACCGCCGCGGCCGCGAGCCTGGGCGCCTATGGCGTCGGCGCGGTCCATGTCATCGCCCACGAGCGTCTCGACGCCTACGCGCCGCAGGCCTGGGCCCGTGGCCTGGCCGCGATCGTCGCCGGCGGGTCGTTCGAGGCCGTCATCGGTCCCGGCAGTGAGCGCGGCACGGAGGTCCTGGCCTACCTCGGGGCGCTGACCGGCTTGCCGATGGCCGCGAACGTCGTCGAGGTCACGCCCGCCGAGCGCTGGACCGTCACCCGCCAGCGGTGGGCCGGCAGCCTGCTCGAGGACGCCTGGCTGGACGGCGCGCCACACCTCCTGACCATCGCCGCCCACGCCGTCCCCGAGCCGGCGCCGGCGAGCGGCGCCGTGCCGGCGACCGTCGTCACCGTCCAGCCGGAGCTGACCGACGCCGACCTGGCCGGCCGCCTGGCCGCCGTCGAGACGACGGCGTCCGACAAGGTCGCGCTGGCCGAGGCCAAGGTCGTGGTCAGTGGCGGCCGCGGCCTCGGCAGCGAGGAGGCCTTCGCGATGCTCGACGAGCTGGCCGACCTCCTGGGTGCCGCGGTCGGGGTGTCGCGCGTGGCGACCAGCCTCGGCTGGCGGCCGCATGCCCAGCAGGTCGGGCAGACCGGGACGCGCGTCGCCCCGGACCTGTACATCGCGTGCGGTATCTCAGGGGCGATCCAGCACATGGTCGGCTGCAAGTCGGCCAAGCGGATCCTGGCCATCAACACCGACCGCGATGCGCCGATCATGGCCAAGGCGACCTACGCGATCCTCGGCGACGTGCACCAGGTCGTGCCGGCCATCACCGCCGAGGTCCGGCGGGCGAAGGGCCTCTAGACCCGGGCCTTGTCAGCCCGCGCGATCGGGCGGCTCGAGCGGCGCCGCGCGATGCCCGAATGCCGGGCGGTCGCCACGGGTCGGATCGGCGGCCCACCGAACGGCGTTGGCGATGACGCGCCGGACGTTGGCGTCGAAGTACGTCGGGTGGGTCTCATGTCCGGGTCGGAAGTAGAAGATCCGGCCGAGGCCGCGCTCGAAGCAGCAGCCGCTCCGGAACACTTCGCCGCCCTGGAACCAGCTGACCAGGACGAGTCGATCGGGCGCGGGGATGTCGAAGAACTCGCCGTACATCTCTTCCTCGGGCAGGACGAACCCGGAGCCCAGGCCCTCGGCGATGGGATGGCCCGGGTCCACGACCCACACCCGCTCGCGGCCCGCGTCTTCGCGCCAGGTCAGGTCACAAGTCGTGCCCATGAGCCGTTGGAAGATCCGCGAGAAGTGCCCGGAGTGGAGGACGACCAGGCCCATCCCCTCCAGGACCCGGCGCTGGACCCGATCGACGACCGTGTCCGACACCTCGGCGTGCGCGACGTGGGCCCACCAGGTCAGGACGTCGGTCTCGGCCAGGACCGCGTCGCTCAAGCCGTGCTCGGGCTCGTCCAGCGTCGCCGTCCGGACGAGCAGGCCGTCGCCGTGTTCGCGCAGGCCGGCCGCGATCGCCGCGTGGATGCCGTCCGGGTAGATCCGCCGGACCGGCTCGTCGGTGTGCTCCTGGCGGAACTCGTTCCAGACCGTGACCCGGATGGTCATCCGAGGCTCCCGACCCGGACGACGGCCCCGCCGCTCGCCGACGACGCCTGGATCGCGTCCCACATCCGGGCCATCCGCAGGCCGACCTCGGGTGGGCTGGGGTTCGCGATGCGGCCGGCTCGGACGTCGAGGAACTGGGCCCAGACCGTGCTCGACGCGACCTGCGGGACCGGGCTCAGCTCGCCCTCGCCGGCGCGCTGGATGTCCAGCCGTTCCCCCCAGATCCCGGTCCGCACGATGGCCCTTTCGCAGAACACGCGGATCTCCGATCCGAGCGACGGGATCGCCCGGCCGCACGCGTTCATCGTGATCAGCGCACCCGACGCGATCCGGGCCATGACCACGCCACGCAGGTCGACCGGCCCGCCGTCGTGCTCCAGCCAGGCCGCCACCTCGGTGATGTCCTCACCGACGAGATCGGCCACCGTGTTGAGCATGTGCGCCCCGGTGTCGAACAGGAAGCCGCCGCCCGACAGCTCCGGGACCTGGCGCCACGTCCCGCGTGCCTGGACGTCCCAGTCCTGCCAGGCGACCGCATCGATCGTCAGGATCGGCCCGAGCTCACCCGTCCGGATCATCCGGGCAGCGGCCCGGACCTGCGGTGACAGGCTGCCCGGGAAGGCGACGACGAGTAGGCGGCCGGTCCGGTCGCGGGTGGCGATGAGGGTCTCGGCCTCAGCGGCGTCCATGACCATCGGCTTCTCGAGGAGCACGTCGATGCCGGCATCGAGGAAGGCCGTGGCCTGCTCGAAGTGGAGCGCGTGGGGGGTGATGATGAGGACGGCATCGAGCGCCGGCCCGTAACGATCGAGGAACTGCCGCCAGTCCGGCTCGTTGGGCGGCAGCGGGGCCCCACGCTCGGCGAACGTGGCCGAGGCGACCTCCCAGGCGCCGGCCGACGGCTCGCACACGGCGATGATGTCCGTGTCCTCGCGGCCGATCATCGTGGTGAAGTGGTAGCGGGCCATGAGGCCGGTGCCGATGACGCCGACGCGGGTCGGCCGGGGTGTGGTCATGGCCGCAGATGCTAGCCGGTCTCGTGCCATATCGCGGTCGGCCTCGACGGTCGCCGGCCGAGCGCGGCAAGATGCCGCCGACAGACCGCCTCGAGGAGGTCGCCCGATGGACGCCGCCACCATCCCGGACCGTCGCCCGGTCGCCGACCCGCCGGGCGAGGCCGCGCTCGTCGTCATCGGGGCGGGGATCGTCGGGGCCAGCGTGGCCTACCACCTCGCCCAGCGTGGCTGGAAGGACGTCGTCGTCGTCGACCAGGGGTCCATCCCGGATACCGGCGGCTCAACGACGCACGCCCCAGGCGGCCTCTTCGCCACGAACTACTCGCGGGCCATGACCCGCTTGGGCCTCGAGACCGTCGAGCTCATGCGCGCCCTGGACCTGGACGGCCGGCCGTGCTTCTACCCGGTCGGGACGATCGAGATCGCCCGCACCCCGGAGCGCTGGCGCGACCATCGTCGCAAGCTCGGGGCGGCCGAGGCGTGGGGCGTGCCGGGCGCCGAGCTCCTGTCGCCGCGTGAGACCCGCGAGCTCGTCCCGATCCTCGATCCGGAGGCCATCCTGGGCGCCTATCACACGCCCTATGACGGCGTCGGCAAGCCGATGCGCTTCGTCGCGGCGCTCCTCCGGTCGGCCGCTGCGGCGGGGGCCGCGATCGTGCCCGGGACGCGGGTGACCGGGTTCGACGTCCGGGCCGGGCAGCTCCACGGCGTCGTGACCGAGCGCGGCACGATCGCCACGCCGCGAGCGGTCGTGTGCGGCGGGATCTGGGGGCCGCTGCTCGGCGAGATGCTGGGCACGCCGATCCCGCTGACGCCGTGCGAGCACCTGTACACGATCACCTCGCCGGTCCCGGACCTGGCCGGTGAGACCCGCGAGGTCGTCCATCCGATGCTTCGCGACCAGGACCGGGCGATGTACTACCGCCAGCACGGGGACCGCTATGGGGTCGGGACCTACGAGCACCGGCCGCTGCTCGTCGACGCGCGTGACATCCGCGCCCACGGCAGCGCGGCCGCGGTGGATGTCGCGGCGGTCAATCCGCATGGGGAGCCGCTGGACATGCCGTCCGCCCGGCCGTTCGACCCGACCCTCTTCGAGCCGGCCTGGGCGGATGCGCTCGAGCTCATGCCGCCGCTCGCCTCGACGACCGTCGACTACCGGCTGAGCGGGATGTTCTCGTTCACGCCCGATGGCTTCCCGGTCCTCGGCGAGTCGCCCGTCGTTCGCGGGGCCTGGATCGCCGAGGCCGTCTGGATCACCCACGCGGGCGGGGTCGGCCGAGTCGTGGCCGACTGGATCACCGACGGTGACCCCGGCCGGGACGTCCACGAGCTCGATATCGACCGGTTCGAGACCGTCCAGCTCACGCGCTCGTACGTGCGGGCGCGCGGGGCCCGGAACTATGACGAGGTGTACGACCTCATCCACCCGGTCCAGCCGCTCGGTGTCGCCCGGCCGCTCCGGGTGGCCCCCTTCCACGACCGGCTGGAGGCGCTCGGCGCCGTCTTCTTCGAGGGCAAGGCCTGGGAACGGGCCCAGTGGTTCGCGGCCAACCCGCCGGCGCCGGACGTCCGGCGCGACGACTGGGCCGGCCGGTTCTGGTCGGCGTCGGTCGCCACCGAGCACCGGGCTACACGCGAACGGGTCGGCCTGTTCGACCTGACCTCGCTGACCAAGGCCATCGTGAGCGGCCCGGACGCCGAGCCCTTCCTGCAGCGCCTGGCGACGAACGACCTCGGCGGACCGGTCGGATCGGTCGTGTACTCGGCCGTGTGTGACGCCCAGGGCGGCGTCCGCAGCGACATCACGTTCACGCGGCTCGCCGAGGATCGCTTCCAGCTGGGCTGCAACGGCCAGCCGGACATCGCCTATCTCCGCCGGGCACGGCGACCCGACGAGCGGGTCGAGATCGTCGACATCACGCCGGGCACGACCGCCGTCGGTGTGTGGGGTCCGCTGGCCCGCGAGCTGGTCGCCTCGATCTCGCCGGACGACGTTTCGAACGACGGCTTCCCGTACCTGACCGCGCGACCCATCGAGCTCGACGACGTGCCCGTCCTGGCCCAGCGGATCTCGTATGCGGGGGAGCTCGGCTGGGAGCTGTATGCCGAGGCGGCCGTCGGCCGCCGGCTGTGGGACGTCCTGTGGGACGCTGGCCGGCCGTTCGGGCTCGTGGCCGCCGGCCGGGCGGCCTACGACGGCCTGCGGATGGAGAAGGGCTATCGGTCGTGGGGCACGGACATGACCGTCGAGGACGACCCGTACGAGGCCGGCATCGGTTTCACGGTCAAGCTCGGCAAGGGCGACTTCGTCGGGCGCGACGCGCTCCTCCGGCGCCGGGATGCCGGGCGGACGCGGGCGCTAGCTTGGGTCGCCCTGGACGACCCGGACGCCGCCGTTCTGGGTCGCGAGCCGGTCCGCGCGGCCGATGCCGGCAGCGAGGCGGTCGTCGGCTATGTCCGGAGTGCCGCGCATGGTGCCTCGGTCGGCGCGTACCTTGTCAGCGTCATGCTGCCCGTCACCCTGGCGGTCCCTGGGACCGCGCTCAGCATCGAATGGTTCGGTGAGCGCCTGCCGGCGCGGGTCGTCAAGGACCCGCTGTGGGATCCGGCCGGAGAGCGCATCCGGGCATGACCGGCTCCCTGTTCGACCAGATGCCGATCTGGCTGCTGTTCGCGGTCTTCGTCGTCCTGAGCTTCGCGGTCTACGAGGTCGGGTTCCGGATCGGCAAGTGGTACCAGGATCGGACGCCCGACAAGGTCGAGGAGGGACCCACCGGCCTGCTCGTCGGCTCCGTCCTCGGCCTCTTCGCGTTCCTCCTTGCCGTCACGATGGGGATGGCCGCGGACCGGTACGACACGCGCCGGGTCATCGTGGTCGACGAGGCCAATGCCATCGAAACGACGTATCTGCGGGCCGGCTTCCTGCCCTCGCCGCAGCGCGAGGCGTCCCGGGCCCTGCTCGCAGACTACGTGCCGCAACGCATCTGGACGTCCCAGCAGATGGTCGTCGACGGTTCGGCGCGGTCGCTCGAGATCCAGGACGAGCTGTGGCAGATGACGGAGGGCCTGGCGCCGACGGAGTCCGGCTCCGAGGTCTTCTCCCTGTATGTCGACTCGCTCAACGAGATGATCGACCTCCATACGACGCGCTACGTCGCCGGCATCTACGCCCGGGTCCCGGAGACCGTCGTGTACCTGCTCGTGGCCGGGACGCTCCTGGCCATGGGCATCTCCGGCTACAACTCCGGGCTCAGCCGCCAGCGCAGCCTCATCGGGGCCGGCGTCCTGGTCGTCGTCATCGGGGCCGTGCTCGTCCTCGTCGTCGACCTCGATCGGCCGCGCGATGGATTCATCACGATCAGCCAGCAGGCGATGATCGATCTCCAGGACCGGCTGGGTGCCCCGCCGCCCTGAGGCGACGCTGCGTGGCGAGGGGAGGGGTACACTCCCCAGTCCACGGCACGAGGCGCGGGCCGGTTGGAAAGGAGTCATGGCATGGGGTTCTTGGCTGGCGTCATCACGGGGATCGCCGCTGCCGCCGCGGCGGCCGCCTGGTACATGTCCCGATCCGGTGAGCGCTTCCGCGAGGAGTACCAGGTCGAGTCCCGACTCGGCGAGATCGGGGATCAGGTCCAGGCCCGGACCCGCGAGGTCCAGGAGCAGGTCACGGCCCAGATCGCCGAGATGCGCGCGGGCGAAGAAGGGGCGACCGCCGCCACGAACGGCGCCGGCGACCGCCTGGACGCCGCCCAGGCCACGGCGGCCGAGGCCGCGGCCGACGTCGAGGCCGCGACGACGAAGGTCAAGAAGGCCGCCAAGGACGTCACCGAGGGCTGATCGCCCACGCTCCCGGACCGGCCGTCGGCGCGACGACTTGCGCCGATGTGCGATGGTTCGGACGGCCGGACCACCCGCGCGGCCCGGTCGTATCGTCATCCGCCACAGGAGAGCCCGTGCGCAAACGCAAGGTCAACTACCCGCCGGCCAAGACCGCCAATCGACCACCGCCCGCCACCGGTCTGCCGACGGACGCCCCATATGTCCGCCCCACCGTCGCGACCATCGACCTCACGGCGGCCAAGGGCCGCGCCGGCCTGACGGTCGGGGGCAAGGTCCGGATCGCCGGCACCGGCCTCTACGCCGGAGAGATCGCGACGATCGAGAAGCTCGTCAGCGGGGTCATCCCGCAGGCCGTCGTCCGCACCGAGGCCGGCAAGACCCGCCAGGTCCGGACCATCGACCTGGAGCCCGTCGCCCCAGGCACGACCGGCGCTCCCGCCGGCCCGGCCGCCGCTCCACCGCCCGCGGCCGAAGCCTGACGTTGGGCCGCGACGGACCCCGTCACCGCGAGGGGTCCCCGGTCGCCTGAAGCCTCGTCACCCGCCACCGACTCGGCACCGCCGTCGGCCGGCGTCAGCCGTCGCCGGCCGGCGTCACCCGGCGTCGCCCGGCGTCTCGCCCCGGGCCAGGTCGCCGGCACCGTCGCCCTCGCCTACCAGCTCCTCGAGCAGGTCTGCCGGCAGCCCGAGCTCGCGCAGCAGGTCCGCGGTGTCCGCGCCGAGGGCCGGCCCAGGCCGGTACTCGGGCGTCAGGCCGGACATCGTCAGCGGCAGCCCGATCGAGCGGACGACCCCGAACGCATCGTGCTCGTACGCCGCGAGCATGCCTCGCTCCTGCAGCTCGTCCTCGTCGAGGGCGTCGGCCATGGACCGGACCGGCGCGATCGGGATGGCCCCCCGGAGCGTCTCGAGCCAGGCCGCGGTGGTCCGCTCGGCGAATCGCGCCGTCAGGACGGCCAGCAGGGCCTCGCGGTGCTCCCGGCGTGCATCGAAGTCGGCGAAGCGCGGATCGGCGGCGAGCTCGGGCAGGCCCATCCGCTCCACGAGGACCCGGAAGAACTTCTCCTTCGGCGCGGCGATCGCGATGTGCCCGTCCGCCGTCGCGAAGAACTGGAACGGGACCACGCTCGGATGGGCGGACATCGCCCGTCGCTCGCTGACGAACCCCGAGGACAGGAACCAGGTCGCCGGGTAGCTGAGCATCGCCAGCGCGCTGTCGTAGAGATTCGTGTCGACGTCCCGGCCGACACCCGTCCGCCGGGCATCGAACAGCGCGACCATCAGACCGAGCACCGCCGTCAGGCCAGCGATGTAGTCGGCCAGGGACAGGCCGCTCTTCGTCGGCGGCCCGTCGGGCGCGCCGGTCAGTGCGGCCCACCCGGATTCGGCCTGGATCAGGGCGTCATAGCCCGGCAGACGCGCACCCGTGCCGTGACGTCCGTAGCCGGTCAGGGCGACGCACACGATGGCTGGGTTGATCCGGCCCAGCACGTCGTAGGTCAGCCCCAGGCGCTCGGGCTGGTCCCCGCGAAGATTGCTGAAGACCGCGTCGGCGGAGGCCACCAGCCCCTCGAACACGCGCCGGCCGGCCGGCGACTTCAAGTCGAGCGCGATCGAGCGCTTGCCCCGGTTGAACGCTTCGAAGAACAAGCTGTCCGTGCCGGAGCGGCCGGGCGGGATGTAGCGCGAGACGTCGCCGCCGGTGGCCGGGTCCTCGACCTTGATGACCTCGGCGCCGAGGTCGGCGAGGTACAACGTGCCGAACGGCCCGGCCCCGTACTGCTCCACGGCGATGATGCGGACGCCGGCGAGCGGCGCGGGGCGTTGGGGGTCGGCCGGGCCGGGTTCGTCGGGACGGGTCATGACCTCGCCAGGGGTGCGTGGACGGCCGCATCCTCGACACGGCGGTACCGTTTCCAGTTACGATTGCGCCTCGGATGGTGGCACCCCCGTCATCGCCCCGTCAACCTGGCCACCCGTCCGTCACGAGGCCCGCCGGATGCCCCTCACGATCGAGTCCATCGAGACGATCCCGCTCCGCGTCCCGCTGCCGTTCACGTACAAGGGCAGCTACTACAAGATGCGCAACCGGTGCACGATCATCACCCGCATCCGGACGTCCGAGGGCATCGTCGGCGAGGCCTACAACGCGGACGAGGACGAGCCGCTCCAGTCGGAGATCCGCGCGATCCTCCATGACGAGCTGGCGCCCCAGGTCATCGGGCTCGACGCGTTCGCGACCGAGCGCGTCTGGGAGGCGATGCTCCCGGCGACGTTCGATCAGCTCCGCCCGCGCTGGTACGCGATGCAGGCCATGGCCTGCATCGACACGGCGGTCTGGGATGCGGTCGGCAAGGCCGTCGGCCAGCCGTTGTGGCGGTTGTGGGGCGGCTATCGCGACCGGATCCCGATGATCGGGATCGGCGGCTACTACATCCCCGACGACGAGAGCGCCAAGGGCCAGGAGATCGAGCGCGAGATCGACTTCTTCCAGTCCGAGCACGGCATGGTCGGGATGAAGTTCAAGATCGGGGCCGAGCCGCCGGCCGTGGACGCCGCCCGCCTGGCCCGGGCGCGCCGGCATGCCGGCGACGACTTCCTGTTCGTCGTCGACGCCAACCAGGGCTACACCGTGTCCGAGGCGCTCGAGTTCGTGGCGGCCGTCCGCGCGGAAGGCATCGCCATCCGCTGGTTCGAGGAGCCGACCCGCTGGCACGCCGACTTCCGGGGCCTGCGCGACGTTCGCCTGCGCGGCAACATCGACGTCGCCGCCGGGCAGAGCGAGATCAGCCGGGTCGGGATGCGCGAGATGATGGCCGCCGGCGCCATCGACGTCTGCAACTACGACGCGTCGTGGGGCGGCGGCCCCAGCGAGTGGCGACGCATCGCGGCGCTCGCCCAGTCCTTCGACATCCAGGTCGGCCACCACGAGGAGGCGCAGGTCGCCTCGCACCTGCTCGCGTCGCAGCCGCACTCGACCTACGTCGAGACGTTCGCCCCGGCCCGCGATCCGATCTTCTGGGGTCTCATCGCCAACCGCCCGGCGCTCGTCGACGGGAACTTCCCGCTCAGCGATCGTCCGGGCCTCGGCTGGATCCTCGACGAGGACTTCATCGCCAAGTACCGCGTCGACGAGTAGCCGGGCGACCTCGGCGACGGTCGGTCAGCCGGCGGCGGCCGCGGCCGGCGCCGGGGCAGGCTGGAGGCCGTGGCGCTCCAGTCGCGTGACCGCCTTCGCCAGCGTCTCGACGTCGGGGTACTGGGTGACCTGGAGCGGGGCCGACAGGTGGCCCTCGGACACGACGTAGGCGAGGTCGGCCGCCTCGAACACCTCGGGCACCTCGGTGCAGAAGATGACGACCGCGTGCGCCTGCGTGGCGTACTCGCGCATCAGCCGGTAGATCTCGCGCTTCGAGCCGAGGTCGACGCCGCGCGTCGGCTCCTCCAGGACGAGCACCGCCGGGCGCTTCACGATCGCCGCCGCGATGGCCACCTTCTGCTGGTTGCCGCCCGACAGCGAGCGGATCGGCATGTCGATCGACTGGGCCTTGACCTGGAAGGCATCGCGCAGCTCGCGGGCGATGCGGTCCATCCGGCCGAAGCGCAGCGCGCTGGCGGCCGTCGTGATCTCCCGGCCGAGCCGGACGACCATGTTCTCGCCGACGGTCAGGTTGCTGAACAGGCTGGCCTGGCGGTCGGAGGAGACGAGGCTCGTGCCCGCCGCCACGGCGCCGGCGCCATCGTGGCCGGCGACCTCGATCGTGCCGTCAGCCGGGTCGAAGCCGGCGATCGACCGCACGAGCTCGCGGGCGCCCGAGCCCTCGACGCCGACGATGGCGACGATCTCGCCGGCGCGGACGATGAGGTCGATGCCGGCGAACTCCCCGCCACGGTGCTGCCAGTCGGCCAGGCGCAGGACGGTCGCAGCGTCCGGGTCGACCTCGAACGCGACCACGTCCTCGGGCTCGCGGACCGGCTGGCCCGTGACCAGCCCGGCGGCGATCGCCTCCTGGGTGATCGCCTCGCCGTCGAGCACCTCGGTGCACGCCCCGTCGAGGATCAGGGCGACGGGATCGGCGTGCTCGGCCAGCTCGGCGATGCGGTGCGAGACCAGGAGCACGACGCGACCGGCCTTCGACAGCCCGTGCATCCGCCGGAAGAGGTCCAGCGACTCTTCCTGGGTCAGGGCCGAGTTCGGCTCGTCGAACAGGAAGATCCGGGCGTCGCGGGCCAGGGCCCGGGCGATCTCGACCCGCTGCTGGATGGCCAGCGGGACGTCGGCGAGCGGGCGCTCGGCGTACTCGAGGATGGCCAGGTCGTCCAACAGCTGGCGCTCGGCGGCGTTGAGGTCGCGCGTCAAGCCGCGCGTCCCCTCGCGTCCGACCATCAGGTTCTCGGCGACGGTCAGGTTCGGGAACAGCTGGGGCTCCTGGTGGACGACCGCGACCCGGCCGAGCTCGGTCAGCGGGTCCCACGGCCGGCCGTCCAGCTCGATCTCGCCGGCGTCCGCGGCCGTCTCGCCGGCCAGGATCTTGATGAGCGTGCTCTTGCCCGCACCGTTCGGGCCGGCGATGCCGACGATGCTGCCGGGCGCAGCGTCCAGGTCCAGGTCCTCGACGGCTCGGGTGTCGCCGTACCACTTGCGCAGGCCGCGGATGCGCAGACCCGTCGGCGCGGCGGCCTCGGTCATCCGCGCAGCCGCTGGGTGAAGCGGTCCATGACGACCGCGATGATGGTCACCGCGCCGGACACGAAGTTGCTTAGGTACGCGCCTGCCGAGAGGAGCGCCAGCCCGTTCGAGATGATGGCCAGCAGGAGCGCGCCACTCAGCGTCCCGATGGCCGTGCCCCGGCCACCCGAGAGGCTCGCCCCGCCGATGATCACGGCCGCGAAGACCGGGAAGAGCAGCGACACGCCGGCATTCGGCTGGACCGAGCCGATGAACGAGAAGTCGAGCATCGCCGCGAGCGAGGCGAGCAGCGAGCAGATGATGAACGCGCCGAACTTGTAGCGCCGGACCGGTAGCCGCGCGAGCTCGGCGGCGGCCGGGTTGCCGCCGATGGCCTTCAGCCGGAACCCGAACAGCGAGCGGCTGAGGACGAACCCGATGACGACGGCCACCCCGACCATCCACAGGCCCTGCATCGGCACGCCGAACGGCAGGTCCTGGTTGGACAGTCCGAAGAACCAGGCGATCTCCTCGGGCGGCACGACCTGGCCACCGGGCGGGTAGCTCGGATTCAGGGTGGCCGTCGCCGAGATGAGCAGGGTCGTGCCGAAGATCAGCTGGCCGGTGCCGAGCGTGACGATGAACGACGGGATGTTGAGCATCGTCACGAGGAAGGCGTTGATCGAGCCGACGAGGATCGCGGCCGCGAACGCGAGGGGGATGGCGAAGTAGATCGGCCAGCCCCAGACGATCCAGGCGACGCCGATGATGATCGAGGCCAGGCCGTACATGTAGCCGAACGACAGGTCGATCTCGCCGACGACGATGACCAGGGTCAGGCCCAGGGCGACGATGCCGATGGTGCTCATGAACCGCGAGGATCACGAGCGCGTTGCTGAGGGTCAGGAACGTGTTCGGCTTGCTGAGGACGGTGAAGACGATGATGACGAGGATGATCGCGATGGCCAGGCCGCCGAGGCGCAGGCCGGCGGATCGGGCACGCCCCGTCCAGGTCGGTCCGGCGGCGGTGACCGGGTCCGCCGGGGTCGGCATCGCGCTAGGGTTCTCGGCCATCCCTCGCCCCCACCTCCGTCGGATACGGATGACCGGCGGAGCAGGCGCCCCGCCGGCCGATATCCAATGCCGGGGTCAGCTCCCGACGATCTCCATGAACTCCTCGCGGGCCTCGACCACGTTCTCCTTCGTGACCGGCTTGAGCTCCTGCGTGTTGGGGAGCACGTTGCCGTTCTTGAGGAGCTCGGCGCAGGCCGGGGCACCGAAGCCCGCCTGCTCGCCCCACTGCTGGTCGAGCGCGACGATCTGGGTGCCGGCTTCGATCGCGTCGAGCTGGCCGACGGACACGTTCCAGCCGAGCGCGAACATCTTGCCGGCGTTGCCCGAGTCGGCGATGGCCCGCGCCGCGTGCTCGGCGCTGATGTCCACGTTCTCGATGACCTGGACCTCCGGGTTGCCCTGGATGAACGCCTTGTAGGCGTCATAGGCGGCGGCCGGGTCATAGGTGACGTTCAGGCCGTTGGCGGCCTCGTTGACGAAGACCGCGTCCGGGATGGCTTCCTTGATGCCGTCGATGAAGCCCTGCATCCGGCCCTGCGCCCAGTTCTGGGTCGGGTCGCCGCCGGATACCGCGAAGTTCTTGAAGTCGAGCCCGTTCGCGTTCATGTAGTCGACGACGATCTGGGCCGCCTGGCGGCCTTCCTTGTCCGAGATCTGGGTGAAGTTCGTGAACTCGTTGCCGTTCGACTGGACGCCCACGGTGAAGACCGGGATGCCGCTGGCCATGATGTCGTTGACGATCTTGGTGAACGAGTCGGTCCCGGTCGACTGGACCGACAGGCAGTCGATCTGGTCGGCCTTCCAGAGCGCGTCGATCTGGGCGATCTGCTCGTTGACGTCCTGGACGGCGGAGGCCGGGGCGATGGCCTGTCCGTTCATCGGCAGGATGGCCTGGGCCTCGGGCAGCGTCCGCTCGTAGCCCGCGGCGTACTGCGGGGAGAACAGCGGGATGGCCGTCGAGCCGTACGAGAACACGTAGTTGATGGGCTCGCCGTTGGCCAGCTTCTCGGCGATGCGCGGGTGCAGCGTGAACGTGGATCCGTCCTTGAGCGTCGCGGTCAAGGGCAGGCCGCCGCTGGCGGCCGGCGACGCGGCACCCTCCGACGCGGCCGCGCTGGGGGCGGCGGCACTCGGGGCGGTCGTGGGCTCGGTGCTGGCACCCGGGGTGCTACAGGCGCCGACGAGCAAGGCCATGGCCATGGCCGCCAGCAGCCCTCGTGATCGGGTCCGCATGGGTTCGCACTCCTCCTCGAAGTCCGTGGGACGACCGGTTCCGTCTCGGGAACGACGGGGTCCTAGTATCGTTTCCAATCCGCAACGCGTCAACGTTTCCAGAAAGGATTGTTGCCCGTTCGGCCTCACCAGGTCACGAGGCCACCCGTGTAGTTGATGGCCTGGCCGGTCATGTAGCCGGCCTCGTCCGAGAGCAGGAACCAGATGGCTCCGGCGCACTCGTCGGCCGAGGCCGCCCGGCCCAGCGGCACGGTCCGATTGCGGGTCGCCGACAGCTCCTCGACGGTCATCCCCCGCTTGGCCGCGACATCGGCCAGGACCTTGTCCTGCATCGGGGTGTCGATGATGCCCGGGCAGATCGCGTTGACCCGGACGCCGTTCGGCGCGAAGGCATAGGCGAACGAGCGGGTGATCGACAGCACCGCGGTCTTGGAGCTGGCGTACACGGCCGCCTCGGTCGTCGTGGCCAGCTTGGCCGACGACGACGACAGGTTGACGATGGCGCCGCCGGCCGGCATCGACCGGCCGATGCGCGAGACGAGGTCCCACGTCGCCTCGACGTTGATCGCGTAGATCTCGCGCAGGTCACGGACCGTGAACTCGAGGATGGGCTTGAGCCGGATGATGCCCGCCGCGTTGACCAGGAGATCGACCCCTTGGCCGGCCTCTACCAGTCGGTCCCGGACCGCATCGTCGGCCAGGTCGCCGACGAACGGCGTGGCCCCGGCCTCGACGACCGGGGCCAGGCCGGCCTCGTTCACGTCGGCCGCGACGACCGATGCCCCTTCACGGAGCAAGCGCCGGGCGACGGCCTGGCCGATGCCGCTCGCCGCCCCCGTGACGATCGCCCGCTTGCCCATCGCTGCCCTCGCCCGCATGGGTCCCTCCGATCCCTGTGTCGGCGTCCCGCTCATCCGATCGGCGCCCCGGAACAACGGCATCCCGGCCACGCCGACCGGGATGCGCCACAGCCGACCGTCCATCGGCGCCGACGGAGGGCACCTCGGTCCGGTCGCCGAAGTCGGTGATGATCGAGGTCGGTCCCCACGAACAGGCAGTTCAAGGGTGCGCCGCCGGTCTCCAGGGAGTCGCGGAGCGTGCCATCCGGGGCGAGGATGTCGACCGTCCCGCCGAGCACGGTGGTGATCCACAGGTCGCCGTCGGCGGCGACCTTCAGGCCGTCGGGGATGTGGCCCTCGGGCAGGCGGGCGATCAGCTCGCGAGGGACCCGTGCCGCGCTTCCGGTACACGCCGCGCTCGTACGACTCCACCCAGACGATCGCGCCGTCCGCCTCGACCACGATGCCGTTCGGGTAGGCGCTCGGGATCTCCTCGAGCAACGCCCCGGTCCCGTCCGGCTCCAGGACGAAGATCCGGCCCGGCTTCCGGTCGGCGGGCAGGTAGTCGGCCGGATCGGTGAAGTACAGCCGGCCGTCCGGTCCGAAGCTCAGGTCGTTGGGCGCCTGGAGCGGGATGCCGGCGACCGTCGCGACGAGCTCCTCCACCCGGCCATCGGGCCACGCCTTCTGGAGGGACGGCCGGCCCATGACCTCCGCCCGCCACGCCCCGACGGTGCCGCCGTTCTGGGTGATGTACAACGCGCCGTCGCTGCCGAGCATGCACGCGTTGGGGCCGCCACCGCAGTCGACGTAGTCCTGGATGCCCGTGGATGCCGGACCAGGCCAGCGACCTTGCTCGTGTAGGTCTCGACGAAGACGATCCGACCATCGGGCAGGAGGTCCGGGCCTTCCGGGTGGCCGAGGTCGGTGGCCAGGGTCTCGATGGGACGGCGCATGACGCTGCCTCCTCGCGGGTGACGCCGGGCGACCGCCGCCCGGCCCGTCGGCGCCTCAGGCGCCGGGTGGCTTCTGGAACAGCTCGACGGCATAGCCGTCCGGGTCGGCCATGTAGCAGCTCCGGGCGCCGGTGTTCGGGCCTGCCGTGATGTCGACCACCTCCCTGGACCGGGCGCTGAAGCCGAGCCCGACGAGCCGGGCATGGACAGCCTCGACGTCATCGACGTACAGGCACAGGTGGCCCGCCCCGTAGTCGCACGGCCGCGATGCGGCCGGGAAGCGCTCGATGCCGACATACTCCAGCAGCTCGACGAAGCCGCCGCCCGGGATGCGCAGGTAGACGCCGCGGATGTGCTGGAAGTCGAGGCCCAGCACGACCGGCAGGTACGGGCCGTCGAGGATCCGGTCGAACTCGATCTCCAGGCCCAGGCCGTCGCGGTAGAACACGAGCGCCCGGTCCATGTCACTGACCGTGATGCCGCCGTGGAAGAAGCCGGTGACGCTGGCCAAGGAGCCCTCCTCAGGCGGTGGTGGACCGGTCGGTGACCCGCCGGTCGACGGTGTGGGCGTTCACGTAGTCCCAGTCCAGCTCGATGCCGAAGCCGGGCCGTTCGGGCAGCGTGTAGGCGCCGCCGGCCACCCGCGAGGCCATGTCGGAGAGGCGCCAGAAGAACGGGTCGCGCTCCTCGTCGAAGCACTCCACGAACGTGTGATCGGGGACGCTGGCCAGCAGATGCGCGGAGACCTGCGGTTCCTCGTGGTGGCCGAGCTGGACGCCGTAGGCCGCCGCCAGCCCGGCCGCCTTGCGCCAGATCGTCGGGCCACCGGCCCACGAGGCGTCGAAGTTGGAGACGTCGATGGCGCCGGTCGCGATGAGGTCGCGGATGCCGGCCAGCGTCGTCTCGCTCTGGCCGGCGCAGACCGGGATCCCGGTCTGGTAGCGGACGTCGCGCATCCAGCGCGCGTCGTTGGTCCAGCGCACGGGCTCCTCGAACCAGCGGATGTCCAGGTCCCAGACCAGCCGGGCGAACTCGACCGCCTGGGCCCGGTCGTAGCCCTGGTTGGCGTCGACCATCAGGGCGAACGCCGGACCGGCCGCCTCGCGCGCGGTCCGCACCCGGCGGGCATCCTCGGCCGGGGTCTTGCCCCCGACCTTGAACTTCATGCCCGCGAACCCGGCATCGACATAGCCCCGGATGACCTCGCCGACCTCGTCGAGCGACAGGTGGTAGTAGCCGCCGATGATGCTGATCGGGACGCGCTCGACGACGCTGCCCCAGACTCGGTGGAGGGGCAGGCCGAGGGCCCGGCCGAAGACGTCCCAGATCGCCACGTCCAGGCAGGCGATGGCCTGGAGCGCCAGGCCGCGGTCGCGCAGGATGTCATTGGTCGACGGCTCCATGGCCAGCCAGGCGCCTTCCGGGTCGGTCGCGCTGCGACCGAGGAGTCGTGGCGCCAGCTCGTCGTGGATGATCCCGACGATGATCGATTGCTCGACGTCGGTGTCCCCGGTGTAGACCTCGGACACGACGCCGTCGGCCGTGGTCAGCCGGGTGACGATGGTGCAGCGATTGACCATCGAGTACCCGCTGCCCGAGTAGCGGCGCCCGAGGGGGGCGCGCAGCGCGATGGTCTCGATCCGCTCGATACGCAGCGCATCCGGCCCGAAGTCCGGTGCCGGCCGGACCGTGCCACCCGGCACGATCAGCGACCTGCGCTGACCCGGGCCGCGGCGGCGATCCCGTCGGCGGACGGCAGGACCTCGTCCTCCAGTGGGGGCGTGTAGGGGATCGGCAGGTCGTCCGGCAGCGACAGCCGCTGGGGCGGGCTCGCCCAGCGGACGCCGCCGATGGTCAGCTCGGAGATGATCGTCGCGCCCCAGCCGGCGGCATGGACCTGCTCCTCGGCGACGACGAGCCGACCGGTCTTCTCGACCGAGGTCCGGACCGTCGGCAGGTCCAGCGGACGCAGCCAGCGGAGGTCGATGACCTCGGCCTCGATGCCGTCGGCCGCGAGCTGCTCGGCGGCGGCGAGCGCCCGCTCCACCATCAGGAGGGTCGCGACGATGGTCACGTCACTGCCCGAGCGGAGCACCGCAGCCTGGCCGATCGGGGCGATCTCGCCGCGCACGACCGGGCCCTTGCGGGCGTACAGGCCCTTGTGCTCGAAGTAGAGGACCGGGTTCGGGTCGGCGATGGCGGCCCGGAGCAGGCTGTAGGCGGTCCCGGGCGAGCTGGCAGTCACGACCCGCAAGCCGGGCAGATGCATGAACCAGCTCTCGCCGGTCGCGCTGTGCTGCGTCCCGAACCGGCCGGTCGCCGCCGCCGATCGCCCGGACCGTGACCGGCACGGCGGTCTGCCCGCCCGACATGTAGCGGTACTTCGGCAGCTGGTTGACGATCGCGTCGCCGGCCGTCGGCAGGAAGTCCGCGAACATGATCTCGACGATCGGGCGCATGCCGACCAGGCTCATCCCGATCGCCACGTTCAGGAACCCGTTCTCGCAGATGGGCGTCGTTCGGACCCGGGCCAGGCCGTACTTGTCGGCCAGGCCGATGTTGGTCTTGAACACGCCGCCGTCCGCGCTGACGTCCTCGCCGAGCAGCAGGACCGCGTCATCGGCGGCCATCGCGTCGTCGAGCGCGGCGTTGATGGCCTCGCGGTAGGTCAGCTCGGTCGCCGCGCGCCGGCGCGGCCGCGCTCGGCCTCAGTCAGCGTAGACATACGGTCGGGTCTCCTCGAGGGTCGGGTACGGCGAGGCGGCGGCCTGTTCCGCGGCGGCGTCGATCTCGGCCTGGGTCTCGGTGCGGATCTCGCCGGCGTCGTTCGGGCCGATGATCCCGTCGGTCACGAGCTGGCGGGCCAGCAGGTCGAGCGGGTCGCGCGCCTTCCACGCGTCCAGCTCCCCCTCGGGCCGGTACTTCGCGGGGTCGGATCGGGAGTGCCCGCGATAGCGGTACGTCTTCATCTCGAGCAGGCTCGGCCCGTCGCCGCCTCGCGCCCGGGCCACGGCCTCGCTCGTGGCGGCGTACACGGCTTCGATGTCCTGGCCGTCGACGACGATGCCGGGCATGCCGAACGGATCGGCCCGGCGGGCCAGGTCGTCGATCGGCGTCGTCGACCGCAGGGGGCTGTACTCGCCGTACAGGTTGTTGGTGATGATGAAGACCACCGGCGCCTTCCAGATCGCGGCCATGTTGAGGGCCTCGTGGAACGTGCCGATGTTCGTCGCCCCGTCGCCGAAGAAGCTCAGAGCGACGTTGGGCTTGCCCTGCATCTGGAACGCGACCGCCGCCCCGACCGCGATCGGCAGGCCGGCCCCGACGATCGCGTTGGCCCCGATGTTGCCCTTGCTGAAGTCGATGAGGTGCATCGACCCGCCGACGCCGCCGGAGCCACCGGCCGAGCGTCCCATCAGCTCGGCGAACGCCGTCTCGGGCGCCATGCCCAGGGCGAGCGCCTCGCCGTGCCCGCGGTAGGTATTGGTCTGGACGTCGCCCGGCTCCATCGCGGCGATGGCGCCGACGGACACGGCCTCCTGGCCCTGGCAGAGGTGGGTCGTGCCCTGGATCTGCCCACTCATGAACAGCTCCTGGACCTTCTCCTCGAAGAGCCGGATGCGGACCATCGTCCGGTACCACTCGAGGCGGTCGGGCGTGCGCGGCGTGGGGTCGGTCATGGGATCGTCGGCTGCCTCCGGGGGCACCGCGGGAGGGCGGTACCGTTTCCAGTTTCGATACCACATCGTTGCATCCGGGCCCCTGAGGCGTCAACTCGCGGGGCCGCTGGCGCGGCGCCCCCGACGCCGTGTGCTACCGTGCCTGCAACCGTTACTGGAACACGGCGTCGGACCTCCGGTCAGCGCGCCCACGCTGCCCGCCCGGGGTCCCTCTCGGAGGCGTGGCATGACCGACGGTCGGCGCTCGGAGGCGCGACGGAAGCGCGCCAGCATGCGCGAGGTGGCGGATCTCGCTGACGTGGCGATCTCGTCTGTGTCGCGCGTGTTGTCGGGACATCCGGACGTCAGCGCAGAGATGCGTGACCGGGTGCTGGCCGCCGTCGACGAGCTCGAGTACGAGCCCGACTTCCTGGCCCAGAGCCTCCGTCGCGGGGCGACCCTGTCGGTCGGCTATGTCGTCGGCGACATCTCCAACCCGCTCATCGCGACCATCACGTCCGGGGCCGAGTCCGTGCTCCGGGCGGCTGGCTACTCGATGCTCCTGATGAACTCGGAGAACGAGGCGGGCCTGGACACCGAGCACATCCGCTTCTTCCTGGCCCGGCGCGTCGACGGCATGATCCTGTCGCTCGCCAGCGAGCGCCACCAGGACACCCTCGACATCCTGGAACAGGTCGACGTGCCGATCATCATGGTCGACCGCGACGTGCCGACGACGGTCGAGGCGAGCATGGTCCGCAACGACCATCGAGCCGGCATGCGCGCCGCCATCGACCACCTGCTGGACCTCGGCCATCGGCGCATCGCGCTCATCACCGGCGGGCTGGACCTGTGGCCCGTCCGCGAGCGGATCGCCGGCATGCAGGAGGCCGTGGCCGCGCGCGGGATCCCCGACGAGACGATCTCGATGGCCGTCTCGCTGTCGGCGGAGCACGGTGCACGGAGCACGGAGCAGGTGCTCGCCATGGATCCGCGCCCCACCGCCATCGTGGCCGGCGGCAACCAGGTCCTGGCCGGCTGCGTGCGGGCGCTGCGGGCCCACGACATCCGGATCCCCGACGACCTGTCGCTGGTGACCTGCGACGACGTCGATCTCTCGGCGCTCCATCAGCCGCCGATCGCGTCCGTCGCCCGGGAGACGTTGCTGCTGGGACGGACCGCGGCCGAGCTGCTCCTGGAGCGGCTGGCCGGTGGCGACCCGCGGACGGTCCTGCTCCCGACGTCATTCATCGCTCGGCCCAGCTGCGGGCCCGCGCCGAGCTGAACGCCGCCCGGTCCAGCGCTGGGATCGGCAGGGCGGCCACGCGCCACGCGAGCCGTCGGTGTCGCGCCGCCGTGCGACGTTCGCGGTAACGTTTGCAGAACCGCTACCAGCGTGACATAGTCCGGCCCGACGCCGCCCCACGAGTCGGGTCTCGCCGCCGCCAGGAGCTCGAGTGCCAGACGCCATCCACGGGACCGAGCGCCGCCCACTCGTCGTGGGCCGGACCCTCTTCGACTACGCCGATGAAGTCTCCGCGGCCGTCCCGATGTCGTGTCGCCGCACGGGACGCTGCCGCGAATGCGTCGTGGAGGTCCGCCAGGGTCTCGATCGCCTGAGCCCCCGGACGGCCGCCGAGACCTATCTGCGCGGCGGCTTCCGGCTGGCCTGCCAGGCCGAGATCCAGTCCGTCGACCAGGACGTGGAGTTCGCGATCATCCGGCGGCGGATGCGCATCCTCGAGTCGACCGAGGCTCCCGCGGAGCGGCTCGATCCCGTCGTCACGGCCGACGACCTGGCGGTCCGCTACGACGGCCAGCCCATCGACATGCGCCGGACCAACGTCCTCGGCCTGGCCATCGACATCGGGACGACGACGGTGGTCTTCCGGATCATCGACCTTCTGACCGGGACGGCCGTGGCCGGCGGCGCGCTCGAGAACCCGCAGCGCTTCGGCGGCAGCGACGTCATGACCCGCATCTCGTACGAGCAGGACTTCCCGGGCGCCATGCGCCTGGCGCTGCGGCGCAGCCTGAACCACGAGCTCCGCGACATCTACCGGGCGATGGGCATCGACCGACACGAGGTCTACGAGGCCATCGTCGTCGCCAACAGCACGATGCGCGACCTGTACTTCGGCATCGACATCAAGCCGATCGGCGAGTTCCCGTACAAGTCGAGCACGGAGATCGCGATGCTCGACGGCCGCACCGACTCGACCTGGCTGCGCCGTCGCGGGCACGAGGTCGGCCTGCTCATGAATCCGCACGGCCGGGTCGTCGGCGTGCCGGTCATCGCCAGCCACGTCGGCGGCGACACGGCGGCGGACCTCGTCGCGGTCGATTTCGCCGGCGGGAGCGGCGTCCGGATGCTCATCGACATCGGCACGAACACCGAGGTCGTCGTGACCGACGGCACCCGCTTCCTGGCCGCATCCTGCCCGGCCGGGCCGGCGTTCGAGGGTGGCCTGCTGCGCTACGGGATGCCCGGAGCCGACGGCGCTATCGAAGGCATCCGCCTGGATGGGGAAGGCTTCGCGATCGAGACGATCGGTGACATCGAGCCGGTCGGCATCTGCGGCTCCGGCCTCGTCGACGTGCTGGCCGAGCTCCGTCGGGCGCGGTGGATGAACGAGGAGGGACGATTCCGCGACAGCCTCGACGAGTTCCTCGTGGCGCCGGAGCAGGGCATCACCTTCTCGCGCTCCGATGCGAGCCTGCTCGCGCAGGCCAAGGCCGCGAACGCCTGCGGCCAGCGGATCCTGCTCCGCCGCCTGGGCGTCACCGCTGAGCAGGTCGACCGGGTCTACCTGGCGGGCGGTTTCGCCAACGCGGTCGACGTCACCAATGCCATCGAGATCGGTCTGCTCGCGCCGGTCGCGCCGGAGCGGGTCGTCCGCGTCGGCAACGCCGCCCTGCATGGGGCGGCGGGTCTGCTCCTGTCCAAGTCACGTCGCCAGGCGCTCGATGCGCTGATCGGCCGGATCGAGCACGTCGAGCTCGAGACCGAGGACGACTTCTTCGAGCTGTTCGTCGACGGCTGCCGGTTCGTGCCCATCGCTGCCTAGCCCGGCCGGGGGCCGGGCCGACGACCCCGGTCCGCCCACATCCACGGAGGGATCGCTCGTTGTCCACGCCGCCATCGTTCATCGTCATCGGCGAGAACATCCACACCAGCCGGGTGGTCAAGCGCGACGGCGTTCGCATCGGCGAGACCTCCGGCGGCGATGCCGCGGTCCGGGTGCCCCTGCCGGACGGCGGGGAAGGTCTGCTGGTCGTGCAGCCGGCCGTCCGGGACACGCGCGAGTTCGCGGCGGGCCGGGTGAAGCATGTCATGGCCGCCGTCCTCGAGGGCGTCACCGGCGGCCCGGACGCCGAGCTCGCGGCGACCTACGTCCGCTGGATGGCTGCCCGGCAGATCGCCGGCGGAGCCTCGTACCTGGACCTCAACGTCGACGAGTACTCGCCCGACGTGGACGGCCGCCTCGCCGCGATGGCCTGGCTCGTGCCGGTCGTCGGGCCGGTGTCGAGCGTGCCCCTGTCGATCGACTCGTCCGACTCCGCGGTCATGGAGGTCGGCCTCGACCTCGTCGACCCCGGCTGGGGCGGCGGCGCCAAGCCACTCCTCAACTCGGCCGCCGCGGACCGCCAGGACGTGCTGGGTCTCGCCGCCACGCGCGGCTGCCCGGTGGTCCTGTCGTCGACCGGCGAGACGATGCCGTCGGGCACCGAGGACCGGATGGTCCGGGCGATCGAGATGATCGGGCTGGCCCAGGATCACGGGCTGCCGCTGTCCACGCTCCACGTGGACCCCCTGGTCATCCCCATCGGCGTCGATGCCGACGCCGGCTCGGCCTACCTCGAGGCCGTCCGTCAGCTGCGCGGACGCTACGGCCCGGAGCTGCACATCACCGGTGGCGTCTCGAACGTGTCATTCGGGATGCCCGCGCGGCGCCTCATCAGCGACGTCTTCCTGGACCTGTGCGTCCAGGCCGGGCAGGACAGCGGGATCGTGGACCCGGTGGCCGCGGACATCGCCGGGGCCTTGACCCCGGACCGCGACGCGGCCCCCTACCGACTGGCGGCCGATCTCCTGACCGGCGTCGATGCGTTCGGCGTCGAGTTCATCGATGCCTACCGGGCCGGTCGGCTAGCCGAGGCGTCTGCCTAGCCGGCCGCCGCGGGCTCGTCGCCCGGTCCCCGGGCCTGGTGGCCTTGCCTCACGCCGAGGCGGTTGCCAGGACGGTGGTCAGGCGCTCGGCGCTGTCGCGGAGGTTCGCCAGGAGCGTCGGCACCGTGGCCGGATCCTCGCGACCCCAGCCGCAGTACGACGCGATCCCGAAGTCGGCGAGATAGCGATTCGCGGCTCGCGCGCGCCGCTCGAAGGCATCGAGTCCGTCATCGAGGACGATGCCGAGATACAGCCGCGTGTCGCCGATCGCAAGGCCATCCATCGGTGCGAAGAAGGCGTCATCGGCCTTCGGCATCACGGGCAGATGGATGTAATCGACCCGGCGACCGGCGCGGGCCACGGCCTCGTTCGCGAGGCGGACGCAGACGCCCATGTCGGGCGCGTCCGACTTGGGCCAGCCGCCCCACGTGCCGAAGCAGAAGTGGTAGCCGAGGACGACGTCCTCGGGGATGTCGCCCGACAGGTGACCGAGATCGCCGAGGTGGCGCTGCCACTTCTCCTCGAGCGAGGTCTGCGGCGACCACGGCAGGAGTGGCTTGTCGCCGGCCAGGATGTCGCGAACCTCGCTGGCGATATCCCACTGGATGACGAGGTCCTCGTGCGGGATGGACGCCGCGATCTGCGCCACTTCGCCGCGGATCGCCCGACGGTAGGCGTCGTAGACGACCGGCCAGTCCTCCGGCCGCGCGAAGAAGCCCATGACTGCCGAGCCGGTCGCGGGCAGGCTCACCTGGAACCTGGCTCCGGCCGGGATCTCCCCTGCCGCCCGAAGACGTCGGAAGATCTCGTAGGAGCGCTGCGCCTCCTCGACGTAGTGGAGGCTGTCGAACGTCAGATGGGTGACGCCGGGGCGGAGCTTGAAGGTCCACCAGGAGTCGTTCCAGTCCTTCTGGCTGGAGTCGCGGGTCGGCTGGCGGACCTGTCCGTCAGGCGGGGCGTTGACGGCTTCGAGATCCGGGTGCTTCGAGTAGGTCCGGGTCGGAAGGTAGAAGGTCCAGTACTTGCGCTGGCCGACCTCGCCGTCGGGATACGAGTCGGCGAGCGAGCCGAGCTCCCCGGCGCACATCCGAAAGACGTCCTCGACGCTCTCGAGCGGAACGCTTCCCACCAGGTGCACGGTGCCGGTCCGGCTCATGGGGTCTCCTTCTCCGAGCGGTCGGTCACGCCACGTTCGCGGCCCGGGCCGCCCTGGCCTCGGCCACGAGGCGCCGGGCGAGGATGACCGCCGAGCCAGCGTCCGGGGCCCAGCCGTCCGCACCGATCTGCTCGGCGAATTCCTTCGTGACGGCGGCGCCACCGACCATCACCGGCAGGTATGGCAGATCGTCCGCGGCACGGACCGCCTCGATGACCGTCCGCATGCCACCCATCGTCGTCGTGAGCAGGGCGCTGATCCCGATGATGTCGGCCTTGTGCTCGCGGGCCGCGGCCATGAACTTGTCGACCGAGACGTTCGTGCCCAGGTCGAAGATCTCGAAGTTGGCGCCCTTGAGCATCATCCCGACGAGGTTCTTGCCGATGTCGTGGAGGTCGCCCTTGATCGTGCCCATGACGGCCACGCTGTCGGGCTTGTAGCCGCTGCCGATCAGCAACGGTTCGAGCAGCGCGACGGCCGCTTTCATGGCCCTGGCGCTGATGAGCATCTCCGGGACGTAGATCTCGTTGTCCTGGAAGCGCTGGCCCACCACGCCCATGGCGTCGGTCATGGCATCGAGGACGGTCTTCGGAGGGATCTCCTCCTCGATGGCCTGCGCCGTGACTTCGACCGCGGTCTCGCGGTCACCGACCTCCACGGCCGTCTGGAGTCGCTTGAGGTCCGCCATCGTCGTGCTGCTCTCCTGTGTCTGGTGCGGTCAGTCGGGCTGGCCGGGGTAGCCGGTATACGTGCTGGTGGAGGGGTCGGGCCGGTGGACGATGCCGTCGTCGCCACGGTGCTTGGCCGACCAGTCGCGGGCCGCGTGGGCGATGGCCATGAGCGGTTCCTTCTTGGTCACCAGCGGCACCGAGCCCTCCGGCGCGAGGCCGTCCACGCCCGCGTCCATCAGGTCCCAGCACGCCTTGTAGACGTCCTCGGGCGTGCCCTGCCAGAGCAGGGTCGGGTTGTTCAGGTTGCCCATCAGCGAGAGTCCGCTCGCCGGCCATGGCCCGGGCTTCCCGGGCGTCGACCTGGGACTCGAAGTGGAAGACGTCCCAGCCGGCCGCGGCGAAGAGATGGACCCGGTCGATCGTCTTGCCGCAGCAGTGGAAGATGCCCGGCCCGCCCATCTCCTGGGTGATGTGCTGGTGCATCTCGAGCAGGAAGTCCCGGTAGGTCTCCGCTCGGCACAGGTCGCCGGTCGTGTGGTCGGCCCACATGACCGCGTCGGCACCGGCCTCGAACTGCGCCCGGGCGGAGGCGATGCAGGCCGGCAGGAACGCGTCGAGGTAGCGCTTGATCTTGTCCGGATCGAGCATGACGTCCATGAGGAAGTCCTCGATCCCGACCATCTGGTAGCCGACCGACCAGGGGCCGTAGACCTTGCCCACGATGGCCACGTCGGGGTAGCGATGGCGAAGCAGCTTGATGGCGCCGGTCACGGCGGCCATCGTCGGGCGCTGCAGGTAGTCGTCGGGCACCTTGACCTGCTCGGGCTCGGTGATCGTGAAGCGCGACGGCGAGGGCCAGTTGTCCTTCTCGGCCCACTCGGTCTCGCCGCCCAGGGCGTCCGACTCGAGCTGGGAGTGGAAGACCGGCATGATCGTGTCCATCCCGAACACGTCGTGCGCCGTCCCGGCCAGCCGGGCCATCTTCTCCGCGTCGAGATGCGCCTCGGGGAACGCGGCGTCGACGAGGTCCATCATCTCGACGGTGACGACCGAGCTCAGGGTGCAGGCCGGGATCTTGTCGACATTGCCGCGGTAGACCGCCGACAGGAACCGCCGGCGCGGCGTCATCCACTCGCCGCGGAGCGGGCTGGTGACCTCAGCGAGTTCGGGCATGTGGGCCTCCGTGGATGGTGGTCGGGGATCGGTGGCGTGACGGCTGGGCGGCGGCGATCAGGTCAGGTCTTGACCCGCTCGGCCGCGCCGCTCGCCGCGCTGCGGTAGGCGGCTTCGAGGATCTCGACCGTTCGGGCACCCAGCTCGGCCGGGGAGTTGTTGTCGAAGGGGCGGCCGGCGCCGGCGTCGACCAGCGCGTCGATGGGGCCGATGCAGTCGTACAGGCCCGCATCCGCCTCGAGCGGCACGCGCACGTCGTCCTCCGGCGATCGATAGCGCCATAGCAGGTTCTCGCGCAGGTCCAGGTGGAACATGCCCCGCGAGCCGACGACGCGGACCTCCACGGCGTGGCGGTTGTTCGCGCCCCCCAGGTGGCTGGACGCGCCGCTCATCGTCCCGATGGCCCCGTTCGTGTAACGGATCGCGACGGCATCGTGGAGCTCGACCTTCGCATCGAGCGGCGCCGACATGAAGGCGAAGACGTCCTGCCCGCGCAGGCCGGTCAGCCACAGCGACACGCCCAGGAGATGGGTCAGCTGGGCTTGGCCGTAGCCGCCGCCGGACGTCTCGGGTCGGGACCACGTGTCCGGCTGGGGGATGTACTCGGGCGCGGACTGCGGGTACGCGCCCGTCTCCGAGAGGAGCTCGCGGGTGACCGAGTCCATGTGCAGCGCGACGTGCTCGATGTCGCCGATCCCGCCGTCCTCGTGGAGCAGACGGTTGGCCTGGACGACCATGGGCCGGTAGTTCCAGCCGTAGCTCAGGATGAGCGACTTGCCGGTCCGCTTGGCGGTCTCGTCGAGGTCCCAGGCATGGGCCGGATCGATCGTGAACGGCTTCTCGCACATGACGTGCGCGCCGGCCTCCAGCGCGGCCTTGCTCTGCTCCCAGTGGTAGCCGGGCGGGCTGCCCACGACGACGATGTCCGGCCGCTCCGCGATGACGTCCCGCCAGTCGGTGGAGGCCTTGGCGAATCCGAAGTTCGAGCGGATCTTCTCGAGCAGCTCCGGGTTGCGCCGGTTGACGATCACGAACTCGACCTCGTCCGCGTGGCGCTGCAGGTTGGGCAGGTGCGAACTGACCGTCCACGAGCCGGCGCCGATGACACCGAGGCGGAGCTTGGCCATGGGTTCGTGACTCCTTTCGCCACGTGCGGTCGAGGGCCCGATCCGGTTGACGCCGCCGAACGGCCACGACTAGGATGGCGCCCGGGTGGAAACGAGTCTGGAAATGATATCAGACCCAATTCGCACGATCGGCGCAACCCTCTTGAGCAGGAGCCGGATGGCCAGCGTTTGGCGCCCGCGGATCGGCCTCGTGACCGTCCGTTTCACGCTCTTCGACGCCCAGATGGGCCCGGACTTCCCGGCGCGGATGGCGGCCCACGCGGCCCGTTCGGCCGAGGTCCTGGGGACCATCGGGGATGTCGTGGCGCCGCCGCTCATCGAGGACGAGGCTGGCGCCGCGGGCGCGGCGGCCGTCCTGTCCCACGAGCGCCTCGACGCCGTCGTCTTCGCGCCGGTCATGGCGGCGCCGCCCATCTACGCCGCGCGGGCCCTCGCCGACGTGGACGCGCCGGTCGTCATCTGGAACGCGCCGTCGATCCGGCGCCTGCCCGACGATCTCCACCAGGATGAGGCGACGGTCCACTCGACGACCGTCGGCGCGGTGATGTTCGGCAATGTCCTCGTCCGGGAAGGGCGGCCCGCCCCGGTCGTCACGGCCGGCCACGACGACGCCCCGGCCCTGGAACGCCTGGCGCGGACGATCCGGGCCGTGGCCGCCGCCGGATCGCTCCACGGGTCCACCGTCCTCCGGGTGGGCGATCCCATCCCTGGCTACCTCGATGTCGAGGCCAGCCCGACCCAGCTCGCCCGGCTCGGCGTCGCCGAGCTCGCCCTGGACCGCGACGACTGGGCGGCGCGGGTGGCCTCGGTCACCGGCGACGACGCGGCGGCGGCCCTGGCGACCCTGCGCGAGGCCGGCCGCTGGTCCGGTGACGGGGGCCCGGGTGCGCAGCGCAGCGCGGCGGTGGCGGTGGCCCTCGAGCGAGCGATGGACGAGGCCGGTGCCGCGGCCGGCACGGTCAACTGCCACGGGCCGTGGTTCCGGACGAACGACGCGGTCGGGATCCCGGCCTGCCTCGCCGTCGTCCGCGAGGCGACCGCCGGGCGGCCGGTCAGCTGCACCGGTGACCAGCCGACCGCGCTCGCGCTGCTGCTGGCGAAACGACTGGTCGGCGCGGCGCTGTACTGCGAGTGCTACGTGCCGGAGATCGACACCGGGCTCGTGCTGGTGGCCGCCGGCGGCGAGGGCGACCCGGCCTGGGCCGATCCGGCCGAACCGAAGGTGCTCGAGGCCAACGACCACTATCCCGGCGTCTGCGGTGAGGGCACGAGCGCGGCCTTCGCGCTGCGCCGTGGTCCGGCCACGCTCCTGTCGCTGTCGCCGACGGCCTCGGGCTGGGTGCTGGCCTGGGCGACCGGCGCGATCGAGGAGAGCCGCTACCGCGACATGCGCGGCCCGAACGGGATGTTCCGGTTCGACTCCGGGCCTGGCGACGAGGCCATCGAACGGTGGATCTCGTCTGGGGCCACCCACCACAACGCCCTCGCGCCGGGCCGGCTGGACGTCGAGATCCCGGCCCTCGCCGCCGCCCTCGCCATCGACCACGTCCGGGTCTGACCCGTCCTCGATCCGTCCACCCGAAAGGAGCCCCGTCCGTGAGCAAGGTCCAGACCGTCGAGGCGATCCCGGTCAGCTACCCGGAGCCCAACGACTTCGATGCGCTCCGCCACCTGTGCCTGGTCAAGATCACCACCGACGACGGCGTCGTCGGCTGGGGCGAATCGATCACCCAGTTCCCGGAGGCGAACTTCGCGGTCAAGGCCATCATCGAGGGCATGGCGGCGCGGGTCGTCGGCAAGGACCCGCTCGACAACATCGCGATCTGGCACTCCCTGCGCGACCAGGCCTGGTGGTACGGCTACAACGGCGGCATCGCCTCGTACGCCGTCGCCGCCATCGACATCGCGCTCTGGGACATCAAGGGCAAGCTCCTCGACGTCCCGGTCCTCCAGCTCCTCGGCGGCGCGGTCCACGAGAAGCTGCCCGCCGTCGCCTCGAGCCATGCCCACTACGAGGACATCGACCGGATGGTCGAGGAGGCCCAGGAGTGGGTCGCGCCCGGCATGCACGGCCTCAAGGTCGGCTTCGGCAAGCGCGGCAACGCGCGCCTGGGCTACGAGCACGACCGCGACGTCGAGTACATCCGCAAGATGCGCGAGGGCCTGGGGCCCGACCAGAAGATCATGATCGACTGCGGTTGGAACGTGAAATGGGACGTCACGACCGCGGTCCGGCGGGTGCAGGCCTTCGACGAGTACGACCTCCACTGGATCGAGGAGCCCCTCGGGGCGTGGGATCCGGAGGGCTACGCCAACCTGCGCTCCAAGACCACCTCGCTCATCGCCTACGGCGAGAAGGAGTGGAACGTCGACGGCTTCGAGCGGGTGCTCCAGACCGGCACGGTCGACGTCGTCGGGGTGGACCCGGGCCGGGCCGAAGGCATCACCGGGTTCAAGCGGGCGGTCGAGCGGCTGGAGTACTACCGGCGCCAGGCCAACGCCCATTGCTGGTCGTCCGCCATCGTCACCGCCGCCAGCCTGGCCATGAGCTTCAGCTCGCCGGCCTTCAAGCTCATCGAGGTCAAGCCCTTGCGCAACCCGATGCAGCACGAGCTGGTGCCGGAGCCCATCGAGCACCAGGGCGGCTGGTTCTACCCGCCGACGAAGCCCGGGCCTCGGCATCGAGGTCCTCGACGAGGTCGTCGACCGCTATCGCAGCGAGAAGGTCCTGGCGCTCGCCTGAGCGCGCCGCGACAGAGGAGGTCCGTCATGGCATGGAGTGTCGGCGCCGGCCTGGAGGGCAAGGGCGTCATCGTCACCGGGGCGGCCGGCGGCATCGGCCGGGCCGTCACCGAGGCGTTCGCCTCGACCGGCGCCAGGGTCCTCGCCGTGGATATCGACCAGGCGAAGGTCGACGAGGTGGTGGCCGGGCTCGAAGGCGATGGCCATGTCGGCGTCGCCGCCGACCTGCGCGACCTGTCGACGCACGAGCCGCTCGTCGCCCGTGCCCGCGAGGAGCTCGGCAACCTGTATGTCCTGGCCAATCTGGCCGCCGTCCTGCGCCGCCGGTCATCGCTGGCCGAGGTCACCGAGGACGACTGGGACTTCCAGCACGACGTCAACCTGAAGGCCGCGTTCTTCCTCGCCCGCGCCGCCGGCGCGGCGATGATCGAGGAGGGACAGGGCGGCCGGATCATCCTGTTCAGCTCCCAGGGCTGGTGGACCGGCGGGTTCGGCGGATCGGTCGCGTATGCCTCGACGAAGGGTGGCATCACGACGATGTGCCGCGGCCTGGCCCGCACGTTCGGCCCGCACGCCATCACCGTCAACTGCGTCTCCCCCGGCCAGGTCAACACGCCGATGCTGATGACCGGGCTGGCCCCGGAGGTCTACGAGGCGATGCGGCAGCAGACGCCCCTCGGCTACGTCGCCGAGCCGATCGAGATGGCCGGCCCGGTCGTCTTCCTGGCCTCGGACCACGCCAAGTACATCACCGGCTCGACGATCAACGCGTCGGGCGGCTTCCTCATGTACTGAGCCGATCGATGCCCGACGCACACGTCAGCGACTTCCAGTTCCCGTGGGCCGCCGGCTGGCACTTCTCGCAGGCGGTCCGGGCCGGGGACGTCCTGGTGACCGCCGGCCAGGCCGGCTTCGACGACGACGGCCAGCTCGTCAGCGCCGACTTCGAGGGCCAGTTCCGGCAGGCGTTCCGGAACCTGGACCGGGTCCTGCGGACCCAGGGTTCGTCGCTGGACGGGATCATGCGCCTGAACACCTACCTGTCCGATCCGGATCAGTACGAGACGTTCAAGCGGGTCCGGGCCGAGTTCCTCACGGCGCCCTACCCGGCCAGCACCGCGGTCGTCGTCGGCTTCGTCTTCCCGGGCATGCTGTGCGAGATCGAGGCCATCGCGGTGCGTGGCGGGACGCGCCGTCCGGACCACCCTTGACCGCGACGATGCGGGTCATCGAACTGCCGGCCGTCGGGGCGCCCCTGCGCGCCGCCACGCGCCCGGTCCCGACGCCCGGCCCGGGCGAGGTCCGCGTCCGCGTGGAGGCCTCCGGCTTGTGCGGGTCGGACCTGTTCCTGCAGAACGGCGGCTTCGGCGACCGCGTCACGATGCCGGTCATCCCCGGGCACGAGGCGGCCGGGGTCGTCGATGCCCTCGGCGATGGCGTCGACGGTCTCGCCGTCGGGGACCAGGTCGCGCTCTACTACATCACGACGCCGCCGGACGATCCCTGGGCGGCCCGCGGCCGCCCGAACATCAGCCCGCACGTGCGCCGGATGGGTGTCGATCTGGACGGCGCCTTCGCCGAGTACGTGATCCGCCCGTCGGAGGCGCTGATCCGCCCGCCCGCCCCCGTGCCGCCGCCGGTCCTCGCCGTGCTGACCGATGCTGTCGCGACCCCGCTGCACGGCCTGAAGCGGATCGCGCAGCTCCGGCCGGGGGAGACCCTGGTCGTCCTCGGCGTGGGCGGTCTGGGCTCCAACGCGGTCCAGCTCGGCAAGGCCATGGGTGCCACCGTCATCGCCGTGACCCGGTCCGAGGCGAAGCTGCGCCTGGCCATCGAGCTGGGGGCGGATGCCACGGTCGCGGCAGACGAGGGCGACCCGGTCGCCGCGGTCAGGGCCCTGACCGGCGGCTACGGGCCGGACGTCGTCATCCAGTGCGCGGGCTCGGCCGCGGTCGACGAGCAGGCCATCGCCATGGGCGGCCCAGGCGGGCGGGTCGTCCTCATCGGATCGTCGCTGGAGGCGTTCAAGGCCCGCGCCGTGGACATCTTCTGGCGCGAGCTGGCCATCCTCGGCTCGCGGGGCTTCGTGCCCGACGACATCCGGGACGCGATCGACCTGTACCTGGACGGGACGCTCTCGGTCGATCACCTGGTCGGATCGGTCCGGCCGCTCGAGGCGGCCAATGACGCGCTGGACGACCTCAAGGCCGGGCGCGTCTTCCGAAGCGTGTTGACCCCGACCTGACCCGCCGACGCGGCCCCTCAGTCGGGTGGCGGCGTCGCGGTCGAGGCCCGGACGACGAGCTCGGGTGGGGTCGCGGCCACGACGTGCCGGGCCGGCTCGCCCGCGACCATGTCGATGAGCAGGTCGGCTCCGGCTGCGCCCATCTCGGCCATCGGCAGCCGGACAGCGGTCAGCGGCGGGTCGATGTGCTCGAGGATGGGGTGGTCGTCGACGGTCACCAGACTGAGGCCGCCCGGGACGTCGATGCCGGCCTCGCGGCAGGCGGTCAGGACGCCGAGCGCCGATTGGAGGTTGACCGTGAACAGGGCGGTCGGTCGCCGCGGCGCGGGCAGGTCGACGGCCGTCGTCGTGAGGGCCTGAGCGGTCCGCGCGGTGTAGTCGCCGCGCAGGATCCAGGCGGGGTCCACCGCGAGCCCATGGGCGGCCATCGCCGCACGGTAGCCCGCCTCGCGCCGCCGTCCGACGTCGGTATCCGCCCGGCCCGCGACGAAGCCGATGCGGACATGGCCCTGGCCGGCCAGGTGGTCCACGGCGAGGTGGCCGGCCAGGCCGTCGTCCATCGTCACCGAACCGGCGACGGTCTCCGCCCGGCTGTTGATGGGCAGGAGCGGCAGGCCGCGCCCGACGATCTGGTCGACCAGCGCGTCCTCGATGGTCGCGAACGCGACCAGCAGCCCGTCCATCCGGCCCTCCAGCACGAAGCGCGCGAGCAGGTCCGGGTCCAGCGTCGGGCCGTGGGCGTCGGCGACGACGACCACGTAGTCGCGGGCCGCGGCCGCCCGCTCGATCCCGCGCAGGGTCTCGCTCCAGCCGAGGTTCTGGGGGTCGGGCAGGACGATGGCGATGGTCCCGGTCCGTCGCGTGCGCAGCCCGCTGGCGACCCGATTCGGGCGGTACCCGAGCTCCTGCGCCACATCGACCACGCGGGCTCGCGTCGCCGGCCGCACGGACAGGGTCGGGTCCTCGCGCAGGACGCGGGCCGCGGTGGCCAGACTGACCCCCGCCTGCATCGCGACGTCCCTGAGCGTCGTCACCTTGGTCGTTGCCACGCCGTACCCTCTTGACGCCGGAAACGTTTCGGGTATCGTTCTGAGCTGGCGTTAGTATATCGATGTACCGGTCCCGTAGGACGACCTGTCCGAAACCCCTTCGCGTCCCCCGAGGAGGCCCGTGACCGCCGGAACGTCCGCGTCCGACCCGCTCCCCGGTCGATCCGTCCGCCGGACCCGACCACGCCTCCCGGACGAGACCGGGGTACTCGTCGCGCTGGTCACGCTCGTCGTCGTCGTCGGTGTCCTCCAGCCGAACTTCCTCAAGCCGGCGACCCTCTTCCAGCAGCTCTCCGGCGCGGCCTTCATCGGGATGCTCGCCATCGGCATGGTCTTCGTCGTGGTCATCCGCGACATCGACCTGTCGATCGGCTGGATGTTCAACTTCAGCGCGGTCATCGCGGCCCAGGCCATGGTCTTCGGCATCGATCCGTGGATCGCGGCCGGCATCGGCATCGCGTTCGGCGCCCTGCTCGGGCTGATCAACGGCGTCCTGGCCACCTGGCTGCGCATCCCGGTCATCATCATCACGCTGGGCACCCTGTCCGCCTATCGCGGCCTGTCGCTCGTGGTCAACGAATCGCGCGCCGTCGTGCCGCCCGACAAGTCCAGCTCGTTCTTCGCCCTCTTCGACATCAAGGTCTTCGACCTGATCCCGATGGTGGCGATCCTGTTCCTCATCGCTGGCCGCGGTCCTGCACGTGGTGCTCAATCGGACCCGCTTCGGCTACCGCGTCCAGGCCATGGGCAGCAACCCCGAGGCGGCCCGGCTCGGCGGCATCCCGGTCGACCGCACGCGGATCCAGGTCCTCGTGCTGATGGGCGCCATCTGCGGCCTGACCGGCGCGATGTTCCTCGGCTTCCGCGAGGCGATCGACCCGGTCACCGGCGGCGATTACCTGCTGCCGGTCGTGGCCGCCGTGATCATCGGCGGCACACCGCTGTCCGGTGGCCGGGGCACCATCCTGGGCGCCGTCCTGGGCGCCCTGATCATCCAGGTCATCACGACCGGGATCCTGTTCCTGGGCGTCGACATCAAGTGGAGCACGTTCGTCACCGGGGCCGTGATCATCGTCGCGGTCGCCGTGGACCAGCTCGTCCGCCGCCAACGGGAGCGGCGGGCGCGCGACGCGGTCGACCTCGGATGAGGCGGCCGTGAGCGAGAGGAGGCGTCACATCGGGACGTTGCGCGGACAGCCGGCCGCTGTGGCCGGAGAGCACCAGTCAGGCACACGGAGGAGACTCGTATGACGACACGACGATGGCTGGCCATGCCGGCCATGGCCGCGATCCTGATCGCGGCGTGCAGCGGCGGCGGGGCCTCGACGGCCCCATCCGCCGCCCCGGCCTCGGCGGCCCCGCCGGAGAGCGCCGCTCCGGCCTCCTCGGCGCCAGCGGCGAGCGCCGAGCCCGAGGCGATCAAGATCGGCTTCGTCACCCACGTCCTCGGCAATCCGTTCATCCAGCAGATCATCGACGGCGCCAACGCGGCCGCCGATGACCTCAACGTCGACCTCCAGGTCACCGGCCCCGAGGGCGGCGACGCGGACGCCCAGCTCAAGGCGGTCCAGACGCTCGTCGCCTCGGGCGTCCAGGGCATCGCCACGTCCGTCCCGGGCGAGTCGATGAGCAGCGGCCTGAACGAGATCGTCGACTCGGGCATCCCGGTCGTGCAGTTCAACCTGCTCGTGAACTCGGTCAAGGCCCCGTATGTCGGCGAGCGCTCCGTCGAGAGCGGGCGCATCCTCGGCCAGAAGGTCCTGGAGAAGCTGGGTGGCGCCAGCGCCACCGGGCAAGGTCATCATCGGCAACTGCTTCCCCGGCTTCCCGGTCCTCGAGAACCGGGCCAAGGGCGTGCAGGAGTCGCTCGCAGCGGCCGCCGGCCTCGAGATCCTCGGCCCATTCGACGTCAAGGTCGCGGCCAACGAGAACTACGCGGCGTGGGAGGCCCTCCTGGCCGCCAACCCGGACGCCAAGGCCCTCGTCGGCCTGTGCGCCCCGGACATCGCCAGCCTCGGCAAGCTCCAGGCCGCCAACCCGGACACGCTGTTCGTCTCCGGCGGCTACGACCTGACCGCCGAGAACCTGGCCGAGATCAAGGCCGGCAACGCCTACGTGAGCCTGGGTCAGACCCCGTTCATGCAGGGCTACCTGCCGGTCAAGATGCTGGCCGACACCATCCGGGGCACCTCGACCGTCGACCTGTCGCAAGGCGGGTTCCTGGATGCGGGCACCGAGATCGTCACGGTCGACAGCGTCCAGGAGCCCTTCGACCTGCCGCCGCTGACCTTCGCCGAGCTGGAGGAGCTGGCCGCCTCGCCCGAGGCGACCCGCGCCTACTACCAGCCACTGGTCGACGGCCAGATCGCGAACTGGACCCAGAACATCGAGCCCATCGAGAACGAGTCCCAGTAGTCATCGGGCCACGCCCATGACCGAGGCATCGGTGACCGCGCCGCCGTCGGCGATCGCGGTCACCGGGCTGCGCAAGGCGTATGGCGGGATCCAGGCCCTGACGGGCGTGGATCTCGACGTCGCGGCCGGCACCGTGCACGCCGTCGTCGGCGAGAACGGCGCCGGCAAGTCCACGCTCATGAAGATCCTGGCCGGCGCGGTCCAGCCCGACGAGGGCGCCGTCTCCGTCGACGGCCAGCCGGTCCGTTTCGGCTCGCCTGCCGACGCCCGGGCGGCCGGCGTCGGCATCGTCTACCAGGAGCTCAGCCTCTTCCCGGAGCGGAGTGTCCTGGCCAACCTCTTCCCGGACCTGCAACCGCGGCGCTTCGGCCTGGTCGACGTGGCGGAGATGCGCCGCCGGGCCCAGCCGGTCCTCGCGCGCATCGGCCTGCAGGTGGACCCCGACACGCTGGTCGGGGAGCTGGGCATCGGCGAGCGCCAGCTGGTCGAGCTCAGCCGCGTCCTCATCGAACGGCCGCAGGTGCTCATCCTCGACGAGCCGAACTCCGCGCTCAACGAGCGCGAGACGCAGCGCCTGTTCGCCATCCTGCGCGAGCTGTCGGCCGACCGGATCACGATCATCTATGTCTCGCACCGGCTCGAGGAGGTGTTCGAGATCGCCGACCGGATCACGGTCCTGCGCAACGGGGCGCTCGTGACCACGGTCGACCGCGCCGCGACGACGATGGCGCGGATCGTCGAGGCCATGGTCGGGACCTCACCGACGGCCCTGTTCCCGCCGCGCCCCACAGCGCGCCCGGCCGGGGCCGCGGGGGCCGAGCCTGCCGTCGCGGTCGAGGGCCTGACCGTCGGCACCGAGCTGCGCGACGTGACCTTCACCGCCCACGCCGGGGAGATCGTCGGCCTCGCGGGGCTGGAAGGGTCCGGCGTGGCGACCCTCCTTGGGGTCCTGTTCGGCACGCGGCGGCCCGACGCTGGGACCATCCGCTTCGCCGATGGCCGGGGTGTCCCGTCCTCGCCGACCGAGGCGGCGCGCCGTCGGATCAGCCTCGTCCCGGCCGACCGCCGCAAGCAAGGCCTGATGCTCGACCGGAGCATCACGATGAACATCGCCCAGGTCACGGTCGGGGCGATGGGGTCTCGGCGACCGTGGCTCGACACCGGCGCGATGGTCGCCGCCGCAAGGCGTCAGATCGACGGGCTGGGGATCCGCACCGACGGTCCGTGGGCCACGGTCGGCCGCCTGTCCGGCGGCAACCAGCAGAAGGTCGTCATCGGGAAGTGGCTGGAGGTCGCGCCATCGGTCTTCCTGCTCGACGACCCGACCCGCGGCGTCGACGTCGGAGCCAAGCGCGAGATCTACCGGCTCATCCGCGAGCTCGCGGATGGCGGCAAGACGGTCCTCTTCCGCTCGACCGAGCTGCCCGAGGTGGTCGGGCTGGCCGACCGCATCCTCGTGCTCTACCGCGGGCGCCTGGCGGCCGAGGCGGCCGGCGGCCGAGATCGACGACCACGGCCTGCTCCACGCCATCAACACCGGTCGTGCGCCTGACGATCTCGCGCCTGACGGGCGGGCGGCCGACGGCGCCCAGCCACCAGCCGATCCGTCCGCCCCGTCCACAGAGGAGGTGTCCCCATGATCCGCCGCGCCTTCACGATGCGTCTCAAGCCCGGGGGCTTGGCCGAGTACAAGGCCCACCACGACGCGATCTGGCCGGAGCTGGTCGCCGAGATCGAGCGCCAGGGCATCGCCCAGATCACGATCTTCGAGCGCGATCCGGTCCTGTTCCTGTACTCGGAGATCCGCGACGAGGAGGCCTGGGACCGGCTGTGGCACTCGGCCATCCATGACAAGTGGGGCGAGATCATGAACCCGTTGATGGAGTTCAACGACGAGGGCATCGTGGACTCGAGCGAGCTGCGCGAGGTGTTCCACCTGCGGACCGGCGCTGGGGACGAGAACGCCGCGACCCAGGAGGGAGCGCCGCGCGGTGGCTGACGAGGCGAGCGCTCGCGTCGCGGTCGTGACCGGCGCCGGCCGCGGCCTCGGACGGGCGGTCTCGATCGCCCTGGCCGAGCGCGGCCATCCGGTCGTCGGCGTCGCCCGGCACGCCGCGCAGCTGGCCGAGACCGCGGACCTGGTGCGGACCGCCGGTGGCCGCATGGTGACCCGGCCCGCGGACGTCGCCGACGTGGCGGCGGTCGCCGAGCTCGGCGACTTCGTCCGGGCCCAGCTCGGCCCGCCGGCCATCCTGGTCAATGCCGCCGGCATGTTCGGGCCCATCGCGTTCATCCGCGACACCGATCCCGTGGACTGGGTGCGCACGGTGATGGTCGACGGCATCGCGCCCTTCCTGACCATCAACCAGTTCGTGGGCGGCATGATCGATGCCGGCTGGGGTCGGATCGTCAACGTCACCTCGGCGGCCTCGCTCCATCCGCCGGGCGCGCTCAACAGCGCGTACGGGACCGCCAAGGTCGCGCTCAACCAGCTGACCCGCCACCTGGCTGCCGAGTTGGACGGGACGGGCGTGACCGCCAACGTCATCCACCCGGGCGACGTGAAGACCGACATGTGGCAGGACATCCGCGACCGGGTCGCGGTGATGGGGCCGGAGGCGCAGGCCTATCGCGAGTGGGCGGCCTGGGTCGAGGAGACCGGCGGCGACCCGCCGCACAAGGCGGTCGACCTCGTCCTGCGCCTGACCAGCGATGAGGGTGCCGCCACGAACGGCCGGTTCTGCTGGGTCGAGGAACCGCTCCAGGCCCCCATCCCGTCGTGGGGCGAGCCCGAGGCGACCCAGCCATGGCTGAAGTAGGGGCCTGCCGGCGCCTGGGCCGGACCGGTGTCGAGCTCACCGAGCTCGGCTTCGGCGGGGCGTCGATCGGCGAGCTGTTCGTCCGCGTCACCGAAGCGGACGCCCAGGCCACGATCGCCGCCGCCTGGGACGCCGGCATCCGCTATTTCGATACGGCGCCGTGGTACGGGCGCGGGCTGTCCGAGCTGCGGACCGGGGCCGGGCTGCGCGACCACCCGCGTGAGGCCTACGCCCTGTCGACCAAGGTCGGCCGCACCCTCCGGCCCTCGACCGACCCGGGATTCGATCGCTCGCCGTGGCTCGGTGGGCTGCCCAACGAGGTGACCTTCGATTACACCTACGACGGGATCATGCGCTCCGTCGAAGGCAGCCGCCTGCGCCTCGGCATCACCCGGTTCGACGTCGCGATCATCCATGACCTGGACCGGCTGTACTTCGATCCGCCGACGTTCGAGGGGCATCTCCGCGACCTCGCCGACTCCGGCTGGAAGGCCCTCGACGAGCTGCGCTCGAGTGGCCAGATCGGCGCGGTCGGGGCGGGCATCAACGAGCGCGGCCTGATGACCCGCCACCTGGCCATCGGCGACATCGATGCGTTCCTCATCGCGATGCCCTACACGCTGCTCCACCAGGAGGTCCTCGACGACGAGTTCCCGGCGGCCGTCGAGCGGGGCGTCGGGTTCATCCTTGGCGCGCCGTTCCAATCCGGCATCCTGGCCAAGGGCGCCGGGGTCGGCGCGAAGTACAACTACGCCGACGCGCCGCCCGAGGTCGAAGCGCGGGTCGCGGCCATCCAGGCGGTCTGCGCTCGCTACGACGTCCCACTCGCGGCGGCCGCCCTCCAGTTCCTGCTCGGGCATCCGGCCGTCGCGTCGGTCATCCCGGGGGCATCGTCACCGACCCAGCAGATCCGCAACGTCGAGGCGTTCCGGCACGCCATCCCGGCCGACCTGTGGGCCGAGCTGCAGCACGAGGGGTTGCTCCGGCCCGACGCGCCCGTGCCCGCGTGACCGACCCGCATCCGCTCGTCGGCGGCTGGCGCCTGGTGACGTGGAGCGCCGTCGGCGATGACGGCAGCGAGGTCCGGCCGATGGGCGACGCGCCGGACGGCCTGCTCGCCTATACCGCCGAGGGGACGATGCTCGGGATCATGGGTCCGGGCGATCGACCGCGCTTCCACGACGACGACGTGACCGGCGGCACGTCGGCCGAGCAGGCGGCGGCATTCGCGACGTTCATCGCCTATGGCGGGCGCTACCGCGTCGACGGCGACGAGGTCGTCCACACCGTCGAGACGAGCCTCTTCCCCAACTGGATCGGGACCGAGCAGCGACGTCGCTGGTCGCTCGCCGACGACGGGGCGACGCTGACCCTGACCTCGCCGCCGCTGCTCCTCGGCGGGGCCAGGCGTCGCCAGATCCTGACCTGGCGACGGGTCGCCGCGACCGGGGGCTGATCAGCCGGCCGGCACCGAGCCGGCCCAGGCCGCGCCGTCGAGGACGCGGGCCTCGGCGACGTCCGCGGTCAGCGGTACGTGCGCCAGGTGGATCGGGCGCCATGCGCGCGACACGAAGCCGATCGGCTGGGTCGCGGCGGCCGTCGCCGGATCGTCGGTCCGGGCGAGCTCCGGGAACGCGCGGAACAGCGCCAGCACGACCTCGGTCGCCTCCATCCGGCCCAGGTGCGACCCGGCGCAATGGCGCGGTCCGACGTTGAACGCGAGGTGGCCCCACAGGCGCGGCCGGTCCGGGTCGAACGCCGCCGGCCGCTCCCAGCGCGCCGGGTCTCGGTTGGCGGCGGCGTTGATGGCGATGACCCGCTCGCCCCCGGTGATGGCCACGCCGGCCAGCTCCACGTCCTGGGTGGCGCGCCGCGCCCGCAGGTGGACGACGGTCGAGTGGCGCAGGACCTCCTCGAGGAAGCGCGCGAAGGCGGCCGGATCGGCGAGGACCGCGTCCCGGACTGCCGCCGGCTGCTGGAACAGATGATGGATGGTCGTGCAGATGAGGAACGCCGTCGTCTCCGAGCCGCCCTCGAACAGGAACTTGGCGTTGTCGAGGACGTCCTGCTCGCCCCAGTCGTCGGCGACGCTGGCCCCGAACTGCCAGAGCAGGCTGATCGCGTCGTCCTGTGGAGCGTCGCGCCGGGCCCGGACCGTGTCGAGGAGGATGGGGTCCAACCGCCGGGTCGCCTCGACCGCGGCGGCCCGCGACGCCGGGTCCTCGCCGTACGAGTGCCGCCAGGCGAGCACCGCCTCCAGCCAGCCCTTGGCTTCCTGGAGCGTCCGGCTGTCGGCATCGGACACCCCGAGCACGCGGGCGATGACCGCGATCGGCAGCAGCCGGGCCAGGTCCTCGTACAGCTCGAAGGTCGGTCGCTCGGCCAGGGTCGCGATGCGCTCCGCGATCAACGGCCGGACCGCGCGCATCGCCAGTGGCGCGATGGGGTCCGGGCGCCAGGCATGCGAGACCTGGCGGTGCAGGGCGTCGTGCGGCGCGCCGACGAGCGACCGGAAGTCGCGCCGGCCGACGATGTCCGCGGCGCCGGGCAGCGTGCCGGTCGGCTCCTCGAACAGGTCCTCGCGGCGCTCGACGAAGGTGCAGCCGTCATGGGACAGGACCAGCCACGCGGTCATCCCCTCGTCCCAGACCACCGGTCCGACCGCGCGCATCGCCTCGTAGGCCGGATAGGGATCGACGTCGCGCAGGTCGCGCAGCGAGATCGGGGCCAGCGGCCTCGATCGGTCCAGCACCGTCGTCATACGACCACCGCCTCGATCCCCAGGTGCCGCGCGACGGTCTCGACGTCGGTGGCGTAGTCGCCCGGCGTCGCCGAGCTGTGATGGTTGACCCCGGCCGCCGCCCAGCGCCCCCAGGCGGCCTCGACCGGGCCGTCGCGGAAGCGGAAGGCGCCGTTGACCGTGCCCGTCTCGGGGAAGGTCCGCTCGGTCAGCTCACCGCGGGCGACGATGAACCGGAACCCGCCGCGGGCCGCCGGGTGCGGCGTGAAGCCGACGAGCGTCGCCGGCCCCGGCGCGGGTTCCAGGACGGCGCACACCCCGCAGTGGGCGTCCTTCCCGCAGAACCAGCCGTTCGGACGCAGCCGCGGCCGCTGGCCGGGCGCCAGCCAGGCCAGGTCGTGCTCGCCGGAGTTGGCGATGACGACCTCGTCGGTCGCGTAGTCGATGGCCTCGATCTCGTGGTAGACCGCGGCTCCGCCCAGGCGCTTGGTCGTCAGCATCGCGACGGCCGTCACCACGTCCCCGGTGCACGTGAACGGCCGTCCCGCGCTGGTCAGCCGGCCCAGGCGCCCAGCACGGCGCGATGCCGATCGGCTCGCCGAACCGGAACTGCGGGACATGGCAGTTGGACGCGCCGCCGTCCAGGTCGTGGCGGTCGGCGATGGCTTCGAAGCGCGAGCGCCGCCCGGAGGGACCGGTCCAGGTCGTCGGGAAGCGGCTCGACCTCGAAGGTCCAGTCGCGCCGGACCTCCGACTCCAGGGCAGCGGGCCGCGTCGTCGGCGACGGCCCGGTAGGCGTCGACGACCTCGTCCGGCTCGATCGGCACGAGCCGGATGCCCGTCGCCGCCCGCAGGGCATCGTCGTCGACATCGACGTGCGCGTAGCCGTCGACCGGTCGCCCGATGCGCCCCAGCCGCGCCCGAGCGATGCCCCGGGCGATGCCGGCCAGGCGGACCGCACGCTCCGGACGCGGCCCAGGGTCGCCGGATCGCTGCGCCGCCCCAGGATCAGCTCGAACGGCCGGTCGGCTCGGGCGAGCAGGTTGCCGATCATCGGCGCGCCGACCGTCGCGCCCTGGGTCGTGATCGAGCCGTGGTCGAACGCGCCGTCGACGAGTCCGGTCTCGTGGAGCGCCCAGATCACGACGGGCACGCCCGGCAGCGCGTCGACGACGGCCATCGTCCAGGCGGCCGGCACGGCCATGGTCTGGACGACGAGCAGGGCCTCGACATCCTCGCCGGCGAGTCGCCGGCCCGCCGCCGCGCCGTCCTCGGCCGAGGCGACCTCGAAGACCGCGACCGTCTCCGCGACGTCGGCGAGGTCCGCGGCCACGGCGCGCGCCAGGTCCAGTCGATCGGCCCGGAAGGTCGGGCCGGCGGTGTGCTCCCAGAGCGTCCAGTACGGGTGGAGGACGCCGATCCGGGGCCGGCGGTCCGGGGGGCTGGGGCCATCCGGTCAGTCCTGGTGGTAGACCTCGTCGGCCGTCAGGAGCTGGCCGTCCGCGTCGGTGATCGTGGTGATGATCCCCTGGAAGGCCTCGCCCCAGCGGCCGTTGACCTCGGTCTGGCCCATCTTCCCGAAGACGGTGGCCATGTCCGGATAGAACTCGCCGTAGTAGACGACGTGCGCCCCGCGCCGGAAGCCCTGGTACTTGCGGAAGCCGGATGCCTCGATGGCGGCCATGAGATCCGGCCACGGGTCGGCGTGGAGGGCCTCGTAGTCGTCGGCCCGCTCGGGGTCGATGACCAGGCCGAAGAGCCCGCGCTCGAACGGTCCGTCCAGCGGCGGACCATCCGACTCGAAGACCTTGTCGTACCAGAGCAGGTTGCCGGCGTCAGTCGGTGATCTGGGCGATGACGTCGCGGAAGTAGCGATTCCAGCGCTGGTTGGCCGGCTTGGGGCCGTGGACGGCGAAGGCGTCCTCGACGGACGTCCCGGGCTCGGCCTCGGTGTAGTACCACACGTCCGTGCCGCGCCGGAAGCCGCTGAAGTTGCGCAGGCCGGAGGCCCGGATCTCGTCCACCAGCTCCGGCCAGATCTCGGCATGGCGCTTGTCGTATTCGGCCTCCGTGCCCGGGAAGATGCGCAGGTAGAAGACGGCGCGATCCATGGCGGCTGCTCCCTCGGCACGATGGTCGAAACGGTGCTGCAAACGGTACCAGCCGGGCTGCCACGGTGTCACGCCAGCAGGATGACCGCCACTCCGGTAGTCGCCAGCACCGCCGCTGCGATGAGCCGACCGGATGGCCGCTGCCGCGTCCGGACGCCCTGGATCCCCAGGCTGAACAGCGGTGCGGTGGCGACCGCGGTCTGGACGACCGCCGGGCTGCCGTCCTGGATGCCGATGAGGATCAGGACGAAGTGGGCGGTGATGAACGCGGCCCGCGGGACCATCCCCGGCAGCGCCCGGAGCGGGACGTCGCGCGGCGGGACGAGGATCGCGCAGACGACGGCGGCCAGCGCGGTCCGCACCAGGTAGGTCTCCACGACCCCGACGCCACGGTCGGCGAGGAGGCGCCCCACGACGGTCACCAGGCCCGTCCCGACCGCGGCGATGAGGACCGTGACCATGCTCCGGCGTCGGCCCAGCCCGCCGAACGAGTCCGACAGGCCCAGCAGCACGGCCAGCACGACGACGACCGCCGCGACGACCTGGGCCGGCTCCAGGAGGCCCGGTAGGAGGATGGCCACGGCCAGGGCGGCCGGCAGCGGGCTGATCGACTGGGCGGTCACGGTCGCCGCGGCCGACCCGTGGTCGTAGAGGTCCCAGATCGCCAGCGAGGTCATGACCAGCAGCCCCACCGAGACGAGCTGCAGGAGGACGATCTCCGGAGACCAGGTCCACGCCACGAACGGTGCCGCGGGGACGACGATCAGGGCGTTGAGCAGGAACAGGGGAGCGATGAGCTGCCGCGCCGGGAAGCGCAGGGTGAGGTCCTTGCTCAGGTCCGCACCGATGGCGTTGGCCACGGCCGACAACAGGCCGGCGACGACGGCCGTCATGCGCCGAGGATGACCGCGACGCCGACGCCGACGATGAGCGCCCCGACGACCGCGCGGGCCGGCGGCGCGGATCGACGCCGCACCGACTCCACCACCAGCACGAGCAACGGCGTCGTCGCGACCAGGGTCTGGACCACGACCGGACTGCCCGTCTGGGCCCCGATGATGACCGACACGAAGTACAGGGTCACCAGCACCGACCGGACCAACAGCCGCGGGACGTCGCTGCGGCCGCACGTCGCGCGGCGGGAACAGCGCGATACAGCACGGCGGCCGCGAGCGCGGTCCGCACCACGTAGGTCTCGACGACGCCCACGTCCTGGTCGCCGAGCATCGGCTGACCACGGTCAGCAGGCCGGTGCCGGTCGCCGCCGCGAGGATCCGCCAGGTTCGTCCCCATCGACCGAGCCCGGCGAAGGCATCGCGCAGCGCGACGAGCACGCCGATGACCACGATCACGGCCGCGACCACCTGGGCCGGAGCGATGGCGTCCGGGAGCACGACCGCAGCCGCGAACGCCGCGGGGATCGGACTCATGGCCGTCGCCGTCGTCGTCGCCGAGGCGGCGCCGTGGTCGAACATGTCCCAGACGGCGATCGCGGTGACGACCATGAGGCCCACCGACACCAGGTGCAGGGCGACGATCGATCGGACTCCAGTCCAGGCCACGAAGGGTGCGAACGGCAGCAGGACGAGGCAGTTGAGCGAGATACAGGACGCCGATGAGCTGGCGCGCCGGGTCGCGCAGGGTCAGCCCCTTGCTGACGAGTGCCTGTCCCGCGTTCGCGACGGCCGCCAGCGACCCGAACAGGACCGCGATCACGACACCTCCGCTGGGCCTCGGCTGGCAGGGACGGGACGGCCCCCTCGGGCCGTGGTACGTGCCCGTGACCGGTCTGCAAACGGTGCCGGTATCGTCAAGCACCGACGGTTCGCCGGGAGGGAGGGGTCAGGTGAGTCGAGACCACGATCGCGTTCACCGAGCTGCTCGGCCGGCGGGTCCGGATGGGCCCCTGGGAAGACCAGAAGGTCTCGACCTACCGGAAGATCCTCGAGGCCCTCGACGGAGCGCGCTGGGACGAGGCCGCGACGCTCGGCAGCTACTTCGTCGACGAGGCGATCGTCTGCTTCGCCATCTACCGCCAGTGGATCCGGCGACCTCAACGGCTACCTCCGCGACAAGGGCGTCGACGCGGCGCTGATCGCGGCCCGCAACGACCAGGCGATCGAGGTCGCGCACGCTGCCGGACGGCTCGCCGTGGCAGCCCCGCAAGCAGTGGGACCGCTTCCTGTCCGAGATCCAGGCACTTCACCGCGGCGACCTACCGCGAGCAGGCCGGACGAGGCCAAGGCGAAGCTCGACGTCGCCAAGGAGACGTGGCGCCAGTGCCACGACCGCGACGTCGACCACGTCTACGGGCTCATGTCGCTGGTCAAGGAGCAGCTCGGCGAGGCCGCCATCCGGGACATGTACGACGCGGTGCTGCTGCCGCTGTTCGTGTGGCGCTACGAGAAGTTCGACATCGACAAGCACCCCTGGGACGAGGCGCTCGAGATCCTCATGCTCGTCGCCTGCGAGGCGATGCGCGGCCACCTCGTGGGCCCCGAGCGGACCGGCGACATGGAGCTCATCGAGACCGAGGACCGGTTCATCCTGCGCTTCGACCCCTGCGGGTCCGGCCAGCGGACGATCCGCGGCGACTGGATCGAGGGCACGCCGCCGCGGATGGAGCCGCCCTACGAGCTGGACGGTCACCGAGGAGCCCCACACCTGGAACCACAACAAGCCGGGCGTCTGCCTCTACTGCGTCCACTGCATCGTGCTCATGGAGGAGATGCCGATGGACCGGTTCGGGTACCCCGTGCGGGTCATCGACCCGCCGATCTACCCCGACACCAACAAGGATCCGAACGTTCGCCAGAAGTGCCAGTGGCAGATGTTCAAGGACCCGACCCAGGTCCCCGAGGAGTACTACACGCGGGTCGGGCGGACCAAGCCGACGTCGTTCGGGTCGAAGGCGCACGGCGCCCGCGAGCTGCCGGTCATCAACGCTGGCCTGCCCGGCGCCGGCTGACCGCCGCATCTCCTCCGTCTCCAGGGCGCCGTCGGACTCTCCTCCCCGACGGCGCCCAACCCCTCCACCAGGAGTCGGCTCGTGGCCATCGATCCGCAGGACCTGCATGCCGCGCCGTATTTCGACGACCCGTTCCCGGTCTGGGAGCACCTCCGGCTGGACCAGCCACTGCTCCACGACACGGTCGACGAGCGGTGGCTGCTGACCCGCTACGACGACGTCGCGACCGTCTTCCGTGAGCACGCCACGTACTCGGCCCGGCCCTACGAGCGGATCTTCACCGACGTCATCGGCCCGACGATGGTCCAGATGGACGGCGACGACCATGACGTCCGGCGCTCGATCGTCGCACCGGTCCTCGTCGGCCGACAGCTCGCGACGAACCACGGCGGGCTGGTCCAGGCGGTCGTCGACGATCTCGTCGCGGCCCTGCCCGCGAACGCGACGGTGGACCTGCAGGCCGGCCTGACCCGGCCGCTGCCCCTCAAGGTCGTGGCCACGATCCTGGGCATGGACGCCGATGACGACGCCTACCTGGCCGACGTCACGGCCAAGGTCATCGCGGCCCTGTCGGGCGAGGAGCCGGGCCGGTCGATCGGCCTCGAGGCGCATGCCCGGTTCACCGAGCACATCGACGGGCTCATCGAGGCGCGCTCGGCGGCGCCCGGACCGGACCTCATCTCCGGCATCTCGCACGGCCGGACCGAGGGGGGCGAGCGCCTGTCGCGTCAGGAGATCGCCTCGTTCATCGCGCTGATGATGGTCGCCGGCGGCGAGACGACGGACCGCGGGTTGGCCAACTTCCTGGCCATCCTGCTGCGTCATCCGGACGTGCTCGCCGCGGTCCGCGAGGACCCGGATCGGATCGACGCGGCGTTCACCGAGTTCATGCGCCGAGATGGCGTCGTCGTCTACGAGGATCGCGAGCTGAACCACGAGGTCGAGTGGTACGGCCAGCGCATCCCGGCCGGCGCGATCGTGCGGGTCGCGCTCATCTCCGCCAACAACGACGAGACGGTGTTCGCCGATCCGCGGCGCTTCGATCTCGACCGTCCCGACCTGCGCCTCGGCAAGGAGAGCCGCGCTGGGGGCCGCATCGACGGCGTGGCCAACCACCTTGGCTTCGGCCTGGGCAAGCACTTCTGCATCGGCTACCAGCTCGCCCGGATGGAGATCGTCACCGCGACCCGGCGGCTGCTCGACCGTTTCCCGGAGCTGCGTCTGGCAGAGGGTCCGCCACCGAGCCTCCGGGTCGACTGGTTCCATCGCTATGTCGATCGGCTGGTCGTGGAGACCGGGCCGCCCGCGGCCTGACGGGGGGATCGCGTGGCTGACGACGAGCGCGCGCCGGCGATCACCCGGGTCGACGCCTACCCCCTTCGCTACCCGGAACCGAACAACGCCGGCCGCATCCGCTGCGTGACGCTCGTCCGGATCGAGACCGGCGACGGCGCGGTCGGCTGGGGCGAGGCGATCACCGGCGCCGAGGACGCGTCGCTGGCGACGAAGGTCATCGTGGATCGCGGTCTCGGACCGCGGCTCATCGGGCGCGACCCGCGCGCCATCGAGGCCATCTGGACCGAGCTCACGACCTCGACCTACTGGGCCGGCAACGGCGGCATCGTGACGTTCGCGATCAGCGCCATCGACATGGCGCTGTGGGACCTGGCGGGCCACCTGGCCGGACAGCCCGTCTACGCGCTCCTCGGCGGGCGGCAGCGCGACCGAGTCCGGGCCGCGTCGTCGATCATCTTCGACACGGCCGACCGCGACGGGATCGGCCGCCAGTTCGCCGACCTCCGGGCCCGCGGCTACGAGGTCCTCAAGGGTGGCTGGGGCCACGACCTGTCGATCGCGTTCGGGCGCGACGCGGCGCGCGATCTGGCGATCGTGCGGACGATCCGCGACGCGGTCGGGGAGGACGCCGAGATCGTCGTCGATGTCGTAGCCGGCGCCGGCTGGACGGCCGACGTCGCGATCGAACGAGCCCGAGCCTTCGAGCCGTACCGCCTCTTCTGGCTGGAGGACGCGCTGCGCGAGCTCGATGCCGAGGGCTGGGCGCGCCTCCGGGCGGCGACCCGGACGCCGCTGTGCACGGGCGAGAAGGGCTGGACCGTGGCCCACTTCGCCGGGCTCATCGCCGGCGGGGCACTCGACATCGTCATGGCCGATCCCGGCCGGGCGGAGGGCGTCACCGGCACGAAGCGCGTCATCGACTTGGCGGCTGCGGCCGGCCAGGCCTGGAACGCGCACTCCTGGTCGAGCGCGCTGAATACCGCCGCCTCGCTCCACCTCGCGGCGGCATCGTCGAACGTGCTCGTGCTGGAGCTCAAGCCCGAGCCGTCGCCGATGCAGCACGAGCTCGTGACCGACCCGATCGAGATGGTCGGCGGCTGGATCGCCGTGCGCGACGCCCCGGGGCTCGGCGTGACCGTCGACGAGGCCGTCGTCCGGCGCTACACGTTCGACTAGCGGGCCGGCAGACGGGACGAGCTAGGCGGGCAGATGCGCCCGGAGCCACCGGACGCTGTCGGCGACCATCGCCAGCTCGTCGACGTCGTCCGGGCCGAGCGAGGCGAGCTCGACGCAGACGGGACCGTCGTAACCGGCGACCCCGAGGATGCCGATGAGGCCGTCGAGATCGGCGACGCCCTCGCCGAGGACGGTGCACTCCGGTCCGCCCCACACGGTCGGGTCGCCCGCGCGGTGGTCCTTGAGCTGGACGAGGAGCGTATGCGGCGCGAGCGCCCGGGTGCCGTCGGCCATGTCGTCGCCGACGCGGATGAGATTGACGTTGTCGAGGGTGATGCCGAGCACGTCCGGCCGCTCCACGCGCTCGAGGATCGCGAGGAGGTCCGCGACGCGAAGATCGCCATGGTTCTCGATGGCCAGGCGGACGCCCCGCTCGCCGGCATGCTCGGCCGCGCGGCGCATCGGGGCGATGAGCCGCTCGACGAGGACCTCGGCCGGTTCGTCGCCGCGCGACGCCGGGCTGCCGGCGGTGATCCGGAGCAGGTCGTGACCGAGCCGAGCGGCAGGTGTCGATCCAGCGACGCAGGTCGGCCTCGGCGCCGGGGGAGCGACCGCCGTCCAGGCCGTGGAACGCGCCGCTGGGCCACGGGTGCCCCCACGAGAAGCCGACCCGAACGCCGGCGTCGGTGGCCGGTGCGAGGGTCGCCGCGCTGATCGCCTCGGGCGCCGGCAGGTAGCAGGTCTCGAGGAAGACCGCGTCGGCCCCGACGTCGACCGCGTGACGCAGGACCGGCTCGGGCACCAGCGGCCACGGTGCATGGCGGCTCGGCGCCTCCCCGGCCCGCGCCTCGCCATACCGTCGGTGATACGAGTAGCTGTCGATCCCGACCTGCATCGATGGCTCCTGCTGCGCCCCCGGATGGCCTATGCTAGCCGTGTGCTGGAAACGTCACCAGCCGGTCGCGCAACGGACGCGCGGGACCGGCGATCGGGCGGAGGGTTGCGATGATCCAGGTCGAGGGGCTGGCCGGCCGCGTCGCGGTGGTCACGGGCGCCGCACGGGGCATCGGCAGGTCGATCGCGGAGACGCTCGCGGGCAACGGCGCCAAGGTGGCCGCCCTCGACCTCGTGGCGCCGGACCATCCGGGCATCCTCGGCGTCGCCTGCGACGTCAGCGACGAGGCCGCCGTGGATGCGGCGTTCGGCACGCGTCGAGGCGACCTCGGGGCCGCTCGCGTGCTCGTGCTCAACGCCGGCATCTTTCCCGATCGTGCCCTTCGAGGAGACGACGCGCGAGCTCTGGGACCGGACCCTCGCCATCAACCTCACGGGCGGGTTCCTGTGCGCCCGGCGGGCCCTGCCGGGGATGCGCGAGGCACGGCTACGGCCGGATCGTGGCCATCGGCTCGAGCGCCGGGCAAGGCCGGCGGCAAGCGCACGGTCGCGGCCTACGCCGCGTCCAAGGCCGGGCTGATGACCCTCATGAAGTCCATCGCCAACGAGTACGCGAGCACGGCATCACGTCCAACGCGCTCGCGCCGGCGCTCATCGACACGCCGATGATCGCGGAGCAGCGCGACCTCGTGATCGCGCATCCCGGTGGGCCGCTTCGGCCGGCCCGAGGAGGTCGCCGCGCTCGTCGCGTTCCTCGCCTCCGAGCACGCGGGCTACATCACGGGCGAGGTCACCGACATCAACGGCGGCTTCCTGGTCGACTGAGGTGCGGCGGACGACCGGAGGACGCGACCGATGACCGACGTCGACGCCCCAGGTCCGGCTCGACCGCCTGCGGCCGGCCGCCATCCAGGCGGCGATGGCGCGCGCGCCGGTCGCCTGGCTCCCGCTCGGGGCGCTGGAGTACCACGCCGACCATCTGCCCTATCGGCACGGACGGGATCACCGGTCAGGGCCTCCGGCGCGAGCCGCCCGACGTCGCCGGCGGCGTGGTCCCGCCGTGGTCGTACCTGACCATCGGCACGCTCCCCCTGCCCTGGTCGTTCCGCTACGACCCGGCGCTCGTCGCGGAGGCGCTGCGCCAGACGCTGCGGCCAGCTCGCCCGCCCATGGGGCGCGGGTGGCGGTCGTCCACAGCGGCCATGCCCCGCTCGATCTGCATCACCTCGTCAAGCGCGTCTGTGCCGAGGTCGAGGCCGAGGGCATCGGCCTGCGGGCCTATGGCCTGAGCTATCTGGAGCTCAACGCGGTATCGGGCACGGGCCTCGGCACGGACTGGCCGGTCGCGGTGGACCACGCGGCGACGATGGAGACGTCGTGGGTGGCCGCCCTCGAGCCGGACCTCGTGGCCACCGACGCCCTGCCGGACGACCCCGCCGCCACGGTCCTTGGCGTGTACGGCCCGAACCCGCGGTTCACCGTCGACGCGGTCCGCGCTGAGGCGCAGGTCCAAGCGGCCGCGGCGCTCCTCGCGGACCGCGCCCTGGACCTCGTCCGCGGCGACGTCCACGATCCGTTCGCCGATCTGCGCACGTTCGTCGAGCGCTACTGGCCGGAGCCCCTCGTCCTGGCCGGGCGGGCCGGCGCGGCCGGCGCGGCGTCGATCCTGATGACGAACCCGGGGCCGGTGTCGCGCTATCTCTCCGGGATCCGCGTCACGATCGATGGTGTCGCGGTCGCGCCGGGCGGGATGACGCTGCGCAACCCGACGGTCGGCGAGAGCGGCGTGCCGATCGCCGCCACGGACCTCGGCCCGGAGCGAGGCTTCTATGTCCGGCGCCAGCAGACGGCCGAGCTGACCCTGCCCGTCACGGTGGCGCCTGGCCCACACGACGTCGCGCTCGTCGTAGGCCTGGCCGGGGTCACGGAGGCGAGCCTCGACGCGCGGGTGTCGTTCACGTGACCGCCGAGCGGACGGCCATGACCGTCGCCGGCGCGATCCCGGTCAGCCGGCTCGGGATCACCACGATGCACGAGCACCTCTGGATGGACGCCAGCCCGCTCCTTGCGGTCCACGGCTATGCGCCCGGAGCCTTGGCCGACCGGCCCTGGGACGCGACGATCGCGGCCGAAGCGCGATGGACGCCGGGCGTCCATCCGGACAACTACCGGCTGACCGACGAAGCCGCGGCGGTCGACGAGCTCGGCCCGTTCGTGGCTGCCGGTGGCCGGACCATCGTCGAGCTCACGCCGCCATCGCTCGGGCGGGCCCCGGATCGTGTCCGGTCGATCGCGGCCGCGGCTGGCGTCCAGGTCGTCCAGGGCACAGGCCAGTACCTCGGGCCGACCCACGAGGCCTGGGTCGCCGAGGCGACCGACACGATGCTCGTGGAGCGGCTCGTGGCCGAGGCGACGACCGGCTTCGCGCGCACGGGCAGCCGGGACGACCCGCTGGACGTGGACCGCGCGACACCGATCCGGGCGGGCATCTACGGCGAGATCGGCACGTCCGACCCGGTCCGCCCGGAGGAGCGCCGGATGCTCCGGGCGGCTGCCACGGCCGCGCGCGCGACCGGCCTGGCGATCTCGGTCCACCTGCATCCGTGGGGCCACGAGGGCGCGACCGTCCTCGACGCGCTCACCGCCGCCGGCGCCGATCCCGAGCGCGTCATCCTGGGCCACATGACGACCGCCGTCGACGATCCCATCGGGCTGCGCACCCTGGCCGACCGCGGCGCCGTCCTCGGCTTCGACCTCTTCGGCTTCGACCATTCGCTGCTCGGACCAGGCCGCTGGCCGCCGTCGGACCATGACGTGGGGCGGGCCATCGTCGATCTCGTCGCCGCTGGCCACGCCGAGCGGATCGTCCTCGGGCAGGACATCGGCGTCCGGACGCGACTGCGGCGCTGGGGTGGCTGGGGCTACGCCCACCTGCTCGAGCATGTCGTGCCGCTGCTCCGCTCGCTCGGCCTCAGCGACGACGCCCTCGGCGCGATGCTCCGGCGGACGCCGGCGCGGCTGCTCGGGGTGGTCGCGTGACGGCCGGCGACGGTCCCGACCCGCGCCTCACTCGCCTGTCGGCATCGCTGTGGTGGTTCCGGGACACCTGCAACGTCTACCTGTGGACCGCCGGTGAGCAGGCGCTGTGCATCGATCTGGGATCGGGTGCCGTCCTCGATGTCCTCGACCAGGTCGGCGTCCGCGAGGTCGTCGCGGTCGCCCACACCCACCACCACCGGGACCAGTGCTCGGGCGATGACCGGGCGGCCGCGCTCGGCATCCCGATATGGGTCCCGGCGCGCGAGCGCGCGATGTTCGAGTCGACCGAGGCGTTCTGGCGGCTGCGCCGGACGTATGACAGCTACGACGCCTCGAGCGCGGGCTTCACCCGGGCGACGTCCGTGCCGGTCGCCCGCGCGCTGGCCGACCACGAGCGCATCGAGTGGGCCGGCGGCGTCATGGAGGTCCTGCCGACACCCGGGCACACGAAGGGCTCGATCAGCCTGCTGGCCGAGATCGATGGCACGTCCGTCGGCTTCACCGGCGACCTCATCGCCGGCCACGGCCGCGTGCCGACGCTCCACGACCTGCAATGGCAGTACGGGATGCCCGACGCCGTCGGCGCCGCGCTCCACTCGGTGGTCAACGTCGGGCGCCACGACGTCAGCCGGCTGCTGCCGTCCCATGGCGGGCCGATCGACGACGGCCCGGCCGCGCTCGCGGCCCTCGCCACGAACCTCCGCCGGCTGGCCGGCCTGCTCGCCGAGATCCGGCGCAATCGCCTGTGGACCAGCTGGCCGAGCTCGGTGGACCAGCCGCTGACCCAGGTCCTGCCGCACCTGTGGGTCAACAGCCACAGCGTCGCCAACACGTACGCCTGGCTCGACGACGATGGTGCGGCGCTCATCCTCGATTACGGGTTCCCGTCGTGGGATCACTTCTTCGCCGACCAGCGGTTCGTGGCCCACACGCTCGACGACTTCCGCGCCGTGGCCGGCCTGCGCCGGGTCCGTGCCACGATCCCCAGTCACTACCACGACGATCACCTGGCCGGCGTCCCGTGGCTCCAGCGGGAGCAGGGTGCGGAGGCGTGGATCCACGACTCCTTCGCCGAGATCGTCAGGGAGCCCGAACGATTCGACCTGCCGTGCCTCCTGCCCGATCCGATCCGGGTGGACCGCGTGCTGGCCGATGGCGATCCGGTCGCGCACGCCGGGACGACGCTCGAGACGTTCCACATGCCCGGCCACACGATGTTCGCGCTCGGCCTGGCCGGGCCGATCGACGGTGTCCGGGTCGCCTATACGGGCGACAACCTGCTGGCCGGCGCGCTCTCGCCGCTGCGGGCGGCCGCGCCGATCTACCGCAACGTGCTGCGCCTCGACTCGATCCGGGTCGGCGTCGAGCGCCTCATCGCGTACGAGCCGGAGCTCCTGCTGACGGGTCATACCGGCGCGCTCGAAGTGTCGCGGGCCGACCTCGACGACTTCGTCGCCTGGGCGCGCGAGCTCGAGCTCGTCGTCGGGCGCCTCGCCCCGGTCCCGGGCCTGGAGGACGAGGCCCTCGACCCGTATGTCGCGCGGATCGATCCGTATCGAGCCACGGTCCGGGTCGGCGAGGCCGCGACGGTCCAGGTCATCGTCACGAATCACGGGCCGGTGGCGCGCGAGGCCAGGGTCCGCCTGCGCCTGCCCGACGGGTGGCGAGCCGAGCCCCCGGAGGCGACCGCGCATATCGCCGCCGGCGGCGCCAGCGCGACCCTGCCGTTCACGATCCACGTCCCGACCGGCGCCCGAGCGGGGCGCCACGTCCCGACCGCCGACCTGACCCTCGGCGGCGAGCCGCGTGGCGAGCTCGCCGAGCTGCTCCTGGAGGTGCTCGCCGCATGACCGCCTACGACCTCGTCATCAGCGGGGGGACCGTCATCGACCCGGCGAGCGGCCGGCACGAGCCGGCCGACGTCGCCATCGCGGACGGCCGGATCGCGGCCGTCGGCGGGGGCCTGCGAACCGGCGACGCGGCGGCGGTCATCGATGCGACCGACGGGCTGGTCGTCCCGGGGCTGGTGGACCTCCACGTTCACGTCTACCCGGGCGTCGCCGACCTGTCGGTCGAACCCGATCCGACCTGCCTGGGGCGCGGGGCCACGACGGTCGTGGACGCGGGGTCGGCGGGAGCCAACACGTTCCCGGGCTTCCGTCGCTATGTCATCGAGCCGAGCCGCGGTCGCATCCTCGCCTACCTGAACATCAGCGCCACCGGCCAGATCGACCCGTTCCTCGGTGAGCTCCATGACCTGCGCTTCGCCGACCCGGAGCGCGCCGCTCGCGTCGCCGAGGCGAACCCCGATGTCATCGTCGGGTTCAAGGTCCGGGTCTCGGAGATGCTCGCCGGGCCGAACGGGCTGGCCGGCCTGGACCGGGCGCTGGAGGCGGGCCGGGCCACGAACCTGCCGGTCATGGTCCACATCGGCGGCACCCCGTTCGATATCGAGGAGGTGCTCGGCCGGCTCCGGCCGGGCGACATCGTGACCCACAGCTATACCGGCTGGAACCCGGGTGGCCTCGTGACCGACGCCGGCCGGGTCGTGGCCGCGGCGGGTGAGGCGCGCGCCCGGGGCGTCCGGTTCGACGTCGGACACGGTGCGGGCAGCTTCACGTGGCCCGTCGCCGAGGCGGCGCTGGCCGACGGCTTCCTTCCCGATACGGTCAGCTCGGACCTTCACCGGTTCAACATCGCCAGCCCGGTCCACGACCTGGTCACGACCCTCTCGAAGTTTCTGCTCCTGGGCCTGCCGCTGGATGACGTCATCGCGATGGCCACGACGGCACCGGCGGCCGCGCTCGGGCCGGCCGGGACGACCCTCGGCAGGCTCGAGGTCGGCGCCGAGGCGGACGTCACCGTCCTCGGACGCGAGTCCGGCCGATTCGAGCTGACCGACTCGGCCGGCACGGCGCGCACGGCCGGCGAGCGCCTGGTCCCGGTGGCGGTCGTCCGGGCGGGGATGAGCGTCCCGGTGGAGCCGCTGGTGACGACGGCGCCCGGCGGGATCAGTCCCGGCTGACCGCCTCGATGCGGCCGGACGCCGCGCTGCGGTACATCCCGTCGAGGATCTCCACGACCCGCGCCCCGAGGTCGGCCGGCGACGGGTTCTCGGTCGTCGTCCCCAGGGCCAGGTCAACGACCCGGTCGGTGACTCGGTCGAACGACCAACGCACGTCCTCGTCGGACAGGTCGGCCTCGATGTGGTCGCCGGCCCGTGACCGCGCCACGCGCGGAGCGGCCATGTCCAGGAGCACCTGGCCGCGCTGCCCGGTGACCCGGATGGACAGCTGGTGCTGGTTGCCGAACGCGCCGAGCGGCATCGACGCGCCGCCGATCGAGCCGATGGCGCCGCCCTCGAAGCGGACCGCGATCGCATCGTGCAATTCGACGGTCGTGCCGGGCGCGGCGGTGAACGCGGCGACATCGCTCGCCCGGAGCTCCGGGACGAGGCGCAGCACGAGCCCGATGGCGTGGGTCAGCTGGCCCTGGCCATAGCCGCCGCCCGAGACCAGGGGGTCCGACCAGGTCTCGAACTTGGGGAGCGTGACGTCCGCGTCGCCGAGGTACGTCGTGCCGGCGCTCAACAGGTCACGGACGATCGTCGCCATCTGGACGTCCACGTGCTCGATGGGCCCGATGCCATCCGGACCGGTGATCAGCCGCGCAGCCTGCTCGCTGATGCCCATCTCGTTCCAGGCGTAGCACAGGACCACGTGCCGGCCCTGCTCGTGGGCCAGCGCGTCGATGGCCCACGCGTCGGCGGGATCGATGGTGAACGGCTTCTCGACGAGGATGTGTGCACCCGCTCGCAGGGCGGCCTTCGCCTGTTCCGCGCGGAGGGCCACCGGACCGGTCAGGGCCACGATGTCCGGCCGGGCCTCGATGACCTCGTGCCAGTCGGTCGTCGCCCGCTCGAAGCCGTGGCGCTCGCGCAGGCGCTCGAGCTCGACCGGGTCGCGCCGGTTGACGATGTACGGGACGACCTCGGGCCGGCGCAGGAAGCCCGGGATGTGGGCGAAGCTCGCCCAGGCGCCGGCGCCGATGACCCCGAGTCGCAGTCGCTCGCTCATGGCATCACCCATCCACCGTTGACGTCGATCGTGGCGCCGTTGACGTAGCTCGCCGCGTCCGACGCCAGGAACGCGACGACGGCCGCGACCTCGCGCGGCTCCGCGAACCGACCGACCGGCACGCCGGCGATGACCGCGTCCCGCTCGGCGGGGCTGAGATGGGCGGTCATGAACCCCTCGACGGCGCCGGGCGCCACGGCGTTGGCCGTGATGCCGTGCGGGCCGTAGTTCCGGGCGAAGTTCTTCATCAGGCTGATGACCCCGGCCTTGGCGGCGTTGTAGACGGCCGAGTTCGAGACCCCGCCGGTCCGGGCGCCGACGCTCGAGATGCCGATGATCCGGCCCCAGCCGTGTGGGGCGCATGACCTCGGCCGCGGCCTGCGACAGGAAGAACACGGCGCGCAGGTTGACGCCGGTCTGCCGCTCGTAGTCGTCCATCGTGACCTCGGCCAGGGGATGATCGGGCACGAAGATCGCGGCGTTGTGGACGAGGATGTCGAGCCGGCCCTCGGTCGCCACGATGCCATCGACGACACGGCGTGGGGTCGCCGGGTCCAGCAGATCGGCGGCCACGACCCGCTCGAGTGGCCCGCGCTCCTGGTCGAGGCGGTCCAGCCCGACCACCCGGTGGCCGGCCTCGGCGAGGACCTCGGCCATCGCGCGGCCCATGCCCCGGGCGCTGCCGGTGACGAGCGCGACGCGAGAGTCGGCCATCAGGACCTCCGGAGATGGCACGGCCCCGCCCCGCGAGGGACGGGGCCGTGCGCCTGGGGACGCCTCAGCAGGCGGGCGTTTCCGGATACAGGGTCCGGATGTTGTCCTTGGTCACGACCTCATGCTTGGTGAAGAGGTTGGGCTCGATCGTCTCGCCGTTGAGCAGCTTGACGACCGCCGGGATCAGGATCTCGCCGTAGCGCTCCGGGAAGTAGGCCGTGTCGGCCAGCCACCCCGGGTTGCAGGCGATCTCCTTCCAGGACGTCGGGTCGGCGCCCTGGCCAGCCAGGCGCAGCTCGCCTTCGCGGCCCGCCGTCCGGGCTGCCGCGAACGCGCCGAGCGACATGTCGTCGTTGAGGCTCAGGACGACGATGGTCCCACCCGGCTCCAATGCCGACAGCTGGTCGCCGAACTTGGTCACCGCGAGGTCGGTCGTGCCGCCGACGTCGAGGCTGCGGAACTTCTCCTCAGGGATCGGGCCGCAGGCCTCCTCGAAGCCCGCGATCATGCCATTGACCCGGGCCTCGGTCGTCGCACCGGCGCCCTTGGTATCGAGCGTGACCACCGATGTGTAATCGCAGTCGTTCTCGGCCTTGAGCGCGTCGCCGACGTACTTGCCGGCGAGCTCGCCGGCCAGGGTGTTGTCGGCGCCCATGAAGGCGGACTCGCAGGGGGCCTGGTGGATGTCGATGGCGATCGTCGGCAGGTCGCCGTACGCCGCGCAGACCTCGGGCGAGCTGTCCTCGAAGAGCTGGAAGTTGAGGACCGCGTCGACTTCCTGGACCTTGAGGTTCTGGGCGCAGGCGAGCGCCTTCGCCGCATCGATCTCTGAGTCGCAGAAGGCGATCTCGACGCCGGCCTTGTCGGCCTCGGCCTGGATGTTGTCGGACACGAGCTTGACGAACGGAATGGAATCGCCGAGCGAGATGTAGCCGACCTTGAACGCCTCGGCCGAGGCGCTCGGGGCCACGGATGCCGGGGCCTCGGAGGCCGGGGCCTCGCTGGCCGGTGCCGCGGACGGTGCGGTGGAGGTGCCGGGGTTGGTACACGCGGCCAGCGCGAGCAACAACCCGAGGGACATCGTGAGCAAGGACTTGGTGCGCATGTGGCGGGGCTCCTGTCGGTGTGTGGTGGTAGCTGAGATCCGATACAGCCGCGCGGCGTTGCCGCTCAGCATCGCGACCTGCTCGTCGCGGCTGAACCCGGCCTCGGCCAGGATCACGCGATAGGCATCGGTCTGCTCCAGGTAGGTCGCATAGAGGATGTCGACCGGCCAGTTCGTCCCGAACATGATCCGGTCCGGCCCGAAGGCCTCGATCATGTGCAGGACCCACGGCCGGATCGAGTCGATGGTCCAGTGGTTGTCGGCCATGCCGAAGCCGGACACCTTGGCCGAGACGTGCTCGACCTCGGCCAGCTGGCTGATCTCCGACTTCCAGAGCTGGAAGTAGTCGTCGTCGCGCTGCACCGGGAACCCGGCATGGCCCAGGATCACCTGGATGTCCGGGTTGGCGGCGGCCACGGCACGGCCGTTGAGCAGCTTGCCGGGCGAGGCGTTGAGCTCGTACGACAGGTTGCGTGCGCCGAGGGCCCGGTAGCCGCGCTTGAACGCCTGCGTGTCCGGATCGTCCGGATGAGCGCGGATGCGGACGCCGCGGACGAGGTCGCTGGCCGCCAGGTGGCGGTCCAGCTGCGCCTCGCCGTCATCCTGCTCGATGTCGCAGAACACGACCAGCGCATTGGGGTAGCCGTGCTCCCGGGCGACGGCGTCCAGCCAGACGGTCTCCTCGACCGGATCCGGTCCGGCGTACGCCGCCTCGACGTGGACGCTCTTGATGACGTTCGCCCCGTAGAACTCCTTGAAGAACCGCCACGGCGCGCCGATCGTCGAGTCGGATCATCTTGTAGTCGCCGAGCAGCGCGTTGTGACCCGGCCAGCCGGGATCGGTCAACCAGTCGTAGTGGAACCGGTCGAGCTCCCACAGGTGGTGATGCGTCTCGATGAACGGGATGCTGCGATCGACCTCGGTCATCGGCCTCCTCCTCTGGCTGGTCGCCGTCGCGGTCGGCGACGTGATCGATGGCTGGTGGGCGGTCGGCCCGGGTCAGATGTCGGCGCGGGTCAGCCGGACGCGCAGCCGGTCCACGGTCACGGCGCCCAACAGCAGCAGGCCACCGGCGACCTCGATCCAGAACGACGGGACGTTGAGCTGGATGAGCCCGTTGGCCAGGACCCCGACGATGAGCACGGCGAGCACGGTGCCGCCGATGCCGCCGCGGCCACCGGACAGGCTGGCCCCGCCGAGGACGACCGCCGTCACGACGGACAGCTCGATGCCCAGGCCCGAGTTGACCGACGCACCGGCGACCTGGGACAGGCGGATGAGCCCGGCGAGCGCGACGCACAGGGACGACAGCAGGAAGGCGAAGAAGATGACCCGCTTGGTCCGGATGCCCGCCAGCCGGGCGGCGCTGGGGCTGGCGCCGATGGCGAACAGGGATCGGCCGTAGACCGTGTAGCGCAGGACCAGCCAGAAGATGATCACGCACGCGATGAAGATGTAGACCGGCAGGGGGATGCCCGCGATGCGCAGGACACCCAGCTCGCCGAAGCCCTCGACCCGGATGGTCTGGCCGTCACCGAGCACCTTGGTCAGCCCGCGGAAGATGGCCAGCGTGCCGAGGGTCGTGATCAGGGCGTTGATCCCGATGACGGTCACGCAGAAGCCGTTGATGACGCCGATCATCATCGTGCCGAGGACGGCGATGACGAAGGCCGACGGGACGGTCATGTTCATGGCCAGCGGCAGGTCCACCCCGCCGGTGCCGGGCGCCAGCGCCGCGACCGCCATGAGCATGCCGGCGAAGCCGACGCCGGAGCCGACCGACAGGTCGAACTGCCCGGAGATGAGGAGCAGCGTGGCGGGGCAGGCGATGATCCCGACGACCGCGACGTTCTGCAGGATGTTGATGAGGTTCTCGGTGTTCAGGAAGAACTGCGAGGCGATCGAGAAATAGATGAACAGGGCGGCCAGGACGATCACCAGGGCCGCGGTCTCCGGGATGGACAACCCGCGCGCCCGGCCCATCCGCGGGATCAGGGCGGAATCGCCGACGCCGGCTGTGGCAGCGGCCGGTCCGGGCGTGTCGCCCTGGTCCTCGCTCGTCAACTGATCACCCTCCTGCAGCGGCGAGGAGCCGCGTCGTCGTGACCGCGTCGCCGGTCAGCTCGGTGACGACCACCCCTCGTGACATGACATAGACCCGGTCCGCGACCTGGACCGCCTCTTCGTAATCGGATGTGCTGATGAGCACGGCGACCCCCTCGGCCGCCAGGTCGCGCAACGCGCGATAGATGTCCAGCCGGGCACCGACGTCGACGCCGCGGGTCGGCTCGATGAGGACGAGGACCCGGCTGCTGCGCTCCAGCCAGCGACCCAGCAGCACCTTCTGCTGGTTGCCACCCGACAGCGTGCCCATCGCCTGGCGCGGGTCGTTGCGCGAGCGGATCGACAGCTTGTCGTGCCAGCGGCGGTAGGCCTTGGCCTCCGACCGGCGCGAGATGAACTGCCCCAGGGCGGCCAGCCGCCCCCACGAGGCGACCGCCACGTTCTCCATGACCGGGCGGACCATGAACCCGCCGCCGGCCTTGCGGTCGGCGGGCAGGAATCCCACCCCGGCCGCGACGCCCTCCGCGGGGCCCTTGATGACGACCGGCGCCCCGTCGATCTCAAGCGTGCCGGCGGTGATCGGTCGCACCCCGTAGGCGGTCTCGCCGACCTCGGCCGCGCCGGACCCGAGCTTGCCGTAGATGGCCGCGATCTCGCCCGGCCGGACCTCGATCGACACGTCGTGGAAGTCCTTGCCCGAGGCCGCGCCGACCCAGCGGACGGCCGGTCCGTTGGCGGCCGTCGTGTCCGACGGTTGGGGCCGGGCGATCTCCGAGATGTGACGACCGACCATCGCCTCGATCATCGAGGCGCGGTCGGTCTCGGCGACCTTCGCCAGCAGCGCGACGTTGCCATCGCGCAGGACCTGGACCCGGTCGGCGATGGTCGTGACCTCATCCAGCCGATGGGTGATGTAGATGATCGCGACACCCTGATCGCGCAGCCGGCGGACGAACGAGAAGAGCGTCTCGGCCTCGTGGTGGGAGAGGGCCGCGGTCGGCTCGTCGAGGATGAGCATCCGCGCCCGGCGGGACAGGGCGCGGGCGATCTCGATGATCTGGCGCTCGCCGACCCGGAGCGTCGAGACGCGCCGGGTCGGGTCGATGTCGACGTCGAGCTCCTTGAGGATCTTCTTGGCGCGCTGGTTGACGGCGCGCCAGTCGATGACCCCGAGCTTGTTGGGCAGCCGACCGAGCGAGATGTTCTCGGCCACGGTCAGCGTCGGAGCGTCCTGGAACTCCTGGAAGATGATCGCGACCCCCAGGTCGCCGGCGGCGATGGGGGTCAGCGACGGGTAGGCCGTGTCGTCGATGACGATCTGGCCGTCATCCGGCGTGTAGTCGCCGGCGATGATCTTGACCAGTGTCGACTTGCCGGCGCCGTTCTCGCCGAGCAGGGCGAGCACCGAGCCGCCGGTGGCCTCGAGGTCCACACCATGGAGGACCTCGACGCCACCGAACGACTTGCGGATGTCCTTTGCCTGAAGGGCGAAGGTCATGCCCGGGAACCGAAGCCGGCCAGCCGCATCAGCAGGCGGGCGTCTCGGGGTAGATCTCCCGGATGTTGTCGCGGTTGATGACCTCGTGCTCGGTGAAGATGTTCTCGGGGATGGTCCCTCCCTCGAGCAGCGTGATCATGTTCGGGAGGAGCAGGGTGCCGTAGCGCTCCGGGTAGTACGCGACCGTGGCCACGTAGTTCGGATTGCAGGCGATCTCCTTCCAGGCCGACGGGTCGGCGCCCTGGCCGGCATACCACAGGTCGGTCTGGCGGCCGAGGGTGTTCGCGGCGCCGATGGCGCCGAGGATGCCGTCCTCGTTGATGGCCGTGACGATGATCCGGTCGCCCGGAAGGGCGCCGAGCAGGTTGGTCATCTGCTCGAGGGCCGGGTCGGTGCGGTCCGCGCCGTCGAGGATGCGCTCCTTGTCGGCCGGGATGTCGCAGTGCTCCTTGAAGCCGTCACGGAAGCCGCCCATCCGGTCGGTGTTGGCCGCACCGGCAGCCGTCGACTCCAGGGAGACATACGCCGTGTAGTCGCAGTCCCACTCGGTCTTGGCATGCAGGCCGATGGCCGAACCGGCCAGGCGTCCGGCCTCGTGGTTGTCGGCGCCCATGAAGGCGACCTGGCACGGGGGCTGGACGATGTCGATGGCGATCGTCGGCACGCTGCCGTAGGCGGTGCAGATCTCCGGGGAGCTGTCCTGGAAGACCTGGAAGTTGATGACGCCCTCGGCGCCCTGGACCTTCAGGTTCTGGGCACAGGCGAGGGCCTTGGCCGCGTCGATCTCGGAGTCGCAGAAGAGCAGCTCCTGGCCGGCGGCGGTGGCGGCCTCGCGGATGCCGTCAGAGACGAGCTTGACGAACGGCACCGAGTCGCCGAGCGAGATGTAGCCGATCTTGTGGGACGTGGCGGCGGCCGACGCGGACGGCGCCACCGAGGCGGGGGCCGAAGCCGGGGCCTCCGAGGCGACCGCCTCCGAGGCGGGGGCCGAACTGGTGCCGGGGTTGGTGCACGCCATCGCCACGAGGGCGATCACGGCGAGCAGGCTGGACCAACGGGCGATTCCGCTGCGCGCGCTGATCCCGGGTCGGGTCTCCTGCACGATTCCTCCTCCGAATCCGTGGGGAACGCCCGCGCCCGACGCCGTCGGGATATCGTCACGATTCGCAGCGAGAATTGTTACTGGAAACGTCGTCAGGGCCGGGTCAGCGCAGAGTAGGGCTGCCCCTCTGACCGTGTCAAGTCAGCGTCGCCCATGGGGGCGGTCCGGTATCGGGATCAGGCCGAAGCGGGGCCCGGATCACGGCCGTTCGGTCGCCGGACCGCCCTAGGCCGACATGATGTAGCCGCCATCGACGTAGATCGTCTGGCCGGTGATGTACGAGGCGGCGTCGGACAACAGGAACGCGACGACGCCGGCCATCTCCTCGGGCGGGGCCGAGCGCTTGAGCGGCACGAGATTCGTCCGGCTGCCGCTCAGCTCCTCGTAGCTCAACCCGCGCAGGACGGACACCTCACGCAGGACCTTCTCCTGCATCGGCGTGTCCGTGATGCCCGGCGAGATCGCGTTGACCCGCACGTGGCGCGGGGCGAGATGGATGGCGAAGCTGCGGGTGACGCCCTGGATGGCCGTCTTCGTCGCGCCATAGACCGCCGTCTCGAGGGTGTACGCCCATCGGGCGCTGGGCGACGAGAAGTTGACGATGGCGCCGCCCTCGACCATGACCGCGCCGACGTCGCGGCACAGGAACCAGACCGCCTCGACGTTGACCGCGAAGTGCCGGCGGAAGACGTCCGGATCCACATCGCCGATCGGGATGACCTGCAGGATGGCTGCGGCGTTGACCAGGAAGTGCGGCGGATCCTGGCGCGCCGAGTCGATGACGGCCGCCCGCTGCTCGACATCGGCGAGGTCGACGACGAGGGCCTCGCCGCCGGCGTCACGGACCGGGTCCAGGCCGTGCTCGTTGATGTCCACGCCGGTGACCCGCGCGCCCTCGCGCAGGAGGTGGAGCGCGAGCGCCTGGCCGATACCGCTGCCCGCCCCGGTGACGATGGCACGGCGTCCCTGGAAGCTCATGCGCTCGGTCCCTCCGTGCGTGCCTGGCCCGGCGTCCCGGGCTGGATGACGGGCAGCGGCGGCTTCGTCCGGCCGATCCGCTCGTACTCGCGCTCGGGGATCGCCTCGAGCGACTTCCAGACCGTCCACTGGCACTTGCGGACCGTCTCCGGCGCGTCCTCGCCGCGCCACAGCGGTGGGTCCACCGTGCGGACCGGGTGACCCCAACGCTCGGCCGGGATCGTCGAGAGGGCCAGGTTGCAATGGGCGCAGTAGTGGCACACCCCGGTCTCGTTCCAGGTCCAGTCGCGGGGTTCCTCGATGACCCCGAACTCGTACGGCGCCAGCACGCGCGGGCCGGTGCCCTCCTTCTCGTCGCCGCGCAGGATCCGCCCGCCGGAGCCACACGGGTCGAAGCGCAGGACGAAGCGGTCGTCGTGCTCCTCGAACTCGATGTCGCCGCGCCGGTCGCGGCCGACCAGGTGGCCGCGCATCGCCTCCAGGCTGATGTACAGGTTCCGGTCCAGGGTCGATTCGTACGGGTTCACCCGGACGTCGAACGGCATGTACCGCTCCTGGAGGTACGGCTCCATGATCGCCCGGTAGCAGTCCTCGAGCCGCGCCTCGCCGAAGTGCTTGACGACGAAGGCGAGGATGCCGGCCATGAGGTCGGCCATCCGGTCGTGGAGCTGGCGCCAGTCCTCCTCGACACCGTGGAGCTCGTCGATGGCGTCCTCGATGGACAGGTCATAGCCGCGGATGCCGTGGGCCAGGCGGCCGGCCCGCTGGCCGAGCGCCTCCCAGCGTGGCTCGCGCTCCAGGGGCGTCCCGTCCGGGAAGGCCAGCAGGTGAGCGAGTCGGTCCAGCTCCGCATCGAGCTCCGCCTGGGCCACGCCCTGCTCCAGCAGCCAATCCTGGAAGCCGCCCGTCCACACGCGATAGACGACGTAGACGACCTTGGCTTCCTCCATGTAGTAATCGACCAGCTGGGCGGCGTTCTCGCGCCGCCCGCCGGCCAGCCCCAGGTCGTTGCCGCCGGCGCGAAGCTCGTCCTCGATCTTCACCGCCGTGGAGATGGCCTGGTCGGCCCAGTCGCCGCTGCGGACGCGCTTGCCGATCGCATCGGACCAGGCGAGGTGGGTGGGCTCCGGCGTACTCATCGGCCGCCCGGCCGCTCGGGGTCGTTGGGATGGGCCGCCAGCGGGATGACCTCGACGTCGAGGTACGGGAAGAGCGGCAGCGACCCGATGGCCGCGTGGAGGGCCGTGGCGTCCTCGGCCTCCCAGACGCCCCAGTTCGCGCGGCGCCCGGGGACCCGCCACATCCGGCGGATGGTGCCGGCCTCGCCGAGCTGCTGGCCGCGGACCCGTTCCGCGGCGGTCAGCCTGGCCAGCTCCTCGGGGTCGCCGTCCGCCGGCCAGCCCACCTCGATGTTCACCAGGAACTCCACGTCCACTCCCTCGCGTCGGTGGGTCGGCGGAGCCCTTGCGGCACCGACCGATGGGCCCAGTATGATACGGGCTGGAAACGCTTGCACCCGCCGGGCGCGTGCCCGGATGCCTGGGGCGTGGGCGGGGTTCGGAGGCATGGATGGCCCGCATCGCGATCGAGATGCCCAGGCTCGGGTATGACATGGAGACCGGCAAGGTCAGCGGCTGGCTGAAGAAGGTCGGCGACGAGATCGCCCGCGGCGACGTGATCGCCGAGATCGAGACCGACAAGTCGACGGTGGAGATGGAGGCGACGGCCAGCGGCACGCTGAGCGAGATCGTCCACGACGCCGGCGCGGAAGTCGCGGTCGGCGAGCCGATCGCCTGGCTCGACGACGGCTCCTAGGGTGACCGAGCCAGCGCCGGCCGATGCCGCCGGGTCCGACCGACCCGGCCGCCATCCGGTCGCGCCCGGTCCGATGCGTCGGGCCATCGCCAGGCGGATGGTCGAGAGCAAGCAGCACGCCCCCCACTTCTATCTCTCGACGGAGATCGAGATGGACGCGCTGCTCGAACTCGTGGACGCCGCTAATACGGGACGCGCGCGCGAGGAGCGCTTGACGGTCACGGCGTTCCTGCTCCGGGCCGTGGCCCTCACCCTGGCCGAGCATCCGGCGTTCAACGCGGCCTGGGACGGCGATGTCGTCGAGACCTGGGACGCGATCAACATCGGGGTCGCCATCGCGCTCGACGACGGCCTCATCGCCCCGGCGCTGCTGGATTGCCGTGATCGGGACGTGACCTCCCTGGCGGCCGGCCTGGCCGATCTCGTCACCAGGACACGGGCCGGCAAGCTGCGCGCGGCGGAGATCGGCGAAGCGACCTTCACGCTGTCCAATCTCGGCATGTTCGACGTCACCCAGTTCACGGCGATCATCACCCCGCCGCAGGTGGCCATCCTCGCGACGGCTCGGACCGTCGAGCGCCCGGTCGCGCGCGACGGTGAGGTCGTCATCCGGCGGGTCATGACGGCGACGCTGTCGTCCGACCATCGGGTCGTCGATGGGGTGGGGGCTGCCCGGTTCCTGGCGACCCTCAAGGGCATGGTCGAGGCGCCCTCGGACTGGGCCACGGTCGCCGCGTGACGCTGCTGGCCGGGGCTGCCGAAGCGGACATCACCCCGCCGTTCCCGGTCGACCTGTTGGGCTACGTGCGTCGGCCACTCGCGGCCCGGTCCGCGTACGAGCCACTGATGGCCACGGCCTGCGTGTTCCGCGACGAGGACAGCGGCACGACCGCGGTCATCATCGCGGCCGACGTCGTCGGGCTGACCACGCCGATGGCCGACCGCATCCGGGCGCGGGTCGGCGAGGTCGTCGGCTGCGACCCGGCCGCCGTCCTCCTCAATTCCAGCCACACCCATGCGGCGCCGTGGCCGGGCGCGACGATCAAGCTCGGCGGCGAGTTCGACGGCTGGACGGAGACCGAGCTGCGCTACTGGGAGAGCATCCCGGACCGCTATGCCTCGGCCGCTCTCGAGGCCGTCGGCCGGCTCGCGCCCGCCCGGGTCAGCGGCGGGGTCGGCGAGGTCCGGGGCCTGGCCGTCAACCGCCGGGAACGAACGGCGGATGGGCGGACCATCCTCGGCTGGAACCGGGACGGCGTCCGGGACGATTCGGTCGTCGCCATCCGCATCGATGGCGGGCCGGACGAGACCCTGGATCCCGTCGGCATCGCCACGCTCGTGTCGTTCGCGTGCCATCCGGTCGTCATCGGTCCCGACCTGCCGGGCGCCGGGCCGGACTTCGTCGGTCCCTTGCGCAACCGTCTGTCGAACCTCTCGCGCCCCGGCTCGGTCACCGTCTTCCTGCAGGGCGCCGCCGGTGATGCGCTGCCCCTCGAGTCGTTCCGCGACGACGACGGCGCGCTGTGGGCGGCGGAACAGGTCGGGGGGCGCCTGGCGCTCGAGGCTCACCACGCCATCGCCGACGCCGACCCGTGGGCGGTCGAGATCGAGCGCTCGGACTGGGGCTCGGTCACGCCGATCGCCCTGTACCGCCGCCGCCTGGCCACCGACCAGCCGCCCCAGGTCCTGCGCACGGCGCGCCGGATCGTCGCCCTGCCCGTTCCTGGACCTGCCCGCGATCGATGACCTCCGAGCGCGAGCTGGATGAGCGGCGGGCCGATCTCGATGAGCGCGCTGCGCGTGGCGAGACCCGGGTGACGATGAATCCGATCCGCTACCACATCGCCTGGTTGGAGCTGCAGCTCCGACAGGACGCCGAGGGCGGCCGGGCGACCGCCGTCGACGGCGAGATCTGGGCCGCGCGGATCGGGGACACGGCGATCGTCGGCGCCCCGGGCGAGATCTTCGGGGCCATCGGGTCGGCCGTCCGCCGCCAGTCGCCGGCGCCCGTGACGATCTTCGCGGGCTACAGCCAGGGCTCGCTCGGCTATGTCGCGACGCCCGAGGAGTACCCGCACGGCGGCTACGAGCCGTCGGTCTCGCACCGCGGGTACGGCCAGCCGGCGCCGTTCGACCCGGAGGTCGCCGGGATCATCGAACGGACCGCGGTCGAGCTGCTCCACGAGCTGTGGGCATGACCGGGCCCGACGCCGCCGGACTCGCTGCGGCCATCGCGGCCGGTGACGCCGAACGCGCCGCGGTCCGCGAGCGACTCGCGTCACGGCGCGCGACCCTGCCCCTGCGCTACTGGCGTCAGCAGGCCCACCTCACGACGCCGGCCGCCGACGCGGCGATGGCGCGCAAGGCCGTCGAAGGCGGGACGGCGCCGGTCAGCCGGATGCTCGAGCGTCTCGGCCTGAACGCCGCTGACCTGGCGGAGTGCCTGGAGCAGCCGGCCGACGTCGTCGAGGCGCGCCTGGCCACGGCCCGTCGCGCCCCGCTGGTGATGCTCGACGGCGAGGATGCCATCGCCCCCACGGACGAGGCCGCGGCCCGTGGCCTGGCCGTCGCCGCGGACACGTTCGCGACCGCCGACTGGGGTGACGGCCGTGCGGCCAGCCTCCGATTCTTCCGGCCGCCCGGCTTCGACTCTCGAGACGGCGGTGCGCGACCTCCAGACCCTGCTGTGGCGGCTCCGCCAGCTCGCGCCGGACGGCGATCGCCTGCCGCTCGACGGGATCGTCTTCCCCAAGATCGAGCATCCCGAGGAGGTCGACCTGCTCCACGGCCTGCTCGAGCGGGCGGAGGAGGACCTCGGGCTGGCCGGCGGCTCCATCCGGGTGGCCTACCTGGTCGAGAGCGGCTGGGCGGCAGTCCAGCTGCCGGCCATCGCGCAACGCGCCGCGTCACGGCTGGCCGGCCTCATCTTCGGGCTGGCCGACTTCAGCGCCGATCTGGGCCTGCCGGCCATCGGCGATCGGCACCTGCTCGCCGACTGGGCTCGGGCGGAGATCGTCGCCGTCGCCGGGGCGGTCGGCGTGCCGGCCATCGACGGCATGACCCTGGACTACCCGGTGGCCGACCCGGCGCTCGACGCCGCCGCCAACCGGACGCGCTGGCTCGCCCGCATGCGCCTCGTCTTCGATGACGCGGTCCGCGCCCGCGAGACTCGGGATGCTCGGCAAGTGGGTCGGCCATCCGGCCCAGCTCTTCGCGGTCCTGTTGGCCGCCGATGTGGCCCTGTCCGACGAGGCCATCGAGCACGAGGCGGCCAAGCTCGACGCGTACGCGACCGCGCTCGCCGCGGACCAGGGCGCGACGATGATCGCCGGGGTGATGAGCGACCGGGCGACCGACCGCCATGCGCGCGTCGTGCTCCGCCAGGCCGCCGCCCTAGGCCGGTTCGACCCGGCGCGCGCGACGGCGCTCGGCGTGATCGACGCCGACGAGCGGATGGACGCGGACGACGCCTGGGCGGCGGTCGATGGAGGGAGTCGATGAGCGAGCCACAGCGGGGCTGGGAGGGCCGGTTCCTCGAGGACTTCACGGTCGGTGACGTGTACCGCCACGCCCACGGCCGGACCATCAGCGAGGCCGACAACACGTGGTTCACGCTGCTCACCAACAACACCCACGACATCCACTTCAACGCCGACTACGCGTCGCGCACCGAGTTCGGGCGGCCGCTCGTGGTCAGCACCCTGACGCTGGCCATCGTGACCGGCCTGTCCGTGCCGGACGTGAGCCAGAACGCCGTCGCCAACCTGGGCTGGGACGAGGTGCGGCTGACGGCCCCGGTCTTCGCCGGCGACACGATCTACGCCGAGTCGGAGGTGCTCGAGGTCCGGCCATCGAAGAGCCGGCCCGGACAGGGCCTGGTCCGGGTCCGGACCCGCGGCTTCAACCAGCGCGACGAGACGGTCATCACCTACGAGCGCACGGTCCTCGTCTACGAGCGGGCCGCCCGGCCACGCGCGTGACCGTGAGCGCCTGACCCGAGCGCGGCCGCCGGCCGCTCAGCCCTCGCGCAAGCCCGCCGCGATCGTCGCGGCCTCCGCCACGACGCGTTGGGCGATCTCCGCAGCCCGCTCGCCGCCCGGCGGGAAGCGGTACGACGGCCCGTGGACGTGGAGCGCGGCGATGACCTCGCCCGACGCATCGGCGATGGGCGCGGCCACGGACGTGATGTCCGGATCGAACTCGGCCGCGGCCCAGACGTAGCCCTGGCGGCGGACGAGATGGAGGCGCTCGCGGACGGCTTCGGGATCGGCCAGGGTGTTCGGGGTGAACGTCTCGAGGGGCCGGGCGAGGTAGCGCTCCACGGCGGCGGCCGGGCGGAACGCCAGCAGCACCTGCCCGGACGAGACGGCATGGAGCGGGGCCCGGGCGCCGGTCCAATCGCGCACGACGACCGGGTTCGGCGTGTCGACCTGATCGATGTAGTGGACGAGGTCGCCATCAGGCAAGCCCAGCCCGGCGGCCTCGCCGGATGCGGCGGCGAGCTCGACCAGCCGGGGCCGGGCGATCGCGGCCAGCGAGCGGGCCAGGCCGTAGCCCGCGGTCAGGGTCGCCAGGCGCGGGCCCAGTCGGTACGCGCTGTCGCCCGGGACCTGCTCGACGGCGCCCTCGGCCGCGAGGGTGGCCAGCAGCCGGGCCGCGGTCGACTTGGGCAGGCCGGCACGGTCGGCGACCTCGGTGACCCCGAGTGGCCCGTCACCGAGCGTGCCGAGCACGGCGAACGCCCGCCTGATGGACTGGACGCTGGACATGGACCCCTTCGTCGGCTAGATTCGCGTTCGCGGGTTCCATCATACGGCACGGTTCCACATCGTGGAACCCCCCGCGGCCCTCGATCACCGCCGTGACGCGGATGGACCTTCCGGAGCCGACATCCCGATGACCGACGACCTCCAGGACATCGACCTCAACGCCCTGGCCGACGACGAGCTCGTCGAACAGATGCACAACGACCTCTACGACGGCATGCGCGACGAGATCGTCGAGGGCACGAAGATCCTGCTGGGCCGCGGCTTCACCGCGACCCAGGTCCTGGACGACGCGCTCGTCGCCGGGATGAAGATCGTCGGCATCGACTTCCGCGACGGCATCCTGTTCGTGCCCGAGGTCCTCCTCGCCGCCAACGCGATGAAGGCCGGCATGGAGATCCTCCGTCCGTTGCTTGCCGAGACCGGGGCGGAGCCCGTCGGCAAGGTCGTCATCGGGACCGTCAAGGGCGACATCCACGACATCGGCAAGAACCTCGTCGGGATGATGCTCGAGGGCGCCGGCTTCGAGGTCTTCGACCTCGGCATCAATACCGACGCGGACAAGTTCATCGCCGCGCTCGAGCAGCACAAGCCGGACATCCTGGGGATGAGCGCGCTGCTGACCACGACCATGCCGTACATGAAGGTCGTCGTGCAGACCCTCAAGGATCGCGGCATCCGGGACGACTACATCGTCCTCGTCGGTGGCGCCCCGCTCAACGAGGAGTTCGGCATGGCCGTCGGCGCGGACGCGTACTGTCGCGATGCGGGCGTCGCCGCGGAGACGGCCCGTCGGCTCATCGACGAGCGCCGTGCCCGCGTTCCCGCCTGACGGCCCGCCCGCCCCGGACGCCGGCGCCCCTGACGCGGCCGCTCCGGCACCGCGCGTCGTCGTCATCGGCTGCGGCGCGCTCGCCCGCGAGCTCCTGGCCCTGACCCGGGACGTCCCCGGGGTCAAGGTCCTCGGCGTCGATGCCCGCCTGCACATGCAGCCATCGCGCATCGCCGGCGCCGTCGACAAGCGCATCGCCGAGGTCCGCGACCGGTACGGCGACGGCGTCCGGATCTTCGTCGCCTACGCGGACTGTGGCACCGGCGGCGCGCTCGACGCCGTCCTCGAGCGCGAAGGCATCGAGCGCATCGAGGGTGCCCACTGCTACGAGTTCTACGCCGGGGCGGCCGCCTACGCCGCGCTCCAGGACGAGGAGCTCGGGACGTTCTACCTGACCGACTTCCTGGCTCGCCAGTTCGAGAGCCTGGTCCTCGTCGGGCTGGGCCTGGACCGTCACCCGGAGCTGCTGTCGGACTACTTCGGGAGCTACCGCCGGCTGGTCTACCTGGCCCAGACCGACGATCCGGCGCTGACCGAGAAGGCCCGAGCCGCGGCCGATCGGCTGGGCCTCGCGTTCGAGCGTCGCGAGACCGGCTACGGCGACCTCGCCCCCGTCATCCAGTACGCCATCCAGCCCGCCATCCACGGAGGAGCCTGACCCGATGCCTACCATGACCGTCATCTGGTGGCGCGACATCCCCGCCCAGGTGACCGCCCGAGACGGGCGGCGCCAGAGCAAGATCGTGCTGCACCCGCGCTTCCAGGTGGCCATCGACAAGGCGGCCAGCCGCGCCGGCAAGCGGACCTACGACGCGTACATCGAGGAGTGGCGGCGGGTCGACCAGCCGTGTGGCGAGGAGCTCGACGTGCTCGTGGCCGCCGAGGTGGAGCGCCTCGAGACCGAGTACGACAAGCACCGCCTGGCCCAGCTCATCCAGTCAGGCGGCGTCGAGGGCGGCGAGGTCCTGCCGCCGGCCCATGACGAGACACCGGGCAAGGCCGGCACGCTCGACGCGACCGACCCGGCCTCCAAGCTGGCATGACCCGCACCGTCATCAGCTCCGCCACGCGCGAGGTCGTCATCGGTGACGACCAGCCGTTCGTCGTCATCGGCGAGCGCATCAACCCGACCGGGCGCAAGCTCCTGGCCGAGGAGATGAAGGCCGGCGACTTCTCGCGGGTCGTGTCGGACACCATCGCCCAGGTCGAAGCCGGTGCCCACATGCTCGACGTCAACGCCGGCATCCCGTTGGCCGACGAGCCGGCCATCCTGGCCGAGACGATCCAGCTGGTGCAGTCCCTGACCGACCTGCCGCTGTCCATCGACTCGTCCATCGTCGAGGCCCTCGAGGCCGGGCTCGCCGTCTACCAGGGCAAGGCGCTGCTCAACAGCGTGACCGGCGAGGAGGAGCGCCTGGAGCGGGTCCTGCCGCTGGTCAAGAAGTACGGCTGCGCGGTCGTCGCCATCAGCAACGACGAGACCGGCATCTCGATGGATCCGGACGTCCGGTTCGCGGTCGCCAAGCGGATCGTCGAACGGGCCGCCGACCACGGCATCCCCCGCGAGGACATCGTGGTCGATCCACTGCTCATGCCCATCGGAGCGTTGCCGGGCGCAGGCCGCCAGGTCTTCCGGATCCTCGGCCGGCTGCGCGACGAGCTGCAGGTCAACTCGACCTGCGGCGCCTCGAACGTGAGCTTCGGCCTGCCCAACCGCGAGGGCATCAACGGCGCCTTCCTGAGCATGGCCATCGCCTCGGGCCTGACCTCGGCCATCACCAACCCGATCGCCGAGGGCGTCCGCCACGCCGTCATGGCCAGCGACGTGCTGATGGGCAACGACCAGGATGCGGCGCGCTGGATCCGCCGGTTCCGGGTCGCTCCGCCGGAGGGCGAGGCCGGTGGTCGCCGGGTCAATCGCCGCCGCGGCGCCCCCATCGCGGCGGTCTGAGCGCGTGACCGACAGCGGCCCGGACGCGGGCGGCCCGGAGGCTGGCGGCTCGGACGTCACGGCGGGACCGGGCCCACAGGTCATCTTCACGCCCTCGGGTCGGCGCGGCCGCGTCCACCGTGGGGCGACGGTGCTGGATGCCGCGCGCCACCTGGGCGTCGACATCGACTCGGTCTGCGGTGCCCGGGGGATCTGTGGTCGGTGCGCGGTGACGCCCTCGTTCGGCGCGTTCCCGAAGCACGGCATCACCTCCGAAGCCAGCCATCTCTCGCCGGCCGGCGACCTGGAAGCCGCCTATCGCGCCGAGCACGGCCTGGCCGACGACCGCCGGCTGTCGTGTACTGCCCGGCTGCTGGGCGACGCGGTCATCGATGTGCCCCCGGAGAGTCAGGTCCACCGCCAGGTCGTGCGCAAGGATCTCGATGCGCGGCCGTTCGAGCTCGATCCGGTCGTCCGCCTCCACACCGTCGACGTCGTGCCGCCCGACCTGGCGACCCCGACCGGGGATCTGGGCCGGCTGTTCGACGCCCTCCACACGGAGTGGGACCTGGATGGGTTGCAGGCCGACCTGGGCGTCGTCCGGGCGCTCCAGCCCGCCCTCGAGGCCGGCTCGTACCGGGTCACCGTGGCGGTCCACGGCGGTCGCGACGTCATCGCGGTCTGGCCGGGCTTCCACGACCGGGCCTTCGGCGTGGCCATCGACATCGGCTCGACGACGATCGCCGGCCACCTCGCCAACCTCGCCGACGGGACGATCCTCGCCAGCGCCGGGGTCATGAACCCGCAGATCCGCTTCGGCGAGGACCTCATGAGCCGGGTCAGCTACGTGATGATGCACGACGGCGGCGAGCGGGAGCTGACCGAGGCGGTGCGCAAGGCCCTGGACGGGCTCCTCGCCACGTTGGCCAATCGGGCCGGGATCAAGCGCGTCGAGATCCTGGAGCTGGCCCTCGTCGGCAATCCGATCATGCACCACCTGCTCCTGGGCATCGACCCGACCCCGCTCGGGTCGGCGCCGTTCGCCCTGGCCGTCGACACGGCCGTGGAGACGACCGCGGCCGAGCTCGGGCTGCGCACCCATCCGGGGGCGCGGATCTACGTCCTGCCGTGCATCGCCGGCCACGTCGGGGCGGACACGGCCGGGGTCATCCTGGCCGAGGAGCCCCACGAGGCGACCGATCTGACCCTCGTCGTCGACGTCGGCACGAACGCCGAGATCGTGCTCGGCAACCGCGACCGGCTGCTGGCCGCTTCGTCCCCGACCGGACCGGCCTTCGAGGGCGCCCAGATCAGCGCCGGGCAGCGGGCCGCGCCGGGCGCCATCGAGCGAGTCCGGATCGACCGTGACACGCTGGAGCCCCGGTTCCGGGTCATCGGCGTCGAGGCCTGGTCCGATGCCCCCGACTTCGCCGGCGACCTGGCCGCGGCCGGGACGGGTGTCACCGGCATCTGCGGCTCCGGCATCATCGAGGTCATCGCCGAGCTGTATCTGGCCGGCGTCATCACCGCGGACGGGGTCATCGACGGGGCGCTCGCCGAGCGGACGCCGCGGGTCGTCCCCGACGGCCGGACGTTCAGCTACGTCCTCCACGACCCGGGGGCCGCGGACGGGCCGGCCGGGACCGGCGACGCCCTCGGGCTGCGCATCCTCGTCACCCAGAACGACGTCCGGGCCATCCAGCTGGCCAAGGCGGCCCTGTACGCCGGGGTCCGGCTGCTCATGGACCAGCTGGCGGTCGAGACCGTCGACGAGGTCCGCCTGGCCGGGGCGTTCGGCAGCCAGATCGATCCGCTCCACGCGATGGTCCTGGGCCTCGTCCCCGACTGCGACCTGGGCCGGGTCCGTGCCGCCGGCAACGCCGCCGGCACGGGCGCGCTCATCGCCCTGTTGAGCGGCGCCGCCCGGCGCGAGATCGAGGCGGTCGTGCGTCGGGTCGAGAAGATCGAGACGGCGGTCGAGCCGCGCTTCCAGGAACACTTCATCGAGGCCATGGCCATCCCGCATCGGACCGCGCCGAGCCCGAACCTGGAGCGCGTGGTGACCCTGCCGGCCCGACCGGCGACCGCCGACCGCGGCGCCGATCCGCGCGCCGAGCGACGCCGCCGGCGGGCGGCGCTGGCGGCCCCGGCCGGTACCGGAGAGGATCGATGACCGACGCTGCGCCGACCCGTCGCTCCGGTGGTCGTGAGGGCCGGCGCGCCGTTCGCCTCAGCCACCAGGTCGAGCGGATGCCCTTCCTCACCCGTCGCCTGGCACCGTTCGAGGTCCTGAGCGAGGAAGGTCTGTCGACCCTCGAGGCCAACGCCGACACGATCCTGGAAGAGGTCGGCGTCGAGTTCCGTGGCGACCCCGAGGCCCGCGCCCTCCTGGCGTCGGCCGGGGCGACCGTCGACGGGGAGCGTGTCCGCTTCCCGCGCGGACTGTGCCGGTCCATCGTCCAGGCGAGCGCCCCGCGCCAGTTCACCCAGTACGCCCGGAACGAGGCCAACCACGTCGAGATCGGGGGGATGCACACGGTCTTCGCCCCGAACTACGGCTCGCCGTTCGTGCGCGACCTGGATGGCGGCCGGCGGTACGGCACGATCGAGGACTTCCGCAACCTCGTGAAGCTGACCTACGCCTCGCCGCACCTCCATCACAGCGGCGGCACGGTCTGCGAGCCGGTCGACGTCCCGGTCAACAAGCGCCACCTCGACATGGTCTACAGCCATATCCGCTACAGCGACAAGCCGTTCATGGGCTCGGTGACGGCCCCGGAGCGCGCCCGGGACACGGTCGAGATGTGCCGCATCGCGTTCGGCGCGGACTATCTCGAGACCCACCCGGTGACGCTGTCGCTGATCAACGCCAACTCGCCGCTCGTCTGGGACTCGGTCATGCTCGGCGCGGCCCGGGCCTACGCCGAGGCCAACCAGGCGACCCTGCTGACCCCGTTCATCCTGGCCGGGGCCATGGCCCCGGTGACCGCGGCCGGGGTGGCCGCCCAGACCCTGGCCGAGGCCCTCGCCGGGATGACCTTCGTCCAGCTCGTTCGGCCGGGCGCCCCGGTGGTCATGGGCTCCTTCGCGAGCTCGATGTCGATGCAGTCGGGGGCACCCACGTTCGGAACCCCGGAGCCCGCGCTCGTCCTGTACACGATGGCCGCGCTGGCCCGGCGCCTCGGCGTCCCGTTCCGCTCCGGCGGATCGTTGTGCGCCTCAAAGGTCGCCGATGCCCAGGCCGCCTACGAGAGTGCCGCCACCCTCATCCCGACCGTCCTGGGCGGGGTCAACTTCGTCCTCCACGCGGCCGGCTGGCTGGAGGGCGGTCTGACCGTCGGCTACGAGAAGTTCATCCTCGACGCGGACCAGTGCGGGATGATGGCCGTCTTCGTCAATGGCGTCGACCTGAGCGACAACGGCCAGGCGCTCGACGCCATCCGGGGCAACGGACCGGGCCAGCATTTCCTCGGCACCGCCCACACCTTGGCCAACTTCGAGACGGCCTTCTACCGGTCGGAGACAGCCGACAACAACAGCTTCGAGCAGTGGCAGGAGGACGGCGGCCTGGACGCCGCCCAGCGGGCCAACGCGATCTGGAAGCGGATGCTGGCCGACTACGAAGCGCCGCCGCTCGATCCGGGGATCGACGAGGCGCTGCTCGACTTCATCGCGCGACGCAAGGCATCGATGCCGGACTCGGAGGTCTGATGGTCACCCTGCTGGGCCGCCGGCCCGGACTCGACGAAGCATCCGCGGCCGCCCTCCGGGTCGCCCTGGAGGATCCGATCTTCGAGCTGGTCCCGCTCAAGAACCTGCCCGATCAGATCCCCTTCCTGCCGCCCGGTGCCCGGGTCTCGGTGACCGCCTCGCCGGCCAAGGGCATGGATGCGACGGTCCATTGGGCCGCGCGCCTCCAGGCCGAGGGCTTCCGGGCCATCCCGCACCTGTCGGCGCACATGATCCAGGACCGCGCGGCGCTCGCCGACCTCCTGGACCGGGCGCGGGACGCCGGCCTGACCCACGCCTTCGTCGTCGGTGGCGACGCCGACGATCCCGGCGAGTACCGCGACGGGCTGTCGCTGTTGCGGGCGATGAGCGAGCTCGGTCACCCGTTCACCTCGATCGGCTGCCCGGCCTATCCGCAGGGCCACCCGGACATCCCGGACGCCGTCCTGGCCCAGGCGCTCCGGGACAAGGCGCCATACGTGGCCCACGTGACGACCCAGATGGACTTCGACACGAAGTCGATCGCGGCGCTCGTCCGGCGCCTTCGAGGCGAGGGCTTCGGCCCGGCCGTCGTCATCGGCGTGCCGGGCGTGGCCGATCCGCAGAAGCTGCTCAACGTGGCCGCCCGGATCGGGGTCAAGGACGCCAAGCGCTTCCTCATGAAGAACCTGCGGTTCGTCACCGGCCTGGCCCGGTCCGGTGGCTTCTACAAGCCGACCGCCTTCGTCGAGGCGATGGCCCCGCTCCTCGCCGATCCCGTGGCGAACGTCAGCGGGTTCCACCTGTACACGTTCAACGCGGTCGAGGCGACGGAGGCCTGGCGCCGATCGATGCTGGAGGGGTGACCGCCGCAGCCCGGGCGACCCTCCTGGACGACCTGGCCGGCTTCCCGGCACGGCTCGCGACCGCGGCCCGAGCGGCCGCGGCGGGTGCGGCGCCGACGGCCGGCGAGTGGGGGCCCACCGAGGTCGTCCGCCACCTCATCGCCGTCGAGACCGACGTCCATCAGGGCCGCTTGCGCGACCTCGCCACGATCGACGACCCGCGCTGGGACTGGGTCGAGCCCGGGCCGTGGCCGGGCGAGCCGACGCTCACCATGGACGAGCTGCTCGAGCGTTTCGCCGGCCTGCGCCGCGTGACGATCGCCACGGTCGAGGCACTGGACGACGCCGGCTGGGCGCGGACCGGGACTCATGCGCGGCTCGGGGTCTGGGACGTGGCCGGGTTGCTCCGCAACGCGGTCGATCACGACGCCGATCACCTCGGCGGGCTGCGACCCGGCTGACGGGTCGCCTCGGTGCGCCGCGGCACCGAGATCCCCGAGCGATGACGCCGTCGGCCGAACGGGGCCGTGCCACAATGCCGCCGACGCGGCCGCCGGCCGCACATGGAGGGACCCGCACATGGCGTCAGACGGAACGGCACCTCGCTCCCGTCGCGCGCTCCTGGCTGCGGCTGCCGGCGCTGCCGGCGCCTTGGCCGCCCAAGCCGCCCTGCCCCTCGCCGCCGCCGCCGCCCCCGCCAACCTGCAGACCGAGTCGGACAACGCGACGACCGCGCCGACGTCCGTCACCAACTCCGCCGACGGCAGCACGGCGTTCGCCGGGCACGCCACCGGGACCGGTGCCGGCTACGGCCTCGAAGGCACGGGCGCCGGCGGCGCCGGTGTGTTCGCCTGGAGCGTCCAACCCCCGACCGACTACTGGACCGAGCCACCCTTCGAACCAGGGTTCACGTCCCATACCGGCGTGTTCGGATCGGCGCCGCAGGGCGATCTCGTCGACACCTTCGGCGTCGGCGTCTGGGGCGACAGCCCGAACATCGGCGTCTACGGGACCGGTTCGGCCGGGGTCTACGGCTTCGGCTTCGTGGGCGTGGAGGGCGATGCGAACTCGTTGCCCGGCAGCGTCGGCGTCTGGGCGTTCGCGCCGTCGACGGCCACGACCGCGCTCAAGGTCACCGGCAAGGTCTCGCTCAGCCGATCCGGCCGACAGTCCGTGTCGTCCGGCAAGTCGAGCTATGCGAAGACCGTGGCTGGCGTGACCACGAGCAGCAAGGTGTTCGCCGTCCTGGCGACCAGCGAGAGCGGGCGCTACATCCGTGCCGTGGTTCCCGGATCCGGGAAGTTCACGGTGTACTTCAACACCGCGCTCAGCTCCTCGGCGGTCTTCGCCTGGTTCGTGCTCGACTGAGGAGATCGATCATGCCTGCACGACTAGGGATGCCGGGCGGGAGCGGGGAGTCGAGCCGGCTCGAGCTCGCGTCTACCGAAGACAAGGAACGCCGATCCGCCGGACCGTCGGTGGGATCCGGCGGGACGCCGGCGCGTGCGTCGGCGATGGCCGGCCCGCGACGAGCCAAGGCACCGAGCCGTTTCGGCGCCTCCGGGACCGACGCGACCCGCTGACATGACCGCGGCGTCAGTCCGCGAGGGCTGACGCCGCGTACAGCGCCACCCCGTTGGCCATCGATGCTTCGTCGAAGACGACCAGGTTCGAATGGTTCTGCGGCGCGGTCGCCGGATCCTCGTCTTCCGGCCGTGCACCGACGAAGGCCATCAGCCCGGGGACGCGCTGGAGGACGTACGAGAAGTCCTCGGCGCCCATGACCGGTGCGTCGAGGTCCAGGATCGCCGCCTCGCCGACCACGTCGGCCGTCAGGGCGCGGAACCACGCGGTCGTCGCCGGGTCGTTCATCGTGACCGGGTAGCCCGGCACGACCTCGAGCGCGATCTCCGCCCCGTGGGCGCGTCCCACGCCGTCCGCCACCTGGCGAACCCAGGCCGCGACGGACGCGCGCATCGTGTCGGACAGGGTCCGGATCGTGCCCTGGAACGCGACCGACGCCGGGATGATGTTGCTGGTCGTGCCACCTGCCAGCCGGGTGATCGAGACGATCGCGGGATCGAAAGCGTCGACCCGCCGGGTGACCATGGCCTGGAGGGCCAGGACGAACTCGGCCGCGATCGGGATCGGGTCCAGCGCCTTGTGCGGCGTCGAGCCGTGGCCGCCCCGGCCGCGGACCTCCCCGAGGATGGCGTCGGCCGAGGCCATGACCGGACCGGGCCGCAGGGCGATCGTCCCGGCCGGGTAGCGGGTGCTGATGTGCAGCCCGACGGCACGGGTGACGTCCCCGGCGCCATGCGGCCCCTCATCGAGGAGGCCTTCATCGAGCATGAACTGCGCGCCGTGGAAGCCCTCCTCCCCGGGCTGGAACATGAGCAGGACCCGTCCACGGAGCTCGTTCCGCCGATCAACGATGAGCCGGGCCGCGCCCAGGAGCATTGCGATGTGCGTGTCATGGCCGCAGGCATGCATCGCCCCGGGGATCTCGGAGGCGAAGTCGAGCCCGGTGTCCTCCTGGAGGGGGAGGGCGTCCATGTCCGCCCGGAGGAGCGTCGTGGGGCCGTGCTGGGCGCCGTCGATGATGGCCACCACCGATGTCGTCGTGGCGCCGGGCCGGGGCTCCAGGCCGAGCGCCCGCAGCGCCTCGATCACGATGGCTTGCGTCGCCGGCAACTCGAGTCCCCTCTCTGGCCGGCGATGGATCCGCCGGCGGACGTCGACGACCTCGGGCAGGGTGGCCCGGGCCGCCGCCAGGAGCTCGCGGGTCATCGTCGTCAGTCTTCCCCGCGGCGGGCGCGCCGGATCTGGTCGGCGTGCTCGTGGCTGTGGTCGGCGTAGGTGTCGAGCCAGCCCGTGACCGAGTAGGCGCCGGACTCGGTATGCGTCCCGGTCCGCGCCCACTCCGCGGGCTCAGGGACCGGAGGAGCTGCAGGCTCGCAGCACGTACGGCGTGGACGACGGCCAGCGACGGCTCGATGGGCCGGTCGTAATGGAGGCGCCGAGCCCACTCCGGCTCGTCGTAGCCCTGGATGGTCGGGTCGTCCTCGGCGACCAGCCGGCGCAACCGGATGTAGGCCATCGACTCGCTGTCGGCGAGGTGGTGGACGATCTCGCGGGCCGTCCAGGCGCCGGACGGCGGGCGCGATCGAGCTCCGACTCGCTCGCGCCGGCCAGGGCCGCATCGACCTCCGCGGCTCCCGTCGCGTAGCGGGCCAAGCGGTCCTCGCGCACTCGTTCGTGGTCGCCACCGTCACCTCCGTCAACGGTCGTCGCCGGCGTCGCCGGTCGTTGCCGTCATCGATCGTCAGCGTAGCCCGCCGCGCCGGTCATTGACGCCCATTCCGGCCCCGCCGTACAATCCCGACGAAATCACTCGGATATCGAGGTCCACGACCCTGACCGCCTCCGACCCCACGACCACGCCGAGCCCCGGCCGAGCTACCACGGCACGGGCGCCGTCGCGTTCTCCACGAAGGGCGAGTACGGCGTCCGGCTCATGGTCCAGCTCGCCCGCCACTACGGCACCGGACCGGCCAGCCTGGCCGGCATCGCCGCCGAGGAGGACCTGCCCCGGGCCTACCTCGAGCAGCTCGTCGTCAACCTGCGCGAGGCCGGCCTCGTCGTCAGCACGCGCGGCGCCCACGGCGGCTACGAGCTGGCTCGGACCGCCCGAGACGATCTCCATGGGCGAGGTCCTGCGCGCGCTGGAAGGGCCCATCGCGCCGATGATCTGCGCGACGCGACGATCCAGAGCACGCGACCACCTGCGATCGCTCGGCCCGCTGCACGGTCAACGTGCTGTGGGTCCGCGTCCGCGATGCCGTGACCGGCGCCCTCGACTCCATGACCCTTGCCGACCTCGCGCCGCCGCGCGTGGTCGATCCCGAAGCCCACCGACCACGGAGCGCTGACCACCATCGTGACCGACCAGACCCCGACCTCGACCAGCACCTCGTCATCCGCGGCCTGCGCGTCGCCCCGGTCGCCAGCCCGGACCACGAGATCCTCCAGGGCATCGACCTGACCGTCGGCCAGGGCGAGGTCCACGCGATCATGGGCCCCAACGGCTCGGGCAAGACGACCCTCGCCTACGCCCTGATGGGCCACCCGGCCTACAAGGTCACCGGCGGCGAGGTCATCTGGAAGGGCCGCGACATCCTCGCCCTGTCGCCCGACAAGCGCGCGCGCCTCGGGCCTGTTCCTCGCCTTCCAGTACCCGACCGCGATCCCCGGCCTGAGCGTCGCGAGCTTCATCCGGAGCGCGCTCAACGCCAAGCTCCAGGGCATCGACAAGGACGCCGACATCGACCCGACCGACCCGGTCAAGGGCGGCGTCTCGATGCGCGACTTCCGCAACAAGATGCGCGAGAAGATGGCCCTCCTGCGGATGGACGAGTGCTTCGCCACGCGCTACGTCAACGAGGGCTTCTCCGGCGGCGAGAAGAAGCGCCTGGAGATGCTCCAGATGGCCGTCCTCGAGCCGGAGATGGCGATCCTCGACGAGACCGACTCGGGCCTCGACATCGACGCGCTGCGGATCGTCGCCGAGGGCGTCAACGCGATGCTCAACCCGAACCTCGGCGTGCTCCTCATCACCCACTACCAGCGCCTGCTGAACTACATCAAGCCGGACGTCGTCCACGTCCTGGCCCAGGGCCGCATCGTCAAGAGCGGCGGCAAGGACCTGGCGCTCCGACTCGAGGACGAGGGCTACGGCCCGATCCTGCGCGAGGCCGGCCTGTCGCCGGACGCTCCCGACGAGGCGCTCCTCGTGCCCCAGGGCCCGGAGCTGGAGCCCGCGGAGGTCGGCCGCTAGCGCGGCCGGATCACGCCATGGCCATCGAGACGACGACCGGGACCCGCCTCCTCGAGGCCCATGTCGAGCGCTTCAACGCCGGCGTCCGCGCGCGGTGACTTCGACCGCGATGGTCGATGCCCTCGCCGCCGATGCGCAGCTGACCTTCGTCGATGTCCCGATCGGCCCGTTCGACGGCCGTGAGGCGGTCCGCCAGGCGTACCTCGATCAGCCGCCCGACGAAGAGTATCGATCTCCTCGAGGCCGATGAGCCCGATGGCACGACCGCGGTCGGCCGCTATCCGCTGGGCCGCGCAGCGGCGGGACCGGGACGATGTCGATCACCCATCACGACGGCGTCGTCGACGGCGTGACCGTGGCCTTCGACCAGCTCCGGCTCGACCGTCCGGCTTCGATGCGGCCGTCACTCCGGCGCCGACTTCCCGATCCTCGACCAGGAGATCAACGGCCACCCGCTGGTCTATCTCGACTCGGCGTCGAGCAGCCAGAAGCCGCAGGTCGTCATCGATGCCGTCGCCGACTACTACCGCCAGTACAACGCCAACGTCCACCGCGGCATCTACACGATCGGCGAGAAGGCGACCGCCGCCTACGAGCGCGCGCGCGCTCACGTCGCCCGGTTCATCAACGCCCCGGACAGCCACGAGATCGTGTTCACCCGCAACGCGACCGAGGCGATCAACCTCGTCGCCTACAGCTGGGGCCGCCGCAACGTCGGCCGCGGCGACCAGATCATCCTGACCGAGATGGAGCACCACGCGAACCTCGTGCCCTGGCAGCTCCTCGTCCAGGAGGTCGACGGCGACCTCGAGTTCATCCCGATCACCGACGACGGCGTGCTCCGCCTCGACGTCTTCGAGGTCCTGCTGCGGCTCAAGCCCAAGCTCGTCGCGTTCACCCACGTCTCGAACACGCTCGGGCACCATCAACCCGGTCCGCGAGATGACCGAGATGGCCCATGCGGCCGGGGCGCTCGTCCTCGTCGACGGCGCGCAGGCCGTGCCGCACCTCAAGGTCGACGTGCAGGAGCTGGGCGTCGACTTCTACGCGTTCAGCGGCCACAAGATGCTGGCCCCGATGGGGTCCGGTGCGCTGTGGGCGCGGCGCGAGCTGCTCGAGGCGATGCCGCCGTTCCTGTCCGGCGGCGAGATGATCCGCGAGGTCCACCTGCGCCGGAGCGAGTTCAACGAGATCCCCTGGAAGTTCGAGGCGGGGACGCCGGCCGTCGGCGACGCGATCGGGCTGGGCGTCGCCGCCGAATACCTCATGGGCCTGGGCATGGACGCCGTCCGCGAGCACGAGAGGGCGCTCGTCGCCTACGCCCTCGAGGTCCTGCCGCGCGAGGTCCCCGTCGATCGAGCTGTACGGCCCGCTCGACCCGGAGCTGCGCGGCGGCGTCATCCCGTTCAACCTGCCGGGCATCCATCCGCACGACGTGGCCCAGGTCCTCGACCGCTACGGCGTCGCCGTCCGGGCCGGCCACCACTGCACGATGCCGCTCCACGAGCGGCTCGACCTGGCCGCGACCGCGCGCGCCTCGTTCAACGTCTATTCGACGACCGACGATATCGATGCCCTGGCGCGCGGCCTGCGCGAGGTCGACCGGCTGTTCAACAGCTGAGCGCCGGATCAACGGCTGAGCCCGGCGTCGGCCTCAGCGCTCGACGCGATACAGCGCCGTCGGCCCGATGCCCTGGAGGTCGGCCGAACCGGCCTCCACGACGGTGAACGGCCCGGCGCCGAGCGCGGCCACGACGTCGCCCGTGACGTAGACGGCCCCATCAGGAGCGCGGTCAGCCAGCCGCGCCGCGAGGTTGACCGTCCGCCCGAAGACATCGCCTTCGCGTTCGATGACCGGACCGACATGCACGCCGGCGTGCCCGCCCAGGCTCGATGTCTCGCGAAGGGCGGCGACCAGGTCGAGGGCGGCCGTCACGGCGCTCGGTCCGTCGCGCAGGTGCAGGAGAGCGCCGTCACCGAGGAGCTTGACCAGCCGCCCGCCCAGCCGATCGGCGGTGGCGCGGGCCAGCTCGCCGAGGGTCAGTGACAAGGCGGCGGCGCCCTCGTCGCCGAGCTCCACCGTGGCCCGGGTGAAGCCGGTCAGGTCCACGAACGCGATGCCCGGCGGGGACGCGGACCGCGGGGGCAGGTAGCCGTCGGCCGCCAGCAGTTGCTCGGTCGTGTCCACGCTGAAGCCATCGATGGCGCCACGCAGGTGGCGCTCGTGGAGCCAGCCGGCGACGGTCGGCAGGTCCCGGGCGAGGGCGGCCCAGGGCATCGAGAGCGCCGCGTAGGCGTCCGAGTCGATCGACGCCGGATCCGGGCCGAGCCGCCGCGCCGCGTCCTCGTAGACGTCGAGCGTCGCCTCCGTGGCCCGCCGGGCGGCCTCGCCATGGAGTCGGATGGCCCGCACCGCCAGGTCGCGATCGGCGATCGTCCCGAGCCGATCGACCAGCCGGGCGATGAGTGCCTCCTCACGCGACGTCAGGTGGACCTCCGGGCCGGGCTCGGCGAGCCCGAAGGCCGTGAACAGCTCGGCCAGCCGGCGCCCATCCGGGTCGACGTCCGCACGGAACGCGGCATAGGTCCGCGGCGAGGCCGGGTCTGGCGCTCGATGGAAGACGTGGTAGCCGGAGAAGTCGATCCGGCCGCTGGCAGCGGCTGCTCGCAACGCCTCGACCGGCACGCCGGCCGCTTCGAACGCCGCGAACAGCCGGACGACATGGGCGTCGTCGGCGCGATAGCGCGGCGGGTCGCCGGTCGCGTGCAGCACGCCCCAGGCCGTGAGGGCGTCGATCCGCGCCGCCGTGGAGCCGGCCACGGCGGCCAGCGCCGCGGCGTCGAGGGTCGGCATCGGGTCGTCGTCCGGCTGCTCGGTCATCGGGCGGAGTGTGCCGCCGTCGCGTCGTCGCGTGGCGCCCGTTGCGGGATTCCCCGGGATGCCGACACGGGCCGGACACCGCATCCTGCGCTCGATACGCTGTCGGCGACGGAGGACCGGTGACCGAAGACCACGACGAGCTCGCGATCCGGGTCGGCATCGTCGACGACCATCCACCGATCCGGGCGGCCCTGGCCGCCGCCTTCGCCGAGGCCGGAGACCTGCGGGTCGTCGGCGTCGCCGACGACATCGACGGGGCGCTGGATCTCGCGGGCCGCGTCGACGTCCTCGTCTGCGACATCCAGCTTGACGGCCACGCCGAGGGCCTGCGCGTCCTCGAGCGGATCCACGACCCCGGTCGGTGGCGAGCCGGAGCCCCGGCCGTCCTCATCCTGTCCGGCTACGAGCAGCCGTCCCTGGTCCGCGCCGCTATCGACCGCGGCGCGGCCGGCTACCTCGACAAGCGCTCCGATCTGGCCGACATCGTCGAGGCGGTCCGGGCCCTGGCCCATGGCCGGACGGCGTTCACGCTGACCGCCCTCCGCGACGCGCGCGATGCCCGCCGGCGGCCGTCGGACCGTGAGCTCCAGGTCATCGCGCTCGTCGTGGCCGGGTCGACGAACGCCGAGATCGGCGCGACGTTGGGACGCTCCGAGAAGACCGTCGAGAGCCACCTTCGTCGGTTGTTCGATCGGTACGGGCTGGTCTCGCGCACCGAGCTCGCCGTCCTGGCCATCGACGAGGGCTGGACGAGCCCCACGCGAGCCGACGGGTGAGGTCGACGATGGCGTTCACCGTGGCGGGACTCGCCGCGGTCGCCCTCGTCTTCGCGCTCGCCGTTCAGCGTGGACCATGGTCCGAGGCGGATGCCGAAGCGGCCATCCCGGTGCTCGTGTCGCTCGGCGCACTGTGCGTCGCGAGCCTCGTCCGTGGGCGACATCCGGGCCTGGCCTGGCTGGCCGTCATCACCGCCCTCGCCATCACGACCGTCGACCTGGCCGCCCTGGCCCGGGCCGAGCCACCGGCCGCCGACGTGACGACCTGGCGGTGGTGGTCGATCGCGATCGTCCTGGCCGCCATCGCCGGCGCCGGCGCAGCCGTGGCCTACGCGTCGGCCCGGCGTCGTCGACTGGGTGGCTGGGTGCCGATCGTCGGTGCGTCGGCGATGGCCATCCTGCTGGGGCTGGGCGTCGTCGCCCTGGCCGGTCCCGCGCCGCCCGGGACGCTGGCCGACCCCGCTGCGCCGCTCGGCGCCTTGACGCTCGTGACCCGGCCGTTCCTCGTCATCGTCGTCACCTTCACCCTGCTCGGCCTGCTCGGTGACGCGCGGCCCGCCGCCCGGCGGGCGAACCGACGCCTCGCCATCACGAGCACACGCCCGACCTCGCTTCGGGCCTGGCCCGGCTTCGTGGCAGCGTGGTCGCGCGCGTTCGCCGACGAGGTGGCGCCCGGCCGTGATCGGGCACATCGGGCCGCCGTCGCCGAGCGGTCGCGCCTCGCCCGCGACCTCCATGCCGAGGTGGTGCCGGCCATCCGACGCGCCCTGGCGGAGGCGGAGCGGGACGAGTCGCCGGAGCGCCTGGCGGCCGCCCTGCGCGATGTCCTTCGTGACGTCGACGCCCTGGCCCAGTCGCAGCACGCCGTCCAGCTCGAGGTCGGCGGCCTGGTCCCGGCGCTCGAGTGGCTGGCCGAGCGGACGGAGGATCGGTCGGACGTGCGGGTCGTGATCGACGTCGTCGACGACGCCGCGGCCGAGGCCGGCGCCCCGCCGACCGGCGTCGTGGCGGCCGCCTACCGGATCGCCGGCCTGGCCCTCGACAACGTCGTCCGCCACGCGCCGGCGGCATCCGTGACCGTCGCCGTCGAGGCGAGACGGTCGCGCGTCCGGATGGCCATCGCCGACGACGGCCCGGGCATCGTCACCGCCGATCGGACGACGGCGACCGCGGCCGGGCGTCGTGGCCTGACCGACATGGAGACCGAGGCGGCCGGCTGCGGCGCGACGGTGACCGTCCAGCCGGTCGCCGGCGACGACCGGGCCCTCGGTTCCGGGACCCTCGTCACGTTCACCTGGCCCGCTCCCTGAGCCGCCGGCGGGGATTCCCGCAACGCGTCGGACGGGAGACGACGGATTCCGGTCACCGGGTGCCCGGTTCGATGCTCGCCGGGCTCGGCCATGCGGTCGAGCGCCGCCTCAGCCGAGGCATCTCGACCAAGGGGACCCACATGGACCTCGTCCACCGCATCCGCCGCGACCCCGCCGACTCGGACGGTCAGGGCCTCGCGGAATATGCGCTCATCCTTGCGCTCATCGCCATCGTGTCCATCGTGGCACTCATCTTCCTGGGCGGCGAGATCGCCAAGATCCTGAGCGAGATCGGCGACTCCATCTAGTCGGGCGGGGTGCGGCACCAGCCCTTGGGGGGAGCGCCGCACCCCGCCGATGCCTCGTCCCCGTCCGCCGTCAGGCCGCCCAGAGCCACCAGGCGACGGCGGCCACGACGGCCGTGATGGCGAAGCCCATGACCTGGACGAGGCCGAGCTCCCAGCGGGCAGAGGCGCGCAACACCGCCAGGTTGATCGCGCTGTGGACCGGCATCGTCGCCAGGACCAGCACGGGCTGGGCCGCCAGGATGAGCGTGAAGGCGATGTGCAGGACGCTCGCCCAGATCCGTTCCAGCACGCCCCACCACGGCGCATCCGGCGCCATGAGCGCGGCCGGCGGCGCCGGCAGGGCGTCCCGGATGCGCCGCGCTTCCGGATCGTCCTTGGTCATGAGCGTCGCGATGGCCAGGCCCTGGACGCACACGAACACGACCTCGATGCCGGCCCAGCCCAGTCCGATGGAGATCGCCGTGTCCAGGTCGCGGCCCACGAGCAGCACGACGCCGAGCCGGACGAGCTCCTCGGCCGGCCCCGAGGCGGCCACGAACCAGGGGCTCGTCAAGTCCTTGTCGCCGCGGGCGCGCAGGACATAGGCGACCGGGCCGCGGGCGAGATACGCCAGGCCCCAGCCGATGGCGCCCGCGATGACGGCGATCACCGCGATGTCGACGCCGGCCCCGATGGCGATGAGCAGGAAGGCGATCGGCACGGCCAGCCCGACGGGGACGGCCCGGACCATCTGGCGCCGATAGCGCAGGGCGGCCTCGTGGTCGATGGCGGTCGAGAGCATGCCCCGAGTGTGCTCCACGCCGGGACCGCGGATCAGGCCGGGTGCAGGGACCGCCACATATCGAGGGCCCACTGCCAGTCACCGGGATCGTCGAACTCGACCCTCATCGCGGCACCCGAGCCACGGATCGCGGAGTAGCCCTCGAGGATCCCGATCTCGACCCCGGACGACGCATCGGTCGTCAGCCGGGCGCGTCCGAAGACCTCGCCGTCGCGGTGATTGAGGGCGTCGGGGCCGAGCTCGGCAGCGAACTGGGTCAGGAACGTCTGGGCCGGCATCGGCGTGCCGTCGGCCAGGCCGGTGTTCGTCGCCGCCAGGGTGATCGCCCGGCCGGCGCCCCCGCCCCACCACTCCTCGTCGGTCCGGCGTTCCGCGTACGACCCCGGGATGATCAACGCCCAGCCTTCGTGGCTGATCCGCACGTCGTGGCGTCGGTAGCCGACCGACGGGTCGGGCTCGGCCTCCTTGAGGGCCCGGCTGGCGGCCTGCCTGGCCATGGGGTCGCCGATCCCGCGCAGGGCGGTCAGCTCCGACCAGGCGTGCCACGGGTACGGGAGGCCGGGCTCCATGGGGTACGCCCGCGACAGCAGGCGGTGGACCTCGTCGAGCAGGTCGGCCTCGCCCTCGACCGCGGGCGCCCGCCAGCGCACCTGGAGCCACATGAGGACGAGGGCGCGATTGAGGAGATAGTGGCCGTCCGTCGCGTCCATCCACCACGGGGTGATGTCGAGCGCGACGCGCGGGTCGGCGATGGCCGACTCGAGCCACGCTTCGTCGCGGGGACCGAGGACGGTCGCAGGGCCGCCTCGGACGTGTAGCGCGTCCACGGGGGCAGGCCGAGATGGATGGCCCGTTCGCCGCGGCGAACGGCGACCCGCGCCCGGGCCAGCTGTGGGCCCAGCCAGGCGAGATAGGCGCTGCTCGACGGCCGGGCGGTCGGCGAACGTCGTCGGCGCCGTCGCCGTCGGTCCAGTCGATGCCGATCTCGACGCCGAGGCGCTCGAGGACCCGACCGACGAACCGGTGGTAGCCGGGACCGGCGACGACGGTGTCGGCGACGGCCTGCACGCGGCCGGTGTCGGCGGCCGTCAGGACGAGCGGCGGGACCGCCGGATGCAGGTCGACGGCGAGCTCCGTGTCGCCCGACGTGAGCGTGCGCTGGCGGGTCGATCGGACGGCGTCGGCGTACTCGCCGTCGAGCCACACGGCGGCATCGGCGAGCACGCGGTCACCGGGCGGCGTCCGCGGGATGAGGCCCCGCTTCTGCGCCTGCCCGCCGACGTTCGCTCCGAGCCGTTCCGAGATCGTCGTCAGCCACCGCCCTGACGGTACCGCGCCGGTGTCCCCGGACACCGCGGGCGGTTGGTACCAGCGACCGGTGGCAAGAGTCCGTTGCGAGCCGTCACCGCGGGCTCGCCGGGGCGTGCGACGCCCGTGGACTCGCTCGCTTGTGGCGGTCGTCAGATCGGGCGCGGATCCGACTCGCCTATCATCCGCCGGTGGACTACCTCCGAGGCCTGGAGCCGACACCGACGGCCCTCCGCAATGGGCGCCGGACGATGGCGTTCCTGGCCGCGATCGTGGGCATCCTCGTGGTCCTGATCATCATCCTTCCCGGCTTCGGCGACGCCCAGATGCTGGCCGTCACGGCCACGACCAGCCTGGCCCTTGCCGGGGAGGCCATCGCCTACCTCGGTGAGCCCACCCTCACCAGGTACCGGCTCGGTCTGATCGTGACCGCCATCGGGGTGGCCGCCAGCTTCTATCTGTTGCTGGCGGATCCGTTCGCGTCGGTCCCGGCCTAGGCCTCACCAGGCCACGACCTAATCCCGACCTCGGTGGTCGGGATTGGACATCCGCGCTATCATCGGAGGTCGAATGGACGACCTCTACCGCGACTACATCCTCGAGCACTATCGACGGCCCCACAACTTCGGGGTCGTCGAGGATGCCGACGCGTCGCACGAGGGCGCCAACCCGCTGTGCGGCGACCGGATCACTCTGATGATCGGCGTCAAGGACGGCGTCGTGGACCGGGTCGGGTTCACCGGCCGAGGCTGCGCCATCAGCCAGGCCAGCGCGAGCCTCCTGACCGACGAGATCAAGGGCAAGCCACTCCCCGAGGTCGCCGCCTTCGGCGCCGACGACCTGCTCGACCTGCTCGGCATCGAGATCAGCCCGGCGCGCCTCAAGTGCGCGATGCTCAGCCACGACTCCCTGCAGCACGTGCTGGGCGACCTTGGGGCCGCCTCGCCCCAGACGGCGACGGCGAGCTCGTGATCGCGCCGCTGCAGGTGTAGCGAGCCGGCCTGACCGCCGGCGCCCCAGCGACCCCGGTCCCTCGAACCCGCTGTCGAGGACGACCCAGCGGGACCCGTCCTCATCGCCCTGGCCGCGAGCCGCGCGCCGCGAGCCAGCCCGTCGAACCACCCGGAGCCCATCCCGACCCATGCCGAAGTCCTACGCCGACCTCCTCCGCGAGGCCCGCGCCCAGATCCGAGAAGTCAGCCCACAGGAGGTGGCCGCCCTGCCGCCCGGCAGCGCGACCGTCGTCGACGTCCGCGAGGCGTCCGAGTGGGAGCAGGGCCACATCCCGGGCGCCAGCCACGTCTCCAAGAGCTACATCGAGCAGCAGATCGAGGGCATCGCCCCCGACCGCGACCAGCCCGGTCGTCCTGTACTGCGCCGGCGGCGTCCGCTCGCTGTTCGCCGCCCAGACGCTGGCCGAGATGGGCTACACCGACGTCGCCTCCATGGCCCAGGGCGGTTCCAGGGCTGGAAGAGCGCCGGCTACGAGTTCGACAAGCCCGTCGTCCTGGATCGCCGAGCAGAAGCAGCGCTACAGCCGCCACCTGCTCATCCCGGAGGTCGGGTCGGCCGGTCAGGCCAAGCTGCTGGCCAGCAAGGCCCTGCTCATCGGAGCGGGCGGCCTGGGCAGCCCGGCGGCGCTGTACCTCGCCGCGGCCGGCGTCGGGACGATCGGCCTGGTCGACTTCGACGTCGTCGACCTCAGCAACCTCCAGCGCCAGATCATCCACACCACGGCCCGCGTGGGGGAGCGCAAGGTCGAGAGCGCGAAGATCGTCGATCAACGCCCTCAATCCGGAGATCGACGTCATCGCCCACGAGGAGATGCTCGTCGCCGACAACGTCGAGCGGATCATCGCCGGCTACGACGTCATCCTCGACGGGACGGACACGTTCGAGACCCGCTACATCCTCAACGACGCCGCGGTCGCGGCCGGCATCCCGGTCGATCCATGCCAGCGTCTTCCGGTTCGAGGGCCAGCTGACGACCTTCGTCCCGTTCGAGGGGCCGTGCTACCGCTGCCTGTACCCGACCCCGCCGCCGCCCGAGCTCGCGCCGGGCTGCTCCGTGGCCGGCGTCCTGGGCGTCGTGCCCGGGCATCCTCGGCCTGCTCCAGACCAACGAGGCGCTCAAGGTCCTGCTCGGCATCGGCAACACGCTGGCCGGCCGGCTGCTCCTGTTCGATGCTCTCGAGACCGAGTTCACCGAGCTGCAGTCTGCGGCGCGATCCGAACTGCCCGGTCTGCTCCGACGAGGCCGTCGAGGCGCGCAAGAGCCGGCCGTCCCGCTGGCGACGACCGCGGTGGGCGCCGATGCCCCGTTCCTGCTGACCACGACCGGCCTGGCCGGCACGATCTCGCCGGAGGCGCGCGCGTGAGCACGGTCCACATCCCGTCCGTGCTCCGGGCCAACGTCGGCGGGGTCAAGTCGCTGGACATCGCCGGCGACTCGATCCGCGGCGTCGTCGACGGCGCTCGTCACCGAGCATCCGTCGCTCAAGGGCCAGCTCCTGACCGACGACGGCGACCTCAACCGGTTCGTCAACGTCTACGTCAACGGCCAGGACGTGCGCTACCTCGCCGGCCTCGACACGCCCGTGGCGCCGGCCGACGAGGTCCGGCTGCTGCCGGCCATGGCCGGCGGCTGAGGCCGATCGACATGGCCGTCCCGTGGCGGCTCGAGGACGCCGACCACGACCACGCGCACGCCCACGATGACCTGGCGCCCCACGGCGGGCGCTACAGCGACATCCTCGACGCCATCGGCCACACGCCGCTGGTCGAGATCCCCCGGATGTCGCCGACGCCGGCCGTCCGCATCTTCGCCAAGCTGGAGATGCTCAACCCGACCGGCTCGGTCAAGGACCGTGCGGCCAAGTACCTGATCGAGGACCTCGAGCGCCGGGGCCTGCTCCACGAGGACTCGATCATCCTGGAGCCGACCTCGGGCAATACCGGCATCGCCCTGGCGATGATCGGCCGGCGCAAGGGCTACCGCGTCGCCCTGGTCATGCCCGACAACGTGACCAACGAGCGGCGCCAGATGGCCGCGCTGTTCGGGGCCGAGGTCATCGACTCGCCCGGCACCCTGGGCTCCAACGGGGCGATCGCCCTGGCCAAGCACCTCGTGGCCAAGGACGAACGCTTCGTCATGCCCTACCAGTACGGCAATCCGGCCAATCCCCAGGCCCACTACGAGACGACCGGCCCGGAGATCCTGGCCGACTGCCCGGAGATCGACGTGTTCGTCGCCGGCCTGGGCACCGGCGGGACGCTGATGGGCGTGTCGCGCTACCTGCGCGAGCACAAGCCGGGCGTCCGGATCGTCGCGGCCGAGCCCCTCCCCGGCGAGCATGTCCAGGGCCTGCGCTCGCTGGACGAGGGCTTCATCCCGGAGATCCTGGACCCGTCGCTCATCGACATGAAGTACCTGGTCTCGAACCTGGACGCCTTCACGGCGCTCCGCGAGCTGGTCTTCCGCGAAGGCATCTTCGCCGGGCCGTCCTGTGGCGCGGTCCTCGTCGCCGCCGCCCGCGAAGCCGAGCGGATGGGCTCCGGGACGATCGTCGCGTTGCTCCCCGACGGAGGCTGGAAGTACCTGTCGGCGGGCACGTTCACGACCGACTTCGCCGACATGGAGGACGCGCTCGAGGGCGGCGTCAACTGGTGGTGAGCCGGGCCCCGATGGGCGCCATCGACCCTCGCCGCATCGTGGCCGACGGCTACGACGCCGTCGCCGATCGCTACTTCGCGTGGAGCGACGCTCGACCCTCGGCGGTCCGCCTCGCCTGGCTGGCCAGGGCGGTCGAGCGCATCCCGACCGGCACGAGCGTCCTGGACCTGGGCTGCGGGGCGGGCGTGCCGATGACCGGGGCCCTGGCCGACGGTCGAGTCGTCACCGGTATCGATATCTCCGCGCGGCAGATCGCGCTGGCCCGGGCCAACGTGCCGGACGCGACGTTCATCCACGCTGACATGACCGCGCTGGACCTTCCGCCGGCCAGCCTCGACGCCGTCGTCGCCTTCTACTCGCTCACCCACGTCCCGCGGGCCGACCTGCCGGCGCTGCTCGACAGCGATCCATGGCTGGCTGCGGCCGGGCGGGGTGTTCATCGCGACGATGGGCGCGCAGGACGCTCCGGACGACATCGAGGACGACTGGCTGGGTGCCCCGATGTTCTTCAGTCACCACGGCGCCAAGAAGAACCGCGCCCTCGTCCGCCGGGCGGGCTTCGAGATCGAGGAGGCCGTCGTCGAGTCCGAGCCGGAGGACCGCCACGACGCGCTGTTCCTGTGGGTCATGGCCCACAAGCCCGCCGGCGCCGACCTCGATGCCTGACGGCCAGAGCCGGCACCCGGGGCCGCACGAGGCGGCCCTGCCGGCGGACCTCCGCTTGGCCATCGTGGAGCACGCCCGTGCCGGCTATCCCAACGAGGCGTGCGGGCTGATCGTCGGGACGGCCGCTGCCGCCGCCGGTGGCGAGGCCCTGCGCTTCGAGGCGACGACCAACGCGGCCGCATCGCCGTACCGCTACGAGATCGACCCAGCCGACCTGTACCGGATCTCCGTGGCCGTGGATGACGCCGACGAGGTCATCTGGGGCATCGTCCACTCGCACACCCACACCCCGGCCGTGCCGTCGCCGACGGATGTCGGCCTGGCCTTCTATCCGGAGGCGCTGTACATCCTCGTGTCCCTCAGCGATGACGAGGCCGACCCGGTCCGCGGTGACCGAAGCGTGCGGGCCTGGCGGATCGTCGACGGCGCGATCCACGAGGTCGCGCTCAGGTCGTGAGCGAGACGGCGTCCGCCCGGACGTCCGCGATCCTGGCCCTCGCCGCCGGCGGCCTGGCCATCCTGGGCGCGACCGTCCTTGGTGCTCGGCCCGACCTGCTCGAGGCCATCGTCACGCCGCCGCCCGTGGTCCGGGCCGCGCTCGTCGGTGGGTCCGTCGCGCTCGGGCTGGTCTTGGTGGCCCGGTCCGTGAGCCGGATGGCCGAGGCCGGTCGGGACGACGTGCCGGGCCTCATCCGGGCCGTCCGCCTGGCGTTCCTGGCGGTCGCTGCGTTCGCCGCCGCGGCCGGCTGGATGCTGGGCCATCCGCTGCCGTTGCTCGTGGCCGCGGTCATCGCCGGTGTCGACGTCATCGAGACGTCGATCCTCCTGCTGGTCGTGCTCGGCCAGGGTCGGGGGACGCCCGGGCCGGAGGCCTGACCTAGGCCAGCCCGGTCGACGCGAGGAGCGCCTCGTTGCCCGCGCCCAGGACCCGCCCGGGCGGGCCGTCGTCGACGATGGATCCGTCGCGCATGACCACGACCCGCTCGAACGCCTCGGCCGCGAAGGCGAGGTCGTGGGTGATGGCGATGACGGTCCGCCCGTCCCCGGCGAGGGCCCGGACCAGGTCCGCGACCCGGGCCACCCCGGCCGGATCGTGTCCGGCTGTCGGCTCATCGAGGACGACGATGGCTGGATCCATCGCCAGGACCGATGCCAGCGCCACGAGGCGCCGTCCGGCGAGGCCCAGGTCGTACGGGTTGGTGGCCCGCTGGCCGGTCAGGCCCGTCGCGCCCAGCGCGTCGTCGACGAGCCGCTCGACGAGCCCGGCGTCGAACCCGAGCATCCGTGGCCCGAAGCCGACCTCCCGCGCGACGGTGCGCTCGAACAGCTGGTCCTCCGGCCGCTGGAACACGAATCCGACGGTCCCGGCGATGGCGTGGATCGGCCGACCGGCGATCGAACGACCGTCGATCCGGACCTCGCCGGCGCTCGGCTGGAGGAGGCCGATGAGGTGCTTCACGAGCGTCGTCTTGCCCGACCCGTTGCGGCCGACGATCGCCACGGTCTCCCCCGCCTCGGCCGTCAGGCTCGCGTCCCGGAGCGCCTCGATCCCGCCGGCGTAGTGATGCGAGACATGGTCCAGCTCGACGGTCGCGGACGGGCGCCGACGGACGGGCCGCCACGGTCGCGCCGGCGTGTCCGTCGACGACGCGCCTGGGGCCGCCCGCAGCCATGACATCCGGTCCATCGTCGCCAGGAACGCGGTCACGCGCTCGGCCGCCAGGACGGCCGTGCCGTCAGCGGCCAGGTCGCCCAGCAGATCGGCGACGGCGGCCGCACCGGATGGGTCCAGCTGGGCGACCGGCTCATCGAGCACCAGCAGCTCGGTGCCCATGATCACGATGCTCGCGATCGCCAACCGCTGCTGCTCCCCGCCCGACAGCGTCGATGGCTCGCGCCCGGCCAGGGCGCCGATCCCGAGCCGCTCCATGACCGTCTCGATCCGCTCATCCATCGCCGCCCGCGGGACGCCGAGGTTCTCGAGCCCGAACGCCAGCTCGTCGCGGACCGTGGGCTTGGAGCCGGACAGCTGGTTCGATGGCGTCGAGAAGACGACCCCGACCCGGCCGGCCAGGTCGGCGGCCGTGGCCGCCGTCGCGCCGATGCCAACGAGCTCGGCCTGGCCATCGACCCCGGCCCGGACGACCCGCGGCAGCAGGCCACCGGCGAGGAGGCTGAGCGTCGTCAGGCCGGCGCCGGACGGACCGCTGACGCCGACCCGTTCGCCGGCGGCGACCACCAGGTCCAGGTCCACCAGCGACGGTGCCGTGGCGCCCGGGTAGCGGACGGTCACGTCCTGGAGGCGGAGGCGTGGCTCGGTCGTCATCGGCCGCCGACCGGGCCGACCAGCGCGACCACGACGACGAGGATGGCCAGCCCGACGAGGCCAAGCCGCAGCCAGCGGTCGATCGGTGGATCCGGGACGACCCGATACGCCGTCCGGCCGGGCCGTGCCCCGAACGCGCGGGCCTCGAGCGCGAACGTCCGCTCGCGAGCATCGATGAGCGCGCCCAGGATGACCGGACCGATGAGGGGCAGGAGCGCCCGGAGGCGGTCGCCGGGCGACCCGCCGACCGCCAGGCCGCGCGCCTGCTGGGCCTCGAGGATGGCCGCCGCTCTCGCCTGCATCCGGGGCACGAGCTGGACCGCGGACAGGACGACGAACGCGAACCGGTGCCCGACGCCCCGAGCGACCAGTGCCTCCATGAGATCGTCGGCAAGGGTCGTGAACAGGAACAGGACGGTGGCCAGGAACGCGACCAGCAGCCGGCCGGCGGTCACGACGCCGAACGTCAGCCCCTCGCGGGTGATCGCGAACGGACCGAGCTCGACGAGGCGGTCGGACCCACCCGGGAAGAGCAGCGCATTGATGACGACGATCGAGACGAGGAGCAGCGCGGGGATCCGAAGGCTGCGCAGCAGCGGCCCGAGCAACCTGCAGGACCAGGCGGCGACGAGGCTCGCGATCGCCAGCCCGACGAGGACCGGTGGCGGCAGCACGAAGGCGGCCAGGAGCACGACCGCCAGTCCCAGGAGCTTGGTTATCGGGTGGCGCTCGTGGAGCCAGCTCGTGCCGGCGCGGAAGTACCCGGTGGTCGGCGTCATCCGGCTGCCAAATCTGGGCCGGGAGTGGCGGTCATCTCGGCCCTGAGGTCAGGCGGCGACCGTGGCTTCGCCCCGGCTGTACATCGTCCGGACGGTGATCGGCAGCGCGGCGAGGATCAGGAACACGACCGTGTAGCTGATCGCCTTGTCGAGCGGGTCGCTGAGCAGGCTCTGGACGAAGACGGCCTGGAGGACATCGAGGCCGAGGGCGCGGAAGACGGCGACGAGGGCGTCCGTCCCGCCGCCGGTCACGCCACCGAAGACATAGGCCGCGATGGGCGTGGCCAGGGTCGTCGCGAGGAGCGCCGTCGTGATCCCGCCGACCCAGACCGGGAAGAACCGGACGTTGTCGCCGCGGCGGGCCCACAGGTAGACGAGCGCCCCGACCACGACGCCGACGCCGATGGCGGCCCACAGGCCGAGCGGGTCGGCGAGTGCCAGCCCGGACAGGTCGGCCCCGCCGAAGAGCGGTCCCAACGGCTCGTTCGGCCCGTCGGGGTCCGAACCGTCGACCTGGGAGAAGTACCCGGTGGGCGAGAACAGCAGGCGCAGGATCGCGATGACCAGGACGGTCGCGGTCAGTGTCGCCGCGACGACCAGGTAGCGCCGCGCCGTGGCCGGCCGGTCCTCGAGCCGGAAGATCGTCCGGCCCGAGACCAGCGCCGCGACGACGCCGAGCACGGCGATGAGCGCGGTCGTGAGAAGGAACCGGTCGCCGGATGACGGATCGTCCTCGGCCACGCCGTAGCCGATCGAGTTGGCGGCCACGACGATCCCCAGGAGCGCCACACCAAGCCCCGTGGCCAGGGCCAGGAACCCGCCGATCCGGCCATCGCCGGGGCGGACCGAGAAGACGCCCTTCGATGCCCAGAACCCGGCCATCAAGCCGATCGCGGCGGCCACCGGGGCGAAGAACGCGGCGACCGGACCGGACCCGCCCGGGATGGGCAGGAATGACCAGAGCAGGTTGGCCAGGACGCCGGTGAGGGCCCCGGCCCACGGACCGGCGAGCGACCCGACGAGGATGGTGCCGACCGAGTCGAGATAGAGGGGCAGGCGGAGGGCGACGGTCAGCGAGCCGAGCACGAGGTTGATGGCGATCGCGACCGGGATGAGGGTCAGGGTCGCCGTCGACAGGTCCCGGGTCCGGCGGGCCATGATGGCCAGCACGACGGTCCCGACGATGACCGCGATGAGGTAGGGCAGCTTGTCCGCGGGGATGCACGGCGTCGTCTGGCCCTCGGCACAGATGGTCAGCCAGTCCATCGTCCTAGCGTCGCACGCCCGACCGCTCGGCTGCCAGTCCCCCGACCCGCTCCACGAGCCGGTCCACGAAGCTCGCGATGTCGGCCGAGCGGGCGACGTCGGCGTTCGGTGTCCGGCCGGTCAGGCCCCGCAGATCGGCCACGGTCAGTCCATTCGCCACGACCCCGCCGGTCTCGACGTCGACGAACGACGGCTCGACCGTCACGAGGCCCGGGTCGATGGCCGCCGCGACGGCCAGGGGATCGTGGATGAAGGCGCCGTAGAACCCGTCGTAGCGCGCGTGGAACTCGAAGTAGAAGCGCAGGGCATCGGCGATGAAGCGCACGACCGGAGAGCTGGCCACCGAGTGCTCCGGGCGCATCGGATCCTCACCGCGGGCCAGGGACAGCGAGTCGTCCGGCCGGCTGCCGGCCCGGCGGGCCAGGCGGACGACCTCGTCGGTCGTGATCCTTGCCCCCTCGGTCACGTCGAGGCCCAGGACGCGGAGCCGGGGGGTCGCCGGATCGGCTTCGATGGCGGCGCTCCAGGCCCGGAGGACGACCCGGGCCGCGTCCGGGTCGCCGTGCACGTTCCACTCGGTCGTCGGCGTCGTGTTGCCCGAGGCCCAGAACGCGCCGCCCATGACCGTCACCGGGCCGAGCCACGACGGGAGCCGCGGCTCACGGAGGACCGCCAGGGCGAGGTTGGTCAGCGGTCCGAGGGTCACCAGTCGGACCTCGCCAGGTCGGCGTTGCGCCTCGGCGATGAGCAGGTCGACCGCGTGTCGCGCGCTCAGCGGCCGCGATGGATCGGGCAGCACGGCCGATCCGATGCCGTCGGGCCCATGGGTCTCCGGCGTCGTCTCGAGGGGGCGGAGCAGTGGTGCCTCGCGACCCAGGGCGACCTCGATGTCCGGGCGACCGGCCAGCTCCAGGACGGCCCGCGTGTTCCGCGCGACCTGGCGGCCCTCGACGTTGCCGGCCACGCAGGTGACCGCCACGAGCTCGACCTCCGGTGAGGCGACGGCGTACAGCAGGGCCAGGCTGTCGTCGATGCCGGTGTCGACATCGAGGATGAACGGGACGCGCTCGGGCATGGCCGCGATGCTAGCGGGTCAGCAGGGCCGCTGACCGGTCAGGCGCCAGACCTGACGGCGCACCTCGCTCGACCGCTGGTCGGCCGGCGTCCGGCCGCGGCCGCGGAGCCGTCGGGCCCACGACGACCCCGATGCCGCGATCGCCGTGTCGGACGCCGCCTCGAAGGCGGTCAGCTCGAGGCCGGCGGCCGCCCAGGCGCGGCAGATGGCCGGCTCGGCGTCCGCTCGGAGCGCGGATATCCCGACGACGCCATCGCTCGGCTCGACCGAGGTCAGGACCTCCAGCCGTCCACCGGGAGCGAGGGCCGCGGCCACGCCGCACAGCGCGGCCGGCTCCAGGCCGAGGATGCCGCGGAGCAGGGAGCCCCACGGGAAGGTCACGGTCACCAGGTCGGCGCTGCCGGCCAGGGGCGACCCGGGCAGCGACTCGACGCCGGCGGCCAGGAACAGGACGCGATCCAGGCCGGCACGGTCGGCACGACGGGATGCCTCGGCCATCGCGGCCGGGCTGGCGTCCAGGCCGATGACGAGCGATCGCGGCTCGGCGGCCGCTCGGGCCAGGACGGCACGGCCGTCACCCGTGCCGATATCGATGACCACCCGGTCGGTGCCGGGCGATCAGCTGGGCGACTTACCCGACGTCCACCTCGAGGGCGCGTCGGCCGATGATGCGGCGCATGGGCCGCAGTCTACACTCGGACGTGTGAGTCGCCCACGTCCCATCGGACCGTACGAGCGCCTGCCCGCCGAGGTCCGGCCATGGGATCCGGGTGCCATCGAGGTGGCCGAGGCGGTGGCCACCCTGGTGCGGGACCGACGCCCGGACCTGGCCGTCGAGCACATCGGCAGCACGGCCGTGCCCGGCCTGCCCGGCAAAGGCATCGTCGACCTCGCCATCGCCACGACGCCGGACGACCTGCCGGCCGTCGTGGACGTGCTGACCGAGCTCGGCTTCGGGCCCCAGCCCGGTCCCGATCCGTGGCCGCCGACCCGGCCGATGCTCGTCGGCTCCATGGTCCGCGGCGGGACGACGTTCCGGGTCCACTGCCACGTCCAGCCGGGCACCGACGAGCTGGCCCGCGACCTCGCCTTCCGCGACGCGCTCCGGGCCGACCCGGCGCTGACCGCGACCTACGCCCGGCTCAAGGCCGAGATCGTCGAGGGCGGCCTGACCGAAGGGCACCAATACACGTATCAGAAGCAGGCCTGGATCGCCGGGGTCCAGCACGAGCTGGGCGTCGATCGGCCGCCGATCGCCCCGCCGGCGACCATCGGCCTGCTGGGCGGCGGCCAGCTCGGCCGGATGCTGGCCCAGGCCGCCCGGTCGATGGGCTACCGGATCGTCGTGCTCGACCCGGATCCCGACTGCCCGGCCGCGGCCTTCGCGGATCGGCTCGTCGTCGCCGGCTACGACGACGTCGGCGGGGCCCTCCGTCTCGCCGAGCACTGCGAGGTCGTGACCTACGAGCTGGAGCATGTGGCGGCGGCGGTGGTCGATGCCGTCGACGCGGTCCGGCCGGTCCGCCCCGGGCGGGTGCCGCTGATGGTCACGCAGGACCGCATCGCCGAGCGCCGCTTCGTCCAGTCCGTCGGCGCCGAGGTCGCGCCGTGGCGGGAGGTCCGGACGACCGATGACCTGCGCACCGCCGCGGCGACGCTCGGGCTGCCGCTCCGGCTCAAGGTCGCGACCGGCGGCTACGACGGCCGCGGCCAGGTCCGGATCGCCTCGGCCGAGGAGGTCGAGGCCGCGATCGGCCGGCTGAGTCGGCCCGTTGGCACTTCGTTGTTGGCGGAGGCCGAGCTGCGCTTCACGGCCGAGGTGTCGGTCATCGTGGCGCGGAGCGTCGTCGGACGGATGGCCACCTTCCCGATCGCCCGGAACCACCACGATGCCGGCATCCTTGCCGAGAGCGTGGCCCCGGCGCCGGTGCCGGGTGACGTCGCCGACCGCGCCGCCGCCCTCGGTGAGCGCCTCGCCCTGGCGATGGGCCTGGCCGGCACGCTGACCGCTGAGCTGTTCCTCATGCCCGACGGTCGGCTCGTCGTCAACGAGCTGGCGCCGCGGGTCCACAACAGCGGCCATTGGACGATCGAGGGCGCGGCGACGTCCCAGTTCGAGCAGCACATCCGGGCCATCTGCGGCCTGGATCTCGGGGCGACCGACGCGCTCTCCCCGACGAGCATGGTCAACGTGTGGGGCAGCGGCCCGCTCCGGGCCGCCCGCCTGGACCCGCACGGGCTCGGGCATGCCCTGGCGGACCCGGCGGTCCATCTCCACCTGTACGACAAGCGACGGGTGTTCGAACGACGCAAGATGGGTCATGTGACCGCCCTGGCGGCGACCACGGATGACGCGCTCGACCACGCGCGGGCCGCTCGTGACCACCTGCGCTGGCTCGAGGACGGAGAGGAGGCGAGCGATGTCGATCGACGGTAGGCCACCCATCGTCGGCGTCGTCGGCGGCAGCCGTTCGGACTTCCCGGTCCTGGAGGCGGCCTGCGCGGTGCTCATGGAGCTCGACGTGCCGTCGGAGCTCCGGGTCGTCTCCGCGCACCGGACGCCCGACCTCCTCTTCCGCTATGCCGAGACGGCCCGTGACCGCGGCCTGCGCGTCATCATCGCCGGCGCCGGCGGGGCCGCCCACTTGCCGGGCATGCTGGCGGCCAAGACGATCGTGCCGGTCATCGGGGTGCCCATCCCCACCAAGGACCTCGGTGGCCTGGACTCGCTCCTGTCGATCGTCCAGATGCCGCGCGGCATCCCGGTCGCGACCGTCGCCATCGGCAACGCCATGAACGCCGGGCTGCTGGCCGCCCAGATCATCGCCGGGTCGGATCCCGAGCTGGCGGCGCGCCTGGAGGCCTGGCGGGCCCGCCAGGCCGCGACGGTCATGGACGATCCGTCGAACGCCGAGGGCGACGCCCCCGCCTAGTCCGCGGCGACCGTCCGGGTCGACGGCGGCGTCGCGATCGCCCGGTGCGCCGCCAGATGGAAGCCGACATCGAGGACCGTCTTGAGGAGTACGAGGATAGCCACGGCCGCGGCCGGCGCACCGGTGAAGGCGATGGCCATGCCGCCCACGATGATCGTGATGTGGAGTACGACCAGCCGACCGTATGGCGCGAACATCTGGCCGGCCGGCGACACACGCAGGTATTCGCCGCCCTTCACGAAGTTGAAGTAGTACGAGACGCCGTGGCTGATGGTCAGGGCGATGAGGGCGACGAGGATCGTGCCCGGGCTGACGTCGCCGGCGAACTCCGCCGGGTCGCCGCTCGGGCCCATCATCGCGAACAGCGGCAGGGTCAGGACGAACACGCCGTGGACGATCCAGAACAGGCCGTAGTGGATGATGAAGAACGTGATCAGGCCCGCCCGGGAGGCCATGTCGACCGGCCGCCCGTTCATCCGGAACGAGGCCCCGGTGGCATCCATCGGGCCGGCCGCCTTGCGGATCTTCAGGATGTTGAACGCCCCGACGATCCCGTTCTCGAGCCAGTACAGGATGAGGATCGTCCAGACGCTCCAGTCCAGGAACAGGACGCCCAGGAGCGGGATGAGGTTGGCGATGACGAGCGCCGCCACCGCCCCGACGGACGACGTCACGCGGTACCAGGCGACGAGGCGCTCGATCACGCGCCGATGATAGGGGCCGGCCTACCCCGTTGCGGGACCCGGACGGCCGTCCGACCGCGGACGGCTAGGCGTCGCCGGGCGTGCGTCCCGTCGTCCCACCGATCGTGACCGAGCGCTCCTCGGCGCCGCGCACCAGATCGAGCTGGAACGGCAGATCGAGCGCGCCCAGCGCGTCGTGGAGGTCGTCGCCGTTCTCGATCGCTCGGCCGCCGGCCGCCACGATGAGGTCGCCGGGTTCGATGCCGGCGGTCGCGGCGGGGCTCCCATCCTCGATGCCGCGAACGAGCACGCCCGCCCGGTCCTCGAGCCCGACCGACCGGCGCAGCCGACGGGCGACATGGGTGGGGGCGATGGCGACGCCCAGGCGCGTTCGGCGCGGCGCCTCGCCGCGGCCGAGGGCCTCGACCCGCGCCTTGAGCGCAGCGTCCGCCGGAAGGGCGAGGTAGAACCCTTCGCCGATCCGGTTCGTGTTCAGGCCGACGAGCCGCCCCTCCGCGTCCACGAGCGCCCCGCCGGACGAGCCCGGCGCGAGCGGGGCCGTGTGCTCGACGCTGCCGGCGATCCGCCGGCCGCCCGGGCCACGGAAGGCTCGCGCCACGGCGCTCACGTAGCCGGCCGTCACGCGGACCGACCCGGCGGTCGTGGCCGCCGCGCCGAACACCGGCGTCCCGAGGTCCAGGTCCGCGCCATCCGACCAGGCGATCGGACTGGCACCGGCCGTGTCGACCGCGATGACCGCGAGATCGCCGTCGCCGTCGACGGCGCTGACCGCGCCACGCGTCGATCGTCCGTCGTGGAAGGTGATGGTGACCTCCTGGCCACGCAGGTTGTGGGCGTTGGTCAGGACCTGGCCATCGGCGATGACGATGCCGGCGCCCCGACCGTGGCGGCCGACGCCGACGATGGACGGGCCGACGTTGGTCGCGACCGCGCGGATCGCGCTGCCGAGGTCGTCGAGGGTGCTCATGGAAGCCTCCGAGGGATGCGGGGAGTCGCAGTGACTTGCGACTTGCAAGTTACTACTGACACGCGACGGCTGCAAGCCCCCGGCGCGGCGTACCATCGGCCCGATGGACGCCGCGACCCAGCCCAGCCGCCCGCCCTCCCCACTCGAGCTCGCGCTCGACCGGGTCGGAGATCGCTGGAGCCTGCTCGTCGTCGAGGCGCTTCTCGATGGGCGCCGGCGCTTCGGCGAGCTGGGCGAGCTCGTGCCGGGCATCGCGCCCAACATCCTGACCGACCGACTGCGCCGCCTCGAGCGGGTCGGGATCGTCCGCTCGGAGCCCTACCAGGACCGCCCGACCCGGCTCGCCTACGACCTGACCGCCGACGGCCGCGACCTGGCCTCGGCCCTGCGGCTCCTGGCCGATTGGGGTGGCCGCGGCGAGTCCGATGCCGAGCCGCTTCGTCACGCGACGTGCGGCACGCCCCTCGAGGCACGCTGGTACTGCCCGACCTGTGCCTCACCGGTCGAAGCGGCGGAGGCGCCGTCCGAGCGGTACGTCTGAGTCGGGCCCGGGCCAGGCCGGGCTACACTCGACCCCGTGACGATGGACGACGAACGCTGGGAGCCGGGCATGCCCGTGCTCGATCGCCAGGCGGTGCCGGAGCGGCGTCCCGCGCCGAGCCCGACGCTGCCGCCGAGCCTCCAGGGCCTGCCACCCCGCTCGGTCCCCGAGGTCGCGCCGACCCCGCTCCAGCGCCACTACATCAACTTGTCGGTCGTCGTGCTCATCTGCGGGGCGATCGCCATCACGGCCCTCAACCTCGGGGCCCGGCTCGGTGATCCGCTCATCAAGCTGTGCGTCCTCGTGGCCGCCCCGTTGCTCGTCGTCACGACCGCCGATGCGATCGTCCGCATCTGGCGGTCGGCCTGGGCCTGGATGCCGGTCGACAAGGGCAAGGGCTGGTTCCGGCTCGCGTGGGTCGCCGTCAGCCTCGTCGGGCTCGGTGCGCTCGTCGCGGCGTCGATCGCCGTCCTGCTGGCCTGACCATGGTCGACTTCGACCTCGGGCCGGACGGCCGGTCGACCGATCTGGCCCCCGGCGGCGGTGTCCCGCCCTGGATGGCACGCACCCTGAACTTCTGTCCGAGCTGCGGCACGCGCCTCCGGTTCGGCGAGATCGCGGGCGAGGACCGCCATCGACTGTCGTGCCCGTCGTGCGGGCACATCGTGTATGTCAACCCGCGCCTCGTCGTGACCGTGCTCCCGATCACCGGATCGGGCGAGCTCGTCCTGCTGCGCCGGGGCATCGAACCGGGCGTCGGTTCGTGGGCCCAGCCGGGCGGCTTCCTGGAGGTCGACGAGACGGTCCACCAGGCCGCCATCCGCGAGACCTACGAGGAGACCGGGCTGGTCGTGGAGCCGGGCGAGATCGTCGGCCTCTACACCCGCCTCGAGGCGGCGGTCGTGACCATCGCCTTCGAGGCCCGGGTCGTCGGTGGGGTCGCGGCGCCGACGCCCGAGGCGCTCGAGATCGCGACCTTCACCCCGGACACCATCCCGTGGTCCGGCATCGCTTTCAAGACGACGACCTGGGCGCTTCGCGACTGGCTCGACCGGCGCCACCCGCACGTCCGCTGGCCGGAGACGATGAGCGGGACGTGACGGTCAGTCGCCGCGGATGATCCCGCCGATGATCCCGTCCTCGCCGCCGACCGTCCGGAGGACGGGCCCGACGACGAACTGACGACGCACGACGTCGACCGGCACGCCGTCCGGCCCGTAGGCGATGACCTGGATGACCATCGTCCCGCCGGGCCGCGGGTTGCCGAGGGGCAGGCCGACGTCGAACGCCCGGGCTGTCGAGCCGCGCGTCGCCGGCGGCTCGACCGTCTCGAAGGCCAGGGCCTTGCCGTTGGCCGAGGCTGAGCCCGACCCGGACGGGACCGGTCCCGGCGGCCACGAGGCCGCGCACGACGAGGTCACGGGTCGTGACGACCGCCCCGTCCCTCGGCGGCTGCTGGAGGACGAGGATCCGGCCGCTGAGGTCGTCACCGACCGCCACGGCCGCGTCGGCCGAGGACGAGCGGCTCGGCGTGACCCCGACCGTCGCCCCGTCGCCGTCGCTCCCGCCCAGGACGCCGGCCGCGACGACGACGATCAGGCCGGCGACCCACAGGCTGGCGATGATCGGCCACCGCCCACGACGCCGCCCGCGCCCGCGCCCGCTGCCGCCGTCGCCGCCGACCCGGCCGTGGAAGTCCGCCTCAGGAGAGGTCGATGAAGACGTTCTTGGTCTCCGTGTACAGGTCGAGGGCGGCCATCCCGAGCTCGCGCCCGATGCCTGACTGCTTGTAGCCGCCGAATGGCGCTTCGGTGTGGACCGACGAGTTCGAGTTGACGCTGATGACCCCCGACTGGAGGGCCTTGGCGGCCCGTAGCGCCTTGCCGATGTCGCGGCTCCAGATCGAGCCGGACAGGCCATACGGCGTGGCGTTGGCCAGGCGCAGGGCCTCCTCCTCGGAGTCGAACGGGATGACGCTGACCACCGGGCCGAAGATCTCCTCGCGGGCGATGCGCATGTCGTTGTCGACGCCGTCGAACACCGTCGGAAGGAGATACGCGCCGCCGGCCAGGGTCGGATCGCTGGGCGGCTCGCCGCCGATGACGACCTGGGCGCCCTCGCCCAGCCCGATCTCGATGTAGTCCTGGACGCGTTCGCGCTGCTTGAACGAGACGAGCGTCCCGACCTCCGTCGCGTCGTCGGCCGGATCGCCCACGACGATCTTGCGGGTCGCCTCGGCGAAGCGCTCGACGACCTGCTCGTGGACGGATCGCTCGACGAGGATCCGGCTGCGGGCACAGCAGTCCTGGCCGGTGTTGTCGAACACCGAATACGGCGACTCGCGGGCGAACTTCTCGAGGTCCGCGTCGGCGAACACGATGCTCGGGCTCTTGCCGCCGAGCTCGAGGGAGACCTTCTTGATGTTGCCGGCGGCCAGCCGCATGATCTCCTGCCCCGTCGTGGTCTCGCCGGTGAACGCGACCTTGCCGACGCCGGGATGGGCCGCCAGCGAGGCGCCCGCCGTGCCGCCCGGGCCGGTGATGACGTTCAGCACACCAGGCGGGATGCCGGCCTCCAGGGCGAGCTCGCCGAGGCGGATGGCCGTCGATGGCGAATACGAGGCGGGCTTCAGGACGGCCGTGTTGCCCGCGGCCAGGGCCGGGGCCACCTTCCACGAGGCCATGAGGATCGGGAAGTTCCAGGGGACGATGAGCCCCACGACACCGATCGGCTCGCGCAGGGTGAGATCCAGGCCGGGTTTCGACACCGGGATGGTCTGGCCGAAGATCTTGTTCGCCGCGCCGGCGTAGTAGTCGAAGACGAGCGACGCACCGGTCACCTCGCCGCGGGCCCCGCTGATCGGCTTGCCCACATTCCGGCTCTCGAGCCGGGCCAGCTCCTCGGTGTTGGCCTTGATCAGGGCCGCGAACTTGGCCAGGGTCCGGCCCCGCTTGCCGGCCGCCCACGACGCCCAGCCCTTGCGCTCCTCGAACGCCGCCTGGGCGGCGGCCACGGCTCGATCGACGTCCTCGCGGCCGCCCAGCGGCGCCGTTGCGACGACCGTGCCGTCGGCCGGATTGACGATGTCGAAGGTCTGCCCATCGGCGGCCTCGACCGACTCGCCGCCGATGACCATCCGGATGGCGGCCGGGGTCGTGCTGGGGTCCGTCGTCGGCTGCGCGTCGGTGGTCATCGGAGGGCCTCACTGGCAGGTTGCGGGACGGGTCGATGGGGCATCGATGATACGCCCGGTCGCGGCTCAGGCCGGTCCCTGCGCCCGGGCGTCAGGCGCGCCCTAGGTCCGGTCGCGCCCGTACACGTCGCGGCGCAAGCCGCTGATGATGGCCGTCAGCTCCGGCCCGGACACGCCCATCCGCTGGAGGGCGTGACGGGCCAGCTCGAACGCGGCCTCGGCCTCGGGGTCAGCCAGGCGATTGACCCCCAGCGTGCGGAGCACGTCGATCTCGCGCAGGCCGCGGGTCCGGGCCGCGATGGCCACTCGCGGATTGATCCGGAGCGACCGTTCGGTGGCCAGCCGGACGGTCAGCGGGTCGCCGATGGTCACGACCAGGACGCGGGCCCGGTCCAGTCCGGCCCGCCGAAGGATCTCCGGACTGGCCGCGTCCCCGAACAGGGTGACCGCGCCGAGGGCCGCCACCTCCTCGAGTCGCTGTGGGTCGCGGTCCACGACCAGGCATCGGAAGCCGCGTCGACGAGCCGCCCGGACGACCACCCGTCCGACCCGCCCGGCGCCGAGGACCACGATCGTCGGCCGGCGGGCGTCCTCGTCCGGGTCGATGGCCGCCTCGGAGCGGGACAGCGGCACGGCTGGGCCTGGCGTCGGGTCGATCACCAGGGCGGCGGCGGCCCCCGCCACCGCATCCCGGTCGTCGGCTGTCTCGGTCCGGTCGACGATGGCGTCCGCGGCGCGCAGGACGAACGGCGAGAGGATGATCGTCACCACCGCCGTGCCCAGGATGAGGTTGTAGCCGCGTTCGTCCATGAGGCCCAGGCCCAGGGCGTCCTCGGCCAGGATGAAGCTGAACTCGCCGACCTGGGCCATCGCTGCGCCGAGGAGGATGGCCGACCGCCGCGGCATCCCGAGGCCGCGTGCCAGGGCGCCGGTCAGGACGCCCTTGCCGACGATCGCGACGACGACGAGGAGCGCGACGATGCCGATCTCCGCGGCCAGCGCCGCGGGGTCGACGAGCATCCCGACCGACACGAAGAACAGGACCGCGAACAGGTCCCGGAAGGGGGTGACCTCGGCCGCGGCCTGGTGCGACAGCTCGGACTCGGACACGAGGACGCCGGCGACGAACGCGCCGAGCGCGATGGACAGGCCGAAGACCGCGCTGGACACGAAGGCCGTCAGCAGGGCCGTCGCGACGACCGCCAGCAGGAACAGCTCGCTCGATCCCAGGCGGGCCACCGCCGAGAACGCCCACGGCAGGAGGCGCGTCCCGACGAGGTAGGCGAGGGCCAGGAACAGGGCCGCCTTGGCCAGGGCCAGCAGGAACGGGAAGACGACGTCGCCGCCGGCGATCGGCGGCAGGGCGACGATGAACACGATCGTCGCGATGTCCTGGACGATGGACCAGCCGATCGCCGCCCGGCCGTGGAGGCTGTCCATCTCGCCCCGATCGATGAGGGCCTTGAGCACGACCAGGGTCGACGACAGGGACAGGCAGGCACCGACGACGAAGGCTTCCTGCGCCCCGGCCCCGAGGCCGATCATGATCGCCGCGCCGATCAGCAGGGTCAGGACGATCTGGATCGTGCCGCCCGGGATGGCTACTCGCCGGACCCGCTGGAGGCCGCGGATGGAGAACTCGACGCCGAGCGCGAACAGCAGGAGGACGACGCCGACATCGGCCAGGACCGCGATGCGCTCGACGTCGCCGACGAAGCCCGGCGTGGCCGGACCGATGATGATGCCGGCCACGAGATAGCCGACGACGGCCGGCTGGCGGAGCCGGACCGCGATGGCCCCGCCGATGAGGGCGACCCCCACTGCGACGCCGAGGTCCAGCAAGAAGCGCAGCTGGGCGGACAGCTCCCCGAGCTCGAGGCCGGGCATCTCAGGCAGGCCGGCCACGCGGCCGGCGTCGACCGGGCGACCGGTCAGGCGTCAGCGACGGCCTCCGGCGAGAAGCCCGCGGGCAGGTCGTCGTAGGTCGTGGCCGCATCGGCCAGGCCCTCGGCGGCGACGATGGCCGCGCCGATGATCCCGGCGTCGTTGCGGAGCTGGGCGGCGACGACCGGGGTCCGTCGCTCCAGACGCGGGATGAACTTGTCGCCGTTCTTGCTGACCCCACCACCCAGGATGAACAGGGTCGGCCAGATGAGGTCCTCGATGTGCTGGAGGTGCTCGTCGAGGTCCATCGCCCAGGCCTTCCAGGACAGGCTCTTGCGGGTCCGGGCGGCCGAGGCGGACCGGCGTTCGGCGGGCTTGCCGTTGACCTCCATCTGGCCGAACTCGGTGTTCGGGACGAGCACGCCATCGTTGAACACCCCGGATCCCACGCCGGTCCCCAGGGTCAGGAAGACGACGACCCCGCGCTTGCCCGCGCCGACGCCGAAGCGCATCTCGGCGATCCCGGCCGCATCGGCATCGTTGACGATGGAGACCGGGCGCTTGAGCAGCGCTCCCAGTCGGTCGGCGACGGGATAGTCCACCCAGGCCGGGTCGATGTTGGCCGCGGTCCGGAGCACGCCGTCGATGGCCACGCCGGGCAGGCCCACGCCGACCGGGGCCGTGTCGGCGATGCCTGCCTCGCGAGCCAGGCGGCGGACGAGACGCCCGATGGAGGCGTTGACCGCCTGGGGCGTCGCGGGCTGCGGCGTCGGCACGCGATGTCGCTCCGAGCGGAACCGGCCGGACTCGACGTCGACCACCGCCGCCTTGATGCCGCTGCCACCGACGTCCACGCCGATGGCGATCCGACCACTGGCCATGTCCGCTCCCGCCTCGTCCACCATCTCCTCGGTCGGCTCGTCCGTCATGGCGGTGCCCTAGAAGTAGTTGACGGTGATCCCACCGTCGACGACGAGCGACGCACCGTTCGTCCAGCGCGACTCGTCCGAGGCCAGGTAGACCGCCATGTGGACGATCTCCTCGGGCTTGCCGAAGCGGCCACTCGGATTGCGGGCCAGGCGGATGCGCTTGGCCTCCTCGTCCTTGACCAGCCAGTCCATGAGCAACGGCGTCTCCACCGGGCCCGGGCAGATGGCATTGGTGCGGATGCCCTTGGGCCCGAACTGGACGGCCAGGCTGCGGGTCAGGCTGAGCACCGCGCCCTTCGAGGCGGTGTAGGCATCCTGGGGCACCGAGCAGCCCAGGAGGGCCACGAACGAGGCGATGTTGATGATGCTCCCGCCTCCGGCCGCCTCCATCGCCGGGATGGCGTACTTGCAGCCCAGGAAGACTCCTCGGACGTTGACCGCCATGACCTGGTCCCAGACGTCGACGGCGGTGTCCGTCACCGAGTGATCGGCCTCGGGCATGACCCCGGCGTTGTTGTAGAGGGCGTCAAGCCGGCCGTAGGTGGCGATCGCGTGATCGACCATCGCCATCGCGTCGGCTTCCTTCGACACGTCGACCTTGACGAAGGTCGCGGCGCCGCCGTCCGCGGTGATGAGATCGACGGTCTCGCGGCCGGCCGCCTCGCCGTACTCGGCGACCACGACCTTGGCGCCCTCGGCCGCGAACATGCGCGCGGCGACCCGTCCCATCCCACCACCGGCCCCGGTGATGATCGTGACCTTGTCGGCGAGTCGCATCGGTGGCTCAACCTCACGTGACGGTGTGCGGGCGGCCATCGTACCCGTGGCTGTCGACGTGCTGCGCGGTCCCGGCCGCATGACCCCGCTCGCCGGGCGGGTACCCTAGCCCGGCCGAGCCGCGAGGAGCCTGCCCATGCCGGATGCGTCGCCCCTCATCGCCGCCATCGACGCCGGGGAGACCGACGAGGTGGTGGCCCTGGTCGCGGCCGATCCGTCCCTGGCCGACAGCCGCGGTGACGACGGGGTGTCCGCGCTCCTCCATGCCCGCTACCGGTTCGACCGGACGATGCTCGACGCGCTCCTGGCCGCGGACCCCGACATGGACGTGTTCGACGCCGCGGCGCTCGGGCACCTGGACCGGTTGCGCGAGCGTCTCGAGGAGGATCCCGAGCGGGCCAGGGCCTTCGCCGGCGACGGATTCACGGCACTCCACCTCGCCGCCTTCTTCGGCAAGGCGGAGGCGGCCCGGGTGCTGCTCGCAGCCGGCGCGTCGGTGGACACGTACGGCCACAACCCGTTCGCCAATCAGCCCCTTCACGCCGCGGCAGCCGGCCGCCATGTCGAGGTCTGCCGGGTCCTGCTGGGCGCCGGCGCGGACGTGGATGCGACCCAGCACGGCGGGTTCACGCCCGCTCCACGAGGCCGCGCAGCAAGGCGACGTCGAGATGGTCGAGCTGTTCCTGTCGGCCGGGGCGGATCCAACGCTCCGGGCCGACGATCGGAGCACCGCCGCCGACCTCGCGGCAGCCGCCGGGCACGTCGACCTGGCGCGCCGCCTGACGTCCCTCGCCTAAGGGCTGGATCGGCCCCGGAGGGCCGCGAACGGCCGGCCCGGCGAGCACCCCCGGACCTTCGTACGGGGTACCGAACGGCCCTGAATCAGGTACACCACGCGGTGCCGGGGGGCACCAGGCCGGACCAGAAGGACGCCCATGCTCAGGCCGCGCTCGCGAGACGCCGCCCCATCACCGCAGGCCATCCAGCGTCTGGCGACGCGTGGGCTCGTCCTTGGCTACCTCGTGACGCTCGTCGCCCTGGCCGCGGTCGGCCCGCTGGCCAGCACCTCGACCGATCCGGCTATCGCCGCGGCAGCCCCGGTCCTGACCGTCATCGCCATCGTCACGGCCCTCATCCTGGGCGCCCTCCTGGCGTTCGTGTGGCGTCGCCTGCGGCGCCACGTGCGCGCTCTCGACGATGATCGCTTCGGCCTCCAGACCGCCTACGACCGGGCGCGCCTCGACTCGTTGCTGGATGGCCTGACCGGCCTCGGCAACCACCGCGCGTTCCAGGAGGCGCTCGACGACCAGATGACGAGCGCCCGTGACGCGAAGCAGCCGCTGGCCCTCCTGATGATCGACGTGGACGACCTCAAGCAGGTCAACGACCGGCGCGGCCACGTGGCGGGCGACGAGGTCCTGCGTGCGGTCGCCCAGATCATGCGGGCCAACCTCCGCCGCTCCGACCGGGCCTTCCGGATCGGTGGCGACGAGTTCGCGCTGTTGCTGCCGGACTGCGACCTGGACGGGGCCGAGATCGTGGCCAACCACCTCCTCGCCGCGGCGCTGAGCGGCAACCACGGCCGCGGCGGCCCGTGCTCGCTGACCATCGGTATCACCGCCTACCCGGACGTCAGCGCCGGACGGCAGCAGATGATCCTCCACGCCGATGCCGCCCTCTACGCCGGCAAGCGCCACGGCCGGACGGTCGTCGAGCGCTTCGACCCGGCCCGCCACGGCGTCGCCGACGACGAGCGCTCGTTGGTCGAGCTGGCGACCGCCGTCGAGCGCGTCGCCGAAGGCGACCTGCTCCGCTCCGTCTACCAGCCGATCTACTCGCTGAAGACCGGCCAGGTCGTCGGCTACGAGGGGCTCATCCGGGTCGATCCGGCGTCCGGCTTCGCCGACCCGACGAGCCTGTTCGTGGCGGCCGAGGCGACCCGCCGGACCATCGAGCTGGACGTCGTCGCGGCCCGGACCGTCCTGGCCGGCGCCGCCCAACTCGCGCCCGACACCTACATCGCCATCAACCTCTCGCCGCGTACCCTCGAGTCGGACGCGTTCAGCCCGCTCGAGATCATCGCCCTGGCCCGGCGCTTCGAGATCCCGTCGTCACAGCTCGTCGTGGAGCTGACCGAGCGCGAGGAGGTCGAGGACTACGCCCGGTTGAAGGCGGCCATCGCGACGCTGCGCCGCCATGATGTCCGGGTGGCCATCGACGATGTCGGGGCCGGCAACGCCGGTCTCCGCCTCCTCAGTGAGATCGACTTCGACATCATCAAGATCGACCTGTCGCTCGTCCGCGCCGGCGCCCACCATGAGCCGTCCGAGGCGGTCCTGCGTGCGCTCGGCGGCGTGGCCCGCCAGCGCGGCCGGACGATCGTGGCCGAGGGCATCGAGACCGCGGACATGCTAGAGGCGGTCCTGGAGCTGCGCTTCGACGCCGGCCAGGGCTACCTGCTGAGCCGGCCGGCCACCGAGCTCGTCACGGCCCCGGTGGAGCTGTTCGAGCTGATGGCCGCCGGGCTCGACGCCGACAGCCCGGTGACCGGCGCCGCCTGAATCAGCCCGTCGCGCGACGACCTTCGAGGTCGGCGGTCGCGGCCGCCAGCGCCTCGGCGACGGCGTCCACCCGGGCGACGGCGTCGGGCACGTGACCGGTGCGCGCGTCCGCCTCGATCGTCCGGCAGTGCTCCGCCAGGTGCATCGCCCCGATGTTCGCACTGCTCGACTTGAGGGTGTGCGCCGGCCGGAGCATCGCGGCCGCATCGCCGGCCGCGGCCGCCGTCCGCAGGGCGGCCAGCTGACCGTCGGCATCATCGACGTACGTGTCGATGAGCTCGCCCATGAACTCCAGGTCGCCACCCGTGATCTCGACCAGGCGGGCGAACGCCGCCGGATCGATCGCCGGCTCGGTCATGCGCTGGCCGCCGGCAGGCGCATCCCGTCCACCGCGTACGTCCCGACCGGGCGGCTGAAGCCCTTGAGCTGACGCTCCCCGGCAGCCGTGGCCTCGACCGAGGTCTCCGCGGCGGCATGGCAACGCTGGTCGATGAGGATCTGACCCGGCCCGGCGTCGCTGCTCAGACGAGCGGCCAGGATGATGACGTGGCCGACCGCACCGTAGTCATAGCGGCCCTCGAAGCCGATCCGGCCGAGCGTCGCGTAGCCGGTCGCGATGCCGATCCCGAGCTCCAGGACGTGGCCTCGCCGGCGCCACTCGTCGGCCAGACCGACGAAGGCCGTGCGCATCGCCACGGCCAGCCGGATCGCCCGCGCCGCGTGGTCCGGCTGCTGGACCGGGTCGTTGAAGAAGGTCATGAACCCGTCCCCGGCGAAGTGCTCCAGGGTGCCCTCATGCTCGACGATCGAGCCCGCCCATCGTGGCGTGATAGGCCCGCAGGAAGCCGAGGACCTCCTCCGGCTCCGCCTGTTCTGAGAAGCCGGTGAAGTTGCGCAGGTCACAGAACATCGCGGTGATCTCGCGGCGGTGGCCGGCCAACATCGCCTCACCGTCGTCGCTGGACACCAGGGCCGCGACCTGCGGCGAGAGGAATCGCGACAGCTCCGAGCGCTGGCGATCGATCGTCGCCAGCAGGCGGGTCTGCTCCTCGAGCGTCCGACGCTCCAGGTCGTGGAGGCGCTTCTGGGCGAGCGACGACTCGATCCGGGCGTGGAGGATGTCCGGGTCGACGGTCTTGGGGAGATAGTCAGCAGCACCCATCCGGATGCAGCGGACGACGCTGGCCAGCTCGTCGACGTCGGAGATGACGATGACCGGCAGGTCGCGCAGTCGCGCGTCGGCCTTCAGCGCCGCCAGTGTCTCGTAGCCGTCCATGACCGGCATGACGATGTCGAGGAGGACGACGTCGACGGGCTCGGTCGCCGGGTCGCCCAGGAGGTCGAGGGCCTGGCGGCCGTCGGTCGCCTCCAGCGTGGCGTGGCCGAGGTCGGCCAGCATTCGGGTCAGCAGCCGCCGGTTGAACGCCGCGTCATCGACGACCAGGACCCGACCGCCGGTCTCCGAGCGGGAGCCGGTCAAGAGACCACCGCCCGGCGGGGTGTCGCAAGGAGGGCATCACCCAGGGCCTCTGGCCGGATCGGCTTGGCGATGTAGTCGTCCATGCCGGCGGCCAGACACGCCTCGCGATCGCCTTCCATCGCGTTGGCCGTCATGGCCACGATCCGCGGTCCGGTGTCACCGGGCCAGCGGTGGCGGATCCGGCGGGTCGTCTCCAGGCCGTCCAGCTCGGGCATCTGCACGTCCATGAGGATGACGTCGTAGGCCGTCCCCTCGACGGCGTCAAGGGCCTCCAGGCCATTCCCGACGACGTCGGCGCTGTAGCCCATCCGCTCGAGCAGGCGCAGCGCGAGCTTCTGGTTGACGGCGTTGTCCTCGGCCAGGAGCAGGCGCAACGGATGGCGCGCCCCGAGGCCGTGATCGATCCCGGTGGAGGTCGTCCGGACGGGGACGGCGGCCGCCTGGCCGGCCAGCACCGTGGCCAGCGTGTCGTACAGGGCCGATGGCTTGACCGGCTTGACGAGGAACGCGGCGACGGCCTCGGTCGACCGCTCGTGGAGACCCAGGGACGACAGGATGACGACCGGTGTCTGGGATCCCGCCTCGGCGGCACGGATGGCCGTCGCGAGCGCGAGCCCGTCCAGTTCCGGCATGTGCAGGTCGACGATGGCCAGGTCGAACCGCCGCCCCTCGGTCACCCAGCCCAGCGCCTCGCGGGGCGAGGGGGTGGACGCGACCGGCATGCCCCACCGCTCGAGGAGCGTTCCGAGGATCCGCCGGTTGGTCGCGTTGTCGTCGACGATAAGGACCGACCGCCCCGCGAGATCGATACCGGCGATCGGCGTGACCTGCGCGGCATCCTCGGCCGCGTCGGCCTGGATGGTCAGCCGGAACGTGCTGCCCAGGCCGGCGACGCCGGCGCTGTCCGCCACCAGCGTCCCATCCATGAGCTCCGCCAGGCGCCGGCTGATGGCCAGTCCCAGGCCCGTCCCGCCGTAGCGCCGGGAGATCGACGCGTCGGCCTGGCTGAACGACTGGAACAGCCGTCCAATTCGATCGGGCGGGATGCCGATTCCGGTGTCGCGGACCGCGACCGACAACGACCAGCGCCGGCTGTCGTCGCGGCCAGGCGATCGCTCACCAGTGACCGTCAGCTCGACCTCGCCGGACTCCGTGAACTTGACCGCGTTGGACAGCAGATTGAGCGCGATCTGGCGCAGCCGGCCCTCGTCACCGACGATCGTCCGCGGGACGCCTTCATCGATCGCATAGGCGAGCTCCAAGCCCTTGGCGGCCGCCGTCGGGGCGAGTACGTCGAGGGCGCTCTCGATGGTCCGGTGGAGGTCGAACGGACGGCGGTCCAGCTCGACCCGGCCGGCCTCGATCTTCGAGAAGTCGAGGATGTCATTGATGATCGTCAGCAGCGCGTCGCCGCTCGTCCGGATCGTCTCGGCGTAGTCACGCTGCTCGTCGGTCATCGGCGTGTCCAGAAGCAGCCCGCTCATCCCGATGATCGCGTTCATCGGCGTCCGGATCTCGTGGCTCATCGCCGCCAGGAACGTGCTCTTGGCGCTGTCGGCCGCCTCGGCCGCCTCGCGGGCGCCCTCGGCATCGCGGAACAGTCGAGCGTTCTCGATGGCGATCGCCGCCTGCTGGGAGAGGCCGATGAGGAGATCCAGGTCGCTCTGCCCGAACGGCTCGCCCGTGCCCGGGCGCCAGACGGCCATGACCCCGGTCACCTCGCCATGGGCGAGGAGCGGAGCCGCCATCAGCCGCTCTTCCGTACCCGGCTCGGTCCCGGGGATGGTCACGGTCCGCGGATCGGCCAGGACGTCGTTGATCGCCTCGGCCTCGCGGCGCCGGACGATGTCGCCGATGATGCCCTCGCCCTCCGTGATCCGATCGGCCAGGATCGCCTCGGCCATCTGACCGATGGCGACCGTGGCCTGGAACCCGCCCTGGTCCGGGTCGGCCAGGTAGACGGCGCTCGAGTAGGCCAGGAGCAGTCGCTGGGTCTGCTTGGCGATGGTCTGCAGGACCGCCTTCGGGTCGAGCGTGGCCGAGATCTCGCGGCCGACATCGGCCAGGGCGGCCATCTCGTCGGCGCGCTGGCCCGCCTCGCGATACAGCCGGGCGTTCTGGATGGCGACACTGACGTTGGCCGCGATCGTCGTCAGGAGGCGGACGTCGGACTCGTGGAAGCGGCCCTCCTCGCGCGTGCTCTGGATGCTGATGACCCCGATCGATTCGTCCCCGACGAGGATCGGGACACCGAGGTAGGTCGCCGCCTGGGTGCCCAGACCGCGGTCGCCGATCGCGGCCCACTCCTCGCCGGTCCGCAGCAGCAACGGCGTCCGGTCGCGAAGGATCCGCGACGTCAGGCCCTCGCCGAACGGGATGTCCTCCTGGGTCAGGACGCGGCCATCCTCGTTGAAGAACGGGAACCGGATGACGCCGGCGGCCTCGTCGAGGAGCGCGATGTAGACGATGTCGGCGGTGAACGCCTCGCGCAGGCGCTCGCCGACGAGGTCGATGAGGGCGCCGAGGTCGAGCTGTGACTGGATCGCCTCCCCGACCCGATTGACGGTGTCGAGCTCGATGACCCGCTGGCGCGTCTGGTCGATGAGCCGGGCGTTCTCCAAGGCCACGCTGAGACTGGCCCCCAGCGTCGTGAGCAGGCCGAGGTCGGCGTCGGAGAAGGCATGCTCGCGGTCGAGGTTCTGGACGGAGATGACGCCGTGGACCGTGTCGCCGGTGATGAGCGGCACGAACATCACCGACTTGGCCTCCTCGCCGGCGATCGCGCCCCCCGGTTGCCCGAAGGCGATGCCGAGGCCTTCGACGTCCTCGTTGGCCACGTATGGAGCTCGGGTCTCGACGACGTGGCGCCGGAACCCGATGAGCCGCATCGGCTCGTCAGGAAAGCGGACGCCCCGTTCGATGGCGTACGGGAAGTGCAGGTAGGCAGCGTCGTCGTCGAGGATCCCGATGTCGACGACCTGGGCGTCGAAGATCTCCTGGACCTTGTCGCCGACCAGGTCGTACATCGCCTGCATATCCAGCTCGGCGGCCAGGCCCTGTTGGATGCCGTTGATGAGGGCCAGTTCGGCGTTGCGCTGGCGGGTCTCGTCGACGAGTCGGGCGTTCTCCAGGGCGACGCCCAGGCTGGCGGCCAGCGTGCTGAGCAGGCGAACGTCGGCGTCCGAGAAGGCGTCGACATGGTCGAGGTTCTGGAGCGAGATGCTGCCCCGGACCTCGCCGCCGACCGTCATCGGCACTCGCACGATGGACAACGACGGCTCGCCCTGGACGACGGCCATGGACAGACCGCGCTCGCGCTCGAAGGCCGGCACGTCCGGGATGACCTCATGGATCCGAGCAGCGATGAATGTCTTGGTCTGGTCCGAGAACGGGACGGGCTCGTCCGGGTAGCGGACGCCACGCTCGATGGCATACGGGTAATGCACGACGCCGGTGTCGAAGTCGTAGAGGGCGATATCGACGACCTGGGCGTCGAAGATCTCCTGGAGCTTGTCGCCCACCAGGTCGTACATCGCCTGCATGTCCAGCTCCGCGGCGAGGGCTTGCTGGATGCTGTTGATGATGGCCAGCTCGGCCGCCCGTTCGTCGGATTCCTTGAGCAGGCGCTTGGTCTCCTCGAATAGCCGCGCGTTGTCGAGGGCGACGCCCATGCTCGACGTCAACGTGGCCAGGAGCCGTTCGTCGGCCTCGTCGAAGGCGTGCTCATCGATGCTCTCGAGGATGACGATCCCGGCGACAAGGTCGCCGATCATGATCGGTCCGCCCAGCCATGAGCCCGACTCCGAGGTCCCGACGGTGATCGCACCGGCGGCTTCGAGGGCCGCCCTGGTGACGATCCGGATCGGCCGACGCTCGGCGATGACACGGGCGGTCAGGCCGACGCCGGCCGACGTGGGCGGCGTGTGGAGGCGGTCGCCCTCGTCGAGCTCGTAGCGCCAGTCGACCAGGTCGGCAGCCGCGTCGAGGAGACCGATCGACACGCTCCGGGCCGCGAAGATCGCCCGGAGGCGTTCGCCGACGAGCTCGATGACCCCGTCGAAGTCGAGCTGCCGGGCGAGCGCATCGCCGATCTCGTTGATGACGGCCAGCTCGGCGTTGCGCTGACGGGTCTCCTCGATCGCCCGGGCCCGGCTCAGCGCCGACGCGATATGGCCGGCCACGAACGTCAGGAGGTCCACGTCCCGGTCGTCGTAGTGGACGCCCGGCTCGTAGGACTGGACGGCGATCAGGCCGATCGTCCGCTCGTCGTCGCGGAGCGGTGCGCCGACCCATTCCACCGAGTCCGCGCCGGCGTCGTTGACCTCGCCGGCGGCCATGAGCTCCAGGTACCGGTCGTAGGTGATCCGCTCCGGTCGGCCCGTCCGCAGGACGTAGGCGGTCACGCCACCGGCATCGCCGACGCCGTACGGCTCCCACACCGTCGGGTCCGGGATGTCCGGGTCGACGGTGTCGACGTAGTACGGGAAGTTGATCGCGCCGCGCTCCGCGTCGTACAGGGCGATGTAGCAGTTGCGGGCGTCGATGAGCTCGCCGACGATGGCATGGACCGTCGCATAGAACGCGGAGAGGTCCTCCGCTGAGCTGGCCGCGGCGGCGATCCGGTACAGGGCGCCCTGGATCCGGGCGGCTCCGTCGTCGATGGCGAGCGGGTCCGGCGGCTGGAGCGTGACGGCGTCGAGCCGGGCCGTGTCCTCGGTCATCGCCTGCAGAGTGTCACGTCCGATGTGGTCGTGCGCGTCCGGCGTGCGACCCGCCCGCTGTCCGGTCGGCGCGCAGGCGACGGGCTACCCGCGCTCGAGGTAGCGCTCGCGGTCCCAGGGGTGGACGACCGAGTCGTAGATCTCCTGCTCGACCCGCGCCGCGTTGAGGTAATGCTCGACGACATCGTCGCCGAAGATGTCGCGCGGCCGCCTGCGACTGCTCCAGCTCCCGGATGCTCTCGTACAGTGCCCTCGGCATCCGCGCGACGCCCGTGGCCAGATAGCCGTTGCCCTTGAACTCCGGGTCCAGCTTCAGGCCGTGCTCGATGCCGTACAGGCCCGCCCCGACCATCGCGGCGTAGGTCAGGTAGGCGTTCATGTCGCCGCCCGGGAAGCGGTTTTCCACGTGGAGCCCCTTGTCATGGCCGACGAGGCGGAAGCCCGTCGTCCGGTTGTCGCGCCCCCACACGACGTTGACCGGCGCCCACGACAACGACGCGTAGCGCTTGTAGGAGTTGATGAACGGGGCGACGAACACGGCCAGCTCCCGGGACAGCGACATCATGCCGGCCATGAACTGCTGGCCGATCTTCGACAGTCCGTACGGCCCGGGCTTCTCCCGTCCGGTCGCGTGCATGAGCGGAACGTCCTTGGCCAGGTCCCAGACGCTCATGTGGAGGTGCCCGGACGACCCCGTCCAGCGATGGTCCGGCTTGGCCATGAACGTGATGCCCCAGCCGTTGAGGAAGGCGATCTCCTTCGCCCCATGCTTGAACACGACGCTCCGGTCGGCCGACTCGAGGACGTGGTCGTAGCGGATGTTGACCTCGTGCTGGCCGTTGGCGGCCTCGCCTTTGCTGAACTCGATGGGCACGTTGGCCGCGCTCATCTGGGTCCGCAGCAGGTGGTGGAGCGGCTCCGCCTTGGTCGCCTGGAGCAGATGGTAGTCCTCGTTGTAATAGCCGAACGTGCGGGGCAGGGGCCAGCCGTTCTCGGCCAACGACTCCCAGGAGTCCTTGAGGACGTAGAACTCGAACTCGGAGCCGGCCTTGACCGCGAAGCCGGCGTCCGCGGCCCGGGCGACCTGGCGCTTGAGGATGGTCCGCGGCGAGACCGGGATCTCCGCGCCGGTCTCCTCGTCGATGGTGTCGGACAGGACGAGCGCGGTGCCCGGCAGCCAGGGCAGCTCGCGGAGCTGGTCCCAGATGGGCCGGGCGATCCAGTCTCCGTAGCCGGTCTCCCAGTTCATCAGCTGGAAGCCTTCGGGCGTGTTCATCTCCATGTCCGTGCCCAGGAGATAGGTGCAGAAATGCGCCCCGTGGTCGATGACCCCGTCGAGGAACGCCTGGCCATGGACGCGCTTGCCCATGAGCCGGCCCTGCATGTCGGTGAACGCGACGACGATCGTGTCGATCCGCCCGTCGCGGACCATCGCCTCGAGCTCCGCGAGGCGGGGGTGCTTGGCGTGATCGTCGTCGTGGTCGTACATCGGGGATCCTCGGTGCGGTCGGTCGTTGCCGACGGGTCGCGGGCCGGCCGGACGGATCCGACCGGCCCTGGGTCGCGGTGGTGGTCGATCAGGTGGTGGCGACCTCGCCGGCCGCCCGCTCGAATTCGCGCTCGATCTCGGTCAGTTCGGCCGCATCACCCATGGACCGCGGACCCTTGAAGCTGCGGCGGGCCCAGCCGAAGTAGTAGACGACGAGGAACAGGACGACGCCGACCATGAACGGGAACGAGATGTTGCCCGACGTCGGGAAGCTGAACAGGACCATCAGGACGAGGATCCAGGCGACGGCCACCCAGGCGATGGGTTTCGACCAGCGGCCGAGGCTCCAGACGCGCTCCTTGAGCCATTCCGGGGTCGTGGCCCCGAGGTAGATCACGACGCCGTAGGCGGCGTACAGGAAGATCGTGCTGATGGCGGTCACGATGATGACCGCGGTGCCCTTGCCGACGAAGAAGGCCGCGACCGTGAACAGCCACGCGACCACCACGATCCCGATCAGGGCATTGGCCGGTGTGCGGTAGCGGCGCGACACCTTCTTGAGCCAGCCAGACGCCGGGACCCCGTCGTCACGGCTGAACGCGAACAGCATGCGTCCAGCCGAGGCGATGGCGGACAGGCCGCAGAACCACATGGCGATGGCGATGCCGGCAGACAGCACGCCACCCACGGTCGGACCGAGGTTGTAGATGAGTGTGTCGATGACTGCCGCCCCATCGCCGAAGTAGTACTGGCTGTACTTGGCAGGATCAGCTCCGTCGAAGGAGGCCGGGAACAGCGTCGTGAGAGCTGGGAGGTGGGTGGAGAGGGTGACCAGGAAGATGTAGCCCACGATCGCGCTGACCGCGACCGACAGGAAGATGCCCCAAGCGCTCGCGACACGCGCGCCGACCGTCTCCTCGGCCACGTGGGCCGAGGCGTCGTAGCCCGTATAGGTCCAGTTGGCCTGGAGGAGCGAGAAGAAGAAGGCCAGCAGGATCGGGTAGGTGATCGCCGCCCCGAAGTCGAGGTCGATCACGCCGCCGATGTTGATCTCCCAACTGCCGGCCACATCCTGCGGCTGGATGGCGAACAAGGTCAGCCCGGACTCGTCCGGCTTGCCGGCCAGGAAGACCAGGACGACTACGGCAGCCACGATCCCGATGTGCCACCACACGCTGACCTGGTTGAGCAGGGCGACAAGGTTGATGCCGGCGATGTTGATGGCCAGCTGGATGAGCATGAGGATGCCCATCGTGACCAGCGATCCGACCAGGATCGGCTGTTCAGCCGAGCCGAGAAGGACCGTCGTGTTGCCGTAGTCGATCCCGAAGTTCGACAGGATCGGCGTGACGAGCGTGGCGTTGATGAACAGCGCCGCCGAGTAGTTGATCCCGGCGACGATCGCGAACTGGCCGATGAGGTTGAACCAGGCGGTCCACCATCCCCAGTTCTTGTTCTTCATCCGGCTGGCCCAGTAGTACAGGCCACCGGCGGTCGGGTAGGCCGAGGCGATCTCGCCCATCGACGCCGCGATCATCAGGACGAAGATCGTGATGAACGGCCAACCGATGAGGACCGCGGCGGTCCCGGCCCAGGCCAGGCCGTAGTCGTAGAGGATGACCGCGCCGGTGAGGATGCTGATGATGCTGAAGCTGATCGCGAAGTTGCTGAACCCGCCCATCGAGCGGTAGAGCTCCTGCGCGTAACCGAGCTTGTGCAGGTCGGCGACGTCCTGCGAGATGACATCTTCCCGGGAACGTGGTGCTGTCATCGAACCCTCCCTCGTCGGGACGGAGCCGCCGGCCTCCAGCCGGGGTCGTCCCGGGGTCGGCCTCCCTCCAGTCCGGCCGACCGGTGCGGCGGCTGCACCCGCCGATGCGGAGCGCCGCGCGCTGGACGCGATGGGACGCGTGGGATGTCAGGTCGGGGCGCGGCATAGCCGCGGGGCGCCGGGCATGCGCGGCGCGACGTCGGTCGCTGGCCCTCCTTTCCGAACGTCCTTCGGCGCCGCCGTCCGGGTCACCCCCGCGACCGTGATCGCCCAGGCCCGGCGCACTGGTCGGGACTATACGCGCGGTCGACAGGGGCGGGAAGGGGACCGGCTCAGTAGAGCATCGTCGTCCCGGTGGGGAAGACGAACTCGAAGGCAGATGGCGGCAGCGGGGCGTCCGGCGCGACCTCGGTCGCCTCGGCCTCTCGGGTCGCGACGCCGCCGATCGTCTCGACCAGCCGGACGATGATCCCGAGCTGGCGGTCGACCGCGACGGAGATCGCGAAGTCCGGCCGATCGGCGACCCACTCGATGGCCCGCGGGTGGGCGCAATCGAGGACGATCACCGGCCGGCCACCGATCTCGTCCTCGCCGCGGATCGTGCACACGCCGGTCGCCAGGACGTTCTGGGCGTAGCCGGCCGGATGGACGAACGTGTCCGGCAGGGTCTCCATGGGCAGCGCGGTGATCGGCTCGTAGACCTTGGCCGAGCCCGGGAAGTCCGGGTCGTCCAGGCCGCGCGGCCGATTCCGGATGGGTCGCTGTGTGCCCAGCTTGTGGGCCGAGGCATACGTCCGGACGAGCTCGCCGTCGGAGATCCAGATCTCGTACGCCCCGCCGATCGCCTGATCCGGCTGGCTGGTCGTCACCTTGGCCGCCCCGGGATGCCGGACCACGACCTCGAACTGCATGTCCTGGGTGCCACGGGCTGTCTGGCTGCGCTCGACGATGCGCAGCCGGAGGGTCCCGAAGCGCGTCTCCGCGTCGCGCATGAAGTCGAACAGCTGGCCGACGCTCGGGAGGCCCTGGGGCAGGGCCGCGACCTCCGGGAAGCGGCGCCCATCGACCGGCACGGGCAGGGCAGCGGCGCGGTCCCACAGGTGCGTGTCGGTCATCGCGCCGGATCGTACCAAAGCGGATCGGCGATCGAGGCCGGTCGAGGCCGCGCGTGCCTGGGGGTTGACACGAACCGATGAATAGGCATATATATCGCGCAACGATATACCGTCACACGATAGGAGAAGGCCATGGCCAGGTCGACTGCACGCCGACGGATCGGTGGCCTCGTCGTCGCCACCGCGATCATCGGACTGACCGCCTCGGCCGTCGTCGCTGGCGGTGCGAGTCACGCGTCCGCCCGCCTGCTGGATGGCGCGGGCCAGCCCGTCGGGTGGGCCATGTTCGTCGAGGATTCGACCGGCTCGGTCCACGTGAACGTCAAGGTCGACGGCCTGAGCGAAGGCCTTCACGGCATCCATCTGCACGCCGTGGGCCGATGTGTCGTCCCGGCCTTCACCTCGGCCGGTGGCCATCACAACCCCCTCGGAGCCCAGCACGGCCTGGGTGAGCCGGCCGGTGCGCACGCTGGCGACCTGCCGAACCTCGAGGTCAATGGTGCCGGCCGCGGGCGACTCGATGGTGTGACCGACCTGGCGACCCTGTCAGCCGGTCCGCTGTCGCTCTTCGACGGCGACGGCTCGGCCATCATCATCCACGCCGGTCCGGACGATCAGGTGACCGATCCGACCGGGAACAGCGGGGCCCGCATCGCCTGCGGCGTCATCGCGGCCGACTGACGCGAAAGGAGCCGACCGTGTCGCGTTGGGTGGAGCTCTATCCCGCCGCCTGGCGGGAGCGCTACGGTGACGAGCTGGACTGGCTCCTGAGTGAGCGTCCACCGGGGCCGCTCGACCACGTCGACCTCGCTCGAGGGGCCCTGGACGCCCACCTCGACCCACAGCTCCCCGGCGATGCCCGGCGCCGGGTGCCCTGGACGCATCGCTTGCCCGGCGTCTTGGCCATCATGGGCGGTGCGGGCTGGATCGCCTCCGCGACCCTGGCCTGGACCAGCCCGGACGGCGCCGACGCCTTGATCCCGGTGTCCGTCGTGGCCATGATGCTGAGCGTTTCGGGGGTCTTTCTGCGGCGATGGCGGATGGCCTTCGGCCGCGGCCTCGTCGTCGCCAGCGGGCTGTTCGCGGCGGCCGTCATCGCGCCGTGGCCGGCGTCCGTCCTGGCGTTCGCGGTCCTCGTGGCGCTCGTCGGGGCCGGCCTGCTCGCGCTCGGCGCCATCCGGGCCGGGATGGAGCCGGTCCGACGGTGGGCGCTCGTCGCCGTCGGCATCGGGATGCCGCTCGTCGCGGTCCTGCCGATCCTGGCCGGCGGGATCGTCCTCCAGGAGACGGCGTCGTGGCCGCTCGTCGGTGCGATCGCCACGTATGGCGTCGCGTGGCTCGTCGTCGGGGGGATGATGTCCCGACGCGGCGTGGCGACGTTCGAGCGCCGGGACGGGATCGAGGAGGTGGCGGATGACTGAGGAGATGCCGGACCTCGGACGGTTCGCCGAGCCGTCGATGTACATCATGGTGTCGCTGGCCGAAGGGCCGAAGCACGGCTACGCGATCATGACCGACGTCGAGGCCATCACCGGCTCACCGATGGGCCCCGGGACGCTGTATGGAGCCCTGGCCCGGCTCGAACGCCGCGGCCTCATCGAGGCACTCGAGCCGATCGACCGTCGCCGGCCGTACCGGCTGACCGGGCTGGGCGAAGCGACCGTGCGCGCCCAGCTCGAGCGGCTCCATGGGTTCGCCCGGACCGGCCTGGGACGACTCGGCGAGACAGAAGGCTGAGGCGATGCCGGGCGAGCGGTCGGCGGTGCCGACCACGCCGCTGACCGCCCCCGTCCTGCGCGCCCGGCGGATTGACCAGGTCCAGGGGTTGTCGCGCCGGACCCTGTTGCGCCGTGCCCTGGGCACGGCCGTCGGCCTGTGGGTCGTGGAGGTCGCCGCCGGCAGCCTGGGCTTCGTCTGGTCGGCGGTCGCCCTGGCCGCACCACGCGTCCGGATCGGGACGTTCGACGCGCTCCTGCTCGCCAACGGCGACCTGCCCGTCGCCGATGGCTTCCCGGCCTACGTGGCGGAGGCGCGGGCGTTCGTCGTCCTGGTCGATCCGGCCCGTGGGGGCTGGTCGCCCGGCCAGGACCTGACCGGGACCGGGGCGGGCGTCAATGTCCTGGCCCTGTCGCAACGTTGCCCGCACCTCGGCTGCCGGCCCAACCCCTGCATCGAGGACTTCTGGTTCCACTGCCCATGTCACCAGTCGCGTTACGACCGACGCGGGATCAAGCCGGCCGGGCCGACGTTCGGGCCGGCCTCGCGGGGCATGGACCGGTTCGCGACCGAGGTCGACGGCGACGGGGTCCTGTTCGTCGACACGTCGCGGATCGTGCTCGGGCCGTTGCCCATCGCCCTCGGTCAGCCGGGCATCCTGCCGGCCATCGTCGAGAACGGCTGCGTCGGGTGAGCGCGACGCGGGCGACCCGGACCGGGCGGCGGATCGTCGGGGCATACCCGGCACGCTGGCGCGCGCGCTATGCCGACGAGGTCCTCGCCCTGCTCGACGACCGGCCGCCTGGCTGGCGCGACACGCTGGACCTCGCCCGTGGCGCCCTGGATGCCCACCTCCATCCGGCGGTGCCGTCGCGGTTCGTGGCCTGGGCCGCGCTCCTGGCCGGGGCGTCGTGGGCCATCGTCGCCCTGGCCGTGCTCCTCGAGCCGGCGGCCCCGGACTGGCCCGGCTATCTGGCCTGGATCCTGCCGCCGGCCGCCATCGGCGCGCTGGCGGGGCTGGCGGCATCGGCCGGGCTCGCCCTGCGGATCGGCTCGCGCGGCGGGCGAGCCGGGCGCGTCGCCGTCGCCGCGTCGATCGTCGGCCAGGTGCTGCTGGTCATCGCCCTGGTCGTCGCGGCGGCCGGTGGACCGTACGGGGCGGCGACCGGCGCCGCGGGATCGGCCGCCGCGGTCGGGTTGGTCCTGCAAGGCATCGCCACGATCCGCGCCGGTCACAGCCCGGAAGGCCTCGGCCTGACCCTCGTCGGCGCGGCGCTCCTCCTGCCGCCGCCGATCGCCTGGGTCGGGACGGCCGGGACCTGGACCGTGCTCGGCGGGTGGCTGGCCGTGGACCGAGCGACGCGCCGGTCAGGACCGATCGGCCCGATCGGACCGGGCGCGGCCGGATGAGCCGGTGGCGGGCGGCGGCCCTGCTCATCGTCCTCGCCGCCGGCGGCTGCGGCGGGTCAGCGGCGACCCCGGCGCCCGTGCCCGCGCCGGCCGGCCAGGCGCTGACGATCGTCGCCGCGAACATCGCGTTCGAGCCGACGACCATCGGTGCCGCGCCGGGGCTGCCGCTCCACATCGTGTTCGAGAACCGACGACATGGACGTCCCGCACGACCTCGGGCTGTACGCCGGCCCGGGCTTCGCGACGGAGCTGGCCAAGACGGACGTCGTCGTCGGGCGCGCGACGCTGGACCTGGATGTCCCGGGTCTCGTCCCCGGCGTCTATGAGTTCCGGTGTTCGGTCCACCCGACGATGACCGGCAAGCTCCGGATCGGTGGCTGAGCGCCCCGAGCGAGCGTCGTCAGCCGCCGGCGGGCCCGCCGTCTAGCCCGGGCTCGGTCATCGCGGCTGGATCCAGCAGCCGGTCCAGCTCGTCGGGATCCATGCCCCGTTCCAGGGCCAGCTCGCGGATCGTCCGGTCGGACGCGAACGCCTCCTTGGCCAGGGCCGCGGCATCGTCGTAGCCGATGACCGGGGCGAGCGCCGTGGCGAGCATCAGCCCCTGTTCCACGAGCGCCGGGCCGCGGTCCGTCGCGGCCAGGCCGTCGATCGTCCGGCGCGCGAGGTTGGCCACGGCGGCGGCGAGGAGCTCGATCGACTCGAGCAGGGCGACGGCTGTCACCGGGAGCATGACGTTGAGCTCCAGGAGCGATCCGGTCTGGCTGAACGCGACGGTCGCGTCGTTGCCGACGACCCGGGCGACGACCATCGTCAGCGACTCGATGATGACCGGGTTCACCTTGCCCGGCATGATCGACGATCCCGGCTGGGTCGCCGGCAGGGCCAGCTCGGCCAGGCCGGCCCGCGGGCCCATCCCCAGGAGTCGGATGTCCGACGCGATCTTCCAGGTGCTCAAGGCGGCGGCACGGATGGCGCCGTGGGCGGCGATCGGCACGTCCAGCGTCGCCTGGGCGTGGAAGTGGTTGGGGGCCTCGCGCACCGGCAGCGTCAGCAGCTCGGTCAGCCGGGCGCACGTCCGGGCCGCGAAGGCCGGATGGGCATTGATCCCGGTCCCCACCGCGGTCCCACCGAGCGGCACGGTCAGGAGCTCGTCGCGGGCTGCCTGGACCCGCCGGATCGTCTCCTCGACCTGGCCGGCATAGCCCCGGAACTCCTGGCCGAGCCGGATCGGCGTGGCGTCCTGGAGGTGCGTCCGACCGGTCTTGACGATGGGCCAGAACTCGTCCGCCTTGGCCGCCAACGCGGTCTGCAGCTCGACGAGCGCTGGGATCAGCGCTTCCTCGATGGCCATGGCGGCGGCCAGCTGGAGGGCGGTCGGGATGCTGTCGTTGGAGCTCTGGCAGCGGTTGACGTCGTCGTTGGGGTGCACGCTGCGGCCGTCGCCCAGGCGCCGGGCCGCGAGGTGGGCGACGACCTCGTTCATGTTCGTGTTGGTCGACGTGCCGGAGCCGGTCTGATAGACGTCGATCGGGAACTGCTCGTCGTGGTCGCCGTCGGCGACGGTCGCGGCCGCCGTCGCGATCGCGCGGGCCACGTCAGGTGGCAGCAGGTCCAGATCGCCGTTCGTCTCCGCGGCGGCCATCTTGACCAGCGCCAGGGCGCGGATGAAGCGGCGCGGGAAGCGCTGGCCGGAGATCGGGAAGTTCAGGACGGCTCGCTGGGTCGAGGCGCCATACAGGGCGTCGGCCGGGACGGCCATCTCGCCCATCGAGTCGCGCTCCAGGCGGGTCGCGCCGGTCGGTTCGGTCATGCGTCCGATCGTACCGCGGCAGCCCCGGGTGCCGGTCGCTGGACGTGCTGGTGGTAGGCACGCCGCCGGAACCCGACGGCGGCGTACAGCGCCTCCGGTCCATCGTCCGTCGCGTCCGAGTAGACCTGCACGGTCCTGGCACCCAGGTCGGCGAACCGCCGCATCCCGTGCCGGAGCAGGGCGCGTGCCAGGCCGCGCCGCTGGTGGTCGGGGTGGGTCCCGACCGGCTCGAACTCGCCGACTTGGCCGACCGGGTCCCACCACGCCAGGGCGAAGGCCGCGAACGTGCCGTCCGGCGCCTCCACGACGAGATCATCTTCGAAGCGGTAGTGCGGACAGGTCGCCAGCCGCTCGTACTTGTCGAGGGTCAGGCGTGATGGCGCGAACGCCGCCCGGTGGACGTCGACGCGAGCCTCGGCCTCGGCCGGGCCGGCGACGTGGCGGATCGTGTAGCCGGTCCGGCACGTGGGGGGTTGCGATCTCCCCGTCGGCGGGATGCCACTGCCATTGGGACAGCCGGCGGCCGAGCGGTTCGAAGCCGTGGTGGCGGAGGGTCGCGAGGGTCAGGTCGTCGTCCTCGGCCGTCCAGATGCCGATCGCCCCGGGCGACGCCGCGATGGCGTCCTCGAGGATCGCCTCCAGCACGGCCACGTCGCGCGCCGGCTGGCCGGTCCAGACGAACCATTCGATCTCGCCGGCGTCATGCCACGTCCAGGCGACGAGGTCGCCGCCGTCCGTCCACAACCGGAGGTGGTCGGCCAGGGCCTCCGGCCAGCTGGAGGCGTACCACCACTCGATGCCAGCCGGCGTGGCGACCACGGTTCGCGAGCCGGACCGCCAGGCGCGCGACATGACCTCGCCGGCCAGGCGCAGGTCATCGACGCTGGTGGCCGGTCGATGCTGGATCACCCGTCGAGGATAGCGCCGGCGTAGCATCGCCCACGATGCCGATCGTCGCCGCCAACGGGCTGGACATCGCCTACGAGCGGTCCGGCTCAGGTCCGCCGCTCATCCTCCTGCATGGCGCGACGGGCAGCGGGCGGGACCACTTCGCGCCACTGCTGCCGGCGCTCGCGGAGACCTTCACGGTCCTGGCCCCGGACGCGCGCGGCCACGCCGGGACACGCTGGGACGTGGACGCCGGGTGGACCGCCGCGGACCTGGTCGACGACGTCGAGGCGTTCGCCGACGCCCTGGGCCTGGCGACGTTCCACCTGTTCGGGTACTCGATGGGGGCGATGACCGCCCTCCAGCTCGCCGCCCGATCGCCGGCCCGTCTCCGGACGCTCGTCGTGGTCAGCATCACGACCGAACGCGAGCCGCGGCTGTCGGTCGGACGCCGGCTCATGGATCCCGGCCGGGTCGAGCGCGACGACCCGATCTGGGCGGCCCAGCTGGCCGCCCGGCACGACCCGGTCCAGGGCGACGGGGCCTGGCGCCGGCTGCTCCCGGCCATCGTCGACGACATCGAACGCCAGCCGCTCCTCGAGGCACGGGAGCTCCGGGCGATCGACGCACCCGCCCTCGTCGTCGCCGGGGACCGCGATCCGTTCGCGCCGGTCGACCAGACCTGGGCGTTGGCCCGGGGGGTCCGGGATGGCCGCCTCTTGGTCCTCCCGCGGGTCGGCCACGATGCCCTGGCCGACCGCCCGGACATCCTCATCGCCGCCCTGCGCGACTACCATCGCTCGACCCAGGCGATCGCGCGCCGACGGGCGGGCGAGGCGCCGATCGACCCCAGCTGACGCCGCGAGGACATGCCATGACCACGCTCCTGGTGCTCTATCGACGACCGGACGGCGGGCCGGAAGCGCTCGCCGAGTTCGAGCGCCGTTATGCGACCGAGCACCTGCCGCTCGTCGCCCAGACCCCGGGCCTGCGGTCGACCCGCATCGACCGGGTGGCCGGCGCGCTCGGTGGCGAGACGGACCTCGTCCTGACCGCGGCCATGGCGTTCGACGATCGGGCGGCGATGGACGAGGCCCTGGCCTCCGAGCCGATGCGCGCCGCGGCCCGCGTCCTGCGCGAGATCGCCCCGGGACTGGCCACGTTCCTCGTCCTGGAGCCGGCCGACGACCTCCGGCCGGCCTGACCGTGGCACAGCGCCCTTCCCGGCTCGTGGATACTGGGCGGTGCACGAGGAGCGCCCCATCTTGACCGATGTCCGCCCGACGACCCAGTTCATCCGCCTCGACCTGCCGGTCGACGGACATGCCGGGGTCGCCCTCGTCACGCTCGATCGGCCCGACGCCCGCAACGCGTTGAGCTTCGCCCTGCTGGCCGAGCTGGCCGACACCCTGGAACGTCTCGACGCCGATCCCGCCTGCCGGGCGATCGTCCTCACCGGGTCCGGCGACAAGGCGTTCGCGGCCGGCGCCGACATCGTGGAGCTCGCGGACCAGACGCCAGAGCGCCTCGCCGCCGAAGGCCACTTCACGGCCTGGGACCGGATCGCCGCCATCGGCCTGCCGATCATCGCCGCGGTCCGCGGCTACGCTCTGGGCGGCGGCTGCGAGCTGGCCATGAGCTGCGACATGATCGTCGCCGGCGACGACGCCCGGTTCGGCCAGCCGGAGATCAAGATCGGGGTCATGCCCGGCGCCGGCGGGACCCAGCGCCTCACGCGCGCCGTCGGGACGGCGCTGGCCATGGAGCTCATCCTGACCGGGCGGCTGCTCGACGCGGCCGAGGCCAAGTCCGCCGGGCTCGTGACCTCGGTCGTTCCGGCGGCCGAGGCCGTGACGGCTGCCCTCGCCCTGGGCGACACGATCGCGTCGATGCCGCCGCTCGCCGTGCGAGCCGCCAAGCAAGCCGTGCTGGCGGCAGCGGAACGCCCGCTGTCGGATGGGCTGCGCGACGAACGGGCCGCCTTCTTCGCGTTGTTCGGGACGGCCGACCAGCGCGAAGGCATGCGCGCATTCATGGACAAGCGATCACCGATCTGGACGGGTCGGTGACCGTCGGCGCCGCCCCGGACGGCGGCCACAGGAGGGATGCTGGCGATGGAGCGTGACCCCTTCGAGGGCGGGAGCGATGTCGGGCGCGACGTGGGGCGTGACCTTGGCGACGAGCCGCCGGCGCTCATCCGCGATGCGGCGCCGGACGTCCTGAGTCCGATCGATGCCTCCGCCCCCGTGAGCGGCCACGTGCCGGCGCCCGAGGCGACACGCTCGGCGGCCGAGACCCCGGAACACGACTGGTCCGCGGCCAAGGGCCTCGTCCGGCCGGCGTTCCGTCCCGCCGGGACCCAGGGCCTGGAGCTGTCGACGATCGAGCGCGACACGCTCCTGGCGCACGCCACGACGAGCCATGCGCAGCCCATCGTCGACGTCGGCCCGGTCGGGTTGACGGTCGTCTACACGATCCCGGCCGGTGGCTTCGACATCGTCGTCAATGGCGACCACCTCCTGTCGTGGGGCATCGAACCGGTCGAGCTCCAGGACGCGGCCATCGCCAACCTGGCGGCCTGGTCGGCGACCGCGCCGTGGACGGAGGAGACGTCGGGCGACCGGCACCTCATCAGCTCGGACACCGGTGACGGCTTCGACGCTGTGCGCATCCTGCTGCCCGATGCGATCGCGCACCTGGAGCGCACGCTGTCGCCGTTCGGCCGGGTCCTCGTCGGGGTCCCCGATCACGACCTCCTGGCGGCGGCCGCCCTGTCCCCCGGAGACGACGAGTTCGCGACGCTGTTCAGCGAGTTCATCGTCGAGCAGTCGGGCGGGGCGGACGAGCCGATCGACCGCCGGATGTTCGAGCTCGTCGGCGGGCGGCTGGTCGAAGCCGGCGGATGACCGACGGCCTGCGGGTCGAGGTCGACGGGCCGGTCGCGACCCTGACCCTGGACCGGCCGGCCGCGCTCAATGCGCTGACCGTCGATCTCAAGGTCGCGCTGCTCGGCGCGCTCGATGACATCGCGGCGTCCTCGGGCATCCGCTCCGTCGTCCTGACCGGGGCGGGACGGGCCTTCTGTGCCGGTCAGGATCTCGCCGAGCGGGACGATCCCGGAGCGGCGCCGCTCGACGACGAGCTGCGCGACCGCTACAACCCGATCGTCCGGCGCCTGCGGACGATGGACCAGCCGGTCATCGCGGCGGTCAACGGCGTGGCGGCCGGTGCCGGAGCGTCCTTGGCGTTCGCCTGTGACCTGCGGATCGCCGCCGCCGGGGCGCGCTTCGTCCTCGCCTTCGGCCGCATCGGGCTCGTGCCGGACAGCGGCGCGACGTGGTTCCTGCCCCGCCTCGTCGGCGCGGCGCGGGCGGCCGACATCGCCCTCGTCGGCGACCCGATCGACGCCCCGTCGGCCCTCGCGATGGGCCTCGTGTCGCGGGTCGTCCCCGATGACGCCCTGGCGTCCGAGGCGCGAACCATGGCGGTGCAGCTGGCCGACGCCGCGCCGCTCGCCACCGCCGCCACCAAGCACGCGCTCGAGCGCGCCTGGACGACCGACCTCGAGGCGGCCCTGGCGGAGGAAGCCCGGCTCCAGGGCGTGCTGGGTGGGACGGCCGACCATGCCGAGGGCCTGGCCGCCTTTCGCGAGAAGCGGCCGCCTCGATTCCGCGGTCACTGAGGGCGCGCTGCGAGCGTGCGCGGCCTCTTGCCGCGCGCGAGGACATGGCGTAGGCTCCCAACCTAACGATCGTTAGGGAGGCCGGATCGCCCGTGGTGGAGACGTCTCGCCGGCGAGAGATCGAGGATGCGGCCAGCTCGCTGTTCCGCGAGCACGGCTATTCCGGGACGAGTGTGCGCGACATCGCTCGCGCGCTCGACATCCAGGGGGCGAGCCTGTACGCCCACGTGACCTCCAAGCAGGATGTCCTGTGGTCCATCGTCGAGCGCACGGCGACCCGCTTCGAGGCCGCCGCCGACGCCGCCCTCGCCGGCGCCGATCCCTGGCCGGTGGCCGGTCCCGGGTCGCGCCTGGCGGCCATCGTCCGGGCCCACGTCGGGGTCATCACCGACGACGTCGAGCGGGCCAGCGTCTTCGTCAGCGAGTGGCGCTCGTTGTCGGCCGAGCGCCGCAACGAGATCGCTCGGCGTCGCGACACCTACGAGCGCCGCTTCCGTGCCGTCATCACCGACGGCATCGCCGCCGGCACGTTCGCCGCGGTCGACCCGGCCCTGGCGGCCACGTTCATCCTGACCGCCCTGAATGGGATCGTGACCTGGTACCGCCCGGACGGACGGCTGCGACCGTCGGCCATCGCCCAGGCCTATGCCGACCTGGCGCTCCGGGCCGTGCTCACCGACGAGCCGGGCGAAGCGTCCGTGGCGGACATCCTGGCGATGGCCCCGACCGCTGCGACCGACGACGAGCCTGCCGCGGAGACCGACCGATGACCGATCCGCGCGCCCTCGATCCGGTCCTGTCGGCGGAGGAGCGCGCCTATCCGGTCGCCCCGGCCGTCGCGGACCACGATGACGAGGCCGTCCAGGCGGCCTGGCTGGAGCGGTTCGAGCCGTACCTGGCGGCTGGCGGCAAGGTCGAGGCGAACGACCCGATGCCGGCGGCCTATCGGGCCAATGTCCTGCGCTTCGTCGAGATGCACGCCAACAGCGAGCTCATGGGCGTCCTCCCGGAGCGGGAATGGCTGATGCGGGCGCCGACCCTGCGCCGCAAGCTGGCCCTGACCGCCAAGGTCCAGGACGAGGTCGGACACGCCCAGCTGCTCTACCGGGTCGCCGAGGACCTCGGCAAGCCACGCGAGGTGATGTTCGACGACCTGCTGGCCGGCCGGACGAAGTTCCACAACGTCTTCCACTACCCGACCCGGACCTGGGCCGACGTCGGGCTGATCGCCTGGCTCGTCGACGCGGCGGCGATCGTCGCCCAGCAGGCCCTGCGCGACAGCAGCTATGCCCCGTACGCCCGGACGATGCGCAAGATCTGCTGGGAGGAATCGGTCCACATCATGCATGGGCGCGACGTCGTCGTGACCATGGCCACCGGGACCCGGCAGCAGCGCGCCGACATCCAGGACGCCCTCGACCGCTGGTGGGGGCCGCTGATGCAGATGCACGGTCCGCGGAGCCCGCGCGAGCGCGACCTCGATCTCCGCTGGCGGATCAAGGCCAAGACCTCCGAGGAGCTGCGCCAGGAGTTCCTGACCATCTACGTGCCGCGCATCCGCGAGCTCGGCCTGACCATCCCCGATCCGGAGCTCCGGTTCGACGAGGTCGCGGACGCCTGGGTCTACACGGAGCCCGATTGGACGGAGCTGCGGACGGTGGTCACCAACCACGGCCCGATGTCGGAGGCCCGTCTCGAGTTCCGACGGCTGGCCCGCGAGGAGACCGCCTGGGTCCGGGACACGATCCTGGCGGCGCCCCAGGCGGCGTGAATCCTCCGACCGATGGCTAGCAAAGCGTCGCCTCGGGCCTCGGAGCGCGCTGAGCCGGCTCCAGGGCTCGAAGTCTTCGAGGTGTTTCGACGGGAGCGCGAGGGCGACCCGATGCGTCACGGCGGGAGCGTCATGGCGCCCGACGCCGAGCTGGCCATCCACTACGCGCGGGAGCTGTTCGGCCGCCGCCAGGAGAGCGTCCGCCTGTGGGTCGTCCGCCGGGCGGACATCCTCGACCTCGAGGACCCCGACCTGCTCCAGCCGCCGCTGGACCGCTCGTTCAAGAAGCCCGGCGGCTACGTCATGCGGGACAAGCTTGCCGCCGCCCGCGAGGCGGCCGGCCAGGCCAAGCCCAAGGCCCGCGCCAAGTGACCGGTCGGATGGCCGTGCTGGACCTGCCCCCGGTCCCGGCCGGTACGGACGATGCCCTGGTGGCGCTGATCCTGACGATGGCCGACGACGAGGCGGTCATCGGCTGGAGCGATTCCGAGTGGACCGGGATCGCGCCGCTCCTCGAGGAAGACGTCGCGATGAGCTCGCTGGCCCAGGACGAGATCGGGCACGCGGCGGCCCTCTACGACCTGCTGGCCGGGCTGACCGGCGAGGACCGCGACACGATCGCCTACGACCGGGCGCCGGATGCGTACCGCCACGCCCGGCTGCTCGATCACGGCCGCGGCGACTGGGCGATGACCATCGCCCGCCGCTACCTGTACGAGACGGCCGACGGCGTCCGCCTGGACGCCCTGGCCGGCGGGACCTGGGCCCCACTGGCCGACCTGGTGGGCAAGATCCGCCGGGAGGAGCGCTACCACGTCATGCACGTGACAGCCTGGCTCGACCGTCTTGCCCGGGCCGACGGGGAGCCGCGCCATCGACTGCTGGCGGCCCTCGATGTGCTGGGGCCCGATGCGTCGTCGGTCTTCACGCCAACGGCCGGTGGATCGGCCCTCGTCGAGGCCGGCATCCTCGCCGCCCCGATGACCGACCTGGAGCGGACGTGGCGCGCCGCGATCGAGCCGACCCTCGCCGCCCTCGACCTGCCGCGACCCCCGGATGCGCTCGATGCGGTGGGCGGGCGGGACGGTCACGGCGACGCGTTCGCCTGGCTCCACGACCAGATGACGTCGGTCCGCCGCGCGGATCCCGGAGCGACCTGGTGAGCGAAGCAGGGACCCAGCTGTCGATCGCCCGGGCTCGGGCCGGGTTCCTCGCGCCAGAGGAAGCGGCGCTGGCCGCGGTCCGGTCGCGCCTCGCCCGCCTCCCCGACCCGGAGCTGCCGGTCGTGTCGATCGCCGACCTCGGGATGATCCACGACGTGTCCATCGACGGCGACGCCATCCGCATCGCCATCCTGCCGACGTTCGTCGGCTGCCCGGCACTGGACGTCATCGTCGCGACCATCCAGGACGGCCTCGCCGATCTCGGCCGCCCGGTCGAGGTGGTCACGACCTTCGCCGTGCCGTGGACGTCGGACCGGATCACGCCGGCCGGACGCGCCGCCCTGGCTGCGGCCGGGATCGCGCCGCCGGCGGATCCGGAGGCGATGCGCTGTCCGCTGTGCAGGTCGGCCGAGGTCGTCATCGACAGCGCGTTCGGTCCGACCCAGTGCCGCTCCCTGTACTACTGCCGCGCCTGCCGCCAGCCATTCGAGGCGATGAAGTCGGTGTGACGGTCGTCGGCATCGTCGGCGCCGGCACGATGGGCGCCGGCATCGCCCAGGTCGTCGTCGAGGCCGGAGACGAAGCCATCCTCCACGACGTCGATCCGCTCGCCGCCGAGCGCGCGCGCGAGCGCGTCCGCGATGGCCTCGTGCGCGGTGCGCTCCGCCTCGACCTCGACGCCGACAGCGCCGACGCCTGGGTCGACGGTCGACTCGAGCGCCTGCGCCATGCCGAGACCCTGGACGCCCTCGGCGCGGAGGCCGGCATCGTCATCGAGGCGGTCATCGAAGATCTCGAGCTCAAGCAGACGATCTTCCGGGTCCTCGACCAGGCGGCCCCGCCCGACGCCATCCTGGCCACCAACACCAGCGCCCTGTCGGTCGCGGCCATCGCGGCGGCGACGGCCCGACCCGCCCGGGTCCTTGGCCTGCACTGGTTCAACCCGGTGCCGCGGATGGGCCTCGTCGAGGTCGTGGCGACCGACCTGACCGACCCGGCCGTCGTCGAGCGGGCCGAGGCCCTCATCCGGGGCTGGGGCAAGACCCCGGTCCGCTGCGCGGACACGCCGGGCTTCATCGTCAACCGGGTCAACCGCCCGTTCACGATCGAGGCGCTGCGGATCCTCGAAGCCGGCGACGCCGGCGTGGAGGCCATCGACGCCGCGCTCCGGGACGACGGCTTCCCGATGGGCCCGTTCGAGCTCATGGACCTGGCCGGGCTCGACGTCAATCTCGCCGCCGCCACGGCGGTCTGGGAGGGCCTGGGCCGGCCCGGCCACCTCGCGCCGTCGCCCATCCAGGCACGCCTGGTCGATGAAGGGCATCTCGGGCGCAAGACCGGCGAGGGCTTCTACCGGTACGTGGACGGCGTCCGGGGACCGGTCGCCCCGGGCTTCGCCGATGCGGATCCGGCCGCTCGCGACCCGGCGGCCATCGCGGCCCGGATCACGGACGCCGTCGCGCGCGAAGCGCGAGCCGCCGCGGCGACGGGCGTCGCGGCACCGGACGACATCGCCCTGGCCCTCCGGCTCGGGGCCGCCCACCCACGGAACCTGGTGGGCTGACCGCGCGTCCCTGCCACGGACCTGCAAGCCCTTCGGCCCCCATGCCGACGCGGACGTCACCGCTGGTCGGGCATCCTCCCGACCGCACCCGCGGGTCCTGTGGCCCGCGCTCTCGGAGGTTCCCCCATGTCGACCCGGATGCGCCTCGTGGCGGTCTCGTTCCTCTCCCTGTCCGTCCTCGCTGTGGCCGCCTGCGGCACCGCATCGTCGAGCGCTGGCCCGTCGGCCGCCGTCAGCGCGCCGGCCGCTTCGGCGCCGGCCGCTTCGGCGCCGGCCGCTTCGGCCTCCGCTCCGGCGGCGTCGGCCAGCGCCTCCGCCGCGGCCTCGCCGGCGGCCGCTGGCGGTGACCTCGTCGCCCTCGTGCCGGAGATGGTCGGCGAAGTCCAGATGAGTGCCTCGGAGACCGACGGCGCGGCGTACGTGTCCGCCAATGTCGGCCGCCAGCTGACCCCGATCCTGGCCGCCGTGGGCAAGACCCCGGCCGACGTCCAGGTCGCGACGGCGACCGGGTCGGCCGCCGGTGGCGCGACGTTGTTCATCGACGTCGTCCGGGTGGATGGCGCGGACCCCGCAGCGGCCCTCGAAGCCTTCCAGACGGCGGCGACCGCCGTACCGGGTACCCAGGTCGAAGCCAGCGAGGTCGGCGGACGCCAGGTCGTGACGGTCACGACGACGTCCTACACGCTGGCGGTCACGACCGCGGGCGACGCGCTCATCTACGTCCAGTCGCCGGACCCGGCGCTGGTCGAGGCGGCCATCGCGGCGCTGCCGACCGCCTGACCTGTCACCCCGGACACGCGACGAGGCCCCGGCCGATCGGTCGGGGCCTCGGTCTATCCACCGGTCGCCGGGATCAGGCCCCGAGCACCGAGCACAACGGCCCGACCTGATCGGGATCGTGCTGGCCCTTGCTGTCGTCGAGGAGCTCGACCGTGGGGTTGCCTTCAGCGTCGAAGGTGAACCGGAGGGTGATCTGGCCGGTGTCCTGGTAGACGCGGCCCAGCCCCGGGATATTGAACGACTGGACGTTGCCGATGATGACGTTGACGAAGCTGCCGTCGGGGGCGTAGGTGACCCGATCGACGCCGACATCCTTGGCTCGCACGGAGCCGTTGGCGCTCGAATAGGTCGAGGTGAGCGCGTAGTTGTTGAGCTCGCGGGTCACGTTCCCGGCATCGTCGATGAAGGCTCGGAATGTGACGTGGCCCGTGACGTGGACCGTCACCTCGGCGCCGCAGGCCTCACTCAGGAAGTCGTCGACGAACTGGTCATCGACTTGCATCCGCTCCATCTGGGGCTTGGCGGCGAGCGCCGGTCCGGCAAGCGCGAGGGTCGCGAGGATCGCCAGGGCCGCGATGCTGAGGTGGCGAGGGATGCGTCGCACGATGTCATCCTCCGGGGGCCGATGACGCGCCCAGGACTGGCGTCGTGGGCTGGACCGCCATCCGTGACCGCAGTCTGCTCCCGTCTCGTGGTGGTGTGGTGCGGTCCGGGGTGGTTCCCGGTGCGCCCTGGCACCGGCCGCGCCACGTCGGACAGCCGACGCGCCAGACGGCCCGATCGACGGCCGACGCCCGGGCGGGTGCGGCCGCCCGTGTACGATCGGGGCATGTCCCGAGACCATCATCGACCCCTTCGCGAGGCCTGGATCATCGAGGCGGTCCGCACGCCGATCGGCCGCTACGGCGGCGCACTCGCCGAGGTCCGGCCGGACGACCTGGCGGCGCTCGCCCTGCGGGCGGTCGTGGACCGCGCCGGCATCGACCCCGGACTCGTCGAGGACGTCATCCTGGGCTGCGCCAACCAGGCCGGTGAGGACAATCGGGATGTGGCCCGGATGGCCGTCCTCCTGGCCGGCTTCCCGGTCGAGGTCGGCGGCCTGACCGTCAATCGCCTGTGCGGCTCGGGCCTGCAGGCCATCAACTCGGCCGCCCACGCGATCGCGGTCGGGGATGGTGACGTGTTCATCGGCGGTGGCGTCGAGTCGATGACCCGGGCGCCCTATGTCATGGCCAAGCCCGCGACCGCCTGGGACCGCGGGGGCCGCGAGCTCCAGGACACGACCCTGGGTTGGCGCTTCATCAACCCCAAGCTGGCCGAGGCGTACTACCCGTACTCGATGGGCGAGACCGCGGAGAACGTCGCCGAGCGCTGGGCGGTGACCCGCGAGCGCCAGGATGCCTTCGCCCTGGACAGCCAGCAGCGCGCCGTGGCCGCGATCGAGGCCGGCCGCTTCGACGAGCAGCTTGTGCCGGTCGAGGTCGCCGGTCGGAAGGGTGAGGTCACGACCGTCGACCGGGATGAGCACCCCAGGGCGGACACGACGGCCGACGCCCTCGCTCGACTCCGGCCGGCCTTCAAGCGCGAAGGCGGCAGCGTCACCGCCGGGAACAGCTCCGGCATCAACGACGGCGCGTCGGCCGTGCTCCTCGTCGAAGCCGACCGTGCCCGCGAGCTTGGCCTGCGCCCGCATGGCCCGGATCGTGTCGACGGCCGTCGCCGGGGTCGATCCGGCGGTCATGGGCGTCGGGCCGATCCCGGCCACCCGCAAGGCCCTCGAGCGCGCCGGTATCGGCGTCGAGGACCTCGACCTCATCGAGCTCAACGAGGCGTTCGCCTCGCAGTCCCTCGTGTGCATCGACGAGCTGGGCCTCGACCCGGCCAAGGTCAACGTCAACGGTGGGGCCATCGCCCTGGGCCACCCGCTCGGGATGAGCGGCGGCCGACTGATCACGATGCTGACCCACGAGCTGCGTCGGACGGGCGGTCGCTACGGCCTGGCCACGATGTGCATCGGGGTCGGTCAGGGCATCGCGACGATCGTCGAGCGCCTGGAGGCCGACGCCTAGGGCGAAACGGCCGGAGGGACGCGCCTCGCCCGCCGCCGGCGGAGGGCGATGAGCGCCAGCAGCGCCACGAGGGCGCCGCCGACGATGAGCAGCAGGGACTGCCCGAAGAGCAGGCTGGTGAACGAGTCGTAGACGTCGGCGGCGATGCGGCCGACGGTCGGATCCTCCGGCACACCGGCGACGACCCCGCCACCGACCCACGCGATGCCCAGGCTGACGAGACCGGCGACCATGACCGCGGCCCCGACGATCCCGAGGGCTCGCGTTCGTCGATGGGCCAGGCCGACGATGGCCAGGATGACCACGACCACGATGAGGGGGATGATCAGGCGTAGCGCGTCCGCCAGGGTCAGGGCCTGGCTGGCGGTCTGGAAGGCGTCGGCTTCGGCCAGGACCAGCTGCGCATCGGTCGCGGCGAGGCCAGCCAGGGCGGCACTCGGCAGGCGCGTGTCGACCACCGCCACCACCCGCTCCACGACCGGGCTGAGGTCCAGCACGACCTGGTCGCCCTGGATCGACACGAGCCGGCCCCCGCCGCGGGCCGATGTCAGCAGCGCATGGTGGACCGCCCGGATGACCTCATCCCGGGCGGCTTCGACCCGCGGATCGTCGAGGGCGGCGAGGATGCGCGCGGCCAGCGCTGCCTCGAGCTGGGGCGCCGACGCGCCGAGACCCAGCCCGAGGACGAGCGTCGCCGCGGTCTGGAGGCGCCGGTCGGCGCGTTCGAGCGCATCGACGACGGCCACGGCGGCCTCCGTGGCGAGCGCCTCGCGCAGGCTCGGCGTCTCCATGGAGCGCGTCACCGTCGTCGTGAACGCGTCGTCGTCGACGACCGTCTGCAGTGCCCAGGTCGAGGCATTGGCCACGACCATGGCCGGCAACAGCGCGATGAGCAGGACGGCGGCGAGGAACGTTCGGACCATCGCGGCAGTCTATCGTCGCGCCGAGGACCGTCCACGGCGCACCATATTTCGGCGCGGTGCTTGTCGAAACCCGTTGCCGTGCGTACGATGTCTCCACACGCCGCCGCGCGCGGCTGAACCTGTGCACCACCGTCCGTCCCAAGGAGGACACGACCCGATGATCGACCAGCAGCCGACGGTCGTCTCCCTCACCGATGCCGCGGCGTCCAAGCTCCGCGAGCTGACGAAAGAGGAAGCCAACCCGGATATCGGCCTGCGGGTGTACGTGTACTCCGGCGGCTGCTCCGGCTACCGCTACGGGATGATGCTCGAGGACGCGCCCACGCCGGAAGACAACCTCCTGGACGTCAACGGCATCAAGGTCTACGTGGACGGCCAGAGCATCAGCCTGCTGCAGGGCTCGCAGATCGACTACGTCGACACGCTCATGGGCGCTGGCTTCACGGTCAACAATCCGAATGCCGTCACGGCCTGCGGCTGCGGGTCCAGCTTCCGGACCGCGGAGGACGAGGGCGCCCCGCGAGCCTGCGCGCACTAGCCACCGACCACCACCCCGCTCCTCCTGAAGCCGCCGGGCGACCGGCGGCTTCGTCGTTCCCGTCGCGAGTCCCACCGCGCGCAGTACGGTCGGGCCATGGGCGACCGCTGGCTGCCCACCGCACCCTTGGGCCATCTCGACCCATGCCTGATCCTCGCCGCTCTCGACCACGGTTCGAACTCTGGACGGCGTACCTCGCCGCCGGGGTGATGGCGCTCGTCCTGCACGCGAGCCTGGAGTCCGGCAGCCTCGTCCAGAGCTTCACCTACGACGCCATCGGCGCATCGGCGGTCGTCGTCGCCCTCATCGCCATCCGCCGGAACCGGCCGGACCAGGCCCTGCCGTGGCTGCTGATGTGCGCGGGTCAGGCCCTGTTCGTGGCCGGCGACCTGATGTGGAACTGGTACGAGATCATCGGCGAGGATCCGTTCCCGTCGCTGGCCGACGTCCTGTACCTGGCGGGCTACCCGTTCATGGCCGCCGGCCTGCTCCTCCTCATCCGTCGCCGGATCGCTGGTGGCGACCGGGCCGGCCTCATCGATGCGGCCATCCTCACCACGGCCGTGGCCATCCTGTCCTGGACGTTCCTCATCCAGCCCCAGGTCGTGGGCACCGACCTCGACACCCTGAGCCTGGTCATCTCGCTCGGCTATCCGGTCGCGGACCTCATCCTCATCGGCGTTGCGATGGGCCTGCTGACCACGCCCGGCGCGCGCACGCCGTCGTTCCGGCTGCTCGGGGTCAGCCTGGTGCTGCTCCTCGTGGCCGATCAGATCTACGCCCTGCAGACCCTGGAGGGCGCGTACGTCGCCGGCGGGCCTATCGACAGCCTGTACCTCGTCGCCTACCTGCTGTTCGGGGCCGCGGTCGCCCACCCGTCGATGCGCCGCCTGACCGACCCGCACCCGGTCGCCGTGACGTGGCTCGGCCCGTTCCGCCTCGCCTGCCTGGCGCTCGCGATGATCACCGGTCCGCTGCTCGTCGCGGTCGGGCCGGAAGCCGACGAGGGCCTGGTCATCGTCGCCCTCGGGACGGCGCTCCTGTCGATCCTCGTGCTCGTCCGCCTGGCCGGCCTCGTCGGCCTCCTCGAGCGCGATGTCGCCGCGCGGCGCGCGCTGGAAGCCAAGCTGAAGTTCCAGGCGTTCCACGATCCGCTCACTGGCCTGGCCAACCGCCGCCGCTTCGTCGCCGAGGCGGAGGCCGCCCTCGGCGCCCGGTCGACGCCGGGGTCGATCGCCGCCTTGTTCCTGGACCTCGACGACTTCAAGACCGTCAACGACAGCCTGGGCCACGCCGCGGGCGACGACCTCCTCGTGACGGTCGGCGACCGGATCCGGAGTGGGCTGCGATCGGAGGACCTTGCCGCCCGCCTGGGCGGCGACGAGTTCGGCGTCCTCCTGGTCGGGATCCCCGACGAGGCCTACGCGGCGACGGTCTCGCGCCGCCTGCTCGATGCCTTGGACGCCCCGGTCCTCGTGGCCGGCAACCTCGTGACGGTCGGGGCGAGCATCGGCATCGCCATCGACACGGCCGCGATGCGCAACGTCGACGACCTGCTCGGCGACGCGGACATCGCGATGTACCAGGCCAAGGCGTCCGGCAAGGGCCGGCACCAGGTCTTCTCCCCGGCCGCGGAGCCGGTCGGCGACACGGATCGACGGCCGTGGTCCGATCGCCAGCCGACCGTCCGACGGTCACCCTTCCCGACGCGCCTCGAGCCCGAAGCGGGCTAGACTCGCCGTAGCCGCCATCCGCGGCGCAGGCCCACGCGAATCCGGTGGTGCATGGAGATCCCGCTCTTCCCGCTGCACACGGTCCTCTGCCCCGGCATCGTCCTGCCGCTCCACATCTTCGAGGAGCGCTACCGGGCGATGACCCGGCACTGCCTGGACACCGGTGAGCCGTTCGGTGTCGTGCTCATCCGCGATGGCCGCGAGGTGGGCAGCCGCGGGATCGCGACCCTGGCCGGCGTCGGGGCGTTCGCCGAGATCCGCGAGGCTGGCCGCTACCCGGACGGGCGCTACGATCTCCTCGCCGCGGCGACGGGCCGCTTCGCCATCGAATCCGTGGACGCCCAGCGTGAGCCCTATCTCGTGGCCCGGGTCACGACCCTCGACGATGAGGTCGGCGATGAGCCGCGGGCGGAGCGCCTGGCCGCCACGGCCATCCGCCGCTTCGTCCGGTACCTCGACCTGATGCGTGCCCGCGAAGGCGAGTCGAGCGAGGTCCTCGACATCCGGGTCGAGATCGAGACGTCGTCCGACGACGAGCCGACGATCGCGGCGGCTGGCGCCCCGGAGCCCGAGCCGCTGCCCGGCGACGACGCCCCGCCGACCCGGCACGACCTGGTCATCCCCGACGACCCGACCGTGCTGTCGTACCTGCTCTCGGGGATCGTCCAGATCGAGCTGCCCCGGCGCCAGGCCCTCCTCGAGGCGGACACGACCGTCGAGCGGTTGGAGGGCCTCATCGAGCTGCTCGAACGCGAGTTGACCCTGCTCCGGCGCCGCCTGCGGTTCTTCTCACCCGACCCGAAGTCCGTGACCGGTCCGCGCCTCAGCTGACGGTTGACCGGCGAACCGAGGCGCTCGCCGAGGTCGCCTGACCGCGTGACGCCGGCGCGTCACGAGCCTAGGCGTGGGCCCGCTCCTCGAGCCGCCGTCGGTCGGCCGTCTCGAGCTGGAAGGTCGAGTGTTCGATGTCGAAGTCGCCGGCCAGGCACCGACACAGCTCGTCGAGGACGGCCGGCGGGTCGGCATCCGGGGTCAGCACGACATGGGCGGACACGACGTTCATCCCGGACGTGATCGTCCAGGCGTGCAGGTCGTGGATGTCGGCGACGCCGTCGGCCGCCAGGAGGTGGCCCCGGACCTCGTCCAGGTCGACGCCCTTGGGGGTGGCCTCCAGGAGGACGTCGATGCCGTCCCGGAGGAGATGCCAGGTGCGCGGCAGGATGAGCAACCCGATGACGGCCGAGGCCAGGGCGTCCGCCTGAAGCCAGCCCGTCGCGGCGATGACCAGCGCCGCGACTACGACCGCCGCGGACCCGGCGAGGTCGCCCATCACCTCCAGGTACGCCCCGCGCATCGTCAGGCTGTCGCGCTGGGCGCCGTGCAGGAGGGCGAGGGACACCGCGTTGACCGCCAGGCCGATGAGGGCGACGCCGAGCATCAGGCCGGAGGCGATGGCCGGCGGGTCGGTCCAGCGCTGCCAGGCCTCGATGAGCACCCAGGCCGCGACGACGAACAGCAGGACGGCATTGAGGACGGCGGCGAGGATCTCCAGGCGCAGGTAGCCGAACGTCCGCCCACCGGTCGCGGGCCGGCTGGCGACGCGGATGGCGAACAGGGTCAGGCCGATCCCCGCGACGTCGGTCAGGTTGTGGCCGGCGTCGGCGAGCAGGGCGAGGCTGTCCGAGACGTAGCCGCCGATGACCTGGACGACGAAGACCGTCAGGGTCAGGCCGAAGACGAGGGTCAGCCGGCCCTGCTGGGCGGCCGCCGCGGACCCGTGGATGTGGGTCATCGACGCCGCGCGGTCAGGCCGGGACGGGAGACGCGGCCATCGCGGACGTCCGGCGCGAGCGGGTCAGCCGTCGCTGAACCGCTCTTCCTTCCAGGGATCGGCATCGTTGTGATAGCCGTAGCGCTCCCAGAAGCCGAGGCGATCGTGGTCGAGGAACTCGAGGCCGCGGATCCACTTCGAGCTCTTCCAGAAATACTTCTTCGGGACGATCAGGCGGAGCGGATAGCCGTGCTCGGGCTCGAGCGGCTGCCCGTCGTAGGTGTCGGCGAGGATGACGTCGTCGTCATCGAGGACCGACGAGCGGCAGGTTGGCCGTGTAGCCCTGCTCCGCGTGGCTGACGACGTGCGTCGCCGACGGCCGGACCTGGGCCATCTCGAGGATGGTCTGGATGGGCACGCCTTCCCAGGTCGTGTCCAGCTTCGACCAGCGGGTCACGCAGTGGATGTCCGTGTGGACGCTCTTGCGCGGCAGCTCCTGGAACTGCGCCCAGGTCAGGGTGATCGGGACGTCCACCTCGCCGTAGACCCTGAAGTCCCACGTCGCCAGGTCGATCCGCGGTACCGAGCCGTAGTGGAGGACCGGGAACTTCTCGGTCCGATACTGGCCGGGCGGGATCCGCTCGGCGATGGCCGGATCGGTCGCGGTGGACCCGAAGAGTCGTTCGAACATGGGGCGCGTGGGTTCCTCTGGGCAGGCGGTGGACGCTCGTATCCTCGCACATCGCCCATGACCGTCCCGTGACACGACTGGGACCGACGAGCCCCCGCGGACGCGGCCGAGCCTCGGGTACCCTTCGGCCGTGGAGTCTCCCAGCCCTCAGGCCGACCGCCCACGCCCCACGCTGGTCATCGTCATGCCGGCCTACAACGCCGCGCGGACGCTCGAGCGGACCTACGCCGACATCCCGCACGAGCTGGTCAGCAAGATCATCCTCGTCGACGACGTGTCACGCGACGAGACCGTCGACATCGCCCGGCAGCTCGGCCTGGACGTGATCATCCACGCCCAGAACAAGGGCTACGGCGGCAACCAGAAGACCTGCTACGACGCCGCGCTCGCGGCCGACGCCGACATCGTGGTCATGCTCCACCCGGACTACCAGTACGACGCGACCCGGATCCCGGCGCTCATCGCCCCGATCGCCGACGGCTCGCGGGACCTGATGTTGGGGAGTCGCTTCCTGGGCGATCCGCTGGCCGGCGGGATGCCGCGCTGGAAGTACGTCAGCAACCGCTTCCTGACGACGGTCGAGAACGTCGCCTTCGGGCTCCACCTGTCCGAGTACCACACTGGCCTGCGCGCCTACAGCCGGCACCTGCTGGAGACCATCCCGTACCACGCCAACAGTGACGACTTCGTGTTCGACCAGGAGCTCATCGCCCAGGTCGTCGCGGCGGGCATGCGCGGGCGGATCGGCGAGGTGGCCGTCCCGACCCGCTACTTCGAGGAGGCCAGCTCGGTCGGCTTCAAGCGCAGCGTCGTCTACGGCCTGTCCACGCTCCGGGTCGTGGCTCGCTACCTCCTCCACCGCCTGCGCGTCCGCCGCTCGCCGAAGTTGACCGCCCGCCGCCCGTGACGATCAGCCGTCGCGCCCTGCTCCGGGCGGGGCTCGGCTTCGCGGTCAGCCTGATCGCGATCTGGATCCTCGTCCGCTCGGTCGACATCGAGGCCGCGCTCCAGGTCATGGCCACGGCCCAGCCGGCCTGGATCGCGGTCATGGTCGTGATGATCCTCCTGGACGTCGCGGCCCGCGGCGCAAGGTGGCGCGTCCTGTTGGCGCCCATCGCCCCGGTGCCCTATCGCCACGCCCTGGGCTACACGTATGTCGGCTACCTGGCCAACAACGTCCTGCCGGCCCGGCTCGGTGAGCTCTACCGGAGCCACGCCCTGGGCGAGGGCGAGGGGATCAGTCGCCCGACGGTCCTCGGCACGGTCGTCGTCGAACGCGTCGTCGACACGGTCATCGTCGTCGGCCTGGCCGCGCTGGCCGTCGTCGTGCTGAGCGTGCGCGGGGTGATGTCCAGCCTGGTCCTCCTCGGCGCCGCCTTCGTGGCGCTGCTGGTCGTGGGCCTGGTCATCGGGATCGCCCTCCACCGACTCCCGGGAGCGGACCGGATCACGGCCTTCGCCAGCCGCTGGCCGCGCGTCGTCGAGGCCGCCCGGCGGCTCCGCGACGGGCTCGCGGTCGCCGGTCGTCCGGCGACGCTGACGGCCGCCCTCGTCCTCAGCGCCGCCGCCTGGACGGCTTCGATCATCACGTTCCTGGCCGCCGGTCAATCCGTCGGGATCGAGCTGACCGTCGCCCAAGGGGCGTTGCTGTCCTCGGGCGTCGCCCTGGCCACGATCGTCCCGTCCGGCCCGGGCTATCTCGGCACGTTCGAGCTGACGGCGGTCGGCATCGCCCGCGGGTTCGGCATCGCCGCCGACGATGCCTTCGCGATGGCCTTGCTCGTCCATCTGCTCCTGCTGGCCATCACCTCGATCGGCGGCGTCATCTGGTTGATCGCCCGACCGAGCCCGGCCACCGCCCCCGCGGCCGACGCCGACGCCACCGGCGCCGCCGACGCTGACCGCGCGATCGACTAGCTCGGCGACTCCTCGCCGAGGAGGGTCGCGAGCACGCGATCCGAGCCCGGCAGCTGGCCCGCCGCGGCGAACCGGCGCAGATGCTCGCCCGCCCGAGGCTCGGCCCGGGCCGCCTCCGCGAACATCGCCCGCGCGGCTTCAGGCTCGTGATGGAGGACCAGGGAGACGGCGTGCCACAGCGTGACCTGGTCGTCGTCCGGCGCGAGCTCATGCATCCGGACGGAGGCGGCGAAGGCGCCGTCGGGATCGCCCGCCTCCGTCAGCCGTTCGACCTCGCCGAACGCCTCGTAGGCCCGGGCCAGGCGGAGGAGCCGGTCCAGACCATCCAGCGGCGCCCGATCGTCGTCGATCCGCAGGTCGAAGCGGGTCTCACCCGGCCGCTCGGATGCCCGGACGACCAGGAGCGCCGCGGACTGCCGCCCGCGAACGTCGCCGCCCTCGGCTTCGGCGGCCCGCAACGCCGTCATGAGCCGCGCGGCCAGGTCGCCCTCAGCGGCCCGGAATGCGGTGAGCATCGCCGGCCAGACGGTCGCCCGCTCCATCATGTTGGCCTGGACCGCGACGTCGGCCGCCGTGAGGTGCCCTGCCGCTGGGACGCAGCCCGACCCGGTGTGGGCCGCGCTGGCGCCACTCGCGTCGACGATCCCGACCTGGCGGACGGCCGCCTCGGGATCGACGTCCAGGAGATCGCCCAGCGTCTCGTCCGGCGACCGCCCGAGCCGAAGGCGGGCCAGGCCGTTGGGACCGTGCGGGATCTCGGCGAACGATTGGGTGGCGATGGCCCCGACGCCGGCCACGGCCCACAGGACGCCCGCGCCGACCGCGAACCAGCGGGTCTGGACCGCGGCGCCCAGCTCCCCGGTCTCCGGGTCGCGGGCCACGATCGAGTACGTCATCGGCGACCTCCGTCGAGGCCGCGAGTCTAGTCGGTCCGGGTCAGGCCGCGGCCGGGATCGGGTCGTAGGGTTCGAACGTCAACGGCCCGCCCTCGACCCGCGCGACGCGCAGGAACTCGAGCGTGTAGCTCTCGTACATCTGGCCGACCAAGGTCGCCGCCTGGGCGTGGCGCGGCCGTCCCGAGGCGGCCCGAGCCTCCGCCCGGGAGGTCCACAGGCAGAACGACAGACACGTGCCGTCGGGGCAGAGCGGACCCTTGAAGTAGTGGATGAAGCCCGGCGCGTGCAGCGCCTCGTCGTGGGCCCAGTCGTCGTGGGCCGTCAGGAGGTCGTGGTCGGCATCGGCGCGTCGGACGGACCGGAACGCGACCATGTACCACTCGCCGACGCCCAGCGCCGTCGCCACGTCCGCCCAGTCGAAGGCCTGCGAGACGGCCAGGGACGCGTAGTCGGCCGAGATGGGAGCCAGCGCGTCGAATGCGTCCATCGAGCACGAAGCATAGGTTTCGTGGGACGATTGTCAAATGGTAAGAGGCGCTAGTCCCGTAGTACGGAAGGACTACCGCCGCGAACGCCTAGCCGCCGAGCGATCCGCCGACCACCGATGCGGCGTCCATGAGCAGGCGAGACACCCGCGTCCGCCAGGCCAGGCCACAGCGCTGGGCCGGACCCACGACGCCGATCGCGGCCACGATCCCGTCCTCTCGCAGGATGGGAACGGCGATGGCCACCGACCCGGAAAACAGCTCGCCCTCGGTCCGGCCGATGCCGCTCGACCGGATGGTCTCCAGGTCGGCGCGCAGCGCGCCCGGATCGATGGCCGGCTCGGCCGGATCGCCGTCGCCCTCGCCGACGACTTCGTCGACCATCTCCTCGGGGGCGAAGGCCAGCAGGACCTTGGCCGGCGCCCCGCGATGCAGCGGCCAGCTGGAGCCCGGTTCCATGGCCACGCGCAGGGCGTGATGCGACTGGACCTCGTGGAGGCACACCGCCGACGAGCCGATGCGCCGGAAGATGACCGCCGTCTCACCCGTCTCCTCGACGAGCATCTCGAGGACCGGTGTCGCGACCCGGATGAGCTCCTCGCTGGTGACGACCGCGCCGCCGCCGATGATGAGTCGCGGTCCCAGGCGGTAGCCGGCCCCGTGGCGGTCGACGAAGCCGAACGAGGCCAGCGTCCGCAGGTAGCGGTAGACGGTCGAGATGGGCGTGTCCAGGAGCGTGCTCAGCTCGTCGGCCCGGACCTCGCCCCGGTCGGCGACGGTCAGGAGGACGCGCAGGCCGCGCGCGAACGAGGTGTCTTCGGCGGCTTCTTCGGGCGGGCGGTCACGGGCGGTCGACATGGGCGTCAGTGGGGTCCTGCGGGCGGCGCGCCGACCCCCGATGGGCAGCCGGGCCAGCATGTGGCCCGACACTACCGCATCCGTGCGACTCGGCGATACTGCGGACCCATGCGCATCACCGCGATCCGGCTGCAGCGACTGCGGATCCCGCTCGATCCGCCGTTCCCGGCGGCCTGGGATCCGGTGCCTCGCACGAGCTTCGCGGTGACCCTGGTCCGGGTCGAGACCGACGAGGGCGTCGTCGGCGTCGGGTCGGGCGACACGATGGACGGTTTCGAGGCGTTCCAGGACCTGTTCGTCGGGCAGGATCCGCTGGCCATCGCCCGCCACGTCCGGACCCTCGAGACCATCGACTTCCACGCTGGCCGCTACTGGCCGCTCGAGGCGGCCCTATGGGACATCGTCGGCCAGGTCGCCGGCCTGCCGGTCGCGACGCTGTTCGGGGGCGCCACGGACGGCATCCCCGCCTATGCCTCGTGCGGGATGCTGCTCCCCGCGGCCGAGCGTGCCGAGGCCGCGTTGCGCCTGCGGCAGGAGGGCTTCCGGGCCCTGAAGATCCGGATCGATCCGCGCCGCCTCGATGACGGGCTGGCGTCCGTGGCCGCGACGCGCGCCGCCGTCGGCGACACGATGGCGATCATGGTCGACCTCAACCAGGGCTGGCGGATGGCCGGCGACCTGGCCCCGTCGCTGGACCTCGTCGCGGCCCGCAGCATCGCGACCCAGCTCGCCGAGTACGACGTCCTGTGGGTCGAGGAGCCGATGGCCGGCACGGACCTGCGGGGCCTGGCCGCCCTTCGGGCGTCTGGCCCGGGGACGCGCATCGCCGGCGGGGAGATGACCCGGACCTTCGTCGAAGCTCTCGACGCGCTGGCCGCCGACGCCTTCGACGTCATCCAGGCCGACGTCGTCCTGGCCGGCGGGATGCTCCGGACCCGGACGCTGGCCGAGCTGGCCCTCGCCCGCCAACGCTGGTTCACGCCCCACACCTGGACGAACGGCCTGGGCCTGCTGGCCAACCTCCACGTCGCGGCCGGGGTCGGGGGCGGACCGTTCATCGAGGTCCCGTACGACCCGCCGGGCTGGACGCCGGAGCGTCGCGACGCGTTCCTGGCCGAACCGATCCGGCCGGACGCCGACGGGGTCCTGCGCGTCCCGACGCGCCCGGGGCTGGGTGCGGTCCTCGACGAGGCGGCCATCGCGAGGTATGCCGCATGACGGCCACCCGGCCTGACCGATCCCTGGCGGACTGGCTCGAGCGCGCCGCGCTCCTGTCGCCGCGCCGCGAGCTGTTCATCGATGGCGCCTTCGTGCCCGCCGCCGACGGCCGGACCTTCGACGACATCACCGGCCGGGACGGGTCGGTCATCACGGCCGTCGCCCAGGGCGACACGGAGGATGTCGACCGGGCGGTGAAGGCCGCCCGCCGGTCGTTCGACGATCGCCGCTGGGCGGACGCCTCGCCGGGTCGACGCAAGGCCGTGCTGCTCCGTCTGGCCGAGCTCATCCGGGCGAATCACGAGGAGCTGGCGCTGCTCGAGTCGCTCGATGTCGGCAAACCGATCCGCGACACCCTGGCGGTCGACGTCCCGTCCGCGGCCAAGACCATCCAGTGGTACGCCGAGACCATCGACAAGGTCTACGGGGAGGTGGGTCCGTCGAGCAAGGACATCCTGACCCTCGTCACCCGCGAGCCGATCGGGGTGGTCGGCGGCCATCGTGCCCTGGAACTACCCGCTCATCATCACCGCCTGGAAGCTCGGGGCCGCCCTGGCGACGGGCAACAGCGTCGTCCTCAAGCCGGCCTCCCAGTCGCCCCTGTCCGCGCTGCGCCTGGCCGAGCTCGCGGCCGAAGCCGGCGTGCCCGATGGCGTGCTCAACGTCGTGACCGGGCCCGGCGCGGTCATCGGCGACGCCGTGGCCCGCCACCCGGGCGTCGACAAGATCGCCTTCACGGGCTCGACCGAGGTCGGCCTGTCGCTGCTTCGGGCGATCGGCGAGAGCGACGTCAAGACCATCTCGCTGGAGCTCGGCGGCAAGAGCCCGCAGCTCGTCCTGGCCGACGTCGGCGACCTGGAGGCCGCGGCGTCGTCGATCGGCTGGGGGATCTTCTACAACAGCGGCCAGACCTGCAATGCCGGGTCCCGGCTCATCGTCCACCGATCCGTCCGCGAAGAGCTGGTCGAGCGAATCGCCGCGATGGGCCGCGAGCTGGCTCCGGCGGAACCGCTCGACCCGGCCACCCAGCTCGGGTCCATCGTCGACGCCCGCCAGCTCGACAAGGTCCTCGGCTACATCCGCCTCGGCGCGGACGAGGGCGCCCGCATCGTCAGCGGCGGCGAGCGGGTCCGCGAGGAGACCGGTGGGTTCTACGTCCCGCCGACCGTCCTCGATGGCGTGTCCAACGACTGGCGGGTCGCGCGCGAGGAGATCTTCGGGCCGGTCCTGACCGTGACCGAGTTCGACGACGAGGCCGACGCCCTGCGCATCGCCAACGACACGCCGTACGGGCTGGCCGCCGGGCTGTGGACGCGCGACGTCAACAAGGCCCACCGCCTGGCCCGGGCGATCCGGGCCGGGATCGTCTTCGTCAACTGCTTCGACACCTCCGACGTCACGGTCCCGTTCGGCGGCTACAAGCAGTCCGGCTTCGGGCGGGACAAGTCGCTCCATGCGCTGGACGGCTACACCCAGCTCAAGACGACCTGGCTGGACCTGTCGGGCCAGTGATGCGAGGCCGCGCATGACCGACATGGACACGCCGGCGGGCGAGGCGCCTCCAGGGCCGGCGTCGAGCCGGCGGTCGAGCCGCGCACGAGCGCTCGCGCCTGCCGCAGCAGCGGCCGTTCGCGCAGCCCCGCATGCCCTACACGCCGACGGCGGCGATCTCCGCCGACGAGCTCGAATCGATCCACGTCGCGTCCCTGCGGGTCCTGGCCGAGATCGGCATGGACTTCCTCGACGACGACGCGCGCGAGCTGCTCCGCGCGGCCGGCGCGGAGACCTCGCCGGACGACCAGCGAGTCCGGTTCGATCCGGCCATGGTCGCCGAGCGCATCGCGACGGCGCCGGCGTCATTCACCCTCCATGCCCGGAACCCGGCCCGCCACCTGCGCCTCGGGGTGACTGGATGGCGTTCGGGACGGTCGGCTCGCCGCCGAACGTCGCCGACCTGGATCGCGGCCGGCGGATCGGCAACCGCGAGGACTACCAGAACCTGCTGCGCCTGGGCCAGATCGCTGAACAGCGTCCATTTCCTGGCCGGCTATCCGGTCGAGCCGGTCGACCTCCACCACGGGGTCCGCTACCTGCACGCCACGCACGACGCGCTGACCCTGATGGACAAGGCCATCCACTGCTACAGCCTGGGCCGGCAGCGCAACATCGACGTCCTCGAGATGGTCCGGATCGCCCGCGGCGTGGACGAGGCCACGCTCGACCTCGAGCCGTCGGTGTTCACCGTCGTCAACTCGTCGTTCGCCGCTGCGCCTGGACGCCCCGATGCTCCAGGGCATCATGGCCTTCGCCGAGCGCAACCAGATCGTGTGCATCACGCCGTTCACGCTGAGCGGCGCGATGGCGCCGGTGACCCTGGCCGGCGCGCTGGTCGAGCAGAACGCCGAGGCCCTGGCCGGGCATGGTCCTGACCCAGGTCGTGCGACCCGGGTGCGCCGGTCATCTACGGCGGCTTCACGTCCAACGTCGACATGCAGTCCGGCGCGCCGGCGTTCGGGACGCCCGAGTCCATGCGGACGGCGATGATCGGCGGCCAGTTCGCGCGGCGCTACGGCGTGCCCTACCGGTCCTCGAATGTCAACGCCGCCAACGCCCTGGACGCCCAGGCCGCCTACGAGTCGTCTTCTCGCTGTGGGGCGCGATCATGGGCGGGGTCAACCTGCTGATGCACGGCGCGGGCTGGATGGAGGGCGGCCTGCACGCCGAGCTACGAGAAGATGATCCTCGACGCCGAGCTGCTCGGGATGGTCGAGGCGTTCCTCGAGCCGATCGTCGTCGACGACGACACGCTCGGCTTCGAGGCGATGCAGGAGGTCGGGCCGGGCGGCCACTTCTTCGGCGCCGCCCACACCCAGTCGCGGTTCAAGACCGCGTTCCACAAGCCGATGCTGTCCGACTGGCGCAACTACGAGACCTGGGAGGAGGCCGGCTCGCCCGAGGTCCCGGCCAAGGCCAACCGGATCTGGAAGGAGCTGCTGGCCGCGTACGAACCGCCGCCGATGGACCCGGCCATCCGCGAGGAGCTCGACGCCTTCGTCGACCGCCGCGTCGCCGAGGGCGGCGTCCCCACCGACTACTGAGAGGCGGAGTCGACCGTGAAGCGAGCACACCCAGTTCGTCGTCATCGGTGGTGGCGTCGTCGGCGCCAGCGTCCTGTACCACCTGACGAAGGCCGGCTGGACGGACGTCGTGCTCCTGGAGCGGCGCGAGCTGACGGCCGGCTCCACATGGCACGCGGCCGGCGGCATGCACACGCTCAACGGCGACCCGAACGTCGCCCGCCTCCAGCAGTACACGATCCAGCTGTACGAGGAGATCGAGCGGGTCTCCGGCCAGGACTGCTCCATCCACCTGCCCGGCGGCCTGATGCTGGCCGACACGGAGGTCCGCATGGACTTCCTGCGGATGGCCGTCGCGCGCGGCCGCTATCTCGGGATGGACCTGGACCTCATCTCGGCAAAGGAAGCGCAGGACCTCTTCCCGCTGCTGGATCCGCAGTACTTCGTCGGGGCGCTGTACGACCCGGTCGAGGGCCACGTGGACCCGTCCGGCGTCACCCGCGCCTACGCGAAGTGCGCCCAGGCTGGCCGGCGCCGAGGTCCACCAGCACACGCCCGTCGTCGGGCTTGTCGCAACGGCCCGGACGGCACCTGGGACGTCGCGCGTCGAGAGCGGCGACACGATCCACGCCGAGCACGTCGTCAATGCCGGCGGCCTGTGGGCCCGCGAGGTCGGGCGGATGGTCGGCCTCGAGCTGCCGGTCCTGGCCATGGAGCACCATCTACCTCTCACCGAGGACATGCCCGAGGTCGCCGCCCACGTCGCCAGGACCGGCAGGAGATGCCGATGGCGCTCGACTTCGCGGGCGAGATCTACATCCGCCAGGAAGGCGGGTCGATGCTCCTGGGCACCTACGAGCAGGCGTGTGTGCCGTGGTCGCCGAAGGCAGACCCCGTGGGACTTCGGGTCGCAGCTGCTGAAGCCCGACATGGACCGGCATCACGCCCGAGCTGTCGGTCGCGTTCAAGCACTACCCGGCGATGGGCACGATCGGCATCAAGCGCGTCGTCAACGGGCCGTTCACGTTCTCGCCCGACGGGAACCCGCTGGTCGGCCCGATCCGTGGCCTGCGCGGCTTCTGGGTGGCCTGCGGGGTCATGGCCGGGCTGTCGCAGGGTGGCGGCGTGGGGCTCGCCCTCGCGACGTGGATGACGAGCCGGCGACCACGGCGACTCCGGGATGGATATCTGGGGCATGGATGTCGCCCGCTACGGCGACTACGCGACGCTCGCCTACACGAACGCCAAGGTCCAGGAGAACTACCGACGCCGCTTCCGGATCACCTTCCCGAACGAGGAGCTGCCCGACGCCCGGCCGCTGCTGACGACGCCGATCTACGACCGACTGACCGCGGCCAACGCGGTCTGGGGCGCGACCTTCGGGCTGGAGCACGCGCTGTGGTTCCAGGAGCCCGGGCCTGGAGCCGAAGGAGGAGGTGACGTTCCGGCGCTCGAACGCCTGGTCCAGGTCGCGGCCGAGGTCGCGGCCGTCCGCGAGCGGGTCGGGATGACCGAGATCTCGAACTACGCGAAGTACCGGGTCACCGGCCCCGGCGCCGAGGCCTGGCTGTCGTCGCTGCTGACCGCGCGGATGCCGGCGCCCGGCCGGATCACGCTGACGGCGATGCTCAACGAGGCGGGCCGGATCGTCGGCGAGTTCACGGTCGCGCGCGCGTCCGATGCCGACGAGTTCTACCTGTTCGGCTCGCTGCCGGCCGAGGTCCACCATTCGCGCTGGTTCCGCGCACCACCTGCCACGACGGCTCGCGTCCGGTTCGAGGTCCTGGGCCTGGGCCTGATCGGCCTGTCCGTGGCCGGGCCGCGGTCGCGCGACGTGCTGGGCGCCGTCGCGCCGGACCTGGACCTGTCCACCGAGGCGTTCCCGTTCATGACCTTCCGCCAGGTGGACCTCGGGATGCTCCCCGTCCACCTGGCCCGGATCAACTACGCCGGCGACCTCGGCTACGAGCTGTGGGCGGCGCCGGAGGTACCAGCGCGCGCTGTTCGACCGGATCGTCGCGGCCGGCGAGCCGCACGGCCTGCGCCTGTTCGGGATGCGCGCGCTGATGTCGCTCCGCCTGGAGAAGAGCTACGGGACGTGGTTCCGCGAGTACCGGCCCATCTACACCCCGGCCGAGGGCGGGATCACCCGCTACCTGCGCCTGGACCACGACTTCATCGGACGCGCGGCTCACGAGGCCGAGATGGCCGCCGGCGGGCCGAAGCGGCGGCTCGTCGCCTTCGTCGTCGACCCGGATCCGGATGATCCGGCCGACGTCATCGGCGACGAGCCGATCTGGCACGGCGGCGAGGTCGTGGGCTGGGTGACCTCCGGCGGCTACGGCCACCACGTGGGGCGGTCGATCGCGCTCGGCTACGTCCCGACCGAGCTGTCGACGCCGGACGGCGCGGGCGGGACCGGTTTCGACATCGAGATCATCGGCCGGCGTCGTCCGGCCCGGCTCCAGCCCGAGCCACTCTTCGACCCGAGTGGCGGGCGGATGCGCGCATGACCGGCGCGGTCGAGGCCGACCGCGACGCCGACCGCGCCGCCGTCCGAGCGGGCGGATCGTCGTCGACGGCACGCCGATCCCGTTCATGGCGGGAGATACCGTCGCGCTGGCGATCCTCCGGGCGGGGCAGCAGCCCGGCCATGGCGGGACGCTGTGCCTGGCCGGCGACTGCCCGAACTGCCTGGCCACGGTCGACGGCATCGCCTACGTCCGGACGTGCCAGGTCGCGTGCGTCCCCGGCCTCGGCGTCGATCCGCCACCCGCCGGTCGAGATGCCGCCACTCCCCGTCGTCCGTGCGTCGAACGTCGCGGCCACGCCGCCCCAGCGCGAGATCCACGTCGAGCGCCGCGCCGTCGCCGTCGCGGTCATCGGCGGCGGGGCGAGTGGCCAGGCCGCCGCGACAGCCGCCAGGGCCGAGGCGGTTGCGCCAGACGACGTCCTCGTCCTTGACGCCGCGGACGGCGTGGAGGTCGTGGCCATCTATGCCGGCCCGACGATCGTCGCGAGGACCGCGAAGCCGTCCGGGATGCTCCACGTCGAGGCCGAGCGGATCGTCGTCGCGACCGGCGCGTCCGAGATCCACCCCGCCGTCCCCGGCAACGACCTCAGCGGCCTGCTGACCGCGCGCGCGGCGGAGCAGGCCCACGCGGCCGGCATCGACCTGGGTCGCTGCGTCGCCATCGGGACGCCGCCGGACGGCGTGCTCTGCGAGCGCGTGTTCGGCGATCTGCTCCGCTTCCTCGGCGATGAAGCCGGTCGCGTCCGGGCGGTCGTGACGCGCGATCCGCGGACTGGCGTCGAGATCGAGACCCCGTGCGACACGGCGGTCCTGGGCCTGGGCCGTCAGGCCCGCGACACCCTGGCCCGGATGTCGGCCTCCGGCGCGGACGGGACCGGCGGGGCGGCGACCGCCGTTTCGGTCGTCGGCCCGGCGGGCGACGACCATCCGCTGCCGCCCGCGCCGACGGACCCCGCCGCGGTCGTGTGCCGCTGCCACGGCACGACGGTCGCGGACCTCGAGACGGCCTGGTCGCGCGGCTTCGGGGACCTCGAGCTCATCAAGCGAGCGACGCTGGCCGGCGTCGGCACCTGCCAGGGCGGCGCCTGCCTGGCCCACGTCCGGGCCTGGATCGCCGAGCGCTCCGGCGAGGTGCCCGCGCCGTTCACGGCCCGCCCGGCGTCGCGCCAGATCACGATCGGTGAGGCGGCCGCGGACGTGTTCATCGACGCCTTCCGGCGGACGCCCCTCCACGACGAGCACCTCGCTCTCGGGGCGCGGATGGACCGCTTCGGCGGCTGGTACCGGCCGTGGCACTACGGCGACCACCTGGCCGAGTACTGGGCGGTCCGCGAGGGGTCTCGATCGGCGACGTGAGCACGCTCGGCAAGCTCGTCGTGTCCGGGCCGGACGTCGTCGAGTGCCTGGAGCGGCTCTATCCCGTGCCACGTCGCGGACATCAAGCCCGGCCGCTCGCGCTACGCCCTGCTCCTCAACGAGCGCGGCCACCTCATGGACGACGGGATGATCCTGCGCGACGCGGAGGACCGGTTCGTCCTGTCGTTCACGAGCGGTGGCGCCTCCAACGCCGAGATGTGGATCCGCGACTGGATCGACGTCTGGGGCCTCCGCGTCCACGTGCTGGACCGGACGATGTCCCTGGCCGCGATCAACGTCACGGGCCCGCTCGCCGGGGAGCTACTGCGCCGCGCCGGCCTGGTCGACCCGCCGCGCTTCCTCGGCCACGTCCGGGCGGAGGTGGCGGGCGTCCCGTGCCACGTCATGCGCCTGTCGTTCACCGGCGAGGCGGCCTGGGAGCTGCATCACCCGATCGACCGGTCGGTGGAGCTGTGGCGGGCGCTCCTGGCGCTCGGGGAGGACCTCGGCATCCGGCCGCACGGCCTGCAGGCCCTGTTCGGCCTGCGCCTGGAGAAGGGCCACGTCATCGTCGGCATGGACACGGACCTGGACTCGACGCCGCGCCGCCTCGGGATGGACTGGGCGGTCCGGATGGACAAGCCGCAGTTCATCGGGCGGGCCGCGCTCGAGCGGACGGCCAAGCTGCCCGACCAGCGCCGCTGGATGGGCTTCGCGATGGACGGCCTGGACGCCCCGGTCGAGGGCGCGCCGATCTGGGTCGACGGGGAGATCGTCGGCAACGTGACGGGAAGCTGGCCATCCCCGGTCCTGGGTCGGACCGTCCTCCTCGGCTGGCAGCGGCGGACACCGTTCGCCGAGCGCGTGACCATCGAAGGCCGCGAGGCGGTCGTCGTACCCACCCCGTTCTACGACCCGGAGGGCCACCGTGCCCGCGCTTGAGCCCCTGCGCGGCCTGCGCGTCGTGGCCGACCCGGCGGCGCTCGATGCGGCGCGCTGGACGGCCGAGGCGGGCGTCGAGGTGACGGTCCTGCGGATTCAACCCGGACGATGCCTTCGCCATCGGCGCGACGGCGGTCGAGCTCGACGATCCGCACGCCATCGTCGAGCCCGAGGTCGGGTTCGTCGGCGGCTGGGGGCGTGCCCGCGATCTCGAGCGACACGCGGAGTGGTTCCTACCGGCCGAACGGCCCGCCTTCGCGCAGGGGTCGATCGCGGGCGTGCCGGCCAAGGTCTGGCTGCCGGACGGGCACGACGACGATCGAGCGTTCCTCGTCTGCACGGCAGCGGCCTCCGCGGTCCTGGCCGAACGTCTCGGCTGGTCGGTCCCGTGAGCGCCGCGCACGCCGCCACGCCGGCCCCCGCGTCGGCGACCGCGGCCGAGCTGGTCGGCACCCTCCTGCCGATCCGCTGGGCGGAGGCGCCGAAGGCGTCCTATGACGTCGTCATCATCGGCGGCGGCGGCCACGGCCTGTCGACCGCCTACCACCTCGCGACGCGGCATGGGATCACGAACGTCGTGGTCATCGAGGCCGAGTACATCGCCTCCGGCAACACCGGCCGGAACACGACGATCATCCGGGCCAACTACGGCATCCCGGAGGCCGTCCGGTTCTACCACCACAGCCTGAAGCTGTACGAGGCGCTCGAGGACGAGACGGGCGCGAACCTCCTCCATCACACGCGCGGGATCCTGTGGTGCGCCCACACCGAGATGGCGCTGCGCACCGAGCGCGCCCGGTGCGCCCTCAATCAGGCCCTCGGCGTCGAGACCCTGATGATCGGCCCGGAGGAGGTCAAGGCGCTCGTCCCCCAGATCGATCTGGCCGGCGGCGGCCGGTACCCGATCCTCGGCGCGTCGTGGCACGTCCCGGGCGCCAACGCCCGCCATGATCGGGTCGCCTGGGCGTACGCCAGCCTGGCGTCGCAACGCGGCGTCGACCTCCTGCCGCGGACGACGGTCACGGAGCTCCTGACGGACACCGAGGGTGGCCGCGTGACCGGGGTTCGGACGACCCGCGGCGACATCGCGGCCGGCGTCGTCCTGTCGGCGACCGGCGGCCGGGTCACGCGCCTGGCCTCGGGGGTCGGCCTGCGCCTGCCGATCCGGACCCACCCGCTCCACGCGTTCGTGACCAACAACCACGCCCAGGGCCTCGGGCCCATCGTCGCCTCGCACCGAGCTCATGTGCTATGCGTCGCAGACGGAGCGCGGCCAGATGCTCATCGGCGCCGAGTTCGACGCCCAGCCCTCGTATTCGCGCCAGAGCTCGTTCGACGCGCTGCGCGGCTACGCCTGGAAGATGTCGCTCATGCTGCCGTTCCTGCGCGACCTGCGGATCATGCGGACGTGGGCCGGGATCTGCGACATCTCGATCGACTACAGCCCGATCATGAGCGCGACGCCGGTCGATGGCTTCTACCTCACGACCGGCTGGGGGACGTGGGGCTTCAAGGCCATCCCGGCCGGCGGCGAGGGGATGGCCGAGCTCATCGCCACGGGCCGTCCGCCGGCGCTCATCGCCCCCTTCTCGCTGGACCGCTTCGCGGCCGACCACGTCCTGGCCGACCAGGGCTCGTCGGGGACGCGCTGATGCACTCGATCGTCTGCCCGCGCTGTGGCCGCCGCCCGCTGGACGAATACATCTTCGGCGGGGAACGGCGCGCGGTCCCGGACTGGATCACCGACCCGGACGAGCGCGACTTCGACGAGGTGTGGGTGTTCGAGAATCCGGACGGCCCGACGACCGAACGCTGGTTCCACGCGTGGGGCTGCCGGCGCTGGCTGACCGTCCAGCGCGACACCTCGACGGATACGGTCCTGGAGGTCCACTGATGGCCGAGGCCGGCTCGGACGCCGTCGTCGCTGGCGGCTCCCTCGCCGGCCGGACCCTGGAGCTGGGGCTCCGCGGCCGCGTCCGCTTCGGTCTCGGGTCCGTCGCCGGCCTGCCGTCGCTCGTTCGCGAGGCCGGCGGCCGTCGGGTCTTCCTCGTGACCGATCCGGGGGTCGTCCGGTCGGGCGTCGCCGGGCGTGTCGTCGACCTGCTTCGCGCCGACGGCCTCGAGGTGACCGTCTTCGACGAGGTCGAGCCGAACCCCGGCACTGGCACCGTCGCGCGCGGATCGGCGGCCCTGGCCGACGTGGGCCTGGACGGCACGGTCGTCGTGCCGGTCGGCGGCGGCTCGTCGATGGACAGCGCCAAGGTCATGTCCCTGCATGCGGCCAACGGCCGTGGCGACGTCCTGGCCCTCGGCTATCACCGCGACGACGTGTCCCCGGGCGGCCCGGTCATCGCCGTCCCCACCACCGCCGGGACCGGCGCCGAGACGAACACCTACGGGGTCATCACCGACGAAGCGGCCGGCCGCAAGGACTACGTCGGCCACCCGACGCTGTTCCCGACCTGGACGATCCTGGACCCGGAGCTGACCGTCGGCGTGCCGCCGGCTGCGACGGCCGCGACGGGCGCGGACGCGCTGACCCACTCGCTCGAATCGCTGCTGTCGCGCAACCCCAACCCGTTCGCGGAGGCGCTCGCGCTCCAGGTCATCCGGACCGTGCGGACCTACCTGCCGCGAGCCGTCGAGGACGGCACGGACCTCGAGGCGCGCTCGCAGCTGCTCATGGCCTCGCACCTGGCGGGCATCGGCCAGCAGAGCGGGACCGGGGTCGGGCTCGTCCACGCCCTGGGTCACGCCATCGGCACGCGTGGGCGTCTGGCCCACGGCCTGGCCCTGGCGGTCATCGAGCCGGAGGTGCTCGGGTTCTACGCCGACGAGCCCGGGCTGCGCGATCGGGAGCTGCACCTGGTCGGTGTCGCACTGGGCGCCGCGTCGCCGACGGAGACCTCCGCGACCGGGGCCGTCGCCGCCATCGGGGCGCTGCGTGGCTTCCTGGCCGGCCTCGGGTTGCGGCCCGACCCTCGGCTCGCTCGGCTTCGATGCCGAGGCCCTGGATGTCGTCGCCCAGGACGCCGTCGACGACGTCGCGATCAACAACTCGCCGCGGCTGCCGACGTTCGACCAGGCCCGCGCGATCCTGGCGTCCGGTCGCCGGCTGACGCGGCGCCGCCTAGCCCGCGTCGATGAGCGGCTTGACCTCGCCGATGAAGCGCTCGAGCGTCTCGACGTCGTAGGGCGCCGGCTGCTCCGAGATGACCGTCGTGAAGCCGAGCTCGACGTACGGCCGGAGTCGATCGGCCAGCTCCTCCGGTGAGCCGTTCCAGAACGTGTCGTCGTCGACGACGTTGGCCATCGGCGTCCGGTTGTGCGCCATCGCCGCGTCCCAGACGCGGTCCGCCTCGGCCTTCGAGTCGCGGATCGTGAACTTCACGCCGAGCGTGAACTCGATCTCGGCGATGTCGCGCCCGACCGCGGCGCAGTGCTCGCGCAGGACGTCGATCTTGCGGGCCATCACGTCGACCGGGCCCATCGCGTTCCACATGTCGGCGTACTTGGCGACCGTCCGGAGCGTCTTCTTCTCGCCGCTGCCGCCGATCATGATCGGCAGGCGGCGCTGGACCGGGACCGGGTGGTGGCGCAGCTCGTCGAAGGCGTAGCGGCCGTCGGGCGGCGAGGTCACGGTCTCGCCGTCGAGCAGGGCGCGGATGGCGCCGACCGATTCGTCGAGCCAGTCGAGGCGCTGGCCGAAGCCCGGACCCGAAGTCGATCCCGTGGGCCTGGTGCTCCAGGCCGAACCACGCCCCACCGATGCCGAGGATGGCCCGCCCGGCGCTGATGTGATCGATCGTCGACATCGTCTTGGCCACGATGCCCGGATTGCGGAAGGTGTTGGCGCCGACCAGCAGGCCGAGGCGCGTGCGCTCGGTCTGTGGCGCCCAGGCGGCCAGGGCCGCGTAGCCCTCGAAGAAGTCCTGGTAGGGGTCGCCGAAGATCGCGTACAGGTGATCCCACGTCCAGAGGTGGTCGTAGCCGAGTCGGTCGACCCGCTGGCCGGCGTCGGCCATCTCGGCCCAGGTGGCGGCCTGGCTCCACAGCAGGATGCCGGTCTTGAGGTCGGTCATGGCGGGGCGAGGCCTCCGGAGGGCGGGGAGGGGAAGCCCGTATCGTACGGCCGCCGACCCTCCTGGCATACTCGCGCCATGTACGTGCCCGAGCACTTCCGGCCGCGCTGACGTCGGATGCCGATGGCTCAGGCTGACCCGACCCTCGGGACGGAGGTTCGGCGCGACGACGGCGAGCTGCTGGGCTTTGTGCGCCCGACGGATGACGGCCGTTGGGCCGGCCTCGCGGTCTTCGGCGGGACGATCGGGACACGGCCGACGGTCGCCGCGGCACGGGCCCTCGTGCTCGAGGACGGGCTGGCCTCGCTGGCCGACCGCTGGTTCTACCGTCCGGCAGGGGATGGCGACTGGCAGGTCGTCCGCATCCAGGAAGCCTGGCCAGGTCGCGCCGTCGGGGTCGTCGGGCTCTATGCGCTGCCCGACGTCCCGCCGTTCGAGGTCAAGGCCGCGGACCTCGCCGCGGGCGCCGAGATGACCCGCGAACCGCCTGACGGGGCGGATCTCTCGTCCTTCCTGGGGTGACCGACATGGTCAGACCGGCAGGGTAGCGATGTCGTTCTCGACGATCTCGCGATCGTCGTGATCGGCGATCGACTCGAGGGCGGCGACCGCTCTCGCCTTCCAGTCGGCGGACGCGCCCGGATCTCCGGCCACGGCCGAGGCCCGGGCGAGGGCCTCGTAGGCGGCGGCGACATCCCAGTCCGCGGCCCCGGGCTGCTCGGCGAACGCCAGGCAACGACGGGCATGCCAGAGTGCCGGCTCACCACGGCCGAGGACCGAGTAGACCCGCGAGCACTGCCACTCGCCGCGGCCCAGGTTGAACGGCTCGACGCCATCGGCCCGGCTCCAGTGGAACCGTGACGCGTGCGCGGCGTGGATCATCTCGTCGGTCTGGGCGGGCGTCCGGTCGGGCTGCTCGAGCAGCGTCCAGACGTGGTTGAAGAGGGCGACTCCCAGGCGGCGGTGGGTGGCGCCATCGATGTCGGTCAACGAATCGAGGGTCGGGGCGGTCATCGTCATCGTCTCCGAATTGGTGGGATCGGCGGTGGCGTCGGCCAGCTGGCCGACGACGTGGAGCACGCCTTGCAGGCGGAACGTCCGGGCCTCGATCCGCCGTCGGTGGTCGATCAGCAGCCGTCGCCGCTCCCCGGGATCGTCCGTCCCGAGGAAGGCCCGGATCGTCTCGAGGGGCACCTCCAGGTCGCGCAACCGGACGATGAGCCGCGCGGCCTCGAGCTGGTCGCGCCGGTACGAGCGATAGCCCGTCTCCGGATCGACCCACGCCGGCCGCAGCAGGTCCAACTCGTCGTAATGGCGCAGGGCGCCGACACTCAGCCCGACCAGACGGGCGAAGCGACCGATGACGAGCAGGTCCGGATCCGCAGTCGGGTGCTCCATGGCGACATCGTGGACCCTCCACGTACCGGAGAGTCAAGGGGTGACGTGGGAGTGGCCCCCGGCCACCCGTCCGCGCTAGAGGGCGTCGAGCTCGCGATCGATGGCGCGCAGGATGAATCGGGCGGCCTCGGCGCTCTTGCCGCCCAGCTTCTCGCCCTCGTCCTGCTCGAGCGCCAGCATCAGGTCGGCCAGGTACTGGTCCATGGCTTCCGTCCGGTGGAGGGCGCCCTCGTCGAACGCCGCCTGGAGGCGGGCCATGGCCGCCCGGGCGTTGTCGACGGTGTGGCCCTTGGCCACGATGAGGTCGCGAACGTCGGCACGCGCGGCGTCGGCCGCCGGGCCCGTGGAGGGTGCGGACGCCGCGTCGAAGCTCACGTGAAGCGCCGGATCGTCTTACGCAGCAGGTCGGGCGTCCGTCGCCGGGCGGCCCGGCCGCGACCGTTGGTCCCGACCCACCGACTGCGCGTGTAGCCGGCCGCCTCGGCGGCCTCGGCTTCCGCGAGCAGGGTCAGGCGCTCCTCCTCGGTCTCGGCCTCGGCCGCCTTGATCCGCCGCCAGTCGGGTTCAAGGACGCTCATCGCCAGCTCGTCCCACCAGCGCCCGTCGCGGTGGATCGACTCGCGGGCGCGGCCCTCGAGGACGAACCCGCAGCGCCGATAGGCGCGGATGGCCCGATCGTTGAACTCGAACACGAACAGGGCGATCCGATGCAGGCCGAGGGTCCCGAAGGCGTGATCGAGCATGAGCCGGGTCGCCTCCGTGCCGTAGCCGCGGCCCCAGGCGTCCTTCTCGCCGATCGTGATGTGGTACAGCGCGGAGCCGTTGTCGCCGTCGAGCTGGCTGAACGCGCAGGTGCCGACGAGTCGGTCGCCGGCGCTCTCGTGGATGGCCATGGCCATGGCATCCGGCCCGACCACCCGGGCGGCGAAGAAGCGCTCGATCTCCTCGGGCCGCATGGGCGCTTCCTGGTAGCGCGCCAGCCGGGCGATCTCCGGGTCCGCGTACCACCGTCGGAAGGCCGCCAGGTTCTCCGGGATGTGCCGGCGCAACACCACCCGCGACCCCGTCAGGACCTCGGGGAACCACGTTCTGGGTGCCATCCCAGCAACCGTATACCATCGCCGCCATGCGCCGCTGGAGCGAGCTCACCGCACGCGTCGCCGCCACCACGAGGACCTCCGAGAAGACGGCGCTCCTGGCTGACTACCTGCGCGGCCTGACCCCGGAGGAGCTGCCCATCGCGGCGGTCTTCCTGACCGGCCGGCCGTTTCCCGAGGCCGATCAACGGAGCGCCGGCCTGGGCTGGGCGGCCATGGTCGACGCGGTCGCCGGGGTCATCGGCGGGAGCCGCGCCGACCTGGCCGCGGCGTACGACCGCCATTCCGACCTGAGCCTGGCCGTGGAGGACGTCCTCGTCGGCGCCGGCCACGCGCCGCCGCCCGAGGCGAGCCCGACGCTCCCCGAGGTGGCCGCCACGTTCACCGCCATCGAGGCGGCGTCCGGGCCGTCGGCCAAGACCGCCCTCCTGCACGACCTCCTCGTCCGGGCCGATCCGCCGACGGCCAAGGCGATCGTCAAGGTCCTGGGCGGCGAGCTGCGCATCGGCCTGCGCGACGGGCTGGTCGAATCGGCCATCGCCCAGGCCTTCGAGCGGCCGCTGGACGAGGTCAAGTGGGCCGGGATGCTGACCGGCGACATGGGCCGCCTGGCCACGCTCGCCCGCGACGACCGGCTCGGCGAGGCCGAGCTGACCCTGTTCCACCCGCTCAAGTTCATGCTGGCGTCGCCGGCGGAGGACGCGGCCGAGATCATCAAGCGCCTCGGCTCGGAGGTCTGGGTCGAGGACAAGTACGACGGCATCCGCGCCCAGCTCCACAAACGCGACGACGACGTCCGGCTCTACAGCCGTGATCTCCACGACGTCAGCAGCCAGTTCCCCGAGGTCGTCGAGGCCGCCCGCGGGCTGGCCTGGGACGGCGTCCTGGACGGCGAGATCCTGGGGTTCAAGGACGGCCTCGTCCTGCCGTTCATCAGCCTCCAGTCGCGGCTCGGCCGCAAGGACCCGAGCCAGGGCATCCTGGCCGAGGTGCCGGTCATCTACGTCGCCTTCGATGTGCTGGCGCTGGGTGGCGGCGACGACGAGCTGGGTGACCGGACCGTGGAGCCGCTGCTGCGCCATCCCCTCCGCGATCGGCGCGTCCGACTCGATGCCATCGACCTGCCGGCGGACCGCTTCGTCCGGTCGTTCCTGGCCGCCGCCCGCGATGAGGCGGAGCTGGAGGCCGCGTTCGAGGAGGCTCGGGCGCGACGCAACGAGGGGCTGATGGTCAAGGACCCGGACAGCGGCTATTCGCCCGGCCGCCGTGGCCTCGGCTGGCTGAAGATGAAGAAGGCCCTGGCCACGATCGACTGTGTCGTCGTCGGCGTCGAGGTCGGTCATGGCAAGCGCCACGGCGTCCTGTCCGACTACACGTTCGCCGTCCGTGACGAGGCGACCGACAAGCTGGTCAACATCGGCAAGGCGTACAGCGGCCTGACCGACGCCGAGATCGCCGAGATGACGCGCTGGTTCGAGGACCACACGATCGCCCGCTACGGGCGCTATCGCCAGGTGGAGCCGACCGTCGTGGTCGAGATCGCGTTCGACGTCATCGTCCGCAGTCGCCGCCATGGCAGCGGCTTCAGCCTGCGCTTCCCGCGCATCCACGCGCTTCGGCCCGACAAGTCGGTCGACGACATCGACACCGTGGCGACCGTGACCGAGCTGTACGAGGGCCTGCAGCAGGGGAGCTCGCTCCTCGTCACGGCCGGCCACCGCGCGGGCGATCCGGCGCCGGTCGGCCGCGGCCCCGGGCGGCGCTCGCCTCGCTGACCTGTCCGCGGGCCCGTCGGGCGGGTATCCTGCGCGCATGTTCGACGCGCTCGGGGGAGCCCCCCAGTCGGTCCAGCTCACCCTGTACACCGACGCCTTCGTCATCCGCGGGATGGTCGCGACCCGGCAGCGCCGGGTGAGTGACATCCTGAATCTCGCCGACGACCGGTTCCTCGTCCTGTCCGACGCCAGCTTCGAGGAGTTCGGCACGAACGGGCTCGTCATCCGCTCGGACTACGCCCAGGTGAACCTCGGCTCGGTCCTGTTCGCGGTCGCTGACACGCCGGTCGACCCGGCGCCCGAGCTACGGACGCCCAAGACGCCGGAGCAGGCCCTCGTCTCCGTCCCGCCGTTCAAGGTCCTTGGCCAGATCCACCTCATGCCGGAACGCAGCCTGCGCGAATCGCTCGAGCGAGCTGACCGGCCATTTCCTTCCGGTGACCGACGCGACCTACTGGTCGGACACGCTCGGCGAGGCGCGCGCCTCGGCCATGCTCGTCGCGGTCAACCACGAGCGGGCCCAGATCCTGGCGCCGCACAGGGAAGTGGATCCGTGGGCCGGCCTGGACACGAGCGCGCGACCGGCCGCGGCGGGCGATCCGGACATCGGGGCCGAACCGACCGGCTGGTAGATCCGAGGCTCCGCCCGCGATCGCGGATCGCGCCCTAGCGGTCGACCGGCAGGTCCAATCGGTCGCCCCATTCCGCCCAGCCCCCGTCGTAGACGGCGACGTCCTCGTGCCCGAGCAGGGTCAGGACATAGGCCAGCTTGGCCGCCGCGACGCCGGAGCCGTCATAGGTGACCATCCGGCGCCCGCGGCTGACATTGGCCGCGTGGAGGCGGGTCCGTAGCGCGTCGCCATCACGCAGCCGCTGCGAGCCGGCGGTGTGCATCGTCCCGATCGGCACGTTGATCGCGCCCGGGATGTGGCCGAGTCGGCGCGTGTTGCCCTCGAAGCCCTTGTACTCGGCGGGCGCCCGGGCGTCGAGGAGCGTGACGTCCGGTGAGCCCAACAGCCCGCGCACATCGGCGGTCGTCAGGCGCTTGCGGTCCGGCCCGCGCGGCGTGAATGACGTCGGCAGGCGGCCCAGGCCCAGGCTGACGGTGGCGTTGGAGACCGGCCGGCCCTCCTCGACCCACGCCCCGAAGCCGCCGTCGAGGATGCGGACGTGCTCGAGGCCGTAGGTCCGCAACGTCCACCACACGCGGGCGGCATAGAGGCCCTGGGTATCGTCGTAGACCACGACCGTGGAGCTGTCGCCGATGTCCGCGCGCGAGGCCATCGCGGCGACCCGGTCCGTGGCGGCCAGGTGGAACGTCCCGATCGACTCGTCTTCGTCGACCAGGTCCGCCCGCCAGTCGACGTGGACGGAGCCCGGGATGTGGCCCGCCGCATGGACCTCCGCGCCCGATCCGTCAGGTCGCCATCGGGCGTCGAGGATGCGCACGTCGGGATGGCCGAGCTGTTCGGCCATCCAGTCGGTCGTGGCGAGGAACTCCGGGCGGGCGAGGCCGGGCATCGTGGCTATGATACGGCCGTGGTCCCCCCCGACCCCCCTTCGCCGGACGAGGCGGAGTGGCTCGCCATGGTCCGTGCCGCTCTGCCTGCCGTCGGCGCCGGCATCTACCTCAATGCGGGCACGAGCGGTCCGATGGCCGCCGAGACGGCCGCGGCCATGGCTGAACAGGCCGACTATGAGCTGGCCGTCGGCCGCGGCCATCCGGCCGGCTTCGTCGACTTCAGTCAGCGCCTGGATGAGGCCCGCGCGGCGTTCGCCGCCCTGCTCACCGCCGACGTCGACGACATCGCCCTGACCCACGCCACGACCGACGGGATGAACCTGGGCGTCCATGGGATCCGCTGGGCCCCCGGCGACAAGGCGGTGACGACCCGGATGGAGCATCCCGGCGGGACCGGGCCGCTGTACGTCCAGCGCGAGCGGGTCGGCATCGACATCGACTTCCTCGACATCGGGATGGGCGGCGACCACGAGGCCATCCTGGCGGCGTTCGACGCGGCCATCGACGAGCGGACCCGGGCCGTCGTCATCTCCCACGTCCTGTGGTCCAGCGGGGCGGTCATGCCGGTCCGGGCCATCGCCGACCTGGCCCATGATCGCGGCGCGATGGTCCTCGTCGATGGGGCGCAGAGCGCCGGCGCCATCCCGGTCGACGTCACGGCCACCGGCGCGGACGTCTACGCGGTCCCTGGCCAGAAGTGGCTGGGCGGCCCGGAGGGGATGGGCGCGATGGCCGTCCCAGCGGCCAGTCGCGAGCGCCTCCTGCCGAGCGCCGGCGGCTGGTTCGCCTTCGAGCGCATCGACAGCGCCGGTGACGCCGTCTTCTGGCGGACCGCCCGCAAGTTCGAAGGGTCCTCGTACCACCGCCCGTCCGTCGCCGGCATGGCTCGGGCGATCGGCTGGATGAGCATGTTCGTCGGCCTGGAACGGGTCTACGAGCGGGGTGCCCGCCTGGCGCGCTGGACGGCAGACCGGCTGGCGGCCCTCCCAGGCGTGGAGGTCCTGACCCCACGCGATCACATGGCGACGCTCATCGCCTTCCGCATCGCCGGCTGGACGCCCCAGGAGGTGTGCGACGAGCTCGGGGCCCGGGTCTTCGCCGTGACCCGCACGATCCCGCTCATCGACGCGGCCCGGATCAGCGTCGGGTACTACAACTCGGAGGAGGAGCTGGAGCGGTTCCTCGACGCCGTCGAGCTCCTGGCGGCGCATACGCCGGCGACGGTGCCACCGCGGCGCACGCTGGTCATGCTCGGCGACGGGTGAGCCCGCCGCCCGTCCGCCAACGTGGCTGGGCGGAGGTCCGCTGGCGGCAGTTCCGGAACGCGCCGCGCCCGATCGTCCGGGCCGTCCTGTCCAGCCTGGCCGTCGCGGTCGTCCTGGCCATCGCCTACCTCGCCTATGACGTCGCCCTGGAACGCGGCGTCACCCTGCCGGGCGGGGACCTGCGCGTGCTGGCGGTGACGGTCTACGTGCTCGTCGTCCTGCTCGTCGGGACGGTCCTGACCTACCTGCTCGTCCCGCGCCCGAGCGGTGCCGGCACGACCCGCCGGCGGACTGGCTGGAGCGCCGCGCTCGGATTCTTCGCGGCCGTGCCGATCGCCTACCTGGTCATGGTCGCCGCGACCCAGATCATCCGTCCCTGGCTCGGCTGATCACCCGGGTCCAGGCGCCGGCGTCGCTCGGCGACGGTCGCTGGAGCCGCACCGGTGTGGCCCGGACGCACCACTTCCGGCCGCCCACCGGGGACTCGCGGTAGGCCATCCGTACCATTCCACGGTACCCTCGCGTCGGCAATCATCCAGTCGTGCCGCCCGGGTATCCGGTCGGCACCGCCATCATCTTTCGAGGTCCGCGCGTGTCCATCGATGAGCAGCATGTCGCGCTGCCGAAGCTCTACGGAGCACCGGCATACGCGCGACCGGCCCCCGTCGTCGCCGATACCCCAAAGCCGTTCGACCCGGACGACCTGCCGATCGAAGCGTTCCAGACCGATGAGGAACGCGAGATCGCCGCGAGCCTGCCGGCTCGTGCCTGGGCGCCCGGTGGCACCACCGTGCCGGACGGCTCGAACGGCAACGGCCACGGCCTGCACGCCCGCCCCCTGAGCCTGCGCCGGATCGCCGGCAAGCTCCTCGGAGGCGACTGACCCGAGCCCTCGGTGTGCAGGTCCCCGACCGGTGGCCTGTGCATTGCCGCGGTTCCGGCCGCACGACACGATCGGCTCGGCGGTGGGCACGAGACCCGACCGACCTCGAGCGTGACGGTGCGCATCGTCATGTCCTCCCGGCCGGCCGTGCGCCCTCCCACACCGCGCACGGCCATCGGAGCTCGTTCGAGCGGAAGGCGTCTCCCGCGCTGTTCACGGGTCTCATCCAGCCGCAGCTGGCGTGCCCACCGCCATCTCCCTCCCGGCCAGCGGGCGGGCGCGCGCGGGTCAGGGCCGGTTGCGCAGCCGCAGACCGGCGGGGCTGGACCAGCCTCCGAATGAGGCACCAGGGGTAGAGGCCGCGTCGCCGCCCGCCTCGACCGAGGCGGCTGGGCGCGCATCACGCAGACGGCGCAGGTCGCGATCGAAGTCGCCGGACTCGAGCATGGATGCCAGCGCCTCCTGCTCCACTCGACCAGGTGCCTGGCCGCCGGCGAGGACCATGGCCGCGACGGGGCCGTGGAGCGCGGGCGGCACGACGAGGTACCCGAGGGCCGCGCCGGGGGCGATCTCGGCCGGGATGCCGCCGACGCCGATGACCCGGCCGTCCAGGTCCAGCGAGGCGAGCGTCGGCACGCGGTGGGCCCGGACATCGCGCTCGCGGTCGTCCTCGAGGACGACCGCCCCGACCCGGGTCGCCCACTCCACCAGCCGGCGGCGCGTGGCCAACGGGATGGTCGAACCGTCAGGCCCGGCGATCGCCGGCGCGACCACGACGAGGTCGATGCTCGGGGTCGGCGGGCCGAGCCGACGGCCTTCGTCGGCCAGGTCGATGTCACGGACGTCCGCGCCCGTGGCGACCAGGGCGGCGCGCGCCGAGGCCGGGTAGTCACCGGCGACCGCACCGCGTCGGCCCGGGCCCAGCCACGTCCGGGCCACGGCGGCGATGGCGGCCTGGACCCCGGCCGTGACGATGAGCTGATCGGCGCCCGGCACATCGCCCCGGCTCAGGCCGGCCCGGACCGCGAGCATGGAGCGCAGCCAGACGAGGCCCAGGTCGTCGCCGTCGCGGGGCGGGCTGGGCGTGACCGCGTCGGTCAGCAGGCGGGCGCGATGGAGGTGCCGGGACCATGAGCGCGCCAGGCGGCGCACAAGCTCGTCGTCGGCCGGTGGTTCGCGCGAGCCTGGCCCGCGCGGCGGCCCATCCGGGACCCAGCGATTGGTGGGCGGCAGGCCGGCATCGGCCCGGCCGCGCGCGCCCGGTCGACGGGCAGCGCCGTCCGCCGGGCGCGCGGTGGCGTCGATGCGCCGGATGGGTCGGGGTGGATCGGGGGCGACGGACGTGCCGAGGCCGACCTGGGTGACCAGGTAGCCGTCAGCGCCGAGCTGCTCGTACGCGGTGATGACCGGCACGACGGACACACCGAGGTCGCGGGCCAGGGTCCGGACGCCCGGCAGGCGGGTACCCGGCGGCAGGCGGCCGCCGTCGATGGCTTGTCGGATCCAGCGCTCGATCTGGCGATAGAGCGGCTGACCCGAACTCCGGTCGAGGTCGATGGGCAGGCTGGGCGACATCGGATCCTGGGGGTACGGAGTGTTGCCGCCCTGACGCGCCGCCCGCACGTGTGGTTCCCGCCGGGCCCGGACGTGCCGACGGCGCCCCGGTGGGGCGCCGTCGGACGGGTCCGTGGGATGCGGGACGTCAGCGGTTGATCGAGCTTCTCCACCTGGCGGAACCAGGTCGGGGTGTCGTTGCGGAAGCCACCGTCGGCGGTCGTGTCGACCGATGCCTGGAGACCTTCGCGGGCGATGTCCGCCCAGGCGTACAGGACCGGCAGGTCATTCGATTGCAGGACCGCGTACTCCTGGTAGATCGCCGCGCGCTCCGCCTGTTCGAACGCCAGGTGAGGCCGTCCTCGATGAGCTTGTCGACCTCGGGGTTCACGTAGCAGATGTAGTTGTTGGTATCGGGGCGTTCGGGCGTCGAGCACTCCGACGAGTGGAAGAGCGTGAACGGGTCGGGATCGAAGCCGGTGTTGAAGCCGCCGAAGTAGGCATCGAACGGCTTGCCGGTCTCCGGCGCGGCCGCGTTGATGTGCGGGTAGGTCGTCAGCATGTTCAGGAGGGCCGTGAAGTCGGTCTCCTTGTACTGGATGTCGATCCCGCAGTTGCGGACCTGGTCGGACATCAGCTGCATCCATTTGCTCCGGTCCGGGCGCCCGGCACGGACCGCCACGACCGTGGACAGCTTCTGGCCGTCCTTCTCGTAGATGCCGTCGGCGCCGAGGGTCCAGCCGGACTGCTCGATGAGCTGCTTGGCCTTGGCCTCGTCCTTGGGATAGGTGTTGAGGCCCTGGGTCGGGAAGGCCCAGGAGGCCGGCGGGATCTCGCTGTAGATGGCCACGCCCTGGCTGTTGGTGGCCGCCTCGACGGTGGCCTCCTTGTCCATGCAGTACGACACCGCCTGGCGGAGGTTGCGATCGGCGAACAGCGTGTCCGGCCGCTGGTTGAAGTACAGCGAGTAGAACCCGAAGTCCGGGTACTCGACGAACTTGAGGCTCGGGTCGTCCTTGATCTCCTCATAGGTCGGCCCGGTCAGCGAATACTTCCAGTCCGCCTGGCCGGCGGCGAGGGCCTGGCCACCGGCCAGGTCGTCCTTGATGATCGGGAAGAACATCTGCTTCACGTTCGGGGCGCCGACGAAGTAGTCCTCGTTGGCGGCCATCTCGATGACCTCGCCGGACTTGTAGTCGACGAACGAGAACGGTCCGGTCCCGACCGGGCCGTCGAACTGGAAGTCGAGGTACTTGTAGGCGGCCGCCAGGGCATCGATGGCGCTGGCGGTGAAGGTCGTGTCCAGGGCCTTGACCCGGGTGATGACCTCCTGGGCGTACAGGCTCTCGTCGACGACCCCGTCGGTCGTGAACGGCGCCTTGTCCGGGAGCGGCTGACCGGCCGTGGTCAGGAGGGCTTCGCCGTCCGCCGCGAACTTCGGATAGTCGATCGTCGGGTTGCCGTCGGAGCCCGCCGCCCCGGTCGGGGTCGACTCCTCGGCGGCCACGAGGTCGAGGAAGCCCTTGGTGTCGGCCGCGCTCAGCTGGTCGCGACCTTCCAGGTAGCGCGCATAGGAGGCGTCGATCGCGTCCTTGCTCTCGATGCCGATGACCGGCAGGAACAGCGTGGCGAAGGTCGACAGCTGCTGCTTGAGGGTGAAGGCCACGGTCATGTCATCGACCGCCTCGACGCTCGCCAGGAACGGCTCCAGGCAGACGGCCGGGCTGTAGGTGCAGTTCGGGCTGCGGGCCAGCTCGTAGGTCTGGACGACATCCTCGGCGGTGAGGTCGGTGCCATCGTGGAACTTGACGCCCGGCTTGAGGGTCACCGTCCAGGTCAGGCCGTCAGGCGAGATCGTGGCCAGGTCGGTCGCGAGGTCCGCGATCGGGGTCAGACCCTCGTCGAACTCGTAGATGCCGTCGTACAGGAATTGGGCGGCCTCGGCCGTGGGCACGTTGTCGGCGGCGTTCGACAGCCCACCGGACAGGTCGCTGTCGATGACGTACGTGATGGATTGTTCCGTAGCTTTGCTCGCGACAGGCGCGGCCGACTCGGTCACCCCGGTCGACGCCTGGGGATCGCCGCTCGACGGGGTGCCGCCGCAGGCGGCCACCACGAGGCTGAGCACCGCGAGGGGTGCCAGCCACCGATGTCTGGTCATCGTGTCCTCCGCTGTTCGGTCGTTGCTGCGCCGAATGCGAGCGACGCGGACCGCGGAGCCGGAGCCGGGGGTCGGGTCGCCAGCCGTCAGGACCCAAGCGACGGCGGACGGCGACGATCCGCCGGCGGGCGGACGGAGCGTGGCGCGCACCTCCCTGGCGCGGCGCCATGCTTGGCCGTGTGCGGGGCCGGGGCAATGGACACCGCCGCCACCGGCGACCTGCACACCCCATGGCCGGCACGCGGCGCCACGATGCACCGGCCTCGTTCGTCGTCGGGTGTAGATTCCGCGCCCTGGGGGAGTAGCTCAATCGGTCAGAGCGGCGGGCTTATATCCCGTTGGTTCCAGGTTCGAGTCCTGGCTCCCCTACCAGTCCCGCATCCCTGCGCATACCGGAACCCCACCGTGTCCCATCCGCCTCGACCGCCGTGCCTCGACCGCCGCACCCTCGTCCTCGGACTGGGGCTCGTCGCCGTGCTCGTCATCGGTTGTGCCCCGAGCGGCGAGGGGGCCGTGGCGGCCGCCGAGGGGACGGCGGCACCGCGTGTGGCCACGACGCCGTCACCGACCGCCGCCGCCACGCCGACGCCGGTCGCCACGCCTGAGCCGACCATCGCGCCGACCCCGACCCCGACGGCCACGCCCGAGCCGACCCCCGAACCGACCCCCGAACCAACCCCGAGCGGACCGTACGAGATGAATCTCTACGGCAAGGGCGACTTCGTGAGCCAGGTGACGGTCAAGCAGTGCGTGCCCGCGGCGATGCAGATCATGCTCAACGTCATCGGCCCCAAGAACGACCGGTCCGACGCCCGGCAAGCCCAGCTTGCTCGCCTGGCCAAGCGCCTCTCCGACCACCACGACCACGGCACCGAGCCGCTCGGCTGGGCGCGCGGCCTTACCCGGGCGGACGGCGGGGCCTACGAGGTCGCGGTCGAGCCGACGATGGGCAAGGCGGTCCGGCGGGCGATCGCCGCCATCCGGGCGACCGGCCGTCCGGTCGGGCTGCTCGTCTGGCGCGGGGCCCACTCCTGGGTCCTCCACGGGTTCGAAACGACCCAGGACCCGGCCGCGACGAGCGACTATGGGGTCGCCGGCCTGTGGGTCAGCGACCCGTGGTATCCGCGGGTCAGCTCCATCTGGGGACCGTCCCGCAAGCCGAATCGCAAGATCACGGTCAAGCAGCTCCGCGAGGACTACCTGCAGTGGAAGCGGCCGACCGGCCGCTATCCCGGCAAGGATGGTCAGTACGTCCTCGTCATCCCGGTCGCGGATCCCGCGTGACCGGTCCGGCCGGCGGGGCCGACGGGCCGGGGCGCGCCTCGTCGCCGCGCGTCGTCATCGTCACCGGGGCGGCCGCCGGCATCGGACGGGCGACGGCGTCGCGCCTCCTGGACGACGGGCATCGGGTCGCGGCGCTCGACGTCGACGGCGATGGGCTCGCGACGCTGGCCGCGCACGTGGACGACCCGGGCCGAGCTGCTCACGCGGGCCGTCGACGTCGCCGATGCGGCCGCGGTGGTGGCGGCCGTCGCCAGCGTGCGCGACGTGCTGGGGCCCGTGACCGGGCTCGTCAACGTGGCCGGGATCGGCGGCAGCGGTTCGTTCCTGGGGACCCATCCAGCGACCTGGGACCGCGTCCTGGGCGTCCACCTCGGCGGGACCGTGGCCTGCACCCGGGCCGTCCTGCCCGACATGCTCGCCGCCGGCGACGGGCGGATCGTCAACATCCTGACCGACGGCCTGTGGCATGGCCGGACGACCGTGTCGTACACGACGGCCAAGGGCGCCATCCTGGGCTTCACCCGGTCCCTCGCGCTCGAGGTCGCGGCCCAGGGCGTCCGGGTCAATGCCGTGGCTCCCGGTCCGGTCGCCACCCGGATGCTGCTCGACGACGACCCGGCGGTCATCGCCGCGGAGCTGGCGACGGTCCCGATCGGCCGGGCCATCGAGGCGACCGAGGTCGCCGCGACGATCGCGTTCCTGCTGGGTCCGGGTGGCGCGCCCTATGTCGGCCAGGTCCTCGCGCCGAACGGCGGGACGGTGTTCTCGGGCTGAGGGCCCGGTCAGGAGCCGCGTGGGTCTCGGTCAGACCGCGGCGCGGACCATGTCGAGCGATCCGCTCGCGGCGACCCTCGGTCAGGCTGCGCTGCGGCGCCAGGGCGGCGATCCACGGGACGACCTGGTCCGGGGTCAGGACCGCGCAGGCCGGGGTCCGGGCCACGACCGGGTCGGGGCCGACCACGGCGGCATAGACCTTGACCACGAAGTCGGCGTCGTCATGGCCGAGCCAGCGGCGGACGCGCTCGGCGTCGCGGACCGCCCGGTCCAGCGGATCCTCCAGCTGGATCCAGCCACGCCGCGTGCGGAGCTGCCACTTGCCGTCGTTGATGCGGGTGAACTCACGCGGCGGGAGCTGGCGAAGGACCGCCGCCCCGAACGGACCGACGACGAGGTCGGAGATGCCGCGCTGATCGGGGAGCGTCAGGCCGGACGCCACGACGACGCCGTCGGGCAGGTCGGCCAGGGTCTTGAGGATGGCTGATGGCTTGGGCCCGTGATGGCGGGCTGACCCCAGGATCCGGACGAGCCGCGTCGCCCCGAACAGCACGAAGGCGGCCGGTGCGACCAGGGCGAAGCCCCAGATGCCGATGGCGACGGCGACGTCGAGCGCGCCCGGATGGCCCTTCGGGATGGCCATCGAGAGCAGGGGCGTGGCGAGGACGGCCCACGTCAGCACGATGCCCAGGACGATCATGAACGTGCCGATGACCGTGCCTCCGATGGTCGGCAGGACCGGCAAGCGTTCGGTGCGGCGAGCGGGAGCGATGACCTCCATGGGCGGAGTCTCGCGCTCGCCGGAGCAGGCGCCAATGGGCAGGACGGGGTAACCCAGTGCGACGGAAGGGACCATCCAGCCCACCGGACCGCACCAGACCACACGCCGTGAGCCCGCCGCCCGGACCCGGTCGGCCGGACCGAACCGGACCCCCGTACCATTGCCGCCCCTTCGAGCCGCGCCCATCCTCGCGAGCAGGATCCGGGCCCCAGTCCCGGCCGGAGGCACCATCGGCTTGCTCGTCATCGGCCCACCCCGAACCGCGTCGCGCCGCCGCCCGAAGCCCGGTCGTCGACCGGGTAGACCGCGCATGCCCGCGCTGCTCGGCGTCGTGGCCAGTCTCCTCGTCGTGTTCGCCCTCGTCGCACCGGCCGCCGCCGGGTCCGGGCCCACCCGCCTGTCCGAGGCGAGCGTCTCGCCGGACTCGGGAACGACCGCCACGACGATCGAGTTCCGGGTCGCCTATCGGAATTGCGAGGGCTCGCCCGCCGACTGGGTCCGGGTCCGCGTCGCCGGCGACACCCACGCGATGCACCAGGTCGCCGGCCAGAACTGGAAGCGCGACGTGACGTTCGCCTGGTCGGGCAAGCTCCCGGTCGGGTCGCACGACGTCGTGTTCGAAGCGATGAGCCGCGACAAGTTCGACGACTCGCTGAGCGGCGGGTCGATCACGATCAAGCCCAAGCCGACGCCTGAGCCGACCCCCGACCCCACCCCGAAGCCCACACCAAAGCCGACCCCCAAGCCGACACCGGAACCCACCCCCGACCCCACCCCGAAGCCGACGCGCGAGCCGACGCCCGAGCCGACGCGCGAACCGCTCCGGCCCACCCCGGCTCCGACCGGCGGGCCGACCGCCGGTGGGTTCGGTGCTCTGCCCGGCGATCCGACCGCGACGCCCGGCACGCCCCGGGCCGCGGGGACGCCAGGCCCGACGCCCAGCGACGACACGACCGCGGTCGTGCCTGGCGTCTCGATCGGCGGCGATCCGCTCGGTCCGGACGGTCCCGCAGGGCCGCCCGCCCGGGTCGTCGGTGGACCGATCCCCGGTGATCCAGGCGCGGGCGGCGCGACCGAACCGGGTGCCGCGTCCGGTGGTGGCAGTGGAGGCACCGGCGACGACGCCGACGGCTGGACCGTCGTCGTCGCGACCGTCTCGACCCTGGGTCTGGGGCGGCCTGAGATCCCCCTCGGCCTGGCCGCGACGCTAGCAGCCACGACCACGACGGTCGTCGGGGCCACGATGGCCTTCAGCCTGTTCGGCAAGCGCCGCCGCGACGATGAGCCGCCCGGACCGGACGGCCTGCTGGCGGACGCCGCTGCCAGCGGCCTGGCCGTCGCGACCGCCACCCTCCTGGCCGATGCGCCGGGCGACGGGCCGGGCAAGCCGAGTCCGTCCCCGATGGATCTCGAGATGGCGATGCCTCGCTGGCGTCGGCCGTCCCTCCTGGAGGCGCGCAAGGCCGATCCCGTCCGGGATGCGACGACCGCTCCGCGGCTGAGCTTCGACCAGGGGCTCGTCGGGCCGCTCGACGGCCGCGAACGGCGGCTCATCCGCTACACCCTGGTCCGCCTGCTCGATCAGCCGGACGAGCTCCGCGGCGCGGAGATCGGGTTCCTCGACAGCGGCGACGAGGTCCAGCTCCTGGAGAAGCGGGGCGTGTACTGGCTCGTCCTGTGCCCCGATGGCCGCCAGGGCTGGATCCACAAGATGACCCTCGGCGACGTCGTCGAGGACACCCATCCGACGCCCGGCGCGCCGACGGCCACGATGCCGATCGACGCCGACACGTGGACGATGGGTGACGACGTCGACGGCGACGTCCTGGCCGCCTACCTCGAGAGTCGCCGCCGCGCCTGAGGGCGCTCCGCTTCACGCCGCAGCACCAGGATGTGCTGGTGGGCGATGTTGGGCACGAATACCCGCGGATACCCATACGGCCGCAGTCGCGTCCCCGCCTGGTGCCAGATGAGGTCGCCCTTGGGCACGAGGCCCTCGCCCGACGCCCGGGCCGCGAGGTCCGCTCCGACGAACTGATAGCGGCCCTCCTGGTAGGCGTCACGGACGATGACGACGGCGTAGCGGTCCGGCCGGAGGACCCGGGCCAGCTCGCGGAAGACGCACGCCATCCGATCGAGGAACGTCGGGTAGTCGGGGGCGTTGGCGAGGTCCGCCGGAGCGTCGCTGATCATCGCGTAGTCCGTCCGCCGGTTGGCATGCTCGGCGGCCAGCGGCCCGCCGGCCATCGTCAAGGGCAGTTGGATGTTGTACGGCGGATCGGTCGCCACGAAGTCGATCGAGGCGTCCGGGATGTCCGGCAACAGCGCGAGGGCGTCGCCCAGCCGAAGGTCCAGCCCGGACGGGTCGAAGCCGCGCGGGCCTCCCGGGTCAGCCGACCCCAGGTCGGCGATGGCCGGACCACGGCCGTCGTGCTCGGCCGCGAGGTCGGCGACGACCCGGTCGTAGACCTCGATCCAGCGCGGATCGAGCTCGATGCCGATGGCCCGGCGCGGTCCCCGGGCGATGGCGGCCCCGAGCAGCGTCCCGCCGACGCCGGCGAACGGATCGAGCACCAGCTCGCCGGACCGGGAGAAGAACTCGATGAGCCGGGCCATCAGGCGCGGCGGCTTGTTGGCCCCGTGGGCCTTGCGCGCGGCATGGCCCAGCTCGGACGGGATAGGCCGTGGTCAGGACCGACTTGGTGAAGTACAGCCATTCCTCGCCCGGCAGCTCGTTGAGCGTGTTGGCGGGGTGCGGGGCGCGGCGGCCGTCGGTCACGGTCGACAGGGTAGCCCAGCCCGGTGCCTCCGAGCACCCACACGACGGACTGCGGGTGCCCGGAGGGTGACGCCACCTGTACGATGGCCGCCATGCCGGCCAGGTACACGAGCGCGCGGTTCGTGGGACGGGACGACGCGTTCATCCGACTCGCCTCCGTCCTCCAGGCAGCGGCCGTCGGGGACGCCGGCGCCCTGCTCGTGGAGGGCACGGCCGGGGTGGGCGCGTCGCGGTTCGTCGACGAGGCCGTCCGGCGCGTGGCTGGCCTCCAGGAGCCGATGCTCGTCCTGCGTGGGGGAGCCCACGGCCCGGGGACGGACCGACCGTACGGCGCGTTCATCCGCGCGCTCCGCCCGGCGCTGACCGCCCTGCCCGACGACGAGCTCGACGCCGTCCTCGGGACGACCCGCGACGAGATCCTCCGGCTGCTGCCCGAGTTCGCGCCGCGGCTGAACGGCGCGCGAGAGGGCCCACGCCTGACCACGGTGCCGGAGCGTCGCCAGGCGCGCCTCTCGGAGGGTGTCCTGGGCACGGTCGGCCGCTTGAGCGAACGGCGGCCGGTCCTGCTCGTCATCGAGGACCTGCACCGGGCCGACGCGGCGACCCGCAGCCTGTTCGCGTTCCTCGCCCGGATCGCCCGGTCCCAGCGGCTGGCCATCGTGGGCACGTACCAGCCCGATGCGATCCGGCGCGACGATCCCTGGTCGGTCGACCTCGACCAGCTCGCCCGCGCCCCCCGACCGCCGGCTCGCCTCGCGCTCGATCCGCTGGGTCGAGACGACCTGGCCCGGCTCATCGAGGCCATCGAGGGGGAGCGTCCGTCGGCCAGCGTGCTGGTCGTCGTCGTCGAGCGGTCCGGCGGCCGGCCACTCGTCGCCGAGGAGGTCCTCGCCGCGCGGCGCGAGCTGCCGACGGTCTCGCTGACGGCATCATTCGACGATCTCGTCCTGGCCCGGCTCGGCGTCCGCTCGCCGGAGTGCCGCCGTGTCCTGCGCCTCCTGGCCCCGGCCGGCCGGCCGTTGTCCCGGGCCCACCTGGCCGCCGTCGAGGCCAAGTTCGAGGCGGGTACCACGGCGGCCCCGCCGCGCTCCACGACCGGCCCACGCCAGGGCGATGGCGTCCTCGACGCGGACCTCGTCCACGGGGTCGACGAGGCCATCGAGCACGGGTTCATCGTCGAGACCGCGGACATGGAGCTCGCCCTGCGCCACGAGATGGTCGGCCGGGCGATCGTCGCCGACCTGCTGCCCTCCACGCGGGTCCGCCACCACGCGGCGGTGGCCCGAGCGCTGGCCGGCGACCCGTTCATCGCCATCCACCATCACCTCGAGGCGATGGAGCCGACCGCCGCCGGGACCGCGGCCCTCGCCGCGGCCGACGCGGCCGCGGCCGTCGACGCCCCGGCCGACGAGCTCGCCGCCCTCGAGACGGCCATCGCGTCGCGCGGCGCGAACGGCGGGACGCGTCGTCGAGGCGCGGCCGCGACCGATCGCCGGGCCGCCGACATGGAGCTCGGGACGCGCGCCGCCGAAGCCGCCTTCGCGACGGGCCGGGCGACCCGGGCCGCCGCGTACCTGGAGGCTGCGATCGCCGCCACGGACGCTCGACGCGACCGCGTGCGGCTCGGCCTCATCCACGACCGCCTCGGGCAGTTCCGGCGAGTGGCCGGCGACGCGGACGGCGCCCTCGCCGCGCGCCGTCGGGCGGTCGAGCTCGTGCCCAACGGGGCGACCGCGGCCCGGGCGACCGTCGTCGCGGGCCTGGCCCAGGTCCGGATGCTCGACGGCACGTTCTCCGAGGCCGAGCGCCTCGCCCGCGAGGCGATCCGCATCGCCCGGGCGAGCGACCCGCCGGCCCACCGGGCCGAGCTCCAGGCGACGACGACGCTCGGCGTCTCGCTCGGCTGGCGCGACGACCCCGAGACGGCGGTGGCGATGCTCGGTGAGGCCCGTCGGATGGCCGAGGCGCAGGGCGACCTCGACGAGCTCTTCCGGGTGTACGCGAACCTGACGACGGTCCTGGACCTGGCCGGCCGGCATGAGGACGCCGTCGCCGTGGCGTCGGAGGGCATCGACGCCGCACGCGCGGCCGGGCTCGAGGCGGTCTACGGCAACTTCCTGCGCGGCAACGCCGCGGACTCCCTGTTCCTCCTCGGGCGCTGGGACGAGGCCCGGGCGATGAGCATGACCGCGCTCGAGTGGCTGCCGGCCGGGGTCAACTTCCTGAACACGATGGTCGCACTGGCCACGGTCGAGATCGAGCTCACGGCCGGCGAGGCCGCCGGCCGCCTCCTGGGCCAGACGATGCTCGAGCTCGAGGCGGTCCGCGACGCCCAGCAAGCCGTGCCGCTCCACCTGGCCGCGGCCTCGCTGGCCCTGTGGCGCGGTGACGTGGCCGACGCCCGACGCGCGACGGACCGTGGCTGGGCGCTGGTCGGCGACACCGAGGACTGGATCCTCGCCGCGCGGACGGCCGCCACCGCGGTCGAGGTCGAGGCGGCCGCCGCCGTCGAGGCCCGCGAGCGCCGGGACCTCGCTCGCCTGGCGGCGGCTCGAGAGCATGCCCAGACGGTCGTGCGGGCCGCGACCCAGGTCGTGCGCCGCCACGGCGTCGCCCCGTCGATGGGCTCGCGCCGCCTCGCCGACGCGTGGCTGGCGACGGCCGGCGCCTACCGCCGGCGGGTCGATGGCCGGGACGACATCGGCGCGTGGGATGCGGTCGGCGATGCCTGGGCGGCGCTCGCCATCCCGTATGAGACGGCTCGGGCTCGCTGGCGGGCCGCGGAAGCCCGCCTCGGGTCCGGGGCCGGTCGGGCGGGGCGGGCCGATGCGCGGCCGCCCCTCCACGAGGCCGTCGACATCGCCTTGCGGTTGGGGGCGCTGCCACTCCTGCGCGAGCTACGGGAGCTCGCCGGACGGGCCCTCATCCCGCTCCCGCCCGAGGTCGATGCCCTCGTCGCCGGTCCCGACGACAGTCGTGTGCCGGTCGGGGTCATGGCGCCGCCGGCCGCGGTCGCGGTCGCGGCCACCGCCGGCGAGCCATCCGACCTCGTCCTGGGCATGTCCGGCGGACCGGCGGAGGCCCCGCGACGGGACACGTTCGGGCTCAGCTCACGCGAGCGCGAGGTCCTCGTCCAGATCTCGCGCGGTCGGACGAACCGGGAGATCGGCGAGCGCCTGTTCATCAGCCAGAAGACCGTCGGCGTCCACGTCGGCAACATCCTGGCGAAGCTCGGGGTGTCGGGCCGTGTCGAGGCGGCCGCCGTCGCCATCCGCCTGGGACTGACCGACAAGGCCTAGCACGTCCCTCGACCGAGATCGCGCCGGACGCCACGAGACCCGGAGGGAGGTCTCCGGGTCTCGATGGGACAAGGGCGCGTCGACCGGATCCCTCCGGGCGACGTTCGAAGAGTCGAGCGGTGGTGCGCTTAGTTCCAGCGGCGGCCGGCGGCGAGGGTGAGGGCGATCGCGACGAGCGGTCCGACGATCACCGCCACGCGCCAAGCGCGGTGCGTGAGGTTCGAGATCATTGGGGCTGGGCTCCCGGTGTTCGCGACACGGCGCCGCGTGGCGCTCGTGATGAGGGACCGTGAGGCTAGACCCACGAGGGTCCCGGGGCAATCCGGACCATGGTACGGGGGGGTCCTGGTCCCCAGGTCCCGGTCGGCCCTCGTGCGGCCCGCCGAGACCGACCCCGGACGCGCCCGAACGCGGTAGATTCCACGGCGACATCCCCGCCGCGGGCATCCGCGAACGCCTTGAGGTCCCGTCCGCCCATGCGACCGATCCGTGCCCTGTCTCTCGGCCTGATGACCGTCGTCCTCGCCGCCTGTGCCGGGACCGTCCCAGGCTGGACCTACGCCCCGGCACCCCCGGCGACGCCGCTGCCCAGCTTCGACGAGGGTGTCGCCTCGGCGCCTCCGGGCGAGAGTGCGGCACCATCGGCGGCCACGAGCGCAGCCCCGAGTGCGGCGGCCGGCGGGGCCACGGTCGAGATCGCCGCCCAGAACATCGCCTTCGACAAGAGCGAATTGCAAGTGCCGGCAGACACGCCCTTCCAGATCATCTTCGCCAACAACGATCCGGGTGTGCCGCACAACGTCGCGATCCACGAAGGCACGCCGACCGGCCCGGAGGTCTTCCAGGGCGAGATCTTCAACGGCGTCGAGACCCGGACGTATGACGTGCCGGCCCTGGCCGCCGGCGCCTACGGGTTCGTCTGCACCGTCCACCCGAACATGATCGGGACGCTCACCGCGAGCTGACGGTCACCCGCATGACCCCGACCGGCGAACAGCTCTGCTACACGGACGCCTACGCGAGATCCGTGTCGGCGCGCGTCCGCCATGTCGAGACCGGCGAGGCCACCACGATCGTCCTCGACCGGACGGTCTTCTATCCGGGCGGCGGCGGCCAGCCGTCCGACCGAGGGCTGTTGCTCCGGGCCGCCGACGGCCGGACCTGGACCGTCCGGGCGGCGCGCAAGGCCGGCGGCGAGATCGTCCACGAGCTGGACACCGCTGACGGTGACCCGCCAGCGGTCGGCGACGACCTCCAGGTGGACCTCGATTGGGCGCGCCGACTGGCCCTCATGCGGACCCATACCGCCCTCCATGCGCTGTGCGGGGTCGTCTGGCGCGACCACGGCGCGCTGGTGACCGGCGGCAACATGGAGCCCGGATCCGGGCGGATGGACTTCGAGTTCGAGACGATGTCGGGGGACCTCGTGGCCAGCATCGAGGCGACGGTCAACGCTGAGCTCGCCCGCGAGCGCGATGTGAAGGTCGCCGTCCTGCCGCGCGCCGAGGCGTTCGCCATCCCGGACCTCATCCGGACCAAGGTCAACCTGCTGCCCGACGGCATCGAGGAGATCCGGACGATCGAGATCGTCGGCCTCGACCTGCAAGCCGACGGGGGCACCCATGTCGCCAACACGCGCGAGGTCGGCGGGATCAAGGTCACCGGCTACGAGTCGAAGGGCCGCATCAACAAGCGCATCCGGATCCAGCTGGTCGACTGACCGACGGCTCAGCCGTCGGCGTGCCCGGGCCGCCGGGTGTCGATGCCGGTGGCCAGGACGTCGATCGCGGCGCGCGCCCACGAGCCCGCGGCACCGCGCATCCCTCCCTGGTCCTCGGGCTCCAGGCTCGACAGGAGCCGGACATATGACTCGACCTGGTAGAGGGTCCCGACGAGGATCGCCAGGTCGCCGGCCTCGGCCAGATCGGTCGGTTGCAGCACGTCCGCCCAGTGGGCGAGGTAGGCGTCGCGGAGCCGGCGGCGCACCGCCGGGTCGTCGGCTCGCGTGACGAACACCGCGAGATCCAGGAACGGGTGGGTGACCGCCGCGTCGGTCCAGTCGAAGACGACCGGTCCCCCATCGATCAGCACGACGTTCCACGGGTGGAAGTCGCCGTGACCAAGGGTCGGTGCCGGGCCGATCGCCTCCAGCCGCCGGCACGCGTCGACGAACGCCGGCACCGCAGCATCCCAGGCGACGCGGTCCGGACCCGTCAGCTCCGAGCGGAGGGGCTCGCGGTCGGCCATCGTCAGGAGGTCGGTCGCCAGGTCGGCCAGAGAACGGATGGGTGCGCCCGCGCCGACGAGCTCGTCGGTGGCGGTCGTCCAGCGGCGTTGGATCGTGGCCAGCGCCTCCAGGCCGACGACCCACTCGTCGGCGGGCTCGCTGGCCAGGGCGCGGTCCCCGTGGTCGCGCATGAGCAGCAGGTTGCGCGCCTCGTCGACCGCCAGGACGCGGGTCGTGTGGGCCGGATCGACCTGAGCGATGCGGGCCGTCAGGGCGGCCTCTCGACCGAAGATCGGCGTGCTGCACTTGAGGTAGCAGGGGCCGTCGGCCGTCGGGGTGCGCCAGACGACGGAGATGCCCCAGCCGTAGTGCAGGCGTGGTGCGTCCGTGGCCGGCGTCCCCGCCTCGGCCATGCGCTCCAGCATCCAGGCCGTCGCCGCGCGCGACCAGCCAGGGACCGACCATGGGGGATCGCCAGGCATCGGGCCGTGTTCGCGCCGGGCGATCCAGCGTGGCAACGTGGCCGCCACCTCGGGGAGCGCCCCGCCGATGACCCGCGCGTCGGCCCACGGCGTCCAGGTCATCCCGCGGGGTGGACGACCCGGCCAGGCCTCGAGATCCATCGCGAGGAGGATCGGCTCACCCTGGTCGTCCGAGGTCAGCTGCTCCAGGCGGAGCAGCGGTGGGCAGCGGCCCAGCAACGCTTCCATCGCCGCGAGTGCCGCCGGCAGCTCGAAGTCGCCGGCGAACGTCGTCGTCGGCAGGCCGCCGTCCGGCCGGGTCAGGATGGCCGGACGCTCGGGGTGGGGGATGAGGCAGACGAGCGTGCGGACCTGGGTCACCGTGAGCTCCGTGACGGTCGGGTCACGGGCTGCTGGAGCTCCGTGACGAAGTCCGCATCATCGTCGACCAGCCAGGCGCGTGGGACGCGCAGGTCGGCCTCGGCCCCGAACTGGAGGTAGAGGATCCGGAGCGGTCCGGCCGGGACGAAGCCGGCGGCGGCGACCCAGCGGTCGAGGGCCGCGCGACGGGCCGCCAGCCCACCGTAGGCGCCGCGATGGATGACCGACGCGACCTGAGCCGCCGCGAGGCGGCGGACGGTGACGCTGCCGGTCTCGGGCAGCGCACCGGTGATCGGCACGACGACCTCGCCGATCCGGTGGCCGTCGCGCTCGTCGGCGATGGCGAGCGGCGGCCGGGACGCCCGGCGGCCAGCGTCGCGCACGTGCGCCTCCAAGTCGTAGAACGCCGCACCGACGTCGCCGCCGGTCACGTCGACGGGCAGGCAGGCGACGAGCTCGGCGGCGACCGGCCGCACGACGACGTCCGGGCCGGCCCCATCGGCGACGGTGATGCGCAGCGCCCGGAGGCGCCGGGCGACCTCGCGTCGCTCGCGCTCCAGGGCCGCCCGACGCCGGGCCAGGACGAGGCGCAGGTCCGCTCCGCCGGCCACGAGATCGGCGATCTCCGCGAGCGGGACGCCGACGTCGCGCAGCGCCACGATCCGGCGCAGCTCGGGCAGCTGGGCCGGCGAATACCAGCGGTAGGCCGTCACCGGATCGACCCATAGCGGCCGGAACAGGCCCAGGGCGTCCCAGGCGCGCAGCACCTTGGCCGACACGCCCGCCAGACGGGCGAAGGCCCCGATCCGGAACATGCCGGAACGATACCTTGACCTTCCCATAGAGGGAAGGTCCAGCATGGCCCGGCAACGCCCGCCGGAGGATCCATGCACCCGATCCGCATCGCCGCCCAGCTCCATCCACAGCACGGCACGACACGAGCGTTGCGGGCCGCCGCCCTGGAGGCCGAGGACCTCGGCTTCGACATCCTGTACACGTGGGACCACCGCTACCCGCTCTACGGCGACCGGGACGGCGCGCATTTCGAGTGCTGGTCGCTGCTCGCCGCCTGGGCCGCGGAGACGTCCCGGATCGAGCTCGGGCCACTCGTCAGCTGCCTGTCGTACCGCAACCCGGTGCTGCTGGCCGACATCGCCAGGACGGTCGACCACCTCAGCGACGGACGGCTCATCCTGGGCCTCGGGGCCGGTTGGGCGCCCCGCGACTACGACGGCTTCGGCCTTCCGTTCGGGACGTTCGGGAGCCGCATCGCGGCGCTCGGCGCGGCCATCCCCACGATCCAGGCCGCGCTGACGACGGCCGTCCCACCGCCGGTCCGCCGGCTGCCGCTGCTCATCGCCGGCCAGGGCCAGCGCCGGACGCTCCGCCTCGTGGCGGCGTACGCGGACCAGTGGCACGCCGGCTTCCCGGATCGACCCGCCGAGCTCGAGCCGGTCGTCACCAGCCTGCGCGCGTGGGGCGCGGAGGTCGGCCGCGACCCGGCGGCCATCGAGTGGTCGGTCGGGGTGGAGCCGGACGACCTGGCCCGGTTCCTGGCCGAGGATGCCGAGGCCTACGTCGCCATGGGCTTCACCCAGTTCACCCTCGGCTTCGACGGGCCGGACTGGACGGTCGCCGGGGGCCGGCCGTGGCTGTCCTGGCGCGACGCGATGAACGCCTGAGGCCGGCGACTAGACTGCCGATATCCGTGTCGGCGGTCGTCGCAGGAGGAGTCCATGGCCACGCCTCGCTTCACCATGGTCGTGCTCCTCGTGGAGGACCTGCCGCGCTCGCTGGCGTTCTACCGCCGGCTCGGGATGCCGATCCCGCCCGAGGCGGACGATCGGCGGGACGTCCAGCTCGACATCGGCGATGGGCGCCAATTCGTCTGGACGACGACCTTCGTCAACCATCTGCCCGACCACGAACGACCGGCCGGCGGCTCGCGGGTCATGCTCGAGTTCTTCGTGGACGACCATGCCACCGTGGATGCGCTCTACGCCGAGCTCGTCGATGCCGGTCACCCAAGCCGCCGCGCCCCGTTCACGACCGACTTCGACGCCTACATGGCGCTCGTCGATGACCCCGACGGCAACACCGTCCTGATCACGGCGGGCTGATCGCATGGCGGAGGCCCCCACGACGCCCGCCTTGGATGCGCTCGCGGCCGCGGGCATCGCGTACGTGGTCGTCCGAACGCCTCGGGCCGGGAGCGCCGAGGAGGCGGCCGACCTGCAGGGCATCCCGCTGGGCGCCCTGCTTCGGACCATCGTCGTCCGGCGCGGGGACGACGACTACCTGTTCGTCCTGGTGCCGGCGGGTCGGCGGTTCGACTGGCCGAGCGTCCGCGCCCACCTGGGGGTCCGCCGCCTGACCCTGCCGGACGCCGACGAGGCCCGGGCGGTGACCGGATACGAGCGCTACACCATCACGCCGTTCGGCTCGCAGCGGGCGTGGCCAGCCATCGTCGATGCGGCGGTCATGGACGAGCCGGTCGTGTCGGTCGGCGGCGGCGGCTTCGGGATCAACGTCCACCTCGCGCCCGACGTGCTCGTGGCCGCGCTCGGGGCCGAGGTCGTGGCGGTCAGCGCCGCGGACGGGGATGGCCAGACGGCCTAGACGGTTCATCCCGTTCGGTTGACGACACGTAGATCCGGCTACGCCAGACTGGAGCACGGCCGCGCGATCGGGGGTTTCGGATGCCGCCACGCCAGCTCATAGCGGAGGATCCGTCGATGACCGACAAGACCACATCCAACAGCCCATCGGACGAGCCGGTCGATGTCGCCGGGGTCGCCGTCGTGGACGATCGCGGCGTGCAGGCCGCGGCGGCCGTGGCGGTCCAGGGCTCGGCGGCCGTGCTCGTCGCGCGCTTCGCGAACCAGGACGCTGCCGCCGTGGCGTATGAGGCCCTCCGCGAGGCCGAGCAGGATCGCGCGCTCCGGATCGACGGCGTTCTCGTCGTCGACGCCGACGACAGCGGCAAGCTCAACATCCGCAAGATGACCGACCACCACACCCGCCGCGGAACGTTGTGGGGCGCCGTCGCCGGCGGCGTGCTGGCGATCATCTTCCCGCCGGCCCTCCTGGCCGGGATCGTCGGCGGCGGCATCGTCGGCGCCGTGATCGGCAAGGTCGGCAACCTGTCGACCAAGGACAAGGCCGCCGCCGAGCTGGCTGGCGTCATCACCCCGGGCTCGTCGGGCATCGTGGCGCTCGTCGATCTCGCCGATGTCGAGCAGGTCAAGGCGACGATCCCGCCGGCGGAAGAGGTCAAGGCCGTCCCGGTCGACGACGCGACGGCGGCCGCGGTCAAGGACGCTGCCAAGGCGGCCGGCGACGAGACCGCCACCGGCTGATCCCGGAACGGTCCCGCCCCGCGGCTGGCGCCGATCGGGCGGGATCGGGCCCTACACTGGGCCCCATGTCCTTCGACGTGGGGTCCGACCTTGGCCTCGTCCTTCGCCTGGTCGTGGCGGCCGTGCTCGGCGCCGCGATCGGGCTCGAGCGCGAGATCCACGAGCATCCGGCCGGGATGCGGACGCACCTGCTCGTGTCGCTCGGGTCGGCGGGGTTCACCGTGCTGTCGATCTACGCCTTCCCGGGCCCGGTCTCCGATCCATCCCGCGTCGCGGCCCAGATCGTCACAGGCGTCGGCTTCCTCGGCGCCGGAGCCATCCTCAAGGAGGGCGCGAACGTCCGTGGCCTGACGACGGCGGCCAGCCTGTGGGCCGTCGCCGCGGTGGGCATGGCCGCCGGGGCGGGCTCCCTGGTCGTGGGCATCGCCATCACCGTCATCGTCGTCGTGTCCCTGTGGCCGTTACGCATCCTGTCGGATCGGTTCGTGGGCCGCGATCGCCATGTCGTCGGGCTCCAGCTCGCGATCCGCGATCCCCACCGACTCGCCGCGGTCGTCGAGGCCACCGACCAGCATGGCGTGACCGTCGGCCGGCTCGCGACCCGGCGGGACCGCGATGGCGGCCTGCTGGTCGACCTCGAGCTGCGAGCCGACGACGTGGCCCACGGTGTGGCGGCGACCTCCGCGCTGGCCGCCCTCGATGGCGTGGACCTCGTGGAGAGCAGCGCGCTGGGGGAATGACCAGGCCAGGCCCCGCCGTGAGGCCACGCGCACGTTCATCCGATGCGGGTGAGATTCCGGTTGCGCGCATGCCGTACCGTACGGACGTCCGGCCCATGAGGGCCGATCTATCGGAGTCCCCGGCGATCCACCCGAGGCTCGGGCGTTGCCCGAACCGGCGGTCTGGGTTTCGAAGATGCCGGGCGAGGGAGGTTCTCGACTGATGCATCGACCCATCGGGGTGACGTTGCTGGCGATCGGCGCGGGAGTCGTCGGTCTCTTGGAGATCTATCGGATGCTCATCTTCCTGGGCATCACCAGCTTCAACTTCATCGGCAAGGAAGTCTCGTTCCCGGAGGCCCAGTGGGGGCAAGCGTTCTGGGCGTTGATCCTGGCGGCCATCTGGTTCTGGGTCGCCGCGGGCTTCTGGAACGTCCGGGCCTACGCCTGGTCGTTCGGCTCATTCATCGCGATCTTCACGCTGATCTGGGGCTTCTTCGCCCTACTCTTCGGCTCGTCGATCGAGGCGGAGACGATCCCGTGGTTCCTGGCCCTCGTCATCTTCCTGTACCTGAACTATCCGGGTGTCCGGGACGTGTTCATGGAGCATGAGATGTCGCTGCTGACGCCCGAGCAGCGCGCCGCCATGGAGAAGCTCCAGGCTGCCAATGCGGCGGCCGCAGCGGTCATGAATGCCCCGGCGGCTCCGGCGCCGGCCGCTGCCGCTCCGGCAGCCCCGGCCGCTCCGGCGACGCCGCCGACCGAGCCGCCGGCTCCGCCGAGCACCCCGGCCGGCTGACCCCGCGGGACCCGGGTCCCCCACGAAGCGACCGATGCCGGTCGACCCTCGGGTCGGCCGGCATCGTCATGTCTGGTGCTGGGTCAGGAGCTGAGCACGGGCTCACCGGCTGGGTTCGCCGGCATCGGCTCCTCGAGCTTGAAGCGGCGGGCCGCGACGCGGAACGTGAAGCCGACGGCGAACGCGATGAGCGTGGCCGGCCAGAGGTCCAGGCCGAAGCCGGCGTCGGCGATGAGGTACACGACGCTGGTCAGGACCGCGGTCCCGACGAACCACTCGCCGCGCACGAAGTGCTGCGGCGTGACGCCGGACGTGATGTCGATGAGGAAGCGTCCAGCCGTCGGTCCGATGACGCCGATGAGGATGCAGGCAAGGTAGGGCAGGTCGGCCTCCAGCGCCTTGTTCGCTCCGACCACGGCATACCACGGCAGCGAGAAGCAGGACATGAAGTCGAACAGCTGGGCTTCACGCGCCTTTTCCAGTCGGCCGCTGATCCGCAGGGCCAGGATGCCGGCGATCGTGCACAGGATGAGGTACCACGGGTTGGTCAGGGCCGACGGGATGTCGTTGAGCAGCACGTCACGCGACACCCCGCCGCCGATCCCGCCGAAGACGGCCAGGCCCAGGATCCCGACGACCGTGAACGCGCGGTAGTGCGACGGTTGGCGCGCCAGCAGTGCCCCGTTGAACGCGTTGGTCGTCGCCGCGATCAGGTCGATGATCGTGAAGGTGCCGAGCGTGAAGTCCCCGAACAGGCTCAGGTCCACGGGCGGAGGCTCTCCGTCAATCGCGGGCGAAGAGGGCGATGGCTTCCTTCTCGAGGTCCACGTACGGCTCGCCGGAGACGTCGATGATGACCTGCTTGATGACGCCGCCCGTGAAGGCGTATGGCCGCTGGCCCGAGTAGTCGTCCGTCACCGGCTCACCCGGATCCTTGCCGACGTTGAGGCCCTCGCCGACGAGGGAGAAGTTGCCAGGTTGGGTCATGATCTTGCCCTCGCCGACCGCCTCATCGTCGATGTACAGGGTGAGCGTCCCGGTGGTCGGCATGCTCGTGCCCTCGCGCACGAAGACGGCCGACAGGATGTGCTTGCCTGTCGGGACCGCCTTCGACGACTCGATCATCTGCTCCTTGTCGCCGACGAAGTTGTAGACGTACTTGAGCGTCCCGTCCTTGACGTACAACGAGTGGCCACCGAAGCGCGCCCCGTGGGAGAACAGGACACCGGCGCCCTCCGGGGTCTGGACGTCGACCTCGGCGGCGATCGTGTAGTTGCGATTGCGCACGTTGACGGCCGCCGTCTCCGGGACCTCCGCGGCGTCCGGGTAGTAGATATAGCGATCGCGTGGTGGCGCCACCTGGGGTCGGGTCGGATCGGCCAGGACCTCGATCGCGGTCTTGTCCAGGAGCGGCAGGCCGTTGTACAGGCCGGCCAGGTGGAACCACTGGTTCACGAGCTCCTGGACCTTGACCGGATGTTCGGCGGCCAGGTCGTGGTTCTCGGTCGGGTCGACCGTCGTGTCGTAGAGCTCCCAGCGATCCTCGTCGAAGTGACCCCAGCCGGCGATGGTCGGGTGGACGCTGACCGCCTTCCAGCCCTTGTGCCAGACGGCGCGCGATCCGAGCATCGAGAAGAAGCCGGATTCCTTGGGCGTCGGGACGTCGTCGCTCTCGAACGTCGACTTGAAGCTCACGCCCTCGATCGGGATCTGGGTGAAGCCCTTGACGACCTCCGGCATCTCGACGCCGGCGAGGTCGTACATCGTCGGGACGATGTCGGTCGCGTGGAGGAACTGGTGACGCAGCTCGCCCTTGGCCTCGATGCCCTTGGGCCACGAGATGACCATCGGATCGGCGACGCCGCCCTCGAAGTTGTAGCGCTTCCACATCTTGAACGGGGTGTTGAAGGCCCAGGCCCACCCGACCGGATAGTGGTTGTACGTCTTGGTCGAGCCCAGGTCGTCGAGGTACTGCATGTTCTGTTCGATGGTGTCGGGGATGCCGTTGAAGAACTTGTTCTCGTTGACCGACCCGTTGGGTCCTCCTTCGCCGCTGGCGCCGTTGTCCGAGACGAGGACGACGATCGTGTTGTCGCGCTCGCCGGACGCCTCCAGGAAGTCGAGGAGCCGCCCGATCTCGTGGTCCGTGTGGCTCAGGAAGCCGGCATAGACCTCAGCCATCTTCGTGAATAGCCTTCGCTCGTCGTCGGACAGCTCGTCCCACGGTCGGACGACGTCGAGCGGCGGCCACGGCTTGCCGTCGACGCTCGTCTCCTCGGCATACGGGTTGAGCGGCGACAGCTCGGCCGTCTTCGGGAAGATCCCCAGCTGCTGCTGGCGCTCGAACACGAGCTCGCGGTACTTCTCGTAGCCCATGTCGAACTTGCCCTGGTACTTGTCGATCCACTCCTTGGGGGCGTGGTGCGGGGCGTGGGTGGCGCCCGGACAGAAGTACATGAAGAAGGGCTTGTCCGGGACGATCATCTTGGCGTCTTTGATGAACTCGATCGCCTTGTCGGTCAGGTCGGTCGTGAGGTGGTAGCCGTCTTCCGGCCAGGACGGCTGCTCGACCGGGTGGTTGTCGTACACGAGGTCCGGATACCACTGGTTCGTCTCGCCGCCGAGGAACCCGTAGTAGCGCTCGAACCCGCGTCCGACAGGCCAGTTGCGCTTGGTCGAGGCCATGTTCATCTCGTCGGCGGCGACCAGGTGCCATTTGCCGAGCATGTACGTGTTCCAGCCGCGCTCGCCGAGGACTTCGGCGATCGTCGCCGCCTCGAACGGGATGTGGCCGTTGGCGTTCGGGATAGCCGGTCGTCGCCTCGGCGATGCAGGCCATCCCGTTGGTCGTGTGGTTCCGGCCGGTCAGGAGCGAGGACCGAGTCGGGGAGCACAGGGCGGTCGTGTGCCAGTTCGTGTACGTCAGCCCGGTCGACGCGAGCTTGTTGATGTTGGGGGTCTCGATCAGGCCGCCCCACGGCTCCATGGCCGAGAAGCCGACGTCGTCGAGGACGATGTACAGGATGTTCGGCGAGCCTTGCGGCGCCTTGGGCTGCAGGTATGGCTCCCAGTCCGGCGTCGAATCACGCTCGTCGATGTTGATGACGCCGTTGAACGGCCTGGTCATGGCTCACCCTCCCCGGTCCCGGCGCATCGTCCGTCGCGCGCGGATCGTCGGCTTACAAGTCTGTGTCGTAGCCTCGCCGTCGCGACGACCGCTCGCCATCATCCCGACCGCATGAAAGCCGTCGGATCGACAGCGACGCCGGCCAAGACCGTGCGCCGGCCGTGATCGATGTGGCACGATCGGGCCCCATGTCGCGCCTTCGCATGCCGAGCCTGGCCAGCCCGCTCATCCGGCGGATCTCGTGGCACGTCCGGCGCATCGCGGGCCAGCTGGATCGGCGGTTCTTCCTGACCCTCGCCGAGGGCATCCTCGGCTTCGTCCTCGTCGCCGCCATCCTCATCACCCTGCTCGAGAAGCCGCTGACATTCGAGTCGGTCTTCGACTCGTTCAACTGGGGCATCGCCACGGTCCTGGGCCAGGGCGACTCGGCGTTCGTCACGTCGCCGGCCGGCCGGGCGATCGGCTGGTTGCTCATCTTGTTCGGGGTCGCCATGCTCGGGATGATCACCGGCGCCCTCGTCGCGATGGTCATCGATTTCCTGCTCAAGGAGGGCCAGGGCTTGGGTGCATCGGGGTTCAAGGACCACATCGTCGTGTGCGGCTGGAACACGACCGCCCGGGACCTCATCGCCGAGCTGCGCGGCGACGACTATCAGCAGAAGGTCGTGGTCATCGCCGAGGCTGACAAGAACCCCGCCGGGGACGGCGTCTACTTCGTGCGCGGTGACGCGACGAGCGAGGATGACCTGGAGCGGGCCGGCATCAAGGAGGCGTCCGCGGCGCTCATCTTTCCCGAGGACTCGTCCGACGGCGCGGACATGCGCTCGATCCTCATCTGCATGGCCATCGAGCACATGGCGCCGGGTGTGCGGACCGTGGCCGAGGTCAACAACCCGCGCCACGAGCCGCATTTCCGGCGGGCGGATGTCGATGAGCTGCTGGTGACCTCGAAGGTCGCCTCGCACCTGCTCGCGCGGTCGGCGCTGTATCCGGGCCTGAGCTCCATCGTCACGGACATCGTGTCCGGCGGGGAGGGCTCCGAGCTGTACCGCGTCAACCTCCCGGACGACTACCTGGGCCTGTCCATCGACATGGTCGCGGCCCGCCTCCGGTCCGAGCACCAGGCCACCTTGCTGTCGGTCAATCGCGGCGGCCACGCCTTCGTCAATCCCGGGCCTGATTTCCTGCTCGAGATGGGCGACGACGCGATCGTCGTCGCCGAGTCCCTCGGGTCGCTGGCGCCGCTCGAGATCGCCGACGTCAACGCCGTATCGCGGACCGCGGCGGTCGTGCCCTCGGCCTAGGACGTCGGGGTCGCGATCGTCAGCGTCAGGCCGGCGGCGCGGCGTCGGCTGCGTGGTACTCGGCGAGCAGCTCCTGCTCCTTGGCCGGCTTCGGGAAGACGAAGAAGACGAGGAGCATGCCGCCCGCGACGGCGATGATGCCCGCCAGATACGCGGTCTGGTCGCCCTCCAGGAACGACGCCTTGGCGGTGGCCGTGATCTGGGTCGCGTATTCCGGGTACTGCGAGGCGACCGCCTGGGCACCGGCGTACGACATCTCCAGCTCATTGGTGACATCGGCCGGGATCTGGCCCGCCGAGCCCGAGGCCGCGATCGCGCTGGCCACGGCCGCGGCATAGCCGGCGGCCAGCAGCGCCCCGAACAACGACTGGAAGAGCGCGCCGCCCAGGTCGCGCTGGAGGTCGGCGGTGCCTGAGGCCATCCCCGCACGTCGGACCGGGACGGAGCCCGTCAACGAGCGCGAGGCCGGCGTGCCGGCCAGGCCGACGCCGATGCCGACCAGGGCGTACGAGATGGCCACGAGGATGTACGGGGTCGTCTCGCCCCACACCAGGAGCATCGAGACGAAGCCGAGCAGGACGAACAGGTAGCCCGCCAGCAGCGTGAACCGGGACCCGCGCTCTTCGACGATGACCGCGGATCGTGGGGCGACGAGGATCATGCATAGACCAGCGGGAAGGACCGCGGCGCCAGCGGCGACGGTGTCATAGCCCAGGACGTTCTGGAGGTACTGCTGGCCGAGGAACATGGCGCCCATCAGCGCGCCGAACACGATGATCCCGCCGACCCCGGCGACCCAGAAGGTGGGCCGCGAGGCGATCCCCAGGTCGTAGAGCGGATTGGCGGCGCGACGCTGGCGGATGAGGAAGACGACGACCGCGACCGCGGCCACGGCCAGCAGCCCGAGCGCCAACGTCTGCTCGTTGGCGACGGGCAGGAAGTTGATGCCGAGGATGAGCGAGCCGACGAGGACGACGGACACGATCCCGCCCAGGTTGTCGACCGCCTCGGTCGACTCGTTCACGTGGGCCGGGATGTTGCGCACGGCCAGGATCAGGGCGACGACGGCCAACGGCAGGACGACCAGGAACACGGACGGCCAATCGAAGCGCTGAAGGAGCAGGCCGGACAGGAGCGGGCCGGACACCGCGATCGCCCCGCCCACGGCGGCCCACAGGGCGATGGACCGGGTCCGCCCCGGGCCGGGTGCCCACAGCGCCGTGATGAGCGAGAGCGTCGTCGGATAGGCCATGCCGGCCGCGAAGCCACCGAGCAGTCGGGCGCCGATGAGGATCTCGACGGACGGCGCGAAGCCGGCGAGCAGCGCCGCGGGCATGGCGATCGTCACGCCGAGCAGGCACATGCGCTTGCGGCCGTAGCGGTCGCCGAGCGCGCCGAGCCACAGGACCGAGCAGGCCAGGCCGAGCGAGTAGCCGACCGCGACGAGGTTCAGCTGGGTCTGGGACGCGTCGAAGACATCGCCGATCGTGGGCAGGGCCACGTTGGCCATCGACAGCGGCAGGTTGGCCACCGCCGCCACGATGATGAGCGTGGCCAGCACGATCTTGCCGTTGGCCGGCGCGCCGGCCGCCGCCGGCGAGGTTGCAGTCGCCACGCGTCCCTCCTGCGGTCGTCTCAGGCCAGGCGCACCCGATCGACGTCCGTCGGCCATCGTCGGCGCGATCGGTGACCGCCGATATCACCCGGACGGGGTGAAAGCGCTCGCGCTGGACACGACGATGCCCCGGCCGAGACCAGGGCATCGGATCGATCGTCGGGAGGCGCGAGCCTAGAGCGCCTTGACCGCCTCGATGAGCGAGGCCAGGCCCTCCTTGGCGTCGGCGAAGAGCATCCCCGTCTTCTCGTTGGCGTACAGCTCGTTGTCGATGCCGGCGTAGCCGCGACCCATCGAGCGCTTGATGACGACGATGGACTTGGCGTGGTCGACGTCGAGGATCGGCATGCCGGACACCGGCGAGCCGGGACGGCGTGCGGCCGGGTTGGTCACGTCGTTGGCGCCGATGACGAGGGCGACATCGCACCGGTCGAACTCCGGGTTGATGTCGTCCATCTCCTTGAGCTGGGGGTACGGGACGTTGGCCTCGGCCAGGAGCACGTTCATGTGCCCCGGCATGCGGCCGGCCACCGGATGGATGGCGTACTTGACGTCCACGCCCTTGTCCTCGAGGAGCTCGGCCAGCTCGCGCACGGCGTGCTGGGCCTGGGCCACGGCCAGGCCGTAGCCCGGGACGATGATGACGTTGGAGGCATAGGCCAACTGGATCGCGACGTCGTCCGCGCCGATGGAGCGGACCGTGCCACCGGCCCCGCCGGCCTCCGCCTGGGTGCCTTCGCCGCCGCCGAACCCGCCGATCATGATGTTCATGACCGACCGGTTCATGGCATCGGCCATGAGCTTGGTCAGGATCGCGCCGGAGGCGCCGACGAGGGCACCGGCGATGATCAGGACCGGGTTGTCGAGGACGAAGCCGGCCATCGCGACGGCCGTGCCGGTGAAGCTGTTGAGCAGTGAGATGACGACCGGCATGTCCGCCCCGCCGATGGGCAGGGTCATGGTCACGCCGAAGATGAGCGCCGCGGCCAGGATGACCAGCATGAGCGCCACGTTCGGGGTGCCGGTGGCGAACAGGACGACGGCCGCGACGACCGTGATCGCCGCCAGGGCGAGGGTCACCAGCCGGCCGCCCGGGATGAGGATCGGCCGCCCCGGGACCAGGCCCTGGAGCTTGCCCGACGCGATGATCGACCCGGTGAAGGTGATCGACCCGATGATGATGTCGAGGACGATGAACAGGTTGTGGTCGAGCCGGATCGTCGCGCCTTCACCGGCGAGGCGCAGGTAGTCCTCGATGGCGATGAGGGCCGCCGCGCCGCCGCCGACCGCATTGAACAGCGACACCAGCTGCGGCATCGCGGTCATCTTCACGCCGCGGGCCGTGTACAGGCCCAGCCCGCCGCCGAGGAGGATGCCGACGAGGATGATCCCCCAGCCGATGGCGCTGATCCCCTCGGGATCCGGCCCGAGGAGCTCGCGGCCCAGGATGAGGACGGCGGTCGCACCGATGGCCAGGGTCATGCCGGCGGCCGACAACAGGTTGCCGTTGCGTGCGGTCGCCGGCGAGTTCATCCGGACCAGGCCGAGGACGAACGCGACCGCGCCCGCCAGCCAGGCGATCCGAACGAGGATCTCGATGATGGCAAGAGTGCTCATGGGGTCTGCCTAGGCCTCCGCGTCCGCCTCGGCGGGCTTGGGAGCCGCGGGCTTCTTCCTGAACATCTGGAGCATCCGGTCGGTCACGACGTAGCCCCCGACGACGTTCATCGTGGCGAAGGCCACGGCGATGAACGCCAGCAGGTAGCCGATCGGGTCGTCGACCTCGGACGCGATGAGCATCGCCCCGACGAGGACGATGCCGTGGATCGAGTTGGCGCCGGACATCAGCGGGGTGTGGAGCGTCGCCGGGACCTTGGAGATGACGGCGAAGCCGACGAGGATGGCCAGCGTGAAGATGGTCAGGTTGTTGAGCAGGAGCAGGACGTCCTGCGGGATCTCGGTCACGCGGCGCCCTCCGGCTGCAGGAGCTTCTTGACCGGCTCGGACACGACCGCGCCGTCCTTGGTGATGACCGTGGCCGCAGTGACCTCGTCCTCGAAGTCGAGGTGGAGGGCGCCGTCCTTGACCATCCCGAGCAGGAGGTTGGAGACGTTCCGGGCGTAGAAGGCGGACGCGCCGGCCGGCATCGAGGCCGGTAGGTTGTCCGGGGCGATGATCGTCACGCCGTTGGGCGACTCGACGGTCTCGCCGGCCTTCGACAGCTCGCAGTTGCCGCCCAGGGCGGACGCCGCCATGTCGACGATGATCGAGCCTGGCTTCATCTTCTCGACCGCGGCCGCGGTCACGAGGACCGGTGGCTTGCGGCCCGGGACCTGGGCCGTGGTGATGACCACGTCCATCCCGCCGATGGCCTCATTGAGCTCGGCCTGCTGGGACGCGCGCTCTTCCGCGGTCAGCTCGCGGGCGTAGCCGCCGGCGCCGGTCGCGTCGATCGTCGTCTTGAGCTTGACGAACTTGGCGCCCAGGCTCTCGGCCTGCTCGCGGGTCTCCGGCCGGACGTCATAGGCGTGGACGATGGCGCCCAGCCGGCGGGCCGTCCCGATGGCCTGGAGGCCGGCCACGCCGATGCCCAGGATGAGCACGTTGGCGGGCTTGGCCGTGCCGGCGGCGGTCGTCAGCAGCGGGAAATAGCGCGGATAGGCGTTGGCCGCGATGAGGACCGCCTTGTAGCCACCGACGTTGGCCTGGGAGCTCAGGGCATCCATCGTCTGGGCCCGGGACAGGGTCCGCGGGATGGCGTCCAGGCTGATGGCCGTCACCCCCTTGGCCGCCAGGTCCTTGGCCAGGCCAGGATCGATGAGCGGGGCGAGGAAGCCGATGACGGCCTGGCCCTGGCGCAGCTTCCCGATGTCGTCGGCGGACGGCTTGGCCACCCGGAGGACGACATCGGACTGGGCGTACAGGGCGTCGGTCGGGACGACGGTCGCCCCGGCCTCCGTGTAGGCACTGTCGGGGATGGCGGACCCGGCGCCGGCGCCGGATTCGACGAGGATCTCGCACCCGGCTGCCTGCAGCTTGCCGAGCGCTTCGGGTACCAGGGCGACGCGCCGCTCTCCGGGCGCGGTCTCCTTGGCGACACCGACCTTCATGGGCACCACCTGTGTTCGATCGGGGATGACGGAACCGCGGCGTCCGTCGCGTTCTCGGGGCAGCCGCGGGGACACGTGCGGTCAGCGTGGAAGTCTACCGTCGCGGGGCGAAGGTTGCGACGGCGCCGAGGTTGCGTTCCGGTGACGACGCCGTCAGTCGAACGCCGCCACACGCGGATGCCGGACGACGACGTCGTGCCCACCGGCGGCCACGGTCATCGTGTCGACGCGGCCCCCGTCGACGAGGACCTCGGACGTGGCCTGCACCGGGAGGTCCAGCCGGCCGCTCGTGCCCGTCGGGAGGTCCACCCGGATCCGCAACTCGTCGGCCTCCAGGGTCCAGGCGATGGCTGCCCGTCCGTACGGCGTCGCGACCTCGGCCGACGCCCTCTCGATCCCGCGGACCGGACGCGGCGCGACGGCGATCTGCCGATACCCGGGGGCGTCCGGCGCGATCCCGGCAAGATGCCGGTACACCCAGTCGATGACGGCGCCGTAGGCGTAGTGGTTGAACGACAGCATGACGTTCTGGGGCGTGTCGCTCGAGCTGCCCGGGATCGGCGTCATGCGGCCGTCGTGGATCGAGCCGTCCGGCCGGATCGCATCCCAGCGCTCCCAGACCGTCGTGCCGCCGGCCACGACCTGGTACAGCCACGATGGCGCGTCGCGCCGGAGGAGCATCTGGTAGGCCTCGTCGTGGTGGCCGGTGGCGGCCAGCGCCGGCAGGACGAGGGGCGTGCCGAGGAAGCCGGTCGCGACCGCGCCGTCCGCGGCGCGGACCAGGTCCGCGAGTGCCTGTCCGACCCGTGGTCGCTCATGGTCCGGCGCGACGCCGAGCTGGATGGCCACGGCGCAGCCGGTCTGGGTCGCCAGCGCGTGATCCGCCCAGGCGCGCCCACGTCGCGGTCGCGACCTCCTCGGCGAGTCGTTCGTATCGCGCTGCGACGCCAGCCTCGTCGAGCAGGTCCGCGGCGGCCGCCGTCAGTCGGGCGCTGTGGACGAGGAACGCGTTCGCGATGTACCGGCTGTCGGCCTTGGCCTCCCATGGTCGGTGCGACGGCGCGTCGGGATCGAGCCAGTCACCGAACTGCATCGCTTCGGGCAGCAGGCCGTCGGTAGCCCGCCGAGCGTCCAGCGAGTCGACATGGGCGCACATGCTCGGGAACGCGGTCCGCACGGTCTCGACGTCGCCGTAGGCCTCGTAGACCGCCCAGGGCACGATCGTCGCCGCGTCCGACCAGCCGGCGCGGCCGTAGCGCGGTTCCCCGGTGAGGACGACATCGGGCACGACCGTCGGGACACCGAGGACCGGATCCTGCTCGAGGGCCAGGTCGCGGAGCCAACTCGCCCAGAACGCCCGGCTGTCGACGAGGACCGACGCGGTCGCCGCGAACGCCTGGGCGTCGCCGGTCCAGCCGAGGCGCTCGTCGCGCTGCGGGCAGTCGGTCGGGACCGACACGAAGTTGTCGCGCAGTGACCACAGGACGTTCTCGTGGAGGCGCTCTAGGAGCGGGTCCGAGCAGCTGAAGCGACCGCGCGTCTCGGCGATCGAGCTGATGGCGACGACCGACGCCTCGAGCAGGTCCACGTCGCCCTGGACCTCCGCATAGCGGAAGCCGTGGAAGGTGAAGGCCGGCTCCAGCTCGACGACCGACGCATCGGCGAGGACGTAGGTATCCGTCGCCTCGGCCGAGCGGAGCGAACGGGTATGGAGCGAGCCGTCGGACTCGAGGACCTCGGCGTGGCGGACGGTGACGGTCGTGCCCGCCGAGCCACGAACGCGCAGCCGCACCCAGCCGGCGACGTTCTGGCCGCCATCGAGGCGCCAGCCGCCTCCATCGAGCGGCGTCGGGTCGACCGGTCGTGTGTCGATGACGCGGACCGGCGGTGCGACGCGCGGCTCCAGGATTTCCAGGTCGACCGGCGCGGGGACGACCGGTCGCCATGCCCCGTCATCGAACCCGGGACGATCCCAGCCCGGCTGTCGCTCGCGCAGGTCGATCCGGCTGCCGTCGTACAGGTCCGCGGAGCGGATCTCGGCGGTGGAGGATCGCCACGCGTCATCGGTCGCGACCACGGACGTGATCCCATCCTCGTCGGTCATCTCGAGCTGGGCGAGGAGCGCCACCTCCGAGCCGTACCGGCATCGGCTCGTCCCGGGCGCCCACCCGATGCGCCCCCGGTACCAGCCGTCGCCCAGGACGCCGCCGAGCACGTTCTCGCCGAGCACGAGGTGGTCGGTCACGTCGTACGTCTCGACGAGGAGCCGCCGGCCGTAGGGCGTCCAGCCCGGCCCGAGGAGGTCGGTCGTCACGGCGCGGCCGTTGATGGTCATCCGATGCAAGCCGAGCGAGGTGACGTACAGGCGAGCTCGGCGCACGGGGGCGGTGACCTCGAACGTCCGGCGCAGCATCGGCGCGGGCGACGGCTCGGTCGCGCCGGGGTCGTCCTGGAGGGTGATGCCCTGCCCGAGCCAGTCATTCGGCGCGAGCAGTCCCGCCTCGACCCGGACGACGTCGCTCCAGGGTGACCAGCCGCCGGCCGAGCGGACGCGGACGCGGTGGAACCGCACCTCGCGACTGGCCAGCCGGCCGCCGGGTGCCTCGACGGCGACCTGGTCCTGACCCGGCACCTCGCCGCTCGTCATCGTCGTGCCCGGGTCGAAACCCGGCTCGGCGGCGACCTCGATCTCGTACCCGAGCTGCGCTCCGTCCGGGCGATCGCCGTGGAGGGTCCAGGTCAACCGGACCGGACCGGGGCCGGCCGCCAGGACGTCGTCGGCGAGGTCGCTCCGGAGTGTCTGGACGGTCAGGCCCGTTCCCGTCGTCGTCGTCATCCCTTGACTGCTCCGGCCGCCATCCCCGACACGATCTGCCGCTGGAACAGGATGAACATGATGAGTGGCGGGATCGTGATCAGCAGCACGTCCGTAAACAGGAGCTGCCAGCGCGAGCCCATCTGGCTGGTGAAGTTGTAGAGGGTCAGCTGGACCGTGGCGTTCTCGTTGCCCGGCAGGAAGTACAGCGGGTTGACGAAGTCGTTGTAGACCGCGACCGCGGACACGACGATGACCGTGATGACCGCTGGCCGGAGGAGCGGGAAGATCACGTGCCGGAACAGCTGGAAGGCTGTGGCCCCATCGATGATCGCCGCCTCATCCAGGTCCCGCGGGATGCTCGACACGAACGCCCGGAAGATCAGGACGGAGAACGGCAGCAGGAACGCCACTTCGACCAGGGTCAGGCCGATCAGCGTCTTGAACAATCCAAGGGACTGGAGCACGTAGATCGTCGGCACGATGGCCGGCGGGATGATGAGCCCGGCGAGCATCAGGGCCGTCACCACCGTGGCCAGGCGGTCGCGCCGCCGCTGCAGGACGAATCCGACCATCGCCGCCAGGACCACCAGGATGGCCACTGACGCCACGGTCAGGATCAGGCTGTTGCGCATGGCCGTGACGACGATCCCGTTCCGCGCATCGAGCACCTCGGCGATGTTGCCCAGGAGATGCCACTCGGATGGCAGCGCGAACTCGAACCGTGCGGCTTCGACGCGATCCTTGCCGGCCGTGAGCACGATGAACACGAACGGCACGACGAAGACGATGGTGGCGATGAGGAGCGCCACGACGTCGAGCCACCAGCGCCGGGCGGTGGTCACGGCCCTCACAGCTCGATCTCCCGTTTGGCGAAGAACCGCATCATCGGGAAGACGAGCAGCGCCACGCCGATGAACAGGATGACGTTGCCCGCCGTGGCCAGTCCGTAGAAGCCGGCCTGGTACTGCTTGTAGATCGTCGAGGCGATGACATCGCTGGCGAACCCCGGCCCGCCCCGGGTCATCGTCCAGATGAGGTCGAACGACCGCAGGCCACCGATGAACGACAGCAGGATCACGGCGAACGTGGCGTTGCGGGTGAGCGGGACCGTGATATGCCGGAACTGCGTCCAGGCGCCGCCCTCGAGGCGGGCCGCGTCGTTGTATTCCTCGGGGATCGACAGGATGGCCGCGATGAAGATGACGAGGGCGATGCCGACCCCCTTCCACACGTCGACCAGGGCGACCGACAGCAGGGCCAGGTCCGGGTCACCCAGCCACTGCGGGCCGTCGATGCCGATCGACTCGAGGGCGATGTTGATGAGCCCGTCGGACGGATGCATGAGCACGGCGAACGTGATCCCGACGGCGACGGTGCTGACCAGGACCGGGAAGAAGACGATCGAGCGCAGGACGTCGCGAAGGTGGATGCGGGACGTGAGGAGGGCCGCTAGGAGCAGGCCGAGGATGACCTTCAGCCCGCTTGTGACGACCGCGTAGATCATCGTGTTCAGCAGGCCGCTGGTCAGGGCCGGCTCGCGAAAGAACAGGAAGAAGTTGTCGAGCCCGATGAACTCTGTCTCGAAGAGGGTCCAGCGGGTCAGGCTGTAGTAGAACGACAGGAGGGTCGGGACGACGAAGATGATCCCGAAGACGATGGCCGCCGGCAGGTAGAACCAATGGGGATACGCGCCGAGCACGGAGGCCCGGCGCGCACGCTCATGGCGGGGCGAGCGGCGCGCTCGAACGGCTGGCGAAACGCTGCCGGTCTCGAGCGCGCCCACGCTGCGTCGTCTACTCCCAGCCCGGCAGGCCGAGCTGCTGGGCCTGCTTCTGGACGTCCTGGTCGTACAGGGCCGCCGCTTCTTCTGCACTGTACTGCCCGGTGCCGACGGCCACGGTCAGCTGCTCGAGCGCCGGGCCCTTGACCGGCGACAGGAACTCGAGCGCCGGCGCGGCGGCGTTGGCGTCCAGGTAGGTCTGGATGTCCTTGACGGCGGGTAGCACGTCGTCCGGCAGCGACGAGCCGTTGATGACGTACGGGCCCGACGGGGCGATCGCCGAGGTCAGGACCTCGGTGCCCTCGACCGAGGCGATGAAGCCGAGGAAGTCCTTGGCCACATCCGGGTGCTCGGTCGTCGCGGCGATGTAGGTCGCCGCCGGCATCCAGATCGTCGCGCCATTGGCACCGTCGCCGGGCTGCGCGAAGAAGCCGACGTCGTTGACCTGGTCGGGGAAGTTCTCGGCGATCGTGCCGAGCACGAACGTCAGCATCGGGTAGTGGGCCGCCGTCCCGGTCGCCACGGCTTCGAGGCCGCCGTCGAGCTTCGTCGCGGCGTAGTCCTCCTGCCACCAGCCCTTGTCGAAGGCCTCCTGCAGGCGCTTGAAGCTGGCCAGCGCGGCCGGCGTGTCGCTGTAGTGCGCCTGGTTCGTCGTGTACTGCTCGGCGAAGTCCGGCACGGCCGTCTGGACGTTGAAGTAGTCGGCGAGCACGAACAGCTGCGAGGTCCACGTGTCGCCGAAGGTGGCGGCGACCGGGGCGATGCCCGCGGCCTTGATCGTCTCGTTGTTGGCCGCGAACTCGGCCCAGGTCGTCGGGACGGTCAGGCCCAGATCGGCGTAGACCTTCTTGTTGTAGAGGATGCCGCCGCCCATGGCCGTCTCACTCGGGGCCCCGAAGATCGCCTCGCCCGACGAGACCGTCGGGATGTACGACTCGGCGATGTTCGCGATCCACGGTTCGCCGGACACGTCGACGAGCGACTCGGTCGGGTTGAGGGCCTGCAGCAGCGAGCCCGAGTTGTACCAGAAGATGTCGGTCATCTCGCCGGTGGACAGGCGGGTCTTGACGATGTTGTCGCCGTCGGTGCCGCCCGGCCGGGTCTCGATCTCGAACGTGACGTTCGGGTGCAGCGCGGTATAGGCGTCGGCGAGCGCCTGCGCTCGGGCCTGGGTGGCCTCCGTGTCGTCGACGAGATAGGTCAAGGTCACCGGCTCGGCCGCAGCGCTCGGGCTGGCTTCCGCCGAGGGCGCCACGGAGGCGGTGTCGGGCGGTGCCGCGCTCGGCGAGGCGCCACCGAAGCCGCCGGAACACCCGGCGACCAGGAACAGGCTGGCGATGGCGAGCGCCACTCGCCGCGATCGCGTCGGATCCATGCGCTCCTCCTCGTGCGCGGCGCGCCGGACCCTGGGTGTCGCCCTTGATGGGGCCGTCGATCGAGGCCGGTCCGGTCGCGACGCGGTCGTCACGATGGCCCAACCCTCAGCGAGCGAGTTGACTCGCGTTGCCCTGTTCTTGGACGTCCTTGCCGCCCGGGACGCGGATCGGATCGCTCCCCAGGCGATGCTGGCGGTACATCCGCGGGCTCATCCCGAAGGCCGCCCGGAACCGCCGCGAGAAGTACGCAGGATCGGGCCATCCGACCTTCACGCCGATCGCCGCGACCGGCAGGTCCGTCGTCCCCAGCATGCCCGCGGCGCGCTCCGCGCGCAGACGGGCGAGGTAGTGCATCGGCGGGACGCCGACGGACCTGGCGAACGTGCGAGCGAGGTGGAATTGGCCGACGAACAGCCGTCCGCTCAGCTCGTCGAGCGTCCACGGGAAGGCAACATCGCGGGTCATCAGCTCGATCGCTCGCGAGACGAGGGACGGCGTCGCCGACTGCCCCTGGAGCGCCCCATCCGCGGCCGCATGCGAGGTGGCCACGACCTCGAGGGCCAGCAGCAGGTGGGCGAGCTGGGCCGCTCTCGTCGTCGCCGCGCCGGTCCGGATCGGCTCCAGGGCCTCGATGATCCGGCGGACCGACGTCGGGTCGAGGGCCACGATGACGGTGGGACTCGTGTCGCCGCTCCGATCGTGGCCGTCGGGGTCGAAGAGGGGTCCCAGGAGGGGGTCGCGGGCGGCCCACATGAGCTCGGCGTCGACCAACTCCGCCCGGAAGAGGCAGTTGTAGACGTGGGCCTCGGCACTATCGCGGTACTCGTGCGCGACGCCTGGCGGGATGAAGATCGCCGTCCCCGGGCCGACGCGCACGGTTCGATCGCTCGTCACGTGCAGGCCGCCCCCGGCCTCGACGATGGCCAGCTCGTAGCACTCGTGGTCGTGCCACGGGATGGAGCGGAAGTGGTGGGCCGGGAAGATCCCGACGATCGACCCCGGGGCGATGTGGGTCATGGCTCGAACCTGGGGCGTCCGCTCCGCCGCCATATGCGGGTCCGGTGTCCTCGGCGCCGCGTCCAGGAGCAGGCTCGGCGTCGTCCCCATCAGCCCCAGCCGGCCGCCGTGCCGCCGACCCGTGCAGCGATCCGCGCGTCCGCCTCGCCACTGTCGAGGTAGGCCCGGTAGGGATCCTCGGGCAGGCCGGCCGCGCTCCGGAGCGAGGCGAGCATGGGCCGGACGTCGGTCTGGAACGCGTCCTGCAGGAGTCGGTTGGCCTCCAGGACATCGCCGCTCGACTGGGCCGCGGCCAACGCGGCAGCGTCCACCAGCAGGGCCCGGGCGAACGTCTCCTGGAGGGTCATCACCGAACGGATCATCGCCGGGATCTTCGGCTCGATGTTGTGGCACTGGTCGAGCATGAAGACGACGTCGTGGGCGGTCGCGGATGCGACCGGATCATCGGTCGCCCGCCGGGCTCCGACGATCTCGTGGAAGATCCGGAACAGCTGGTACGGATCGATGCTGCCGACGATGAGGTCGTCGTCGCCGTACTTCTTGTCGTTGAGGTCGAAGGCCCCCGAGCGTCCTTCCTGGAGGAGGATCGCGACGATCTGCTCGATGTTGACGGCCATCGCGTGATGACCGGTATCGACGCACACCTGGGCACGCTCCCCAAGGTGCTGGCAGATGGATAGCGAGGCACCCCAGTCCTGGACGTCCGTGTGGTAGAAGGCCGGCTCGTAGAGCTTGTATTCCAGGACCATCCGGGCCGACTCGGGCAGGGCCGTGTAGACCTCCTGGAGCGCGCTGATGAGGTGGCGGCGGCGGGACCGCATGTCGTCCTGCCCGGGATAGTTCGTCCCGTCAGCGAGCCAGACCTTGAGGATGGCCGAGCCGGTCGCCTCGACGATCGCACAGCACTCGAGGATGTGATCGATGGCCTTGCGCCGGACGTCTGCGGAGGGATGGCACAGCGAACCGAGCTTGTAGTCCTCGTCCTGGAACGTGTTCGAGTTGATCCCGCCGATCCGTATGCCGCGGTCTTCGGCATAGCGGGCCAGGTCCGCATAGTCGTCGACGCGTATCCCATGGGATGTGGAGGGCCACGGTCTTGGCCACGCCCGTGTAGCGAGCCACGGTCGCCGCATCGTCGACCTTCTCGCGGACGTCGCGCGGCACACCGGGCTGCGGGAACACGCGGAAGCGGGTGCCGGTGTTGACGAACCCCCACGACGGGATCTCGACGGCGATGTCGGTCATCGCCGGTCGGACCCGGTCGAGGTCGGTGTCCGGGCGGGGGTCGATCACGGTCGGCGTCTCCATCGGCGCAACTCCTCGCCCGATCGGGCGCGTTCGTCAGTCGAGGTGGAAGACCTCAGCGAGTCTACGACGGTCGGGCCTGGACCCCCGGGAGCGAGCCCTGGGGGTCCAGGATCGAGGGCCGGTCGTGGCGAGATGCCGTCGACCGGCGTCAGCTACGGGCTAGAAATCGAACTCGTCGATGTTGGTCTCGTCGAAGCGGAAGGCCGGGCCGAGGACCACGACGCTGTCCGGTCCGATCGTGTACGGCTGGTCACCGTTGAGGCCTGCGACGCTGAACGTCTCGCCCTCGGCACCGGTGATCTCGCCGGCCACGAGCTTGGCCGCGATCTGGTAGGTCAGGTAGCCAAGGTCAGGCACGCTCCACAGGCCGAACACCGGTGACGTGCCGTCCTTGACGTACTCGCGCATGTCATTGGGGAAGCCAAGGCCGGTGACCTTGACCGCGTCGCTCTTGCCGGCTTGCGAGACCACCTGGGCGGCGGCCAGGATGCCGACCGTCGTCGGAGCGACGATGACCTTCAGGTTCGGGTGGTTGGCCAGCAGCGCGTTGGCCTGCGTCGTGCTGGTCGTCGGATCGTCGTCGCCGTAGACGGTGTCCACGAGGGTCAGACCCGCGTATTTCGGCTCGGTGAGCGTCTGCTCCATGAGCGCGATCCACTCGTTCTGGTTGGCGGCCGTCGCGGCGGCCGAGAGGACGGCGATCTCGCCGGTGCAGTCCGGTGCGAGCTCGCAGGCCCAGTCGGCGAGCAGCACGCCGACGCCACTGAAGTCGACCTGGTTGACGAATACGTCGTAGGCGCCGACGGCCGGGCTGCTGTCGTAGCCGACGACCTTGATGCCCGCGTCGCGGGCGGCCGTGAGGGCCGGGACCACCGCATCCGGGTCGTTGACCGAGATGCCGATGGCGCTGACCCCCTGCGTCGTCGCGTCCTGGATGTAGGGGACCTGGGGTTCGGTCGCGGCGCTCGGGCCGATCTGGGTGAATGTGCCACCCAGCTCGCCGGCGGCCTTCTCGGCGCCGGTGGCGGCCGCGTCGAAGTACGGGTTGTTGACCTGCTTCGGGATGAACGTGACGCTCAGGTCACCGGCCGCGGGGGCACTCGCCGGCGCGCTGCCGGGCGCCTGGCTGGCCGGCGCCTCCGACGCCGGTTCTGGGGCGCTCGAGGTCGTGCTCGTCCCGCACGCCGCCACGACGATGGCCGACGCGGCCAACAGGGTGGCGAGGCGTCGGAGATGTGGTGTGGCCAAGGTGACTCCTCCTGTGCTCATGGACTGGCCGTCTCGCCTGGTCCGACCGGCCCCACCGGCATGCCGCCGGCTCTGGAAGGCGTGGTCGAACGCCGACTGACATGGCGAGCGAGGGTGGGGATGACGACCGAGATGATCAGCAGGGCACCGATGACGATGCTCTGGACCTCGGACGGGACGTTGGCGAGGCGCAGGGCGTTGCCGAGCACGGCCAACGTGAAGAACGCGAGGACGACCCCGAGGATGGTGCCTCGGCCGCCGAAGATGTCGACGCCCCCGAGCAGGACGATGGTGATGACGGTCAGGGTCATGCCCTCGCCGGTGTCGGCTCGGGCACTGGACAGCCGAGCGGCGATGACGACGCCGGCAACGGCGGCGATCGTGCCCGACAGCACGAACAGCGCGAGCTTCAGGCGATCGACCCGGACGCCGGAGAACCGGGCGGCCTCGACGTTCTTGCCGACCGCGTAGAGCTGCCGGCCGATCCACGTCGCGTGCAGGACGTAGCCGAGGACGATCGCCAGGACGACGAAGATGAGGAACGGGTAGGGGATGGGCAGCCCGGGGATGGCGCCGAAGCCGAAGGCCGAGAACCAGTCGGGGAATCCGCTGATGCCCTGGGGGCCCAGCACGACGAGCGCCAGCCCTCGGAAGAGGGCGAGCGTCCCCAGCGTCACGACCAGTGACGGGAGGGCCGACGACCGTGACGAGGACCCCGTTCAGCAGTCCACCGATGGCGCCGACGACGAGCGCGGCCGGGATGGCCGCCTCCATGCCGAAGCCCGCGGCCCACATGAAGCCGAGGACCGACGCCGACAGGCCGACCATGCCCTCGACCGACAGATCGATCTCGCCGGCGATGATGATCAGGGCCATCGGGAGGGCCATGATCCCGACCTCGACGACGGCCTGGATGAGGTTGGCGAAGTTGCGGGTCGACAGGAAGACCGGCGAGAGCGACGCGCCCAGCCAGATGACCCCGATGAGGACGAGGGCCAGCAGGACCTCCCAGCGAGCGAAGGCGGCCAGCCGGCCCAGGGAGCGGCTCCGTCCGGCCACGACGGGCGCCGGCTCAGCCACGACGCGTCCAGCCCGGGCGTTGGAGTCGTCGGAGGATCACGGCGTCCAGGGCGACGGCGACGATGATCACGATGCCGTAGATCGCCTCCAGCCAGAACTGCGACAGCCGCATGATGACCAGGCCGTTCTGGATGAACCCCAGGAAGAGCGCCCCGAGGGCGGCACCGGCGACCGTGCCCGACCCGCCGAAGATCGCGACGCCGCCGACGACGCACGCCGCGATGATCTGGAGCGTCGCGCCGGTGGCCGACGTCGCGTTGACCGTGCCGAAGTAGATCCCCCACATGACCCCGGCCACGCCGGCCAGCAGACCGCACAGCGCGAAGACGGAGAATGTCACGAGGCGCCGCCGGATCCCCAGGATCGTCGCGGCCTCGGGGTTGCTGCCGACGGCGTAGATGCTCCGGCCGAACCGCGTGTAGCGCATGACGACGCTGAAGACGGCGACGATGGCCGACCGCGATGACGACGAAGACCGGGACGCCCGCGAGCGTCGCCGTCGCGCCGTCCGTGTAGTCGGGCGGCAGCTCGGTCAGCGTCACCTGCTTGCCCCCGGCGATGAGGAAGTCGACGCCGCGGTAGATGCTCAGCGTGCCCAGGGTCGCGACGATGGCGGGCACGCCCAGGACCGCCACCAGGAACCCGTTGACCATCCCGAGGCCCAGCCCGAGCAGGACCCCGAAGGCCATCGCCACCGGCGTGTCCACGACCCGGTCGGCGAGCACGGAGGCGACGACGAACGCGACCAGTCCGATCATCGACTCGACCGACAGGTCGACGTTGCGGGTGATGATGACCAGCGCCTGACCGACCGCGGCGACCGCGAAGATGGCGGCCAGGGTCGTGACCTGGGTGACATTCGAGCGAGTCAGGAACTGCGGGGCCTGGATCGCGACGAAGGCGCCCAGGAGGAGCATCACCAGGACGAGACTCAGCTCGCGATGACGCCCGGCCGCGGTCAGGACGCGCTGGACGAGCGGCGTCGCCGGCGGTGCGCCGGCCGTGAGCTCAGCCATGGTGTCCCGGCTGGTCAGACGAGGCGCCGCTGGACGTCGCCACGGTCGTCGCCACGGCGCCCGTATCCGTGGCAGCGGTCATGACCCGCTCCTCGGTCGCCTCCGACCCGAGGATCTCGGCGGATACCCGGCCTTCCTGCAGGACGACGATCCGGTCGGACATGGCGAGGACCTCGGGCAGGTCGCTCGAGATGAGGACGATGGCCAGACCCGAGGCGGCCAGGTCCGAGATGATCCGATGGACCTCGACCTTCGCCCCGATGTCGATGCCCCGCGTCGGCTCGTCGAGGATGAGGATCCGCGGCTTGGAGGCGAGCCACTTGGCCAGGACGACCTTCTGCTGGTTGCCGCCGGACAACGCGCCGACGAGCTGATCGACGCTGGTCATCCGGATGCTCAGCTGATCGGCGTAGGTCCCGGCCAGGCGGCGCTCCACGCCGCGGTGGACCAGAAGCCGGGGGAACAGGCGGGGCAGGATCGGGAGCGAGACGTTGGCGTCGATGGGGAAGTCGAGGACCAGGCCATGCTGATGGCGGTCCTCGGGCACGTAGGCGATGCCGGCCTTGAGCGCTTCGCTCGGTCGGTCGAAGACGACCGGCCGGCCGTCGATCCGCACCTCGCCGCCATCGCGCCGGTCCACCCCGAACAGGACCCGGGCGACCTCCGTCCGGCCGGCGCCGACGAGGCCCGCCAGGCCGACGATCTCGCCGGCCCGGACCGTGAAGCTGACGTCGGCGAACTCGCCGACGCGGGTCAGCCCCTCGACCTCGAGGACGACATCGCCGATCGGGTTGTCGGCCTTCGGGAAGAGGCTGACCGTCCGCCCGACCATGTGCCGGATGAGGTCGGCCGTGGTCAGGTCGGCCGTCGCGGAGGTCACGACGAACCGCCCGTCGCGGAGGACGGTCGCGCGATCGCAGAGCGCGAAGACCTCGTCCAAACGGTGGCTCACGAACAGGACGGCGACGCCTCGCTCGCGAAGGCGTCGGACGATCGTGAACAGGCGCTCCACCTCGTGGACGGACAACGACGCGGTGGGCTCATCGAGGATGAGGACCCTGGCCTGGACGGACAGGGCCTTGGCGATCTCGATGAGCTGCTGGTCGGCCATGGACAGGCCGCGGACCGGAGCGCCGACATCGAGGTCGACATCGAGCTCCTGGAAGAGGCCGGCCGAGCGCGTCCGCATCGCTCGCCAGTCGATGGCGCCGAGTCGGCCGGACGGCACGTGGCCGATGAACACGTTCTCGGCCACGGTCAGGTCCGGGAACAGGCGCGGCTCCTGGTGGACGACCGCGATCCCGAGCTCGCGCGCATGGGCAGGCCCGTGCAGGACGACGGGCTCGCCATCGATGACGACCGACCCGCTGTCCGGCTGATGGACGCCGGCCAGGATCTTGACCAGGGTGCTCTTGCCGGCGCCGTTCTCCCCGACCAGGGCGTGGACCTCGCCGGGCAGGAGGTCGAGCGAGACGCCATCCAGCGCCTGGGTGGCACCGAAGCGCTTCGAGACGTCGACGAGGGCGATCCGCGCGCCGATCGGCGACGCCGGCCGCCGCGGCCGTCATCGATCGACCCTCGCCGGCCGCGCCGAGACCCCGCCATCGCCCTGAGCTGACGCGAGTTGCACGGCGATCCCCCGGCGCTCCAGCTCCGCGATGGTCGATGCCGGCGCCTCGTCGTCGGAGACGATCGCGGTCAGGTCGGCCGTCCGGCAGAACGTCGCGAACGCCGCCCGTCCCCACTTCGTGCTGTCGACGATCCCGATGACCTCGCTGGCGGCATCGGCCATGAGGCGCTTGATCTGGGCCTCCTCCTCGGTCGCGTCGCTCAACCCCGATTCGAGGCTGAACCCGGCGGCACCGAGGAACGCCTTCTGGACGTTGACCTTGCGGAAGACGCCGTCGCCCAGCGGACCGACGACAGACAGCGCCTCCCAGCGCACGAACCCGCCGGGCATCGCGACGGAGATGCCCGGGAAGCCGGCCAGCTCCGATGCGATCCGCAGGCCGTTGGTGATGACCGTCAGCTGGACCCAGCCGCCGCGGGCCTTGAGGTGCCGGGCGACCGCCAGGGCGGTGGTGCTGGCATCGAAGGCGATGCTCTCGCCGTCCACGACCATGCTCGCCGCCAGTCGCCCGATCCGGTCCTTGGCGTCCGCGCTGGAGGCGCTCGCGGACCTCGAACGCGCTCTCGGGCCGGTGACCGACGACGCTGATCGCGCCGCCGTGGGTCCGGGTCACGCGGCCTTGCGCCCTCGAGGGCGGCCAGGTCCTTGCGGATCGTGACCGTCGAGACACCGAACCGAACGCGCCAGCTCCGCGACCCGCGCGCGACCGTGCTCCTGGACCAGGCGGGCGATGGTCTGCTGGCGTTCGCGCGCGAAGACATCGACGCGCGGGTCAGGGCGCTCCATCCGGGACGATCGCTCCTCGAGTGGCTGGGGATCGGATCGGGATGCCGGTCGGTTTCGGATTGGGACGTTACTTGGCAGTAAATGCGATGTCAAGGAACGTTATTGAAATCATCCGAAACCTGTGGCAGGCTGTCCGTCGGACGCGGAATCCATGCGATCAGCACGTCCAGGACTCGGTCCGGCGGCGACGCCGTCTCCTCCGGCGTCGCCGCCCCGAGCCACCTGACCGCGCGATCGCGCAGCCCATACCATCCAGGCTCTGGTGCCCCGCCCGAGGCGAACCGACGAACCGACCCGGACGGCACGGAGGGTGACGTGATCACAGGACCGGCCGGACCCGGCCACGAGCGCGCAGGCCTCGACGCATGAGCATCCAGACCCGGTCGCCGGTCGACGAGCTGCTCGATCGCTCGAACCGCCTGGGCGCCGACCCGCGGAACACGAACTTCGCCGGCGGGAACACGTCGGCCAAGGGCACGGCGATCGATCCGGCGACGGGCGAGCTCGTCGACCTCCTGTGGGTCAAGGGGTCGGGCGGCGACCTGGGGACGCTGACCGAGGCCGGCCTGGCCGTCCTTCGACTCGATCGCCTGCGAGCGCTCCTCGACGTGTACCCCGGCGTCGATCGCGAAGACGAGATGGTCGCGGCCTTCGACTACTGCCTCCATGGCCGCGGCGGCGCCGCGCCGTCGATCGACACGGCGATGCATGGACTGGTCGACGCGGCGCACGTCGACCACCTCCATCCGGATCCCGGGATCGCCCTGGCGACGGCGGCCGACGGCGAGGCGCTGACCCGGCGCTGCTTCGGCGACCGCGTCGCGTGGGTCCCGTGGCGGCGCCCCGGGTTCCAGCTCGGCCTGGACATCGCGGCGATCCGGGCGGCGCAGCCCGAGGCCATCGGCGTCATCCTCGGCGGCCACGGGATCACCGCCTGGGGGGACACGTCCGAGGCGTGCGAGGCCAACTCCCTCGACATCATCCGGACCGCGGATCGGTTCATCACGGAGCACGGCCGATCGGATCCGTTCGGGCCGGCCATCGCCGGCTACGAGGCCCTCCCGGAACCCGACCGTCGCCAGCGGGCCGCCGCGCTGTTCCCGCTGCTCCGCGGCCTCGCGTCGACGGACCGCCCGCAGATCGGCCACTTCACGGACAGCGATGAGGTCCTCGACTTCCTCGCCCGCGACGCCCATCCGCGGCTGGCCGCCCTCGGGACGTCGTGTCCCGACCACTTCCTCCGGACGAAGGTCCGGCCCATGGTCCTCGACCTGCCGCCGTCGGCCCCGCTCGAGGCGGTCGTCGAGCGACTCCGGGCGCTGCACGCCGCCTATCGGGAGGACTACGCCGCCTACTACGCCCGCCACGCCTCGGCCGACAGCCCGCCGATGCGCGGCGCGGACCCGGCCATCGTCCTCGTGCCGGGTGTCGGCATGTTCAGCTTCGGGGCGACCAAGCAGACCGCCCGGGTGGCCGGCGAGTTCTACGTCAACGCCATCAACGTCATGCGCGGCGCCGAGGCCGTCTCGTCGTACGCGCCCATCCCGGAGGCCGAGAAGTTCCGGATCGAGTACTGGGCCCTCGAGGAGGCGAAGCTGGCCCGTCTGCCGGCGCCTCGAGCACTCGCCGGCGCGGGTGGCCTTCGTCACCGGCGCCGCGTCCGGGATCGGCAAGGCGATCGCCGCGCGTCTGGCCCGGGAGGGCGCGTGCGTCGTCGTCGCCGACATCGACGCGGAGAACGCCGAGGCCGTCGCCGGCGAGCTCGGTGGCGCCGACGTCGCCCGGAGCGTGGTCGCCGACGTGACCGATGAGCCGGCGGTCGCGGCCGCGTTCCGCACGGCCATCCTGGCCTTCGGCGGCGTCGACCTGGTCGTCAACAACGCCGGCCTGTCGATCTCGAAGCCGTTGCTCGAGACGAGCCTGGCCGATTGGGACCTCCAGCACGACGTCATGGCGCGCGGCTCGTTCCTCGTGTCGCGCGAGGCCGCCCGGATCATGATCGACCAGGGGCTGGGCGGCGACCTCATCTACATCGTCAGCAAGAACGCCTTCTTCGCCGGCCCGAACAACGTCGCCTACGGCGCCTCCAAGGCCGACCAGGCCCACCAGGTCCGACTCCTGGCGGCCGAGCTGGGCGAGTACGGCATCCGGGTGAACGGGGTCAATCCCGACGGCGTGGTCCGGGGCTCCGGCATCTTCGCCAAGGGCTGGGGGGCCGATCGCGCCCGGACCTACGGCATCCCCGAAGACCAGCTCGGCGAGTTCTATGCCCAGCGGACGATCCTCAAGCGCGAGGTCCTGCCCGAGCACGTCGCGTCAGCCGTCTTCGTCCTGACCGGTGGCGACCTGGCCCAGACGACCGGCCTCCACATCCCGGTCGACGCGGGTGTCGCGGCCGCCTTCTTGCGGTGACCGACGGGTCCGTCGTCGCGGTCGACCTGGGCGCCTCGAGCGGGCGGGTCGTCGTCGGTCGGGTCGGCGACGACGGCCTCCGATCCGACGAGGTCCATCGGTTCCCGAACGTGCCCATCCGCGGGTCCGACGGATTGCGTTGGGACACCCCGACGCTGCGTCGCGAGATCCTCGAAGGACTGCGCCGGGCGGCCATCGCCGCCGAGGACGTCAGGAGCGTCGCGATCGACGGCTGGGGCGTGGACTACGGCCTCCTCGACGCTCGGGGCGAGCTCGTCGCGGCGCCGTTCCACTATCGCGACGACCGGACCGCGCGCGGCGTCGAACGGGTGCACGCCATCGTCCCGCCGGAACGCCTGTACGAGCGGAACGGCCTCCAGTTCCTCCCGTTCAACACGCTCTACCAGCTGGCCGCCGAGGCACCCGAGAGCCTGGCGGCGGCTCGGAAACTGGCCCTCATGCCGGACCTGGTCGGTCAGTGGCTGACGGGCGCCACGGTCGCCGAGCGGACGAATGCGTCGACCACCGGCCTGCTCGATGCTCGGACGGCGACGTGGGCCCTCGATCTCGCCGATGAGCTGGGCCTGCCAGGGTCGCTGCTGCCGGAGCTCGCCGACGCCGGGGACGTCCTCGGCCCCATCACGCCGGACGTCGTCGCCGCGACGGGGCTCGATCCGACCGTCGCCGTCAGCCTGGTCGGATCGCATGACACCGCCTCGGCCGTCGTCGGCGTGCCGGCGGCGGACGACCAGTTCGCCTACATCTCGTGCGGCACGTGGGGTCTCGTCGGCGTCGAGCTCGACGGGCCGATCCTCACCGAGGCGAGTCGGGCGGCCAACTTCACGAACGAGCGCGGGGTCGATGGCCGGGTGCGCTTCCTGCGCAACGTCATGGGCCTGTGGCTCCTCCAGGAGACGCTCCGGCTGTGGGACGAGGCCGGCTCCCCGGAGGTGCTCGAGCCACTGCTCGCCGCCGCGGCGGCGATGCCGGATGGCGGTCCCGTCGTCGACATCGACGATCCGGTCTTCCTGCCACCGGGCGACATGCCCGGTCGCATCGCGGACGCGTGCCGACGGGCCGACCTGCCGGTGCCGGCGACACGGCCTGCCCTCGTCCGGTGCATCCTCGATAGTCTCGCCGCGGCCTTCGCCGCCGCGGTCGCGCGATGCCGCGCGGCTCGTCCGGGCGGACCATCACGACGGTCCATGTCGTCGGCGGCGGGGCCCGCAACGAGCTCCTGTGCCGGCTGACCGCCGACGCCTGTGGGCTCCCGGTCGTGGCCGGCCCGGTCGAGGCCACGGCCGCCGGGAGCATCCTGGTCCAGGCTCGGACGCTCGGGCTCGTCGACGGCGACCTCACCGCGTTGCGCACCATCGTCCGTCGCAGCGTCTCGCTCCAGCGATTCGAGCCGGGATCCCTGGAAGGTTCGCCGCCATGACCGACGAGCACGACGTCCCCGCCGTCCCGGCGCCGCGTCCGGTGTCGGCGACGAGCCGATCACGCGTCAGGCGACGTCTGCCGCGCTGGTCCGAGGTCCAGCCGTATCTGCGGACCGGTCCGCTCGTCCTCGACCCGACCGCACGCCGTCTGGCCGGCGCGCCGACGATCTGGGACCTGCGATCGGCCGCGCGCCGGCGGACGCCTCGAGCCGTCTTCGACTACGTCGACGGCGCGGCCGAGACCGAGACGAGCCTGCGCCGGTCTCGCGACGCCTACGCCCGGATCGAGTTCGTCCCGCGCGTCCTCCAGGACGTGTCGCAGGTCGATCCGTCGACGACGATCCTGGGCCGTGCCGCTGCCTTGCCCCTCGTCTTCGCGCCGACCGGCTTCACCAGACTCATGAATTACGAGGGCGAACCGGCGGTCGCGCGGGTGGCCGGGCGCCTGGGCATCCCGTACGCCCTGTCGACGCTCGGGACGACATCGCCGGAGGCGGTCGCCGCGGCCGCGCCGGAGACCGACCGATGGTTCCAGCTCTACCTGTGGAACGATCGGCCGGCCGGCATCGATCTCGTCCGGCGAGCCCGGGCGGCCGGCTTCACGGCGCTCGTCCTGACGGTCGACACGCCGGTCGCCGGGGCACGGCTCCGCGACGTCCGCAACGGATTCACCATCCCGCCGACGTTGTCCGCACGGACCGTCGCCGACATCGCCCGGCATCCGGGCTGGTGGTTCAACCTGCTGACGACGGAACCCCTGCGCTTCGCCGCCTTCACCGAGACGCAGGGGACCGTCGCCGACCTCATCAACCGGGTGTTCGACCCGACCATCACCGTGGCCGACCTCGACTGGCTTCGGGAGGCCTGGAGCGGCCCGATCGTCGTCAAGGGGATCCAGACCGTCGACGATGCGCGTGCGGTCATCGATGCCGGGGCGGATGCGATCGTCGTGTCGAATCATGGTGGCCGCCAGCTCGACCGCGCGCCGACGCCGCTCGAACAGTTGCCGGACATCGTCGCCGCGGTCGGCGACCGGTCCGAGGTCTATATCGACGGCGGGATCCTGTCCGGCGCGGACGTCGTGGCCGCCGTCGCGATGGGCGCCCGAGCCTGCCTGGTCGGTCGCGCCTACCTCTACGGGCTCATGGCCGGCGGCGAGCGCGGCGTCCAACGGGCCGGTGACCTGCTCCGCAAGGAGATCGTGCGCACGATGCAGCTGCTCGGCGCCCGCGGGGTCAGCGAGCTGACGTCGGATCGCGTCCGCCTTCGGGATCGCTGACGATCGGCGACCCGCCGGCCGTCCGCGGCGTCAACGCACGAGGTCGATCAGGATCGTCAGGGTGATCAGGCTCACGAGCGTGGACAGCACGACCGCGCGCGTGACGAACGACGGGTTGGCGCCGAACTCGGTGGCGATGATCGTCGTGACCACGGCCGCCGGCATCGCCGCGACGGTGACCAGCGTGGCTCGGCTGATGCCGTCCAGGCCGATGAAGGTCGCGGCGACCCACGTGATGGCGGGAGCGATGACCAGCCGTCCGGCCGTGACCGCGGTGAGGTCGGTCAGGTCCCCGAGGCCGACGTTGTCCCGGATCTGTAGGCCGAGGACGACGAGCATGACCGGGATCGTGGCGCCGGCCAGGATCCGCGCCGGTTCGGCGATGGCGGCCGGCAGGTCGACGCCCAGGGCGTTGACGATGAGTCCAGCCGCCGCGGCATACAGGACGGGGTAGCGGAGCGGCGCCGTGAGCGTGCGCGTCCATCGCGTCCCCGCGGTCGCCGTCGAGCCGATGGCGACGCCGACGCTATAGGAGAAGAGCGCGCCGAGGACGTAGGTCAGGACGGCGACCTGCAACCCGAACTCGCCGAAGGCCAACGTCGCGATGGCCAGGCCCATGTTCCCGAAGTTGGGCGACACCGCGACCAGGGCGAAGCCGGCCCGCATCCCGGGCCCATGCCCGCGCAGCGTCGACCACCCGACCGCCAGGATCCCAAGGACGGCGAGGGTGACGACCATGACCGCGATCACCCGGACGCCGACGTCGGGCGCGAGCTCGGTCCGGGACAGCGCGTCGAAGACCAGGGCCGGGGCGAGCAGGTACAGGACCAGCGTGGCCAGTGGCTGCGGGCTCAGCCCGCGCCATCGCCCGACGAGGACGCCGAGCCCGATGATCACCAGCACCGGCAGGACGATTTCGGTGAAGACGCCGAGCACGGGCGATCCGGGCTCCTAGCGGTTCTGTGACGACGTCATCGTAGCCGCGGCTTCCGGCGCGAGGCGGCACGGATCGGCGAGTCGACAGGCCTGTCGCTCGCGCGCAGACTCCTCCCATGAGCATCCCCGTCGCCCGACTCAACCACGCCGTCCTGTACGTCCGCGACGCGACGCGCGCCGCCGAGTTCTATGGCCGCGTCTTCGGTTTCGAGGTCGTCGAGTCGGCCTTCGGCGGCCGGGCCGTGTTCATGCGCTCGGCCGCCGGCGATAACCACCACGATCTCGGGCTGTTCTCGGTCGGCGAGGCCGCGCCCCGGCCACCGCGCGGGTCGGTCGGGCTCTACCACCTGGCCTGGGAGGTCCCGACCATCGATGACCTGGCCGCGGCGTCGCGTGTCCTGTCGGAGGCCGGCGCCCTGGGCGGCGCGTCCGACCACGGCGTCAGCAAGTCGCTCTACGGCCAGGACCCTGACGGCAACGAGTTCGAGATCATGTGGCGCGTGCCGCGCGAGGCGTGGGGCGAGTACGAGTCCAAGGGCGCGGTCATGCCGCTCGACATCGACGCGGAGGTCCGGCGCTGGGGCTCGGCCGGGGCGGCGCGCGCGTAACGGTCGCTCGACACACAGCTGCAAGCCCTCGCCTCGGTCGGTTCGGGCGGCTTTGGCGTCACCCGGGCCATCGTGGACCTCGACCCCCACGGAGGTTCCACGACATGGCTGAGCTCACGACCGAGAAGCGCGACCGGCTGCATGACAGCTCGTTCGCCTACATCGACAAGGGTGGCGAGCGCCACTTGCCGATCAACGACGACGCCCACGTCCGGAACGCGATCTCGCGCTTCGATCAGACGGACTTCGAGGACACCGAGGCCAAGCACGCCGCCGCGCGCAAGATCATGAGCGCCGCCAGGCGCCACGGCATCGACGTCGACGAGTCATCGGACGTCGCCAAGGCCGCCCGAAGCTAGCGCGCGGCGATGGCCGCCCTCGCGGTCACCGGCAGTGCCAGCCTCCGTCGACGATCAGATCCACCCCGTTGACGGCCTGGTTCTCCAGCAGGAAGACGGCGGCGTCGACGATCTCCGCCATCGTGGCCAGCCGGCCGAGCGGCGTCTCCGACGTATAGCGCTCGATGGCCGCCGACTTCTCCGACCAGTACGGGCTGTCGCCGACGACGCCCGGGTGGAGCGAGTTGGTGCGGATCGGTCGGAGCTCCTCGACCAGCGTCCGGGTCAGGCCGACGACGCCGCCGTTGACCGTCGTGACCGTCGTCGACCCCGGGTAGGGCCGTTCCTTGGCCATCCCGCCGAAGAGCAGCACGCTGGCGTCGACGGTCAGCCGGTCGCGGAGGGTGTGGACGACCTCGGTGTAGCCGACGAGCTTCAAGGTCACGAGGTGGATGGCCTTGGCGATGTCGTAGTCGGCGACCGTGTTCTGGTCGCGCTCGATGGCGACCAGGGCCAGCCGACGGACCGGCCCGACGCCGGCCAGCGCCGGGGCGATGGTCGTGGGTTCGGCTAGATCGAAGCGGGCGCCGGCACCGCGCGCCAGGCCTCCGAGTTCGGCGACAGCCGCGTCGATGTTGGCCTGGTCGCGACCGGTGAGGACGACCGAGTCGCCTGCCTCGACGTAGTGACGGGCGAGCTCCAGCCCGATGGCGCGTGTGCCGCCGACGACGACGACCGTCCCGTTCGATGCCATGACGATGCTTACCTCCTCGACCCCGCGAAGCGCTCCCAGCTGGCTAGCCAGCGATAGGCCTGGCGCGCCGGCGGCTGCGGCGCCTGGGTCTCCAGCCAGCGCACCCGCTCGCTGCCGGTGTTGTAGAAGCCGTGGACCGAGCCGGTCGGGGCGAACGCGATGTCGCCCGGCCGGAACGTATATGTCTGTCCGTCGAACTCCGCCTCGACCTCGCCGGCCAGGAAGATGTAGGCCTCTTCGAACGGGTGGTCGTGCTGCTGGGCGGAGCCGCCGATCTCGTAGTCGACCGTGAACATCGTCACGTGGTCGGCGCCGAAGGTGCGGTCGACGAGCATCTTCACGCTGATCCCGCTGTAGGCCAGGATCGCCGTGTCGGCACCGGCCGGGGCGCGACCACGGGCCGGGTCGTTGACGGCCAGGGCCTCCAGCTGGGGGCCGGTGCCCGCGTAGTGGCCGACGTGGCGCAGGGTCGGGTCGCCGAACGGCGGGCGACGGGCGGCCGCGGCCATCGCCGCCAGGTCCTGGGCCGCCTCGAAGAACGTGTCCTGGCGCCCGCTCGCCGGGTCGTGCTTGACCGGGGAGTTGAGCGACAGGAAGCGCGCCGGCCCGGCGATTGGATTGCCCAGAGCGTGGCGCATCCCGGTCGGCATGAGCGTGTAGTCGCCGGCGACGAGGTGCCAGACCGGTCCGCCGAGATCGATGAGGAGCTCGCCTTCCAGCAGGTAGATCGCCTCCTCGTAGCTGTGGACATGCGGCGCGAGCCAGCCGTCCGCCCCGAGCTGGACCGCATACAGGTCGGTGTGGACGGCACCGTGCTCCGGCCCGATGAGCCGGGTCCGGGCCAGCCCGCTCGACGTCGAGCCGGCGGGCAGAGGAGTGTCGCCGAACGACCAGTCGAGACGGCCGATGTGATGCATCGCGAGATGGCTCCTCGTCGCTGTCAGTACGGGGTCGCGTCGGTGCGCCATGACGGGGGACGACGCCGTCCGCAAGGAGGAGGATGACACCGACCATCGCCTCCAGGTCGAACGCTGCCGGTCGGACGACTGTATAGGGTCAGTGAACACCACGGCCGAGCGGGATCAACCCCGGCGGATCTCGGCCCGGCTGGGCTCGTCGCCGGATGACGACTCGGCGGTCCGCCGGCCGAGCACGAACCAGACCGCCCGCACCGGCTCGTCGCCGGGGTTGGACAGGCGGTGCGGCACCGAGGAGTCGAACGTGATCGCGTCGCCCGGACCCAGGACGAACTCGTCGAACCCGATGTTGACCTGGAGGGTGCCGCTCAGGACGTAGCCCCATTCCTGGCCCTTGTGTCGCTGGTAGGCGTCCTCGGGGCTCGACGCCCCGCCGACCTCGTAGGTCACGAACAGGAAGTCGACGCTCCGCAGCGACTCCGTCGTCAGGCGCTCCCACTCCACGCCGGAACCCAAGCGGATGCTCACTCGGGAGTCCGCACGCTGGACCGGATCATGGGGCAGGGGATCGTCGGTCGGGTCCGGGCCGACTGGCTCGATGGCCGTCGGCACTGGTGGCGCATCGATGAACAGCAGCTCGTCGAGCGACACGCCGAGCTCGTTGGCCAAGGCGTAGAGCGTGCTGACCGATGGCTTGGCCCGCCCGGTCTCGACTTGGGAGATGAGGCTTGGCGAGACGCCCAGGCGCCTGGCGACCGACCGGAGCGACATCCCGCGGGACATCCGCGCGCGGCGCAGCCGACTGCCCATCGTGGCGAATTCGGGTTCGGCCGCGCCCTCGCGCCTGCCTCGAACCACGGGCGTCTCCTTCGTCTCCGGTCCCGTGGCATCGTACCCGTGTCGACCACGCGTCAGCCTTGCACGACGAGACACGCTGTGTAGCATTCATGAACAGCGCGGTGCCATCCCTGGCTCGCGATCCGAGGTCGGACCCCGGACTCCGGCCACCGACCTCAGGAGGGTGCCTCCGTGACCTCCACCGAGATCCCCGCTCCGTCGGCGCCACCCATCGTCCGGCCCGACCGGCCGATCCCCTCGCCCGGTGGCCTGAACACGGACTGGGAGGAGCGCTGGAACGTCGAGCGGCTCCGGACGTATCGCTCCGGGCGAGCTCGGGCCGCCCTGTCGGCCTCGGATCTGGGCGCGCTCCTGCTCTTCGACTTCAACAACATCCGCTACGTCACGAGCACCCACATCGGGGAGTGGGCGCGCGACAAGATGACCCGCTACGCCCTCCTGACTCGTGGCGGCGAGCCACACATCTGGGACTTCGGATCTGCCGCCAAGCACCACCGACTCAACTGTCCGTGGCTTCCGGTCGAGAACATCCACGCCGGGATGGTCGGCCTGCGCGGCGCGGTCGCCCCGGATGCCGGCTTGGTCCGTGAGGCCGCCCGGGAGATCGCCGCGGATCCTCCGCGACGAGGGCGTGGCGGACATGCCGGTCGGGGTGGACCTCGCGGAGCCGCCGCTGCTCGCCGCCCTCGAGGCCGAGGGCCTGACCGTCCGGGATGGCCAGCAGGTCATGCTCGACGCGCGGGAGGTCAAGTCGATCGACGAGATCATCCTGCTCAACACGGCCTGCGCGATGGTCGACGGCGCCTACCAGCTCATCGCCGAGCGGCTCAAGCCGGGCGTCCGCGAGAACGAGCTCGTGGCCGACGTCACCAAGTTCCTGTTCGACCTCGGCTCGGAGCACGTCGACAACATCAATGCCGTGTCCGGCGAGCGCTGCAGCCCGCACCCGCATGTCTTCAGCGACCGGATCATCCGGCCCGGCGACCAGGCCTTCTTCGACATCATCCACACGTTCGTCGGCTACAAGACGTGCTACTACCGGACGTTCAACGTCGGGTCGGCCAACCAGGCCCAGCGCGACGCCTACAAGCAGGCCCGCGAATGGATCGACAAGTCCATCGAGCTGATGAAACCGGGCGTCGGCACGGACCAGATCGCGAGCGTCTGGCCGAAGGCCGAGGACTTCGGGTTCGCCAACGAGATGGAGTGCTTCGGCCTCCAGTTCGGACACAGCGTCGGCCTGTTCCTCCACGAGCGGCCGATCATCAGCCGCCTCAACTCGCTGGACCATCCGGTCGAGATCAAGGAGGGCATGGTCATCGCCCTCGAGACCTACTGCCCGGCCAAGGACGGCTTCTCCGCGGCCCGGATCGAGGAGGAGGTCGTCGTCACCCGCGACGGCCCGCGGTCATCACCAAGTTCCCGAGCGACGAGCTGTTCGTCGCCAATGCCGTATTGAGCGAGGACCGCGACCCAGTGATGACGACGGTCGGGGTGCTCGGCGTCGGGCGCATGGGTGGGGCCATGGCCCGGGCCCTGGCGACCGCCGGCCACGACCTCGTCCTGGCGAACCGCTCGCCGGAGGCGGCGACCACCCTGGCCGCGGAGCTCGGCGGCGACAAGCCGTCGCGAGCCCGGCGGAGGTGGCGCGCGCGGCCACCGTCTGTGTCTCGATGCTGGCCGACGGGCCAGCGGTCGACGCCGTCTACGGCGGGCCCGCGGGCCTGGTCGCCGGTGCCGGCCCGGCCAACGTCCTTGTCGATGCCTCGAACGGTCCCGCCGTCCACGCTCCGCGGTCTTGCGGCCGCCGCCCGAGCCGCCGGTGCCGGTCTCCTCGACGCCCCGGTATCGGGGAGCGTGTCGCTGGCCACGGCCGGCAAGCTGACCCTCATGGTCGGTGGCGAGGTCGCCGATCTCGACCGCGCCCGCCCGATCCTGGACGCCCTGGCGACGACGATCTTCCACCTCGGCCCGCTCGGCACGGGAGCGGCCATGAAGCTCGCCGTCAACACCGTCATCTTCGGCCTCAACCAGGCCGTCGCCGAGGGGCTCGTCCTGGCCGAGGCCGCCGGCATCGAGCGGGCCGCGGCGTACGACGTCCTGGCGGCCAGCGCGGCCGGCGCGCCCTACGTCGGCTACAAGCGCGCGGCGTTCGTCGACCCCGACGGCACGCCCGTCGCCTTCTCGCTGGACCTGGCGGCCAAGGACCTGCGGCTGATCGAGGCGCTGGCCCGGGCGTCGGGGGTCGACCTGCCCCAGGCTCGCGCCGACCTGGCGTTCATCGAGGCCACCTCGGCGGCCGGCGGCGGCGACCGCGATTTCTCCGGCGTCGCGGAGCACCTCCGGACGGCTCGACAGCCGAAGGAGGGCGCGACGGCCTGATTCGACATCGATGGGCGGCGTGCGCCCCATCCCGATCGGCGTGATGGACGAAGGACAGCGATAGGAGGCCACGATGGGCGAGCGGATCCTGATCAAAGGCGGGATCGTCCTGACCCAGGACGACAAGCTCGGCGAGCTGCCCAAGGGCGACGTGCTCGTCGAGGACGGCCGCATCGAGGCGGTCGGTCCGGACCTGGCGGCCGACGGCGCGAAGGTCATCGACGCGGCCGGCGACATCGTCATCCCCGGCTTCATCGACACCCACCGGCACACGTGGGAGACGTCGATCCGGACGTGCGCCCCGGACTACCCGTTGATCGCCTACTTCGGGAACATCCTCGACAAGTTCGCCCCGCACTACCGACCGGATGACGTCTACGCGGCCAACCTGTGGGGCTCGCTCGAGTGCATCAACGCGGGCATCACGACCCTCGTCGACTGGTCGCACATCATGAACACGCCGGATCACGCCGACGCGGCGATCCGCGGGCTCGAGGAGTCGAAGATCCGGTCGGTCTTCGCCTATGGCTTCGGCAACACCTCGCTCGTCGACTGGTGGTTCGGCCCCGACTACACCGGCAGCGTCCTGACCTCGGACGGGCCGGAGGCGCGCCGGATCCGGGGGCAGTACTTCAGCTCGGACGACGGCCGGATCACGATGGCCCTGGCCACGCGCGGTCCGAACTTCTGCAAGCCGGAGGTCGTCCGCCACGACTGGGAGCTGGCCAAGGAGCTCGACCTGAACATCACGGTCCATGTCGCGATGGATCGCTTCGGGTACACCAAGATGCAGGTCGTGGCGCTCCGCGATATGGACCTGCTGCTGCCGGACACGACCTACGTCCACGGCTCGCACTTCACCGACGAGGAGTGGGCGATCGTCCGCGACTCGGGCGGAAACGTCTCGTTCGCGCCGCAGATCGAGGTCCAGATGGGCCACGGCTGGGCGCCCGCCGTGAAGGCGCTCGAATACGGCATCCCGATCGGGCTGTCGTCGGACGTCGCGACCACCGCGTCGTCGGACCAGTTCACCCAGATGCACGCGATCTTCGGGACCGAGCGCGGCCGCAAGCACCAGGAGGCCTGGGAGGCGGACCTCGACGGGCTCCAGGCGTCGCCCGGCCTGATCACCTCGCGCCAGGTCCTGGAGTGGGCGACGATCGGTGGCGCGAAGGTCGCCGGCATCGCCCACCGGACCGGATCGCTCACGCCCGGCAAGCAGGCCGACATCGTGATCATCGACGGGAACGCGGTGAACGTCGCGCCGATCATCGACCCCGTCGGGGCCGTCGTCTGCGCCGCGGACATCTCGAACGTCCGGACCGTCATGGTCGGCGGCGAGATCCTCAAGGACGACTTCCGACTCAAGGCCGACCTCAAGGCGCCACGCCAGGCCATCGAGGAGTCCAAGGACTTCCTGTTGACCAAGTTCGGCGACCCCGAGCCCGGCTGGCTGCCGGCCGGGGCGACCGTCTAGCTGCCTCCTCCGACGGCCGCGGGCTCCCCCCAAGCCCGCGGCCGTCACCCGTCTCGGCAGGACGCTCTCGGGCCGCGCGCCTCAGACCGGGCCGGGTCCCGCCGCGGCCGCGACCGTGACCAGGGCCAGGATGTAGGTATGCCCCAGCGCGCCCCACACGATGGATCCGGTCCGCCAGGCCAGCCAGCCGTAGACGAGTCCGCCGCCGAGCGTGGACAGGAGCTCCAGGTCCGGCTTCCCGAGGTGGGCGAACACGAATGGCATCGTGGCCACGAGGACGCCGAATGGGCCGATGACCCGGACCAGCGCGAACATGAGGAAGCCGCGGAACAGGAACTCCGTGGCCGTCAGGTCGACGAGATAGGTCGTCACGAGCTGCGGGGGGCCCATCGCGCTCGGGCCGTAGAACGCCCGGGCATCGGCGAGCCCGGCGAACCACAGCACGATCGGGGTCATGACGACGCAGCCGATGACGGCCAGGCTGGCGCCGGCCCGCCAGTCGCCGATCCGGGCGCCATAGCGGGACGGCCGATCCCGGAACCCGAGCACGACGACGGCCAGCGGGACGAGACCGAACAGGACGGCCCGTTCGAGGGCGATGGCCACGAGCGTGCCGGGCGCCCGGTCCGTGGCGGCGAGGTCCCGGGGCAGGAGCCACTGCTGGTAATCGACGATGAGGATCCCGATCGTGGCCGCGACGGCGACCGAGGCCCGGATCGGCAGGGTCAGGCCGACGAGATCCGCGGTCCGGCGATCGCCGGCATCGGCCGGGTACGTCGGGGCGCCGACGAACGCGGTCCACAGGCGGGCGATCCATGGACGGGCCGTCGGCGGCAGCGGATCGGCGGGCGACTCGGACACTCCGAGAGCATGGCGCACGCGACCACGACGCGGCACGGCGCGCGGCCGGACGCGCCGCGCATACTGTCCCGCACGTCCACCTAGCTCCCCTCACGAGGCACGATCGTGGCGATCCGATTCCGCAAGTGGGTGACGTTCAGCGAGGACATCGTGTCCGATGGCGGCCGCGAGCTGGAGCGACCGCTCCGCCGGGTCGCGGTCGCGGTCGTCTGCTCCAACCCGTACGCCGGCCGCTGGTCGGACGACCTGAGCGAGCTCATCGACCTGGGCGAGGTCCTCGGCGACGAGCTCATGCGACGCTGCCAGGAGGCCCTCGGCGGCCCGGTCGAGGCGTACGGCAAGGGCGGCATCGTCGGCGAGCACGGCGAGCTGGAGCACGTCGCCGCCGTCCTCCACCCGAAGTTCGGTGCCCCCACCCGCGGCCGGGTCGGCGGCGTGTCCATCCTGCCCTCGGTCAAGAAGCGCGCGGCGATGGGCGCCAGCCTCGACGTCCCGCTCCACCACATCAAGGCGATGCTCGTCCGGTCCCACTTCGACGCGATGTCGATCACCGTCCCGGACGCTCCGGGTGCCGACGAGCTGCTGCTCGCCCTGGCGGTCGCCGACGGCGGCCGGCCGTTCGCCCGGGTCGGCGGGCTGCTCGCGGAGGACGCGGTCGGCGAGGACGGGCTGCATTGAGGGCCGATCCGTGCGGACGCTGATCCGCGGCATCGGCCGGATCGTATCGGGGGACATCGACGCCCCGCTCCTTGACGGCGACGCCATCCGCCTCGAGGACGGCCGGATCGCCGAGATCGGGGCGGGACTGGACGAGGACGGCGCGGACGTCGTCATCGACGCCCACGGCTCGACGGTCCTGCCCGGCCTCATCGACTCCCACGTCCACCCGACCGTCGGCGACTTCACGCCGCGCCAGCGCACGCTCGACTTCCTCGAGGCATCGGTCCACGGCGGGGTGACCACGGCCATCTCGGCCGGCGAGCCGCACGTCCCCGGACGGCCCAAGGACATCGTCGGGCTCAAGGCCCTGGCCATCGCCGTCAACCACGCGTATGCGACCTACCGGCCGGGCGGCCTCAAGGTCCACGCCGGGGCGCCCATCCTGGAACAGGGGATGGTCGAAGCGGACTTCGCCGAGCTGGCGGCCGCCGGCGTCCGGCTCATCGGCGAGATCGGCCTGGGCTCGGTCAAGGCCGGCGCCGACGCCGCGCCGATGGTCGCCTGGGGCCGGGCCCACGGTCTCGTCTCGACCTATCACACCGGTGGCCCGTCGCTGCCCGGGTCTGGCGCGATCGGTGCCGCTGACGTCCTTGAGGCCAGGCCGGACATCGCCGGTCACATCAACGGCGGCACGACCTCACTGTCCGAGGCCGACATCGAGCGGCTCGTCGACGGCGATCCGGGGATGGCGCTCGAGATCGTCCACTGCGGCAACGGGCGCACGGCCGCGTTCGCCGTCCGGCGCGCCGCCGAGGCCGGCGCCCTGGGCCGGGTCATCCTCGGCAACGACGCCCCATCAGGGACCGGCGTGGTCCCGCTCGGGATCCTCCGGCTCATGGCCCACCTCGCGTCGCTCGGGGGTGTGGAGCCGGCGACGGTCGTCGCCCTGGCCACCGGCAACACCGCCCGGGTCCACGACCTGGACACCGGGGTCATCGCCCCGGGCCGGGCCGCGGACCTCGTCATCGCCGACGCCCCGGTCGGCTCGGTCGCCTCGACCGCGCTCGATGCCCTGGCCAACGGCGACCTGCCCGGCATCTCGATGGTCCTCATCGACGGCGTCCCGGTCATCGGACGGAGTCGCAACACGGCGCCGGCCGCCCGGGGGGCGGAGGTCGTCATCGGCCCGGCCGTCGGCGGTGGCGGGCACTGATGCGCTTCGGGCTGCGGCTCCCCAGCTTCGCGCTCGGCGTCGACCCGCCGAGCCTGGCCGAGATGGGCGCCTACCTGCGCGACGCCGAGGACCTTGGCTTCGAGAGCGCCCTGCTCATCGACCACCTGCTCGTCACGCCGCCGGCCTATCGCACGACCTGGCTGGAGCCGATCTCGCTGTTGTCGGCGCTGGCCGGCGTGACCCGGACGATGCGCCTCGGCACGATGGTCCTCGTCCTGCCCTTCCGCGACCCGGTCGCGTTCGCCAAGGAATGGGCCACCCTCGACGTCCTGTCCGGTGGGCGGTCCATCCTCGGGGTCGGCGTCGGGTGGCACGAAGGCGAGTTCGCCGCCCTACGGATCCCGTTCCGCGAGCGCGGCCGCCGGATGAACGAGATGCTCGAGGCGATCACCGCGCTGTGGGCCGGCGACGACGTGACCTACGACGGGCAGTTCTACCGCTTCGACGACCTGTCGATCCATCCCAAGCCGGTCCAGCGGCCGCATCCGCCGATCTGGATCGGTGGCGGGACGCAGCCGTCCGAGAAGATCTACGGCCAGCAGGTCGACACGGTGCGCCCGGTCCTCCGGCGGATCGCCAAGTACGCCGCGACGTGGGTGCCGCATTCGTCGGCCACGGCGGCGATGGTCACCGATGACTGGGCGATCATCCGGGAGGAGATGGCCGGCTTCGGACGGGACCCGGACGAGATGACCAAGGTCTACTCGAACTTCATCCACGTCCTGCGCCCGGGCGAGCCGCCGGCCAGCGCCGCCGCCGCGTTCCGGACGTTCTCGGGCATGGACCTCGACTACTGGCAGGAGTTCTACCTGCTCGGCGAGGCCGGGCCGCTGGCCGAGCGCATCCGGGGCAAGGTCGAAGCGCTGGGCGGCGTGGAGCACGTCATCCTCAATCCGCTCGATTGGGACCGGGCCACGCTGGAGCGTTTGGCCACGGACGTCATCCCGCTCGTCCGCGCCTGACCCGCGCGATGGGCAGCTACCTGCGACCGACCGACCTCGCTGCGGCTCTTGACGCCCTGGCCGGCGCCGACGGTCCGCGGCTCATCCTGGCCGGCGGCACGGACGTCTATCCGGCGACCGTCGGCCGGCCGGTCGACCAGGACGTCCTGGACATCACGGCCATCGTCGACCTCCGCGACATCCGGTCCACGGCGGTCGGCTGGCGGATCCCGGCGCTGGCGACCTGGACGGACCTCCTGTCGGCCGACCTGCCGGCAGCGTTCGACGGCCTGCGTGCCGCCGCCCGGACGATCGGCGGGGTCCAGATCCAACAGCGCGGGACGATCGCCGGCAACCTGTGCAACGCCTCGCCCGCCGCCGACGGCCTGCCCAACCTCATGGCCCTCGATGCCGAGGTCGAGCTGGCGTCGGCGTCCGGCGTCCGTCGGCTGCCGGTCGGCGAGTTCGTCGTCGGGAACCGGCGGACCGCCCGCCGCGACGACGAGCTCGTGGCCGCGATCGATGTGCCTCGCCCGACCCTTGCCCGGACGGCGACGGCCTTCGAGAAGCTCGGGTCGCGGGCGTACCTCGTCATCTCCGTCGCGTCGGTCGCGGTCCGCATCGATATGGCCGACGACGGTCGGATCGGCGCGGCCCGCGTCGTCGTCGGGGCCTGCTCGGAGGTCCCGCTGCACCTGGCCGTTCTGGAAGCGCGCCTCGTCGGACAGGTCGCCTCCGCGGACCTCGCCGGGAGCATCGTGGCCGAGGACCTCGCCGACCTGACGCCCATCGACGATGTCCGCGGCACCGCCGCCTATCGCCGCGAGGCGGCCCTCGTCCTCGTCCGCCGGGCGCTCCGAAGGTGCCTGCCGTGACCGCGGAGCGGCGGCCGACCACGTTCCGGGTCAACGGCGGAGACGTGTCCGTCCTGGGCGACCCGATGCGCCGCCTGACCGAGGTCCTCCGCGACGACCTGGGGCTGACCGGGACGAAGGTCGGCTGCGACGCGGGTGATTGCGGCGCCTGCACGGTTCGCCTCGACGAAGCCGCCGTGTGTGCGTGCCTCGTGCCCCTCGGCCAGGTCGACGGCCGCGACGTCCGGACCGTCGAGGGTCTGGCCGACGGCGATCGCCTGGCGCCGGTCCAGGCCGCGTTCGTCCAGGCCGGCGCGGCCCAGTGCGGCATCTGCACACCGGGCATGCTCATGGCCGCCGACGCCCTCCTGGCCACGACCCCGCACCCGACCGAGGCCGAGGTCGCCGATGCGCTCGGCGGGGTCCTGTGCCGGTGTACCGGCTACCGGGCGATCATCGAGGCGGTCGTCGGCGCCCTGGCCGTCACGCCGCCGTCGGCCACCGATGACCCCGGCCTCGCGGCTGGCGCAGCCGTCGGCGCCCGCCTGCCCCGCGTCGACGGCCCGGACCAGGTCACCGGCCGGACGCGCTTCGGCGCCGACGCCGCACCGCTCGACGCCCTCGTCCTTCGCGCCATCCGATCGCCGCACGCCCACGCCCGGTTCGAGATCGGCGACCTCGCGCCGTTGACCGTCGCCTATCCGGGCCTCGTCCGCGTCCTGGTCGCCGCGGATGTCCCCGGCGCGAACCGGTTCGGCATCTACCCACGCGGCAAGGACCAGCCGGTCCTGGCCGACTCCGTCGTCCGCTACCGGGGCGAGGCGGTCGCGGCCCTCGTCGGCGAGCCCGAGACGATCGCCCGGATCCCGGACGACGCCGTGCCGATCACGTGGCATCCGCTGGAGCCGGTCGACGACATGGACGTGGCCGTGGGACGCGACGCCCCGCGGCTCCACGACGGCCTACCCGGCAACGTGCTCATCTCGGGCCGGGTCGCCCGCGGCGACGTGCGGGCGGCGCAGGCCGCGGCCGCCGCCACGGCGACGGGGACGTTCACGACGACCCACATCGAACACGCCTACATCGAGCCGGAAGCCGGCCACGCCATCCGCTCGGGCGACCGGATCACCGTCGTCGCTTCGACCCAGACGCCGTACATGGACCGCGACGAGCTGGCGCTCATCCTGGGTCTCCCCCCGGCCGACGTCCAGGTCGTACCGACGGCCTGCGGCGGTGGCTTCGGCGGCAAGCTCGACATCGCCATCCAGCCCCTCGTGGCGGTCGCCGCCTGGGTCCTGGATCGTCCGGTCCGTGGCGTGTTCACCCGGCCCGAGTCGATGCGGGCGACGACCAAGCGCCACCCCGCGCGGATGACGGCGACCATCACCGCGGATGCCGAGGGCCGGCTGACCGCCGTCGATCTCCACGGCGACTTCGACACGGGGGCGTACGCCTCGTGGGGGCCGACCGTCGCCAATCGCGTGCCCGTCCACGCCAGCGGACCCTACGCCGTCCCGGCGGTCCGGGCGACGACCCGGGCCATCCACACGACCGGGCCCATCGCCGGCGCGTTCCGCGGCTTCGGCGTCCCGCAGGCTGCCATCGCGGGCGAGGCGCTCGTCGACGACCTGGCCGCCCAGCTGGGCCTGGACCGCCTCGAGATCCGCTTCCGCAACGCCCTGCGCGCCGGGTCGACGACCGCCACCGGCCAGGTCCTGACGGCCAGCGCGGGACTGGCGCCGTGCCTCGAGGCGCTCCGCCCGGCTTGGCGCGCGGGCCTGACCGAGGCCGATTCGGCCAACGAGCGGGCGGCGGCCGCCGGCGACCCGGTCCGCCGCGGCGTCGGCATCGGGGCGATGTGGTACGGCATCGGCAACACCTCGCTGCCCAATCCGTCGACGATGCGGGTCGGGCTGCGGCGGGACGGCACGTACGTCCTGTTCAGCGGCGCCCAGGACATCGGCCAGGGGTCGGACACGATCCTGTCGCAGATCGTCGCCGATGCCCTGGAGGCACCGGTCACTGCCATCGCGCTCGTGACAGGCGACACGGATCGGACGCCGGATGCCGGCAAGACCTCGGCGTCGCGCCAGACGTTCGTGTCCGGCAACGCGGCCCGGGCGGCCGCGGAGGATCTGCTCCGCCGGGTCGAGCTGGCCGGACCGGACCTCGCCGACCTGCCCGAGGACGAGGACGGGTGCATCGTCGTCGGGGCCGGCAGCTACGACCCGCGGACCACCCTCCTCGACGCCAACGGTCAGGGCGTGCCGTACGAGACCTACGCGTTCGGGGCCCAGGTCGCGCTCGTCGACGTCGACCTGGAGCTCGGCACGACCGTGGTCCGGCGGATCGTGGCGGCCCACGATGTCGGACGGGCCATCAATCCACTCCTCGTCGAGGGGCAGATCACCGGCGGGATCGCCCAGGGCATCGGCTTCGCGCTCATGGAGGCGTACGTCGCCGGGCGCACCGACAACCTCCACGACTACCTCATCCCGACGATCGGCGACGTGCCGCCCATCGACATCCACCTCATCGAGGACGCCGAGCCGGCCGGTCCCTTCGGCGCCAAGGGCATCGGCGAGCCGGCGCTCATCCCGACCGCGCCGGCCATCCTCGGGGCGATCCGGCATGCCACGGGCGCCCGCATCGACGACGTCCCGGCGACGCCGTCGCGGGTCCTCGCGGCCATCCGCGCTCGCGACGTCTAGACGCGCTGGGCGCGACGGCGGCGCGCCGAGGCGGCCGACCTGGACGCGCACGTCGCTCAGGGATCTCTCCGGATGGTGCCGCCCGGCAACGTCGTGGACGACCGTTCACGTGGCTGCAAGGCGTAGGCCCGCGCGTTGACATCTCCAGCGGCCGTCGCTCCGTAGGTTGCATCCCACGGCGCCGAGCGGCGCCGACGACCGGAGCACCGGGCGCAGGTTCGAAGGAGATGACATGCACAACGACCGCGAAGGTCTCGAAGATCCCAAGGTCGTCCGAACGGACGACCGACTCGATGACGGTACCGCCCCGGAGAACGAGGAAGGCGGCGGCGAGGCGATCGGGGCCGGTGCCGGGGCGCTCGGTGGCGCGGCCGTCGGCATGGCTGTCGGTGGACCTCCTGGTGCCGTGATCGGCGGGGCGGCCGGCGCCGTCGTCGGCGCGGTCGCGGGCGAGGCGGCCGAGGGCGACGACGAGGTCGGCTCGGGCGGCGGCGCACTCGGTGGCGGCGCCACGGGCGCGATCGTCGGTGGGGCCATCGCCGGACCGCCCGGTGCCGTCGTCGGCGGTGCCGTCGGGGCGGCGGCCGGCGCGGGGGCCGGTGACCAGCTCGAGGAAGAGGCCGAGGAGACCGATCCGGTCGAGCCGGGCGAGGCTCCGGTCATCCCGCGCTAGGACCGCGAACTCGTGCCGCGCGTCGCGCGGCCGATCGAGCGACGACCCCCGGCGGATCGCCCGCCGGGGGTCGTTGACGTCCCCGGATGCGGATCCGGGCCGGCTCCGGGTAGAGTGGCGGCCGCGGCGAGACCGGCGCAGGTCGACGGTTCCCGCGATGGTGGCGAGGCACGAGGGACCAGTGACCACTCGGACGCTCACGCTCGGCGCGAGCACCTACCCGCTGTTCCTGCCGAGCATCCGCGATCCGCGACTCCACGTGGCCGCGGTGATCATCACCGTCCACGTCCTGGGGCAGGTCGGCCTGCATTTCCGGGTGAGCGTGCCCCAGATCCTGGCCGCCATCCTGACCTGTGCCGTCATCGAGGTCGCCCTGACCTTCCGCCAGAGCCGGGCGATCGTCTGGCCGGCCAGCGCGATGCTCACCGGGAGCGGCGTCGCGCTCATCCTGCGGGTGGTCGGGACGCCACCGGATCAGCCCTGGAACACCGATGGCTGGTACATCTTCGCGGGCGTCGCGGCGTTCTCGCTGTTGACCAAGTACGTCATCAAGTACCGCGGCTCGCACGTCTTCAACCCGTCGAACATCGGCCTCGTCGTCGCCTTCGTCGTCCTCGGCAGCACGGTGGTCGAACCGCTCGACTTCTGGTGGGGCCCGTTGGACGCCTGGATGCTCGCGGCCTACGCCGTGATCATCACCGGTGGGCTGCTCATCACCCGCCGGCTGAAGCTGCTCGCCCTGGCCGCGACCTTCTGGCTGGTCCTCAACGCGGGCGTCGGGCTGCTTGCCGCATCCGGCCATTGCATGACCACGAACTGGGCGTTCGCGCCGGTCTGCGGGTTCGACTTCTGGCGGGTCATCGTGACCTCGCCCGAGGTGCTCATCTTCCTGTTCTTCATGATCACCGACCCCAAGACGGTGCCCACCGGTCAGGTCGGCCGCGTCGTCTTCGGTGTCCTGGTGGCCATCGCGAGCACGCTCCTGATGGCGCCCCAGACCAACGAGTTCGGGACCAAGGTCGGGCTCCTGGCCGGGTTGGTCCTCGTCTGCGCGGCCCGTCCGCTCCTCGACCGCTGGCTCCCTGAGCCGCGCACGGAGGCGGATCGGGTCGGCGCCGTCACCCATCGGCTCGTGGGCGGAGCCGGGGCCAGCGCGGGACGCTCGGCGGCCGGCCTCGGCGTCGCCGTGGTCGCGGTCCTCGTCATCGGGGTGGGGATCGTCGCGGCCGGGACGCCGGCCCGGGGCGTCGTCGTACCGGACACGACCGAGATGCTCGACGGCATGCCCCGCCAGCTCGACCCGGCGACCTTCCCGACGATCACCATCGATCAGGATGTCGCCGACTATGACCACACGATCGAAGGCCCAGGCGCCCAGGCGATCCTCATGACCCTCGCCCAGAACCTCCAGCTGGAGACCGAGGCGCTCCTTCGCTCCGACGACGACGATCCTGACGGCGGTCGCCCATGGCGACCGCCTGGCGGAGATGCAGGCCCGGCTGGCCGACGCCGAGGCCTCGGGGCGGACGACGGTCGAGCACTACGACTTCGACGACGTCCACGTCGTCCTCATCGTCCCGTTCGGCGTGCAGACGGGGAGCAGCCTCGGCTTCCGGTCGCAGGGGACGGTGACCACCGAGACCTACGATGCCGACGGGGCCTTGCTCGAACGCGCTGAGGCACCGTTCGACCAGACGTTCGCCCTGCGGCAGGCGACCGGCGACCGCTGGCTCACCGTGGCGGTCCTGCCGCCGGACGCTGGCAGCTGACGTCGGCGACCTGCCCCGAAGAGACCGGCCGGTCCACTACAGGAGAGAGAGACGGATGACACGAGACAGCGAGCGCTTGGCGCGCGCGGGGGAGGGGCCCATCGTCGGCAGCCTGCCGGATGTCCCCGGGATCGGCGTGGCGATGCGCCTGACCCCCGGCCTCGGTCTCCACCTGCGGGGGCTCGCGGACGAATTGCTCGTCCATGACTACCCCGGCGCGACGATCACCCGGGCCGCAGCGGGAGATGATCGCGACCGCCGTGTCCGCAGCGAACGACTGCTTCTTCTGCATGGACTCGCACGCGGCCCACGCGCATGCCTTGCTCGAGCGGACGGATGCGCTCGACCTTGCCCCGGCGCTCGACCAGATCAAGCTCGGGACGTCGGACGGCCTGGACCCGAAGATGGCTGCTCTGCTCCACATCGCACGGACCGTCCAGCGTGCACCCCTCCGCCTGTCCGCCGACGACGTGGCGGCCGCGTCGGCCGCCGGTGCGACCGATGGCGACATCCAGCTGGCCGTCCTCATCTCGGCCGGCTTCTCGATGTACAACCGACTGGTCGACGGGTTCCGGGCGCAGACACCGCCGGTCGTCGATGTCTACGCCGAGCGCGCGGGCGAGATCGCCGAGCACGGCTACAGCGCGCCGCGGCCGACCACCGTCCCGGGCTAGGACCAAGGAGGGGAACCGTCGATGCGTGTCACCGTCACCGCCGAGCAGATCCAGACGGCGTTCGAGGCCGTCAAGGACGACCCGTCGTTCGACGAGAGCCGCGGCCTGTGGGAGCGGGGGCGCCCGCCGGTCGAGATGCTCCAGGCGATGTGCCTGCGCCCGGAGATCCTGCGCGCGTTCGCCGGCTTCGGGTCGTGCGTCTATCCGGGCGGCCTGCTGGAGCGGCGGGTCAAGGAGCTGGTCATCATCACCGCCTCGACGACCAATGCCTGCCAGTTCTGCACGGAGTCCCACTGCGATCTCGTCGACATCGCGGACATCGTCGCGGATCCGCTCGTCGTCATCGACGACACGTCGTCGCTGGCGCCGCGGGAACGCCTCGGGATCGAGTACACGCGGGCCGTGATCGCCGACTCGAATCACATCCCGGAGGACCTGTCGCTACGACTCCACGAGCAGTTCAGCGACCCGGAGGTGGTCGAGCTGACCTTCCTCATCGGGTACATCAACATGCTCAACCTGTTCAACAACGCGCTCGGGGTCCGCTACGACGGCGAGTACGCCCTGCTCAAGCCGGTGGCCGACTGACGACTGCCCGCCGGACCGCGTCGAGCCGGGAGGTCTCCCTGGTGCCACTGTTCATGGACCGCCACGACATCCCGGGCATCACCGCCGAGGAGGTCGCCCAGGCGCATGTGGTCGACCTCGCCGTGGCCCCGAAGTACGGCGTCCAGTTCCTGACCTACTGGTTCGACGCCGACGCTGGAGCGGCGTTCTGCCTCGCCCGGGCGCCGAGGCCGGAAGATCTGGAGACCGTCCACCGCGAAGGGCACGGGCTCGTTCCGAACGCGATCATCCCGGTCGTCGAGGACAACGTGCTGAGGTTCCTCGGCAAGATCGAGGAGCCGGTCGAACATGGCGGGCCGACGAGTCCATTCCGAACGATCGTCTTCACCGATCTCATGGGTTCGACGTCGCTCCTCGAAGCGGTCGGGGAGCCGGCCTACATGGTCCTGCTGACCGAGCACGACCTGATCATCAGGCGTGCGCTGGTGACCGCGCGTGGGCGCGAGGTGAAGCACACCGGCGACGGGCTTGATGGCGTCGTTCGATGACGTCGCCCGGGCACTGTCGTGTGCGATCGCGATCCAGCACGGCTTCGACGCTCGGAACGCGACGACCGAAGGACCGGCCCTGCGAGTGCGGATCGGCATGGCTGCCGGCGAACCGGTCGATCGAGGTGACGACCTGTTCGGCTCGACGGTCAACCTGGCGAGCCGCATCTGCGACGCCGCCGACGGCGGCCAGATCCTTGTCTCCGACGTCGTGCAGGACCTTGGCGCGCCGCTTGGCTTCGGGTTCGTGGAGGCCGGCCTGCGGATCCTGAAGGGGTTCCATGAGCCGAGTCCGCTCTTCGAGCTCCAGCGAGATCGCGCGAGCTGATCCGCACAGCCGCGAAGCGCTTCATCGTCGGACGGACGAGCCGCGGGTTTCGCGCGAGACCTCGAGTCTCACGCAGGGGGGCCGAGGAGCTGGCCTCGTCCTCCCGATGGCGGCCCGAGGAAACCGGCACCCACGGGTCGGCCCCGCGAGCGGGCTTGCTATCGGCTGAGTCGAGTGAGAGACGCCGATGCGTCCCAGAGCCGGCTCGCGACCACGGGATCGAGCGTGTACGAAGGTGCCTTGATCTCACGGCCGCCCTTGTAGAAGCGCCCACTCCGACCCTCGTACTCGGGCGCCAGGGCAACCGGGATGATGGTCTCCACCGCGCGAGCTGGGCTGCGTGAAACCAGCCGCGTCGCCCAGCGCAGCGGCGCGGGTGCATCGCGCATCAGGTTCGTTCTGACGAGGCCCGGGTGGACGGCGTTGGCGGTCGCGCCGCTTCCCTGGAGTCGGCGGGCGAGCTCGAAGGTGAAGAGCAGATCGGCCGCCTTCGAAGCCCCGAAGGCGCTCAGCGAGCGGAACCGGCGCTCCGCCTGGAGGTCGTCGAAGTCAAGCTTGACGGTCGATGGAGCGCTCAGGACGAGGATCCGCGCTCGACCTGCCCGGACCTGATCGAGCATGAGATTCGTGAGCAGGAAAGGTCCAGCGACGTTCGTCGCGAACATCCTCTCGAGGCCATCGGCGGTAACGGCGCGATGCGAGGTGTAGACGGCGGCGCAGTGGACGAGGACGTCGATCGCTCGGTGAGCCTCTGCGAGCGTCGTGGCGAGACCGCGGACCGACGCCAGGTCGGACAGGTCGCCGATAAAGAGCTCGACCCGCTCGTTCCCGCTCGCGGCGGCGATCGCCCTTCTCGCCGCCTCGCCTCGGCCGGCATCGCGGGCGACGATGCCCACCGTCAGGCCCGCGGCTGCGAGGGCCTCCGCCAGAGCGCGCCCGATGCCAGCGGATCCTCCGGTCACGATCGCCGTCCGCGGATCCACGATCCGGCTCGGCGTCATCGGACGATGTCCGGTACGAGGCTGGAGTACTGCGCCGCCGTTCGTCGATCCGTGTTTCGCATCTGCTATCAAGCCCGTACGGACTCGTTGCGGTCGATCATAGGCGTCGACGGCAGGGCTGGCCCGCCCGGAGGGATTCGGGCGCGTACGAACAACAACTGCTGGCCCTGGCTAGAACCCGGGACGCGGCGTCCCGATTTGTACCGCAGTGCCCTGCGCGCATGCTCGCGGCGCGGATCGCAGGTTCAGACTGGTCGTAACGTCGACGACTTACCGACGCCTACCATCTGGAGAAGGAAGGCTCGCCATGCCTGAGATCGGCTCACCCGACCCGTCGTCAAACGGCGTGGAGGGCCCGCGTTCGGCGGCGATGACCCGGGACCGGCGGCTGGCTCACCTCGCGGGGGCGCTCGGCATCGTTGGCCAGCTGGCGAGCGCCTACTGGTACCTGCTGTACCCGTTGCTGGTGGTCCCCTCGCCCGCGAGCTATCTCTTCTTCGCCGCCTGGCTCGTCCTGGTCGGGCTAACGGTCGCATGGTGGCGACACCACCCAATCCGTTCGTTTTTCGTTCCGATCGTGTCGGTGCCGGCTGTCGTCGTCGCCCTCTGGATCGGCACGACGTTCCTGGGCTGGGCGCCATGAGCGCGTCCGGTGAAGCGACCCGGCAGCGAGGCGTGGTATTTCGCCAGGTATTCCCACACGCCATGGGCGGCTTCGATGCCCGGAGATGCTCGGGGGCCCATGAAGCCGGTGCTGCGAGGTAACCGCCCTCGGGCGACCCGGACGGGCTGCGCATGACGCGGCATCGCGAGTCCGAGCCGGATGACCCGATCAATCATTTGTGCGGGGCGAAAGGTTCAGACGTAAGGTGGACGCTTCGTTTTCGGAGGGTCGCGATGGTCGCGCAGAAGCCGCTGGAAGATCAACTCATCGGGTTGAGTGACCGGCCCGGTTCGCCCCTCGAGGTCCATGCTGAGCCCACGGCGCGGTGGGTCAGGGCCGTCGTCGATGGTGTGGCCGTGGCTGACTCGAAACAGGTCGGCCATCGGCGTGGCCGGGCCGTGATGGCCGGAGGCTCACGGGTGGAGATCCATTCTCCCGATGCACGGAGACCCCTCCCGTCTCGACTGCGGCGCAATCGCGTCGTGGTTGATCCCACGTGACTCGACTGGCGTAGTCAAAGACAGCTTCGTCTCCAACCGATCCGCCGATCGGTGCGTCCACGGCCGAGTTGATCGGTCAGCCGGTCGTAATCCGGTCGATCCGGGCGGCCATGATGAAGTCGTTGCGCGAGAGCCCGCCAACCGAGTGGGTCGACAGGCGGACGACGAGCCGGCCCCAGCCGACCTCCAGTTCAGGGTGGTGGCCCTGCGCCTCGGCCAGCAGGGCGATTCGGGTGGCCATCCCGAAGGCCGCATTGAATGTCTTGAATGTGAACTCGCGTCGGATCTCGCCTTTGTCGAGCTGCCACTCGCCTGCGACGCCCGCGGCGAGGGAGCCCGCCTCCTCCGGGGTCAGCGGCGCCGTCCCCGCCGGTATGTCGCGTGACCGTTCCCGTGCCAGCGACTCGGGAGTGACTGGTGTTGCCCCTGGTTCACTCATGATCGCGAGAATAGTGCGTCGCCTGCCCTCCTCGCGGCACCGCCCAACCCTGATGTGGTCACGAGGCGTACCAGCGCTGTGAGTCGGAGGCGTGTGAGTCAGTAGCTCTCGAAGAGAGGGTAGGCGACTATGTGAGCGCCAATGTTGTTGAAACTGACGCGCTCAGATTCTGGCCCGCCCGGAGGGATTCGAACCCCCGACCTACTGATCCGAAGTCAGTCGCTCTGATCCACTGAGCTACGGGCGGACGCCGCGGATGATACCCGGTGCCCGACGAGCATGGCTTCCAGGTCGAGTCGTCGCTGTCCTGGTCGAGGCGACCATCGGGCGAGCGCGATGAGTCCCGCCGTCAGGATCACCACGAGCGTGGCCGCAACATCGTTCATCCCGTTCATCGCGTCCATGTCGGCGACGCTACGCCCCACGGGCAAGGACCTACGATGTGCCCGTGGACGAGCACAGGGAGATGCGGCGAACGATGCCGTGGCCGTTTCCCGGCGATGTGTTTCCCGCAGAGCTCGGAGCTGTCGTCCAGCTGACGGTCCTCGACGGGTCGCTCCCCGCGCTGATCGTGGGCCACACCGAGGACGGCGACTGGTACGTCGGCGACGGTCTGAACGACCCGAATGTCCGTGGCGCTTGCATCAGCACCCACCTGCAGCACGCCATCGAACACAACAGCTCCATCGCCACACTCGCCGCGCTCCCGCCAGGGCACGAGGCTCACCGAAACGGGCCCGGTGAGCCGTGGTCGGTCGAGAAGGTCCGACTCGAGTCCTAGGCCGCCCGGGCCGAGGCCCGGCGCCGTCGAACCGAGCCGGCTGGCCCGCGAGTCGGTCGTTCGCCGACGTCCTCGGGCGAGACCGTCAGGCGGAGCGAGCGGTCGGCAGCGGCGCGTGCATCGCGGCTACGAGCTCGATGCTGCGCAGACGGCCCCGGTCGTACCACGACAGCGTCTCGCGGTTGACCGCACTCGGGCTGATGTCCGTGCCGCGGGCGAGGACATGAGCTCGGACGGCGGCGCTGACGAGGACGGCCGTGACACGCGCATGGATCGCGCGCGGCTCGACGCCGTCGGTCGCGGCGGCGAGCTCGACCTGGTGCGCCCGCTCGAGCGCCGCCCGGCGGAAGATCTCGGCGTCGCCCGGATCCAGGAGCGCCACCCCGGAGTCGAGCAGCACGCGCGCCGCATCGAGTCGGTCGACGACCGTGCCGTCGGCGTGTCGGATCGGGATGGGGCGACCGTCGAAGCCACGGTCGGGGATGCCCTGCCGGAGTCGGTCGGCCAGGAGATACAGGTCGGTCGGGTCGTGGGGCGGCACCGTCGGTCGTCCTCGCTGCGGTCGGCTCGACTGGGTGAGCCGTCAACCTCGACGGTAGGGCCCGCGGATGGTGGTCCGGCCATGGGAACGATGAAGAACTCGCTATCCGGGCGGCGATCGGACGGCTCGCCTGCAGGCCATGGCCTCCTCGGCCTACCATGCACGTCATGCCGTCACCGGGGTCGCGACCCCCGCACCCGCTCGCGAACCTGCCCCGGCCCCTGAGCGAACGCGGTCGACGCCGCCCGAGCCTGGTCCGGCGCGGCGCGCTCGTGGTCGTCGCGGTCATCGCCTTCGGCGCCGGGATCGCGGTCGTCAACGGGGCGACCGGCGGTCCGGTCGGTCCGGTCGGGGCGGTCCAGGGCGCCGTCGAGTCCCCGCTGCTCACCCCGACGCCGACGTCGGCGCCCGTCGCCATGGCCTCCGACCGCCCGCCGGCGGCCGAGCCGACGACGGCGGCGCCGACCGAGGCTCCCGACCCGACGCCGATCCCGTACGACCTGCTGACCGACTACCACTGGCCGCTGCCCAAGGGCCGGCTGACCCTGCCCTTCGGGCCATCGCCGTGGGGCTCGCGGATCGTCCATGGCGAGACCTTCCACGACGGCATCGACCTGGCCACGTTCTGCGGTGACCGCATCGTCGCGGCTCACGGTGGCAAGGTCCTGGCCGCCGGCCGCCGCTACGACCGCTACATGGGCTGGGTCGGCGACCTCAAGCCATACACCACCCGGCTGGACAAGAAGAAGCTGTGGCAGACGCTGCCGATCGTCGTCGTCATCGATGACGGCAACGGGTATCGGAGCATCTACGCCCACTTCGGCAAGGTGAAGGTCAAGCGCGGCCAGACCGTCAAGACCGGCCAGCTGCTGGGCTGGGAGGGCGCTACCGGCCGGGCCTCCGGCTGCCACCTGCACTACGGGCTGTTCAGCCCGCTCGAGACCGCCACCTTCCGCATCGACGCCCAGGTGGCCAAGCGGATGAAGCTGCCCCGCCAGCAGATCGCCCGGGTCGACCCGTTGCTCGTCCTGCCCGCCCGTGCCCGCGATCGGGAAGAGCGCGCCGCCTCCGAGGCCCGCGCGGCCGGCGTACCCTCGCCGGCCCCCTAGGCGAGCACCCAGACCCGCCGCCGGCGCGCCCTCCGACTACCGTCGCCGGTAGCGGCGGCCGACGAGCCAGTAGGCCGGGATGGACCCGAGCGCCGCGGCCAGTGACAACGCACCCCCGTCCCGACCCTCCAACGCCAGCAGGCCGTCCGTCCGGGCCGGGTCGTCCGGTCGGGCGTCGACGACGGCCAGATCGATGGCCACGACGCCGGCCTGCGGCGCGCCGAGCGTGGCCACGAGATCGGTCGGATAGCTGCCCGGCTCGTACTCAGCCCGGATCTCGGCCTCGGCCCGCCACGTCGGCTGGCGGAGCAGGATGGCCCGCCAGGCCGCGGCGATCCCGCCGCCGACCTGGTCGACATCGAGACCGCGTGCCCAGCGAGCCGCCTGGTGGAGTAGGGCGTACTCGTCGAGGTCGGCATAGGCCGACAGCCGCTCGGCCGGGGAGCCGTCACCGAACAGCGCCCTGATCGACGGCCCGAACACCTCGGCCAGGTCCAGGTCGATGGCGCGCACCGTGCGATGCAGATAGACCTGCTGGTACATGAACCGGCGCGCGGTCAGGAACATCTCGAGCGCCCCGAGGCCGGTCTCGTAGAGGGTCAGGCCCCGATCGGAGATGAACGTGTAGCGACGCAGGCGGTCGACGTCGACCGGGCCGGCGGCGACCCCGGTCAGGTACGCGTCGCGCCGGACGTAGTCGAGGTTGTCGACCGTGAACACGCCGGACAGCAGCGGCGCGAGCCAGCGGACCCACTGCGGCATCGTCGGGTCGTCGAGGGCCGGCTTGGCGATGAGGAACGCGACCCAGCGGGGGTCGATCGTCTCGTCGTCGGCCAGGGCGTCACGCTCGGCGACCGCGCCCGGCGCGCGCCGCAGGCCGCGCAGGAACGGCCCGAGCTCGTCCTCGATGATCTGCTGGCTGAGGTCCTCGTGGGTCAGCCGCTTGCCGGCGCGGCGTGGGTCGGCCGGGGCCTCGAATGCCGCCAGGACGTGGTCGTCGAAGAAGTGGGCGAACGGCCCATGGCCGACATCGTGGAGCAGGCCGGCCATCCGCATCGTCTCGACGACCAGGCCCTCCGACGGCAGCGCCTCGTCGGGGGCGACAGCCGGCAGGGCGCCGCGCAGCCCGGGGTAGAGCGATCGGGCCCACAGGCCGGCTTCGTGCATGACGCCGAGGCCATGCGTGAACCGCGAGTGCTCGGCGGTGGGGAAGACCCAGCGGGCGCTCTGGAGCTGGCTGATCCGACGCAGCCGCTGGAGCCAGACCGTGTCGAGGAGGTCCTCCTCGGCGACGTCCTCATCGGGTAGACCGGCGCTCGCCGCGGCGCCCGGGGACAGCCGCTTGGTGAGCTCGATGTACCCGTGGATCGGGTCGCTGATGAGGTTGACCGCGGCGAACGGCAGACGCCGTCCGCCGCCGGTCAGGGCACGTAGATCGTCGAGGGGCTCGTCCACGAGCCCACGTTACCGCGCCGGTCGGTGGCGCGGACGCGCAGGCTGTACGACCGGCCGTGGTTGCGGTCGGCCATGGTCAGGCTGGTCGCCCCGGTGTCGTTGCGGATCGTGACCCAGGAGCCGCCACCGACGCGGTACTGGACGTCGAAATCGCGCATCCCGGCGGTGTGGGTCTGGAGCCGGACGTCGGCGCCGGACCAGGTCCAGCGGACGTCGTCACCGCTGCGGCCGGCCGACTGCATCTTGGCCCGGGCGCCGGTGTGATCGCGCGACTCGGTCAGGACCACGGCCCCGAACGTCTTGCGAATTCGACGAGCGCAGGTCCATCCCGATGCCGACGTAGTTGAAGTCGTCGCTCATCAGCAGCCGCCAGTGCGGGGCGCTGCGCTTCCACATCCCGAACAGGCTCCGCGCCGCGTCCGTCGTCCAGCTCGCCGTCGTCCAGCCGATCGCCTCGCCGTAGCCGTAGTACTGGACACCGCGGGCCCGAAGCTGGGAACCGAGACTGCCGGCGACCGTGTGGCTCAGGGTGTTGGTGTCCGCCATCCGGTCCGCGCGCCGGCCGGCGATGACCGCCAGGTCGTAGTCACGGACGAGGGGGACGAGGCCGCGGTCGACGCGATCCCGGTTGATCCAGCCGAGGATCATGCGCTCGGCTTCGTAGGCCGAGACGGCGGCGCTGACCGGGGTCGGCGCGGCGACCGAAAGGACGGCCAGGGCGAGGGTGGCGAGCAGCGGAGCTCGAAGGGCGCGCGGCAGCGCGGGGGTGGCTGTGGCGTTCAGCAATGGGGATACCTCAGGCGTGTGGGGGGCACGCGGGTTTGCCTTCCTACCCTACACCGGACCGCCCAAGACTGCTCCTAACCGCCGTACCTCGCGGCGGCGCGTTGGTGCGTCGACGCAACGTCTTCTCGGAGCTCGAGGGGGCCGATGACCTCCACGGCGTCGCCCCAGGACAGGATCCAGAGCCGGATCTCGATCGTCCCGGCGACGGTCGCCCGGAAGCGCACGGACCCGTCCGGCTGGGGGTCCAGGCGCTGGGTCGGGTGCCAGGTCGTCTCGCTCACGCGGGCGGCCACGGTCGGGTCGAACCGGAGCTCGATCTCGGTCGGCGCCTGGTCCGCGATGATGTCCCAGGCGCGCCGCAGGTCACGCTCCAGGACCCCGGGCTCCGGTGGTTCGAACGAGTCCGGCGAGAGCGCCACGTCCCGGATCCGCTCGATCTTGAACGTTCGCAGGCCGCCCCGGGTCTCGTCCCAGCCGATCAGATACAGGGCATGGGTCTGGAGCGACGGCTCGATGAGGTACGGGTGGACGACCGCTCGCCGGGCGGCGGCATCCGGGGCGTAGCGGGCCGGCTCGTAGTCGAGGACGACGACCCGCCGCTCGGCCCAGGCCCGGGTCAGCCGGTGCACCCGGTCGTGGAACGCCGCATCGCGCGGATGCTGGGCCAGGATGTCCAGGGTCCGCTCGACGTGCTCGGCGAGCGGCCGGGGCAGGACCTCCTCGAGCTTCTCGAACGCGGCTGCCAGGTCCGGGTCGTACTTGTCCGCGTAGCGGACCATGAGCCGCGACGACAGGACGACGGCCATCGCTTCGTCGAGGGTCAGCTTGAGCGGTGGCAGGAACTCCTCGCTGACGACGCCCCACAGGCCGTCCTCGGACCAGACCGCGACGCCGACCTCGTCCTCGAGCGCGTGGAGGTCGCGGTAGACCGTCCGGGTCGCCACGCCGACCCGGCGGGCGATCTCCGACGGGCGGATCCCGTCCGGGTGGCCGCGCAGGACGGTCACGACGCGGAGCATCCGGGCGAGCCGGTCGCGCTTTCCCGTCGGGCGCTCGACGTCGTCGAAGGTCATGGCGCCGGAGGATAGATGACGAGGTCCCGGTCGCGCTCCGTCGCGGTCAACAGGACGTCGATCGTGGCCTGGACGGCGGTGTCGTCGATGCCGAGGGCCTCACCGTTGGCGCTCGCGGCGATCTGGCCGATCCGGTCGTCGAGGAAGATCCAGTAGTCGACCTGCCCGCGCCAGTGCTCCAGGTCAGCGTCGCCGACCAGCCAGCGGACCTGCGGGAATGCGGCGCGGAACGTCGAGCCGTCGACGGCGACCCGGCAGCGCCGGGCGGGTGCGGCCTCGATGACCTCGATCCCGCGGTCCTCGGCGGTGACCCGGATGTCCGGCGTGAGGGCCGCGGCGATCGCCTGCCGGTCGACGCTGCCCGTCGCGACGTCCTCGGTCTCGGCCGTCTCCCAGCCGGCCTGCGGCGTCCGGACCCAGGCTCGCTGGCCGCTGGCGGTCTGGCCGTACTGGCCGAGCTCCCGGTCGGTGGCGACGTAGGCCAGCCAGCGGAAGTCGGGCCCGGCCCGGATGCCGAGCAGGTCGACCGAGCCGATGGAGCGCAGGTCCACCTGGCCGGACAGCCGGGCGAACAGGCGGGCCGATGCTCCGGCGTCGATGGTCGGCGAGTCGCACGCGGCCGGCTCGCCCTCGAGGGTCGTGGGCCCGAAGCGCGAGCCACTGGCGGGCGAACCTCGCTCGCGCAGGGCGACCTCATTGGCGATCGCGACGCCGGCGAACAGGCTGCTCGCGACGACCGTCATGGCCAGCGCGATGAGCATCCCGCCGATCAATCGCCGTCGGCGCAGCGACGTCCCGCCCTGGATCCGCCGGGCCAGACCGAACCCGGCGAACAGGGAGGTGCCGAGGATGGCCAGCAGCCATGGATAGGCCGCCTCGAGCGACGGCAGGAGGGTCTGCGAGCCGAGGGCGAAGATCTGGAAGGCGACGCCGCCGATCGACGGCAGCAGCACGAGCAGCGAGCCGATCCCCAGCGCGACCATCAGCGGGAAGGCGCCGGCACCGCGAGCGACCGGCGGCCAGATGACGGCCGCGGCCGCGATGCCGATGGGCAGGAGCATCGTGATGCCGACGACCACGTCGAGCGGGCCGCCCGGCCGGTAGGCGACGAGGACGAGGAGCGCGACGACGCTCCAGGCGACGACGAGGCCGATGGCGATGAGGCGGAGCTCGAACTGGCGGACACGCACGACCGCGAGTCTACCGACGGCGCCCCGATGCCGCGGCCGCAAGTACCGGCCGGCGATGGGACCGCCGGGTCATCGCGACGGGTGGTGCTCGCGACCAACATGCCCCTACCGCATCGGATCGTCCGGGCGGATCGGACATCGAGGGGAACGTGCGAGATGGCCGGGCCAGCGCATCGAGGGTCACGGGGACGCGGGCGATCGACCCGCGGCGCGTCGACGCCCCGGGCGCTCGCGGCGGCCATGGCCCGTCCGTCGACGGCCGGGACCCCCGTCCGCGGGGCTGCCGCTAACGGATCTGCGGCACCGAGTGCCGACGACCAGCTCATCACCCGCACGACCTACCGGATGCTCCTCGCCAAGGGCCTGGCGCCCGACGAGGCCGCGACCCTGACCGCCTTCCTGTGCGGGATCCCGGTCGCGGAGGTCCGCTGGTCGCTCCGCCAGGTCAATCAGCTGCTCTTCCTGCGCGAGCTGGCCCGGACCGGACGGTTCGGGCCCGGGGATGGAGGTCCGTCCCGACCGCACTGATCTCGAATCCATCCGATCGCGACGGCGTGTATCCCTCCTCCCGCCCGACCGATCGACCCGTCGAAGCGGCGCCGAACCCTCCTCCCGGCGCCGCTTCGGCACGTCCGGGGCCGGCGGCGCTTCGCTAGATCGGCGGCTCGATCTGCCGCCATCGCGGCGTCGTCGGCTCCGTTGGCTCCTCCGTCTTGATACCGGCGCCATCGCCGGCCGGGGTGTGGAATCCCGACCTGACAGGTAGGCGATGAGTCGGTACACTCTCGCGCGTCCCGTCAGCCCATCGGAGATCGACCCATGCGCAGAATCGCCAGCCTGACCTCGGCCGCCCTCTTGGCGCTCGTCGTCGCGGCGTGCTCGAGCGCGGGTGCCAGCCCGTCGGCCAGCACCGCGCCCAGCGAGGCCCCGTCCATCGCCCCGTCCGTCGCGCCCAGCGTCGCCCCGTCGGAGGCGGTCGATGCGTGCGCCCCGGAGACCCTCGCGACGAAGACCGCCGGCACGCTCACGATCGGCGCCGACAACCCGGCGTTCCCGCCCTACTACCAGCCGCCGGCTGAGGGCCAGGCCGCGACCGAGCCGTGGGAGCTGGGCGATCCGACCAACGGCCAGGGCTTCGAGGCCGCGACCGCGATGGCCATCGCCGACGCGCTTGGCTTCGCTCCGGCCCAGGTGACCTGGGTCCCGGTGCCGTTCAACAACGCCATCCAGCCCGGCGCCAAGGACTTCGACCTGTACCTGACCCAGGTCTCGTTCTCGGAGGAGCGCGCCCAGGCGGTCGACCTGTCGGATGGCTACTTCGACCTCAGCCAGGCGGTCGTCGGCCTGGCCGACAACCCCATCGCCCAGGTCACGAGTGTGGCTGCGCTCAAGGACTTCAAGCTCGGCGCGCCGGTCGGCACGACGAGCCTGACCTACGTCACCGACGTCATCCAGCCCACGACCGACGCGTCCGTCTACGACACGCTCGACGCGGCCATCCAGGCCGTGTCGGCCAAGCAGATCGACGGCGTCGTCGTGGACCTGCCGACGGCCTTCTTCGTCACCGCCGTCCAGCTGGAGAACGGCGCGATCGTCGGCTCCCTGCCGACGGCCGGCCAGGAGGTCGAGCACTTCAGCGTCCTCCTCGATAAGGACAGCCCGCTGACCGCCTGCGTCAACGAGGCCATCGCCGGCATCAAGGCCGATGGCACGCTCCAGGCCATCACGGACGAATGGATCACGGGCCAGGGCGCTCCGGTCCTCACGCCATAGCCACCGTCCGACCGGCTATCGTCCGGTCGTGACCGCCACCCGAGACCCGCGCGACCCCGGGACGCCCGCCGTCCCCGGCCTGTCTCGCGGGTCTCGTGCTGCCCGGCACGCCGCTGAGCGCCGCCAGGCGCGGCGGGCGACGCTCGTCGCGGTGCTCAGCACGGTTGTCGTCTTCGCCGCGATCGCGCTGGTCATCGTCAACGCCCCGAACTGGCCGGACGTCCAGGAGAGCTTCTTCGACGGGGCGATCTTCGTGTCGTCGATGCCGGACCTGCTCGAGGCCTTCCTCATCAACATCCGGCTGTTCCTCATCGCCGAGGCGCTGGTCCTGGTCGTCGGGCTGGCCATCGCCATCCTGCGGAGCATCCCAGGCCCGGTGTTCACGCCGATCCGGCTCATGGCCACGGCGTTCGTCGACATCTTCCGCGCGCTGCCGGGCATCCTCGTCATCTACATCCTCGGCTTCGGCGTGGCGTCCCTCGGCCTCCCGGGCGTGCCCAACGAACCGTTCTTCTGGGCGGTCGTGACCCTGACCCTCATCTACTCGGCCTACGTGTCAGAGGTCTACCGGGCGGGCATCGATTCCGTCCATCCCAGCCAGGACGCGGCGGCGCGCTCGCTGGGCCTGAGCCGGACCCAGTCGCTCCGCCACGTCGTCGTGCCGCAGGCGGTCCGTCGCGTCGTCCCGCCCCTGCTCAACGACTTCATCGGGCTCCAGAAGGACACCGTCCTCGTGTCCTACATCGGCGTCGTCGAGATCTTCCGGACCGCCCAGATCAAGCAGGCCGCGCTGTTCAACTTCACGCCGTACGTGGCGGTCGCCCTGGTGTTCATCGTCGTGACCATCCCGCTGGCCCGCCTGACCGACTGGCTCATCGCCCGCGACCGCAAGGCCCAGGCGGCGGGGGCCGTCCGATGACCGACCCGGTCGCGACGGCGCCCGTCCCGGTCCCGGCCGGCCCCCGGCCGCCGGCACTCGAGATCGAGGAGCTCGAGAAGTCGTTCGGCGACCTCGAGGTCCTCCGTGGCCTCGACCTGACCGTGGCCGAGCACGAGGTCGTGTGCCTCATCGGGGCGAGCGGGTCCGGCAAGTCGACCCTGCTGCGCTGCATCAACCTCTCGAGCCGATCGACGGCGGTCGGATCGTCATCGAGGGCGACGAGATCACCGCGCCCGGCGTGGACGTCGACCGCATCCGGCGGCGGATCGGCATCGTCTTCCAGGCGTTCAACCTGTTCCCGCACATGTCCGTCCTGGACAACGTCACGCTCGCCCCGCGCAAGGTCCTCAAGACGGAGCGGACGACCGCCGAGGCCGACGCCACCCGTCTCCTCGAGCGGTTCGGCCTCGCCGACAAGCGTCTGGAGTTCCCGGACCGACTGTCCGGCGGTCAGCAGCAGCGCGTCGCGATCGTCCGGGCCCTGGCGATGCGACCCGATCTGCTCCTGCTCGACGAGGTCACCAGCGCCCTCGACCCGGAGCTGGTCGCCGAGGTCCTCGATGTCATCCGTGAGCTGGCCAGCGGCGGCATGACGATGGTCATCGCGACCCACGAGATGAGCTTCGCCCGCGAGATCGCGGACCGGGTCTGCTTCCTCGACGGCGGCGTCGTCGCCGAGGCCGGCCCACCCGAGCAGGTCTTCTCCGACCCCATCCAGCCGCGGACCCGGCAGTTCCTCCAGCGGATCATCCAGGCCGGCCGGCTGTAGTCGCGACCGCCGTGGGCCGCGGCTCCGCCGCGGGGTCAGTCGCCGAGCATCGTGTCCGAGGGTGACCGGGGTGAGGCCCAGCTCCTCCAGGCCGTCGACGATCCCGGGCAGGGCCGCCAGCGTGTCGTAGCCGCCCAGGTGCATGAGGATGATCGATCCGCCCTGCGCGTCGGACACGACCAGATCGACGATGGCGTCGGCGGTCGGGCCACCGTCGCTGATCGGCTTCCAGTCGATGGTGTCGATATCCCACAGCACGGTCGAGCCCCAGCCGGCTGCGCCGGCCGAGATCGGGATCTGGTCGTCGACGCCGCCGTACGGCGGCCGGAACCACGGCTTGGTGGAGACGTTGACGGCCGCCAGGATGGCCGCCTCGGTCCGCTCGAGCTGATCGCGGATGGCCGCGTCGTCGAGCTCCCGGAAGTCCGGATGCGACCACGAGTGATTGCCGAGGTCGAACAGGTCGCGGTGCTGGCTGACGAGCTCCAGGGCCGCCAGCCCCTCGTCGGTCGTCGTGGCGGTCTTGCCGGTCGGGAAGATCGTGGCCGGGACCTCGCGATCGGCGAGCCAGGTCAGGATGTCGACCGCCGGATCGAGCCGCCCGCCCATGTCGAAGGTCAGGGCGACCTGGTTCGACGTCCGCGGGCCGTGGTGGACGACGACGGCGCGATCGCCGTCCGGCGTCGGCTCGCCGCCTGGATCCGGTGACTCGAGGAGGACCTCGGGATCGACCTCGACCTCCGGGATGAGGACGAGCTGCCAGCCGACCTGGATGCGGTCCGGACGGAAGGCCTCGGAGTCGGGGTCCAGCGACGGGTAGCGATCGCGGTTCCAGACCGCGAGGCTGAACGTGTCCGTGCTGAACGTCCGGGCGATGGCGCTCAGGGTGTCGCCGTCGCGAACGGTGTAGACGAGGAAGGTCGGGAGGGGCGTCGGCGTCGGACGCACGAACGACGGCGATGGCGTCGGGCCGCTGGGAACGGGCGACGCGGACACGACGGCGACCGGTGACTCGGCCGCGGACGACGGCTCGGTGGTCCGGTTCGCGGGGGTCGGGACGCACGCGGCCAGGAGCGGCACCAGGGCCAGGGTGGCGAGGCGGCGAAGCGTCGTGGCGCCATGTCGGCCATCGTGACGGTCGTCGCGGTCCGGCGGTGACGCTGGCCCCGTGGGTCAGCCGGCCGGCGCCGCCTCCGAATCGACCGGCGTCGGCGCCTGTGGCGGAACTCGCCGGCCAGCGCCAGCCCCTCGGCGGCGGTCGCGACCCGATCACGCCCGGCGCGCTTGGCGACGAAGCAGGCCCGGTCGGCCGCCAGGAGGACCTCGGCCGCGGTCGCCCCATCGTCCGGGAACGAGGCGGTGCCGATGGACGCAGTCACCCGGCTGCCCAGGCTCTTGACCGCGGCGCGAGTCCGCTCGGCGACCTGGGCCGTGCCGGCCGCATCGCTGTGGCCGAGGAGGATGGCGAACTCGTCGCCGCCGTAGCGGAAGACGAGGTCCGTGTCGCGGCCGGCCTGGACGAGGGCGTCGGCGATGCGCTGGAGCAGGACGTCGCCGGCCTGGTGGCCCGCGGCGTTGTTGACGTCCCGGAAGTCGTCGAGGTCGAGCATGATCAGGCCGAATGGCGACCCATCGCGGGCGGCCCGCTCCAGGTACTCCTCGAACGTCCCGTGGTTGAGTAGCCGCGTCAGGGCATCGGTCTGGGCGCGCATCTCGACGGCCTGGAAGACCTCCGCGTTCTGGAGGGCGATGGACACCTGGGCCGCGAACAGCTGGACGAGGTCGAACTCCTCGGCGGCGAACGTGTTGCCGATGCCGAGCCGCTCGAGGGTCAGCACGCCGATCGCGCCCGACCGGCCGCGGAGCGGGACGACGATGAGGCTGCCGTCGACCGAGTCGACCTCCTCGCGGAAGTGATTGACCCGCGGGTCGTTCCGCTCGTCCTCGATGTAGATCGGCTCGTTGTGCTCGACGACCCACGTCGCGACACCGGTCTCGCCGGGCTCCCACGGCTCCAGGTAGTGGTCGGCATGGATGCCGCGGGCGGTCAGGGGCGTGAGCAGCCCGGACGTCGGGTCGACGGACCTCGATGGCGATGTTGTCGCAGGCGATGAGCCCGCCCAGCCGCTCGGTGATGCTCTCGAGGACCGTCCCGACGTCGAGCGTGGTCAGGATCGACTCGGTGATCTGGAGCAGCTCGCGCTGGCTGCGGACCTGGCGCTCGAGCGCGGCCGACTGCTCGCGCAGCCGCTCGGTCGTGTCGGCGTTGGCCATGGCCTGGGCGGCGAAGCTCGCGTAGATGACGAGCAGCCGCAGGTCGTCGTCGCGTGAACTGGTGCAGGCCGAGCTTGGACAGCACGAGGACGCCGAGGACGCTGGTCCTCGAACAGCATCGGCGCGAGGAGCATCGACTCGTCGAGGTCGTCCTCGGTCCCCGGGATGGTGTTCGCCCGCGGGTCCCTCGGCGGCGTCGGGCAGGTTCTGGGCGACGCGGTGCTCCGCGACCCAGCCGGTGATGCCCTCGCCGACCTTGACCCGCAGCTGGTCCGGCGTCTCGTCGACGTACTCGCCGACCTGGCCCTGCATCGCGACCGGGATGAGATCGTCGCCGACGAGCCGGTAGACGCGGACGTTGTGGTAGTCGATGAGCTGGCGGAGCTCGGTCGCGATGGCCAGGCCGATGTCGCGGACGCTCGTCAGGCGGTTGAGCCGCGCCCCGAGCTGCTGGATCGACTGGAGCTGGGCCGCCCACGTCGCCATCTGCTGGAAGTTCTGGGCGGTCCGGATGGCGACGCTCGCCTGGGTCGCCAGGGCGGCTGATCGTCTCGAGCTCGTCCGGCGGTCCAGTCGTGCGGCGCGTCGTGATAGACGTCGAGGAGGCCGAGCAGCTCCGTGCCGTCCATCAGCGGCGCCGTGCACAGCGGTGTCGAAGCCCTCCTGGACGACGGCGGCGCGGACGCCGGCTCCGCGCGGGTCGTCGCGATAGCCGACCGACGACAGCGGCCGCCGGGCGGCGACGGCGGCGGCCGGCAGGGACCGCTCCGGGACGTCGCGGACGGCGTCGAGGTAGGCGCCGGACAGGCCGCGGCTGACCTCGGCCGCGATCTGGCCGTCCGGCCGGCGGAGGAAGACGGCGGCCCGATCCCCCTCGAACAGGACCATCGCGTGGTCGACCAGGCCGGTCAGGATCCGGTCGAGGTCGAGCCGGCTGCCGATGTCGCCGGCGACCCGGCGCAGGGCCTCGGCGCGGTGGAGCAGGTGGGCGACCTCGTCGCGCGCGATGGGCGACGCCGACGATGGTCCCGAGGGCGTCGGCGACGACGCCGGCCAGGTCCTCGTCCTCGGCGGTCAGGGTCGCGCGGTGTCGGCCGACGATGAGCAGGACGCCCCACGGCCCGTGCGCGGCCGGGGATGGCGACGGCGAGCTCGGCGCGCTCGCCGGGGAGGACCGCTGGGTCACGCGCTCCCGCGAGCCGCGACGACGGCGACGGCGCCGGGCGCGTCGGATCGTCGAGACGCGTGCGCGGCGCTCGGCCAGCGCCGGCCCAGGACGCCGTAGGTCGCGCGGCAGGTCGAGGAGCCGGGGCGGTGCCATGGTCGTGTCGCGGCGGCCATGGCGGCGGCACGAGTCGCTCGTCGCGCAGCTCCCAGACGCGACGAGGGCGATGGTCGCCGGCGATCGCGGATGGCCCGGACCGCGTCGCCGAGATCGTCGTCCAGGTCCTCGCGAGCCCAGGGTCAGCCGGGCGATCCGGTCGAGCACGGCGAGGTCGCGCCGATGCCGCTCGGCATGCGAGCGCTCGGCCGACGGCGCATCGGTCGCCCAGCGGCACGGTCCGGTTGCGTGCTTGCGTGCGGCCGGGCTCGGTCGCGGCCTGACGCGCGCGACCGCATCCGCCGGATCGAGGGTCCGGCGGCGGCCGCCGGGCCGACTCGGCTCGGCGCCGTCTCGGCCGCGGCGAGGAACCGCTGGAGGTCGCCCATCCGGTAACGGCGGTCGCCGCGCGGATTGATCCGGTAGTAGCGCAGCCGGCCGGCATCGCTCCAGGCTCGGACCGTGTTCGGATGCACGCCCAGCAGGCGCGCGGCCTTGGTCACCGACAGGGTCGCGTCGGTCGGGCGCGGCGGCAACTGCGGTTTCATCGTGGTGGAAGAACTGTGAAGTCCACGTCGCCGAGGCTACCAGCCTCACAGTTCTTGCCAATAGGTCGAAGGTCCGGGTCGCGGTCTCAGGCCCCGTCGCGGCGGCTCGTCAGGCGGACATACGGCGGTCGTCACGAGGGCGGTCGTGAGGCCGATGGCCAGGACCAGCCCGATGGCCAGCAACGGCTCGCCGACGAGTCCGGGACCCTGGCCGTCGCTGCGTGGGTCGCCCCCGATGCCGCCACTCGGCTCCGGCGTCGCGCCCAGCGCGGTCCCGGTGATGAGGCCCACGACGCCCCAGGCCAGTCCGACCGCCAGGAGCCCGATCCCGACCGCGAACGCGACGGCCGCTGCCCGCGGGGTGGTCGTCCCGCCACCGGCCAGCACGCGCATCGCCTCGGGCCGCTCGAGGGTCGTCAGGACGAGCGGCCGGCCCAGACCGGCGGTCATCCGCACCGTCGGGGCAGCGCTCGCGTCAGCGGCCGCGCTGGTCGCCACCGGGACACCGAGGACGATCGCGTGCTCGATCGACGACACCTGCTCGATTCGCAGCCGTGCCGGGGTCGCCGGGTCGGTGGCCGTCTCGGTCGGGGGCAGGCGGTCGGCGATGTCGGCGGCCGTGCCGACGGACTCCCTGGGCACGACGACCAGCCCGTCGTCGAGCGCATCGGCGTCCACGGCGATGGCGTCGAGGCCTTCGCGGACCTCGAACGCGACCGACTCCCGTTGCTCGTCGATCGTCCGCCAGGTGCTGCCCGCGCGGAGCTGGAGCCGGGTCCGGCGCAGGACGAGCGGTCGGTGGGCGTCGTCCTCGAACTCGTCCTCGGCGTCGATCCGGCCCTGGATCCCGACGAAGTGGGCCGGACCCGCGGCCAGGGCCCGCGCCTCGGCGATCGACACGATCGGTGTCGACCGCCAACAGGCGGCCGACGCGGTAGCCCGACCCGAGGCGGCGCAGGATGCCCCACCCGACGGCGAGCGCGACGATACCGCCCAGGACGAGGAGGAGGGGAGTCACGCCGGCGATGCTACACCGGGCATGGAAAGGCCCGAAGGAACCTCAGCGACACGTGGGCGTTGATGCGATCGCCGCCGTTAGTGTCATTCGGCCCCTCCGGGCTGGAGCACACGCTACGGCCTCCGTCCGGCCGCGGTCAACGGCCTTCATCCACAGGATGGCGCTGGATCCGACGAGTTATCCACCGGTCGTCCACAGCGGGTCAGGCCGCGGACCGCCCGGTCGACGGATCGAGGGCGTTGAGCTGACCGTCGAACCCGGTCAGGACGAGACGGCCGCCGACGAGCTCGGCGGCGGTCACGACATCGGAGTGAGCGACCCGCCAGGCGACCGTCCCATCGGGTTCGAGGGCGAACGTCTCGATCTCGGACTGGACGAGGACGTGGGCCAGGCGGGGCGAGCCGAGCAGGGCGATGAGCGGGGTCGCCGAGCGATGCTCCCAGCGCGGCGCTCCGGTCGCCGCGTCCAGGCCGAACGTGTGGAACCCGTAGGCGACCACGAGCAGGCCCTCCGTGTCGAGGTACAGCCCGCGGGGCTCGTCGTGGATGGTCGACGCGAACCGCGCGGTCCAGGCGCCGCGCGGGCCCTCGAGGCGAAGCTCGGCGCGACACAGCGCGTCGGGATCGGTCGACGACGCGCGGGCCAAGGTCCTCGAGCACCCCGCCGGCCTCGGACAGGGCGAAGACCTCGGCCGCCTGGCCGCTGCCACCCCACCGCCAGCGCGCGCGGAGGCCGCCCGGGTAGGTGATCGTCGCGTTGCGGGGCTCGGCCACGGCTCGGTCCGGGGCCCGGTCAGGACCCGTTCGGCGTCGTCGGCAGCGGCTCGCCGGCGGCCGCGATGTCGGTCGCTTCGACGTCGGCGGCGCGGCGCTCCTCGGTGATCGGCGCGACCGTCGCATTGGCCAGCGTCCGGAGCGTCGCCGGGGGGACCTCGAAGACCACGGTCGGCAGGCCGGCGGCCGCCCAGACGGTCGGGTATCGACCCAGGTCCGGGATCCATGATCACCCGGACCGGCCGGGCGAAGCCGATCGGCGGGATGCCGCCGATGACGAAGCCGGTCAGGTCGTTGGCTTCGCGGGCCGTGGCGCGACGGATGTCGGGTTCGGCACTCACCGCCGCCAGGCGTGCGACGTCGACCCGATTGTGGCCGGCGACGAGACAGACGAGCGGCTCGAGGTCGCCGTCCTCATGAGGCGCGACGAAGACGAGCGACTTGACGATCTGCCCGAGGTCGGCCCCGACGGCCGCGGCCGCTTCGGCGGCGGTGTGGGTCGACTCGTCGAAGGCGACGACCGACAGCGTCACACCCTTGCGCGACGCGGCATCGAGCACGCGTGCGACGGCAGGGTGGTGCGGCTGGGGCAGGCACGGCGCGGAGTCTAGCATCGGTGCCTAGACTGCCCAGCGTGCATGCCCTCGTCCTCGCCGACGGTGATGTCCCGACCCGCGACGCCCTGGATGCGGCTTGGCCCGGCTGGGCCGACGGCGTCGCCTTCGTGGTCGCCGCGGACGGCGGGGCCCGGCATGCCGCGCCCTCGACCTGACCCTCGACCGCTGGGTCGGCGATGGCGACTCGATCGACCCGACCGGATCTCGACGCCCTGCGCCGGACCGGCGTCGAGGTGACCGCCGTGCCGGCCGCCAAGGACGAGTCGGACACGGAGCTGGCGGTGACGGCCGCGCTCGAGGCCGGGGCCAGCCGGATCACGATCCTCGGCGCGCTCGGTGGCGCGCGGGTCGATCACGCCCTGGCCAATGTCGCCCTCCTGTCGTGGCCGGCGCTGGACGGCTGCGATGTCCGGATCGTGGCCGCGACGACCCGCCTGCGGGTCCTCGTCGCGCCGGTCGCCGACCGCGCGTCGGCCGAGGTCGAACTCCACGGGCGGGTCGGGGATCTCGTCTCGCTCTTCCCCGTCGGGATCGGACGTCGAGGGCGTCACGACCGACGGCCTGGCCTACCCGCTCGTCGACGCCCGGCTCCTGGCGGGTCGCACGCGCGGCCTCTCGAACGTCCGGACCGCCGCGGTCGCCCGGGTCCGGATCGAGCGCGGGCGACTGCTCATCGTCGAGGCCCCTGCTAGCATCTGACGATGGATATGCCCACCGTCGGCGACCCCGCTCCGGAGGTCGTCCTGCCGGACGAGACCGGCACGGTCCACCGCCTGGCTGACCAGCGCGGACGCTGGACCGATCCTGTACTTCTATCCCAAGGACGACACGCCCGGCTGCACCGTCGAGGCCTGCGAGTTCCGCGACGCCAACGAGACGATCACGGAGCGTGGCGCGGACGTCTGGGGGATCAGCCCGCAGGGTGCGACCAGCAAGCGGGCCTTCCGCGAGAAGTTCGGGCTGCCGTTCACGCTCCTCGCCGACGAGGGTCACGCCGTGGCCGAGGCCTACGGCTCGTGGGTCGAGAAGCAGAACTACGGGAAGACGTACTGGGGGACGGCCCGGACGACGTTCCTCATCGATCCCGCCGGGCGGATCGCCCGTGTCTGGCCCAAGGTCAAGCCGGAAGGCCACGCCGCGGACGTCCTGGCCGCGCTCGACGAGGCCCAGGCCGCGACCGCTCGATGACACCGCTGCGGGGATGCCGACAAGCGTAGAGGCTTCGCTCGTGGGGGGAGACGAGCGAAGCCTCGGCCGGAAGGGTACGCCTCAGTCGTCGTCGTCGCAAGACACCGCCGCGTCCCCCGCGATGTCGCCTCGATGACCAGATCCGACCAGCCCGACCCGGTCGCGGCGACCCCGACCGCCCACACCTGGCGCCCCGATCGGTTCATGCTCATCGCCGCCCATCCGGACGACGCCGACTTCGGGCCGGCCGGCACCGCGGCCGCCTGGATCGATGCCGGGTCGGCGGGCTGGCTGGTGTGCTGCACCAGCGGCGACCAGGGCGGGGAGGACCCGACGGCCGACCCGTTCGAGCTGGCCGCGCTCCGCGAGACCGAGCAGCGCGCCGCGGCCGCGATCGTCGGGTACGCCGGGGTGAGCTTCCTCCATCAGCCCGACGGCGCGCTGGCCAACGACCTGGCCCTCCGGGAACAGCTCGTCCGCGAGATCCGGACGTTTCGCCCGGACGCGGTGATGGCGACCGATCCGGAGACGCTGTTCCACGGCGACGGCGGCGTGAACCACACGGACCACCGGGCCGCGGGTCTGGCCGCCGTCGACGCGGTCTATCCGGCCGCTCGCAACCCGATGGCCTTCCCGGGCCTGGCCCGTGGTGGCGTGGCGGCTCACGCCGTTCGTCGGCTCTATCTGTTCTGGTCCAACCACCCGACGGCATGGGTCGACATCGGTGCAACGTTGGACCGCAAGCTCGCCGCCCTGGGCGAGCACCGCAGCCAGATCCGGGACATGGATGCCCTGGCCACGCGCATCCGGGCCTGGGCGGCTGAAGAGGGGGCCGCCGTCGGGCTGTCCGCCGCGGAAGCGCTCCGGGTCATCGTCATCGACGACGACGAGGACGAAGGGCCGCACGGCGGACCGACCCCGGACGACAGCGAGTCGACCCCCGGCTGATCGGCGTTCGGGCCGGTCCGACGAGCGGGGCCTCAGGCCTCGGCAAGCAACAGCGGGCGGAGGCGTCCCCATTCGTTCCAGACCTCGGCCAGCCCGTCGGCCCGGCGACCCAGCATCGAGATGAGCTCGCCGAGGGTCAGATCACCGGCCCGTTGGGCCAGATGCTCGTCCGCTGCGACGGCGACCTCGGCGTACAGGTCGGCCATCTCCGACTCGGTCGGCCATTGCCGGATGCGCATCGGGTCGAGTCCCGCGTAGCCGACGGCCAGCGACAGATCCCGCTGGGATGGCACGCGCCCGTCGACCCAGCCGCCCATCCCGTCGAAGCGATAGCCGAGCGACGCGAGAGCGCCGGCGATCTCCCGATCCTGCTCCAGGGTGAACGGGCCCCAGAACGGGTGCTCGCCGGGGAACTCCAGGGCGGTCGCGGCGATGCTGTCGGCGAGGATGGCATCGACCAGATCGGACAGGGCGATCTGCCAGCGCCGGCGGGCGTCCGGATCGTCGCCGGCCATCGCGGTCACCAGCTCGGACATCGCGGCTCGCTCGCCGCGCAGCAGCCGGAAGATGCGCGGGGTCCCGCCGCCACCGCGGAGGACGCCGGGGCTCTGGTCGTCGGCCGGCAGCCCGATCTGGGCGCCGAGCATGGGCGCCGCGGCCGCGATCGGCTCGGCGGCCTGACCCTCCTCGCAATCGGCGACCGCCTGGCGGGCCGCCACGCATGCCGCCGCCGCGGTCTCGGCGGCGATGCGGGCCGCGTCCGCCTCGAGCGCCAGGCGCTCCAACTGGAGGGTCAGCTCGCGGACGGCCTCGCGCTCGCGGACCGCCTCGGCCGTCGCGTCGCGCGCCTCGGCGTTGATCCGGTTGATCTCCTCGAGCCAGGCCCGGGCGGTCGCTTCGACCTCGTCGGTCGTCGTGGCCCCGTTGCGTCCGGCGCGGAACGCCGCCTGCGCCGCGTCCTTGGCATCGCGCACCGATCGCGGGTCGGCGATCCGGGCGGCGGCTTCGGCTCGGGTCTCATGGTCGTCGTACGCCCGGCGGGCTGCGCGCAAGGCATCATCCGCGGCCGTCGCCCCCTCCTTGGCCCGGGTCGCAAGCTCACAGCGCTCGTCGGCCCGCTGACGCAGCTCGCCACATGGACCGGTCGGCATGGCCGCCTCGCTCGGGGTGGCCGCGCCGGCCGCGGCGGTCGGACCCGCCGGCTCGGCCGGGTCGGTCGGCCCGTCGGCCCTGGCAGCCGCGGCCGCGGACGCGGCGACAGCGGCGGTCGGGGTCGGGACAGGTCGGTCCATGGTCGCCTCTGCGGTCCTCGCGCCCCCCCGACGCATCGCCGCGACCGCGGTCACGGCGGCGCTCGTCCGGAGGGCGGCGATCATCGGGTCGTCGCCGCCGGTCACCGGCACCCCGACGAGGTCGGCCGGCGGTGCCCCCGTGGTGGTGGCGGCCGCCCCGGCGCCGACGCGAACAGGCGTTCGACGGTCGACCGTCCCGGGTGGCGGCAGATCGTCGACGATCCGACGATCCGCCGGTCCGCCGCGAGCAGGTTCCGGGGGCGGTCCGGTGAAGGCGTCGTCGGCGAGGGTCGCCGCCCGGCGCCGGGGGATGGCGTCCTGCGAGACCGTCAGTCTGACCTCACGAGGAGCGGGCGGCCGGGCCCGAAGGATCTCGACGAGGGCCGCGCCGGCGGCGACGCCGAGCAGGAGCCCGAGGGCGAGGAAGACGAACTCGCTGCCACTCATGCCGCCGGTCTGTCCAGGGTCAGGCTCCTCCGTCCACGCGCCTCATCCGCCAGCCAGCGTAGCTGCGGCGCATGGGCGAGTCAACCGAGCAGGACCATCGCCTGACGGCGGTCCGGTCGAGGTCCGCGCCGGTCCTCCGGCTTTGCGCCGCTCGAGCGGCGGGTGATAGATTCGGAGCACCGGTGGCCGGCCGCCGGCCGTTCCACCGCGCCCGAGCCCGACCACCTTCGAAAGGCACGTCCCCGCTTGGCCATCGATCCCGCCCAGGACTTCCTCGTCCAGCCTGTCGACGCCTCCTGGTTGCAGTGCAACATCGAGTGCCAGGAAGCGTGCCCGGTGGGCACCAACTGTCGTGGCTACCTGAACCTCGCGGCCGAAGGCCGGTTCGAGGAGGGGTACATCCTGTCCCGCGAACCGAACCCGGTCGCGGCGATGTGTTCGTACGTGTGCTCGGCGCCGTGCGAGCGGGCCTGCCGGCGCGGCGACATCGATCGGCCCCTCGCCATCCGGGCGATGAAGCGCTTCCTCGTCGAGTGGCACGAGGCGTCGGGCATCCCGGACGTCATGCCCGACATCACCCCGCGCTCGGAGCGCGTCGCCGTCGTCGGCGCCGGGCCGGCCGGCCTGTCCGTCGCACGCGAGCTCGCGGTCAAGGGCTACCAGGTCACGGTCTTCGACAGCCTGCCGTTCGCCGGCGGCACGATGCTCATCGGCGTGCCGGCCTTCCGTCTCCCGCGCGAGGCGATCGAGATGGACGTCCGTCTCGTGGAGCGCCTCGGCGTCCGGTTCGTCTACGACACGCAGGTCGGCAAGGACATCCCGTTCGAGGAGCTCCAGCGCGACTTCGACGCCATCGCCATCACCGCCGGCGCGATGGACGCCGTGGCCCTGGACATCCCGGGCGCCGACCTCGAGGGCGTGGACTACGGCGTCGATTTCATGAAGAAGGCCAACCTCGGCCAGCCGCTCGAGGTCGGCGACGATGTCGTCGTCATCGGCGGTGGCTACACGGCCATGGACTGCTCACGGACGAGCCTTCGCCATGGCGCCCAGAACGTGACCATCGCCTATCGCCGGACGCGGTCCGAGCTCGTCGTCGACGAGGAGGAGCTGGGCGAGACGGAGCGCGAAGGCGTCCGGATGGAGTTCCTGGCCAGCCCCATCGAGGTGCTCGGCGAGGACGGCAAGGTCACCGGCGTCCGGTTCATCCGCAATCGCCTCGGCGAGCCCGACGCCTCCGGTCGCCGGTCGCCGATCCCGATCGAGGGCTCCGAGTTCGTCGTCCCGGCCCAGACCGTCATCCCGGCCGTGTCGCAGGCGGCGGACCTGACCTTCCTCCCGGTCGAGGCCACCTTCGAGATCAACCGCGGCCGGGTCAAGGTGGACCCGGCGACGTACGCGACCAACGTCCGCGGCGTGTTCGCCTGCGGCGACTTCGTGACCGGCCCGACGACGCTCATCGAGTCGGCCGGCCACGGCAAGAAGGCCGCCTACGCGATCGACCGCTACCTGGCCGGACGGTCCGACGTCACGGTCGCGGCCAACGTCAAGGTCACGAGCTCGTGGCGGCACGACATGCCGGAGTTCTACGACGTCCTGCCCCGTCAGCACATCCCGATGGTCCCGCTCCAGGCGCGGATGCCGTCGACCGAACCGGTCGTCAACTTCAACACCCCGGTCGAGCTCGGCTACGACGCCAACGGCGCGGTCGCCGAGTCGACCCGCTGCCTGATGTGCAACTACAACATCTGGTTCGACCCGTTCCGCTGCGTCCTGTGCGGGGCCTGTGCGGATGTCTGCCCGGAGGGCGTCATCCACATGGTCGACATCAACCAGCTCAAGTCGGAAGGGCTCCTGCCCGAGCTCGAAGAGGCCTACGGCTGGGAGCAGGGCGGGGCGATGATCCTCGACGAAGAGCGCTGTATCCGCTGCGCGTTGTGCGTCAAGCGATGTCCGTTCGACGCCATTACGATGGAGCGGTTCGAGCTGCAGGAGATCTCGACCGACGGTCGGCTCTACAAGGAGTCCTACCGTGACGCGCAACTCGCCGGGACGCCCGGCGTGGCAGGAGGAGCCCGGTGAGTTTCCTCGAGCGGGTGGACCAGACCATCCGCCGGAGCCCGGTGTGGCGATCGCTGTTCCGCCAGCCCTACCCGCGCGACGAGCGCTCGCGCGCGTACGCGGTCATGAACAACGTGTTCCTGCACATCCACCCGGTCCGCGTCCGCCAGCACGCGGTCAAGTTCGCCTACACGTTCTGCCTCGGCGGCCTGAGCTTCTTCCTGTTCCTCGTCCTGACCGTGACCGGCGTGTACCTGATGTTCTTCTACGTGCCCAGCGCGACCCAGGCCTACACCGACATCCTGGCCATCCAGGCCGAGGTGACCTTCGGGCTGCTGACCCGGAACATCCACCGGTGGGCCGCCCACCTGATGGTCTTCTTCGTGTTCCTGCACATGATGCGGGTCTTCTACCACGGCGCCTACAAGCCGCCGCGCGAGTTCAACTGGGTCGTCGGCGTCGTCCTGCTGTTCCTGACGATCATGCTCAGCTTCACCGGCTACCTGCTCCCGTGGGACCAGATCGCCTACTGGGCCATCACCATCGGCACGAACATGGGCGGCTACGCGCCGCTGTTCAACACGCCGGTGTCGCGCATCCTCCTCGGCGGTGTCGAGGTCGGCCAGAACACACTCCTGCGCTTCTACGTGCTCCACATCATGGTCCTGCCGCTGGTGGCCGCGATCTTCCTGGCCGTCCACTTCTGGCGCATCAGGAAAGATGGCGGCATCAGTGGGCCGCTGTGAGCCATGACTGACACGAAGGCGCCGCCGGAGCGGCGGGAGGTCCTGCCGGTCGACCCGACGCGGCGGACCGAGATCGACAAGCAGCGCGTGCCGATGTCGGCGCGGCCCTATCGGCTGCTCGCGCTGGTCAAGCAGGACGCCGTCGTCCGGGTCCAGAAGGAACCCGACGACACGGTCATGACCTGGCCACACCTGCTGACCATCGAGTTCCTGGCCGGCGGCCTGATGAGCATCTTCCTGTTGATGATGGGGCTCATCATCAACGCCCCCCTCGAGGAGCTGGCCAACGGCAACGTCACGCCGGCGGTCGCCAAGGCGCCCTGGTACTTCCTCGGGCTCCAGGAGCTCCTGGCCTACTTCCACCCGACCGTCGCCGGCGTCCTCGTCCCGACGTTCGTGCTGGTGGGGGCCGCGTTCATCCCGTACGTCGACCGCGGCAACATCCTGGTGACCCGGCCGTCGCAGCGGAAGACCGCGGTGATGCTGTTCACGCTGTTCTGCATCCTGGGCCTGGTGCTGACCTTCGTCGGCATCTTCTTCCGAGGCCCGGGCTACACGTTCGTCATCCCGTACATCACCGCGCCGGGCATCTACTTCGCCCTGTGATCCCATTCGAAGGACCCGCATGAGCAACTACCACGTCGAACCCGCCGCCAAGCCGCAGGCCCTCACCAAGGAGGCCATCAAGTCGCTGCGCAAGCAGCAGGTCCAGGGCCTGTCCCGGCGTCAGCTCATGCGCATGGCGGTCGGCACAGCGGTCGGGCTGTGGCTGCTGGAGGTCACGGCCGGCTCCCTCGCATTCCTGTGGCCGAACCTGTCCGGTGGCTTCGGCGGCCAGCTGCTCATCGGCACGCTCGACGACATCAAGACCCAGAACTCGACCCTCCCGATCGACGAGGGCTTCCCGGCCTATTACTCGTTCGCGCGGTCGTTCGTCATGCTCGTCGACCCGGCGCAGCAGCGGTTCATCCCCGGCGAGGACGCCACCGGCGACGGCACCGCGCTGAATGTCCGAGCCCTCTACCAGCGCTGCCCCCACCTGGGCTGCAAGCCGAACGCCTGCGAGAAGAACTTCTGGCTGGAGTGCCCATGCCATGGCTCCCGGTATGACCGCCTGGGCATCAAGGCCGACGGCGCGGCCTACGGCCCGGCCCCGCGGAGCATGGACCGCTTCGCGGTCACGGTGGACGGCGACGGCGCCCTGACCATCGACACTGGCAAGATCACCCTGGGGCCGCTGCCGGTCGCGCTCGGACAACCCGGCATCATCCCGCCGCGCACGCCCACGGGCTGCATCTGATGACCGACACGCCCGGGCAGGAGCCCGTGGGTCCGCCGCCGGAAGACGCGACCCCCGAGCCCGAACAGCGGCTGCCCGTCCCGCGGCCGCCGTCCGAGGCTGCCCCGGCGGAGCGCTTCACCGCGGCCCCGTCGGTCCGCGCCGTGGAGCTGTCGCCGGAGCGGGCGGCGCAGGTCGTTCGGCAGTCGTCGAACGCCCGCTGGGTCGGCTTCCTGGCGGTCATCGTCGTGATCCTGTTCACCATCCTGTACTGGTTCCTCGAGGTCGGCTTTCCGGCCGGCCTCACCCAGCCGCGGATCGGCGAGGACGGGACGGAGCTCGCGTCCCAGCAGGTCATCGACGTCGAGCGCGGCTACAACGTCTATGAGGCCAACTGCGCCCGCTGCCACGGCGAGGACGGCGAGGGCGGGATCGGGCCGGTCCTCAACCGCCAGGACAAGCTCTTCCAGCACCTCAATGCCGATTACCTGGAGAACATCCTGACCGTCGGCGGTCGCTACGCGTGCGGCAACGCCGAGTCGCTCATGCCGATCTGGGCGGACGCGGGCAACCCGCCGGGACCGCTCAATTACCGCCAGATCGAAGAGCTCATCGCGTTCATCCGGGCCCCCAACACCAACACCTACGTCGTGCGCGATCACGAGCTGTTCGAACCGGTCATCGACCCGCAGACCGGCGAAGTCGAGACGTTCACCGGCTGGGTCGACCCGAGCTACGAGCCGGCGCCCGAGGCGACGCCGTATCCAGCCTGCTGGGAAGACGAGTTCGCGTCGCCGTCCGCGGCGCCGTCGGACGGCGCGCCGTCGACCCCGCCGAGCGGTGACGTCATCGACATCGCCGCGCTCAACATCGAGTTCGACACCGATACGCTGATCGTCCCGGCCGAGGCGGCGTTCACGCTGGCCTTCGACAACCAGGATGCCGGCATCCAGCACAACGTCGAGATCAAGGACGCGGCCGGGACCAGCGTGTTCCGCGGCGAGATCTTCCCGGGTGTCGCCCAGCGCGACTACGCGGTCGAACCGATCGCCGCCGGGACCTACACGTTCATCTGCACGGTCCACCCGAACATGACCGGGAACCTGCGAGCGGAATGAAGCCACGTCGACCGGACATCCCGGTCGGCTGACCAAGGCAAGGGAGGACGATGGCCCAGCAGGCGCTCACCGCCGGCACGACGATCCCGTCGAAGCGCGCCCTGTTCGGGCTGCTCGACGCGGACGGCTGGACGTGGGCCGGGGTCAAGGCCTTCCTCTGGCTCGTGATCATCACGATGCTCCTGGCCTACATCCCGGACCGGGCGTATTACTTCACGGTCAACCGGACGGTGGACCTCGGCGTCCTGGCCTGGTCGCCGGTCAACCTCTGCCCGCCCGAGAACGAGAGCCTGCCCTGTCCGGCGCCGGTCGGCGCGGTCGTGCCCTGGCATCTGTCACCGGATCAGCTCCGACTGCCGGCCGCGCGGACCGATGGCGCGATCGTCCAGACCGGCACCAACCTGCTGTACATCGGCGGATCGGACGGCGAGGTCGCCCAGTCGACCGTCTACGTCGCCCCGGTCGTCCCGGTCGGCAACTTCGACGCATGGACAGACGGGCCGGCGCTGCCCGAGCCGCGGACCGATGCGACCGTCCTGAGCGTCGCCGGCAACGTCTACGTCATCGGCGGCTACGACGAGGCCGGCCTGCCCACGACGAGTGTCTTCGTCCTGACCCCGGACACGCAGACCGGCGAGCTCGGCGAGTGGGAGGCGGTCGAGGACCTCGTCCTGCCCGAGCCGCGCGCGGAAGCCGCCGGCGCGGTCGCCACCAACGGCATCTTCCTCGTCGGCGGCGTCGGGGCGGACGGGCCGGTCTCGAGCGTCTGGCTCGCCGAGAACGACGACGAGGGCAACCTGGAAGCCTGGGCCCCGCAGGCGGAGCTGACCGCACCGCAGGCGGACGGCCTGGCCTCGCTCGTGGGTGACTACATCTGGCTGTGGGGTGGCCGCGATGCGAACGGTGCCGTCAACCTCGTCCAGCGGGGGACGGTCAGTCAGCCGGCCGAGGAAGGCCAGCCTGAGAACCCGGACGAGGGCCGGGTGACCGTCTGGGGCGTCAACCAGGCCGCCAACCTGCCGATCGCCGTCGACTCGGCGGCCGGCTGGGCCGCTAACGGAGCCATGTACGTCGTCGGCGGCGAGAACGGCGACGGCCTGCAGGGCGACCTGTACTGGGCCATCCCCGACCAGTTCGGCGACGTCACGGAATGGAAGCACCTCGACTCGAGCGACCTGCCGACCGGCCTGGCCGGGTCGAGCGCGGTCGTGGTCGGGCCGAACGTCATCCTGACCGGCGGGATCTCGGCCAACGGCATCACCGATCAGAGCGCCCGGGCCAACACGGCGCCCCAGAGCCCGTTCTTCCAGGTCGGCCTGGTGGGGGCCACCGTGCCGGGCCTCAAGATCGAAGGCGAGATCGGCCAGCAGCTGGGCTACCTGAACGCCGCCGGGGCCGGCACGGTCGACTTCATCATCCTGATCCTCATCGGCTGGGCGTTCGCCCACCAGGAACAGGCCCGGGGCCTCGTCCGGCGGGTCCTCCGCCGCTAGTCAACCGGGGATGCGTCCCTCGTCCGGCTCCGCGCTCCCGCGTCTGACGGGCAGACCCGCGGCCTCCCAGGCGTCCATCCCACCCGCCACGTTGGCGACATCGGTCCGCCCCTGTCGCTGGAGGTAGGCCGTCACGGCCCCCGACCGGATACCGGTCCGGCAGATGAGCAGGAGCGGCCGATCCACCGGCAGTTCGCCGACCTTCAGGAGGAACGTCGACGTCGGGACGAGCGCGACGCCCGGGGCGCGCACGACCGCGAACTCCTCCGGCTCCCGCACGTCGACGAGGAGCGGCCGAGCCGGATCGTCACGCAGCCGACGCTCGGCCTCGGTGACATCGACCTCCGGGACCGGGCTGGGGATCACGTCCGCTCCCAGGCGATCGGGATCGGCGGCGTGGACTCGCCGGCCCGGGCTCGGCCCAGCCGGAGTGCGACCGCGGCGATGAGGGCATCCAGGTCGATCGTGGCGCCAGGCACGGCCCGGCGACCGGCCGCCCTCGCCGCCTCGAGACGCTCCAGGGCGCCGGTCAGGTTGGTGGCCACGCCGCGCACGTTGCCGCGCAGCCCGTGGACGTCCGCCGCGGCGACCTTGATGAGGCCCTGCAGCAGGGCGCGTTCGGCGACATCGTCCGTGCCCATCCAGGCCGGTTCCCAGGCCTCGTGCGCCTCGAAGAACTCGCCGTCCTCGTAGGCGGTCATCCCGGCATGGACGGCCTCGGCCCGGGCGCTGACCGGCAGCGGTCGGTAGGCCTTGGCCCGGCCGTCGATCTGGACGACCGTGTCGCTCATGCCAGCTCCGACAGCGGCCGCCGGCCGGTGAACCCGGCGTCGAGCTCGTGCCAGGTCGTGACGTCCGCCTCGCCGAGCTTCCAGCACAGCCAGACCTGTCGACCAGCCACGAGGGCGGGGAAGTCGATGAGGCCCTCGCCGATGTCGCGCAACGTGATGCCCAGGGCGTCGATCCGGGCGACGGCGGCCGCCATCTGGTCGACCACGCCTTGCATCCGGAGGCGGATGAGGCGCGCCTCCTCGGGGTCCAGGCCGGCCTCCGCGTCCGGCTCGTTGCCGGCCCCGCCGGCGGGCTGGTGTGCCGCCAGGGTCCGGTCGCGCAGCCGGATGAGTTCGGCGCGTTGGTCGGCGAGCGTCGCCAGGAGCGGCGCGACCTCCACGAGCGCCGCGTTCGCGTCGTCGATGTCGAAGAAGCGGGCCATGCGGGGGATTCTAGTCCGCATCGCCGCGACGGGCCGCGCGGGTCCAAGTCAGCGCGTACCATCGGTCCTCGGAGCCCCCGGCCGTCCGACCCGGACGAGCCGCTCGGCCGACCACGGGAGGAGCAGGCGTGGACCTGGGTCTGGCCGGTGCGCGGGCGCTCGTCGGCGGCGGTTCGGGCGGACTCGGCGGCGCGATCGGATCGGCGCTGGCCGCCGATGGCGCGCGGGTCGCCCTCGTCGCCCGTCCGTCCGAGCGGCTGGATGCCGCGGCCGCCGGGCTGCCCGGACCCGAGGTCGGGCTGGCCGTCGGGGCGGACCTCGCCACGCCGGACGGGCCCGCCGCCGCGGTCGACCGGACCGTGGCGGCGCTCGGTGGCCTGGACCTCCTCCTGGTCAACTCCGGTGGTCCTCCGCCGGGCACGTTCGAGGAGCTCGATGAAGCGGCCTGGGAGCGGGCCATCGACGGGACCCTGCGCAGTGCGCTCCGACTCATCCGGGCCGCGCTGCCCGCCCTGCGTGCCAGCGACCGACCGGCCATCCTCGTGATCCTGTCGTCGTCGGCCCGCGAGCCGATCCCCGGCCTCACGACGTCCAACCTCCTCCGACCGGGCCTGGCCGGGCTCATCAAGTCCCTGACGTCGGAGATCGCGCCGATCCGGATCAACGGCCTCGCCCCGGGTCGGGTCGCCACGGCCCGGATCGCCGAGATCGACGCGGCGGCGGCCGCTCGGACGGGCACGACCCCGGACGCCATCCAGGAGGCCGTCCTAGCCCGCATCCCGCTGGGCCGGTACGGCGATCCGGCCGAGGTCGGGCGGTTGGGCGCCTTCCTGCTGTCCCCGGCCGCCTCGTACGTCACCGGCGCCATCGTCCCCGTGGACGGCGGCATGATCCGCGCCCTGCCCTGACCGAAGGAGCACCGTGATGCGCCGCGTCTTCCTGTGGGCCGCCCGCAACGCCTGGCTCAAGGACCACCTGCCCCGCTTCCCGTTCATGCAGCGGGCCGTCCGTCGGTTCATGCCCGGCGAGACGATGGAGGCGGCACTGGACGCGGCCGCGCCGCTCCAGGCTGCCGGCATCGCGACGATCTACACGAAGCTCGGCGAGAACCTGGCGAGCCTCGACGAGGCGGGGGCCGTGGCCGACCACTACATCGCCGTCCTCGACGCCATCCGCGCCCGGGGCCTGGACGGCGAGGTGTCGGTCAAGCCCACCCAGCTGGGCCTGGACCATGACGAGGACGCGACACTCGCCCACCTGGTCCGCATCGCGGCCCATGCTGCGGCGACCGGCGAGCTACCTGTGGGTCGACATGGAGGGCAGCGCCTACGTCGAATCGACCATCCGCCTGTACGAGCGCCTGCGCGCGGTCCAGCCCCGGACCGGCATCTGCCTGCAGGCCTATCTCAAGCGCACGGCCAGCGACATCCAGCGCCTGCTCCCGCTCGACCCGGCCATCCGGCTGGTCAAGGGCGCCTACGACGAGCCTGCGACGATCGCCTACCGCGACAAGCGCAAGGTCGACGCCAACTACGTCGGCCTGGCCGTGAGCTTCCTGCTGGACGGTCGCGATCGGCCCATCCGGCTGGGCCTGGGGACCCATGACGTCGAGCTCATCGAACAGATCGCCGCCGCGGTCGGCGCGGCCGGCGTGGGGCCGGACCGGTTCGAGGTCGAGATGCTCTACGGCATCCGCTCGGGCGAGCAGCTCCGGCTGGTCAAGGCCGGCTACCGGGTCGCGACGCTCATCGCCTACGGCGCGCACTGGTACCCGTGGTACATGCGCCGGCTCGCCGAGCGGCCGGCCAACGTGACGTTCGCCATCCGGTCCCTGCTGCCGTAGCCGGACGTCGTTCGGCACCGTGGGCCGACACGGGTCACGCCTTGACGCGGACCGGGTCGGCGCGGATGCTCCCGTGACCCCGAGGAGGAACCCCTGATGACCACCCTGACGACCGGTCGCCGCGTCGCTGCCCGCATGGGCTCGATCGGCACGGAGAGCGCGTTCGAGGTCAGTGCGCGAGCCCGCGCGCTGGAGGCCGAAGGCCGCTCGATCATCCACCTGCAGATCGGCGAGCCGGACTTCGACACGCCGGCCCACGTCCGTGAGGCGGCCAAGCGGGCCCTCGACGAGGGGGCCACCCACTACGCGCCGTTCCCGGGCATCCCCGCGCTCCGCGAGGCGATCGCCGTGGACGTAGCCGCCCGCAAGGCCGTGGCCGCGGACCCGTCCCAGGTGTTCGTCACGGTCGGCGGCAAGGGGGTCATGCTCTACGCCATCCTGGGCCTGGTGGACCCGGGCGACGAGGTCATCGTCCCGGACCCGGGCTACCCGATCTACGAGTCCCTGACCCGCTTCGTCGGCGCCACGGCCGTGCCCATCCCGATCCGGATGGAGCATGACTTCCGCCTCGACGTCGACGAGCTCGAGGCGCTCATCACGCCGCGCACCCGGGTCCTGTTCCTGAACTCGCCGGCCAACCCGACCGGCGGTGTGCTGACCCGCGACGACCTGACCCGCATCGCCGGCCTGGCCGTGGAGCACGACCTGTGGGTCGTCTCGGACGAGATCTACGGCCGGATCCTGTACGACGGGCACGAGCACGTCTCGATCGCGTCGCTGCCGGGCATGGCCGACCGGACGATCATCCTCGATGGCTTCTCGAAGACCTTCGCGATGACCGGCTGGCGCCTGGGCTACGCGGTCGTGCCGCCGTCGCTCGTCCAGACCTACAGCCAGCTCGTCATCAACACGATCAGCTGTGCGCCGACCTTCGCCCAGGTCGGGGCCGTCGAAGCCCTGACCGGCCCGCAGGACGACGTCGAGGCGATGATCGTCGAGTTCAAGGCGCGCCGCGATCTCATCGTCGCCGGCCTCAACGCCATCCCCGGGATCCGCTGCGCGACCCCGGTCGGGGCGTTCTACGCCTTCCCGTCCATCGCCGGGACCGGACTGTCCGGCCAGGAGCTGGCCGACCGCCTGCTCCATGAGGCCGGCGTGTGCGTCCTGGCCGGGACCGCGTTCGGTGGGGTCGGGACGGAGCACATCCGGATCTCGTACGCCAACTCGCGGGAGAACCTGACCGAGGCGCTCGGGCGGATCGACCGGTTCGTGGCGGACCTCCCGCGTGCCTGATCGCCCCCGGGTCTTCGTCGCCCGGGTCCTGCCGGACGAGGGACTGGAGCCGATCCGGGCCGCCTGTGACCTCGACCTGTGGACCGATGAGCTTCCGCCACCGCGCGACGAGCTCCTTCGCCGAGTGGCCGGCGTGGACGGCGTGCTGACCCTGCTGACGGACCGGGTCGACGACGCCTTCCTCGACGCGGCCGGACCGGGCCTCAAGGTCGTCAGCAACTACGCGGTCGGGTTCGACAACGTCGACGTGGCCGCCTGCGCCCGGCGCGGGATCCCGGTCGGCAACACCCCCGGCGTCCTGACCGAGACGACCGCGGACCTGGCCTGGACGCTGCTCATGGCCGCGGCGCGCCGCGTCCCCGAAGGCGATCGCTACGTCCGCGACGGGCGCTGGACGACGTGGGGTCCGTTGCTCCTGCTCGGGCCGGACGTCCACGGGGCGACGATCGGCATCGTCGGCTTCGGGCGGATCGGCCAGGCGGTGGCCCGGCGTGCCCAGGGGTTCGGGATGGACATCCTGTACCACGACCGGGCGGCGCTCCCCGCCGACGTCACGGACCCGCTTGGCGCGACGTTCGTGCCGCTCGAGGATCTGCTCGCCCGGAGCGACTTCGTGTCCCTCCACGTCAACCTGACCGACGAGACGCGTCACCTCATCAACGCCGAGACCCTGTCGTGGATGAAGCCGACGGCCGTCCTCGTCAATACCTCACGCGGCCCGGTCGTCGACCAAGCGGCCCTGGCCGATGCCCTGGAACGCGACGTCATCTTCGCCGCGGCCCTGGACGTCACCGATCCGGAGCCGATCCCGATGGACGACCGCCTGGTCGGCCGGGACGACTGCCTCATCGTGCCCCACATCGCATCCGCGTCGCGGGCGACCCGGGGCAGGATGGCCTCGATGGCCGCCGCCAACCTGCTCGCCGGCGTGCGCGGCGAGCCGTTGCCGACCCCGGTGCCACCCCCGGCCTGAATGCCTCGCCACATCGTGGTGATGGGCGTGTCCGGCAGCGGCAAGACCACGGTCGCCCGCAGGCTGGCGGCAGCGCTCGACGCGATGTTCATCGATGCCGATGACCTGCATCCACCCGAGAACATCGCCAAGATGGCCGCGGGGATCGGGCTGACGGACGAGGACCGCTGGCCCTGGCTGGCGACCGTCGCCGAGCGGCTGGCGGAGGCCGAGGCCGACGGACGCCCCACCGTCCTGGCCTGCTCCGCCCTGCGGCGGGCCTACCGGGACGTCCTGCGGCGTCGACTCCCTTCGAGCTCGGTCGTCGTCGTCGAGCTCGACGCCGACCCGGCCGTCGTCCGGTCGCGGATGGCGTCTCGCGCCCATTTCATGCCGCCCGAGCTTCTCGACTCGCAACTGGCGACCCTCGAACCGCTCGAGCTCGACGAGATCGGCATCCGGATCGACGCGGACCAGCCGCTGGACGCGGTCGTGGCCGCGGCCCTCGCCGCCCTCGGGCGATCGCAGGCCTGAGCGTCGACCGGACGACCGGCCGAAGACCCGCCGCGGTAGGCTACCGGCGGGCCGGTAGCTCAGTGGCCAGAGCAGGGGACTTTTAATCCTTTGGTCGTGGGTTCGAATCCCACCCGGCTCGCCAGGCGTCGCCGATCCTGCGGGACGGGGCCGTCCGGCACCCATCGTCGTGACATTCGTCGATGGCGGGCGGGGCGGCCGATGGCGCAAGATGACGATGATCGCTCCGTGGCCGCGAGACCCAGCCGCCCGGCGACTCGCCACGATCCGACGACCGAAGGTGCAAGACCATGCGCATCCGGCGCGGCCTCCTGTTCTGGGGCCTCCTGCTCATCCCGCTCGGGGCCGTCCCGCTGCTCGTGCGCGGCGGGTACCTGGACGTCGGCGCGTTCCCCGACCTGTGGCGGTTCTGGCCACTCATCCTCATCGGCATCGGCCTGGCCCTCCTGCTCGGCCGTCGGTCGATCGGCCTCGTGCTCGTGGCCGTCACGGCGCTCGTCCTGGGCACGCTCGGCGGAGCGGCGCTGGCCGGTGCGGACGTCGGCGTGGGCAACTTCACGTCGTGCCTGGATACCGGCGACGAGTCGGCCTCGCTCGACCGCGAGGGCAGCTTCAGTGGTCCGGGCTCGATCAGCCTCGATCTCGACTGCGGGTCGGCCGACCTGACGACAGCGCCCGGCTCGAACTGGGCCCTCCAAGCCGACTACCGCGGCGACCCGCCGCTCATCCAGTCGGGCGCCTCGTCGCTCGAGGTGTCCGCCCCGGACGGGTTCGGCAGCGGTCGCCAGGACTGGACCGTGACCGCCCCGGCGGACCGGCTCCGGAGCGTCGATCTGGAGGCCAACGCTGCGTCCTCGTCGCTCGTCCTGGCCGGCGCCACGCTGGACCAGGTCCAGGTCGACGCCAACGCCGGTGAGGTCCTCATCGATGGCAGCGGGGCGTCCATCGCCGAGCTCGACGTGGAGGTCAACGCCGGCCGGGCCAGGATCACCCTCGACGCCAGCACGACGACCGGGGATCTGTCGGTCAACGCCGGGGCCATCGAGCTGTGTGTGCCCGCGGACGCGAGCCTCCGCCTGGAGGTCCCCGACCAGTTCACGTTCGCCTCGAACCTGGAGTCGCGCGGCCTCACCCGCGATGGCGACACCTGGACGCGCGCCGGGACCGCTGGGCCCATCGTCCTGACCATCGATGGCAATGCCGCGAGCTTCACCCTGGACCCTGAGGAAGGCTGCCGATGAACGATCGCCTGTACCGGTCGAAGGACGACCGGATGCTCGCCGGGGTGGCCGGCGGGCTGGCCGAGCTGTGGGACGCCGACCCGTCCCTCATCCGGATCATCTGGGCGCTGCTCATCTTCTTCACCGGCGGCATCGCCCTCGTCGTCTACATCGTCATGGCCCTGGTCGTGCCGGAGGAGGACGAGCTCGACGACGTCTGGCCGCCGCCCGCCCCGGTGGCCGGGACACCGCCCGAGGGCGACGCGACGGAAACCACGTCGGCCTTGGTGGATGCGCCACCGGCCGCCGCGGGCGCAGCCGCCCCGGGCACGCTCTGGGCGCCGTCGCCCAGCGAAGCGCGTCGTCAGGCCCGTCGCGAAGCCCGCGCGGCCCGCCGGGCGGCCGGCGGCTCGGATGGGCGGGCGTCCGGCGCGATCATCGGTGGAGCGTTGCTCATCCTGCTCGGCGCCTTCTTCCTGCTCCGGGAGTTCCTCCCGGCGTTCGACTTCGACCTCGTCTGGCCGCTCATCCTCGTCGGCATCGGCGTCGCCCTGCTCGTCTACGCCCTGCGACCCGGTCGCAACGGGGGGGACACGCCATGACCGGTACGCGGCGCGGGTCGTTGATCGGGGCGACCTGGCTCATCGGCCTCGGGCTCGTCTTCCTCATCCGTGAGCTCCAGGGCTGGTCGTGGAGCCAGGCCTGGCCGCTGTTCGTCATCCTCGTCGGCGTCGCCACGTTCGTCTCGACCGCGCTGTCGTGGCGACCGAGCGTGGCCGCCATCTGGGACTTCACCTGGCCGATCGCCTGGATCGGGGTCGGCGCGATCCTGCTCCTGAGCACGACCGGCCAGCTGGCCGAGGGTCCCTGGGAGTGGCTCGATGCCTACTGGCCGTGGCTGGCCATCGGACTGGGTGTCTGGTTCCTGATCGGCTCGGTCGTGACCGTCGGGGTCCGGCCGCACGAAACCCTGCAGATCCCACTGGATGGCGTCAGCCAGGCCGCCGTCCGGCTCCAGTTCGGCGCCGGGACGCTCCGGGTGGGACGGGCACCGGCCGGGCTGCTCGTGGACGGCTCGTTCCCCGGCGGGGCGACGCGCAAGACGAGCGGGCCGGGCCAGGTCGAGCTCGCCCAGGACACGACCTACGGCCTGCCCTGGCTCGACCATGACGCGACCTGGACCCTCGGCGTGACCGGCGAGGTGCCCCTCGACCTCCGCCTCGATACCGGGGCGACCAAGACGGTCCTCGACCTGCGCGACACCCTGCTGCGCCGCCTGGAGCTGCACACCGGGGCCAGTGACACGCGCGTCACCCTGCCGGCGGCGGCCGGCGCGACGGCGGTCAAGGCCGAAGCCGGGGCAGCCTCCCTCGTCATCGAGGTCCCGAGCGGCGTCGCGGCCCGCATCCGGACGAGCATGGCCGTGGGCAGCAGTCAGGTCGATACCGTGCGCTTCCCACGCTCGCTCGACGGCTACGAATTGCCCGACTTCGCGACAGCGACGAACCGCGTCGAGATCGATGTGTCCGGCGGGGTAGGCTCGACGAAGATCGTCGGCACCGCGTAGATCCGGCGGGTCCGCCCGCCACGTCCGTCCGCGACAGCGGCCGCGCCGTCACCTGACGGCTGAGCGTGGGCGTACCCGGCCTGCAACCGTCCGGACCTCGCGATGCCCGGTCGCCACCCAAGCGACACCTTGTCGGTCCTGCCACGGGGCCGACCGCGACCTTGGCGGTCCATAGCCTTCGGGGCACATCCCGGCGCGCACCCCAGCCCAGGACCGGGATCCCCTGCCCCCCGGGAGGAAGGATCGAGGATGGACACCGGAGATACCGCCTGGCTCCTGATGTCGACCGCGCTGGTCATGATCATGCTGCCCGGCCTGGCCCTGTTCTACGGCGGGCTCGTCCGCCGCAAGAACGTCCTGTCGACGATCATGCACAGCTTCTTCGGCCTGGCCCTGGTCAGCATCGTGTGGGTCGTCATCGGATTCACGCTGGCATTCGGGCCGGACGTCGGCGGGCTCGGTCTCATCGGTGGTCTCGATTTCGCGATGTTCAACGGCGTCGGCATGGAGCCGTCCGCGACGTACGCCACGACCGTGCCGTTCGTCCTGTTCGCCGGGTTCCAGCTCATGTTCGCGGCCATCACCCCGGCGCTCATCACCGGCGCCTTCGCCGAGCGCAAGCGGTTCAGCGCCTTCGTCCTGTTCACGATCCTGTGGTCGATCCTGGTCTACTCGCCGCTGGCCCACTGGGTCTGGTCGGTCGACGGCTGGCTGTACCAGCTCGGCGCGCTCGACTTCGCCGGCGGCACCGTCGTCCACATCAGCTCCGGCGTGTCTGCGCTCATCGTCGCGCTGCTCCTCGGCCGTCGCGCCGCCAACGGCGACCGGATGGAGCCGCATGACGTGCCGATGACGATCCTTGGCGCCGGGCTCCTGTGGTTCGGCTGGTTCGGGTTCAATGCCGGCTCCGCGGTCGCCGCCAACGGCCTCGCCGCCAATGCCTTCGTCGTCACCAACATCGCGGCCGCGGCTGCCACCATCACGTGGGTCCTCGCGAGCTACCTGCGCACCGGCAAGGTCAGCGTCGTCGGCGCCGCTTGTGGCGCCGTGGCCGGCCTCGTCGCCATCACCCCGGCCTCCGGTTACGTGACGGTCGGCGGCGCGCTCATCATCGGCCTCGTCGTCGGCGGCCTGTGCTACAGCGCGACGCTCCTGCGCTCGCGCCTCAAGATCGACGACGCGCTCGACGTCTTCTCGGTCCACGGCGTCGGCGGCATGTTCGGCGCCATCGCAACGGGCGTGTTCGCGACCACGCTCATCACCGGTCCCGAGGGCGCGCGCGGCCTGCTCGAGGGCAACGCACAGCAGCTCGTCAACCAGCTCATCGCGGTCGTGGCGACCATCGCCTATGCCGTCGTGGGCACGTTCGTCATCGTCAAGGTCGTCGGCCTCCTCCTCGGCCTCCGGGTCAAGCCGGAAGCGGAGGAGATGGGCCTCGACCTGTCGGTCCACGGCGAGGCCGCCTATCAGTCCTGACGGTCGGGCGTCGCGGCGGATCGGACCGGCTCCTCCCGGGGCCCGATCCGCCGGACGCTCCCGTCACCACGGCTCCGCCGGCCGCCGCCGACCCAGGTCGGACGGCGGCCCTGCTGTCGACTCCGGAGGCCCCTGACATGGCTGTCCCACGTCGCGACCCACGCGCCCCGCTCTATGAGCCGCGCTTCGAGCACGACGCCTGCGGCGTCGGCTTCGTCGCGGACGCGGGCGGGCGGTCGCGAGCCCGGGTCCTGCCGATGGCCCTGGCCGGGCTGGCGGCGCTGGGGCATCGTGGCGCGTTCGGGGCGGATGGCGAGTCCAGCGATGGCGCCGGGATCTCGCTCCCGCTGGACGGGTCGGTCCTGCGCCTGCTCACCGGGGACGAACTCGCCGACGAGCGGCCCGGGATCGTCCAGCTGTTCCTGCCGCGGGCGCCGCGCGCCGAGCGGGCGGCCCGCCGCCTGGTCGACGAGACGTTCCGCGCGGCCGAGTTGCCGATCGTGGCCTGGCGCACCGTGCCGGTCGACCCGTCGGCGCTGGGCGCCGCCGCGGCGGCGTCGTGTCCGGCCGTCGTGCAGGCGATCGTGGCTCGGCCGATCAGCGCCACGGGAGCCACTGGCGACGGCCCGGCCCGCGGCCGCGCGGCCCGGCCGGTCACCGACGAGGCCTTCGAGCGCCGCCTGATCATCGTCCGGCGGCGGCTGGAGGCTGCCGTCCGCGAGGCCGGCGACGACCTCCGCGACCTGTCCGTCCCGTCCGCCTCGTGCTTGACCATCGTCTACAAGGGGCTGGTGGCCGGCGGTCGGCTGGCCGACCTGTACCCCGACCTGCGGGCCCCGGTCCAGGTCGCGTATGCGCTCTTCCACCAGCGCTATGCGACGAACACGCGTCCGACCTGGGCCCTCGCCCAACCGTTCCGGGCGATCGCCCACAACGGCGAGATCAACACGGTCCGGGGCAACCGCGAACAGGTCCGCGGCCGGACCGCGGACGTCGGGGCGACCGCGAGTGGCGCCGCCTTGCTCGACGCCGGCCCGCTCCTGTCGCCGGACGGGTCCGACTCGCTGTCCCTCGACGAGGGCCTGGAGCTCCTGACCACGACCGGCTGGGACCTCACGACGAGCCTGCTGACCGCCATCCCTGAGGCCCTCGCCCTCCGGCGCGCGCCCCATCCGCACGTCGCGACGCTCCGCCGCCGGACCGCCGGCCTCCTGGCGCCATGGGATGGCCCCGCCGCGATCGTCTTCGCCGACGGCCGTCGGGTCGGCGCGCTCATCGACCGCAACGGGCTCCGGCCCGTCGCCTTCGCGATGAGCCGCGACCGTCTGGTCGTCGCGGCGTCCGAGGCCGGGGCCATCCCGCTACCGGCTGCGGAGACCGTGCGTCGAGGGCGCCTGGGTCCGGGCGAGGTGCTCCTGGTCGAACCCGGCCGGCGGCGCATCCTCGAGGATGCCGACGCCAAGACGTGGGCCCTGCGACGCCTGCCCATCCACGACGCGCCGCGCGCCGTCCACGACGACGACCCGGTCGCGGCGGCAGCAGCCCTGGCCCGGCACGTTCCCCTCGGCCACACCGAGCGATATCTCGCCGGACTAGACGCCGAGAAGGCGCGGCTGGACATCAAGACGATGACCCTCGAGGCGCACGAGCCGCTGTGGAGCATGGGCGACGACACGCCGACGGCCGGCCGCGGGCGCCTGGATCGGCCGGTCGCCGACCACCTCCGGCAGGCCTTCGCCCAGGTCACGAACCCGGCCATCGACCCGGAGCGTGAGCGGATCGTCATGGACCTGCGGGTCGAGCTGGGGCGCCGCCCGGCGCTGCTCGGCGGCCCGCCGCGCGGTCCCCGCTCGGTCCGGCTCCAGCGCCCGGTCGTCGCCGACCTGGCCGGCCTGCGCGCGGCCCTGCGGACGCTCCGCCGGCCCAACGCGGCGCTCGATGCGACGTGGCCGGCAGCGGCCGGCGCCCTCGGGCTGACGGACGCCCTGGCTCGACTCGCGACGGACGCCGTTCGCGCGGCCGAGCGCGGAGTCCATGTCCTCATCGTGTCCGACGCGGCACTGTCGGCGGAGCGGTTGCCGGTGCCGTCCATCCTGGCCGCTGGCGCCATCCACACCGCCCTGACGGAGGCGGGGTTGCGCGGCCGGACCGATGTCGTGGTCGACGCCGCCGACATCCTCGACGTCCATGCCATGGCCATGGTCCTGGCCGTCGGCGCGACGGCCGCGCATCCGCGCCTGGCGATCGAGCTGGCCGCCGAGCTGGCCGGGACGCGCGGCGCCGAGTCCCTGTCCGCGGGGCATGCCGTGGCCAACCTCGTCGCCGCCTTCGAGGCCGGGCTACGCAAGACCCTGGCCCGGATGGGCATCAGCGCCGTCGCGAGCTACATCGGTGGGGCGCTCATCGATACGGTCGACCTCGCGCCTGACGTGGTCGCTCGCTGCTTCCCGATGGCCGCCGCCTGGCCCGGCCGGACGACCCTCCGCGACCTCGGCGAACGTCAGCTCCGTCGACGCGAGGCCGCGCTCGCCCTGCCCCCGCCGCCCGCCGGGCGCGAGGCGCGCCTGCCCGACCCCGGCTTCGCGCGATTCCGGGCGGATGGTGAGGCCCACGGGTTCACGCCGGCCATCGCCAAGGAGATCCAGGTCCTGTCCGGTTCGCTGGCCGATCCTGGGACGCCCATGGCGGAGACGCCCATGGCGGAGGCCACGGACCCGTCGATCGAGACCGCGCTCTCGCGCTATCGAGCCGCCGTCACGCGGCCGGTCGACGGCGCCGCCGTGCCCCGCGACGAGCTGCGGGTCCGCCGCCTGCGCGAGCCGATCGCCCTCGAGGACGTCGAGGACGCGCCGTCCCTCGCCCGCCGGTTCGTCGTGTCGGCGATGAGCGTCGGCGCCCTGTCGCCCGAGGCGCACCAGGCACTGACCATCGGCATCCAGCGGGCCGGTGGTGCCGCGAATACCGGGGAGGGCGGCGAGGATCCGGCCTGGTACGCGCCGGATGCCGACGGCCGCCGCCGCGATGCCCGGATCAAGCAGGTCGCCTCGGCGCGCTTCGGGGTGACCGCGACGTACCTGGCCCGGGCCGACCAGCTGGAGATCAAGATCGCCCAAGGCTCCAAGCCGGGCGAGGGCGGCCAGCTGCCCGGGCGCAAGGCGACGGCGTACATCGCGGCCCTGCGGCGCGGCCAGCCCGGGCAGAGCTACATCAGCCCGCCACCGCACCACGACATCTACTCGATCGAGGACCTCGCCCAGCTCATCGCCGACCTGCGGGCCATCAATCCGGGTGCCCGGATCGGGGTCAAGCTCGTCGCCGGTCGCGGGGTCGGCACGATCGCCGCGGGCGTGGCCAAGGCCGGGGCATCGTACGTCCACCTGTCCGGCCACGCGGGTGGGACCGGCGCGTCGCCGCTGTCGTCGATCAAGCACGTCGGCGCGCCCTGGGAGCTCGGCCTGGCCGAGGTCCACCAGACCCTCCTCCGCAACGACCTGCGCGACCGGATCGCCCTGCGGACGGATGGCGGGCTCCAGACCGGCCGCGACCTGCTCGTCGCTGCGCTGCTGGGCGCCGAGGAGTTCGCGTTCGGGACCGGCGCCCTCGTCGCCGTCGGCTGTGACATGGCTCGCCAGTGCCACCTCGACACGTGTCCGACCGGGATCGCCACCCAGCGCGAGGACCTACGGGCCAAGTTCACCGGGACGCCCGAGATGGTCGAGCGCTACTTCCTGGCCATCGCCGAGGACCTCCGGCGCGAGCTGGCCACGGTCGGGGCGCGGACGATCGGGTCCATCGTCGGCGAGAGCCGGCGACTCCTCCGGCCCGTCGAGGCGGCCCGAGCCGAGCTGGAACCGGTCATCGGCGCGGCGCCGTGGGACGCGTCCGCCGACCGCCGGGCCGACCCGACGCTGCCGGCCCGGACCACGCGCCACGCGCCAGCCTCGCCGCTCGAGGTCCGCGTCGCCCACGCGTTCCATGGCCAGGGCCCCATCACCGCCGCCGGACTCCGCCTGTCGACGGCCGACCGGTCGTTCGGGGCCGGCCTGACCGGGGCGCTGGAGCGCGGCGACCTGCGCGGCCCGGTCCGGCTGGAGCTCCAGGGTGCGGCCGGCCAGTCGTTCGGGGCGTTCACCGGGGCCGGCGTCGAGCTGACCCTCATCGGCCAGGCCAACGACTACGTCGGCAAGGGCCTGTCCGGTGGCCGCCTGACGATCCGACCCGGAGGCTGACCTGGCCGTCGACGCCGCCGGGGAGGCGATCGCCGGCAACACCGTCCTGTACGGGGCCACCGCCGGGCGCCTCCACCTCGTCGGGCGGGCCGGGATGCGCTTCGCGGTCCGCAACTCGGGGGCGCAGGCCGTGGTCGAGGGCGTCGGTCCGCATGGCTGCGAGTACATGACCGGCGGCACGGTCGTGGTCCTGGGCCCGGTCGGGGCGAACTTCGGGGCCGGGATGACCGGTGGACGGGCGTACCTGTATGACCCGAGTGGCCGCCACGTGGCCGCACTCGACACGGCCAGCGTCGGGGCGACCCGGCTATCGATCGTCCTCCGCGAGCGGGCCGACGGCCCGGACCGCAACGTGGAGCTGCGCGGCCTGCTCGAGGATCAGCGCGATGCCGGCTCGGCCCTGGCTGAGCGGCTCCTGGCCCTCGACGACCTGCCGTCCGCGGTGTGGGTCGTGGAGCCGGTCGTGGCCGTCGCCGCGGACGCTTCGCCGGCTGCCCCGACCACGGCCGAACCCTCGAGCCGGGCGCCCCGTTCGGAGCCGCAGCCGGCCGGCGTGGGCTCCACGCCGGGCTAGGTCCGGCCCGCCGCTACCCGATCGCCGCCAGGGCGCGCTCGGCCTGGGCGATGTGGAACCGGTCGTGCCCGGCGTTGAGGCGCCGGATGAGGTCGTAGGACTCCGGTCCGCGTTCGCGGTGCACGCCGATGCGAGCGTGCTGGGCCGGCGTGGTCTGGGCCCACAGGCGCAAGTTCGCGGCGCGCAGTGCGGCGAACAGGTCGATGAGCTCGTCCGGATCGTCGCCCCGATGGTCGAGCGCGCCGACCCAGCGGTCCTGGTCGTAGCCGACGATGTCCGGCTCGTCTTCGGCCACGATCCAGCGGATCCGGGCGCTCGTCACGAGCTCGGAATCGAGGAGGTGCCCGAAGCACTCGATGACCGACCATTCGGCCGGCGCCGGGCGATCGCGCAGGCGGGGCCCGGCCGCCCGGACCAGGGCGCGCATCCAGTCCGGCGTCGCGCCACCGATGACCGCCGGGTCGTCGTCCCCGAGCAAGCCGAGGAGCAGCGCCCGGTACGCGTCGGGCTCGCTGACCGGATCGACCAGGCGGTCCGCAACCGCGCGGTCCGGGACCGTGAGCGGCTCAGATGCCATCGATCGAGACCATCGGTCGCACCAGGTCATCGGCGATGCAGGCGTCCAGGCGGCGGACCGCGGCGGCACTGGCGAGGCTGATCCGGGCCAGGGCGATGGCCGCCAGGCGGCGCGGCCCGACGTGGATCGCGCCCCGCTGGCCGCCGCGGCCGTCGACCGACGGTCGCGCTCGGCATCACGGCCACGCTCGACGTCGTAGGCCAGGGAGGGGATGAGGAGATGCATGAGGTACCTCGGGGTCAGCGCTGGTGATCGTCGGGCAGTCGGTCGCGGGAATTGGCGCCCCACCGGACGGCGGCCGCGGCCAGCGCGGCCAGGCCGCTGAGCAGGATCGAGGTGGCGAGCAACAGGTCCATGTCGGTAGGTCCTCCATCGCGGAACTGGACCTCATGATGTACGCTGACTGGCATCATGGATAGACCCACCAGCGAGCATCCTGATAGGTCCAGCGCGGTCGGCCTCCTGGTCGATCTCGACGTTCGCCGCGGCCGCCAACGCCGCTCGCTGCGCGAATTGTTGCGTGGCGCCATCCAGGACGGGCGGCTGACCGCCGGCACCCGCCTGCCGGCCTCGCGGGCCCTCGCCCAGGACCTGGGCCTGTCGCGTGGCGTGATCACCGACACCTACGACCAACTGGCCCTGGAGGGCTACCTCGAGATCCGGCCGCGGTCCGCGCCGATCGTGGCCGCCGTCCGCCAGCCCGAGGCGTGCGAGCCCGACACGCCGGAACCGGCCTGGCGCTACGACTTCATCGCGACGACCCCGGACATCTCGCTCTTCCCGCGCACGGACTGGCGGCGCGCCCTCGAGTGGGCCCTCCACGACGCCCCGGATGCCGCGTTCGACTACGGCGATCACCGCGGCCGGGTCGAGCTGCGTGAGGCCCTTGCCGGCTACCTGGGCCGTGTGCGGGGCGTCCGCGTGGAGCCCGGCCGGATGGTCATCACCCAAGGGTTCAGCCAGGGCCTGGATCTGCTGTGTCGGACGCTCGCTGCCCGGGGTGCCACCGTCGTGGCGGTCGAGAACCCGTCGCTGGCGACGCTGTGGCTGACCGTCCGTTCCTGGGGCCTCCGCCTCGTCGGCGTCCCGATGGACGACTCCGGCCCGCGGCTCGACGCGCTGGATGCCCTGCGCCCGGACGCCTTCGTCGTGTCACCCGCCCACCAGTACCCGACCGGCCAGGTCATGGCCCCCGAGCGCCGGACGGCGCTGGTGGCGTGGGCGCGGTCTCGCCGGCGGCTCCTCATCGAGGACGACTACGACGCCGAGAACCGTTACGACCGGCTGCCGGTGGGAGCCCTCCAGGGCCTCGACCCGGAGCATGTCGTCCACGCCGGGACCGCGTCGAAGACGCTCGCGCCGGGCCTCCGTCTGGGCTGGCTCAGCCTGCCGGCCGACCTCGTCGGCCCGCTCGTGGAGCACAAGCACCTGGCCGATTCCGGGTCCCCGACCCTGGATCAGCTGGCCCTCGCCCGGCTCATCACCCGTGGCGACTACGAGCGCCAGATCGCCCGAACGCGCCAGGCGTACCGCGAGCGCCGTGATCGACTCGTGGCCGCGCTCGCCCGCGAGCTGCCGGAGTTCGTGCCGCGCGGCGTCGCCGCCGGCGTGCACGTCCTCGTGCCGTTGCCCGACGACGCGGACGATGTCGCCATCGCCGAGGCGGCGGCCGCGCAGTCCATCAGTGTCCGGCCGTTGTCGCCCTCGTACCTGCCCGACGCGGAGTGCGGCGCGACGCCGGCCCGCGGGCTGCTCCTTGGGTACAGCCGCCTGACCGTGACCCGGATCGATGAGGCCGTGGCGGCCCTAGCCGAGGTCGTCCACTCGGCGGGCGTGGCGGCCGGCGGTCGCTGACACCGACCCGCAACCTGCCCGACCCCGCGCCGCTAACGACGCGCCGCCGGCCCGGACCTACGCTGCGGTCATGATGGGGAAGCGTCGCTCCGACTCGGTCGCGATGCTGCCCGACGACCGCCGCCCGTCGCAGCAGGTGACCGCCATGATCCACCCGTCCGACTCCGAGATCACCCGCCCGACGGCCGTCCGCGACGGCCATGGTGCGCCGGTCACCTGCGCGGCCTGTGGCTGTCGCCTGACCCCGGGCGGCGAGGCCTGGTTCCATTTCAACCCGCTCGGTGGGCGCGACGCCCGTGGCTGCCGGGTCACGTGTGCGGACGCGGCCCACGACATCAGCGGCCGCGCCGTCTCGCTGGCGGTCTGACCCAGGCGCTCAGTCGAGCGCCGGCGCCGGCCCCTCATCGACGACGATCCGATAGCCCACGCCCCGGACCGCGACGACGTGCGGTCCGCCGGCCTCCTCCACCTTGGCCCGCAAACGGGCGAGGTGCGGCTTCAGCCAGAGCAGGTCCGGATCGGTCTCGGCCGGCCAGCCGGCCCGGGCCAGTTGGAGGTGCGGGACGATATCCCCGTTGGCTCGGACGAGGGCCTCCAGCAGCCGGAACTCGGTCGGCGTGAGGGCCAGGGCGGTGTCGTCGACCCGTGCCTCGTGGCGGCCCGGCTCCAGGACGAGGCCGCCGGCCTCCAGCGGACCGGCCGGGGCACCGCCGGCGCCCGGCCGGTCGACCCGACGCATGATCGCCGCGATCCGGGCGAGCAGCTCGGCCTTGCCGAACGGCTTGGTCAGGTAGTCGTCCGCACCCAGGCCCAGCGCCCGGACCTTGGCCGCCTCGCCGCTCTCGCCGGACACGACGAGGATCGGCGCCTGGCCGACGGCCCGCATCTGGCCGGCGACCGAGAAGCCGTCCGGACCGGGCATCGCCAGATCCAGCAGGACCAGGTCGGGATGCTCCTCGCGGAACCGCTTGACGGCCGTCAGGCCGTCGTAGGCGGTGATGACCTGGTGGCCCTCCGTGCCCACGAGGGCGGTGATCGCGCCGACCATCGCCGGGTCATCGTCGACGACGAGGATCCGGAGGGGGCGCGTGCTCATGCTGATCATGGTCCTACCTTTCGGGTCGTGGGGGAAGCGCCGCTGACGGCGACGGGATGGACATCAGACGGCGACGGCGGCCGGCAGGGCGACGACGAATCGAGCCCCGTGCGGCCGAGCCGGTTCGCACCACAGCCGCGCGCCCATCGACTCCCCGAGGCGCTTGGCCGCGTACAGGCCGATCCCCGAGCCACGGGCAGTGTGCGTGTCGCGCCGGGCGTACGGCTCGAAGATGCGCTCGCGCCACTCGTCGGGGATGCCCGGCCCCTCGTCGCTGACCCCGAGGTGGACGACCCCCTCCACCAGCGACCAGTCGATGCTGATCGTCGTGGCCGCCGGGGCGTACTTCACCGCGTTCTCGACGAGGTGCTCCAGGATCTGGCGCAAGCGGGGCGGATCGGCCAGGGCATGCAGGCGCGGCCGTCCGCCGACGGCGACCTGGTGATGACCGAGCAGTGGCCGGAGCGACTGGAGGACCTCGGCGACCGCCGCCTCGACGTCGACCGGGGTGACGCTGGCGGCGTCCTCGGGCACGACCCGGACCGAGGCGAGGATGGAATCGACGAGCCGGTCGAGGCGCTCGATCTGCTCGAGCGTGGCGCCATGCCAGGCGGCCCGCGTCTTGCGCCGCTCGATGTCCCGCGACTCACGGCCGGCCAGCTGGGGCTCCTCAGCCAGCAGGTCCGCGTAGGCCCGGACGACGGCCAGCGGCGTGCGCAGCTCGTGGGTGACCAGCGCGATGAGCTCGCTGCGTGCTTCGTCGATGGCCTTGAGGGCCTCGACCCGTGCCTCCGCCTCGGTCTGCTGGCGGCCCTTCTCGACGATGCCGGCGAGCAGGTCGGCGATGGCCCCGAGGTGGTCGACATCGAACGGGGAGAACGTCCGCGGTCGTTCGGTCTGGACATTGAGCACGCCGACGACCTGGTCGTGCCAGGTCAGCGGCACGCTGAGCATCGAGGCGACGAACCGGCGCTGGTCCAGGCCCCGGACCCACAGGAAGCGCGGGTCGGCCTTGACGTCGGGGATGACCAGGGGTCGGTGGGTCTGCGCGACGTGGCCGGTGACCCCCTCGCCGAACGGCACGCGCGCTCGTCCGATCTGGAACCGGTCCAGGCCGTTGGTCGCCGCAAGGGTCAGGTACGCTCCGTCCCGGTCGAGCAGGTACAGGGAGGAGACATCGGCATGGAGCGCGTCGCGCGTCTCGTCCACGACCGTGCCGAGCAGCTCGTCCCAGGTGCGCGCGGTCGTCGCCAGCCGAGCGATCCGGTGGAGGAACCGGAGCTGCTCCAGCTGCCCCGACGGGCCGTCCGACGGCCGTTCGGGCTGGGGGTCGAGCGACGGCGGGCCGGCCCCGTGCCGACCTTCCGCCTGGTGCGCCATGAACGTCACGATACAAGGGTAGGAACGAACACTGCCGCGAAAGGTTGCGGCGGCGTCCTCCATAGGTTGCGGTACCGCGCGAACGATCGTCGACCGGGCCGACGCCACGGCGGGCGGGCGGCGTGAGCGACCCGCGTCGACCGGTCGCCAGCCCGTCGCGAGCGGAGCCGTCCGGGATCGGTTCAGCCGGCGCCCGGGACCCGCTCACGGCCGAGGTCCGCCTCCTCGGCGCGCTCCTCGGCGAGGTCATCGCCGAGCAGGCCGGAGCCGACACGTTCGAGCGGGTCGAGCGCCTGCGGACGACGATGATCGCCCTGCGCGTCGCTGACGATCCGGCCGAGCGGGCCCGCCTGGAGGATGACCTCGACGCCCTGGACGTCGGCGATACGGAGGCGATCATCGAGGCCTTCGCGATCTACTTCCAGTTGGTCAACCTGGCCGAGGCCCGCGGCCGGGTCCGGGCCCTCCGCCGGCGCGAGCGGGCCGCCCGGTTCGGGCTCCTCGACGACTCCGTCGCGGAGGCGATCGAGCGACTCCGCCTGGCCGGTCGGTCGGAGCCGGACATCGACACGATCCTCGCCGAGCTGCGGATCTCGCCCGTCCTGACCGCGCACCCGACCGAGGCCCGCCGGCGGACGATCCTCATCGCCCTGCGTCGCTGTGCGGTCCTCCTGGAACGCCTCGACGACCCGCGCCTGACCCCATCCGAGGACCGCGACGTCCGGCGCCGCCTGCGCGAGGAGATCACGCTCCTGTGGCGGACCTCCGACCTGCGCGCCATCGCGCCCGAACCGCTCGACGAGGTCCGGACGGCGATGGCCGTCTTCGATGCCACGCTGTTCACGGTCGTGCCCCGCCTGTACCGGGCGACCGACGCCGCGCTGGATCGCCACGGCAGCCGCGGGGCGCGGACCGGCGCCCGTCCGCCGCGGGTCCCGGCCTACCTCCGGTTCGGGTCGTGGGTCGGTGGTGACCGGGACGGCAACCCGTTCGTGACCGCCGAGACGACCCTCCGAACGATGCGCATCCAGGCCGACCACGTCCTGCACGGCTACGAGGCGGTCGCCCTGCGGCTCATGCAGACCCTGTCGGCGGCGACGACCGGCCCGCGCGTGCCCCGGGCCCTGGCCACGCGGCTCGGCCGCGATGCCGAGGCGCTGCCCGAGACCGACCGGCAGCTTCGTCGCCGCTTCCCGGACGAGCCCTATCGCCAGCGCTTCGGGTTCATCGCCGAGCGCCTGCAGCGGACGCGGGTCGCCCTGACCGACGAGGCCGGTCCGCGGTCCGGCCACTACGACGCCGCGGCCGAGCTCGAGGAGGAGCTCGCCGAGGTCGAGGCCGCGCTCCTGGAGGATGGGCTGCCGCGCGTCGCCTGGGGCGAGCTGACCGAGCTGCGCTGGCAGGTCGCGACGTATGGCTTCCACCTGGCCTCGCTGGAGATCCGCCAGCACAGCGCGGTCCATCGGGCGGCGTTGGCCGCGCTGGCCGAGGGTGGGTCCGGCGACCGTGAACTGGCGCCCGGTGTGACGCTCGACGAGGTCCTCGCCACGTTCCGGGCGATCGGCACGATCCAGGGCCGGTTCGGGCCGCTGGCCTGCCATCGCGTCGTCGTGTCGTTCACCGCGGAGGCGTCCGACGTCACCGACGTCCTCGACCTGGCGACCGCCGCCCACCCGGACGGGCCTGCCCCCGGGATCGACGTCGTCCCGCTCTTCGAGTCGACCGAGGCATTGGCCGACGCGGGCGGCATCCTCGACGCGCTGCTGACCGATCCGGCGTATCGGCGGCACCTGGCGGGTCGGGGCGATCGCCAGGAGGTCATGCTCGGCTACTCCAATTCGAGCAAGGAGTCCGGCTTCCTGGCCGCGGCCTGGATGCTCCACCGCGCCCAGGTCGACCTCGTGGCCAGTGCCCGTCGGCACGGCATCGAGCTGACCCTGTTCCACGGACGAGGTGGCGCCATCGGGCGCGGCGGGGGGCCGGCCAACCGGGCGATCATGGGCGGGGCGCCGGGGGCCGTCGCCGGTCGCCTGAAGCTGACCGAGCAGGGCGAGGTCATCGCGGCGAACTACGCCGATCCGGCCATCGCCCGCCGGCATCTCGAGCAACTGACCGGCGCGACGATCCTGGCGTCCATGCCGGAGCACGAGGCCGCCATGGCTGCGGCGCTCGAGGCCGGGGCGGCGATCATGGACGAGTTGGCGGCCACGGCTCGGGCGGCGTATCGGTCGCTCGTCCACGACGACCCGGGGTTCGCCGCGTTCTTCCGCGACGTCACGCCCATCGCCGAGCTGTCCGACCTGCGCCTCGGTTCGCGTCCGGCCGCCCGCGGCCGGACGGGCCGGGAGGTGGCCGCCCCTCCGATCGACGCCCTGCGGGCCATCCCGTGGACGTTCGCCTGGTCCCAGTCGCGGATCGATCTGCCTGGCTGGTACGGCCTCGGCCTCGCCCTGGACGCCTACCGGGCGGCCCACGGCGACACCGGGCTGGACGAGATCGGCCGGCTGTACCGGCACTGGCCGTTCCTGTCGTCGGTCCTCGACAACGCCGAAATGATCCTGGCCAAGGCGGACATGGGCGTCGCCCGGCGGTACGCGGCGCTGGCCGGGGCCGACGGGGAGCGCCGCTGGCAGATCATCGAGGCGGAATACCACCGCGCCGTCGACCACCTGCTGCGGATCACCGGCCGCACCCGGCTGCTGGACGGCGCCCCGATCCTCCAGCGCTCCATCGCCCTGCGCAACCCGTACGTCGATGCGCTGTCCGAGCTCCAGGTCCGGCTCCTCGCCCGGCTCCGCTCGCTCCCGCCGGACGATCCGGACCGTGGCCGCGTCCAACGCCTCGTGCAACTGTCGGTCAACGGGGTCGCGGCCGGGCTCCAGACGACCGGATAGGCGACCCGGCTGTGGAACACGCCGACCACGTGGCACTGCTCCGCGACGGCGTCCGCTCGCCGGGCAGCGTCGCCGGTGCCGATGCCGGCACCCCGATCTGGGCCGATATCGGCGCCGGGACGGGAGCCTTCACGTTGGCCCTGGCCGACCTGCTGGGCCCGGGCGCGACGATCGTCGCCGTCGACCGCGACGCGGGCGCGCTTCGGACGACGGCGGCGGCGATGGCTCGGCGGTTCCCGGAGGTCGTGCTCGAGACCGTCGTCGGCGACCTCGAGGGTCGGCTGGGCCTGCCACGGCTCGATGGGCTGGTGGCCGCCAACAGCCTCCACTTCGTCGCGACCGATCGGCAGGTCGCGGCCGTCTCCCGCCTGGCCGAGCACGTCGTGCCCGGCGGCCGGTTCATCGTCGTGGAGTACGACGCCGATCGCGGCAACCCGTGGGTGCCCCATCCGTTCTCGTTCCGGACCTGGGAGCGCCTCGCGGTCGAGGCCGGACTGACACCGCCGGCCCTGGTCGGACGTGTCCCCAGCCGCTTCCTTGGGGCGATCTACGCGGCGGTCAGCCGCCGACCGAGCGCGGCCACCAGCGCGTCGATGTCCGCCGGCTCGACGTAGCGCTGCGCGGACACACGTACCAGGAGCCTGGCCGGCGGATCGTCGGGCTGGGCCCGTGCTCCGCGGACCGGCCAGGACGGGATCGGCACCTCGATCCGGTCGTCCTCGAAGAGCGCATCGTGCAGGGCGTCGCCGGCCGCGTCCGTCGCGTCGACGGGGAGTGGCAGCGACGCCATGGACCCGAGCATCGCCGCCGGGGCCGGCGGCGGCACCCCGAGCGCTTCGGACAGGCGCCGCTGTGCCTCGATGGCCAGCGCGTGGTTGGCGGCCATGACCGCCGGCCAGCCACCGGGATCCTGGGCGGCCACCCAGTCGATGGCGGCGGGCAGGGTCAGGGCCGGGGTCGGATCGGTCGTCCCGGGCCAGTCGAACTCGAGGTGGTAGCGCGACGGATCAGGGCGGGGGTCGTTCGCGCCATGGGAGGTCGTCGTCGGATGGACCACGGCCCGCTGATCGGCGCGGACCCACAGGAACGCCGAGCCCTTGGGCCCGCACAGCCACTTGTGGCCGTTGCCCGTGTAGTACGCGGCCCCGAGGGCGTCCAAGGCAAGCGGCACCATCCCCGGCGCGTGGGCCCCGTCGACCAGCGTGTCGACGCCGCGTTCGGCCAGCGCGGCGACGAGCCGCTCGATGGGCAGGACGAGGGCGGTCGGGCTGGTCACGTGGCTGAGGACCGCCAACCGCGTCCGCGGCGTCACGCGCTCCAGGAGCGCGTCGACGACCTCGTCCGGGCTGCCGATCGGGAAGGGGAGTGGGGCCACGACGACCCGCGCCCCGTCACGGGCGGCGACGGCCCGCATGGTCGTGAGGATGGCGTTGTACTCGTGGTCGTCGGTCAACAGCTCGTCGTCACGCTCGAAGCGCAGGGAGCGCAGGACGGCGTTGACCCCGGTCGTTGCATTGGGCACGAAGGCCAGTCCGGCCGGATCGGCTCCGAGGAACGCGCCCACGTGTTGTCGCGCGTCGTCGAGCAGGCCGGGCAGCTCCCCGTCGAGGAACCGGACGGGCTGCCGTTCCAGGCGGTCACGCCAGTCTTGCTGGACCGCGAGGACGGCCGCCGGACACGCGCCGAACGAGCCGTGGTTGAGGAACACGATATCCGGGTCCAGCTGCCAGCCGAGGTCCGTCCGCACGATCGGTCAGGCCAGCTCGATCGTGGCGCCGTCGGTGGCCACGATCGCTGCGTCGGCGTCGCGCTCGCCGGGCCGCAGCCAGCGGACCTCGCCCTCGCCGGCGACGGTCCAGGGCGACCCAGACCGGCCGATGAGGCCGGTCCGCTCGGCCAGCCCCAGGACGCCCAACTCGCCGATGTCCAGCGTCCCGTACTGGGCGACGATGCGTCCCCAGACCCCCGCGTCGGCGTGGGGTACGACGAGGATGCCGGGCACGAGGGCCAGGCCCTCGAGGAGGCCGCCCGGGGTCCACGTCCGTTCGCCCATGGCCATCGCCCCGGCGCTCGCCCCGGCCAGGACGGCACCTCGGCCGAGGGCCGCCTGGATGGCCCGCCAGGCTGCCGTTCCCGGGTAGAGCCGCGGGATGAGGTCGGGATCGCCGCCAGGCCAGTGGATGAGGTCGGCGGTCTCCAGGCTCGCGGCCAAGGTCAGGTCGTCGGCGGTCGCCGTGTCGGTGATCGCGACGGCGTCGGCGGTCGCGTCGAGGCCCAGGTCGCGGGCGACCCGCTCCAGGGCCGCGACCCCGTTCCGTGCCGCCAGGTCCGGTCGGCCACGGGCGGCCGCCGTCGGGACGACCACGATCCGCAGCGCTCGCGAGGCATCGCCGGCCCGGACGACGGCGTCGCTCGCCGCGCGCAGGATGGCCCCGAGGAACCGCTCATCGCCGGGCAGGAACTCGCCGCCGCCGTGGAGCGCGAGCCGGCCGGCCATCGGATCGACCGGCGTCACCCGTCGGTCCGCTGGTCGGGCGGAGTGACGTCCTTCATCGGCGGCCGGTCACCCGGCCGGACGCCTCCGCCGCCGCGGCCCAGGAAGCGGCCGACGCGGTCAGGAGCGGCCACGAACGGCGCCAGATAGGCGACGAGGAGGAACGGGACCAGGATCCGCGCGCCGACGGGTCGGATGGCCAGCATCATCGCGAGCAACCACAGCACCAGCGCGTACAGGCCGATCCAGCGGCGAGCGACGCCCGCCACCTGGAGCCGCCGGGCCGGGAGCAGGACGAGCAGGGCGACGACGAAGGCCAGGGCCAGGAGCCACGGTGCGGGGAGCACCCGCCGATGATACGGCCGACCGTCTCAGCGACTCATGTTCCGGTAGCGGCGGACGCCCAGCGGCCCGAACACGACGACGAAGAACACGACCCACAGGAGGGTCACGAGGATCGGATTCTGCGACGGGAAGCTGTCTGACACGAACGGGTTGGGATTGCCCCACAGCTCGCGCAGCGAGTTCGTCAGGGTGCTCGTCGGGTTCCATTCCGCGAACGGCTGGAGGAACTCCGGGAGCGAGGCGACCGGGACGAACGCACTGGACACGAAGGTGATCGGGAAGAGCACGGTGAAGATGACCTGCTGGGCAACCTCCACGGACGGGACCATCAGGCCGAGCCAGATCCCCAGCCACGACATCGCGAACGCGAACAGGAGCAGCAACGCGTAGCCGGCCAGGAACTCCGGGAACCCCGTGTTGACCGACCAGCCGACGGCGAGGCCGGACGCGAACAGGACGATGAGGATGCCGGCGTTGTAGACGACATCACCGAAGGCCCGCCCGGTCAGGACACCCGACCGTGACATCGGCAGCGAGCGGAACCGATCGATGATGCCCTTGGCGACGTCGTCGGTCATCCCGATGGCCGTGGTCGCGCTGGCGAACACGATGGTCTGGGCGAAGATGCCGGGCATCAGGTACTCGCGGTAGAACTTCGGGTCATTCGGGTAGCCCGGCAGGAGGATCGCCCCACCAAAGACGAAGGCGAACAGCAGCACGAACATGATCGACTGGAGGATCGCGAAGATCGCCAGCTCCGGGATGCGTGGGATGCGCTTGAGGTTGCGCCAGCCGACGAGCAGGCCGTCGCGGAGGGCCGCCGTCATGCCGCGGCCTCCTCGTCGCCGTCCACCGAGGCGTGGCCGGTCAGCGACAGGAAGACGTCGTCCAGGGTCGGCCGGCGGAGCGCGACGTCATCGATCCGGATGCCCGCCTCGTCGAGGTCGCGGACGACCTGGATGAGCGTCTGGGCCCCGCCCGTGGCGGGCACGGTGAGCTTGCGCGTGTGTTCGTCGAGGACCGCGTCGGCCTCGAGGTCGCGCGACAGGACGTCGCGCGCCCGCTCGATCTCGGACCGGTCGTGGACGACGACCTCGATGCGCTCGCCACCGACCTGCGACTTCAGCTCGTCGGCCGTGCCGCGGGCGATGATCTTGCCGTGGTCGACGACGGCGATCATGTCGGCCAGGGCATCGGCCTCCTCGAGGTACTGGGTGGTCAGGAGGAGCGTCGTGCCGTCACGGACGAGGCCACGGATGACCTCCCACATCCCGAGCCGGCTGCGTGGGTCCAGGCCGGTCGTCGGCTCATCGAGGAAGAGCAGGCGCGGTCGGCCGATGAGGGCGCTCCCCAGGTCCAACCGGCGCCGCATGCCGCCCGAGTAGGTCTTGACCACGCGATCGGCGGCGTCCACGAGGTCGAACTGGGCGAGCAGCTCGTCGGCCCGTTGCTTGGCGACCGGTGACGAGAGCTGATAGAGCCGTCCGAACAACCACAGGTTCTCGCGGCCGGTCAGGTTCTCGTCGACGGCGGCGTATTGACCGGACAGGCCGATGACCTTGCGCAGCTCTTGGGGCTGCTTGACGACGTCGAATCCGGCGACCCGGGCGTGCCCGGCGTCGGGCTTCAGCAGCGTGGCCAGGATCCGGACCGTCGTCGTCTTGCCGGCACCGTTCGGGCCCAGGAGGCCGAGCACGGTCCCTTCCTCGACGCTCAGGTCGACGCCGTCCAGGGCGCGGACCTCGGACTTGCGTCCCTTGTAGATCTTGACGAGGCCCTCGGCCTCGATGGCGCTCACGGGCATGCACCTCCGTCGGGCGTTCGGGGGGCGAACGGGGAGTATAGGTCGGACCGCGACCGTCCGGCTCGCCGGCGCCCGTCGGCGGCGCTGCGGTCAGCGCTGCGTCCTGTGCCGCGCATCCCGGCGGCCGCCGGCGTCGCGCCGGCGCTACGCTGCGAACCCCGCCCGCCGGGCTCCAGCCCGCCTGCCGGCCCCGACCATGCCCACCACGACCGACCGCTCCTCCCGCACGCCCTCCCGCCTGACCACCTGGCTCGACCGCTGGGGCGGCATCCTGCCGCTGCTCGTCGCCGAGTTCGTCGTGTGGCTCGGGTTCGGCGGCCTGCTCCCGGTCCTGCCCCTGTACTTCACGGAGCAGGGCATCGACCTGGCGATGCTCGGCCTGGTCATCGCCGCATGGCCCGCCGCGCGACTCGTCAGCGAACCGATCTTCGGCTGGATCGCGGACCGGACCGCGCGCGTCCCGATCATGGTCATCGGACTCATCGCGACGGGCATCTTCGGGGCGCTGCCGCTCGTGCTGACCGGACCGGGGGCGTTCATCGCGTTGCGCGCGGCCTCCGGCCTGGGGGCCGCCATGTACGACCCCGCGGCGCGCGGCTTCCTGACCGACGCGACGCCACCGGAGCGACGGGGTGAGGCCTTCGGGCTGTACGGCGCGGCGCAGATGGGCGGCCTGCTGCTGGGCCCATCGATCGGCGCGTTCGGGGCGTCCGCCTTCGGCGGCATCGGGTTCGTCTTCGTGTTCAGCGCGATCACGGCCATCGTCGCCGCGATCGGTGTCGGCCTGCGGGTCAAGGAGGCGCCGGCCGGCCAGCGTGGTCGGCACGTCTCGGCCACGGACGTCACCGAGTTCCCGCCGGACGGGCCCTACCTGGAGGGCCGGCTGGCCCGCGATCTCGCCGACGCGACGGTCGACGACCGCCCGGATGCCCCGCGCCGGCTCCTCAATCGGGGTCTCATTGCCGCGATCATCCTGAACGTGGGCGGCTACTACGCCAGCGGCACGTACGAGGTCATCTGGAGTCTGTTCCTCGAAGGGCTTGGGGCGGACCTCGCGCTCATCGGCCTGACCTTCGCGATGTTCGGCGTCCCGGTGCTGCTCCTCTCGCCGATCGCCGGCCGCTGGGTGGACCGCCGCGGCGTTCGGTGGTTCATCGTCGTCGGCTCGCTGCTGCCAGCCGTCGCCGGGATCGCCTACACGCGCATCGACGACCCGGTCCTGGCCGTCCCGCTCATCCTCCTCGAGGGCCTCGGGTTCGCCCTGTCCGGGCCGGCCCTGTACGCGCTCGTCGCGGCCAATTCCCCGGCCGGCCGGTCCTCGACCGCGCAGGGCCTGTTCGGAGCGGCCGGCACGCTCGGCTTCATCGTCGCCTCGCTGCTGGCCGGGGTCCTGGCCGCTGCCGACATCCTGTACCCGTTCTACGTGTTCAGCGCGCTGATGGTCGTGACCCTCGTGCTGGCCCTCGTCATCGGCGGATCACGCCTGACCGCGGTCCCAGCGCGCACGCCGACAGAGGCGCCGAGCGTTTGACCGAACGGGACCGGGCCCCTATCCTTGCCGACGCGGGGTGGAGCAGCGGCAGCTCGTCGGGCTCATAACCCGAAGGTCAAGGGTTCGAATCCCTTCCCCGCAACCAAGCTGACGCGTCAGGAAGCCGGCCGAGAGGCCGGCTTTCGTGATTCTCGGCGATTCCGGTGCGCTAGCCTGCCGGCGGTCCGAGCGCCGTCACCGTCACCCTCGCTCGGACGTCGAAGCCCGGTCGATGGAAGAGCCCGTCACGCCCATCGCGCGTCCGCCGCTGCGAGCGTCCCGAACGCTCGCGGCGGTCCTGTCGTTCGTTGCGCCGGGCATGGGCCAGCTGGTCAACGGCCGCCTGCGTGCCGGGCTCCTGTTCCTCCTTCCGGCCATGGCGCTGCTCGTGCTCATCCTGGGCCTGGCTGGCGCGGGGCCCGGCACCATCCTCGAGCTCGCCGTCCAGCCCGGCGTGTTCACCGCCCTTCTCGTCCTTGACGCCGCGATCCTGGTCTGGCGCCTGGCCGCCATCGTGGACGCCTGGTGGAACGGCAGCCGGCACGACCAGCGCACGCGGCTGGGCTCGACGGTCGTCGTCACCCTGCTCGTCGTCACGGTCGGGACGCATGTGCTCGTCGGCGCGGAGGTCGCAGCGGCCCGGGACACGGTCGTCGCGGTCTTCCAGGGTGACGAAGCCGAGGACGAGGACGACGGGTTCGGCGAGATCCCCGATCCGACCCCGACCCCGTCGCCGACGCCGTATCAGGCACCGGAGCTCGGCGCCCTGCCCACGCTCGATGTGAGCCTGCCGCCGACGCCGACGCCGGCCCCGACGCCCCGCCCGGGCCCACTGACGGATGGCCGCCTCGATGTGCTGCTGGTGGGTGCCGACTCGGGTCCGGGCCGCTGGAGCCTGCGCACGGACACGCTCGTCGTCCTGAGCGTCGATGCCGCCAGCGGCGAGGCGGCCCTGTTCTCGATCCCCCGGAACATGGTCAACGTGCCGCTCCCCAAGGAGAGCCGCGGGGCGTTCGCCTGCCGGTGCTACCCCGAGATGATCAACGGCCTGTACGTCTACGCGTCCGGGCACCCGGACCAGTTTCCGGGCAAGGACGAGGTCCGCGGGCTGCGTGCGGTCCAGATGGCGATCGGCAGCCTGGTCGGACGCAAGCTGGACGGGATGGTCGTCGTCGAGCTGCGCGGGTTCGTCCGCCTGATCAACGCGGTCGGCGGGCTGGACATCAACGTGCCCGAGGCCGTCTACGACGAGCGCTACCCGCTCGAGAACGGGAACGGCTACGTCACGGTCTACATCAAGAAGGGCAAGCAGCACATGACCGGGCGCAAGGCCCTGATGTATGCGCGTTCCCGGCACCAGGATTCCGACTACGGGCGGATGGAGCGCCAGCAGCTCGTGCTGTCCGCGCTGGGCCGGCAACTGAAGAAGGAGTCCCTCCTGGTCGAGCTGCCCGAGCTCATGACGATCGCCAAGGATCACCTCTGGACGAACCTCAAGCGACGCGACCTGCCGGCCCTGGTGCAGCTCGCCGAGGCGACCGACATCAAGGGCATGAAGCGCATCCGATTCATCCCACCGGAGTACCCCGAGTACCTGGATCGGGCGTCCATCCGCCACATCCGCAAGGTCGTCCGCGACGTGTTCGACAAGGCCAAGCCACGCTCCACGCCGACCATGGATCCCTCGCCGTTCATCGACTGACGTCGGACGGGCTGGACGGGACGCCCGCAAGACGCTAGGATGAAGGGCACACAACGCCTTTCCCTGAACCCCGGGTCCCGACCAACCCGGGGTTCACTTTGTGTCCGGCTCGATCAGGGCGCGCGACGCTGGATGAAGACCATGTCCTCGCCGTCGATGTCAGTTCGGATGGCCTCGCCGGTCGTCGGGTCCGCGACCCAGTCCGTCGTGTCGGGCAAGACGTGGACCATGACCGATCGACCGTCCGGGGCGACCGTGGCTCGGAGCTGCTGGTACTCGCCGGTCGCGGACGTGACGCGGAGATCGCGGGCCCGTGCTCCACGGACCGGGCTGGCGATGGAGAGTGTCTCTGTCCCGTCGTTGTGGCGAAGGAACACCAGCTCGTCGCCGGCCGGCATCCAGGCGACGTCCATCTCCTCGTCCGACTCGTCGTCGAACTCGAATGTGTCCTGTTGGACCACTCCGCCGACGCGATCGACCTCGGCCACGTGGATCCGAAATCCGTTGCCGTTGCCGTGGCCGGGGGTGTCGACGAGACGATGGAAGGCGATCCGGTCACCGGTCGGCGACCACGCTGGTGCCAGGACTTCGTACGGTGATTCCATCAGATCGCGCGTGACGTCGACCTGCGTCAGGCCGCTACCGTCGGGGTTGACGAGGAACAGCCCCCAGTTGTCGCCGACCTGGCCGCGGAAGGACAGCTGAGCGCCATCGGGCGGTCGCCAGCTGGGGGAATCCACATCCATCCCCACGTCGAGGTCGCGCTCGCCGCTGCCGTCCGCGTTCACGATCGTCAGGCGAGGCATGCCCACGACGGCATGGGCGATGGCGATGCGCGATTCGTCCGGCGACCAGCTGATGCCGTTGACGTTCCGGTACGGACCGCCGATCCGGACCGGGTCCCCGCCGTCGACCGGGACGACCAGGAGGTCCATCGCCTCCTGCGCGTCGAAGCGGACCCCAAGGACGGACCGCCCGAGCGGCGAGATGCTCTCCGCGAAGTCCGCCGTCGGCCCGCCGAGGAGGATTCGCGGCGCGCTATCGACGGTGTCGCGGACAAGGATGTCGCCGCCCTTCGAGTACACGACGATGCCGTTGGCCGCCGGACCGAATGGCGCGGGCAACCGCTGCGGCGATCCGACGTAGGCGATGGCCACGGCGGCCAGCAACAGACCGATGAGGGCGAGGACGCCGAGCGTGCGCCACGGCATCCGTGGACCGGGCACGGTCTGAGTCGTGAGTTCCACTGGGAGCCACCTTCCTGGGAACGTCCAGGCGGGCCGCTGGCGCGTCGCCGCGAGCCGCCGGACGAGGTCGTCTCGGTAGTCGGGCGTGCCGGTCACGTACAGGTCGTCGAGGAGGATCGGAAGGTCCTGATCGAAGCGCAGCGGGGCAGTCATGCGAGCTGCCCTCCTGCGATGGCGGCCGGCGACACATCGGGTTCGGCCGTCACGTGCGTCCGCATCGCCGCCAGGGCGTAGTGGAGGCGTGACTTGGCCGTCCCGGACGGGATGCCCAGCGTCGCCGCGACCTGCGGCAAGGGCATCCCGAGGAGGTAGTGCAGGGCGACGACCGCGCGATGCCCCGGGTCCAGGCGTCCGAGCGCCTCGTCCAGGAGCTGGCGGTCGGCGAGATCGCCGGCCACGTCACGCGCAGCCGGCAGGTCGAGCGGCGTGAGCTCGACCTCGATGACCCGGCGCTTGCGGCGGCGGATGAGGTCGAGACAGGCGTGGATGAGCAGGCGATGGAGCCAGGCGTCGAACCGTTCCGGGTCACGAAGCCCGGGCAGGTCTCGCCACGCTCGGATGAGCGCCTCCTGGACAGCATCGCGCGCGAGCTCGCTATCGCGGAGGGTCAGTCGGGCAGCCGCGTCCAGCCGCGCGAGGCGGACGTCGATGAGCGCGGTGAAGGCGTCGTGATCGCCTCCCCGCGCTCGTTCGACGAGTCCTCGCTGGTCCACGGTCGCCTCGCTGGTGACGGCACGGCCACGGTGGTCGTGCTCTCAGCGTATGGCGTCCGCGTCAAGCGAATGGTTCAGTCCGTCAGCCGGGCCTCACGGGCCGACGCGTTGCCAGTTCGGCTGGTTCGTGCCGTCCCAATCCAGCGGCGTCACCGTTCCGGTCGACGGATCGGCCTGGAGGTAGCCGCCGCCCACGACCGTGCCGATGAGCGTCGAGTCGTCCGGCGACCAGATCCAGCGACTCGCACACACGACGTCCGTGGTCGGCCCACAGGCCAGCTCGACGGGGGCACCGTCGCCACTGATCGAGACGACGAGCGCCTTTTCGCCCGACACGCCGTCGGGCCCTCGGAAGAGGACGACCCGCGTTCCATCGTTGGACGCCGGGCTGGCCGGGAGGTCGAACGTCGTGCCCGGTGCCTCGTCCAGCCGGCGGTCGCCGGACCCGTCGGCGGCCACGACATGCGTCCGAGCGGAGATGCCGTCGGCCGCCGGGTCGAACTGGCTGTAGATGATGTTCTCGCCGGTCGACGACCACACGGCGCCGAACAGCTCGGCATCGGCCGGTGGCGCAGCGACCGTTCGAGTCTCGCCGGTCGTGAGCTCATGCACCACGATCCCCCGACGTCCGCTCGGATCCATGGCGGCCATCACCAGGAGCTCCGGTTCGGTCGTGGGGCGGAAGCTCACCGACTCGATGTCGCCAGCGTTGCTCGGCAGGGCCACGTCCAGGACGGTCGCGGCGGCCGCCGGGTCGATCGGTCGGACGATGACCCGCATCTCGTCGTCGAGCCGCGCGATGGCTGCCAGCGATCGGCCATCGGGCGCGAAGCTCCACGAGTGCAGGTCCTCGAGCGGCTCGGGCGTTACCTGGACGACGTTCGAGCCGTCGGCATCGGCGAGCATCAAGGCGGTCAGGTCGGACTGCCCGTCGACCGCCCGCTGGAAGGCGACGCTCGTGCCATCCGGGGAGAAGACGGGCGCGGTGTCGGTCTCCGGACCGGCGATGAGTGGCCTGGTCTCGCCGTTGGCGCGATCGGCGACCAGGATGTCGCCATCCCGTTCCAGGGCGATGACGCCGTTGGCCGCCGGACCGAATGGCGGCGCCGGGAGCGCCGGCTGCGATGGTCGCGAGCCGACGTACGCGACGGCCGCGACCGCGATGAGGATGCCGATGAGGGCGAGGACGCCGAGCTGACGCCACGGCCCACGGGCGGCCGGAGCCGCTGACGTAGAGATCTGCACGGGAAGCCACCTTCCGGGGAACGTCCACGCGGGACGCTGCGGGTTGGACGAGGCTCGCTCGATGGCGGCCTCGAGGTAGGCAGGGGTGCGCGGGTCCGCGAGCTCGACGAAGAGCTGCGGCAGGACGCGATCGACGCGGGTGGTGCGGTCCTGGGTCATGCCACAGGCCCTCCCATGGCCGGACCAGGCACGGCCGCCACTTCCTCGATGGCGATGGATGAGCGCATCGCGCCGAGTGACCGATGCAAGCGGGACTTGGCCGTCCCGAGCGGGATGCCGAGCGTGTCGGCCACCTGCGCGAGCGGCATATCGAGGTAGAAGTGCATGACGACGACCGCCCGCGCCTCTGGTTCGAGTCGAGCGAGGACGCGATCCAATTGGTCGCGGTCGGCGATGCGCACCGTCGCATCGAGCGATGGTGCTTCGTGGAGCGGGGTGAGCTCGACCTCGATCACGCGGCGTCGACGCTTACGGATGAGATCGATACAGGCGTGGACCACGAGGCTGTGCAGCCAGTGGTCGAACGTCGCCGGATCGCGCAGCCCCGGCAGGCCGCGCCAGGCCCGGATCAGCGTGTCCTGGACGGCGTCCTGGGCGAGATCCGGGTCGCGGAGGATGAGACGAGCCGCGGCATCCAGGCGCGCGCCGGACGCGCGGATGAGCTCAGCGAAGGCGTACCGGTCGCCTCCCCGAGCTCGCTCCACGAGTCCGTGCTGGTCCATCGCTTGTCTCGGCTAACGGCGCGACCAAGGTGGCCGCGCTCGATAGCCTACGGCGCTGGCATCGCACGGAAGGTTCCGACTTTCGTGCCGATTGCGGTGTCAGATCACGGGGCGAGTCGCTGCATGCTCGGATAGCTCGTCCCGGGCCATGGCGCCGGGGTCACGTCGCCCGTGACCGGATCGACGAGGACATGCGGCAGGGGCCGGCTGTTCGAGTCGTTGGCACCGACGATGACCGACCTTCCGTCCGGTGCCCACTCGATCGAGGCGCCGTGCGGGAGGCCGAGGTCGGTCGGGGTCACCGAGCCGGTCGCGACGTCGATGAACGCCACGTGGCTCACGTCGGTCGGACCGCCGGTCCGCTGTTGGAGCCGTTCGACCACGAGGGTCAGTCCGTCCGGGGAGAAGCGTGGCCAACCCGACCAGTCGACCGCCGTCTCGTCCGCGAGGCGCCGGTCGCCTCCGGTCGCCAGGTCGCGGACGTGCACGACGCCGCGTCCTTCGTCGTCGTGCCACACGGTGTACGCCAGCGTCCGCCCGTCAGGCGACACGGCCGGGCGTCCGATGAACTGCTCCCTGGGGCCGGCCTCGAGGACCAGCTTCGGGTCGGACCCGTCGGGTCGCATCGTCCAGATGCGGTGGTCACTCATGCCCGAGTTGACGACGAGGATCCGCTCCCCGGTCGGCGGCAGGAAGGTGGCATACGTCGGGCTCGGCTCGGTCGGTACGGTCGTGATCGTCCCGTCGATCGTGTCCAGGGTCACGACGGCCGGTTCGAGCACGTTGATGCTGCCGCGCTTGTGCGCGACATTCGGCGTCATGATCAGTTTGTCGCTGGCCGGCGAGAACTCCAGCCAATCTGCGGCCCACAGCGGCTCGGGCGTCAGCATCCGGATGTCGCCGCCCTCGACCGACACGATGCCGAACTCGACGCGTTCGCGGCCGACCTCACGGGCGAGGATGAGTGATCGCCCGTCGGGCGCGAACCACGGGTCGAGCCAGCCCGCCGCATCGGTGTCGAGGGCCTTGGTCGTGTCCGTGTCGGGATCGAACAGGTAGATCGTGCTGCCTTGCTGGTATGGCACGACGCCGTTGACGGCCGGGCCGAACGGGTCGGGGAGTCGCGGCTGCGATCCGACATAGGCGGCCGCCGCGGCCGCGATGAGGATGGCGATGAGGGCGAGCACGCCAAGCTGCCGCCAGGGTAGGCCGGTGCTCGGCACCCGCTGGGTCGCGATATCCACGGGGAGCCACCTTTCGGGGAACGCCCAGGTCGGCCGCTGGCGACGCTGCGCCGTGGTCGACAGGACGTCGTCGATGTAGTCGGGGTAGGGGGCGAGTGCCAGCTCGCCGAGGATCACGGGGAGGTCGCGCTCCAGGCGCTGCGGGGTCGTCATGCGACCGGCCCTCCCGGGGACGCGAGGGCCGGCGCTGTGCTCCGCGTCGGCGCGACCTCATCGGTCGCGATCGCGAGGCGCATGTCACCGAGGGCTCGATGGAGCCTCGACTTCACCGTGCCGACCGGGATGCCGAGCGTGGCCGCCACCTCGGGGAGGGCCAGCCCGACGAAGTAGTGCAGGACGACGATCGCCCGGCCGGACTCGTCGAGCCGCCGCAGGACGGCGTCGACGAGCTCACGGTCGGCGACGCGACCGGAGGCATCGGCGATGGATGGAGCATGGATCGGGGCCAGCTCGACCTCGACCGGCCGGCGCTTGCGCTTGCGGACCAGGTCGATGCAGGCGTGAACGGTCAGGCGATGCAGCCAGGCGTCGAACCGCTCGGGCTCACGAAGTCCGGGCAGATCCCGCCAGGCGCGGATGAGGGCGTCCTGGACCGCGTCGCGTGCGAGCTCCGGGTCCCGGAGGATGAGTCGAGCGGCGCCGTCCAGCCGCACGACGGCCACGCGAGCGAGCTCCGAGAAGGCGTCGTGATCGCCTCCGCGTGCTTGCTCGACGAGCTGTCGCTGGTCCACGTCCGCGTCTCACCCTGCCCGTGCGGCGCGACCTCGGTGGCCGCGCTCACAGGGTATGGCGTCGCCGTCGCGTCGCCGGTTCTCGGTACTGGCGATCGCGCCGGCGCGGCGACAGGTTTGAGGGGCCGCCCGACGTGGGGCGTCCCTTCAGGACGGAGCCCGTGTCGCTCAGGTCGGTGACCGCGGGGCCGCTGCCGCGCGGGCCAGGGTGAAGCGGTCCCGCTCAGATCGGTCAACGGCGCACCCGATAGCGCAGGTGAAGCACCTGGTCGCCCTGGATCACCACGTCGGGATCCTCCAACAGGTGCTGTGCATGGACCGACCCGAAGTAGCGCTTGCCGGACCCGAACACGACGGGTACGATGTCCATGCGCACCTGGTCGACCAGGCCCGCGGCAAGCATCGGCCACCGACGTCACCAGCGGCGACCTCGACGATGCGGTCACCCGCAAGCTCTTGCGCCTTGGCCATGGCTGCCTCGACGCCGTCGACGATGTGAAACGGCGCCTCGGGTCCCAGCCCTCGGGCTCGGCCGGTGCGTCACGACGACCACGTGGTCGATCCCGCTCGGAGGCTTCCCGTCCCAGCCGTCCGTCAGGTCGAAGACGTGGCGGCCGGCGAGTGTCGCCCCGATCTGGTCCCAGTACGGCCGGGTGTCGTCGTAGGACGGCTGCGACACCTTCACTCGCCGCTCTCGTTCAACGGGACGTCACCGCTGGACAACCAGTCGAACAGCGGTCCGGGCTGGTCATTCTCGTCCGCGATGAAGCCGTCCACCGACACCGAGGCGTACATGACCACCTTGCTCACGGGGCTCTCCTCTGGTTTGGGTGCCCCACATTAGAGTGTCGTGGGCTGTCGCTCTTGTAAGAGATTCGGCCGGACACCGGCTGCCACGCTCAGGTCGCCGATCGCCACCGCCCCGGTGGTCGCCGCGATGACGCTGCTCGTGATGAAGCTGCTCGTATGGCGGTGGCCGCCACCCGATGGGCGCCGGCCACCGCTGAACCATTCGAAGACGCAGACGCGACCCGCGAGCTATTCGAAGACGAACGAGGCCACCACTGGCATCGCCTCGGCGACGAACCCGTCGAAGTCGGCCGGGTCCGCCGAGTGATCTGGATCCCCAGGATGTCGCCAGCGCCCAGATCCACCGTCAGCCGCTGGCGGTCGTCTCCCGGGCTGCCGACGCCGAACCGGTCGCGTGCCTGGAGCAGGGACTCGACAGCGGAGCGCGTCGGACATGCGTCCGTCCAGTCGGTCCAGGGCGACATCGGGCAACTGCGCGCGGTCGTCCGCCGATCGTCATGCGGTCGGTACCCTCGTCGCCAGTCCGGGTACCTGGCGGATCAGGATCGATCGCACGCTCCGTCCAGCCCGGGTCGGCCCGTCCGGAACACGGCGGCTCCTGGTGACATCGGGACAGGGTGGGTGAACAGGCAGATCGAGTCGCTCGACCGGGTCGTCCGGCGTCGCGAGCGCTAGTCCCTCGATGGCGTCAGGCTGAACGTACTCGGCCAGTCATCGCGTTCGCCCAGCCATCGGGGACTGTAGGTCAGGCGCCGAGTCCGGCGCCCAGGCTCCGTGGGATCGAGTCTCGGACGATGAATTGCGACTTGTAGGTGCCGGTGTCGAGGTCGCCGAGGCAGTTGTCCTCAGGGTTCTTGCACCCCTGGCGCCACCAGACGCCCGAGCGCCTCGAGCCGGCTCGTGCATGCATCGCTTTCGGCGGTGATGGTCGTGATCCGGCCGCTCGGCGACTGCTCCCAGCCATAGAGGCCGACGTCGCCGGCCCGGCAACCATCGCTGCCGTCCGGGTCGGTCAGCTCGAGCCGGAACCGCCCATCCGCGATGGCCGACGCGGTGGAGGTCAGATAGTCCTTGACGCTGCCGGCTGACTGCGAGAAGACGAATCCGGTGTCGCTGAACTCGACGGCCGAGCCTGACGACGGCGCGAATCCGGGAGCGTCGGCTCGGCGCCCATCCAGATGGATCGGAGCGCCTCGGGATCGGCCCATCCGGTGCGGGGCTCGATGGGGGCGTGACGGCGGGCCTTGGTCGGCCGCCCGACAACGAGACGTATCCGACGAGGCCGACGATCGGGCGCGAGGACCATGACCACGACGAGTCGCGGCGAGGTGATGCGGCATCGGGAGCCACCTTTCGGGCGACGCCCAGGGCGGCCGCTGCCGCGTGCGGGCGGTCTGCCCCAGGACGTCGGTGATGTAGTCGGGGATGCGCGGATCGGCCAGGTCGGCCAAGGCCGCGGGAAGGGCGCGCTCGAAGCGGTCGATCGGCATCATGCGAAGCGGCCCTCCACGAGCGGTGCCAGAGCGTCGATCCGGGGCGTCATCGGCGATGGCGCTCCGGAGCAGCCCCATCGCTCGATGAAGCCGCGACTTCGCCGTCCCGAGCGGGATCCCGAGATCGGCAGCCACCTCAGGCAGGGGCATGCCCAGGTAGTAGTGGAGGACGACGAGCGCCCGCCAGTCCGGCTCGAGCGCCCGGAGCGCCCGGTCGAGCTGGTCGCGATCGACGATGCCGCCGCTGAAGTCGGCGGACGTCGGCGTGTGGAGCGGGGTCAGCTCGACCTCATGGGCCCGGCGCTTGCGGCGTCGGACGAGATCGAGACAGGCGTTGACGAGCAGTCGATGAAGCCAGGCATCGAACCGGTCCGCGTCGCGCAACGTGGGCAGGTCCCGCCAGGCTCGGACGAGGGCCTCCTGGACCGCGTCTCGGGCGAGCTCGTGGTCGCGGAGGATGAGGCGCGCAGCCGCGTCCAGGCGCGCGATGGCCGTGCCGGCGAGCGCCGCAAAGGCGTCATGATCGCCCCGCTGCGCTCGTTCGACGAGACCTCGCTGGTCCACGGTCGCCTCGGCTACGTGCGCGGCCGATGTGGTCGCGCTCAGTAGCCTATGGCGTCACCGTCGTGGCATTCGTTCCATCGGTCAGCTCGCCGGCGGCTCCGGCAGGGTGCCCGGGAATCGGACGGTGCCGATCACGTCCCGGTCGACCCGCCACACACCGTCGTTGACGGTCCCGAACTCGAAGGCCAACGTCGCGTCCCCCACCTCGGTGATCACGAGGAAGCCGCGGTCGCCGATCACCCCGTTCCAGAAGCCGCCATCGGTCTTCTCGGGGACCCACATCAGGACCCCGCGCCGGTCGTTCTCGTTGCCGTCGAACGCCCAGCAGGGCGCCTCGAGCTGCGGTCCGATGACGAACTCGATCTCTACGGCTCGGTGGCCGTCGATCTCATACTCGTCCTCGCGGACGACATCGAAGCGCGGATCGTCCCGGAAGTAGGCGAGCAGCGCGTCCATGCCAGGCTCGATCAGGAGCCGGCCCTTGTCGATGTCGCACGGGTCCAAGAAGCCGTCGAGGTCTTTCCACACCTTGTAGGTGGCCGTCTCGCTGTCGATGACCAGCTCGTCCCTTGCGCCCAGGCCCCGGCCGGTGTAGGTGCCCGGCGGCAGCGTCAGCGTGACGTACGGCTCGAGGACCGCTCCGATCCCGGGGCCACCGGCGTTGTCGTGGGCGAGGGACCGCTGCCACGTGCCGGCGAGGATCTCCCCGCGGGTCTCGCAGGCGTCCTCGATCAGCTCCAGAGTGAGCCACTGACCGTCCGGGGTCTGCGACCAGCGATAGGTGCCGGCATCGCGCCCGACGCAGTTCGGGCCGGCGGACGTGGCCATCTCGAACCGGACGATGCCCGGTGACTCCTCGGTCACCTTCGACTGGAGCAGAGGGGTGCCGCGTCGGTCTAGCCAGAACGCAGGCCCAGGCGTGAAGTCGGCCGAGTCCATGAGGACCACGGTCGTCACTGCGGCGTTGCCGCCCAGGGCGGGATCCGGTCCCCTGCGTGAGGTTCTCGATGGTCGTCCCGCGCGAGGGAGCGACCCAGCCGCCCTTCAGGGCATCGGGCAGGACGGCGACGGGTGAGGCGGCGGCGGACGCTGTCGCGGCCGGCGCCGGCGCCACGCTCGGCGCCGGCCCGTCGTTGCCGCCGGACAGGACGAGCCCGCCGACGATGAGGGCGATGGTGCCGGCCAGCACGGCCAGCAGGGTGATGCGCGTCATGGTGGTAGACCTCCAGGTCGGCCACGGGAACGGCCGCCGCTGCTGCGGGGTCGTCTCGACGGCCTGGAGGGCGGCGGCGACCGCGCGGTCGGGCGCCTCGTTCGGACCGAGGTCGAGCCAGGCTCGGGCGATCCGGTCGAAGTCCCGCTCGAAGCCGGTCATGCCATCCGCCCTTCGGGAGCGACCGTCCGTGCGTCGGCCTCGATGGCCGAGCGCAGCACACGCGTCGCGTAGTGGAGTCGCGATCGGGCCGTCCCGGCCGGGATGCCGAGCGTGTCGGCGATCTCGACCAGGGGCAGGCCCTGGTGGTGGTGCAGGACGAAGATCGCGCGATGCTCGACGCTCAGGCGTCGGAACGCGCGATCGAGCGCGTCTCGATCGATCGATCGAGAGGATGTCGTCGGGTCCAGCCGGCCCGTCGACCGGCAGGACGCGGACATTGGCCGTCCACGCGCGGCGACGCCTGGCCTCGGCGTAGCAGGCATGGACGAGCACCTTGCGGACCCAGGCCTCGAAGCGGTCCGGGTCGCGGAGGGTCGGGAGCTGGCGCCAGGTCGCGATGAGGGCGCCCTGCAGGGCGTCCTCCGCCAGGTCGTTGTCGCGCAGGATGCGCGCCGCGAGCGCGTACAGACGGTCGCTGGTCAGCTGGACCAGGGCCGCGAACGCCTCGCGATCGCCACCTTGCGCGCGGACGACGAGGTCTCGCACCGACGCTCCCTTCGTGGGCCGGCCGGCCGCGAGCTGCGGTCGTCCGGTTCACTCCCCATGAGTCGCGTCACCACGGAAACGTTCAGTATCTCGGGCGGTCGTTCCTGCGCTGTCAGTCCCAGCGGAACGTCGCGATCGTGGCGGCGACCGCGGCCACGCCCCACGCACCCAGGACGACCACGGCCCGAGCTGCATCGCCGGCCCCGCCGAGACCGACTCGCAGCAGCTCGGTCAACGCTGCGAAGGGCAGGACGTCCGCGACGACGGCCAGCGGCCCCGGCAGGTCCTCGGTCGGGACGATGACCCCACCGAGCAGCAAGGCGACGAGGAAGAGCCCGTTCGCCAGGGCCAGCGTCGCCTCGGCCCGGAGGGTGCCGGCCAGGAGCAGGCCCAGGGCCGTGAACGTGACCGTGCCCAGGATGAGACCCAGCACCAGGACCGCCGGTGACAGCTCGGCCGGCGGCCGCCAGCCCAGCACGGCCGTGGCCACGGCGATCAACAGGACGACCTGGAGCGCGACGATGACGGCCACGGCCACGACCTTGGCCGTCATCAGGCCGGTCCGCCCCAACGGTGAGCCCCCGAGCCGCTTCAGGACGCCATAGCTCCGCTCGTATGCGGTGGCGATCCCGAGGTTGACGAGGCCCGCGGCGATAACGGCCAGCGCCAGGGTCCCCGGCAGGAGCGTCGTCACGGAGGACCCGCCGGGGATCCGGATGACCGACGTCGTCGAGAAGAACACGAGGACGGCGACCGGGATGACCGCGATGGCCAGGAGGTTCTCGCCGCGGCGGGCCGTCAGGCGCAGCTCGACGCCCGCCTGTGCCCTGGTCGCCCGGGTCCACGGCGCCGGGGCGCTCAAGAGCGACCATCCCGGACGAGCCGCAGGTAGGCGTCCTCCAGGCTGGCCTCGCCACCGCGGACCTCCTCCGGCGTCCCGGTCGCCAGCTGGCGACCCCCGGCGATGACGAGGACCCGGTCGGCCAGGCGTTCGACGTCGACGAGGTCGTGGCTGGTCAGGAGCATCGCGACCCCGCCCCGACGCAGGTCGGCGATGAGCTCGCGGGTCATCGCCCGGGCTTCGGGATCCAGCCCGGCCGTCGGCTCGTCGAGGATGAGGACCTCCGGCCGGCCGACGAGGGCCACGGCCAGGGCGAGTCGCTGGCGCTCGCCGCCGGACAGCCGACGATACGGCGTCATGGCGACGGGCCGGAGACCGATCAGGTCGAGCAGGTCGTTCGGGTCGAGCGCATCGGCATGGAACGCGGCGTACTGGCGGAGCGTCTCGACCGGTCGTGCCCGGATGTCGAAGCCGCCGTCCTGGAGCATCAGCCCGACCCGAGCCCGGAGCGCTCGCCCGCCGCGGACCGGATCCGTGCCCAGCACCCGGACCGTGCCCGCGTCCGGTGTCCGGTAGCCCTCGACGATCTCGACGGTCGTCGTCTTGCCCGCGCCGTTCGGACCGAGCAGCGCCAGGATCTCGCCGGGTCGGACCGTGAACCCGAGCCCGTCGACGACGGGCCGGTCGCCATAGCGCTTGACGAGCCCGTCGACCTCGATGGCGGGTGGCACGCCCGCCATCGTCACGGGGCGATCTTCGCGTACTGCCGATCGAAGTCGGCGTCGCGGACCTCGCCGAACTGGATCGAGCGGATGACCCCGTCGCCGTCGATGAAGTAGGTCTGCGGTCGACCGACGATCCGATAGGCGGTCTTGAGCGCCCGATCCGGGTCCTCGACCGTCGGCCAGGTCGCGCCATATTCGCTGGCGAACGCGCGGGCCGGCTCGACCGGATCGTCGGTCAGGACGCCGACGACCGCCAGACCGTCGTCGGCGTACTGCGCCTGCTTGGCGATGAGCAGTGGGAACTCGTCACGGCACGGTTCGCAGGACGGACCCCAGAAGTTCAGGACGACCGGCCGACCCGCGTAGTCGGCGAGATCGAACGCGGCGCCATCGATCGTCGTTCCGACGACGGCCGGCGCCGGCCCGTCGAGCTCGGCGCGCGCACCGCTCGGCAGCCGAGTGATGGCCAGCACGACGCCGACGGTCACGACGGCGATGACCAGGGCGATGGCGAGGGGTCGACGAGTCGTGGTGGTCCGCCTTCGGGGAGCGAGGCCGCTACTGCAGCGACGCCGTCCCGGTCATGTTCGGGTGGACCGAGCACAGGAAGGTGTACTCGCCGGCGGGCAGGGCGGGCACGTCGTAGACCTCGGTCGCCACGCCGTTGAAGATCTCGCCGACGTAGACGTCGGCACCGCCCGAGTCGCGGAGGGCGACGTTGTGCGGGAGGCCCGGATCGTCGTTGACGAAGGCCATCGTGAACGGCGTGTCGGCCGGGGCGGTGAAGCTCGTCGGCTCGAAGGCCAGCGCCTTGGCCGTGATCACCACGTCGGCCTGGGGCGGACCGCCGCTGGCCGGTGCCCCGGATCCCTCGGGGACGGGCGGCAGGGTGACATCCGGAAGCCCCTCGGCACCAGGCTCACCCGGGGCGATGGACCCTTCGACGCCGGCCGCCGGTGCCGGCGGCAGGATGCCGGTCTGCAGGAGGAGGCCACCGACGAACAGCACGACGACCGCGGCCAACAGGAGCGATGGTGTGCGTGGCGCCGGGATGTTCTCGAGGTGGCCGGTGACGTCGGCTTCCTGGACCTTGACCCATTCCTTGCGCGCATCGATGAGCCAGCCGCCGAGCGTGATGATCAGGGTGAGGACCCCGGTGATGAGCAGCCAGCCGCCGTAGATGAGCCCGACCATGACCATCGTCGCGCCCACGGCCCCGAGGATCGGCCGGAACGAGGGGCCGGGCAGGTGGACGCCGGGCGGTGGTCCATCGTGGACGACCGCCGGCAGGGTGGTCGTCGTCGTGCCGATGTCCTTGTCGTAGACGCGCAGCGCCTCGGACAGCCAGTAGAGCAGAGTCAGGCCGAGGCCGATGAGACCGAGGACCAGGATCCAGCCGCCGTAGATCAGCCCCAGGAACGTGAGGAACGCCCCGACCGACGCGAAGATCGGGGCGAGCGACGGCCCCGGCATATGGACGCTGGGCGGCGTCTTCGGCGGGATGCGCTGCTTGCCGCGGCGGGCCGGTGGGGCGGCGCGGAGCTTGCGAAAGACCCAGATGAGGATGATCGCGATGAACGTGATCAGGATGACCGGGATCATCGCGATGACCGAGCCCCAATCGGGGATGACGAACTTGGCCGTCAGCTCGAGGATCGCGTTCCACAGGTCCTGGATGAACATCGCTGGGGACGCCGGTCAGTCGTTCGGCGAACCGGCGACGAGGACGTAGGCCATGAGGGCCATCGCCGCGCCGAGCGCGATGAGCATCGTCGTCCCGGCATAGTCGACGTGCCAGCCGCCGAAGTAGGGGACCGCCCAGTAGAGGACCCCGATGACGATGAACACGATCCCGACGAGGGCCGCGTTGCGCGGGTGGCGGAGGGGATGCATGTGGTCCCTCTTACGAACCGGGTGCGACGCCCTGGCCGGGCAGCAGGTAGAGCAGGCTGAACAGCAGGATCCACACGACGTCGACGAAGTGCCAGTACAGCGAGCTGGCCTCCACGGCGTCGTGGTGCCGCGAGGTGAACTGGCCGGCCATGCCGCGATAGAGCACGACCCCGAGCATGATCACCCCGCCGAACACGTGCGCCCCGTGGAAGCCGGTCAGGGTGAAGTACGTCGTCCCGAACGTCCCGGACGACAGCGTGATGTCCTCGCTGTACAGGAGGACATAGTCGGCGGCCTGCATGATCAGGAAGATGACGCCCAGGATGAACGTCACGGCGAACGTCCGGAGGAACGCCGTCCGATCGCCCCGCCGGATGGCCCACACCCCGAACTGGCAGGTGAACGACGACAGGATCAGCAGGACCGTGGCCGGGCCGACGAACGGCAGGATGGCCAGATGGAACTGCTCCTGGGTCTCCGGATTGAGCGGCGGCCAGTACGGGGCGTTGGCCCGGACGTTGAAGTAGGCGGCGAACAGGCCGGCGAAGAACATCACCTCGGAGGTGATGAACAGGAGCATCCCGAGGACGGGATTGCTGATCCCGCCGGTCGAGTCGTGGGCGTACCCGACGAGCGGGTTGTGCTGCTCGGGGACCGGGGCCAGGGCCTGGCTGTCGGTGGCCATCGTCATCCGCTCCTAGTGCCCGGGCTGCTTGCTGTGACGCAGGTCGAACAACGGGCGCTCCGAGCGGATCTCGGGCAGGTGATCGAAGTTGTAGGGCGGTGGCGGTGAGCTAGTCGCCCACTCCAGGGTGTTGGCCTGCCAGGGGTCATCACCCGCCGGCGCGCCGCTGCGCAGCGACACGAAGATGTTCCACAGGAGCGGCAGCATGCTGAACGCGATGAGGAAGCCGCCGATCGTCGCCGCGAGATTCAGGTCCGCCCAGCCCGATGCCGCGCTGTAGTTCGCGATGCGGCGGGGCATGCCGGCCAGACCGAGCTCGTGCATCGGGAAGAACGTCAGATTGAACCCGATGAACATGAGCACGAACTGCACTTTCCCGAGCGTCTCGTTCATCATCCGGCCGGTCATCTTGGGGAACCAGTAGTACAGGCCGCCCATGACCGCGAACACCGAGCCGCCGAACAGGACGTAGTGGATGTGGGCCACGACCCAATAGGTATCGTGGAGGGCGAAGTCGACCGGGACCGCGGCGCTGAAGGCACCGTTGATGCCGCCGATGAGGAACATCGTCAGGAACCCGAGGGCGAACAGCATCGGAGTGGCGAGATGGATCTTGCCGCGCCACATCGTGAAGATCCAGTTGAACATCTTCACCCCGGTCGGGATGGCGATGAGGAAGGTCACGAAGCTGAAGAACGGCAGGTACACCGCGCCGGTCGTGAACATGTGGTGGGCCCACACGGAGAAGCCGAGCGCACCGATCGCCGCTGTCGCGAAGACGAACGCCTTGTAGCCGAACAAGGGCTTCCAGCTGAAGACCGGCAGGATCTCGCTGACCATGCCCATCGCCGGCAGGATCATCACGTACACGGCCGGGTGCGAGTAGAACCAGAACACGTTCTGGTAGAGGATCGGGTCGCCGCCGTTGGCCGGGTCGAAGAACGCCCCGCCGTAGTTCCGATCGATGAACAGCATGATCAGGGCACTGGTGATGACCGGCGTGGCCATGAGCACCAGGACGGACGTCACGAGGACCGTCCAGACCATGATCGGCATCCGGAACAGGGTCATGCCCGGCGCGCGCATCTTGAAGATCGTGACCAGGAAGTTGACCGCTCCGAGGATGGAGCTCGTGCCGATAAGGACGAGGGCCACGATCCAGAAGTCCTGGCCGGTGCCGACCGCCGACAGGGGCCGGTCCTCGGAGAGCGGGGCGTAGCTCGTCCAGCCGGCCGCCGCCGTCCCGCCGGTCACGAAGCTCAGGAGCAGCAAGATGCCGCCCAGCGGCAGCATCCAGAAGGACAGGGCGTTGATCCTCGGGAAGGCCATGTCCGGCGCCCCGATCTGGAGCGGCACGACGTAGTTGCCGAAGCCCGCCAGCATCGGGATGACGAACAGGAAGATCATGAACGTCCCGTGCATCGAGAACAGCTCGTTGTACGTCTGATCGGTCACGAACTGGAGCCCGGGCTGGGCGAGCTCGACACGGACACCCATCGCCAGCAACCCGGCGATGAAGAAGAACAGGAACGAGTTGATGACGTACAGGATCCCGATCTTCTTGTGATCGGTCGTCGTCACCCACTCGTACAGCGTCGTCCGATAGGTGGGGGCAGCCGGGTGGAGCGTCGTCGTCGCCACTGGGATGTCCTCAGTTCACCGTGATCGTGCCGGTCATGTTCGGGTGGACCGTGCAGATGAAGCCATAGGCGCCCGGCACCAGGGCGGGCACGTCGTACGTCCGCGTCTCGACGCCGGGGAAGATCTCACCCACGAACGGGCTCTCGCCTTCGACCGCCTTGATCTCGATGTTGTGGGGATTCCCCTCGTCCTCGTTGTGGAACTCGATCTGGAACGGCGTGTCGGCCGGGGCCGCGACGTCGGTCTCCAGGAAGGCGATCTCCTTGGCCGTGATCTGGATGGCCGGAGCGCCGGGCTGGCCGGACTGGCCGGGCTCACCCGAGGGTGGTGGCGGCGGGCTGGCGCCGGCCTCGGCGATCCTGGCCTCGAGCCAGGCGTCGAACTCCGCGCCGGTCGTGGCGTGGACGTCGAAGAGCATGACCGAGTGGCCGGAGCCACACAGCTCGGCGCACTGGCCGCTGAAGGTCTGGCCGGCGAAGCGCTCCTCGATGTCGAACTGGAAGCTGTTCGTCCGGCCGGGCACGACATCGCGCTTGAACAGGAAGCGCGGGACGTAGAAGGCATGGATGACGTCCGGGCTGTCCAGGTAGAGGTGCACGGACCGACCCGCCGGCACGACGAGACCACCATCCGCGCCGGTCGGCACGAACTGCGTGTAGAGGGGTTCTTTGCGCGGATTGTCGGTCGGCTCCCAGTCGTCGGGCAGGTACTCGAACGTCCACTGGAACTGGCCGGCCACGGCCCGGATCTTCGTGTCCGGCTGGGCGGAGACCGCCTCGACCGAGTTGAGGGTCTGCCAGGAGATGACGAACATGAACGCGACGATGATCGTCGGGACCACCGTCCAGACCGTCTCGGCGATGTTGTTGCCGTGGGTCTGCGGCGGGAGCGTATCGTCGCCCGGCTTGCGCCGGTAGCGGATGACCGACCAGATGATCAGGGCTTCGACGACGAAGAAGATGACGACCGCGATGAGGAACACGATCGTGTAGAGCTCGCGGATGGCCGCGCCCTGGGTCGTGACCGCCTCCGGCGGATAGAGGAATGTGACGAAGTTACGCGGATCGCCAGCACCCAGCAGGACCACGAACGCGGCAAGGATGACGATCGTCGCCCCGATGACGATCGCGGTGATGGCGTAGCTGGAGCGGCCGGTCCTGGGGGAACTCGCCATGCAGGTCCTCAGCGGGTGAATGGGCGCTCGCGGACGCCGGGCGCGGCGTCGATGGCAGGTCCTGATTCGACCGCTCTGGGGGCGGTCGGGGCCATGATAGCCGAGCGTGCATGACCTGCGTGGGTGCGTGTGGGACGATGCCGACGATGCATCGTCTGCCCCGCCAGCCATCGCTCGGCCGCGCCGTCGCCCTCGCCATCCCCGCGCTCTCGGTGTGCGGTGTCGGGGTCGCGATGGCGCATGGTCCGGTGCCCGATCGGCCGCCCGACGCGGTCGGCCTGGCGCTCGGCTGGACATTCGAGCCGCTGCCGACACTGGCCATCGCCATCGCCACGGGCTGGTGGATCTGGGCGGTCCGCAAGGTCGATGCCGCGCATCCCGCCAATCCGGTGCCGCGCCGACGGTCCGTGGCGTTCGGGCTGGGCATGCTCGCCCTGGCGGTCGCGCTCCTGTCCGGCATCGACGCCTACGACACCACGCTGTTCTCCATCCACATGGTCCAGCACGTCCTGCTGATGCTCATCGCGGCGCCGCTCATCGCCCTGTCGGCGCCGATCACGCTCCTGCTCCGGGTGTCCGCGCCGGAGACGCGCAAGCGCTGGATCCTGCCGGTCCTCCACTCGCGGGTCATGCGCGTCCTGGCCTTCCCGGTCGTGGCCTGGATCATCTTCGCCGCGGTCATGTGGGGCAGCCACTTCTCGGCGCTGTTCGACGCCGCGCTGGAAGACCCGTTCCTCCACGTCGTCGAGCACGGCATCTACCTCGGTGCCGCGTTCCTGTTCTGGTGGCCGGCGGTCGCCCTGGATCCGGCGCCGTGGCGCATGCCGCACCCGGTCCGGATGCTCTACCTGTTCCTCCAGATGCCCCAGAACACGTTCCTGGCCGTCGTCATCCTGGGCGCCGCAGCGCCGCTCTACGAGCACTACGCGACGCTCGTGCGCGCGTGGGGCCCGACCCCCCTGGCCGATCAGCAGCTGGCCGCCGGGATCATGTGGCTCATCGGCGATCTCGTGTTCATGGTCGCCATCCTGGCCGTACTCGTCGGCTGGATGCGGGCGGAGGCGCGCGACACCGGGCGGGCCGATCGGCGGGCGGCCACCGAGCTGGAGGTCATCCGCGGGAATGAGCGGCGCCTGGCCGACCGGCTGGCCCGCGAGCGCGAGGATGCTCAGTCGGGGAGCGGCGTCGCGAGGTAGTGGCGGTACGCGTCCGGGTCGACGTTCCCGCCGCTGACGATGCCGACGACCGGGCCGTCGGCGCCGGCGAGGCCGAGGTCGGACCGTGACCGGAAGGCGAGGGCGGCGACGGCCAGGGCACCGGACGGCTCGGCGACCAGCCGCGACTGCTCCGCGGCCAGACGGACGCCCGCGGCGATCTCGTCCTCGGTCATCGTCACGACGCGGTCCAGGCGGTCGCGCAGGTGCGCGAACGTACGGGCGCCGAGCGCCTGGGTCCGCGTCCCATCGGCGATCGTCCGCGAGACGTCGTCGGCGGGCCACCGGACGATCTCGCCACGGGCCAGGGAGTCGCGGGCATCGGCGGCGAGCTCCGGCTCCACCCCGATCACCTGGGCATCGGGCCGGAGCGACTTGATCGCGGTCGCGACGCCGCTGGCCAGGCCGCCGCCGCCGATCGGCACGAGGACGGCCGCGATATCGGGGAGGTCCTCGACGATCTCGAGTCCGACCGTGCCCTGGCCGGCGATGATCCGATCATCGTCGTACGGCGGGATGATCGCCAGCCCGCGCTCGGCGGCGATCCGCTCGGCGACCTGCTGGCGCTCATCCGAGGCGGTCCCCACGATGACGATCTCGGCTCCATCGGCCTCGACGCGCTCGCGCTTGATCCCGGGCGCATCCGAGGGCATGACGACGACCGCGGGCACGCCGAGCAGACGGGCCGCGCGGGCGACGCCCTGGGCGTGGTTGCCGGACGAGTAGGTGATGACCCCGCGCCGCCGGGCCTCGCCCGGGAGCGTCGACACGGCGTGATAGGCGCCGCGCAGCTTGAACGCGCCGATCGGCTGGAGGCTCTCGGCCTTGAGCCACTGCTGGGACTCCGGCGGACCGAACGGGACGAGCGGCGTCCGGACGGCGATGCCGCGCAGGCCGGCAGCCGCGGCGCGGATGTCGTCGATGGACACGAGTCGGTCCGCGTCGACGGTCATCGGCGGGCGCGGTCGAGCTTGCCCTGGCAGGTGATGCAGTGGGCCGCCCAGGGCAGGGCTTCCAGGCGGGCCGGCGCGATGGCCCCGCCGCACCGCAGACACGTCCCGAAGCTGCCGTCGTCGAGGCGGGCGAGTGCGGCGTCGACCAGCTCGAGATGGGACGTCGCCCGATCGCGCAGGGCCAGGTCACGCTGTTGCTCGAAGACCTGGCTCGCCGCCGCAGCCTGCGAGCCGTAGGTCATCTGGCCGGGTGCCTGGATCGTCTCATTGACGTCAGCGACCAGGCGGGCGCGTTCGGCCAGGAGCGCGGCGCGCAGGGCGGTCGGATCGGGCGATGGGTCCACGCTCCGAAGCCTACGCCTTCGCGGGAGCCCGGCTTCGCGTGGACCGGCTCGGCGCTGGCTCGCGTATACTCCCCGGGAGTACCAAGGAGACGTCCCATGGCCATCGCCATCGACCCCGTGTGCGGGATGGAGGTCGACACCGCGACCTCGCTGCTGTCCTTCGACTACGAGGGCACGACCTACTGGTTCTGCGGCAAGGGCTGCCTGCTCGAGTTCCAGGACGACCCCGCCAAGTACCTCGCCGAGGACTACGAACCGTCGATGTGACGGCCCGCGTAAGTCGCAGCTAAGCGCGCCGCGCGACACTGCGACTCCGCGGTCCCGACCGGGCACGCCGACTCCAGGGGTCGACCGCGCGGCGGCCCGGCTGATGCCGGGGGAGGTCATCCGTGTCCCGTACCGCTCGCCTGCGCGTCGTGCTCCGCGCCATCGCCTGGACCGTCCCGCCCGTCCTCGTCGTCCTGACCAGCTACGGGCGCCGCTGGGTGCCCTGAGTCAGGTCCGGACGCCGATGACCGAGGAGCTGATGCGCGTCGCGATGTAGACCGGGATCACGGACAGCAGGATCGCCACGACGCCGGCGACGTTGACCAGCGGGACCTGGTTGGCCAGCCGGAAGCTCTGGAAGATCCAGATCGGCAGGGTCTTCACGCCGCCGGCGGTGAAGATCGTGACGATGACCTCGTCGAACGACAGGGCGAACGCGAGGAGCGCTCCGGCCAGCAGCGCCGAGCGAAGGGCCGGGAAGGTCACCTTCCGGAAGGTCAGCAGCGAATCGGCGCCGAGGTCGGCGGACGCCTCTTCGAGCGATCCCGACACGCGGCGAAGGCGGGCGACGGCGTTGTTGTAGACGATGACGATGCAGAACGTGGCGTGGCCGACCACGATCGCGAACCAGCCCAGCGGGAAGCCGATCTGGGCGAACGTCGTCGACAGGGCCATGCCGGTGACGATGCCCGGCAGCGCGATCGGCAGGACCACGATGAACGAGATCGATTCGCGACCGAAGAAGGCGTAGCGCGTCACCGCCACGGACGCCAGGGTGCCCAGGATGAGGGCCATCGCGGTCGCGCGCCAGGGCGACCCCGAGGGACGTCGCGAACGCCTGCTGGAGGCCCGTGTTCTGGAACGCCAGGATCCACCAGTCCAGGGTGAACCCGACGGGCGGCCAGGCCGGCGTCGTGCCCGAGTTGAACGAGTACACGAAGATCAGGGCGATCGGCACGTAGATGAAGGTCAGGATCAACGCGCTGACGATGGTCAGGATGATCCGGGCCGGCCGTCCGAGGGTCATCAGAGCGCCTCGAACGCGCCGAGGCGGCGCGCGACCAACAGGTACAGGACGACGATCGCCAGGGGCACGAGCGACAGGGCCGCCGCCAGGGGCAGGTTGCCCGCGCCGAAGTTCGAGTAGATCGCGTTGCCGATGAAGATCGTCGTGGACACCTGGGCGGGCGCGATGTAGTCGCCCAGCGTCAGCGAGAACGTGAAGATGGAGCCGGCGATGACCGCCGGGAGCATGAGCGGCAGGATGACCCGTCGGAACGTCATCCACGGCCGGCCGCCCAGGTCTGCCGACGCCTCGAGCATCGAGTCCGGGATGCGGTCCAGGCCGGCGTAGACCGGCAGGATCATGTACGGCAGCCAGAGATAGGTGAAGACCAGCCACACGGCGACGTCACCGAAGCCCGGCCCGGTCAGGCCGAACGGCGCCAGGAGCTCGTTGAGGAGGCCCTCCTCGGCCAGGATCAACCGCCACGAGTAGACCTTGATGAGGTAGCTCGCCCAGAGCGGGACGATGACCGCGACGATCAGGGCATTGCGCCAGCGGCCGGGGACGACCCGGGCGATGAAGAAGGCGATCGGCGTGGCGACGATGGCGCACGTGACGGTCACGGCCGTGGCCATCAGGACGGTCCGGATGGTGATCCCCGGATACGGCTCCTCGAGCAGGCGGGCGAAGTTGTCGAGCGTCGGCACGTAGACCGTCTCGCCGGTGAAGGCATCGCGCGAGAAGAACGCGTTGATGAACAGGATCGCCAGCGACCCGAGATAGACGATGACCAGCCACGCCGTCGGGCTGGCCAGGAGCGCGCCCAGCCGGATGCGACGGGCGCCGATGCAGCCACGCCGCCAGTCGACGCGTGCGCGTCGACGCAGGCAGCGGGACGTCGCGGGCCGGGCTCGTCACGTTCGGTCGGTCATGGTCGGTCGGGGCTCATGGCGCGGCCCCGCAGCGATGCACGCCGCGGGGCCGGGCCGGTTCGAACCCGCAGGGCCTAGCCGCTGCGGATCTCGGTCCAGGCTTCCACCCAGGCCGCGAAGTCCTTGCAGGTGACATCCGTCCGGCCATCCAGGCACTCGGCCACCGGCGTCGTCCAGTACCAGACGTTCTCCCAGTAGGCCGTCTCCTCGGCGTGGTAGATGTCGCAGTGGTCCGGGTTGGCGGCCAGCGCACACGACTTGGAGTTGCCGGGCGCCTCGCCGAAGTACTCGGCGATCTGGATGTTGATCGGGGCCGACGTGATGTGGTTGACGAACTTGTAGGCGCAGTTCGGGTTCTGCGTCTTCGAGTTGATCATCCACGTGTCGGACCAGCCGGTCGCCCCCTCGGCCGGCAAGGTGACCTCGACCGGGACGGCCGGGTCCGAGCCCTGCAGGACGTTGGCGATGACCTGCCAGGTCGTGCCCAGCACGGTGTTCCCGTTCTGGAACGAGCTGATCTGCTTGGTGTAGTCACCCCAGTACTCGCCGACCGCCGGCTTCTGGGCCTTGAGCAGGTCGACCGCTGCCTGGAACTGGGTGTCATCCAGGGCATACGGGTGGGTGATGCCGAGGTCCGGGCTGGGTCGCCATCAGGACGACCGCCGCGTCGGCGATGTAGATCGGCGCGTCGTACACGGAGAACTTGCCGGCGTACGGCGACGCCGGGTCGAACATCTCCGCCCACGACGTCGGCGGGGTGGTGACCTCGTCGGTCCGCCACATCAGGATGTTGGCGCCGCGGCCGTGCGGGCACGCCGTAGTGGACGCCGTCGACCGTGTTGTAGTCCTTGTCCTTGAGATCGTCGAAGATCTCGGCGTAGCTCGGGATGAGGTCGACGTTGACCGGCTGGACGTAGTCGCCCGCGACCAGGCGCAGGCGTCGCGTCGCCCGACGCCGAGATGACGTCGTACTGCTCCGGGTTGGTCTGGAACAGGGTGAACGCCTCGTCGGACGTGCCGAACGTCTGGACGGTCACCTCGCAACCGGTCTCCTCCTCGAAGGACGAGACCCAGTCGACGTCCGGGCTCGTCGTCCCATCCTCGACGTAGCCCGGCCAGGCCAGCACGGACACCTGGCCCTCGCCGTCCCCGACCTCCGTGATCATGCTCGGGGCCGCCGAGCCTCCGGACTCGCTCGAACAGGCCGCCGCCAGCAGCGCGGTCGCTGCCAGCAGGCCCACGAATCTCCGATGCCTCATCAGTGCCTCTCCTCCTCGGTGGCTGTGGCCCCATCGGCCACGGGTAGCTCGTGCTGTCGCTTCCAGACCAGGCGGACAGCCTTGCCTTGGGTGGCGAGCGCCTCGGTCGAGGTCGTCGCCAGGTTCTGCTGGGTCACCACGAGCCGGGCCCCCGCCTCCAGCTCGACGATGTAGCGCGTGTCGGGACCCAGGTAGACCACGTCGTGGATGCGGCCGGGGGCCGCGGTCTCGTCCGGCCCGACCGGGGCGTCGGGCTCGCCGAGGGTGATCTTCTCGGGACGGATGGTGAACGTGCCGCGTCGCCCGAGCACGGCCTCGGCGACATCGCCGGTCAGCAGGTTGGACGTGCCGACGAAGCCGGCCACGAACCGGGTGGCCGGTCGCTCGTAGACCTCGGCCGGCGTGCCCAGCTGCTCGATCCGGCCGGTGTTGAAGACGGCCAGGCGGTCGCTCATCGTGAGCGCCTCCTCCTGGTCATGGGTCACGTAGATGAACGTGATCCCGACCTGCTGCTGGATGGCCTTGAGCTCGATCTGCATCTCCTCGCGGAGCTTCAGGTCGAGCGCGCCGAGGGGCTCGTCGAGGAGCAGCACCCGCGGTCGATTGACGAGCGCGCGCGCGAGCGCCACCCGCTGGCGCTGGCCGCCGGACAGCTGACCCGGCTTGCGGGCGTCGTAGCCCTCCAGCCGGACCATCCGGAGCGCATCGGCGACCCGGGCGGCCCGCTCGGGCTTCGGGATCTTGCGGACCATCAGCCCGTAGGCCACGTTCTCGCCGACCGTCATGTGCGGGAACAGCGCGTAGTCCTGGAAGACGGTGTTGACGTCGCGGTCGAACGGCGGGACGTCGGTGACGTCGTGGCCGTGGAGGAGGATCCGGCCGGCGGTCGGGCGCTCGAAGCCCGCGATCATCCGGAGCGTCGTCGTCTTGCCCGAGCCAGACGGGCCGAGCATCGAGAAGAACTCGCCGTCCCGGACCTCGAGGTCGACGCCATCGACGGCCGCGACCTCGTTGAAGCGTTTCTCCAGGCCCTCGAGCCGGATGGCCGCGACGGACACGTCGGCCCGCGCTCCTGCCGCCGCCGAGGCAGGTGGGGCCGAGCTGCCACCCGGGGTGGTGTCGGTCGGGACGGTCGCGAGCGGAAGCGCCAAGCGGGACCTCGTGACGGTGAGGGCCGGTCCGGCGGGGCCGTAGGGCGGACCGGAGGGTGCGCGAACGATGCGACGGGCCATGGGGCATGTCAAGCGGGATCCGGCCACGTATCGGCACCCGCGCCATAGACTCGCGCGATGCGCCTGGCGCCCGGACGCTCACGGTCAGCGGCCCTCCTCGCGGTGGCCGCGGCCATGCTGTGGGCCTGCGAGACCGGCGCGCCGCCGGCCACGCCTCCTGTCGTCGCCGGCGGGTCGGATGCGCCGCGCGACGTCAACATCGTGGCCAAGGACTACGCGTTCCTTCCCGACGTCGTCGACCTCGTGCCAGGCGAGACGGTGACCCTCCACGTCATCAACGGCGGGTTGGAGGTCCACGAGGCGATCATCGGCGACGCGTCGGTCCAGGACGCGTGGGAGGTCGCCGAAGCCGCGACGGTCGGGGCCCCACCCGGTCCGACGCCCCTGGTCAGCGTGCCTCCGGACGTCGCCGGCCTGCGTGTCGTGGTCGAGTCCGGCGAGCGGGTCGACATCGTATGGACCGTCCCGCCGGTCGCGGCCGACGGTCCCGCCTGGGTCGTCGGCTGCCACATCCCCGGCCACTGGGAGCGGGGCATGCAGGTCCCGGTCCGGTGGGTCACAGGCGAGGGCGGCTGAGGCCGGTCCGCCACCCATCGAGCGCGGCGCCCCCGGCCTCGTGCGGTGGTACGCTCTGAGCCCTCGGCCAAGCCGCCCGCGGCGACGGTCCGAGTCCCGTACCGATCGACCCCGACAAGCGCATCCCTCGAGGAGGACTCGCATGACCTACGTGATCGCCGAGCCGTGCATCGACGTGCTCGACGTATCGTGCGTCTCGGTCTGCCCCGTCGACTGCATCCACTACGAGGAAGGCGTCGATCGCAAGCTGTTCATCGACCCGAACGAATGCATCGACTGTGGGGCGTGCGAGCCGGAGTGCCCGGTCAACGCCATCTTCCCCGAGGAGTCGCTGCCGCCCGAATGGGCCAAGTTCACGCCCATCGACGCGACCTGGTACACCGACAAGGCCGCGGCCCGCGCCGCCGTGGACGAGCACCAGCCACCCTCGGGCTGATGGCGTCGCGGCGCTCCGCCTCAGACCTCGGGGCGCGAGTGGCGACTCCCCGCTCAGGGTGGCAGTAGACCGCTCCGTTGCGCATCGTCTCGCTCCTGCCTAGCGCCACCGAGATCGTCTGCGCCATCGGCCTCGAATCCGAGCTCGTCGCGGTGACCCACGAGTGCGACTGGCCGCCGTCGGTCATCGGCAAGCCCACGGTCACGCACAACATCCTCGACCTGTCGACGGCGGACTCGCGCGAGATCCATGCCCTGACATCCGCGTCGATGCACGGCGGCTCGTCCCTGTACGCGCTCGACGAGGAGGCGCTGGCGGCCGCCGAACCCGACCTCATCCTGACCCAGGAGCTGTGCCGGGTCTGCGCGGTCAGCTACGAGGAGGTCAACGAGGTCGCCCGCCGGATCGACGCCGACATCGCGGTCGTATCGCTCGAGCCGACCTCGATCGAGGGCATCTTCAACAGCATCACGACCGTCGGGGCGATGGCCGAGGTCGAGGATGCCGCGATCGACCTCGTCGAGTCACTCCGCGAACGGCTCGGGGCGGTGGAGCGCAAGGTCGTCGACCGTCGCGAGGCCGGCCACCGGGCGGCGCGCGTCGTCGGCCTCGAGTGGCTGGATCCGCCGTTCGCCGTCGGGCACTGGGTCCCGGAGCAGATCCGCCGGGCTGGTGGCTGGGACCTCCTGGGAGCGGACGGGGCCAAGGCTCACGAGACGACCTGGGACGCCGTCGGGGAGGTCGACCCGGAGATGCTGTTCCTCATGCCCTGCGGCTTCCACCTCGCCGAGACCGTCGAGGCCTGGCAGTCGATGTCCAAGCCGTCCTGGTTCGGCGACCTGCCGGCCGTCCGGCGCGGCGCGGTCTTCGCCGTCGACGGCTCGTCCTACTTCAGCCGGCCCGGGCCGCGGGTCATCGACGGCATCGCGCTCCTCGCCGAGATCATGGACCCGGACGCGTTCGAGGACCTCGCCCCGCCGGGTTCATGGACGCCCGTCCCGATCGACTGACGATGCCGTATCTGGCGACGTTCAGCTGCCTGTGGTGCGGGACGCCCCACACCTGCCGGAGCCCCGAGGACCTGGAGGGCTGGGCCCAGCTCTGCCCGACGTGCGTCGGCAAGGCCGGCGACAACACGTTCCTCCGCTTCCGACTCCGCCAAGCCCTGACCGAGCGATCGGCGGCGGCCGGGCCGGCGATGGCGATCGGGACGGCGACGGCGAACGCGGGGACGGCGACCGTCGCGCCGCCCGATGCACCCGCCCCGGCTTCGCCAGCGCCGACCGATGTCGACGACCTGGTCGCCTACTACGAGGCGCGCGCCGCCGAGTACGACGACTGGTACCTGCGCCGCGGCCGATACGAGCGGGGGGCCATCCACGACGCCGCCTGGCACGCCGAGCTGGATGCGGCTGGCCGTTGGCTCGATGCCCTGCCGTTCCACGGCGAGCTCGTGGAGCTGGCCGCCGGGACGGGCTGGTGGTCGCCGCTCCTGGCGTCCAAGGGCGAGCTGTCGATGTACGACGCCGCGCCGGCGCCGTTGGACCGAGCGCGCGAGCGTCTCGTCGCCCATCGCCTCCGGGCCCACCTGCATGTCCGGGACGCGTGGGCCGAGCCGGATCGGCAGGTCGACGGCCTGTTCACCGGCTTCTGGCTGAGCCATGTCGAGCGGGACCGACTGCCGGCGTTCCTCGCCCTCGTGCGGCGCTGGCTCCGTCCGGGCGGCCGGTTCGCCGCGATCGACTCACTGCCCGACCCGGCGTCGAGCGCGGTCGACCATCCGCCGCCTGCCGACGACCGGTCCGTCCGACGGCTCGACGACGGCCGCACATTCACGATCGTCAAGGTCTTCCATCCCCCGGAGGCGCTGGCGGCCGCGTTGGAGGGGGCCGGCTTCGAGGACGTCCAGGCGACGACCACGGGGCGCTTCTTCGTCCTGGTCACGGCGCGGGCCGGACCGGGCTGAGGGACCGCCCGGTCGCGTCGCTATACTCCGGCCGATGTCCCCCCTTGCGACGGCCACGATCGCCACGGTCGGCTCCGGCGTCATGGCCGAGGCGATGATCGCCGGCCTGCTCCGCGGCCAGCTCGTCCAGCCCGACCAGGTCGTGGCCAGCCACCCGCGTCGCGAGCGACGGGAGGCCCTGGAGCGCGAGTACGGGATCCGGACCGTCTCGGACAACGTCGACGCCGTCCGGGACGCGGACGTCATCCTCCTCGGGATCAAGCCCCAGATGCTCGATCGGGTCGGGCGGGAGATCGGTCCGCAGCTCCGGCGCGGCCAGCTCGTGCTGAGCGTGCTGGCCGGGGCCACGACCGCGGCCCTGACCGCGATCCTGGGCCACGACCAGGTCGTCCGGAGCATGCCCAACACCCCCGCCCGGCTGGGCAAGGGGATGACCGTCTGGTACGCCACCCCGGAGACGACCGACGCACAGCGTGCCCAGGCCGCGGCCCTGCTGGGCGCCCTCGGGGCCCAGCTCGAGGTCGACGACGAGAAGATGGTCGCGATGGCCACGGCGGTCAGCGGGACCGGCCCGACCTACGTCTTCCTCGTCATGGAGGCCCTCATCGACGCGGCCGTCCACCTCGGCTTCCCGCGTCACATCGCCCATGACCTCGTCATCGAGACCCTGGAGGGCTCGACGCTGTTCGCCAAGCAGTCCGGGATGCACCCGGCCGAGCTGCGCAACATGGTCACCTCCCCGGGCGGCACATCGGCCGCGGCCCTCCACGAGCTCGAGTCCGGCCGGCTCCGGACGGTCATGTCCGAGGCGGTCTGGGCCGCCTACCGGCGGACCGTCGAACTGGGCGACCAGTTGGAGGCCAGTGTCGACGAGCGGCCGAGGGCCAAGCGGCCGCGCTCGACCGGGGGACCGGCACGACGATGAGCGGCGAGGCGGCGGTCGCCGCCCGGGTGGATCTCCGCCGGGCGCCACTCGCCGAGGTCCGCGCCGTCGACTTCCGGGCTCCGCAGCGCGACCTCGTGCTCGACGAGGACGCCCTCTGGGATCGCTTCACGGCCTCGTGGGCCGGCCTGGACGACGCCGCCTGGCACTTGCCCGGCGCCGCGCCATCCGACGCCGGTGGGCCCGACTGGTCGCTCGCCGAACACGTCGGTCATGTCGCGGACTGGCAGGAGCTCGCCATCGACTACGTCGGCGTGGCCCTGGCCACCGGTCGCTGGCCGTCCGATGATGACTACGACGGCGGCGACTTCGACCGCTACAACGAACGACGCCGAGCGCCGTGGACGACGATGTCGGCCGAGGCCATCGAAGCCCGATTGCGCGCGGCTCGGCCGCGGCTCCTCGCCGCCGCGGCCCGGCTGTCGCCGGCCGACGTCCGCGGCCACGAGGCGTGGGGCTGGGTCCACATGACCCTCCACGGGCACTATCTCGACCACCTCGTCGCGCTGGAGCCGTGGACCGTCCAGCTCCGCATCCGCCAGACGGACGGCGACCCCTTCGTCGAGGATCCGCGCGCCCCCGACCATGCCGGGTTCGTCGCCCAGGACGCGGTCATCGCCGCCCAGTTCGACCGGCTCATCCGGACGATCCCGCTCGACGCCTGGGAGTCCGATGCGGTGACCCCGGGCTGGACCCTCCGCGACCATGTCGGCCACCTGGCCGATTGGGCGGCCGAGGCCGTCCGGGCCATCGACGTCTACCACCGACGCGGCCACTGGCTGTCCGACCCGGACGAGGGGGTCGACCCGTGGAACGAGGCCCATGTCCTGGCCGCCCGCGGCGAGTCGGCGGCGGCGTCCCTGGCCCGCTACGACGCCGCGCACCGCGACCTGCTGGCGGCGATCGAGACCCTGACCCTCGATGACCTGCGCTCGCCGGATGGCTGGTCGTGGGCCTACGACTGTCTTCACGGCCACGTCCGCAAGCACCTGGCCATGCTCGGGCCGTGGTGTGCCCAGCGCGCCTGGCCGCCCGCCGACGAGCCGCGATGACGCCCGATCCGATCGCCCAGGCTCGCTCCGGCGGGGCCGGCCTGACCATCGAGTCCATCGTCGCGGTCGACTCGCCGCGCGAGTTCCGGATCCATCCGCGCGACCGCGTCGTCGCCTACACCGCCGAGGTCGCCGGCGCGCGGCAGCTGTTCACGCTGTCGTTGCGCGGCACCGGGACCGCGCCGGTCCAGGTCACCGCCTCGGAGAAGCCGGTCAGTGATCCGCACTGGTCACCCGATGGGCGACGGCTGGCCTTCGTCCGCGAGGACGAGATCTGGATCGTCGAGGCGGACGGGTCGCGACTGACCCGCGTGGCGGCCAAGCCCGGTGGTGGCCGCGAACCACGCTGGTCGCCCGATGGGCGACGCCTGGCGTTCGTGTCGCGGCGCCGGGGCTGGTCCCAGGTCTGGGTCATCGACGCCCCGGTCCCGCGTCGTGGCCGACCCCAGCGCGACCCGCGGCCGGCCGAGGCGACCGCCCTGACCGAGACCGGCATCGATGTCGACAGCTTCGCGTGGTCGCCCGATGGCACGCGCCTGGCGGTCATGGCGCATCGGGGCGGCGACGACCTGACGACCTCGCAGATCGCGATCGTCGATGCCGCCACCGGCGCCACGGAAGTCGTGGCCGGCGAGCGCAGCCTGGATACCGGTGCCCGCTGGCTGCCCGACGGCTCGCTCGTCTATGTGTCGGATGCCGACGGCTGGTTCCAGGTCGTCCGCCGGTCGGCTGACGGTCGAGACCGGATCGTCCTGACCGAAGGCGAGCGCGAGCACGGCGAGCCATCGGGCGGCTATGGCTACGTCCCGTTGCCATCGCCCGACGGCGCGCGGATCGTCCACATCGAGGTCCACGACGCGCTCATCGACGTGGTCGTGCGCGGTCTGGGTGACGGCGCGCCGCCGAAACGCGGCCGCGGCCGCCCGCCGAAGACGCCGCGGACCGTCGTGGCCGCTGCGGCCGGGGTCGAGCGGATCGCCCCGTGGCCGGGCGTCTGGCGACCGGTCGGCTGGCTACCCGACGGAGCGTGGGTCGCGGCCATCGGGGAGAGTGAGACCCGGCCGCAGGACCTGTGGCTGCTGCCCGTCCCCGGCGTCGCCCCGGACGGGGCCCGAGCCCGCCAGGTCACGGACTCGCGGCCCGCCGTCCTGGCGTCGGCCGTGTCGTCGGGCCGGGTCCCGGACGGCGAACGGATCACGGTCACCGCCCGCGACGGGCTCCGGGTGGAGGGGACGCTGTGGCGGCCCGCGAGCGCCACCGGCAAGCGCGGTGGCCGGCGGGTCCCGACGATCATCTATCCACATGGCGGTCCGACCTGGCAGTCCTACCGGGGCTTCCAGCCATTCAAGCTCCTGCTGGCCCGCGAGGGCTACGCCGTCCTCGACGTCGACTTCCGCGGCTCGACGGGCTACGGACGAGCCTTTCGCCACGCCAACCACGGCGAATGGGGCCACGCCGACGTCCACGACTGCATCGACGCGGCGCGCTGGGCGCAGGAACAGCCCTGGTCGGACGGGCGACTGGCCATCTTCGGCGGGTCGTACGGCGGCTACGTGGTCCTGTGCGCGCTCGTCGACGAGCCCGCCATGTGGGCGGCCGGCATCGACCTGTACGGCGATTCCGAGATCGCCCTGAGCTATCGCCACGGCGACCGACCTGGCCGCCTGGACCTGCATCGTCAGATGGGCGCCCCGGACGACCCGGCCATGACCGAGGTGTATCGGCGTGGCTCGCCGGTCTATCGGGCGGAGCGGATCGAGGCCCCGCTGCTCATCCTCCACGGCCGCAAGGACAAGCGTGTCGTGCCGCTCATGACCGAGCGGATGGTCGAGGCGCTGGAGATCGAGAGCAAGACCTACGAGGTCCAGTGGTACGACGACGAGGGCCACGGCTGGGAGCGCCGCGAGAACCGGCGCGATGCCTTCGAGCGGATCCTCCGCTTCCTCCATCAGCACGTGCCGCCGGACGAGCGCTCGACCTAGGGCGGGTCAGGGCGCGACCTCGAGTCGAGCCCCGGCGGAGATGTCGTCGAAGGCGCCCGGTGGGGCCTCGATCGCCCAGCGGAACGGCGCATGCGCCTGATAGCGCGGGCACGGCGCCGCGTCGCAGACCGGCATCTCGGTCCATCCCAGGAAGGTGCCGTCCTCTGCGAACCAGCCGATGTCGAGGGGAAACGCCACCCCGTCCATGACGAAGACGACGGCGCTCGGATCCGTGGGTCCACCGAGGTCGAAGAGCATCCCGTCCGCCCCGCCGAAGTCGTCGCGGCCGCGCATCCCATCCGGTGTGGCGGGCAGGACCTCCCAGACCTCGCCGTCGAGGACGACCTCGAGCCGGGCCGCTGGGGCCGGCGCACAGGCGCCGACGAGCGCCGCGGCCAGGATGGCGCCGGCGACCAGGCGCCGGCCGATCATGCCGGTGGGTCGTGCGGGATGATGCTGATCGTCCCATCCGTCTCGAGTACCGCCAGTCGGACCTCATCGAGCCGGGCGACGCCCTGGGAGCGGGCCGCCGCACGGACGTCCTCGATGTCCACGCCCTCTTCCTCCAAGGCCCGCGTCAGGACGACCCCGTCGCGGACCAGCAGGCGTGGCTCGCCGACGATGGCCTTACGCAACCGGCGCGACCGGCCGGTCAGGGCCTTGAGCCCGAGGTCGATGGCGAGCAGGGTCGCGACGGCCACCAGGCCGCCCCACAGCGTCACGTTCTCGCCGACCATCGAGTTCTGGACCGCGTCGCTGATGATCAGGACGACGACGAGCTCGAGCACCGACATCTGCCCGACCTCGCGCTTGCCGGTGATCCGGAAGATGGCGACGAGGAACAGGTAGACGACGGCGGTCCGCAGGATGATCTCGGGCAGGCTGGACCCGATATCGGGCAGCGTCGGCATCGTCGCGACGATAGCTGGTCAGGGGATCGGCGGCCATCCGCCGACGCGATGTCGCCTGGATCGCCGTCGGTGGTCGTGCCGGGAATCGGAACGGCCGCCCTGGCGGGCGGCCGCTTCGAACTTCGTCAGGGCCGGCGGCTGGCGCCGGCGCTCGGACGATCCGGGTTCAGTTCCAGCGTCGACCGGCCATCAGCACGAGGCTGGAGCTGGCCAGAGCCGACAGGAGCATGACGACCCGGAAGGTCTGCGACTTGAGCATCTGCATCGCGTCCCCTTTCGGTCGATCTGGAGAGGTTGTTCCCCCCACACACAACCTAGGCCCGAATGGGCCAGCGGGCCATGGGCCATCGGTACTGGGCCGTCGGCGCCGGAGGAGTCAGTGCGGCGACGCACCACCCACGGGCTGACCGGGTAGCGGGGCCGTCGACCGGACGCCGGATCGGCGACTCAGGCGGGCGGGCGGCCGCGCATCCCGAGCGCGATGGTCACCGCGACCCCCAGGCCGATGAGCACGTCGCCGAGGCTGAACACGTTGGCCAGGGGGACCCACGCGGGCAGCGCGAAGATGTCGGTCAGGAACGGCACGGCCGGGTCGGCCACGACGGCCGAGTTCGAGAACGCGTCGTCCGTCGTCAGGCCGGCGGTCTCGAGGGCAGCCACGGTGGTCGGCATGACCCCGCCGTTGGTGACGATGGCGACGAGGTTGGCCCCAGCTCCCACGGCCACCAGGATCAGGCCGGGGATCCGCCAGTTGCGCAGGACCGCCACAAGGACGGCGCCGGTCGAGGCGACGTAGATGACCGACCCGACCCCAGGGTCCAGGTCGGCGAGCCACGGCGAGAACAGGACGACCTGCACGAGGAGGCCGGCGACGGCCAGCCAGCCCCAGCGGAAGTCCACATCAGCGAGCCGGTCCAGCCGCCCGCCGAGCAGGTAGCCCGCCACGATCCCGATCGGGATGGCGTACAGGATGAACACGGCCGGCGGTCGCCTAGCGGCCGGCGGTGGTCAGGATCGATTCCAACTGCGCGATGTGGTCCTCGGCATGGCCGATGGCGAAGCGGACCGGGATGTCGGCCACGGGCATGTCCCCGAGGCGGACGTGCCGGCCGAGGCGCTCGCGATCGGCCTCGGTCAGGTCGGTCAGCCGGTCCTCCCAAGCGCGCAGCCCGTCGTCGACACGGTCGAACAGGGTCGCGATCGGGAGCGTCCGCTCGCGCTCGATCAAGCCGATCCGCATCGCGTCGTCCTGGGTCCGCCCGAACGGGACGGGCTCTGGGCCGCCGGCCAGGATCCGCTCCACCTCGCCCAGCCAGAACGGCAGCATCTCGACGACGTGGGCGAGGACCTCGCGCGGCCCCCACGAGGACTCGGGCTCGGTGCCGAAGGCCGTCGCCAGTGGCCATGGCTCGCCGGCGGCCACACGAGGCTCGAGCGCGCGGTAGCCGGATCGAGCGGCCGCCAGCCGTTCGGTGTCAGAGCGACGGGCATCGGTCATGGTCGCCAGTGTCGCATGCGCGGCGTACGATGACGCCACTGACCAACGCCTCTGGCCGTACGTCGCCAGCCAGGCCGGCGACGCCGTGTCCCGGGGCCCAGACGCGCTCGCAGCGGAGACCCGCCGATGACCGAGACGCTGCCCGGGGCCGCCAACCAGGCCGGTGCCCGGATCGATGCCGACGCCTACGCCAAGGCGGCCGACTTCCTGCCCCTCGACGGCATCGACCACGTCGAGTTCTGGGTCGGCAACGCCCGCCAGGCGGCGGCGTACTACCGCGCCCTGTGGGGGTTCACGCCGGTCGCGTTCAGCGGCCTGGAGACCAAGGTCCGTGACCGGGCCAGCTACGTCATGGTCCAGCACGACATCCGGTTCGTGTTCACCGCCCCCCTGACCCCCGACGGCGAGATCGCCGAGCACGTCCGGGCTCACGGTGATGGCGTCCACGACATCGCCTTCCGGGTCGCGGACGTCGAGTCGGCCTGGCGCGAGACGACCGCCCGGGGCGCGGCGTCCGCGCTCGATCCGACCGAGCTCGACGGCGGCGAGGATGGCGTCCTCCGCAAGGCCTCCATCCGGACCTACGGCGAGACGCTCCACTCGTTCGTCGACCGGTCCGCGTACCACGGCGCCTTCGCTCCCGGCTACCGCGTCGTCAAGTCGCCGGCTCGGGCGGCCGACGGCCTGCGCCTCCTCGAGGTCGACCACTGCGTCGGCAACGTCGACCTGGGCGACATGGACCGGTTCGTCGACTTCTACCGGGATGTCATGGGTTTCGCCCAGCTCATCCACTACGACGACAAGGTCATCCACACCGACTACAGCGCGCTCATGTCGAAGGTCATGACCAACGGCAACGGCCGGATCAAGTTCCCCATCAACGAGCCGGCATCGGGCAAGAAGAAGAGCCAGATCCAGGAATACCTCGACTGGTATCGATCACCCGGCTGCCAGCACATCGCGCTGCGAACCGACGACATCGTCGGGACGGTCCGCCGGCTGCGCGACAACGGCGTCGAGTTCCTCGGTCTGCCGCACGAGTACTACGCCTCGCTGGCCGAGCGGGTCGGCGACGTCGGGGTCCCCATCGACACGCTCGAGGAGCTGGGCATCGAGGCGGACCGGGACGAGGAGGGCTATCTCCTCCAGATCTTCACCCGCCCCGTCCAGGACCGCCCCACCTTCTTCTTCGAGATCATCGAGCGTCATGGTTCTCGCGGCTTCGGGGTCGGCAACTTCAAGGCCCTCTTCGAGGCCATCGAACGCGAACAGGCCAACCGCGGGAACCTCTGAGTCACTCTCCCGCGACGAGGCGGAGCGGCGTGCGAGGGCCGGGCGGCATGGCGGCGACCCGGCCCGGCAGGCCCTGGCGCCCTGGCTCGACGAGGTGGGCTTCGGCCGCCTCGCGCCCGAGTGGCCGGGCCAGGAGGAAGCCCTGGCCGAGGAGGCAGCCCCGTGAGGTCAGCCAGGCCAGCTGGGCGGGGGTCTCGATGCCTTCCGCGACGAGGTCCAGACCCAGTGCCCGGGCCAGCTCGACGATCGCGCTGGCGACGACCGGTTGATCGGTCACGGCCGTGACCTCGGCGATGAATGACCGGTCGATCTTCAACGTGTCGACCGGGAAGCGCTGGAGATAGCTGAGCGACGAGTAGCCGGTCCCGAAGTCATCGATCGCGATCTTGACCCCGAGTGAGCGGAGCTCGGCCAGGCGGGCCAGCGTCGCGTCGGTGTGCTGCATGAGCACGCTCTCGGTGATCTCCAGGGTCAACCGTTGCGGATCGAGGCCGGTCTCGCGGAGGACCTCGCGGACCGTGGCGACGAGGCCGTCGTCGCCGAACTGCCCGGCCGACAGGTTGACGCTGATCGACAGCCCGTGGAGGTCGAGCCGGCGCTGCCAGTCGCGCAGCTGGAGGCAGGCGCTGCGCAGGACCCAGCGCCCGATCTCGAGGATCGCCCCGGTCTCCTCGGCGATGGCGATGAACTCGCTCGGCATCCGGACCGCGCTGCCCGGCGGGTGCCAGCGGATGAGCGCCTCGAGGCCGACCACGCGTCCGCCGACCAACTCGGCGATGGGCTGGTAGTCGAGGACGAACTCCCCGCGTTCGGTGGCGCCCTTGAGCTGGGCCGCGACCTCGGAGCGGGCGACGACCCGCTCCCGGAGCTCCGGCCGGAAGCGTTCGTAGCTCCCGCGCGCCGAGGCCTTGGCCGCATACATCGCGACATCGGCGTCGAGGAGGATGCCGTCGACCGACGTGACGTCGCCCCGGCCGATGGCGATGCCGATGCTGGCCGTCAGCTGTTGGGGCGTGTCGGCGACCGCGAACGGCGGGCGCATGGCCGCCACGATCCGCTCGGCGACGGTCGCGGCGATGTCGTCGTCGACCAGGTCCTCGAGGAGGATGGCGAACTCATCGCCGCCAAGGCGGGCGGCCGTGTCACCAGCCCGCAGGCAGCGATCCAGGCGCGCCCCGACCTGGGCCAGGAGCTCATCGCCGCGGGCGTGGCCGAACCGGTCATTGATGCTCTTGAAGTCGTCCAGGTCGATGAACAGGACGGCGACGCCTCGCTCGGAGCGGCCCCGTCCCCGGTCGAGCGCGTGCTGGACGCGGTCGCGGAAGAGGATCCGATTGGCCAGCCCGGTCAGGCTGTCGTGGAAGGCCTCGTGGCGGAGCTCGTCGTACAGCCGCGCGTTCTCGAAGGCCATGGCCGCCTCGCTGACGAGCATCTCGGCGAGACGCACGCGGCGGGCATCGAACGTGTCGGCGGCGACCGATGTGAGCTCGACGAGGCCGATCGTCCGGCCCGCGGCGACGAGCGGGACCATGAGCATGCTGCGCTGGTCGATGTCGGTCAGATAGGCCGCCTCGCTGGGGTCGGCCGCCGGATCGTCGCGGTCGATGCGCAGGGCGATCTGCTGCTCCAGGACCGCCCGGGTCGCCGGGAAATCGTCGAGCGGATAGGCGGCGTCCAGCCGGTCGCGCCGCGCCGGCGGGTGATAGCCGAGCGTCGCGACAGTGTTCGCCGAGCGGTCCCACGACGAGATGGCGCAGTCGTCCGACCCGACGGCCAGGGCGATGTGACGCGCGAGTCGATCGCCGACCTCCTGCGGATCCAGCGTCTGGGACAGGTCCTTGGTCATGGCCACGACGCTGCGCAGGTCCCCGGCGTCGTCCCGGAGCCGTCGGCTGACCCGCCACAGGAAGCCCATGATGAACGCGACCGCCGCGATGACGATGACGATCGAGCTCGCATGGTCGAAGGTCGGCGGGACGTTGGAGGCGCGCGGCAGGGCGATGGCCGACAGCCAGCACGTCGCCGCCACGAGCGTGCTGGCGAGCATGAGGACGAGCGTGGTCCGCCGATCGGCCGCGGGCAGGGCGATGATCACCGGCAGGATGGCGCACACGGTCAGAGCGCCACCGAGCGCCGGTCGCAGCACGGCGGCGACCGCGATCAACGCCAGCGTCGCGATCGCGACGCGGACGACGCTGCTCTCTGGATCGCGGTCGGCGCGGGGCCGCGTCTCCAGGGTCAGCCAGACCGCGTAGCTGATCGCCACCAGGCCGAGGGCCGCGACCCACGGGTCCCCGGTCACGATCCCGGCCAGGAGCTGCGCGCCGCTGATGACGGCCGCCACGATCGCCACGAGGCGGAACCAGCGCAAGAGCAGGCGCGCGGTGGCGTCCGGGCCGATCCCGACCGGGGCCGCGCGCGGGGCGAACGAGTCCGACCCTGGCCGGGCGTGTTCCATGGCCGGAGCGTCCCATGCGACCGACGGGCCGGGCCATGGTCCCTTCGGCGGTGACGTCATGACCCGTTCGGCCGCGATCGAGGAGCGTATCCTCGGCCCACATCAGCGGTCTGGAGTGGAGGCTGACGATGGCCGAGTTCTACCCATGGTTCGTGTTCACCCACCTCATCGGGCTGGTCATCTTCGTGGCCTGCCACGGCGTCTCGATGTTCGTCGCGTTCCGGGTCCGCGCCAACCGACATGCTCGTCCGGCCGTCGCGGCCGCCATGGAAGCGAGCTCGGCGGCCATCGGCCCGATGTACATCGGGCTGCTGCTCCTGGCGGTCGGCGGCCTCGGAGCGGCCATCGCGGTCGACATCTGGTCGCAGTCGTGGGTCGTGGCGTCGATCGTCGTGTTCATCGTCGTCATCGGCGCCATGTACATGATCGCCACGCCGTATTACCGGTCCGTGCGGGTCGCGGCGGGGGTCTCGATCCAGGGCAAGCCGCAAGAGGCGCCGCCGGCCTCCGACGAGGAGTTGGCCCGGCTGCTGGACTCACGCCGCCCGGAGCTGCTCATGGCCGTCGGCGGGGTCGGGCTCGTCGTCCTCCTCTGGCTCATGGTCCTGAAGCCCGGCTGAATCGTTCGTGCGCCTGGCCCACGTCCGTGATCGACACGCACCCGCCGGCGCGCCGTGGCGCCTGGCCGCCGCGCTCGACGCCGGAGGCGCTCGATGGGTCGACCTGGAGGTCGCCCGGCAGCGAACGGTCGCGGCCAGGCCCGCCCTCGCCCATGACTCGGCGCTCCATCGCCGACCGGTCACGACGCTGGACGACCACCTGGCGGCCGGGTTGCGGATCGCCGCCCTCGAGGAGCTCACCGAGGGCTTCACGCCACGTGGCGATCCGGATGACGATGCGGCGCTGTTGAGTGCCTCGGTTCTGGTGTTCGGGCCGGCCGTCCTTCGGCCGCCATCATTCCGGGACTTCTATGCCTTCGAGCAGCACGTGGCGACGTCCTGGGCGCGCCGCGGGGGCGAGATCCCCGAGGCCTGGTACCGCCTGCCGATCTTCTACTTCTCCAATGTCTCTGAGCTGCGCGGACCGGACGACCCGGTGTGGGCGCCACGGGGCAGCGAGGAGCTCGACTTCGAGCTGGAGGTCGGGGCGGTCATCGACACACCGGCTCGCGATCTCGCCGCCGAGCGTGGCGAGGACGCCATCGGTGGGTTCGTCATCATCAACGACTGGTCGGCCCGTGATCTGCAGCGCGATGAGTCGACCGTCCGCCTGGGACCGGCCAAGGGCAAGGACTTCGCCCTGTCCCTCGGTCCGTGGCTGGTCACGCCGGACGAGGTGGCCGACGCACGAGGGTCGGGCGCGAGCGGACCCGACCTGACGATGACCGCCACGGTCCGGACGGCCGATGGCGCGGTCGTCGAGACGTCGCGCGGGTCGTGGGCGGCGGCCCGGTTCTCGTTCGGCCAGATGGTCGAACGGGCCTCCGCCGACGTCACGCTCCGGCCCGGCGACGTGCTCGGATCCGGGACGGTCGGGACGGGCTGCTTGCTGGAGGTCCGCGAGGCCACGTTGGGCCGCTACCTGCAACCGGGCGACGAGGTGACCCTGGCGATCGAGCGACTCGGGTCGCTGCGGAATCCGATCGTCGCGCGGCCCGACTGATCGCGATCCGGCTGTCAGAACGGCCTTGACCGGCGCATCATCGGGGCATGCGTATCGAGGCCATGACCCCGGCCGACTGGCCAGCGGTCCATCGGATCTATGCCGACGGCATCGCGACCGGCGACGCGACCCTGGAGCGCGAGGCGCCGGACTGGGACCACTTCGATCGCTCGCATCGCGCGGACGTCCGGTTCGTCGCCCGGCCCGACGACGATGACCGGGTCGTCGGCTGGGTCGCCCTGACGTCCTACTCGGCGCGGCGGGTCTACGCCGGCGTGGCCTGGGAGAGCGTGTACGTCGCCGAGGACGCCCGTGGCCGGGGGATCGGCCGGGCGCTCCTCATGCACCTGATCACGGCGGCCGACGCGGCCGGCATCTGGACGCTCATGGCCGGCGTCCTGGCCGACAACGCCGCCAGCCTCGCGCTCCACGAGCGGGTCGGCTTCCGGCGGATCGGCGTCCAGGAGGCGCTCGGCCAGGACCGCACGGGACGATGGCGCGACGTCGTGCTGCTGGAGCGCCGCCGGCCGGTCGGATCGGAACGCGCCGCAGAGCGCTAGGCCGTCGCCGGCGCCGCGGCTTCGCTCGTCGGGCGAAGCACGACGACGTCGAGCGACTCCTGGCGTCCACGGAGGTCCAGTCGCCGGTGCTCCGTGCCCGACGCGTCCCAGCCGGCCGCCTGGATGGCATCGTCGGACACCAGCAGCTCGCCGGCAGCGGCCGCGGAGGCGAGTCGAGCGGTCGAGTTGACGACATCGCCGAGGGCCGTGAAGTCATCCACGGGCGCTCCGGCCGGCCCGCTCGTCCCGACATAGGCCTCGCCGGTATGCACGCCTGCGCCGACAGGGATCGGACCCATCGCGCTGGCGTCGGCACGGCCGCAACGCTCCAGGAGTCGCTCGCCGGCGGCGATCGCGGCCGCGGCATGCCTGGGTCCCGTGACCCCGCCGAAGAAGAGCGCCACGACTTCGTCGCCGACGAACTTGTCGAGCAGCCCTTCGTGGACCATGACCGTGTCGAAGGCGAGCTTGTAGAACTGGTAGAGGAACGCGTGGAACTCCTTCGGCGACAGTCGCTCCCCGATCGCCGTCGAGCCCCGGACGTCGGCGAACAGCAGGCTGACCGGGATCTCCGCGCCGGTGATGCCGTTGTCCCGGAAGTTCGCGACGCAGTATCGGCAGATCGATGGATTGCCCGAGAACTTCGCGAAACCGAAGTGGCGGAGGACCGCTCCACCGACCCCTTCGAACGGCGCCCAGCAAAGCTTGCAACGTGGCGAGCTCGGCACGCGCTTCATCCGCCCGCGCATCTTGGTCATGACCGGGTGCTCGCCGGTCAGGACGGCTCGGAGCTCCGCCTCGTCCCGGGTGTGCACGTCAGGCATGCGCGCAGGGTACGCCTCCGTCGATGAGGGTCGTATGTCGGCTGCCGGTCACCGCCCGAAGCTCCCGTGACCGCATTGAACGTTCCGTCGACCACCTCCCGTCATAGTGGGTAGTCCGTGGCCACCAAGGTCGCGGCGACCGGAGGGTCGAGGTGGATCGAGTCCTCGTCGAACAGGCTCGACGCGGCGATCGCGAAGCGTTCACCGTCCTGGTGCACCAGGTCAGTGACTCGCTCTACGCGGTCGCGCAGCGGACCCTGCGCGACCCGGGACTCGCCGAGGACGCGCTGCAGAACGCCCTCGTGCTGGCCTGGCGTCGGATCCCGAAACTCCGCGATCCCGATCGCTTCGAGGCCTGGATCCATCGGATCCTCATCCATGCCTGCTACGACGAATCGCGGCGGGCACGCCCTTGGGCGGCTCAGGTCCGGGTGCTGCCGGTGGCTGGTCCATCGACGCCGGACTCGAGCGCTGCCCTGGCCGACCGCGACGAACTGGAGCGGGCGTTCCGCCGGCTCTCGGTCGAACAGCGGGCGGTCTTCGTCCTGCATCACTATCTCGGGCTGCCCCTCGTGGAGGTCGCCGAGCTCCTCGAGATCCCCGCAGGGACGGCCCGATCGCGACTGCACTACGCCCTGGCGGGGCTCCGCGACGCCCTCACGGCTGACGCCGAGCCCGCCCGGATCGCCCAGGAAGGACGACCGGCATGACCGACGACCGCTCGCTCGAACGCGCCGCTCGATCGTTCATCGAGGTCGGACCGACCCGAGCCCCGGAGCCGGCCGTCGACGCGGCCCTGCTCCGGATCCAGACGACATCCCAGGAACGGGACTGGTTCCCGTGGAGGACACGCGTGATGCTCACTCCTACCCGCGTCGCGGTGGCCGTCGTCATCGGCGCGCTCCTCATCGGCGGCGCCTTCTTCACCTTCGGTCGCCAGCCCTCGGTGGGTGCGCCCGGGCCGTCCACCTCGCCGTCCGCGCCACCGTCGCCAGCGTCGCCCTCGCCCGATGCCCTAGAGCCGGTGCGGATGCCCGACGCGATCCTCGGCGATTGGCAGGCGGAGGCCATCGCGGCGATCCCGGGGGTCAGCGAGGCCGGCGAGACGATCCAGCTCTCGCTCGACTGGCAGGCCGGCGAGTCCGCGTGGATCCAGCCCGCCCAGGGCGAGCTGTCGCTGCACGGTGCGTCCGTGGCCGCGGACCCGGGCGAGCTCAGATTCGTCAGCACGGAACGGCTGGGCGGCTGCACGCCAGGCGATCAAGGGCACTACGGGTGGGAACGATCCGCCGATGGGCTCTTTCTGACGCTCACCGTCATCGAGGATGCCTGTGCCTCGCGGGCGGCGGCCTTCGGCCGGACGTGGGTCCACTCCCTCAGTGCCGTCAATGACGGCGGTCCGGGTGTCATCCCATTCGACCCGTGGATCATGGCGACCTTGCCGTCGAGGCAATGGGGGATGGGTGGCGCGACGGGCGGCCCGGTCATCCAGGCCTTCGGCGATGGTGCACCGGACCTCGAGTTCACGGTGGTCCGCAACCCGATGGGCTTCGATGCCCCGTGTTCGGCGGATCGGCAGCCGGTGCCGATCGGCGCGACCGCCGCCGGGATCGTCAGCTACCTCGGTGAGCTGCCGGGCGTGACCGTGACGACCGCCGCCGGGACGATCGACGATCGGCCTGCCGTGCATGCGACCTTGGCGTCGGACGCCACGGTGGACTGTCCGGTCGGCGAGATCATGGCCTTCCACCCACCGGTGGCGTCCGAGGATGGCGAGTACACGATGGCGCTCGGCCAGCCGCGATCGTTCTGGATCGTCGAGGTCGGCGGTGGCGTGTACGTCCTGTGGTACGCGAGCGCCGAAGGCGTGACGCCGGAGGACGAGCAGGCCGTCATCGACTCCGTGCGATTCCTCGACGAGCTCCCGGCACCCTGACGCCGCGACGTGGGCGTAGAGCCCGAGCGTCGGTAGACTGGCCTCCTCGACGTTGAGGAGGCCAGTCGTTCGATGTTCTACGTCGCGCACGGCAGCATCCCGCGCCAACGGCACACCCAGCACCGGGCGCCGGACGGCGCGCTCTATGCCGAGGAGCTGTTCGGTGTCGAGGGCTTCACCGGGCGGTCCTCGCTCCTCTATCACGTCACGCCGCCGACCCGGACCCACCGGATCGAGGCGGTCGCGCCGATCCGCCTGGACGCCGCCGACGACGGGCTGCATCGCCATCGGCTGACCAAGACGGGCGATCTGCCCATCGCGGGCGACATCGTGACCGGCCGCGTCCCGCTGTACTTCAACCACGACGTCGTGTTCGGCATCGTCCGGCCGGCCGGGCCGATGCCGGACGGGACGTTCTACCGGAACGGCGTCGCGGACGAGATGCTGTTCGTCCACGAGGGCACCGGCGTCTGCGACACGATCTTCGGGCCGATGCGCTACGGCCCCGGCGACTACCTGGTCCTGCCCATCGGGACGACCTGGCGGCTGGACCCGGACGCCGGCTCCGACCAACGGATCCTGTACCTGGAAGCGCCGTCCGAGATCGAGCCGCCCAAGCGCTATCGGAACGACTACGGCCAGCTTCTGGAGCACAGTCCGTACTCCCAGCGCGACCTCCATCCCCCGGACGAGGTCGAGCCGCGCGATGAGCACGGCGATTTCGTCATCCACGTCCGGTCTTCGGACCGGATCACGGCCTACCACTACCGCCACCATCCGTTCGACCTCGTGGGCTGGGATGGCTACCTGTGGCCGTTCCGGTTCGACATCGCCGATTTCCAGCCGATCACCGGCCGGGTCCACCAGCCGCCGCCGGTCCACCAGACGTTCCAGGCCCGGAACTTCGTCGTGTGCTCGTTCGTGCCGCGCAAGTTCGACTACCACCCGTTGGCCATCCCGGCCCCGTACAACCACTCGAACATCAACTCGGACGAGGTCATCTACTACGTGGCCGGCAACTTCATGAGCCGGCGCGGCGTGGAGATCGCGTCGTTCACCCTCCATCCGGCCGGCATCGCCCATGGCCCCCACCCGGGCACCGCCGAAGCGTCCATCGGCAAGGAGCGGACCGAGGAGCTGGCGGTCATGGTCGACACGTTCCACCCGCTCAACGTGACCCAGGCGGCGATGGACCTGGACGATCCGCGCTACCCGTACAGCTGGCTGCCGCCCGACGATCACGAGGCCGAGGCGCGCGAGCTGAGCGAGCGCGGACCGGAGGCGTTCCCGGACTAGCACCTGGCCGGGCGACGGTCGCGGCATCGCGCAACGGACTGGTGCCCGCGGTCACCTGACGAGGGTCCGGTCGGGGCGTGACCTCCGAGCCCCTCGCCAGCCGAGCGCCGCGCCGCCACATTCCGGGGCATGCCGACGTCCCCGAACAGCCGTCGTTCGCGAACGAGCCTGGCGATCCTAGCCATGCTCCTCCTCGCGACCTCGGTCCTCGTCGGGCCGGCGTCGGCAGCCACCTCTTCCGATCCCGATGGCGACGGCCTGACGTCGACGTTCGAGCGCGACAAGAGTCGGACCAACCCGTCGCGCCGCGACACCGACGGTGACGGCACCAACGATGGGGCGGAGGATCCCGACGCCGACCAGCTGTCGAACCGGCAGGAGGTCCTGAGCAAGACGCACCCGCGCAAGGTCGACACCGACGGCGACGGCACGCCCGACTGGCGCGAGAACCTGGACCGCGACACGATCTACAACCGCGCTGAATTCCGGTCCGGGACGAGCGTGTCACGGCGCGACACCGACGGTGACGGCCTCCAGGACGGTTCCGAGGATCCCGACAAGGACGGCCTCTCGAACCGCCGGGAACAGGACATCGCCACGCATCCGCGCCGGGCTGACACCGACGGCGACGGCTACAAGGACGGGGCCGAGATCAAGGCCGGCACGGATCCGCGCGACCCGACCAGCTACCCGGGCTCGACGCCCGCGCCCACGCCGACGCCGACCGCGTCGCCTTCCCCGGCACCGACGGCGACCCCGACGCCGACCGGGACGCCAGCGCCGACCGCCTCACCGGCTCCCACCCCGACACCGACCGCGATGCCGACACCGACCGCCACGGCGAGTCCGACCCCGACCGGCGGGCCTGGCACGGCGCCGACGCTGCCGGGCGCGCCGACCTGCCCGCTCTTCCCGTCGACCAACGTCTGGAACGTCCCGATCGCCGGCCGCCCGGTCGCCACGAACTCGTCGACGCTCATCGGATCGATCGGGCTGGACCGAGGCCTGCACATGGACTTCGGCTCATACGCCGGCTACGGCATCCCCTACCAGGTCGTCACCGCGGCGACGCCGCGCTCGACCGTGACCTTCGAGTACGACGATGAGTCGGACCACGTCGGCTATCCGATCCCGTCGAACCCGCTCATCGAGGGAGGCGGCGGGACGACCGGCGACCGCCACATCCTCATGGTCGACAAGGACGCGTGCCGGCTCTACGAGCTGTTCGCGGCGGAGAAGGTCGGCAGCACCTGGACGGCCGGCAGCGGGGCGACCTGGGACCTGACGTCCAACGCGCTCCGGCCGGACGGCTGGACGAGCGCCGACGCCGCCGGTCTGCCGATCCTGCCCGGCCTGGTCCGCTACGACGAGGTCGCGGCCGGGGTCATCCGCCATGCCCTGCGGTTCACGACGAACCAGACCCGCAAGGCCTACATCTATCCGGCCCGCCACTACGCCAGCTCGTCGACCTCGACGTCCCTCCCCCCGATGGGCCTGCGGGTCCGGCTCAAGGCGTCCTACGACATCTCCGGCCTGTCGCCTCACGCCCGGGTCATCGCCCAGGCCCTCAAGACCTACGGGATGATCCTGGCCGACAACGGATCGCCGTGGTACATCAGCGGGATGAGCGACCCACGGATCGACGACGATGTCATGCACGAGCTCGATGACATCACCGGACGTGATCTCGAAGTCGTCGACACGACCGGGCTGGTCAACGGCCCGTAGTCAGGCGTCGGGCGCCTCGCCGGTCAGGTCCTTGTCCTCCATCTCCCACGCGTGGTCCATCGTGTGGAAGGCCGAATGGCGCAGCAGGAATGGGAGATTCCATGAGCGCATGCGCTTCTCCACGTCGCCGTGGTGGTAGGCCCGGATGGCCTGGGTGTAGGCCTCGCGATACGCCGGCAGGGCACCCGGCCCCAGTGCCCCCTCCTCCGGGATCCGGAGGCCGACCTGCTTGGCGAAGTCCTCGCTCTCGGTGCGGATGGTGTGCCGGATGATCCGGTCGCGGTCGCGTCCGCCGCCACGCGGGCCCTTGCGCATCACCGGCGAGACGCGGGCGGCCACCGCGTCGAAGTACGCCCAGCAGGACCGGAGGAGGGAGAGCTTGCGCTCGAGCTCGGCGGCGTCCATCGGCTCCGGTTCGAGCGAGCTCGGGGAGAACGAGATGGCCCAGAAGTCGACCGAAGGGGTGCCGACCCCATCCTCGACGATGTCGAAGTCGCCGGCGTCATCGAACTCCGGGCCGAGCCCAGCGTCGCGCGCGATCCTCCGGTAGCGCTCGCGGTACGCCTCCAGCGTCGCGATGGCGTCATCCGCCGTCTTCGCGCCACGGCTCCAGCCCGGCCAGTCGACGGCGAAGGCGACCGATCTCTTGTCCTTCGGTCCCCGTTGGACGACGACGCGGATCGCCATGCGGGCAGCCTACGCCACGAGGCGGCATCGTGCGCGCGACCCGACGAGGGTCGTGGCGAGCCGTCATCATCGGGACATGACCGACCTGAAGGCCCGCATCCACGCCGGCGACACCCTCATCGGCTCGTTCGCCGACCTGGCCTCACCGCTGGCCGCGGAGCTCCTCGGGCTGGCCGGCCTCGATTGGGTCGTCCTGGACCTGGAGCATGGCGAGTCGACCGAGGCCGACCTCCTGGCCATGCTCTATGCCGTCGAGACGACCCCGATGACGGCGCTCGTCCGCGTCCCGTCGGCCGAGCGCTTGCGCGTCGGCCGGGCCCTCGACCTCGGCGCGGCCGGGATCATGCTCCCGCAGCTCCAGTCGATCGACGGTGTGCGCGAGGCCGTGACCTACCTGCGCTACCCGCCCGTCGGGCAGCGCGGCGTGGCCCTCCGGACGCGCGGTGCGGACATGGGCGCGCTGGGGCACGGCGACGTCGCCCGGGTCGTCAATGACCGGATCGTCGGCATCGTCCAGATCGAGGCGCCAGGGACGGTCCGGGACGTCGACGCCATCGCGGCGCTCGACGAGGTCGACGTGGTCTTCGTGGGACCGGCCGACCTGTCGCACAACCTCGGCGTCCCCGGCCAGTTCGATCATCCGACGTACCTGGGCGCGATCGATGCGGTCGTCAAGGCGTGCAACGCGCACGGCAAGGCGGCCGGCATCCTCATCTACGACGCGGCCGCGCTGCCGCGCCACGTGGACCTGGGCTTCCGGTTCATCGGGCTCGGCTCCGAGGGCTCGTACATCAGCGCCGGGGCGAAGGCGATGCTCGCGGCGGCCGGTCGCGCCTGACCGGCGCGCCGGTCAGCCCCGGATCGACCCGCCCCAGGACCTCGAGCGCCCGATCGACATCGGTCGAGTCGTTGGCCACGTGCGGCGAGAAGCGGATGCCGCCGAGCCGGCGGGACGTGTGGACGCCGGCGTCCGCGAGCGCCCTGGCCAGGACGGTGTCGTCGTGGCCGGCGAAGCGGACGAGCACGCTGCCGTTCCGCCGGGCCGTGTCGCGCGGGCTGACCACGGTGCCACCGAGCGCCTCGACACCATTCATGAGCCGCGCGTCGAGCGCCTGGGCATGGGCCAGCGCGCGATCGACGCCCAGACGCTCGAGGTAGCCGATCGCCTCGCCGAGGGCGATGCCCGACGGATACGACACGGTCGAGTACTCGAGGACGCGAGCGCCGCGGGCGAGCGACATGTCGACCGCGTCGAAGTAGAACGGGCGCTCCGTGCTCTTCCAGCCGAGGAACGCCGGTCGAAGACCCTCCCAGAGTTCCGGCCGGAGGTAGACCGCCGCGGCACCGAACGTCGCGCCCAGCCACTTGTAGGCCCCGGCGACGAGGACATCGACGTCGTCGCGCCGCACGTCGATGGGCACGATGCCGGCCGACTGGGTGGCGTCGACGACAAGCCGCGCCCCGACGGCATGGGCGGCGTCGGCGATCCGCCGCAGGTCGGCGGTGAAGCCCGTCGCGTACTGGCTGTGGCTGATGGCGACGACCGCGGTCCGCTCATCGATGGCGGCGACGATCCGGTCATCGTCCAGCGCGGCCGGGTCATCCAGGGCGGGGACGAGCCGGACCTCGCAGCCGGTCTCGTCCGCGATCCGGTACCACGGGTAGGTGACCGATGGGAACTCGATGTCGATCGACACGACGTTCGTGCCGGCGCCCGGGCGGAGCAGCCAGGCGACCTGGCCGAGCGCCTCGGTCGCGCTGCCGGTGATGGCCACGTCGATGGGCTCGGCACCGATGAGTCCCGCTGCCGCCGTGCGGGTCGTCTCGTAGACCCGGGTCTCGGCGTCGTCGTCGAAGCCGATCGTGCCGCGCCCGGCGATCGTCTCCATGAACTCGACCATCGACCGGCGGACCGGCTCGGCCATGAGCCCGATCGATGCCGTGTTGAGGTAGATCGCCTCGTCGACGGCCGGGAAGTCCGCCCGCGGCGCGAGCGAGGCGATCGACGCCTGGTCCGTCATGTCAGGCGCCTCAGGACGGGTCGGCCACGACGGCCGTGGCCTGGATCTCGACCTTGAACGGCGCGATCGAGGCACCGACCGTGGCCCGGGCCGGCTTCGGATCGGGCACGACCGCGCGGTAGGCGGCGTCGTAGGCGGCGAAGTCATCCATCGTGTCGAGGAAGACGGTGACGCTCACGAGGTCGCCGAGCGACGACCCGGCGGCACCGAGGATCGCCTCGATGTTGGCGAGGGCCTGGCGGGTCTGGGTCTCGACCGTCGGGCCGGCGGCGCTGCCGGTCGCCGGATCGATGCCGACCTGGCCGGCGACCCAGACCTGGCCACCCGCGACGATCGCCTGCGAGTAGCCGCCCGCCGGCTGCGGTGCGCGGTCGGTCGTGATCGCCCGCTTGCTCATCGCGCTCATCCTCCCTCGTCGTCGTTCAGCGCCAAGCTCGCTCCAGGGCGTCGCGGACATCACTGGGTACCGCGTTGGTGCCTGGCCCATCGACGCCATCCATCGGGCCGTCGGCGGCCGGCGCCGCCCCGACACTTGTCAGGATGTCAGGCAGGTCGGTGTCCGTCTCGTCGATGGCGATGTACGTGAGAGCGCCGGGCGCGGCCTCCCGAACGGTCACCATGAGTCGGGCGACGGCGTCACGTCGAGCATCCGGCGATGCCCCGAGCACCTGCAAGTCGTACGCCAACAGCGTCGTGGCGGCGGAGAGATCCGTCGGGTCCATGCCGGACGCTGTCGAGGCGGAACGGTCGAGCCGGGCAAGCCACCAGGTGATCACGCGCTCGTCCGAGTCCACGTCACTCAGGATGTGATGGCCGATCTCGAGTCGGTGCAGCGATCGCCGCAAGCTCGCCGCTCGAGATCCGCCACGATCATCGCCGATCGGCGTGGCCAGTAGGTCGGACAACCGGTCCACGGCGAGGGGGCGGCCGGACCTCGGCGTCGGCGCCGCCGCGGGCAGGATCAACACGGACCGGCGCGGTCCGGCGTCGGAGGCTCGCGTTGTTCCGCCGGAGGATGCCGCCGACTCGGCCACGGAGCTCGCCCACCGCCTCCCGCGCCGACGCCGGCGTCTGGCCGACCGTGCCGAGGACGCGCCGCGCCCCGTTGATCGCCTGGTGGCGGACGCTGGCTCGCACGCGTCCGACTCGCCCGAATTCGACGCTCATCCGGTGGGCCGTGTCGTAGCGTGTCGCGAACCGATCCTTGTAGGTCGGGGCCCCGCTCGGCGACAGGTCGAGTCGCGCGATGCCCCGCGCGGCGAGGTCGGGTGCCAGCAGCAGGAGGTGCAGGCTTCCCGGTGACTGCCTGGCCATCGACGGCTCGTGCGCCATGACCCCGAGCAGGACCGAATCCGGATTCCGGTGGTCAAGATGGACCGAGGCCATCGTGGCCCCGACGCGCAGGACGGTGACGTGGAGCAGGCCCTCGGCCATGAGGGCGAGGTAGAACGGCCGCTTGAGCGGGTTGCTGTGGAATGGCAGTGCGTCGTTGATGGCTCCCTGGCGAAGGTCGCACAGGACGGCGATGTGATCCATCTCCGCCTCCAGCTGCTCGACGGTCTCGAGCGTCTCCAGGCGGATCTCGCCGCGCCGGCGCAACGTGTTCATCCGGCTGCGGTTGTGGCCCTTGCGCAGCGAGTCCTCCGCCTGGCCGACGTCCGCGAGGTCGACGAAGCCGCGGGGGTAGCCACGGATCGAGATGAAGCGAGTGCCCGTCATCCGCCGCGTCATGGCCGTATCCGGGAGTGCCGGTGGGAGGTACATGAGCTGGAGTCGGCCGCTCGGGAACGCCGACTCGAGGGCATCCAGCGCGCCGTCGATGAACGTCGTGCCATCCTGCGGCCGGCTCAGCCATACCTGGTACTCAGCCTGGAAATCCCCGGCGGCAACGAGTGGACCACCGTCACGCCGACGGGCAAGAGTCAGCAGGCCGATCAGATCACCGGCCTCATCCCGGCCTTCGACCACGACCGACTCATAAGCCGCCGCATGGATCCGGTACCAACCCAGGACGAAGCCAGCCATCTGGCACTGGGTCGACCATGGGCAGTCGGCCACCAGCGAACGCCATGCCGCGGCGAACGTCGGATCGCTGAGGCGATCGACCGCCTCGCGATCGCGGCTCAGCGTGACCGTCATCCCGGGTCCATGCATGGCGCCTCCGTCGACTCGTGAGGTCCGCTCGCGAGATCGGGGGCAGCGTAGCGGTGCCGGCCCGGCCGCGCAGGGCCACGCTCTCAGGCGGCGGGCACCTAGCCCGGGCGCCCCCGGATCGGGCCGCCGCCGCCGGTCAGGTCGAGGATCCGCAGCGCCAGGGTGAGCTCGAAGGCGTCGCGTGGGTCGGCCAGGTCCCGGCCCAGCAGGCGCTCGATCCGGTCGAGCCGGTAGACGATCGTGTTGACGTGGACGAACAGGCGCCGCGCCGCCCGCCGGCGGACACCGCCTTCGTCGAGGTAGACCCGGAGCGTGTCGAGGAGGTCGACGCTGGCCCGCCCGTCGGCGCCCAGCAGGGGTCGGAGGACGCGGAGCGCGAACGCCCGTAGCTCGTCGGGCTCGGTCGCCCGCAGGAGGACGGCGTATGGCCCCAGCTCACGCGCGCCGATGACCAGCCCGCGCCGGCCGAGTCGGGCCATGACGTCGAGCGCTTCACGGGCCAGCCGGTAGCTCTCGGCGAAGTCCGCCGGGACCCGGCACGGGTCGCCGATGGCGGCCGAGACGTCCCCGTCCGAGATCACCTCCGCGACCGCGGTACGGAGCCGATCGGCCAGCGCCCGCGGGTCGGCCAGGCGTTCCGCCCGGCGTGACGTGGCCAGGACGACAAAGGCGTGGTCCATGGCCGCCACCGCGCTACCCGGCGCCTCGGCGCTCAGGACGTCGCCCAGCCGGTCGACGATCCGTCGCTCGCGTTCCACGGCGGCGGCCGCGGGCTCGATCGCCGCATCGCCGATGTCGAGGACGACCAGGTCGCGCAGGTCACCGAGGACGTAGCCGAGCCGGGCGGCGCGCGTCTCGATCTCGTCCGGGCTGGCGAATGCGGCGGTCAGTAGGTCATGGATGACGTCCCCGCGGACCCGCTGTTCGACGTCGAGTGCCGCCCGGATCTTGGCGAACTCCAGGGCGACGCCGGTCGAGGCGATGTCGACCAGGGCCCGGTCGACCGGATCGGGCGCTCCATGGCCGAGGGTCAGGCGCCCCACCAGCTCCGGTCCGACCCAGACCGGGACGCTGACCCGCGATTCGTCCGCCGGCGCCCGCTCGGTCGACGACCCGATGAGCGCCCGCCAGCCATCGCCGGCATCGGGGCTGGCCCCGGCGATGGGCCGGCCGAGGTGGTCCTCGATGACGACCGGCCGGTCGAGGACGGCGGCCAGCTCCGTCGCCACCGCCGCCGGGCCGCCGCCGGCCAGGACCTGCTCGGTCAGCCGGCGCTGGAGCGACACGGATCGGACGAGGTCCTCGTTGGTCCGGGCCAGCTCCCGGCCGAGGCGGACCTCGTTCTCGAACCGTCGGGCGTGGTCCACCGCGATCGCGGCCAGGCCGGCGAACGCCTGGAGCAGGTCGGCGTCGCCCGGGGCGAACTGCCGGTCGGCCCGCGAGGTGTGGACGTTGATGGCGCCGATGGCCTCGCCTCGGAAGAGGAGGGGAGCGCAGAGCACCGAGCCGAACCGGTAGCGGTCGAGCTCACGGGCTCGGTTCGGGTAGGTCGCATAGTCCTCGACCTGGAGCGTCCGGCCGGTCTGGATCGCCTCGGACGAGAGGCCTTGGCCCATGGCCAGCTCGTAGCCGAGCATATCGTCCGGCAACCCGGACACGGCCACCACCCGCAGCGTGTCGCGCTCGCGCTCCCAGAACAGCATGTCGCCGCTCGTTGCGCCGAGCAAGGTCGTCGCGTCGTCGACGATGGTCGACAGGACGGTCGCCAGGTCCAGGGAGGCCGACACCCGCTTGGCCGTCGCCACGAGCCGCGTCAGCTCCTCGTCGCGCTTTCGGTCGCGGTCGCGGAGCCCCGCGATGAGCCCGAGGGCCTCGTCGAGGGTGGTCGGATCACCGTCCGGCCGGCCCGGAATCGGCGTGGGTGAGGGCTGTGCGTCAGGCACGATCTGACGGCCTCCGATTTGGGAGCCACCACCATAGCCCACACGATCGCCACCGCGTACCGTGAGCCGGACAGCAGCGGCACGACGCACGGCCGCCAGCACCCGCGCGTCAGCGACAAGTGACCGGAGGGGCCATTGTCGAGCCAGGAGTTCGACTACGTCGTCGTCGGGGGCGGGAGCGCCGGTGCGGTCCTGGCTCGCCGCCTGTCGGACGACACGAACGTGAGCGTCTGCCTCATCGAGGGCGGGCCAGCTCATGAACACGATGACCGCGTCTTGCTCCTCAAGGAGTCGCTGGCACTGGTCGGCAATCCGGCCTATGACTACGACTACCCGATCACTGGGCAGGAGCGCGGCAACTCGCTGATCCGGATCAGCCGCGCCAGGATGCTCGGCGGCTGCTCGTCCCACAACGACTGTTGGGCCCTGCGGGCGCCCGACATCGACCTTGACCGCTGGGCCGCGGCGGGGGCGACAGGCTGGGATGCCGCGGGGACGGCCCCGCACTTCGATCGCGTCTTCGCCGAGCTGCGTGTCCATCGGGTGCCGGATAGCTCGGACCTGAGTCGAGCCTGGGTCGACGCGGCGGCCGAACGAGGCTTCCCGCTCGTCGAAAGTACGAGGGGCGACCTCTCCGATGGCATCTCTTGGGTATCGCTCAACGAGGACGCCGGCGTGCGTGTTTCGACCGCGGTGGCCTACCTCTACCCGCTGGCGGAGTTGCCCCGGAACCTGACCCTGCGCCTGTCGACGCGGGCGTTACGGATCGTGGTCGACGGTGGCCGGGCGACCGCCATCGAGACGGACCAGGGGACGATTCGCGCGGGCCGCGAGATCATCGTGGCCGCCGGCGCGATCGATACGCCGCGGCTCCTCATGCTGTCCGGCATCGGGCCCGCCGATGCGTTGCGGGAGGTCGGCATCGAGCCCGTGCTCGACCTGCCGGGCGTGGGCGCCAACCTCCAGGACCATGTCGAGACCCCAGTGACCTGGGAGTCGGCACGGCCGCCTGGCCCGAGCATCAGCGGCCTCGATCTTGGCCTCTACGCCCGGACCGTCAGCGACGACGCGTTCGACATGCAGGGCACGGTCGGCCACTTCACGTATTGGCTCCACAGCGCGCCGTTCGACGAGCTGCCGCGCCCGGACAACGCGTTCACCTTCGCGCCTGGCGTGGCACGTCCGGCCAGCCGTGGTCGGGTGCGCCTGGCCTCGGCCGACCCGGGCGCCAAGCCCCTGGTGGACCCGCGGTACTTCTCGGACCCGGACGACCATGACGAGCGCGTCCTCGTGGAAGGGATCCGCCTGGCCCGTCGCCTTGCTGCGACCAAGGCCCTCGAAGACTGGGTCGTCCAGGAAGTGTCGCCCGGTCCTTCGGTGACGACGGACAGGGAGCTCGCTGCCTATGCCAAGCGGTATTCCAATACCGTCTACCACCCTAGCGGCACCTGCCGGATGGGTGCCACCGATGACGAGCTCGCCGTCGTCGACCCGCGGCTCAAGGTGCGCGGGATCGACGGATTGCGCATCGCCGACGCGTCGATCTTTCCCGAGCTGGTCCGGGTCAACCCGAACATGACCGTGGTCATGGTCGGATCCAAGGCCGCCGAGCTCATCCGCCAGGATGGTCAGGCATGACGTCGACGGTCGCCGTCTCGCGGGACGGCACGTCCGGGGCCTCCACGGGGGGTCCTATGATGGCGCGGCTCGAGATGACGCCGTGCGTCGCGATCGGATGAGAGGGAGATGACCATGCGACACCGCGGTACTCGCTTGCGACTCGGTTCGGCCATCGCAGCGGCGCTCGTCGTCGCTGCCTGTGGCGGCGGCACAGCGCCACAGGAGACCGGCTCCGTCACGCTCCAGGTGATGAACTTCGCGAACTACATGCCCGAGGACATCGGCGAACAATTCAAGGCGGCCACCGGGCACGATATCGAGGTCACCCTGACCTCCTCGAACGAGGACGCTATCGCCAAGCTCGAGGCCTCGCCGCCCGGCACCTACGACCTGGCGTTCATCACCAACCCGTTCGCCGAGGGTCTCAACAAGGCCGGCCGGCTCGAAGTCCTCGACCACACGAAGATCCCGAACCTCTCGAACCTCTATCCAGAGGCGACCGAGATCGCGACCGACCCAGGCAACAAGTTCTCCGTCCCGTATTCGTGGGGTACCACCGGCATCTGCTATCGCACGGACCTCGTCAAGGAGACCGAAGTCGACTCCTGGAATGATCTCCTTGAGCCGAGCCCGGAGTTGGCCGGCAAGATCACGATGATGGACGAGGATCGCTGGCTGATGATCCCGGCGTTGAAAGTCCTGGGCTACTCAGCCAACTCGACCGACGAGGCGCAGTTGCAGGAGGCCGCCGATCTGCTGATCAAGGCGAAGTCCAGCCTGCTGGGCTATGACGCTGAGACGTTCTACACGAAGCTCGACAGTGGCGAAGCCTTGGCCGTCCATGGCTGGGATGGCTGGTGTAACTACGTCGCCGACCCGGCGACGATGGGCTGGACCCTGCCCGCCGAGGGATCCGACTTGTTCGTCGACACGATGGTCATCCCGAAGGACTCCACGCGGGTCGAAGCGGCCCACCAGTTCATCGACTTCATCCTGGAGCCCGAGAACGGCCAGTGGGTTGCCGAGAACATCCTGTACAAGGTTCCCAACAAGGCGGCGATGGAGGCGTTGGACCCGGCACTGCTGGAGACGTACCCGAACCTGGCCATCACCCCAGCCGAACTGCTCGCCCAGGAGTCCTTGCGCGACCTGGGTGATGGGCAGGTGACCTTCACCGAGGCTGCGACCCAGGTGAAGGCCGCCAACTGAGGCGCAGGCCGGGACGGTCCGCGAGCGATCGATGAAGGCCACGTCGCGCTGGCGCCACGGGCGACTCACCCTGGCGCCGGCGTTGCTGTGGTGGGGGGTCTTCCTGGCCGTCCCCCTGGCGCTCATCCTGGGCAACTCGTTCTTCCGACGCGGCTCGTTCGGCGGCATCGTCTACGAGCCCACGCTCGACAACTTCGTCCGGGCCGTGGATCCGCTCTACCTGGGCGTCCTCGCGTACTCGGTGCAGATCGCGATCATCACCACCGCGATCTGCTTCGCGATCGGTCTGCCGGCCGCGTATTTCATCGCCACGCGGCGGACGGCACGGGTGCGCAACGCGTTGCTCCTCCTGGTGATCCTGCCGTTCTGGACGAACTTCCTCATCCGGACCTACGCCTGGATCGTGTTATTAAATCGCGAGGGGGTGGTCAACCAAACGCTCCAAGGTCTCGGCGTCGTCGACGGCCCGCTGCCGCTGCTCTACAACGACTTCGCGGTCGTCATGGGCCTGGTCTACGGCTACATCCCCTTGATGATCCTGCCGTTGTACGCCGCCCTCGAGCGACTGAACCCCGACATCCGGGAGGCGGCGGAAGATCTCGGCGCACATCCGTTCCGGATCCTGAGGACGGTCACCCTGCCGCTCATCATCCCCGGGATCGTGGCCGGGTGCGTCTTCGTGTTCGTGCCGACCCTTGGCAACTTTCCCGTGCCGCAGCTGCTCGGCGGGGGTCGCCGGATCATGATCGGCAATCTCGTGAACCAGCAATTCCTCGAGGCGCGCGACTGGCCGTTCGGCGCGACGCTGGCGCTCGGCCTGATGTTCGTGCTCATGGTGCTCCTGGTGGTGCAGTCGAGGGTGCTGCGACGTAGCCGCGAGCTCGCGCTCGATGCGTGAGTCAAGGCCCGGCGACGCCCCATGGCTCAAGGTCCTGATGGGCCTGTTGTTCGTGTTCCTGTACCTGCCCCTCGTCGTCCTCGTGATCCTGTCGTTCAACGATGCGCAGCGCTCGGTGGTCACCTGGCGCGGGTTCACGACCCGTTGGTACGGGCAGGCTCTGGAGAACCCGGAGCTCCTCGCGGCCCTTGGGACGACGCTCCTCGTCGCGGCCCTGGCGACGACGATCTCGGTGGTCCTCGGGACGATGCTCGCCCTGGGGCTCGAGCGATACACGCGGAGCAGCGCGCTCGACAGCGCGGTCTACGTCCCACTGCTCGTGCCGGACATCGTGCTCGGGATCGCCCTGCTGTCGTTCTTCTCGCTCATCCTCGTACCGCTCGGCGTCGTGTCGATCGTCATCGCCCACGCGGTCTGGGGCACCGCCTTCGCGGCGGCCATCATCCGAACGCGCCTGCGGGGGTTCGATCGGTCGATCGAGGAGGCCTCCCTGGACCTCGGGGTCAGGGAAGTCCAGACGTTCCTCAGGATCACGCTGCCGGTGATCATGCCCGGGATCGTCGCGGCTGCCCTCGTCGTGTTCACGCTGTCGGTCGACGAGTTCGTGATCGCCTACTTCACGGCCGGCCGGACGGTCACGTTCCCGATCCAGGTCTACTCGATGATCAGGTTCGGGGTCACGCCGGAGATCAACGCCGTGGCGACGATGCTGCTGGCGTTCAGCATGGTCTTCCTCGTCCTTGCCCTGTACATCTTCCGGGGTCGCACGGCACCTGTCCGGACCGAGCCCGATGAGGTCGCCTCGTGACCGGACCAGGCGAGGCGGCCGAGGCTCCCGTTGCCGGCGCCGGCGCCGGCGGCGACGTCATCGTGGTGGAGCGGGTCGTCAAGACGTTCGGGCTCGTGCGGGCGCTCGATGACGTCTCGCTGTCCATCCGCGAGAACGAGTTCTTCGCGCTGCTCGGTCCAAGCGGCTGCGGCAAGACGACCCTGCTGCGCTCGCTCGGCGGCTTCGAGCAGGTGGATTCAGGCCGGATCCTGCTCGATGGCCGAGACCTGGTCGGGACCAAGCCGTACGACCGACCAGTGAACATGATGTTCCAGTCATACGCACTCTTCCCGCACATGCGCGTCTGGGACAACGTCGCCTACGGTCTCCGCGCCGAACGGCTCGCCAAGGAAGAGGTCAGACGACGCGTCGACGACGTCCTCGGAAGCGTCGGCCTGGAGGCCCTGGCCGACCGTCGTCCGCACCAGCTCTCAGGCGGACAGCGTCAACGAGTCGCGTTGGCTCGGGCCATCGTCAAGCGGCCGCGGGTCCTCCTCCTTGACGAGCCCCTGGCCGCGCTTGATCGGAAGCTCCGTGGCGAGATGCAGATCGAGCTCAAGCGGCTGCAGCATGAGGTCGGGATCACCTTCATCGTCGTGACGCATGACCAGGAGGAGGCCCTGACGATGGCCGACCGCGTCGCGGTGATGCATGCCGGTCGAGTCCTCCAGGTGGGAACACCAGTCGCGCTCTACGACGGTCCGGTCGATCACTTCGTCGCGGCCTTCATCGGCAAGATGAACTTCCTGCATGGGGTCATCGTCGAAGGCGGCGTGGACGTCGCGCCGCATGGGCTGATCAGGACGACGCCCGCGGGCCTGACAGAGCGGACGGCCGCCTATGTCGGCATCCGTCCCGAGGCTGCCCACCTGCTCTGGCCGAACGAAGCGCCGGGCGCCCAGGAGGTCGTGATCGGCGGCGTCGTCGAGGCCGTCGCGTTCGTCGGGTCCCAGGTCCACACGCACCTCCGACTCGATGGCAGCGATGTGCCGTTCGTCGTGACCTCGGCCAAGCGCGAGCGCTTGCCGGCCGTCGGCGACCCGATGCGCGTCGCGTGGTCGATCGATGACGCTCGCGTCCTCGTGGACTGAGGGAGGCCTCATGGACGGCGTGTACGCGTCGCGGACGACGACCGATGCGTGGGAGGGGGATGATGAGGTCGGCGGGTCGGCGCACATGCTGTTCGATCACGGCGCGACGAAGGCCGGCCTGTGGCGATCAGCGCCAGGCGCCGGCGGCGGGCCGACCGAGGTGGAGATCCCGGCGCGGGAGACCATCCTCGTCCTCGAGGGCAGCGTGCGGGTCACCATCGATCGGCTGGAGACCCACGAACTCCGCGCCGGCGACATGCTGTCGATCCCGGAGCGATCGCTCGTGGGCTGGGATCCTGGACCGGACTGCATGGTCTTCTGGATCTACTCGTAAGCCCGCCCGCTCTGGTGGGTAGCGCCGTCGCAGATCGTGCGTCGTGCACGATGAAACGGCCTCCGAATCGGTTGCTCCCACCATAGCCCACGTGCCGTCGTCGGCGTACCGTGGCAGGCATGACGAGAGGAGGCAGCGTGTCAGCCAGTCCGGACGTGATCGTGATCGGCGGCGGGATCGTGGGGGCCGCGACGGCCTACGAGCTGACCCTGCGAGGCGCGTCCGTGACGCTCCTCGAGGCGGAGACCCTCGCCTTCGGCGCCACCGGTCGGAATCTCGGCTTCATCTGGCTCCACACCCGCCGACCGGGAGTCGAGATCGAGCTGGCGATGGACACGGTCCGGCGGCTGCCGACCCTGGCCGAGGAGCTCGGCGCGGAGTTCGGCCTGCGGATGAATGGCGGGCTCATCTACTACCTGACCGATGACCAGGGCACGGTCATGCGCGAGTTCGTCGAGCGCCGCGTCGCCGATGGCGTGGACATGCGGCTGCTCGACGGTGACGAGGCGCGGGACCTGGTCCCGATGCTGCCTGACACCATCCTCGGGGCGTCCTACTGCCCACTGGACGCCCAGATCGACTCGCCGCGCTACGTGCGGGCCTTCGCCCAGGCCGCGGAGCGGCGCGGTGCCCGGGTTCTCGAGGGCACGGCCGCGCGGGCCATCGTCGCGACGGATGGGCGGGTCACCGGGGTCGAGACCGACGCCGGCCGCCTGGCTGCCGGGACCGTCGTCGTGGCCGCTGGCGGCTGGTCGCCGTACCTCGCCACGGCCCTGGGTGTCGACTTGCCGATCAGCCCGATGCGCCTCCAGATCATCCAGACCGAGCCGATGCCGCCGCGCCTGGAGCACCTCCTGTACGGGCCGGTGGCGGTCAAGCAGTACGCCATCTTCCGGGAGCTGCCGTCGTTCCGAGAGGAGGCCTTCCTCCACCCGGCCGAGGAGCCGGGCGGACCGGTCCTCCTCGAGTCAGCGGTGCAGGGGGCGGACGGGCGCTACCTCCTGGGGATCGCGATGGACTACCCGGGCTTCGATTGGCGACCGGATCTCGCCGGCCTGGCTCTCATCAGCCGGGTCCTGCCCGAGCACCTGCCGGAGCTTCGCGGCGCCAAGGTCGCCCGGTTCTGGGCCGGCGTCCTGCCGTTCACCGCCGACAACCTGCCGATCATCGACCGGGTCCCCGGCCTTGACGGCCTGGTCGTGGCGGCCGGGCACGTGTTCGGGAACGCGGCGGGACCGACGACCGGTCGCCTGGTCGCGTCGATCGTCTGCGGGGCCGAGCCGGTCGTCGACCTCGCTCATTTCGCCATCGACCGCCCGGGCCTCCGACGGCCCGAGGGCGCGAGTGTCTGGTAGGACGCAAGGAGCAGCCATGCGGCGGATCGCCTTCATCAACCCGTTCGGGACGCCGGCCTACGACGAGCTCATCCGGACGACCCTCGTGCCGTACGCCGCCGACGGCACGGAGGTCGAGGTCATCCACCTGACGGGTGTGCCGGCCAACATCGACTACTTCTACCCCAAGCACCTCATGGAGCTGGCGATCTTCGACCAGGTCCGTGACCTCGAGGCGGCCGGGTTCGATGCCGTCGTCGTCGGGTGCTGCTACGACCCCGGGGTGCGCGTCGCCCGCGAGCTGGTCGACATCCCGGTCGTCGGCCCGCTCGAGGCGGCGATGAATCACGCCTCGTACTTCGGACACCGGTACACGGTCATCACCGACCATCGCAAGGCCCGTCCCGCCCTCGAGGACCTGGTCCGGCTGTACGGCGGCGACAACTGCCGCGGCGTCCGGGCCGTGGACTGGTACGTGACCGACATGATCAAGGACCCGACGGCCATCGCCGACGACGCCGCGGCGATGTGCCTCCGGGCGCTCGACGAGGACGAGGCCGAGGTCATCATCCTCGGCTGCACGATCATCGCCGGCTGCCTGGAGCAGGAGATCATGACGACCGGCCGCCATCGCGAGCTGCCGATCCTCAACCCGAACCTGTTCGCCCTCAAGGCGGCCGAGACGCTGGCCGACCTCCACCAGAAGGGCAAGTACGCGATCAGCCGGGCCGGCTACTACCAGCGCCACGAGCAGCACGACCCGGAGGAGGCGGCCGACGTCCGGCGCCGCTGGCGGCTGACCGAGGTCGCCCCGGCCGGAGCGGACGCCTCGTGACGATGACCGACACGGCCACGGTCGAGGCGACGGCGACCCGGGTCGTCCGTGACTTCCTGGCGGTCGCGCCCGGGGAGCGGTTCGTCATCGTGGTCGATACCCGGACCGACGTCGAGATCCCGGAGGCGCTCGCCCGAGCGACCCTGGCCATGGGTGGCGACCCGGTCGTCGTGACCATCGCGCCACGGGCCCGGAGTGGCGCCGAGCCGCCCGAGCCGGCGGCGGCCGCGATGGCCGGCGCCGATGTCGTCCTGTGCGCCGCCAGCACCTCCCTCTATCACACGACGGCCAAGGCAGGGGCTCAGCGAGCCGGTGCGCGCGGCGACTTCAACGCGCCGTACCGAGCCGATGCCTGGCGCAACGGCGCGATGACCGCCGACTTCCTGGCCATCCGTCGCCAGGCGGAGCGACTGGCCGAGCTCTGGCGGACGACCCGCGAGGTCCGGGTGACCTCACCGGCGGGCACCGACCTGACCGCCCGGGTCGAGGGCCGCGCGCCGATGGCCTGGCTGACCGGCATCTGCCACCACCCCGGCGAGGCCTCGGCGCTGCCCGGCGGCGAGGTGTCGCTGCCGCCGCTGGAGGGGACCGCCGAGGGCATCGTCGTCTGGGAGCGGGTCGCGTCCGACCTCGGGGCGATCGGCCAGCCGGTCCGGATCGAGGTGGCGGCCGGCCGGGCGGTCGGGTTCTCCGGGGGCGACCAGGCCGACCGCCTGCGGGAGCTCGTCGAGGGCATCCGGGACGCCGACAACATCGGCGAGATCGGCATCGGCCTGAACCCGGCCGCCCGGATCTCCGACGAGATCACCGAATCCAAGAAGGCGCTCGGCACCGTCCACATCGCCCTCGGCAATTCGGCCAACGAGTACGGCGGCCTCGTGGAATGCGAGGTCCACCTCGATGGCCTGGTCATGGCCCCGACGGTGACGTTCGACGGGACGCCGGTCGTCGTCGACGGCCGCCACGTGTACTGGACCGACGGATGAACGCCACGACCCCAGCCGGCTCGTCCCCGGACGCGCCCGACGGACGCCAGCCCGACCGTGTCGAGCGGCCCACGTTCGCGCGCCATCATCGAGCGCCTGCGCGCCGTCGAGGGTGCCGGCCTGCGCACCGGCGCCGACGCCGCCCCGCTGGTCGTCGCCTCCGGCTCGGGCGCGACCCTAATCGACGTCGACGGCCAGCGCTACACCGACCTCTACGCGAGCTTCGCGGCCGCCAACCTGGGCCACGCCCATCCGGACGTCACGGCGGCCATCGTCGAGCAGGCCGGGCGCCTGACCCACGCATCGTCCGCGTTCGTGACCGAGCAGCGCGTGGCCTTCGAGGAAGCGCTGGTCGCGGTGGCGCCCGCCGGCCTGGATCGCGTCCTCCTCGGCATCAGCGGGGCGGACGCCAACGAGCTGGCCGTCAAGCTGGCCCGGACCCTGACCGGCCGTCGCGAGGTCATCGCATTCTCGGGCGGCTACTTCGGGCGCGCCGCCGGCGTGGTCGGACTGAACGGCAAGGTCGCCTACCGGCGCCGCGTCGGTCGTGACGCCGATGCGCACTTCTTCCCGTTCCCGGCGCCGTATCGCTGGCCACATGGGCCCTCGGCGGGGGCTGGTGAGCTGGTCCTGTCGCTCATCGGCGAGGCGCTCGACGACGACGCCTCCGGGATCGGGCCGGTGGCGGCCATCGTCATCGAGCCGGTCCAGGGCAATGCCGGCGTCGTCATCCCGCCGGATGGCTTCCTGGCCGGTCTGCGCGAGTTGGCCGATCGCCACGGGGCGGTCCTCATCTTCGACGAGATCCAGTCGGGATTCGCGCGGACCGGCCGGCTGTGGGCCGCCGAGCATTGGGCGGTGGTCCCAGACCTCATGACCGTCGGCAAGGGCATCGGCGGCGGACTGGCCGTCTCGGCGGTCGTCGGTCGGAGCGCGGCGATGGGCCACTGGGAGCCGGGCACCCATACCTCGACCTTCCTGGCTAACGCGCTGAACCTGTCTGCGGGCCGGGCGGCGCTCGGGGTCATGACCCGCGATCGGCTCTGGGAGCGATCCGCGCGGCTGGGGGCCGCGCTCGTCGAGCGGGTACGCGGCGGGCTGGACGGCGTCGCCCGGGTCGGCGACGTCCGCGGTCTGGGCCTGTTCGTCGGCGTCGACGTCGTGACCGACGCCGCGTCGGGGACACCGGATCCGGAGGCCGCCGCCCGGATCCGCGACGCCTGCCGCGCCCGGGGCGTCATCGTCGGCATCGGGGGCGCCGCGGAGAGCGTCATCAAGCTCTCGCCGCCGCTGATCATCGACGAGGACCAGCTCTGGGCCGCCGTCGACATCGTCATCGAGGAACTCCGCGCACACGAGGTGGCTTCGGCGTGAGTACGACCATGAACGTCATCGAGGTCAGGAACCACATCGGCGGGGCCTGGTCGCCGGCCGCCGGCGGGGCCACGTTCGAAAGCCGCGACCCGGCGACCGGCGAGCTCGTCGCCGTCGCCCCGCAGTCCGGGCTGGAGGACCTCGATCGGGCCGTCGCCGCGGCGCGGACCGCGTTCGACGAGGCGGACTGGTCGACGCGCGCGGGCAAGCACCGTTCCGCCGTCCTGCTCGAGCTGGCCCGGCTCCTGCGCGAGGAGGCCGAACCGCTGGCCCGGCTCATCGCCCGCGAGATGGGCAAGCCGGTCCGCTTCGCGATGGAGCGGGAGATCGAGCCGGCCATCGACCGGATCCTGTTCTACGCCGGCGCCGCCCGGCTCATCCGCGGCGAGGTGACGTCCGCGGCTCCCGACCACCTCCTCAACCTCGTGCTCAAGGAGCCGGTCGGCGTGTGCGGGCTCATCACGCCCTGGAACGACCCGATCGACCTCCCGCTGCGCAAGATCGGCGCGGCCCTGGCCACTGGCTGCACGTTCGTCCTCAAGCCGGCCAGCGACACGCCCGCCGCGTCGATGGCCATCTTCGAGCTGCTGGAGCGGATCCCGGACCTGCCGCCCGGGGTCGCCAACGCCGTCGTCGGCGACGGCGCGGTGCTCGGCGAGGCCCTGGCGCTGGACCCACGCGTCGACAAGATCGGGTTCACCGGCAGCAGTGACGTGGGCCGCCGGTTGCTGGAGCTCGGTGCCCGGACCTACAAGCGCATCTCGCTCGAGGGCGGCGGCAAGGCGCCGGTCCTCGTCTTCGCCGACGCCAACCTGGACAAGGCCATGGACGCCGTCACGGCCGGGATCTTCCTGTACGGCGGCCAGTCATGTACGGCCGGCTCGCGTCTGATCGTGGAGCGGTCGATCCACGACCGGTTCCTCGACGGGATCATGGAGCGCGCGGGCGCCTATCGGATCGGTGACCCACAGGCGGCGGCGACCCAGGTGGGGCCGCTCGTCTCGCAACGGCACCTGGATCGGGTCCTCGGCTACGTCGAGCGCGGCCAGGCCGAGGGCGCCCGCCTGGTCATGGGCGGTCACCAGATGGATGGCGACCATGCCGGCGGTTTCTACATGGAGCCGACGATCTTCGACGATGTACGGCCGGACATGGCCATCGCCCGCGAGGAGATCTTCGGCCCGGTCCTGTCGGTCATGTCGTTCGACGACGAGGCCGAGGCGCTCCGCCTCGCGAACGACACGGCCTTCGGCCTCGGGCAGCGCCGTCTGGACGACCGATCTGGACCGGGCCATCCGCCTGGCCAAGCGGCTCCGCGTCGGCGATGTCTGGGTCAACACCCACTACGTCCGGCTCGCCGAGAGCCCGTTCGGCGGCGTGAAGCAGAGCGGCATCGGACGCGAGCTCGGGATGGAAGGGCTCGACGAGTACCTCGAGTCGAAGCGCGTCTGCATCGACAGCGCCCCGACCTTCCACATCCGCTGATCCGTGGCGGCCCGACGGCTCCCGGCGCCGCTCCACCCCGGCGCGCGTCGCGGCCGGCCGGTCGCGCTCGTCGTCGACGGCCGACCTGTCCCGGCGTTCGAGGGCGAGCCGGTCGCGGTCGCGCTGCTGGCCGCCGGCCGACCCATCCTGTCACGGAGCTTCCGCCTCCACCGGCCGCGAAGCCTCATGTGCTCCACCGGCCAGTGCGGCTGGTGCGAGTGCCGGATCGACGGGCGACCGAGCGTCCGGTCCTGTCGGGCGCCGGCGACCGACGGCCTCGTCGTCGAGGGCGAGCACGCCTGGCCGTCCGTGCCGCGGGACGTGCTGGGCGCCATCGACCTGGGCTCGCGCTGGATCCCGCCGACGTTCTATCACCACCGGTTCCTGCGCCCGAAGCGGCTGCGCAAGCGGTATCTCGAGGTCATCCGCTGGTTCGGTGGGCGCGGCCGTCTGTCGAGGAGGGCGGGCGCGGCCGAACCGCAGGGTTCCGGCCGACAGACGCGGGTGCTCGACGTCGATGTCGCGATCGTCGGCGGCGGTCCAGCCGGGCTGCTGGCGGCACGCGGGGCCGCCCTGGCCGGTGCCAGGGTCGCGGTCCTCGAGGCGGAGGCCGAGGTCGGTGGACCGTGGGCCTGGCGCGAGGCTCCGATCCCCGGCGTCGGGTCCCTGGACGGCCTCGTCGAGGTCCTGCGAGGCGACCGGGCGGGTCGGCGATCGAGACGGGCACGACCGCCGTGAGCCTCGATGACGCCGGGTTGCACGCGATCGCGCCTGAGGCGTTGCTGGATGTCCGCGCAGCCGCCGTCATCGTCGCGACCGGCTCCCACGAGCAGCTGCCCCTCGTCCCGGGCAACGATCGGCCGGGCGTCATGGGCGCGCGGACGGTCGAGTGGCTCGTCCGACGGCACGGGCTCGTGCCGGGGTCACGCGCGGTGCTGGTCGGCGATGGGCCGGATGTCGACCGGGCCGCGGAGGCGCTGGCGGCCGCCGGTTGCGAGGTCGTCCGGCGGGTCGCCGTGGACGCCCTCGCCGCCGTCGACGGCCGGGGCGGTGTCTCCGGCGTGCGTCTGGGCGGGACCGGCCAGCCGGCAGATCGCGTCGCGGCGGACCTGGTGGTCGTCGGCGACCGGGTCCCGGCCGCGGAGCTGGCCACGGCCGCGCGGTCGTCGGATGCCGCGGCGGTCGTGCTCCTCGCCGGGGCTGCCGCGGGTGCACCCGTCGAGACGGCCGAGGCGGCCGCGACCGCCGAGGCGATCGGGCGCGCGGCGGCGACGGGAGCTGCTCGTCCGGCGGACGCGCGGCCGGCCGACGCCCGCTCGGTGAGCCCATCCCTCGCGGCAGCTCGTCAGGCGCCGTCGGCGATGGTCTGCTTCTGCGAGGACGTCTCGGCGGCCGACCTCCGCCGCGAGTGCGCGGCCGGCTACGGCCACCCCGAGCTGCTCAAGCGACGCACCGGCGCGCTGACCGGTCCGTGCCAGGGCAAGTACTGTGCCGCCGGCTTCCAGGCGGCGTTGGCCGCGGCCGCGGCGACCGGCGAGGCGTCCGCGCTCCCGGCCAGGCCCGCGCCCGACGAGCCGACCACCCGCCCGCCCGGTCCGCCTCGGCGATCTCGTGGCGATGGCGGCGCAGGACGGCTGGTGACGCGGAACCAGCGCCGGCGCCCCTCGAGCCGAGCGTCCCATGAGCGGCCGGCGCCTCGGCACGTTCCTGACACCTTCGGACGCCCCGGCCGCGGCGGACGTCGTCGTCATCGGTGGCGGCATCGCCGGCCTGTCGCTCGCGCTCGCCCTGGCCGAACGCGGCCTGACCGACGTCGTCATCGTCGAGCGCGCGTACCCGGGCGGCGGCGCGACCGGCCGGAACGTCGCCCGCATCCGCGCGATGCAGCTGACCGAGCCCCTGTGCGACGTCGCGCGCGCCTGTCAGGACACCTACGACCGGATGGGCGAGGCGCTCGGCTTCAACGTCCTGTTCTATCGGATGGGCTATGCCTGGGTCCTGTACGAGGCGGACGAAGTCGAGCGGATGCGCGATATCGTGGCGATGCATCATCGGATCGGCGTCCGCAGCCAGTTGCTCGACGCCGCTGGCGCGCTCGACATGCTGCCCATCCTGGCCGGGGGCGACCCGGTCGCCGCGGCCGTCGTCCACGACGACGCGATCGTCCACCACGATGCGGTCGTGTGGGCCCACCTCGAGCGCCTCGCCTCGACCGGGGCCCGCCTCCTCGCCGAGACGACGGTGACCGGGATCCGTCGCGACGACGCCGGCATCACGGGCGTCGAGACGAGCCGCGGCGCCGATCGCGTCCCGCCACGTCGTCAATGCCACCGACGGCTGGTCGACCGAGCTCAACGCGCTCGCCGGCGTCGATGCCCCGAACCGGCCCTACCGTCGGGAGGTCCTCGTCACCGCCCCCATCGCGCGGGCCATCGACAAGGCCGTGACCTTCTATCGGCCGACCGAGGGCTGGTTCAACCAGACGCTCCGGGGCGAGATCGTCATGGGCGTCGTCGATCCGGGCGAGCCGGCCGGCGTCGACCAGCGCTCGTCCTGGGCCTTCCTCCGCCGCACGGCGGAGCTGATGACCCGCAAGGCACCGGCCCTGCGCGATGTGACCGTCATCCGCCAGTGGGCCGGGATGTACGACGTGTCGCCCGACCATCTGCCCCTCGTCGGCCCGACCCGCCAGCTCGACGGCTGGTGGCAGGCCAACGGCTGGAGCGGCCGCGGGATGCTGCTCGCCCCGTACCTGATGACCCAGCTGGCCGACGCGCATTGTGGCCGGCACCACGTCACGCGCATCTGGCGATGTTCGACCCGGACCGGTTCGAGCCGGGCGGCGTCGCCCACACCTCGACCGACTACTACGGCCGCTACGCGTCGACCGCCGGGCGCTGACCGTCGCCCGCCGGTCGCCCGATCCGCGGTCGGTCTCCAGCTCGGCCTCCAGCGGGGTCGCCGGCTCGGGCGCACCGCGCGGACGAGGCGCCGTCTGGGCGATGACGACGCCGACCAGGATGCAGCCGGCGCCGACGAGCTGGAGCGGGGTCAGGACCTCGCCGAAGATGAGCGGCGGCGGCGACGACGATGAACACCGGCTCGAAGGTCGACACGAGGGCCGCCTGCGCCGCCCCGATCCGGCGGGCACCGGCGTAGAAGGTCTGGATGGCCAGGAACGAGGCGACGAAGCCGATGGCCACGAGGAACGGCCAGCTGTCGGTGGGGATCGCCCGCGGATCGAGCGGCTGGCCGGTCACGGCGGCCGCCGCCGCGAACACGATGCCCGTCGCCGACATCATGATCGCCGTCGTGACGGCCGCATCGCCGGTCGAGGTCGGCGCCGCCATGTCGCTGGCGATCCGGTCCTGGCGCTCGCCGGACAGGCGGGCGGACAGGATGATCCAGACCGAGTAGATGAGCGCCGAGGCCATGACCAGGACGAGGCCCTCCGACCGGCGGCGCCCCGCTCGGGTCGATGCCGCCGAGGGCCAGCACGACCCCGACGATCGCCAGACCCAGGGCCAGCCATGGGCGCCGGCCGGCCAACCGCGTGGCGAACCACAGCGACAACACGGCGACGAACACCGGGTAGGTGTAGACGAGGATGCTGGCCAGCGCCGGTGGGACCGTCTCGAGGGCGGCGTAGTACGTCCCGGCGTTGCCCGTGAACAGCGCCCCCAGTCCGATCGCCGCCAACACCTGGGCCCGCGGCATCCGCCGCACCGCCGAGCGGCGGGCCGGTGACAGCGCGACCCACCCCCAGGCCAGCGCCGCGCCGAACAGGAAGCGCCAGCCGACCAGGGTCAGCCAGTCGATGCCGGTGTCGTAGGCCGGCCGGGCCAGGAGCGAGCCGGAGGCGAATCCGGCGGCCGACACGACGACCAGGCCGATCCCGAGGGCACGGCGGGAGTCCATGGCCGCCGAGGCTACCAGCGTGCGACCGTCTCCCGCGAGGACGCACTACACTCTGGTACGTGACCGACCTCACCGAAGGCGCCGTCGCTCGTCGCGTCCCGACCCTGACCGACGCCCGACTCCGTGTCCTGTCCCGACGCCAGCCCGTGACCGTCGCGCCCGGCACCAGCCTGGCCGACTGCCTGCGCTCCATCCAGCGCACCGGCACGGGCGATTCCGTGTTCGTGTGCGACGCCTCGGGCCGGCTGCTCGGCGTCCTGACCGAGCGGGACGTGTTCGGGCGGATCGTCGCCGACAACGTCGACCTGGCCCAGCCGGTCGAAGCGCTGATGACCGCCGATCCCCGGACGCTGGACCTCGACCAGACGATCCGCGATGCGATCGAGCTCATGCAGACCGGCCGCTACCGGAACGTCCCGGTCATCGACGACGAGGGCTGCCTCGTCGGCGTGGTCCGCCAGACCGATATCATCAAGTACCTCGCCGAGTCGTTCCCCGAGGAGCTGCTCAACCTCCCGCCGCGACCCCATCAGCGGATGCAGGAGTCGGAAGGGGCGTGACGACGACGACGCCGGAGGCCGAGGCAGGGGTCCAGGAGCTCGAACGGGTCACCATCCGATTCGCCGGCGATTCCGGCGACGGCATGCAGCTCACCGGCACCCAGTTCACGCGGACCGCGGCCGTGTTCGGCAACGACATCAGCACCCTGCCCGACTTCCCGGCCGAGATCCGGGCGCCGGCCGGGTCCCTGCCCGGGGTGTCCGGCTTCCAGATCAGCTTCAGCTCGACGGACATCCACACGCCCGGTGACGAGCCGGACGTCCTGGTGGCCATGAATCCGGCCGCCCTCAAGACGAACATCGGCGACCTGCCCGCGGGCGGGGCCCTCATCGTCAACACGGACGCCTTCACCCAGGCCAACCTGAACAAGGCGGCCTACGCGTCGAACCCGCTGACCGACGGCTCGCTCAAGGCGTTCACGACCTTCGAGATCCCCATCACGTCGCTCAACGAGCGATCGCTCGATGGGCTCGACATGACGAGCAAGCAGAAGGACCTGACCAAGAACTTCTTCGCGCTCGGGATCATGTTCTGGCTGTACGAGCGGAGCATGGATCCGACGCTCGACTGGATCGATGCCAAGTTCGGCGCCCGGCCGGTCATCGCCGAGGCCAACAAGCGGGCCCTCAAGGCGGGCTACGCGTTCGGCGAGACGACCGAGATCTTCCACACCCACTACCGCGTCAAGCCCGCGCGCCTGGACCCGGGGACGTACCGGAACATCACCGGCAACGAAGCTGCGGCGCTCGGCTTCCTGGCCGCGTCCAAGCTGGCCGACCGGCCGCTGTTCTACGGCTCGTACCCGATCACCCCGGCCAGCGACATCCTCCACCAGCTGTCCGGTTACAAGGCGTTCGGGGTCAAGACGTTCCAGGCGGAGGATGAGATCGCGGCCATCGGCGCGGCCATCGGCGCGAGCTACGGCGGCGCGCTGGGCATGACCGCCAGCTCGGGCCCGGGCATCGCGCTCAAGACCGAGGCGATGGGCCTGGCGGTCATGGTCGAGCTGCCGCTCGTCGTCATCGACGTCCAGCGGGCCGGGCCCTCGACCGGCATGCCGACCAAGAACGAGCAGGCCGATCTCCTGCAGGTCATGTTCGGCCGGAACTCGGACTCGCCGCTGCCCATCGTCGCCCCGGCGACGCCCGGAGATTGCTTCACGATGGCCGTCGAGGCGGTTCGCCTGGCCCTCAAGTACATGACCCCCGTCGTCTACCTGTCGGACGCGTTCCTGGCCACCGGCTCGGAGCCGTGGCGGGTCCCGGACGTGGCCGACCTGCCGGACATCCGGGTCCCCAACGCCGTCGCCGGCGATGGGCCGTTCCGCCCGTACGAGCGTGATGCCACGACGCTGGCCCGTCCGTGGGCCGTCCCGGGCACCGCCGGTCTCGAGCACCGCATCGGCGGCCTGGAGAAGGCCGACCTGACCGGCAACGTCAGCTACGACCCGGACAACCACCACCGGATGCAGCTCCTGCGCGCGGCCAAGGTCGCCGGCATCGCCAAGGACATCGCCCCGCTCGAGGTCTACGGCCCGGATCGGGGCGACCTCCTCATCCTCGGCTGGGGCTCCACCTACGGGGCCATCCGCAGCGCGGTCGAGCGTCTCCAGGCCGACGGCCGGGCCGTCGCCCATGCCCACCTTCGTCATCTCAACCCGTTCCCGGCCGAGACCGAGTCGGTCCTGCGCAGCTATCGCCGGGTCCTCATCCCGGAGATCAACCTGGGCCAGCTGCTCCTGCTCATCCGCGCCCGCTATCTCATCGACGCCGTCGGCTACGACCGCGTCCGAGGCAAGCCGTTCCGCATCGCCGAGATCGTCGACGAGGCAGAGCGGGTCCTCGCGGAGGACATCCCATGACCCTCGAGACCAACGGCCACGCCGCGGGCGATCAGCCCGCCCTCAGCCCCGAGAACGCCCAGGTCATCGCCCTGACCCGCAAGGACTTCGTGTCGGACCAGGAGGTCCGCTGGTGTCCGGGCTGTGGCGATTACTCGATCCTGGCCCAGACCCAGAAGGTCATGCCCGACTTCGGCTACAAGAAGGAGGACATCGTGTTCATCAGCGGGATCGGCTGCTCCGGCCGCCTCCCGTACTACATGAACACGTACGGCTTCCACACCATCCACGGCCGCGCCCCCACGCTGGCGACCGGCCTCAAGGCGGCCCGCCCGGACCTCATGGTCTGGGTCATCACCGGTGACGGTGACGCGCTGTCGATCGGCGGCAACCACGTCATCCACTCGATGCGCCGCAACGTCGACCTCAACCTGGTCATGTTCAACAACCGGATCTACGGGCTGACCAAGGGCCAGGCATCGCCGACCTCCGAATTCGGCAAGCGCACCAAGTCGACGCCGGCCGGCACGATCGATACGCCCATCCAGCCGCTGACCATCGCCCTGGCGGCCGAGGCCTCGTTCGTCGCCCGCTCGGTGGACACCCATACCGAGCACCTCCAGCACACCCTGGAGCGGTCGGGGCGGCACAAGGGCAGCTCGTTCGTCGAGGTCCTGCAGAACTGCAACATCTTCAACGACGGGGCGTGGCGGGACTTCACCGATCGCGAGGTCCGCGAGGACCGGATGCTCGTGCTGGAGCACGGCAAGCCGATGCTCTTCGGCAAGGACCGCGACAAGGGCATCCGGCTCGTCGGGCTCCACCCGGAGGTCGTGACCATCGGGCAGGACGGCGTCACGGAGGCGGACATCCTGGTCCACGATGAGGCGGCCCGAGGACCCCTACCTGGCGCTCATGCTGTCCCGGATGTTCTGGCCGGACTACCCGGTCCCGGTCGGCGTCCTGCGAGCCACGTCGCGGCCGACCCACGACGCGCTCATCGAGGACCAGCTGGCGCAGGCGGTGGCCCGTTCCGGGGCGGGCGACCTGGCCAAGGTCCTGGCTGGAGGGGAGACGTGGACGGTCGAGTAGACGCGGGTGAGGACGGGGTCGTCGCGGGACGCGAGGCCGGCACGGACGCCATGCGCTGCCCTGCCTGCGGCTACGACAACCTCATCGGCGCCGACGTCTGCGACAACTGCGGGGCGGACATCTGGGGGCGCGACCTGCCCGCCCAGGCGCCGACCTTCCATGGCCGCCTGCTCGGCGAGCATCTCGACGAGCTCGGGGCGCCACCGCCGATCACCGTCGACCCGGACGCGACCCTCGACGCGGTCATCGCCCGGATGCATGACGCGGAAGTCGACTGCGTCCTGGTCATCGCCGACGATCGGCTGGTCGGCATCTTCACCGACCGGGATGCCGTCGTCCGCGTCGCCGGGATGCGCCTGGACGCGGTCCGTGTCCGCGACTACATGACCCCGGACCCGGTCGTCCTCCGTCACGACGACCCGATCGCGGTGGCCATCCACAAGATGGCCGTCGGCGGCTTCCGGCACATCCCGATCGTCGAGGACGGGCGTCCGACCGGCGTGGTCACCGCGCGCGACGTCTTCCACCACCTCGCGACCGCGCTCGACTGACCGGGCGATGACCGTCCGCGTCGCGATCCTCGCCCAGGACCTCATCTGGGGGGACCGCCTGTCACGCGCCGTTCGGGCCGCCGGCGCCGAGCCGAGCTCGGGCCAAGACCGCGCCGGAGTTCGACAAGGCATTGGTCTACGCCGACGCGGCGATCATCGACCTGACGGCCCGGGCCTACGAGCCCCTGGCCGCCATCGAGCGGGCCGTGGCTGCGGGCGCCCGGGTCCTGGCCGTCGGCCAGCACGACGACGTCGACCTGCGCAAGCGCGCGGTCGCGCGAGGTGCCGACAAGGTGCTGGCCTATCGCAAGCTGTTCGACGACGGCCCGGCGACCATCACCCGCTGGCTGGATCGCTAGGCGTCAGCCCGTGATCGTCCCGCGCGTCCAGGTCGTACCGGGCATCGCGACCATGAGGACCCAGGCGGCCATGAACCGGCATTCCTGCGTCGTGCACGCGGAGATGTCGACCGGGGGTGGCTCGAGCGTCAACTCGTCGCCATCGACAGAGAATCGGAACGATTGGTCGTTGATGACGACGATGTCGTCGCCTTGCGATCTCGTAGCCACCGTCGTCGACCTGGTTCCCATCGAAATCCCGCGACCCGAACGCACCGTCTGCCGTGAAGAAGTGGGAATGGTTGCGCGGGACCGCACCAACGCACGGCTGCGTCGGGTCGGCGATGTCGGCCTCCGTCGACACCTCCGGGACGAGCCCATTGCCGTATACCTGCTCGAGCGCAAACTCGTCCAGCCCGGCGTCGGTGAGCATCGCGATGATCCGTTCGCAATCGTGGACGCCGACCCACTCACCGACCAGAGCGGATGCCGCCCCCGACGGTGGCGCCGAGGAGGGTGCCGCTGACGCTCCCGACGGTGAAGCCGACGACGAAACCGGTGCGGTCCCACAGGCGCTGACCGCCGCGACGATCAACGCCGCCAGGGCCAGCACCCCGAATCGCTGCGTCGCGCGCATCGATGCTCCTTCGTTCATGGCACGGACCGACCGTGCGACTCTAGTCGGTCGACGTCTGCCGGGCGTTGAGCCGTCATCCGTCGCTCGGCGGGTCCCTGGGCCTACACTTCCGGCATGACGATTGGGGAGCGGCCGGTCATCCCGGCCGCCCGCTACGCCGACCGGCTGGCCGGCGCCGCCGCGGCGGCGGCCGCGGACGGCGTGGACGCCCTGCTCATCGGGGTCGGTTCGGATCTCCGCTACCTGACGGGCTACGAGGCGATGCCCCTGGAGCGGCTGACGATGCTCGTCGTCCGGGCCGATGCCCCTCCGCGCATCGTCGTCCCCCGCCTGGAGCGTGGGGCCGCCGAGGCCGGCCTGCGGACGTCCGTCACGATCGCGACCTGGGACGAGACCGACGATCCGTACGCGTTGGGCGTGGACGGCCTGCCACCGGACCCCGTCGTCGCCGTCTCCGACACGATGCTGGCGATGCATCTGCTGCGGCTCCAGGCCGTGCTGGGACCGGGCGCGAACGTCCGCCTGGCCTCGACCGTCCTGCGCCGCCTGCGGATGGTCAAGGACGAGGACGAGATCGCGCTCCTCCGCCTGGCGGCCCAGGCGGCCGATCGGGTCGTCGCCCAGATCGCGGCCGGGCGACTCGTCGGACGGACCGAGGCGGACGTCGCCCGCGAGGTCCGTGAGCGACTCATCGCCGAGGGTCACGAGACCGCGCATTTCGCGATCGTCGGCTCCGGTCCCAACTCGGCCTCGCCCCACCATGACGCCTCGGACCGGGTCATCGGGGCCGGCGAGCCGATCGTCCTCGACATCGGCGGTACGGTCGGGGGCTACGGCTCGGACATCACCCGGACGCTGTGGGTCACCGGTGGCGACCCAGCCAGGGGTCCCGACGAACGGTTCCGCCACCTGTTCAACGTCCTGCACCACGCCCAGGCGGCAGGGACCGCAGCGGTCCGCCCCGGGGTCGCCTGCGAGGCGATCGACGGTGCAGCCCGCCGGCCCATCGAGGCCGAAGGGTACGGCGATGCGTTCTTCCACCGGACCGGCCACGGGATCGGCCTGGAGGGCCACGAAGACCCGTATCTCGTCGCCGGGAATGACCTGCCGTTGGCGCCCGGGATGGCGTTCAGCGTGGAGCCCGGCATCTACCTGCCGGGCGAGTACGGCGCCCGGATCGAGGACATCGTCGTGTGCGGTCCGGATGGGCCGGTCGTGCTCAACGAGGCGCCCCGCGAGCTGTACGTCGTCGACGGCTGAGCCCGGCCGTCCGCGCAGGTCGCGGCGTCGTCCCGTGGGCGCTCCGGCGGGCGGAGCGCGGGCCTGCGCTATCATCGGGACCGACGCCTCGCACCCGCGAGCGCCTTCGATCGAGATCCGATGCCCAGCCAACCACGGCGACGGCCCGTCGCCGAGTCCACGCTCCGGGGGCAGCACCCCGGACGAGTCGACCGTTGAGTCGGCGCCACGGCCGGTCGCGCCATGCCGGCCGTCATCGTCCCGACGGTCAGGCCGCGCCCGGCGGGCCACCACCCGCCCGACCCACATCGGTCGACGCCGGACCAGCGCCGCGCCCGATGGACGATGCCGCCCCGGCGGCCCCGGACGCAACCGAGCCGAGGGTGAACGGCGCCGAGGCCGCGACAGGCCCGAGCGGCGCGCGGGGTGCCGATGGCCCGCACGCTGCGGACGCGGCGACCAGTGCCAACGGAGGCCCGGCGCCCGACGCGCGGGTGCCCGCTGAAGCGCCCCCGCCCGGCCGGCCATCCCCCGCGCCGGGCCACCCGCCACCCGCCGGGGCTCCGACCGGCCAGATGGTCAGCGCCGGCTGCACGGCCCCGCAGCTCCGCCGCTTCATCAAGAGCCGGCCGTACGTCCCGATGCATGAGCTCCGCCGGCGGTTCGGGATCAATGGCAACGACGATGACGTGACCCAGGTCCGCCTGGATGCATGCCACGTCTATGTCGGCTTGCCGGGCCGCGAAGGCGCCCTCCTCGGGGAGCTCCTCCGAGGCGGCGAGATCGGCTATGAGCTGTCGCTCGACCCGCGGACGCCTGTCGTCGTCGGTGTCTACCCCATGCGCCCGGTGCCGCGCGGCTGACGGTCCACCCGCGTCCGGGCTACCCCGGCCGCGTACCATCGGGACCATGCCCGGACCGGACGCCCTCGCCCGCGACCCCACGACGCTCGCGCTCGACGCCCTGCGCGCCTGCCGGCTGTTCGCGGGCATGGACGACGAGTCGCTGGGGATGGTCGGAGCGGCGCTCCGTCCGCGACGGTTCCGGAAGGGCGAGACGATCTTCCACGCCGGCGATCCGGGTGACGCCCTGTTCGTCATCGCCGCCGGCGAGGTGAAGATCACGATCCAGGCCGACGACGGCTCGGAGCCGGCCATCCTGACCACGGTCGGTCCCGGGGGCTTCTTCGGGGAGCTCGCCCTGCTCGATGGGGCCAGCCGCTCGGCGACCGCCGTCGCCCTTGACGCGGTCACGACGCTCGTCCTCCGACGCGATGCGTTCGAGCGCCTGGTCGATGAGCAGCACGCCCTCCGGCACGCTCTGATGGCCGCCCTCGCCGGCGAGATCCGACGCCTGACCGCCCAGATCGAGGACCTCCACTTCCTGGACCTCCCGGGCCGGCTCGCGCGACACCTCCTCCGATCGCTGCGGGTCGGCGGGACGACGACGGACGATCCACTGGCCGGCCTGCCCGACGGCGAGGTCCGGCTGCCCTGGCCGTACACCCAGGCCGAGCTGGCTGGGATGATCGGTGGATCGCGCCAGACCGTGAACCGCCTGCTGGCCGATTTCGTCGCGGCCGGCCTCCTCCGGTTCGAGGGCGACGAGCTCGTCATCCCCGACGCGCACCGGCTGGCGGCCGCCGCCCGGCGATGACCGACCCGACCCCGCCACCGGATCCATCGACCGCCGCGGCCGCCCTGGCGGCCGTGGCCGCGCGCCTGGCCGCCGCGACGCGTCTGGACCCCGCCACCGACGATCCCATCCTGGCCGCGATCGCGGCCACCGCCGCGACGGTCCTCGACGCGCAGGCGGCCTCGGTCGCGGTCCATGACCCGACGGCCGACCGGCTCATCTTCGTGGCCGCGGCCGGCCCGGCCGCCGGCGAGGTCGTCGGCCTGTCCATCGATGCCGCTGCCGGCATCGCCGGCTACGTGTTCTCGACCGGCCAGCCGTTGGCCGTCGCCGACGTCCAGCGCGACCCGCGCTTCGATCGGTCGGTGGCGGAGGCGACCGGCTACACGCCCCGGTCGCTGCTGGCGACCCCGCTGACCGACGAGCGCGGGACGATCGGCGTCCTCGAGGTCCTCGATCGTCGCGACGGGACGTTCTCGATGCGCGACCTCGACCTGGGGGCCGCTTTGGCCCGCGAGGCGACGATCATCGTCCGGCGTGGCCGCCTGGACCGCGATGCCCGGCGCCTCCTCCAGGCGGCCCTCAGCGCGACGGCCGCCTCGGCGGACGGAGCCACGCTGACCGATGACCAGGTGGAGGTGCTCGTCACGGCGGCGACGGAGCGCCTCGGCGACGACCCGGACGATCCGACGTGGCGACTCGCCGATCGCGTCGCCCGCCTGGTGGGGCATGACCCGGACCGCGTCGAGCTGGCCATCGACTGGCTCGACGCCCTGCTCCGCCACGAGCGGCGATGACCGAGCCGCTCCCCGCCTGGAGCGAGGCGTTCGCCGCCCCGGTCCGCGGCCAGACGGTCCATGCCTCGCCGTTCGGGCGCCTGGACCGCGCGTCCGTGTTCGGCGACGCCGATGGCCGCGGCGTGACGGTCGCGATCATCGACTCGGGTGTCGACGGCGGACACCCGGCGCTGGGCGACCGGCTGCGCGGGCGGTGGCGCGCCGAACTGGATGGCGACGACGTCCGGATCATCGAGGATCCCGAGGCGGTCGACCTGGTCGGCCACGGGACGGCGTGCGCCGGGATCGTCGTGGGCATCGCTCCGGCCGTCGACCTCGTGTCCGTCCGCGTCCTCGGTCCGGACAATCGAGGCAAGGGCCGGGCCTTGGCGGCGGCCATCGGCTGGGCCGTCGACCAGGGCATCCAGGTGGTCAACCTCAGCCTGTCGTCACGCTCGGAGGCCATGGTCACGGCCTTCCACGAGCTTGCCGATCGGGCCTACTTCGCCAACACCCTCCTGGTCTGCGCGGCCAACAACATCCCGGTCGCGTCCTACCCGTCGCTGTTCGCGTCGGTCGTCTCGGTCGCCGCCCACGACGTGCCGGACCCGGACGTGTGGTTCTACAACCCGCGCCCACCGGTCGAGTTCGGGGCGTACGGCGTCGACGTCGACGTCGCATGGCGCGATGGCGGCTCGATCCGCGCGACCGGCAACTCGTTCGCCGCTCCGCACCTGGCCGGCCAGGCGGCTCGCCTGCGCTCGCGCCATCCGACCGCCACGCCATTCGAGATCAAGGCGCTCCTCGCGGCGACGGCGACCGACCCGGCCTGATCGCCGGACACACGAAGACCGCCCGGGAGGCCGGGCGGTCTCTGGTGTGCGCGCTCGGGGGAGTGATCAGGACTTGACGACGTGCCCCTCGACGTCGGTGTCATCGTCGTTGTTGCGGATGACGACCTCGCCGCCATGGCCCGGGCTCTTCCGGGGGCCGAACGACGGCGGGGCGGTGGTCGGCAGGCCGTGGCCCTCGACGTCATCGGTGTCGCCGGTGATCCGCAGCTCCTCCGGCTCGACCAGATTTCTCCTTCGGGAGCTTCATGTGCTTCTTGTCCATCGGGGTTCCTACCTCTCGCGTCTCGGGTCCCTGTCCGATGGACGGACTGTACCGCGAGCCGGCGCCGACGGCGAAGGTCGGGTGCGACGCGCCCCGTGTCGTCTACCTGACAGGACCCAGCGCGGGCCGCGCCGGCTCGGGGCGGCTCAGGACTCGCCGGAGTAGGTCTTGGGCAGCGCCTCGACCGACGGGCGTGGCGTCCGCAGGTCGCGCAGCGATTCCTGGTCGAGGCCGGCCAGGCGCGGCAGGTCCGCGGCCTCGGTCCGGAGCAAGCGCGAGGTCAGGGTCGAGTGGACGAGCTTCTGGATCTCGGGCACGACCATCGTGGCCCGCAGCGCGTCGGCCGGGACCTCCATGAGCGTCGTATCCGCGTCGGTGATGACATCGGCGGTCCGTCGACTGCCGGTCAGGGCGGCGATCTCGCCGAAGAAGTCACCGCCGTGCATCGTCGACAGGCCGCGGTACGTCCCGTCGTCGTCCGGGATCCCGGCCGTCGTCGAGCCATCGAGGATGAAGTACGCCGATGACGCCGTGTCTCCGTGCTCCACGACGCGGGTGCCGGCCGGGATCTCACGGACCGACGCCGACCCGACGAACGACGCTCGCTGCTCGGGCGTCAGGCGGCCGAACATCGGCAACCGTCCCACGAGGCGGTCGAAGTCGGCCAGGGTCGCCACCCGGACCGGGATGGCGCCCATGGCCGGGGCGCCGGCGGCCGGGGCCAGCCGGGCTGCCGCCGCTCGCCAGGTGGAGATGCCCAGGCCGGGTGCGACGAGCGTGATCGCCCCTGACACGAACAGGAGGGAGGAGGCGATGACGATGAGCAGCCGGATATCGACGATGTCCGCCAGACCCGCCCCGGCCATGCCGACCAGGAAGATGACGTCGCGCATGACATAGAAGGCCGAGAACACGCGGCCACGCGCCTCGCGCGGGGTGTGGCGCTGGAGCAGGACGGCGCGCGAGACGGACGATGGTGGCTGCATGAAGCCGCTGAGCGTGACCAGCAGGATGGCGACCCCGATGTTCGTGGCCAGGGCGTAGCCGATCCCGAGGGCGCCCATCGCGAACATCGAGACGACGATCCAGGCGGCCTCCGGGAGCACGTGGGCGTAGCGGGCCATGAGCAGGGAACCGAAGACGAACCCCAGCGAGGTCAGGCCTTCCTGGAGCCCGTATTCGAACTCGGTCGCCCCCAGCTCCTCGATCGAGAACGGCAGCAGGAGCACGTTCCACAGCCCGAACGCCACGAACATGAACGCGCCGACGATGAGCAGGGAGCGCAGGATCGGAGTCCCGAACAGGGTCCCCAGGCCATCCTTCAGGTTGGCCACGATGACCGCGACGCTCGCGTCGTCATCCGGGGTCGGCATCGGATAGCGGCCCATGAACGTGATCAGCAGGGCGCACACGACGAACGACAGGGCATCGATGATGAACGCCCAGGTCAGGCCCACGGTACTGGCCAGCAGGCCGGCTCCGGCGAATCCGATGGCGGTCGACCCGAACGCCGCGATCGACAGGAACGCGTTGGCCGCCGACAACTCCTCGTCGCTGGCCATCTCCGGGATGAGGCTGTCGTGGGCGGGGTCGAAGAACTGCTTGACGCCGGCGTTGAGGAGCAGCAGGGCATACAGCCCGACGATCGACTCGATCTCGACGGTCAGCGCGATGAAGCCGACGACCACCGCCTGGATGAGGCAGGTCACGATGAGGATGCTTCTTGCGGTCGTGGCGGTCGACGTACACGCCGGCGAGCAGGCCGACCACGAGGCTCGGGACGGCCGTGGCGATGAGGGTCAGGCCGACGGCCAGCGCGGACCCGGTCTCGCGGTAGACCCAGATACCGGCGGCCAGGTCGGTCAGGGACGAGCCGGCCGTCGAGATGAGCTGGGCCAGCCACAGGAGCGAGAAGTCGCGCCGCCGGAAGACGGCGAACATCGACGGGGCTGGCGCGGCCGCAGCGGTCAACGGATCCTCCAACGGCACCGACGTCGGCGCCGAGCTCCCACACCCCGGGATGGCCAGGTGATCGGTCGGGCCCCCGCCGCGGCCGATGGTCGGAGAGTCTAGTGGCCGCGCCCATGGACCGTGACCCCTTCACGCAGGAGGAGCTGGCGCTTGTGCTCCAGCGCGCGACGCCCGGTCCGCGAGGCCGTCCCCGCCGTAGCCGCCCAGCGTCCCGTCCGCGGCGATGACCCGGTGGCACGGGATGAGGACGCTGATCGGGCAGCGGCCCACGGCGCCGCCGACGGCCCGGCCGGCGCGCGGCGTCCCGACCCGCCGGGCGATCTCGCCGTAGCTGGCCGTCTCGCCCCAGCCGAGGTCGCGGACGGCGGCCATGACCGCCTGGTCGAAGCGCGGGCGATCGGCCAGGTCGATGGGCACGGCCCGGAGGTCGCGGGCCTCGTCGGCGAGGATGGCCTCGATGCCCGGCCGGAGGTGCTCGAACGTCGCGCGGGCCGCGGCATCGGGTGGGGCCGGGGGGCCGATCCGCGAGGCGAGGCGGGCCGTGAACCCGTCGCGGTCCGGGCCGGACTCGGCGGCCACGACGCCACGCGCCGAGACCGCGACCTGGAACGGTCCGTCCGGTCCGTCCAGGGTGGCGACGACGATGGGCTTCGACACGGGACCAGTGTGGTCCGGCCGGCCGGGCCGTGCCGGATGGTATACTCCCTGGGAGTATGTCGAGCCACACCACCACCCCGACCCGACCGACCTCGGCCGAGATGCAGCTGCCCGATCGAGGGCATGACCTGCGCCTCGTGCGTCAACCGCATCGAGCGCTTCCTGCGCAAGACGGACGGCGTGTCGTCGGCGACGGTCAACCTGGCGACCGAGACCGCGACGATCCACTACCTGCCCGACGTCGTGGACCGGGCCGCGCTGGTCGGGGCCGTCGAGGCCGCCGGCTACGACGTCCGCGAGCGGCCCATCGCCACGACCGCCGACGGCCCCGGGGCGTCCCTGGCGGATGCCCTGGCCGGCGAGGACGCCGAGCGCGATCGAGCCGCACGAGTCCTGCTCGTGGAGGCCGTCGCATCGATCGCTGTGGCCCTCGTGATCATGGTCGCGATGTTCGTGCCCCAGACGGTCGTCCCGATGGAGGACATCAATCGCGCCGCCCTCATCCCGGCCACGATCATCCAGTTCTGGGCCGGCCGGCGCTTCTACCGGTCGGCGTGGCGAGCGGCGCGCCACGGGACGACGAACATGGACACGCTCGTCGTCGTCGGCACGACCGCGGCCTGGGCCTACAGCGTCGTCGTGACCGCGTTCCCGGAGATGATCCACGAGGCCGGCCTGCATCCGGAGACGTACTTCGACTCGTCGGCGATCATCATCGGCCTGGTCCTCCTGGGCCGCTGGCTGGAGGCCCGGGCCAAGACGAGCACGACCGGGGCGATCCGCCGGCTCATCGGCCTGCAGGCGACGACCGCCCGGCGGGTCCTCGACGGCCTCGAATCGGACGTCCCCCTCGAGGACGTCGTCGTGGGTGACCTGCTCCGGGTGCGGGCCGGGGACAAGATCCCGGTCGATGGCGTCGTCGTCGAAGGGTCGTCAGCCGTCGACGCCAGCATGCTGACCGGCGAACCCATCCCGGTCGCCGTCGCGGTCGGCGACGAGGTCATCGGGGCCACGCTCAACACGACCGGGACGTTCGTCATGCGCGCCACGGCCGTCGGGCGGGACACCGCCCTGGCCCGGATCGTCGACCTCGTCTCGCGGGCCCAGGGGAGCAAGGCGCCCATCCAGCGCCTGGCCGACCGGATCGCCGAGGTCTTCGTCCCGCTCGTCCTGGTCATCGCGGCCGGCACGTTCGTGGTCTGGTTCGCGTTCGGGCCGGAGCCGCGCCTGACCCTCGCCCTGACCGCGCTCATCGGCGTCGTCGTCATCGCCTGCCCGTGCGCGATGGGCCTGGCGACGCCGACCGCGATCATGGTCGGGACCGGCCGCGGCGCCGAGGCCGGCATCCTCATCCGCGGCGGGGAGGCGCTGGAGATCGCCCACAAGGTCGACGCCGTCGTCCTCGACAAGACCGGGACGCTGACGCTGGGCCGGCCGACGGTGGCCGACATCGTGACCGCGCCGGGATTCGCGGCGCGTGACCTCCTGGACCTGGCGGCCGCCGCCGAGACCGGCAGCGAGCACCCGCTCGGCGCGGCCATCGTGCGGCGGGCTCGCGAGGATGAGCTCGGGTTCGGCCGGCTGACGGCGTTCGAGTCCGTTCCGGGTGGGGGCGTGGTGGCCCGGGTCGAGCGCCCGGACGGGTCGGCTCCCGAGATCATCGTCGGCAATCGCCGCCTGCTTCGCGACCGCGGCATCGACCTCGGTCCGCTCGACGATGCGATCGCCGAGGCCGCCGCCTCGGCCCGGACCGTGGCCATCGTGGCCCTCGACGGCGTCGCCGCCGGGCTCCTCGTCATCAGCGACCCGGTCAAGGCCGAGTCGGCGGCCGCCGTGCGCGAGCTGGCCCGCGGCGGGATCGAGGTCTGGCTCGTGACCGGCGATGCGCGGCGGACGGCCGAGGCCGTCGCCGCCCAGGTCGGGATCCCGGCCCATCAGGTCGTCGCCGAGGTCCTGCCCGCGGACAAGGTCGCGATCGTCGAGCGCCTGGAAGCCCGTGGCCGGACCGTCGCCATGGTCGGCGACGGCATCAACGACGCCCCGGCCCTGGCCCGCGCCGACCTCGGCATCGCCATCGGGACCGGAGCCGACGTCGCCATCGAGGCCGCCGCCGTGACCCTCATCGGTGGCGACCCGCGCGGCGTCGCCGCGGCCATCGGCCTGTCCCGGGCGACGATGACGATCGTCCGCCAGAACCTGTTCTGGGCGTTCGCCTACAACGTCCTGCTCATCCCTGTCGCGATGGGCGTGCTCTACCCGGCCTTCGGGATCACCCTCTCGCCGGCCCTCGCGGCCGGGGCGATGGCCCTCTCGTCGGTCAGCGTCGTGGCCAACTCGCTGCGCCTGCGGCGCTACGACGCGCGGCTGGACGCCGACCACGTCCTGACCCGACCGCGCGGCGTGGGCCGCATCCGTGAGGCCTGGTTCCTCATCGTCATCGCCATCGCCTCGTTCGGCGTGGCCGGCGCCGTGCTGGCCACCGACCGGGCCATCGACGGCGGCGCCCAGCGACTCGAGGTCCGGGCGACGGACGTCCGCTTCGAGCCCGCCGACGCGACGATCGAGGCCGGCCGGTTCACCGTCCTCAGTTTCACCAACGACGACCCGATCTTCCACGACTGGGAGGTCGAGGGGCTGGCCAACGTCGATGCCGGGGCGCGGCCGGGCCAGACCCAGCGGATCCGCTTCCGGATCGACGAGCCGGGCGCGTACGCGATCGTGTGCACGGTGCCCGGTCATGCCGACGCGGGCATGCGCGGCACGCTCACCGTCCAGGCGGCAGACTGACCAGCGCATGACCACGACGACCCGGATCGACACCGCGCCCGATCCCCGGGACCTGCCCGGCGACTTCCGGCATCGTGTCGTCATCGACGTCCGGTTCGCCGACACGGACGCGATGGGCCATGTCAACAACGCGGTCTACCTGACGTATTGCGAGGCCGCCCGGATCCAGTACTGGACCGATGTGACCGGAGAATCGGTCGCCGAACGCCATCACGGGGCGGAGAGCCTCATCCTGGCCGAGGCGCGGATCACCTATCGGGCCCAGGTCTTCCACACCGACATCGTCACCGTCGAGTCCCGGGCGACCCGGGTCGGGACGTCGAGCTTCCACCTGGAGCACCGGCTCACGGCGCGCGATGAGGTGGGGGCCGACGCGCCGTCACGACTGGTCGCGGTCAGCGACTCCATCCTCGTCCGCTACGACTACGCGACGGAACGGCCGACACCGATCACCCCCGAGTTCGTGGCCGCGATGGAGGCCTACGAGGGCCGGTCGCTCAGGCGTCCGTGACGCCGCGCGTCTAGACGCTCCGCGACCTAGACGCGGCGGAAGATCGCGACGGCGTTCTGGCCGCCGAAGCCGAAGCCGTCGACGGCGACCGTGTCGACCTTGGCCGCGCGCTTGACCAGCGGCACGTAGTCGAGGTCGCACTCCGGGTCCGGGGTGTGCAGGTTGGCGGTCGGCGGGATGACCTGATCGCGGATCGCCCCGACCGCCGCGAGCGCGCTGGCGATGCCGGCCGCGCCGACGAGGTGGCCGATCATCGACTTCGGGGAGCTGATCGCGACCTTGTAGGCATGCGCACCGTAGGCGCCCTTGATCGCCCGGGTCTCGGTCACGTCGTTGAGCGGCGTGGCCGTGCCGTGGGCCACGATGTAGTCGATCTCGTCCGGCGCCACCTCGGCGTGGCGGAGGGCCTTGGTCATGGCCATCGTCTGGCCGCGGCCGGTCGGCTCCGGGGCACTGATGTGGAACGCGTCGGCCGTCAGGGCCCCGCCGATGACCTCGGCCAGCACCGTCGCGCCGCGTTCCTGCGCATGGGCCAGGGACTCGACGACCATCGCGCCGCCGCCCTCACCGAGCACGAACCCATCGCGGGTCCGGTCGAACGGCCGGGAGGCCGTGGCCGGGTCGTCGTTGCGCTTCGAGAGCGCCCCCATGTTGGCCAGGGCGGCGACGCCCATCGGCCAGACCGGCGCCTCCGAGCCGCCGGCCAGGACGACGTCGCATTCGCCCGAGCGGATGAGCCGCAGGGCGTCATGGAACGTGATGACCGACGTCGCGCACGCCGCGACCTGGGTCATGACCGGTCCGGTCAGGCCCCACTCCATCGAGAGCATCGCCGCGCCCATCGAGCCCGACAGGGCCGGGATGGCGAACGGCGAGACGAACCGCGGACCCTTCTGATCGTGGACATGGGTGCCGTCGATGATCTCCTCGATGCCGCCGCCACCGGTGTTGACGACGACGCCGACGCGGTCGCGCTGCTCGGGGGTCATCGCCGCGAAGTCGATCCCGCTGTCGGCCACCGCTTCCTTGCCGGCGGCCATCGCGAAGTGGATGAAGCGGCTCATCCGGCGGGCCATCTTGGCGTCCATCGCGACGGTCGGGTCGAAGTCGAGGACCTCGGCCGCGATCCGGACTTCCTGGTTGGACGGGTCGAACGACTGGATCGTCCGGGTGCCGGTCACGCCCGCCTGGAGGTTCGCCCAGTAGGTCGGGAAGTCGTTCCCGATGGGCATGACCGCGCCTAGTCCAGTGATCACCGCCCGCCGCGCGGGATCCTGCTCAGCCATTCGCCGGATTGTATGGAACCTGCAGGTGGCTGATGGGGTCAATCACCGTCGTAGCGGCCGAAGATGACGGCGCCGTTATGGCCGCCAAGGCCGATGTTGTTCGACAGGGCATAGCGGATGGGGTGAGCCTGGGTCTCGGCGACGACCCACAGGTCGCACTCCGGGTCGTAGTCGCGGTAGTTGAGTGTGCCGGGGGCGCACTGCTCGGCGACCGACATGACCGTGGCGAACGCCTCGAAGGCGCCGGCGGCGCCCATCAGGTGCCCGGTCATCGACTTCGTGCCGCTGATGGCCAACGCGTGGGCATCGCGCGACGCACGCTCGCCGAAGACCGTCCACAAAGCCTCGGCCTCGCGCTTGTCACCGAGCGGGGTGGAGGTGCCATGCGGGTTGATGAGGTCGACCTCATCGGCCGGGACGCCGCGCCGCTCGAGGGCCATCTTCATGGCCCGGGCCGAACCGGCGCCGGCCTCGATCGGCTGGATCATGTCCCAGCCGTCGGCCGCGGAGCCGTAGCCGACGACCTCGGCGTAGATGTGGGCGCCACGGGCCTTGGCCAGCTCGAGGTCCTCGAGCATGAGCCCGGCCGCGCCCTCACCCAGGACGAACCCGTTGCGGGTCAGGTCGAACGGCCGGGAGACGGTCTGGGGCGCCTCGCCGGGCCGCGGCAGGCCCATCCCGCGCATGTTGCTGAAGCCCGCGTGGCCGATCTCCAGGAGCGGCGCCTCGGTGGAGCCCGAGATGACCGCGATGCAATCGCCGCGCCGGATCGCCTCGGCCGCTTCGCCGACGTTGTGGGTCCCGGTCGCACAGGCCGACACGATGGCCAGGTTGTGGCCGATGGCCCCGGTCTCGATGGCGATCATCCCGGACGGACTGTCGACCAGCGCGTTCGAGATGAACGTCGGGGCGACCCGCTGGTTGCCCCGCTCGGTGAGGGTCACGTAGTTGTCGATCATCAGCTGTTGGCCGCCGGCGCCCGAGCCGAAGACGACGCCGACCTCGGTCCGGTTCTCGTCGGTGATCTCGAAGCCGGAGTCGGCGAGCGCCTGCTTGGCCGCCGCGACGCCGAAATGGAGGCTCGACTCGCTGCGGCGGACGGCCTTGGCGTCCAGCCACGCGACCGGATCGAAGTCCTTGACCTCGCCGGCGAGCTTCGCCTCGTAGGGCGACGGGTCGAACTTCGTGATCGTGTCCAGGCCGGACACGCCGTTCACGAGGTTGGACCAGGCCGTGGTCTTGTCATTGCCGACGGGGCTGATGACCCCGAGACCGGTGACGACGACGCGGCGGTCGTAGTCGGGTCGACGCATGGGTGGTGGCTCCTTGTGGGGTGGGGCGGGACTCAGGCCGGCTGGGCGGCCAGGTCGAGAAGGCGGTCGGTGTTGGTCGGGTCATCCGCGGGGATGACCTCGACGTCGGGGGCGATGCGCTTGATGAGGCCGGTCAGGACCTTGCCCGGGCCGACCTCGACGAAGGTGGTCACGCCGGCCGCGGTCATCGCCTCGACGGCGCGGACCCAATCCACGCCGGCCGTCAGGTGCTCGACGAGCTCCGTGCGAGCGCCGTCTGCCGTCGTGATCGGCCGGGCATCGGCGTTGGCCAGGAGGGTCGTCGTGGGGTCGGCGAACGGGATGTCAGCGAGGGTCGCGCGCATGGCCTCGGCGGCCTCGGTCATGAGCGGGGAGTGGGCGGCCACGCTGACCGGCAGGACGATGGCCCGCTTCGCCCCGAGTGACTTGGCCAGCTCCGCCCCGGCCTCGATCGCCGGGCGCTCCCCGGACACGACGACCTGGCCCGGCGAGTTGCGATTGGCGACGACGAACGTCCCGTGCCGGGCGGCCTCGGCGACGAGCTCGGGCAGCTTGGCGTCGTCCAGGCCGATGAGCGCGGCCATCGCCCCATCCCGGCCCTGACCGGAGGCCTGCATGAGCTCGCCGCGGCGACGCACCAGGCGGACGCCGTCGGCCAGCGAGATGACACCGGCCGCGACCATGGCGGAGTACTGGCCCATCGAGTGACCGGCCGCGAAGGCGGGCGACGGCGCCTCGACCCCGGCGGCCGTCCAGCGCTCGCGAAGCGCCTCGAGGATGGCCATCGACGCGGCGAGCAGCGCGGGCTGCGCGTTCTCGGTGCGGTCCAGGACGTCGGCGGGCCCGTCCCAGGCGAGCGTGGTGATGGCCTCACCGAGGGCAGCATCGGCCGCGGTGAACGCCGCGGCGGCCGCAGGGGAGGACGAGGCGAGATCCCGGCCCATGCCCACGGACTGCGAGCCCTGGCCGGGGAACACGAAGGCGATCGAAGACATCGACCCCGAGGGTAGCCCGAAGCGCTGGTCCGGCTCGCAAATCACGTGCACGACTGCACGTGATTCGGCCCCCCATCAGTCGCGGAGTCGCTCCGTCAACAGGGTCAGGAATCGCTCGCGTGAGGCCTCGACGACGATCGTCGTGTTGGGTTCGCGGCCGGTCAGGCCGAGGTGGTCGACGACGGTCTGCCCGGCGGTATGCTCGCCCGTCGTCTCGACGACGACGTTGCGGTGTTCGACCAGCGTCGCGATGGACGGGTCGAGGGCGACGGCCATCGCGATCGGGTCGGGCAGGTCGAAGCCGGCGAGGTGGGTCTGGCTCGTGGCGAAGGCATCGACCGCGCCCTGGATATCCATCGACAGGGTCCCGAGCGGGCCGAGCGCTCGGATGCGCCGGGCCTCGTCGGGGTCGATGACCGCGAACTTGCGGGAGATGTCCCAGCCGACCATCGTCAGCGGCGCCCCGGCCGCGAAGACGATGGCAGCGGCTTCCGGGTCGACGAAGATGTTGAACTCGGCGACCGCGGACACATTGCCGACCGCGTCGCCCGTGCCACCCATGACGACGAGCGAGCGCAGCCGGGCGGCCAGCGATGGGTCGAGGAGGAAGGCGATCGCGACGTTGGTCAACGGGCCGAGCGTCACGAGGTCCAGCGTGCCGGGCGCGTGCGCGCGGATCGTGTCGATGAGCACGCCGACGGCATCGGAGCCGGCGGGCTGGCGACCGGTCAGGTCCAGGCCGATGTCGCCCATCCCGTCCTGGCCGTGGACGAACTCCGCGGTGAACAGGTCACGGGCAAGCGGCGCCGCTCGGCCCGCATGGACCGGGACGCTCGCCCCGGCGGCCTCGACCGTGAACAGCGCGTTCTGGACCGCCCGGTCGAGGGGCACGTTGCCGGCGACGACGGTGATGGCCACGACCTCGACCCCCGAGTCACGGAGGGCCATGAGCAGGGCGACGGCGTCATCGGACGCGGTGTCGGTATCGATGAGCATGGGTCGGCGGGCGGTCGTCATCGGCCAAGGGTAGCGAGCCGATCCCTGTGCAGGGTTGCAGACGTCTCCGACACGCCCCTACGCTACGGGCGATGACCGAGCCCCGCCGGATCCCCCGCAGCACGTCGCGTCCGGCGCCGCGCCGGACCATCGCCCGCACCTTCGAAGCGGACCTGTCCGCTCCGGTCCTGGCGGCCGGAACGCGCATCCAGAACGTGCGCCAGATCAGCGAGCGGGTGGCGATGGGTCGCGCGCTGTGGCGCGAGCTGGTCATCGGGTTCGCCAGCCAGCTCGGTGACCTGCGCCTGGGCTTCACCCAGCTGGCCGCGCTGTACGTCCTGGCCGACGGCAGCACGTTGACGATCGGCGAGCTGGCCGATGCCATCAACCGCTCTCCGTCCGCGACGAGCCGGCTCATCGACGGCTTGGTCAAGCGCCGCCTGGTCGAGCGCAAGGCGGAGGAGGAGGACCGCCGCCAGAAGACCCTCCACCTCACGCCACGCGGTCAGGCGGTCCTGCGCGTCGTCGACCGGGCCCGGGCGGAACAGTTCCTGTCCGCCGTCCGCCCGATGCCGACCGCCGAGCGGGCGATCGTCGCGATGGGCGTCGCCGCGCTCGCGACCCACGCCATCAGCCGGCGAGGCCGGCTGATCCGCGGGACGCGCGAGCCCGGGACCTGAGCGGCGCGCCCATGGCGCGACGGTCAACGATCCAGGTCCGCGGCGCTGTCGCCGGATGACGTCCCGTCGCCACCCACGGCGACCGCCTGGTCGAGCAGGTCGATCGCGTAGGCGATGACGTCCTCGATCGAGATGATCGCCATCGTGTCCAGCGCGTCGCGCCGCCCATAGGCGTCGCGCAGGCTGCACAGTCGCTCGAAATGTTGTCGTCGTGCGTACCGGTCCATCGTGGTCTCCTTCCCGCTTCGGTGACGGCATCACCGTGGGGATCACGATGGCTTCGAGCGCCCGGCCCGCCATCGGGCGGCGCCTTATCCCGACCGGACGGGGGACCCACATCCTTCGGCCGGGGACCCGGCCGGTGCCTTACGCCTCAGCCGCAGAAGCGTCGGGTGACGTCGTAGAGGACCGGCAGCCCGAAGCGCAGCGCGTCGAGCGAGACCCGCTCGTCGACGCCGTGGAAGCGTTCCAGGTAGCGCTCTTCGGGGTCGAGGCGGAGCGGCGAGAATCCGTACGTCGGCGTGTCCAGGAGGACCGTCGCCTTGGCGTCCGTCGCCCAGGGCGCCATGACTGGCAGCGGGATGGCCTCCGGGTCGTGGTCGCGGAGGGTCGCGACGAGGATGTCCCAAAGCGGGCCTTCGGCCGGGGCCTCGACCGGTTCGCCCCAGACCAGCAGCTCGATCCGGCAGGCGGGCATGAGGTCCGGCCCGATGCGTGCCTCGACGTCGGCCCGTGCCTGCGCCTCGGTGGTCCCCGGGAGCAACCGGTAGTCGACCTCGATGACGGCGTCGCCGGGGATGACGTTGTACTTCACGCCGGTATGGATGACGTCGGGCGACAGCGTGTCGCGGATGAGCGCCCGGAGGGTCCGGGCGTACATCGGGTCGCATAGCGCGTCCAGGCGTCGATCGGCGGCGGGGTCCCCGAGAGCGACCTCGCGCAGGGTCTCGGCTGCCGAGGCGGGGAGGACCGCTGCGGCGGCCTCCAGGAAGCGGGCCATGACCGGGGTGACGCGGATGGGGCCCGGCACCGCCAGCCGCTCGACGATCCGGGCGGCCAAGACCGCGGCGTTGTCATCGCGGGGCATCGACCCGTGGCCCCAGGTGCCCGTGACGTGGATGTGGTACGGCGCGAAGCCCTTCTCGGCCACCTGGATGGGGTATAGCCGGCGGCCGGCGATGGTCACCGACACGCCGCCGCTCTCGTTGACCGCCCCGGCCGCGCGGAGCCAGTCCGGCCGGTGGTCGACCATCCAGCGGGCCCCGGCCAGGCCGCCGGCCTCCTCGTCCGCGGCACACGTGAAGAGGACGTCGCGGCGCAGACCCGGGATCGGGTCGGTGGCAGGGTCGAGTCCGGCGGCTCGCGCCTCCGCCACGAGCCGCTCGATCACGCCGATCTCGAGCGCCACCATCCCCTTCATGTCGACCGCGCCGCGGCCCCACACGTAGCCGTCGGCGAGGTCCGCCGCGAACGGCGTATGGGTCCAGCGCTCCGGCGGAGCGGGCACGACGTCGAGATGGGACATGAGGAGGAATGGATCCCCGCCGGTCCCATCGCCGCGCAGCCGGGCGTGGACCGAGCCTCGGCCGGGGACCGGTTCGACGACCTCGGGGCGGAGGCCCATCGACCGGAGACGGCCCTCCAGGTAGCGCGCGACCCGGACCTCGCCGTCGGGCGCGTCGGGCGGTGGCGGGTTGATCGACGGGATCCGGATGAGGTCGCGAAGCGTGGCGACCACACCGTCGTGGGCGGCCGCCCAGACGGCCGGGTCGATCGCTGCCGAGGGGAGCGCCGCGATGGCCATCGACCGACTCGTCTACCGGCCGCCGGCCGGGCCGGCGAGGGCGATGAGGAGGCCGATGACGAAGCCCGACAGGACGATGACGACGACCATCACCACGAGGAGCCGGCCGTAGTGTCGATCCTCGGCCAGTCCGGCGGCCGGGTCGGGATCCTCGCCGCCGCTGATGTACGGCGCTTCCAGGCCCTTGGCCCGGGCGCGCGCATCCCGCGGGGAGTCATAGCGCGCCGGATCGGGTGGCAGCAGCGTGGTATCGGGCAGCGGCTCGGTCACGACGGACATGATGCCCGCTCCGGCGGACCGGCGCTCCGGATGATGCGGCGCTCTTCCCGGTCCGCCGTCAGCGGGCGGTCGGCGTCAGGAAGGCCGGCCCACGCATCGCCAGCTCGTCCGGCAACGGGCGGTAGCCGAGCCGTGCATTGACCGCGCGCATCGGCGCATTGTCCTCGTCGTTGCCGGTCTCCAGCGCCTCGAGGCGATGTTCGATGGCCCAGGCGATCGTCGCCGCCTTGAGCGTCCGGGCGATGCCCCGCCCGCGGTCCGCCCGGCGGACGGCCGTCATGTCGTGCCAGGCCACGGTCGTCGAGCCCGGGACGAACATCAGGCTGGCGTAGCCGACGACCTCGCCCGTGGCGGTGTCGATGGCGATCCGGAAGCCGCCGGGCGGGATCCCCGGCCGGTCGACGTCGCGGGCTCGGAACTCGGCCAGGTCGCCGACCGCCATGGGCTCGTCGCCACCCGGGATGTCCGCGAACGCCTCGATGGCGACGGCATGGATGCCGTCGACGAGGTCGGGCCGGGCGGCCAGGTCGGTCAGGGTGATGCCGGCCGGGGCGACGACCTCGGGCGTGGCCAGCCCGGTCAGGTCGAGCCGGACCATGCGGGCGCGCTCGAGCTCCGTGAAGCCCCGGTGCTCGAGGAACGCGACCGCCTCCGGACGCGCCGTCGAGACGCGCAGCTGGAGCCCGATCTTGCCGGCCTCGACGGCGACCCGCGACAGTTCGACGAGGAGGGCCTCGCCGACGCCGCGCCGGCGCCACGCCGGGTCGACCGCGATCGACGCCCAGGAGTACGGATACTCGGGCGGCTGGACGTACATCCGTCCGACGGTCGCGACGCCGACGTCCGTATCGTCCAGGCGAGCGAGGTAGCGAAGGCCGCCGGGATACGTCTCGTCGCTCCAGCGCAGCTCGTCCATCGACGTCGGGTCGTCCGGGGTGATCGCGTTGGTCAGTCGGACGACCGTCTCGAGATCGGCCTCGCCGTCCGCGCGGCGGAGGACGGGCCCGCCGGGCGGGCTCACGCCGCCGTCGCGTCCTGGAGCGATTCGGCGACCTCGCGCGCGACGGCGTCGACGCCGGCCGCGCCCAGCTGGGGTGGCATGCCCAGGATGACCGTCGTCGCCCCGCGCTCCACCGCCTCGACGGCCTGGCCGCGGGCCCACTGCCGGTCCGCCGCCGTCGTGCCCGTCGGGACCTGGGCGACCATGTCGAAGGTCGCCGGATCGCGCCCGATCGCGTCGAGCGCGGCCAGCAGCGCGTCGCGTCGATCGCTGAAGTAGGTCAGGTCCGACGGCGCACCAAGGGCCACGACGGCCGGCAGGAGCCAGCCGTCCGCGACCGCGGCCGCCAGGGCGATCCCGCGGGGCTTCTGGCCACCCAGGTAGAGGGGCGGGCCACCCGGGGTCAGGGGAGCCGGCTCGTTGGTCGCCTCGGACAGCGGGTAGAACGGATCGGGGCGGGTCACGCCAGGCGGGACCCCGGCCTCGGCGGACCACAGGGCGCGCAGGACGTGGACCGCGGCCTCGAACCGGTCGAACCGCTCCGGCATGGGCGGCATGGGGATGGCGAACGGATGGTGCTCGCCCTCGTGCCAGCCCGCGCCGAGGCCGACGATGAACCGGCCAGCGGTGGCGTGGTCCATGACCGTCGCGGCCTTGGCCAGGACGGCCGGGTGGCGGAACGTCGCCGACAGGACGCTGTGCCCGACCCACTTGCCCGGGACGCGATGGACGAGCGTGGCCATCGCGGTCAGCGCCTCCAGGCTGGGCCCGTGGGACTCCCGGGAGACGTCGGTCAGGTGGTCGTTCATCCAGACCGAGTCGAACAGGTCGTGCTCGCCGATGCGCGCCCACGCCCCGTCGAGCGTGGCCCAGTCGACCGCCTGGGGCGAGGTCTTGATGCCGATCCGGATCGCGCGCGACGTCACGGGCGTCAGCGACCGGCGGTCAGGTTGGCCGTCATCCGCGGCCCGGTCGTGACCGCGCCCTGCGATGCCGACCCGACGAGGGCCGCGTACTTGGCCAGCACGCCGCCGGCGTAGTTCGGCGGCGGCGGTGTCCACGCGCCGAGGCGGGCCGCGATCTCGTCGGCCGGGACCTCGAGATCGACGACCTTGCGGTCGACGTCGATGACGATCGTGTCGCCTTCGTGGACGGCGGCGATCGGCCCGCCAAGGGCCGCCTCGGGTGCGATGTGGCCGATCATCAGGCCATGGGTGCCGCCCGAGAACCGGCCGTCGGTGATGAGCGCGACCGAATCGCCCAACCCCTCGCCGACCAGGGCGGCCGTGACCTGGAGCATCTCCTGCATGCCCGGCCCGCCCACCGGACCCTCGTAGCGGATGACGACGACGTCGCCGGCGACGATGCGACGCTCCTTGACCGCCTCGAAGCAGGCCGTCTCCGAGTCGAAGACGCGGGCCGGTCCGCGATGCTCCCGGCGCTCGTGGCCGGCCAGCTTGACGACGCAGCCGCCCGGGGCCAGGGAGCCACGGAGGATGGCCAGGCCACCGGTCGGCTTGATCGGGGTCTCGATCGGCACGATGACCTGCTGGCCCGCCGTCTCGGTCGTGGCCGCGGCGATCTCGGCGATGGTCCGCCCGTCGACCGTCGGCCGGTCGCCGTGGAGCATGCCGGGGACCTTGAGCAGCTCGCGCATGACCAGGCCGTTGCCGCCCGCGTCGTACAGGTCCGAGGCCGTGTACCGCCCGCCCGGTCGCAGGTCGGCGACGATGGGGGTCGCGTCGGCCAGCTCGCCGAACGTGTCGATGTCGAGGGCGATGCCGAACTCATGGGCGATGGCCAACAGGTGGAGGACGGCATTGGTGGAGCCGCCCATGGCCGCCACGCTCCGGATGGTGTCCTCGAGCGCCTCGCGGGTGACGAACCGTGACGGGCGCAGGTCCGCCTCGACGAGGTCCATGACCAGCTCCCCGGTCCGGTGGGCCGCGGCGTCCTTGGCCGGGTCCTCGGCCGGGATGGCGTTGAGGTCGGCGGGCGCCAGGCCCAGGAACTCGGCGGCGGTCGCCATGGTGTTGGCCGTGTACTGGCCGCCGCACGCGCCGGCCCCCGGGCACGCGGCGTTCTCGGCCTCGTACAGCTCGTCGAGGGTGATCTTGCCGGCTCGGTAGGCGCCGATGGCCTCGTAGACGGTCACCACCGTGGCGTTGCGCTGGCCCTTGTAGACGCCCGGGTAGATCGTGCCGTTGTAGAGGATCAGGCCGGGCACATCGAGGCGGCCGAGGGCCATCATCGCGCCGGGCGTCGTCTTGTCGCAGCCGGTCAGGCAGACCACGCCGTCGAGGAGGTGGCCGCGCACGACGAGCTCGATGGAGTCGGCCACGACCTCCCGGCTGACGAGGCTCGTCTTCATCCCCTCGGTGCCCATCGTCACGCCGTCGCTGACGCTGATCGTGTTGAACTCCATCGGCGTCCCGCCGGCCGCCCGGATCCCGTCCTTGACGTGCTCGGCCAGGCGCCGCTGGTTGTAGTTGCACGGCATCGTCTCGATCCAGGTCGTGGCCACGCCGACGAGCGGCTTGGCCAGGTCCTCGTCGGTGAAGCCGATGGCCTTGAGCATCGCCCGCGCCCCGGCCCGGTCCGGCCCGTCGGTCAGGGCCGCCGAATGGCGCTTGGCCGGGTCGGTCGGTCGGTCGTAGGGGTGACGGGTCGGACGGTCGGGCATGACGGGTCTCCGGGACGCGAGCTGGGGATTCGCAGTGTATGTCCGGAACGGGACCCGGAGCGACCTCAGGTTGGCGTGCTCGTGGCCAGACGCTCGTCGGCGAGCTCGACCGCGAGGGTCCGGCTGACCGAGTGGCCGGTCACCGCCTCCAGGAACGCCGACCGGTCCAGGGTCCACGCCTGGACCGGACCGATGGCCCGCACCGACGCGGTCCGCGGGACGTCGCGGAGCAGCGCGATCTCGCCGACGCCGTCGCCCGGCCCGACGTCGCGCAGCACCTTGTCGTCCTGGGAGACCTCCAGCGTGCCCGCTTCGACGATGACGAACCGGTCGCCGACCTCGCCCTGGCGCATGACCCAGGCGCCGTCCTCGAGGTCGAGCGGCTGGAGCCGGCCGGCCAGGTGATCGACCGTGGCCAGGGACAGCGGCGCGAACATCGGCACGGCCCGGACCAGGTCCGACCGATGGGACAGGCCCGCCTCGCCTTCGTCGACCCGCCGCAGCGCCGGCCAGACGAGGACCGCCGCGATGGGCAGGATGGAGCCGGTCACGATCATCGCGCCGCGGACGCCGAGCGTCTCGATGAGCACCGGGGCGACGATGCCGCCGAGGGCCACGCCGGCATTGGCGGCACTGTCCAGGAGGCCGAGCACGGCGACCCGGCTGTCGTTGGGCGAGGTCCGCTGGGCGAGGGTGAACCCGGCCACGTCGATGAGCGCGTTGCTGACCCCGATGACGAGCATCGCGAGGAGGGCCACGACCGGGTTGATGAGCAGGCCGATGACGGCGATGGGGGCACCCCAGCCGATCATCGCCGCGGCGAACGCCGGCGCGAGGCGATCGCGGCCCATGAGGATGACCGCCAGGAATGCGCCGACGAGGCCACCCAGGCCCATCGCCGCGTTGAGCGCGCCGACGCCCGGATCGCCCATCCCCAGGACGTCGATGGCCGCCACGACGACGAGGACGGTCAGCAGCCCGCGCACGAACGTCTGGAGGCCGAAGCCGATGAACACGAGACGCGGCCCGGCGACGGCCGCGACCGTCCGGACGCCGGCGGAGATCTGGTCGAGCACGGCCCGCACCGAGCCATCCGACCGGCCGACGACCGGGACGTGCAGGCCGACGAGCGCGCCGAGCCCGACGAGGTAGATCGAGGAACACCGCGATGTCGGAGCCGACGGCCCCGACGGTGGCCAGGAGGATGCCGCCGAGCGCCGGACCCAGGAACGTCCCGAGCCCTTCGGCCGCGCTCGACGTGACGTTGGCCGCGATGAGCTGTTGGGGCGTGCGGGCGACGCACGGCAGGAGGGCCATGTACAGCGGTCGCGTGAATGCCCCGGCGCCGGCCTCGATGGCGACGGCCACGTACAGGACCTCGATCGGGGCACCGACCGCGACCGCCGCGGCCGCCAGCAAGACGCCGAGGGCGCGCACGGCATTGGCCGCCAGGAGCACCCGTTCGGCCGACCAGCGGGCGACCGGCAGGCCGGCGAACGGGGCGAGGACGGTCGGGACCAGGTAGCGGGCCAGGCCCATGACGCCGACCGCGAAGGCGCCGCCGGCCGTATAGGCGATGACGAGGTTCGTGACCAGGAACGCCCACTTGCCGAAGTTGACGGCGAACCACGAGATCACCAGGCGCCGCAGGTCCGGATCGCCCAGCGTCATGCGGAGCGCGTCGGCAACCGGACGGAGGTCGATGCGGCGGCTGCGCATCCGCCGAGGATATCCGGCCGGCGTCAGCCCCGGACGCCGGCCGTGTCGGGCCGCGCCGCCCGCCAGCGCTTCCCGGCCCCGGTCGCAGCGGATATGCTGCCCCGACGCGACCCCGCGTCGGGTGATCGCCAGGAGGGTGATGCGAGCGATGGACGAGAAGCTCGAGTTGCTGGCCAAGGTCCCGCTCCTCGCCGGCCTCGACCGCAAGGATCTGGAGAAGGTCGGCCGGATCTGCGACGAGGTGGACCTGCCGGCCGGCCGGGTCGTGGCCAAGCAGGGCAGCTACGGCAGCGAGTTCTTCGTGATCCTGTCCGGGACCGTCCGGATCGAGCGTGACGGCGAGCACCTTCGGGATCTGGGCGACGGCGAGTTCTTCGGCGAGCTGGCGATGCTGGCCAACGTCGCCCGCACGGCCACGGCCACGTGCGTGACCGATTGCCGCTTCCTGGTCCTGGGTGGGCGCGAGTTCAACAGCCTGCTCGCCCAGTTCCCGACCATCCAGAACGCCGTCCTGCACGCGGTCGCCCAGCGCGTCCTCGTCCTGGAGCCGGACCAGCCGCACTGAGGTCCGCTCGTCAGCGGAGGCACGCCCCGGTGTCGACCGCCGACGTCCGGCCCAGGGCCGGCGCGACCCGCACCGCGACCGGCGACGGCGCCAGCGCGTACCCGACCTCGTCGTCCGTTCGGGCCTCGGCGAACACGAGCCCGCCGATCCGGCCGTCGGCCAGGACGAACGGCCCACCGCTGTCGCCGCGATCGATCTTGGCCTGCAGCTCCAGCACGTCACGTCGCACCTGGATCTCGCCGTAGATGTCCCGTCCCGTGGCCGGGTATGCGCCGGTGACGGCGGCCGGCACGACGGCCAGCCCTCCACCACCGGGATAGCCGAGCGCCGCCCCCTCCGTGCCGCGCGCCGGTTCGCTCGTGGCGAACCGGAGCGCCGGGGCGTCCAGCTGCGGGACCCGCAGCACGGCGACGTCCAGGTCCGGGTCGAACAGGACGACCCGGGCGTCGAGGCGGTCGCCGTCCGGGCTGACGACCAGGACGCCACCATCGTCCGCGCCAGCGACGACGTGGGCGTTGGTCACGATGTACTGCTCATCGACGACGACGCCGCTGCCTGACGAGGCGTAGCCGCACGTCTCGGCCACGATCCGGTACGTGCTGTCGCGAGCGATCGCGGCGATGGCCCGGGCCCGCTCGTCCGTCGGCAGGTCGACCGGCGGGCGGGGGAGCGGCTCGAAGCCGATGAACACCTCGGGCAGGCCGGACGCGTCGAGCATCCCGCCGAGCCCGGCGGCGATCTCGGTCGGGGGCGGCAGGACGGCATTCAGGCCGCGGACCGCGGTCGACGTCTGGGCCGCCTCGGTCAGGCGCGGCACCGGCCCGATGGCCAGCAGGCCGCCGGCGAGCCACACGATGAGCAGCGCCTGGGCCGCCCCGACGAAGCCACCGGCGACCCGGTCGGCGGCCCCCAGGACGCCGGTCCCGAGCCAGCCCGCGACGGCCCGCCCGACGGTCGAGCCGAGCGACTCGCCGATGCCGACCGCGGCCAGCAGGCCGATGAGCACGACGATCGGACGGAAGGTCGGGTCCAGGGCGCCGATCTGATCATCGAGGGCGGGCAGCGCCAGGATGGCCAGCGCGCCACCGGCGATGGCGCCCAGCAAGCCGCCCACCTGGGGCAGCGCTCCGGACCGGAACCCGAGGACGACGGCGAGCACGACGAGCAGGACGGCGATCACGTCGACCGGGTTCACCGGCCGATCGTCGCACAGGTGACCGGAACGGGCGCCGAGGGGTGGGTCCGGCTCACGGCCGATCAGGCCCGCCCCGGACCGGTCGTCCGCCGGACGATCAGCCGACCGTGACCTCGATGTCGGGGGCGCCCGCGGCCCCATCGCGGATCGTCCAGGTCCCGGGCGCCACGTCCGGGATGTCGAAGGTGGTCTGGTGCTGCTTGGCGATCTCGATGCAGGCCATGTCGCCCGGACCGTGGCCCTCCTGGAGGGTGATCGTGAAGACGCCCTCGCCGCGGTCGACCACGATCGAGTCGAGCACGTAGCACGGCTCGACGCCGCTCGTCCAGGACGCGACGACGTGGATGGTCGATCCGTCGACGGTGGCCGTGAAGGCTTCGGCTGGGACGGGATGGATGTCGAGCTGTCCGGGCTTGGGAACGACGAGATCGCCGACCCCGGGGTCCACGCCGCCGCCGCCGGGCGGCGCCGAGACCGGCGTGTCGGGTGGGGCCGCGCTGGGTCCGGTGGATGGACTCGTCGATGCGCTCCCACACGCGGCGACGAGGAGGGCGATGAGCAGGAGGCCGGCGCCGAAGCGAGGGCCTGTTCGCAGTCGGGGCATGGCGCGGAGACGGTCGGGCGGGGCGGCGGGTTCCACGGCCGACCCGGGGCCGTCGTCCGTCGACGCCCGCGTCGTCATCCGTCGCATGACGGTCGCGGGCGTCTGCCGATGGGCCGTCCCGCTGGCTGGCCGCAGGCTGAGGCCATCACACCCGTGATCCGCCGACCCGTCACCCAGCACTGGAGCCACCTGACCGATGTCTCGCAACTCGTTCATCCGGACCCGCCACGATGCGCCGTCCGTCCTCGCTGCCCATCGACGCCACGGTGCCACGCCGCACTTCGGTTGTCCGTCCTGCATGAAGGCCGGCGTGCGCGTTCGCGCCCGCTGATCCGCGCGCCGCCCAGAGCGGTCCCTCCGATGAAATCGTTCCGGCGCGGCCTTCAGCCAGCCGGAGCGAGGGTGTCGACACGTGGCGGATGGGCGGCCTCCCAGGCCGCCAGCTCATCCGACTTGGAGAGCAGGTAGCCAAGCTCGTCCGTCCCGGCCAGGAGCATCCGCTTGGCGAACGGGTCGATCGTGAAGTCGACCGTCGTGCCGTCCGGCAGGAGGATGCCCTCCTCGGACAGGTCGACCGTCAGCTCGGCGTCCGGATCGCCCTCGATGAGCTGTTGCAGGCGCCGGTGGACGTCCGGCGGGAGGACGATCGGCAGGAGCCCGTTCTTCAGGCTGTTGCTCTTGAAGATGTCGGCGTAGCCGGTCGACAGGATGGCCTTGACGCCCCACGCCGTGAGCGCCCATGGGGCGTGTTCGCGGGATGATCCGGCCCCGAAGTTGTCGCCGACCAGCAGGATCGCCCGCCCGGCCATGCCCGGCTGGTCCAGGATGAACGGCGGATCCTTGAGCGTCCCGTCCTCGTTGAACCGCCAATCGCGGAAGAGGGCATCGGCCAGGCCGGCCTTGTCGGTCACCTTGAGGTAGCGCGCCGGGACGATCTGGTCCGTGTCGACGTTCTCGGCGTCGAGCGGCACGACCTTGCTCCGGAACAGACGGATCGGCTCGGCCATGCTCAGCGTCCCCCGACCGCGGCCAATGTCTCGATGCCCGGCAGCGTCCGCGGGTCGGTGACGACACCGCTGATCGCCGTGGCCGCGGCGGTCAGCGGTGAGGCGAGGAAGGTCCGGCCGCCCTTGCCCTGGCGCCCTTCGAAGTTGCGGTTGCTCGTGCTGACGGCGTACTGGCCGGGTGACAACTGATCGCCGTTCATCGCGATGCACATCGAGCAGCCCGACTCCCGCCAGTCGGCGCCGGCCGCCTTGAAGATGTCGGCCAGGCCCTCGCGCTCGGCCTCGCGCTTCACCTCGTCGCTGCCGGGCGTGACCATGAGCGCGACGCCGTCCGCGACCTTGCGGTCCCTGAGGACCTCGGCGGCCAGGCGCAGGTCACTGATCCGTCCGTTCGTGCACGAGCCGACGAAGACGACGTCGACCTTCTGGCCGAGGATCGGCTGGCCGGGGCGCAGATCCATGTACTCGAGCGCCCGCTCCAGCGCGCGGCGCGCGGACGGGTCGGCTTCGTCCGCCGGCGACGGCACGCGGCCGGTGATCGGGATGCCCATGCCCGGGTTCGTCCCATAGGTGACCATCGGCTCGAGGGCGTCGGCGTCGATCGTGATCGACGTGTCGAAGGTCGCGCCGTCATCGGACGGCAGCTGCCGCCAGCGCTCGACCGCGGCGTCCCAGGCGGCGCCCTGGGGGGCGTGGGGTCGGCCGTGGACGTACTCGAAGGTCGTGTCGTCCGGGGCGATCAGGCCGGCTCGGGCGCCACCCTCGATGCTCATGTTGCAGATGGTCATCCGCTGTTCCATGGTCAGGGCCCGGATGGCCTCGCCGCGGTACTCGAAGACGTGGCCGGTGCCGCCGCCCACGCCGATCCGGGCGATGAGCGCCAGGATGATGTCCTTGCTGCTGACGCCCGGGGCCAGCCGGCCGTCCACGCGGACCTCGTAGGTGCGCGGGTCACGCTGGAGGAGCGTCTGGGTGGCGAGGACCATCTCGACTTCGCTCGTCCCGATCCCGAAGGCGAGGGCCCCGAACGCGCCGTGCGTGGACGTGTGCGAGTCGCCGCACACGATGGTCATGCCCGGCTGGGTCAGGCCCAGCTGCGGGCCGATGACATGGACGATCCCCTGGCTGGGCGACCCGATGCCATGGAGCGGGATCCCGAACTCCTCGCAGTTCCGCTCCAGCTGGCTGATCTGGGCCGCGGCCTGGGTATCGAGCATGGGCAGGCTGCGGGGCGTCGTCGGGATGGAATGATCGGCGGTGGCCACGGTCTGGGCCGGTCGGCGGACACGCAGGCCACGTTCGCGGAGCCCGGTGAAGGCCTGCGGGGAGGTCACTTCGTGCACGAGGTGGAGGTCCACGGCGAGGACGGCCGGCGCCCCGGGGTCCTGGGAGACGACATGGTCGCCCCAGATCTTCTCGACGATGGTGCGCGGGCTGGAGGCGGTCATGGGGCGGCGGTTCTCCGTGGTCATGGGCGGTCGCCAGAGCGTAGCAGAGGTCCGGCTGGTGCCCCGAAGCGCCGGAGGTCCTAGGCCGCCCGGTACGACGGTGTCCGTTCGAGCGGGGCCGTCCGGCCGGTATAAGGACGGTCCGGATCACGCACCACACCGCCGGAGGGACCCCCATCACGGAATTGCGCACGCCCGCGTTCGACGAGCGAGAGGACACCGACGCCATCTTCGATGGCTCGACGGACCTTCGCATCGTGCGGCTGCGTCTGTTCCTGGCCCTCATCACGATGTTCGCGATCCCGATCGCCATCGCGGCGCCGGTCATCTACAGCCTCGCCTCGCGATCCGGCGAGAGCGTGCTGATGCCGGCCATCGCCATCGTCGCCCTGGCCATCGTCCTGGGCATCCTGACCGTGTGGCTCGCCCGGCGGGTCCTGGAGCCGGCGGAGCGACTGGACAAGGCGCGGGTCATCCTCGAGGACGCGTACGCCCGCGCCCGCGCCGAGTCCCTGCGCGACTCGTTGACCGGCCTGGGCAATCACCGGGCCTTCCAGGAAGAGTTCGAGCGCCAGTGGATCTACGCCAAGCGCTACCAGCAACGCCTGGCCCTGGCCATCGTCGACCTCGACGATTTCCGGCGGATCAACGAGGTCGAGGGCCATGTCGGTGGCGACCGCGTCCTGGTCGGCGTGGCGGCGACGTTGACCGCCGGCCTGCGCCGTTCGGACCGGATCTTCCGGATCGGTGGCGACGAGTTCGCCGTGCTCATGCCCGGGTCCGACGGCGAGTCGAGCTACCTGTCCCTGCGACGCGTCCTGGCGACGGCCCTCGAAGGCCGAGCCGGCCTGGCTCGCGAGACCCAGACCGGTCCCGGGACGCCGTGGTCGTTCACGGCCGGCATCTCGGCCCTGCCCGGGGCGGCCACGGACCGCGCCGCGATGTTCCGCGAGGCGGATGCCGCGCTCATCTTCGGCAAGCGCCACGGCCGGACCTGCATCACGACCTATGACCCGGAGCGCCACTCGAGCGCCACGGAACGGCCCATCGCCGAGGTCGCGGCCGAGGTCCAGCGGGTCGCCGCGGCCGGGGCGTTGCGGGCCGTCTTCCAGCCGATCTTCGATCTGCAGAACGGCCAGCCGCGCGGCTACGAGGGCCTTATCCGTCCGCAGCCGGGGTCCGGGTTCGCCGACCCGGGCGAGTTGTTCGCCGCGGCCGAGAGCGTGGGCCGGACCGTCGAGCTGGACCTCGCCTGCATGTCCGCCGCGATCTCCAGCTTCGCGGCGCTCCGGCTGCCGGGCAGCCTGACCCTCAACATCTCCCCGCGCACGCTCGAGTCGGACGATTTCAGCGTCAAGGCGCTGCTCCAGATGCTCGGCCGCCACGCCATCGACCCGACCCGGGTCGTGCTCGAGCTGACGGAGCGCGAGACGGTCGACGACATGGACCACCTGGTCCGGGCGGTCGAGGCCTGCCGGGCCGCCGGGATGCGCCTGGCCGCGGACGATGTCGGGGCGGGCAACGCCGGCCTCCGCCTGCTGTCGCAGATGCGCTTCGACATCGTCAAGATCGACCTGTCGCTCGTCCAGGGCGGCGCCGTGCGGGCCACCTCGCAGGAGGTCGTCCGGACGCTCAAGGACCTGGCCGACCGGTGGGGCGCCCTGGTCATCGCCGAGGGCGTCGAGACGCCGGAGCAGCTCGAGTTCGTCCGGTCGCTCGGGATCCGCGCCGGCCAGGGCTACCTGCTCGGCCGTCCATCGGAGACGCCGACGACCGAACCGGTCGATCTGGCCCGCCTGGCGACGACGTCCGGCGACTGGCTGGTCGACCGCCTCCGGGCCATGCCGGCATGAACGAAGGGGCCATGGCCGCCACGTTGACGGCCGCACGAACCCTGCTAGACTGCGCGCACCGTGCGGTCCCGCCGTACGGCCCACGCGCCACGGAGGCCGAAGCGAGCATGGTCGATCGACAGGATCGTCGTCGGGTCGCCGTCGTCATCACGACGGATGGCCGCCGCGTGCACCTGCCGGTCGGGAACGACCCACTCGCTGATGTATCCGTCCTCGCGCTCCTTCGATCGCTTCTGAGCCTTGATGGCCTTCTTGGGCTTATTACCGGCTCCCGGCGAGAGGACCGAGGAACGCAGAGGGACGAGCGCTAAGGCGCCACCACTCACGCAGACCAACGGGACCCTCGCCGGGAGGCGAGGGTCTTTCGTTTGTCCGGCACGGACGCCGGCACCAGCAGAGGGCCCAGGATGACGACGAAGACGGACGACAGTCGACCACCGAGTCCCGGCGGCACCCGGCGCAGCCACGTGCCCAGCGCCGGGAGCGCTCATGCCGCGGCCATCGAAAAGGCCCAGAAGGGCATGCTCCACGAGGCCCGCGACCTGAAGCGCACCCGGATCGGGGCGGATGTCCTGTGCGAAGCGCTGCTCCGCCAGGGTGTCGACGTCTTCTTCAGCTACCCGGGCGGGGTCATCCTGCCGCTCTACGACGTCCTCGGTGACTACCCCGAGCTCCGCCACATCCTCGTCCGTCACGAGCAGGGCGGCGCGCATGCCGCCGATGGCTATGCCCGGGTCACCGGCAAGGTCGGCGTGGCCATGGGCACGTCCGGGCCGGGCGCCACCAACCTCGTCACCGGGATCGGGACGGCCCTCCTCGACTCGGTGCCGATGGTCGCCATCACCGGCAACGTGCCCGGCGCGCTCATCGGCAAGGACGCGTTCCAGGAGATCGACATCAACGGCATCACCCTGCCGATGACCAAGCACAACTACCTGGTCCGCGATGCCGACGACCTCCCGCGCGTCATCGCCGAGGCCTTCCACATCGCTCGCACCGGCCGGCCCGGACCGGTCCACGTGGACATCACCAAGGACGCGCTCCAGCAGGAGACGCGCGCCGAGCATCCGACCGAGGCGGAGGTCATCGCCGGCCTGCCCGGCTTCCGGCCGAACCTCGACGGGCACGGCCGTCAGCTCAAGCTGGCCGCGTCGGAGATCGCCAACGCCCAGCGCCCGGTCATCCTGGCCGGCCACGGCGTCCTCCACGCCGAGGCCTGGGACGACCTGCGGGTCTTCGCCGAGCGGACATCCATCCCGGTCGCCTGGACGCTGCTGGGCATCGGGGTCATGGACGAGACCCACCCGCTCGCCTACGGCTACATGGGGATGCACGGCTGGAAGCATGTCAATCGCGCCATCCAGAGCGCGGACCTGCTCATCGCCATCGGGATGCGCTTCGACGACCGGGTGACCGGCAATGTCCGGACCTATGCCCCGTATGCGCGGATCATCCACGTCGACATCGACCCGGCCGAGATCGGCAAGAACGTCGCGGTCGAGGTGCCCATCGTCGGCGACGCCGGGCGGGTCCTCAAGGCCCTGACCAAGATGGTCCCCGAGACGCCGCTGGACGACCGCCGGGCGTACCTGGACCAGCTGGCCGACTGGCGGCGCGACTCGGAGGCCTCGTCGTGGCACGGGTCCGGGGCGTGGCGCGACGGCCTGCTCTCGGCCGACTACGTCGTCGAGCGCATCGGCGAGCTGACCGATCACCGGGCGACCTACGTCGCCGACGTCGGCCAGAACCAGATGTGGCTGGCCCGCTACACCGGCTTCCGCGAGCCCAACTCCCACGTCTCGTCGGGCGGCCTCGGGACGATGGGCTTCTCGCGTCCCGGCGGCGATGGGCGCCGCCCTGGGCCGGCCGGACCGGGAGACCTGGGCGATCACCGGGGACGGTGGCTTCCAGATGACCTTCCAGGAGCTGATGACCCTCGTCGCCGATGACATCCCGGTCAAGATCGCCCTGCTCGACAACAAGAAGCTCGGGATGATCCGCCAGTGGCAGGAGATCATCTACGCCGGCAACTACCACTCGGCCGCCCTGCCCGGTCCCGGACTTCGCCAAGCTCGCCGACGCGTTCGGCATCCCCGCCTTCCGGGCGCGGACGCCGGATGAGGTCGATGCCGCCATCACCGCCGCCCAGGCGGTCCCCGGCCCGGCCCTCATCTGGTTCGAGATCGCCGAGGAACAGAACGTCTTCCCGATGATGCCCGCCGGCAAAGGCCTGTCCGATCTCATCGAGAAGTGGGGCGGGGCGGACGAATGAGCGCCGATCCCTCCTCGAACGGGAAGGTGCCCGACACCGCCTCGCCCCACCCGCCCGCCCCGGCGCATGCGACCACGCCGCCGCCGCCCCGGGCGCTGCCGGGCGGTGGCGAGCTGCGCCGGCACGTGCTGGTGGCCATCGTCCTCAACCGGCCGGGCGTCCTGAACCGGGTGTCCAGCCTCATGCGGGCGCGCAACTTCAACATCGACTCGCTGGCGGTCAGCAAGACCGACCGCGAGGACACCAGCCGGATGACCATCACCCTGCACGGCGATGACGTCGCGGTCGAGCAGGCGGCCAAGCAGCTCTACCGGCTCATCGACGTCCTCAAGGTCCAGGACGTGACCGCGGAGCCGACCGTCGAGCACGAGCTGGCGTTCGTCAAGATCCGGGCCACCGACTCGACCCGAGCCGAGATCCTGCGGCTCGTCGAGCTGTCGCGGGGGCGGGTCGTCGACCTGGCCGACGGCTCGGTCATCGTCGAGGTGACCGGCACGGAAGAGGAGATCGACGCCTTCGCGGCGCTGGTCAGGACCTATGGCATCAAGGAATTGGTCCGCACCGGCGCCGTCGTGATGGCGAGGGGATCCGGATCCATCGAGGAGGCGATCAAGCGATGACGGCACGGATGTACTACGACAACGACGCGGACCCGGGCGCCCTGGCCGGGCAGACGGTCGCGATCATCGGCTACGGGTCGCAGGGCCACGCTCACGCACTGAACCTGCACGAGAGCGGGGTGGACGTCGTCGTCGGCCTCGCCCCCGCGTCGAAGAGCCGGGCTCATGCCGAGGAGGCGGGCCTCAAGGTCCTCGACGTCGCGGACGCCGTGCGCGCCGCAGACGTGATCATGATCGCCGTCCCGGACACGGCCCAGAAGGCGGTCTACGACGACGAGATCGGGCCGAACCTGCGCGCCGGCCAGCTGTTGCTCTTCGCCCACGGCTTCAATATCCGCTTCGGACGGATCACCCCGCCGGCGGACATCGATGTCGGGATGGTCGCGCCGAAGGGGCCTGGCCACCTCGTGCGGTCGGTCTACCAGGCCGGCGGCGGCGTGCCGGCCCTGTTCGCCGTCGAGCAGGACGCCTCGGGGAGCGGTCGTGCCCGCGTCCTCGCCTACGCCCGGGCGCTCGGCAACACCCGGGCCGGCGTCCTCGAGACGACGTTCACGGAGGAGACCGAGACCGACCTCTTCGGCGAGCAGTCCGTCCTGTGCGGTGGCACGGCGGCGCTGGTGAAGATGTCGTTCGAGACGCTCGTCGAGGCCGGCTACCAGCCCGAGCTCGCCTACTTCGAGACGATGCACGAGCTCAAGCTCATCGTCGACCTCATGTACCGCGGCGGCCTGAACTTCATGCGCTTCAGCGTCAGCGACACGGCCGAGTACGGCGACTACGTGAGCGGCCCGCGGATCATCGACGAGCGAGTCCGCGACACGATGCGAGCGGTCCTCGCCGACATCCAGGACGGCTCCTTCGCCGATCGCTGGATCGCCGAGAACGAGCATGGCCGGCCGGAGTTCGAGCGCCTGCGCGCCGCCGACCGCGACCACCAGATCGAGCAGGTCGGGGCGCGGCTCCGGGCGCAGATGCCGTTCCTCGACCCGGTCGAGGTCCGTGCCGGGCAGGCCCAGGCGTCCGCCACGACGCCCGGGGCGGCGACGTCGGGAGCCGCCCGATGAGCGCCGCCCCAGTACCGTCCGGGCCGTTCGTCCCGGCCGGCAGCGTCCGGATCTTCGACACGACCCTGCGCGATGGCGAGCAGGCGCCCGGCGCCGGCCTGACCGCCGCCGAGAAGCTCGAGGTCGCCCGCCAGCTGGCCCGCCTCAAGGTCGACGTCATCGAGGCCGGCTTCCCGGCCGCGTCGCCCGGTGACTTCGAAGCGGTCCGCCGGATCGCCCAGGAGACGCCCCAGGACATCGCCGTCGCCGCGCTCGCGCGCTGCCGCGACGGCGACCCGCAGCGGGCCATCGAGGCCATCAAGGTCGCCCACCGGCCGCACCTCCACGTGTTCATCGCCACGAGCGACATCCACCTCAAGCACAAGCTCCGCATCGATCGCGAGACGGCGCTGGCCGAGGCGGTCCGCTGGGTCCGCCATGGCCGCGAGCAGTTGGGTCGCGACGCCGAGATCGAGTTCTCCGCCGAGGATGCCTCGCGGACCGACCTCGACTTCCTCATGCAGATCTACGCCGCGGTCGTCGAGGCCGGGGCGTCGACGGTCAACATCCCGGACACGGTCGGCTATGCCATCCCGTCCGAGTTCGGCTTGCTGACCAAGCGGGTCGTCGACCTGGTCGGCGACCAGGCCACGGTCAGCGTCCATTGCCACAACGACCTTGGGCTGGCCACGGCCAACACGCTGGCCGCGGTCCAGGCCGGCGCTCGTCAGGTGGAGGTCACGATCAACGGCCTCGGCGAGCGGGCCGGCAACGCCTCCCTGGAGGAGGTCGTCATGGCCCTTCGAACGCGCCCGGGGCAGTTCCCGACGGCGGCCGGTGGGGTGGCCACCGAACAGATCACCCCGGCCTCGCGGCTCGTGTCGTACCTGACCGGCTTCGCCATCCAGCCGAACAAGGCGATCGTCGGCGGCAACGCCTTCGCCCATGAGAGCGGGATCCACCAGGACGGCGTCATCAAGCACCCGCTGACCTACGAGATCATGACCCCCCAGTCCGTCGGGCTGGCGGGGAGCCAGCTGACCATCGGCAAGCTGTCCGGCCGCCGTGGCCTGCAGGGCAAGCTGCGGGAGCTCGGCTACGACCTCGAGGGCGACGCCCTCGACGCGATCTACCGCCAGGCGATCGAGCTGGCCGATGCCAAGAAGGACGTCACCGACGCCGACCTGCTGGCGCTCGTCGAGCAGCGCGCGTCGGAGGTCCCGGCCAGTGTCGCGCTCGTCGGCTGGAATGTGACCTCGTCCCACGGCGGCAACGCGACCGGCACGGTGACGCTCACCGTCGACGGCGAGGAGCGCTCCGCGGAGGCGATCGGGAACGGCCCGGTCAACGCCCTGTTCGCCGCCGTCGACGAATGCCTCCAGCCGACGCTCGGCTGGCATCCGACCCTGACCGAGTACGAGATCAAGGCGGTCTCGGCGGGCGAGGATGCCCAGGGCCAGGTGCTGGTCCGCTGCCGGCGGTCGTCCGACGTGGGCCCGGGGGCCCTCGTCGTGTCCGGTCACGGGTTATCCACGAACATCATCGAGGCCTCGCTCGACGCGTACGTCGTGGCCACCAACAAGCTCCATGGCGCCGAGATCAATGGCATCGAGGTCGCCTTCGTGACGCCGCGGTCCGAGGAGGGCATGCCATGACGACGGAGGCCGACCTTCCGAGGTACCGGGTCGCGACGATCCCCGGCGACGGCGTCGGGCCGGAGGTCGTCGATGCGGCTCGTCGCGTCGTCGATGCCGCGGCTGCGCGGTACGGCTTCGTGGTCGACTGGCCGGAATACCTGGTCGGCGGGATCGCCATCGATGCGTACGGTGTCGCGATCCGCCCCGAGGACCTGGCGGCCTGCGGGGAGGCCGACGCCATCCTGCTGGGGGCCGTCGGCGGGCCGAAGTGGTCGGATCCGACGGCGCCGGTCCGGCCCGAGCAGGCGCTGTTCGCCCTTCGAGGGTCATTGGGCCTGTTCGCCAACCTCCGTCCGGTCACGGTCCATCCGGCCCTCGTCGCCTCCTCGCCGCTGCGACCTGAGCTCCTCGATGGCGTCGATCTGCTCATCGTCCGCGAGCTGACCGGGAGCGTGTACTTCGGGGAGCGCCAGGAGGCGTCCGGGCCACCTGGCGAGCGGACGGCCCTGGACACGATGCCCTACAGCGAGCGAGAGGTCGCACGGATCGTCCGGCTGGCCTTCGAACTGGCTCGCGATCGGCGCGGCCGGGTCATGTCCGTCGACAAGGCCAACGTCCTGGCGACGTCGCGGCTGTGGAGGACGGTCGCCGACGAGATCGGCCGCGAGCAGCCGGACGTGGCCTTGAGCCACCAGCTCGTCGACTCGTGCGCGATGCTCCTCATCCGGCACCCGGCCGACTTCGACGTCATCGTCACCGAGAACCTGTTCGGCGACATCCTGTCGGACGAGGCGGCCGTGCTGGCCGGCTCACTCGGGATGCTGCCGTCGGCGTCGCTCGGCGAGCGCCGGACCGAGCATGGGACGTTCGGTCTGTACGAGCCGATCCACGGCTCGGCGCCGGACATCGCCGGCCAGGACCGGGCTAACCCGATCGGGACGATCCTGTCCACGGCGATGATGCTCCGGCTGTCGCTCGGCCGATCGGAGGCCGCCGATGCCATCGAGGCCGCCGTGTCGGCCGCCCTCGACGGCGGCTGGCGGACCGGCGACCTGGCCGATGCTCGCGATCCGGGCGACGGCCTGGTCGTCGTCGGGACGACGGGCTTCGCGACCGCGGTCATCGAGGCGCTCGAGGCCGGGGTGCCGGCATGACCGACCAGCCGGTCATCGTCTACGACACGACCCTCCGGGACGGGACCCAGGGCGAGAACATCACCCTGTCGCTGGCCGACAAGCTGCGCATCGCCCGGATGCTCGACGAGTACGGGATGCCGTTCATCGAAGGCGGCTGGCCGGGCTCCAACCCGAAGGACATCGAGTTCTTCGCGGCCGCCCGGACGATGACCTGGCAGACCGCCAGGCTGGCGGCGTTCGGGTCCACCCGCCATCGATCCAACCGGCCCGAGGACGACCCCAATCTGCGCGAGCTCGTCGCGGCCGAGACGCCGGTCGTGACGATCTTCGGGAAGTCGTGGCTGCTCCACGTGACCGAGGTCCTGGGCGCGACGCCGCAGGAGAACCTCGACATGGTCGCCGACTCGGTGGCCTTCATCGCGGACCGCGGGCGCGAGGCGGTCTACGACGCCGAGCACTTCTTCGACGGCTACAAGTCCGATCGCGAGTACGCCCTGGCCACCCTGCGCGCGGCCCGTCAGGCCGGGGCACGGACGCTGGTCCTGTGCGACACCAACGGCGGCACGCTGTCCGACGAGCTGACGACGATCATCGCCGACGTCCGCGCGGCCGTGGAGGGCGACGTCGACGCCCCGCCCATCACCTGGGGCATCCACGCCCACAACGACGCCGAGCTGGCCGTCGCCAACTCGATGGCCGCGGTCGCGGCCGGCATCCGTCACGTCCAGGGCACGATCAACGGCTACGGCGAGCGCGCCGGCAACGCCAACATCGTGTCCATCCTGGCCAACCTCGCGCTCAAGACCCCCCACGGCCTGGTGCCGTCCGGCGGCGGGCGGCTGGAGGGCCTGACGGAGCTGTCGCGGAGCGTCGCCGAGATCGCCAATCTCACGCCGAACGACTATCAGCCGTATGTCGGCCGGTCGGCCTTCGCCCACAAGGGCGGGGTCCACGGCGCGGCGGTAGCCAAGGTCGAGCGCAGCTACCAGCACGTCGAGCCGTCGTCGGTCGGCAACACCGGCCGGCTCGTCGTGTCCGAGCTCGGTGGCCGGGCGAACACGTCGATCCGCGCGCGGCAACTGGGTCACGAGCTGGAAGGCGTCATCGACGCGCGCGAGCTGTCGATCCTCATCAAGCAGCTCGAGGCCGACGGCCTCGCGTTCGAAGGCGCCGAGGCGTCCTTCGAGCTGCTCATCCGGCGTCACGCCCAGGAGTACGCGCCGCCGTTCCGGATCGTCGACTACACCTGCCTCGTGGAGCAGCGTGACGGTCGCGAGCTCCTGGCCGAGGCCACCGTCAAGGTCGAGGTCGACGGCGAGGTGCTTCACACCGCCGCCGATGGGAACGGACCGGTCAACGCCCTCGATGCCGCCCTGCGCAAGGCGCTGCGCGCGTTCTATCCGGCCATCGACGACGTCCATCTCGTCGACTACAAGGTCCGCATCCTCGATGGCGATGCCGCGACAGCGGCGCGGACCCGGGTCATCATCGACTCCCAGGACGGTGCCCGGACGTGGTCCACGATGGGCTCCGACACGAACATCATCGCAGCCTCGGCGGCGGCTCTCGCCGACTCGCTCGAGTACGCGATCTGGAAGTCCGGCGCGGAGCTGCGCCGGCGCGACGAGCGCCACTTCACGACGGCGCCCGTCACTCCCCGGAGGTAGCCGGCATGCCGGATCCCACCCACGCCGCTCCGCCGCCCGTCCAGCTCGCGCGCTGGACGGTCACGTCCGGCTCCAACGCGCGCAGCCGCGGCGCGGTCATCCTCGATGCCGGCGACCACCACTGGCGGGCCTCGGCCGAGGGCAACGGCGCCATCGACGCGCTCTACCGCGCCGTCGACAAGGCCCTGGCCGAGATCCTCGACGGCCATCCGCGCCTGCTCGCCTACGACATCCATGCCCTGGGCGAGGGCACCGACACGATCGGGGTCGTGACCGTCCGCATCGCGCCGCCGCTCGTGGCCGGCGAGCGCGGCGAGGGCGAGTACGCCGGCGAGGCGCGCGGCCCGAACATCATCGCCGCCTCCATCGAGGCCTACCTCGTGGCCCTCAACGCGCTGCTGTCCGAGGCGCACTGGGAGGGGGCCCCGGAGGCCGCCGCCTCGACCGGGACACGCGCCCGCAAGAAGGCCGCGGTCCCGGCTGGTGTCGCCCGCGAGCGACGGGCCGAGCTGGACGAGGACGCCGGGGCCATCGACACGAACGACTGGTTCAACCAGTAGGGCGTCCGCCGGTCGGCGAGCCGTCCCATCGTATGCTCGCGCCCATGCCCGTCGGCGCGCGCCCGTTGCGCATCATGTACCCGGCCTCGCTGACCGTCGGTGGGGCCGAACGCCAGATGATCCTGCTCGCCGAGCGCCTGCCCCGGGACCGCTTCGATGTCACCTTCGTCCTGATGGGCGGCTGGACCCCGAACGCCGACCTGGCCGTGGCCGCCGGGGCCAGGGTCCACGCGCTGGGTGCCGGGCGGCCGCGACCGACGACGCGGCCGAGCCGAGCCGTCGAAGCGGTCGGCCGGACGGGCGCCTTCGTGCGGACCTGTCGTCGGGAGCGGTACGACGTCGTCGATGCCTGGCTGTTCCAGGGCTACGCGCTGGCCGGCGTGACCCGACCGGTGGCGCGCATCCCGGTGCTGCTATCCGGTCGGGTCTCGTTGAGTGGTTTCAAGGCGCGCTTCGGCCCGGTCGAACGCGCCGCAGATGCCATCGCGCGGCGGTCGGCCGATCTCATCTGGGCCAACGCCGACGCCGTCGCCGATGACGTCGCCCGACGCGAAGGCGTCGAGCGGTCGTCGATCCGGATCATCCGCGGCGGCGTGGTCATCCCCGACCCGATGCCCGAGGCCGACCGGCGAGCGGTCCGGTCCGGCTGGGGCATGCCGGATGACGCGACCGTGGTCGGCTACGTCGGGTCCATGCGGCCGGCCAAGGGCCACGACCGCATCGTGGAAGCGATGCCGGCCGTCCTGGCAGCGGTGCCCGAGGCGCGGCTGGTATTCATCGGCGGCGGGCCGACCAGGCCCGCCCTCGAGGCATGGTCGCGGCGCTCGGGATCGCCGATCGGGTGGTCATGACCGGCGACGTGCCCGATGCCCGGCCCCTGGTCGGCGGCCTCGACCTGTTCGTGTCCGCCTCCGAGGCCGAAGGGCTCCCCAATAGCGTCTTGGAGGCGGCGGCGGCCGGCGTCGCCGTCGTGACGACGGCCGCCGGCGGGACGGTCGAGATCATCGAGGACGGGGTGACCGGCCGGCTCGTCCCGGTCGGCGACGACGCGGCGCTCCGGGCGGCCATGGTGGCCCTGGCCCAGGCGCCCGACCTGCGGGCTCGGTACGCAGCCGCGGCCCGCGACCACGTGGCGCGAGTCTTCGGGATCGAGCGGTTCATCCGCGAGACCGGACGGCTCTACGAGGAGATGGCCGAGCGGCGCGGGATCATCCGCGAGGCGCGGTCCACGCCCGACGGCTGAAACGATCGGTCAGACAGCAGGGCTGATCGCGACCGGTCCGCCGCACGACCGGTTGCCGGCGCGGTCGGTCGCGCAGACCTCGAGCGGCGTCGTGCCCAGGTCGCCGGGGAGTCGAGCGCGCCACAGGTCGCCGCCAGCCCAGTGCAGCTGGATCGGGTCGCCACCGCCGGTCGGGGCGACCGAGACGTCGGCGAAGTCGATCGTCCGCACCGGCGTCAGGCGGTCGTGGACCCGAGCGACGATCGACACGGTGCCGTCGTCGCCAGCCACCGCCGGCCCGACGGTGACGTGCGGTGCCGCCGTGTCCGGGGCGATCCCGACGCCGAGATAGACGCGCTCCGCTTCGTGGCCGGCCACCTCGCCCTGGCTCTCGACGACATCGAGTCGGCCATCGCCATCGAGGTCGACGGCGGCCATGCCGAGGGTCCCGCCCGACGGGCTGCCGTCGAAGATCCCGGTCTGGAGCGTCAGCGCTCCGGATCCATCGTTGATGAGGAGTCGATCGGGACCATCGAGCGACCCGATGAGGAAGTCGGCATCGCCGTCGGACTCGGCGTCGAGGTAGACGACGATGTTGTCGTCGAAGCCGGGGTTGGCGTCGGCCGGCCACCACGCGTCGGTCACGTCCGAGAACGTTCCACCGTCATTGCGGAAGATGTGCTCGGTGAATCCGCGGCCGCGGTCCGGGCCATCGTTGATGGTCGTGAGCTCCGGGTCGCCGTCACCATCGAGGTCCATCGCCTCGAACTCGTAGTTATTGGTGAACTGCGGCATCCGGCCGACGGTGACGTCCGTGAACCGGCCGCGCCCGTCGTTCTCGAACAGATAGCTCCCCGCGCACATCTTGCAGGAGACGACCGTGTCCAGGTCCCAGTCACCATCGACGTCGGTCAGCTCCAGGTCCCACGCGAACCGTACGGCGACCGACGGCATGGCGGCATCGTCGGCGGTGAAGGACCCGCCGTCATTCCGCCACAGGCGGACCGGTCCGCCGGCGTTCTGCATCGGGCTGCCCTCGCCCCAGTCGGCCAGCACGAGGTCGAGGTCTCCGTCCGCGTCGACGTCGCCGGCCTCGAGGTCGCCGATGCTCATCGGCGTGTCCGGGGCTCCGTCGGCGTCCTCGACATAGGTCCCGTCCCCGGCGCCTCGATACAGCCGCGTCGGCGTCGCGAACGTGCCACCGACGATGATGTCGGCATCGTCGTCGACGTCGACATCGACGACCTTGACGACCCGGGACAGGAAGCGCGCGTCGCCGAAGATGTCCGTGGTCACTTCGGTGAACCCACCGCTGCCGTTCGCGAACACGCGCAACGGCTCCGGCGCCCCGGGCGACTCGTAGTCCCCGCCGTTCGCGAACAGGATGTCCGGGCGACCCTCGCCGGTGACGTCGGCGATCTCGACCTTGTTCGACCACTCGGCGGTCGGGCCGATCGTGTCGGCCGTCGCGTCCGTCCACAGGGCGGCGGGCGTCGGCGACGGGGCGACGGACGGCGTGGCGGAGGCCGATGGACCGGCCGACGCGCTCGACGTCCCCTCGGGGCCGGCCACAGACGAGGGTGATGGCGCGCCGCAGGCGGCGACGAGGGTCATGACCGAGCCGATGACGATGGCTCGCGCACGCCGTGTGCCATGGGATCCCATCCGCATCGCGCCCTCCTCCGGCTCCCGTCCTCGGGGTCCGCGGGCCGACGCCACGCAGGCGCGCATCATGGACCGCGGGCGTCGCTGCGCCGTCGCGTCCGAGGCGGCCCATGGCCGTGCCGCAGGGCCGTAGACTCGCGGGCGTGACGACGACCCGCGACCCGTCTCCACCCGTCGCCTACGCCGGCGAGCCCGGCGCGTTCGCCGAGGACGCGGTCCTCGTCGCGTTCGGCGACGTGGAGCGGACGCCTGTCGCGAGCTTCCGTGCCGTCTTCGAAGCCGTGACCGCGGGCGACGCGGGTGCCGGCATCGTCCCGATCGAGAACGTCATCCACGGCACGGTCCGCGAGAACTACGACCTGCTCCTGGAGCACGAGCTGGTCATCGTCGGCGAGGTCGTCGTGCCCGTCCGCCTGGCGCTGGCCGCCCTACCCGGGCAGCGCATCGACGACGTCGAACGGGTCTATTCGCACATCCAGGCCCTCGGCCAGGCCGAGGCGTTCCTGCGGGACCGACCGTGGCAGCTCCTGTCCACCTACAACACGGCCGGCGCCGGCAAGGCCATCGCCGAGTCCGGGGAACGCCGCGCCGCGGCCGTCCTGTCCCCCAGGGCGGCGGCGCTATTCGGCCTGGAGGTCCTGGCCGACGATATCGGTGACCTGCCCGACAACCGGACTCGGTTCCTCGTCCTCGCGGCCGCCGCCTGGGCGGCTCCGCCGCTGGTCGATCCGCCCGCGCACCGCCGGACGACGATCGTCGTGGCGGTCCGCAACGAGCCGGGCACCCTCCTCGCCGTCCTCAAGGTCATCGCCGACCACGGCCTGAACATGCGCAAGCTGGAGTCACGGCCCAGCCGTGAGCGAGCGTGGGAGTACGTGTTCTGGATCGACCTCGACGGTGATATCGACGACCCGGCCATGGCCGCCGCGCTAGGTGCGCTCGGACCGGTCACGACGAGTGTGCGCCGCCTGGGCAGCTACCCGACCCCGGAGGCCTGAAGGGGGCCCGACGGCCGGCCGCGCCAGACATCGGATCGACGGGAGGATGGTCGATGGACCCTGAACGGACCGCGAACGGGCCGTATGTCTTGCAGCCGGGTCAGGCCCGCGTGATCCCGCTCGGCGCCTTCGACGTCCTCGTCCACGCCGACGGGGCCGCGACCGATGGCGCCTTCGCGCTCATCGAGACCGACGACCCGCAGGCCGGTGGTGGGCCGCCGCTCCACGTGCACCGCGATTGCGCCGAGTCGTTCTTCGTCGTCGCTGGGGCGTATCGGATGCACATCGACGGGCGCGACTACGCCTGTCCGGCCGGGTCGTTCATCTACGTGCCGGCCGGTGTCGTCCACACGTTCCAGGCGGCGTCAGCCGGCAGCCGCAAGCTGAACCTGTATACGCCGTCCGGCATGGTCGGCTACTTCGATGCGCTGCACGAGGCCCTCGCGACGGGCGTTGCCGACGCCGAGCTCGATGCGATCGCCGACCGGTTCCAGATGGACATCGTCGGCCCGGTGCCGGAGGGCTACGTCTAGGCGCGACGGCCGCCGGCGTCAGATCGCGCTGGCGCAGGCCTTGCACTTCGAGGCGTCAACGTGGTTCGCCTCCTTGCAGAACGGGCACGCCTTCGTCGGCACGGGCTCGGGTTCCTTGATGAGCACCGTCGCGATCACGTAGACCACGAGCGCGACGATCAGGAACGTGATGACGCTGTTGATGAACAGGCCCCAGCTGATGTAGATGGGTCCGTCGGGACCCTCGCCGATCTGGGTCCGGATCTGCGAGAAGTCCACGTTGCCCAAGGCCACGCCGATCGGCGGCATGATGATGTCGTTGACCAGCGAGTTCACCACGGCGCCCAGAGAGACGCCGATGATGACGCCGATGGCCAGCGCCAGGGCGTTGCTCTTGGTCAGGAACTCCCGGAACCCGCCGGTCGACGGTCGACGTGATTCGGTCATCGGGGCAGCCTCGGATGCGTGGCGCTCGGGTTCGGGGGTGGGGCCCGATGATACGCTTGCCCACCCCCTTGACGTCCCCAGCTCGACCATCGGCCGGCGCACCGGAGGCACTCATGGACCAGGCGTTCCGCGACGCGATCACGACCGGCTACACCCTCGATGAGCCGACCATCGTCCTGGGCAGCGCGATGCACGACGGCGAGCTGTTCAACGACACGCGCGTCCAGGTCGCCCTGTCCATGCTCAATCGCCACGGCCTCATCGCCGGCGCAACGGGCACGGGCAAGACGAAGACGCTGCAGGTCATGGCCGGCCAGCTGTCGAAGGCCGGCGTCCCGGTCTTCGTGGCCGACATCAAGGGCGACCTGACCGGCCTGGCCGCGCCGGGGACGCCCAGCCCCAAGCTCCAGGAGCGGCTCGACTCGATGGGCCTGGCGTTCGAGCCGAGCGGCCATCCGGTGGAGTTCCTGTCGCTGTCGGGCACCCTCGGCTGCCCCGTCCGGGCCACGGTCAGCTCGTTCGGCCCGCTGCTCCTGGGCAAGGTCCTGGATCTCAACGAGACGCAGACCTCGATCCTCGCGCTGGTCTTCAAGTACTGCGACGACAACGACCTGCCGTTGCTTGACCTGAAGGACCTGGCCACCACCCTCAAGTTCCTGTCGAGCGATGAGGGCAAGCCGATCCTGGCCGACTACGGTGGCATGTCGTCCGCGTCGGTCGGGGTCCTGCTCCGCTCGATCGTCGTCCTCGAGCAGGAGGGCGCCGACATCTTCTTCGGCGAGCCGGAGTTCGACGTCGAGGACCTGCTGCGGACGGACGCCGACGGCAAGGGCATCATCTCCATCCTCGAGCTGTCGGATGTCATGGACCAGCCGCGGCTGTTCTCGACCTTCATGCTCTGGATGCTCGCCCAGCTCTACGAGCAGCTCCCCGAGGCCGGCGACCTGCCCAAGCCCAAGCTGTGCTTCTTCTTCGACGAGGCGCACCTGCTGTTCAACGACGCGTCGGACGCGCTCATGGAGCAGATCGAGCGCACGGCCCGGCTCATCCGGTCCAAAGGCGTCGGGGTGTACTTCGTCACCCAGGTGCCGGCGGACGTGCCGTCATCCGTCCTAGCCCAGCTCGGCAACCGGGTCCAGCACGCGCTCCGGGCCTTCACCCCGGAGGATGCCGACAACCTGCGCAAGGCGGCGCGGACCTTCCCGGTCACCGACTTCTACGACGTCGAGACGACGCTGACGTCGCTCGGCACGGGCGAGGCGCTGGTCACGGTGCTGTCGCCCAAGGGTGTCCCGACGCCACTCGCCGCGACCCGCCTGGTCGCTCCGGACTCCCTCATGGCGCCCATCGAGGAGGTCGTCTTCCGCGGCCACATCGCGATGAGCCCGCTGACCGCCAAGTACGGCGTCGCGGTCGACCGCGAGAGCGCCCATGAACGCATCAGCGCCCGCATCGTCGCCGCCCGCCAGGCGGCCATCAGCGCGTCGCAGGACGCCGCCATCCGGGCCGGGGTGGACCCGACCACTGCGGCCGGCATGAACTCGATGACGCCGGCCCAGGTGGAGCGGGAGATCAAGCGCCAGCAGAAGGCGATCGAGGCGGCGCAGGCCAAGGCGGCACGCGAAGCGGAGCGCCAGCAGCGGGCCGAGGCGAAGGCGGCCCAGGAAGCGGCCAAGGCTCGCCAGCGGACGATCGACACGGCCATCCGGACCGGCGGCAAGGTCGCCACGTCACGGCTCGGCCAGGACATCGTCCGGGGCATCTTCGGGACGCTCTTCGGGGGCGGGAAAGGCCGCTGAGCGCGCTTCGACGCGGTCTCGCCACCTGGACCGATCCGGGCTGGCGCACCGAGCATCTGGCCTGGGCCACCGACCGTCTGGCCGCGGTCGGCCGGCGCGTCGTCGGGGAGCCGGAGCAGCGGGCGCGACCGTGGTCGACGGTCTTCCGACTGCCGACCGATGATGACGGCCAGGCGTGGTCCAAGGCGAACGGCCCCGGGAGCATGCACGAAGCGCCGCTCGTGGACTGGTTCGCGGCCCGCGGGGAGGCGCTGGTCGTGCCGGCCATCGCCACGGACCCAGGGCGCGGCTGGCTGCTCGTGGACGACGAGAGTCCGACGCTGCGCGACAGCCCTGGTCCGGACGGCCGCGCCGCGGACCAGGAGCTTGCCCGCTGGACGGCCTTCCTGCCGCGCTACGCCGCGGTCCAGCGCCGGACGGAGGGCGCCATCGACGAGCTCCTCGCCCTCGGCGTCCCCGACGAGCGACCCGAGCGTTACCCCGAGATCCTGGACGGGTTGCTGGCCGACGACGCGATCTGGGCGCGCGTGGACGGTGCCGATCGGGCGCGAACGGACACGGCCCGCCGCCGGCTCATCGCTCGGACCGGACTCGTCTCGACCCTGGCGACCGAGCTCGCCGCCTCCGTGGCTCCGACCATCGACCACGGCGACCTCCACGGCAACAACGTCGTCGTCGGGCGTGACGGATCGCTGCGCATCTTCGATTGGGGCGACGCGGTCGTCGCCCACCCGTTCACGACCCTGACCACGACGATGGGCTCGTTCACCTACCACGCCGGCCTGGACCTGGACGGACCGGAGCTCGCCGATCTGCGCGAGGCGGCCACCGGGGCGTGGTCGCTGGAGCTGCCGCGAGCCGAGCTGGCCCGGATCGCGATGCTCGCCCTCGACCTCGGCCACATCGGCAAGGCGGCGGCCTGGGAACGTGCGGTCCGGGGGCCTGCGGCCGGACGAGATGGCCGGTCACCACGGCGCGACCGCCGCCTGGTTGGCTGACTTCGCCGATCGCCTGGATCGGCGTGCGGCGGATGCTGCAGAGGGCGCCTGACCCGCCTCGTCGAGCGGGCCAGCGGTGCATGGACGCACCACGCTGGTGTCACCTCGCCGACAACGTGCCCGTACCACCTTGACGTGGTACTTCCGTACTGCTACACCACCGGTCTGATCGGGTCGCAGCGCCGGGGGCGCGCCCCGACGGAGGCCAACGGGCGGTCGGTCGTCGCCAGGGGAGCACGCCGACCCAAAGGGCATGGGGCGCCAGTAAGGAGTGCGCCCCGGATCTTCAGGGGTTGCCGGGCACGCCGTCGCCAGAGGAGCACGACCGCCCGGCCCAGCGCGCCGGGACTCGAGCGTCGCCGTCCGTGGGGAACGGCCCTCACCCGTCGCCCGTATCCGGTCATAGGTCGTTCCGGGGTGGACAGGAGCGAGCCATTGACGAGCGCGCGATACCGCGTCCCGCGGTCGGCCACGCGCTGCATGACCTCGACCATCCGCCGGCCCACGAGGCCGGATCGAGGCTCGTGGCCGAACACGCGAGCCTCTCTAGGTCGGCTTCGACCCAGTCGGTCGCACCCAGTGGTGAGGAGGGTGGATGAGACGGACACGCACGGGATCGCGTGCAGAGAGCGCCGCGACGCTCCAACTAAGCCCTACATCGCTTGAAGGAGAACTATCGTGACATTTCAGCCCAGCGCCCCCCACAAGAAGCGCCGCTGGCTGGCCCTGCTTGCCGTTGTGATGCTCGGAACGGGCATCGTGGGTGTCGGCAATGTGATGGCCGTAACGACCTTCAACTTCACTGTGGACGAGGACGGCGCCAACGACGAGCCGAACCAGAAGGACCTGACCGCCGACGCCACGGCGATCGACACGGTCACCGGCGACTACAACACCGCCTGGAAATGGGACGACCTCTCCTGGAGCGGGAACAACACGGGCGACGGCTGTTCGCTGTTCGACACCGATGGAGACGGCAAGGCCGACGCCGCCGTCTGTGTGACCATCGGGAAGCCGGCCGTCGAAACGTCGACGCGCGTGTACTCGTGCACCGACAACAGGTCCGACCGTTGCACGGGTGCGACCCTCGTGGGAACAGAGGGAACAACTTCGGCCAGCAACTGGTGCTCCGTCACGTCCCCTGTGAGCGCCGCATTCCCGGCGGCCGATAACCAGGGCCCTGGCGATACCCAGGCGACATGCAACATCACCCTGATCGATACCGAGGTAGCAGGCGTCAGCGGCCTCACCAACGGCACGTTCCTCAACTCCTGCTCGTATCCGTCGCAGGAGCCCAACTCGGATCCCTCCGACTGCGTCCACCGCATCGCGAGCGTGGACGTGACCGTCTCGACGACGTCGGCCGGCACGATCGCGTGGACGGCCACCTTGAGCGACTCGGCAACACTCAACCCGACCACCGCTACGGGCAGCGTGACGTTCAAGCTCTACAGTGACAGCACCTGCTCGACCCTGATCTGGACGAGCGACGCCGACGCATCAGCGCCATTCTCGTCCGGCACCTCCGGCGGCTCGCCAGTCGGTGGCAATGTCATCACCAACCTGACCGTCAACAGCGACGGGAAGTACTACTGGATCGCGGACTACGCGTCGAACAGCGCCGCGTTCAACAACGACTCCTCCACCTGTGGAGAGTTGGTCACGATCGTCGCGACGGTCACCGGGTCTTCCGGGAGCTAACCACCCCCTCGTAGCACGAAAGGGCCGGGCGCACGCCCGGCCCTTTCCGCGCCCTGACGTTGGCGATCCTGCTAGGGCGAGACGGAGATGGATTCGGAAGGCGGACTCATGTTGTCCGCCCGGTCATACGCCACGACGAACCAGGAGTGCGTCGCGGCCCTGCCAGGGACCGCGTCCGTGAAGCCCGTCTTCGATGTGGTGCCGATCCTCGTGCCGTCCCGGAAGACCGCGTAGCCGGTGACGGCGATATTGTCCGAGCTCGCCGACCATGTCAGGGCAACCTTCTTGCCCTTTCCGGGGGCGGCCTTGAGGGCCGCCGGTGTCGTCGGAGGTTCGGTGTCGGCCACGGGAGTCGGGGTCGGCCTGGCCGTCGGGGCCGGTGTTGGGGCGGGTGTGGCCGTCGGAGCCGGTGTTGGGGCCGGTGTGGCGGTCGCGCCGGGGCTCGGCGTCGGTGCCGGCGTTTGGGTCGGCGCGGAGCTCGCCGTCGGCGCGGGTGTGGGGGTTGCAGGCGAGTCGAAGCTGATGTGAACCGAGGCGCCAGACGCCGATACGGTCAGCGTCGTGATGGAGACGCCGCTGACGGGATCCGTCAGCGTGCGGCCGGGGACCAACGGGGCATCGGTGAAGGACGACGTGGCAGACGTCGTATCGATCAGCCGCGTCTGCGTCATCGCGGTCTGGCCGGCGGTCAGGCGGACCGTTACACCATTCGTCACCGGGTCGAGCGACGAGAACGTATCGAAGAGCGTTCCGAACGCTTGGCGGAACTCCAGCGTCAAGTAGGTACCCGAATCACCCCGGGGGATCCTCAAGACCTGCACGAGGCTCGGATCGTCGAGCTCGATCGGGCTCAGCATGTAGTCGCCCGATGCCGTCACGGTTTGGGTTTGCGATCTGCTCAGCCAACCGAAATTGCCGCGCGAGAAATTCGTCTGCTGGTAGTGGCTCGCGCTTCCCATCACGGTGAACGGGTCGCCGTATTCCGTTGAAGCGCACGTGGCGGACAGAGCGACGCGGATCCCGCTCTCCGTGCAGGTCAGGGAGCTCGCGTGATGTGTGCCGAAGTTGTGTCCGAGCTCATGGGCCATCGTCCGAAGCGACATCGCCGCGGGCCCATTCAGCCACGACACTCGGCCAGGCATGCTGGCGAGGCCTGACCAGGGGCAACTCGGTACGTACGGGAAGGCATAGACGACGTTGTCGTACGCATCCAGATCGGCGCCGGCTGCGGTGGCCGCCGTCGTGGCCGCTTGGGCCCAGCTACTGGTGGCGCAGGCGTCGTTCGTGTCAGGAAGCGTGTACCAACCGAAGACGTCGCCGGTGACCGTGAGCTGGCCCCACGAGGTCTCCGCGTAATACGCCCTGACGGACTTCGTGTCGGTAAACGCCACACCAGCTGCAAAGGAGGGTGTGTAGGGCTCGCTGGTGTCGTTCGAGAAGTTCAGCAACACGACCGCGACGCTCTTGGCGCCCGTCGACGCGGTGGTCGTCGCTGCCTTCGCGAGTTGGGTCGTCCCGCCGTCTGCGACATAGAATCGGCCGCCGGCTCGCCCGGCGCCATGGACACGGATCCTCGAACCGGCGAGGGCGTCGTCCGGCGGAGCGCCAAGGAAGCCGAGCTGCGTCTCGCCATCTGCGTTGGTCAGGGAATAGGCGTGGCCCACCACCCGGCCCGTCGCGAAGTCGTCGCCGTGTCGGACGGTGAGGACGCCCTCGAGCGACTCGATCGTGGCCGATGGGCCGCCCCTGCCGGCCATCGCGAAGGCGGTCAGCCCGGCAGGGCCGGCCAACATCGCGACGATGATGGCGACGAGCGCTCCTTCGGCCATGGCCGACGTGCGTCGGCGGAGGAAGGAGACCATGGCGATCCGCTCCGTACGGCAGCCCGGCTGACTGGAGCGAGGATCCAGTCCCGTGGCTTTGCGCCCCCGGCTCGCACCGGGTTTGCCTTTGTCGTCTCCGGAGCGACCACATGTCGATCCGGGGCGGCCGGGGCGTGAGACGCAGCGACCTGGCGCTGCACCCCTGGCTGTCTGGAGAGAGCCTAGGTCGCCGCAGGCGATCGACCAATGGCGGCATCGTCACCCCGCCCCCGACGAATTGGTCATGACGGACCCTGTCCAACCACTCCGCTCCTCCCGAGATCGGCTCGCGGCCGCCGGAGGACCGGTGCGCCGGCGCACCGGCCGAGCGACGCGGACTCAGGCGACGACCAGGCCCTCGGGCACGTCGTCGGCGACGGGCGGATACCGCGGACGCAGGCCGGCCATCGTGTCGGCCACGATCGTCGCGACGGCCAGGTTGCGGAACCACTTTCGGTTGGCCGGGATGACGTACCACGGCGCGACGTCCGTCGACGTCTTCGAGAGGGCGTCGTCGAAGGCGGCCTGGTAGGCGTCCCACCGGCCGCGCTCCTCGAGGTCACCCATGGAGAACTTCCAGCGCTTGGTCGGATCGTCGTAGCGCGCCTGGAACCGGGCGCGCTGCTCATCGCGGTCGATCGACAGGAAGAGCTTGACGATGGTCGTCCCGTTGGCGGCGAGGATCGCCTCGAACTCGTTGATCAAGCCGTAGCGCTTGGACCAGACCGACTTGGGGACGAGGTCGTGGACACGGACGACGAGGACGTCCTCGTAGTGCGACCGGTTGAAGATGCCGATCTCGCCCCGCCGCGGCGCCGCCTTGTGGATGCGCCACAGGAAGTCGTGGGCCAGCTCCTCGGCGCTCGGGACCTTGAACGAGGTGACCGGGCAGCCCTGGGGATTGAAGGCCTCCATGACCTTGTTGATCGTGCCGTCCTTGCCGGCCGCATCGATGCCCTGCAGGACGATGAGGACCGAGCGCTTCGACTCCGCCCAGAACCGGTCCTGGAGGTCGGCGAGGCGTTCGAGCTGCCGGTCCAGGGCCGGGGCGGCGGTCTCTTTCGCCCAGCCGTAGGTGGCCCCGGGGTCGAGCTTGGCCAGGCGGACCCGCGAGCCGGGCTTGACCCGGAGCGCGTTCGGGAGGTCGGTTCGTTGGGCCATCGTCGGCGGCCTCCGATGCAGGGTCTGGATCGACTCGGTCGTATGATGCGACCGTACCCCATCCGTTCACCCGTGATCGCCGCCAGGAGCCTCGTCTGATGACCGTCGTCGGCACCAAGCCGCATCCCATCTTCCTGGCCGGTCGATGGGTCGAATCGCCGGATGTCCTCGAGGTCGCCAATCCGGCCAACCCCGATGAGCCGGCCGGCATGACGTTCACCGCCACCGAGGCCCAGTACGAGGAGGCCGTCGAGGCGGCCGTCGCGGCCTTCGAGACGACGCGCCACCTGCCGGCCTACGAACGCGGCCGGATCCTGCGCGAGATCAGCGCCGGGATCAAGGCCCGTCGCGAAGAGCTGGGTCGGCTCATCGCCCTGGAGGCGGGCAAGCCCATCCGCGACGCACTCGTGGAGGTCGACCGGGCCACCCTGACCTTCCGCCTCGGGGCGGAGGAAGCGGAACGGATGACCGGCGAGCTCATCCCGCTCGACCTCATGCCGTCGTCGAAGGATCGGGTCGGGATCACCCGGCGCTTCCCGATCGGCCCGATCGCCGGCATCAGCCCGTTCAACTTCCCGTTGAACCTGGCCGCCCACAAACTGGCCCCGGCGATCGCCAGCGGCAACCCGATCGTCCTCAAGCCGCCGTCCAAGGACCCGTTGACGATGCTGACGGTCGCCGAGATCGTGGAGGCCGCCGGCGTGCCGCCCGGGATGGTCAGCATCCTGCCGATGACCCGCGAGCTGGGCGACCGGATGGTCGCCGATGAGCGGTTCAAGCTCCTGACCTTCACGGGCAGCCCGAGCGTCGGCTGGCGGATGAAGGAGCGAGCCGGGAAGAAGAAGGTCGTCCTGGAGCTGGGCGGCAACGCCGGGGTCATCGTCGACCAGACGGCGGATCTGGATTGGGCCGTCAAGCGCTCGCTCATCGGCGCCTTTGCCTATGCCGGGCAGGTCTGCATCAGCGTCCAGCGGATGTTCATCCACGAGGCCATCTGGGACGCGTTCATGGCCAAGTTCCTGGCCGGCGTGGCGGAGCTCAAGGTCGGCGACCCGCTCGACCCGGCGACCGATGTCGGCCCGATGGTCGACGAGCACCAGGCCGCCCGGACCCAGCGTTGGGTCGACGAGGCAGTGGCCATGGGTGGGCGGCTGCTGGCCGGTGGCCGGGCCGACGGCACGTACTTCCCGCCGACCGTCCTGGCGGACGTCCCGCTGAGCGCCCAGGTCTGCTCCAACGAGGCCTTCGCTCCTCTCGTCGTGGCCTTCCCGTTCGCCGACCTCGACGAGGCCATCGACCGGGTCAACGACAGCATGTTCGGGCTCCAGACCGGGGTCTTCACGAACGACCTTGCCGGCGCCTGGCGGGCCTTCGGCGAGCTCGAGGTCGGTGGGGTCATCGTCAACGACATCCCGACCTACCGGATCGATCACATGCCCTACGGCGGGGTCAAGGACTCCGGCCTGGGCCGCGAGGGCCTGCGCTGGGCCATCGACGACATGACCGAGATCCGGATCATGGTCCTCGCCCAGCCCGGCTAGCGAGGCGGTTAGCCACACGAGGCGCCAGCCGCGGCTGGCGGCTACAGCCCGAAGCGTTCGATAGCGCGCGCTCCGACGTCGCGGGCGATGGCCAGCGACGACGTCGCGGCCGGCGACGGGGCGTTGACGACGTGGAGGACGCGATCGCCACCGCGGAACCGGAAGTCGTCGACGAGCTTGCCGTCCAGGTCGACCGCCTGCGCACGGATCCCCGACGGGCCGAACGTCAGCTGGTCGCCTCGGAGCTCCGGGATGAACCGCTGGAGCTCGGCCAGGAACGCGCCCTTCGACCAGTCCCGCCACATCTCCGCGGCCCCGGTCTGCCAGAACTTCATGGCCAGCCGCAGGAATCCGCGGCTGGTCAACGTCCGGGCCAGATCCGGCACGCTGACGTCCGTCCGTCGGTAGCCCGTCCGGGCGAACGCCAGGACGGCGTTCGGGCCGGCCCAGACCTCGCCACCGACCCGCCGGGTGAAGTGCACGCCGAGGAACGGGAAGCGCGGATCCGGGACCGGATAGATGAGGCCGCGGACCAGGGCGGCCGCGTCCGGCGTCAGCGTGTAGTAGTCGCCCCGGAACGGGATGATCCGTTCGCTCCCGGCCCCGGGCGTCATCGCCGCGACCTGATCCGCCCACAACCCGGCGCAGCCGACGACGGCGCGCGCAGGGAGCTCGCCACGAGGCGTCACGACGACGACCCCGTCCCCGACCGAGCGAACGTCCGTGACCTCATGGTCGAGATGGATCGTCCCGCCACCAGCCCGCACGTCGTCGGCGTAGGCGAGCGCGACGCGTCGATAGTCGATGATCCCGGTCCCGGGGCTGAGCAACCCGCGGACGGCCCTGACGTGCGGCTCGATCTCGGCGATCCGCTCCGGGCCGACGACCTCCAGCCCGGGCACCTGGTTGGCCTCGGCCCGCTCGCGCAGCCGCTCGAGCGCGGGCAGCTCCGACTCGTCGAGCGCGACGACGAGCTTGCCGCAGCGCTCGTACGGGATGCCCCGCTCATCGGCGTACGCCTCCAGGGCGGCCTTGCCCTCCCGACAGTAGCGGGCCTTCAGTGAACCCGGCTGGTAGTACAGCCCCGCGTGGAGGACGCCACTGTTGTGACCCGTCTGATGCGTGGCCAGGTCGCGTTCACGCTCGAGGATGGCCACTCGCAGCCCCGGCCGTTCCTGGAGCAGCTGGCGGGCGATGGCTAGGCCCAGGATGCCGCCGCCGATGACGGCGACATCGGTTCGGTCGGGCAAGGCAACGGCGTGGGGCGCCGGCAGGGTCGCAGTCGTCATGCCCCAATCGTAGGTGGCCCGCCGGCGTCCCGCGCCCCGCGACGCCACGGCCGACGACCGACTCGGGTGCCGCATCCTTCGGCACGATGGACCTGACCCTCACGGACGCGCAGCTCGACCTCCAGGCCCGTGCCCGACGGTTCGTCGTCGAGGTCCTCCAGCCCCTCGAGGCCGACTTCGAGCGCGCCGGCGGGCGCCTGCCGGCGGAAGCGAAGGCCGTCGTCCGTGATGCCTCGATCGAGGCCGGGCTGGTCGGCGGCTCCCTGCCGCGCGAGGTCGGTGGCCAGGGCTGGTCGATGCTCGAGCAGGTCCTCGTCCATGAGCAACTGGGGCAGGGGACCGGCGGGCTGTGGTCGTTCATCCCGGGCGCCTACAACGCGCTCATCCACTGCGACGCCGAGCAGCGCCGCCGCTATCTGGACCCGTCCCTCCGTGGCGAGCGCTTCGGCAGCTACGCGATCACCGAGCCGAACGCCGGCTCCGATCCGCGAACGCTCGAGGCGACGGCCGTCCGCGACGCCGCGACCGGCGACTACGTCCTGGCCGGCGAGAAGTGGTTCGTGACCGGCCCACCGGACGAGACCGATTTCATGATCTTCCACGCCAACGTCATCGACGGCGACGAGCGGCGGCCGACGCTCTTCCTGGTCGACTACGACACGCCCGGGCTGACCATGCAGCACGACCCCGACTACATGCACACCTTCGCCGACCGACACCCGCAGTTCGTGCTCGAGGATGTGCGCGTGCCGGCGTCGGCCATCCTCGGCACCGTCGGCGGGGCGGACGACCTGACCAACGAGTGGTTCGTCGAGGAGCGCATCCACATCGGGGCCCGCTGCACGGGAGCGATGGAGCGGCTGCTCGGCCTGGCCGTCGACTGGGCGACGGAGCGCATCCAGTTCGGCGAGCGGATCTACGACTTCCAGGGCGTGTCCTTCCCCCTGGCCGACTCCGCTGCGGACGCGTCCGCTGCTCGACTCCTGACCCGCGAAGCGGCCTGGCTGGCCGACCACGGCACGGATCCCAAGGTCCTCCACGCCAAGGCGTCCCTGGCCAAGCTGTTCGCCTCGGAAGCGGCGTTCCGCTGTGCCGACCGGGTCGTCCAGGTCTTCGGCGGGCGCGGCTACATGCGCGAGAACCCGGCCGAGCGGTTCTTCCGCGAGCTCCGGGTCGACCGGATCTGGGAAGGCACCAGCGAGATCCAGCGGCTCATCATCGCCCGGGCCATGGAGAAGCGCGGGGTCGCCCGCGTGGTCGGCTGAGCCGATGGCCGCCCGCCCGAGCTCGCCGACCTTGCCGGCCGCCGGCGTGACCACGGCGTCCGCCCCGGCGCCGGCCGCCACGCCGACGATCGACCTTCGACCGCTCTTCGCGCCGCGGTCCATCGCCATCGTCGGCGCGTCCGCCCGCGGCTGGATCGCCGAGACCGTGCGCGACAACCTGCGGGCGATGGGCAGCGAGACGCGCTGCCACTTCGTGAATCCCAAGTACGACCAGCTTCTTGGCCAGATCTGCTACCCGGACCTGCGGTCGCTCCCGGAGCGGCCGGACATCGCGCTCGTGGCCCTGAATCCGTTGCGGGCCGCGATGGTCACCCGTGATGCGGCCGCCGCCGGTGTGCCGGCGGTCATCATCCCGGGCGGCGGCGTCGTCGAGGGGGGCGAGGCAGCGGCCGCGATGCAGGCCGAGGTGGCCGACATCGCCCGCGCCCACGATCTGGCCCTCGTCGGCCCCAACTGCATGGGCGTCGTCGACTTCACGGCCAACAGCTCCGCCTACATCGGCGACGTGTCGCCATACCTGCCGCGGGGCGGCGTGGCCGGCATCGCCCAGTCCGGGTCCGTGACGGACGCGTTCATCCACTCGGGCTCGCGGATCGGCTTCAGCCGGATCATCAGCTGCGGCACCGAGGTGGCCCTCGACGTCTGCGACTACCTCGCGTACTGCCTGGACGACCCCGAGACGACGTCGGTCATCCTGTTCGTCGAGGGCTTCAAGCGGCCCGAGCGGTTCCTGGCCCTGGCCGACCGGGCGCTCGCGCTGGGCAAGCCGATCATGGCGGTCAAGGTCGGCCGGAGTGCCCAGGCCCAGGCCGCCGCCGTCGCGCACTCCGGATCCCTGGCCGGCGAGGCTCGGATCACGGACGCGGCCCTGGATGCGGCCGGCGTCATCCGCTGCGCCGACCTCGATGAGCTGCTCGAGACGGCCGAGCTGGTCGAGGGCATCCGGCGCACCGGCCGCGGGGTGGGCCGCGGGCGGACCGGGGTCGTGACCGTCAGCACGGGCGAGGCGTCGCTCGTCGCCGACCTCGCGCCCCGGACCGGGATCGACCTGCCGCCGATCCCGCCGGCGGCCCGGGCGTCGATCCTGGAACGCCTGCCGACGATGGGCTACATCGGCAACCCGCTCGACCCGTGGGGAGCCGCTGACCCGGCCGAGGCGTACCGGGCGAGCTTCGAGGCGATGGCGGCGTCCGGCGCGTACGACGTGCTGTGCCTCGTCCACGACTTCCCGTACCAGTCGATGCCGGCCGAGGTCGCGACCGCCAACGAGGTCACGGCCGAGCTCCTGGCCGTGACGGCGACACGCCCCGACCTCCTGCCGGTCTACGTGTCCCTGACGTCCGGCGAGCCGCCGCCCGCGACCAAGGCCCTGCTGGACGGCGACGGCCACGGGGCGCCGCTGCTGCGCGGCGCGGTCGAGGCCTTCACCGCCATCGCCGCCGTCGCCCGGTGGACGGGCCGGCGGGAGCGTCGCCGGGACGACGGCCCGTGGCGGACCTCCTGGCCGGACCTGGCGGCGGACCGAACCCCGTACGTGCGCTCACCCGAGTCCGCGGCGCTGGCGTCGGCAGCCGCCGGGGCGCCTTCGAGTCCCGAGCCGACCGCCGGGCAGGTGACGCTGTCCGAGCGCGACAGCCTCGAGCTGCTGCGCGCCGCCGGCCTCGCGGTGACCGCCGCCATCGCGGTCCCCGATGCCGATGCTGCCGTGGAGGCGGCCCGGCCGTTGGCCGGCCATGCCGTCGCGCTCAAGCTGGACGCAGTGGACCTGGCCCATAAATCGGACCTGGGCCTCGTTCGCCTCGGCCTCGTCGGCGATGAGGCCATCCGGTCCGCCGGCGAGGCGCTGCTCGAGGCCGGCCGTCGGCACGGACTCGACAGCCACGGCCTCCTCGTCGAGCCGATGGCCGACCCGGGCGTGGAGGTCATCCTCGGCGTCCAGCGCGACCCCTCGTTCGGTCCGGCCGTCATCGTCGGCCTCGGCGGCATCCTGACCGAGCTCCTGGACGATGTCGCGATCCGCCTGGCGCCGGTCAGTCGTGCCGAAGCGCTGACGATGCTCGGTGAGCTGCGCGGCACGCGGATCCTCGACGGCCTCCGTGGGCGTCCCGCTGCCGACCGGGGTGGCCTGGCCGACATGATCGTCGCCCTGTCGCGCCTGGCCGTGGCCCGGCCGGACATCCGGGAGATCGACATCAATCCGGTCATCGCGGCCCCGGACGGGGTCGTCGCGGTCGACGCCCTGGTCGTCCTGGACCGCGCCCATGGCGAGGCGGCGCCATCCGCGCATGGCTGACGAGCCGGTCCTTCGAACGACGCCGATGCCGTGGGGCGTCCGCCTGACCCTCGATCGGCCAGCCAAGCTCAACGCCATCAACCACGAGCTCCGCGAGGCGCTGGTCGCCGCGATCGCGGCGGCCACCGAGGACGACGGGGTCCGGGTCATCGTCATCGCCGGCGCCGGGCGCGCGTTCTGCTCGGGCTACGACCTGTCCGAGGCCCAGCCCGACGACACGTGGACGTGGCGATCGCTCCTGGCCGAGGACGTCGCGGCGACGCTCGCCGTCTGGCGTTGTCCCAAGCCGGTCATCGCCCAGGTCCACGGCTACGCCCTGGCCGGTGGCCTGGAGCTGGCCATGGCCTGCGATCTCATCGTGGCGGCCGAAGGGTCCCAGCTCGGTGAGCCGGAGATCCGGTTCGGATCGGCGCCGGTGACCTTCCTCATGCCCTACCTCATCGGCCAGAAGGTCACGCGCGAGCTGCTCATGACCGGCGATCTCATCGACGCCGAGCGGGCGGAGCGGATCGGGCTGGTCAATCGGGTCGTCCCGGCCGACGCGCTCGAGGCCGAGGTCGACGCCCTGGCCGACCGGCTGGCCCGGGTGCCCGGCGACGTCATGGCCCCGACCAAGGCGATGCTCAATCGGGCGATGGAGGCCGCCGGGTTCCTGACCGCCATCGAGGCCGGCCTCGACCTGCAGTCGATCATCAACATGAGCGCGACCCAGCGCGCCTTCGACGCGATCGTCCGGCGCGATGGCCTGAAGGCGGCGCTGGCCTGGCGCGACGAGCGCTACGACGAGCGGCTGGCGGACAGCGGCCGGTCAGGCGAGATCACGGATCCGGGGGCGGACGAGCCAGGCTGACCGCGGGTCTCCGGGCGTCGCTCACGACGCCCGAATCCGACACCGCGAATGCGGCGCCTCGCGGCACCGAACCGTGTGACGCGCCGGACCAAGGTACCGGTGTCCGTGACCCACTCGTCCCGTGGCGACGTACGTCATCGGTCTGATTGCATGGGGTCGACGCATCCAGCCGGTTCGCGACACCCACACCGGGGTCCAGGAGCGTCGGGGGCAATGGATCCGGAGACCACCGGGAACGACCGCGGCAGCCGCCGCCGAACGAGGCTTGCGCACCACCATGGATCACGCACCGAGTACCGTCCTGCCGATCACCGCCGAGGAGCGCCCGTCGCGCCGCCGGCGCCGGGGCATCCTCGCCCTGCTGCTTGGCCTGACGACGATCAGCCTGGGCGCCGGCATGTTCTCGCTCGCCATCTTCACGGACAGCGATGCCTCGACCGGGACCTTCACGTCCGGGACCGTCGACATCAACTCGAACCCCACGGTCGCGTTCACCGTCACGGACATGGTCCCGGGCGACACTGACACGGCCGCCCTGACCATCTCCAATGACGGCACCGCCGACCTGCGCTACGCGCTGTCGACCGTCGCGACCAACGCGTTGGGCGACACGCTGACCCTGACGGTCAAGACCCAGGGGACCGACTGCGCCACCTTCGACGGCTCGACCGTCCTGGCGGCCACGGCCCTCGATGGCGCCGCGATCGGCAGCCCGGCCCAGGGTGACGACACCGACGACCGCACGCTGCTGGCCGGTGACGACGAAGTCCTGTGCTTCCGCGTCACGCTGCCGCTGGCCACGGGCAACAGCGCCCAGGGCGAGTCGTCGAGCGCGACCTTCACGTTCGACGCCGAGCAGGTCGACAACAACCCGTAATCCGCATCACGGCTGCACCCCGGACCGCGACCCGCCTGGCGGGTCGCGGTCCGGTCACCGTTCCGGGCACAGGAGCGTCCCAGCCATGACCGCCGATCGACCGACCACCGCCGCACGATCCCTGATCGTGCTCGGGCGCGTGGTCGATCTCGTGCTCCTGGCCATCGTCGCTGTCGGCCTGAGCTCGGTCATCCTCGGTCGCGTCCTGCCGGCCACCGGCCACCCCGTCTTCGTCGTGGCCGGTCCCTCGATGTCGCCGGCCATCCCCATCGGCGCCGCGGTCGTCCTCGACACGGTCTCCGAGGCCGACCTCGGAGTCGGTGATGTGGTCAGCCTCCAGAGCGGCGGCCAGCGCGCCGTGTTCACCCATCGGATCACCCGCCTGGTCGACAAGGATGGCGAGCGCTGGATCGAGACGAAGGGCGATGCCAATGCCGAGAAGGATCCGTCGATCACGCCGGCCTCGGCCGTCATCGGGCGGGTCGCGGTCATGGTCCCGAACGCCGGCTATCTGCTGGCCCTCATGTCGGCGCCACCGGGCGTGATCCTCGTGCTGTCGACCGGCGCCCTCCTCATCGTCTTCGGCTGGTGGCTCGACGACGTGGCCGCTGCCCGGCGCCGGACCGCTCGTGGTCCGAGTCCGGCGATCGGTGGCCACGCGCAGGCCGTCCTGGGATCCGTCCCGGCCGCCGAGGCGGTGGCCGTCCATCCGGTGGCGCCGGCCAGGGCGTCCGTTCGCCTGGACCAGGGCGCCTCGCCCCGGCGTCGCGCCCAGCACCCGCTGCGGACCGGGGAGGTCCGGCGCCGCGCGTCACGCAGCACGCGACCACGCCCGACCGGCCAGGGCGCGTGATGGGCCGGAACCGGGGGCGCTGGGCGGCCAGCCTCGCCGCGGCGGCGATCCTGACCATCGCCATGCTGGCCCCGGCCACGACGTCGCTGGCCCGCCTGACCGACGCTGCCGACGTGTCCGGGACGTGGGCGTCCGACACCCTCGCCGCGCCGACCGGGTTGGCCGCGACCGGCGGCAGCGCGGTCACCCTGACCTGGACGCCGACCGTCGACGGCTACGCAACGGGCTATACGGTGCTCCGGGGGCCGACCAGTGGCGGTCCGTACAGCGCCATCGGATCGGTCACACCGCGGACCGCGACCACGACGACGGACAGCCCGGGCAACGGGACGTGGTCGTATGTCCTGCGATCGGTCTTCGAGTCGTGGACGAGTGCCGTCAGCAACGAGGCGAGCGCGACCGTCTCGACGAACACGTCGACCGCCTACGCCACGTGCGTCGCCGCGAGCAACGCCGCGGACACGCCCGACGCGGGCGACGACAACGGCTACGAGTCGAACCCGAGCCGGGCGTGCGTCGACGACGCGCTCAGCGCGATGGACGACAACAGCGGCACCGGCGGCAACCAGTCATGCGGCACCGGGACGACGCCGGATGTCCGCAAGGACCGCCACCGGTTCTGGGGCTTCGCGACGGGCGTGCCCGGGTCGGTGACCTCGATCGACGGTATCTCCGTCCGGGCGGATCTGGGCATGAACAACAACGGCGGCAACTCCAATGTGTGCGTCCAGCTGTCGTGGGACGGTGGGGCGACCTGGACCGCGATGCAAGCGCAGGCCATCAACACGATGACCCTGACGACCTACACGTTCGGGTCGGCGACGGATACCTGGGGCCGGACCTGGACGCCGGGCCAGCTGTCGGCGGCGAACTTCCGGGTCCGCCTCATCGACGCCTCGTCGCAGGGCACCAAGCAGTTCCGCCTCGACTACCTCGCGGTGAGCGTCACCTATACGCCGTAGCTGACCCCGCGGCCCGAATCCCCGTGAAGCCGGCTGCAAACGTTGCCCGTGCGCACCGGAACCACGGCGCGTGACGGCACGTTGACACCGAAAGTACTGGACACGGGCAGGACTGTTAGGGATGCTGCAAGGGACGCGGGGGGAGTCCCGCCGCTCGGGCACGCCAGTACCCGACCACCCATCCGGGGATTGCGGAGGCAGCATGCGCAAGATCAAGGTCCTCATCGGAATCTCGGCCCTCGCGATGTTCGCGAGCGGCGCCTTCTTCACGGCCAGCGCGGCGTCCGTCGCCCCGAATGCCGACAGTGTCATCGTCGTCACGCCGTGGAAGGACGCGACGTGCGACAGCGACACCTTCAAGTCGTTCAAGATCGACGACCCGGCCAACGGCGTCTATGGGCCGATCAAGATCAAGAACCTGGACGGCGACTCGTTCGACTGGAAGTTCACGGACAGCGGCTCGAGCAAGTACGACATCGCCGCGGTCATCGTGAAGGGCGGCCCGACCAGCTCCGTCGTGTACATCTACGGCCAGGACACGGACGATAGCGACACGAACCTGCAGGCGGCTTGGAACGACAACAGCGACAAGCCCTATGGCGTGAGCCACATCACCTTCTGCTTCGACAAGAAGGGCTGAGCTCACCCGGTCTCGTACCGGATCGCCTGACGCCCCCGGCTTCGGCCGGGGGCGTTATCGTTGCCCGCCATGACCGAACCCACGCCGCCGGCCTCTCCCTCGATCGTCCTTCGAGCGGTCAGCCTCCTGCTGCTCGTCCTGCTCGTCGCAGCCGGGGCGATCGGCATCGTCCTCTACCAGACCGGCGGGCCGACGCCGCCGCCGCTCGATGCGCCCGTTGAGCCTCGGTATCCGGACCTCGGGATGGCCCCGCTGTCCGACATCCTCATCGGCACCGAGGCTGACGGAACGGTCTATCTGCGCTTCTCCGCGTCCATCGTCAACGTCGGGGACGGTGACATGCTCGTCGCCGCCCACCGGCGGATGCCGTTCGGCGACGGCTGGCAGGTGAGCCAGCGGATCGAGGACGAAGCCCCGGGCGGGTATAGCGAGCGTCAGACCGACGCGTCGCTCATCTTCGGCGGCGATTTACACGATCACTGGCACGTCCGCGGCGCTGAGGCCCACCAGCTCGAGACGATGGACGGTGAGGTCGTCGGCAGCCTGGTCAAGACGGGCTTCTGCTTCTTCGACAACGTCGACTACCGGACGACGCTCGACGGTGCACCAGCGGCGGCGACGTATGGGGCCGCGGAATGCGGCACGCCGACCGACCGGGACATCGCGATGGGTCTATCCATCGGCTGGGGCGACAACTATCCCTGGTATCTGCTCGACCAGACGATCCTCATCACGGACGTCCCGGATGGCCGCTACCGGCTTCGGGCCATCGCGGACCCGTCAGATCACTTCGTCGAGGTGGACGAGACGAACAACGACACCTGGACCGTCGTCGACCTGTCGACCGAGGACGGGACGCGCGTGGTCACCGTCGTCGAGCAGGGACCGTCCGCCTGAGCAGGCTCGTTCCGGGACTACCAGCCCCGGAACTTGAGCAGGACCGCCGGGATCGTCAGAAGCATGACCCGCAGGTCCAGGAGCAGGCTCTGCTCCCGGATGTAGCGGAGGTCCCAGGCGACCTTCGAGCGGACCGAGTCGAGCGTGGTGTCATACGACTGGTTGATCTGGGCAAGTCCGGTCAGGCCGGGCTTGACCCGATGGCGCAGTCGGTACTCCGGGATGTCGTCGCGGAGGCGCATCGCGATCGTCGGCTGCTCCGGGCGGGGACCGACGATGTTCATGTCGCCGCGCAGGATGTTCCAGAGCTGGGGGATCTCGTCGATCCGGAAGCGGCGCAAGACGCGCCCCACCCGGGTGACTCGGGGGTCGCCCTCCGTCGCCCACACCTGGTCTGGCGTGGACTCCGCGTCGACATGCATCGTCCGCAGCTTGTAGATCGTGAACACCCGGCCACCGGCATCCTCGCGCCGTGCCTCGTGGGTACTCGACATGCGGCGCCAGCGCCGATCGATGCCGACCCGCGACTGCGAGTACAGCACCGGCCCACGCGAATCGAGCTTGATGGCCGCGGCCAGGACGGCGAACACCGGCGCGATGACGACCATGCCGACGCCGGCCAAGACAATGTTGATGGCTCGAGTCGCGATCTCGTTGCGTCGGCGCGGGATGATCTCCTGCCCGACATTCGGGACGGGCACATCGACGGGCCGCCATTCGACGGTCGGGCCGAACGCATCGGCCAACGTCGACGGCTGGGCCGGCGCCGTCAAACGCGAGTCATACAGCCGGTCCGTGGTGGTCAGGCTCAGGTTGCCGCGGGCGCGCCGCTCCGGACGCGTCCTGGTCTTGGGTGCTAGCGAGCTGCTCATGGGCGTGCCGCGCCACGAGCGCGTTCCATCTGCGCTGACATTCGATCGGTGCCCCCACTGAGAATGACGCCCGGCCCCCGCCTCGGATAAAGGATGAGCGGCGAAGGGTTGCGTCCAGACCCTACGATAGGCCCGTCGTACTAGCGTTACCAGTACCGCTGGGTTATCAAACGGATTCGACGTTGCCTCCCCGCACCACACTTGGTGCGGTCCGGTTCGGTCCGGTGGACTTCGCGTCGAAATGCCGCTTGGGTCTCGCTACAGGGTACCGCCCCAGCGACGATGCAGTCGGCGCTGGCAGCCGCTAGTCGCTGGCAGCCGCTAATTCCGGCGGACGCGGACGTTGTCGTCGAAGGCCACGGACTCGACCCGCTCCAGGTAGACCCTGGCGTCCTCGTCAGACACGTTGTCGCGGATCGTCAGGTCGGCCGTGTCGTGGATGCGCATGTCGAGACGGTCCCCGGTCACGTTCTGGAGCACCAGCGACGGCTTGTCCGCGACCGAGTAGCCGGCGGCCGCGATGGCATAGCCCGTCAGGCCCGCGACATCCAACGCCCCGGCCCGGCGGAGATCGACTCCGTCCACCACGCCAACGATGCTGCAGCGCACCGACGTCATTGTTCGGCTCGAAGTCGATCCCGTGCAGGCCGACGTCCTGGATCGACCCGCCCCTGATGGTGACCTCGCCGGCGACGGGCGAGATGCCGTTCCGGGAGGCTCGTTGGATGTCCGGCTCCACGATGACGACATCGCGGGCCGGCTGGTTCGTGCCCTCCTCGAAACCGATGTAGATCCCGTCGCCCCGGGTATCCCGGGTGACCGGCCGGTTGATCGTCACCTCCGAGCCCCCGTTGATCTCGATCCCGGCTTCCCACTGCTCCGGGTTGTCATCGCCGCCCGACCACGTGAATCCGGTGCCGTGGACCGTCGGGTCATTGAGCACGACTCGCTCGCCGTCGATCAGGTGGAAGATGGCGAGCGACCCCGGCTTGTCGGTGATGATCCGGGCACCACGGAAGTCCAGGGTCAGGTCGCGGACCGTGAACTCGAGCTCGCGTACCAGGTAGGTGGCGCCCGGCTCGAGCGCGACGTGCTCGCCGGCGTGCGATTCGAGGAATCGCTCGAGCTGCGCCGTGACATCCGTCTCGCCCGTGCCGTCGCCATCGAAGACCGCGGCGTAGACGGGTTTCGGCGTCGGGGCGGGCGTTGCGGTCACGTCGCCGGAGGCCGCGGCCCCGCCCGGCCGGGTCGTCGTGCCGGGCTCGTCCGGACCCGGTCCAAGGCGGACCTGGCTGATCAAGGCGAACCCCAGGACGGCCGTGACCGCGATCAGGGCCCGCCCGCCGAGTCCCAGCGCCCGCCTGACGGGCTCGCGATCCTCCGTGGTGGCGCTCATCGCGATCCCGGGCGTGGGTATCGCGGGACCCGCCGATAGGCATCGAGCGCTTCAGTGGTCCCGTCGAACGTGTACGTGTGGGTCCGTTGCATGTCGGCGAGGCCCGCCGGTTCGATGGTCGCGATGGGTCGTTCCCTGTAGTCGTCCGGAGTGAGCACGAGGATCTCGGAGAGGACGATCCGCCGTCCATAGACGTCCGAGCAATCCTGGCCGGGCCGGATCCATGCGTCCCCACGTCGGAAGATCCGGCCGGCCGGTCGGGCACGACGCACGTCGGCGACGACCGGGTTACGCGGATGAGTATGCCATGGGCCCTCCAAGGTGGCGGAGACGAACACATGCAGCTCGTCCCATGGGCTCATGCCGTGCTCGGTCAGGGCGACGAAGAGCCAGAACCGCCCGTCGTGGACGAGGAGGGTCGGATCGGACACCGGCAGTCCTTCGAGGGCTCGGCCGATCCGTGTCAGGCCGGACGCCGGATCCGGCCGAAGGAAGACGTCCACACCGCCGGCGCGCCCGCTGTCCGCGGTCACGACGAGGCCGGCCGCGGTGGCGATGGCATGGGGATAGGCTCGGTGCGCGGTGTCCTCGAGCAGCACGCGGTCGAAGCGCCAGCGTCCGGCGTCGTGGCGCAGTTGGCTGATCCGCCCTTCGTGGCGGCCATCCGGACAATCCTCGACCAGGAGCCGTGGGCCATCCGGCGCGGCCACCACGAACGGGTCGGCGTAGAACCGCCCGCGGGGGCTGGGCACGACCTGGAAGCCGGACAGGTCCGCGGGTGGCGCGTCATCGGGCTGGCGTCTGCGGACCAACACGACCCAGCCGCTCCGGTACAGCGCGCGCCCGACGACCCGTGCCAGCACCGCCCGGGCCAGCCCGACGATCGGCGGCACGGGCGTCCGGCGGCGTCCGACGGTGCGCGGCGGCGATGACCTTGCCTCGGCCTCGGCCTCGGGCTTGGCTGCCGCCACGGGCGCGGCCCGGGCGAGCCGCCGGGCCGGGAGGCGTGCGGATCGCCAATAGGCCGCGTCGCGATCCCGGCCGAACCCGATCCGGTGGAGCGCATGCGTGCCGACCTCCGTCTCGTGGACGACGTCACCGGGCAGGCCGATGCTGAGCATGGACACGGCCAGATCGGTCGTCGCGGCGGGCCGCGGCAGGGTCGCGCTGTCGCGCGGGTCACTCCCCGTCCGGTACCGGAGTCGCCACCAGCCACCGGCAGGCACGGGTAGCGCCTCCCGGTCATCCTCCGGGACGAGGTCGATGACGACGTCCGCCCGCGCCGCGAGCAGCGCGTCGGCGCGGCGATCCGCTTCCCGGGCGGTCACGACCGGGATGTCGGGCGGCCACGTCGCGGGTCCTACCGGGGCGAGGGCGGGTGGCCCGCCGCGCAGGACGGCTCGCTCGAGCGCCGCGAATGCCGCCTCGGCAGCGGCCACGACACGGCCCCGACCCGTCAGGGGACGAGCCGATGGTGGCGCAACGAGGATGAGCACCACGTCCGCGTGGGGCGAGCCCCGTACGGCGTCGGCGGCGGCCGCCAGGAACGCCGGACCCGGGCCGGCGGCGATCCGCAGGGCGACCCGGGTCCGAGCTCTTGGTCGACGGTCGCTCATCGGACCGTCAGGGTAGCGTGCCTCAGGCGACGACCATCGGTCGCCCTGGCCTACTGGCGGGTGATGCGGGTATTGCCGCTGAAGGTCACGCTCGTCGTCGTCGTGATGTCGGCGAAGGTCGACGTGTCCGACGTGTTGTTCCGGATGGTGACGCTGTTCGTGGCCATGACCACGATGCTCAGGATGTCACCGGTGTTGTTCTCGAACACGAGGGACGGCTTCTTCGTGGCCATGTAGCCCCAGCCAGCCGAGATGGCGTATCCGGGGTAACCGACGGCCGGGAGGTTGCCGGCCTTGCGGATATCGACGCCGTCGACGATGGCCCGGATGCTGCCGGCCTCCGTCGCATCGTTCGGTTCGAAGTCGATGCCGTGCAGGCCGGCGTAGGCGATCCGGCCGCCGCGGATGGTCACCTGGCCGGCTACCGGCGCGATGCCGTTGCGCGCGGCGCGCTCGATGTCGGGGTTGTTGATGACGACACCGGTCGGGGTCGACGTCAGGCCCGGGTCATAGCCCGTCAGGATCCCGTCACCGCGCGTGTTCCGGGTGATGGGGTGGTTGAGGGTGATGTTCGAGCCGCCATCCACATGGATGCCGTGCTCCCACTGGGTCGAGTCGCCCCAGACATAGCCGGTGCCGATGATCCAGGGATCGTTGAGCGTGACGTTCGAGCCGGAACGGATCTTGAGGATGCCGTGGACGCCGACCTGGGCTGCCTGGAGGCGAGCCCCGCGGAAGTCGACGGTCAGGTTGCTGGCCGTGAAGGTCAGCTGGGTCACCCGGTAGATGCCGTTCGTGGCGAGCGCGACGCGCTGCCCGTTGTGCGACTGGAGGAAGCTCCGGAGCGCGGCCGTGACGTCGGTCGCGCCGGTCGCGTCGCCGCTGAAGACGGCCGCATAACCGGCCGGCGCGGAGGTCGGGACCGGCGTGGGCGTGGGCGTCGGCGCGACCGTCGGCGCCGGGGTCGGTGCGACCGTCGGCGTGGGTGTCGGGACGGGCGTCGGGACCGGGGTCGGCGACGGCGTGGCGGTCGGCCGAGGGGTCGGTGACGGCGTCGGCGACGGGGTCGCGGTCGGCCGTGGGGTCGGCGATGGGGTCGGGGCGACGGTCGGTGCCGAGGTCGGGGCCACCGTGGGGGCGGCCGCCGTCGGCGCCGAGGTGGGGGCCGCGGTCGGGGCGAGCCGTGGGGGCAGCGGTCGGTGCCGCGGTCGGGGCCGGGGTCGGCGCCTTGGTCGGCGCAGCCGTCGGCGCCGCGGTCGGGGCCGCCGTCGGATCCGGCGCGGTGACCTCGAAGATGCGCATGATCAGGGACTTGCCCTTGCTGTCGTGGGCCCGGATCTCGTGCTTGCCTGGGCCGGCGCCCTCGGGGATCGTGACGTCCACCTCGGCGGTGCCGTCAGCGCGCGTCTCGTAGCCGGGGAAGGCGCCGACCTCGCCATCGAACGAGAAGTCGCCGCTGGACTCACCGGCGAAGCCGGTCAGCTTGAGCGTCGTCCTGGTGCCGGCCGGGCCGATATCCTCGGTCAGCTTGAAGTACGGGTCGGTCTCCGGGACCGGCGTCTTGTCCGGCCGGGGCGTGGTGTCCGGCTTGTCGGGCTTGGGCCTGGAGCGTGCCGCCTCGCCCTTCGACGTGCGGACGACGAACGCATCCAGGGCGACGGTCTCGCGCCCCTTCGTCGCACTCGTGACGATCGTGATGCGGTGCGGCTTGACCGCTCGCCATTCCTTGGTGAACAGCACACGGGCCGGCTTGAACTTGGCGGCGTAGGTGTCGACCGTCGCCACGTACCGGTGGTCGATGTAGATCTTGGCCTTGCCGCGCGTCGGCCCGACCGGCCCGATCCAGGACACGGCCGAACCGGTGAACTTCAACGAGGCCTTGGCCTTGCGGGCGTCGGTCGCCAGGACGTGGCCGCCCATGTGGCCCTCGTGGTCGGCCTGCTTCCAATCGCCGCGATAGGCGATCCGCGGGCTCGACTCGTTGAAGCGCTTGACCGAACCGGACTCGTCCCAGCGCGTCAGCAGGCGGTTGCCCGACGGCAGTCCGGCCGCCGACGTGGACACGCTCGGCAGGACGAGGGCGACCAGGCCGACGATCATGACCCCGGTGGCCAGGATGTCCTTGAGGTGGCGTCGCCCCTTCGGGCGGGAGGCTTGGGCGGCGGTGGCGTTGCGGTGGACAGCGTCTTCGTCGACCCAGCGGGTCCCGTCCCAGAATGTCATCCGATCGTTTCTCCATTCGGCAACCCGGCTGACTACGTGAGCCCCGTGGCTTTGCGGCCCCGCCTCGCGACGGGTGTGCTATTTCGTGGATCGATCGCGGATCAGGCCAGCGACCTCCGCCGGGTAGTCTGGCTTGCGTGGTGCGCGGAAGCCATGGGGAGATGGTCCCGCTGGCGTCGCGGCGCCCGGGGTCGATGGTCCGGCGAACGCGGGCCGGTCCGTTGCCATCTGGGGCGTTCTGGTGCGGACTGCCATGGTGCGCGCACGCACCGACCGCGAGGTCAGCGGCGGAGGATCGGCGGGTTGAGCAGACCGTCGACGACGACGAGCCCGTCCACGCGATTGAGGGTGTGGGTCCCCGTCAGGCCGGGCGCCCAGTCCGGACGGATGACCTCGACGACCGTCTCGCGGTAGTCGGTGAGGTCCAGGTGATCGATCCGGAGGATGACGATGGCATGGCCGTACGTGGCCGCGCCGTCCTGAGCCACCCGGTACCACGTGCCGTCCCGTTCGAAGCAGTGGCCGGCCGGGCGAGCCGTCCGGACGTCGGAGACGACCGGGTTCGCGACGTGGGCGGTCCACGGCCCGAACGGCGAAGTGGCGTGGTACACGTGGAGCTCGTCGGCGGCCGTCCCGCCCGGGATCGCGTGCGCGGTGAACATCCACCAGCGGTCGCCGATCCGGGCCAGCGTCGCGTCGGCCGCTGGATGGTCGAGGACCTCGGCGTGCCAGGTCCACGTGTCCGGGAATCGATCCGCGACGTAGAGCTGGAGGCCGCCCGCACTGGCCTGCTCCGGCAACAGGTACCAGCGTCCCTCCCACTCGAACACGAACGGATACGACAGGTGGGTCGGCAGGTCCAGGATCGTGCGCACGTCCTGCCAGCCGCGAGGGCTGTCGTCGAGCGTGACGACGGCCAGGTGACCACGGCGGTCCGCCCAGACGTACTCCTCGACGAAGACGAGGTCGCCATCCGCGGTCCGGATCGGGAACGGATCAGCCCACTCTCGCCCTTCCGGCGCCGACAACGTGCGCATCGCTCCGGGTCGGACGCCGGATCTCGGCGCGTCCGGGTCCGCGTCCGCACCACGGGCGATGGCGACGATCCAGCGCTCACGCGACAGGCGACGGCGGACGAGACGGGCGAGGTAACCGCCGACGACGTTGACGAGGCCGCGCGCGACGAAGGCCAGGCCGGTCGTCGAGGACCGCGCCCCTGGCCCGACGACCGGCTCCATCTCGCGCGGCGCGGGCAGCTGGTTCGTGGTGCTCACCGCTGCGAGGGCGCGGACGACCAGGCCGACGAGCTTGGGGAGGTGCCCGCGCGCTGCCCGTTGGACGGACAGGGCGTCGACCCGACTCACGACGCGGTCGACGACGCGCGATCCGTCAGCCGCGTCGATGACGAGGCGGCTCTCGATGGCCGTCCAGCCCAGGAGCTGCTCCATCGCGCCCGGGGCCATCGCCGCGGCGTTCGACCGCGCGCGGGGCGGGAGGCCCGGGCCGTGCTCGATCGTCCAGATGCCGTGACGCGGCATCGGGCCGGCCGTCGCCGTCGGGCGAACGCCGTCGAGCCGGAGGCGGACATCCGCGTCGCCGATCGGCGGACGGTGGGGTCGCACCGCCCGGGCGTGCGCGGCGATGAGATCGACCGTCCGTGTCGGGTCGTCGGACCGTCCGAACAGGCGCCGGTCGAGGCGGTCATACAGGCCGAGGAGCCGCCGAGCGCCGCCGCGCAGTGGCGACGGGGGCCCGGGCTCGACGACGAGATCGCCGAGGACGGCGTGCGGGGCGGCATCGATGGCCGCGATGGCGTCGGCGACCCATGCCGGACCGTGGCGGCCGGCGACGACGATGTCGACCCGGAGCGGGCGAGGCGCGTCGGCCTCGGTCGTGGTGTCCCCCGTCAACGGCGCCGGCCCGCGTCGGACCACGCTCGGGGTAGGATGTCGGCCGACCGGCTCCGACCCGGCGGACAAGGGGATCCATGACTGGCGACGACGCGGACCATCGATACACCTTCACGGTCTACACGGGGACCCGCAATCGGGCGCGCACCCTGGACCGACCATACCGCAGTCTGCAGCAGCAGACGTTCCGGGATTTCGAGTGGTTGGTCGTCGACAACGAGTCGACCGACGGCACGCAGGAGCTCATCGAGCGCTGGCAGGCCGAGGCGGACTTCCCGATCCGCTACATCCGCCACGCCAATCGCGGGCACCATGGCTCGTCCAACGTCGCGGTCGCCGAGGCGCGCGGTGAGCTGTTCCTGACCCTCGACTCGGACGACGGAGCCATCCCGACCGCGCTCGAGCGGTTCAAGGCGATCTGGGACGCGATCCCCGAGGACCAGCGCGGTCGCTACTCCGCGGTCACCGGCCTGGCCGTGGACGAGAACGGCGATCCGACGGGCGACCCGTATCCGCAGGACATCACCGATTCCAACCCGACCGAGATGTACTACCACTACAAGGTGCTCGGCGAGAAGTGGGGCTTCCAGCGCACCGATGTCATGCGCGAATTCCCGTATCCGACGGTTCCCGGCTACACCGGGATGATGTCGAGCCACCTGATCTGGGGAGCCATCGGCCAGCGCTACCTGACCCGCTACGTCAACGAGTACCTCGGCGTCGTCTACTTCGACCAGCCGGACACGCTGACCAAGGGCGTGCCGGATCCGCGCAAGAACGCGCTGGGGGAGCGGATGGAGGCGGGCGCCGTCATCGACCAGCACCTCCGCTACTTCCGGGACGCGCCGTTCAAGTTCTACCTCAAGGCGGCCAAGTACTCGCGCAGCGCGCTGTGGGCGGATGAGGGCTTCGGCACGCAGTCTGCGCCTGCTGCGCCGTCCTGCGGCCAAGCTCCTGTGGCTGGCCGCGCTACCGCTGGGGATCGCCGTCTACGCCGTCGAGCGGGCCGGGCTCTCGCGGTTCATCCCGGGTCGGGAGCGGCGCGGCATCGCCCGCTGACCGCCGGCCCGCCGACCGCGGCGCAAGGATGGAGCCGTAGATCGCCTCGAGGTCGTCGACCAGGCGCATCGCCCCGAACCGGGCGGCCGCGACCGGCGCCGCAGCCCCTAGTCGCTCACGGAGCCCGACATCGTCCGCCAGGCGGATGAGCGCCGCCGCGAACGCATCCTCGTCGGTCGTCGGGGCCAGGAGGCCGGTCTCCCCGTCGATGACGATGTCGGCCACGCCACCGACGGCGGTCGCGGCAGCCGGCCGGCCGGCGGCGGCCGCTTCGATGATCGCCAGGGGCGTGCCCTCACTGTCCGACGACAGGGCCACGATGTCGCACGCGCCGTACCAATCGGGCGTATCCGACCGCCAGCCCAGGAAGGTCACGGCGGAGGCCAGGCCGGCGGCCTCGACCTGGGCCTCGGCCGCGGGGCGATCAGCGCCATCACCGATGACGTAGAGGTGCGCATCGGGCCGCGCCGCATGGAGCGTCGCGAAGACGCGGATCATCCGGTCGATCCGCTTGATGGCCACGATCCGACCGACCATGACCACGACGAGGCCGCCCGGCGGCAGTCCGAGACGCTCGCGGGCCGCGGCCCGGTCCTGGCCGCGGAACCGATCCAGGTCGAGCCCGAGGGGCACGACCGCGTACTGGTCCCGCCGGCCGATGCCGCGGTCCAGCAGGTCGTCGAGCTGGAGGGGGCTGAGCGCGATGAGCCGCGCGGTACGGGTCGCCATGACCCGCTCGGTCGTGACGAACATCCGCGATACCCGCGCCCCGAAGTACCCCTGGAAGATGTGGCCGTGGAAGGTATGGACGCTCGGGACGCCGGCGAGCATCGCGACCGAGCGGCCCAGCAGCCCGGCCTTCGAGTGATGGGTGTGGATGATGTCGGGCCGGAACTCGCGCACGATGCGCACCAGGCTGGCCGTGGCCCGCAGATCCGGGACGGGTCGGATCGGCCGGGCGAGGGTCGGGACAAAGCGCGTCGCGACGCCATCGATCGGCAGCGGCGTCTCGGCCTCGTCCGCCTCGACCCGGCCGTGGACGAGCAGGGTCTCCCAGCCTCGCTCCCCGAGGATCCGGTTGGCCAGGGTGACATGCGTCGTCGGGCCACTGATCGACAGGCGGGTGATGACGCGCAGGATCCGCGGACGGCGGCCTCGGCCCGGGGTGGTCACGCGATCATCGTCCATGGCGGCGATCCATCTCCTCGTACAACGCCGCGGTCTCGGCGACGAACCGGTCGATGCCGAAGCGGATGGCCACGTCCGCCCGAGCCGCGACGCCCAGGCGGCGGCCCGCCTCGGGCTCGGCGAGGAGGTCGGCCAGGGCCCGGCCGAGTCCTGGCTCGTCGCCGACGGGGACGAGACGTCCGGTCGCGCCGTCCTGGATGACCTCAGCCGTGCCACCGGCCGCCGTGGCGACGACCGGCCGACCGGCCGCCGCCGCCTCGAGGACCACGTTCGGCAGACCTTCGGCGTCGGACCCGGACGCGACGATGTCCATCCCGTCATACAGCGACCGGGCATCAGGCACGGTGCCCTGGAACACGACGCGGTCCAACCCGGCGGCGCGCACGGCCGACTCGACCGCCGGCCGCGTCGGGCCATCACCGACGAACACCAACCAGGCGGGTCGGCCCGTCCCGGCCCGTGCGCTGGCGAACGCCTGCAGGACGAGGTCCTGGCCCTTGCCCGGCTTGAACGTCCCGATGCACCCGACGACCGGCGCATCGTCCGTGATCCCCATCGCCGCGTGCGCCGCCGCCCGGCGGTCCGCTGTCGTCGGTGGCGGGATCGCCACGCCGTTCCGGATGACCCGGACGCGTGACGGCGCCAGGCGCTCGCGTCGGATGGCATCGTCGGCCACGGCCCGGGCATTGGCGACGACGACGTCGGCCGATCGCCGGGCGATGGCGTCGATCGTCCGGTCGACCGGACCGAAGCGGTCCTTGAACCCACCGAGGCTGCGTCGTCCGGCGATGAGGACCGGGACCCTCGCCACGGGTCGGGTCAGGGCCGCGAGGCCGTAGCCGAGATACAGCCACGCATCCACGATGTCGAAGCGCTCGCGACGGCACAGCCGGACGTAGGCGCCGATCTGGCGCACGACCTTCAGACCGAACATCGGCATCGGCTGACCGGCCCGGCGCGGGGCCGGCAGGGCGTGGACCGTCGCGCCCAGGCGCTGCGCCTCCAGGCCCATCGGGGTCATCGCCTGGAACATGACGAACGACACGTCGAACCGATCGCGGGGCAGGTGCTCCGCCAGGAGCATGAGCTGGCGCTCGGCTCCGCCCGGCAGCAGCGTGGTCGGGTACATGACCCGGATGCGCGGCGAGGTGGTCATCCGGGTCGCAGCCGGCGCGGCGCGTGGATGAGCACACGCGCGACCGTCCATGGCTCGCGCAGCCCGATGACCCAGGCGACCGCGATGTAGGCGACCATCCCGACGGCGCTGAGGACGACCAGGATGCCCAGCGACGGCAGCGTCCCGATGCCATGGGGCGCGTTCCAGGCCAGGAGAGCGATCGGCAGGCCGACGACGAGGCTGGCGGCCAGCGCTCGGGCGCTGACGACCATGAACGCGCCCAACGGGAAGTCCCGATCGAGGGCGCCGAGGCGCCAGGCCTTCAGGAACTGGACGATGCCCATCGTCAGCGACGTCGACAGCGCGATGCCGGCCACGCCGATGAGCAGGCCCAGGCCGACGTTGAAGACCGCGTTCAGGCTGGCATCCAGGAACCCCATCTGCATGAGGAAGATGCCGCGCTGCCTGGCGTTGTGCGCACCGGTCAGCACGGCGTTGGCCATGGTCAGGACGAGCAGCGGGGCGAACCCGGCCAGGGCCGCCGTGGTCAGCGTGGCCGCCCGCTCATCGAATGCGCCGCGGACATAGGCCACGTCGACGATGACCGGCGCGAGGGCCGCCGTGGCGACCGACAGCGGGACGAAGATGACGACGACGTAGCGCAGGGCGCTGGCCGACGTCTGGCCCAGGGACCCTGACGCGCCGAGCAGCGACGCGCGGACGAGGGCGGGGTAGATCGCGGCGGTCCAGGCCGGGATGATCGCGTTCATCGGGATGCGGATGACGCCTTCCGCATAGCGCAAGGCGCTGACCGCACCCGGGGTGACCAGCGTCGCGATGGCTCGGTCGGTCAGGAGGTTGAACTGGAGCACGGAGGAGCTGATCATCAGCGGCGCGGCGTGGCGGACGAATGGCCCGCTCACCTGGGGGTCGACCCGGACGCTGATCGGCGGCAGGATGCCGTAGCGGATGGCGGCGATGACCATGACGATGACGATGGTCGCCTGCTGCACGCTCATGCTCACGGCCAGCGCCGTCAGGCCCACGCGATCCCAGAGCCCGATCGTGACCACGACCGAGGCGACCGGCCCCAGCAGCCACGCCACGGCGATGGCCCGCATCCGGTCGTGGACCTGGAAGGTGGCCGCCAGCATGCTGCCGAAGCACGCGAACACGAGCATCGGGGCGACGATCGGCACGTAGCTGATGCCGACCTCCCGAGCGGTCGCGTCCAGCCCCGGTCCGGCGATGGCGATGACGACGCCGGCGCCGGCGACGATGACGACCGTCAGGATCAGACCGATGATGATGATCCAGGTCAGGGTCGTCCCGAGCAGCCGGTCGGCCGCCTGGCGACCGCGGTCTCGCTCGACCGCCAGATAGCTCGGGACCATCGCCGCCGAGGCGCCGCTGGCCAGGATGCTGGCGAGGATGGTCGGAGCGACCGCGGCCACGAGCAGGGCGTCGAGGTCCTGGGAGACGCCGACCTTGTCGGCCACGTAGAGCTCCCGGATGAGGGCGAAGACCTGGCCGACGAGGCCCGCGACGGTGAGCAGCGCCGCCGTCTTGGTCGCACCGCGAAGCAGGCTCGACGGGCTCTCGTCGGGGTCGTCGGGCAGGTCGCGGAGGCCCGACGATGCGGGATCGAGGTCCGGGTCCTGGGGTTCGGTCATCCCCCCGGTCGGCCGCCCACCGCGACGCGCTGGTCCCGGTACCACTCGACCGTGCGCCGGACCCCCTCATCGAACGAGACGAGGACGTCGTAGCCCAGGTGCTCGCGGGCGATCGTGATGTCCGCCTCGGAGTCGCGCACGTCCCCGGCTCGTGTCGGTTCGAACACGGGGGGTTCCATGGGGCCGACCGCGGCGCCGATGCGGTCGAGCAGGTCGAGGAGATCGAACCGACCCCCGCACCCGACGTTCGCGGTCAGGCCGGTCACCCCGGGCACGGTCGCCGCGAGGAGGTTGGCGGACACCACGTTGTCGATGAACGTGAAGTCGCGCGACTGCCGGCCATCGCCGTGGACCACGGGCGCGACCCCGTCCAGCGCCGCTGTGATGAACTTCGGGACGACCGCGGCGTACTGCGACGCCGGATCCTGGGCCGGCCCGAAGACGTTGAAATAGCGCAGGACCACGGTCTCGATGCCGTGCAGCTCGCCCAGCGTGTGCAGGTACTGCTCACCGGCCAGCTTGCTGACGGCATAGGGCGAACGTGGGTCGGGCCGCTGCGTCTCCCGACGCGGCAGCTCCGGGCTGGCCCCGTAGACCGACGACGATCCGGCCATCACGACCCGTCGCACGCCGGCCGCGGCCGCGCCGAGCATGACCTGGATCGTGCCGTCGACGTTGACGCTGTTGGACCGTACCGGGTCGGCGACCGACCGGGCAACGGACGGGATGGCCGCCTGGTGCAGGACCACGGCGACGTCCCGCATCGCCCGCTCGACGTGCGCCGGTTCGCGGATGTCGCCCTCGACGAGCTCGATCCGGTCCACGACGGGTGCCAGCCGGTGGCGGAGGCCGGTGCTGAAGTCGTCGAGCACGACGACGTCGTCGCCACGCTCGAGCAGGGCCAGCACGAGATGATGGCCGATGAAGCCGGCCCCGCCGGTTACCAGGATCCGCATGTCGCTAGGTCTCCCCCATAGTGGTGGCCGGCGTTCGGCCATTCGGCGTCCGCCATGGACTGAACGTGACGGCGAGCGCAAGCCAGGCGAAGCTCAGGGCCTGGAACGACGACGTGCTGTGCAGGAACGCGGACGTGACCATGAGGGCGACCCCCATGGCCATCGCCGCGTACCGGAGCGGGTGCGCGGATCGTTCGAGCTCGATGGCGGCGACGACGACCATCGTCGCGACCAGCAACGTGCCGACGATCCCCTGTTCCGCCAGGATCTCGACGAACTGATTGTGCGAGAAGGTCGTGTCGGCCCGCGCGCCACCCAGATAGGCCGCACTCAGGAACTGGAAGGTCCCGAACCCGAGGCCGAGGATCGGGGCGGCCAGGAACATCGCGAATCCCGCTTCGACGACCGCCCGGCGACTGCCTTCGCTGAGGCCCTGGTCGATGAGGTCCATGGGGCTCAGCGCCTGGCCCTGACGGAATTCGAGGAAGAGCGGGTAGAGCAGGACCGCCACGACGAGGACCGCGACGAGCGACATGATCGCCGCCCCGCGGTTGCGGAACCAGATCAGGGTCACGATCCCGGCCGTCGCGCCGACGTAGGCGCCCCGCGAATAGGACAGGGCCAGGGCGGCCACGAGCAGGACGACGATGAGCCCGACCGCGAGCCGGGTCCCGCCGCGCAGCTATGCCGAGGGCGCCGGCCCCGAAGACGACGACGGTCGCCAGGTACAACCCCAGGAAGTTCGGGTCGGAGAACGTGCCGCCGGCACGAGCGCCGGTGTCGTGTCCGACCAGACCCGTCGACGATCGCTCGGCAGCGGAGGCACGCCGGTCATGTCGCCGACCGCCAGGATGCCGACGACGGCCGCCGCCGATGAACCCGAGGGCCAGGTAGGGCTTGACCGGCACCGTCCGGAACAGGTAGGCCGCGGACAGGAAGAAGGCCACGCCCGAGGCGAAGCGGACCGCCTCGTTCAGCGCGGACGGCCACCACGGCTCCAGGTCGCCGCTGATGGCCGGCGCGATGCTCAGGAACGAGAGGGCCACATAGCCGATCAGCAGGATGACCCCGGGATGGAGGTGCATCGGTCGCCGGTCGAACGGCAGGCGTAGGGCGCAGCCCAGCAGCGTGGCCCCAGCCAGGACGGCATTGGTCCGGACCGGCACGAGGATCTCCGGCTCGAGCATCGGCGTGACGAGGATGAGCATCGCCAGGCCGGACGCCGGCCAGATGACGGCCACGGCCGCGCCAAGGCCCACGAATAGCACGGCGATCTGATCCACCCCGAGTCCCACGGTGACGAGGTAGCCGACGGCCAGCGCGACGCCGAACGCGAGCTGGCCGCGCGCCCAGACGCGCGCCCGCGACGCCTTCCGGGCCGCATCCGCCGGCGCGAGGCCGACCGGCGGTCGGGCGATGGCGGTCATCGGGCGCTCATGGCGGCGGCGAACAGGGCTTCCCAGCGGGCGGTCACGGCCTCGATCGTATAGCGCTCGCGGACGGCGACGGCACGACGCCCGAGCTCCGTCCGCAGCGCGTCGTCACTCAGCAGCCGGTCCATCGCGGCCGCTAGGCCTTCCATGTCGCCCGGGGGTAGCAGGATGCCATCGACGCCGTCGGTGATGATGTCGCGCGGTCCGTGCTCGCAATCGAAGGCGATCGACGGCCGGCCCATGGCCATCGCCTCGATGAGGGCCATCGGCAGGCCCTCCTTGCGGGACGACAGGACGAAGATGGACGCGGACGCGAGCTCACGTTCCGGCTCCGCGGTGTTCCCGGGCAGCTCGACCCGGTCGACGAGGCCCAGCTCCTGGCGCCGGCGCTCCAGGTCGGGACGCGAATCACCCTCGCCCCAGATGACGACCTTGACCGCCGGGTGCTGCGGCGCGATCCGGGCGAACGCCTCCATGAGCACGTCGAACCCCTTCTCGGGTCCAAGGCGCCCGAGGCCGAGGATGATCGGATCCGTGGTCGCAGCGTCCTCGGTCGCCAGTGGCGGCCGCGCCAGGAAGGCGGCCGGCAGCGGATTCGGGACGATCGCCCCGCGTCGACGAAGCGCCGGGGAGAGGTGGTCAAGGGCGCTCTGGGTGAGCATCACGACGAACGCGGCGCGGCGGTAGGTGATCTCCCGCAGGAGCTCCCACGTGCGGCTCAGTTCGCCTCGCGGTCCGCGATGTTCGCTGACCAGCACCGGGACGCGCAGGCCGAGCGTCGCCAGCAGGGCGACGACATTGGCCATGAACGACAGCACGACGTCCGGACGGGACTCGCGGATGGCCCGCCGCACGACCCGGATCCGATGGAGGTTGTTGCGCACCGCCGCGATCGGGTTGCCGGAGACGCGATGGAGTCCGAGCGGGACCTCCCGGACGCGAGGATCGAGTGGGAACGCCGCGGGAACGTCCGGCGACCCATAGTGGATGAGCGTGATCGACCAGCCCCGGCCGGCCCAGTGGTTGGCCAGCTCGATCATGACTCGCTCAGCGCCACCGGTCACCAGCGACGAGATGAACATCGTGAGGCGCGGCGGGGCGTCGTCCGGCGGCTTAGTCATCGGACGATGCCGGGGGTCGGCAGTCAGGCACGCGGCTCATCGCGGGGCGATCACCCGGCGCTGTCGGCGGTGGCTCGATACCAGGCCGTCGTGCGGCCGATGCCATCGCCGAGCGCCACCTGCGCGCGGAAGCCGAAGCGGTCCGCCGCCAGCTGCGGGTCCGCCTGGGAATCGCGGACGTCGCCGGGCCGGTCGGTCTCGAATCCCGGCTCGAAGGCACGCCCCACCGCCGCCCCGACCGCGTCGAGCAGGTCGAGCAGGCTGGCCCGCGACCCGGATCCGACGTTCGCGGTCAGGCCGGTCAGCCCCGGCGTATCGGCGGCGCACAGGTTGGCCCGGACGACATCCTCGACGAAGATGAAGTCGCGGGTCTGCTGCCCGTCGCCATAGATCACCGGCTGGCGGCCGGCTAGGCCGGCCTGGATGAACCGGGGCACGACCGCGGCGTACTCCGCATCCGGGTCCTGGCCGGGCCCGTACACGTTGAAGTAGCGCAACGCGACGGTCTCGACGCCGGTCGTGGCGCCGATGGTGTGGAGGTAGCCCTCCGCCGCCAGCTTGCTCGTGGCATACGGCGACGCGGGCTCGGCGCGGTCGGTCTCGCGGCTGGGCAGCTGCGGATCGTCGCCATAGACCGCCGACGAGCTGGCGACGATGACGCGCCGGACCCGGGCTCGGGCCGCCTCGACCATGAGTCGGACCGTGCCGTCCACGTTGACCGCGTTGGCTTCGACGGGATCGGCCACCGATCCGACGACCGAGGCCAGGGCCGCCTGGTGGAAGATGACGTCGCAGTCGCGCACGGCTTCGGTCACGGCGGCCCCGTCGCGAAGGTCGGCCTGGACGATCCGGACGGTCGGGGCCGCGGCCAGGCGCTCCAGCCGGCCGGTGCTGAGATCGTCGAGCACGACCACGTCATCGCCGCGGGCGACCAGGGCGCGGACCAGGTGGTGGCCGATGAACCCGGCACCTCCGGTGACGAGGACCTTCACGTGCCGGTCGTCGGCTCGGCCTGCTGCCCGTCCCGGACGTATGCGACGAACGCCAACCCGAACAGGACCACGACCAGGGCGACGCCAGCGCTCAAGGCCGTGTTGAACAGCACGCGCGGGCCGGACGGCTCGGCCGGGACCTCGGCCTGCTCGACGATGGACAGCAGGCGGACCTGGGTCGCCTCGCCGGATGCATTCGTCACCGTCGACGTGGAGGCCTCGACGAGGACGTCGGCGAGCGCGGCCGTCGCGGCCGCTGCGAGCTCCGGGTCCTCATCGGTGACCGCGAGGATGAGGAACGGCTGATTCGCCTCGGTCGTGACCCGCAGTCGTTCGGCCAGCCCACTCGCGTCGTACGGCAGGCGGGCGCGGTCCACGACCTCTTCGAGGATGGGGCGCGTCGTCGCCATCGTCGCGTAGGTCTGTCCGACCTGCGGCGCCGCCAGGATGTCATCGAGCCCGGCCCCGTTCGTTCCCAGGCCGGCCGTGACGACGATGCGGGCGTCGGCCGTGTACGTCTTCGTGCCGAGGCTGGTCACGACATAGGCGAATGCGGCCGTGGCGACGACGGCCACGACGATGATAAGGACGTATCGCCAGATCTCACGGAGCCAGGTCCGCATCTCCATGTTCGGATGCCTCTTAGGAACGGTGACCGTGATGAGGAAGATGACGCTGGATGGTCGGTCGAGCGGCTCGCAGTATGCGTGAAGGACCGCTGACTCGCCCTCCGGTCGGATGGGCCCTCACAGCACGACCTTCGGCGCATGGAAGGCTTCGGCGTAGCGGACCTGCGCCTCGATGCCCCGCAGCCGCAGGATCGCCGTGAAGGCCTCATGGTCCCACCACGTCCGGTCGTGCTGCGATGGGAAGTGCCGATCGAGCAAGGTGACCTTGCGGTCGACGATCGCGGGATCCAGCGACACATACAGGTTGGGACGGCCCAGGTCGCCATCGTACTTGGCGATCTCGTAGCCAACGACCAGGTGGTCGCGGAACGTCTGCCACACGGTCTCGGCGAGCGTCCGGTGGTCCTGGTGGGCATCGCCGGTGTGCGGGGCCACGATGAGGTCGACGGGCGCGGCCTTGAGCGGCTCCAGGAGGTCCTTGACGGCGCTGGTGGCCGCCGGGAACCGGCCGTCCGGCAGGTCGCCGACGATGACGTCCAGGCTCGCCGCCGCTGCCGCGAAGGCCGCCGCGCTGGCTCGGGCCTCGGCCGCGCGCTCGGCCGTGGCCGAGGCGACCACCCAGCGCACCCGGCTGCCCGGGTGCTCGTCGAGCAGGCGCAGGATCGTGCCGCCGGCGCCGATCTCGATGTCGTCGGCGTGGGCGCCCAGGACGAGCATGTCGAGCGCCCGGCCGGGCGCGAGCTCCAGGGTCCGCATCGATCAGTCGCCGGCCTCCGGCTGCCAGACCGCCCATGGCGGCCGGCCCGTGTCGTACGCGGTCTGGAGCGACTGGAGCTCCTTCAGGGTATCCATCGGGGCCCAGTAGCCGCGATACGGATCCGCCTTCAGCCGACGCTCGGCGATGAGCCGGCCGAACGGCTCCTCGATGAGCTCCTCGCCGGGCTTCATGTAGTCGAAGATCTCCGGCCGGAAGATGAAGTATCCGCCGTTGATCCAGAGCTCGGACGCGCCGACGTCCTCGATCCCGTCGACGAGGTCGTCCTCGCCCAGGCGGACCATGTGGAACGAGTAGCTCGAGGGCCGGACGGCGAGGAACGACCCGACGAGGTCCGTCTCCATGAACTGGTCGATCCGGTCGTTGAGGGGGGCGTCGGTGACGACGTCGCCGTAGTTGGCCAGGAACGGCTCGTCGCCGATGTGTCGCCGGACGGCCAGCAGGCGTTGTCCGATGTTCGCGTCGAGCCCCGTGTCGACGAAGCTGATCCGCCAGCCCGCGATGTCTCGCTGGAGGAGCTCGATGGCGCCGTCAGCGAGGACGAAGTCGTTGGATAGCGCCTCCTCGTAGTGGAGGAAGTACTCCTTGATGACATCCGCGCGGTAGCCCAGGCACAGGATGAACTCGTTGTGGCCGAAGTGCGAGAAGTAGCGCATGACGTGCCACAGGATCGGCCGGTAGCCGACCGTGACCATCGGTTTGGGGATCGTCTCCGAATGCTCCCGCAGCCGGAGCCCCCGTCCGCCGCAGAAGAGAACGACCTTCACCTGTTTGCACTCCGATCAGCCTGAGCGGCCACGCCCCGTCGCGTCCGCGTCGGGCGGCATGATGCCATCCTCGACGCACCCCCGCGTCGGTGCCCTGGCCGGTCCCCGTAGGAGCCGGTCCGGGGCGCGGTGCCTGACCGCACCAGGATGGTGCCCGCGCGGGGGTCCACCGGCCCATGGCCCGAAGGTACTCCCGGGCCGTCGCGGGCGGGATCGGGCGGTTGACGTGGCCTGCACGCACCACGCCACCGGGACCGCGGACCACGGATGGGGCGGTGTTGGTCCATCATGGGCCGATGCGTGTCCTTGTCACCGGCAGCGAAGGCTTCATCGGGACCGTCCTGTCCGGCTACCTGCTCGATCATGGTCATGACGTGACCGGCCTCGACACCGGCTTCCACCGGGTCGGCTGGCTGTACCACGGCGTCGACCGCTCACCCTCCTGGATCTCGAAGGATGTCCGGGCGATCACGGTCGACGATCTGCGCGGCTTCGACGCCGTCGTCCATCTCGCCGAGCTGTCGAACGATCCGGTCGGCGCCCTGAATCCGGACATCACGTTCGAGATCAACCACCTCGGCAGCGTCCGCCTGGCGACCCTGGCCCGCGAGGCCGGCGTCGAGCCGGTTCGTCTACATGTCGTCGTGCAGCGTGTACGGGGCGGCCGGCGACAGCGACAGCACGGAGACGTCCGAGGTCCATCCGCTGACGGCCTACGCCCAGTGCAAGGTCCTCGTCGAGCGCGACGTGCGGCCGCTGGCCAGTGCCGACTTCTCGCCGGTCTTCCTGCGTAACGCGACGGCGTTCGGGGCGTCACCGCGGATGCGCTTCGACCTCGTCGTCAACGATCTGGCCGGCCACGCCTGGACGGAGAAGGTCATCCGGATGGACAGCGACGGACGTCCGTGGCGGCCGTTCGTCCACATCCTCGACATCAGCCAGGCCATCGACATGGTCCTTGGCGCGCCGCGCGAGGCGATCCACGCCGAGGTCCTCAACGTCGGCAGCAACGATCAGAACTACCAGATCCGCGAGATCGCGGAGATCATCGCGGACGTCTTCCCCGACTGCTCGACGGTGTTCGGCGACAGCTCCGGCGACCATCGCAACTACCGGGCCAACTTCGACAAGATCCGCGATCACCTGCCCGGCTTCGAGACGCGCTACGACGTTCGACGCGGCGCCCAGCAGCTGCTCGACGTGTTCAGCGCGATCCAGATGACCGCGGAGCTGTTCGAGTTCCGCGGCCACACCCGGATCAAGCAGATCCAGCATCTCCTCGCCACCCACCAGATCGACGAACGGTTCTTCTGGCTGGATCGACCAGGCATCGGCGCGGACCGCGACCCCGCGACCCAGGCGACGACCCGCCCGGCGACCGACCATCCGGCGGCGACCACCAGCGTATGAAGCGGCTCCCAGCCGGCCTTCACGACTCCTGGCTCATCGAACCGACCCGCATCGGCGACGATCGCGGGTTCTTCGCCAGGATCTGGGACGACGCGTGGTTCGCCGAAGTGGGACTCGACATCCACAACATCCAGACCAACCTGTCCTACAACCGCCAGCGCGGGACGACGCGTGGCCTGCACTGGCAGGTCGAGCCCTACGGCGAATCGAAGTTCCTGCGCTGCACCCGCGGCGCCGTGTTCGACGTCGCCGTCGACCTGCGCCCGGACTCGCCGACCTTCGGGCGATGGCAGGGCCATATCATCGATGCCGAGGCGCGCAACCTCGTCTTCGTCCCGGCCGGTTGCGCCCACGGCTACCAGGCGCTCGAGGATCATGCCGAAGTGAGTTATCAGGTCTCCCATGCCTACGTCCCCGGAGCCGAACGCGGCATCCGCTGGGATGACCCCGCACTGGCCATCGCCTGGCCGATCACGACCGACGTCATCGTGTCGGACAAGGACCAGGCGTGGCCGGACCTGGACCTGGAGGCGCTTCGATGAGCGCGGTCCTACGTGCGCTGGAAGCGCGCGCCGACGAGGGCCGGCCGGTCCGCGTCGGCCTCGTCGGAGCGGGCTACGCGGGCCGCGGATTCGCCGCCCGGGTCCTGCGCCGGACGCCTGGCATGGAGCTGGTCGCGATCTCGAACCGGACGATCGATCAGGCCGCCCGGGCCTATGCCCAGGGCGGCATCGACGACGTCGCGAGCGTCAGCTCCGTCGTGGACCTGGACCGGGCCATGGACGCCGGCCGGCCGGCGATCACCGACGACCCGACGATCCTGACCGGCTCGGCCCGGATCGACGTCATCGTCGAAGCGACCGGTGAGGTCGAGTTCGGGGCGGGCGTCGCGACGGCGGCCATCGATACCGGCAAGGATCTGGTGCTCATCAACGCCGAGCTCGACAGCTGCCTGGGCCCCATCCTCAAGGTCCGGGCCGATGCCGCCGGCGTCGTGATGACCGATATGGCGGGCGATCAGCCGGCGGTCATCATGGACCTCGTCGACGAGGTTCGGTTGCTCGGCTTCCGGCCGGTCCTGGGCGGCAACATCAAGAGCCTGCTCGACCATCGGCGGACGCCGGAGACCCAGCGCGCCTTCGCCGAGCAGTACGGCCAGCGGCCCAAGATGATCACGTCCTTCGCCGACGGTACGAAGATCGCCGCCGAGATGGGTGTCGTGGCCAACGCGACCGGCTTCGGCGTCGCGACGCGCGGGATGGCCGGGCCGCGCGCGGAGCGGGTCGAAGAAGCGCCCACCAAGTTCGATCTCGAGGCGCTCCTGGAGCGGCCGATCGTCGACTACCTCCTCGGCGCCGAGCCGAGCTTCGGCGTGTTCGTCATCGGGCACGACGATGACGGGCTCAACCGCGAGTACATGAAGTTCTACAAGATGGGCGACGGCCCGTTCTACACGTTCTACCGGCCGTTCCATCTCGGACCGTTGGAGACCGTCCAGTCCGTCGCTCGCGCCGTCCTGTTGCGCGACCCGGCGGCTACCCCACTGGGGGCGCCGGTGACCGAGGTCATCGCCCAGGCCAAGCGCGACCTGAAGGCGGGCGAGACCCTCGACGGGATCGGCGGGTTCACGGTCTACGGCATGCTCGAGAACGCCGCGACGGCCCGCGCCGACGACCTGCTTCCGATGGGCCTGACCGACGGGGCGGTCCTGCGCCGCGATGTGTCGATCGACGCGGGCCTGACTTTCGCCGACGTCGATCTCGCCGAAGACCGCCTGTCCGAGCGCCTGTGGCGTGAGCAGGCGGCCACGTTCGGCGGCGTCCTGGCCTGACCGGCGATGACCCGGGTTAGGGTCGTTCGACACCGGCGGCCGCGGCGAGATCATCGGCCGCGGCCTCCAGGGCCTTGAGAGTCTTCACGAGGTCGGCGGCTCCGGTCCGGTACGCCCTCGTCTCGCCGACGGTCACGTCCAGTGTGGCCTCGCCGATCTCGCGGCCCTCGTCGATCGGGCCGCGCAACGCGGCAACGAGCTCGTCCGGCGCGCCCGCCCGCGCCAGCACCGCCACCGTAGCGGCGGCGTCCCGGAGCGTCGAGGTGGTGCTGCTGATGACCGGCTTCAGGTCGCGACCGTTGCTGGAGTCGTCGGCAAGGAGCTCCTCGAGGTCGGCGACATGCGCCCCGATCCGATCGACCACCCTGAGGGCCGTCCGGGCGGCTCCGGCGAAAGGCGGAACGGATGGCCCGGGCGACGACGAGGCGGCGGTCCCTGTACCGGCCGCCGCCGAGGGTCGCGCCGAGCCGCTCGGGGTCCCGCCGGACTCGCCCGTGGGGCGCATCAACACGAGCCCGGCCAGCAACCCCAGCGTGGCCAAGGCCAGCACGATCCCGACGACCTCCGGGCCGGCGATCAGGACGCCCGGGTTGCGCTGGTCCGGACGGTCGGCTGCCGTCACGTGGCCCGGTCCTGGACGGCCTGCCGGCGAGCGATCTCCGCCTTGACCTCGAGCGCGGTCATGCCGATCAGGCCGTTGAAGGCGGCGTGCCGTCGACGTCGGCCCTGGGTGGCCCCGAGCACGAGCCGGTCACCGGTGACGGCCGTCTCCAGCCGGTCGAGCCGATAGATCAGGGCCCGGGCGCGCGGCGACTCGTCGATGGGGCCCCGGACCAGCACCTTGTCGTCCTCCGTGGAGATCGCGTAGCGCACGCCGGGCCGGAGGCCGACGTCACCGACCACGAAGATCCCGGTCGCCAACTGCTGTTCCGCGGCCGGCTTCGGCGGCTCATGTGGGCTCGGCGCCGGGGTGATCGCGGCGGATCCCACGCCGGCGCTCGCTGGCGCGGGCCGGGCCGGGGGCCAAGGCTCGGGCGCCGCGGTCGATCCGCCGCCGGGCCTGGCCGCGACGAGCTCCGCCACCGCCGGATCAGGCGGAGCGTCGGGGGATGGACGGCCCAGCCCGCTGGTTCGGTGTCGCTCCGAGCCGGTCCGACCAGGCCCATGAGCTCACGGTCCGGAGCGACAGCGGGCGTCGTGGGTGCCGACCAGTCCTCCGGAACGGATCCTGCCGGCGTCTCGGCTTCGAGCTCGGGCTCAGCTCCGACCAGCCGGAGGCCGGGTGGGGACTCGGGCGCCGGCGACCGCTCCTGGGTCGCCGGTCCCATCGCCATCGACGGCACGGGGCTCGGCGTGTCCACCGGTGACATCACCTGGGAGGACGAGACGGGGACGACCGCGGTGATCGGCCGGACGTACGAGGTCGCGGGTGCGCCCGTCGGCTCGGGCGCAGGCAGCGGCGCGACCGGCCGTGGTCGCGGGTAGGCGTGGTCGCCTCCGCCGGTACTCCGAGTGTCGGCTCCGCACGCCGGGCACGTCGCCGACCAGCCCCGGATCGGCTCGCCGCAGCGTGGGCATCGGCCCGGCGGCGCGGTCGCCAGGAGGAGGAGCGCGATGGGGCCGATGATCGTGCCCAGCACGGCCCACAGGCCGCCGCTGCGCTCCCGTCGGACCGCCAGCCAGTGGGCGCCGAACGCGAATGTCACGACCCAGACAGGGATCAAGAGGATGATCAGGAGGTCGATCGAGGCACCTCAGGAGACGTGGGGTCGGCCGAGCCGCGCGAGACCGTGCCGACCATACACGCTCCGCGAACGAGCGCGGTCGCGGTCGTCTGGCGTTCGGTTCACGGTGCGACCCATCCGCCGGGGCCCAGCATGCTCAGGGCCGGGATGGCCACGACGAGGCGGGCGCCCCAAGCCGCCGTGTGGGCAAGCTGGGCGCTGATCTCGTCGCGCAGATTCCAGGCCATGATGACGATGACGTCCGGGCGGTCGGCGTCCAGGACCTCGGGGGCGTGGATCGGGATGCGCATCCCCGGCGTATAGCGGCCCTGCTTGTCGACGTTGCGATCGACCAGATAGGCGATGAGGTCGGTCCTGATCCCGCAGTAGTTCAACAACGTGTTCGCCTTGCCCGGCGCCCCGTAGCCGGCGATGCGGGACCCGCGCCGTCGTTCCTCGATCAGGAACGCCAACAGGTCCCGTCGCACCACCTCGACCCGGGAGGCGAACCCCCCGTAGCCCTCGGGTCCGTCGAACCCGGCCTCACGTTCGCGGGCACGAAGGTCGTCGACCGCAGCCGTCGTGGCCCGGCCGTCGTCGTCGTGGACCACCCACAGCCTGATCGAGCCGCCGTGGGTCGGGAGCTCCTCCACGTCGTACACGCGTAAGCCATGGCGGGCGAGGACGCGCTCGGCCGACAGCAGCGTGTAATACATGAAATGCTCGTGATAGATCGTGTCGAACTCGTTGTGGTCGATGAGCCGCGGCAGATAGGCGACCTCGATCGACAGGAGACCATCGGCGGCGAGGAGCTCGGCGAACCCGGCCGTGAAATCGTTGAGCTCGGGGATGTGGGCGAAGACGTTGTTGGCCACGATCCAGTCCGCTCTGCCGTCACGGGCCACCATGGTTCGGGCGAGGTCCAGGCCGAAGAACTCGTCGATGGTCGGGACGCCTCGCTCGCGCGCGACGGTCGCGATGTTCCGAGCCGGCTCGACGCCGACGGCCGGGATCCCCAGGTCGATCACCTGACGTAGTAAGTAGCCGTCGTTGGACGCGATCTCGACGACGCGCGACGTGGGGCCGAGGCCTTGGCGACGGACGGCTTCGGCGACCAGCCGACCCGCATGGGCCACCCACGACGAGCTCACCGACGAGAAGTAGTGGTAGTCGCGGAAGATCGCATCCGGGGCGAGGTAGGGCGGCAATTGCACGAGCCGACACACGTCACAGACGCGGACATCGAGGGGGTAGAAGGTCTCGGGCTCGTGGATCCGATCGGCCGTCAGGAAGTCCTCGCACGGCGGCGAGACCCCCAGGTCGATGAAGACGCCCTCGAGGCGAGCGCCGCACGCACGACATCGGAGCTCGGGCGGGCGATCCGCAGAAGCGCCGACGGGGACGTCGCCGCTGGGTCCAGCCATGCCCGGGATGGTAGACCGAGTCGCGGTCGAGCGGCTGACGGCCCTCAGGTGCTGACCGGCGTCCCAGGTTCCAGCCGGTGCACGGTGACACCGCCGAGACCGCGCGCCTCGAGCGCGTCGCGCAGCCGGTCCGGCGTGCCGGTCAGGACCGGGAACGTCCCGTAGTGCATCGGGATGACGTCGTCGACGCCCAGGAGGCCGACCGCGATGGCCGCCTCCTCCGGACCCATCGTGTAGTGGTCGCCGATGGGCAGGAAGGCGAGCGACGGGTGGTGCAGCTCGCGGATGAAGGCCATGTCGCCGAACGCGGTCGTGTCGCCGGCGAAGTACAGCCGGGCACCGTCCTCGAGCTCGATGACGAACCCGACCGGATCGCCGAGGTACAGGGTCGTCTCGCCGGCCGCGTTCCAGTCACCAGCCGAGTGGTCGGCTGTCGTCATCGTGATCCGCAGGCCGGCGACCTCGACGGTCCCACCCTTGTTCATCCCGATGACCTGGTCGCCACCGCCGGGCAGACGGCGGGCCAGCCACAGGCTCATCTCGTGGATGCACGGCCAGGCCGGGCGAAGCCTGGACGCGATCGCCAGCGCATCACCGAAGTGGTCGAAGTGGCCGTGGCTGACGAGGAGGACGTCGCATCGTTCCACGGCGTCCGCGGTGATCGGGCTGTTGGGGTTGGCGAGGAACGGGTCGAACAGGACGGTCCGGCCGCCCGGCGTGACGAGCTCGAAGCAGCTGTGGCCGTACCACGTCACGCGGACGCCCGCGGGGATGCCCATGTCCGATCACCTCCTGTGCCGTCGATGCTAGCCGCGCGGCTACACTCGCGTCCGTGTCCGGCACGCAGATCGCCCAGAACCTGGCCTTCATCAACTGGACGGTCCTGACCGGGCTGGCGCTGGGTGCCTACGCCGCGGTCGTCCTGCTTCGTCGCCGGACCGCGGCGACGTCCGGGTTCCTCGGTTTCACGGCCGCCTGCGCGGTCGGGTTCGGGATCCTGGCCTGGATCAGCGACGGGGCCCTGCCGACCAGCCTCGGCAATTCGCCGGTGACCGTCGACCCGATGTGGGACGCCCCGCGCCGGACCGCGCTGGCCGCCTTCTGGATCCTGGCCGCGGCCGCCATCATCATCCGCCGCGCCCGACCGGCATGGGCGTCTCCGGTGGAGCTCGTGGCGTTCGGTGCCGGCCTCCTGGCCCTCGTCTTCGGGGCGCTGACTTGGGGCGGAAGCGGCCCAGGTGTCGCGGCCCTCCTCGTCCAGCTGGCGGTCGTCAGCGCCGCGATCGGCGGCGTGTTCGCGGCGATGATCCTCGGCCACTGGTACCTGGTCACGCCCAAGCTGCCCGAGTCGCCGCTCATCGTCCTGTCGCGTGCCCTGCTGGCGATCATCGCCATCCAGGTCGGGCTCTTCGTCGTGTGGGTCGGGACCGGCGCCGGGCCGGCGGATGTCGGCCCGTTCGCGCCGCTGGTGGGACCATGGGCGCTGTTCGTCTGGCTGCGCCTCATCGTCGGGCTCATCTTCCCGCTCGTCGTGTCGTGGGCTGCGGTCCAGACGGCACGGAGCCGGAGCATGGAGTCGGCGACCGGCCTGCTGTACATCAACGTCGGCACGATCGCCGCCGGCACCATCCTCGCCGCCGGCCTCTACTTCGGAGCCGGCCTGCTCGTCTGACGGAGGACACGACCGATGAAGGCCGACGACGCCTGGATCCCGGACGCCACCGACATCGACTGGATCGAGTCGGTCGCGGACGATGTCATCCCGGCCGCCCTGGCCATCGAGGCCGCGGCCGAGCCGACCGGCGTCCCGATCGTCGATCGCCACACCGGCCGGGTGCTCCGGGCGCTGGCCGCCGGACGCCGGCGGATCGTCGAGGTCGGCACGGCCTATGGCTACTCGACCCTGTGGCTCGCCCTGGGCCAACCGCCGGATGGGCGCATCGTGACGATCGACCCTGACGCGGACCGGACCGCCAAGGCACGTGGCTGGTGGCGCGAGGCGGGCCTCGCCGACGACCGGATCATCCAGGTCAACGCCCCGGCCCTCGACGCGTTCGCGGCCCGTGACGCCGCCCTCGACGGTCCGTTCGATCTCGCCTTCATCGACGCCTTGAAAGGGGAGTACGCGGCCTACCTCGACGCCCTCGTCGACGGCGGCCGGTTGGTCGACGGTGCCCTGGTCATCGCTGACAACGTGCTCTGGAGCGGGCGCGTCTCCGGCTCACGGCCGGTCGGCGGCGACAGCTCCACGGCGGCCCTCCGGGCGTTCGTGGCGCGGGTCCACGCGGACACGCGGTTCAGCGCTTCGGTCCTGCCCCTCGGCGACGGCCTGCTCGTCGCCGGCTATCGCTCGACGGCCGGTCGAGGTTGACCTGGATGCACATCCGGATCCGGCTGTTCGCGATGCAACGCGAGCTGGCCGGGGCGCGCGAGGTCCCGGTCGACCTGGACGCCGGCGCGACCGTGGCCGACGCCTGGGCGGCCCTCGTCGCCCAGCACCCGGTCCTGGCGCCCGGCCGGGAGTCGGTCCGCTTCGCCCGCAACGGCGCGTACGCCGAAGCATCGACGCCGCTGGCCGACGGTGACGAGGTGGCGATGATCCCACCCGTGTCGGGTGGCGCTGAGGACGACGGGCCGGCCGCGGGCCGCGCGGGCCGCATCCTCGAGATCCGCGAGGCTCCGTTCGGCGCCGAGATCCTGGCCGAGCTGACCGACCGGCTGGCGACGCCGGGTGACGGTGCGGCGGTCGGCTTCCTGGGCCGGACCCGCGAGACGCCCGGGACCCCGGCGCCCGGCCAGGAGGCCGAGGCCGCCCGCCACGCCGGCCGGTCGGTGGAGGCCCTCGAGTACGAGGCCCACGAGCCCATGGCCATCGACGTCCTGGCGGCCATCGCCGACGAGATCGAGGCGCGCTTCGGGGTCGACCGGCTGGCCATCGTCCATCGGGTCGGGGACGTCCCGCTGGGGGCGGCCAGCATCGCGGTCGTCGCCGTGGCCGCCCATCGTGGCGCGGCCTTCGACGCGGCCCGCTACGCGATCGACGAGACGAAGGCCCGCGCACCGATCTGGAAGGCCGAGCGCTTCGCGGACGGGCACGTCTGGGTCGGTCATCCGGCCCGGGCGACGGCACAGGAGGACGACGGGTGAGGGTCTACATCAGCGTCGACATGGAGGGCATCGGCGGGGTCAGCCACCCCGACCCGACGGATCCCAAGGACGTCCGCTACCCGGTCGCCGTCGACCTCATGGTCGACGAGGCGAACGCGGCCATCGAGGGCGCCGTCGCCGCCGGAGCGACCGACATCCTGGTCAATGACAGCCACTGGAACATGACCAACCTGTTGCCGGCCGCCCTCCACCCCGCGGCCCGCGTCCTGCAGGGCCAGAAGGCCTGGTCGATGGTCGCCGGCGCGCGGCCGTCGGACGATGGGGCCTCGTCGTTCGAGGTCGCGCTGTTCGTCGGCTATCACGCGCGGGCCGGTCACGGGACGGGGACGATCGCCCACACCTACAGCGGCGCCCCCATCGAGACGCGCCTGGACGGACGTCCGACCGGCGAGTACGGCCTCAACGCGCTCGTCCTCGGCGCGTGGGGCATCCCCGTCGGCCTGGTCTCCGGTGACGATGCCCTGGCCGAGGAGGTCGAAGCCTGGCTGCCCTGGACGGAGCGCGTCGTGGTCAAGACGGTGGATGGGACGCACAGTGCGATCTCGATCCATCCGAGCCTGGCCTGTGAGCGGATCCGGGACGGTGCGGAGCGGGCCGTCCGGCGAGCGGCCGCCGGCGAGCTCCGGCCGCTCGAGGTCGGCCGGCCGGTCGTCATCGAGGTCGACTACAAGCGCGGCGTCGTCGCCGACCATGGCGCGATCGTGCCGGGGACGGAGCGGGTCGGCGACCGGACGGTCCGGATCACCGCCGACGACCCGGTCCTGGCCTACCGCGGCTTCCTGGCCGTCAACCGCCTCGCCTCGGCCGTCGACTGATGGGCCCCCTATCCTTGGCGACGTGACGGACGCCACGTCGGCCTTCGGGCCGCTCGATCGATTGGTGGAGCGGGCCGAGACGCTGGCCGGCGCCTGGGGCGCCCGGGCGCGAGCGTCGACGACGGTCGGCCAGGAACGCGCCATCCTCCGCCTGTTCGGCGTCCACGGCCTGGACCGCAACGGCCGGCCGCTGGCCGGCGGGGCCATCGACCGCTGGCTGGCCGGTTCACCGCGCGGGCTGGGCGAGGGGATCGCCCTGCCGTTCGCGATGGCGCTCCTCGAGTACGACCTGGAGCCCCAACAGCTCGCCCTCGACGTCGCGTCCGGCGCGGTCGACCTGGCCCTCGAGGCCGAGCTCCTGCGCGAGCCCGACCGGCGGGCCGTGGCCGAGGCGGAGGCGCGCCGGCTGACCACCGCCGCCCTGGAGCGCATCGACGCCGACCGGACCGCCCGCCGGGAGCTCCAGGATCTGCTCGGCGAGCCCGCCCGTCCGTGGCTCGGGACGACCCTCACCGAACCGGACCTCGAAGGCGCGCTGGACGAGGTCGCCACACTGGCGATGGCCGGCTTCGACCTGCTGCGCGTCGAGGTCCCGATGGGTCGCGAGCTGGCGGACCGGCTCCATGCGGCCGGCCAGGACGTGCCGGAGTGGCGGCCGCGCGATGGCGACGACCGCCGCGGCGCGAGCGCCGCTCGAGCGTTCGCCGACATCGATGAGCTGGAGCCGGCCCCGGCCGGCAGCCAACGCGCCCTGGGCCGCCTGCGTCGGGTGGCGGACGGGGTCGCCGCCGAGCGGCGCGGGTATGTCCGGCTGGCCACGGCGATCCCGCCGCTGGGCGTGCCCGAGGGCGCCGTCGTCGCCGCGTTCGAGCGGGTCGACGTCGTCGAGGCCGACCCGATGGCCGAGATCGTCGTCGGCGGGGTTGATCCCGACCGGTCCCTGGCCGACCACGCCTTCGCCCGCCGCCTGCATCGCCGGGCGGACACGCTCGTCGCCGTCGGCCCCGGGCCCCTGGTCGTGGCCCCGGACCTGGCGACCGGCGTCCCGGCGGACCCCGCGACCCGGAGTGGCCGAGCGCTGGCCCTCCAGCTGGTCGGGGTCGCGATGACCCGGGCCGACGGCATACCGGCCGATCGGATCGTCGTCGGCGCCTATCCGGCGTGGGTGGCCGAGGAGTCGGCCGCGAGTGCCCGGATCCTCGGTGAGATCGCCGTCCGGCGGGCCTTGTTCCCGGAGCACCTGGTGCGCTTCGACGAGCCGATCGGGCACGGGGCGGAGACCGCGGCCGGGATGGCCTGGCTGTTCCAGGCGGCGGCTGGCCTGGCCCGGTCCGGGCCGGAGGCCGTCCTCATGCGCCGGGTCCACGCCGATGGCCGTCGGGCCGCAGCCGAGGGTCGAGCGGCCGCGGACGTCGCCGCCGACCTCGCGGCGGTCGCCCCGTCCGGCCCGTTGGAAGGCGTCGCCGCAGCCCACGCGTCGGCGATGGTGACGGCGGCGCTCGTGACCCTGGAGCGCCTGGCCGATCTCGGATGGCGGGCGGTCGTCGGGGATTCCCCGGCGGACGGGTCGCGCCTGCGCGCCCTGGGCGGCGACGCCGTCGCCGAGCGGACGGAGCTGTTCGATCCGCTCCGGCCCCTCGCCTAGCCCTGCCGCGCCGATCCACACGCGGCGCGATCAGCCGCCCGACACCGCCGGGATGACGTGGACCGTGTCGCCGGCGGCGACCGGCGAGGTCAGGTCCGCCGGCTGACCGGCGACGAACACGTTGATATGCGGCCGGAGGCGCGGCCCCGCCTCGACCAGGCGGTCGCGCAGGCCCGGGACCCGCGCCTCGAGGACGTCGATGACCGTCGCCACGTCAGCGGCGTCGACGTCGTAGCGGCGCTCCGCGCCGGGGAACAGGGCGAGCAGCGAGCGCGGCAGCAGGACGGTCGCCATGGTTCCGCGTCGTGACCGGATCAGTCGACGACGGCCGCTTCGACCGCCCAGATCTCGGGCAGGTCGCCGGTCAGCATCCGCCAGCGGCTGCCCTCGTCGTCGCTGTGCCAGAGCTGGCCGGTCTTCGTCCCGAACGTGACCCCGACCGGGTCGAGCGTGTCACGGGCCATCGCCTCGCGGAGCACGGACAGGTAGGCATCGTGCTGCGGCAGGCCGTCGCCACTGCGGGTCCACGTGTCACCGCGGTCCGTCGTCCGCCACACGGCGGCCGAGGCGTCCGGCACGTAGCGCCCGCGGTCGTCGCCGTTGAGCGGGATGATCCAGAACGTCTTCGGATCGCGCGGATGGGCGACGAGCGGGAAGCCGAACTGACTGGGCAGGCCGTTGGCGGTCAGGTCGGTCCATGTGGCGCCGCCGTCGAGCGAGCGGTACATCCCGCAGTGGTTCTGCTGGTAGAGCGTCTCGGGTTCGCCGGCGGCCATCGCGAACTTGTGGACGCACTGGCCGGTGACCGGATGGGGGTCGGGGTTGAAGTCGGCCCGGACGCCACGGTTGCGTGGCTCCCAGCTGGCGCCGCCGTCGCGCGTCTCGAACACGCCGACGGCCGAGATGCCGACCCACGTCCGCTGCGGGTCCGTGGGGTGGGGCACGATCGTGTGGAGGATCAGCCCGCCGGCGCCGGGCTGCCACGTCGCCCGGGACTCGTGCTCGGTCAGCGCCTTGACGTGCGACCAGCTCGCCCCGCCGTCCTCGCTCCGGAACAGGCCGGCCGGCTCGACGCCGGCGAGGATCGCTCCGTCGGGCGTCGTGGCCAGGCTCCAGACCGTCGTGATCGCCTCGGCATCGTCGCCGTAGGTCAGGCCGACCGAGGAGTGGGTCCAGGTCTCGCCGAGGTCCTCGCTCCGCCAGACCGCCGGCCCGTACCACGGCGAGCCGCCCGCCGCCAGGATGGCCCCGCTGCCCGGTTCGATGATGAGGTCGTGGATCGGCCAGCCCTCGCACAGCGGCCCGCGCATCGCCCAGTCCTGGCGATCGGGGCTGTCGAGGATGAACGCGCCCTTGGGGGTGCCGACGAGGAGGAGCGAACGTGACATCGGGGAGGACCTCCGATCCGGGCCAGGGATCGCCGGCCGGGCCACATGAGCCGCCGGCGGTGGGTCAGTAGCCCGCCTTGAACGGGTAGACGATCCAGCGATCCGTCTCGACGGCGAAGACATCCGGGCGGCCGCCGACGACGGAATGGGTGGGCTTGTAGTGGAGGACGGCCGTCGTCGGCAGCCCGCCGGCCTGGCGGACCCGGTCGGTCACGGCGGCGATGGTCGTGCCGCTGTCCCAGACCTCGTCGACGATGAGGACACGCTTGCCGCGCAGGAGCGGGTCGGCCGGGAACTGGAAGAACGTGGGATGCGGCCCGGGCAGCCCGTGGTCGTCGTAGTACTCGACGGCGGCGACGAGGATGTCGCGCAGCCCGAGGCGGTAGGACAGCATCCCGGCCGGGACCATCCCGCCCCGGGTGATCGTCAGCAGGACGTCGAACGACCGGCCGGCCAGTCGCTCGGCCAGCACCGACACGAGGCGGTCAAGCTCGTCCCAGCTGACGACGTCCTTGTCCGGCGCGACGGTCTCGATCACGACGGCAAGGATACCGCCGGTCCCGCGGCCAGCGCGTCGCGGGTACGATCGAGCTCGTGCTCCGAACGACGCCTTCGTGACCGAGTTCTTCGCGGCCATCGCCATCGCGGCGGTCGCCGTCTTCGTCGCCGAGTTCGGCGACAAGAGCCAACTGCTGATCCTCGCCTTCGCGACCCGCTACCCGGCACTGCCCGTCATCGCCGGGCTGATCCTCGCGGCGACCGTCATCACCGGGATCAGCGTGCTCGTCGGGGCCGCCGTCGGGGCGTTCCTGCCGACCCAGCTCGTCGCAGTCGTCGCCGGGACCGCGTTCATCGGCGTCGGCCTGTGGACGCTCCGCGGCGACGACGACGAGGACGAGGACCCCGAGGCGGCCGCTGCCGCCTCGACCCGACGGGGCGGTCTCGCCCTGGCCCTGACCGTGGCGGCCACGTTCACGATCGGGGAGCTGGGGGACAAGACGATGCTCGTGACCTTCGGGCTGGCGGCCAGCCAGGGCCCGCTGCCGACCTGGATCGGGGCGGTCATCGGGGAGGTCGGGGCGAACCTCGTGGCCGTCGCGATCGGCCGCCAGGTGGGCACGCGCCTCCAGCCACGAACGGTGCGCCTCGTGTCCGCGGGCCTGTTCATCCTCGGTGGCATCGTGGTGCTCATCGGGGCGGTCCTCGGCGGGGATTGAGCTCGGCGACCCCTAGCCCGTCGCTGCGGCGCCGGCCGACCGGATCGCCTCGAGCGACGCTGGGTCGTCGAGGGCGCTGAGGTCGCCCGGGTCGAGATCCAGCCAGGCGGCCCGGATGACCCGGCGCATGACCTTGCCGGAGCGGGTCTTGGGCAGCGCCGAGACGGCCACGACGGCTTCAGGGCGGAGCGGCTTGCCGAGCTGGGCCGCGACCGTGTCGGCGATCGACCCGGGCAGGCCCTCGTCGTCGGCCACGACCGGTCGCAGGACGCACAGCACGACGATGGCCTCGCCCTTGATCGGATGGGGGACCCCGATCGCGGCGGCCTCGAGGACCGCCGGATGCGCGACGGCGGCGCTCTCCACCTCGGCCGGCCCGACCCGCTTGCCGGCGACCTTCAGCGTGTCGTCTGACCGGCCATGGATGTACCAGAAGCCATCGGCGTCGATCGACGCCCAATCGCCATGGGCCCACAGCCCCGGCCAGCGCGACCAGTAGGTCGACTCGTAGCGTTCGCGGTCCTGCCAGAAGCCGCGGGTCATGCCCGGCATCGGCGCCCGGATGACGAGCTCGCCGACGCGGCCGCGGACCGGTCGCCCGGCATCGTCGACGACGTCCGCGGCGGTCCCGATGCACGGCCCGCTGAACGACGCCGGCTTGATCGGCCCCAGGACGTTGCCCCCGACGATCCCGCCCGCGACCTCGGTCCCGCCGCTGTAGTTGATGACCGGGCAGCGTCCCTCGCCGACCTCGCGGAAGTACCACCACCAGGGTTCGGGGTTCCAGGGCTCGCCGGTCGACCCGAGGACGCGCAGCGACGACCGGTCGTGCCCGCGGACCGGTCCCTCGCCATGCGCCATGAGCGCGCGGATGACGGTCGGCGAGAGGCCCAGGTGGGTCACCCGGTGGCGGGCGACCAGCGCCCACAGGCGGTCCGCCCCCGGAAAATCGGGGGCGCCCTCGTACAGGACCAACCGCGCGCCGAGGAGCAGCGACCCGGCGATGGCCCACGGACCCATCATCCAGCCGAGGTCGGTGAACCAGAACAGCGTGTCGCGCGCGGTCAGGTCGAAGGTGTGGGCGAGGTCCTGGGCGGCCTTGATGGGGAAGCCGCCGTGGACATGGATGGCGCCCTTCGGGCGGCCGGTCGTGCCCGACGTGTGGATGACCATGTACGGCGTCTCCGGGTCCGTCGCCGGACCGGCCTCGCCGCCCGGGGTGGGCGGTGGCGCTCCGGCGTCGTCGATCGCCGGGGCCGCCCACCACACGTCGCGCCCCTCGGTCCAGCGCACGTCGAGCGCGTCGCCGGCGCGGCGGACGACGAGGACGTGCTCGACCGTCGGCGCCGCCGCGACCGCGGCATCGGCGACGGACTTGAGGTCCACCCAGGCGCCGCGCCGACGGAATCCATCGGTGGTGATCAGCAAGCGCGCCCCGACGTCGACGAGGCGCGTCGCGATGGCCGGGGCCGCGTAGCCCGAGAAGATCGGGGTGAAGATCGCTCCGACCCGGCTGACGGCCAGGACCGCCGTGACCGTCTCGGGGAGCATCGGCAGGAGGATCCCGACCCGATCGCCGGCACCGACCCCGAGGTCGCGCAGCTGGCGGACCGCCCGCTCGACGTCGCCGGCGAGCTGCGCGTTCGTCCGAGTGACGGTGACGCCGTCCTCGCCCTCCCAGACGAGCGCCTCGCCGTCCGGATCGCGGGCGGCCCGGGGCGCCACGGCGGCCCATGACCAGTCGAACGCCCCGCCGACCCACCAGCGGGTCCAGGCCGGGCCGCCCGACGCGTCGAGGATGGACGTCGGTCGCCGCGTCCAGGCGAGGGCTAGGTCGTCCGCGGCCGCGCCCCAGAACCAGCCAGGGTCCGCCTCAGCCCGAGCCTGGAGCGCTTCGAGCGTGGGCTCAGACGTGGCGCGCAGGAACGAGGCCAGCCGCGACACCGCGGCCGCGCCCGGTCCGGTCGCCAGGCGATCGCCTCGTCGCCGGTGTCGCGCCCAAATCGCGGCCAGTCGCTGGCGGTCACGACTCGACGTGGTCCGCCCATCGATGCGTCGGCTCGTAGCCCAGGAGCGAGCGTGCTCGGTCGATGGAGAGCAGCGTCTCGCGTCCGTCCAGCGGCCGGGCCAGGGGGACATCCGGATAGACCTCGGCCATGAGCTCCGCGCTGGATCGCGGCATGACGGTGTCGGCCGCGGCGATGATGCAGACCGGGGCGCCGTCGACGTCGGCCTCGAGCGCGAGGCGCACGGCCAGCGCCACGTCCCGGGCGTCGACGTAGCCCCACAGATTCCAGCGCCGCAGCCGCGGGTCATCCCAGTAGCCGGGGAAGGCGGCGTAGTCGCCCGGCTCCATGATGTTCGAGATGCGCAGCCCGACGAACGGGATGCCCGACTGGCGCGCGAATTGGTCGGCCATCGTCTCCCCGACCAGCTTCGACAGCGCGTATGACGTCTCGGGCCGGGGGGCGAGCGTCTCGTCGATCGGCGCCCGTTCCGGCGGGGTGTCGAAGGGCAGCCCGAGGACCGTCTCCGATGACGCCCAGACCACGCGGCGGAGGCCGGCGGCGACCGCGGCGGTGAACACGTTGTAGGTCGACAGGGCGTTGATCCGGAAGGTCTCACCCTCCGGCCGCAGCTCCGGCGCCGGGATGGCGGCCAGGTGGACGACGGCGTCGGACCCGCGGAGGACGTCGTGGGCCTGGCCCAGGTCGGTCAGGTCGGCGATGACGCACTGGCCATGCGGACTGCCGTCGTGGCGGAGATCGACGTTCAGGACGTCGTGGCCATGCTCGCGCAGGTCACGGACGACCCATCGCCCGGCCTTGCCGCTGCCGCCCGTGACCACGACCCGCATCCGCCGCACCTCCCACGGGCAGTCTAGGACCCGGGCGCGGCGGCGGTCTGGCTCGGGACGGCCGCTCAGGCGCTCGGCGCGCCCGTACCGAGGGTCGGCAACCGGGCGGTGAACACGGCCCCACCGGCCGGCCGGTTGGCCCCCTCGATGCGGCCGCCGTGACGCTCGACGATCCAGGCCGCGATGGCCAGGCCCAGGCCGGTCCCACCGCCTGGCGCCCCGGCGCCCCGGTAGAACCGGTCGAACAGCCGGGGCAGATCGTCTGGCCGGATGCCCGGACCGTCGTCCTCGACGACCAGGGTGGCCTCGCCGTCGACGACCCGGACGCGGACGTTGACGTGGCCGCCGGCCGGCACGTGACGGACGGCGTTGTCGACGAGGATGACGACGAGCTGCCGCAGGCGCGCCGGATCGCCGACGACCTCGGCCGGCTCCGGGTCCACCGCGATGGTCACGTCCTTGGCCGTGGCGACCGGCCCGAGCGCGGAGGCCCCCGTCGAAGCGACGTCGCCCAGGTCCACCGGCACCCGCTCCAGGGCGATGGCGCCGGAGTCCGAGCGGGCCAGGAGAAGGAGGTCGTCGACCATCGCCGCCAGGTGGTCGACCTCGTCCTTGATGTCGGTCAAGGCGGAGCCGACCGTCGCCACCGGCTCGTCGCGATGGCGCTCCAGGTCGTCGACGCTGGCCCGGATGACCGTCAGCGGCGTGCGCAGCTCGTGCGACGCGTCGGCGGCGAACTCACGCTGGCGACGGAGGGCATCGCGTTGCGCGACGAGCGACCGACGGATCGGCACCAGGGCGCGGCTGGCGTAGGCGGCACCGGCCCCGGACGCGACGAGCAGGGCGACGACGCCACCGACGACGAGGACGATGATCACGACCATCAGCGTTCGGACCTCCGTCGTCCGGTCGCCGACGACCTGGAGGAAGAGTGTCCGGCCGCGGACCTGGACCGATTCGGTCAGGACCCGGACGGGCGTGTCCTGCTGGATGACCGCATTGCGGATGTCCCGCGCGGCGCCGGCCTGGACGGCCTGGATGCCCTCGAGCAGCGGCAAGCCCTGGATCGGGCCGGGCTGGCCGGGCCCCGGCAGGTCGACCTGTTCGCCCGCCGCGTTCGCGAGCAGGGCCAGCGTCCCCGAACCCGGGCCGCCGAAGATGAACCCGCCGGCGGAGAAGCCGTCGTCCGGGTCGGGCGGCTGGCCCGTGATCTGGTCGGCGCGGGCTTCGACCTGGGCCGTCCCGGTCGCCGACAGGGACCGCGCCACGGCCACGTACAACACGATCCCGAGGACGACGAGCACGGCCAGCGTGATGCCGCCGCTCCACAGCGACAGGTTGAGCCGGACGCGACGAAGGAGGTCGGCCTCCGCCGTCGTCAGCGTGGGGTCGGCGGGGTCCGTCGTAGCGTCGGCGCGGACGCCGTCAGGCATCGGCGAGCCGGTAGCCGACCCCGCGGACCGTCTCGATCTGTCGTCCCGCGGCGCCCAGCTTGTCGCGCAGGTAGTGGATGTAGGCGTCCACCGCGTTCGGGGTCACGGCCACGCCGAACGGCCATGCCTGGTCGAGCAGCTGGTCGCGGGTCAGCGTCTGGCCGACGTGACGAAGCAGGCATTCGAGGAGCGAGAACTCGCGCGGGCTGAGGTCGACCGGCTGGTCCGCGACGGTGACCCGCCGGGCGGTCTCGTCGAGCGAGATGGACCCGGCGGTCAGGTTCGGGATGGTCCGCCGCTGGCCACGGACGTCGGCGCTGCGGCGGGCCATCGCGCGCAGGCGCGCGGACAGCTCCTCGAAGGCGAACGGCTTGACCAGGTAGTCGTCCGCCCCTGCGTCAAGGCCGGTCACCCGGTCGCCCACCGTGTCGCGCGCGGTCAGCATGAGGATCGGCACGTCCGAGCCACCCTTGCGCAACCGGCTGGCGACCTCGAGCCCGCTGATGTCGGGCAGCCCGACGTCGAGGATGACGCACTCGATGCCCGGCGCGTCCTCGGCGATCTCCAGGCCGGTCGTGCCGTCCGTGGCCAGCTCGACGACATGGCGATCGTCCTCGAGCAGGCGCTTGAGGAGCCGCGACAGGCGCGGATCGTCCTCGATGACGAGGAGGTGCATGGCGGTCAGCCTACCCGGGGCGTCCGGCTACCGCCGGACCGTGACGTCGCCGGCGGTGAGCTCCGGGGCGGCGTTCGAACCGGTCCCGCCGCCGGCGTCGATCCGGACTCGACCGCCATCGGCCTGGACGGCGACCTCGTCACCGACGGCGACGGCCGAAGGATCGGCCGCGGTGGCCTCGTGGTAGGTGGTCGCGTCGTCGACCTGGATCGTCTGCTCTTCGCCGGACGCCAGGCGCACGGTGATGCTGTCGGCATCGACCGCGGTGACGGTGCCCTCCAGGGTCAGGCCGCCGGCGGCCAGGAACCCGGGCCCGCCGGGCCGGACGCCATCCGGAGCGGCACCCGGGTCGAAGCTGCCGTCGGGCCGGATGACCATCGGCCCACCATCGCCGACGAAGCCGACGGCCGACGCCGGCGCCGTCGTGCGGCCGACCGCGAAGGCGACCCCGCCGACGGCCAGGAGCGCGGCCGCCCCCAGGAGGACGTTGACCCACCGGCCGCCAGCCGCGCGGCCGCCAGCCGCGCGGCCGCCGGCCGGCTTGCGCGGGGGGACTTGCACGGCCGGCACGGCCGGGCTCGGCGGCACGATCGCCGCAGTGGCCGCGGCGTCGGCCGGCGTCGTGATGGGCGCGGTGGCTGCCGTGGTCGGATCCCCGCTGGTCGCGGTCGGTTCGAGGGGCATGGTCATGGGTCGCTCCCTTTCGGTCATTCGTAGCGCAGGGCGCTGATGGGGTCGAGGCGGGCGGCCTGGCGGGCCGGCCAGACGCCGAACACCACCCCGACCGCGAGGCTGAACAGGACGGCCGCCAGGACCGTCCGCGGATCGAATGCGAAGCCCCAGCCGGCGATCTGGCCGATGCCGGCGGAGACCGCCAGGCCGACCACGATGCCGATGAGCCCGCCCAGCAGGGACAGGGTCAGGGCCTCGACGAGGAATTGGGCGAGGATGTCGCGGCCGCGGGCGCCGACGGCCTTGCGGATGCCGATCTCGCGGGTCCGCTCGCGGACCGACACGAGCATGATGTTCATGATCCCGATGCCGCCGACGATGAGCGAGATCGAGGCGATCCCGCCGAGGAGCAGGGTCAGCGTCCCGCTGATCGACGATGCAGCCTCGAGCAGCTGGGTCTGGTCGAAGATGCTGAAGTCGTCGTCGTCGGTCGCCGCCAGCTCGTGGCGCTCCCGGAGGAGCGCGCTGATCTCGGCGTTGGTCGCCTCCATCGCCGACCCGTCCGCGACGCTGACCCCGATCGTCCGCACGCTGTCACCGCCGATGAAGTACTTCTGCACCGTCGCGACCGGCACCATGACCTGGTCATCGGGGTCCTCGAAGCCGCTCCCGCCCTTGGGCTGGAGGATGCCGATGACCGTGAACGGGATGCCGCCGATGGCGATCTCCGACCCTAGGTCGTCTGCGTCGAGCCCCAGGTCCTCGGCCGTCGAGGCGCCCAGGACGGCGACCCGCAGGCCGCGGTCGACGGCGACGTCGGTCAGGAACGAGCCCTGCCAGACATCGAAGGCGCGCACCGTCGGATAGGCCGCGGTCGTGCCCACGATCGTCGTGTCGGTCGACTCCTCGCCGGCCATGACCGTCTGTCCGGTCGAGACCTCCGGCGCGACCCCGGCCACGGAGGCGAGCTCGGCGATCGCCTCGGCATCCTCGAGGGACAGGCTCGAGGTCCCGTCGCTCGACTGCTCGGTCGGGCTGATCGTCAGGAGATTGGTCCCGAGCTCGGACAGCCGGTCGGTGATGTTCGTCGTCGTGCCCTGACCGACGCCGACGAGGGCGACGACCGAGGCCACGCCGATGATGACGCCGAGCATCGTCAGCGCCGCGCGCAGGCGGCTGGTGCGCAGCCGCGACAGGGCCAGGCGGAGCAGCTCACTGACACTCATGCCGCGACTCGCCCGTCGAGCAGATGGATCTGGCGGGACGCGCTGGCGGCCACCTCGGCGTCGTGGGTGATGAGGACGATCGTGCGCCCGCTGGCATGGAGCTCGCGGAAGACGGCCAGGACGTCCGCGCCGGACCGGCTGTCCAGGTTCCCGGTCGGCTCGTCGGCCAGGATGAGCGCCGGCTCGGTCACCAGCGCCCGGGCGACGGCCACCCGCTGCTGCTGCCCGCCACTCAGCTCGGTCGGCTCGTGGGTGACCCGGTCGCCGAGGCCGAGGCGCTCCAATGCCGCCCGGGCTCGCTCAGCCCGCTCCCGACGCCCGACGCCCTGGTACAGCAGCGGCGTGGCGACGTTGTCGAGGGCGGTCGTGCGCGGCAGCAGGTTGTACGACTGGAAGACGAAGCCGATGGTCCGGCTCCGAAGCTGGGCGAGCCCGTCGTCATCGAGGTCGGCGACCGGCGTGCCGGCCAGGGCGTAGGTCCCGGCCGTCGGCCGGTCCAGACACCCCAGGATGTTCATCATCGTGCTCTTGCCGGATCCGGACGGGCCGACGATCGCGACGAATTCGCCGGGCTCCACGTCCAGGCTCACGTCGTCGAGGGCGGGCACCTCGACATGACCCATCTGGTAGGTCCGGCTGACCCGCGCCAGCCGGATGATCGGGGCGCCGGTCACGGCCGTTCGACGTTGACGGCCGGGCCGCCGTCGCGGAAGACCGGCCCGCCGCCCGGCATCGAGACCACGCCACCTGGCGCACCGAAGCCGCCGTTCTGGTTGTTGGTCGTTCCGGCCAGCTCGCTGGCCGTACCGGTCACGACGGCCGTGCCTTCGCTCAGGCCGCTCGTGATCTCGGCCGTCGTGTCGGTGACCAGTCCGACCTCGACCGGCGTGACGACGGGGTTGCCCTCGGCGTCCAGCGTCCGGACCCGATAGTCGCCCTCGGCACCGAGCAGCGCGGCACTCGGGACGGTCAGGACCTCGGTGGCGGAGGCGATGGTGATGGTCACGTCGGCGGACATCCCGGCGTGGAGGTCGGCCGGCGCCTCGTCGAGCGTGACGGTCACGGGAAAGGCCACGACCCCGGATCCGCTGTCGCTCGTCGTGATCGGCGAGACGGCGGTGACGGTGCCGGTCAGCTCGGTGTCGATGGCCGCGATCGAGATGGCGGCCACCTGCCCGACTTCGACGTCGGCCAGGTCGCTCTCGACGACATCGGTCGTGACCTGGAACGTGGGGGCGTCGATGACCACGGCCGCACCGGCCGGGGCGTCGAAGCCGGCGGTCACGTTGACCTCGGTGACCACCCCAGCCACCGGCGCCGTCAGCGTGGCTCCGGCGACCTGGGCCTTCAGGTCGTCGACCTTGGCCTGAGCGGCGGCGACCCCGTTGCGGGCGTTGTTCAGGCCGATCTTGGCTTGACGGATCTGGGCCGTGACGTCGGCGTCCTCGGCATCGTCCAGGTCGTCCTCGGCGGCTCGGAGGCTGACCTTGGCCGAGCTTAGGTCGTTGCGGGCGGCGGCCAGCTCGCGCGCCAGGTCCGTACTGTCGGCCGTGGCCAGGGGGTCGCCGACGGCGACCGTGTCGCCGACCTGGACGGTCACGTCGGTGACCTCATAGGTGGTCGGCGACGTGGGTCCGTCGCCATCGGAAACGAGATAGGGATCGACGCCGAAGGCGACGGCGGTCCGGCTCGTGGCCGCGACCGAACCGGTGGCGGCGATGTCCTCGGTCACGTCCCCGACGGTCGCCGGCGAGGTCAGGTACTCGGGCGCATCGGCGGCGTTGACGTTCACGCCGCCGAGCGTGTAGACGAGGGCCCCGACGCCGACGACGGCGAGGACGGCGACGACGGCGAGCTTCAGCTTCATGGATCTCCCTCTGGTTCCGGGCTCGGGCTGACGGCCCCATTCGAGCCGCGAACCCTGAGACCTGCATGAGATTCCGCGGGACAGCCCCGGCGGATGCGACAGGCCGGGCACGGGACCATGCCGCGCGTAGCATTCGGCGCCATGGCGGACGATCCCCTCACCGAGCCCGCGGCGCCCGAGGCGCATCGACGTCGGCCGCGTCGTTCTGCGACGGGAGGCGTCGCCCAGCTGCCGTGGCGTCCGCTCGTCAACCCGTTCCGGCCGCTGGAGCTCCTGTCGGCCGACCAGGTCGAGGCGATCCACGTGGCGTCGCTCCGGATCCTGTCCGAGATCGGGCTGGAGTGCCTGGGCGATCGGGTGCTGGACACGTTCGCGGCCGGCGGCGCGACGGTCGACCGGGCGACCCGGACCGTCCGGCTCGATCCAGCCCAGGTCGAGGAGCTGGTGGCGCTGGCCCCGTCGACGTTCACCCTGCACGCTCGCAACCCCGAGCGCGACATCACCTTCGGCGGCGCGCATCTCGTGTTCGGCGCGGTCGGCGGACCGGCCTTCGTCAGTGACCTGGATCGCGGCCGGCGCGCCGGCAACGTCGCCGACTTCCGGGACTACGTCCGGCTGATCGGCGCTCTCAACGTCCTGCACCAGGAAGGTGGCGGCCCGCTCGAGCCGACCGACCTGCCGGTCCCGACCCGCCATCTCGAGATGTACCGGATCTTCGCCACCGAGCTGGACAAGACCTGGCAGTGCCTGGGCTTCGGGGCGACGCCGGTCGACGACGCGCTGGACGTCCTGGCCATCGTCCGCGGCGTGGACCGCGACACGCTCGTACGCGAGCCGTCGGCGATGACCGTCATCAACACGAACTCGCCGCTCCGCCTGGATGGGCCGATGGGCGACGGGCTCATCGAGATGGCGACCTTCGGCCAGCCGGTCGTGGCCACGCCGTTCACCCTGGCCGGCGCCATGAGCCCGGTCTCGCTGGCCGGCGCGCTGGCCCAGCAGAACGCCGAGGCGCTCTTCCTCGTCGCGCTCGCCCAGCTCGTCCGACCGGGTGCCCCGATGGTCTACGGGGCGTTCACCTCGAACGTCGACATGCGGACCGGGTCACCGGCCTTCGGGACGCCCGAATTGGTCAAGAGCCAGCTGGCGTCCGGCCAGCTCGCTCGGCGCTATGGGCTGCCGTGGCGGTCATCCAACGCGACCGCCTCGTCGGTCGTCGACGCCCAGGCCGCGTACGAAGCCGAGATGGCCGTGTGGGGCGGGATCATGGGCGGGGTCAACCTCCTGTACCAGGGGGCCGGCTGGCTGGAGGGTGGCCTGACCGCGTCGTACGAGAAGCTCATCCTCGATGCCGAGATCCTGCAGATGATGTCCGAGGTCCTCCAGCCGCTCGTGGTCGACGAGGCATCCCTCGGCTTCGAGGCGATCGCCGATGTCGGCCCGGGTGGCCACTTCTTCGGTACGGCCCACACGCTGGAGCGCTACGAGACCGCGTTCTATCGGCCGCTCCTGTCCGACTGGCGGAACTTCGAGACCTGGCAGGCCGACGGGGCGCGGACCGCGACGGAGCGGGCCAACACGATCTGGAAGCAGCTCCTCGCCGAGGCGACGCCGCCCGCCCTGGACCCGGCCGCGGCCGAGGCCCTGGATGCCTTCGTGGAGCGACGGTCCCGGGAGATCGCCGCCGGCACCTGACCCCCACCCGTGCTACAACGACGCTGGATGCAGTGAGCAGGAGGACGCACGGTGACCGACACGCCGACGGCGGCGCTGGACACGATCGACCGCCGGATCACGACCTGGATGGCGGACCACGGCCTGACCCTGCTGCGGATGGCGCTGGCCATCGTCTTCCTGTGGTTCGGCGCTCTCAAGCTCGTCCCCGGGATCAGCCCGGCGGAGGACCTCGCCGGCCGGACGATCCAGACGCTGACCGGCGGGATCGTCCCGGCCGACGTCGCGGTCCCGATCCTGGCCCTGTGGGAGGTGGCCATCGGCGTCGGGCTCCTGGTCGGCCGCTGGATGCGCGTGACCCTGCTCCTGCTGTTCGTCCAGATGCTCGGCACGATCACCCCGCTGTTCCTGTTCCCGGCCGAGACCTGGGTCCGCTTCCCGCTCGTGCCGACCCTCGAAGGCCAGTACATCATCAAGAATGTCGTGCTCGTCGCGGCGGCCATCGTCCTGGGCGCGACGGTCCGCGGCGGCGAGCTCAGTCCCGCTCCGGTCGTGGCCACCGCGCCCACGTCCCTGCGCGGGGATCCGGAGCCTGGCCCTTGACGTCGAGTCGGTGGAGCTCGCTCACGGAGCGCCTTCGCTGGGCATGAACGTCGAGACGACGTAGCCGTCGACCTGGCGGCACGAGCACAGGAGACACCGACATGGCGACCGGCACCGGCACACGCGACGATCCGTGGGAGCTGCAGACGCCTCCGGGTACGTCGAGCTATCAGATGTGGCGCGACGAGTCGGCGGATCCGCCGGCCCTCGTCTGCCAGGTCGGGTCGACCCAGCTCAAGTACCACCTGTCGGCGATCGACGACCTCCACGCCATGCTCAAGGCATACGGCGACTGGATGGACCTGGGCGCCGCCGACGAGCAGAAGGACGTCAAGCCTGGCACGGTCGAGGCGTGGGGTCGCGCGGACGACAACCCGGTCGGTGGCTGGTACGGGCTGCGCAAGGGCTATCGCGGGCGGTTCGGGATGTACCTGCCGCCCCTGCTCGAGGCCCTCGGCCTGGCCGAGCTGACCCACGACGCCAAGAACAACCGGATGCGCGCGATCTGAGCCGCGTCCTCGACCCCGATCCGTACACCCGCGTCCGCGCGGCTTGCCTGGACTTCGACGGCGCGACCGAACGCCTGAGCCACGGCGAGGCCACCTGGTTCGCCCGGAGCGGGCGATCGTTCGCGACCTCGGCCGATCGGCACCACGACGACCGTCGGGCGCTCTGGCTCGCCGCACCGGTGGGGGCGCAGGAGGTGCTCGTCGAGGCTGACCCGGAGCGGTTCTTCCGACCCCCGTACGTCGGGCATCGCGGCTGGGTCGGCGTCTACCTCGACGTGCCCGTGGACTGGGACGAGCTCGACCGCCTCATCGCCGACGCGCATGCCGTCGTGACCGCCGGCCGCTGAGCGCCGGGCCCAGCCGGGCCGGCCCATCTGTCGGATCCGTGGTACGGTCTGACCGTCGAGTCCCAGATGGGCTTCGTCGGGGGGAAGTCCGTCGGTGAGGACGGGCGCCGACCAGATCCTCGATCCATCGCGATACCACCGATGGATCGAACGCAGCCCCGCGGCTCTGCCAGTCGCGTGTCGTCGCCCCAGGTGCCCCAGCACCCTGACGTCGCGCGACGTGCGACGTCCTCTCCGAGGTGGTCCGATCCGGTGTCCGGCCGTGGTGGCCGCCCACTGCGGAGACCATGTCGAGAGAAACGTGCCCGACCTGCGGTCGGTCCTTCACCGGTCGTCTTGGACTCGGAGTCCATCAAGCCCGCACGGCGACGTGCCACGACCCAGATGCCAAGCGGCGTCGCGCGCGCGAGCGCGAGGCGCGCTATCGGCACCGTCACCCCGAGCGCCGTCGCGCCCAGGTCCGGACCGCCCGACGGCGGCTCCTGGCTCGGCAGGCGGCCTACTTTCGGGACTGGCGCAAGGCCAACCCCGACGGCGAGCGCGAGCGTCGGCGACGCTGGCGGCTCAGCAACCCAGGCCTCCTTCGCGAGCAGCGCCGGCGCTATCGCGAACGACGACGCGTCGACGTCGCCCCGATCCCGCCGTCGCATGCGCAGCACCCGCTGTTCGATGCGGCGTGGGACATCCTCCATCGGCTGGGCGTCCGGCGCGATCACCACCTCGTAGCGATCCATGATGCTCGGTGGGAGGACGTCTGTTCCGAGGTCGTCCTGGCGCTGCTCGAGGGTCGCGATCCCGTCGCGGCGGCCCGGACGGCGCTGGCTCGCGAGCGGACCCACGCTGCGGTCTCCGTGCCACTCCTGGACCTCGACCGGCTGGGCGTCGCCGGCTGACCCTTCGACGTCGCCTGGTCAGCCGCCGCGCCGGGCGTTGCGGCGGCGGACCGGTCCAGCACCCGCGGCCAGCGCCTCGGCCGTCGGCTCGGGGGCGGGCGGCACGAGCGGCAGGGTCGTCTGGCTGCTCAGTCCGGACCTGATGATCCGCTGCAGCTCTGCCTCGATGGCCGGATCGGTCTCGAGCTGGCGGTAGCGAGCCAGCCGCGCGTCGACCTCGTCGCTGGCGCGCTGATAGGTGTCCTTGGATCCGGCCTTGACCCAGTTCTCGCGGTTGTCCCGGTCGACGACGACCGACGGCAGGTACAGCTCCGACGGCCAGTGGGCCATCGTGTGGTCAGCCATGATCAGGTGCTGGTCGGCCATCAGCTGGTCGATGAGCGGCTGGACCGGCAGGTCGTCGGCGACCTGGATCTCCTTGACGAAGCGCAGCGCCTGGCCGCACATCTCGTCGTCGAAGACGAGCTTGGGCAGGTTGAACACGAGGAGGAAGTCCAGCATCCCGGGACCGCTCACGCTATTGACCCCGGCCAGGGCGGCGATGAGCGCACTGCCGAACGTCTCGGCGCCGGCCTGGGCGTCCAGGATGGGTCCGTCCGACAGGGCCATGTAGGACTGGCAGGGCAGGCCCAGCGACTTGGCCACGGCGACGTACGCGGCGTCGAGCTGGAGTGCCTCGATGGCGGCCATCGGGGAGCTGGCGATCTTCATGTGGAAGGTCGCCGGGGCCCCGCCGAACAGCACCGGCGCCCCCGGCCGGATGACCTGGGCCATGGTGATCCCGGCCAGCACGTCGATCGTGTGGAAGACCGTCGCCCCGACCGTCGTGACCGGCGCGATGAGACCCATCAGGGTGACCGGCACGATCTCGACCGGGACGCCGGCCTCGACGCAGTCGATGAGGTTCTGGCAGGAGTCCTCGGAGTACCGGAAGTTGCCGGTCGCGGTGATCGTGAAGATCGACATCGGCCGGGCGATCAGGTCGTCGAGATCCTCACGGAAGAGGGCCATCATCTCGACCATGCGCGGCACGCCGTGCTCGGTGAAGGCCCCACTGACGATCGGCTTCTTCGAGTTGGTCAGTGACAGGTACAGCCGCCAGGCGTCGGAGACCTGGGCCTCGATGTCGGCGTTGGTCGAGAACGCCGTGGCCAGGTAGGCGATGTTGTGCAGCCCGTCGGCCAGGCGGACGTACTCGACGAAATCGGTCGAGTCGGCCAGGCGGACCTCGCCCGTCCGGTGGTCCAGCCACTTCAGGCCGGATGAGCCGGGCACGAAGTGGACGCGGTCGCCACCCAGGTCGGCATGGGGCTGCCCGTCGCGATCGAACAGCGTGAACGCCTTGGGAGCGCTCGCGATCGCCCGCTCCACGACGTCGCGCGGGAACAGGATGCGGTCGCCCGCGGCGTTCGTCGGCAGGCCGGCCTCGATCAGCCGTCGGCGCATCTCGTGGCCACGGATCTCCATCCCGGTCTCGGCCAGGACGCGCAGGCTTTCGTCGACGATCCGACCGATGAGGTCGTCCGACAGGATGGTCAGGCCGGGGCGCACGGGTTCCTCCTCGACATCGGTCGCGAGGGTACCGCAACCCCTCCGCCGCGCCGCCGCGGGACCGCCTGATGCGCGCCCCGCTCCCGGATGCGACGATGTCCCCATGACCGACCCCGAACCCCGTCGTGCTGCGGATCTCCTCGTCGAGTGCCTGGCGGCCGAGGGCTGCGACACCGTCTTCTCCGTCCCGGGCGAGGAGACGATGGACATCCTCGATGCGCTGTCGCGGCGACCGATCGTCCGCCACATCACGACCCGCCACGAGCAGGGCGCGGCGTTCATGGCCGACGTCCATGGGCGCCTGACCGGACGCGCTGCCGTCGCCATGGGGACCCTGGGCCCCGGGGCGACGAACCTCGTGACCGGCGTCGCCGATGCCTTCCTGGACCGCGCCCCGATGGTCGCCATCACCGGTCAGGCCGCGTCGGACAAGCTCCACAAGGAGGCCCACCAGGTCGTCGACATCGTCCGGATGATGGAGCCGGTCACGAAGTGGAACACCCGGGTCGAGCGGGTGGAGGCCATCCCGGAGATCGTCCGCAAGGCCTTCCGGGTCGCGACCCTCGAGAAGCCCGGGCCGACCCACATCGAGCTCCCCGAGGACGTCGCTGCGACGGTCATCCCGGAAGCCGACGCCGGCGGTCCTGTGCCGCTCGTGCCCGGCCGGGCCTACTTCCCGGAGCCCACCGACGAGGCCATCGCCCACGCCGCCGGCCTTCTGGCGGCCTCGGAACGACCCATCGTGCTGGCCGGCAATGGCGTCCTGCGCCGGCGGGCCGCCGACGATCTGCGGGCCTTCGCCCGCGGCCTGCACATCCCGGTCGCCGCGACGTTCATGGGCAAAGGCGCGATCGACGACCGCTCGCATCTGTCGCTGATGGCCGTCGGCCTGCAGGCGCGCGACCACGTCCTGTCGGGCTTCGACCGCGCCGACCTCGTCGTGTGCGTGGGCTACGACCTCGTCGAGTACGCGCCGTCGGCCTGGAACCACGACGGTCGCAAGCGGATCATCCACATCGATACCGCGCCGGCCGAGGTCGACGCGGCGTACCAGCCCGAGATCGAGCTCGTCGGCGACATCGACGGGACGCTCCGCCGCCTGCTCACCGCGGTCCAGCCGCATGGCATCGGCGGACGCGATGCCGGCGAGCGCCATGCGTCCCGCGAGATCCTCGTCCACGCCGACCTGCGCACGGAGCTCCTCGATGAGCTCGCCGCCCACGAGGCCAACGACGCCTTCCCGATCACGCCCCAGCGGGCCATCGCGGACCTGCGCCGGGCCCTCGCGCCGGAGGACATCGTGGTCAGCGATGTCGGCGCCCACAAGGTCTGGGTCGCCCGGCTGTACCAGGCCTACGAGCCGAACACGGTCATCATCAGCAACGGCTTCGCGTCGATGGGAATCAGCGTGCCCGGCGCGATCGCGGCCAAGCTCGTCCACCCGGAGCGCAAGGTCGTCGCCCTATGTGGCGACGGCGGCTTCCTGATGAACAGCCAGGAGCTCGAGACGGCGACCCGGCTGGGGACGGCGATCACCGTCGTCGTGTGGCGGGACGATGGCTACGGCCTCATCGACTGGAAGCAGCGCAACCAGTTCGGGCGCCCGTTCGCGGTCGAGTTCGGCAATCCGGACTTCGTGGCCTACGCCCAGTCGTTCGGGATGGCGGCCTTCCGCCCGGCCACGGCCGCGGACCTCTATCCGACCCTGTGCAAGGCGCTCGAGACGGATGGCCCGTCGCTCGTCGAGGTGCCCATCGACTACGCCGAGAACCTGCGTCTGACCGAGCACCTGGGCGCGCTGGCCGGGCGCGGCTGACCCGTCCGCCCGTCGCCGAGGGTGGCGGGATCCGTCGATCTCGGGCAGGATTCCCGCATGGCCGGTCCGCAACGGCGCCTCCGGCTGGTCTTCGGGCTGGTCGTGGCCATGTCCCTCGCCCTCGGCTCCGCGGTGTCGACACCGGCGGCGGCCGACGCGCGCGAACCCTGGGACGGGAGCGTCAACCTCTACCGCACGGGCGTGTTCACGACCCAGAAGACGTGGCTGTGGTGCACGGCCGCCGGCGTCCAGATCATCCGCAACATGGTCGAGGGCCGGGAGGACCACACCCGGGCGGCCCAGGAGCGCTACTTCGATTGGATGCGCCGGCGCAATCGATACGACCTGCCGGTGTCCGCGGGCGTCGACCCGCAGGGCTGGACCGCGGGGCTCCGCCATTTCGTCGATGACCGCTACCGACTGCAGAGCCACGCGACGTTCGGCCAGGCCCTGCGCCTGGCTGTCATCCGCATCCGCAAGACCGAGCTGCCCGTCGCCCTGACCGTTGCCCACGGCGGTCACGGCTGGATCCTCCACGGCTTCACCGCCACGGCCGACCCGCTTCGCGATCCCGACTTCCGGATCACCAGCGTCCGGGTGACCGGACCGCTGTGGGGCCGCCAGAACCGGACCTACGGCTACGACATGCGGCCGAACAAGAAGCTCACGGTCAGCCAGCTCCGCGACTTCTTCACGCCGTGGCGCTACGCCCCGAAGCGGATGATCTGGGACGGTCGGTTCGTGTCCATCCAGCCGGTCACGCCGCGCACGACGTCGACCTCGACCAGCGCGGCCTCGACCGAAGCCGTCTCGCCGGCACCGGCGGACACGATCGCGGCGGCCCCGCCGGCGCTGCACCGCGGGCCGGTCGCCGACCGGCCGCGAGTCATCGTCGCGGCGCGCAAGGCCTTCACCGTCCGCTGACGCCGTCCGCAGACGCGCGTCCGCAGACGCGCGGCGGCAAGGTCAGGCCGGGCGGGACCAGCGCCAGGTCATCGTCGCCCGCAGCGGCGCCCCGGGCTCCACGACCCGCGGATCCAGGTTGACCGCGTCCGGTGGCCCGGTCTGGGGCTCGACGCACAGCCCGTCGGTCGACGCGTCGTACACGACCCAGTGGTCGGCGCTCGACGCGATCTCCAGGTCCAGGACACCGGGCCAGCGCACCCGGGGCGGGGCGGCGACCTCGGTGAAGCAGTCGTCCCACGGCGGCGGGCCGGGTGCCACGAGCTGGCCGGTCGGCAGGCCGTCCGGACCGCGCTCGTACATCCGACCCGGCTCGAACTGCAGCGTCGCCGGCGCCCCGTCGACGGTCCAGCGGAACCACGGGTGCCAGCCGACGGTCGCGGGCATCGGCTCAGCCGCATCGAGCACGAGCGTGGCGGTCAGCCCATCCGGCCGGAGCTCGACGTGCTGCTCCACCCGGCCGGCGAACGGCCAGTCCGGCCCGAGATCGATGGCCAGGCGGTCGGGGCCGGCGACGTCCCAGGGCCGCTCGAAGACCGTCCCGTGGATGGCGTGCGGCGGCAGGTTGGCCGGCAGGGCGATCGAGCGACCCCGGAAGGTGAACCGGCCGTCCCGGATCCGGCCGGCGAACGGGGCCATCGGGTAGCAGCCCCAGCGGATGGGGCCGTAGCCCTCGGTCACGAGGAATTCCTGGCCGTCGAGCACGAGCGACGTCATCCGACCGCCCTCGACGGGGTCGACGGTCAGGCGGGCGGCGCCGGCCTCCAGGACGAGCGGCGCACGGCTCATCCGGTCATGGTCATGACCCGGCTCGATCCGAGCAGGAACGGGGGCAGCCAGGCCGGGATGTTCGAGAACGGCAGGACGTCCGGGTGGAGCCGGATGCCGAGCACCTCGGTCATGAATTGGCGGCGTGCCTCGATCCGCCCCCAGGCAGCCGGGTGCGCGGCGGCGAACTCGGCCCGCAGGCCGGCGTCGGCGAGGGCGATGGTGTCCTCGATGTTGGTCGTGAACCACGGCGTGCCGGTCGCCGGGATGACGTCCACCTGGAGGGCCATGCCCGACGCCAGCTCGACCGTCGATCCGGGCCAGATCGGCGAATTGACCCACTCGTCGAGCGAGATCTGGTGGCCGGGGTTGAGGAAGATCCCGAAGAACGGGTCGCCGAGATGCTCGTCGATGATGGCCTGCAGTGCGCCACCGGTCTGGCCGACATGGAGGGCCTCGTACCAGGCGGCGATGGCGGCGAAATACGGCGCGACCAGGCGCTCGACGTAGTCGCCGATGCCGTCCGCGAGCTCCGCGCCATCCTCGACGACGAAGCCGGCCCGACACGTCAGCGAGCCCCAGATCCCGAACGCGGTGGTGAACGGGTCGCCGCGCTGGATGACTCGGTCGCCCGGGCTGAGCAGCCCCAGCCGCGCCCGGTCACCCGCCGTCAGCATCAGGTGGCACGACAGCGGCGAGCCGTCCCAGCCGAGGAGCGCCACGGCGTCGCGCTCGCGCAGCCCGGGTCGAAGTCCGGTGATCAGGCGCCGGACGCCGGTCGACGTCGTGACCGCGGCGGCCTCCATCAGCGGCCAGCTGGTCGACCTCGTTGTGGACACGCAGGCCGTCGGCCGGGTCGATGAGCAGGTCGGTCGCATTGTCGACCGAGCCGGCGCCGCCGACCAGCTCGCGAACGGCATCGACCAGGAAGCTCGGCGCGTCCAGCGTCGACCGCTCGGCGAACGACTTCCAGCCGACCATCCCGATCCGTCGGCCGTCCACGATGCCCTCGTCACCGAGCTCATCGCGGAGCGGTCGCGATCGATGTCGGGGCTGGGACGGCAGGCTGAGATCCTGGTGGAGGATGACCCGCATCGGCTGGGGCGCCGAGCGGGCCATGCCGACGCACTCGTTGCCGACGAGGACGGCCGGGTCACCGTCCGCCCCGACGATGACGATCGCCTCCTCGAAGCGCGGGTCGAAGCCGGTCAGCCACGCCACGTTGGCGCTGTGCTCGCGATCGGCATACAGGACCAGGCGGTCGTACCCGCGCTCGGCCATCCGCGCGCGAAGCCGCTCCAGGCGCTCCTCGTACAGGCTCGCCGGGAGCTCCGGAGTGTGGATGGGACGGCCGAAATCGGGCAGGTCGACCTGGGCGAGCTGGGGCGTGCGCGTGCCGGTCATGACCAGGGCTCGACCGCTGGTGCACCGCGCCGGATCGTCACGTACCGGTCCGCGTCCACCGGTTGCCACGGACCGACCTCGCCGTCGGGCCAGGTGACCCGAACCTCGGCGGCCGTCGCTGATCCGAGGCCGACATGGATCGGTCCGAGCGTCCCGCTGGCATGGCCTCCACCGACCGTCACCTCGCGCTCGGTCACGATCCGGTCGCCGACCCGGACCGTCACCCAGGCCCCGACGGCATCGTGATTTGGACTGTCCTGGTCGAGCGCGATGCCGAGCCAGTGGCCGAGTCCAGCGGCCCCCGATCCACCGTCTGGGACTCCCATGTTCCGCCAGACCCGAACGTTGTCATGGCGGAGGACCTGGACGAGGTCGAGCCGCCCGTCGAGGTCGAGGTCGACGAGCGCCGCTCCCCGGGCGGTGCCGAAGTCCATGAGCCCGGCCGCCTCGCCAGCCTCCTGGAACGTCCCATCGGCCTGACCCAACAGGAGATTGCTCGGGTCGCGCTTCGCGTAGTCCTCCTGCGCGGCGACGTTGCCCTTGCTGACATAGAGATCCGTGAAGCCGTCGTCGTTGAGGTCCTCGAAGGCGGCGTGCCAGCCCGTCGACGGCAGACCGACATCACCGCCGTACGGTCGATGCGCGGTCACGCCGAGGCGCAAGGCGATGTCCTCATAGGCCGGCTGATCCGGGCCATCGGCCAGCGTCTGGAGCTTGTTGTCGGCCTGGCTCGTCAGGTAGACCTCCGGGTAGCCGTCGCCGGTCAGGTCCCGACTGGCGATGCCCATGCCCCAGATCCGGAGGGGGGCCCAGCCATCATCGCGGCCGTATGACCGCGGCGGCTCGTCGGGCGCGATCCGCCACAACTGCTCCTCGCCATCGCGGTGGTAGTGGCGGTCGTTCGAGATCCTCAGGTCCTGCCGCCCCGAGCGGTCCCAGTCGCTGAACAGCATCGACAGCGGGCACCAACCTGGAGACAGGGCGGTCGGCGTCCCGTACGGCGCGTGGCCGGCGTCGCTGGCGGGTCGGACGAGCACATTGTCCGGGCAGTCATACGTGGCCTGCCCCTCCGCGTCGACCCCGACGTAGTCGCCGAAGGCGAGCGTCGGCAAGGTTGCCGCCGGGCCTTCCCAGGTCGCACTGAAGCCCACCGTCCAGCCCGGCCCGCCGGTCAGGCCGAGGCTGGCCCCGGCATCCTCGAACCGGCAGTCGCCGAGGCCGCGGAGGACCGCGTCCGGCCCGTGGCGCAGGACCACGAGATCGGTGTGCCGGTCGCCATCGATGTCGAGTGGATAGGCTCCCGTCACGGCCTCCAGGTCCGTCGTCGCCGCCGGCGCTCGGGCGAACCGCAGGGTGCCGTCGGGTGCTGTCTCGTTGCGGAACAGCGCGGCCGGCCCTTCCCCCCCGGCGAGATACAGGTCGGGAAGCCGATCGTCGTCGCAGTCGAAGGCCGCCACGCCGCCCCCGACGATGTACTCGAACGCACCGTCGTAGCGGTGCTCGACGCCGGCAGCCCGCGCCTGGTCGACGAACCGTGGCGCCCCGAACGCGCCGGGCGTCGGCGACAACAGCAGCACGCCGACCATGCCGAAACCGAGCGCCCCGGCCCCCACCAGCAGGGCGATCGCCAGGGCGCCCACGGCGAGGCGACGGCGGAGCGATCCCAGGTGGGTCGCCGACGCGCTCGTCGGCGCCCGGGTATCGGCCGGGGCGGTGATCGGATCGTTGACGGCAGACCTCCGGATCGGCGGTCGCGAACGGGTTGGAAGCATACGTTCCGCTGCCCGAGGTCGGCGCGGCGCTACTTCCCGGCGGCCGCGAAGATCCGCTCGATGACGCGCAGGTTGGCGACGGCATCGCTCGGCGGGACCGGCGTCGGCCGGCCATCGAGGACGGCCGCCCCGAACCGCTCGAACTCCACGGCATACGGGTCGGCGGTCTCGAACGTGAAGATCTCGGTCGACGGATCGACCGGCGGTTCGCCGCCCCGTGTCAGCCGGATGGTGGTCGGGCGATCGGGCGGGATGTTGAATGGGATGTCCAGCTCGATCCGCCCGTCGGTGCCCGAGATGTGGACGCGCTGGTCGTCCTCGAGGCGAGTCGAGCAGGTGAACGTCGCCACGCCCTGGTCGAACCCGAGGATGGCGCTCGTCAGGACGTCCGTGCCACCGACCGGGTCGCGCACCAGCCACCCCTGGACCGACGTCGGCTCGGCATCGAACAGCAGCCGCGAGAGGCTCACGTTGTAGCACCCGATGTCGTAGAGCGCCCCGCCGCCGGCCGCACGGACGTTGCGGATGTTCGCTTCGTCATCGTTGAAGTACGAGAACCAGCTCTGGACGCTGCGCAGGGTGCCGATCCGGCCCGCCCGCACGAGCTCGACCGCCGCGACCCAGGTCGGGTGCTGGCGGTACATGAACGCCTCCATGAGATGGACGCCGGCGTCAGCGGCTGCCTCGACCATCCGCTCGGCGTCGGCGGCCGTCATCGCCAGCGGCTTTTCGCACATGACGTGCTTCCCGGCCCGGACCGCGGCGATCGTCCACTCGGCGTGGAGGTGGTTGGGCAGGGGGATGTAGACCGCGTCGATGTCAGGGTCGGCGATGAGAGCGTCGTACGAGCCGTGCCAGCGCGGGATCCCGACCTCGGCGGCGACCTGACGTGCCGTCGCCTCGTTCCGCGAGCCGATGGCCGCGATCTCGGTCCGCGCGGCCCGGCGCATCCCGGGGATGACCTTCTTCCGGGCGATGTCCGCGGTCGACAGGACACCCCAGCGCAACGCTCCCACGGCCTCCTCCGTTCCCGGTGCCGCGACCGTCCTTCCGACCGCGTCTTGACATGGACGGCACCGTTGCTCCAGTCTCGCACATGCGTTTGTAAGAGAGGAACACGAACCCCGATGACGATGCCGCGCGACGAGCTGGGGCACCGCAGCGAGACGGTCCGTCGCGTCAACCTGAGCGCCATCACGCGCGAGCTCCACGAGGCTGGCCCGTTGTCCCGGTCGGAGCTCGTCTCCCGGACGGGGCTGACCCGCAGTGCCATCCGCGCGCTGGTCGGGGAGCTGGCCGCCGGCGACCTCGTCATCGAGGGACCGGCCGCCCTGGACGGCACGCCGGGCCGTCCGTCACCGGTCGTCCGCCCGTACACGGACGGGGTCGCGGTCCTCGCCCTCGAGATCGCCGTCGATACCCTGGCGGCCGCCCTCGTCGGTCTCGGCGGCACGGTCCTCCAGAGTCTGCGCATCGACCTCCCGCCCGGAGGTAACGGGGTCGACGACATCGCGGCCAAGCTCGGCGATCTGGCCCAGGAGCTGCGCCGTCGGGTCTCCAGCGACCTCGAGATCGTCGGCGCGGCGGTCGCCGTCGTGGGCATCGTCCGGCGCAGCGACGGGATGGTCTCCATCGCGCCCAACCTCGGCTGGCGCGATGAGCCGCTCGGCGACGCCCTTCGCGCCGCCCTCGGCCCGGACATGCCCCTGGCCGTCGCCAACGAATCCGACCTGGCCGCCCTCGCCGAACATCGCCGAGGCGTGGCCCGTGACATCGACGATGCTGTCCTCATCTGGGGCTCGATCGGCGTCGGCGGCGGCGTCATCGTCGGTGGAGCGCCGCTCATCGGCGCCGCCGGCTACGGCGGCGAAGTCGGCCACATGCCGGTGAACCCGGACGGCCTGCCATGCCGATGCGGGTCCATCGGCTGCTGGGAGACGGAGGTCGGCGGCAACGCCATCCTGCGCCGCGCGGGATACCCCCCCGAGGTCGGGCACGACGGCCTGGCGGCCCTGCTGGCCGAGGCAGAGGCCGGCGAGCCGGTCGCCCTGGCGGCGTTCGCGGAGACCGGTCGCTGGCTGGGCATCGGCCTGGCCGGGATCATCAACCTGCTCAATCCCCGGCTCATCGTGCTCGGCAACCTGCTCGACACCGGCTACCCGTTCATCCGCTCGAGCCTCCAGGCCGAGCTCGACCGACGGGCCCTGCCGGCGTCGCGCCGGCTGGTCAAGGTCACGACCGGGAAGCTCGGCGTCGACGCGCCCCTGCTCGGCGCGGCCGAGCTGGCCTTCGAACCCCTGCTCGACGATCCCGCGGCATGGCTCCGGCCACGCCGCCTGGCGATCGCCGCCAAGACTGCCTAGCGGATCCGACGAAAGGAGGAACGAGCGGACGCAACGCCATCCGGCGTCCCGGCCCCGGACGGCTCACCGAAGCGAAGACCGGGTCAGACAGCGTGGTAGCCTAGCGGCCGGCATCGGTCGCTCGATGGGCTACGGCACAAGAGGAGGAGAGTAGCGATGTCCATCCGTCGGTTGACGGCGATCTCAGCGATCGTCGTCCTGACCCTGGCGGCGTGCACCAGTGGTGGCGCCTCACCAGCCGCGTCGGAGCCGGCCGCGTCCGTTCCGGCCGCATCCGAACCCGCCGCATCCGCGTCTGCGTCGGCTGCCGCCGGCGAGTGCACGGTCGGCGTGTCGTGGAACAACTTCCAGCAGCCCCGTTGGGCCGCGCACGACGAGCCCGGCATCAAGGACACCGTCGAGGCCGGCGGTGGCACGTATATCAGCGCCGATGCGAACCTGAGCACCGAGCAGCAGCTGACGGACGTCACGACCATGCTGTCGCAGGGCGCCAACGTGCTGATCATCCTCGCCCAGGACACGACCGTCATCGGCCCGGCCGTCCAGGCGGCCAAGGACGCTGGCGTTCCGGTCATCGCGTATGACCGCCTGATCGAGGACCCCGAGGTCCTGTACATCACGTTCGACAACGTCGGTGTCGGCAGGCTCGAAGCCGAAGCGATCCTCGCTGCGGTCCCGACCGGCAACTACGTCCTGATCAAGGGCGATCCGGGGGACCCGAACGCCTCCACCTTCCTGCCCTCGGGCTGGGATGAGGCCGGGCTGAAGGCCAAGGTCGATGCCGGCGAGATCACGATCCTCAACGGGCCGGCCGCGGGTGCCGGGACGTGGCCGGACGACTACGGGACGTACACGGATGCGTGGGCGACCGAGACCGCCCAGGCCAACATGGAAGCGATCATCGACAAGGCCGTCGCCGACGGCACACCGATCAACGCGGTCCTGGCCGAGAACGACAGCACGGCGCTCGGCGTCGCCGCTGCCCTGACCGGCAAGAACTACGACCCGTACCCGCCCGTCAGCGGTCAGGACGGCGACCCCGCCAACCTGAACAACGTGGCGAAGGGGCTCCAGTACGTCGATGTCTGGAAGAACGCCAATGAGCTCGGCAAGGCAGCCGGCGCCGCGGCGCTCGCGCTGTGCGCCGGTGGCGACATGGCCACCCTGACGCTGCAGGACGGCCTCATCGATCCGGCGGTCGCTCCGACCGCTGGCCTCACCGCCCAGCCGTTCACGACGCCGGGCGGGGCTACCGTCAGCTCGTTCATCCTCCAGCCGACCCCGCTGACGGCGGAGAACCTGCAGCTGGCCATCGACGGTGGCCAGGTCACCAAGGAAGCGCTGTGCGCCGGCGTTGACGCCGCGTCCGCGCCTGCGGCCTGCCAGTGACGGTCTTCGACCGCTGAGGTAGACATCACCTCCTGCGCCCTCGGGTCCTCCCGGGGGCGCAGGTCGTCTTCCAGCCCACGACCAGGAGGGCCGTCGTGACGAACGTGGCCGACGCGGCACCCGTTCCGGGACAGGCCGAGCCGCCCGCGCGCCCGTCGATCCGCGGGCTGCTGGCCCAGACGGAGATCGACCTCCGGCTGTTCGGCATGGTCCTCGCCCTGGCCATCATCCTCGTGGCCTTCCACATCGCCAGCGGTGGGAAGCTGATCCAGCCGAACAACATGATCACGCTGGCCGTCCAGGCCTCCGGGATCGCCATCATCGCGACCGGGATGGTGCTGGTCATCGTCTCGCGCAACATCGACCTGTCGGTCGGATCGCTCGTCGGCGTCATCGCGATGAGCTACGCGATCCTGATGACGCACTGGTTCCCGGACATCTTCGGGCTCAGCCCGGACACGCCGTTCCTGTGGCTGCTGGCCCTGGCCATGGGCATCGGGATCGGCGCCGCGATCGGGGCGCTCCAGGGATTCATCATCGCCTACATCGGCGTGCCGTCATTCATCGTCACGCTCGGCGGCCTGCTGACCATCCGTGGCCTCATCTGGTATCAGTCCCAGGGCGCGGCCGTGAACGGCCTCGATTCGACCTTCCTGCTCATCGGCGGAGGCGCCCAGGGTTCGATCGGCGAGGTCCTGACCTGGGGGCTCGCCCTCGTCGGCTGTCTCGCGATCGTCGCCCTGCTCATCAACGGCCGGCGCCAGCGGCGCCGGTACGGCTTCCCGCTCCGGCCGATGTGGGCCGAGATCACGCTCGCGGTCGTTGGCTGCGCCATCGTCCTGGGCGTCTCGTGGTTCGCCAACAGCAACTTCTGGCCGCAGGGTCTCGCCGACCGCGTGGCCCTGGAGGAAGGTTGGGGACCGGCGCCCGAGGGCGGCTGGCGGATCCCGACCGGGTTCCCGCTGCCGATCGTCCTGGTCATCGGCGTCACGCTGGTGATGACCTGGATCGCCACCCGGCGGCGGTTCGGGCGGTACGTGTACGCCTACGGCGGCAATCCCGACGCCGCCGAGCTGGCGGGTATCAACACCCGCCTGACGATCCTCAAGACCTATGTCGTGATGGGCATCCTGTGCGCCTTGGCTGCCGCCATCGTGTCGGCGCGGCTGAACGGCTCGACCCTCGACATCGGCCAGAGCTACGAGCTGTACGTCATCGCGGCGGCGGTCGTCGGCGGCACCTCCTTCGCGGGTGGCATCGGCACGATCCCCGGCGCGGTGCTGGGTGCGTTCGTCATGCAGTCGCTCGCCTACGGGCTGAGCTTCATCGGTGTCAACTCGCCCGGCCAGAACGTCGTCGCCGGTCTCGTCCTGATCGTCGCCGTCGGCCTCGACACGATCAACCGCCGGCGCGGTTCCTGAACGATGAGGAGGGCTGGCCGGTGACCGTCGCGGAGCGAACGCCGCTCGTCGAGATGCGTGACATCAGCGTCGCCTTCGGTGGCGTGCACGCTGTCCGGGACGTGACGATCGCGCTCCACGAGGGCGAGGTCGTCGGGCTGGTCGGCGGCAACGGCGCCGGGAAGTCGACCTTGATGCGCGTGCTGTCGGGCGCCCACCCGGCGGACGATGGGGCGATCCTCATCGACGGCGCCGAGGTCGCGATCAAGAACCCGCGCGACGCGAAGGCGTTCAACATCGAGACGATCTACCAGACGTTGGCCCTCGCGGACAACATCGATGCGCCCGGCAACCTGTTCCTCGGGCGCGAGATGCTGACCCGCCTGGGCACGTTGGATGAGTCGGGCATGGAGGATGCGACCCGCAAGGTGATGGGTCGACTGAACCCCAACTTCCAGAACTTCGCATCGCCGGTGGTGTCCCTGTCGGGTGGCCAGCGGCAGGCCGTGGCGATCGCCCGTGCCGTCCACTTCAACGCCCGGATCCTCATCATGGACGAGCCGACCGCGGCCCTCGGCCCGGCCGAGACCGCGCAGGTCCGCGACCTCATCCGCCAGCTCAAGGACGAGGGGATCGGCATCTTCCTGATCAGCCATGACATCCACGACGTCTTCGACCTGTCGGATCGGATCGGCGTCATGTACCACGGCCGCCTGGTCGATACGGTCGACAAGAACGACGTCACAGCAGACGACGTGCTCGGGATGATCATCCTTGGCCGAAAGCCCGAGGAGCTCACCGAGAAGGACAAGGCCGCCATCGAGTTGCGCGGGTAGGGCGGCGTCGGCCTGGGCGTCAGGCGCGCCCTTCAGCCCGCCTCAGCCGAGACGGTGGAACGTCGGCGCGAGGGCCGGGTAGAGCTCGCGGTACCGGGCGTGCGCCTCGGCATACCGGCCCGCGTCCGGACCGGGCGTGGCGACGGGCGTGACGGTCACGACGGCCGCCGCCGCATCCTCCACCGTCGGGAACCAGCCGGCCCCGACCGCGGCCAGGACGGCCGCTCCGTAGGCTGCGCCCTCGGCCGTGCTGACCGTGGCGATCTCGGCCCCCAGGACGTCGGCCAGGATCTGGCGCCAGACCGGGCTGGCCGTCCCGCCGCCGGACGCGCGGACCTGGGCGGGGGCCGGCATGCCAGCCCCGATCATCTCGTCGAGCCCGTCCCGCAGGCCGAACGCGACGCCCTCCAGGACCGCCCGGGTGAGGTGCCGCCGGTCGTGGGTCACGGTCAGGCCCACGAAGGCGCCCCGGGCCAGCGGATCCGGATGCGGGCTGCGCTCCCCGGTGAGGTAGGGCAGGAACAGGAGGCCGTCACTGCCCGCCGGCACCGCCGCGGCTGACGCGGCCAGCTCCCCGAATGGCTCGCCCGGAGCCAGCGCGTCCCGGAACCAGCGGAGGCTCCCGGCGGCCGAGAGCATGACCGTCATCATGTGCCAGCGACCGGGCACGGCATGGCAGAAGGCATGGACCTGGCCGCGCGGATCGCGCAGCGGCGAGGCCGTCGTCGCGAAGACCACGCCGGACGTCCCGAGCGACAGGGCCACGACGCCCGGCGCGACGGCGCCGACCCCCACGGCGTTCGCGGCCTGGTCCCCGCCGCCGGCCACGACCGGTGTACCAGCGCGCAGCCCGGTGAGGGCGGCGGCCTCGGCCGAGATCGTGCCCGTGACCGCGGGCCCCTCATGGGTCGGTGGCATCCAGGCCGGGTCGATGTCCAGCGCCGCCAGGACCTCGGGCGACCAATCGCGCGCGGCGAGGTCGAACAGGATCGTGCCCGCGCCGTCGGCCTTGTCCATCGCGTAGGCGCCGGTCAGGCGCAGGCGGACGTAGTCCTTGGGCAGCAGGACGTGGGCGATCCGGGCCCACACCTCCGGCTCGTGGTCGCGCACCCAGACGAGCTTGGGCGCCGTGAACCCGGGGAGCGCGTCGTTGCCGGTGATGGCGATGAGCCGCTCGGGACCCACCGCTCGGCGGATCTCGTCGCAGGCCGCCGCCGTGCGCTGGTCGTTCCACAGGATCGACGGCCGCAGCACCCGGCCGTCCGCATCGAGCACGACCAGCCCGTGCATCTGGCCGGTCAGCCCGACCCCATCGACGTCGTCCGCGGCCACACCGCTGGCATCGAGCACGGACCGGACCGCCGCGATCGCGCCGTCCCACCACAGGGCCGGGTCCTGCTCGCTCCAGAGCGGTCGCGGGACCTGGTAGTCGTACTCGGCGACGCCGGTCGCGACGACGGTGCCCGCGGCGTCGATGAGGACCGCCTTGGTGGCGGTCGTCGAGACGTCGATGCCGATGACGTGGGCCATCGGCGATCAGCGGTCCACGGACCAGATGCGCTGGTTGACGAGGTTCTCGAGGCGTTCCTGGCTGCCGGAGGCCCGCTTCGGGTCGATCCGACCGTCCGCCACCCGGGCCTCGAGGTCGGCCAGCGACAGCGTCCCACCCAGGATGGCCGTCCCGAGCTCCCCGGCCCAGCCGGCATAGCGGGCCTCCTTGAGCCCGGCCAGCTCACCGTCCTCGATGAGCGCCGCGGCCGCGAGGAGCGCCTGGGCCAGCGTGTCCAGGCCGCCGATGTGGGCGTGGAACAGGTCGGTCCGGTCCGTGCTCTGGCGGCGCAGCTTGGCATCGAAGTTGAAGCCGCCCGGGGCCAGCCCACCGTGCCGCAGGATCTCGTAGAGCGGCATGACCAGGTCCTCGACCGAGTTCGGGAACTGGTCGGTGTCCCAGCCGTTCTGCGGGTCGCCCCGGTTGGCGTCGATGCTGCCGAGCATCCCATTGGCGACCGCGTAGGCCACCTCGTGATGGAAGCTGTGGCCGGCCAATGTCGCGTGGTTGGCCTCGATGTTCGCCCGGTACTCGCCCTCCAGGCCGTGCTTGACCATGAAGCCGTGGACCGTGGCGGTGTCGTAGTCGTACTGGTGCTTGGTCGGTTCCATCGGCTTGGGCTCGATGAGCAGCTGGCCGGTGAAGCCGATCTTGTGCTTGTGCTCGAGGACGAGATGGAGGAACCGGGCCAGCTGATCGCCCTCGCGGCGAAGGTCCGTGTTGAGGAGCGTGTCGTAGCCCTCGCGCCCGCCCCACAGGACGTAGTTCTGGCCGCCCAGCCGGTGGGTGACCTCGAGCATGTGCTTGACCTGCGCGGCGGCGTAGGCGAAGACCTCGGGGTCGGGGTTGGTCGCGGCTCCGCCCTGATAGCGCGGGTGGGTGAACAGGTTGGCCGTGCCCCACAGCAGTCGGACCCCGGTCCGTTCCTGCAGCGCCAGGGCCTCGTCGGCGATGGCGTCCAGGTTCGACCGGAAGTCGGTGAAGCGGTCGCCCTCGGGGGCGACGTCCCGGTCGTGGAAGCAGTAGTAGGGGATGCCGAGCTTGGTGAAGAACTCGAACGCGACGGCTAGCTTCCGTCGGGCCGCGTCCATCTCGTCGCCGGTCCCGGACAACCATGGACGGTCCAGGGTGCCCACGCCGAACATGTCCATGCCCGGCCACGCGAACGAGTGCCAGAAGCAGACCCCCGGCCGCAAGTGGTCGACCATCCGCGTCCCCAGGACGAGACGCTCCGGGTCGTAGACCTTGAAGGCCAGGGCGTTGGTGGAGCCGAGGCCCTCGAAGCGGATCGGCTCCGTCACCTCGCCGAAGAAGTCCTCAGCCACGACCCATCCTCCCTTGCCCGGCGGCTCGCCCATCAGGCCATTCGCCGCGGCGATGCCCGGCCTTCGGCGGTATTTGTAGGACCCTAGCACAAACTGTGCGGCGGTCCGGGTCGGGTGCGCGGGCCGGAGGTGCCAGTCTCGCATGGTCCCATCGGTCGGTGGTCAGGGCTCGACGTCCATGGGAGACTGTCCACCTCCCAGGCCGCTAGAGCGACCCCGTCCGATGTCTCGCCCCGTCACGCCGCGCGCCCCCATGCGCCCCGCCCGACGGCTCCGCCACCTGGCGCTGCTGGCCGTCGCCGCTGCCACCCTGTTCGCGTTCGCCGCCCCGACCGCGACGTCGGCCGCGGATCCGACCACCGACGGCATCGACATCAGCCACTGGCAGAACGAGATCGATTGGACACGCGTGGCCGGGGCCGGCAAGCGCTTCGCGTTCATGAAGGCGTCCGAGGACCACGACTACGTCGATCCGACCTACGGCCTCAACCGGGCGCGAGCGAAAGCGGCCGGCCTGCGCGTCGGGGCGTACCACTTCGCCCAGCCCTCGAAGACGGCGGGCGACGCGCTGGCCGAAGCGGACCACTTCCTGGACACGGCGGTCATCGACGCTGGCGACCTGCCGCCGGTCCTGGACCTGGAGCAATACAACGGCCTGAGCGTCAGCCAGATGCAGACCTGGGTCCGGACCTGGCTGGACCGGGTCCACGACCGGACCGGCGTCCACCCGGCCATCTACGTCTCCCCGAACTTCTGGGAGAACCGGATGGGCAACACGGACGAGTTCGCGACGAGCGGCTATCGGACGCTGTGGATCGCCCACTGGACGACGGCCGCCGCGCCGCGTGTCCCGGCCGGCGACTGGGCAGGCTTCGGCTGGACCTTCTGGCAGGTCACCTCGGATGGCGCCGTGCCGGGCATCAGCGGCCGGGTCGACCTGAACGTCTTCGACGGCACCCTGACCGACCTGGCGACCGTCCTCGTCGAGCCCAGCGGCGAGCGGACGGCGAGGGTGTCGGACACGCCGTTCACCGACATCTCGAGCTCCAAGTTCGCCCGCGACATCGCGTGGCTGTACGTGGAGGGGATGACCTCCGGCTGCTCGGCCACGAAGTTCTGCCCGACGGGCAAGGTCAGCCGCGGTCAGATGGCGGCGTTCCTGTCGCGGGCCCTGGACCTGCCCAAGACGACCAAGGACTACTTCCGCGACGACGAGCGCTCGGTCCATGAGACGTACATCAATCGTTTGGCCAAGGCCGGCCTGACCAGTGGCTGCGGCTCCGGCCGGTACTGCCCCAACGACCTGGTCACCCGCGGCCAGCTCGCCTCGTTCCTGTCGCGGGTGCTGGACCTGTCGCCGACGTCGAAGGACTACTTCCGCGACGACGAGCGCTCGACCCACGAGTCGAACATCAACCGGATCGCTCGAGCTGGGCTGACCAGCGGCTGTTCCGAGACCCGCTATTGCCCCAACGACGCGCTGACCCGCGGCCAGATGGCCGCGTTCCTCCACCGCACATTCGACGATTAGGCCGGCCGGCGACGGATCAAGGCGGTCGGGTCGGGCTCCCCGGTCAGGGCCACGACCGCGTCCCACAGGTCCCGGCGATCGTCCGCGGTCAGCCTCGTGACGGGCACCCGGTCGAAGGGCCGGACCCGCCGGTCCAGGAAGAGCCGGCCGGTCGCCGCTCGTGCCTCGGGAGCCGCCGCCAGCCACAGGAGGGTATCGATGCCTTCGGCGGGCGTTCGCAGCGCATCGCCGACGAGGCGCCGGAACCCGGGGATCGAGGCCTCCAGGCCGGGCGTGTCCGCCCAGCCCGGGTGCATCGCGTTGGCGACGATCCGCGTCCCTCGCAGCCGGCGTGACCATTCGCGGGTGAGGGCGACCTGGGCGCGCTTGGCCCGCGCATAGGCGCGCGGTCCGTCGTACGTCCCACGCCGGTAGCCCAGGTCGTCGAGGCGGAGGCGCTGGGCGTACTGGCCACCGGAGGTCACCGCGACCACGCGACCATCCGCGGTGTCGCGGAGCCGCGGCAGCAGGCCGGCCACGAGCACGAACGGCCCGAGGACCATCGTCGCCAACGTGCGCTCGAAGCCGGCCGCCGTCTCCTCGCGTCGCGGGAACATCGCGCCGGCGTTGTCGACGATGACATCGACCCGCGGCTCGGACGCGAGGATCGTGGCGACCGCGGCGCGGACCGAGTCGAGATCGGCCATGTCGGCCACGACCGTGGTGAGGGTGACCGCCGGGACGTCGCGGCGCAGCTCGTCGGCCGTCGCGGCCAGCCGTCCGGCATCGCGCCCGACGAGGACCAGCCGGGCGCCCATCCGGGCGAACGACCCGGCGGCCGCTCGGCCCAGGCCTGAGGTCGGGCCGGTGAGCACGACGGTCCGGCCGTCCAGTCGGTAGGTCTCGGGGTCGGGCCAGCCGTAGAGCCGGCGGCGGGTGCGGTAGCCGACCGTGGTGAAGCTGGGGACGACGAGGAGCTCCAGGGTGCCGTCGATGACGTCGCGGGGGTCCATCACGGACATGTTCGGTCGCGGGACCCGTCCGGATCGGTCCCGGCTGCGAATGGATGGGCAGACGGTCCCCGAGCCGGACCGAGGAGACGCCGACATCATGCCTCGCCTGCACGAGACCCTCGATACCCCGTTGTCCCCCGACGAGACGTTCGCGTTCGTCGCCGACTTCGCCAATGCGCGCCTGTGGGACCCGGGCGTCGCCACGTCCGAGCGTGAGGGACCGCCCGGCCCCGTCCGTCTCGGGACCCGCTATCGCCTCGGTGTCCGGATGCGCGGCCGTGTCGCGCCGATGGTCTACGAGGTCACGACCTGGGATCCACCGCAGCGCGTCGTCCTGACCGGTGACGGCTCCAACGTGCACGCCATCGACGACATCCGGTTCGGCCCGCGTCCCGACGGGACCGGGACCCGGATCGACTACATCGCCGACATCCGCCTGACCGGCTGGCTGCGCCTGCTGGAGCCATTCGCCGGTGGGGCGTTCCGGAAGATCGCGGCCGACGCGGTCGGCGGGATGCAGCGAGCGCTGGACGCTCGAGCCCGCGTGGCCGCGTCGTGAAGGTCGCCGTCGTCGGTGCCGGGGTCAGCGGCCTGACCGCGGCCTATGCGCTCCACCGGGACGGCCATGAGGTCGCCCTGTACGAGGGCCATCCCGTGCCCGGTGGTCATGTCGCGACCGTGGATGTCGCCACGCCCCATGGCCCGGTCCCGGTCGACACCGGATTCATCGTCTACAACGAGCCGACCTATCCGCGCCTGACCGGGCTGTTCGCGGAGCTCGGCGTCCGGACCCAACCGAGCGATATGTCGCTTCGCCTCGGCCTGCGACGCCTGCGACGTCGAGTTCGGGTCGCGCGGCGCGCGCGGGTTCTTCGCTCAGCGACGGCTCGCGTCGAGCCCGCGCTACCTGCGGATGTTCCCGGACATCGTGCGCTTCTACCGGGACGCCAGGGCCGTCCTGGCCGCCTCGTCGCCGACCGGCCTGACCCTGGGCGCGTATCTCGAGGATCGGCGGTTCGGGGCGAGCTTCCGCGACCACTTCCTCATCCCGATCACGGCCGCCGTGTGGTCGACGGCACCCGGGCGGACGCTCGACTACCCGGTCGACTACCTGCTCCGCTTCCTCGACAACCACGGGCTCATCGGCCTCGGTCGGGCACTCCCATGGCGGACGGTCGTCGGTGGGTCGCGGACGTACGTCGAGGCGCTCATCGCGACCCTCCCATCCGGCGCCGTGCGCGCCGGCGATCCGGTCGTGGCCGTGACTCGCGACGCCACCGGCGCGACGGTCCGGACGGCCGCGGGCACGCACGACCGGTTCGCCAGGGTCGTCATCGCGACGCACGCGGACGACGCGCTGGCCATCCTGGCCGATGCCGATCCGGGCGAGCGGCACGCCCTCGGCGGCTTCGAGTACGAGCGCAATGCGGTCGTCCTCCACACCGACGCCCGGCTCATGCCGGCGCGCCGCGCCGCCTGGTCGTCGTGGAACGTCGATCAAGCGGCCTGCGATCCGCCCGGGACGGCGGTGACGATGACGTACCACATGAACCGCCTCCAGGCCCTGCCGGGCACGGACCAGTTCTTCGTGACCGTCAATCCGGGCGACCGGGTCGACCCGGCACGGGTCATCCTGGCCCGGTCGTTCAGCCACCCGCAATACACGTTCCGATCGCTCGCCGCCCAGGCCGCGATCGGCCGGCTGCAGGCCCATCGCGGGACGTTCTACGCCGGAGCGCACCTCGGTTGGGGCTTCCACGAGGATGGCTGTCGGTCGGGCTACGAGGCCGCCGCCCGGGTCTCCCGCGACCTCGCCCTCTCCGGCCAGCCGACGGCCGCGAGCCACGGCTGGGACGGCCCCGACGACGAGGCGGCCGCGGCATGAGATCGCACCTGCTGGACGGGTTCGTCATGCACCGCCGCGCCGAACCCGCGTATCACCTCGAGCACCGGGTCGCCTATGCCGCGCTCGACCTGGACGAGCTCGACGAGGTGGACCGCCTCCGGACGGTCTCGCGCAACGGGCGCAACCTCCTGGAGTTCCGCGACGCCGACCACTGGCCGGCGCCCGCGATCGACCTCCGCGCCACCGTCCACGACCACCTCCGGGCGGCGGGCGAGGATCCCACCGGCTGGCACATCACCCTGGTCACGAACCTCCGGGTGCTCGGCTATGTCTTCAACCCGGCGAGCTTCTACCTGTGCCGCGACCGCGCCGGGGACTTGCGCGTGGTCGTGGTCGAGGTGCATAACACGCACCTGGAGCGCCACCTGTACACGCTCCGACCGCGCGACGGAGCGCGCCACTTCGTCGCCTCGATGGACAAGGACTTCTACGTCTCCCCGTTCATCGACATGGAGGGCCGCTACACCGTGCACGTGCAGGACGAACCGGACCGGTTGCGCATCGCGATCAACGAGCGCCGCGCATCCCGGCCCGTGCTGGCCACGAGCCTCATCCTCCGGCGCCGACCGCTCCGCGACCGGACGGTCATCCGCCAGCTCGTCACCCATCCGTTCATGACCCAGCGGACGATGGCCCTGATCCACTGGCATGCCTTCCGTCTCTGGCGCAAGGGCGTGCCGTTCCGGCGCCACCGGGACGCGACGTCCTGGGCCGGCGCGACGTCCCACATGGCCCACGCGTCGAGGGCGCCGGGTCCGGCGCCGACGGATGGTGCCTCGTGACCGTTCGGTCGCCGGTCCGGCGAGTGGTCGCTGCCCCGAGTGCCACGATCGCCTCGGTCGCCGAGCGCATCCTGCTGGCGGCCGCGAGTCGCATCGTCGTCGGCCGCCTCACGGTCATCCTGCCCGATGGCCGCGTCCGGACCTTCGGCGACCCGGCCGCCGTGCGCCGCGCCGAGCTCCACGTCCACGATCCGGAGGCGGCGACGCGGTTGCTCCTCGGCGGTGAGACCGGCGCCGGCGAGGCGTATGTCGACGGCCTGTGGTCGTCGCCGGATCTCGAGGGCCTCATCGAGCTGGCGGCCCTCAATCGTTCGGCGCTCGCCCTGGATGCCGGCTGGTGGCACGGCCCGCTCCAGCTCCCGCGGACGTTGGCCCACCGCGCTCGGCGCAACACGAAGGCCAACGCCCGACGCAACATCCACGCCCACTACGACCTCGGGAACGACTTCTACCGACTCTTCCTCGATGCCTCGCTGACCTACTCGAGCGCCGTCTTCGAGCACGCCGACCAGACCCTCGAGGCGGCCCAGCGAGCCAAATTCCGACGGATCGCCGACGGCGCCGGGCTCCAGCCGGGGATGGACGTCCTCGAGATCGGGTCGGGCTGGGGCGGGTTCGCGCTGTACGCGGCCGGCGAGCGGGGCTGCCGGGTGACGTCGATCACGATCTCGAAGGAGCAGCACGACCTGGCCCGCGAGCGCGTCCGCGCGGCCGGGCTAGAGGACCGCGTCGACATCCAGCTGCGCGACTACCGGGACGTCGACGGGACGTTCGACGCGGTCGTATCGATCGAGATGCTGGAGGCCGTCGGCGCTGAGTACTACGGGGCCTACTTCGACGCGGTCGATCGCGCCCTTCGGCCCGGCGGGCGGGCGAGCATCCAGGTCATCACCTTCCCGGACGTCGCGTACGAGACCCAGCGTCGCGGCGCCAACTGGATCCAGACCTACATCTTCCCGGGTGGCCTGTGCCCGTCACTGGCCGTCATCGAGCGCTCGCTCCACCGCACGCGCCTGCTCGTCCGCGAGGCGACCGACATCGCGCCCAGCTACGTCAGAACCCTGCGGGCGTGGCGGACCCGATTCATGGACCGCCTCGACGAGGTCCGCGCGCTTGGCTTCGACGAGCGGTTCATCCGGACGTGGGAGTACTACCTCGCGCTATCGGAGGCCGGCTTCGCGACCGGCCTGGCCCAGGACCACCAGCTCGTCCTCGAGCGTGCGAGGGGACTCGACGGCTGACGCTCGGCGTGTCACGATGCGCGACGTTCGAGGCATCCGAACGGCCCGACGCCGTGCCCAGCTGGTCCCGCAAGATGCCGAGCGACCGTCATCGCACGCTTGGAGGTAGGGACTCATGCGCAATCCACCGATCCTGGTATCGATCCTCGGGTTCTTCGCCGCTCTGGCCGGCTTCGCCTGGCTGTACATCGGCCTGCGGCTCCTCGGATTCGACTGGTTCGGCGCACTCGGCGACCTGCCGGCGCTCGAGCAGACCGGTCTGTGGGGCTGGCTGGCGATCATCGGCGGCATCGCCTGGATCGCGGCGGCCTTCGGGATGTGGTCGCTCCAGCCGTGGGCCTGGACGTTCACGATCATCATCGCCGGCCTCGCCCTGTTCGAGGCGATCCTGTGGATGATGGAGTACTTCGGCTCGGGCATCGGCCTGGCCTCGGCCATCCTGCCGGTGATCATCATCTGGTACATGAACACCCCCGAGATCAAGTCCCAGTTCGGCAAGAACGTCGACACGGTCTAGCCGCGTCGGCCCGATCGGCGGCAGGCAGCCCAACCGCCGCCGATCACGCACCAGCTCGAGCGCCGGTCGAACCTTCGACCGGCGCTTTCATGTGTCCGCCGAGCCCGCTGACCCGTCAGCCCGCGAAGGGCCGCGGGAGCTGACCCCGCGGCCCCGGGACCGCGTGGAACAGCGCGCCGGCGATCGGGTCGCGGGACGTGTCGATGTCCTCCTGGCTCGTCGTGATGAACAGGTCGCGCAGGTCCGGGCCGCCGAACGCGCAGGCCGTGACGTGGGGCGTCGGGATGGGCACGACGACCTCGAGGCGACCGCCTGGCGAGTACGCCCGGACGGCGCCGCCGCCATACAGGGCGACCCATACCCGGCCGTCGGCATCGACCGTCAAGCCATCCGGCGAGCCGCCGCCGGCCTCCATCGTCACGAAGGGGCGGCGCCCGGACAACGTGGCCCCGTCCGCTCCGACGTCGAACACATCGATGCGCCGCGTCGGCGTGTCGATGTAGTAGGCGATCGCCCCGGCGGCGTCCAGGCAGAAGCCGTTGGAGATCGTGATGCCGTCCAGGATCACGGACACCGAGCCCTCGGGGGACAGGCGGTAGAGCGTCGCGGCACCCGGCGTCTTGGCGTAGGCCATCGAGCCGCAGTAGAACCCGCCGGCGGCGTCACAGCCGCCCTCGTTCAGCCGGATGGCCGGATCGGTGAACGCCTCGGCGATGGGCCGGGCGACCCACGAGCCCGCATCGGTCAACGCGAATCCCCGTTCGGTGGCGACCACCCAGCCGCCGTCACGGCGCGGCCGCAAGGCGGCCAGGACGTCCGCGACGTGGGTCCGGGTGAGTCGGTCCGGGTCGTCCGTCGCGAGCGCTGGATGGAAGGTCAGGAGGTCGCCCCGCAGCATGTCGACGTAGCGCAGGACGCCGGCGCCGGCATCCCAGACCGGTCCCTCGCCATGCTCGGCGGCTGGACCCGTGACCTGGTCGGCAGTGACGACCCGAGGTTCACCCATGGCGGTCGATCCGACTCCGTGCACGGCGATAGGCTGTACGCATCGTAGGAGGTCAGCGTCGGCACGTGAGCCGGATGCGCGCACTCGTCCTGACCGGTCCGCGGCAGGCCGAGGTCCAGGAGGTGGATGCCCCGGTGGCCGGCCCCGGCGACGTCGTCGTCACCGTCCATCGGGTCGGCGTGTGCGGGACCGACACGGAGCTGTTCACCGGCGAGATGGCCTACTTCCGGACCGGACGAGCGCGCTACCCGCTCCGGCCCGGCCACGAATGGACCGGCATCGTGCGGGAGGTCGGACCGGAGGTCGATCCGTCGTGGCTCGGAGCGCGGGTCATCGGCGACACGATGCTGTCGTGCGGGCATTGCGACCGCTGCCGATCCGGCCGCCGCCACGTCTGTCGCTACCTCGTCGAGGTCGGCATCTCCATGGGCTTCCCGGGCGCGCTCGCCGAGCAGGTGACCGTCCCGGCATCGAGCCTGCGGCGCCTGCCGGACAGCGTCGACGACCCGGCCGGGGCGATGGTCGAGCCAGGTGGCAATGCCTGGCGGGCCGCAGCGGCCGCCCAGCCAGCGCCGGCGCAGCGCCTCCTGGTCATCGGGAGCGGGACGATCGGGTTGCTGGCCGCCGCCTTCGCTCGGGCGGCCGGAGCCGAGGTCCACCTGGTGGGCCGGCGGCCCGAGAGCCGGGCGCTGGCCGCCCGGATGGGTATCGACCACGCGTGGGCCCCCGACGACGTGCCCGACCTGCCGTTCCTGGCGGTCATCGACGCCACGGATGATGCGGCGACGCCGGCGGCCGCCGTCGAGCGCGTCGAGCCTGGCGGTCGGGTCGTCCTCATCGGGCTGTCCGGCTCGCCCAGCCGGATCGACACGCGGGACCTGGCGTTGCGGGACGTGACGGCGGTGGGCCTGCTCAGCGGTTCACCGGGACTCGAGGCGGCGATCGACCACTACGCGTCCGGGAGCGTGGATCCGCGCCCGCTCATCGGCGCGACCGTCGGCCTCGACGACGTCCCGGCCGTCCTGGCCGGCACGTACGAGGACGCCACCGGCCCGAAGATCCACGTGGACCCGCGGCGATGACGGACGGCTTCGACGGCCTCGTCGCGGCGGTGACGGGCGGATGGAGCGGGATGCTTCAGCCCTAGCTGGTCTCCGGCGGGGCCGCCGTGGGTTCGACCGCCTCGCCCGGCGCCCGCCCCGAGAACATGGTCCGGTGCGTCCACGGGATGAACCACCGGTCCAGGCCGATCCAGCCGGCATTCCGCCAGGCGACGACCAGGAGCGTCCCGAGGATGATCAGCGCCGGGTTCGAGCCCAGGGCGCCGGCCAGGACGAAGTTGCCGTTCATGAACACGCCGCCGAACGCCGCGATGCCGGTCAGCAGGCCGACGAGCAGCCCGAGCCCGACGGCCAGCTCGCCCAGCGCCACGAGCGTGGCGAACAGGCTGGCATTCGGCTGGACGACGTTCTCGAGGAACCACACGTACCAACCAGGTGTGTCCTCGCTGGCCACCGCCCCGCCGACCATCCCCTGGATCGGCGCGCCGTCACCGAACAGCCACGCCCCGCTGGTGATCTTGCCCCAGCCGGCCGGGATGAACACCGAGGCCATGTACAGGCGGACGACGAGCCACAGCCAGGCAGCGGTCGTGCTCGCGAACAGGTACCGAGCCCAGCGTGGCTCCTGGAAGTCGGCGGGGGTCATGGCCTGGCTCGATGCCGACATCGTCATCCTCCCTGGGCGGGTTGGGGCGCGGTCAGCAAGTACGGAGCCATCGCCGCGCCGGCGCGGGCGACGTCCTCAGCTGTGTTCCAGAGATGGAGCGAGAAGCGGAGGTTGGAGCCACGGACCGCGGCCTTGATGCGGGCCTCCAGGAGGGCGTGGCGGACGCCTTCCGGATCCCGGACGGGCACGCACACGAGCGACGACCCGGTCGGCGCCTGGCCGACACCCCTGGCCAGATCCGCGGCCAGCCGCAACGGCTCGGCCAGCGCGCCATCGCGATGCCAGCCGGCCATGAGCCGGAGCGACTCGGTCGTGGCCACCCAGGGCAGCCAGGCCAGGGAGACGTCGAACCGCGACGCGTCGTCGGCCAGGTCCAGGGGACCGCCGAAGAACGTCGTCCACGGATCGGCGGCGCCGCGCCAGTTCGCGTGGGTCACCTCCAGGTCGTCGAGGCGGTCCGGACGGACATACAGGAACGCGCAGCCGCGCGCGCCGAGGAGGTGCTTGTAGGCATGGCAGACCAGGTAGTCGATGCCGGCCAGGTGCTCGGCGATCGGCACGAACGGCGTCCCGTGGGTCGTGTCGACCAGCAGCCGCGCCCCGACCTCGGCCGTTCGCGCTCGGATGCCCCCGATGTCCGCGACCCGCCCGGTCTGCATCTGGACCAGGCTCGTGACCACCAGGCTCGTCTCGGCGTCGATAGCGTCCACCACGCCCGCGAACGGCACCTGGCGGACGGTCACACCACGGCGCTCGGCGACGAGCAGCGGATAGAGGTCGGAGACGTGCTCGTCCTCGGGCACGACGACGACGTCGTCGGGGCCCAGCGATCGGGCGACCAGGCCGGTCCCGACCGACACGGACGGCAGCAGGGCGATGTCCGCCGGCCGCGCTCCGATGAGGGCGGCGAAATGGGCCCGCACCGCGTCCGATGGACGATCCCAGTCGTCGATCCACCGACCGGTCCCGGTGCGCCATGCCTCGAGGGCGTCGGCCATCGCCTGGGCTGCCGAGGCCGGCGGCAGGCCATACGTGGCCGCGTCCAGGTAGGCCAGCCCCGGAGCCGGTGAGAACACGGCACCGTCGACGTGCGTCACGGGGCTATCGTAGGCGCCTCCGCCACCGCAATCGGCGCCGCGCCGACACCCGCCAGGAGCCTCTCGCGATGACCTCCAGCCCGACCCGCCCGACCGACGGCATCGTCGATGCCGAGCTCATGCGCCGTACGGCCGACATCGCGATCGACTTCCTGTCGTCGATCGACGAACGTCCGGTCGGTGTGCGCATCGGACGCGACGAGCTCCTCGCCCGACTGGGCGCCCCGCTCGCCGATGACGGGATCCCGGCCCGGACGGTCATCGACGAGCTGGCCGCCGGCGCGGACCCGGGCATCCTGGCCATCGCCGGCCCGCGCTACTTCGGCTTCGTCATCGGCGGGTCCCTGCCGGCGGCCCTCGCGGCCGACTGGCTGACCTCGACCTGGGACCAGAACGCCGGGCTGTTCGCGTGCGGACCGGCGGCGTCGGTCGTCGAGGAGGTCGCCAGCGGCTGGCTCGTGGACCTCCTGGGCGTGCCCGCCGGGACGAGCGTCGGGTTCACGACCGGCTGCCAGATGGCCCACGTGACCTGCCTGGCGGCCGCCCGCCATGCGGTCCTCGCCCGGGTCGGCTGGGACGTCGAGCGCGACGGGCTCATCGGCGCGCCGGATGTCCAGGTCCTCGCCGCGTCCGAGTCGCACGCGACGATCGGGACCGCATTGCAGTATCTGGGGCTGGGGCGGCGCCGCGAGACCGCGGTCGAGACGGACGAGCAGGGGCGGATGCGGCTGGACGCGCTGGAGGCGGCCCTCCCGGACGATCCGGACGCGCCACTCATCGTCTGCCTGCTGGCCGGCAACATCAACACCGGCGCGTTCGACCCGTTCGACTCGATCATCGACCTCGTCCGGGATCGCCATCCGAACGCCTGGATCCACGTCGATGGGGCGTTCGGGCTGTGGGCCGCGGCGAGTCCGACGTTGCGCCACCATCTGGCCGGCCACGACCGCGCCGACTCGTGGGCCACGGACGGACACAAGTGGCTCAACGTGCCGTACGACAGCGGCTTCGCGCTCGTCCGCGATCCCGAGCAGCATCGCGCCGCGATGTCGCCGCCGACGGCCTCGTACATCGTCTACGGGTCGACGGAGCGCGACCCGTTCCAATGGGTGCCGGAGTACTCGCGCCGGGCCCGCGGCTTCGCGACGTACGCCGCGTTGCGCTCACTGGGGCGGACCGGGGTCGCCGAGCAGATCGAGCGCGGCTGCCGGATGGCGACCCGGATGGCCGAGGCGCTCAGAGGGGGTGGCCCGCGGATCGAGATCCTCAACGACGTCGTCCTGGACCAGGTGCTCGTCCGATTCCTTCCACCGGAGGACTCGGGCGACCCGGCCGCCGTCGACGCGTATACCCGGGAGGTCATCCGGCGCGTCCAGGACGACGGCACGTGCTGGCTGGCGGGCTCGACCTGGCACGGGATGGCCGCCATGCGCATCTCGATCGTCAACTGGTCGACGTCGGATGACGACATCGACCGGTCCGCGGCCGCCATCCTTCGGGCTGCCCAGGCCGGCTGACCAAGCCCGATATGGACGTCGAAGCCGTCGAGCTCGACTTCACGGGCGACGTCTGGTACTGGCGTGGCCCATCGCCGTTCCACTTCGTGACGGTCCCGCCCGACCAGGCCGACCTGCTGCATGGCCTGTCGTCGATCGTGACCTACGGCTGGGGGATGATCCCGGTCCGGGTGCGCATCGGCGACACCCGCTTCGACACGTCGCTGTGGCCCAAGGACGGCGGCTACATCGTGCCGCTCAAGGACGTCGTGCGGAAGGCGGAGGACATCACCGTAGGCGACATCGTCACGGTCCAACTGGCCCTCCGCCGCTGAGCGTCGTCGCCGCCGGCCGCTCCCCGGCCTCGTAGGTCACCACCGGTCGCGCCGACGGAGGTTCCGGTGCGTTCTGTCGACACGAGCGCGAAGTGCAAGACGCGCGTAAGGCCGATCCCGGTCGATCCTCGCTAGACTGCCTCCTCCAGGCACCGGGGACTGGTCCGCCGAACCGTCGCGCACCAACGGTCCCCATCCACCATCGGTCCGGTCGCCGTCCCATTCGCTGAGTGCACGGCCGACGGCATCCAAGCCGGACCGAATCGCTGCAGGAGGAGTCTGCTTTGCGCCTGCCTCGCTTCCGTTTGGCCCTCGCCGCCGGCATGATCGCGACCATCGCATTCGCCGGGTCGGCCAGCGCCATCGTCCAAGGTGTGCCGGATGACTACGAACATCCGCACGTCGGTCAGCTGTTCTTCTTCGACCCGACCGCCACCGATCCCCGGTTCAACGAGCCGGGCGGCTGGTTCAACTGCACCGGGACCCTGATCAACTCCCGCGTCGTCGTGACCGCGGGCCACTGCACGTTCGGCACCGGCCTCGACGGCGAGGAGACGGCCGAGGGCATCGGCGGGAACGATGTGTGGGTGACCTTCCGGGAGGACGTTCGCCCGTTCTATGACCTGCTCCCGCCGAGTCTGTCGTTCGGCGCCGACGGCCAGGACGAGCGCTATGACGCCTGGACGGCGCTCCTGAACGACCCGGACAACGGCTGGGTCCGCGGCACGTCCTACTCGCACCCGGACTACGACGATGCCGCCTTCTTCCTCCATGACGTGGGCGTCGTCATCCTCGACGAGCCCGTCGACATCGGTGACGAGTTCGACGACGGCCATCCGGTCACGACCTATGGCCAGCTCCCGACCGAGGACTACCTGGACCGCTACGACGACTCGAAGCTGCGGCGCGTCGCCCGGTTCGAGCCGGTCGGCTACGGCATCGAAGTCTCGCGCGGCTACGGCCAGACCGGTGGCGACCGTCGACTCAAGGCGACCTCGAAGCTCGTGAACGTCGAGGGCGCACTCGGGATCAAGGACGACATCGCCGTCGCGTTCTCGAACAACAACGGCAAGGGAAAGACCGGTGGCACGTGCAACGGTGACTCGGGCGGACCCGTCTTCGACCTCCAGGACGACGGTGCCAACCTGATCGTCGCGGTCACCTCGTTCGGCGTCAGCGGTGCCTGCCGCGGCATCGATGGCGCCTACCGGATCGACCAGGAAGACGACCTCGATTGGCTGCTCCCGATCCAGCGGGCCAACGACTACGACGGGGAGGCGCACGGGGACTAGCCTCCGGCGCTTCCGCGGGCGTGCCTGGCGCCCGCACCATCCCGCCGCTCCGACCGCCGCCCGGGTTCCCCGGCGGCGGTCTCTTATGTCGTCGGGGTGTCCGCGCCCTCGTCCCACCGATACGGGAGGCGTGGGATCAGCTCGGCTCGTCGCTCGGCGATGATCGTCCAGGCGTGCGGGTTGTACGAGTGGGGATACCCATAGCTCGTCTCCAGCCAGGGGGCGATCGGGAGGCGAAGGACCGTGTCGAAGCCGAGCGCGCGGACGTGCTCCTCGATCCGCCTGGCGCTGAGCATGTTCCGGTAATAGGACGACGTCCGGACGATCTCGTGCTCCGGGGCATCGACCATGTTGAAGAACGTGAACACCAGAGCGCGGCGGGCCAGCCGACCGGCCTCGTCGATCGCCCGTTTGAACGCGTCCGGTGACAGGTGCTCGAAGATGTCGGCCGCGACGACGTGGTCGAACGACCGGTCCTCGAACGGCAGCGCGAGGATGTCGTCGACCTCGAAGCGAGCCTCCGGATGGCGACGCCGAGCGTTGGCGATGTTCAGCGGGTTGAGGTCGATGCCGACGTAGGCGAGGCACCGCCCGAGGCCGCACTCAGCGAACGCCCGGTAATCGTCGGCGGAGCCGCAGGCGAATTCGAGCACGGGGATCCGACCCGGCGGTTCGGCCTGGACCTCGTCGCGCCAGCGGTCGACGAAGGCGCGCTCCTGGTCGGCGACCGCCTCGCCCACGTGCTCGACGGCCGCGAGCTTCTCCGGATCTCGAAACGACCCCATGGTGACGCCCAGCTCCTCCGCCCGACGTCGAAGGGTCTCATTCAGCTCGATCGCGAACCGGATCTCATCGTCCATGCCCGCCCGGGCTCGCTCGCCGAGGATATCGGCAAGGAGGACATGGCGGACGAGGATGCTCTGGACGTTGAGTCGCGGGTTCTGGTAACCCGCCACCAGGTATCGGTCGAGGATGTCGGCGGAGCCGGACCACGTCCCCCGCTCGAGGAGCGTCTGCTCGGGCCGATCGTCGTGCGGCAGCCGCCGGGCCAGCTTGCGGCCCGCGTCGATGCCGCCCTTGAGCATCTTGCGCGATCGCCGGAGGCTCGCAGCGCGGAGGTCACGCATGCAGCAAGCATAGAGCCTTCGCCACGGTGGTTGGTATCGACGACGGTCGAAGGTGTGCCGAGCGGGGCCTCGCCGTCACCGACCTCAGGTCGCGGCCTGCAGTTGGTCGGCGTAGCGCTCGAGGGATCGGGCCACCTTGGCCAGGGGCTCCATCAGGACGGGTGTACACAGCTGGCCGCACCGGCGGGCGAACGCCGCGGCGTCGCGTAGGCGCTCTTCCATCAGGACCCACGCCGCATCTCGGTGCGGCAGCAGGTAGTCCACCTGGTAGAAGAGCTCGAACCCGGGGCCAGCGGTGACGCCGGGGTGCTCGGTGCCGACCGGCAGCGTCGAGACCACGGTGCCGAGCGGCTTGATCACCGAGTACATCAGGCCCACCGAGACGTCGGCCAGGACCTCGAGCTGCTCCGGCGACTCGTCGGTGTGGGCGAAGTACCGCGACAGGAGCTGCAGGAGGACCTCGTACGCGACGTTCAGCAGGTCCATGGCCCGGGCTGTGCCCGGGTCCGTGATCAGCGGGACCACGACGCCGGTCGCCTGGGGCCTGACGTTGGCTGCCACGACCGGCCGGGCCGGCTCGAAGCCCGGTTCCGCCCCCTTCAGCGCGAGGTACTCGTCGAGGATGTCGAGGAGGCGTCCGAAGTGGGCGTCGCGCCACTCGCCACGAGCCCCCTCGCCCTGTTCGACGATGGTGTCGATCGCCTGTCGCGCGGTCGCGAGGTCGGTGACCGCGACGAGCTCCGGCCACCGGAAATGCTCCTCGGTCGCCTGGGCATCCGGCGGCCCGACGAACAGGCGCGACGGTCCGAGCCGCCCGTCGAGGTACTCGAAGCCCGTCTGGATGGATCGATACAGCTGGCCGATGGTGTCGAATTCCTGGAGGTGCGGGACGATCTCGTCGTGCCCGCCGTGAGGCAGCGCGACCGCCTGCGCGATGGCCTCGAATCCATCGGCGTCCTCGACGTCCATGCCATCCGGGCGCTCGAGGAAGGCGAAATGCCGGAGGGCCGCCTCGCTGAACGGCAGCAGCTCGATCCGGACGCCGGCCGGGTAGGCGTAGGCGGGCATCGGGAAGTTCGGCCGCGCGAGGCGCGGCGCGGCACCCACGGCAGTCAGGAGGTTCTGGACCAACGCCAGGTGGAGCATCTCCTGGGCGCTGATCTCCAGCAGCGTCGACCGCCAGCGCTCGACCGCCGCGAGCGTCTCAGGCGTCAGGCCGTCCTCGACCCGCCCCTTGAGGGAGAACGCCGCGAACAGGTACTGCAGCATGACGAGATGCTCGAGCTCCGCGGCCTTGCCGAGGGTGTAGATCAGGGCCTCGCGATGCTCCAGGCCCCCAGTGTGCGCGTCGTCCGGCCCCCGGCGGACTTCCAGGACGCTGGCCAGCGGACCCTGCGGGCCGGGATCGACGGACTCGGTCATGGGGCGCCTCTATGGGGTTGATGGGTCACGTCGCGATGTCGCTGTCGACCATCGCGCGTGGCTTCTCGTACAGGCGGTCGTCCGCGTAGCACCACCACCAGTCCTCGCCAGGCTCGGCGCTCCGGATCATCGGATGTCCTGTCGCGTGGAAGTGCGCCGTGGCATGCCGGTTCGGGCTGAGGTCACAACAGCCAGTCTGGCCGCAGGCCAGGCACTGGCGGAGGTGGTGCCACGTGGAGTCCATCGCCACGCACGGCTGGCAGACGAGGAGGGGCGGGTCGATCCGATGATCGGATCCGAAGTGTTCGCAGGGCACCGTCATGTCGTAGCTCGTCCGATGTGCCGTCGGCCGGGCGGATCCTCCGTGGCAGCCCCCGCACCGCGGACACTACACCGGGATCGTGCGCCGCGGCAGGTCAGGTGTCCGGGTCGGCGTAGGCGGCGTAGCGGACGACGCTGCGGAAGCCGAGGCGCTCGTAGGTCGGGCGCCCCATCTCGCTCGCCTGGAGCGCGGCAACGTCGCACCCGGCAGCGACCCCATCGGCCACCACGCGTGCCGTCATGGCTGCCCCGAACCCGCGTCGGCGCGCCGATGCGATCGTCGCGATGCTGTACACCCCGATGGTCCGGCCGGTCCGCCAACCCAGCCCGGAGGCGACCGGCTCGTCGTCCGCGTAGCCAACGTAGACGACACACCCTGGCCGCTCGAGCAGCGCGAGGCACGCCGTTCCCAGCGCGACTGCCGGATCCGAGCCGAACCCCGCCGTGACGACCTGACGGTGGGCATCGACGCCGGCGGCGTCGGTCACCCGGCGGATCTCCAGCCCGCGAGCCGCGTGCCCGGCGATCGCGTCGAGGTCGACCGGGAAGGCGACCATGCCTGGCGTTCGGGTCGCCGCGTCTTCGGGCGTCAAGCCGGCCCTGGCCACGGTCGGGGTCAGGCGATCGTCGATGCCATCGCGAAGGCGGACGACGAATCGGCGACCCTCCTCGCGCGCCTGGGCGACGGCGGCGAGGACGCCAGCCGGCGTGGCCTCGTCCTGTTCGATCAGGACCTGGTTGAACCAATCGAACGGCAGGCCGGTCATCACGGACACGACCCCGTCGGCGCGCGTAACGGCGGGCCGACCAGTGCAGCCGACGACGCCCGTCAGGTAGTCGATCCAGTTCTCGTGCTCGAGGGCACCCAGCTCGTCGACCGCCATAGCCGGATCCGCCGATCAACCGTCAGGAAAGGATGGAGCGGGAGACGGGATTCGAACCCGCGACATTCTGCTTGGGAAGCAGACACTCTGCCAGCTGAGTTACTCCCGCTCGGGAGGAGGACAGTGTAGCGAGTCCAAGGAGACGCACCAATCGGCTGGGTGCTCTCTCGAATACGCCAATACACCCGAAGGCATCTTGTCGGTCGCAAGGGACGATCACCTGTTTCTCTGAGCACGACCGACTAGCAAGGGTCTGGTCTCGGCATGCATGCGCCTGACCGGCTGCGGGATCGGGCACGGCGCCCTTCGACGTCCTGTCGTCTTGGGCTCCACGTCGACATCCTACGGGCCGGACGGGTCAAGCTCCTCCGGCCCTGTGACCAGCTTGAAGATGCGGCGTTGCCCCTCCAGGCCCTTCAACGCCTGTGGGCCGGCGTCCACCAGGATCAGGCCGGACCCTTCCAGGAGCTCGTTGGTCGTCGCTGAGACGACGACCTCATCCGGGCCCGCCGCCGCCATGTACCGGGCCGCCGCGTGGACCGCCAGCCCGCGCGCGTCGCCGCCGGCCCATTCGACCTCGCCCGTGTGGACCCCGACCCGGATGCGCATCCCGACGCTTCGGGCGGCCCGGACCATCGCGGCGCCACACCGGACCGCTCGCGTCGCGCCGTCGAAGACCGCCAGGAACCCGTCCCCCGTCGTGGCCACCTCGCGACCACGAAACGCATTCAGGGTGTCGCGAAGCAGCCGGTTGTGGGTGTGGAGAAGGTCCCGCCAGGCGCTGTCACCGACCTGCCGCAGGGTCACCGTCGAATCGACGATGTCGGTGAACAGCACGGTCGCGAGCACGCGCTCGCCCGGCCCGTCCAGTGGCACGCCGAACGTCCGGGCGCTGGTCCACTCGACCGTCACCCACGGGACGTCGCCGACGACCCACGCGTCGTGACCGGCCGGGATCTCGTAGATCGTTTCCGGTCGGATCTCGAGCTCCTGACCGTCGTCCAGCATGACGTGGATGGTCCCGGAGATCGAGTAGCCGAGATGGTGGAGCTGGCAGGTCGCCGTCCCGGCGATCGGCGGCATGTCGGTGGTCCAGCGCCAACCCGGCAGGTACTCCGCTCGACCGACCACCGCGTCCCCGAGGGCCACGACGTCGGCGCTCCCGTTCGGGAACTGGCGGACCTCGTCCGGACTCGCAAAGGCTCGCGCCTGCAGCTTCGGCATGGCAGCAAACCTTACGTCAGGGTCGGGTCATCACGCGGCGGCCGTGGCGCTGCGTGGGGCGTCGGTCCCGGTCAGCCGAGCCGACAGCGTCCAGAGAGCACGTGCCTGCGACGCGTCGTACGCCGACGGCGAAGCGGTCGAGAGCACCGGGGTTCCACGCAGGTGCGCGAACCCACTCGGCTGGACGAAGGAGCCGCCGGGGATGTCCTGCGTCGCGGCGAACAGGGTCGACTGCGCGCCCAGCTCGGGAGCCTGCATGAGGAACCGCCCGAGGAAGCCGAAGACCGCGCCCTGCACCCGCCGGTGGCTGAAGAGGTTGGTGCGGACCATCCCAGGATGGACGGCCATGGCGCGCACCGATGATCCGGCGGCGTCGAGGGCCCGCTGCAGCTCGAACGTGAAGAGCAGGTTCGCGAGCTTGCTGTCGCTGTACGCCTGGCTCGTCTGATAGCTCCGGGTCCGCCAGTTCAGGTCGTCGAGGTCGAGCGAGCCGCGCGCGTGGGCGTTCGAGCTGACCGTGACGATCCGGTCCGTGACGCGCGGCAGGAGGAGATTCGTGAGCGCGAAGTGGCCGAGGTGGTTGGTACCGATCTGGCGCTCGAACCCGTCCGAGGTCCGGCCTTCAGCCACCAGCATGATGCCGGCGTTGTTGATCAGGATGTCGATGTCGCCCGTCCACGCGTCCGCGAAGGCTTGGATGGAGGACAGGTCCTCGAGGTCGAGGGCCCGCACCTCGGTCTGGCCGGGCATGCCCGCGGCAACGCGCTGGCCTTTCTCGACGTCACGGACCGCCAGGACGACCCTCGCTCCGGCACGCGCCAAGGCGGATGCCGAGGCCCGGCCGATCCCGCTCGAGGCGCCTGTCACGATGACGACGCGGCCGGCCATGTCGGGCAGATCCGCCAGGGTCCGGTCGGGAGAGTCCATCATCGACCGACGGTCGAGATCGGGGTCGGGGATCGCATGCGGCACTTCCGGGGCTCGATATACTGCCGGGCGTGTACGTTGTACGCCCCTAGCGTACGGCGTATATTGCAGCGTACGATGTACGCAGTCAACCCGGGGCCAGGCGTCGCGATCCACGGAGAGGGAGATCCATGGTCACCAGGACGCTCGCCGGAAACGCGAGTCGACGACCGCTGAGTCGGAAGCGGGTGCTGCGAGCGGCGATCGCCCATGCCGACAAGCGGGGCCTCGATGACCTCAGCATGCGCAAGTTGGCCGAGGTGCTCCAGGTCGCGCCGATGGCGCTGTACCGCCATGTCGCGAACAAGGACGACCTCATCGACGCGATGATCGATGTCGTCTTCAGCGAGATCCAGCTGCCGGAGCGCGGGTCCGAATGGAGGACCGCGATGCGCCTGCGCGCGACCTCGGTCCGGGATGCGCTGACCCGCCACCGGTGGGCGATCGGCCTCATGGAATCGCGGCTGCATCCCGGTCCGGCCAACCTCCGGCACCACGACGCCGTCCTCGGCAACCTTCGATCGGCCGGCTTCAGCGTCGCGTCGGCGGCCCACGCCTACTCGCTGCTGGACAGCTACATCTACGGCTTCGCCCTCACGAAGATGAACCTCCCGTTCGAGAACGGTGCCGCTACCGGCGACGTGGCGGAGGTCGCGGATCGGATGCTCGAGCCGTTCCCCGTCGACACGTACCCGAATCTCGTCGAGTTCATCACCGAACACGCGATGCAGCCGGGATACCGATACGGCGACGAGTTCGACTACGGCCTCGACCTCATCCTCGACGGGATCGAGGGGGCTCGAGGCGACTGAGTGCCGGCTCGCCGAAGGCCCCGCAGCTGTGCTGCGGGGCCAGGCGACGGACTCGAGTCAACGGCCGCGGCGGCGGACGCTGCGACGGTGGATCAGGCGCCGAGGGCCGCCGGGACGGCGCGAGCCGGGGCGGCAGGCTTGCCGTCCGGGCCGGCGATGACGTAGGCGATCATCGCGAAGAAGCCGAAGTTGAAGATCCCGAGCAGCAACAGTGCGACGAACCAGCCCTTGCCCTCCAGCTGCCACGTGTTCAGGATGGCGCCGATCCAGGCGATGAAGCCGGCGATGGCACCGCCGGCCGCGGCCAGTCCGCCGAACGCCGCGAGGGCGATGAGGGCCCACGCGAGCGTGCCGCCCTGGATGTCGACGATGTCATCGCCGGCCATGACGAAGACGTCGTTGGCCATCGCGAGGCCGATGGCCATGATCGCGACGATCGCGCCCGCGCCGAAAGCGACGAGGCTGCCGATGAAGAGTCGGGTGACGTTGGTCTTGGACACAGTGGTCCCCTTTCGATGATGCGGTCGGCCGTGATGGATGGTCTGGTCGGGCGTGACCCTCGCGATGCGGGTCAACCCATGGTCGGGACAGGCCGGGGGACCCCGGCGGCAGCCCCCTCCGGCTCGAGACGGTCGTGCCGCGGCGGCGTCGAGACCGTGATGACGATCGTCCCCCGGGTATGGCCGGCGGCGACGCGGTCGATCGCTTTCGCGGTCTCCTCGAGCGGATAGGTCCCGTCGATGACCGGGGCGATCCTCCCGGCTTCGACCAGCTCCCTGAGGGCGATCAGGTCGTCGTGGTTCTGGGCCTTGACCGTCGGGCGGGCCTGCCCCTTCACGACCATCGACACAAGCATCGTCCGGATGGTCCGGCCGAGCTTGCCGTCGGCATGGCCGCCGCCGTTCGAGATCAATGTCCCGTGCGGCGCCAGGGCCCGGCGCGTCTCGGCCATCGAGTGGTTGCCGACGTTGTCGAGGATCAGGTCGTAGCGAGGGCCGCCTGTGGTGAAGTCGGCCTTCGTGTAGTCGACGACGTGGTCGGCCCCGATGGACCGGACCAGCTCCACGTTCTTCGTGCTGGTCACGCCGGTGACCTCAGCCCCGAAGGCCTTGGCGATCTGGACGGCGAACGAGCCGACGCCGCCCGACGCGCCGTTGATCAGGACCTTCTGGCCAGGCTGGACCTGGCCATCGTCCCGAAGGAGCTGCAGGGCCGTCGAGGCAGACACACCGACGGCCGCGGCCTGCTCGAAGGTCAGGTTCGAGGGCTTCGTGATGAACTGGTCCTCAGGTCCATGGGCGTATTCGGCGAAGGCGCCAGCGCACCATCCGAAGACTTCGTCACCGGATCGCAGGCGCTGGACGTCGGCTCCGACGGCCTCGACCGTGCCCGCGACGTCCGTTCCCGGGACCTCGTGCTTCGGCTTGCGCAGCCCGGTGGCGAAGCGCATCACGAACGGCGAGCCGGTCATGAGGATCCAGTCGCCGACATGGATCGACGCCGCGTGGACGCGGACCAGGACCTCATCGGCCCCGATCGCGGGCTTGTCGACATCGCGGACCTCCAGGACCTCCGCGGATCCATACCGGTCCTGGGTGATCGCCTTCATCGATTGAGCCTCCCCTTCGAGTCGTTCGGGTGCGTACGCTGTACGCACCATGTGTATGGCGTACACTAGTGCGTACATTGTACGCATGTCAAGGGGCAAGAAGAACGAGCCCCGCCGGCCGGAGGGCCAGGCGGGGCTCGTCGTGTGGTCTCAGCCGCGTCGGACGGCCGGAGACCTCAGCTCGACGGCGGAAGGAGGACGCCGTCGATGATGTAGACCGTCGCGTTGGCGGTCTGGACGTTGCCGCACACGACGACCGCGGTGCCGTTGATCGTGAAGTCCTCGCCGGTGCCGGCGACCTCCAGATCAGCGCCCTGCAGGGTCGTGTGGGTGCCGGCCAGCGCGTCCGGGGCCAGGCGGCCGGGGACGACGTGGTAGGTCAGCACCTGGGTCAGCAGACCGGTCGGGTCGGCCATCGCCGCGTCGAGCGTCTCGGTCGGGACTGCTGCGAAGGCATCGTTGGTCGGGGCGAAGACCGTGATGTCCTCGGTCGTGTTGAGCGTGTCGCCCAGGCCGGCCGCGGTGACCGCCGTGACGAGCGTCGATAGGGCAGGGTTGTTCGAAGCGGCTGTGGCGACCGGATCGGCGGCCATGCCCTCGAAGCTGCCGGCGCCATCAGCAGGGACGCCGGCGCAGGCCGGGCCGAACGGGGCGTCCATGGACGCGGCCGAAGCCGGCGGAGCCATCGACTCGGGTGCCATCGACTCCGGCGCCATCGACTCCGGCGCCATCGACTCCGGCGCCATCAATTCGACGGCGCTCGTCGGGGCCGTCGTGGCGCCGCTGCCCGAGCTGCAGGCGGCGACCAGGAGCCCGGTCAGGGCGAGTCCGGACAGCGTCCGGAGCAGGGTGCGTCGTTCCATGAATGTCCACCTCGTTGATCGGCGCGACCGGTTGGCCGCGTCGCTGTCGACCCGCGGGCTCGGGTGCGGGCTGGACGTGCGGTCTCGCCGTCCGACTGGGGTTCGCGCTGCGCGAACCGGCGGATGACCCGGCTTCGGCCTTGAGATGGACTTGCAACGTCCCTGCGGCGCCGTCCGTGCATTGACGGTCGCGCGACGATGGCCATCGAGGGAGGTGATGCCGATGCCTCGCCAGCCCGACGTCGATGCCTGGTTCGAGCGCTACGACAACCCGATGAAGCCGGTCGTGCAGCGGATCCGGGAGATCGTCCTTGACGCCGATCCGCGCATCGACGAGTGCATCAAGTGGCAGGCCCCGACCTTCACCTACCGGGGCAATCTGGCGAGCTTCTATCCGAAGAGCAAGCAACACGCCAGTCTGCTGTTCCACCTGGGTGCCCAGATCCCCGGCGACCACCCGCGCCTCGAGGGGAGCGGCGACACGTCGCGCGTGCTCAAGGTCGGCTCACTCGAGGAGGCCGAGGCGGCACGTGCCGACCTCGAGGCCCTGGTCCGCGCCTGGATCGGATGGCGCGACGGACCGTCGTGAATCGGCCTGGGCGGCCGAGCGGCGCGGGCGACTAGCGGGAGCGACGGACCGGGACGGCGGCCAGGGTCATGACGATGACCCGCTCCGGCTCGAGCGGCCGGTGGAGTGACGCGATCGCGCGCGCAAGCGCGCGGGGCGTGTGCGGCCGGGGCAGGGGGGTGGACCCGGGCAGGTCGGTCAGGGCGGCGCGAGCCAACTGGGCGTCGGCGATGGCCGTCCGCGGGCGGATACGGATCGTGGACATGGGTGACGGTTCTCTTCGGCAGGCTGGTGTGATCCTCCGACCCTACGCGAGGGATCGGATCCGCGTGACCTACCCGATGGGTCTGGCACCCCCGGTACCTTCCTCACCGATGCGCCGACGCACCACGCCGCGGGCGCCGACCCAGGCTGACGCGCCCCGACCCGCTGGTATCGTGTCCGACGGCGGGCCGACCGGCCCCACGCGGTGAGGAGGATCCGCGTGGAGCCGGCGCGACGTGGACCGGACGCGACCCGCCCGCCCACGCTACGATAGCATCACGCATACGTTTGCGGTTGGACGTATGCATCCCCCAGATCGGACCCGCCCGCGGGCAGGGAGGTCGCGCACGGTGACGAGCTTCACCATCGGCATCGACTTCGGGACCGCGTCCGGCCGCGCCATCCTCGTCGACACCGCCGATGGGCGGGTCGTCGCGACGGCCACGTGCGACTACCCGCACGGCGTCATCGACGAGCGACTCCCGGTCGACGGCTCGACCGCACGCCTGCCCCCCAGCTGGGCCCTCCAGGATCCGGCGGACTACCTCGAGGTCCTGCGCGTGGCCGTGCCCGAGCTGCTCGCGCGTTCCGGCGTCGATCCTGCCTCGGTCATCGGCATCGGGATCGACGTCACCGCCTGCACGATGCTGCCGACCCTGGCCGACGGGACGCCGCTGTGCGCGGTCGACCGCTGGCGGTCGGAGCCGCACGCCTGGGTCAAGCTCTGGAAGCACCATGCGGCCCAGCCCGAGGCCGACCGGATCAATGCCACCGCCCGGGCGACCCGTCAGCCCTGGCTCGACCGCTACGGCGGGCGCATCTCGTCGGAATGGTTCTTCTCGAAGATCCTGCAGATCCTCGACGAGGCGCCGGAGGTCTATGCCGCAGCCGACCGGTTCATCGAGGCGACCGACTGGATCGTCTGGCGGCTGACCGGCACGGAGACGCGTAACGCCTGCACGGCCGGCTACAAGGCGATGTGGTCGAAGCGGGACGGCTACCCGGATCGCGACTTCTTCGCCGCTCTCGACCCGCGCCTGGCCGACGTCGTCGAGACCAAGCTGTCCGCTGACATCCGACCGGTCGGCGGGCGAGCCGGCGGCCTGTCGGCCGAGGCCGCGGCCTGGACCGGGCTGCGTCCCGGGACCGCGGTCGCCATCGGCAACGTCGACGCCCACGTCGCCGTGCCGGCCGTGACGGTCACGACGCCGGGCCGGATGGTCATGATCATGGGCACCTCGACCTGCCACATGGTCCTGGGTCCGGACGAGCGGCCGGTCGCCGGGATGTGCGGCTCGGTCGAGGACGGCATCCTGCCGGGACTGGTCGGCTACGAGGCCGGGCAGTCCAGCGTCGGCGACGCCTTCGGCTGGTTCGTGGAGCACGCCGTGCCGCCGGCGTATCACGAGGCCGCCCGCGACCGAGGCCTGGACATCCATGCCTATCTGCAGGAGCGCGGGTTCGCCGCCCCGCCCGGCGCGTCCGGCCTCCTGGCGCTCGATTGGTGGAATGGCAACCGGTCGGTCCTCGTCGACGCCGAGCTGAGCGGCCTGCTCCTCGGCGTCACGGTGGCGACGACGCCCGAGGAGATCTACCGCGCCCTGGTCGAGGCGACCGCGTTCGGGACACGGGTCATCGTCGAAGCCTTCCAGGCCGCTGGGGTCGCCGTCGACGAGGTCGTGGCCTGCGGCGGCCTGGCCGACAAGAGCCCGGCCATCGTCCAGCTCTACGCGGATATCGTCGGACTGCCGTTCCGGGTCAGCGCCTCGGACCAGGCGCCGGCCCTCGGCTCCGCGATGTTCGGGGCGGTCGCGGCCGGAGCCGCGGCCGGCGGTCACGCCACGATCGAGGACGCGGCCGCCGCCATGGCGCGCCTGCGTGATGCGGTCGTCGTGCCGGACCCCACGCGCCGGCCGACGTATGACGTCCTGTACCGCGAGTACGTCCGGCTCCACGACTACTTCGGCCGCGGCGGCAACGACGTCATGCGCATCCTGCGCGGGCTCCGCGAGGCGGCAATCGAGACGCGCACGCCGATCGGCGCCCAGGCATGAAGCTCCAGGCGCTCCGCCAACAGCTCGTCGACCTCCATCAGGAGCTGCCCCGCCATGACCTCGTCGTGTGGACCGGCGGCAATGTCAGCGCGCGCGATCCGGAGACGGGCCTCGTCGCCATCAAGCCGTCCGGCGTCCGCTACGAGGACCTGACTGCCGAGTCGATGGTCGTCGTCGACGTGGACGGCGCCGTCGTCGAGGGCGACCTCAAGCCGTCGTCGGACACGGTCAGCCACCTGTACATCTATCGCCACCGGCCCGATGTCGGCGGGATCGTCCACACCCACTCGCGCTACGCCACCGCGTTCGCCGCGGTCGGACGGCCGATCCCGGTCATCCTCACCGGCCAAGCGGACGAGTTCGGCGGCGAGATCCCGTGCGCCGGCCTGAGCCTCGTCGGTGACGAGGGCATCGGCCGCCTCGTCGTCGAGTCGATCGGCCGCTCGCCCGCCGTGCTCCTCCAGCATCACGGCGTGGTCACCATCGGCCCGACCGCGGAGGCCGCGGTCAAGGCCGCGGTCATGACCGAGGACGTGGCAGCGACGACGTTCCTGGCCCTCCAGCTCGGCGACCCGGAGTCCATCCCGGCCGACCTCGTCGAGCGCTTCCACGATCGCTACACGAAGGTGTACGGCCAATGACGGACAGCGCCACGAGCGGCCCGGTGGTCGGCCTGCCGACCAACGAGATCTGGTTCGTGACCGGCAGCCAGCATCTGTACGGCCCGGACACGTTGCGGACCGTGGCCGAGGATGCGGCCGACATCGCGACGGCGCTCGACGCCTCGCCGGCCATCCCCGCCCGGGTCGTCCTCAAGCCGGTCCTGACCGATGCCGGCGGCATCCGGGCGCTGTGCCAGGACGCCGACCGCGATCCCGCCTGTGTCGGCCTGATCCTGTGGATGCATACCTTCTCGCCGGCCAAGATGTGGATCGCCGGGCTGCAGGGCCTGCACAAGCCGTTCCTCCATCTCCACACCCAGCACCATCGCGACCTGCCCTGGGCGACGATCGATATGGACTTCATGAATCTCCACCAGGCCGCTCACGGCGACCGGGAGTTCGGGTTCATGGCCGCCCGGCTGCGCCTGGAGCGGACGATCGTCGCCGGCCACTGGTCGGACGCGGACGTCCAGGCCCGGATCGGGACGTGGACGCGCGCCGCGCGCGCCCGTCACGACTGGGACGGCGCCCGGATCGCCCGGTTCGGCGAGAACATGCGCGACGTCGCGGTCACCGACGGCGACAAGGTCGAGGCCATCCGACGCCTGGGCTTCTCGACCGATGGCTACGGCGTCGGCGACCTCGTCCGGGTCATCGACGAGGCGAGCGATGCCGAGGTCGACGCGCTCATCGAGACCTATCTCGACGAGTACGACGTCGTCGCCGAGCTGCGGCCCGGCGGCGATCGCGCCGACGCGCTCCGGGACGGGGCACGCATCGAGCTCGGGCTGCGCCGGTTCCTCGCCGATGGCCGGTTCATCGCCTTCACCGACACCTTCGAGGACCTCCACGGGCTCAGCCAGCTCCCGGGCCTTGCCGTCCAGCGCCTGATGCGCGACGGCTACGGATTCGGGGCGGAGGGCGACTGGAAGACCGCGGCCATGGTCCGGGCGATGAAGGTCATGGCCGACGGCCTGCCCGGCGGCGTGTCATTCATGGAGGACTACACCTACCACCTCGATGCGTCGGGTGAGGCGCTCGTCCTGGGGGCCCACATGCTCGAGGTCTGCGAGTCGATCGCCGCGGCGCGACCGCGCCTGGAGATCCACCCGCTGTCGATCGGCGGCAAGGCCGACCCGGTCCGCCTCGTCTTTGACGCCCATCCCGGGACCGCGGTCATCGGCTCGCTGACCGACCTCGGTGACCAATTCCGGATGATCGCGACGACGGTCGACGTCATCGAGCCGCCGGCCCCGTTGCCACGCCTGCCGGTCGCACGGGCGGTCTGGAAGCCGCGCCCGGATCTCGCCCGCAACGCCTCGGCCTGGATCCTCGCCGGCGGCTCGCACCACACCGCGCTCGCCTACGCGCTCGACTGGCAACACCTGTCCACGCTGGCCGCGATGTGTGGCATCGAGCGGGTCCGGATCGACGAGACGACCGACTTCGACGGCCTGGCCGACCGGCTACGCTGGGACGACATCGCGTACCGGGTGATGGACGCCCGCTAGCCGCGCCCGAGCCATTGCCGCGGATCCGGGAGCCCCATGCTCGTCGCCCGACTCCACGCCGCCCACGACGTCGTCCTCGCCGACGAGCCGCGCCCCGAACCAGGCCCGGACGAGGTCCTCGTCCGGGTCGACGCGGTCGGCCTGTGCGGGTCGGACACGCACTGGTACGAGACCGGCGGGATCGGGGACACGCGACTCGGGCGTGACCTGGTCCTGGGCCACGAGATCGCCGGGACCATCCAGGACGCCGACGGGCGCTCGGTCCGGGTGGCCATCGATCCATCGCAGCCGTGCCGGTCCTGTCCGACCTGCCGGGCTGGGCGCGAGGACCTCTGCCCGTCGACCCGCTTCGCCGGCTACGACACGACGGACGGCGGCCTGCGCGACTGGATGACCTGGCCGCGGGACCTGTGCGTGCCCGTCCCGGACGACATGGATCCGGTCATCGCCTGCCAGCTCGAGGCGCTCGGGGTGGCCCTGCGCGCGGTGGACCGTGCCGAGGTCGGGCCGGCGAGCCGGGTCGCCGTCATCGGCACCGGGCCGATCGGGCTGGCCGTGATCCGGGCCTGCCGGGCTGCGGGCGTGACCGACATCCTGGCCACGGACCGCCTGGCCCACCGGGTCGAGGCGGCCCGGACGTCCGGGGCGGCGACGGTCTGGGTCGCCAACGGGCACGCCGGCCACGTCGGCGACGATCCGATCGACGTCGCCATCGAGTGCGGCGGCACGGATGGCGCCGTCCACACCGCCCTGGAGCTCGTCCGCCCGGGCGGGCACGTCGTCCTCGTCGGCATCCCCGACGACGACCGCACCTCGTTCCGGGCCTCGCTTGCCCGCCGCAAGGGCGTGACGATCTCGCTCAGCCGGCGGATGCGTGCGTCGGATCTCGTGCTGGCCGCCGAGATGGTCGCGACCGGCCGGCTCTCGCTCGACGGTCTCGCGACGCACGTCGTCGGCCTCCCGGATGTCGCCGAAGCGTTCGCCATCCAGGCGGCCCGGGATGGCCTCAAGGTGGTCGTTCGACCCCAACATGCAAACGTATGACCGCATCGTGCGGTGGTAGGCTTCCGCGATGGTGACGACGATGCGCGACATCGCGCGAGTGGCCGGTGTGTCGCAGAGCACTGTGTCGAGGGTCCTCAACGAGGTCGCGACCAGCGTCCCCATCGCGCCGGAGACCCGGGCGCGCGTGCTCCAGGCCGCCGAGGACCTCGGCTACCGGCCCAATCCCTTGGCCCGTGGCCTGCGTGGCGCGGCGACGATGCTCATCGGGGCGGTCGTCCGGGACTTCAGTGACCCGTTCTTCGCCGGTGCCATCGAGGCCCTCGCCGTCGAGGCGATGGGCCATGGCTACAACATCGTCCTCGGTCACGCGCAGGGCCGCCTGGACGAGAGCATCGCGCTGACCGCGGTCCTCGAGACCCGCCATACCGACGCCATCGTCCTGCTCGGGGACATGCAGGACCAGCCCCGACTGCTCGATGACCTGCGCCGTTCGACCGTGCCGGTCGTGGCCATGTGGCAGGGCTCCAGCCCGCTCGAATTCCCCACCGCGGAGCCGGATGACCGGGCCGGGATCCGGGCCGGCCTGGAGCACGTCGTCGGTCTGGGCCACCAGCGGATCGCGTTCGTCAGCGCCCACCTGCAGGGCGACTTCCGGCAGCGCGAGGATGCCTACGCCGAGTTCATGACCGAGCGGTTCGGCGGCGTGCCACCCGGCTACCTCCAGCGCGTCGAGAACACCCTGGCCGGCGGCGAGGAAGCCCTCCGCGCCCTGTTCGAGCTGGCCGAGCCGCCGACCGCCGTGTGCACGTCCACCGACCTCGTGGCCATCGGCGTCCTCCACGCCGCGCACATGATCGGCGCGTCCGTCCCGGATCGGCTGTCCGTCGTCGGCTTCGACGACATCTTCATCGCCGCGCACACGGTGCCCGCCCTGACGACGCTCCGGATGCCGATCGAGGCGATGGTCCGCGAGGCCGTCGGGACGGCCATCGACCTGGCCCGCAACCCGGGCGCCGCAGAAGCCCAGCCGACCAAGGTCGTGTTCGAGCCGACGCTCGTCGTCCGCGAGTCCACGGCGGCGCCGCGCGCCTGACCGAGGGCGGCGATCAGGCCCCGGGCCGTCCTCGCCGGGGTCGCTCCGCGTCGCGCTGCGGTTGTTGGCCGGGATCCAGACCCGCATCGCCTCGACCGTCCGATTGGCCCACGCGAAGTAGGGGATGGCCCGCAGCTCGATCGGATCCGCGGCCTGCCGGGTGCCGCGACGACGCGCCACCGCCGGCATGGTCAGCCCGACGATCCCGGCCGCGATGTCGGACCGGTCCCTCGCGGTCGGCCGGACGGTCGGGTCGAGCTCGACGTCCTCCAGCTCAGGACCGTCGGGCAGGTCGGCCGTCTCGATGCAGTACACCAGCGGGCCGCGCTCGATGGCCACGCACCCTCGGGTCGCGTCGACGCGCGGGTCGCTGACCGTCACGGTCGTGCCGAGCTCCAGGTCCAGGACGATCTCGTCGCCGGCCGCCCATCGTCGCGCGACAAGGGCCACCGGTCCGGAGACCGGTCGTGCCCGGACGCCGGGCTCGGTCAGGGTGGCCGCAGCCGCACCGGGCGGGATCCGCAGCGACAGCGTCCACGGGTCGCTCGGGGTCTCGTCGACCCGGATCACGACCCGGCCCGACCACGGGTAGTCGGTCGTCATCGCCAGCCGGACGGACCCGGCGCGCGGCGTCGCGGCGATGTCGGCCGTGGCGTACTGGTGGACCTGGACGCCGCCGTCGTCGGACGTGGCCAGGTACTGCTCCCAGGCGGCGAGGGTGCGCATGAGGTTGGGCGGGCAGCAGGCGCACGGGTACCAGGGCGCACGGGCGCCGTCGGCGTGGGTCGCGCCCGATCGGTGGCTCCGGCGCTGGAGGGGGTTGACGTAGAAGAAGGCCGTCCCATCGAGCGACAGGCCGGACAGCATCCCGTTGTAGACGGTCCGCTCGATGTGGTCGGCGAAGCGGGCCTCGCCGGTGGCCAGGAGGAGCCGCCAGGCGAGCATGATGCTGGCGATGGCCGCGCACGTCTCCGCATAGGCCCGGTCGGGCGGCAGCTCGAACGGGTCGCCGAACGCCTCGTCACGGTGCCGGCTGCCGACGCCGCCGGTCAGGTACGTCCGGGTCGCGACCATATCCGTCCAGCGCCGGATGACCGCGTCGAGCAGGGCCCGATCGCCGGTCTCCACGGCGAGGTCCACGGCGCCGGCGTCCAGGTACAGCTGGCGGACCGCGTGTCCGGCCACGGTGGGGGCCTCCCGGACCGGGCGGTGATCCTGCCAGTACTCGCGCCCGAAGCGGCCGTCGCCCAACAGCCCGTGGCCGCGCAGCTCGATCTGCCGGCGGGCCAGGGCGAGGTAGCGGTCCTCGCCGGTCTCGCGCCACAGCTCGACGAGCGCCATCTCGAACTCCGGATGGCCGTCGATCCCGTCGCGGACGCCCTCGCCCAGGGCACGCTCGACGGCGTCCGCGGCGCGTCGGGCGACCGCCAGCAGGCGGCCGTCGCCGAGCCGCCGCTGCCAGGCCAACGCGGCCTGGATGAGGTGGCCGATGCAGTACAGCTCGTGGCCCCAGGCCAGGTCCCGGAACGGCTCGCCGCCGGCCACGACCTGGACGTAGCTGTTGAGGTAGCCGTCCGGCCGCTGAGCGGCCTCGACGATGGCGATGGCCGCATCGGCGTCGGCCTGGAGCCGCGAGTCGGCCGCCCGACCCAGCTCCCAGCCGGCTGCCTCGAGCCATTTGTAGACGTCCGTGTCGAGGAACGGGAAGGCGGCCCCGGACGAGTCGCTGAGCGCCTGGTACGTCCCCTGCGCTCCGCCCGCCAGGCGGAGGTTCTCGAGCGTGCCCGTCGCCGACAGCTGCGCGAAGCCGTGGGGGATGGTTCGCGCGCGGTTGAGGGCCTGACGATCGCCCCAGAAGCCGCCCGTCAGCCGGACCTGGGCGGCCCCGAGCGGGCGCATCGGCCGAGATGGCGCGGGACGACGGCCGGACGACCGCTGCGCTGTCGCCGGCCCTCGCCGTGTCCCGGGCGAGGGTCTCACCGCGGGTCACTTGACCGCTCCGCTGAGCAGGCCCGACACGTAATGCTTCTGGAGCAGTAGATAGACCGCGATGCACGGGATGATCGAGATCGTGACCCCGGCCTGGAGCATCCCCCAGTCCGTGCCACCCAGGCTCGTCTCGGTCCGGGCGGCGGCCAGGATGACCGGCAGCGTGAACGCCGAGTCCTTGCTCATCATCACGATGGCTCCCAGGAACTCGTTCCACGAGGTGATGAACGCGAACAGGGCGACGGTCACGATGGCCGGGGTCAGGTTGGGCAGGAACACCCGGCGCAGGACCTGGAGCGGGCCGCCCCCATCGATGACCGCGGCTTCCTCAAGCTCGCGCGGGATCTGCTCGAAGTTGTTGCGCATGATGTAGAGGCTGAACGGCAGCTGGATCGTGGTGTGGACGATGGCCAGACCCAGGGCCGTGTTGGTCAGCTTCAGGCCGGCGAACATGAGGAACATCGGGGTCAGCAGGGCCTGGTACGGGACGATCAGGGCCAGCAGCAGGAAGACGAACAGGATCTCCTTGCCGGGGATCGGGAAGCGGGCCAGGGCGTAGCCGGCCGGGACGGTCAGCCCGAGCGTGATGGCGATCGTCAGGAACGCCGTCAGGACGCTGTTGGCCAGGTACGTCGGCAGGCCGTGCTGGTAGTCCCACAGCCGCTGGTAGCTGTCGAGACTGAGCTGGCTCGGCAGGTACGTCGGCGGGCTGGCCGCCGACTCGGCGGTGGTCTTCAGCGAGGCGAGGACGGACAGGACGATGGGCGTCAGCATGATCGCGCAGATGGCCACGCACACGGCGGCGGTCAGGTAGCGGTTGCGGCCCGACCAGGTCCGGGCCACCAGCCGGCGGGCCGAGTCGGTCATCGCCGGCTCGGCCTTGACGACGTCGGCGCTCACGCGTGGCTCCGGCGGGTCAGGACGACCTGGGTGACGGTCACGGCCAGGACGAGCAAGGCCAGGATGAGCGACAGCGCCGCCCCGTAGCCGAGCTTCAGGTACGGGAACGAGTTGAGGTAGACGTAGAACAGCGAGGTCGCGGTGAGGTTCTGCGGCTGGCCCGCGGTCATGATGTAGAACTGGTCGAAGGCCAGCAGCGAGCCGATGACGCTGATGAGCGTGACCAGCAGGATCGTCCGCATCGTCAGCGGGATGGTCACCCGGATGACCCGCTGCCAGGGGCTTGCCCCGTCGACCTCGGCCGCCTCGTCGATCTCGCGCGGGATCGCCTGGATGGCGCCGATGAACAGGATCATCCCGAAGCCGATGACCTTCCAGGTCACCGAGGCGATGATCGCCCACATCGAGCGATCGGCGTCGACGCCCAGCCACAGGACCGGCTCCTGGATGACACCCAGGTCCATGAGGATCTTGTCGACGAACCCGAACGTCGGGCTGAACAGCCAGTACCAGAGCAGGCTGGACACGCCCAGGCCGATGACGACGGGGATGAAGATCATCGTCCGGGTCACCCGCTTGAGGCGGCTGTTGGCGACGGTCAGGAGCGCCAGCAGGTAGCCGCCGACCATGAGGATGGGGGTGATGAGCAGGGTGTACTTGAGGCTGAAGCCGAGGGACACCCAGAACTGGTCGTCCGCGTAGGCGCGCTCGAAGTTGAGCGTGCCGATGAACTTGGGCGGGGAGATCAGCGACCAGTTATGGAACGAGATCCAGATCATGTTCAGGAGCGGATAGAACGTGAAGACCAGGACGAACAGGAGCGCGGGCATCAGGAAGGCGAGCCCGATCAGCTTGTCGCGCCGAGTCCGATACATGTCCGATCTCTCCCAGAACGAGGGTGGGCCGCGGCCATCGTGAGGATGCGCCGCGGCCCGGGTCCGCCGTCAACCGCTGATGGTCACGCCGCGCAGGTGATGTCCTTCATCTGCTGCTTGGCATCGGCGATGACCGTGTCCAGGTCGTCGTCGGTGTAGTACGCCCGCTGGAGCATCTGCAGCCACGGGCCCTGCGGGGAGTTGATCTGCTCGAAGAAGGTCAGGGTGTACGGCGTCTGCCCCACGTCGAGGGCCTTCGCCACGTCCTGGACGAGCGGCTCCGCCTGGAAGTACTTGTTGTCGGCCATGTCGGAGCGGGTCGTCAGGTTGAGGAGCTTGGCGTAGCCCTCGACCTGCTCGTTGTCCGACAGGATGAACTGCATGAACTCGACGGCGTCGTCGACGCGCTCGCTGCCGTTCGGGATGACGACGAGGTCGCCGCCGATGAACGAGGCGGACGAACCCGGTTCGACGCCCGGCAGATTGGCGATCCCGTACTCGAACTCGTGGCCCGCCATCTGGTCATTGGCCAGGGTGATGTTGAAGTTGCCCGTGCCCATCATGCCGAGGTTGCCCGAGCCGAACTGGAGGTGGAAGGTCTCGCCGGTCTCGGCCTGGGCGCTCTCGGGGACGTTGCCGGCCTTGACCTGGGCACGCGTCCACTCGAGGACCTGCTTGACGCCATCGCCGACGAGCGGCTCGTCACCACAGATGTTGGCTTCGATCTTCGCGCCCGAGGCCCACATCAGCGGACCGACCGTGAAGATGTTGCAGCCGGCGCAGTTGCCCGGCAGGTAGTAGCCCTTGATGTCACCGCCGAGGGCGCTGATCTTGGTGGCGTACTCCTCCAGCTCGGCCAGGCTGGTCGGCGGCTTGTTCGGGTCCAGGCCAGCCTGCTCGAACAGGGTCTTGTTGTAGAACAGGGCCGAGACGTCGGCGTACAGCGGGACGCCGAACAGGCGGTCGTTGAACGTCGCGACGGTCATGTGGCCGGGGCTGGCCGTCGTGAGCTCCGGCCAATCCTTGATCTTGTCGGTGATGTCGACGAGCTGACCGGCGTTCTCGAACTGCGGGGCGTAGATGAGATCCATGCCCATCAGATCCGGCACGTCACCGGTCGCGATCCCGCGAGCGATCTTGTCGACCATCTCGGTGTGCGGGATGTATGACAGGTTGATCGGCTTGTCGGCGTGCGCCGTGTTCCAGTCGCAGACCAGCTGGTCGACCATGCCCTTGTTGCCGCCGGAGCGCTCCCACATCTGCATCGCGTTGTCGTCGTCGCTCTGGGCGCATTCCGCGGCCGGCTCCGGGGTCGGGACGGCGGCCGCCGCCGACTCGGATGCCGCCGGATCGGCACTCGCCCCGGCCGACGCCGGCGGGGCGGCTGATGCGCCACCCGGCGCCGTCGATGCGGTCGCGCCGCTGCAGGCAGCGACGACCAACAGGGCCATGAGCGCGAGGGTCGGCAGCCTGAGATGGTTCCTCATCGGGTGCTCCTCCATGTCGAACCCTTCGGCGGTATGGTCGGACCCGACGGGGAGTCCGGCGACCCGCGGCTGTGGCAACATACCACACGCAATCGAGTGCATACATACGATTTCATGAGGAAAGGACAACGTCCTTGAGCGGCATCCGATTGGGCATCAACCTGTGGAGCCAGGCCTCGGACTGGCCGTCGTTCCTGGCCGCCGGACAGGCCGCCGACCGGCTCGGCTACGACCACCTCTGGACGTGGGATCACCTGCTGCCGATCTTCGGCGACGTCGACCAGCCGATCTTCGAGGGCTACACCGCGTTGGCCGCCCTGGCCCAGGCGACGGACCGGATCCGGCTCGGCCTGTTCGTCGGCGCCAATACCTTCCGCAACCCCGGCCTGGCCACGAAATCGGTCGTGACCATCGACCACATCAGCGGCGGCCGGGCGATGCTCGGCCTGGGCGGAGCCTGGTTCGAGGCCGAGCACCGTGCCTTCGGCCTCGACTTCGGCAGCGGTTTCGGGGAACGCCTCGACTGGCTCGCCGAAGCCGTGCCGGTGGCGCGTGCCCTGCTCGACGGCGACACGGTCACGAGCGAGCCGGGCGGTCGCTACGCCTTCGACGACCTGCGCATCCTGCCGCGGTCTGTCCAGGCCCACCTGCCCATCGTCATCGGTGGCTCCGGCGAGCGGAAGACGCTGCCCATCGTCGCCCGCTGGGCTGACATCTGGAACGCGTTCGGGACGCCGGACGAGCTGGCCGCCAAGGACGCCGTGCTCCGGGCCCGGTGCGAGGACGTCGGGCGGGACCCGACGACGATCGAGCGCTCCGTCGGCTGCAAGATCACGATCCGGTCGACCGTCGCCGAAGCCCGGGCGGTCGTCGAGGCGTCACTCGAGCACAACCGCAGCCCACGCTCGCTGCCCGACACCGATGCGACGTTCTGGATCGGCACGCCCGAGATGCTGGCCGAGACGATGGCCGGCTACCGGCGCATCGGCTTCGACACGTTCATCGTCGAGCTGGCCGCCCCGTACGATCTCGAGACGATGACGACGCTCATCGAGGTCGTCAGCCCGATGGTCGACGCCGCCTGACCGACGCCGCGGACGTCGCGTCGCGGATGTCACGGCGCGGCGGGCCCGGTGAGCCTGCCGAAGACGGTCCCCCTGCTATCGTGCGGTCGTGGAGGCCACCCTGACCGCCCCGGCCGCGACCGCGCCGCTGCACGCGCGCTGGCTGGGCCGGATCGACTACGGCGAGGCGCATGCGCTCCAGCATCGCCTCGTCGATGCGCGCGCCACGGACGCGATCGGCGACCAGCTCCTTCTCCTCGAGCACCCGGCCGTCCTGACCCTCGGTCGGAACAGCGACCCGGCGCACATCCTGGCCGACGACGCCGAGCTTGCCCGGCGCGGGATCGAGGTCGTCCGGATCGAGCGGGGCGGGGAAGTCACGTATCACGGCCCGGGGCAGCTGGTGGCCTATCCCATCGTCCGCCTCCACGAGCGCGGCCTCCTCGTGCGACCCTTCGTCCGGGCCCTGGAAGCGGCGATGATCGCGACCTGCGCCGAGCTGGGCGTCACGGCCGATCGCCGCGATGGCCACCCCGGCTGCTGGTGCGATCTCGACGGCGACGAGCCGCGCAAGATCGGCGCCCTGGGCCTGCGCGTCGAGCGCGGAGTGACCTACCACGGGATCGCCCTCAACGTCAGCGTCGACCTCGCGGATTTCGGGCTCATCGACGCGTGTGGCCTGCCCGGCGTCCCGTCGACGTCCATCGCCGCGGAGCGCGGCGACAGCCAGGCTCCCTCCACGGCCTCGGTCGAGAACGCCGCCTGGCGCTTCGCGCGGGCCTTCGCTCGAGCCATCGACGCCCCGCTCGCCGGCGAGGCCTGACCGGCCGTGTCCAGCGGTCTGTTCGAGCTCCGCAAGGACCCGATCACCGGATGGTGGGTCGCGACGATCGTCGATCGCGCGTTCCATCGCGACCGCTTCGCCCTGGCCGCGGCCACCGTCGACGACCACCTCTTCGGCTGCAGCAACTGCGTGACGCCGGACGGCGAGGGCATCCGCGTCCGGATGCTCAAGGATTTCGCCTTCCATGTCGTCGGGACCGACGAGGACGCGCGGGTGCTGGATCGGGAGCACGGGATCGCCCAGGTGTCCCTCGCGCAGGCGCGCGCGACCGGTAGCTGGCGGACGATCGTCGCTCCGCCGCGTGAGCATCGGGCGCTGTATCACGTCGGGACGGACATCATCGAAGGTCTCGTCGCCGGGGCGCGCGACGCGCTCATCGAGGCGCGTGGCGCCGACCAGACGGAGTACCTGACGGTCGTCCAGAACTGGGGCGCCCAGGCCGGAGCGCGGACCAACCACCTGTGCCTGGACCTCTACGACCTGCCCCAGATCCCGCACCGTGTCGCCGAGGAGCTGGGCGGGGCCGCGCGATTCGTCATCCGCGAGGGCGAATGCCCATTCTGCCGGCTGGTCCGCGACGAGGTCCGCCGGCCGGACCGGCTCGTCTGGGAGGACGCCGAGAGCGTGGCCTTCGCCCCCTACGCCTCGCGGTCACCGTTCGAGATCTGGGTCGTCCCGCGGAACCACGAGAGCGACTTCGCGCGACTCAGTGATGCGGGCGTCCGAGCCACGGCGGAAGCCCTCCGCCACGTCCTCGGGCTGCTCGGTGGCGCCCTCGACGACCCGCCGTACAACCTCGTCCTGCACACCGCGCCGCTGCGGGAGCAGGTCGATGCGACGTACCACTGGCATTGGGAGATCCATCCGCGCCTCCGCGAGATCGCCGGCCTGGAGCTGGGAACCGGGCTGCCGGTCAACCCCGTCTCGCCGGAGGACGCCGTGGAGGAGTTGCTCGGGCGTGCCGAGGCGACGGGAGGTGGGACGGGTTGAGATGCGCCGTGCCCGCCCCCGGCGGGCGTCACACGGGGGGATCGCGCCGCGTCTTGTGCCCTGCGAGCGTGCGAAGCCCATCCACCGCGCTCCGCGCTACCGATATCCGCACGGAGACCACGTGGTCATCGACCGTTCCTTCGCCGATCTCCGCGATCCGCTCGGCCGCCCCGACGATCGTCGCCTGGACCGGGGCCGCCCGATGAGTGCGACCTGGGACCGCGACGAGGCCGCCGCCTTCGTCGAAACGCTGTTCGCCAAGCACCAGGGCGAGATCTACGCGTACCTCCTTCGGATGATGCGCGACCCAGAGGTCGCGGCGGACATGACCCAGGACGCGTTCATCAAGGCGTACAAGAACTACGAGACGCTCGAGAAGCCGGAGAACGCGCGAGCCTGGCTGTACCAGATCGCCCACCGAGTGGCGCTCGACGAGATCCGGCGGCGCAAGATCATCCGGTTCCTGCCGTGGACCGGTGAGTCCAAGGGAGCCGCGCCCTCGGCCGAGCACCTGGTCATGGATGCCCGCCTGTCCGGCGACATGCAACGGGCCCTGGAGCGCATCCCGGAACGGCAGCGCGCGGCGCTCCTTCTTGCCGAGCTGCACGACCTGACCGGCCTGGAATTGGCCGCCGCGCTGGGCGTCAGCCACGTCGCCGCCCGAGCGCTCCTGACCCGAGCGCGCGAGAGCCTACGCCAGGCGCTGGCCGTGGAGCGTGCCGCCGATGCCCAGGCCGATGCGGCCCGCGAAGCGGGGCGTGCCCCGGGGCTGGATCGATGAGCCGGTTCGGGCGCATCCATCGCCAGCCCGACCATTTTTCGTCCGCGCACGAGCGCGCCCGGGCCCGCGCCGCTGAGCGCGTCGACGGCCCGCTCGGGCTGGCCGAGGCGACCTGGCTGGAGGAGCACCTCGCCGGCTGTCCGGCCTGTGCGGCCATCGCCGCCGAGTACGAGGCGGACCGTCAGGCCCTCCGGGCCATGCGCGAGAACCCGCCGGAACCTCCTCGGGACCTGTGGGCTCGGACCGCAGCCGCTATCGAGCAGGAATTGGCGGCCCGTGGCCGGAGCGGCGCCCCGATGCGATCATCCCGCCGTCGGGTCCCGCTGGGCGCGATGTCAGGGTTGGCGGTCGTCGCGGTCGTCGTGGCGGTGACCGCGGTCTCCGGCGACTTCCTGAACGGTGGGAGTGGGGGCTCGGCTGCGTCGTCGGCGGCCGCCGACGCGGCGAGCACCGCGCCGGAGATCATGAGCGGCGGCGGGGCAGCTCAGGCCGAGGCCGAGGCGACGCCCATCGCGGTCGGGGCCGGCAATGTCAAGTGGCTCCGAGTGGATGGCGACGGGCAACTGGCCTTCAACGATGCCTCGGTGAACGAGGTCTGCCCGATCGATGGCGCGGCCGACTGCGGGACCATCGACGACCCAGGCGCACGCGGCGTCGCCCTCGCCGGGCGGCCCAAGACGATCATCAAGTCCCCGGTGGATGACCAGGTGGTCGTCCTGAGTGGCGGCGACCAGGTCGTCGTGACCCGCCTGGCCGATCACGTGGATGCCGCGGCCGCGAGCCCTGACGCGAGCGTGGACACCGAGCAGACGGCAAGTCCCAGCGCGGACGTCGATCCGAGCCCGAGCGACGTCGTCGAGCCGAGCGATGGCTCCGCGACGCCGAGCGATGACGCCTCGACCGCCGCGACGGACGACCCGACAGCCAGCGCCGCCGCGTCGGCAGCGCCCACCGAGGTCCCGACCGCCAGCCCGAGTCCGGAGCCGACCATCGCGGCCAGCCTGGCCATCGCCAGCGGCGTCGAGGTCGTGGGTGAGTCGGCCGCCTTCTCGGCGGACGGCGCGTGGTTCGCCTTCTCGGCTCGACCGGCGGACGGGTCCGGCGGCCCCGACATCTATGTCTGGAAGGTCGGCGACCAAGAGGCCCGCCAGCTGACCGACGACGGGCAGTCGACCTTCGCCTCGTGGGCCGGTGACGCGATCATCGCCAGTCGCCCGGACGCCGGCGACACGTCGGCCGCGGAGATCGGGGCGACGACCGTGACCATCGATCCAGCGACTGGTGCCGAGGCCGCCGCGGCGACCTCGTGGCGGCCGGCCGTCGACCCGAGCGGAACGCGGGCCGTGGCCTGGGCCGGAACGATCGTCGCCGGCCCGGACGGGGACGGCTGGCGGCCGTCCGAGGGTCGCCTGGAACTCCAGTCCTGGCCGGACGGCGGCGCGGACAGCCAGGTCGTCGTCGATGGCGACGTCTCGGACTTCGACGTCCGCTGGGACGAGACCGGCGAGTGGTTCGCGGTCTGGGTCGCGGACGACGCCGATCCGGCCATCGGCCGGCTGAGCCTGTTCACCATCGCTCCCGATACGGGCGAGCTCAAGCAGCCCGACGGCGCTCCCGACGGGACCCCGGCCCTGGCCGGCTACTCGATCGGGGAAGGCCGGCTCGCGTGGGCCACCCCGCCCGGTCAGGGTGGCGAGGGCAGCCGAGTCCGGATCGCCGCCTGGACCGAAGATGGGGTGGGCGCCGCCGAAAGCGCCCCCGGTGCCGAGGTCATCGTCATCCGCTGATCCGCGGCCCGTCCCGCGCCATGCATCAGGACCCTGCGCGACACCCGCTCCGAGCGGTATCGTTCCGCGTCTATCGTGCGACCCAGATGGTTGGTCGTAGGACCGGTGCTCACCGCGGTCCTCGCCCTGGTCGCCCTACCGGGACTCGCCGGCTCTCGCGCCCCCAGCGCGGTGGAGCCCGTTCCGGTCGGAGCGTTCCAGCCGCTCTCCGTCCCCGCGTCCGGATCGCGATCGACGCTCTCGATCGCGGGGCTGGACGGCGGCTACCTCTCCGCGGGGGCGGTCCACGCCGGCTCCTCGTTCATCGAGCCGTCGCGCCTGCCCCCGACCAAGGTCCCCGGGCGGGCCGAGGTGGATCAGCCCGAGTCGTCCTCGACATCGTCTCGCAAGCCGCCCCGCTCCACGCTCAGTGGGCAAGCCACGTTCTACGACCACGGCACGACCGCGATGCGGCTGCCGGCCGGGACGACCGTCATCATCTGCGGCGACGGCGGGTGCATCGAGCGGGTCGTCCGCGACTACGGACCGGTCAACCCGAACCGGATCGTCGACCTGTATCGCGCCGACTTCTTCGAGATCTGCGGCTGTCCGTCGTGGAGCGGCGTCACCGAGGTCAAGGTCTACGTCTACTGACCTCCGGGTCGCGCACCTCCGGGCGAGCGCGCGGTATCCTGTCACCCGACCCTTCGGCCGCGGCCCCGTGAGGCCGTCCGTGAGGCCCTGTGAGGCCGGGAAGGAGCGATGACCGGACGCCGGATCATGACCGCCGACGAGATCCGTCGGGCGACGATCCGCCTCTCCCACGAGATCGTCGAGAAGCAGGCGGGTACTGACGGCCTGCTGCTCATCGGCATCCAGCGTCGAGGCGTCCCGCTCGCTGAGCGCATCGCGGCGTCGATCCTGGAGCACGAGGGCGTCGTCATCCCCGTCGGGGCGCTCGACATCACGTTCTACCGCGACGACCTGTCCATGGTCGCCCAGCAGCCGGTCGTCAAAGGCACCGAGCTGCCGGCCGGGATCGACGGGCGGACGATCGTCCTCGTCGACGACGTCCTGTACACCGGCCGGACGATCCGGGCGGCCATGGATGCGCTCGTCGACTTCGGCCGGCCGCAGGCCATCCGCCTGGCTGTCCTCGTCGATCGCGGACATCGCGAGTTGCCGATCCGCGCCGATCATGTCGGCAAGAACGTCCCGACCTCGCGCGAAGAGCTGGTCAAGGTCCACCTCGAGGAGACCGACGGCGAGGACGGCGTCGAGATCGAGCGCGTCGTCGACAGCCCATCGGTGGCCGAGCCGGTCGGGTGACGGACGTCATGGACGGTGCCGCGACCCCGGGGGTCGTCGTCCCGTCCGTGGACGAGGCGCCGGACGCGCAGCCGGTCGGCTGGCCCCACCGGCATCTGCTCGATGTCGACGGCCTGAGCGCGGCCGACCTGGACCTGGTCATGCGCACGGCCGATGCCATGCGAGAGGTCCTCGCCCGGCCCATCGCCAAGGTCCCGGCCTTGCGCGGCCGGAACGTGACGATCCTGTTCTACGAGGCCTCCACCCGGACCCGCGTGTCGTTCGAGGTCGCGGCCAAGAACCTGTCGGCGGACGTGGTCAACATCGCGGCCGCGACCTCGTCGGTGACCAAGGGTGAGTCGCTCGTCGATACCGTCCGGACGGTCGAGGCGCTGGGTGCCCAGATGCTCGTCATGCGCCACGGCGTGTCCGGTGCGCCATACCTCGCGGCCGAGGTCTTCGGCGGGTCGGTCCTCAACGGGGGCGACGGCTGGCACGCCCACCCGACCCAGGCGCTCCTCGACCTGTACACGATGCGGTCGCGCCTGGGGACCGGGGCCGACCTCGGGGTCGCCGGGCGGAAGGTCGTCATCGTCGGCGACGTCCTCCACTCGCGCGTCGCCCGCTCCAACATCTGGACCCTGACCGCGGCCGGCGCCGACCTGTGGCTGTGCGGCCCGCCGACCCTGTTGCGCGGCTTCGAGGCCTGGGCGGGTCGGGGCGCGGCCGCCGGCCGGCGGTTCACCGTGACCTCCGACCTGGACGCGGCACTCCGTGACGCCGATGTCGTCATGGCCCTGCGCATCCAGCGCGAGCGGATGGCGTCCGGGCTGCTGCCCTCATTGCGCGAGTACGCCGCGCGGTACGGCCTGACCTCGGCACGACTCGCCGGCGCCCGACCCGGCGCGCTGGTCATGCACCCCGGGCCGATGAACGAGGGGGTCGAGATCGCCGCGGACGTGGCCGCCGGCGCCCAGTCGGTCATCACGGACCAGGTGACCAACGGCGTCGCCATCCGGATGGCGCTGCTGTACCTGCTGGCCGGGGTCGACGCCCGGCCCCACGCCGCTCCGTGACCGACCTCGACCTGAGTCGCGCCTGGCTGGTGGATCCCGCCGCCGGGCGAGAGGGCCCCGGCGAGCTGGTCATCCGCGACGGCGTGCTGGAGGCGGTCACCTGGCTGGATGGCGGCGACGCCGACGGCATCACGGCCGACGGCGTGATCGTCGCGCCCGGCTTCATCGACCTGCACGCGCACCTGCGCGAGCCCGGCAACGAGGACGCGGAGACGGTCGCCACCGGCCTGGCCGCAGCGGCCCACGGTGGGTTCACGACCGTGTGTGCCATGCCCAACACGACGCCCGCACTTGATGAACCATCCGTGCTGGCGCGGATCCGCGGCGCGGCGGCGGCCTCCGGGTCATCGGTCGAGCTCCTCGCGCTGGGCGCCGTGACCGTCGGACGAGCCGGGGAGACCCTCGCCGCGCTCGGTGAGCTGGCCGATGCCGGGGTCGTGGGGTTCAGCGATGACGGGGCACCCGTCCGATCGGCCGACATCCTCCGGCACGCCCTCGCCTATGCCGGCGGCCTGGGCCTGCCGATCGTCGATCATCCCGAGGACCACACGCAGACCGTCGGAGCGGAGGCCAACGACGGGTTCGTGGCGACCGTCCTGGGGCTGCGCGGCTGGCCCGGCGCGGCGGAGTCGGCGGCCGTCGCCCGGGACATCGCCGTGTTGGCCGAGGTCGTCCGCGACGTGCCCGACGCCCGCCTCCATCTGACCCACGTCTCGACGGCCGCCGCCCTGGATCACATCCGGGCGGCCAAGGCGGCCGGACTGCCCGTGACCTGCGACGTGACCCCGCACCACCTGGCCCTCACCGACGAGTGGCTGGCCGGTGCCCGGCGTTTCGCCTGGGACGCCGGCCCGGACGGTGACCCATGGCGTGACGACGCCATCGAGGCGGCGCCCTTCGACGCATCGCTCCGGGTGAACCCGCCGTTGCGGTCCCCGGGTGATGCCCTGGCCTGCCTGGCCGCCATTCGCGACGGCACCGTCGACGCCATCGCCACCGACCACGCGCCCCACACCGAGGTCGACAAGACCGTCGAGTTCGGGCTCGCGGCCAACGGCATCAGCGGCATCGAGACGGCCATCGGGCTCGTCCTGGCCGCGGTCGACGCCGGCCAGCTCCCGCTCGCGCGCGCGATCGAGGCGCTGACGACCGGCCCGGCCCGCCTCCTGGGGGCCCGGACTCGACGGGTCGGTGGCGTCGGCCTCACCGAGGGCGCTCCGGCCGACCTCGTCGTCATCGATCGCGGCGAGACCTGGACGGTCGAGGCCGGGACACTGGCGTCGCGGGGCAAGAACACGCCGCTCCTGGGACGCGACCTGCCTGGACGCGTGCTGCTGACGATGGCCGCCGGGCAGCTCGCCTATGCGGCGCCGGGCGACTGACCCCACGCTGACGGCTGCCAGCCGCTACGCTCGCGGGCGATGAGCCCGACCGCGATCCCGCCGCTCAACCCCGACTACGAGCGCCGTGCGTACTGGCAGGCGTCGATGGCGCCCATGCCGGAGCGGTCCGGGCGCGCCCTGCCGAACACGACCGAGGTCGTGGTCGTCGGTGGCGGGTACGCCGGGATCACGGCCGCTCGGGAGCTCGCTCGCCGCGATGTGCCGGTCACCCTCCTGGAGGCCAACACGCTCGGCTGGGGCGCCTCGACGCGCAACGGCGGCATCGTCCACGCCGGCTACAAGTGGAGTGCCGGCGAGCTCATCCGGCGCTATGGGCCCGAGACCGGCAAGGCCCTCTACCAGGAGACGCTCGACTCCTACGAGCTGGTCAAGACCCTCATCGCCGAGGAGTCGATCGACTGCGACTTCCGCGAGGTCGGCCACCTGGAGCTCGCCTATGCCCCGTCCCACGTGCCGGAGCTCGACCACATGCGCGACAGCCTGGCGACGGTCGGCGTCACGTCCCATGTCCTGCCGCGCGAGCGCCTGCACGAGGAGATCGGGACGGACGCCTACTACGGCGCCCTCGTCGTCGAAGGCAGCGGGCTGCTCCATCCGGGGCGCTATTTCGCGGGCCTGGCGGCCGCCGCGGACCGGGCCGGCGCGGACCTCCATGAGGGCGTCCGGGCGACCGCGATCCGCCGTCAGTCCGATGGCCGGTTCGTCGTCGAGACGACCCGCGGGGCGATCCTCGCCCGGGACGTCGTCGTCGCCACGAATGGATACACGGACGGCGTCGCCCCATCGCTGCGTCGCCGGATCATGGGCATCGGCTCGTTCATCATCGCCTCGGAGCCGCTCCCGGAGGCCCTCGCCCACGAGCTGTCGCCGAATGGCCGGTCGTTCTTCGACACGAAGAACTTCCTGTACTACTGGCACGTGTCCGCCGACCGTCGGATGATCTTCGGCGGCCGGGCGTCCTTCCTGCCGACGTCGATCGACAAGACGGCCGGCATCCTGTGGCGCGGTCTCGTCGAGGTCCATCCGCAGCTGGCCGACCATCGCATCGAGTACGCCTGGGGCGGCAACGTCGGCTTCACGTTCGACCGGATGCCGCATGTCGGGCGGACCAAGGACGGCGTCACGTACGCCCTGGGCTGCTGTGGGACCGGGGTCGCGCTCATGACCAACCTCGGCACGAAGGTCGGCGCGTGGCTGGCCGGCGGCGAGGCGCCGGCCCTCACCCGGCTGTCGTTCCCGCTCGTCCCGGCGCCGTACGAGGGCCGGCCGTGGTTCCTGCCCTTCGTCGGCGAGTGGTACCGCCTGCAGGACAGACTGGCGGCAAGGTCACGTCCCGAGCGATAGTGCGCGCAGCGTCCCGTCACCACGCGAACCGGATCGGCGCCCCCGGTCCCCTGGCCGTGGCCGCACCACATCCTGAGGAGGAGCCGTCGTGACCGATACCGTCGAGCTGTTGCGAGGGGTCCCGCTCCTGGCGAGCCTCAACCAGAAGGAGCTGGAGCGGCTGTCACGCGACTTCACGAAGCAGACGTTCCCGGCCGGGCGGGTCATCGTCCGGGAGGGCGATACCCACGGCGTCGGCTTCTTCGTCGTGGCGGCCGGCGAAGGCGTCATCACGGTCAAGGGCCAGGAGGTCGGCAAGGTCGGGCCGGGGAGCTACTTCGGCGAGGTCGCCCTCATCAGCGACCGGGTCCGGACGGCGACCGTCACGGCCACCACCGATCTCGAGACGCTGGTCATGACGTTCTGGGACTTCCGGGCGTTCGTGCGCGGCGATGCCGAGGTCGCCTGGAAGCTGCTCGAGCACGTCGGCCAGATGCTCCACACCCCGAACTGAGGAGGCCGCGTCCGGACCGTCCGTCTAGGCGCCGATCCGGGTCGGAAGGCAGGCGCGGAAGCGGTCCGCGAAGGCTGGGTCGTCGGCCGCGCCACTGATCTGGACGACGCCGTCCTGGATCGCTTCGTTGATGATCGGGGTGGCGACGACCGTACCGTCGATGACGATCGACATCGCCTCGCCCACATGGGCGGCAGTGTGCGCGGCCAGGCGATCCGCCGCCGCGGGGAGCAGGGAGATCGTGACGGCGGCATTCCCGTCGGCATCGGCCTCGATCGACACGCCGGTCGTGTCCACCTCACCCGGCCCGACGATGACCGCCAGCGCCGGGTCCCCGGCCCCGCCGTCCTCCAGGGTGCCGGCGACGATGCTCAGGTCACAGCCGGCGGCCGGGATCGTGCAACCGGCCGCGGCGAACGCAACCGCCGCGGCCGCGGCCAGGTAGAGCACCCGCGGGCGGCTCACGGTCGATCCGTCGTCGTCGCCAGATCACGCAGGGTGACCAGGAGTCGGTCGATGTCGGCCTCGGTCGCGAGGTAGTTGACGATCCCGGCCCGGAGCCAGGTGGCGCCGCGCAGGCGGGTCGTCGTCAGCCAGCCATCGCCGGACGCCTCGAGGGCGGCCTGCAGTCGGTCCTGGTGGGCGTCGAGAGCCGCCGGGTCGGCATCCGGCCCGGCCAGGGCGGCCGGGACGTGGCGGAAGCACACGACCGACAGGGACGGCACCTCGGGCAGCACCTCGAAGTCGTCCGCCTCCCGGCAGCGCCGGGCGAGGTAGGCGGCGAGGTCGTCGTTGGCCTCGATGAGCCGCCCGAATCCGGTCGTCCCGAGGTGCTTCCAGGACATCCAGAGCTTGAGCGCCCGCCAGCGGCGCGTGCCCTCGAACGACAGCTTGTAGAAGTTGAGCTGGTCGCCGTGGTCGTCGTTCGCCTCGTGATCGGCGCCGAGACGCCCGTCGCCGTCACCCAGCCGCAGATAGTCGGGGGTCACCGCCAGGCCCCCGACCGGGGTCTCGCCTCCGCGGTAGTACTCCGGCGCGCGACCGCCGAACACGGCCGCCAGCGTCGCACCGTCGCGGACCAGCAGGCCACCGATGTCATAGGCCTGGAAGAACCACTTGTGGGGATCGACCGTCACGCTGTCTGCCCGCTCGAGGTCCGCCACGCGGGCGCGGTCGCGTTCGGACAAGCGGGCACCACCCCCGTACGCGGCATCGACATGGAGCCACAGGCCGTGCGGCCTCGGCCACGTCGGCCAGCTCGCCGATGGCGTCGACGGCGCCCGTGTTGGTCGAGCCGGCGACCGCCGCGATGGCGAACGGCGTCAGGCCCGCCGCACGATCGCGCTGGATGGCGGCCGCCACGTCGGCGCCGCGGAGTCGGAAGTCGTCGTCGGCCGGGACGACCGTCAGGGTCGTCGCCGGGAAGCCGAGCTCATCGAGGGCCCGGGCGATGCTGAAGTGGGCCTGGTCGCTGGCGTACACCCGGGCGCCTTCCAGGTCCGCGCCACGCGGTGGGCCGCCGAGCCCGCGGATCCGCCCGAGCTGGAGGTCGCGGGCCAGGGTCATGGCCATGAAGTTGGCCATGACCCCGCCGCTCGTCAGCAGCCCGAAGGCGCGCTCGCCATACCCGACCAGGTCGGCCAGCCAATGGACGACCTCCTCCTCGACGAAGGCCGCGAACGGCCCGGCATGCCAGACGTCGACGCCCTGGTTGGCAACCTGGGCGAGGAGCTCGCCCATGATCGACATCGGCAGCGGCGGCGGGGTGAAGTAGCCGAACTGGCGGGGATGCTGGCTGTTCATCAGGCCGCCGGCGAGGCGCGCCTGGAACTCGGCGATGACGTCGGCGGCCGGACTCGGGTCGGACGGCGCGGCAGTCGGGCCGGAGGCCGGACCATCGCGATGCGAGGCGTAGTAGCGGCGGCGGGCCTCCGCGTACGGCGACGGGTCGCCCATCGCGCGGACCGCGGCCTGGTCGTAGAGGTAGTCGAGCGCCGCCGTCCAGGTCGCCGTGCCGAGTCGCTCGAGCGCGGCCCGCGAGGCCCCTTCATCGCGGTACCCGATGAGCTCGGGCTCGGGATGCCAGTCGAAGCGGGCGAGGTAGGCGTCGAGATCCGCCGGCGTCGTCGGATCCTGGGTGACGGGGTCGGTCATCGTTCCGGATGGTAGCGGCCGCCGCGTCGGCGGACGGCGCGGCCGGTACGCTTGCGCCCATGTCCGACGTCCCGCCGCCGGTGCTCGATCCGGCCACGCATGACCCAGCCGGACGTGACCGGCTCATCGCCGCGCTCGAGCCGCTGGGCATCGACTTCGAGCTGTTCGCCTGCGACCCGGCCCTCGCCGACACGGCCGCCTTCTGTGCGGCCTACGGCTTCGCGCCCGAGGAGTCGGCGAACACGATCCTGGTCATCGGCAAGAGCGATCCGCCGCGGTATGCGGCGTGTGTCGTGCTCGCCCCGAACCGCCTGGACGTCAATCGGGCGGTCCGCGATCGACTCGGGACGCGCAAGGCGTCGTTCGCCCCGGCCGAGTCCACGCGCGACATCACGGGCATGGAGATCGGTGGCGTGACCGTCTTCGGGCTCCCGGCCGATCTGCCCATCTGGGTCGATGCCCGGGTCATGGACCAGGACCGGATCGTCGTCGGCGGCGGGTCGCGGTCATGGAAGGTGCTTCTGACGCCCGACGCGCTCCGAGCGATCCCCGGCGTCGAGGTGGTCGAGGGCCTGGCCACGGATCCGCCGGAGCCCGCGCCGGTCTGAGCGTCGCGGCCGTCCGGGCAGCGGTCCATGCGCCGCTCCCGTATCGTTCCGGCTCGTGACCGACCCGACCTCGCCGACGACACCGAGTTCGCCGACCCCCGACCCGAACGCCGACCCGACGCCGCCGCGCCGGCCACGGCCGACCGGTCCCGTCCAGTACAAGGGCGAGGACCTCGAGCCGGAGCGCGGGCCGGGCCTCGGCTGCTTCCGGTTCCAGCTCGTCATCCTCGTCGTGTTCATCGTGCTGACGCCGCTCAGCGTGGCCTGGCGCTGGCCGGAGTGGATCAGCGCTGCGTTGCTCTTCGCGGTCATCCTGCTGCTCCTGGTGACCGGCCAGACGATCATCTTCCTGCTGCGGCTCGTGGCCGCGGACCGCCGTGGCCGGCGCCGACCGCTGGCCAGCGACACGAAGACCGTCGGCGAGCTCGAGGATGACGCGACGGCCAGCCCCGACCCGGACGAGGCCCCGGGCGACTAGCGCGCCTCGCGGCGCTCGCTCGACCCGCCTCGCCCGGCATGCCCCCCGTGCGACAATGCGGCCATGCCGGTGCTCGCGACCTACTTCTCCGTCCGCCGCGGCCGCGACCCGTTCTTCAAGTTCTTCATGCGCACGATCTTCCCGCGCCAGGTGAAGGATTACGAGGAGAAGTTCGGGATCCGCTTCATCGGCTGGTACAACGTCGCGCACGGCTGGGACTTCGACAACGTCATCCTCCTGGACCTGCCCGACTACGCGACCCTTGACAAGCTCGAGGCCGACGAGGCGACCCGCGCCCTCGGCCACCGGGCCGGCGAGTGGATCTTCGAACGCCACCATTCGATGTTCCTGCGCGAGCGCATGGGGCCCGACCTCGAATACCATCCCTGACCCGGAGGCTAGGAGACACACATGAGCTTCCGGCGCGAGGCACGACCACCAGGCGACGAACCGAACGGGAGGCGCAGTATGGATACGGGCCGCAACGACCTGCTCGGTGAGATCGCGTCGGACGCCGCGCTCGAGCGATCCGACTTCCTCGTCCAGAGCACGGAGCAGCTCCGTCGCTTCCTCGATCGCCACAAGGAGCGCATCGCGGCGTTCGGCGGGCTGACCCTCATCGACGAGGAGCCCGACTACCTGTCGATCGCGCCCGACCTGTCGTTCCGCAGCCGAAGCCGGTTCCAGGACGAGGTCAGCGGCGAGTGGGTCAGCGAGACCGAGGTCATCGAATCGGCCTCCGAGCTCGTGGAGCTCTATAACCCTGCCGACCTGTTCGCCGCCTTCTCCGAGGCGGCCAAGGAGGCGGCCGGGTACGGCTCCGAGCCGACGGCCAGTGAGGACGTCCTCGAGGCGGCCGGTATCGGCCCGGACGAGACCATCGCCCTCGGCGAGGACCCGTATGCCGCCGCGGCCGACTCGTGGGCGGCCGGCCAGCCCATCAGCGCCGAGCTCGAGGACGACGAGGCGGCGGCCCGCCGGCTGTACGACCTCGCCCTCGAGTACCAGGAACGCAGCCAACGCAACGAGTCGCGCCTGCTCGAGGAGTTCGAGGGGGCGGCAGCCAGTGCGGCGGCCCTCGTCGGCGAGCTGGTCATCGTCGATGACGACGACGAGCGGCTCATCCTGTCGGCCACCGGCGAGTTCCGGGCCGAGGTCATCCCGGAGGATGCCGCCGGCGAGTGGCGGTCGCTGGGCGGCCCGGAGGATCTCGTCGAGTTCTACGACCCGACCGACGTGTTCGGGGACCTGGCCGATGCCCTGGCCGAGGCCTTTCCCTCGGTCGCGCCGGAGGACGCGGCCGCGGGCCTCGAGGACGGCACCGACGACGGCGCGGTCGGCGAAGCGGCAGACGGGGAAGACGCCGTCGCCGAGGCCGAGGCCGAGACCGAGGCCGACGCCGACCCCGATGCCGATGCGAGCGCGGAGGACCGTCCGACCGCGTGACCATGCGACTGGCCGCGGCGGAGCTGGTCGAGAGCCGCGAGATCCTGCCCGGCCAGTGGCTCCAGGCGTACCACGCGCCGGAGATCGCCGCCGGGGCGCGAGCCGGCCAGTTCGTCCACGTCCGGACCGGGGACGTGTCCGGCCTGGTCCTGCGCCGGCCGTTCTCGCTCAACACGGTCGACCCGGTCACGGGCATGGTCACCGTCCACTTCCGGGTCATCGGCCGGGGGACGGACTGGTTCGCGCGGCTGCGACCCGGCGACCCCATCGACCTGCTCGGGCCGTTGGGCCGGCCGTTCGAGGTCGATCCGCGCAGCCGCCACCTGTTGCTCATCGCCGGCGGCCTGGGCATGGCCGGCGTGCGGATGCTGGCCGACGAGGCCATCCGCGACGGGCGCCAGGTGACCCTGCTGTTCGGCGCGGCGAGCGCACGCGAGGTCTACCCGAGCAGTCTGTTGCCCGACGAGGTCGAGTACATCGTGGCGACCGATGATGGCTCGCTCGGCCACCACGGCTTCGTGACGGAGCTCGTGCCCGACTACGACGGCTGGGCGGACCAGGCCTTTGCGTGCGGCCCGGCACCGATGCTCGCCGCCCTGGCCAAGCTGGCCGACTCGCGCCGCGAGCGACTGGGGGTCGCCCGGCTCGGGCGCAAGCGCGGGGCCGGCAAGTCGGACCCGTATGGCTCTCCCGCGGCGCGACGGAAGGCCTTCCTCCAGGTCTCGATGGAGCAGAACATGGGCTGCGCGGTCGGGGCGTGCCTTGGCTGCGTCGTCATGGGCACGACCGGGGTCCCGCAACGCGTCTGCCGGGAAGGGCCGGTCTTCGCGTCCGACGAGCTGGTCTGGGAAGGCGCCTGGGGATGAAGGCCAAGCGACGCGTCGTCACCTCGAGCGGCCGCCCGGCGGCGGCCAAGCGCAGCCCGACCCTCCGCCGCCCGCGGTCGGCGATCGTGGCCCCGGACACCGGCCGACCGGCGCGGGACGCGACGACCGCCGGCCCGTCCGCCGCGCGCGCCGCCGCCGAGTCGCGCGCGACCAGCCGGTCGACCTGAGCGTCGACCTCGGTCGCGGCCTGGTCCTGCCCAATCCGATCCTCGTCGCCTCGGGGACGTTCGGCTACGGGGTCGAGTACGGCGACGTCGTCGACGTCGACCGGCTCGGCGCGATCTGCTGCAAGGGCACGACCCTCAAGGCCCGCATCGGCAACCCGACGCCGCGGGTGACCGAGACACCGGGCGGCATGCTCAACTCGATCGGCCTGCAGAACCCGGGCGTCGACGCCGTCGTCGACAAGTACGCCGCGACGTGGGCGGGCTGGCGGGTGCCGGTCATCGTGAACGTCGCCGGTGAGTCGGTCGCCGACTACGTCGAGGTCGTCCGCCGGCTGGAGGGCGTCCCGGGCGTGGCCGGCATCGAGCTCAACATCTCCTGCCCCAACGTCGGCAAGGGCGGCCTCCAGTTCGCGATCGACCCCGGGGCCGCTGGCGAGGTCACGGCCGCTGTCCGGCGGGCCACCGACCTGCCGTTGCTCGTCAAGCTGTCGCCCAACGTCGCCGACGTCCGGCCCATCGCCCGGGCCATCGCCGAGGCCGGCGCGGACGCCCTGACCGCCATCAACACCCTGTCCGGGATCGCGGTCGCCCCGGGTCGCACGAAGCCGCTCCTCGGCAACATCTATGGCGGCCTGTCCGGGCCGGCGGTCAAGCCCGTCGCCCTGCGCGTCGTCTACGAGGCCGCCCAGGCCGTGCGCATCCCGGTCGTCGCCATCGGCGGCGTGACCGAGCTGGCCGACGTCCTCGACTTCCTGGCGGTCGGTGCGGTCGCCGTCCAGGTCGGCACGGCGATCTTCGCCGACCCGACCCTGCCGGTCCGCCTCGTCGACGAGCTCGAGGCGACATGCCGCCGGACGGGCCTGACGTCCTACCGCGACCTCATCGGGACGGCCCTCCCGCCCAAGCGCGCGGCCGCACCATCCGCCAAGGGGGTCGAATACCGGCCATGACCAAGAAGATCGGGTTCCTGTCCTTCGGCCACTGGTGGGACTCGCCGGAGTCGGCCGTCCGCTCGGCGTCGGACGCGCTCATCCAGTCGATCGAGCTGGCCGAGGCCGTGGAAGCGCTCGGCGCCGACGGCGCCTACTTCCGGGTCCACCATTTCGCCCGCCAGCTCGCGTCACCGTTCCCGCTGCTCGCCGCGATCGGTGCGCGGACCGAGCGGATCGAGATCGGGACCGCGGTCATCGACATGCGCTACGAGAACCCGCTGTACATGGTCGAGGACGCCGGCGCGGCGGACCTCATCGCGGGTGGGCGGCTGCAGCTCGGGATCAGCCGCGGCTCGCCGGAACAGGTCATCGATGGCTTCCGCTACTTCGGCTACGCGCCGGCCGAGGGCGAGACCGACGCCGACATGGCCCGCCGCCACGCCGACCTGTTCCTCCAGATGCTGTCCGGCGACGGCTTCGCCGAGCCCAACCCCCGGCCGATGTTCGCCAACCCGCCCGGCCTCCTCCGCGTGGAGCCGCATTCGGCCGGGCCTGCGCGACCGGATCTGGTGGGGCGCCGGCAGCCGCGCCACCGCCGAGTGGACCGGGACGCAGGGGATGAACCTCATGTCGTCGACCCTCCTGACCGAGGACGCCGGCGTGCCGTTCCATCGCCTCCAGGCCGAGCAGATCCAGCGGTTCCGCGACGCCTGGGCCGCCGCGGGTCACGCGCGGGAGCCGCGCGTCTCGGTGAGCCGGAGCATCTTCGCCATCGTCGACGACCGCGACCGCGCCTACTTCGGCCGCGGCGAGAAGGACGAGGACAAGGTCGGCTACCTCGATGCCCAGACCAAGGCGATCTTCGGCCGGTCGTATGCCGCCGAGCCGGACGAGCTCGTGCGGCAGCTCGCCGAGGACGAGGCCATCGCGGCGGCCGACACGCTCCTGCTGACCGTCCCCAACCAGCTCGGGGTCGAGTACAACGCCCACGTCGTCGAGAGCATCCTGCGGTACGTCGCGCCGGGGCTTGGCTGGCGCTGAGCCATCCCGTGGTCCAGGTGCACGCGGCGGTCCGGTCGTTCCTGGCCGACGTGGCCTAGCATTCCGCCCATGACGACGATCAAGCCCGCGCTCGACCTGGCGGCCCGCGCCGGGATCGCTGCCCGCACCGAAGCGCTCTTCCGGGCGTCCGGGGCGTTCCGCGAAGGCCACTTCCAGCTCAAGAGCGGGCGGCACGGCGACGCCTACGTCGAGAAGTTCGCGGTCCTGTCCGACCCGGCCGCGACCAGTGAGCTGTGCGGCTACTGGGCGGCCCACGTCCGCGGCCGCGACGACGATGCGCCCATGGTCGACCTGGTCGCCGGCCCGACGACCGGCGGCGTCATCCTCGCCTTCGAGACGGCCCGCCAGCTGGGCATGCGCAGCCTGTTCGCCGAGGAGGTCCGGGACGCGGGCGGCACGAGCCACCGCGAGTTCCGGCGCGGCTTCCCGATCGAGCCCGGTGAGCGCGTCCTGCTCGTCGACGACATCCTCACGACCGGCGGCTCGCTGCTGGCGATGATCCCGGCGGTCGAGGCGATGGGCGGGGAGATCATCGAGTGCGCGGTCCTCGTCGACCGGAGCGGTGGCCGAGCGACGCTGACCTCGCCGACGACCGGCCGGGTCTACCCGGTCCGTGCCCTCTGGCAGCTGGACCTGCCGACCTAGGAGGCCGGCGCCGCGACGTGTCCGCGCTGCGCGGCGGGCGACCCGCTCCACGCCCCCGGGAGCTCCGGGACCGGCACCCTCGCCTGAGCCGTGGACGCCGGCACGCGGCGCCTGTTCCTTGTCGTCCTCGTCGTCCTCGTGGCGATCGCGGGCGGGGCGGCGCTGCTCCTGGGCGGAGCGGGTTCGGCTGACCCGCCGCCCTCGGGCACGTCGCAGGCGACCGGGGTCATCGTCGCCGTCGATTCAGCCGGCCTCGACGATGTCCGCGGGCTCGACGCTCCGGACCGACGAAGGCGACCTGGTCGAGTTCAGCCTGGAACGGCTGCAGAACGGCGACGAGTTCCCGCCGGGTCACCTGGTCGAGCACCAGGCGACGGCCGAGCCGGTCCGGGTCCGGTACGTGGAGCGCGAGGGCATCCGCCTGGCCCTGCGCATCGACGACGCGACGGTCGCGGCGCCGTCGTGAGCCGGCCCTGGGCTAGCTAGCTGGTGACCTCGGCGATCGCCGACTCGAGCTCCTCGTCGCCGAAGATGAGCATCAGGGACGACCGGACGATCCCGTCCCCGTCGACGACGAAGATCCACGGCTCGGCGGCAGCCGCCACTCGTCCGTCGCCGTGGCCGGGGTCAGCTGCTCGCCGGTCAGGACCGGCTGGAGCTGGCCGTCGACCTCCTCGAGCTGGTAGGGCTCGACGTTGATGAAGGTCAGGTCGGGGTGGGCCTCGGCGATGGGCTTGACCCGGTCGAGGGTCGGCCCGCACTGGGCGGTGGCGCAGAACTTCGGCGTCGCGAAGACGAGCGACGAACGGCTCCTTGGCGGCCAGCGCGTCGGCGATCGACGTCTCGTAGAACGCGCTCGACGGGCTCGTCGTCGGTCGAGAGCTTGGCTGACGTCGCCGTCGACATCGGCCAGGGTCGGCGTGTCCGACGCGGGCGCCGCGTCGCCGACGCCGACGATCGTCGACTCGGGCTGGACCGTCGAAGGTGACGCGGATCGTCTCCGGCGCGGCGCATCCGGCGCTGCGGTCGTGAACTCGGCGCCCCACAGACCGGCACGTCGGGAAGTCGACATCGGCCACGTACACGCCGACGCTCGTCCTCGATGGCCCAGATGAACGTGCCGTCCGCGGTCGATGACCGGCGTCTCGGGGTCCGCGCCGAGGTCGAACAGCGCGACCGCGACCGTCCGGTCCGGGGCGGCGACCGGCACGTTCGAGGCGTCGAGGAACGAGAACATCATCCGGTTGTCGCCACAGGCCAGGGTGCCGCCGGGATTGATGATCTGCGGGAAGACGCTCGGGTCCTGGGCGGCCCGGGACCACGCCGCGAGCGCGCCGGCCTCGGGCGGCGCAGGTCGTCGGACAGACCGTCGCGGACGGCCGGATGGCGGCCGGCGGACGCGGTCGGCGCGCCGCCGCCGACCGCCGGAGCAGGCGGTCAGCGCCAGGCCGAGGGCAGCCGACGAACGCGAGCAGGCGTCGGGGGGTCATGGGCCGAACGATAGCCGAGGTGGCCGCGGAGGCGCGCTCGCGCTAGAATGCGCGCATCGCCCATCCGCGCGCCCTCCGACCGTCCCCCCAGGAGACCCGTTGACCCGCTTCCAGAAGCTCGCCGGCCTGACCCTGCTGACCGCCATCGTGCTGGTCACGGTCGGCGTCATCGTCCGGGCGACCGACTCCGGCCTGGGCTGCCCGGACTGGCCGCTGTGCCATGGCCAGCTCATCCCGCCGCTGGACGACCCCAAGGCCTGGATCGAGTGGATCCACCGCGGCATCGCCGTGGTCATCGGCTTCGAGATCCTGGGCCTGGCGGTCCTGGCCATCCGCGACCACCGCGACCGGCCGCTCGCTCTGTGGTCGGCTCGCTGGCCGCCGTCGCGCTCGTCGGCTTCCAGGCGTGGCTCGGCCGCGAGACCGTCCGGCTCGGCAACAGCGGCGAGTCGGTCACGGCCCACCTCGCCGCGGCGATGCTCCTCGTCGGCCTGCTCGTGTTCCTGACCGTCCGGGCCGGCTATCCCGGCCCGGCTCGCCGGGGCGCGGGGCCAGCCAGCGGTTCACGCTGCTCGCCACGTTCGCCGCGCTGGCCACGTTCGCCCTGCTGCTGTTCGGCTCGAACGTGACCGCGACCGACACCGCCCTCGTCTTCCCGGACTGGCCGCTGATGGGCGGGTCGCTCGTGCCGCCGCTGACCGAGGTCGCCTCGGCGCACATCCTGCATCGCTGGGTGGCGGCCGTCGTCGCGGTCATCGTCGGCATCGTCGCGTTGGTCGCCTGGCGGACGCAGCGGACCACCCGATCATCGTCCGGCTGGCGCGTCGGCGCCGCCGCCCTGTTCGCCGTCCAGGTCGTCGTCGGGGGCCTGCAGGTCCTGACCCGCCTGTCGGCCTGGACCCAGACCCTGCACCTGGCGCTCGGCGCGGTCATCTGGGCCATGCTCGTCGGCGCTGGCCGTCGTCAGCTACTACACCGCCCGGACGCCGGCTCGTCGACGTCCGGTCGACCTCCGGTGGCTCCGAGGACGCCGCCGCGCGGACCGCGCGACCCGCGGCGACTCCGTGCGCGCCTACATCGCCCTGACCAAGCCGCGGATCATCGAGCTGCTGCTCGTGACCACCGTCCCGGCGATGGTCCTCGCGACGCGCTGGGTCCCCGGCGTCGACTGGGCCGAGTGGGGCGTGCTCGTCGCCTGGACGCTCATCGGCGGGACGCTCGCGGCCGGCAGCGCCAACGCCATCAACTGCTACCTGGATCGCGACATCGACGAGCTCATGACCCGGACCCGCCGGCGGCCGTTGCCCGCCCACCAGGTCGAGCCGGAGCGCGCGGTCGTCTTCGGCATCGTCCTCGGCATCGTCTCGTTCGCGGTCATGGCCTGGTTCGTCAACCTGCTGGCGGCGTTCCTGACCCTCCTGGCCATCGCCTTCTACGTCGTCGTCTACACGATGATGCTCAAGCGGACGACGCCCCAGAACATCGTCATCGGGGGCGCCGCCGGGGCACTCCCGCCGGTCATCGGCTGGGCGGCCGTCACCGGCAACGTGGCCATCCCCGCGCTCATCCTGTTCGCCATCGTCTTCTACTGGACGCCGCCCCACTTCTGGGCGCTCTCGCCTGCGCATCCGCAAGGACTACGCGGCGGCCGGTGTGCCGATGCTGCCCGTCGTCAAGGGCATCCCCGAGACGACCCGCCAGATCGCCCTCTACACCGTCCTGATGGTCGCCATCTCGCTGCATCCTCTGGCCGGTCGCCCAGATGGGCCTCATCTACCTCGGGGCCGCGGTCGGCCTGGGCGCGGTGTTCATCTGGCAGGCCTACGCGCTCTGGCGCCAGGGCCATTCCGAGGAGGAGTCGACCAAGGGCGCCATCGCCCTGTACAAGTACTCGATCAGCTACCTGTCGCTGCTGTTCCTGGCCATCGCGGTCGACGCGCTGATCGTCATCTAGGGTCGGCTACTCCCCGACGACCCCGTCCGCCTCGAGGCGCGCGCGACGCCGGCGGCCGACCCGGTCCTCCCGGTCGAAGATCCCGAGCGTGATCTGGACGAGCGGCCCGATCCCGAACGCGAAGACCAACGTGCCCAGGCCGACCGTCCCGCCGAGAGCCCAACCCAGGACGAGCACGGTCAGCTCGACCGCGGTCCGGGCTCGCCGGATCGACCAGCCGAACCGGTGATGGAGCCCGGTCATCAGGCCATCGCGCGGCCCCGGTCCCAGGTCCGTCGACAGGTACAGGCCGCTGCCGATGGCGATGACCACCACGCCACCGAGCATCATCGCGAACCGGACGGCCACGGCGTCCACCGGCGGGACCGGCAGGAGCGCGATGCCCACGTTCGTCGACGTGCCGATGAGCAGGACGTTGCAGACCGTGCCGATCCCGGGCCGTTCGCCGAGCGGCCACCACAGCGCGATGATCGGGATGCCCAGCAGGATGCTGACCGTGCCGATGGCCAGGCCGGTCTGCCGGGCGATGCCCTGATGGAACGCCTCCCACGGCCCCAGGCCCATGTCGGCGTTGACCATCATCGCGATCCCGACCCCGAAGACGACGAGGCCGAGCAGCAGCACGGGCAGGCGCGGGGCCGCGGCCCGCAGGTCGAAACGCTCGCAGCACTCGCGCAGGGTACCCGTCGCGGCTGTCACCATGCCGCCATGCACATCCAGTTCCTCGGCGGAGCCACGACGGTCACCGGGCTCCCAGTTCCTGCTGACGACCGATCGGGCCCGCGTCCTCATCGACTGCGGCATGTTCCAGGGCAGCCCCAACGAGTCGATCCGCAACCGGATCCCGTTCGCGTTCGACCCGTCCGAGCTGGATGCGGTCGTGCTGACCCACGCCCACCTGGACCATTGCGGCCTCCTGCCCGTGCTGGTCCGCGAGGGATTCAGCGGGCCGATCCACGCCACCGCCGGCACGGTCGAGCTGGCTGCCCTCGTCCTCCTCGACTCCGGACACCTCCACCAGGAGTTCGCCAAGCGCGAGGCTCGCTGGGAGAAGCGCGACCCGGAGCGGGCCGCGCGCGACGACCGCGAGGAGGCCGACGCCTACCACGCGGCCATCGACCTGGCCGCCGCCGGCGAGGCGGGCCAGCATGTCTCGACCTCGGTCGAGCCGGTCGCCGCCGACGTCGCCGGCCAGCCGCCGGCCGCGGTCGAGGGCGAGGCCGTCGCCGTCGAGGTGGCGGACGGCCCGGCGGCCACGGCCACGAGCGGCCACGCCGGCTGGCCCCGCGACCCGGAGGCCGAGCTGCGTGCCCAGCCGCCGGCGGTCGACATCGAGCTCGACGACCCGCTGTACACGGTCGACGACGCGGAGCGGGCCATCGTCCAGTTCCGGGAGATCGGCTACGGCGAGGAGCGCGAGGTCGCACCCGGGGTGTGGGCGACGTTCGTGGATGCCGGACACATCCTCGGCTCGGCCATCATCCGGCTCCGCGTCCGGGATGGGGAGGAGGAGCGGGTCATCGTCTGCTCGGGCGACCTGGGCCGGCCGGGGACGCCGATCCTGCGCGACCCGACCAGGATGGACTGGCGCGGACTACATCCTCGTCGAGTCGACCTACGGCGGCCGCGAACACGAGCCGCAGGACGAGGCGATCCGGATCCTGGCCGAGACCATCCACCTCGTCGACCAGGCCAAGGGCGTCCTGCTCGTGCCGTCGTTCGCCATCGGCCGGACCCAGGAGGTCGTCTGGGAGCTGGATCGGCTCATCGAGCGCGGCGCGATCCCGCTCCTGCCGCTATACCTCGACTCACCGATGGCCTCCAAGGCCTCCGATATCTACCGACGCCACCCGGACTACTACGACGAGGAGACGGGGCGGCTCCTGCGCGAAGGCCAGACCCCGCTCGACTATCCGAACCAGATCGTGACCAACCAGATCAAGGCGTCGCAGGCGATCGAGCGCGCGCCGCGGCCGTACATGATCGTGGCCTCCAACGGGATGCTCACCGGCGGCCGCGTCGTCGGCCACCTGCGCCACCTCATCGACGACCCGACGGCCGTCATCCTGTTCGTCGGCTACCAGGGGGAGGGGACCCTGGGCGCCCACCTCCAGGCCGGGGCCGAGGAGGTCAAGCTGGACGGCCAGGTCCGCCGCGTCCGCTGCCAGGTCCGGTCCATCAGCGGGTTCTCCGCCCACGCCGACGAGTCCGAGCTCCTGGACTGGCTGGGCGGCTTCATCGAGGGTCGCCGACCGGGCGAGGCCGGCTATCCGCGCCGGGTCTTCCTCGTCCACGGCGATCCAGACGCCCAGGTCGCCTTGGAGCCCGCGGTCCAGGCTCTGGGCCTGGCCACCCACGTCCCGTACTGGCACGAGCGGGTGACCCTGGACTAGCCGGCCGGCGTGTCGCCGTGCACGAAACGGTGCGACCGCGCACCGAGACGATGGTCCAGCCGCTTGCGAGTACCGGGCTGGACCAGTACTGTCGGACGTGGCCTTATTTCGGGGGAAATCGGCCTGATGCCCGAGGCGGAGTCATTCCGCAGCGGGCATCATCCATGTCCGGACCACGTTCGCCCACCGGCCCGCGACGCCGCGTTGCGCCTGATGCGATCTCAGGTCCGCCTGATGGAACGTGACAGGCAATAGGATCCCCATGGCTGACGATCGGGACCGCCCAGTCCGACCGCCCAGGGGAGCACGAAACGCCATGGTCACTCCGCTCGCGACGCCCGCGACGAGCGATTCCTCGACGCTCTACTTCGGCCCGTGGTACCGGCGTTCGCCGTTCTTCGAGAAGACCCTCGAAGCCGGTTGCAGCGCCTACGACATCTACAACCACATGTACCTGCCCGGCTACTACGCCGACCCGGTCGAGGAGTACTGGGCGCTGCTCAACGACGTGACGCTGTGGGACGTGTCGGTCGAGCGGATCGTCGAGATCAGCGGGCCGGACGCCTCGGCCTTCGTCAACACGCTGACCCCCCGCGACCTGACGAAGTGCGCGGTCGGCCAGGGCAAGTACGTCCTCATCACCGCCGAGGACGGCGGCATCGTCAACGACCCGGTCCTGCTCCGCGTCGAGGCCGACCGCTGGTGGCTGGCCCTCGCCGACAGCGATGCCGGCCTGTGGGCCCGCGGCGTGGCCATCCACAGCGGGATGGACGTCAAGGTCCGCGAGCCCGAGGTCTACCCCGTCCAGGTCCAGGGCCCCAAGTCGAAGGACACCCTGGTCAGCCTGTTCGGCGAGCAGATCCTCGACATCAAGTACTACTGGACGCTGACGACCGAGCTCGACGGCATCCCGGTCGTCATCAGCCGGACCGGTTGGACCGGCGAGGTCGGCTACGAGATCTACCTCCGCGACCCGTCGCGGGGCGGCGAGCTCTGGGACCGGATCATGGACGCCGGCAAGCCCCACGGCATCCGGCCCATCGCCCCGTGTGAAGCACGGCGGATCGAGGCCGGCATCTTCAACTACGGCTCGGACATCACGATCAACGACACGCCCTTCCATGTCATGGGCCTGGAGCGGCTGGTCGAGACGCAGGACGCCGACTACATCGGCAAGGCCGCCCTCGAGGAGATCCGCCGGACCGGCGTCGACCGCAAGCTGGTCGGCATCGAGATGGACGGCGATGCGCTGCCGTTCGAGCTGTCGCGCAAGTGCACGGCCTTCAGCGATGGCCAGGCGGTCGGCACCGTGACCGACCTCATCTGGTCGCCGCGTCTGGGCAAGAACATCGGGTACGTGTGGGTCCCGATCGGCCTGGCCGAGCCGGGCCACGACCTGGAGGTCGAGGCGCCCGACGGTGGCCGCTGGGCCGGCCGGACCGCGGCCATCCCGTTCCTGGATCCGAAGAAGCAGGTGCCCCTGGCATGACCGCGCCCCTGACCACGCCACTCTTGACCGAGGCCGAGCTCGCGTCCGTCCGGCGCGAGTATCGCGGCGCCCGCTTGCTGCCCAAGCGCGCCTACCACGACCCGGCGTACTTCGACTGGGAGCGGGCCAACATCGTCCGGCGCGACTGGGTCATGGTCGCGCGCGAGGAGGAGGTCCCGGATCCCGGGACGTATCTCCTCGTCGAGCTGGATGACGACCCGCTCATCGTCGTGCGCGGCCGGGACGGCGCGCTGCGTGCGTTCCACAACGTCTGCCGCCACCGCGGCACGGCCGTCGCCGAGGATCCGTGCGGCAAGGTCGTCCGCTTCCAGTGCCCGTATCACGCCTGGATCTACGACCTCGACGGATCGCTCATCCGGGCCAAGCACACCGACGACCTCGACGACTTCGAGATGGTCGACTACGGCCTCGCCGAGGTCGCCCTGGACACGTGGCAAGGGTTCATCTTCCTGAACCTCGACGGCGGCGCCGCGTCGCTGCGCGACCAGCTCGGCGACCTCGTCGAGCACTGGGACCGGTTCGACTTCTCGACCCTTCGCCGGGCCAAGCGCATCGAGTACGACGTCGCGGCCAACTGGAAGTTCATCGCCGAGAACTACAGCGAGTGCTACCACTGCCCGGGCGTCCACCCGCAGCTCAACAAGCTGACCCCGTACGACCTGGGCGGCGACTTCGACCCGAACGGCGCGTGGCAGGGCGGCTGGATGGAGCTCGCTGCCGGGGCCGAGACGATGTCCCTGGGCGAGGCCGGCGCGGTCGCGGACCACGGGTCGACCCACGGTCGCCCATCGATGGCCGGCATCACGGTCCAGGACGAGCGCTGCGTGTACTACTACGTCGTCTGGCCGACGACCTTCCTGTCGATCCATCCGGACTACCTGCTCGTCCACCGCCTGGTGCCCCAGGGACCGGATCGGACCCTGGTCGTGTGCGACTGGCTGTTCGAGGCGGCGACGATGGCGGCGCCGGGCTTCGACCCGTCCGACGCGGTCGCCTTCTGGGACCTGACCAACGGCCAGGACTGGCACGTCTGCGAGCTCCAGCAGCGCGGGACTCGGTCGTCGTCGTGGGTCGCCGGCCGCTACTCCAACGCCGAGGCGTCCGTCCATGCCTTCGACCAGATGGTCGCGGACCGCTACGTCGGCGAGGCGAGCTGGTCGAAGCGGATCGTCCGCGAGCACTACGACCAGCCGGTCCCCAGGACGAACCGCGGCTTGTCCGAGCCGGCCGCGTCGGGCTCGACGAACGGCACCGCCAAGGACCGCAGCGCGGCCCGCGCCAAGGCGACGTCCCCGCGCTGATCCTCAGTCGAGGGCCAGGGGGGCCGGCCGCTCCACGCGGCTGCCGATCTCGACCCGACGACCCGAGGCCGCCGCCTCGCCGATGGCCAGCATGGCGTCGAGCACGTGCTCGGCGAGCTCGCCCGAGGCCCGGTGCGGGCGCCCGGCCCGGATGCCCGTGGCCATGTCGGCCAGCCCGATGCCCCGGCCCAGGCCCGGCCGGCCGGCGACCGGCGCCACCGTCCAGGCGTCCTCGTCGCGTGGCCGCCAGCGCACCGGATCGTCGAACGTGTTCGGGTCGCCGAGGACCATGACCGCCGCCGTCCCGTGGAGCTCGAGCCTCGGCGCGGTCGTCGCGCCCGCGTCGAACGACATCGTGAACCCGCCGATCGCCCCGCCGACGAGCTCGATCGACCCGACGACGTGGGTGGGGACGGTCACCGGGACGGTCTCACCGGCCCGCGGCCCGACACGGACCGGCCGTTCGGGGAAGGTCGCGCGGGCGGCCGCCGTCACGGCCCGGATGGGCCCCAGGAGGTGGACCAGCGCCGTGAGGTAGTACGGCCCGACGTCGAGGACGGGTCCCGCACCCGGCCCGTAGAACGGTCCAGGGGCCGGGTGGAAGACCTCCGGGCCGCCGTTGATGAACGCGATGGAGAACCCGATCGGGTCGCCCAACCGGCCCGTGTCGATCTCCGCGCGGGCGGTCTGGAGCGAGCTCCCGAGGAACGTGTCCGGCGCGCAGCCCACGCGCACGCCGACCCGCTCCGCCCCCTCGAGGATGGCCCGCGCCTGGGTCCGGTCGCCGGCCAGGGGTTTCTCGCTGTAGACGTGGCGACCGGCCGCGATAGCGGCCAGGCTGACGTCCGGGTGGACCGCCGCCGGGGTCAGGTTCAGGACGACCTCGACCGCCGGATCGTCCAGGAGCGCTTCGACGGCGAGGGCCCGGATCCCCAGGTCGGCGGCCAGGTCGACCGCTCGGGACGGATCGGCATCGGCACAGGCGACGAGCCGGACGACCGGGTGCGGCGCGAGCCCGGCGACGTACTGGCTCGAGACGTTGCCGCAGCCGACCATCCCGACGCCGACGGGCGGCGGGGCGACATCGGTCACGACGCGATGGCTCGTCGGCTGCGCTCCAGCGCATCGAGGATGTCCGTGGCGCAGGCGTCGAACTCGACGATGAGCCAGCCCACGCCGGCGGCGGTCGCGGCGGCGATGCTCTCGGCGATGTCGATCGATCCGTCGCCGAGCGCGACATTGGGGTCGCCTCGGCGGCCGGTCCCGTCCTTGAGATGGACGGAGCGGACGCGGTCGGCCAGGTCGCCGATCATCGCGGCCGGCGCCACCCCGCCGCAGGTCGCCCAGTACACGTCGACCTGCCAGGCGACCGTCGGATCGAGGCGGGCGTCGAGTCGCCGGAAGGCCCGGACGCCATCCACGTCGACGACCTCGTGCTCGTGGTTGTGGACCCCGAAGGTCAGGCCGAGGGCGGCGGCCCGCGTCGCGACGTCATCGAGGTAGGCCGCGGTGCGTTCGAGGGCCGCGCGCCCGTCGACGTCGGCGGCGACCAGCGACGGGGTGAACACGAGGTCCGCGCCCATCGCCATGGCGCCCTCCAGGGCGGGCATGGCCGGCTCGGTCGACGTCGGCGACAGGCCCAGATGCGCGCCCGCGATCAGGAGGCCGGCATCGGCCGCCCATCGCCGCGCCACCTCGGGATCGCCGCCCGGCACGCCGGCGGTCTCGATCCCCTCGTAGCCCATCGCGGCGAGCCGCTCGAACAGGACTGGCCACGGCATGTCCAGGTCGCGCACCGAGTAGAGCTGGACCCCGATGCGGGGCCGGGACGGTCGGGCCGACGGGGTGGCAGGTGGTGATCCGGTCATGTCGCGGAGCGTAGCGCCGCGGCCAGGGCGCGGCGGGGCCGGCCGGCAGCCCGGGCGCGATTGGCAGGCCGCTGCAACGGCCGGCACGCGGGTGAGCCGTGCCGCCGGTCGGGCTGGGCCGTCTAGCGTGACCCGGAACGGGCGTCGCCGACGACGCGACGTCCGGCTCAGGAGGACCCAGTCATGCCCCTGACCCACATCGACCCGGAGGCGCTGCCGGCCAACCCGGCCTTCTCGCACGGCGTCCGGATCTCGGGACCCGGCGACCTGCTCGTGGTCGGCGGCCAGAACGGGATCGACAGCGACGGCGCGGTCGTCGGCGACGCCCGGGCACAGTCGGCCCAGGCGCTCCGCAACGTCCTGACCGTGCTGGCCGCCGCCGGCGCGACCCAGGCCGACGTCGCGCGCCTCACCGTGTACATCGTCGGCGACACGCCGATCGACCCGCTGTACGCGGCCGCCCAGGAGGTCTGGGGCCCGAATCCGACGGCCATCGCCGTCGTGCGCGTCGCCGGCCTCGGCAACCCGGACTGGCTCGTCGAGGTCGAGGCGCTCGCCCAGGTCCCGGCGACCAGCTGACCGGCGGCCCCCACGGCCGTCATCCGCGGGCGATACGCTCCGGGTCCGACACCAGTGCCGCCTCAGCGCTCGGCCGTCCAGGCCGCGTGCCTCGGGCGCAGGAGGACCCGATGGCTCGCACGACCGAGGTCACCCTCGTCGCCTCCGGCGACCTCCGTGAGACCGCGAACCGGCTGGGCTGGCCGGCCCAGGCCGACCCTGGAGGGCCACGTCGAGGCCGCCTTCGCCCGGCACGGGGTGACGCGTCCGTCGCGCGCACCCGGTCGACGCCGCGCGCGGCCACGGCTTCATCTCGAGCCAGCGGATGGGCATGGACGTGTTCGCGGTCGATCGATCGCGACGCGCCGCTCGTCGTCGCCGAGGCCGTCTGGCAGTACAGCCACCACGTGCTGCCCGGACTGCGCCGCCATCGCGGGCCGATCCTGACCGTCGCCAACTGGGACGGGACCGTGGCCCGGCCTCGTCGGCATGCTCAACATCAACGCGTCGCTGACGAAGATGGGCCGGCCGTACAGCACGATCTGGGGCGAGGACCTGACCGATCCGTTCGCCGACGCGGCCATCGCCCGGTGGATCGAGACCGGCCACATCGAGCACGACACGAGCCACGTCCGCGACCTGGACCGCGGCGGCGCTGCCGGACGAGGCCGCGGCCCTGGGCCGCCGCCTGGCCGCGCGAGCTGGCCGACCGGATGGCCATCCTCGGCGTCTTCGATGAAGGCTGCATGGGGATGTACAACGCGATCATCGACGACGAGCACCTCAACCCGATGGGCATCCACAAGGAGCGCCTGAGCCAGTCCGCCCTGGTCGCCGAGATGCGGCTGGTCGGCGGACGCGCGAGGCGCGGGCCGGCGTACGACTGGCTGCTCGGCCGCGGGATGACGCTTCCGCTTCGGGCAGCGACGGGGCGACCGAGCTGACCGAGGACCAGGTCCTCGACCAGCTGCGGCTGTACATCGCCGCGGTCCGGATCGCCGACCGGTTCGGCTGCGACGCCATCGGCATCCAGTACCAGCAGGGCCTCAAGGACCTGGCCCCGGCGTCGGACCTCGCCGAGGGCCTGCTCAACGACGCCGACCGACCGCCGGTCCGCCATGCCGACGACTGGCGCGCGAGCTGTATCGCCGGCCGGCCGGTCGCCCACTTCAACGAGGTCGACGAGGGGTCCGCCGTCGACGCGCGTCGTGACCAACCGCGTCTGGACGGCGCTCGGGCTGGACCCGGCCACGACCCTCCACGACGTGCGCTGGGGCGACCCGTACGGCGACGACTACGTCTGGGTGTTCGAGATCTCCGGCGCCGTCCCGCCGGTCGCACCTCGTCGGCGGCTACGCCGGCGCCGTGAGCGAGCGCCAGCCACCGGTCTACTTCGGACTCGGGGGCGGCACGATCAAGGGCGTCAGCCGACCGGGCGAGATCGTCTGGAGCCGGGTCTTCCTCATGGACGGCGGGCTCCATGCCGACCTCGGCCGAGGCACGGTCGTCGACCTGCCGGCCGCCGAGACCGAGCGGCGCTGGCAGGCGACCACGCCCCAGTGGCCGATCATGCACGCCGTCCTCCACGGGGTCACCCGCGACCAGATGATGGCCCGCCACCGGGCCAACCACATCCAGGTCGCCTACGGCGCCGACGCGGCCGTCGGCGGACGCGGCGCTCGCGGCCAAGGCCGCGATGTTCGACGCGATGGGCGTCCGCGTCCACCTGTGCGGCGAGGTCGCGGTCGGCTGATCCGGCTAGGCCGGGGCGACCCCGTCGGCGTCGCGCCGACGGCCGATCTGCCAGGCGGCCAGGATGACGACGGCCGTGACGGCCACGATGATCGTCGAGATGGCGTTGATCTCGGGCGTGACCCCGAACTTGACCTTGCCGTAGATGTACAACGGCAGCGTCGAGGACCCGACCCCGGCGTTGAACGTGGTCACGACGTAGTCGTCGAACGACAGGGCGAAGGCCAGCAGCGCCCCGCTGATGATGGCCGGCCGGATGAGCGGCAGGGTGACGTACCGGAAGGCGCCGGCCGCGCTCGCCCCAAGGTCACGGGCCGCCTCCTCGAGGCGTGGGTCCATGCCCGCCGCTCTGGCCCGGACGACGATGGCCACGTAGCTGATGCAGAACGTGATGTGGGCGATCGACAGCTGCCAGAAGCCGCCCCGGCCCTCGAACGCCTGGAAGAAGAAGATCAGCAGGCTCAGGCCCATGACGATCTCGGGCGTGACCATCGGGACGAGCAGGAGCGTCTCGGTGGCCGCCTTGCCCCGGAACCGGCGGCGGGCCAGGGCCAGGCCGAGGAGCGTCCCGATGACGGTCGACACGAGGACCGCGACGGCGGCCACCCGGAGGGTGACGAACAGGGCCTCCAGCAGGTCCTCGTTGGCGAACACGGTCGGATACCAGTCGAGGGTGAAGCCCTTCCACACGAAGTTGCGCTTCGAGTCGTTGAACGAGAACGCGATGAGCACGACGATCGGCGCGAACAGGAACGCATAGGTCGCCACGGCGAACGCCGTCAGCCAGCGGTTCCGCCCGGTCATGTGCCCACGACCTCGCGACGCAGTGGCCGGATGGCGATGAACGTCCCGACCAGGGTGATGACCATCAGGACGAACCCGAGCGCGGCGCCGTACGGCCAGTCACGGCCCTCGAGGAACAGCTCCTGGATGACCTTGGCGATGGTCGTCGTGCCGGCCCCGCCCAGCAGGTCCGGGGTGACGAAATCGCCGATGGCCGGGATGAACGTCAGGATGGAGGCGGCCACGATCCCCGGCATCGTGAGGGGCAGGGTCACGTGCACGAACGCCTGGCGGCCGCTGGCGTACAGGTCGCGGGCCGCGCCGACGAGCGCCGGGTCCAGGCGATCGATGGAGACGAACAGCGGCAGGATGGCGAACGGCAGGAAGCCGTAGGTCATCCCGAGGATGACCGAGAAGTCGGTGTTCAGGAGGATGAGCGGCTCGCTGTCAGGCCGACGGCCTGGAGGATCGAGTTGAGCGACCCCGTTGTCGCGCAGGATGATCATCCAGGCGTAGGTCCGGATCAGGTAGCTCGTCCAGAACGGGAGCATCACGAGGATGAGCAGGATCGCCTTGTGCCGGCCGCCGTAGCGGCTGATCCAGTAGGCGATCGGGTAGCCGATGGCCAGCGACAGGATCGTCGTGATCGCCGCGTAGCGGAGCGAGTTCAGGAAGGTCGGCAGGAAGGCCGGGTCGAGGGCCCGCCGGTAGTTATCGAGGGTCGGCGCGTCACAGGACGATCCGGTCGAGCTCGTCGCGTGCGCCCAGGCTGACGAACAGGATCAGGACCAGCGGGACGACGAAGAACAGGCGAGCCAGAGGACGCCCGGGCACGACGCAGGCCGAGGCGCGGCAGGCGCTCCGCGAGCGGGGCGCCGGTGTGGCCGGGCGAGGCGGCCTTCGCCTCCCGCGGCCTGGTCGGATGGTCGCTCCGACCTCAGCGCCAGCCGCGAGCTTCTGCCAGCGGGTCAGGTACTCGTCGCGCGACGCGCCTGGTCGAGGTCGAGCAGCTCCTCCAGCTTGTCGACGATCTCCTGGTCCGGGTTGATCGTCGGATCCTCCAGGATGGCCGGGTCGATGAACTCCTTGGCCGCCGCGTTGGGGCCCATGTAGTAGATGAGGTTCGTGTTGGCGGCACTGTCCTCGGCATCGAGCAGGTGGTTGATGAACAGGTGGGCGGCGATCGGATGCTGGCGCGCCGGAGAAGATGGCCACCGTGTCGGAGCCCTTCACGCCGCCCTCCTCCGGGATGTAGTAGAGGACGTTCTCGTTGACCTCCTGGATGGCGTACCGGTCGGCGCCCCAGATATGGCCGATCCAGACGTCGCCCGAGCGTCATCGTCGCGATCGTGTCCGTGTAGTAGGTCGCGGACGCAGCGGCTTCTGCTGCTGGAGCAGGGCGAGCGCCTCGTCGATCTCGCCGGGTCGGTCGTGTTGGCCGAGTAGCCGAGCTGGATGAGGGCCAGTCGCGAAGACCTCCTGGAAGTCGTCGAGCATCGAGATGTGCTGCGCCCAGCGCGGGTCCCAGAGCGCCTTGGAGCTCGTCAGCTCCTCGGTGATCTTGGCCGAGTCGTAGCCGACGCCCGGTCGTCCACCACATGTACGGGACCGAGTAGGTGTTGCCCGGGTCGTAGCCGGGATCCGCCCATTCCGCGCCGAGGTTGCCGATGTTCGTGCAGCAGCGACCGTCGAGCGGCACGAGGGCGCCCTTCTCGATGAAGGCCGGGATGTCGACCGAGATCGGGAAGCTGACACGTCGTAGCCGCCGCCGTCGTCGCCGAGCTTGGCGTATGCCTCCTCGGTGTTCGAGAAGAAGTCTGGGTCACCTTGATCCCGTACTTCGTCCTCGAACGACTCGATGACGTCCTCGGCCGAGGTAGTCCGTCCAGTTGTAGATGAACAGCTCGCCTTCGGGGTCGGGGACGGGGGTCGGGCCGGCCGCCGCCGCCGAGGCCGGCGCGCTCGGGCGCGCTCGTCGGGGCGCTCGACGGCGCGGCTGGCGGAGGTCGCCCCCGCTCGTGCAGGCGGCGATGACCGGGGCCAGGGCCGCGGCCGCCCCGACCTTGGCCGATCCGCTCGAGGAGCTCGCGCCGGCTGATCCGCCGCTCGACCATGTAGCGGGTCAGCGCCTTCTCGAGGTCGATCGATCGGCCGTCGTAGCGATCGTTCATCCTAGGTCTCCTCCTTGGTCGGCTCGGATCCGGCCGCGCCGAGGACGAGGGCCTCGGACGGCGCCCAGGCGACGTCGACGTCGCTGCCGACCGGGAGCCGCGACCCGGTCTTTGGGGCGAGTGCCGACGATGGACCAGGCCGCCCGCCGTGCGGACGTGGTACTGGACGTTGCTGCCGAGATAGGCGACCTGCTCCACGATCGCGCCGCGGATCGCTCCGATGGCCTCGCCGTCCGGCAGCGCAGGTCGGACGGACTCGGGCCGGACGCTGATCTCGACCGCGGCGCCGACGTCCAGGCCGTCCGGGCGACCCGCGCACGGTCACCCGAGCCGAGGCGGATCAGCGCCATCGCCCGCCTCGACTCGACCGAGCCGGTGAGCAGGTTGGTCGTGCCGATGAAGTCCGCCACGAAGCGGGTCGCGGGTCGTTCGTACAGCTCCTCCGGCGTGCCGAGCTGCTCGACCCGTCCGGCGTGCATGACCGCGATGCGGTCGCTCATCGTCAGCGCCTCCTCCTGGTCGTGGGTCACGTACACGAACGTGATGCCGACTTCGGTCTGGATGCGCTTGAGCTCGAGCTGGAGCTGCTCGCGGAGCTTGAGATCGAGCGCACCCAGGGGTTCGTCGAGGAGGAGGACGTTGGGTCGGTTCACGAGGGCCCGGGCGAGGGCGACGCGCTGCTGCTGGCCGCCCGGACAGCTGGCTCGGCTTGCGCTTCTCGTAGCCATCCAGGTGGACGAGCGCCGAGGGCCTCGCCGACCCGCCGGGTGATGTCCGCCTTCTCGACGTTGCGCCGGCGCAGCCCGAACGCGATGTTGTCGCCGACATCGAGGTGCGGGAACAGCGCGTAGTTCTGGAAGACCATGTTGACCGGGCGCTTGTCCGGTGGGTCCATCGTGATGTCGCGGCCGCGCAGCAGGATCCGGCCGGCGGTCGGAAGCTCGAACCCGCCGATCATCCGCAGGGTCGTGGTCTTGCCACAACCCGATGGGCCGAGCAGCGAGAAGAATTCGCCCGCTCCGACCTCGAGCGACACCCCGTCGACGGCAAGGACGCCGCCGAATCGCTTCTCCAGGTCGACGAGGCGGATCTCGGCGGTGGTCGCGTCGCGCTGGACCGTCATCGAGCGCCGACCTTACGGGCGGCTGGCGCGACGCGGGACACGTCGTTCTGTCCTCCGCAACGATGGCCTAAAGGGTCCCGCTGTCGGTCTGAAGGTGCGGCCTTCGGAGTTCGGCATGACTTCCCGATGGCACGACCTCCCGTGGCGGCGAGGCTAGTCCTCACGCCGTCCCACCCGGGCGGCCCCACCGGAGACCCCGTCATGGATACCCTGCAGCTCACCCTCCTCGCCGACGACCGTCTCGCCGACCTCCGCCGTGAGGCCACTCGACGTGAGTGGGTCACGGTCCGGAAGCCGTCCCCGCGACCCGCGGATCCGACGACCCAGCGACCCGTCGTGCGCCTGCTGACCGCCCCGCTGTCGATGCTCCGCCGACACGCCGCATGGGCCGACGCCGGCCGGTAAGCCTATGATCGGGCACATGCCCGGCCGGACCGTCAGCCCCTCGATCGTCGGTCGCGACGCGGAGCTCGTGGTCCTGGCCGAGGCCGTGGCGGCGATCGTCGATCGCGAGCCCGCGGCGACACGCACCCACCTGCTGGTCGCCGGCGAGGCTGGCATCGGCAAGACCCGCCTCGTCGAGGAGCTGGCTCGGATGGCCGAGGCGCGTGGCGCGCTCGTCCTCCGCGGCGCCGCGGCAGACCTGGGCGACGGTGACGTCCCGTACGGCGCCATCGTCGAGGCGCTCCGCCGGCTGCCCGCCACGATCGGACCCGAGGCGCTGGCCGACATCGTCGGGGCGGCGGCCCCCGACCTCGCCCGGCTGCTCCCCGCACTCGGACCGGCGGGTGCTCCGGCCGATTCCGACACGTCGATCGGTCCCGGAGCCGTCCAGAGCCGGATCCTCGAGGCGCTGCTCGGGACCCTCCAGCGCCTGGCCGCACAGCAGCCCGTCGTCTGGATCATCGAAGACCTCCACTGGTCCGACCCGGCGACCCGTGACGCGCTCGCGTTCCTGCTCCGGAATCTGCGCGACGAGCCGGTCCTCCTGGTCCTGACCGTCCGGTCGGACGACCTGCACCGACGCCACCCGCTGGTCCCCTGGCTGGCCGAGGCGGCGCGGACCGGCCGGACCCAGCGATTGGACCTGGCCCGCCTCGATGCGGCCGGGACCGCGGACATCGTGGCGGGCATGGCATCCGGCGAGCTCGGGGCGGCGGCATCCGCGTTGTCGGCAGCGGACCTCGCCACCATCCACGAGCGCTCGGACGGGAACCCGTTCTTCATCGAAGAGCTCGTCATGGCCAGGACGAGCGACGATCGGGCCGGGCAGGACAGTCGCCTGCCGCCGACGCTCCAGGACATCCTCACCGCGCGGATCGCGGCCGTGCCGGCCGACGCCCAACAGGTCCTCGGCGTCATCGCGGTCGGCGGCCGTCAGATGGAGCACGACCTGCTCGTCGAGGTCGGCGACCTCCCGGACGACGTGCTCACCGGCGGGCTGCGGACCGCCATCGAGCGCCAGCTGCTCGTTGTCGAGTCCGCGCCCGACGAGCCGGAGGGCTACGCGTTCCGGCACGCCCTGCTCCAGGAAGCCGCCTATGACGAGCTGCTCCCGGCCGACCGACGCCGACTCCACCGGGCGCTCGCCGCGGCGCTCGCTCGGCGGCCGGAGGGCCGCGGGGCCGTGGCGGCCGCGCACTGGTCCCAGCTGGCGACCCATTGGTCGGTGGCGCACGAGGACGACCGCGCGTTCGAGGCCGCCGTCCGTGCCGGGGTCGCCGCCGCCGACACGTTCGCGCAACGAGGCGTGCGTCCGGCGCAATCGCATGTGCCACTTGAAGATCCATCGCCGTCTCGCCGTGCTCCTCCTCCGGTTCCCCGTCGACGATGACGGGGGTGAAGCGAGGTAGGCCGGAGGTGTCTGCGAAGGTGTCGAGGTCCTCCTGGTCGGCGCTGTCGAAGGCGAAGAACACGATCGTCGCGCCCTTGCCGGTGAAACCCTGTTCGGCCAGAGGGGTGGCGTTGTACACCTCCAACAGACCGCCAGGCGTCAACCCGCCCCTTGGTACGTCGAGCGGCAGGAATCCCGGGCTCGCCATCCGATGCGGCGTATAGCCGTTGATCCGGCCCAATCCGGTGACGACTCCGCGTAGCGATGACGGCACCGACGGCTGTTGCGGGGACGCGTAGAACACCTGCCCCTTGCGGCCCCGGTAATCATGCACGGGCACGTTGAACGCCCGTGCCACGTCCGCTGCGGAGCCCTCGACGACGGCCCAGCCGTCGCCGGGCCGCGACCGGACCCACAGGCCTCGGCCACCGGCCCATCGGGTCAGCGCATCTGCCTGCGTGGGGTCGGCGAGAGTGACGGTCAACTGCGCGTCACCTGAACGCGACGGCCCCAGATCGCTGGAGCTTGCCAGCAGCGACGCGTAGGGACCAGTGATCGCCGCCGAGGTGTGCCGCGCACAGCCGGCGCTGACGTCCGTTGAGACGATCAGCGCCGCTGCCGCGACGAGCGCCGTGAGCCGACGCCGCCCTTTAGCGATGGCGGCCAGGCGTGGCCGTCGGCGCCGGCGGCGCAATGACGGTCGGCGAGAACGGGTTCGGCGCGCCGGGCTCGAGGCGGGGCGCCTTCTCAGTCGGCTCAACCGGTGCCGCGGGCGGCGGCGCAGTGGTCGTCGTGGTGGTGGTCGTCGAGGTCTCGGGCGCCTTTTCCTCTTCCTTGGCGCACGATGCGGTGAAAGCACCCATCGCGGCGATGGCGGCGATCCCCGCAACCGTCGAAATTCGGCGAAGCAAACGAGTCATGTTGTTCATCCTATCTGTATCACCTGCGGGAGAGGTGAGCTTGATCAAGATCTTCGCACACTTTGGGGGTGGAGTCAGCAAATATTATTTGGTTTGCGTCAATTACTCGTTCACCCCTCCTATTCCGTCGAGCACTGCCCGGGTACCTGACAACCCCAGCCGGGTCGCGCCGGCGTCGAGCATAGATACCGCATCGGCGGGCGTGCGGATACCGCCACTGGCCTTGACCTCGACACGAGGGCCGACGGCCGCGCACATCAGCTCCACCGCCCGCACCGAGGCGCCGCCTGCGGGATGGAACCCCGTGGAGGTCTTGACGAAGTCCGCCCCGGCATCCGCGGCGGCCCGGCATGCGGAGGCGAGTGCCTGCTCCCCGACGATGCTCAGCAACGCCGCCGATTCCACGATCACCTTCAGAATTATTTTCTGGCCGATCGCCGCCCGGACCGCGGCGACGTCCGCCCGAACGGCGTCGAAGTCCCCGGACACCGCGGCTCCGATGTCGATCACCATGTCGATCTCGGCGGCTCCTGCCTCCACCGCGAGGCGTGCCTCCTCGGCCTTGATCGCCGAAAGATGCTTGCCTGACGGGAATCCCACGACCGCGGCGATGGGCTGCAGCTCTGCGCCCGACCGCCGGGCGACGGCGACCATCGACGGTGACACGCATACCGCGTACGCCCCGAGTTCGGCAGCTTCATCGACGAGTCGCGCAACGTCGCTTTCGGTGGCTTCGGGCTTGAGCAGGGTGTGATCGACGAGCGCGGCCACGTCGTCGCGGCGATAGCTGCGCACTGCTAGAACGGTTCCTCGGTGCCGCCGGGGTTGCACCGCGTGGCCACCAGCGTGTCGTCGTCGACCTCGGGCCGCCACGGCTCGAGGTTCCAGCTGGTCTTGCCGGGCTGGCGCAGCTCGGCGAATTCCCAGTGGCAGAGGAACTGGTCGAACATTCCGGGCATATCGGCGTCAGGCGAAAGCGTCAGCACCTCGGCCCACGCCTCGTCGATGGCCGCGGTGGTGGCAACGAGCGACGCTTGCCGCCCTGAGTCCGTGGGATACACGCGAAGACTCGACAGGTCGCCCCACTTGGCCCACTCGACGTGGTCGACGTACGGCGGTGCGGGCACTGGATTGGCGGCGGCGGCCGGCGCGAGAACGAGGGGAAGCAGGACACCTGCCGTCGCGACCGCGGTCGCGACGAATCGCAGATCAGTCATCGGCGGCTAACGGGACTTTCCCTGGATCTCCAGGATCTTCGGCCGTACGTCCACGAGATAGATGCCGGTTGCGACCGCAGCGATGGAGACGGCGAAAACGGAGACGCCGGTGAGGCTGGTGAGCAGGGCGAAGGCGCCGGCCCCGCCGATGATCAGCAACCAGACCGGCTTGGTGAGCTTGCCCGCCGCGGTGTACGCGTCGGGCCGCTGAATGGCGGCATGTACGAAGGCGTAGACAGTGGCGCCCAGCACTACGACGGCCAACAATAAGAGGACGTAACCCGCAAGGTGTTGGAGCTGCACGCTCCAAGCGTATGCGGGCTACGTCCCCTGGTCGACTCTGAGTCGCCCAACCGGGCGACCCAGCTCCGAAATGCTACTTCTGCGTGACCTTCTTGGCAGCCGCCTTCTTGGCGGGAGCCTTCTTCGCAGGCGTCTTCTTGGCCGGGGCCTTCTTGGCGGCACTCTTGGCGGGTGCCGCGGCCTTCTGGGCCTTCTTCGGCAGCTCGACGCCGACCAGCTTGGCGGCGCGCTCGCCCACCGCGCGGGTCTGCGTGGCCACGTTGCCCAGCGCCTCCTGGGTCAGCTCGACGGCCTGGTCCGAATAGCGCTCGACGCGTCCGGCGGCATCTTCGAGGGCCGGCTGGCTACGCAGCCGCTCGAGGGCGGCCTCGCCACGCTCGACCAGCTTGTTGTACGAGGTCTGTGCGGCCTCGGCGTAGCTCTCGGCGAACTTGCGCAGTTCGTCGGAGGTCAGCCGCTCACGCAGGTCGCCGAACTGGGTCGGCAGCTCTTCCTGCAGCTTGGTGACGCGCGCGCGGGTCTCCCCGACGCGTGTCTCGGCGTCGGTGCGGGCTTCGCCGGCACGCTCGCGCAGGGTCGCGACGATCTCGTTGACCCGCTCGAGGGCCAGATCGGCGGCGCCGACCGCGGCAAGCAGCGGGGCCTTCAGGTCGTCGGCGGTCGGCTGGGTGGTCTTGGCAGGCTTCTTGGCCATGGTGATATTTCCTTTCCAGAGACTTCGGTTAGACGTTGATGAACTTCTGATGGACGGTTGGTCTGCTGTTACTCAGTCGTCGGCTCCTCATCTGCCTGGGTACCTTCGGCTTCGCTCTGTTGGCAGAACGACGCGTAGATATCGAGCAGCACCTGCTTCTGCCGCTCGGTGATCGCCGTGTCGGTGATGATGGCGTCGCGGACTTCACTCGGGTCGCTGGGTTCCAGGATCCCGGCCCTTATGTAGAGCACTTCCGCGGACACACGCAGCGCCTTTGCGATCTGACTCAGCACGTCCGCCGAGGGTTTGCGCAATCCCCGCTCGATCTGGCTGAGGTAGGGGTTGCTCACTCCGGCCTTTTCGGCCAACTGCCGCACGGATACCTGAGCAGCTTCGCGTTGCGTTCGGATAAAGGTGCCGATGTCCTGTGCAGCGTTGGACACGACAACGGCAAGATTTTCATCCTGCGGCATGCGTAGCCCCCTCGTGCGTCGAGTATCCGGTTAGCGACAGGCTCAACCGTACGACGGCGTGCTAACTTTTGCAAGCACTAGTTAGCGCAGGTCAGAAGAGTAGTTGGGCTATCGAATAGATGATCAGTCCCGCGAGCGACACCCACCACAGTGCCGTTGATCCGGATGAATTGCAGGTCACGGCCGACGTGCAGTTCGATGCGCCGACTGGCCTCATCGCCGTCCCACCGCTCGATGGTTTCGGTGATGATGGCCGTGATCTCCGCCCCATATTGAGATACGAGGTGTTGAGCCGCCCGGATGATCCAGTTGTCGACCTTGGCGCGCAGGTCGGCGTCATCGCGCAGCGACTCCCCGATGTGTACGACGGAATCGGCGATACGGGTGCGCAATGCCGACGACGGATCGTCGACCGACTCGAGAAAGATCTTTTTGGCCGCAGTCCAGGCCGTCTCGGCCGCCCGCGCGATCTCGTCACGCGCCATCAACTGTTCCTTGACGTTCTCGGCGCGCTGAATCGTGGTGTCGTCGTGCTGCAGGTCGTCGGCGAACTCGAAGAGGAACCGGGTGGCCGAGCGCCGCAGTTCGTGGTCGGGGTTGCGCCGCACCTTGTCCGTGAAGTCCATCAGCTCCCGGTGGATGCGGTCACCGACGAGGTGGTCGATCCAGCGCGGCGACCAGGTCGGCGAGTCACGCTCGATGACGCGCTCGATGATCTCGCCGGCGTTGAGCGACCACTGGAACGCCCGATCGGCCAGCAGCTGGATGAGTGCCTCCTGCCGGCCCTCGGCCAAGAGAGTCGCCAGCACCCGTCCGATCGGCGGGCCCCACTGCGGTTCGGCGATGCGTTTGACGATCATCCGGTCCAGCACGTGCTGGACGTCCTCGTCGCGCAGCATTTCCACCAGAACCCGCAGCGCCGTTGATGTTTCAGCTGCGACCCTCTCGGCGTGCAACGGCTCGGAGAGCCATTTGCCGAGCCGCCCTGCGACCTCGGCCTCGCGCAGTTTGGTCTCCACCACTTCCGGTGACATGAAGTTCTCCCGGACGAATGTCCCGAGACCTTCGCCGAGTTGGTCCTTCTTGCGCTTGATGATCGCGGTGTGCGGAATCGGAATGCCCAGGGGATGTTTGAACAGCGCGGTGACGGCGAACCAGTCGGCCAGTGCGCCGACCATGCCCGCTTCGGCCGCGGCCCGGACGTAGCCGACCCAGGCGGCGGCTCCGTTGGACTGGGCCCAGGTGCAGACCAGGAAGACGACCGTGGCGCCGACCAGAAACGACAGCGCGACGACCTTCATCCGCTGCAGCCCGCGCCGTCGCTCCGCGTCCGCCGCGCTGTCGGCGCCCGCCAGCGACTCGGCGAAACTCGCGCGCGGAGCTGGAAGGGCCGCGGGGGGCGGAGGAGTCGGAAGTCCGGCAGTGGGAGGGGAAACTGGAGGGGCGGCGGCGTGGGGCGCGGAGGCCGGCGGCAACGGCGTCATGGCGCGTCCGCCGGCGTTCGGTCTGTGTGCCACCCCTACATCATCCGCTACCCGCGCCGGGCGCGGCCCGTCCGACAACGCCTGATACCCCGATCGGCCGTAGTATCAACGGGGACTAGGGAACGGACTACGGCGATCGTGGCACAACAGACCTCGTCCGTCGCGCTCAAAGCCGATGGACGCAAACGGCGCTGGCACCAGCACAAGGTGGAACGGCGCAACGAGCTGGTTGACGGCACGCTGGAAGCGATCCGGCGCCGCGGTAGCAACGTCAGCATGGACGAGATCGCGGCCGAGATCGGTGTGTCCAAGACGGTTCTGTACCGCTACTTCGTCGACAAGAACGACCTGACGACCGCAGTGATGATGCGGTTCGCGCAGACCACGCTGATCCCGAACATGGCCGCGGCGCTGTCGTCGAACCTCGACGGCTACGAGCTGACCCGCGAGATCATCCGGGTTTATGTCGAGACCGTCGCCTCCGAGCCGGAGCCGTACATGTTCGTGATGGCGAACAATTCGGCCAGCAAGAGCAAGGCCGTCGCGAACTCCGAGCAGATCATCGCCCGCATGCTCGGGGTCATGCTGCGCCGCCGGATGGCCGAAGTCGGGATGGACACCGGCGGGGCGGCGGCGTGGGCGTTCCACACGGTCGGTGGGGTGCAGTTGGCCACGCACTCGTGGATGTCGGACCCGCGGATCAGCTCCGACGAGCTGATCGACTACCTCACCATGCTGTCGTGGAGCGCGTTGTGCGGCATTGTCGAGGTCGGCGGATCCCTGGAGAAGTTCCGGCAAGGCCCGCATCCGTCGCCTGTTCTCCCGCCGCAACTGCTTGACTGAGCGGATGAGCGAGTCCGACCTCTCCTCCCTGTGGACGCATGAGCCGCACATCCATCTCGAGTTCAAGCCCGGCGACAAGGTCGCCGACATCGACACCAGTGCCACGCCCGGGTTCCGCGGCAAGAAGGCCGACGCGCCCGAGCTGCAGGCCGAGCGCAATGACCGATTCGCCGAACTGCAGGAGATGCTGTACGCCGCCAGCCGCTCCGGCGATACCCGCTCGATTCTGCTGGTGCTGCAGGGCATGGATACCGCGGGTAAGGGCGGCATCGTCAAACATGTTGTGGGAGCCGGTAATCCACAGGGCATCCGGTATACGAGCTTCGGAAAGCCGACCGAGGAAGAGTTGGCGCACCACTACCTGTGGCGCATCCGCAATGCGCTGCCGACCGCGGGCCACATCGGGGTGTTCGACCGCAGCCACTACGAGGACGTGTTGATCGTCCGTGTGCACAACCTGGTGCCGCAAGACGTGTGGGAGCCGCGCTACGACGAGATCAACGCGTTCGAGAAGGAACTCGTCGACGGTGGCACAACGCTGATCAAGGTGGCGATGTTCGTCTCGCTCGACGAACAGAAGCAGCGCCTGGCCAAGCGCCTCGAGCGTCCCGACAAGTACTGGAAGTACAACCCCGCCGACATCGACGAACGTCTGAAGTGGCCGCTGTACCAGGAGGCCTATCAAGCGCTGCTGGACAAGACGTCGACCGACTACGCGCCATGGCACGTCATACCCTGCGATCGCAAGTGGTACAGCAGGCTGGCCGTCACCGAACTGTTGATCGAGGCCCTCGAAGGGCTCGACTTGTCGTGGCCACCTGCTGATTTCGATGTCGAAGCGGAGAAGAAGCGGCTGGCCGACGCCTAGCCCTAGTGCGTCCGCGCGCGAACAGACGCAAAAGTGCGTGTCGTGACGGCGTGTCGCGCAACTTTGCGCCTGCTCGCGCTGGGCCCAACCGTGCGCTCGGTCAGTACTTGTAGAAGCCCTGCCCCGACTTCTTGCCGAGTTGACCGGCCTCGACCATTCGCAACAGCAGCGGCGGCGGCGCGAAGTTGGCGTCCTTGTACTCGTCGTACATCGAGTCGGCGATCAGCTTCATCGTGTCGAGCCCGATCAGGTCGGACAGCCGCAGCGGGCCCATCGGATGCGACAACCCGGCGACGACGGCCTTGTCGATGTCGTCGACCGTGGCGACGCCGGCTTCCGCCATCCGGATGGCCGACAACAGATACGGCACCAGCAGCGCATTGACGATGAATCCCGACCGGTCACCGCAGCGCACCACCTGCTTGCCCAGCCGCTCGCTCGCGAACTGCTCGACTCTGGCTGCGGCCGCCTCGCTGGCGACGAGCGTGCTGACGAGTTCGACCAGCGGCAGCACCGGCACCGGATTGAAGAAGTGAAGGCCGAGCACTCGGCTCGGATTCTTCGTTGCCGCTGCGATTTTCATGATCGGGATGCTCGAGGTGTTCGACGCGAGAACCGCGTCGGGATCGGTGATGAGCTCGTCAAGTTCGGCAAAGATCTTGGCTTTCACGGCCTCGTCCTCGACGACAGCCTCGATCACGAGCTGGCGGTCCGACAGGTCGGCGAGGCTGGTGGTGAACTTCACCTTGGCAAGCGCGCCGTCACGATCGCCGTCGGTGATCTTGCCTTTGGCCGCCGCGCGCTCCAGCGACGTGGTGATGCGGTTGAGTCCCGCGGTGGTCAGCTCTTCGGTCGGCTCGTAGACCAGCACGTCCGCGCCGGCCCGCGCCGACACCTCGGCGATGCCCGAGCCCATCTGCCCGGCACCGATTACACCCACTCGTTCAATGCTCACTGCATCTCCCCTTCACAGCATCAGGCCCCGCCGAACATACGGACGGGGCCTGATGCGACAACTTGCCGCTTGAGGCCTAGTGGAACTGGCCCTCTTCGGTCGAGCCCGCGAGCGCGGTGGTCGACGAGGTCGGATCCACGGTGGTGGCAATCCGGTCGAAGTAACCGGCGCCGACCTCGCGCTGGTGCTTGGTGGCGGTGTAACCGCGCTCCTCGGCGTCGAACTCGCGCTCCTGCAGCTCGACGTAGGCGGTCATCTGGTTGCGGGCGTAGCCGTACGCCAGATCGAACATCGAGTAGTTCAGCGCGTGGAAGCCGGCCAGCGTGATGAACTGGAACTTGAAGCCCATCGCTCCCAGCTCCTTCTGGAACTTCGCGATCGTCGCGTCGTCGAGGTGCTTGCGCCAGTTGAACGACGGCGAGCAGTTGTAGGCCAGCATCTGGTCCGGGAACTCGCTCTTCACGCCCTCGGCGAACTTCGCGGCGAGCTCGAGGTCCGGGGTGCCGGTCTCCATCCAGATCAGATCCGAGTACGGCGCGTAGGCCTTGGCGCGGGCGATGCACGGCTCCAGGCCGTTGCGGACCCGGTAGAAGCCTTCCTTGGTCCGCTCGCCGGTGATGAACGGCCGGTCGCGCTCGTCGACATCAGAGGTGATCAGCGTCGCCGCCTCGGCGTCGGTGCGGGCGATGACGACCGTCGGCACGTCGGCGACGTCGGCCGCAAGGCGGGCCGAGGTCAGGGTGCGGATGTGCTGCTGGGTCGGGATGAGCACCTTGCCACCGAGGTGGCCACACTTCTTCTCCGAGGCGAGCTGATCCTCCCAGTGCGAACCCGCGACGCCCGCCGCGATCATCGCCTTCTGGAGCTCGTAGACGTTCAGCGCGCCGCCGAAGCCGGCCTCGCCGTCGGCGACGATCGGGGCCAGCCAGTTCTCGACGGACGTGTCGCCCTCGACCTTGGCGATCTCGTCGGCGCGCAGCAGCGCGTTGTTGATGCGACGAACGACCTGCGGCACCGAGTTGGCCGGGTACAGGCTCTGGTCGGGGTAGGTGTGACCGGAGAGGTTGGCGTCACCGGCGACCTGCCACCCGGAGAGGTAGATGGCCTTGAGGCCCGCGCGGACCTGCTGCACGGCCATGTTGCCGGTCAGCGCGCCCAGGGCGTTGACGAACTCCAGGTCGTGCAGCTGCGACCACAGCACCTCGGCGCCGCGGCGGGCCAGCGTGGCCTCCTCGACGACGGAGCCCTGCAGGGCCACCACGTCGGCCGGGGTGTAGGTGCGCTCGAGGCCCTTCCATCGCGGGTTGGTGTCCCAGTCGTGCTGGATCTCTTCGGGTGTCTTCGGCCTGCCGACGGTTGACATCTGGTCTCTCCTTCGAGTTCGTTCCACATCGCTGTGGCATCGCCGGCGTCCCCGGCTTGTTAACACTCAAACAACTTCGCTGGTGTGCTAACACGAGGATGCATCATGACATATCCGCAGGTCCAGTCGATTCAATTGCCAATTTTCGCCAACCCGTCGCGTTAAGTTGCGAACTTTGCGAAGGTAGTCATTGCCTGAAACGGTTCAGTAGCTACTCGCCAGTAGCCGATTTGCGCACGTCAGTACGCCCGTACTGTTGAATCCGCGGAGTCAGAGCGCGAAGAGGGACGCGACGGCTTTGGTCTCGTCGCCGACCGCATATGTGAGGGTTGTAACAGTGCGATCCGCCAGTTCTGAACCGAACTGTTCGGTCGATCCGGGCGGGTGCACGTGCGAAACGATCTCCAGCTTGTCTCCGAGCGCCACGGCAGCGTCGTGCTCGATGGTCACCCGGATCGGCTTGCGCCGCAGTTCGGGATGGCTGTAGAGGTATTCCTCGATGACGCTCCAATACACGGAGTTGTTCATGTGGTCGAAGATGTCGATGTCGCTGACACGAACCGGATAGTCGCGGACCTCTGCGGCGTCCTCGCGGCTGCCCGCCTTCAGATAGGACTTCCACCGCAGTCGGTCCACGTCGGTGGTGCGCTGCAGGCCCTCGATGAAGTCGTCGGAGATGCGCGCCGGGCCCTGGGTCTCGCGGTTGATGTTGATCCAGAACGCCTCGGACTCGACCAGCCCGCCCCTGCGGCCGTCGATGCGCACTCGCATCTCGCACCACCGGTTCGACGTGCCCGAGCACCAGCGGCGCATCCGCAGCATGTCCTTGAACTCGACCGGCTCGATCATGTCGAGCATTGTGCGCCGCACGATCCACAGCGGGTGGGTCTCCTCGAACCCCATTTCCCGCAGCTGATCCGAGCCGATGTCCTGGATGTGGCGCGTCGCGGCGTCGAACTTCAGCCGGCCTTCGCGATCGATGTCGGCCACCCGCAGCGGCCACTCCCTGTCGAAGACGTCCGGGTGCGGGTCGGGCACAGGCATCATCACCTTCGCCAAACCGGTGCTGCCTGCCATGAGGCACGATCCTGCCACAGCCCCCGATCTGCCAACAATGCGAAGGCGATCTTCGCACCGTTGTTAGGCTGTCTGACGTGGCGAAAACCTTCGTCGGCTCACGGCTTCGACAGCTGCGTAGTGAACGCGGCTTCAGCCAGGCGGCACTGGCACAGATGCTGGAGATCTCGCCGAGTTACCTGAACCAGATCGAGCACGACGTGCGGCCGCTGACGGTGGCCGTGCTGCTGCGGATCACCGAGGTTTTCGGAGTCGACGCGACGTTCTTCGCCTCCGAGGACGACACCCGGCTGGTCGCCGAATTGCGCGAGGTGACCATGGATCGCGACGTGGCGATCGACGTCGACCTCGCCGAAGTCTCCGACATGGTCAGCGCGCATCCGTCGCTCGCGCGCGCGATGGTCAACCTGCACCGCCGCTACCGACTGACCACCACGCAGTTGGCGGCCGCGACGGAGGACAGATACTCCGACGGCAGCGGCAGCGGTTCGATCACGATGCCGCACGAGGAAGTGCGCGACTACTTTTATCAACGCCAGAACTACCTTCACGAACTCGACACGGCCGCCGAGGACCTCACCATTCGCATGCGGATGCACCGCGCCGAACTGGCCCGCGAGCTGGCCGACCGGCTGACGATGGTGCACGGCGTACACATCAAGCGACGAACCGACCTGGGCGACACGGTGTTACACCGCTACGATCCGGTCGCCAAGACACTGGAGATCAGTGGCCACCTGTCCTCGGGGCAGACGGCATTCAAGATGGCGGCCGAGTTGGCGTACCTGGAGTTCGGCGACCTGATCGACAAACTGGTCGAGGAGGGCAAGTTCACCAGCGAGGAGTCGTCGATTCTGGCCCGGCTCGGGCTGGCGAACTACTTTGCGGCCGCGACGGTGTTGCCGTATCGGCAGTTTCACGATGTCTCGGAGAATTTCCGCTATGACGTCGAACGCCTCTCGGCGTTCTACTCGGTCTCGTTCGAGACGATCGCGCACCGGCTCTCCACACTGCAGCGGCCGTCGATGCGCGGCGTGCCGCTGTCGTTCGTCCGAGTGGACCGCGCAGGCAACATGTCAAAGCGCCAGTCCGCCACAGGCTTTCACTTCTCCTCCAGCGGAGGCACCTGCCCACTGTGGAATGTCTACGAGACGTTCGCGAACCCCGGCAAGATCGGAGTGCAGATCGCGCAGATGCCCGATGGGCGGAACTACATGTGGGTGGCGCGCACGGTCGAGCGCCGCGCGCAACGGTACGGTCAGCCGGATAAGACGTTCGCGATCGGCCTCGGTTGCGAACTGCGGCATGCGCACCGGCTCGTCTACTCGGAGGGACTGGATCTCTCGGGTGAGAACTCGACACCGATCGGCGCGGGCTGCCGTGTCTGCGAGCGCGACAACTGCCCACAGCGGGCCTTCCCCGCGCTCGGCCGGGCGCTGGACCTCGACGAGCACCGCAGCACGGTGTCGCCCTATCTGGTGCAGCGGTCCTAGCTGACGGCGTCGTCGCATCGGGTGAACGGATGCGGGCGCCACATCCGCGCCACCAGCAGGAGCGGCACGACGATGTACGGCAGATTTGATGCCAGCACCTTCGCCGTGTCCAGGAATTTGTAGTCGCCGCCCGCGTCGCCGAGCAGGCCTACGCCGAGATAGAGCGTCGTGCCCATGACGGGTATCCCGGCATAGAAGATCGCAGGCAGACGGATCCAGTCGCGGCCCCGCGCGAACGCGTAGATCAGCACGAGGTAGAACGGGCCGAGAATGAACGCGGAAATGCCCAGCGTGAGCTGTACGAAGCGTGGGTTGGCGATGATCAGGGGATCGGCTCCGGCCGCGTAACTTTCGTATTGGATCCGCGACATCACGTACGTCGACTCCGGGTCGGGTCGCCCGAAGACGTTGACCGGATCCATCAGGAAAGAGGTCGCTGCGAAGATCACGAAGGCGGCGATGAAAAACCAATCGCGACGCCGCTCACGCAGCGGCACCGGAATCGGCATGCGCGGATAGTACGTCTATAGACTCGCTTCGGTGAGCGCAATCGAGCCCGCCCGCATCGCGCCTGGGGGATTCAAGGAACTCGGTCCGGTCAACTGGGCCATCGCCAAGCTCGGCGCCAGGGCGATCCGCGCGCCGAGGTTCAGCCTTTTCAATGTTCTTGGGCAGCACCGGCTTCTGTTCCTGGCGTGGTTGCCGTTCAGCGGAATGCTGCTGGGGCTCTTGAGCAAGCTGCCGCACAAGGACGCCGAGACCGTCATCCTGCGCGTCGGCCATCTCCGCAACTGCGAATACGAACTGCAGCAACACCGCCGGCTGGCCCGCACCCGCGGTATCGGTCCCGACGTGCAGGCCAAGATCTTCGCGGGTCCCGACGCCGATGGGCTGACCGAGCGTCAGCGCGCACTGATCACCGCCACCGACGAGTTCGTCGTCACCCGCGGTGTGTCCCCCGAGACATGGGCCGTGCTGTCCAAACACCTGACCAAGCAACAGCTGATCGAATTCTGCATGCTGGCCGCCCAATACGACGGGCTGGCGGCCACGATCGCCACACTCAATGTGCCGCTGGACTTTCCCGACTGAGACGCACGCACTGTGGGCCGTCACGCGCGCCGACAACCGCAGGAAAACACCGTGGGACGCCGCATCACCCGACTATAGGTACGTCACACCGAGCACGACTACGGAGAGCACGCACCGGCGAGATCGGCAGCGCCAAGAGGAACGCGGCCCACACATCCGACTTTCGTCGGTACGAGCGCCACCCCAGAAATCCCGCGGTCGCACCGACGACGAACGACGCTGCGGCGACCACGAGGACCCAACTGCTGATGGTCGCCGTGGCGATGGCAACGGAGATTCCGGCCAGCCACAGGATGTGGCCGACCACCAACCCGCCGATCCCGGCGACCCAGATCGCGGCTCTCAAAAGTTGATCATGTGGCCGGCCAGGCCGTGGAAGCACTCTTGAAGCGCTTCCGACAGCGTCGGATGCGTGTGCACGTTGCGGGCGAGTTCGTTGACGGTCAGATCCCACTTCTGCGCCAGCGTGAGCTCGGGCAGCAGTTCGGACACGTCGTGCCCGATCAGGTGTCCGCCGATCAGCTCGCCGTATTTGGCGTCGGCGATCAGCTTGACGAATCCGCTCGGATCACCCAACCCGTGCGCCTTCGCGTTGGCGGTGAGGGGGAACTTGGCGACCTTGACGTCGTAGCCCTCGTCGCGGGCCTGCTCTTCGGTCAGCCCGAAGCTGGCGACCTGCGGCTGGCAGAACGTGGCTCGCGGCATCATCCGGTAGTCGCCGAGCGCCAGAGTCTCTGCGCCCGCGATGGTTTCGGCGGCAACCACGCCCTGCGCCTCGGCGACGTGAGCCAGCTGCAGCAGGCCGGTGACGTCACCGATGGCGTAGATGTGCGGCACGTTGGTGCGCATGTAGTCGTCGATGCCGATCGCCTTGCGATCGGTGAGGTTCACGCCCGCCGCCTCCAGCCCGAACCCCTCGACGTTGGGCGCGAAGCCGATGGCCTGAAGCACCTTGTCGGCCTTGATCTCCTCGGACTTGCCGTCCTTGCTGACGGTGACCAGTACGGAGCCGTCGGCCCCTTCGTCCTTGATGGCCTCGACCTTGGTGCCGGTAAGAATCTTCACGCCGAGTTTCTTGAACTGCTTCTCGATCTCCTTGGACACCTCGGCGTCCTCGTTGGGCAGCGCGCGCGGCAGAAACTCGACGATGGTGACATCGACCCCGAAGTTGTTGAGCACGTAGCCGAACTCCATGCCGATCGCACCTGCACCCGCGATGACGATCGAGGACGGCAGCTCGCGCGTCATGATCAGCTTCTCGTAGGTGACGACGTTCTCCGACAGCGATGTGCCCGGCACCAGGCGGGTACTGCTGCCGGTCGCGATGATGCAGTTGTCGAAGGTGACGGTCTCGGTCCCACCCTCGTTGAGGTCGACCTCCAGAGTGTTGGCGTCCTTGAACTTCCCGTAGCCGTTGATCTCGGTGATCTTGTTCTTCTTCATCAGGAAGTGCACACCGGCGACGCGGCCGTCGGCGACCTTGCGGCTGCGGTCGAAGGCCACCCCGTAGTCCATGGTGGGCTCGCCGCTGATGCCGAACGTCTTGGCTTCCTTGGTGATGATGTGGGACAGCTCGGCGTTGCGCAGCAGCGACTTGGAGGGGATACAGCCGACGTTGAGGCACACACCGCCCCAGTATTTGGGTTCGACGACTGCGGTGTTCAGTCCGAGCTGGGCGGCGCGAATGGCCGCGACGTATCCGCCAGGGCCGGCTCCGAGAACGACGACGTCATAGTGGGTCACGCCCCCACCCTAGTAAGGAATGAGCCCCACGAAACATCGGCTGGCCCATTCGCAGAAGTAGAGGCCGTGCAACACGGCGGCACCCGCGGTCGCGGCCAGCGGAGCCGACGTGAACGCGATGGCCAAGGCGGACGCGACGGGCCTGTTCGGCACCATGGCGATGAGCAGGCCGCCGACGGTGCACAGGATCAGGAACACCAGCACCACGAACACCGACGCGGTCTTGTCGATCGAGTGGTACCACCAGTGGTAGAGGGCATATCCCGCAACGGCGGCGATCACCCACACGCACGCCACCACGAGCGCGAAGTGCCAGCGCTTGACGTACTGGTAATCGCTCGGCACGACCACCGACCGGGCAGGCAAGGCCAACGGCCCCGACGGGTTCTCGTCGACGGGTTCGGGTTGTGCTTCGAATTCACCCGTATCCCAGGTCGGTGTGAACTCCTGGGTATCGACGAGCAGGTCGCGGTCCACGTCAGGCTCCGTTCACCGACTGAATCGCGACCAGCACGCCGAACCAGCCGGGGGCGATCGCGATGACGAAGGCGCCGACCGCGGTCAACCAGCGCCGGCGCGACAGCAGGATCGTCAACATCCCGATGGCACTGGGTACGCCGACAACGAGTGCGATCACCACATCGGGCCGAATCTTGGCGCTGACCAGCAGGGCTAACCCGACCCCGAGGAGCAGCCCGACCGCCGTGCCGATCAGTAGTGCACTGGTCAGCAACCGCGGGCGCGGCAGCGGTATCACTCTTCGAGGTTAACGCCGAGAAAACGCTAGGCCTTTGAGGCACGCCCAGGAATCGGGCACGCGTCGACACCTTCGGCGACGATGTGGCTGCTCCCCTAACTACGTTGTGGGCCCAGACGCCTGCGGCCGTGCGCCTTGCGCAAATTCTGTTCCGGTCACGGCGGGCTGCTGATCCAGCGCCGCATTCTCGTCGTCGCTGAATACGCGCCCGCGCGACAGGAAGCGCATCCCTTCGGGGGCCTCGACACTAAAGCCGCCACCCCTGCCGGGGACCACGTCGATAACCAGCTGCGTGTGCTTCCACGCTTCGAACTGCGGCCCGGAGATCCATACCGGCACCCCGTCACCGACGTCGAGGACGGCAAGCAGAATGTCGCGGTCACCGACGAGGAATTCACCGTCCGGGTAACACATCGGCGACGACCCGTCGCAGCATCCGCCGGACTGGTGGAACATCAGCGCACCGTGTCGCCCCTGCAGTCGCCGCAACAGATCGGCAGCGGCCTCGGTGATCAGCGCGCGAGCGGGTGCAGCCTGGCTCAATTCACTCCCCAACGTCGCTGTCAGATGTCGCCGCCGCGGCGGCTCCGGCGGTGTATGTAAGACAGCTCACACTACCGCGCACGGTTCCGGCTGGCCTCACCCTGAGACGGCTGCTGACGCCACTGTCGAGCGGTCAGCCCGCTGGTACGTTGCTTCGGTGGCTGCTACTCGGATCGTCGTGGCCGAGGACAATCTCCTCGTCAGGGAGGGTCTCGTCAGCCTGATCGCCACACAGTCCGACCTTGTGGTCGTGAGCACGTGCGGGTCCCTGCCCGAGCTGCTCGAGGCCGTCGTCCAGCATGACCCAGACGTGGTCGTCACCGATATCCGGATGCCGCCCGACCACACTGACGAAGGGATCAGGGCGGCGGGCAAGCTCCGCGAAACCCGGCCCGATCTCGGTGTGGTCGTCTTGTCCCAGTTCGTCGATCCAGCCTATGCACTGTCGCTGTTGGACCACGGCACCAAAGGCCGTGGCTATCTGCTCAAGGACCGCGTCGACGAGGTGGATCGTCTCGCGACGGCGATCCGTACGGTTCGCTCCGGCGGATCGTTCATCGACGACGAGGTCGTCGACGCGCTGGTGCGGGCACGGACTCGTCGGGTGGATTCGCCGTTGCGCTCACTGAGCCAACGGGAGCTCGAGGTTCTCGCGGAAATGGCCACCGGAGCAACGAATTCGGTGATCGCCGAACGGCTCCACGTCGGCGAGCATGCCGTCGAGAAGCATTCGAACGCCATCTTTTCGAAGCTGGCGTTGACCGAGGACCAGGAGGTCAACCGCCGAGTCAAGGCGGTGCTGGTGTTCCTGGCCGGCGGCGGTGATGAAGCTGCCGAGGGCCTGTGATCGACGGTCCCGAGCGGGTGGCGGCCCTAAACCGACTCCGCCTTTTGATCACCGCTGACGCCACACTGGCCCTGCTCGCCGGCAGCTTCACCGTCACCATGTCAGCCACGGTCGCGCGAATCGACACCTTGTTCTGGCTCGGTGTGTTCGTCGTCGCGATCAGTGTGCTCATCGCCTCGGCGCTGCGTCCCCTGCGAGGTGGCGATTTGTTCCACGCGGTGCTGCGGTTCTCGGTCGCCAACTGGGTGGTTTCTATCGTTGCCTCCGCGGTCGCGACGTTCGCGTGGCCGCTGATGCTGCAGGTGTCACTTCTCCCGGGCATGTTGGCAGCGTCGTATGTCTCCCGGCGCCAGCTCGGGTTCTTCGCATCGGCGTCGTTCGCCGCCGCGCTCTTGGTGACTTGCCTGGGCCTGATGCAGGACGTAACCGGTCTCAGTGGCGATGTGCCGGCATGGTTGAAGACCGCGATACTAGTGGGCACAGCCCCGGCATTCGGTGCCATCGTCGTCCTCGTCGTGCTCCAACACCACGCCATGCTGTCACGGGCGCTCGACGTCGAGCGGGTCGCCAAACAGCAACTCGCCGAGCAGGCCGAGGAACTGCGGCGCTCGCGCCAGCGTGTCGTGGCCGCGACCGATCGGGAACGCCGTCGCATCGAGCGCGATCTGCACGACGGCGCGCAGGCGCGTCTGGTGGGCATCAACCTCAAGCTGGCGTCGGCCCGCGCGCTGGCCCGTGACGACCCGACCGCAGCGGAGAAGGCCCTCGTCGACGTTCGCAACGAGGTACACCGGGCGCACACCGAACTCCGCGAACTGGCGCACGGCATCTACCCGGCGGCGCTGACCCAGCATGGCCTCGTCGCCGCGATCGAGGCCGCCGCCGATGCGAGCCCGGCACCGGTCAGACTTGCCCTGGATAGGGTCGGTCGTTTGCCGGCCGCCATCGAGGCCACCGTCTACTTCTGCGTCCTGGAGGCCTTGCAGAATGCAACACGCCATTCCCATTCCGATCTGATCCAGGTTCGCCTGAGCCGAAGTGCCGAGGAAGTGCGGTTCGACGTGATCGATGACGGGGTCGGCACGACCGACTTCGGAACCGATGGTGGCGGGATCACGAACATGCGCGACCGCCTCGGAGCGATCGGTGGCGAACTTCAGCTGATATCCGCTAACCGGCAGGGCACACAAGTGACCGGCGTCGTGCCGCTGCGACCGTGACAGGCCACGTTTCCAGCAAACTTCCCCAATAAGTGTGCGAGAGGCGTGGTGTGGACGCTGCGTGGAGTAACGCTGCCCGAGGCTGCTGCCACGGCCGACGTCACGCTCTACCGCTAGCACCCGGCACTTCGCCCACTGAGTAGTGGGTGGTCTGGGACCCGGTCAGCCGTCGCTGCCGGCGTTGCCGTCGTTGCCTTGGCTGCCGGACGGGCCGTTGTCCCCGCTGCTGGCCGTGCCGCCGCCGGGCCCGCCGGAGCCGCCGGAGCCGCCCGAACCGCCCGAACCGCCCGAGCCGCCGGAGCCGCCGCTTCCGTCGCTGCCATCGGAGCCGACGAGCCCGCCGGCGCCGCCCGTTCCGCCGGGGCCGCCCGCGCCGCCGTCTCCGCCAGCACCGCCGCTTCCGCCGCTGCCACCGTCGCCGCCCGGTTGGTTGACAACCGAAACGCCGTCCCCGCTGAACGCGAAGCCGCCGATGCCGCCGTCGCCGCCGTCGCCGCCCTCATCACCGTCGCCGCCGTTGCCGCCATTGCCGCCAGGGCCGCCAGGGCCGCCGTTGCCGAGCAGTGCCCCGCCGTTGCCGCCCGGTCCGCCAGCGCCGCCCAGGCCGCCGGCGCCGCCCGGGGCTCCGGTGCCGCCGTCTCCGCCGTCGCCGCCGGGAAATGCCCCTATACCGCCAGGATCCAGGATGAATGCGGTGCCGCTGTCGCCGCCGTGGCCACCGTTGCCGCCACCGTCGCCGCCGTTGCCGCCGTCACCGCCGCCGCTCGCAAAGGCGGCACCGTCGTATGACACGGAGTTACCCCCGTCGCCGCCATTGCCGCCGGGGGCCCCGGGCCCGCCGTTACCGCCGTTACCGCCGTTCCCCGGGCCAGCCTGGTCAGGAGCCACCGCGTTGCCCCCGTCGCCGCCGTGGCCGCCGGCCACACCGGGTCCACCGTCTTGGCCGTCCTCGCCGTCCTCGGCAGAGGCGTCGTCGCCGTCCCCGGGAAAAGAGCCGGGGATCACAGAAGGAACGAAGTCGCCGATGTCGTCGGCGCCGTCGGCGCCGTTGGCGGCCCGGACGCCGCCCCAGGCGGGGTTGACCCCGTTTCCGCCGTTTTCGCCGGGGCCGCCGGGGCCGCCGGGGCCGCCGTTGCCGATCAGGAAGGCGTCGCCACCCGCGCCGCCGTCGGCGCCGGGTCCGCCCATTCCGCCGGGACCGCCGTTGCCCCATACCAGGGCGCCGGGTCCGCCGTTGCCACCGGGCACCCCGGCGATAGTGCTGTTCCAGCCGCTACCACCGCTGCCGAACAGCAAACCGCCGCCTATCCCGTCCGGGTGTTCCTCGGTGCCATCGGCGCCGTTGCAGATCAGCCCGCACCGGGGGGCGAGTAGCAGGCTTAACAGATCGACGTCCCCCGTCCTGGTGGGGGCGGCCGCCGCCGCAGCGCGGCCGATCAGCGCCGCGGTCGCCGTGGGCCCATCGCCCCCGGTGGACGCCGCCGGCCAAACGCCTCCACCGCCGGCCGTGGCTGCCAACCCTGTCGGGGTGGGGGCGAAGAAGCCAGCTACCAGGACGCGACCAGTCGCGCCGTTGACCCGCGATGAAGCACCGGGGACACCGACGACGCTGCTCACGACGCTGGGTCCACTCAGGGCGGCTGGGGCACTGCCGCCGCCGAGACCCGCCGCGGCGCCGGGAGCGATCAAGCCGAGGAGCGCCAACGGCGCCGATGCGGCTTCACCACCGGCGGCCCGTACTGTGTCCGGAACCGTCCTCGCCGCTGGTGCGATTGGTGCGGCGGCCAATCGGTTCGTGCCGGACTGGGTGGGCGACGCCGAAACCGATGTCGTCAGCAAGATTCCGGCCCCGACGATTGCGATCCCGGAGGTGACATGTGGCCGAATGGAATCCTTCATGACGCAGCTCCCTGGCTCGGTGCTTAGTTCGCCGAAACCCCCATGTGAGGTGCGGGGAAATACATGATCCGACGGGCCGGGTGTCGAGCGGCAGGGTGCTACCGGCCCAACTTCCGGTGCGGGTAGCCTTACTCGGCCCCCGTCGGGTCGCTGGTCATCAAGTTGAAGCACGGCAGGCGCCGCCGTCCGGAACACTGGCCTCATGCCTGAAGACCCCTACCTGTGGCTCGAGGACATCACCGGCGACGACGCGCTGGACTGGGTGCGCAAGCACAACGAGCCCACACTCGCCGAGTTCGGCGGGACGCGTTTTGAGCAGATGCGTACCGAGGCGCTGGAGGTTCTCGACACCGAAGCGCGGATCCCGTACGTGCGGCGGCGCGGCGATCACCTCTACAACTTCTGGCGCGATGCGACCAATCCGCGCGGGCTGTGGCGACGCACGACGCTGGAGAGCTATCGCACCGAGGAGCCCGACTGGGACGTGATCTTCGACCTCGATGCGCTCGCGGACACCGAGGACGAGAACTGGGTGTGGGCCGGCGCCGACGTCCTCGAACCCGACTACTCCGTGGCCCTGATCGAACTGTCCCGGGGCGGCGCCGACGCCACTGTCATCCGCGAATTCGACATGGAGAAAAGACAATTCGTTGCCGATGGCTTTGCGCTGCCGGAGGCCAAGTCGACCATTTCGTGGCAGGATCACGACACCGTGCTGGTGGGCACGGAATTCGACTCCGATTCGATGACCGAGTCCGGCTACCCCCGCATCGTGAAACGGTGGCGACGCGGCCAACCGCTCGAGGATGCCCAGACTCTCTTCGAGGGTGAGACATCGGATGTCAGCGTGGGCGGCGGCTACGATCCGACACCCGGCTTCGAGCGGCTGTTCATCACACGGTCTTTCGACTTCTTCAACCGCGACCGTTACGAGTTGCGTGGCGATGACCTGATCCGGATCGAGGTGCCCACCGACGCCGGCATGTCAGTGCACCGCGAATGGCTGCTGATCCGGCCGCGGACCGAATGGACCGTCGGCGCGGTCACCTACCCGGCGGGCTCACTGTTGGCCGCCGGCTATGACGAATTCCTCTCCGGCACTGTCGAACTGAGCGTCGTCTTCGAACCCGACGCGCACTCCAGCCTGGAGAATTACGCGTGGGCGCGGGACCACCTGGTGCTCGTCACGCTCGTCGACGTGTCCAGCCACGTGGAGCTCGTGACACCGGGGACGTGGGAGCGCGCACCGATCCCCGGCGTCCCGCCCAACACCAACACCGTGCTCATCGCCATCGACGAGTACGGCGACGAAATGTTCCTGGACTCCAGCGGTTTCGACACCCCCTCACGGCTGCTGTGGGGTCGCGCAGGCACCGCCATGGCCGAGATCAAGAGCGCGCCTGGCTTCTTCGATGCATCCGACATCGAAGTGACTCAGCACTTCGTCGCATCAGCCGACGGCACGAAGATCCCGTACTTCGTCGTGGGACACCGTATTTCGACAGGTCCAGGGCCGACACTGCTCGGCGGCTACGGCGGGTTCGAGGTAGCCAACACCCCTGGTTACGCCGGCGTCCTCGGGCGGCTGTGGCTGGCCCGCGGCGGCACCTACGTGTTGGCGAACATCCGCGGCGGCGGTGAATACGGGCCGACCTGGCACACCCAGGCGATGCGCGAGAACAGGCACCTGGTCTACGAGGACTTCGCCGCTGTGGCAAAGGATCTCGTTGACCGCGGCGTCACCACCGTCGACCTGCTCGGCGCACAGGGCGGCAGCAACGGCGGCCTGCTGATGGGTGTCATGCTGACCCGCTACCCCGAGCTGTTCGGCGCATTGGTGTGCAGTGTGCCGCTGCTGGACATGCGACGCTTTCACCTGCTGTTGGCCGGTGCCTCGTGGATGGCCGAGTACGGCGACCCGGACGTTCCCGACGATTGGGCGTTCATCTCCGAATACTCGCCGTATCAGAACATTTCAGCAGATCGACACTATCCACCGGTGCTCATCACCACGTCCACCCGCGACGACCGCGTCCATCCGGGCCATGCCCGCAAGATGACGGCGGCGCTGGAGGAGGCGGGGCATCGGGTGCGCTACTACGAGAACATCGAGGGAGGCCACGCCGGTGCCGCTGACAACGCCCAGACGGCGTTCAAGTCGGCGCTCGTCTACGAGTTCCTGTGGTCGGTGCTCAGCTGACCAACTGATCGCCGAGGTAGCGGTCGGCACCGGTGACACCCGGCAGCGTGAAGAAGAAGCCGCCGCCCACCGGCATGATGTACTCCTCCAGCGGCTCACCCTTGAGCCGGTTCTGGACGGTGAGGAAGCCCTTCTCCAGGCTGCGCTGGTAGGCGATGAACGCCAGACCCTGGTCGAGCCTGCCTGCGCCGTCGAATCCCCGTGAGTAGTTGAATCCGCGACGGAGGATGCGGTTTTCGTCCGTCTCGGGCGTGCGCGGATTCGCGAGCCGGATGTGCGCGTCGAGGGGGATCCGCTTGCCGTCCGGATCCGCGGGATAGTCGGGATCGGTGAACTCGCCCTCAAGGCCCAACGGTGCGCCGCTGACCTTCGCGCGCCCGATGAGCGCCTCCTGCTCGGCGAGCCTGGTGCGGTCCCAGAACTCGACGAACATCCGGATGATGCGGACGGCCTGATACGAACCACCGACCGCCCATGCGGGTTCGCCGTCCTCGGGACGCACCCAGACGTGGCGATCCATCAGCGCGCCATCGTTGACGTCAAGGTTCGCCGTTCCGTCCTTGAATCCCAACAGGTTTCGAGGAGTGACCGCTTCCGAGGCCTGGCCGGCGCCGATGCCGCGGGCGTAACCGTCGATCATCCACCGCAACACCAGGTCGCGTCGGGTACGGCGCATGATCTGCCGCAGCGCGAATTGAACGGTGTCGTTGTGACCGGCCTCGAAGATGATCGAGATGTCGCCATGGGACAGCTTGGGGTTCAGCCGGTCGTTGGCCAGGAACGGCATCGTCACCAGTTCCTTGGGCTTGCGATCGGCCAGCCCGAACCGGTCGTCGAACAGCGACGCTCCGACGCCGACCACGATCGGAGAGGTCGTCCGCGGGCGGCTTCTCGCCGAGGATGCCCGAGTCGACGGGCGGGTACGCCGGGTCCCGCGGCTCGGGAGGCTTACCCGCCATCAGCCCGCGGATCTCCTCGGTCAGCTCCTGCAATGCGTGCCTCAGCCCCTCGCGGTCCCTCGACTGCACGTTGAACGACGCGATCTGCCCCTGCTCGGGAATCGGCACCGCCGTGATCCCTGACTGGTGCGCGCCCTCGAACGGCACGTAGCGCGGCGGCCGTGGCGGCGGGGGCCGCTCCTCCGCGCGAGTCCACAGCCGGCCACGCGGCGCCGGCCCCGAGGGCGGGCCGGCGCCCAGCGCTCCGGTGACGAACCCGCGACGGGAGATCCCCGGTCGCGGCGACCGCCCGGTCACGACAGTTTCAGGACTCCCGCGACCTGCGACGAGATTTTCGGACAGCCCCGCGAGCTGGCCTTGATCGCGTCGACCACCTGCAGGCGTCACCGTGACCGCGGGGCACAGCGGGGAAGGGTATTCCTCGTCCTCCGGCAGTACAGCACCCAGCCGTCGCCCTCGCGCAGCGGCGCCAGGCTGGCGTAGACCCGCGAGATTCCGTCCTTGATCTTGCCGAGGAGCGCGGGATCGGCCTTCTCGAGCGCAGGGTTCAGCTTGTGATCGCAGCCTGCGAGCCCTCGAGGTTGGCGTCGAAGTCCCACAGGTCGGTCTTGGAGTAGCGGTCCTCCTCGCCGGTGATCTTGCCCTCGGACACCTCCTCGATGAGTTCGGCCGCGCCGTTGGCCACGTCGATGGGCTGCAGCTCGACGTCGCGAACTGCTCCTTGAGCGTGGCGACGTCCTCGTCGAGCTGGTCGGCGAACGGGGCCCCGCCCTCGGTGGTGTCCTTCTCGAACAGCAGGTACTCGAGGCGGTGCCAGCCCGTCAACTCCGGGTCGTCGACGCCCTCGAAGTCGTCGACACGGGCGTCCACCGCGCCGTCGATCTCCTCGACCAGCCCGGCGATCGGCTCGATGCGCTCCCACGGCATCCGCGACGGCGCGTACGCAGCCTGCGCCGCCTTCAGGTCGCCCGCGCGTACCGCGTCGGTGAACACCTTGGTCGCTCGGCGAGCTCGTCGATCTGGCCTCGACGTACACCTTGTACTCGTCGACCGCCGTCTCCGCGAGCGGGTTCGGGGCCGCAGCTTCGGCCGAAGTCGTCGTCGCGCCCTCGGCGCTCGTGGTGGCTTCGGTGCTGCCGGAGCTGTCGCTCGAACAGCCGGAGATGATCAGGCCCAGCGCCGCGACCGGCACGGACCATGCGAGAAAGCGGTTCATTTGCACCTCTAAGTTAGGGAAGCCTGAACATAACATCCGGCCTTCCTGCAGGGTAGGCACACCTAAATGTTGGGTCAGGTGAGCACGTGACGGCCGGTGATCAGCGGAAGGTCCAAGAAGGTCCGGTTGCCCGGCGCCGCAGCACATACCGGGACGATCGCGTGCACGGCATGCATCGCGGTACCGAGGCAACCCTGATCGGTCTCGTCCTCGCCGTGCGTGCCGATCTGCGATTCGAGCAGCATCGACGGTCGCCCCTCGACCGTCACCTTCCATCCGCGACCGGTCGGCCAGTCCGGTGCCTGTGCGTCGCCGAGACGGGTGATGTGCTCGACGGTCAGGGCAGGCCTGCCGCCGACGACGGCGGTGTATCCGAATCGCTGCGCCGAGACCGTGCCCGCCTCGACCCGACCGGCCTTGATGTCGAAGGCATCGCGCGCGACGGCGACATCGCGGTGGTAGACGAAGTCGTCGATGGTCGCCGAAAGGCCGTCGGCGAGCAGCATGAGCGGTGCGCGGAAGGTGAC
>CAVRHM010000005.1:0-17106 GCA_963721015.1 uncultured Chloroflexia bacterium | reverse complement strand
TGGATGTGGTCGTCGTGCCCGTCGAAGCGGCGCACGAGGCCCTCGCGGATGAGGACCGGGTCGTTGAAGTAGATGAGCTTGACGTGGCCCGGCGCGGTCGACCGGATGGCCCGGATGAGATCGCGCGTCGCGGCTCGATCGTAGGCCGCCAGCCGGTACGAGCCACCCCAGCGGCACTGGTCCTTGGCGTCGCGCATGAGCCGGATGTCGACGTCCATGCCGTGCTCGTGCGTGGTGTGGCCGGGGATGTCACCGCCATGCTCGAACCCGATGTCACCGATGGCGATCCGCCCATGGCCCTGATCGCGGACGATGGCGGCGGCGGCCTGCAGCTGGCCGATGGCCGCGCCGGTCCCCCAGTTGGCCGGTCCGTTGCCGACGCTGTAATCGCACATCGTGGTCCCGAAGGCCGGTCGCTGCAGGTGGGCGAGCAGGAGGCGCCAGACCGTCGGGCCGACCCGACCATTGGCCAGGATCCGGGTGTGCTCCTGGAAGCGGATGACCGCCGTGCGCGTCGCGCCGTCGAACGCGGCGGTCAGCGCCAGGCCGGCGCCACGCTTCTCGTTGAGCAATCGCTTCAGACCGAGGACGGCCTCGCCGGTCGACCCGGTCGCGAGGGGGACCACGAGGGCGTTCCACGTCACGGCATCCGCGGCGCCGCTCTCGGCGAGCGCGTTCGCGGCCTGGAATGCCCGGACGGCCCGGACGGTCCCGACGCCGAAGATCCCGGACACGCCGAGGGTCGCCCCGTGCTGGCGGAGCAGGTGCTGGAGCGCCTTCACGTCAGCCCCCCGATTGCCGACGCTCTGGTGCGGGTAGGCGCTGCTCAGGGCCGCGGCCGGACCGACGGCCGCGAGCATGAGAAGGGCAGCGAGCATCGCCGGCAGGAGCACGACGCGGCCGACGACACGGGTGGTGGGATGCGCGGACATCGGTCGCAGGGTAGCCCAGGCGCCGCTCACGAGGCCTGGCCCGATGGTCCATCGCCGACGAGCCGGCCAACGCCGGCCACCTCGGCGGCGGTCGGCGGGTCCGCACCAGGTCGCGTGCAGGTGAGGGCCGCTACGGCGACCGCCTGCTGCACGGCCTCGTGGACGGCCGCCGGGTCGCCGAGGGCGGCACGACCGGACCCGGCGCCCAGCACCGCGGCGAGGAACCCGCCGCCGAAGGCGTCCCCGGCGCCCACCGTGTCGACGACGGGGACGGTCGGGACGCCGACGGTCGTCATGCCGGTCGGGCCGTGGATCGTCACGGGCCACGGGCCAGCCGTCCGGAGCACGACGCTCGCGCGGCCGGTCGTCCAGCGCTCGATCGTCGATCCAGCGGCGCTCTGGCCGTCGAGGACCTGCAGGTCGTCGTCGCTGACCTTGATGACGTCGGCGCGCTGCGCCAGCCGGTCGATGCGGGCACGGACCGACGGGAGGTCGCGGATGGCGGCCAGCCGCACGTTCGGATCGAGCATGACCAGCACATCCACCGGGAGCTCGCCGATGACGGCCTCGATGGCCGACCCGATCGGCTCCATGACCAGGCCGAGGGTCCCGATGTGGACCGCCGCGACGCGCGCGTCGAGGGCTGCTCGGAGGTCGCCCACGACGAGACCCGGCGCGGACGTGCCGTCGACGTAGAACCGGTAGGTCGCATCGCCCGCCGCGTCGAGCTCGGCGACGGCCAGGGTCGTGGGGTCGTCCGTCGTGACGGCCCGGTCCAGGCGCACGCCGTCCGCGAGCAGGTCGGCCGTCAGGCGGCGCCCGAACGGGTCGGTCGACAGGCGGCCGACGAACCGCGTCTCCGCCCCGAGCCGGGCGAGCGTCCGGGCGGTGGTGTACGGGCCGCCGCCCGGTCGTGCCTCCATCGGCCGGCCGGGCGCGATGAGCAGGTCGATGAGCGCTTCACCGACGACGGCGATGGTCGTCACCCGACCTGTATACCCTAGCCCGCATGCGCCGGTCGGTCGACGTCGACGAGCTCCTCGACGGACCACTCCCCGATGCGGAGGCCGTGCGCGGCAACCTTCGGGACCTCGCGCGCATCAACCGCCACGCGGGCGGCGTTCGGGCCTCGGAGCGGGCCATCGACTCGCCTGACCGACGGCCGCGACGCCGTGCACGATCCTGGACGTCGGCACGGGTGGGGCGGACCTCCCCGTCGCCTGGCTGCGGTCGCCCGCCCGGGCCCGGCAGCCCTGGTCGGTGACCGCCATCGACAGCCGCCCGGAGATCCTGGCCGCCGCGGCCGTGCGTGACCCGCGCGTGGGGGCCACGCCGGGCCTGGACCTCCACGTCGCGGATGGTCGGCACCTTCCGTACCCCGACGACGCCTTCGATGTCGTGCATTGCTCGCTCGTCGTCCACCACCTCGAGCCGCCTGAGGTCGTGGAGCTCGCCCGGGAGATGGCCCGCGTGTCTCGCCTGGGGGTCGTCATCAACGATCTCATCCGCGGTCGCCTGGCGTGGGCCGGCGCCTGGACCTGGGCCCACGTGACGACCCGCAACCGGTTCACCCGCTACGACGCGCCGCTGAGCGTGCGGCGTGCCTACACGCGGGCCGAGCTGCGGCACCTGCTGGACGAGGCCGGGCTGCGGGTCGTCGGCCAGTTCGACGTGCCGTTCGGGTTCCGCTGGGCCGTCGCCGCGGTGCCCGCCGGATCGCCCGTTTCGGAGGAGGTCGACGCATGACCGCCGCCGCGACGACAGACGTGGCCATCGTCGGGGCGGGGCCGGCGGGGGCCGTCCTGGCGGCTCGCCTGGCCCGCCGTGGTCTCCGCGTGACCGTCCTGGAGCGGTCCCCGACCTGGCGCTGGCGGGCGAGTGGGGTGTTCGCCTCCTCGGCCGCGGTGGCGGCCCTCGCGCGAGCCGGCATCGCTCGGCCCAGCCTCGACCGGGTCGCGCGCCCGGTCCCCGCGATGCGCGTCGAGACCGCCGGATGGGGCGACGGCACGCCTGACCTACGGCACCGAGGCCGGCCGTCCTCCGGCGGTCGGGTTCGACCGGTCCGCGCTGGACCCGATGCTGGTCGACGTCGCCCGGGGGGCCGGCGTCGAGGTCCGCCTCGGCGTGACGGTCCAGGCGGTCCGGCTCGGGAACGGTCTGGCGGGCGGGCGGGCGGGCCTCGACCTCCGGTCGGCCGCGGGGCCGGACCGCCTCGATGCGCGGGTCGTCGTCGGCGCGGACGGTGCCCATTCGCTCGTTGGTCGCGTGGCCGGCGTCGCTCGGCCCGTCCGCCTGCCACCCCGCGTCGGCCTGAGCTATCACCTGCCTGACGCGCGCGACGGACCCCTGGACGCCCGGATCCGGGTCATCGAGGACGGCTACATCGGGGTCGCCCCGGTCCCCGGCGGCCGGGTCAACGTCGGGATCGTCCTGGGCCGGAGTTGGCTCGATCGGCTTCGAGCGGCCGGCGCGGCGAGCGTCGCGCAGGACGTCGTCGCGTCCGTCCCGCCCGTCGATGGCGACGACGTCCCGTGGCGCACGGCCGACCCCTGCGATGCGGTCGAAGGTGCCTGGCCCCTCGGGATCCGGGTGACCTCGCGTGCCGGCCCGGGCTGGTTCCTGGTCGGCGATGCGGCCGGCTTCGTCGATCCGTTCACGGGCGAGGGCCTGCATCGGGCGATCGTCTCGACCGAGCTGGCGGCCGCGGCCATCACGGCCCTGTTCGACGGCCGCGCCTCGCCCGGGGCGGCCGCCGCCGCGTACGACCGTGCGATGCGCCGCCGGTTCCTGGCCAAGGACGCCGTCTCCTGGCTCGTCCAGGCGTTCCTCGCCCAGCCCGCCGCGTTCGGGTACGCGACGAGACGGGTCGCCGCCCGGCCCCACGTGCGTGCGACGATGGGTCTCGTCATGGGCGACCTCATCCCTGCCAGCCGAGGGCTCGACCCGCGCTTCCTGGCCGCGCTGCTCGCGCCGTGAGCATGCGATCGCGTCCGCGTGGCCGCGTATGCCGTGTGCCGTGATGACGACGGCCGGGTGCTCCTGTGCCACATCGCCCCGTCGGTCGGTGCCGGCGACATCTGGACGCTGCCCGGAGGCGGCCTCGAGTTCGGTGAACCGCCGGCCGCGGCGGTCATCCGCGAATTGGCCGAGGAGACCGGCTACGTCGGCGAGGTGGAGGGGCTGCTCGACGTCAGTGACCGCCTGTTCCGCGGCGTCGAGGGCGCGGACCGGATGCACGCCGTCAGGATCGTGTACGCCGTCCGGATCGTCGATGGGACGCTCCGCGACGAGTCCGACGGCTCGACGGACACGTGCCGGTGGGTCGCGGTCGATGACGCGCGCAAGATGCGCCTCGGAGAGCTCGCCCGGCACGCCATCGAACGCCTGCTCGTGCAGGCTGGCGACCGCGCGGCCAGCGGCGGCTCGGGCTGACCCGGGATGCACAGCCGGATCGGCATCGACATCGACGCGCCGGCGGCGCTCGTCTTCGAGCTCGCCCGTGATGTCAGCCGGTGGGCTGACCTCCTCCCCCACTACAGCCGGTCGCGGGTCATCGAGCAGCGGCCCGACGGCGCCGTCATCGCCGACTTCATCGCCCGCCGGCCGTTCGTGCCGCTGCTCGGGCTGGGCCTGCCCGTGACCTGGCGGTCGCGGACCTGGTCGGAGCCGCTCGAGCGCCGACTGCGCTTCGTCCACGTCGCTGGCGCGACGCGGGGCATGGACGTCACCTGGCGGATCGAGCCACGGGCCGACGACGTGGCCCATTGCCGCGTGACCATCGAGCACGACTTCGACCCGCCACTGCCGTTCCTTGCCGTCATCGTCGACCGGTGGTTCACCCAGGCCATCGCGGGTCGCACGCTGGCGACCTTCAAGTCGATCGCCGAAGCCGTCCGGCCGATCGCTCGCGGGGATGACGGATGACCTCGCGGCGGAGGGTCTGGATCACCGGCATCGGGGTCATCACGTCCATCGGGACCGGCGTCGATGCGTTCCGGACGGGCCTCCGCGATGCCCGGTCGGCCGTCGTCCGGATCGACCGCTTCGACCCCTCGCCGTTCCGTTCGCAGGTCGCTGCCCAGGTCGACGACTTCGACCCGCTGGCCTGGATGCCACCCAAGACGGCCCGCCAGCTGGACCGCTTCAGCCAGTTCGGGATGGTCGCCGGTCGACTGGCCCTCGATGACGCCCGGCTGGTCCCGGGGGCCGACGGCGGCGCGAACCCGGACCGGATCGGCATCTACCTCGGCTCGGCCCTGGGTGGCATCGCCTATGCCGAGGCCCAGCACGAGCGCTACCTCGAGAAGGGCATCCGCCAGGTCGCGCCCAATCTCGCCCTGGCCGTGTTCGGTGGCGCGGCGCCGGCCAACCTGGGCATCGCCCTCGACGTGCGCGGGCCCATCCTGTCGACCGCCAATTCGTGTGCCTCGGGTGCGGTCGCGCTGGGCGAGGCGCTCGGAGACCTGCGCGACGGGCGGGTCGACGCCGCCATCGCCGGCGGCTGCGAGATCCCCCTCTCGCCGTTGGCGTTCGGGGCGTTCGACATCATCCGCGCGCTCGGCGACGGCCACAACGACGATCCGACGGCGGCGGCCCGGCCCTTCGACCACGGACGCGACGGATTCGTCATGGGCGAAGGCGCGGCGCTGCTCGTCCTCGAGGCCGCGGACATCGCGGAGCGACGCGGCGCGCGGCCGTATGCCGAGCTACTCGGCTACGGCGCGACCTCGGACGCCCACCACATGGTCCAGCCGCGCGCCGACGGCCGCGAGGCGGCCCGCGCCGCGACCATCGCCCTGGCCGACGCTGGCGTGGACCCGGAGGCCATCGACTACGTCAACGCCCATGCGTCCTCGACGCCGCTTGGTGACATCGCGGAGGCGCGGGCCATCGTGGCCGCGCTCGGTACCCGCGCCGCGACGGTCCCGGTCAGCGGGACGAAGGCGTACTACGGCCATCCGTTGGGTGCGTCCGGTGCGATCGAGGCCGCCATCGCCGCCCTGGCCATCGCCGACGGCTGGGCGCCACCGACGGTCAACCTGGATGCGCCGGACCCGGACATCGCGGCCCTCCTGCCGGGCCTGCTCACGGACGGTCGGTCCGACACCTACCGGCGGGTGCTGAGCACCTCGTTCGGCTTCGGCGGCTTGAACGCCGCGCTCGTGCTCGGCGCAGCAGACGCTGCGCCCGATGGCGGCGCCTGATCGAGGGACGCCACGGCGGCCGTGCCCGGGATAGGCCCGATCGGCGGCACCGCCGCAGCCGCTGAGCCCTCCACGGCGGCGAGCTCCCTGGCCGGCATCGGCGTGGGATGCCAGCCCGCCCCGATGCGTCGCCACCAGGCGAGGGCGACGACGCCGGTCGCCAGCGACAGGACGCCACCGATGGCGATCGCGACGGCGATCCCGGCCGCGGAGGCGAGCGCGCCCATGGCCAGGCCACCGACCGGGACGGAGCCGGCGAAGACGGTCGTATAGACGCTCATGACCCGACCTCGAAGGCCGTCCGGTACGGACAGCTGGATCGTCGCGTTGGCGGTCGCGGCCATCCCGATGCCGCCCGCCCCGACGAGGAACATGAGGACGAGGGTCAGCCCGAAGCTCGACGACAGGGCAACGGCGATCGAGGCGATGCCCAGGACGATGCCACCGAGCGCGATCCGGATCGGCCGCGGCCGGCCACCAAGCACGAGGGCCACGGCGGCGGCCAGGGCCCCGAGCCCGGACGCCGTCATCAGGAACCCGTAGCCGGCCGCATCGCTGTCCAGGACGTCCTGGGCGAGCGGCGGGATGAGGACGTTGAAGTTCATGCCGAACGTCGCGACGAGCCCGACGACGGCCACGGCCATGAGCACGACGGGCGTGTCGCCGGACGATAGCGCAGGCCCTCGGCGAGGTCCTTCGACCGACCTCGCTGCATCGAGCGCGGGCCGGGGCACCAGCCGCGGCGGCGTGCAGCTCGTCGTCACGCATCAGCGGCAGCGCGACGATGACGGCCAGGAAGCTGAAGGCATTGATGACGAACGCCGGCCCGACGCCGAACGCCCCGATGGTCAGCCCGGCGACCGCCGGACCGATGACCCGGGCGCCGTTGAACATCGCGGAGTTGAGGGCGACGGCATTGCCGACGTCCTTGGGTCCGACCATCTCGATGGCGAATGACTGGCGGACGGGCATGTCGACGGCGTTGGCCATCCCGAGGGCGAGCGCCAGGACGACGACCATCCAGAGCTCGACCAGGCCGGTCAGGGTCAGCACCGCGAGGATCGCCGCGAGCAGCATCATCACGAACTGGACGGCCACGAGGGTCTGGCGCTTGGGGAGGGTGTCGGCGAGCACGCCGGCGAACAGGCCGAAGAAGAGGACCGGGACGAACTGCGCCGCGGCGACGACGCCCAGCCACAGGGGATCGCCGTCGCTCAGCTCCAGGACGAGCCACGACTGGGCGACCTGCTGCATCCAGGTCCCGACGAGCGACACCGCCTGGCCGGCGAAGAACAGTCGGTAGTTCCGGTGGCGGAAGGCGGTCACGCTTCGACGCGCGGTGCGCGGCGGGGTCATCGACGCCCGCCCGGGTGCGGGTCCGGGCCGCCGTCCAGCTCGGCCAGGTGCGCCTCGAGGTGCCGGCGGCGGGTCTCGGCGTCCTCGATCATCGTTTCGAGACGGGTGCGCTTGGCCTGGAGCGTCTCGATCTGGCCGTTCCACCCGGGCGCGAGCCTCGATGAGGATGGCCCGCCGCTCGCGGGCGTCCCGGGTCGCGCGGAACCGCTCGCGATTGCGCTCCCGGGCCGTCTCGTCCTCGAGCAGCTGCCCGATCTGGGTGAGCGAGAAGCCGGCGTCGTCGCGGAGCTCCTTGATGAATCGGAGGCGCTCCAGGTCCGAGTCGTCGAACAGGCGGTAGGCGCCTTCGGAGCGGGCGGCCGGCTCCAGCAGCCCGACCTCCTCGTAGTAGCGGATGGCCCGCGTCGTCAGGCCGGTCTCGGCGGCGACCTCCTGGATGCGCAGGAGTCGCGGCCCCACGGCCGTCGTGGGTACGTCAGTCACCGGTCAACGATACCACAACGTTGACGTTGACGTAAAGGTTAGGCAGGCGGCCCGGTGACGTCAGTCCAGCGTGAAGTGGTCCGGGTCCTGATAGCGGCCGGTCCGCTGGAACTCGATCTGCATGAGCACGTCGTTGAGCAACGACGAGGCCCCGAACCGGAACCAGTCGGGGGTCATCCAGCGCGGCCCGAGCGTCTCGTACAGGACGACGAGGTACTGGATGGCCTCCTTGGCCGTCCGGATCCCGCCGGCCGGCTTCATCCCGACCTGGCGGCCGGTCGCCCGCTCGAAGTCGCGGATGGCCTCGAGCATGACCAGCGTGACCGGCAGCGTCGCCGCCGGGGTCACCTTGCCCGTCGACGTCTTGATGAAGTCCGCCCCGGCGGCCATGGCCAGGATCGATGCTCGCCGGACGTTGTCGTAGGTCTCCAGCTCGCCGGTCTCCAGGATGACCTTGAGGTGGGCCGCGCCCGAGGCCTCCTTGACGTCGACGATCTCCTCGAACACGGTCGCGTAGTCGCCGGACAGGAAGGCGCCGCGGTCGATGACCATGTCGATCTCGTCGGCGCCGGCGTCGACCGCCGCACGGGTCTCGGCGAGCTTGATGTCGCGGAAGGTCTGGCCGCTCGGGAAGCCGGTCGCGACGCTGGCGATCCTGACCCCGCTGCCGGCCACCGCGGCCTTGGCCTCGGCGACCATGGCCGGGTAGACGCAGACCGCGGCGACGGACGGGATCGTCGGGTCGCCCGGCATCGGACGCATCGCCTTGACGCACAGGGCCCGGATCTTGCCCGGGGTGTCCTTCCCCTCCAGGGTGGTCAGATCCATCATCCGGATGGCCAGGTCGAGGGCCCACATCTTGGACGCCTTCTTGATCGATCGGCGCTTCAGCGAATCGACGCGCGCCTCGACGCCGACCTGGTCGACCGTGCTGACCCGCCCCATCAGGCCACCGAGCGGCGTCCCGATGCCGCCCGCCTTGCCATCCCAGGCTCGCACGAGCTCATGCGCGCGATGGCGCGCGGCGCTGTCGGCGGGCTTGAGGGCGGTCATGGGAGCGAGAGGATACACCGGACCCAAACCGCCACCCATGTCCGCGACGTAGCATCGGGCAAGCGGCCTCAGGCCGACGCACGCCGTGAGTGGGAGGACGAGATGCGGGCAGGTCGACGACTGGGCGCGGTCGGGGTCGGGACGGCGCTGGCCATCCTCGCGGTGGGCGGCGCGATCGCCGCGAACAGCACGGTCCGGATCCAGGACTTCACCTTCACCCCGGGCACGGTGACCGTCGCGGTCGGCGACACCGTGACGTGGCAGAACGACGACACGAACGGCCACACCGCCACGTCCGACGGCAACTTCGATACGGGCGCCATCGCCCCGGGCGCGGATGCCGCGGTGACCTTCGACACGGCCGGCACGTTCGCCTACATCTGCACGATCCACCCGAACATGACCGGGACGGTCGTGGTCGAGGCGGGCTCCGACGCGGCCGGTCTGACCCCGGCGCCGACCGACACGGCCCCGATGGCCGACGAGCCCGCGACCGACCCGACCGCCGCGGTCGCCTTCCTGCTGGCCGTCCTCGGCGTCGCGATGCTCGGCGGCACGCTGGTCATGGACCGGCGGACGCGGACGGCCCCCGTCGAGACCCGCGACCCGGATCGGAGCTAGGCCCCGCCCTAGCGGCCGCCGCGGATCTTGGGGAGGGGCGGCAGCCCGCGCTTGCCCGCGACCAGGTAGTGCGCGAACCAGTCGCGGACGATGCGCAGGTTCTCGACCCGACGGAAGGGCGTCCCGGAGCGGGTCAGCTCATGGGTCTCCTCCGGCACGCGGAGCAGCCGGACCGGTCGCCGGTGTGAGCGGAGCACGGTGAACAGGGCCTCGGCCTGGCCGACGGTGCGTCCGCAGGTCACGTTCCGAGTGCTGGATGAGGAGCGGCGTCCGGATGGCCGTGGCATACGACAGCGGCGAGATCTCTCGGTAGTAGGCCGGGTCCTCCCACGGGGTCGTGCCGAATTCCTGGACGGCCCAGTCGCCACCGCTGATATCGCCGGTCAGGAAGAGCATCGCCATGTCGCTGACCGAGCGGCAGGTCATCGCCGCCGCGAACCGATCGTCATGGCCGATGATCCAGTTCGTCAGATAGCCGCCGTACGAGCCGCCGGTGAGCCCGAGCCGGTCCGGGTCGGCGAGGCCGTCCTCGACGAGCGCTTCGACGCCGGCCAGGACATCGCGCGCCGGACCCGGTCCCCAGTCGCGGTGGTTGGCGGCATTGAAGGCCTGCCCGTAGCCCTCCGAGCCGCGCGGGTTGGAGTAGAAGACACCGATCCCGTTCGCGGCCAGGACCTGGAACTCCCACATCGGCGTCCAGCCGTAGCAGGTGTGCGGCCCACCGTGGATCTCGGTGACGAGCGGCTTGCCCTTGCCACCGGTGGGCAGGAACCAGCCCTGGACGGACCGGCCGTCGACGTCGACCCGGCGCTCGACCGCCTCGACGAGCTCGACGACTTCGAGGGTCTCCGCGTTGAGGTCGGTCAGCCGGCGGGACTCCCCTTCCCCGTCCTTCAGCCACAGGTCGGGCAGCTCGGACGGGCTCGAGCGCAGATACGCGATCCGCGGCCGGCCGCGGGGTCCGGGGACGGCGTCCCAGGCACTGATGTAGTGGCGCCCGGTCGTCAGCCGGGTGACGTCCCCGTCGGCCACGGCGATCCGCCACAGCTCGTACGACCCGTCGATCGGCGCGGTGAACGTGATCGACCGCCCATCCGGCGATGGCCACAGCCGGGACAGTCTCACCGGGCGTGATGTCGCTGGCCATCCCCGATCCGGGCATAAGGTCGTGGCGGGCGGACAGGTTCAGCCCGCCGTCGGGGCTGGCGTCAGAGCCGTCGGCGGCGAACAGATAGATGTCGTATCGGGTTCCGCCGCCGGCCTCCAGGCGGTGCCCGAGGGCGGCGATCGTCGCTCCGTCCGGCATCCAGGTCGGCGCACCGAAGACGGATCGCGGGCCACCGGTGATCGCGGTGACCGCTCGAGTCCTCACGTCGACGACATGGATGGCCTTTCGAAAGGCCAGGTCCGGATCGCGTCGCCGGTTCGACCGGAACGCGATGCGCGTGCCGTCCGGCGACCAGGTGGGCTCGGTGTCGTCGACCGGTCCGTCGGTCAGGCGGGTCGCCGCGGCCGTTCCGACGTCGACGAGCCAGAGGTGCTCCACCCGGTCGTAGCGGAAGCCGGCGCCGTTGACCATATAGCCCAGGCGGTCGATGAACCGCGCATCGGAGTCCGGCGGATCGCCCGGGCCTGGACGGACGGAGGTCCCTCGACGCCGGGCATCCTCGTCGACGGTCGCCCCGAGCGAGGCCGTCGTGAGAACGAGTCGGCTGCCGTCGGGCGACCAGGCGAAGTCCTGCACGCCGCGCGGCAGGTCGGTCAGGCGTCGGGCCTCGCCCGGCCCGTCGAGCGGCAGCAGGTGGATCTGCGAGCCGTCCTCGCGCCCGTCCTTGGGCCGGCTCGGCTCCTCCTCGACGACCGGCCGCCGATCCGAGAGGAAGGCCAGGGTCCGGCCGTCCGGCGAGAACCGGGCGTGGGTGTCGTGGCGCAGCCCCAGGGTCAGGCGGCGGGGCGCCGGAGCATCCGACCCGTCGTCCGTCGACACGAGCCACAGGGCGTGCCGATAGGCGTCGTGGCTGGGAGCGACGGTCTGGACGGTCACGACGGCCCAGCGCCCGTCCGGCGAGAGGCGCGGGTCGGTCGCGATGCGCAGGCGGTAGAGGTCTTCGGGACGAGGCGGACGCGGCACGGCGAACCTCGGGATGCGCGGGGATGGGACGCCACAGCGAGGGCCTCGTCGGGGTCCGTTGGTCGTCGGGCCAGTCTAGCGGCGACCGCCCCGCGGCAGCCGCGCAGCGAGGGACCGGGCGTACCATCGCCACGACCATGGCCGACCAGCTCTCGCTCCCGCTCGACGCGATGATCGACCGGCTGCCCGATCTCCCCGATCTCCAGCCGATGTTGCCGCGGCCCCTGCCAGAGGCGTTCGACTCGGACGGGCACCTGTTCGAGCCGTGGTGGGGTGGCATGCGGGCCCTCGTGTACGTCGGCCCGGCCGAGTCGGCCGGCGATGGCGATGTCCGGATCGTCGATGCCGATGGGGTCGATCGCACCGCCGCCCTCCCCGAGCTGGCCGGCACGGCCGTCCGGGTCGCGGCACGATCAGCGGTCCTGGACGGGGAGCTGGTCGTGGTCGATGCCGATGGCCGGGCCGACGCCGAGGCCCTCGAGGCACGCCTCCGTGGCGAGGCCGGTCGACCGGTCGCCTTCCTGGCCTTCGACGTGCTCCACCTCGACGGCCGGTCGCTCCTGGGCCAGCCCCTCGTCCGGCGTCGCGAGGCGCTCCGCCGCGTGCTGCGTCCTGGCGACGAGGTCGTGGCCGTGCCGGCCATCGCGACGGAGGGTCGGGCGCTGTTCGCGGCCATCGCGGCCCAGGGACTGGCCGGGATGATGGCCCGCCAGCGACAGGGGCCCTACCTGCCGGGGACGCGCAGCCGGCTGTGGCGCTTCATCCCGGCCCAGGCGGATTCGGTCCCGGCCGCGGATCTGGCCGCCGCCCCGGACGAGCCGGCCGCGGCGACCTCGGCGACCGGCCCCGTGCTCCAGCTGCTCAGCCGCCTGCCCCTGGACCTCGACGAGCCCGCCTGACGGTCGGTCAGACGCGACGGGCGGCGGAGATGAACGCCCGCAGGCCGGGACGCTGCCCGTACAGGAGCACGCCGGCGGCGTACAGGCGCGTCGCGGCGATGGCCACGACGACGATGGCCGCCACCAACAGACCGATGGACACGGCGAGCTCCCACGGCGGGACGGTCCCGGTCATCGTCCGGGCGAGCATGACGAACGGGCTGAACGGCGGGATGAACGACAACAGCCAGGTCAGGCCCTGGGAGCCGTTACCGCCGAGGGCCATGATCGCCGCCAGGTAGCCGGCCATGGCCAGCAGGCTGAGCGGCAGCGACAGGGTCTGGAGATCGTCCGGCCGGCTCACGAAGGCGCCCATCGACGCGTAGATCAGGGCGAACAGGGTGAATCCGAGGAGGAAGAACACGCCGTACGTCAGCAGCAGGGCCGGGGTCAGCCCGACGAGCGGGGCCCCGCTCGCCCAACTCGGTCCCAGCACCGCGGCCGCGATCCGGTCCTGGATCGCCAGCACGCCGAGGGCGGGCAGGGCGATCGCCGCGTACTGGGTCAGGCCCGCCAGGCCGATGCCCACGACCTTGCCGGTCAGCAGCTGGCGGGGCGAGGCGGCGCTGATCATCAGCTCCATGACCCGGCTGCTCTTCTCGGCGGCGACGCCGGTCGCGACCCACATCCCGTAGATGACGACCGTGATGAAGATGAGGACGACGAAGACGATCCCCAGGAAGGACCGGCTGGCCAACTCCTGCTGATCCAGGGCTCGGCCGTCAACGGTCGCGGCGGCGAGCGACCGCACCTCGAACTCGGGCGTCTTGAACGGCTCCAGCTGGGCATCGGCCGGCAGGTTGGCCGTCCAGTCGAGGATGCCCATCGCGATGGCGGCGAAGCCGACCAGCTGCGAGCGGACGCCGTCGGCAGGGCCGTTCGTCTGGTACTCCACGATGAGCTGGCCGTCCGTCGCCCGCTCGACGAGGATGATCCCGCCGATCCGGCCGGCGATGAGCTCGCTCTCGGCGCCGCGTGCGTCGGTCGACCGCTCGAGTGCGAACGGCTTCTCCCACGCCGCCAGGTCGGTGCCGGCCGGCGGCACGTTCAGCAGGCTGTCGGCGACGGCCACAGCGCTCCCGGCCAGTCGCTCATCGTCGGACACGACGACGATGCGGGTGACCGTCTGCTGGTCGAGGTAGCGCATGGCGATCGGGGCGAGGGCCACGGCCAGGGCGAGGCCCATGAGCACGAACGTCGAGGCGATGAACAGCGTGCTCCGGGTCCGGTCGCGGTACTCGCGCCGGGCGACGATGAACGCGTTGGGGAGGAGTGGATCGCGCCGGGCCATCAGGCCGCGTCCCCGGCGACCGGGCCTGGTCGGGCATCGCTCGCGACCGCGGCCGTGGTCCCGTCGACCGGGCCGGCATCGTCGGCGAGGGTGGCCTCATCGCCCGCCGGCCGCCCGACGAGGTCGATGAAGATGGCCTCCAACGACGGATCGGCGACCTCGTAGCGGGTCACGGCCGCACCACGCTCCATGGCCGCCGCCAGGACGGCCGATGGTTCGGTGCCCGGCGCCAGCTCGACCTCGGCGAAGCCGGCGCCCGGGCGCATGGCGGTCACGCCCGGGAGCGCCCCGAGCCACGGCGGCATGGCCTCGCCGTCCAGGCCGAGGCGGACGGTTCGGGTCCGGGTGGCCCGCTTCAGGTCGCCGAGCGTGCCGGACGCGACGACCCGCCCCTGGTCGATGATGGCCAGCGATTCGCAGAGGGCCTCGGCCGCCTCCATCTGGTGCGTCGAGAAGATGATCGTCCGGCCCTCGTCGCGGAGCTCCAGGAACGCCTCGCGGAGCAGGGCCAGGTTGACCGGATCGAGGCCGGTGAACGGCTCGTCCATGAGCAGGATGTCCGGCTGGTGGAGGATGGCCGCGATGAACTGGACCTTTTGCTGATTGCCCTTGCTCAGCTCCTCCGCCCGGCGATCGGCGAAGTCGGGGATGCGGAATCGCGTGAGCCAGTGCCGGGCGAGCGATCGGGCGCGATCGGCCGGCTCGCCGTAGAGGCGGGCGAAGTAGACAAGCTGGTCCAGGACGGCCATCCGCGGGTACAGGCCGCGCTCCTCGGGCAGGTAGCCCCACGCCCGCCGGGGCAGGTCGGTCGCGGGTGCCCCGTCCCAGCGGATCGCGCCCTCGTCGGCCTGCAGGATGCCCAGGCAGATGCGCATCGTCGTGGTCTTGCCCGCGCCATTGGCGCCGAGGAAGCCGAAGATGCGCCCACGCGGCACCTCGAAGGTGATCCGGTCCAGGGCGAGCGTGGCGGCGAACCGCTTCGTGACGTGATCGATCTCGAGGGCCACGGGCGGCAGGATAGCCCTGCCCGTCCGTGCGTGCCGCTGGCCCGATGGTCCCACGCTGGGGCGCGCGGGCCGTCAACGGCCCGAGTGTGCGACGATCGGGGCCCATGGCTAGCCCGACCCCGACCCCCGACACCGCCGCGGCCACGACGCCCCAGCGCATCCACGCCGACCGCGCGGCTCGGACGCTGACCATCGGCTGGGGCGACGAGCACGAGACGGTCTACGACTTCGCGGGCCTCCGCTGGCTGTGCCCGTGTGCGTACTGCCGAGGCGAGATGGGGATGCCCGGCTGGCTCGACAGCGCGCCGACCCTGACCGATCAGCAGACGACGCTCGAGGACATCCACCTCGTCGGCAACTACGCGGTCTCACCGCACTGGGCGGACGGCCACCACACCGGCTTCTATCCGTTCACGTTGCTGCGCCACCACTGCCCCTGCCCGGCCTGTGCCGGGCGGCGCGCCACGACGGCCGACTCGACCCCCTGAACCCCCCCGACCGGACCCTCGTACCGGGGTCCGGAACGGACGCCGTGCTATCCTCGCCGGCCAGGAGGTCCCGGCCGACGAGCGTGTGGACCCCCGTCGTCAGTGGAGCGCTGGGAGGCCATGGCCGCCGCGGAACCCGGGACGCAGGTCACGAGCATCGCCACCCCTCGCCCGAAGCGCAGCCCGCGGCCGACCGCCATCCTGCCCTATCTCAACCGCGAGCTGTCGTGGATCGAGTTCAACGCGCGCGTCCTGCACGAAGCTCGCGATCCGCGGAACCCGCTGCTGGAGCGGGCGAAGTTCCTGGCCATCTTCGCGGGCAACCTCGACGAGTTCTTCCAGGTCCGCATCGCCGGCCTGCGTCAACAGGTCGCCGCCGGTGCCGTCAAGCCGGCGCCGGACGGCCGGACGCCCGCGGAGCAGCTGACCGCGGCGCGTGAACGCATCCTGGAGCTGGTAGCCGAGCACTCGGCCGTGTTCCTGGACCTCCGCCGCGCCCTGGCCGACGCCGGCGTCGAGATCGTCGACTACGCGGCCGTGCCAGAGCACCACGCCGACCTGCGCCAGCGCTTCCTCGACGAGATCTTCCCGGTCCTGACCCCGCTGGCGGTCGATCCGGGTCATCCGTTCCCGTATATCTCGACGCTCAGCCTGTCGATCGCCGTCGGGTTGCGCGACCCGGACACCCACGAACGGGTCTTTGCGCGGGTCAAGGTGCCCCATCAGATCCTGCCCCGCCTGCTCGAGGTCGAGCCGTCCCGGTTCGTGTCCGTCGACCAGGTCATCGAGGCCAACCTGGCCGACCTGTTCTCCGGCATGGAGGTCATCGAGGCCCATCTCTTCCGGGTCACCCGCAACGCCGACTTCGACATCGAGGAGGACGAGGCGGATGACCTGCTCATGGCCATCGAGGAGGAGCTCCGGCGCCGGCGCTTCGGCGAGGCCGTCCGCCTCGAGGTCGAGCGCTCGATGCCGGCCGCGACCCGCAACCTGCTGATGCGCGGCCTGGGCCTGGAGCCGGATGACGTCTACGAGGTCGCGGGCATGCTCGACCTCACGGCCCTCTGGCGGATCGCCGACCTCGACCGGCCGGAGCTCAAGGCTCCGCCGTGGACGCCGGTCACCCCGCCCCGCCTCATCCCGCCCGACGAGGACGAGCCGGCGGACGTCTTCGCGGCGATGCGCCGTGGCGACATCCTCGTCCATCACCCGTACGAGTCGTTCGCCGCGTCGGTCGAGCGGTTCATCCACCAGGCGGCCGACGATCCCGATGTCCTGACCATCAAGCAGACGCTGTACCGGACGTCCGGCGACTCGCCCATCGTCCAGTCGCTCATCCAAGCGGCCGAGCGCGGCAAGCAGGTCGTCGTCCTGGTCGAGATCAAGGCCCGCTTCGACGAGGAGGCCAACATCGTCTGGGCGCGCAAGCTGGAGCGGGCCGGAGCGCACGTCGTGTACGGCCTGGTCGGGCTCAAGACCCACTCGAAGACCGCCCTCGTCGTCCGTCGCGAGGGCAGCGGCCTGCGCCGCTACGTCCACATCGGGACGGGCAACTACAACGCCAAGACGGCCCGCCTGTATGTCGACCTGGGCCTCCTGACC
>CAVRHM010000004.1:0-45509 GCA_963721015.1 uncultured Chloroflexia bacterium | reverse complement strand
TAGCGTTCCAGGCGGTCCAGGGCGACCGGCAGGTCCGTCCGCCCGAAGCCCGAGCCGGAAGTGGTTGCCGCCGAAGCCGAACTGCGACCCGGGCAGGAGCAGCACGCCCTCGGCCTCGACCAGGCCGGCCGCGAAGGCGTCGATGCCGACACGCCGGGACCGTCAGCCGCGGGAAGCCGACCGAGCCGCCCGCGGCCGGACCCAGCTGAACCGGTCCGGCCCAGCGTCGAAGAACTCGTCGAGGCGCTCGAGGTTGGCCGCGACGATCCAGCGCGAGCGCGCGAGCACGGCGTCGCGGGCGCGCAGCCCGATCAGCGCCAGCATCTCCGACGGCGCCGACGAGCAGATCGTCGTGTAGTCCTTGAACGCGCGCGCAGCGCTCCAGCAGCGTCGCGGTCGCGCGTCGCCAGCCAGCCGATCCGCAGGCCGGCCATCGCGAACGACTTCGACATGACGCCGATCGAGACGCCCGCGCGTCGAGCGTCGGCGCCGGCCGGCAGCGGTCGGCCTCGTCGAGCTCGAGGAAGCGATAGACCTCGTCGACGACCAGGTGGCGCCGGCCTCGCTCGGCGATCGCGACCAGCGCGTCGAACGTCGCGCGGTCGGGCAGCATGCCGGTCGGGTTGTGCGGGGCGTTGACGACGACCAGCCGCGTCGCCGGCGTGAACTGGCGCGCGCAGGCGGTCGACGTCGAGCGCCCAGCCGTCGTCCTCGCGCAGCTCGTGGAGGGTCACGTCGCGCCGGCCGCGCGGGCGACCTCGTACAGGCTCTGGTAGCCGGGCCAGGTCACGATGGCGTGGTCGCCCGGCCCGAGCAGCACGTTGGCCAGGCAGAAGATCGCCTCCTCGGCGCCGGCGAAGACGAGGACGTCGTCCGGCGTCGAGGCCTCGTACAGCGCGGCGATCTCGCGCCGGAGCAGCGGGTGGCCGGTCGACTCCGTGTAGCCCGAGGGTCAAGCCGTCCCACAGCGCGCGCGTCTCGTCGTCGGCCAGCTCCAGCAGCTCGGCCATCGGCCAGCCCTGGACGTCCGAGGCGCACAGCAGGTGCTCGACCGCGAACTCCCAGCGGGCGAAGTACCGCTCCAGGGCGAAATCGGCGAGTGCGCATCGACCGCATGATGCGCCGGACGCGATGCCGGCCCGTATGCTTCGTCGCTGATGCCGATCGACGATCGTCGTCGCCGGCTCGCCGACCGCGCTGGGCGGCCACTTCGCCGGCATGGAGCGGACCCCGACGGAGCTCCGCGCGGCCGGCCTGCTCGAGCGGCTGGCGCGCCGGCCGGGCCTCGCCGGCATGCGCCTGGCACGACGCCGGCGACGCTGCCGAACGATCCGGGCTGGGCGCCCGATCCGGACCCGCGGACGAAGAACCGCGCCGCGATCGTCGGCTACCTGCCGCGGCTCGCGACCACGTCGCCGGCTGGTCTGCGGCGCGGCGGCGGGGCGACGCGACGCTGCTCGTCCTCGGCGGCGACTGCACGTCGCATGCCGGGGCGACTGGCCGGACTGCGCGCGGGCGCGACCGGGCGTCGCGCCTCGGCGCTCGCCTGGTTCGATGCCCATGGCGACTTCAACACGCCGTCACGACGCCGTCGGGCAACGTCTGGGGCATGCCCTTCGCGATGTGCTGCGGCCGGGGCGACGCCGATCTCGTGGCCGCCGGCGACGGCGCCGACGGTCGCGCGAGGCGGACGCGGCGCTCTGTCGGCGGCCAGGTCCTCGACGAGCCCGAGTCGCGGATGCTCGCCGCCAGCGCCGTCGCCCACTTCGGGGCGGGGATGCTCGGCGACCGTTGCCGGGCTCGCCGCCCTCGGCCGCTGGGCGCGCGGTCGTCGCGACCCGGATCGACGGCCGGTACATCGCCTTCGACCTCGACGCGATCGACGTCACCGAGGGGCTGTCCCTGGCCATGACGGAGGCGGATGGCCTGAGCATCGCCGCTGCGACCAAGGCGGTCCGGCGGATCGCGGCCACCGGCCCGGTCCTGGGCTTCGGGGCCTCGGCGGCGATGGCCCGCGACGACCTGGACCTGCCGCCCACGATCGACGCCATCGCCCGCCTGGCCGAGGCTGCGCTGGGGGACCGCGCGGCCGGCTAGGTCAGGACGTCGACGGTCACCGCCCGGACCGCCGGCGTCGCCCCGACCGGGCCCGGCACCCAGATGATGCTGCCGGGCGCTGGGGCGCCGACGGCCGCGCCCGTCCGCTCGGTCAGGCGGGCAAGGACGACCAGGATCGGACCGCCGTGGGCCACGACGGCCGTCGGGCGCTCGTCGCCGCGGAGACCGTCCCACGCGGACCCGACTCGCGCCCGGAAGGCCGCAGCCGATTCGCCGTCCGGCCAGTCGATCGACGTCTCGCCCGCGGCGATCCGGCGACCGATGTCGGGCCAGCGCCGCTCGACCTCGTCGAAGGTGAGGCCTTCCACCGCCCCGAAGTCGACCTCGCGCCAGCGCTCGTCGAGCTCGACCGTCGCGCCCGTCGCGGCGGCGATCGCCCGCGCCGTCGAGACCGCCCGATCCAGCGGGCTCGACACGATCCGGTCGCCGGGCCCGAGCGTGCCGATGAGGTCGTCGGCCAGGCGGACCGCGGCGCGCCGTCCGTCGGCGTCGAGCGGGAGGTCGGTCCGCCCGCAGTAGCGCCGTCCCGACCAGGCGGTCGACGCATGCCGGATGAGCGCGACCGTCGGGGCGGCCATGTCAGGCCGGTCCCGCGATGCCGGCCGAGTCGAACGTGGCCATGCCGTCGCGGATCCGCGTCGCGGCGACGACCACGCCCATCGCCAGGGCGGCGCCGGACCCTTCGCCGAGGCGGAGGTCCAGGTCGAGGATCGGCGGCAACCCGAGTCGATGCAGGACGATGGCATGGCCTGGCTCGGTCGACCGGTGACCGGCCAGCAGCCGCGGCGGCAGGGCCGGCGCAAGGGCCACGGCCAGCAGGGCGCTCGCCCCGGTGATGAACCCATCGAGGACGACCGGGATCCGGGCGGCCGCGGCACCGACGATGAGGCCGCACAGGGCGCCGATCTCGAGCCCGCCGACCGCCGCCAGGACGGCGATGGGATCGGCTGGGTCCGGATCGCTGGCGGCGCAACGCGGCCTGGACGACGGCGACCTTGTGGGCCCGCGCCGCGGAATCCAGCCCCGTCCCCACCCCGGTCACGGCCGCCGGCGACGAGCCGGTCATGACCGCGGCGATGATGCTCGCCGACGTCGTGTTGCCGATGCCCATCTCGCCGACGCCCAGGAGCTCCGTGCCCTCGGCCACGAGCAACTCGGCCATCCGCAGGCCGACCCCGACCGATCGCCAGGCCTCGTCCCGGGTCATCGCCGGTCCCGTGCTCAGGTCCGCGGTCCCGGCGCCGGACGCGGGCCGGGATGAACCGGGTGCCAGGGCTGGCGTTCACCGCTGGGATGGTCGAGGCGACGCCCACGTCCACGACGATGACCTCGGCCTCGATCGCGCCGGCGAGCACATCGATGGCGGCGCCGCCGCCGAGGAAGTTGGCGACCATCTGGGCCGTGACCTCGGACGGATAGGCGGACACACCCTGGCGGGTCACGCCATGGTCGGCTGCCGCGACGACGATGGTCCGCCGCCCGACCGCCGGGGCCGCCTGGCCGGTGACGCCGGCCAGATCGACGACGAGCTGCTCCAGGCGGCCGAGGCTGCCGGCCGGCTTGGTGAGGGTGTCGAGGTGGCGTTGCGCGGTCGCCATCGCGGACGCGTCCAGCGGGCCGAGCCGGGCGATGGCCGTCGCCAGGGCGGCTCGGGCATCGTCCGGTGTCGGGACCCGGAGGCCCGCCGCGGCGCCCCGCGCCCGCGACCGCGCGCCGCCGATGGCCGTCACGCCGACGGCCCCTTGACCGCCATGGGCAGTCCCGCGACCAGGAGCACGACCTCGTCGGCCGCGGCCGCGAGCCGCTGATGGACGAGCCCGACGAGGTCGCGATAGATCCGGGCGCCGGCATGCATCGGGACGATCCCGCCGCCGACATCATCGCTGACGACGACCACCGGCCCGGGACGTCGCGCCATCGCCGCGAGCGCGGCGGCGACCGGGCCATCCAGGAGCGGGTCGATGGCGGCTGGCGTGGCCTCGTCGCCGAGGACCGCGCTGAGCCACAGCGTCAACCCGTCGACGAGGACCGGCTCGGTCGGTGTCGTGGCGTCGATGGCGGACGCCAGATGGGCGCCGACATCGAGCGTCGGCCAGTCAGCCGGGCGAGCGGCGCGGTGGCGAGCGATGCGGTCGTCCATCTCGGGATCGCCCGGCCACGCCGTGGCCAGGAACCAGACCCGACCGCTGGCCCCGGCGAGCTCGGTCACCCGCCGCAGGCCCCAGCGACTCTTGCCGCTGCGGGTGCCGCCCAGCGCGAGGACGAGCGGCTCAGCCATCGATGAGGACCGCCATCACGAGACTGGCCAGGACGGTCAGTTCGAGGGCCGCGCCGAGAGCGTCGCCGTCCCACCGCCCGCGAGCGGCACGGATGGCCAGCCCCACGATCAGGCCGACGGCCATGCCGAGTCCGGCGCCGAGGCCCACGATGGGGGTGGTGAGCAGCGCCAGTCCGACGGACGTCGCACCAGCCAGCGCGAGCGCCACCAGGCCATCGCGGCGTCGGACGTGGCTGGCGAACCACGCGCCCGCCCCGGGGAGGCCAGCCGCCGGCACCGCGCTCCCAGGACGACGGGCCCATGGGGCGATGAGGACGACCGGCACGGCCCGGGCGACGGCCGCGGCGGCGATGACCGTGGCGGCCGCGACGACCGGTCCGGCCGAGCCGATGAGGCTGGTGATGGCCGCGACCTCCGCCCCGATGACCAGGACGAGGGCGATGACCCCGCCGGACCCGACCCGGGGGTCGCGACGGGCGGCCTCGGCTCGCTCCGCATCCGGGGCCATGAGGGCGTCGGCGGTGTCGGCCAGGGCATCCAGGTGCAGTCCCCCGCTGGCGATGGCCGCGAGGGCGATCGCCGCGATCCCGGCCAGGACCGGCTCGGCCGCGCCGATGAGGGCGACCGGGATGGCCGCGACGACGCCGATGCCGAGTCCCACCAGCGGGAACCACGCCGCCCCGGCACGACCGTCCAGCTGGGCGCCGACCGGCAGCCGGGTCAGGATCGCGACCGCGGCGCGCAGGTCCGCGACCAGGGAGGTCATGCCGGCAACCGGACGAGTGCCGGGTCGACCCCGAAGACCTCCCGGATCCGGGCATCGTCCAGGGTCGCCCGCGGCGGCCCATCGGCCACGATCCGGCCGTCGGCCATGACGATGACCCGGTCGAAGAAGTGGGCGGCCAGGGCCAGGTCGTGGAGAACGGCCACGATGGTCGTGTCGTCCCCGTCGTTGAGCTCCACCAGGAGACGCATGACGTCGACCTGGTGGCGGATGTCGAGGTGGGCGGTCGGCTCGTCCAGGATGAGGATCGGCGCCGACTGGGCGACCGCCAGGGCGACGAACACGAGCTGCCGTTCGCCGAGCGACAGGTCGCGGACATCGCGCTCCCGCAGCGCGGAGATCCCGACCCGGTCGAGGGCGGCGTCGACCGCCGCATGGTCCTCCGGGCGCAGACCGGACAGGGGCGGCTCGTGCGGGAGGCGACCCAGCGCGACGACCTCATGGACGGCCATCTCGAACGGCACCTGGGCCAGCTCCGGGACGACCGCGATCGTCCGGGCCACGGTCCGCCGATCCATCCGTAGGATGGCCTCGCCGGCCAGCGTGACGCCCCCGTCGGTCGGCTCCAGGACTCCGGTCAACACCCGCAGCAGCGTCGACTTGCCGGCCCCATTGGGCCCGACGATGGCCAGCCGCTCGCCCGCCGCGATGGTCAGGGCCGGCACGTCGAGGATGCGCCGCTCGCCGACCCGGACCTGGACCGCCTCGGCCACGACGTCGGCGCGGGCGGCGTCGGTCACAGTTCGTACCCCGCGTGGGAACGCCGGAGCAGGTACAGGAAGAACGGGGCGCCGAGGAGGGCCATCACGACCCCGACCGGGATGTCGCCGGCCAGGCGCGCGACGAGATCGGCGGCGGCCAGGAGCGCGGCGCCCACGAGCGCCGACAACGGCAGGACTCGCCGCGCCGCCGGCCCGACGACGAGCCGGACGATATGGGGGACGACGAGGCCGACGAAGCCGATGAGGCCGCTGATGGCCACCCCGGCGGCCGTGACCAGCGAAGCCATCGCCAGCAGGATGCCCCGCTCCCGACCGACATCGATGCCGAGGTGGCGGGCCGTCGCGTCCCCGAGGAGCATGCCGTCGAGCGCGCGGGCGTGGCGGATGACCACGACGGTCGCGACGGCGACCAGTGGGGCCGCGATGCCCAGGCGCAGCCACGACGCACCGCCCAGGCCGCCCAGCAGGAACGCGAAGATCTGGCGCAGCTCGGCGCCGGACACGTACATCGCCATCGTCAGCAGCGCGGTCAGGATGGACGCCACCGCGTAGCCGGTGAGCAACAACCGGGTCATCCCACCCGGTCCGCCGGCGCCGCCTAGGCGGAACACGACGATGGCCGCCACGAGCGCGCCCGCGAAGGCCAGCCCGGACACGGTCCCGACCAGGATGACGCCGGCGCTGATGGGCAGCAGGATGGCGACGGCCGCACCCAGCGCGGCGCCCGACGCGGTCCCGAGCACGAACGGATCAGCCAGCGGGTTGCGAAGGAGACCCTGGAGCACGGCCCCGGCGATGGCCAGGCTGGCCCCGACGAGCATCGCCGTGAGGACCCGCGGCAGGCGCAGCTCCCAGACGATGGCTTCCTGAGCCGGCGTCCAGGTAGCGCCCGTCTGGATCCCCAGGGTCCGATCCAGGATGATCCCGATCGTCTCGGCCGGCGGGATCCGGATCGTGCCCAGCCCGACGCCCAGGATGAGCAGGGCGCACAGCAGGATGATCGCGACGACCGCGACCACGACCGGACGCGTGCGCCAGCGGTCGAGTCGACCTGTCCCCCGCAGGTCGCTCGACACGGCTGGCGCGGCCATCTGCCCCAAATCGACTACGGCGCGGGCGGCAGCGTCACGTCCGGATGGACGGCCGCCGCAAGCGCCCGCAGGCCGACCGGGAGGCGCGGCCCCGGTCGGGTGATCTCGATGTCCTGGACCGGGAGGACGTCGCCCTCGCGAACCGCGGTCATGACGTCCCAGCCGGGTCGCGCCGTGACCTGCTCGGAGGTCGGCATGTAGAACGGGTTGACGCCCAGGACGATCACCTCGGGGTCGCGGTCGATGAGCGTCTCGAGCGGGATCTCATAGTTCGCAGGATCGCCGGTCGTGATCGCATCACCGCCCGCGAGGGTCACCATCTCGGCCAAGAACGAATCGTCGGCCGGGCCGAAGATCTGACCGGTCGTGTCCGTGTACCCGACCTCGTAGAAGACCCGGGGTGCCGGCGCCGCGCCGACCGCGGCGGCGACGGCGTCGATGTCCGCGCGCATGCCATCGATGAGCTCCGTGGCTGCCTCGGGCTCGCCCACGGTCGTCCCCAGCAGCTCGATGTTCTCGTAGACCCCGTCGACCGACGGGGCATACAGGACGACGACGGGGATGTCCAGGTCACGCAGCTGGGCGATCGCCTCGGGAGGGGTGAAGCCCAGGCCGCCGGCGACGACGAGATCGGGCTCGGTGCCCACGACCGCCTCGACATCGACCGTGGCGAAGTCAGCGACGTCAGGCAAGGCGACCGCCTCGGCCGGGAAGTCGCTGCCGCTGTCGGTCGCGACGATCCGATCGCCCACGCCGAGGCTGTAGAGGATCTCGGTCGAGGCCGGGGTCAGGGAGACGATCTGCTCGGGCTCGGCCGCGATCTCGACGTCCGTCCCTTCGTCGTCGGTCACGGTCACCGGGAAGGCAGCCGCCGGGCTCGCGGCCGCCGACGGGGCGGCGCTCGGGCTGGCAGCCGGAACGGCCGTCGAGGCGTCCGCTGGGACGGGACTGGACGACGTCCCGGCGCTGCCGCAGGCGGCCAGGATGGCGGCGAGGGCCAGGATGAGGACGCCGACGTGGCGTCGCGGAGTCGCGGGCACGGAAACCTCCGGTCGGGTCGAGGTGGGGAACCGGAGGGGGCGCGTCAGGAGACGCGCGACCCCTCGCTTCGAGCGCGGTCGAACGAGGGGTCAGCTGGTCGAGTGCACGGTCCTGCCTACCTTTCTCTCGAAGGTTCGAGCATGCACCGTGGGATCGGCGACCGGACTTCCGCCCGTCCTGGGCGGTCACCGTAGCGGGACTGTGCCGGATTCACACCGGCTTCGCGATCACGCGGCGTCGACGGATTCGTCGCGGCGAGCGTAGCACACGGAGGGGCCTGTCCCGACCCCGGATAACTGGCCGTGCAGGGCGTGTCCCTAGGATGGCGTCCTCGCCTCACCCCGCCGTCAGTGATCCGCCGGGGGAGGTCTCGGATGAGGCTGGCGTCTGGATGGGGACGATGGCTCGCGGCGGCCACGGCGGTGCTCACGACCCTGGCGGTCGGGACGTCGGTGGTCGCCGCGGACGGGGTTCGCGACGGTCCACCCGGTCCATGCGACGGGCGACCCCAGGCGTCCGGTGGCACGGGCTCGTGGTACCGCCTGGATGGCGTGCTGTCCGGTGGCACCCTCGTCGGCCAGACGGCGATCATCGGCCGCGCCGACGGGACCGGCTGGACGCTCCGGCTCGCACCGGAAGGCTTCGTGGCCGCGCCGCTCGGCGGACTCGTCGTCGTGGGCTCGGATGATGGCCGCCGGTCGACGCTCACCGTCGTCGACGCCATCGCCGGATGTGCCTGGTCGGCGGCGGCCTCGTCGGACATCGTCCGCGGGGCCGTCCTCGCACCTGACGGCCGGAGCTGGTTCGAGCATCGCCTGCGCCGAGAGGACCGGGCAGACCTGGGCGTCTGGCGGCGCGATGCCCCGGACGATCCCGGTCGTCGGGTCTTGCCGCCGTTGGCCCCGGACGAGCGGTTCGGGATCACCTGGTCCACCCGACTTGGCTGGGACGTCGACGGACGCCGGCTCGTCGTCCAGACATGCGGCGAGGTCGCCTGCCGGACCCGGTATCCTGGACCCGGAGACCGGTGGCGTCCAGGCCGTCAGCGATCCGGAGCTCGGGGCCTCGGTCGGGCTGGTCGGTGATGCCCTCGTCGTCCGCGGCGCGTGCCGCGGGCTTCCCTGCCCGGTCGTGGCCGTCGATGTCGACGATGGGAGCCGGCGATCCCTCAGCGATGGCGCCGGCCTCGCCACGGTGGTCGCCGCGGGGCAGGGCGACGCGTTCGTCGTCGTCGAAACGGATCCGACCGGCGGGCGCCTCCGTGCGCTCGATGTCGACGACGGCACGCCCGTGGACCTGGGAGCCCTCGACTCGGCGGCGCGACTCGTCACCGCGAGCTCCGGGTCGGGCGCCGCGCTCCCGATCGGCGCCGTGCTCGTCGCACCGGATGGCCGCGTACCACGGGCCGGATCCACGGGCGGCGAGGTCCGGCGAGTGTCCCATCCGTCCGACGTGTCCGTCCGCCGCACAGACCCGCCCGGGAGTCGACCGTGAGAACCATCGGCATCGCGCGGCGACGCGGCCCCGTCCCGTGGCTCGGAGCCGCCGTCATCGCCGGCCTGCTCGTGGGGCCGGCCACCGCCCACAGCCCGGATCCCCGCCTGTCCGGGGCGTCGTGGGATCTCGATGCCCGGCTCGAATTCCGCTGGCGCGCCGGGTCGGAGCCACCGTCCGCCATCAAGACGGCGATCCGGGCGGCCGCCACGGATGTCAGCGAGAGCCGGGCATCGCGAGCGGCGACCTTCGCGTATGACGCCGGGGGCGGCAGTCCCATCGGCTACGGCGCGGGCGCGACCTGCGGCATCGACGGCATCGCCTGCTTCACCCGGACGGCGCCGGACGGCGGGTTCACGATGTGGCTCCGCGAGCACGGCCGGGTCTTCGACTGGGGGACGCTCCGCTGGTGCCAGATGTACAGCACGGCGCCGAACGGGTGCTATGACGCGGAGACCATCGCCCTCGACGAGTTCGGGCACATCGAGGGCCTCGGTCACCACGCCAACTACGCGGATGACCGGGACTACCTCGATGCCGTCGTCCAGGCGCTCTCAAGGACGAAGCCGCGGGAGGGCTGGAACATGCATACGTTCGGGCGCTGCGACGTGGCGGCGCTCCAGATCCGCTACGACGTCCCGAACACCACGGCCAAGACCTCCACGTGCCTGGACCTCGACACGGTGCTGACCCTCGGGGCGAGCCCGACGTCGATCGCCTATGGCGCGACGACCACGCTGACCGCCACCCTCCGGATCGTGGACCAGGAGGCGTACGGCCGCCTCGGCGGCAATGCCCTGAACGGCCGGACCGTCAAGCTCCAGCGGAGGCCGCCCGGATCGACGACCTGGACGACCGTCGGGACGATGGCGCCCGGGGCGAGCATCGCGACCTATGTCCTGGGCGTGAAGCTCCTGACCGATGCCCAGTTCCGGGCCGTGTTCTCGACGCCGACATCCGAAGGGCTCAACGGCGACACCAGCCAGACCGTGACCGTCTCGGTCGGCGCCTGCTCGGGCAGCCTGTGTCCGCAGGCCGCCCCCGCATCGTGAGGTGACCATGGCCAGCCGCACCCGCCGTCCCGCCGCCCCGTTCCTCGTGGCTGCCCTGACGGCAGGCCTCGTGATGGGTTGCTCGGGCATCGCGCCCGGGACCTCGGATCGGGCGCCGACCCCGCCGGCATCCGTCGGCGGCGCCCCGCCGCCGACGACCACGCCGTCGGCATCAACGCCGTCCGAGCCGGGTGCCGCGCCACCGGCCGCGAGCCTCGCTGCGGAGGGTGGCGACCCGGTCATCGGACAGCTCGGGACGTACATCTGGCACGAGACCGGCTCGGATGCGCCGTGGCTGCCCGGGGCGCCGATCACCGTCGGGGCCGGCGAACCGCTCGTCGTCGAGCTGGATCCGGTCGTTCCGGTCGCGGCCTGGTCGGCACGCGTCGTGCCCGCTGCGAGCGGCGGCCCGGACGGCGCTGTCCCGCTCGGCGAGGGCGCGGACGTGCCGGCGTTCGACGGGCCGGGCCCGGGCGACTGGACGATCGAGGTCAGCCTGAACTTCGCCGATGACCTCGGCGAAGCGCACTACTTCTGGGCGGTCACCGTGCCCGGCTGACCGACGACGCGGACGGCCGAGCGGCTCCGGATCAGGCGCTGGTGGCGACCGGTTGGCCCGCGGCGAAGATGGAGACCTGGGCGTCCTCGGGCAGCATGACCCCCATGACCTTCTGGAGGGTCAGGAGATGGACGCATGAGCCCCAACTGTCGAAGTAGTGGCAGGTGCAACGCCACTGGCCGGCATCGAGGTCGACGTGGTGCGTGTCGTTATCGCCGCGGAACGTGAGCGAGAGAGAGTCGATGGAGATCCGATCGAGCTCACGCGCGTAGCGATTCGCCTTTTCGACCTTGCCGATCAGTGAGCTGTGCATCGTCGAGCTACCTCCGTCGCCACAAGGGCGCTCGCGGGGCCGCCGTCCGGTCATGCACCTCGACCGGTGGTGGCGGTCGCGTGCCCCAAGCCTACACCCCGACCGACCCTCGGTCACCCCCGAAATCGTCCCGTCCCGGCCAACCCGTCGGTCGGGTCAGGGGGCCGACGTGCCCTCCCGGCCGAAGTCGTCTTCGAGCCGCACGACGTCGTCCAATTCGGGCGTCGAGACCTCGATGAGCTCACACCGCTCGATGGCCTCGTAGCGGTGGATCCGGCCGGTCGCGACCCGCCGATGATCGCCCGGCCCGAGCTCCTCGATCCGCACCTCGCCCGCGTCGTCCTCCAGGAACAGGCGCAGCCGGCCGCTCATGACGAGGATCGACTCGTCCTTGATCTCGTGCTTCTGGAGCGACAGCCGTCGGCCGGTCTCGATGACCAGGATCTTGCCGACATAGGCGTCGGTGTGGGCCCAGATGAGCTCGTGGCCCCACGGCTTGTCGACCCGCCGGGCGCCCGGCACGCCGTCGGTCATGTCCCGCGGACGACCCGCTCGCCGGCGACGAGCAGGGCTTCGCGGAGGTCGGCGCTGGTGGCCTCGGTGTAGACCCGGACGAGCGGCTCCGTCCCCGAGGCGCGGATGAGCAGCCAGGACCCGTCGCCGAGGAAGAACTTGTAGCCGTCCGCGGTGTCCAGGACGACGGTCCGGGCGACGGCCTCGCCCGCCAGCTCGGTCGGCGTGTCGGCGGCGAGGTCGACCAGCAGCCGTCGCTTGGTCTCCGGGTAGACGGACCGTTCGACATGGACGTCGACGCGTCGGTAGAACGACGGTCCGGCGATCTCGTGGAAGGCCGCGATCGCCCGCGACACCGGCCAGCGCCCGGCCGCGCGCTCGCGCAGGAAGAGGTCGAGGAGCAGGAGGTCGGCGTAGATCCCGTCGCGCTCCGGGAGGTGCATCCCGAACCCGAACCCGCCGGACTCCTCGGCACCCATCATCGCGCCGGTCTCGATCATCTTGGGGCCGATGTACTTGAACCCGACCGGGGTCTCCGGGGTCTCGATCCCGTAGCGCTGGCCGAGCCGGGCCGCCATCGAGGTGTTGTTCACGCTGACCACGACCGGGTCGCGCCAGCCACGGTGCTCGGCGAGGTAGTACATGAGCAGGCCGGTGACCTGGAGCTGGTGGATGAACGTTCCCCCCTCGTCGGCGGCGCCCGCCCGGTCGGCGTCCCCGTCCAGGAGCAGCCCCAGGTCATAGCCGCCGGCCGCGATCCGCTCGAGCGCCTCGTCGACGTTGGGGCGGATGGGCTCAGGGTTGATCCCGCCGAAGAACGGGTTGCGCTCCTGGTGGATCTCGTCGACCTGGATCCGGCCGCCGGCCAGCAGCCGCGGGATCCAGCCCGCCCCAGCGCCGTACAGGGGATCGACCAGGAGCCGGACATCCGCCGCGCGCAGCGCCTCGAGGTCCAGGGTCCGGGCCACGAACCGCTCGTAGCCGTCGTACGGGTCGAAGCGTTCGAACAGTGCGGCCGAGCCCGCGTCATCGAGCGGCCGACGGTCGAGCGCCAGGTCGCCGTTGGCCGCGATCCGAGCCTCGATGGCGCCGAGCAGGTCGGCGCCGGCCGCCGCGCCGGTCGGCGCCTTGACCTTGAACCCGTTGTCGACCCACGGGTTGTGGCTGGCGGTGATGACGATGCCGGCCGCGGCCCCGCGCTGGACGACCTCGAACGAGCTCATCTGGGTCGGGACCGCCCGCTCGGCGAAGGCGACCGGGATGCCGTAGGCCAGGACGATCTCGGCCGCGGCGGCGGCGAAATGCTCGGAGGCGAACCGTCGGTCGTAGGCGATGACGATGCCCTTCGCCGCATCGCCTCGCTCGGTCACGACGTGGGCGACCCCGTCGGCACAGCGGCGCACGGCGTCGAAGGTGAACTCGTCGGCGATCCGGGCTCGCCAGCCGTCCGTCCCGAAGACGATCGACGGCGCTCGCGAGGGGGCCTCCTGGGTCATCCGCTCAACCTCCCGGCTCGGCGCACCGTCGGATGAGCCCATGGATGAGCTCGACGTCCGGCGCTGCCCCGCGGAGCACCGCGACAGGCTGGACGGCCGTCATGCTACCGCGCTCCAGCGGGTTCACGACGCCCAGCTTCCCGTCGACCCGCCGGATGACGAGGTCGTCCGGTTCGACCTCGACCGTCTCGCCGGGCTGGACCACGGCCCCGCTACCGCGCGCGCCGATGGCCTCCAGGAGCGCCGTCCACGATCCGAGGTCCGTCCAGCCGACGTCCATCGGGGCCATGACGACCCCGCCGTTGCGGGCCGCGCTCTCCATGACCGCATAGTCGATCGAGACGGGCTTGAGCTGCTCGTACGCATGCTGGAGGAGGGCCGGCGAGTCGATCGTCGGAGCGATGAGCTGGATGAGACCGGTGTAGCGCTGAAGGGCGGCCCGGATGGCCCCCCGTCGCCACAGGAAGATCCCGGCGTTCCAGGCGACGCCGGTCTCGCGCATGAGCTCTTCCGCCTGGGCCGGCTTCGGCTTCTCCTGGAAGGCGCGCAACGGGTAGGCCCGCACGCCGCCGATATCCTCGCCGCGGGCGAGCTCGGGGAGGAGATAGCCGTACTCGGTGGCCGGCCGGACGACCTGCGACCCGAGCGTGACCAGGGGATCGTCGATCCCGAACGCTCCCGTGGCCAGGTGCTCCCCGGCGGTCCGGAGGACGTCCCGGTACCGGTCCTCGCGGCGCGGGTCGATGTGGGCGTCGGCCGGGACGACGAGCATGACCTCGTCGTCGGGGCGATCGATGGCCGCCGTCGCCAGCGCGATGGCCGCCGCCGTGTTGCGACCCATCGGCTCGGTCAGGATCAGGGCATCGGGGAGCTGCTCGCGGACCATCGACTCGTAGCGCCGGTCCGTGACGACCGTGACATCGTCGGTCGGCAGGCGGTCGGCGGTCGACTGGAGGAGGGTCCGGTCACCGAGCAGCGGCAGGAAGGGCTTGGGGCGCTCGGGACGACTGAGGGGGTGCAGGCGCGTCCCGCCGCCGCCGGCCATGATGACGGCGTACATGCGGGGACCATCGTAGCGCCGCGTCGAAGCGACGGAGACCCGGATGGGTCGGACAGGGCATGCAGGTGGCGCGTGTGCGACGGGATCGAGCGCGTCGCGGTCGCGCCCTCAGTCGGGCGTCGGCCGACCTACTGGGCGATGACGACCCATTCGTCTTCCCAGATCACGTCCCGCTGCCACTCGTGGTACATGCTGAACTGGCGCCGGAAGTCGGCCAGCTTCATGTACTTGTAGGGCCACGGGTCGCGCGACGAGCCCAGCGGGCCGCTGACGTAGAACCCCAGGAGCGTCCGCTTCGACGGCTCGCTCGGATCGGCGGTGCTGCGGTAGCCGAGGACGATCCACGCGTGTCGCCCGTTCCAGACGGTGATCCCTACCGGGTCCTTGGTCCGGGCGATCGAATCGTGGATCGCCCACATCGCCTGGAGCTTGTTCTCGTAGCTCCGCGCCTTGTAGTTGTGGGTGTAGCCGCTGTAGTAGCGCAGGCCCCAGGCCCAGCCCTGCGGGTCGTTGCCCCGCGTCGAATAGCGGTAGCGGTTGTGCTTGCGGATCCCGTAGTAGAAGCGCCGCTGGGTGGCGTAGCTCTTGTCGCTGCGGCGCTTGATGAGGTTGATCATCGACTGGGTCGCGGCCGGCACGCACCAGTAGCTCGTGTACTGCCGGACGATCGCCCCCGATCGGTAGAGCAGGAACTTGTTGGTGATGGGCCCTTGGGTGGGGGCCGCGGTCGGGGCCGGGGCCGGGCTGGTGGTCGGGTTCGGCGCCGGCGTGCCACCGGAGGCGGGCTCGGGATTGCCGGCGGGCGTCGCGGTGGGATGGGCCGTCGGTTCCGGCGTGGGCTCCGGGGTCGGGTGGGGCGTCGGCTCCGGGGTCGGCTCCGGGGTCGGCTCCGGCGTGGGCTCGACGGTCGGCTCGGGCGACGCGGTCGGGACCGGCTCGTCGGCGGCCGCGGCCGGCCACGGGACGATGGCCGCCATCGCCAGGCCAAGGACGAGGATCGCACCGACCCGGGCGCGCCGGCGACGGATGGGGGTCGTGGCTTCCATATCTCCTAGAGCCTACGGCCTTAGGCAACGGTCACGACCCGGTCCGAAGGTCCGGAACCTTGCATGCGCCTATCGTCCGGGCGTTGCGCCGACGCACAGGGCATGTCAAGGCGTCGGCGGTGGCGCGGCCCGGTCGGGTCGGGAGCGTCGTCGTGGTCGACGCGCGCCCTCAGAAGCTCGGCGGCGTCAGGCAGAACAGGACGGTGGCCGGCCGATCGCCGTGGTTCGCGTTCCAGTGCGGCAGGCGCGACGGGAACGTGATGGCGTCGCCCTCGCGGAGGACGTAGTGCTCGTCGGCGACCCACAGGTCGAGGACGCCGGCCAGGACGACGACGACCTCCTCATCGGAGTCGTGCGTATACGGCTCGGCACCGGTCCCGCCGCCGGGCTGGATCGTCGAGAGGATGACCTGCAATCGGCCGGCCATGTTCGCGGTCAGGAATTCGTCGACGGCCTTGAGGCCAGGGTAGTCGATCCGTCGGCGGGCCTCGCGTCGGACGACCCGGCCCGTCGCCGGCTCCTCGGCGAACAGCTGGGCGATGGACACGTCGAGCGCCCGGGCGATCCGCTGGACGGTCGCGATCGATGGGCTGGTGACGTCGCGCTCGACCTGCGACAGGAAGCTCTCCGTGACGCCTGAACGCTCGGCGACGTCGCGCAGGGTCAGCCGCCGTGCCTGGCGGATCGCCCGGATCCGCGTCCCGAGCTGGAGTTCCGCGACCACGACCGACGCATCCTCCCTGTCCGTTCGCCGACAGCGCCTGAAGTATAGGTTCAGTCCCATCGCCGCGACGTCGGTTCCGTCCTGCCGAGCGTGCGAGATTCGCACGCCGACCGCGTTGACGCCACCCGTCCTCGACCGTACGATGCAGCGATCCTGTAGCCCCGCTACAGCGATGCTGCTCAGCGACCGGATGCCACTGCGCGAGGACCGCCGTTGACCGCCTCCGTGACCCCGGACGCTCCGCTCGTCGGAGCCGCCGCACCAGGGACGTCGAGCGCCGCACCCGACGTCGAGATCATGGGGGTCACCAAACGGTTCGGCGACGTCACGGCCGTCGACGCGATGGACCTGCGCATCGCGCGCGGTGAGTTCTACTCCCTCCTTGGTCCGTCCGGCTGCGGCAAGACCACGACCCTGCGGATGATCGCCGGCTTCGAGCAGCCGACCGAGGGCGAGATCCTGCTGGCCGGCCAGCCCATCGCCGGCGTGCCGCCCTTCCACCGCAATGTCAACACGGTCTTCCAGCATTACGCCTTGTTCCCGCATATGGACGTTGCGGCGAACGTCGGCTACGGGCTGCGCCAGCGCAAGGTGCCCCGCGACGAGGAGCGGCGGCGGGCGAGCGAAGCCCTGTCCCTGGTCCGCCTGGATGGCTACGAGCGCCGGCGGACCTGGGAGATGTCCGGCGGCCAGCAGCAGCGGGTCGCCCTGGCCCGGGCCCTGGTCAACAGGCCCACCGTGCTCCTCCTGGACGAACCCCTCGGGGCGCTCGACCTCAAGCTCCGCAAGGAGATGCAGCTCGAGCTCAAATCGCTCCAGCGCGAAGTCGGGATCACGTTCGTCTACGTGACCCACGACCAGGAAGAGGCGTTGACGATGAGCGATGTCATCGTGGTCATGAAGGACGGCCGGATCCAGCAGCAGGGCGGCCCGACCGAGCTCTACGAGCGGCCGGTCAACCGGTTCGTCGCCGACTTCATCGGGACGTCGAACTTCATCGATGCCTCGGTGGTCGAGTCGGACGCCGCCACCCGCGTGGTCACCGCCCGGACCAGCGGCGGGCTGATTCTGCGCGGCCATCTGACCGACCACCATCGGACGGTCAGCGACGGCGACGCGGTCACGGTCGCGACCCGACCGGAGCGCCTGGAGGTCCTGACGCCGGCGACCGCCGGGGAGGCGCCGCCCGGCTGCATGCAGGTCAGCGGGCGGATCCGCCAGGGCACCTACCTGGGCGACCAGACCGAATATCGAGTGGATACCGAGCAGGCGGGCGAGCTGATCGTCCGCCATCAGAACGCATCGGGCGCGGGAGGCGCCCCGGGGGCAGGTCCGGGCGATCCGGTGATCGTCCGGTGGCACGAGGAGGCCAACCTCGTCCTCGCGGGATGAGCAGGCCACAGGCCGCGGTCGGATGACCGGTCGCGGCGAGGAGGAGCAGACGATGGCAGCACGAGATCTGGACGAGGCCCTCGCGAGGATGACCTCCACCAAGGTGAACCGGCGCAGCTTCCTGGCGGCCAGCGGCCTGATCGGAACGAGCGCCTTCCTAGCCGCTTGCTCGAGCAGCGGATCCGGCGGCAGCGCCGCTCCTGGGGGTCGGCAGCGGCCGCCAACGTCGGGACTGAATTCTTCCTCTACAACTGGAGTGAGTACACCTCGCCAGACAACATCGAGGCGTTCAAGGCCGAGTTCGGGATCGACAACTTCGTGTACGACATCTTCTCGAACAACGAGGAGCTCATCGCCAAGCTCCAAGGCGGCGCGTCCGGCTACGACGTGTGCTGCCCGACCGCGGAATACGTGCCGGGCATGGTCGAGGAGGGGTTCGTCGCCAAGCTCGACAAGTCGCGTCTGCCGAACCTCGCCAACATCAACGAGAAGTTCAAGGGTCAATGGTGGGACCCGAACGACGAGTACCTCATCCCGAAGGACTGGGGCACGACTGGCGTCCTGTACCAGAAGAGCGCCCTCAGCAAGGAGCCCGTGAGCTGGCAGGACTTCTATGACGCCACCAAGGGCGAGGCCTCCGGCAAGACCGTCTTCGTCGACTCGATGGGCGACGTGTTCGTCTTCCCGCTCAAGATGCTCGGGTACTCATTGAACACCGACGTCGAGAGCGAGCTCGAGGAGGCGCGCGAGATCCTGCTTGACGTGGCCCCGCACATCCTCGCCCTGGACTCGGAGAACTACGGCACGAAGATCACGACCGGCGAGGCAAAGCAAGCCCTCGGCTGGACCGGTGTGATGGGCACACAGATGCCCGACCTCCTGGAGGCCGGCGATGCCGGGTACCTGAATCCGTCGGAGGGCACCCTGTACTGGATGGACTCGTGGGTGTTGCTGGCCGATGCGCCGCACGTCGACGCTGCCTACGCCTGGCTCGATTTCATCCACCGCCCTGACATCCAGGCCGAGGAGACGAACTACAACCTGTATGCGACGCCGAACGATGCTGCCAAGGAGCTCGTCGACCCGGAGGTCCTGAACAACCCGGCCGTCTTCCCGCCAGACGACGTCTTCGCGAAGCTCGAGGGCGCGCAGGACACCTCGGGCAACGAGCAGCGCATCGACATCTGGGAGGAATTCAAGTCCGCGGTCGGCGGCTGACCGACCGCCGAGAACGGACGGCAGATGACCGTCGACACGATTCCCACGCCCGCGCCGGTGCCCGCACCAGCGGCCGTACCGGCGCGGGCGAATCGCCTGCGACGGGGCGCACTAACGACACTCCTCGTCGGGCCGGCGGCACTCTGGTACTTCGTCCTGCTGATCCTGCCGCTGGCCATCGTGTTCATGTTCTCGTTCGGCGAACGCGCCAAGAACGGCGGTTGGTCCCCGGCCCTAACGCTCGATAACTACCTCCGCGCCATCGACCGCCCCGACCCGTTCATCGCCAGCTTGACGATGGCCACCGCGGGCGCCATCGGCTGCCTGCTTGTCGGCCTGCCGCTCGCCTACTACATCGCGACCCGGGCGGGCAGGCGCAAGAGCCTGCTGATCCTGCTGCTGGTCGTGCCGTTCTGGACGAGCTTCCTGATCCGTACCTACGCCTGGCTGCTCATCCTCGGTCCGAACACGGGTCTCGCTGGCATGATCGGCGGGATCGTCGGTGACGAGGACTTCCGGATCCTCGGGACGCCGATCGCTGTGCTCATCGGTCTCGTCTATGGCTACCTGCCGCTGATGGTCTTTCCCGTCTATGTGACCCTCGAGCGGATGGACCGGACGCTCATCGAGGCCTCCAAGGATCTAGGGGCGGCGCGCTGGGCCACCTTCCGGCAGATCACGCTCCCGATCGCTATGCCGGGCCTGGTGACGGGCACGATCCTCGTGTTCATCCCGATGATGGGCGAGTACGTCATCCCGCAGATCCTCGGCTACGGCCAGACATACCTCATGGGCAACGCGCTGGTCACGGACTTCCTCGAAGCGCGCAACTGGCCCAACGGCGCGGCGCGGGCGGTCTTCCTGATCCTGATCATGTTCGTGACCATCGCGGCCTACCTGTGGTTCGTGAACCGCGGCCGTCGTACGCGTGAGGTCAGCGTCCTGTGACGGCGGGCACCCTTCCCAAGGAAACGTCGACCCAGCTGCCCGGCCGGCGCGAGGCACGCTCGTTCGACCGTTGGTCGGGTCTGGTGGAGGGCTGGCTCAAGGCGCACACGATCCTGGTCTACGCGTTCCTGTACCTGCCGATCCTTGTCGTCGTGATCTTCGCCTTCAACGACACCGAGCGGACGGTCACCATCTGGCGGGGCTTTTCGACGAAGTGGTTCGGGGTCGCCCTCAACGATACGGTCGTTCAGAAGGCGCTCCTCAACAGCTTCCTCGTGGCGGTCCCGACGGCCATCCTCGCGACGGTGTTCGGGACGATGGCCGCCCTCGGCTTGCAACGGGTAGGCAGGAAGGCACGGCTGTTCTTCGATGCGCTGACCTACACGAGCATCATCGTCCCGGAGATCGTCATCGCCCTGGCCACGCTCGTGATGTTCGCGACCGGATTCGACCTCATCGAGTCGACCACTGGCATCAAGCTGAATTTCGGCCATCCGACGATCATCGCCGCCCATGTCCTCTTCAATATCAGTCTCGTCCTGCTCCTCGTCCGGGCGCGCCTGTCGGGTATGGACCGGACCCTCGTCGAGGCCAGTTCGGATCTGTTCGCAACGCCATGGCGGACCTTCGTCCAGATCACCCTGCCGATGCTCCTGCCGGCCATCGTGGCGGGCTTCCTGCTGAGCTTCACGTTCAGCTTCGATGACTACGTCATCACGACGTTCACGTCCGGACCGGGATCGTCCACGCTGCCGCTGTTCATCTTCGGCCAGGTCAAACGGGGGGTTACGCCGGAGACCAACGCCGTCGCGACGCTCATCATCGCCTTCACCATCGGGATGCTCCTGGTCGCCCAGCTGGTCCTGACGTGGCAGAGCAAGCGCCAGGGCCGCAAGGGCGGCGGCGACATGGCGTCGATGGTCGCCGAGCAGTCCGGCTAAGGTCGGGACCGGCCTGGACCGGACCTCACTCCGCAACGTCGAAACCTGGCGCGATCCCCCGGCCTCAGGTGCCCGCGTCGACGCTGTCGGGGTAAGCGGCATGGCGCGGCCCGGAATCAGTGCGCGGTCGATGCGGGCTGGCGGCCTTCGCCATCGACTGAACCTTCGCCGGGTTCAGGCGGTCGCGATGCGCTCCGGCTCGGGCAGGCCCGCCTCGCTGGCCAGGAGCGCCGCCTTGTCCGTCCGCTCCCACGGCAGGTCCAGGTCCGGCCGGCCGAAGTGGCCATACGCGGCGGTCTGCCGGTAGATCGGCTGGCGCAGCTCGAGGGCCGAGATGATCGACGCCGGGCGCAGGTCGAAGTGGCGCTCGATGAGGGCCTGGATGCGCTCGTCGGGGATGCTCCCGGTGCCGAACGAATCGACGCTGAAGCTGATGGGATGGGCGATCCCGATGCCGTAGGCGACCTCGACCTCGAAGCGGTCGGCCAGGCCGGCCGCCACGACGTTCTTGGCCACCCAACGGGCCGCGTACGCGGCGGACCGGTCGACCTTGGTCGGGTCCTTGCCACTGAACGCGCCGCCGCCGTGGCGAGCCATCCCGCCGTAGCTGTCGACGATGATCTTGCGCCCGGTCAGGCCGGCGTCGCCCATCGGCCCGCCGGTGACGAAGCGGCCGGTCGGGTTGACGTGCATGACCGGCTCCGTGTCGCGGAGCTCGGCCGGGATGGTCGGCAGGATGACCGCCTCGACGATGTCCGAGCGAAGGCGCTCCGGGCGCGCGTCGGGATCGTGCTGTGCGGACACGACGACGGTCCGGACCCGAACCGGCACGCCGCGCTCGTACTCGACCGTGACCTGCGTCTTGCCGTCAGGGCGGAGGTAGGGCAGCTGGCCGGACTTGCGCACCTCGGACAGCCGGCGGGCCATCCGGTGGGCCAGGGCGATGGGCAGCGGCATGAGCTCGGGGGTCTCGCGGCAGGCGAACCCGAACATCATCCCCTGATCGCCGGCGCCGAGCTCGAAGGCCGGGGCGGCGTCATCGCGGATCTCGAGCGCCGCGTCGACGCCCTGGGCGATGTCCGCGGACTGGCCCTTGACCGACACGAGCGTGCCGCAGGTCTGGTAGTCGAAGCCGTAGTCCGCCCGGGTATAGCCGATGTCCCGGACCGTGTCCCGGACGATCGTCTGGAAGTCGACATAGGTCGAGGTCGAGATCTCGCCAAGGACGAGGACGAGGCCGGTCGTCGTGGCGGTCTCGCAGGCGACCCGGGCCTCCGGATCGTCACGGATGATCGCGTCCAGGATGGCGTCCGAGATCTGGTCGCACATCTTGTCCGGGTGCCCCTCCGTCACGGACTCGGAGGTGAACAGGTACTGGCTGGCGTCGACGATGCTCACGGATTCCTCACAGGGCGTTTCGGCTCGACGGAGGGTACCACCGCGGCCCGGCGGACCGGTCCGAGCCGATGGTCCCGGCGGGTCAGTCCCCCGCCCGGAGCGCCTCCAGGTCGAGGTCGCGCTCGATCCGCCGGAGGGTCTCGTCGTTGATGATCCCTTCGTCGCGCAGGTGGATGACCGCTTCTCGCTGGGCAAGGATGACCGCGAACCGGATGGCCTGGTGGTCCAGGCGCTCCTGCTCCGCTTCGTCGGGCGACGCGTCGGCGTCGGGCAGGACGTGGCTCGCCTCGTGGTCGAAATTCGCCCGGATCTGGTCGATGAGCTCGAGGTGGGATGGGTAGTCCTGGGCCAGCCCGTCGAGCCGCTGCAGGCCGGCCTCGGTGGTCGCCAGCCGGGCATGGGCCTCCTCGACCGCCTGGGCGTCACCGGCCACGATCTTGAGCTTCCGGATGAGCCACGGCAGGGTCAGACCCTGGCCGCCGAGGGTCGCCACGATGACGCAGAAGGTCAGGTACAGGATGAGGTTGCGCTCGGGGAAGTCGGCGACCAGGGCGAGCGCGGCGGCCAGGGAGACGACGCCGCGCATCCCGGCCCACGACACGATGAACACGGCGGCTGGCGGCGGGTATGGCTCGCGCTCCCGGATCTTGGCCGACAGAGCGCGCGGGATGTACGTGGCCGGAAAGACCCACACGATGCGGGTCACGATGACCGTCAAGCTGACGGCCAGACCCATGCCGATGAGCTGCGCCGCGCTCCACGCGGACAGGTCCTCGATGATCGACGGCAACTGCAGGCCGATGAGCATGAACACGAAGGTGTTGATCGCCCAGATGATGGTCTGCCAGGTGCCCAGGCCCATGAGTCGGGCATCGGGTGAGAAGGCGCGCGCCGCACGCCGCCCGGTGATGAGGCCGGCGACGACCGTGGCCAGGACCCCCGACACGTGGAAGACCTCCTCGGCCAGGAGGAACGCAGTGATCGGGGCCAGCAGGGAGACGACGATCTCGAGCGTCGGATCGGCCGTTCGGGACAGGGCTCGCGTGACGACGACGCCGACCACCGCCCCGATGGCCAAGCCGCCCAGCGACAGGACGACGAAGGACACGCTCGAGTCGAGCAGCGAGAAGGTCATCGTCATGGCCGCCACCGACGCCGCGCGATACGCGATGAGCGCCGAGGCGTCGTTGATGAGGCTCTCGCCCTCGAGGATCGTCACGACTCGGCGCGGGACGCCGAGGCGCCGGAAGATGGCCGTCGCGGCGACCGCGTCCGGCGGGGCGACGATCGCCCCCAGGGTGAACGCGACGGCCGGGTTGGCGGCCATCTCGGGGATGAGCGCGATGGCGACGAGCCCGACCGCGGCCGTCGTGAACAGGACCAGGCCGATGGCCAGCAGCAGGATCGCCCGGCCATTGGCCCGGAAGTCGCGGATCGGCGTGAAATAGGCCGCGGCGAAGAGGATCGGCGGCAGGAAGAGCAGGAACACGATGTCGGGCTCGAGCTCGATCTCGGGCAGGCCCGGCAGGAACCCCAGGGCCACGCCGCCGGCGAGGAGCAGGATCGGCTCGGCGATCCGCAGGGCCCGTGCCAGGTACGACAGGGCCGTCCCGACGACGAGCAGCAGGAAGACGAGCTCGATCGAGCCGAGCTCGATGCCCAGATGGATGGGGCCGACGTCGATCGTCAAGGCCGGACCGGAGGCCGGGGGGCGGAGCGTGCCAAGGTCAGGCGGAGACCTCGGCGTGGCGGCGCGCCTGCCACGTGTCCAGGCCGGGCAGCTCGAGCGGTCGCAGGTCGTCCGCCGGGACGAACCCGAAGACCGCGCCGAGGAAGGCCAGGCGGCTTTCGATCATGGCTCGGATGGCCTCCGCCCCGCGGAAGCCGTGGCCCTCCCCTTCGAACGCCAGGTAGGCGTGCGGGATGCCATTGGCCGCGAGGGCGGCGACCAGGGCGTCGGCCTGGCTGGGCGGCACGACCCGGTCGTCGAGACCCTGGAGGATGAGGACCGGACAGCCGACCTCGTCGAGGTAGTGGACCGGCGAGCGCTGGCGATACCGATCGGCCATGGCCGGGTACGGCCCGACGAGCCGGTCCAGGTAGCGCGCCTCGAACTTGTGCGTGTCCCGGGCGAGGGTCTCGAGGTCGGCGATCCCGTACAGGCTGATGCCGGCCGTGAACGCGTCGTGGAAGGCCAGGGCACACAGCGTCGTGTAGCCGCCGGAGCTGCCGCCCTCGATGGCCAGCCGATCGCCGTCGACGTCGCCGCGGGCGACGAGGTACCGCGCGGCGGCGATGCTGTCCTCGACGTCGACGACGCCGAAGCCGCCGTCCAGCAGCCGGCGGTAGTCGCGGCCATAGCCGGTGCTCCCGCCGAAGTCGACGTCGACGACGGCGATCCCCCGGCTCGTGAAGAACTGGGTGTCCAGGCTCAGGGCGCTCGTCACGTTGGCGGTCGGGCCACCGTGGGACCGGACGAGGAGCGGCGGCCGCTCGCCCGTCGGCGCGCTGACCCGGTCGTTCGTCGGCGGGTAGAAGAGGGCATGCGCGGTCCGGCCCTCGACCGACGGGAACGAGATCGACTCCGGGACGGCGACCATCGATGCGTCCAGCCCGGCGCTCGTCGAGCGCCGGAGGATGCCGGACGGGGCCAGTGTCGCGGGGTCGAGGGTCACCAGGGCGGCCGGGTCGGTCGGGCTCGCGGCCAGCGCGACGGCGCCTGCCGGGCTGGTGCGCAGCCAGTCGAACTCCGTGTACGGCGAGGCGATCTCACCGACGAGCTGGCCGGGCGCGACGTGGACGAGCTGGTCACGACCGCCGCGGCGCATCGTCGCGGCGATCGACCCATCGGGCAGGAATGCGTACCACGACTTGCCGAAGGTCCAGGTCGGGCCGGCGAACTCCGCGTCCATCGGGGCGAGCGGTTCCAGGCGCGGACCCTCGACCACGCGATACAGGTTCCACCAGCCCGATCGGTCGCTGACGAGATGGAGCGTGCCGTCGGGCGACCACTCCGGCTGGACGACGGACTCGTCCGGTCCGCCGGCGGCCAGCACCGACGGCTCGAGGGTGCCGTCCGGCCCGAACGTCGCGACCCGCAGCCGGGTCGCGTCCCAGGGCATGTCCGGGTGGTCCCACTCGAGCCAGGCCAGACGGGTCCCGTCCGGCGACGGCCGGGGCGCGGCGAGGAAGTCCGGGCCTTCGTAGAGCACGACCGGGTCACGGTCGCCATCGAGCGGGATGGCGACGATGGCGGCCGCCGGCTCGCCGTCCACGCCGTGGTCCTCGCGGATGGCCACGAAGCGGCGGCGGACCGGGTCCACCCGCAGGTCGGCGTAGCGGAACGGACCCTCCGGAGTGATCGCGACGGGCGTCGCCACGCCCGGGTCGAGGCGGTACAGGCGGCCGTCGGCGACGTTCGAGAAGGCGATGGTCCCGCCGGCGACGATGTAGGCGCCACCGCCGTATTCGTGGACTCGCGTCCGGACGTCGAACGGGGCCCGGGTCAGGTCGGTGATCGTGCCGTCCACCTCGCGCCGGACAAGGACGTTCCGGCCGCCGTCCGTCGGCCGGCCCTCGGTCCAGTACAGGTCGTCACCGTCGATCCACGGCTCGGCCAGCCGGACGTAGTCGGCAAGCAGGTCGTCCACCCGAAGCGGCGACGGCCAACTCCCGTAGGGCGCGATCGGGCGTGCGTCGGGTCCGGGCTCGGTCACGTCGGCCATGGCCGGAACCGTACCCCGTCCGGCCTGCGATGGCGCGCGGGACGCGGCATGGGCGCGGATCAGCGTTCGGGCCTACGTGCCGTGCTGCCAGGAGGCGACATACTCGGCCTGTTCGGCGGTCATCGGCTCGATGTCGATGCCCAGGGCGGCCAGCTTGAGCCGGGCGACCTCGGCGTCGATCGCCTCGGGCACGACGTAGACCCGCGGTTCGAGCTCGGCGTGATGGAGGGCGACGTACTCGGCGGACAGGGCCTGATTGGCGAAGCTCATGTCCATGACCGCCGCCGGGTGGCCTTCGGCCGCGCCCAGGTTCACGAGCCGGCCCTCGGCGATGAGGTTCAGCCGCTTGCCGCCGATGTCGAACTCCTGGACGTTCTCGCGGACCTCGCGGACATGGCCCTCGGCCAGGGCACGCAGGGCGGCAAGATCCAGCTCGGCATCGAAGTGGCCCGAGTTGGCCATGATCGCGCCGTCGTGCATCGCCTCGAAGTGCTCGCGCCGGAAGACGTTGAGGTTGCCCGTGGCGGTCACGAACAGGTCGCCCCAGGCAGCCGCCTCGCCATGGGTCATCACGGCGTAGCCGTCCATCAGCGCCTCGAGCGCCCGGACCGGATCGACCTCGACGACCGCGACGTGGGCGCCGTGGCCGGCCATCCGCATAGCGATGCCCTTGCCGACCCAGCCGTAGCCGGCGATGACGACCTTGCGCCCGGCGATGAGGATGTTCGTCGCCCGCAGGATGCCGTCGACGGTGCTCTGGCCCGTGCCGTAGCGGTTGTCGAAGAGGTGCTTGGTCTGGGCCTCGTTGACGGCCACGACCGGGAAGCCGAGGGCGGCGTCGGCGGCCATCGCCTTGAGCCGGATGACCCCGGTCGTCGTCTCCTCCGTGCCGGCCAGGACCTCCTTGACCTGGTCGGGCCGCTCGCTGTGGAGCAGCGAGACGAGGTCACAGCCGTCATCCATCGTGATCTGCGGCCGGGTGTCGGCGACGCTGTTGAGGTGGGCGTAGTAGCTTTCGCGATCCTCGCCACGCCGGGCGAATGTCGCGATCCCGTAGTTCGCGACGAGGGCCGCGGCCACGTCGTCCTTGGTCGACAGCGGGTTGGACGCGGCCAGGACGACCTCGGCGCCACCGGCCTGCAGGGTCCGCATGAGGTTGGCCGTCTCGGTCGTGACGTGCAGGCACGCGCCGACGCGGATGCCGTCGAGCGGGCGGTCGCGCTCGAAGCGCTCGCGGATGAGACGCAGGACCGGCATCTCGCGCTCGGCCCATTCGATGCGCCGGACGCCCTCGTCGGCTAGGCCGAGGTCCGTGACGTCGTGGGCGGGCAGGGTCGGGGCGGTCATCGGTGGTCGATCTCCTTGCGGGTGAACAGGCGTCGAAGGGGGGCGGCGAGGTCGGCCCACGGTGAGCCGAGCCGGTGGATGAGGCGCTCCTCGAACCGGACGTGCTCGCTGTAGCCGAGCCGGCGGTAGGCGCTGATCGCCGGCGGATTGTCCGCCCGGACGTTGAGGACGACCTGGTCGCTGGTCCGCAGCAGGTCGGCGGTCACCGCGCCGGTCACCGCCGTCGCGAACCCGCGTCCACGGTAATCGAGATGGGTCAGGACGTTGCCGACGACGGCCAGGCGGGCGCCGGGGCTGACGACGTGGGTCCCGGCGGCGGACACGAGCTGCCCGTTGACCCGCATCCCGTAGTACACCCCGTCGGCGATCGCGCTCGACGGGAGCCACGAGGCGAACCCGAGCTGGTAGAGCCGGTTGAGTTCGCCGATCTCGAGCGGGTTGAGCCGCTCGACGGTCGCCGGATACGGCCTGAAGTGCTGGCGATCGACCCACATCCGGACCATCTGCGGCCCGGGATCGACCCGGTAGTGCCCTTCGACGGCCGGGAGCATCGCGGTGCGGACGGCGATGTAGGCGGCGCGCGGGCGGATGACGTCCCGGAGCACGGCGCTGATCCCGTCGGGGCGACCCATGACGAACAGCGGCTGCGGCGTCGGGCCGGTGTATTCCAGGCCGACGGCCACGACCTCGTCGCCGTCGCGGGCGACGCCCCAGCGCGTCCGCCCGAACTCCCGGTCCTCGAGGTCGCAGATGGCGTACGCCGCGTAGAGGCGGTCCTGATCGAGGAACGAGCGCAGGAGCGCCCGGTCGGTCGACTGGGTCGCGAGCGTGGCGGACCGGCGGCCGATGGCGACGGTGGCCATCAGCCCCAGTCCCCGAAGGCCGGGGTCGCGGCCCGCCGGGCCTCGCGCGCGTCCACGGCGGCGGCCAGGCCGTCGACGTACGGCGCCCGGACCACGCCCTCATCCGTGATGATCCCGCTGATGAGGTCGGCCGGGGTCACATCGAACGACGGGTTGCGAACGTCCGTGCCGGGCGGGGCGATCGGCTGGCCGCGGACCTGGAGGACTTCGCTGGCGGCCCGCTCCTCGATGGGGATGGCCTCGCCGTCCGGGGTGGCCAGATCGACGGTGCTGACCGGCGCGGCGATGTAGAACGGGATGCCGTGGCGCGCGGCCAGGACGGCCAGCGTGTAGGTGCCGACCTTGTTGGCCGTGTCCCCGTTGGCGGCGACCCGGTCCGCCCCGACGATGACGACATCGACCTCGCCACGGGCCATCAAGTGGCCGGCCGCCACGTCCGGGATGAGCGTGTGCGGGACATCGGCCTGGCGGAGCTCCCAGGTGGTCAGTCGCGCCCCCTGCAGGTACGGACGCGTCTCGTCGACCCAGACATGGAGCTCGCGCCCGGCGTGGTGGGCGGCCTGGACGACGCCGAGCGCCGTCCCGTACTGGCCGCACGCGAGCGGTCCGGTATTGCAGTGGGTCAGGATGGCCAGCGCGCGATCCTCGACCTCCGGCAGCACGGCCAGGCCGAAGCCGGCCAGCCGACCGTGGTCCTCGGTCGCCTCGAAGACGACGGCATCGGCCTCGGCCCGCATCGCCGCGGCGATCGCGGCGCCGTCCTCCGACAGGTCGCCGACCGCCTCGTAGGCGGCCATGACCCGGTCCACCGCCCAGCCCAGGTTGACGGCCGTCGGGCGAGCCTTGCGCAGTGCCATCGCGGCGCCGCGCAGCGTGGCCCGCCGCGCATACGGGCGAGTCGTCACGACCTTGGCCGCGGTCAGGGCCATCCCGATGGCCGCCACCTGCCCGATGGCCGGCGCGCCGCGAACGACCATGTCCCGGATGGCATGAGCGGCCTGGGCCGCCGACTTGCACTCGTACTCGTCGAGGACCTCGGGCAACCGGCGCTGATCGACGATGAACAGGATCCCGCGCTCACGGTCCTCCCGGAAGGGCGTCCGGAACCCGGTCGGTGGCGGGGCCGCGGCCGTCGCGGCGGCGGCCTTGCCGGCTGGCGTCTCGGCCTCGTCGACGGGATCCAGGATGGCCGTGGCGGCCTCGACCGACGCGCGCTGCAGGACCTGGGCTGCGCCGGCGACGGTGGCGGCCCCCTGGAACAGGTCGCTCGCGAACTGGCGGAAGAATCGCCGCCGAGCCAGGTCCGGACCAGCGCCGGCCGGTCCGATCGACGCGCCCGGGGCGGCGGCCGTCGTCGGATCGGCCGCGGTATCGGTCACCGGATCCGGAGGGTCGGTCGGGTCAGTCGTCGCTGGTTCGCGATCGGTCAATGGGTGCCGTCCTCGGCCGGCGGGTGGCGCGCCGGCTCAGTACTTGATGACGCTGGTGACCTTGCGGCCGTCCAGCCGGTCGCGGCCCTTCAGGAAGTCGAGCTCGACGAGGAAGGCCAGGCCGACGACCTCGCCCTTCAGCCGCTCCACGAGTTCGATCGTGCCCTTGACCGTGCCGCCGGTGGCCAGGAGGTCATCGACGATGAGGACCTTCTGGCCTGCCTGGATGGCGTCGCGATGGATCTCCAGCGTGTTCGACCCGTATTCGAGCGCGTACTCGACGGTGATCGTCTCGGCCGGCAGCTTGCCGAGCTTGCGGACGGGCACGAGGCCCGCATCCAGCTGGTAGGCCATCGGGGCGCTGAAGATGAAGCCCCGCGACTCCATCCCGACGACCAGGTCGACCGGATCGTCCTTGTAGGGCTCGAGCATCAGGTCGATCGACTCGCGATACGCGGCCGGGTCCTTGAGGAGCGTCGTGATGTCGTAGAACAGGATCCCGGGCTTCGGGAAGTCGGGGATCTCGCGGATCCGCTCGCGCAGGGCCTCGGCGGACATCGATGCGGACCTCCATCGGGTCAAGGGGACGGACAGGCTGATCTGGGTCGATCGGGCGTCCGAAGTCTACCGCAGCGTGCGCTCCACTCGGCCGTGGCGGCGGCGTGGTCACGGGACGGGTCGTCAGGTGCGCGCGACGGCGACCGGACCGACCTCCGCATCGCTCGTCGGGCGCGTGCGCAGCCGGCCGCTCAGGACGAGACCGATGACCCCGACCACGACGGCCACCGTGAACCCGCCGACGAGGCCCATCAACACGGTCCCGTCGGCCCGGACGGACGCGGCGACCAATGCGCCGGTGATGCCCGTCCCGAGGGCCGTCCCGAGCGAATCGGTCAGGGAGATGGCGGATGAGGCCGCGCCCTGCTGCCCCTCGGGCGCTTCGCGCAGGACGATGAGCGCCAGCGGTGAATAGGCGAGGCCCATGCCGAGGCCCGCGATCATGAACGTCGGGACGGCGATCCAGGGCGTGACCTCGGGCAGGAGCACCAGCCCGAACAGCGCGAGGCCGGTCGTCGCCACGAGGAAGCCGGCGCGGACGAAGGCGTAGGTCGGGTAGCGGTCGGCCAGGCGGGCCTGGATCCAGGAGCCGGCGGTCCACGACAGGGTCGCGGCGGTCAGGGCGACGCCGGCCCCGATCGCCGTCAGGCCGCGCCAGTCGACGAGGGCCAGGGCGACGTACGCATCGACGCCGAAGAACATGAAGGTCAGGACGCCGCGCAGCAGCACGGCCGATGGCATACCGCGGGCGGCGCGGAGGGTCCCCGCCGGGGTCAGCGACCGGATCGCCGGCAGGCCGAGCGCCGCGCCGAGCACGACGAGGATGGCCAACGGGAGCGGCTCGCCGCTGGTCAGGCCGGCCAGGAACAGGCCGGTCCCGGCCGCGACCAGGAGGGCCAGGGGGAGGCGTCGACGGAACGACGCGGCCGCCGCGGCTTCCTTGGAGGCGGCCTCCTCAGGTGGGCCGATCCGCCGCAGCGCCGGATACGCGATGAGCGCCGCCAGGACGATGAGCGGCAGCAGGCCGAGGAAGACGAACCGCCAGCCGATCGTCTCGCCGACGATGCCGGCGATGGCCGGACCGATGACGCCGGGCAGGACCCAGGCGGTCGACAGGGTCGCGAACATCTGCGGGCGGAGGCGCTCGGGCAGGCTGCGCCCGATGGCGACGTAGGCGATGGGCGGCACCGAGCCCGCTCCGAGGCCCTGGATGAACCGGGCGAAGACGAGGACAGCCATCGACGGCGCGAGGCCGCCGATGATGAGGCCGATCGCGAACAGCCCGATCCCGGCCGCGAACGGGACGCCCAGGCCGCGCCGGTCGATGACGCCGCCGCTGACGACGATGCCGATGAGCGACCCGAGCATGAACGCGGTGAACACCCAGCCGTACAGCTCGAGGTCGCCGAGCTCCTCGGCGACGATGGGCATGACCGTCGAGACGGCCAGCGCCTCGAAGGCGACGAGGGTGATGGTCAGGACGAGCCCGACGGTGAGCTTGCGGTGCTGTGGCGACCAGAGGCCGCCGCCGGCCTCTTGGCTGAGCGACATGGTCCAAGTCTGCCACTGAACCGCTGTTTCGCGCGTCGGCCATCCGTCGCATGCTGGGCGGCTGGCGGGCCGTCATCCGTCGTGGCCCGCGCTCGGCGATGTGGAACGGCCCGCTCAGGTGCCGGCGAGGCGCTCCACGACCGGCGCCATCTCGTCGACCTCGCCGAGCATGATCGACGTGATCCCCAGCCCCTCCCGGAGGGCCCGGCACTTGTCGGCGATCCCGTCCACCGAGCCGATGAACAGGTGCGGCGAGGTCAGGACCTCGTCCTCGGTCAGCTCGATGCCGGTCCGGCCGCGCAGGTGCTCGATGATCTCGCGCGCCGCCGCTCGTGGATCGTCGGTGATCGTGACCGGCCAGCCGGACGGGTAGACGTTGAGGGTCAAGTCATCGAACCGGTCGCCGGCGGCCTCCCGGACCCAGCCGATCTTCTCCTCCGTCGCCGCCCACGTGATGCTGTGCGGGTCCGTGCGCTCCGGCCCCATGGCTCGCGGGGCGAAGCCGACGACGTCGGCTTCCCGAGCCGCCAGGCTCAGGACCCGCCGCCCGCCGGCGCCGATGAACAGGGGCGGATGCGGGCGCTGGACCGGCTTCGGCTGGCCGTCGAAGTCGGTGATCGTGTAGTGCTCGCCGGCGAAGCTGAACGGACCATCGGCGAAGCAGCCCTTGAGGACGGCGACGGCCTCGGCCAGGCGCGCGGCCCGGACCGGCGGGCGGTCGAAGGCCAGGCCGATGGCCTCGTACTCGACCTGCCGCCACCCGGCGCCGATGGCCACGTCCAGGCGGCCCTCGCTCAGGATGTCGAGCGAGGCGAGGTCCTGGGCCAGGACCGCCGGGTGGCGCAGGTCGTTGTTCAGCACGAAGGTCCCGAGCCGGAGCCTCGTCGTCGCGGCGGCGATCGTCGCCATCGCCGGCACCGGCGAGAGTTGCGCGATCAGGTGGTCCGGGACGACGAGCGCGTCGTAGCCGATCGACTCCGCCCGCCGCGCCAGGTCGCCCAACTCCGCGGCGGTGTGGACGCCCTGGACGGCGGCGAGGAGGGTGAACGGACGGGTCACCGACCGGATCAGGACGCGGGCGCCGGCGCGCGCCGGACGGGCGCCACGGTCGGGACCGGGTCATCGGCCAGGAACGAGCGGATGATCTCGGCGCTCAGGGCCGGCTTCTCCTGGAGGAAGAAGTGCGATGTGCCCGGCACGATCGCCAGCTCCGAGTCCGGGATGGCGTCATACATCGTGACGTTGTGCTCGATCGAGCCGAGGTCGTCGTCGGCCAGGAGGACGAGCGTCCGCGACCGGATCCCGGCGAGGTCGGCCTCGGTCAGGCGTGGCTCGCGGTTGCTCAGCTCGAAGTCCTTGCGGGTGACGACCGCGAAATGGTCCTCGCCGTCGGGCGAGACGGCGCCGTAGGTCGAGCCGAGGAACTGGACCGTGCCGGCGACCGCCGCATCGATGTCCTCGATGCCTTCGCCGGACGAGTCGAAGCCGCCGCTGGCCAGGACGAGCCGATCGACCAGCTCCGGACGCTGCAGCGCCAGGGTCAGGGCCACGACCGCGCCGATGCTGTGGCCGACGACGTGGGCCCGCCCGTCCGCGACGCGCTCGATGAGCTCGGCGGCGTCGGCCGCGAACGAGTCGAGGCTGAACGGGCCCTCGCGATCCGGGGAGTGGCCGTGACCCCACAGGTCCATCCGGATGACCCGGAACGCCGCCGCCAGGGTCGGGACGATGTCGTCGAAGAATCGGCCGTCGACGGCGCCGCCATGGATGAGCAGCAGCGCGGGCCCACCACCCTGCTCGTCGAACCAGACCGTGCCGCCGCGCAGCTCGATGTCCTGCCCCATCGCGTCCTCCTCATGGCGTCCGACGAGGGTACCGTGCGCGGCCGAGATCAAACCAGAGCGCGCTCGACCATGATCTCGTCGCGGATCGGGATGCCGTAGTCGCCGACCAGCGGGATCGCCGGTTTGAGGTCGCGTCTCGAGCGCTCGACCGCCCCGGGATGGACCGTCACGAGCCGGAACCCGCGGCGCTGGTAGAAGCGCAAGGCGTCGATGTTGTCGTTGGTCGTCACCGCCCACAGCCGCCGGGCTCCCGCCCGGCGGGCGGCATGCGCGAGCGCCTCCACGAGCGCTGTCCCGACGCCGTCCTGGCGCACCTGCGCGTACAACGTCCCGAGCTCCCAGCCGTCGTCGCCGGGTCGGTAGGTCGCGACGCCTAGGACGGTCCCGTCGGCAGCTTCGGCCAGCAGGGCCGGGTCGTCGAGCGGGTCGTAGACCTCGCCCAGCCGGGCGACCGGGCGCATGCCCCAGCCGTCCAGGACGGCCGCGACCCGTTCGCGGTCCTCGGCCGAGGTGTGCCGGATGCGCACGTCAGTCGAAGTCGAAGATCCCGCGTCCGGCGGAGAACTGGAGCACGAGTCCGCATCGCTTGCAGATCATCAGGACCAGCTTGTGGCTGGTGATCCCCCAGCGCGAGTCCATCCGGCCCTGCTGGCGGTCGAACTCCGTGCCCTGGCACAACGGGCATTCGAGGTGGCGCTTGGCATCGGTCTCAGCCTGCTCCCAGGTCATGGCATCGCTCCTTCGGTCGGGGGCGTCGCCGCGCCGAGGCGGGCGACGATGGCCTGGGTCAGCTGCCAGGCACGCGTCGGCAGGACGGGCGCCCGGACCCGCACCTGGTTCGAGGCGAAGACGACATCGGACGGCTTGACCCCGGGCAGCCCGCCGTCGCCGAGCAGGCGCATGGCCATCGAGCGGGTCATGGTCGCCCCGAAGCGGACGACGATCCAGCCTTCCTCGCGGGACATCGAGGTGACCCCGGCGGCCTCCGCGGCCAGCCGCAGCTCGGCGACCTCGATGAGGCGCAGGACCGGGTCGGGCATGCCGCCGAAGCGGTCGATGACCTCCTGGCGGAAGGCCGCGATGTCGCCGGCGTTCCGGGCCCTGGCCAGGCGCCGGTACAGCTCGAGCTTCTGGGCCTCCTCGGCCACGTACTCGGTCGGGAGGTGGGCATCCATGGGCAGGTCGACGACCGCCTGCGGGACCTCGATGATCGGCGCGCGGCCTTCCCGCTTGGCCTTCTGCTCCTCGACCGCCTCGGCCAGCATCCGGCTGTACAGGTCGAACCCGACGGCGGCCATGTGCCCGGACTGCTCGCCGCCCAGGATGTTGCCGGCGCCGCGGATCTCGAGGTCGGACAGGGCGATCTGGAAGCCGGCACCCAGCTCGGACGCATTGAAGATGGCCTGGAGCCGCTTGCGCGCCTCGTCGCTCAGCCGCTCTCGACGCCGGTACAGCAGGTAGGCGTACGCGCGCCGCGACGACCGGCCGACCCGCCCGCGAAGCTGGTAGAGCTGGGCCAGGCCCAGCGTGTCCGCGCGATCGATGATGATCGTGTTCGCGTTCGGGATATCCAGGCCGGACTCGATGATCGTCGTGCACACCAGGACATCGGCCGCGCCGTCGGCGAAGGCGATCATGACCTTCTCCAGGGCGCCCTCGGCCATCTGGCCGTGCCCGACGACGAACCGGGCGTCGGGCAGGAGCCGCCGGAGCTGTTCGGCCTGGGCCTCGATCGTCTCGACCCGGTTGTGGACGTAGAAGACCTGGCCGCCCCGGTCGAGCTCGCGCAGGATCGCGTCGCGGACGAGGCCGGCGGACGCCTCCGCGACCCGGGTCTGGATGGGCAGACGGTCCTCCGGCGGCGTCTCGATGACCGACAGGTCGCGGATGCCGGCCATCGCCAGGTTGAGCGTCCGGGGGATCGGGGTCGCCGACAGGGTCAGGACGTCGACCTCGCGACGGAGCTGCTTGAGCCGCTCCTTGGCGGCGACGCCGAAGCGCTGCTCCTCATCGACGACGACGAGTCCCAGATCCTTGAACTGGACGTCCTTGCTGAGCAGGCGATGGGTCCCGATGACCAGGTCCACGGACCCGTCGGCCAGGCCGGCGATCGTCGCGGCCTGCTCCTTGGCCGGCACGAACCGGGACAGGAGGCGGACCTCGAGCGGGAAGGCAGCGAAGCGCTGCCCGAACGTCGCGTGGTGCTGGGCCGCAAGGACGGTCGTGGGCACGAGGACGGCGACCTGCTTGCCGTCCTGGATCGCCTTGAACGCGGCTCGCAGCGCGACCTCGGTCTTGCCGTAGCCCACGTCGCCGACGACGAGCCGGTCCATCGGCCGGCCCTGCTCCATGTCCGCCTTGACCTCGGCCGCGGCGCGAAGCTGGTCGATCGTCTCCTCGTACGGGAAGGACGCCTCCAGCTCGGCCTGCCACGGCGTGTCGTCGCTGAACGCGTGCCCGTCGGCGCCGGCCCGCGCGGCATACAGGGCGAGCAGCTCGTCCGCCAGGTCGGCGACGGCGGCTCGGACCCGCTGCTTGGCGCGCAGCCACTCGGTGCCGCCGAGCTTGGACAGCTGGGGCCGCTCGCCGCCGGCGTACCGGGTGACCCGGGCGATCTGCTCGACCGGCACGAAGATCCGGTCGCCTCCCGCGAACGACAGCTCGAGATAGTCGCGCTCATCGCCGGACCCGCCGCGCCGGAGCATCTGCTCGTAGCGGGCGACGCCGTGATCGATATGGACGACGAGGTCACCGGGCGTGAGGCGATCGAGGATGTCCCGCGGGACGACCCGGCGAAGCGCCTTCGGACGCCGGACGCGGACGGTCCCGAACAGCTCGCGGTCGGTGACGAAGGTCAGCCCATCCGGCCCGCCGCTGAACCCGCCGTTCAGGCTGCGCGAGACGAGCGCGATCGCCCCGGGCGGGGGCGCCTCGGCCAGGCCCTCCGCGACAGCGACCGGGTGGTCGGCCTCGGTCAGGAGCTCGGCGAGCCGCGGCGCCTGGTCGGACGCCAGCACGATCCGCTGCCCGTCCTCCTGCCACGCCTCGACAGCGTCGGCGATGCGGCCAGCCCGACCGAGCGGCAGGACCGGCTCGCGCCAGCCGAACGGGTCGCCGGCGCTTCGAGCGCCGGCGGCCATCGCGACGTCCGCTGGCGGCTCCGACTCCCAGGTCAGCTCCAGCGTCCGCGAGCCGACGAGGCGACCCTTCCAGGGCCGTGGCTCGAGGTAGGTCGACGGCCAATCCTTGGGCAGCTCGTCGGCGGCGATCAGCTCCGAGCGGCGCTCGTCCGCCTGGCGCCACAGGAACGCCGCGGCCTCGGCGATGTCGCCCGGTTCGTCGAGGACCAGGAGCGTGCCGGGATCGATGTGATCGAAACCGGTGGCCGGCGCCAGGAGGGTCGCCCAGACCTCCGCGGCGTCGCCGACGGCGAGGGCCCGCGACCCGCGCTCGGGCTCCGGCGATGGGCCGCGCAGGGGGTCCTCGGCGGCACCCTCGAATCGGGCCAGGTCCGCGTCAAGGCGCTCCGGCAGGCGCCGGGCCATCCGGCCCAGTCGCTCGCGGATGGCCGGCACGCCACCCGTCGGCAGCAGGAACTCGGAGGCCGGCAGCAGGATCGCCCGGTCGACCCGCCCGGTCGTGCGCTGGTCGGTCGGGTCGAACGACCGCAGCGAGTCGATCTCGTCGCCGAACGACTCGATCCGGATGGGCAACGCCATCGACGGCGGGAAGACGTCGACGATCCCTCCGCGTCGAGCGAACTCGCCCCGCCCGGCGACCTCGGGGACCGGCGCATACCCCAGGTCGAGCAGATCGTGGAGGAGCGTGTCCTGGCTGACCCGTGCCCCGACCCGCAGCTCGCGTGGCGCCGCCGGGAGGTCGTCCGGGGCGATGGTGTGCTGGACGAGGGCCTGCACGCTGGCCACCAGCACGCGCGCCCGACCGGCGCGCCAGGCGGCAAGGGCGGCGACCCGGGCCGCCGTCTCATCGGCGACGAGCTCACTCCGCTCGTAGGCCAGGGCCGTCCGCGGCTCCAGGCTGACGACCGCGGCGGGATCGCCCAGCCAGGCACCCAGCTCCTCGGCGACGCGGTCGCCGATCTCCGCGTCGCGGGCGATCCAGACGAGGGGCTCGCCGGCCAGCGCGAGGGCCGCGGCGAGAAACGACTTCGCGCCGTGGGGGACGGCGACGAGGCCGACATGGCGGCCCACCCGCCCGATGTCGCCTGGCATGCCCAGGCGCTCCTGCAGGCTGGCGAATGTGCCGGTCGCGGCGAGGAGCGCCGGCAGGGCGGCCAGGTCGGGCAATCGGTGACCCGCGCCGGTCCGTCCGGCGCCGGTGGCGGCCGATCCCTGGGCCCTGCCGGGGCGCGCCGCATGCGACGGCCGAGGGGCGGACGGGCGCTTCGCGTCGCGCTCCGCCAGGCGCGCGTCCTCGACTTCGGCATCGACCTCGGCGACGTCGAAGTCGATCGCCGCGTCGTCCGCCGGCGGGGCATGGCGCGCGGCGAAGTCGGCCGCGACCTGTTCGGCGATCCGTCGGTCCCGTCCGCGGCGGCCGCGGATGGGCGGTGTGGTCGAGCCCGGTCGGTCAGTCATGGGGCTCGCCGTCCTTGCGGCCGGGCAGGACCCGCCGCCAGCCGGTCTTCGTCCGCCGGATGCCGTCCCCGTCGGGCGGCCCGTCGACATCGCCGGGGGCGGCCAGACGGTCGGTGTCGGCCGGGCGCAGCTCGAACGTGTTGAAGCGGTTGGCCGCCTTGCTCGTCCCGTCCTGGGCCCAGGCCTCGACCGCCTCGGCCGCGGTGTCCAGGAGCTCGTCGAGGCGCTGGGCCTCGTCCGGCTCGAAGCGGCTCAGGACGTGGTCGCGCCCATGCCGCACCGGGTCGCCGATGCCGATCCGGAGCCGGCTGAACTTCTCGGTCCCCATCTCCTCGATGACCGAGCGCAGGCCGTTATGGCCGCCATGGCCGCCGTTCTCGCGGAACCGGAGCTTGCCGAACGGCAGGGCGAAGTCGTCGGCGACGACGAGCAGGTCGTGGAGCGGCGCGTGCTCGCGGGCCAGGATCTTGCGAACGGCCAGCCCGGAATCGTTCATGTAGGTGAGCGGCTTGACCAGGGTCAGGTCCAGGCCGCGGTAGCGGCCCATGACGACCTGGGACGCGTCACGCCGGCGGCCCTTGCCGGACCAGCCGGCCCGCTCGGCCAGCTGGTCGAGGACGAGCCAGCCGATGTTGTGGCGCGTCCCGGCGTATTGCGAACCCGGGTTCCCGAGCCCGACCACGACCTTCACCGACACCTCCGCGGACAGCACGACAGGGCCCGAATCCCGTCCGACGGGACGCGCGCGGCGTCCGGGTCGAGTCGGCGGGAGGGCCGTCCGGGGATGGTACCGCGGGGCAGGGCTGGCGCGCTGTCGGGCGGGTCGCGGGGCCTGTGGCGCTAGGCCGGCAGCTCGATGCCCAGCAGCCGCCGCTCCACGGTCCGCATCGCGGCCTCATCGTCGGGCTCGGCATGGTCGTAGCCGCAGAGGTGGAGCGCGCCGTGGGTGACCAGCAGGCGGAGCTCCTCGGCCGCGGTCCAGCGCACGTCGCCGGTCTGCCCGCCGCGTCCGGCCTCGGCCTGGGCCCGCGCCCGCTCCACGGACACGATGATGTCGCCGAGGTGCACCCGCGACCCCGGCGGTCGCGGGTCACGGGGCGGCGGGGCCCCGGCCGCGAACGCCGCCGGCGGGAGCAACGGGAACGACAGGACGTCGGTCGGCCCGGCCTTGCCCATGTGCGTCGTGTTCAGCCCGGCCAGCTCCGCGTCATCGGACAGGATCAGTCCGACGGCGGCCGGCTGAGGGGCACCGACCACGTCCAGCGCAGCCGCGATCGCCCGGGCCAGGGCCGCGCCGGACAGTGGCGAGCGGACCGCTGGACGGGCGTCGAGGTCGATGCGCCACGGGCCCTGGTAGATACTGCGCGCCACGACACAACGGTAGCGCGGAGGGACCGATGGATGCGGATGTCCTGGTCATCGGCGGTGGCCTGGCCGGCCTGACCGCCGCGCGCGACCTGACCGCGGCGGGCCACCGCACCATCGTGCTGGAGGCCCGGCGGCGGCTCGGCGGACGGACCTGGACCGGCGCCCTCCCGGGGACCGAGACGCGCGTCGAATGGGGTGGGACCTGGGTCCATCCGGACGCCCAACCGGGCGTGGCCGGGGAGATCAGGCGCCATGGGCTGCGGATGGATCCGCCGCTCCAGCCGCGCTCGAGGCGCTCGAGCGTCCGGATGGGCGGCTGGCGTTCGCCGGCGGCGACATCGCCCCGGACGGCGCCGGCTGGATCGAGGGAGCGGTGACGAGCGGCACGCGAGCGGCGACCACCGTCGGGATGCTCCTCGGGCAAGGCATCGCACCCTAGGCGGCTCGGCTGAGCGCTCCCTCGGATCAGGACGCGGGCGCGTCCCCTCCACCACCGGCTGCGGCCCGGCGCGACTCGAGCTCGACGACCGTGTTCTGCGGATAGGCGATCCGCGTGTGGTACATGCCGAGCAGCTGCTCGACGAATGCCGTTCGGATCTTCTCGAGGTCGCGCAGCGTCAGGTCGCACTCGTCGAACTGGCCGTCGGCGATCCGCTCGTCGATGATCCGGCTGACCATCGCCCGGATGGCCGGCTCGTCGCGGGAGGCCAGGGAGCGGACGGACGCCTCCACGCTGTCGGCGAGCATGATCAGTGCCGCCTCGCGACTCTGCGGCTTCGGGCCGGCATGCCGGAACTTGCGTTCGTCGACCGTCGCGGCGGCCTTGGCCCCGTCGACCGTCTGCGGTCCGCCATACGGCTCCGCGGCGCGCTCCCTTGCCCGGGCGTAGAAGTAGCTCATGATCGCCGTCCCGTGGTGTTGCGGGATGTAGGCGATGAGGGCCTTGGGCAGCTTGGCCCGGTACGCGACGTCGATGCCATCCGCGACGTGCTGCTTGAGGACCTGCGCGGACATCTCCGGGTCGAGCTGATCGTGGACGTTCTCGCCGCCGGCCTGGTTCTCGATGAACGCGAGTGGGTTCTCGAGCTTGCCGACGTCGTGGTAGTAGGCCGCGACGCGGGTCACCAGCGGGTCGGCGCCGATGGCCTCCGCGGCTCGCTCGGCCAGGTTGCCGACCATCAGCGAGTGGTGGTAGGTCCCGGGCGTCTCGACGAGCAGTCGACGAAGGAGCGGCTGGGACGGATTGGCCAGCTCGAGCAGCTGGAAGGCGGTCAGGATCCCGAACACCGATCCGAGCACGGCGAACGTGCCGACCGCGGCGACCGACGAGCCGACGGCCGAGGCGGCTGACGCGAACCACAGCTCCAGGATGCCGCGCATGTCACGCGCCCCGAGCAAGGAGAAGACGGTGACCACCGCCGCGTTGACCACGAAGACCGCGATCGCGGCTTGGCCGAAGAGCTGGAGCCGGTCGCCCTTGCGGACGGCCACGATGCCGGCCATCGCGCCCAGGAACGTATACGCGGTCAGTTCCAGCGACCCGCCGTTGATCGCACCGCCGATGAGGGCGACCACGGCCATCACGACCATCGCGATCGAGGCATCCAGGAGGATCGCCAGGAGCATCCCGATGGCCGCCGTCGGCAGGAGGTAGCGGAGGATCTCGCGATCGGCCGTGACCTCCAGAGCGAGCGTCGCGCCGACGAGCAGCAGCCCGATGAGGATGAGCACGTTGTCGCGATGCCAGAGGGCTGGTCGGAAGCGCCACAGCCAGGCGAGAAGGAGTGTGACGATGAGCAGCGACAGCAGGAACCAGCCGGCGAACGTCGCGACGTCCGGCGTGTTCTGGCCGAGACCCAGGGCCGTGATGAGCTCGATATCGGCGGCGTCCAGGCGCTCGCCGCTGCGGACGATGACCTGGTTGGGGACGACCTGGACGCGGACCGGCACGACGGCCGTGGCCGCGTCCTGGCGGGCCTGCTCGGTCAGCGCCTCGCTGAACGACGAGTTCGGGACGAGCAAGGGGGCGATGAGCTCCGCGGCGAGCATCCGCTCGGCCTCGTTGAGGTCGCCGGCCATCCGCCCGGCCAGCCGGGTGCGGGTATCGGCGACCTCGTCGTCGCGGAGCACGGTCCTGAGCGTCGCGTCGAGGACCCGAGCCGCCTCGGCCCGGACGTCGGTCCAGCGCTCCAGGGTCATGTCCATGAGCGTCGCCAGGCTGGCGGGCGTGAGGCCCGCGACCGCGGTCTCGAGGAACGCCCGCCGGTCGTCGGTCGTCAGCTCGGCCTCGAACGCCGAGTCCACGCGGGCCACCCGCGTATCGAATGCCCGGGCCTGCTCGGCCGCGATGGCGATGGCCTTGTCGGTCGTGAAGTCGTATTGCGGCTCGACGGCGTCCCGGGCGGCCTCGCGCGCCTCGGCGGTGCGCACGGCGCTCTCGATGTCGAGGGCCCGCGGCGCCGCGATGTCCTGGGTCGCCAGGTCGCCCGACTGGTAGAGCGGCGTCTCCTGGGGCAGGATGTCGAACCCCGAGGATCGCGGTCATGGCCAGGACGAGGATGGTCGTGGCGATCGCTAGACGCGACGCGTCGCTGCGCGTGAATCGCTCTCGGGCCGGGGCGCGCTGGGTCAGCATCGGGGCGGCCTAGTGGGTCCCGCCGCCATCGTGGGCGGCCAGGTCGGCCTGGGCGAGCGACTTGGCGACGAGGCCGCTCACGACCTTGCCGTCGGCCCGGCCGCGCGTCCGTGGTGACAGCCAGCCCATGACCTTGCCGAGGTCTCGCGCCGACGTCGCGCCGGTCGCGGCGATGCCCTCGGTCACCAGGGCGGCGAGCTCGTCGTCGGTCAGGGCCTGCGGGAGGTACTCGGCCAGGATGTCGATCTCGGCCTGCTCCTTGGTCGCCAGGTCCAGGCGGCCGCCCTTGGTATACGCGTCGATCGATTCGCGGCGCGTCTTCACCTCGCGGGTCAGGACGGCCAGGTACTCGTCGTCGGTCAGCGGGCGCTGGTTGCGCTTCTCGACGGTGTAGGCGGCGTTCGAGACCATCCGCAGGACGTCGCGGCGCAGCGAATCACCGCTGCGCATCGCAGCGGTGATGTCGGACTGGATCTGCTCGTGAAGGGACACCGGATCTGGCGACCTCGGGCGGCTCGATGGGACGCCCGTGGGGCTGGGACGGTGGCAGCGGGGCTAGGCCCCGGCGCTCAACCGGCCTGCGCTCGGGCGTTCTTCTTGCGCTTGGCTTCCTTGCGCTTGCGCTTCACAGAGGGCTTCTCGTAGTGCTCGCGACGGCGAGCTTCGGCGAGGATGCCGCTCTGCTGGATCTTCTTGTTGAAGCGGCGCAGGGCGCTTTCGAACGTCTCGTTCTCACCCACTCGGACTTCAGCCAATCGGTGTTCACCTCCCCAGGCCTGGAGTCGTGTCGCGCCTGCCGGGCTCGCGGCCAGCCGGCCCAAGCAGGGCTACCACGGGCATCCCGCGGAAGCCGGCGGAGTCTACCCGAGGCCCTGCGAGCGGGTCAAACGCCCAGAACGGCCTCCCGGCGAGCACCGGCACGGCCGCCCGATCTTCCCGGACGCCAGTCACAGCGACGGTAGCCGCCCGCCTCGCCCCGGTCTTTCCTGGACGCCAGCGACCACGACCGTAGCCGGCTGGTTGCAGCCATCGGACGTTGTGCGTGGCGTCTGGGCGGTTCGCCATAGTCAGCCACGTTTGCGGACGCGCTGGCGCCCGGTCACGGGATGGCCACGGCCACTGCGGCTGACATACGGCAGGAACCAGAGCGCGGCGATCGGCCCTGTCGGGCCTCCCAGCCACCGTCGGACCGCGACGCTACGAGCCGGCAGCGCCGAGGCGAACGTCGCTCCGAGCGCGGCGATCCGTCGCCGCGTCGTCGAGGTATCCCCGATGACCAGGACGCGGCCGACGGCCCGGCACGGCCATCCCAGCGTCCGCGCGATGTCAGGCGCCAGGCGAGCCTTGCGATCCAACGTGAACAGCATGGGACCGGCGTCGGGACGACGGACTTGACCTCGCCGACGAGGACGGTCGCGCTACCGCGAGCAGCGCCATGACGTCGACGGACCCGCGCTCGCCTCGGATGTTGAACGACACTTCGACCGCCGTCTCCCAGCCCGCGTTCTGGAGGCGTCGGACGGCCTGCTCGACAAGCTCCGCGTGCGCGGCATCGAGCAGCCGATCGAGACCCTCGCCGTGCCACCGGACCGTGACCTCGAGGCTGGCGCCGAGCGCAGCGACGATCCGATCGAGGGCGGCGATGGTCACGCCGCCGAGGTCGCCCGCTTCGACCGCGCCGACCAGCTGCCTCGAGCACCCAGCCTCCATCGCGACATCGGCCTGTCGCTGTCCGCCCGCAGCGGAAGGGCTCGCACCGACCGACCGACCCGCCGCGCGTCCACGGCACCGATGGTGACGGCGACCTCTCGCCAGCCAGTTATCCTCCGCGGCACGATGTCCACCCTGCTCGACCTGCTCGACGGCGCGGTCACCCGGTTCGGCGATCGGCACGCCCTCGGCATCCGCCGTGACGACGGGTCGACCGACCACTGGACCTACCGCGAGCTGGCCCGCCGCGCCCGGATCGCGGCCTGGCGCCTCCGGGCCCTGGACCTCGAGCCCGGCGACCGGCTCTCACCTGGCGCCCGTCGACGCCGGAGCTGCCCGCCGCGTATTTCGGGGCGATGCGCGCCCGGCTCGTGCTCGTGCCCCTCGACCTCCGGATGTCCGCCGACGCGGTCGAGTCGATCACCGCGGGCCTCGGGCGCCCGCCACCTGATCCTCGGCACCGGCCGTGACGCGCCCGACCCGCGCGAGGCCGGTCTCGCCGACTTCCCGACGACGACGGTCGAGGCGCTGTGCGCCGACCGGGCCGACGACCCGCTTTCCCGCCCGACTGGGAGGCGCGCAGGTCGGCCTGGCGCGCCCCGCCGCCGACGAGGTCTTCGAGCTCATCTTCACGAGCGGCACGACCGGCACGCCGAAGGGCGTGATGCTCACCCACGACAACGTCGTCGCGTCCATCGAGTCGTTCCACCGGATCGTCCCGCCGATGGACCACCGGATCGTCTCGCTCCTGCCGCTCGCACCTGCTCGAGCAGGCCGTCGGCCTGTACTACGCGCTCGATGTGGGCGCCGACATCCTGTACGTCCGCAGCCGCAACCCGCGGGTCATCTTCGATGCGCTGCGCGACCATCGGGTCACGAGATGGTCGTCGTCCCGCAGGTCCTCGACCTGTTCTGGAGCGCCATCGAGCGCGAGGTCGACAAGCGCGGCCGCCGGGCGAGCTTCGAGCGCCTCCGTGGCATCGCCCGCCACCTGCCGATGACTCCGGCGCCTCCTGTTCCGGAGCGTCCACCAGCAACTCGGCGGCGTCGTTCCGCCTGTTCCTGTCATCGGGGGCGTTCCTGCCGCCGGCCTTGCGCGGCGCCTGGGAGGACCTCGGGGTCATGGTCCTCCAGGGCTACGGCTCGACGGAGACCGGCACCGGCACGTGCACGACGCTCGATGACCCGGGCCCGGGCACGGTCGGGCGGGTCCCGGGGTATCGAGATGCGCATCGTCGACGCCGGGGAGATCCAGTTCCGCGGCCGGACCGTCTTCGCCGGCTACTGGCAAGCGCCCGAGCTGACCGCCCAGGCCTTCACGGACGACGGCTGGTATCGGACCGGCGACCTCGGCCACCTCGATCCCGACGGCCGGCTCGTCCTCAGCGGCCGGATCAAGGACATCATCGTCCTGCCCAACGGCTTCAACGTGTACCCCGAGGACATCGAGAACGCGCTCCGGGAGGCGGGGCTGCGCGATGCGGTCATCGTGGAGACCCAGCCCGGCCGGATCGAGGCGGTGGTCCTCGAGGATGCCGAGAGCGACGCCACGAGTCTTCCGCGCCCGCATCGATGGCGCGATCAAGTCGGCCAACGCCCGGCTCGGGCCGAGCCAGCGGATCGTCGGCTGGCGGGCCTGGCCGGCCGAGGACTTCCCGCGGACCCACACGCTCAAGATCAAGCGCGATCCGG
>CAVRHM010000003.1:0-66364 GCA_963721015.1 uncultured Chloroflexia bacterium | reverse complement strand
GGCCGTTGCGGACCTGCTCGATCGTGGCGCCCAGCCCGCGCGCGCCGCCGCCGCGGCCAGCGCGTTCGCGACGTTGTGGCGGGCCACGCCGCCGAGCACGACGGGACCCGGGCGAGCTCGACGAGCGGGGCCACGCTCGCCCTTCGCCTCGCCGATGAACCCGTCGCGCACGAGGTAGGCCCGGCCACCCCGCCGCCGATGGCGCCGACCGTCGGCGACTCGTCGCCGTCGAGCGTGAACAGCGCGACATGGGCCTTGACCCTCCGGGCGACCGCGGCGACGAGCGGGTCGTCGGCGTTGAGCACGACCCAGCCGTCGGGCTTCGTGATCCGGCAGATCGTCGACTTGACCTCGGCCAGCTCGGGCAGCGTGTGGATGCCCTGGAGGTCGAGGTGGTCCGACGAGACGTTGGTGAGGACGCTCGCATCGTTCGACTCGTAGCCGACGCCGCGCAGGACGATCCCGCCGCGGGCGGTCTCGAGCACCGCGACGTCGACGTCGCGCCGGGCCAGGATCTGCGTGGGCGCCGCCGGGGCCGGTCCAGTCGCCGGGCTCGACCATCCGCTCGTCGACGAGGACGCCGTCCGACGTGGTCGTCCCGACGCGCCGGCCGGCCCGCACAGGATGTGGGTCATCAGGCGGGTCATGGTGGTCTTGCCGTTCGTCCCGGAGATCGACATGATCGGCACGCGCCGATCGGCGTCGCGGATCCACGCGGGCGGGGTCGCCCGGGCCGCCTCGATGCGCGCGGTCCAGCGTGCCAGCGTGCGCTCCCGGGCGCCGGTCAGCTGCGCCGTCCGCGACGGGCGAGACGTCGCGCTCGGCGAGGGCGAACGCCGCCTCGGCGATCGTCTGGGCCCGCTCGGCGCCGACCCACGGGAACGTGACGATCCAGTGGCCCGGGTCCGACGAGCGATGGACGGCCAGCCCGCTGCGGCCCTCGCCGTGCTCGCTCCGCAGGCGGCGGATCCAGGCGACGCGTCGCGGCGATCGGGTCGGGCCAGTCACGAGCCGGGACATCGGCGCCCAGGCGGACGAGCGCGTGGCGCCCGGGGTCGCGCTGGCCGTACCACGTCCGGCGCCGGCCGACGGCGACCTCGAGCTTGACCACCGGCTCCAGCCGGTAGACGTTCGGACCTTCGAGCAGGCGGGTCTCGACCAGTCGCACGGTCCGGGCAGGATAGCAAGGCTGCCAGCGGCCTAGACTGCCGCCATGACCGCTCGACCGTCACGCCGCACTCCCCTCGGCCGCCGAGCTCGACGCGCTGCGCGCCGCGTCGCCGCCGACCTGCCGGCCTACCTGGCCGACCTCGAGCGCCTCGTCAACATCGATTGCGGGAGCTACACGCCGGCCGGCGTCAACGAGGTCGGCCGCTGGGTCGCGGCGTTCCTGGCCGAGCTCGGCGCCACGGTCGAGCGCGGCCCGATCCGGACGGCCGGTTCGGCGACACGGTCGTCGGCACGTTCGACGGCCGGGCCGGGCGGCCCGCGCGTCCTGCTGATCGGCCACATGGACACGGTGTTCGATCCGGGCACCGCCGCCGAGCGCCCGTTCCGGATCGAGGACGGGATCGCCTACGGCCCGGGCGTCACCGACATGAAGTCGGGGCTGCTCGCCGGCCTCTACGCGATCAGGGCGATCGTCGCCGAACGCGGCGGCCTGCCGTTCGAGCGGCTGATCTTCATCGCCAACCCGGACGAGGAGATCGGCTCGCCGACGTCGACCCCGCACATCGCGAGGCTGCCGCCGACGACGCCGACGTCGCGCTCGTGCTCGAGTGCGCGCGCGCCAACGGCGACATCGTCTCGGCGCGCAAGGGCATCCTCGACATGCGCATCGTCGTCCACGGCCGCGCCGCGCACGCCGGCGTCGAGCCCGAGAAGGGCCGCAGCGCGATCCTCGAGGCGGCCCGGATCGTCCGCGAGCTCCACGCCCTCAACGGCCGCTGGCCGGCCGTGACGGTGAACGTCGGCGCATCCAAGGCGGCACGCGGCCGAACGTCGTCGCCGAGACGGGCACGCTCCAGGTCGACGTCCGGGCGATGGCCGCGACGCGCTTGAGACGGCCGACGCGGCCATCGGAGATCGCCGAGGCGATCGAGGTCCCCGACGTGACGGTCGACGTCGAGACGATGGACCGCTGGTGGCCGATGGAGAAGCTCGAGCGGTCCGGCCGCCTGGCCGAGCACGCCCAGCGCGCTCGCGCGGCGCCTCGGGTTCGAGATCGACGACACGCTCACCGGCGGCGCCTCGGACGCCAACACGACGGCGGGGCTGGGCGTCCCCACCCTCGACGGGCTCGGCCCGATCGGCGGCAACGACCACGCCCCGGCGGAGTACCTCGAGGTCGGCTCGATCGTGCCCCGGACGACGCTGCTGGCCGGGCTGCTGCTCGCGATCGCCGCGGACCCGGTCGTCCTCGCCTGGCGGGCGACCGGCCAGCCGGCATGAGCGAGGCCGGCGGATCTCGTCGGGCGGGCCCTGGGAGGCGGTCGCCGGCTACTGCCGGGCGATCGTCGTGGGCGATTCGTGCCACGTCGCCGGCACGACCGACGCCGGCCCCGACGGCCGATCGCTCCATCCCGGCGACGTCGGCGGCGCAGGCGCGGGCCGTCCTCGAGATCATCGAGCGGGCCCTGATCGAGGCCGGGTTCGGGCTGGCCGACGTCGTGCGGACGCGGATGTTCGTGACCGACTCGACGCGTTCGGCCGAGATCGCGGCGGTCCACGGCGAGGTCTTCGGCGAGATCCGGCCGGCGGCCCCCTGGTCGTGGTCACGCGCTCATCGACCCGACGCTGCTCGTCGAGATCGAGGTCGAGGCCCGGCGCGGCTGACGCTCGGCGCGCCCAGGCCGGGATCTCGGCCAGGCCGGCCGCCCGGGCGATGGCCACGATGGCACCGCCGCGACCAGCCCGAGGAACAGGTTCTTCCGCCATGCCACGATCGCGAGCGCGGCGAGGATCGCGACCCATTCGATCCCGATGTGGAACGACGGCACGTCGTCGTCACCGACCACGACCATGATGTTCACCGCCGCCAGCGCCGCGAGGACGGCCGGCCCGACGAGCCGGAGGTAGTCGAAGGCGATCTTCGGCAATCGATCGAAGCCCGGCGTCAGCAGCCCGACCGCCCGGGACGGGTAGGTCACACGAACATCAGGACGCCAGCAGGACGAGCTCCGTGCTCATCGATCCGGCTCGTCGCGCGGCCGGTGGCTCGCCCGCGAGCGATCCGAGCGGAGCGAGCTCCCCGGCGAACCGCTTCGGGACGAGCAGGGCCACCAGCGGTCCGAGGACCCCGCCGCGATGATCCCGATCGCCGGGCTCGGACCAGCGCGACGCCGACCGCGACGCCCGCGCCGACGATGGCCGCCACGAGCTCGCGCCGGCCGGTGATCAGCCCGACCGCGAGCCCGCCCATCGCGGCCGGGAAGATGACGTCGAGCCCAACCGCCCGGGTCGGGGATCTGCCGCCGAGCACGACCCCCGCCAGCGTCGCCGACGTTCCAGGGGATGATCCGTCCTGACGATCGCCCCGAGCCAGTAGCCGCGCACATCGGCCCGGCCGATCCGCCGGAAGTGGGCGATCGCGAGCGCGAACGCCTCGTCGGTCAGGAGGTGGGCCATCACCGCCCGACCCGGGAGCGGCCTCGCGCAGGTACGGCGCGAGGGCCACCGCGTACAGGAGGTGGCGGGCGTTCAGGAACGCGGTCAGCAGGACGATCGCGGGCCACGCGAGGCCGCCGCCACGTACCCGACGGCGACGAACTGCGCCGCGCCGGCGAAGACGAGCACGCTCATCGCCCCGGCCTCGAGCGGCGAGAACCCGGCCTCGCGCGCGGTCAGGCCGTAGACGAGCCCGAAGCCCGATCGCCCCGACGGCGAGCCCGAGCGCGATGCGGCCACGCAGCTGGCGACGGCTCGGCCCCCAGCGCCGTCGGTGTCGGTCAGCGCAGGAACGTCTTGCCGCAGGTCCCGTCGCAGACGACGTACACGGCGTGGAGGTCGCGGGCGTAGCCGGCCGCGTGGAGGATCCCGGACAGCCCGTGGTCGGGCATTTCCAGGTCCACCAGCGGTCCCGGGCATCGAGCGGGGTCGTCTCCGCGTCGAGCTTGGCCGCGAGGTCCTTGTGGGCCGCGATCGCGGCGGCGATCCCGCTCGGTCCGCTCGCCTCGGTCTCGCTGGTGTAGGGGTAGCTCTGGCCGACGTTCGAGGTCACGGGCGCGAGTATTGCATTCAGCGCTCGGGTCGCCGCGCTCGCCAGCGGGCTGGCCGACGGGACGTCCGGCGGCGAGTCGTGCTCGTGGCGCCGCAGGAACGAGAGCGGGACCACCGCGAGACCAGGAGCGCAGCCGTCGCGACGAGGATCCCGTCGATGCCGCGCCAGTCGGCGGCGAAGCCCGCCGATCAGCGAGCCGCCGATCTGGCCGAGCCCGAGGAACACGCTGTACAGGCCCATGATCGCGCCGCGGTCGTCGGGGTAGGCCTCGGTGACGTCGGCCAGCAGGCCGATCGCCGCCGGCGTCGCGCCGGCCAGCACGAACAGCCCGGCCCCGGCGACGACGAAGCCGCGCCACGAGGATCACGAGCGGGCAGCCCGCGCTGTGGTTGACGACGAGCCCGGCCGCCGACCAGGCCGCCGCCGCCGAGGATCCCGTACAGGATGATCGTGGTCCGGCGGATGCTCTTGAACCGGTTGCCCCAGTAGATGAGGCCCGACGCAGAAGAGGAGCCGCGACGGCGACGGCCGCGAGCGTGATCTGGACGCGGTGAAGCCGCCGCATCAGCAGCTGGTCGGGGAATTCCGGGTCCGCCTTGGCGAGCTGGAAGATCGTCTGGCTGAACCACAGGCCGAGGACGCGTTGATCGCGATCCAGGTCGGGGCCAGGAGCCAGGACGTGCGACGTCGCGGATCAGCGCGAAGTAGCGGCTGCAACCCGACGTGCGGTGCCTGCGACGGCCTCGACCTCGCCGGCCGGGTCCTTGACGCCGTACCAGTAGATGAGGAGCGAGACGCCGTAGACGACGGCATTGAGCAGGAACGCCTCCGGCCCAACGACGGAACAGCGTCGGGGCGACGGCGAAGCCGGCCAGGCCCGCCAGCGTCGCGGCCTCGAAGCGCGCCGACGGCCTTGCCGCGCAGGACCTCGTTCCGCGGCCGTCGACCAGCGCGATGATAGCCGAGGATCGACGGGATGCTCGCGGCGGTCGCGGCGCCCTCGAGGAAGCGCGTGCCCAGGATGGCAGTTGGACGTCGACGTGAAGCCGGTGTCGTGGTCGGCCGTGAGGCCGGTGATGACCACCGCGACGACGCCGAAGAACGGGCCGTACTGCATCACCCGGTGGTGGCCCTGCCGGTCGGACAGGATGCCGAAGAGCGGCGACAGGACGAGCTCGGCGAGGTAGAAGGTCGCGCGCGAACAGGCCGACGACGACCGGGCTCGACCGGCTCGCCGCCGTACTCGGGCAGCTTGGCGAGGTAGGAGCCCAGCATCGCGCCGGTGAGGCCGGTGCTGAAGCGCAGCGTGAACGTGCCGGCAGCACGGCCCACAGCGACGATCCATCGCGCGGAAGCGTAACGGCTCACGCCGTCGGGCTGGACCCCGGCCCGTATCATGCCCGCAATCATGCCCGCAACGCCGCCCGGCAGCGAGCTGGAGGAGGCCACCTTGGGCCGCGTCGCGATCGTCACCGACTCCGCGTCCGACTTCGACCCCGCGAGGCCGCCGCGTCCGGGATCACGATCGTCCCGCTCCTCGTCAACTTCGGGACGGACACCTTCAAGGCGGGCGTCGACATGTCGACCGACGAGTTCTGGGACGCGGATGACGGCGCCCGACGCGCCGTTCCCGACGACCGCGGCGTGCCGCCCGGCGACTTCAAGGCGGCCTACGAAGCGGCCTTCGACGGCCGGCGCCGACGCGATCGTCTCGGTCCACGTCGCGGGCACGCTGTCCGGCACGATCAAGAGCGCCCAGATCGCCCGCGCCATGCTGCCGGACCGCGACATCCACGTCGTCGACTCGCAGGTCGCGTCGATGGGCGAGGGCATCCTCGCCGGATGGCGTCGAGATGGCCGACGCGGGCGGTCCGGCGGCGGAGATCGCCGAGGCCCTGACGCGCCGCGCCCGAGACCTGCAGATCTACCTCGCCCTCGACACGCTCGAGTACCTCAAGAGCGGCGGCCGGATCAGCGGCGCGCAGGCCGCGATCGGCACGCTCCTGTCGGTCAAGCCGATCATCGAGGTCAAGGACGGCGCGGTCGAGACGGCCGACCGGTCCGCACCCGCGGCAAGGCGCGCGAGCGGCTGATCGAGCTCGTCACCGCAGCGCCCGATCGAGCGGCTGTCGATCCTGCACACCCGATCGCCGACGTCGAGAGTTCGGCGAGGCGATGCTCCGCCGGCGTCCCGGACCTCGACCGGCGCAGGTCACGATCGACCTGGTCGGCCCCTCGGTCGGCCCGCACCTGGGCCCGGGCTGCGTCGGCGCGTGCGTCCTCTACCGAGCCGGGTCCGACGGCTGACGATCGCGTCTGGGTTGCGGCAAGGTTGCGGCAACCTTGCCGACCGGTACCGATCGGGGAGGCGCATCCCGCCGGACCGCGGCTATACTCGGCGCCGCAATGGTCGCGCGTCGATGCTCTGGCGACCCCACCCGGTCGGGCCTGTGGATCGTCCACGCACCGTCGACGCGCCCCGTGGGGTCGTCCGGGAGACGGCCCACATCCGAGTGCGGCCGCCCAGGACGGCAGCCCGACACGGAGGCCCCTTCCATGACCACCGAGCACGTCGCCGCGCGCATCAATGCGTGGGAAGTCGCCCAGCAGCAGTTCGACCTGGCCGCCGAGCGACTCGACCTCGACCCGGGCATGCGCCGCGTCCTCCGCGAGCCCCGCCGCGAGTTCACCGTCCACTTCCCGGTCAAGATGGACGACGGGTCCGTCCAGGTGTTCACGGGCTACCGCGTCCAGCACAACCTGGGCCGCGGCCCGGCCAAGGGCGGCATCCGCTACCACCAGGACGTCAGCCTCGACGAGGTCAAGGCCCTCGCCATGTGGATGACCTGGAAGTGCGCGGTCGTCGGCATCCCGTACGGCGGCGGCAAGGGCGGCGTCATCGTCGATCCCAAGCAGCTCTCGAAGAAGGAGCTGGAGGGCCTCACCCGCCGCTTCTTCACCGAGATCGAGGTCCTCATCGGGCCCGAGAAGGACATCCCGGCGCCGGACGTCAACACCAACGCCCAGGTCATGGCCTGGATGATGGACACGTACTCGATGCATGCCGGCTACACCGTCCCGGGCGTCGTCACCGGCAAGCCCGATCGCCTCGGCGGCTCCGAGGGTCGCAACGAGGCCACCGCCCGCGGCACCGTCTACTGCATCATCGAGGCGGCCCGCCACCTGGGCATCGAGCTGCCCAAGGCGCGGGTCGCGATCCAGGGCTTCGGCAACGCCGGCTCGATCGCCGCCCGGCTCATCTCGCGAAGAAGGCGCGACGGTCGTCGCCGTGTCCGACTCGACCGGCGGCATCCACGCCCCGGACGGCCTCGACATCACAAGGTCATCGCCTGGAAGGGCGAGCACGGCACCGTGTCGGGCTTCCCGGGCGCGACGGACATCACGCAACGCCGAGGTGCTCGAGGTCGACTGCGACATCCTCATCCCGGCGGCCCTCGAGAACCAGATCACCGCCGCGCAACGCCGGCAACATCAAGGCCAAGCTCGTCGCCGAGGCCGCCAACGGCCCGACGACGCCCGAGGCCGACGAGATCCTGTTCAAGTCCTGGAAGACGTTCATGATCCCGGACATCCTGTGCAACGCCGGTGGCGTCACGGTCAGCTACTTCGAGTGGGTCCAGGACCTCAACCGCGACCACTGGAGCGAGCAGGTCGTCAACGAGAAGCTCCGCGAGATCATGGTCAAGGCCTTCCAGGAGGTCCTGGCCGTGGCGCGCCGCGAGCAGATCGACATGCGCACCGCGGCCTACCTCCTCGCCGTCAAGCGCGTCGCGGACGCCATGGAGCTGCGCGGCCTGTACCCGTAAGCCCATCGTCCGACCCGTACCACCCGAGACCCCGGCCATCGCCGGGGTCTCGCCGCTTCCCGGGCATCGATCCGGAGCCCGGCCCCGTACCCTGAGGCGATGAGCCGGCTCCTGGACCGCGACGACTGCGCTCCTCCTCGTCATCGACGCGCAATCCGGGTTCTACGGGGATGGCGCGGGGCCCGAGCCCGAGGCCATGCGCGGCCCGCTGGATCGGGTCGCCTGGCTGGCCGGCGTGGCCGCGGCGCTCTTGGGATCCCGGCCATCGTGACCGAGGAGGACGCCGAGCGGAACGGTCCGACCGCGGCGCGCATCCTGGCGGCGCTGCCGCCGGCGACGCCCGTCCTGGCCAAGCACGTCTTCGGCGCCGCCGACCAGGCGGACATCCTGGCCGCCATCGACGCCGACGAGCCGCCGCACGATCATCGTCGTCGGCCTGGAGACGGACGTGTGCGTCGCGCACTCGGCGCTGGGTCTCCTCGACCGCGGCTACCGGGTCGTGGCCGTCGAGGACGCGACGTACGCGCCGGATGCCGCCCACGCGGCCGGCCTGCGGCGGATGGCGAGTGCCGGCGTCGAGCTCGTCCACGCCAAGGGCCTGTACTACGAGTGGGTCCGCACGCTCGAGGCGGCCCGGGCATTCGAGCGCGACCACCGGGACCTGGCCGACCCGCCCGGGTTCCGCCTCTGACCCGGCACACGGAGTCGTCCGGTCCCGGTGCTACCATCCCGGCCATGCTCGACCACGAAGAGAAGTTCCTGTTCAAGGAGGAGATCCTCCACCTGTCGAATGCCGTGGCGGAGCCGGGCATCCTCGACAACGTCGAGGACCTGCTGACCGACGTCATCACCAGCCCTCGGTTCGACTCCGAGGTCTTCACCCTGGAGCGCAGCCTCCAGGTCATGCTCGGGCCGCGCGCCGGGACGACGCTGGTCGGCCTCCTGACCGTCGCGCCGGAGGTCTTCGACGAGGTCGCCGAGGTGCGCATCCCGTCCGAGGTCCACGAGCGCCTGGTGGCGTGGCGGGCCCGCTTCGGCCTGGCCATCGACAACGCCCTGAACTTCCTCAACAACCCGGACGGCATCCAGGGCCACAACTTCGGGACGCAGATCGCCCACGTCGAGGAGCGCCGCGTGCTCCAGGGCCGCCTGACCCTCGTCCGCTACAACAACGAGCCGCAGTTCTTCATGGCCGACGCGAGCGTCTTCCTGGGCCTCGTCACGGACATCCTCGAGCGGCTCGGCCCGCACCTGGAGCCCGACGCCATCGATGCCGAGTCCGTCGCCCGCCTGCGCGACGCGACTCGCCCTCGTCGAACGCAAGACCGGCGCGCACGGCTAGAGCCGCGCGCCGATGGCTAGCAGGCGCCCCGCCTCGGCGCTCGAGCGGTGCCTCGTGCCTGATGCGCCACTGTATCTGGCCGCGACCGGGCAGAACCGGGGCAAGACCACGGTCAGCCTCGGGGTCATGGACGGCTTCACCCGGCGCGGGCTGTCGACCGGGTTCTGCAAGCCGGTCGGGCAGCGGACCGTCATCGAAGACGGCGTCCCGGCCGACGAGGACGCCGTCCTCATGAAGTCGGTGTTCGGGCTCCACGAGCCGCTCGAGCGGATGAGCCCGGTCCACATCCCGCGGGGCTTCACCCAGGCGTACATCGACGGCACGGTCGTCGAGGACCTGCCCGCCCGCATCCGGAGGGCCCACGCCTCGTTCGCGGCCGACCGCGACATGCTCCTCATCGAGGGCACCGGCCATGCCGGCGTCGGAGCCGTCATCGGGCTGTCCAACGCCGTCGTCGCCCGGCTGCTCGGGGCGCCGGCGGTCATCGTGTCGGAGGGTGGCGTCGGCCGGCCGATCGACGAGATCGTCCTCAACAAGGCGCTGTTCGAGCGCGAGGGCGTCCATGTCGCGGGGGCCATCGTCAACAAGGTCGACCTGCTGGCCAAGCCGGACCTCGCCCGGACCCTGGAGCGCGGCCTGGCCAAGCACGGCATCCGCCTGCTGGGCGTCCTGCCGTACCGGCCCATCCTGTCCAACCCGACCCTGGCCATGGTCCTGGAGGGCGTGCATGGCGAGCTCGTCCACCGTGGTCCCGACCTGGACCAGGTCATCGGCGGCGTGAACATCGGGGCGATGGAGCCGGAGCACATGCTCCAGCGCCTGGCGCCGCGCTCGCTGGTCATCGTGCCGGGTGACCGCGAGGACGTCATCGCGGCCATCGTCCAGGCCCACCGGATCCAGTCGGACGCCGGTGGCGACGCCCTGGGCCTGGTCCTGACCGGTGGCTATCGGCCGCGGCCGGCCGTCCTCGACGCCATCCGCTACGCGAACCTGTTCGCCACGCTCGTCGACGAGGACACCTACGCGGTCGCGTCGGAGGTCCACGACCTGCTGGTCAAGACCCACAGCGAGGACATCGGCAAGATCGAGGAGATCAAGGCCCTCGTCTGGGAGTACCTGTTCATCGACCGGATCTCGGAGGTCGCCACCGAAGCGGCGGCTTGACGCGGGTCGGGGCCGCGACCCGCGCCCCGCCGTCAATCGCTGCGAACGGCTCCCCCATCGCTTGGGCGCGTCCGGCCACCAGCCCGGGCCGCGAGCGCCAGGACCACCGCCGCGACGACGACCGCCGCCAGCACGACCAGCGCCGGGAGGACCCAGCCCGGCCCAGCCGGCGCAGCCGACACGCGTCCAGCGGCCGGAGCCGTGGCCGGATCGGCTGGCGACACCGCCGGCGCCCCGATCCCGGGGCCGAAGACGAGGACCTCACCGACCAGCTGGAAGAGCATGTCCCAGCGCGTGCAGGTCCCACCGGCGCACGACTCGTTGATGAGCCCGCTCTCGATCCGCGCGACACCACCGGCCGGCACGACGATCGTTCCGATGAAGTGGTCCGAGCCCGCCGGCTCCTCGGTCCCGACGACCTCGGTCGTGTCCGCCCCACGGGTCAGCGGATAGAGGCGCAGGAAGACGGCGCCTGACGGCTCGAACGGCAGGCGGTCCGTCCCGGAGACCTGCGAGACGGTCCAGCCGACGGTGATCTCCGTGCCGGCCGCCGCGTCGCGCGAGATCGGCGCGTCCAGGCGGGCCTCCCACATGCCGTCCTTGCCCAGGGCCGGACCGGCGGTCAGGCCGAGGACCAGGGTCAGCGTCGCGAGCGATGCCAGGACGGAGCGGCGGAAGCGGGACGTCATGCCCCTCCTACACCGCGTCGCGGACGTCGGTTCCCACCGCCGACCGGTCCAGGATCTCGTTGTCGATGAGCCGCGTGGGCCCGAACCGGACGGCCAGGGACGCGAGCGCCGGGCGACCGACCGTGGCCAGCTCCGCCAGCGACGCGCCATCGGCGATCGACACGTACTCCACGTCGGCGAGCGGCTCGCGATCGCAGCTCGGCGCGCATCGCCGCCCGCAGGACGTCCGCATCGGTCTCGCCGTCGAGCCAGCGAGCGCGGGCCGCCTGGAGGGCGCGCCGGAGGACCGGGGCAGCGGCCCGCTCATCCGGCCGGAGATGGACATTCCGGGACGACATGGCCAGACCGTCGGCCTCCCGGACGGTCGGGCAGGCGATGACGTCCGTGCCGATAGCCAGGTCCCGGGCCATCTGGCGGATGACCATCACCTGCTGGGCGTCCTTCTGGCCGAAGTACGCCCGCTCGGCCCCGACGAGATCGAACAGGATGGCCACGACCGTCGCGACCCCGTCGAAGTGACCGGGCCGGGCGGCACCCTCCAGCGGCTCGGCGACGGCCCCGACGCTGACCCGCGTGTCGAAGCCCGGCAGGTAGATCTCCTCGACCGGCGGGGCGAACACGATGTCCACGCCCTCGGTCTCGCAGATGGCCAGGTCGCGGGCCTCGTTTCGGGGGTACTTCGTGTAGTCGGCGGCCTCGGTGAACTGGCGTGGATTGACGAAGATCGTGACGACGGTCGTCGCCGACTCGGCCCGCGCCCGGCGCATGAGCGCTCGGTGGCCATCGTGCAGCCAGCCCATCGTCGGGACCAGGCCGAGCGGGCGCCCGGCATCAGCCAGCGCGGACCGCAGCTCCGCGCGGGTCCGGAGGACGGTCGTGCTCAGAGGTCGCGGTCGAGCGGGATGCCGCCGACGGGCAGCGTGTCGGCCGGGCGGTCGGAGGCGCCGCGGCCGAGGGCCTCCTCGAGGATCGCGTCGTCCATCCGGACGGTCTGCTCCGGCCCGGGGAACGTGCCCGCCTCGACGTCCGAGGCGTAGCCGCTGACGGCGGTCAGGATCCGGCCCCGCAGGTCCTCGTACTTCTTGGCATGGCGCGGCTGCCAGGCGTCCCAGCCGAGGAGATCGGTGATGACCTGGACCTGGCCGCTGCAGTCCGGTCCGGCGCCGATCCCGATGGTCGGGATGCCCAGGCGCTCGGTGATCGCCCCCGCGAGCTGGGCCGGGACGAGTTCCAGGACGATGGCGAACGCGCCGGCCTCCTGGACGGCCAGGGCGTCGGCGAGCATCGCCCGGGCCTGGGTCTTGTCCTTGCCCTGGACGCGGACCTTGCCGGCCGCGTTGGCGGCCTGTGGCGTCCAGCCGATGTGGCCGACGACGGGGATGCCGGCCTTGACGACCGCTTCGATCGCCCGGGCGCTCCGGACGCCGCCCTCCAGCTTCACGGCCTGGGCGCCGGCTTCGGACAGGAACCGTCCGGCGTTGGCCACGGCCTGGTCCGTCGTCGTGTAGGTCAGGAATGGCAGGTCGGCCACGACCAGCGCTCGCTGCACCCCGCGGGTCACGGCCGCCGTGTGGTGGAGCATGTCGGCCATCGAGACCGTGATCTCGCTGTCGTAGCCGAGCATCGCCCGGCCGAGCGAGTCGCCGACGAGGATGAACGGGACGCCGGCCTCGTCGACGAGCTTGGCCGTCGGGTAGTCATAGGCGGTCAGCATCGGGATGCGCTGGCCGTCCGCGTACATCCGGCCGATGTCGGCGACGGTCAGGCGCTTGGGCTGGGGCGTGGGGGTCGCGCTCATGTCAGGACGAAGTCTGCCCTTCGGCGTCACGGGCGTCCAGCGCCGCCGCCACGCGGTCCAGGAGGTGGTCCGCGACCTGGCGCTTGGTCAGGAGCGGCAGGTCGTCCCGGGTGCCGTCCGCGCCCAGGATCGAGACGCGGTTGGTCTCCGTGCCGAACCCGGAGCCCGCTTCGGCGACGTCGTTGGCCACGAGCAGGTCCACGCCCTTGCGTCGGAGCTTGTCCGGGGCGCGGTCCAGCGAGCCGGTCTCGGCGGCGAACCCGACGAGGATGGGCCGCGGCTGGACCGGCCGGGCCTGGACCTCACCGGTCTTGTCCGTGCCGTGGACGAGCCGCGCGATCTGGGCCAGCACGTCCGGCGTGGCCTCCAGCTCGAGGGTCAGCGAGCCGCCGCGCTCCAGCTTGGTCGGGGCATCCGTCGTCGGGCGGAAGTCGGCGACCGCGGCGGCCATGACCAGGGCGTCGAAGCCCGCGCGGCCGGCGTCATCCTGGATGAGCCGGTGGAGCGCCGTCCGGAGCTGCGCGGCCGACTCGACCCGGATGACCGCGGCGCCGGCAGGCGGTCCGACCTCGATATTGGCGGCGACGATCGTGACCCGCGCGCCGCGGGCCAGGGCGGCCTCGGCTACGGCCACGCCCATCCGCCCGGTCGACCGATTGCCGATGAACCGGACGGGATCGATCGACTCCCGGGTCCCGCCGGCGGTCACCACGATGTGGCGTCCCTCGAGGTCGGCGTCGCGGGGCCCGTCGACGAGCGGCGGCCGTGCAGCCGGATCCGAGGCCCGGACCGCACGATCGCCAACGGCCGCGACAGCGGCGTCGACGATGTCGGCGAGCTCGGCGAGGCGCCCGACGCCGGACTGCCCCGAGGCGAGCGGCCCGGCGTCCGGCTCGACGATCCGGTAGCCGAAGCCGTCGCGGAGGCGGGCGACGTTGGCCTGGGTCGCCGGGTGGGTCCACATGTCGCCGTCCATCGCGGGGGCGACGACGACCGGGGCGGATGTGGCCAGGACGGCCGCGGTGACGGCATCGCCGGACAGCCCGGCGGCCATCGCCGCCAGCCAGTGGGCGGTCGCCGGGGCGATGACGAACGCGTCCGCGCTGTCGGCGATGACGATGTGACCGATCCGCTCGTCCGGGAGCAGGGCCAGGACGTCGGTCTCGACCGGATGGCGGGACAGGGCGGCGAACGACAGCGGTGTGACGAACCGCGCTGCGCCGGGGGTCAGCAGCACGGCGACGTCCGCGCCTTCGGCGCGCAAGGCCCGGAGCAGCTCCACCGCCTTGTACGCGGCGATCGACCCGGTGACGCCCAGGCCGATGAGGCGCCCCTCGAGGCGGCCACTCACGGCAGGCCCAGCTCCAGGCGCTCGCCGCCGGTGACCTCGGCATGGAGGATGGCCAGGCCCTTGAGGGTCAGATCGGGGTCGATCGCGTGGATCCCGTCGATGGCCGCCGCCCACGGAGCGGCGGACAGGCCGCCGGTCAGGATGGCCTTGACCTCGTCCGGGGTCGTCCCCGCGGCCTCGGCCAGCTCGCGTCGGATCCGCGTCAGGAGACCCGTGGTCAGGGCCTGGTAGCCGAGCACGGCGCCCGACTGCATCGCGCTGACCGTGTCCCGACCGATGGCCCGGTCGGGCACGCGCAGGTCGATACGGGGCAGCTTGGCGGTCCGGGCCGCGAGCGCTTCGAGGCCCAGCTCCAGGCCGGGGGCGATCGCCCCACCGACGTAGGCGCCGTCGGCGGCCACGCAGTCGAACGTCGTGGCCGTCCCGAAGTCGACGACGACGGCCGGCGTGCCGTACAGACGCCCCGCGGCCAGGGCGTTGACCAGGCGGTCCGCCCCGACCTCACCGGGCCGGTCGACCCGCACGGCGAGGGGCACGATGCCGGCCGCCGCGATGACCAGCGGCCGGTCGCGACGGGAAGCGATGGCCTCGACATGGGCGGTCAACCGCGGGACCACGGAGGCGCAGGCGATCGCGGCGACATCGCCGAAGGTGGCGTCGTCGAGGGCCAGCAGGCCGGCCAGCGTCCACTCGACCTCGTCGACGGTCGCGTGCGGGGTCGTGGCCGCGCGGCGCGTCGCCAGGACCGTGCCGGATCGCAGGAGCCCGATCGTGATGTTCGTGTTGCCGATGTCGATGGCGAGGAGCATGGCCGGGATGATACGCGGCGCGAGCGCGCGGACCGGGTTCCCCCGCCCCTCGCGGTGCGCTACCATCGGCCGCGTCGAGCCCCCACCCGACTGGGTCCGAGGAGTCATCCCCGTTGTCGACCCCGGCTGCCAAGTTCTTCGTGAACCACGGCGTCGTTTCCAGCCGCACGGACATGCTCCATCTCTTGCGGCCGCTCCTCAAGCAGACGGTCACCTATCGCTACCAGCGCGGCCGCGAGGTCGTCAGCCACGGCACCGGCTGGGTCGAGCGGATCGTCACGGAAGCGCCCGACATCTCGACCTACTTCACGCCGCTGGCGATCACCCTGAACATCGATTCGTTCGAGCACCTCGAGTTCGAGACCCGCCCGGACCAGCTCCTGGTCTATGCCCTCGTCCAAGGCGACGAGCGGGTCATCGTCGAGTTCGCGCCGCTCGGGCCGGAGGGCGAGAACGCCTCGCCGTTCGCCCCGCAGCAGCTCGCGTTCGACACGTCCGATTACGTCCAGATGGAGCTGCTCGGCCTCGACGCCCACGAGGACGAGTAGCGCGATCGGGAGGCCGATGCGGAGGCATCGGCCGGGGGGAGGCGGCCGGCGTGGAGCCGGTCGAGCGCGTCCAGGGTGCGGTCCGAGCCCACCTGCGTGGTTCGGCGTGCCAGCGAGGGCAAGGAGGGAGCGAACCTGGTGGACGGCATCGCGAACTACTTCCAGTTCGCCGAACGCGGTACGACCCTTGGTCGGGAGGCCAAGGCCGGCCTGACGACCTTCATGGTCATGGCCTACATCCTGTTCCTGAACCCGGCCATCCTCGCCAACATGTTCGGCCCGCCCGGCTCGCCGGAGGCGGCGGCCTTCATCCCGGCTGCCGCGGCGGCGACGGCGCTCGTGGCCGGGCTCCTGACGATCGCGATGGGGATCTTCGCCAATACCCCGCTGGCGATGGCTGCCGGCCTCGGCATCAACGGCGCGGTCGCCTTCGGACTGGTCCTGACCCAGGGCCTGACACCGGCCGGCGCGATGGGCGTGATCGTCCTCGAAGGCCTGGTCGTCCTCGTGCTCGTGCTGGTCGGCCTGCGCGAGTCGATCATGCGCGCCGTCCCGCAGTCGCTGAAGCTCGCGATCGGCGTCGGGATCGGCCTGTTCATCCTGTTCATCGGCTTCATCGACGCCGGGGTCATCGTCAAGACGCCCGGCTCGTCGGCCGAGAATCCGGTGCCCCTGACCCTCGTCTATCCGACCGAGCCGGTCCACTTCCTGTTCTGGTTCGGCCTGCTGCTGACCGTCGCCCTGTGGGCGCGGAAGGTCCCGGCGGCGTTGCTCATCAGCATCCTGGTCATGACCGTCATCGCGATCATCACCGGCCTCCAGCCGCTGCCGACCTCGTTCGTCGCGACCCCGAGCTTCTCGACCCTCGGCCAGTTCGATCTGACCAACGTGTTCACGACCCTCGGCGGCCTGGCGGCGGTCCTGACCATCTTCAGCTTCATGCTCACCGACTTCTTCGACACGATGGGCACGGCCACGGCCATCACCGAGCAGGCCGGCCTGACCGAAGAGGACGGCCAGCCCAAGAACGTCGGCCGCATCCTGCTCGTCGACTCGGTCGGGGCGGCCGCCGGCGGCGCCGCCGGCATCAGCTCCAACACGAGCTACATCGAGAGTGCGGCGGGCGTCGCCGAGGGTGGGCGCACCGGCTTCACATCCGTCGTGACCGGCCTGCTGTTCCTCGGCGCCATCCTGCTGACCCCGCTGGCGGTCCTGGTGCCCTACGTGGCCACCGGGTCCGGTCCTCGTGTTCATCGGCTACCTCATGGTCCGGCTGGTCAAGGACATCGATTTTGCTGACCTCGAGGAAGGCTTCCCGGCCCTGCTCGGGATCGTCCTCATGCCGCTGACCTTCAGCATCACGGTCGGGATCGGGGCGGCCTTCGTCTCCTATGTCGTCATCAAGATCATCATGGGCAAGCTGACCCAGGTCCATCCGCTCATGTGGGCGGTGGCCATCGCGTTCGTCATCTACTTCCTGCAGAACTGGATCCAGAGCTACCTGTAGCGACGGACGAGCTCACTTCGTGACGACGGCGCTCCGGGTCCCCCCGCCCGGGGCGCCGTCGTCGGTCTTGGCCGCCCTTCCGGTACCATCCCTCGCGATGTTCGAACGGACCGCGTTGCCCGAGGGGCCGCGCGTCATCAGCTCCCGGATCCCCGGGGCGCGTTCGGTCTCCATCGCGGCGTACGTCCTGGCCGGCTCGCGCCTGGAATCGCCCGATGAGGCCGGCGTCGCCCATTTCATGGAGCACATCACGTTCAAGGGCACGACGGCCTATCCGTCGACCCGCGCCATCAGCGAGGCGATCGAAGGCGTCGGCGGGTCGTTCAACGCCGCGACCGATCGCGAGTCCACCGTCTACTGGGTCCGCGTCCCGCGGCGCGAAGCGGCACGGGCCATGGAGGTCCTGGGCGAGCTCATCGTCCGACCGGTCCTGGACGCGGGCGAGATCGAGAGCGAGCGCTCGGTCATCATCGAGGAGATCCGCTCGTACCAGGACGACCCGGCCGAGTACGCCCAGATGCTCTTCCAGACCGCCCTCTTCGGCGAGGGTCCGCTGGGCCGTGAGATCTGTGGCGATGAGGCCGGCATCCGGGCCCTCCCCGAGGCGACGATCCGATCGTTCTGGCAGGCCACGTACCGGCCGTCCAACACGGTCGTGGCCGTGGCCGGCGATGTCACGCATGACGAGGCGGTCGACCTGGCCGACCGCGCGTTCGGGACCGGCAACGGGCTGATCCCGGGCTACGCGCCCGCGCCCGACCTGCCCGCCGGCGAGCGGGTCCGCACGGGTCGGCGCCCGACCTCGCAGGCGCAGCTCGTCGTCGGCCTGCCGGGCCTGCGCCGCGATCATCCCGACAGCTGGACGCTGGCCGTCCTCAATGCCGTCCTGGGCGACGGGATGAGCAGCCGCCTGTTCCTGTCCGTTCGCGAGGAGCGCGGCCTGGCCTACGACATCAGTTCGGGCCTCATCGACTACGCCGATGCCGGGGCGCTGGAGGTGTCAGCCGGGGTGGACCCGGCTGGCCTGCCGGAGGCACTGGGCGCCATCCTGGCCGAGCTGGCCCGCATCCGCGACGAGCCCGTCCCTCACGACGAGCTGGGCAAGGCCAAGCGCTACCTCGCTGGTGGCCTGGAGCTGCGCATGGAGGAGACCCGCCACGTCGCGTCCTGGATCGGCGGGCAGGAAGCCCTCCACGATCGCGTCATGACGGTGGACGAGGCCTTGGCGGCGATCGACGCCGTCGAGCCGGACGACGTCCAGCGCGTGGCCCAGGACCTCGTCCGCGACGACGGGCTGCGGCTCTCGGCGGTCGCCGCGGCACGGCACCTGCGCGGCCTCGATCGTCACCTGCGCCTGCCGGGATGACGGCGATGGACGCCGCTCCGCCGGATCCGACCACCCGACCGACCGGCGAGCCGCCACGCTCGTCCGACCTCGTCCTCGCCCGCCTGCACCTCCGCCTCGGCGCCCTGGCCCTGGCGCGCGCGGAACTCGAGACGATGGCCGGCCGCGATGCGCTCGACGTCGATGGCGTGCTGGACCTCGCCGAGGCGCGCTGGCGGACCGGCGACGTGACCGGCGCCGGCGAGGCCGCCGAGCTGGTCATCGAGGACGGCCGAGGACCGCTGGTCGCGCTGGTCATCGCCGCCGAGGCCGCGATGGCCATGGGCCGCCCGACGGAGGCTCGGCGCTACGCAGGGACGGCCGTCGAGCAGGCCGGCGGGGGACTCGACGCGATCTTCGCCGGGATGCCCCGGGCCGCCGTCTGGCCGGCGGACCCGCTCGTGCCGCCGCCCGAGGTGCTCGCCATGTTCGACACGCCGGGCGCGGGCGCGACGCTGGCCGCAGCGGGCGCGACCGCGCGACCGGCGCCGCCCGCGCCGACCCCGTCCGTGGCAGCGGCCGGTGCCGCGACGATCGGCATCTGGGCCGACGAGCCTGGCCCGAGCGACGCCGCGCCGATCGCCGACGCGGCTGGACCGGGCGACATCCCGGCGACGACGGTCCCGGCCGCCGAGCCGCCGGGTGGTCCCGTCCTCCCGGCCGCCCTGGACGTCCTGACCGCCGGCCGGGGGGCCTTCATCGACGGCGACCTGGCCTCGGCGGCCGCGCAGCTCGGCCTGGCCATCCGCCTTGACCCGGGCCTCGCCCCCGCCGTCCTCGACGTCCTGGAGGCCGACCGCTCGCCGGAGCTGGCGCTCGTCCGCGGGGATGCGTATCGTCTCGTGGGTCGGGAGCTGGACGCCCGCCAGGCCTTCGCCGATGCCGCGCTGGGGCACCATGCCGGTGCCCCCGCCACCGACCCAGCCCACGATGACCGACCACCACAAGGAGATCCTGCGTGACCGAACGCACCCTCGTCCTCATCAAGCCCGACGGCGTCCAGCGTCAGCTGACGGGGCGCATCCTGGACCGCTACGAGGAGCGCGGCCTGAAGATCGTCGGGCTCAAGCTCGTCCAGGTGGACCGTGACCTGGCCGAGCGGCACTACGACGCGCATCGGGCCAAGCCGTTCTTCGGCGGTCTCGTGGACTTCATCACGTCCGCCCCGCTCGTCGCCCTCGCCCTCGAAGGACCGAACGCCATCGCGGTCGTGCGGGCCATCAACGGCGCGACGCGACCCCACGAGGCGGCGCCGGGCACGATCCGCGGCGATTACGCGCTTGAGACGGCCCAGAACATCGTCCATGCGTCGGACGGCCCGGAGGCCGCAGCCGGCGAGCTGGCGATGTGGTTCGACCCGACCGAGCTGCTCGACTACGAGCGCGACGTCGATCGCTGGGTGCTCGCGCCGGCCGACTGACCGCGCCCAGGACGCTCAGGGCGTCGGGACGGACTCGAACGATGCGCTGGGGTCGGCCGACGCATCCGGCTCGACGTCGGGTGACGCCTCGATGTCGGGCAGCCCGATCCCTCCGGTCCGGGCTCGGGCCCGAGCGACTCGTCGGGCTCGGTCTCCAGCGGCGGGAGGATCTCCTCGCCGCCGGGTGGCGGCTCACCCGGGATGGACTCACCGGCGCCCTCCAGCGACGGCGGCAGGCCGGCGGCCGCCTCCGGGCCGCCGAGCATCCCGGCGCTGACGGCCAGGGCCAGCGCGGCCAGCACCAGCGCCGTCGACGAGCCCACGAACGCCCGATCGTCCGACCAGGTCATCGCCAGCCACGCCCGCATCCGGCTGAGATCGAGTGGCCGCAGGCGCGGCCGCCAGTCGACGGCTGTCCCGGCGTCGGCCCGTGCCCGATCCAGCCCGATGACGCCGAGTCGCGCGTAGTAGACGAGCGGGGACAGGACGCCGATCCAGGCGACGATGACCAGCGGACCACCGCCGAGGGCCGCGTCGATGATCGTCCCGCGGGCCTGGAACGCGGCCAGGCCGGGCCAGCCGATGCCGGCCGCGACGACGATGACGAAGGCGATGCCGAGCAGCGGCGAACGGATCGCCCAGGCGTGGAGGTCGCGCAAGCCGACCGGTGCCGAACGTCGCGCGGGTCGCTCCGGCCCATGCCGCGAATGCGCTGCGGGTGACGACGAAGGCGAGGATCCAGGTCCGGGCCGGCGCCCAGACCTCGGGATCCAGCGCCGCGATGGCCAGGATGACGACCCCGGCGTCGCCGATGATCGAGTACCCCACGATGTGCTCGATGTCGTCCTGGATCCAGGCCGCCACCGACGCCAGCACGATCGAGGCCAGGGCGATGGCGACGACGACGACGCGGACCGTGTCGAGGTCGACGAGGAGCGGGGCGATCGAGGTGTCCGCCCAGGCCAGGACGACGACGGCCAGGGCGGCCGGCGCCCAGGCGGTGACGAGCGGCAGCTCCGTCTCGTTGATGGCATGGGCCAGGCGGGCGGCCCAGGCGTGGACCGGGATGGCCCCGAATCGGATGGCCACGGCGAGGGCCATGGCCAGATAGGCCAGGCCGAAGACGACCGGTCGCGCCGCGAGCTCGCTCAGGTCGCGCCCGATCCAGGCCGCGGCGGAGATCGCCATCGCGCCGGCGATGATCGTCGCCCGGAGGACCCGGACGCCGATCGTCGCTCCCACCCGATCGGCGAGCTGGCCGATGCACAGGAACGCGCCGAACGTCCCGCCGGCCGTCGCGGCGATGACCGCCAGGCGCGGATCCGGGAGGGCGAGGGCGAGGGCGCTCGTGCCCAGGATCCCGAGCGTCGTCGGCAGCACCATCGGCGACCCTCCGGCGGCCCCGCCGACGAGGGCCAGGAGCGCACCGACGACCGTTCCGAGCAGGAGGAACAGGCGCAGGAACCCGGTCGTGGCGATCCCGCTGTCACCGATGACCAGCAGCTGGTCCGGTCGGATGGCCAGGGCGCACAGGAAGGCCAGGCCCAGCGAGGCGGTCCCGACCATGGCCACGACCCGCGGCGCGGAGCGGAGGAGGAACGCGGCGCCGGCGCCGCCCAGGGTCACGATGAGGAACGGCAGGAGGCTCACGGCGGGTCGCTCGGGCGTGGAGCCATCGGCGGCACGGGGCGTCGTCCCGGTCGGCTCAGGCGGGCGGAGCCGCGGTCGGGTCGATCGGGTGCGCGTCCGGCAGGCGTCGCCGATCACCGATCGGGAGCGCCAGGTCGAAGCCGCCCGGGCCGTCCAGTCGGGCCGCCACGGCCAGGGCGGCCGTCGTCCCGCCGATGGCCACGATGAGGCCCGCGGTCAGGAGCTGCTCCAGCCCGCCGGGCGTCCCGCCCAGCCCGACTCGGACGAGCAGGGCGCCGTCGAGGAGCAGGAACAGGCCGATCGCCATCCGGATGATGTCGGTCCCGGTCAGCATCGGCGCCAGGGCCAGGGCTGCGACGGCGAACCCCGCCGCGCTGGCCAGGGCCGGCCCTTGGCCGGGCGCCCCGAGGCCGTGCCCGGCGAATCCGACGACCGCGGCCGACGCCGCGACGAGGACCTCGGCGGGCCAGCCGATCCGCGACCCGCCGGTCGTCGCCTCGGTCCGCCCGATCGATGGTCGATCGCGGGTCGCGATCCACAGGAGGTAGGCCGCCAGGATGGACCCGACGAGCCGGGCGGCCAGCCCGACCGGATCGGCGACCGGATCGGCCACGAGCGGCGTGGCGACGAGCGTCGCGGCGAGACCCAGGACGAGGACGCGCGCCTCGCGGACGGACACGGCGACGACGGCCCCGGCGACGACCGCCAGCGCGACTGCCGCCAGGGCGGGATTCACCGCCGGCTCACGGGGCGGTCCGGTCTCGGCCAGGTTCGGGTAGGTCGGGGTCGGCAGGATGCCGAAGGCGTCGATGCGGCCAGTAGCGCAGCCAGGCCCGGCCGATGACCTGCTCGACGTCGACCGGCCCGAACGTCCGCGAGTCGGCCGAGTTGGAGCGGTGGTCGCCCATCAGGAACAGCTCGCCGCTCGGGATCGTCCACTCGGTCTGGTCCAGCGCGGCGGTCGTGTCCTGGGGCTCGCCGTGACGTCATCCTCGTAGACGTACGGCTCGTCGATGACGGTCCCATTGATGAGCACGTCGCCGTCGCGGATGTCGACCGTGTCGCCGCCCTCGCCGATGACCCGCTTGATGAACGGCGTCTCGTCGTTGCCCCAGTCGGCCGGGGGATGGAACACGACGATGTCGCCGCGCTTGTACTGTCGAACCGGGGCGTCAGCTTGTCGACGAGCACGTACTGCTCGGGTTCCAGGGTCCGCTCCATCGACTGCTGCTGGACCTTGTACGGCTGGGCGACGAAGTTCTGGATGACGAGGAAGATGATGAGGGTCAGGACGAGGGTCTCGACGATCTCGAAGAGACACCCGACGGCGGGTCGTTGGCTCACAAGTCCGGCAGTATAGGGGCGCACTCGTCATGGCGGCCGGTGGCGGCGTTGGCGCCTCCGCGCGGCCGCTCACGCACGTTGAAGTGCGCTCGCGACCGTGCTCGACGCCGCCTTGCCATCGACCACCCTGACGAGTGCGCCGTGGCGCGCCCGACGCCCCTCCGGAAGCCGCCTGGGACGTACGCCGTGGCGCGTTCCTCGGCCACCCCGCCGCCGCGGCCTGGGGTGCATATCTCCGGTGTCCGGCGAGTTTGACCCGCCATCTCGCCGCGCGATACACTCGCCGCCGGCCTGGAAGGTCCCAGCCCTCGGTGCATGCCGACGGGACCCCGGGCAGCTCCCCGGACACCCGCCCGCGACGGCGCATGCACCGCGCCACGGGACGGACGCCGCCCACTGACCCCTTCGTGGAGGACCCGACAAGCCCTGATGGATGCGAGTACGCTCCAGCCGATCATCCCGCTTGCCGGTCTCATCGCCGTGCTCTTCGCCATCTACCTGGCCCGCGACGTGCTGTCCCGCGACACCGGCACCCCGGAGATGCAGGCGGTCGCCGGGACCATCCTCGAGGGCGCCGTCGCCTTCATCAGGCGCCAGTACACGACGATCTTCATGCTGGCCGTGGTCGGAGCCGTCGTCATCGGCGTGGTGATCACGCTGGTCGAGACGCCCGAGGTCGCCGACGTCCCCAAGCTGGCCGGTCTGCCCATCGGGATCATGACCGCCTTCGCCTTCTTCGTCGGCGCGTTGTGCTCGATGGCCTCCGGGCATCATCGGCATGTACGTCAGCGTCAAGGCCAACGTCCGCACCGCGTCGGCCGCCCGGCGCAGCCTCGTCGAGGCGGTCCAGGTCGCGATGCGCGGCGGCGCCGTCTCCGGCTTCCTCGTCGTCGCCCTGTCGCTCCTCGGCGTGTGGGGCATCTTCACGCTCTACTGAGACGGTCGTCGCCGACGTGACCGTCGCCGAGGCACCGTTCCTCATCGTCGGCTTCGGCTTCGGCGCCTCGTTCGTGGCCCTGTTCGCCCAGCTCGGCGGCGGCATCTACACCAAGGCCGCGGACGTCGGCTCCGACCTCGTCGGCAAGGTCGAGAAGGGCATCCCCGAGGACGACCCCCGCAACGCCGGTGTGGTCGCGGACCTCGTCGGCGACAACGTCGGCGACTGCGCCGGCCGTGGCGCCGACCTGTTCGAGTCGACCGCGGCCGAGAATATCGGCGCGATGATCCTGGGCGTCGCCGTCTTCGCCATCGCCGAGCAGGCGCGGCTGGCCGAACCCCGAGGCCTGGATCTTCTTCCCCCTTGTCGTCCGCGCCTTCGGGCTGCTGGCGACCATCGTCGCGATCTTCTTCGTCCGCGGGAAGGAGACCGAGGACCCGATGAACATGCTCAACCGCGGCTACTGGGTCACGACGGCACTGTCTGTGGTCGGGATGGCCCTCGTGACCGCCGTGATGATGAACACCAACGGTGGCGACCGGCACCGTCGGGCTGCCGACGTGGGTCTACTTCTTCGCCGCCGGCGTCGTCGGTCTGGCGACGAGCGTCGCGTTCGTCTACATCACCCAGTTCTACACGGCCGGTTCGTTCCGGCCGGTCCGCGAGATCGCCGAGGCATCCAAGACCGGACCCGCGACGAACATCATCAGCGGCACCGCGGTCGGCTTCGAGACGACGCTCGTGACCGCAGTGACGATCAGCATCGCGCTGTTCGTGAGCTTCTGGCTCGGCGACCAGGCTGGTCTCGTCAACGACGACGGCGTCAACGTCGGCGGCATCTTCGGGACCGCCGTCGCGACGATGGGCATGCTCATGACCACGGCCTACATCCTGGCCATGGACACCTTCGGCCCGATCACCGACAACGCCGGTGGCATCGCCGAGTTCAGCCGCGCCGAGGCCGGTGCCCGCGAGATCACTGACCGCCTCGACGCCGTCGGCAACACGACCAAGGCCCTGACGAAGGGCTACGCGATCGCCTCGGCATCGCTGGCCGCGTTCCTCCTCTTCTCCGCCTACATCGACAAGATCAACGTCATCCAGGGCCGACGGATCGAGGCCGGCGTTCCCGGCGCCGAGCTGCTGAACTCGGTCAACCTGGCCAACGTCAACGTGTTCATCGCCGCGCTGCTCGCCGCGATGCTCGTGTACTTCTTCTCGAGCCTCGCCATCCGCGCGGTCGGCACGACGGCCCAGTCGATCATCGTCGAGGTCCGTCGCCAGTTCCGCGAGATGCCCGGGATCATGGACTACACCCAGCGCCCGGACTACGCCCGCGTCGTCGACATCACGACCAAGGCGGCCCTCCGCGAGATGGTCGCGCCCGGGCCTCGTCGCGGTCGCCATCCCGATCATCATCGGTGTCGTCCTCGGCTTCGAGGCGGTCGCCGGCATGCTCATGGTCGGCACGATCTCCGGCGTCCTGCTGGCGACCGTCCTGAATAACGGCGGCGGTGCCTGGGACAACGCCAAGAAGTACATCGAGTCGGGCAGCTCAAGGACGAGGACGGCAACGTCCTCGGCAAGGGCTCCGAGGCCCACGCCGCGGCCGTCGTCGGCGATACGGTCGGCGACCCCTTCAAGGACACCGCCGGTCCTTCGTTGCACGTCCTGGTGAAGCTCCTGGCCACGATCAGCCTGGTCCTCGCCCCGTTGTTCATCCGGTAGAGCCGGGATCTGCGATCGTCGCGGATGGCGAGTCGGGCGCAAGGCGCCGCCGAGCACCGTCCGCGAGCGCACTCCAACATGCGTGAGCGGCGGCGCGCAGGCTGCAACGCGGCGCCCGGCCGCCAGGCGCGGCAGCCCGGCTGATGGATACGATCCTCCAGGCCCTGATCATGGGGATCGTGCAGGGGCTCACGGAGTTCCTGCCGGTGAGCTCGTCCGGGCACCTGATCATCGTGCCGTGGCTGTTCGGGTGGGACGACGCGTTCATCACGTCGCTGGCGTTCAGCGTGATGCTCCATCTCGGGACGCTCATCGCGCTGCTCGTCTACTTCCGGCACGACTGGCTGCGCCTCGTGCCGGCCGGCTTCGCCGACCATCCGCGATCGCTCGTTCCGGGGCGATCCGGATCGGAAGCTCGCCTGGCTCCTGGTCGCCGCGACCATCCCGGCGGCCATCGTCGGCTTCGCTGTTCAGTGACTTCTTCGAGACCCAGTGTCCGCCAGATCGGGCTACGTGGCGTCACGCTCATCGTCGGCGGCGTCATCCTGTGGATCGCCGACCGCGTCGGTGGTCAGGCCAAGACGGTCGACGACGTGACCTTCCCGATCGCCACGGGCATCGGCGCCGCCCAGGCGCTGGCCCTCGTCCCGGGCATCAGCCGGTCCGGCATCTCCATCTCGGCCGGCCGGTTCGCCGGCCTGGACCGCCCGTCAGCGGCCCGCTTCGCCTTCCTCATGGCCACGCCGATCACGGCCGGTGCCATCGTCTTCGAGGCCCGCAAGCTGTTGACCGGCGAGGCCGGCGTCGTCATCGACCCGCTCGCGCTCCTCGTCGGGATGGTCTCGGCGATGATCGCCGGGTTCCTGGCCATCCACTTCATGCTCCGCTACCTGCGCACGCGGTCGCTGAGCATCTTCGTGTGGTATCGGTTCGCCTTGGCGGCCTTCGTCCTGGTCGTCTGGACGACGCGAGGCTGACCGGCCGATGGAAGTCATGAAGCAGCTCCGCCAGCGAGCCATCCGGGACCTCGTCGACCAGCGCCCCATCCGGACCCAGCAGGAGCTCGCCGGCGCGCTGCGTGAGCGTGGATTCCGGACGACCCAGGCGACGATCTCGCCGCGACGTCGCCGAGCTCGGCCTGATCAAGGTCTCCCGCGAGGGGACGGCCGCCTACGCGCTCCCGCCGCGGCTCATCGAGGCCGAGACGTCGGGCGAGGACCGCCTGCGCAAGCTCCTGGCCGACCTGCCGCTGGAGATCCACGAAGCCGGCCTGCTCCTCGTGCTCCGCACGTTGCCCGGCTCTGCCCACGCTATCGCCGCCGCCCTGGACCGGGCGCGCTGGCCGGAGGTCGCGGGGTCCATCGCTGGTGACGACACGCTGTTCGTGGCGATGCCGGATCGCGGCTCCTGCAGCGGGTCAAGCGCCGCCTCCTGCGGCTCGCCGAGGGCACGCGCAGCCGCTAGGTCGGCCGAGACCGCGGAGACGTGACCCGCGCGCCCGCAGTGGCTTTGACACCCTTCCGCGGCGCCCTTACCATTCGCGTCCGGTCGAACTTCAGGCGCGCGGCGACGGTCGCGACCAGCCTGGAGTTCTTTCCTTTATCCGATGACCGACGAGGGGCGGTCCTACCCGACCCACCTGCATTGCGGGGGCCCACCGGCGATGAACAACAAGCCCACCTACCTGTCCAAGGACGGTCTCGAGAAGCTCCGCGCGGAGCTCGACGAGATGGTCACGGTCAAGCGACCCGAGGTCGCCAACCGGATCCATGACGCCAAGGAACATGGCGACCTGTCCGAGAACGCCGAATACGAGGACGCCAAGAACGAGCAGGCCTTTGTCGAGGGTCGGATCCAGACGCTCGAGGCGCTCATCAAGAACGCGACGATCATCGACGAGAACCACTCGACCGACCACGTCCAGATCGGCTCCACCGTGAGCGTCGACAGCTCGGACGGCAAGGAGACCTTCACGATCGTCGGCTCGACCGAGGCCAAGCCGGCCGAGGGCCGCATCTCCAACGAGAGCCCCGTCGGCCGCGCCCTGCTCGGCAAGAAGAAGGGCGAGAAGGTCGTCGTGAAGGTGCCGGCGGGGGACTTCACCTACAAGATCATCAGCATCAGCTAGGGACGCGGCCCGGCTCGGGCCGCCGGAGGCGTGCGTGGACTGGGCCGACGAACTCGCCAGTCGTTTCCAGGACCAGGGTCCGCAGGTCATCAACGACTCCAAGACCCCGTCGGGCACGGTCCACGTCGGCTCGCTGCGCGGGCCGGTCATCCTCGACACGATCACCCGCGCCTTGCGGGCCAACGGCATCGAGACGACGTTCCTGTACGGCGTCGATGACCTCGACCCGATGGACGCCCAGGCGCTCCTGACCCCCGATGCCGTGGCCACGGAGATGGGGCGCCCGCTGGCCCACGTGCCCGACCAGGCCGACGACGGCCACGCGTCGTATGCCCGCCACCACGCCGGCATCTTCATCGACATCTTCGCCGGCCTCGGCATCCACCCCGACCGCTACTACTGGATGTCCGACATCTACCCGACGGGGGACATGGACCCGTTCATCCGGACGGCGCTCGATCGGGCGCATGTCGTGCGGGACATCTATCGGCGGGTCGCCAACGTCCAGCACCCGGACACGTGGCACCCCATCAGCGTCATCTGCCCGACCTGCGGCAAGGTCGGGACGACCATCGTGACCGACTGGAACGGCAGCGAGGTCTACTACGAGTGCCGACCCGACCTCGTCACGTGGGCGACCGGATGCGGTGCGTCGGGGTGGGTCTCGCCGTTCGGCGGCACCGCCAAGCTGCCCTGGAACCTCGAATGGGCGGCCCAATGGTCGCTGTTCGGCGTGACCATCGAGCCGGCCGGCAAGGACCTGTCGACCGCCGGTGGATCGCGCGATCGCTCGGACGCCATCGCTCGCGAGGTCTTCGAGCGCGAGCCGCCGATCAACGTGCCCTATGAGTTCCTGAACATCGGCGGCAAGAAGATGTCGACGTCAAAGGGCCGGGGAGCCGCCGCGCATACGATCGCCGAGGTCGTCCCGGCCGAGCAGCTCCGCTTCCTGTTCCTGCGGCCCAAGCCCAATCACGCGATCGACTTCGATCCGGACGGGACCGACCAGATCCCGCGCCTGTTCGACGAGTTCGACAAGTTCGCGGCCGCGACGGCCGGCCGTGAAGTCAAAGGCGAGCTCCCGCCCGGCCACGCCGCGACGTTCCGCTACTCCCTGCTCGATCCGGCGGCCGACGTCGCGGCCGAGGCCGCGGCCTTCCGACCAGCCTTTCCCCACCTGGCGATGCTCGTCCAGATCCCGGGGGTGGACGTCGAGGCGCGAGCGACCGCCGAGAAGGGTCGCGACCTGACGACCCGCGAACGCGACATCCTTGGCGAGCGCGAGGCGGCGGCGCGGGGCTGGCTGGCGACCTATGCGCCGGATCGTGCCGTCATCCGGGTCCACGACACAGTTCCGGACGCCACCGCCGAGCTCGACGACGCCCAGCGCGCCTATCTCACCGCCCTCGCCGACGCGGTCGGGACCGACGCGCCGCCGGCCGCCGGCGACGACTGGCAGAATGCCATCTTCGTCGTCGCCGGAGAAGCGGACCTGCCGGCCGGTCGGGCGTTCGATGCCATCTACCGGGCGTTCCTGGGCCGTCCCAACGGCCCGCGAGCCGGGTGGCTCCTGGCTAGCCTGGCACCCGACTTCGTCGTCGGCCGGCTTCGTGAGGCCGGGACCGCCCGCATGATCGGAGGACCCGCATGAGCGTCGGCCTGCAGCGGCTTCGCGACGAGCCAGACGTCATCCGCCAGGGCGCCGTCGACAAGGGCGAGGATCCGGCCCTCATCGATCGCGCCCTGGAGATGGATGGGCGTCGCCGCCAGCTGCTCGGGGAGAGCGAGGCCCTCAAGGCGGAGCGCAACGCGGCGAGCAAGCGGATCGGCGAGGCGATCAAGGGCGGCGCGAAGCCGGATGGCCCGGAGGTCGCCGACCTCAAGGCCGCGTCGGTCGCGGCCGGCGAACGGATCGGCGCGCTGGACACCGAGCTGGCCGAGGTCGAGGCGGCACTCGATGACCAGCTCCTGCGCATCCCCAACCCAGCCGACCCGGACGTGCCGGTCGGTGGCGAGGAGGCCAACGTCACGGTCCGGACGTGGGGGACCTTGCTCGCCCACGACGAGCCGCTGGATGGCGAAGTCGGAGCGGACGCGGCCCCGGATGGCGCGACCTGGACGCGCAAGCCGCACTGGGAGCTGGGCGAGGCGCTCGACATCCTGGACCTTGGCCGCGGCGCCAAGATCGCGGGCTCCGGGTTCCCGGTCTACAAGGGCGCCGGGTCGGCCCTCCAGCGTGGCCTCATCGCCTGGTTCCTCGACGTCCACACCCGCGAGCACGGCTTCACCGAGGTCTGGCCGCCGGCCGTCGTCAACACGGCGAGCGCGACGGGCACCGGCCAGATCCCGGACAAGGAAGACCAGATGTACGTCGTCACCCGTGACGAGCTGTACCTGGTCCCGACGGCCGAGGTGCCGGTCACGAACCTCCATCGCGACGAGATCCTCGACGCCGGCGAGTTGCCCATCCGCTACGCGGCCTACAGCCCGTGCTTCCGGCGTGAGGCAGGCGCCGCCGGCAAGGACACCCGGGGCATCCTCCGCGTCCACCAGTTCGACAAGGTCGAGATGGTCCTGTTCGAGAAGCCGGAGGACTCACCGGCCGCCCTCGAGTGGATGACGGAGCGCGCCGAGGTCCTGCTCCAGCGTCTTGGCCTGGCCTACCGGGTCCTGCTCATGAGCACCCGCGAGATGGGCTTCGTCCAGGCCCGCAAGTACGACCTCGAGGTCTGGTCACCCGGCGTGGAGCGCTGGCTGGAGGTCAGCTCGTGCTCGAACTTCCGCGACTACCAGGCGCGTCGGATGGCCATCCGCTATCGGCCCGAGCCGGGCGCCAAGCCGGAGCTGGTCCACACGCTCAATGGCAGCGGCCTGGCCCTTGCCCGGATCGTGGCCGCCGTCATCGAGACCTACCAGCGACCGGACGGCAGCGTGACCGTGCCTGAGGTCCTGCGGCCGTACCTCGGCCGCGACGTCATCACCGCGCCGTCGACAGCGCCCGCCTGAGCCCGCCCGCAGGCGCGCGACCTAGTTCGCCGGCGCCGCGTCGATCGTGGCGCTGGCCGTCATGTTCCAGCGCAGGCCCTCCGGGACGCTGCCCGTCGGCTCGAGGACGACGGTGTACACGATGTCGCCCGTCTCGGCGTCGCCGAACGGGGCGATCGACGCGACCCGCGCCTCGATGACGGCATCGGGGAAGGCATCGAGCGACACGGTCGCCGACGCGCCCTCGGTGATCCGCCCGACCGACGTCTCGTCGAGGTCGGTCGTCTCGAACCGCCAGCCGGCGGGGTCGGCGACGCGCGCGACGATCGTCCCGGGCGCGACGGTCTCGCCGACCCGGCCATCCAGCGACGCGACGACGCCGGCGAACGGCGCGGTGACCGTCAGCTCGTCCCGGGCGATGGTCGCCTGGTCTAGGGCCGCCTGGGCCCGCGCGAGCTCGGCGGTCGCCACGTCGACGGCCCGGGCCGCGACGTCCCGGCCACGTCGGGCCGCGTCGCGTTGGTCACGGGCCGTGTCGAGCGCCGCCTGAGCGCGATCGACCTCGGCGTTGGCCGCGCGACGAGCCGTCGTGCCCGACGGCGTGCCATCGCGCTGCGCGTCGGCCACCCTGACCGCGGCCCGGCCGCCCTCGACGGAGGCGTCGGCCGCCTCGACCTGCTGCTGCGCCTGGGCGGCGGCGGCTTCGGCCTGCGCGACCGACGCGCTCGCCGCGTCGACCGCGGCCTGGGCCGCCTGGATCTCGGCGTCGGCCAGCTCGGCGTCGAACCGGAGGAGGGGACTCGCCGGCGGCGACCGTCGCGCCCTCCTCGACGAGTGCCTCGACGACCCGGCCGCCGGCCGCGGGCGCGGCCAGCTCGGCGGAGCGGACCGGCACGGCTCGGGCATCGGCCACCACGGACGTCGACGGCGGGACGGGTGGGAGCGTCGCGGACGCCGCCGGCTCGCCACCTGGCGCACGGCCACCGCCCAGGAACCAGGCGCCCAGCGCGATGGCCAGGATGACGGCGACGAGGATGATGATCGGTGCGTCGACTCATGACGGTCGGTGGAGCCTCCAGGGGGTGACGGGATGGGTGGTCATTCGTAGGCCAGGACCTCTCGGACGGCGAGGCGGCTGGCTCGCCAGGCCGGCAGCCAACTGGCCACGACGGCGAGCACGAGCACGATGGCAGCCCACAGCAGGATGCCGCTGAACGAGTAGGTCCAGGCCAGCGGCCGGCGGATGAAGACCTGGCCCAGGGCGTCGGCCAATAGCCGGCTGATGGGCACGGCCACGAGCGCTCCGATGGCCCACGACAGGCCGCCGATGAGCACGCCTTCGGCGAGGACGATGCGCAGGACGGCATGGTCGGATGCGCCGACCGCCCGGAGGACGCCGATCTCGCGGGCGCGCTCGACGACGTTGATCGTCATCGTGCCCATCAGGCCCAGGCCGCCGACGACACCGAGCAGGATGGCCATCGACGACAGGAAGACGACGAGGATGTCGAACAGGGCTTCCTGGGTCGAGCGGATCTCACCTGAGGTCGTCGTGGCCACGACGTCGACGCCGCCCGCCTCCAGGTGGGCCCGGACCTGGTCGGCCAGTCGGTCCTGGTCGGCCGGCTCATGGCCCGGGTCGCCGATGACCATGAGGACGCCGGCCCGGCCGACCTCGTGGGTCGCCTGGCCGAGCGGGTCCGCCGGCGTGTACAGGAACGGCCGCTGGGTCGGCGACTCGACGATGCCGACGAGTGTCCAGGTCGTGTCCTGGCCGTCGATCCGGAGGGTCACCGGATCGCCCACCCGCAGGTCCGGCTCGTCCTCGAGCAGGTTGGCGGTGGCCACCAGCGCGTTGCCGTCGTCGGGCACGAGCCAGCGGCCCTCCTGGACGGTCGGGCGGACGGAGCGGGGGTCCGGCGGCAGGCCGAACGCGAAGACGGAGCGACCCTCCGATCCGTCCGCCCGGATGCGTTGGACCGTCGCGAACTGCCACGCCTCCGCGGCGGCCACGCCGGGTACGGCCAGAGCGCTCGACGTCAGATTGTCCACGCGCTCGGCGCGGGACAGCTCCACCTGGACGTCGTAGGCGAAGTAGCGGAGCGTGTCGTCGAGGGTCTGCTGGAGCGAGGCGCGGACGGCGAAGACCGACATGAACACGGCTCCGCCCAGGCTCAGGGCGGCGAGCGTCAGCCCGAGCCGCCCCTTGCGTCGGAACGTGTTGCGGATGGACATGAGTGTCGGTCGGGACGGACCGCGCAGGTCGCGCAGCCAGCGGTCCAGGCGGCTGCGTCCGAACCGGTCCGTGATCCCCGCCGACGCGAGTGCCTCGCGGACCGTGACCCGGACGCCGCGCCAGACCGGGACGAGCGCGGCCAGGAGCGGGACGAGCAGCCCGATGACGACCTCCAGGGCGATCACGCTGGGCGGGATGCGGAAGTCGGTCACGTCGAAGTTGGCCAGGCCGGCCGTGAAGATCGTGAAGCCCCACGCGCCCAGCGCGCCGATGGGCAGAGCGACGAGGAGGGCCAGGATCGCGTACAGGAAGACGAGCCCCAGGTACAGCCCGGCGATCTGGTCGTTGCGTGCCCCGATGGCCTTCATGACCCCGATCTGGCGGGTCTGCTGGGCGAGGATCGCGGCGATCGTGTTGACGACGAGGAAGCCCGACATCAGCAGCGCTAGTGCGCCGATGACCCCGAGGACGAGGAAGAAGCCCTGGAGCAGCTCGTTGGCCGGGTGCTCGCCGGGCGGCGGCACATAGGTCCCGAAGACCTGCTCGCCGCCGCGCTCCAGGCGGGCTCGGATGTCGTCGGTCAGGGCGGAGATCCCGTCCCGGTCCAGGGTCGGGTCGTCGACCAATAGGCGGAGCTCGTCGAAGGTCTCGCCGGCGCCCAGGTCGGCCAGCGTGTCCGGGCTGACGTGGGCCTGGATCCGGCCGGTGTAGAACGCCGGGGCCGCGGCGACTTCGTGGGTGATCCCGGTCAGCTCGAGCTCGTGGTGGCGACCGTCGGCGGTCTGGATGGCCAGGCGCTCGCCGATCGCGAACGGCTGGAGGCGCAAGGAGCTCCGCTCGACGGCGAACTCGCCGGCGGCGCTCGGGAAGGAGCCGTCGTCGATCGTGACGAGGTCGAGCCGCTGGTCGTCGAAGTCGGGGACGGCGTTGAGGGTGACCTCGCGGTCCAGCCCGTCGGCCGTCGTCAGGACGACGGTCAGGCTTCGCCGGCCTTCCGCATCGGCGACGCCGCGCATGTCCCGGACGCGCTCGACGAGCTCGGTGTCGAAGGGCGCGAGGAAGATCGTTGCCGACGCCGGTCGAGACGCGGCGTAGCCATCGCGGAGGTTGGCCTGGAGCAGCGCGTCGGCCCCGGCGATCGTGCCGACCGCGAACACCCCGACGGCTATGGACAGGACGACGAGGACCGTCCGGAGCTTGTGCGTGCTGAGGTCCCGAAGGGCCTTGCGCCAGCGGACGCTACGCACGCGTGCCGCCGGCCATGAGCGCCGCGATGTCATCACCGGGGTCGAGCCGGCCGTCGAGGATGCGCCCGTCGGCCATGTGGACGATGCGGCCGGTCCGGGCCGCCAGGTCGGCGTCGTGGGTGACCATGACGATGGTCCGACCGCCGTCGACGAAGGCGCTGAACAGCTCCAGCACGACATCGGCCGTCAGCGAGTCCAGGTTGCCGGTCGGCTCGTCGGCGACGATGATCGGCGGGTCATTGGCCAGCGCTCGGGCGATGGCGACGCGCTGCTGCTGCCCACCGGACGTGCTCGCCGGCAGCTTGCGGGCCTGATCGGCCATCCCGACCCGGTCGAGCAGCTCGAGCGCCCGAGCCTCGCGCTCGCGCGGGGTCCATAGGCCGCCGAAGTCCATCGGGAGCATGACGTTCTCGGCGACCGTCAAGGTCGGCAGCAGCTGGAAGAACTGGAAGATGACCCCGACCGTCCGGCCTCGCCACTCGGCGACCTTGCCCTCGGACAGCCCAGCCAGATCCTGCCCGGCGACCGTCACCGTCCCGCCGGTCGCCCGGTCGATCCCGGTGATCATGTTCATGAGCGTCGACTTGCCACAGCCCGAGCGGCCGACCACGGCCACGAACTCGCCGTGGTCCACCTGGAGGTCGATGGCGTCCAACGCCCGGAACGCGCCGGCATCGGTGACGTAGTCCTTGACGACCCCACGGAGGTCGATGAGGTGCGGTGGTGCAGCACTGGCCGCGACGTCGTCCGCGACCGTGCCGTTCCGTCGGCGGCGGAACACGTGGTCTCCTGTGGGTGTCGCGCGGCCCGGTTCGTCGGGAGGTCCGGCGGCGGCCGAAATCTACCACGGGGTGCCTGAACGACCCCGGCGCGGCGTGACCGGCGCGGTACCATGCCCTGACCGGCCACGTGGCGCGTCGCGACCGGGCGACCGTCGGCCGTCGGAGGGAGCGCACCGTGACGGATCCGGCGACTCCGATCGTCCCGTGGAGCGCTCCGGTCGAGCCGACCGGCCCGGCGCCCGGCGTGGAGTTCGCGCCACACGGCCCCCGGCTCCTGGCCTACCTCATCGACTCGCTCATCCTGTTCCTGGCCTTCGTGCTCATCAGCATCGTCGGGGCAGGTCTGGTGGCCCTGGCCGGCGGCTTCGATGAGGCCGCCCTCGCGTCCAGGTCGCCGAGCGGGCTGGTCATCCTCATCGGCCTCGCCTGGTTCGCGGCCATCATGGTCGTGTCCATCGGGTACTTCCCGTTCTTCTGGCGTGGTCGTGGCCAGACGCCGGGGATGCGACCGTTCCACCTCGTCGTCGTCCGCGACAAGGACGGCCAGTCGTTCGGGTGGGGCACGGCCTGGCTCCGGCTGTTGGGGCTGTACGTGGCCAGCTCCGTCTTCTACCTTGGGTTCGTCTGGATCCTCATCGACAAGCGTCATCGCGGCTGGCAGGACCTCATCGCCGGCACGCTGGTCATCAAACGGCCCTGAGGGAACGGCCGCACGGAGAGGGAAGGGAGCGGGAGCATGACCACACCGACCACCTGGAGCGGGCCGGACCCGGAGGGCGGGCCGGCCCCGGGCGTCGAGTTCGCCACGCCGGGCGCCCGCCTCGTGGGCTACATCATCGACCTGCTCATCCAGTTCGGCCTGGGCCTCGCGCTCGTCCTCGTGGGGACCATCGGCCTGGCCCTCCTCCCGATCATCGGGATCCTCATCTACATCGTCGGCGGGATCGCGCTGTTCCTGTACTTCCCATTCTTCTGGCAGCGCAGTGGCCAGACGCCCGGGATGCGGCTCATGCAGATCAAGGTCGTCCGCGACGCCGATGGCGGACCGGTGACCTGGGGCCCGGCCATCCTGCGCCTCATCGGCTTCTGGATCTCCGGCATCGTCTTCTACATCGGCTACATCTGGGTCTTCATCGACAAGCGCAAGCGCGGCTGGTTCGACCTCATCGCCAGCACGGTCGTCATCAAGGCGCCGGCGGACCTGGTCTAGCGCCCGGGAGCATCCGCTCGCGACCGGACCGTCGGCCGGTGCTCGCCGGTCGGTGGGCTATCCTTGGCCGCGCTGGAGAGGTGGCCGAGCGGTTGATGGCGGCGCTCTTGAAAAGCGCAGAGTCGAAAGACTTCGTGGGTTCGAATCCCACCCTCTCCGCCATCGTTCGGCGGCGGGCGTCGTGAGCGCGTCGGCGGCGCCGGCCGGTCTGTGTGCCGTGTGCCGGCACTCGCGCATCGTCCGCACCCAGCGCGGATCGATGTTCCGCTTGTGCGAGCGATCTCGCACCGACGTGCGCTACCCGCGCTACCCGGTGCTCCCGGTGCTCGCGTGCCCGGGCTTCGAGGCCGCCCGACCGTCGTCCTGATCCCGCGCCGGACTCCGGCGCCGGCCCTCGTCAAGCCAGGGCGTTCTTGACGTTCGGATGCGTTGCTGCCTAGACTCCGCGCCACACCTACGGACATACGGGCTGTGAACGGGACGAGTACCCGGCACACGTCGGCAGAGAGACCCGGTGGTTGGTGGAAACCGGGACGACGGTGACGAGGAATGGACCCGGGAGCCTCCGGACCGAACGGTCGGGCCGCACGCGGACCGCCCAGTAGGCTCCGGCGCAGAGCGCCAGCGATAGCGGGCAGCGCCGATCGCGACGGGACCATCCCGACGCCGTCGGTCACGATGAGTGCGGCACACGCCGAATGAGGGTGGCACCGCGGAAGGCACGACCTTTCGTCCCGGGACGATAAGGTCGTTTCTGATTCTCACGAGGCCGACCGCGATGAGCACCGCCGACCCGATCAGCCTGGCGCAGACGAAGCGTCTCGCCGCCAATGCCGACACGGTCCTGCTGCGCGCCACGCGGTCCGCGGACCTCGAGACGCCGATCGGGGCGTTCCTGCGCCTCGACGACGGCGGGCCGGCCTACCTGCTCGAGTCGGTCGAGGGCGGCGAGCGCCTGGGCCGCTACTCGTTCCTGGGCGTCGGGCCGCGCCGGCTCCTCGAGGTCCGCGACGGCGTCGCCCGCCTCCAGACCCGGCCGGTGACCGTCCCCGTCTACGACCCCGACCTGCCGATCGAGACGTCCGAGGCGACCGATCCGCTGGCCGCCGTCCGGGCCTTCGTGCCACGCCGCCGCGTCCAGCCGACCGAGGGCATGCCGCGGTTCACCGGTGGCGCGGTCGGGGCGCTGGCCTACGACGCCGTCAGCGCCTTCGAGCCGCACGTGCCGTTGCCCGACCGCGACCCGGTCGGCGCCCCGACGGCCGCGTTCATCGAGACCGACCTCGTCCTCGTCTTCGACCACCTGACCCACACCCTGTCGGCGATCGCCTCCCTCCATACGGAGGCGCCCGACCTCGAGGGGCGCTACCGGATCGCCGAGGAGGCCATCTTCGAGGCCCTCGACCGGACCGCCCGTCCGAGCGCGGCGGAGCTCGGCGGCCGCGGGGCAGGGGAGCGCGCGACGGCGAATGCGACCGGCGGCCTGGCCGGGCCCATCGACGCCAGCCTGGGTCGCGAGGAGTACATGCGCGCCGTGGAGGTCGCCAAGGACGCCATCGCCAGCGGCGAGGCCATCCAGGTCGTGCTCGCCCGGCGCCAGTCGTTCGCCAGCCCGCTGGATCCGTCGACCGGCGCCCAGCTCGACGGGATCGGCCTCTACCGGGCGCTCCGTCGGGTCAACCCGAGCCCGTACCTGTTCTTCGTCCGAACGCCGACCTTCGAGGTCGTCGGCGCCTCGCCCGAGCTGCTCCTCCAGGTGGAGGGCGACAAGCTCACGACGCACCCCATCGCCGGGACGCGGCCGCGTGGCGCAGACGAGCGCGAGGACGCCCTCCTCGCCGAGCAGCTCCAGCGCGATCCGAAGGAACGGGCCGAGCACGTCATGCTCGTCGACCTGGGCCGGAACGATCTGGGGCGGGTCAGTCGGCCCGGCACGATCACGGTCAGCAAGTACATGGAGGTCGAGCGCTACAGCCACGTCCTCCATCTCGTGTCGCACGTCGAAGGCCGCCTGTTGCCGGGACTCGACGCACTCGATGCGCTCCGTGCCGTGTTCCCGGCCGGCACGCTGTCCGGAGCTCCCAAGGTCCGGGCGATGCAGCTCATCGCCGCGGCCGAAGGCGAGCGGCGCGGCCTGTACGGCGGCGCGGTCGGCTACCTCGGCTACGACGGCAACCTCGACACGGCCATCACCATCCGGAGCGCGGTCCTCAAGGACGGGACGACCCACATCCACACCGGCGCCGGCATCGTGGCCGGCTCGCAGCCCGACAAGGAGTTCGAGGAGACCGAGCACAAGGCCGCGGCCCTGCGCCGGGCGATCGAGATCGCCGCCGGCCTGCCGGAGACACCACGTCCCGCGCGCGATGGTGGCGACGGTCAAGCGGAGGAGGCCGCCGCAGCGGCAGCGTCGGCATCGAGCCGGACGGGCGGGGGCGAGTCGGCATGATCCTCGTGGTCGACAACTACGACAGCTTCACGTTCAACCTCGTCCAGGCCCTCCAGGCGGCCGGGGCGGAGGTCCGGGTCGTCCGCAACGACGCCATCGACCGGGCCGGTGTCGAGGCCCTGGCCGACGACCCGGACAGCGACCTGCGCGGGATCGTCATCTCGCCGGGGCCGGGCGATCCCGACGACGCCGGGGTCAGCGTCGAGACGATCAAGGTCGCGGCCGAGCGCGACATCCCGCTCCTCGGCGTGTGCCTCGGGATGCAGTCGATGGCCGCGGCGTTCGGGGCGTCCATCGTGCGGGCGCCGACCCTCGTCCATGGCATGGCCTCCGAGGTGACCCACGACGGGGCCGGTCTCCTGGAAGGGATGCCGACCGCGTTCATGGCCGCGCGCTACCACTCCCTGGCGGTCGATCCGGCGACGCTGCCCGCGGAGCTGCGGGTCACGGCGATGAGCGAATCCGACCGCGTGGTCATGGGCATCCGCCACGTGGCCAAGCCGCTCGAAGGCGTCCAGTTCCACCCGGAGAGCGTCCTGACCCCGCAAGGCCCACATCTCCTGGCCAACTTCCTGCGCCAGGCCGGCGAGGGCGAGGCAGGCCTCCTCGATGCGGCGACCGGCTCGTTCGCCACCGCCGGGCTGGCCGCGGACGGCGACCGATGAGCGACGCCGTTCGCGCCGCGCTGGCCACGATCGTCGAGGGCGGCACGCTGTCGCTCGACGAGGCGAGCGGGGCGATGGGCGGGGTCATGGACGGGGAAGCGACACCCGCCCAGCTGGCCGCGCTGCTCATGGGCCTGCGGATGCGCGGCGAAACGGTCGATGAGCTGGCCGGTTTCGCGACGGCGATGCGCGACCGGGTCGTCCGGGTCGAGGCCCCGGACGGGACCATCGACGTCGTCGGGACCGGCGGCGATGGCAGCCAGACGTTCAACATCTCGACGGCCTCGGCGCTGGTCGTGGCCGCGGCCGGCGTGCCGGTCGCCAAGCACGGCAATCGCGCCATCACGTCGCGGGCCGGCTCGGCCGATGTCCTGGACGCCCTCGGCGTCCGCATCGACCACGACGCGGCGTCCGCGGGAGTGGCCCTCCAGGAGCACGGCTTCGCCTTCCTGTTCGCCCCCAACTTCCATCCGGCGATGCGCCATGCCACGCCGACCCGACGCGAGATCGGGGTTCGCACCGCGTTCAACCTGCTCGGGCCATTGACCAATCCAGCCGGCACCCAACGCCAGGTCCTCGGCGTCGGTGACGCCCGAGCGGCGGGTCGCTTCGCCGAGGTCGTCCACCGGCTCGGCACCGAGCGGACCTTCGTCATCCACGGCGACGGCATCGATGAGCTGCCCCTCGACGACAGCGGGGTCCTCTACCACGTCGACCCGGACGGGATCCAGGAGCATCCCATCGCGGCCTCGGCGCTCGGGTTGACCGTGACGCCGACCGCCCGTCTGGCCGGCGGCACCCCGGACGAGAATGCGACGCTCATCGAAGCGCTCCTGCGTGGTGAACCGGGGTCCCGTCGCGATGTCGTCCTCCTCAACGCCGGCGCGGGCCTCCTCGTCGCTGGCGTCGTGGAGACCCTCGAGGCCGGCATCGAGCAGGCGGCGTTGACCATCGACGCCGGCCTGGCGACCGACCTGCTCGGGCGACTCCGGGCCGAGCGACGGGCCGCCGAGGCGGCCGCCGCGGTGCCCACGACGTCGCCCGAGACGGCCTCGCCATGAGCACGGCCGTCCGGAAGGGCGTCGTCTTCGACATCGCCGAGCGCCGGCGGATCGACCTCGACGCCGAGCTCTCCGGCATCGTCCCGCCGACGGACCAGGAGATGGCGGCCTGGCCCGCCGCACGCTCGTTCGTCCAACCGTTCCTCGCCCCCGGGATGCACATCATCGGCGAGGTCAAGCGGGCCTCACCGTCGGCCGGCCGGATCGTCGAGGACGGGCGCGACCCTGTCGCCCAGGCGCGCGCCTACATCGCCGGTGGAGCGGCCGCGATCTCGGTCCTCTGCGAGCCCCACTGGTTCGGCGGCTCGATCGACGACCTCCGGGCGGTCCGGGCGGCGGTCAACGCGCCGATCCTGGCCAAGGAGTTCGTCGTTGACCAGCGGCAGCTGCCCATCCTCCGCGCCGCCGGTGCCGATGCGGTCCTGCTCCTGGCCGTCCTGCATCCGCGGGCCCAGCTCGAACGGCTCGTCCGACTGGCCCGAAGCCTGGGCCTCACGCCGCTGGTCGAGGTCCACGACGAGCGGGAGCTCGAGGACGCCCTGGCCACGGGAGCCCGCCTCATCGGGATCAACAATCGCGATCTCCAGACCCTAGAGGTGGACGTCCAGCAAGCCGATCGGCTGCGGGCCTTCGTTCCGGACGATCGGGTCGTCATCGCCGAGTCGGGCGTCCGCGAGCCGGCGACGATCGCCCGCTGGCGGGCCATCGGCTTCGATGGTGCCCTCGTCGGCGAAGCCCTCATGCGGTCCACCGATCCGGTGGCCACGACGCGTTCGTTCGTCGCGGCCGGTCGCCCGCCGGACGACCCGGCCAACCGCGATCGGCGACCGCTCGTGAAGATCTGCGGCATCACCGACGCGCGGGGCGTCGCCGCCGCGGTCGCGGTCGGCGCCGACGCCATCGGGCTCAACCTCGTGCCTGGGACGCCCCGCGAGCTGACCCTGGACGAGGCGGCCAGGCTCGCCGGTGTCGCCCGCGGCTACGCTGCGCCCGGGCGCCGGCCGGAGGTCGTGGCGGTGACCGCCGACGCGGCGCCGGACTTCCTCGACGCGATCACGGCCGCGATCCGGCCCGACGTCATCCAGCTCCACGGCGCGGAGCCCGTGGACGCGCTGTTGACCACGCCGCGGCCCGTCTGGCGCGCGGTCCACGTCGCGCCGACGGGCGGGGACGACGGGTCGGATGGCACCGCGGTCGCGCGCCGGTGGCTCGACGCCGGGGCGAGCCGGGTCATGCTCGATACGGCCGGCGGACCGCATCCCGGCGGGACGGGCGTCCGCGCCGATCCGACCTCGGTCGCGGCGATCGCGCGTGATGTGCCGGTCATCCTGGCCGGTGGCCTGACCGCGGCCAACGTCGCCACGGTCCTGCGCGAGGTCCCGGCGGTCGGCGTCGATGTCGCGTCCGGCGTCGAAGCGCCGCGCGAAGCCGGCGAACGGCCCCGCAAGGACCCGTTGCTCGTCGGGCTCTTCGTCAAGCGGGCCAAGGCCGCCCGCGACGATCGGCCCAACGTCCCGTTCGCCCCGACGCCGGTCCATCCCGGCCTGCTCGACGCCGACGGCGCTGGTCGCTGGGGCATGGAGCGGGACTTCGGTGGGCGCTACGTGCCCGAGACGCTGATGGCCGCCCTCGCCCAGCTCGAGGATGCCTACGCGGCGCTGCGTCACGACCCGGTGTTCTGGGCGGACCTGCGCGAGCTCCTCGCGCGCTTCGCCGGGCGCCCCACCGCGCTGTACCGGGCGGACCGCCTGGCTGGCGCCGTCCGTGACCACGCCGCCGTCCTGTCCGGCGCCGTCGGCTCGCGCACGACCGGCATCCCGCCCCTGGCGCTCTACCTCAAGCGCGAGGACCTGGCCCACACCGGGGCGCACAAGATCAACAACGCCCTGGGCCAGGCGCTCCTGACCCGCCGGCTGGGCAAGACCCGGGTCATCGCCGAGACCGGGGCCGGCCAGCACGGCGTCGCGACCGCCACGGCCTGCGCCCTCCTCGACCTGCCGTGCGTCGTCTACATGGGCGCCGAGGACATCGAGCGCCAGGGGCCCAACGTCCTGCGCATGCGGGCACTGGGCGCGGAGGTCCGGAGCGTGACCTCCGGGACCGCGACCCTCAAGGACGCGGTCAACGAGGCGATGCGCGACTGGGTGACCAATGTCGAGACGACGCACTACGTCCTCGGCTCGGCGATGGGGCCGCATCCGTATCCGACCATCGTCCGCGACCTGCAGCGCCGGATCGGCGACGAAGCGGCCGCCCAGCTCCGGGATGTGGAAGGCCGGCTACCGGACCTCGCCCTGGCCTGCGTCGGCGGCGGCTCCAACGCCATCGGCCTGCTGGCCCGGTTCATCGGCGAGCCGACCGTCCGACTGGCCGTCGCCGAGGCCGCCGGGGACGGGCTGGACACCGGCCGTCACGCGGCGGCGATCCTGGGCGGGACGCCGGGCATCCTCCACGGGTCGCGCTCGCTCATGCTCCAGGACCGCGACGGCCAGGTCGTCGAGGCCCACAGCGCCTCGGCCGGGCTCGATTACCCGGGCATCGGGCCACAGCTCGCCGCGCTGGCCGAGGCCGGCCGGATCGAGGTCGCGTCGGCCACCGACCGCGAGGCCGTGGCCGCGATGAAGACGACGACCCGGACGGAAGGCATCCTGCCCGCGCTCGAGACGTCGCACGCGATCGCCGCGCTGCCCAAGATCCTGGCCGGCGTCGAGGGCCTGGCCGGCGGCTTCGATCTCGACCGTGAGCTGCTCGTCCTGCTCGGCTTCTCGGGCCGTGGCGACAAGGACCTCGCGGCCCTGACCCGCTTCGACGATGTCGAGCCGTGGACGGACCCGTCGATGACCGGCGACGACGTCCGGCGCCCTGTGCCTGGCACTGCCCGAGGTCACCGAGAAGGAGACGTGGGGCGATGCCGAGACGCCGGGCCACCCGACGTTCCGGGTCAAGCGACAAGATCTTCGTGATCATGGCCGTCGACGGGTCTGGCGGCAGCATCAAGACCAGCCACGGCGAGCAGGCCGAGCTGAGCAGCGCCTTCCCCGAGGCGGCCCGGCTCGCCGCGTATGTCGGGCGCTACGGCTGGGTCGACGTCGAGTTCGCCGGCCATCCCCGACGAGGTCCTGACGCGAGATCATCGACGGGCGCCTGGGCGCGGACCGCGCCCGAAGAAGCTGGCCGCGGCCTGGCAGGCCGGCCGATGACGACGATCCGGGCCACCCTCGCCGACGCCTCCCGGGCACCAACGATACGCCGGGGCACGGCGCATCGCGGCGGCCTTCGCCCGCGCCCGCGACGAGGGTCGGGCCGCGCTCATCCCGTACGTCGTGGCCGGCTACCCGGACGCCGAGACGAGCGTGACATCGCGCTGGCCGCGGCCGACGCCGGGGCCGACCTGCTCGAGATCGGGCTGCCCTACAGCGACCCGCTGGCCGACGGGGCGACGCTCCAGCGCGCGTCGCAGGTCGCGCTCGCCGCCGGCGCGAACCTCGAGGGCTCGCTGCGGCTCATCGAGCGCATCGGCGCGGCCCGGCCGGACCTGCCCATCGTGCCCGATGGGCTACGCCAACCAGGTCATCGGCGGCGGCGACGGCGAGGCGGTCGCCCGGCGGCTCGCCGGGGCCGGCGCGGCCGGGCTCATCGTGGCCGACCTGACGCCGGACGAGGGCGCCGCCGTTCGAGGCGGTCGCCCGCGACGGCAGGCCTGGCGGTCGTCTACCTCGTCGCCCCGACGACGCCGCCGGAGCGCCGCGCCGCGATCGCCGCCCGGAGTGGCGGCTTCCTGTACTGCGTCTCGCTCGTCGGCGTCACCGGTGCCCGGGCGGACCTGCCGACATCGGTCGGCGCGCTCGTCCGCGACGTCCGGGCCGCATCGCCGGTCCCGGTCGGGGTCGGCTTCGGGGTCAGCCAGCCCGAGCACGTGCGAGGCCATCGCCGCGGCCGGCGCCGACGGGGTCATCGTGGCCAGCGCCCTGGTCGACGCGCTCGGCGACGGACGGCCGCGACATCGACGCTCCTGGCCGATCTCGTCCGGAGCCTCCGCGCGGCGACATGACCGTCGAGCTCATCGGCGTCCCTGACCAATTCGTCGGGCACGACCGACGGCGTCGCCCGGGCGCCGGCCGCCCTTCGGGAGGCCGGCCTCGTCGAGGCGCTGTCGAGCGACGGGGGCGGCGCTCGTCGACGGCGGCGACGTCACCGTCGACCCGCCGGATCCACGCCGCGGCCCCGACGGCGTCATCGACGCGACCGGCCTGACGGCGACCCTCGGGCGCGTGCGCCGTCGTGTCGCCGTGGCCCGTCGCGCGGCGGCGGATCCCGATCCTCATCGGCGGCGACTGTCCGATCGTGCTCGGCGGGCTGGCCGGCGTCGCCGAGCCGGACGGGACGGCGCCGGGGCTCCTGTTCATCGATGGTCACGAGGATGCCTGGCCGCCGACCGCGTCGACGACCGGCGAGGCCGCCGACATGGAGCTCGGCTGGCTGCTCGGGCCGAGGCCGTCGACGGCCTGCCCGCCGCCGCTCCTGGCCGAGCATCCCGACCCTCGCGCCTGGCGCGGTCGCCCTCCTCGGCGCGCGCGATCGACGCAGAGCTCGCTGGAGGCCGGCGTCGACCCACTCGACGACCTCGTTCCGGTCGTCGACGATCGGCGCCGTCGTGGCCGACCCGGCGGCCGCCGCTCGGTCCGCCCTGGATCGGATCGGCGCGCGCCGGCGAGACCGTGGTGGCTCCATGTCGACCTCGACGTCCTGTCGAGCGCGGCGCTACCCGCCGTCGACTACTAGCAGCCCGGCGGCCTGTCGCTGGGCCGAGCTCGAGCCGCGCTGACATCGGCGGCGCTGGCCATCGGCGGATGCGTCGGGGCGACGGTCACGATCTACAACCCCGATCTGGATCCGGACGGCGGTCGGCCCCGGCCATCGTCGAGCGATCGCGGGCTTCGTCGCCCGTCTGGCTGGCCGGACGGTCTGACCGCCGCGAGCCACGCCGATACGGCCGGCTCACACGTCGAATAGGCGTTCCGCGTTCCCGCCGCGGATCGCGTCGCGCTCGCCGGGCGCCAGCGCGGCGGTGTTCGCCAGTGACCCGCGACGTCGTGGACCTGGTGCGGCCAGTCCGTCCCGAACAGGACCCGCTCCGCGCCGACGACCGAGATGAGGTAGCGCAGCGCCCCGAGGTCGTAGGTGATGCAGTCGTACCAGATCCGCCGCAGGTACTCGGTCGGCTTGGCCTGTCATCCGCCGGCGCGCCGGGAGCTCGACCGCGTCGCCCTTCTCGAACCGGCCGACGAGATAGGGGAGCGTCCCGCCACCGTGCGCGGCGATGAGCTTGAGGCCCGGCGTAGCGGTCGAGGAACCCGTCGAAGATCATCCGGGTGATGGCCAGCGTCGTGTCGAACATGAACCCGACCGACCACGACAGGTCGATAGCGGCCCAGGTCCATGGCCTCGGCGCCGGGCGGCTCGCCGGGATGGACGAGGACCGGCAGGCCCAGCCGGTCGATCGCCTGCCCAGATCGGGCTCGAAGCGCTCGCTCGGTCAGGCTACTCGGCCGTCGACGTTGGCGATGACCATGACCCCGACCGCGCCCTCGTCGAGCTTCGCTCCAGCTCCTCGACCGCCGCGCGCCGGGTATTGCCAGGGCAGCGACGCGAACCAGCGCAGCCGCCGCGGATGGCGGGCCTCCGGTCGCAGCGATCGACGCGTTCGACTCGCGCGCCGCCTCGACGCTGACGGTCTCGCCACCCCAGTACACGTTCGGGCAGGTCAGCGACACGACCGACATGTCGATGCCCGCCTCGTCCATCGCCGCGATGCGGCTCGTCGTAGTCGAAGTGGCCGGGCTGCGGGAAGACGACCGGCGTCTCGCCGCGGAAGATCTCGTCCCGCCCATCCGGGCGGACGCCCGACGCGGTACGGCGACCGCTGGCCCGCAGCGTCTCCAGCCAGGCCCGCGTGAACCGGTGGGTGTGGACGTCGATGATCGGCATGCCGCGAAGTATCGGCGGCGCCGGCCTCGGTATCCTGTCGGCATGCCGCGCACACGGGTCGACATCGGCCAGGAGTCCGGCTCCAAGAAGACGTTCGTGTGGGCGATCGATTGGCCCGGGTGGTGCCGGAGCGGCAAGACGCCCGAGCTGGCCATCGAGTCGCTCATCGACCATGCGGCCCGCTACCGGCGCGTCGCCCAGTCGCGCCGGGCTCGAGCTCGGCGACATCGCCGCCGCGGACCTGTCCTCCGTCCGGTCGGTGACGGGCGGCGGGGGCACCGACTTCGGGGTCCCCTCGGACATCACCGATGACGACCGCCAGCCGGTCACGCCCAAGGAGGCGACCCGGATCGCCGGCCTCGTCGAGGCCGCCTGGGCGGAGCTCGACGCCATCGCCGCCAGGACGCCCGAGACCCTGCGCAAGGGCCCGCGCGGTGGCGGCCGGGACCGCGACAAGATGCTCGGGCACGTGTTCGAGGCCGACCACGCCTACGCCCGGGAGATCGGCCTCAAGGTCCCGCACGGCACGCTGGAGGACCGGGCGGCCGTGCGCGCCCAGCGGGCCGCGGTCCTCGAGGTCCTCGGGACGAAGCCAGCGACGGCACGCCGCTGGCCGGCCGCAAGTGGACGCTGCGCTACGCCGCCCGGCGCATCGCCTGGCACGCGCTCGACCACGCCTGGGAGATGGAGGACCGCACGGAGCGGGATTAGGTCGCGGGGCAGTCCAGCGTCAGGTGGACGTCGGTCCCACCGAGCGAGGCGCCGTCCTCCAGCGTGGCGGACAGTCCATCGACCGTGATCATGACCCGGTCGCCGACGCGGTCGAGCGACGCCTCCCCCTCGCCCTGGACGCCCTCCTTGCGACCGGCGGGCACGAGACGGACGGCACCGCCGCCAGGGGCGACCACGTCCAGGTCGAAGTCCGACGGGTTCGTGCCATCGGTCACCCCGGAGTAGATAGCCAGCTGCAGGGTCACGAACGGATCGCCACCTGCGTACAGGTACGACCAGCCGCCACTGGATGCCGCCGAACAGCTATTGAGCGACGCGGCGATGTCCGAGCGATAGGCGGGCAGGCTCGCGGCCCCGGCCAGGTCCATGACGAACGAGGCGGGCTGGACGTTCGGCGGCGGATCGCTCGGTCCGCCCGCGGACGTGGCCGCGCAGCCCGTCAGGACCACGGCCGTCAGGACCAGGGTCAGCCAGAGGTGATGGCGCATGGTCCTCTCCTTCTCGTGCAGCGGGTCGACGGGCACCGTCATGGGATCGGCCCGCAGGACACGGTCAGCGTCACGTCGATCGGATCACCGTCCTCGCCGGTCGTCCGGTCGGGCGTCGTGGCCGCGATGACGAACGTCGTCACATCTCCGGCGACCGACACCGAGACGGTCGCCGTGCTCCGGCCGGCTGGATCACCGCCGCGGAGCTGGGCCGGGTCGAAGCGCACGTATCGGCCGGCGGTCGTGATCTCAGCGCCGACCTGGTCGGCGCCCGCGGCGGTGTCCGCGCCGGCTCCGACCAGCAGGTCAAGGCTGAGGAACGGGTCGCCGCCGGCGTACAGCACGTGCCATGGCCCGCCCTCGGCCAGCGCACATGTCGACACGCTCGCGGCAGGATCCGCCGCGAAGGTCTGGACACCGGCGCCGGACCCCATCGTCAGCTCGAACGTCGGGCGGACCGGGCGCGCCGAGGGCGGGCCTCCGACGGTGCCGAGGTCGCGCGTCCCGACGATGGCGAGGACGAGCACGGCCGCGACGCCGAGGCCGGCCAGCATCGCGACTCGTATCGGGCCCTGGGTCGGTCGGATCCAGCGGTCCAGGGTGATCCGCCACGATCGCCGTTGGCGCATCCGCGGGATCGGGCCCAGCGTCCGCTCCACGAACGTCGCGGAGGCCATCTCCGGGCCGGACTGGATCCAGGCCAGGATCGTGGGATCCGGGCGCTCGTCGTCGCTCACGACGCGACCTCCCCGTTCGTCGATCGGGCTGGGTCGGTCGCGGTCAGCTCGGCCCGCAGGGACCGGAGGGCGTAGTGGAGGCGGGATCGTGCGGTGCCGCTCGGGATGTCGAGGATCCGGGCGATCTCCTCGAGGCTCAGGCCCAGGTAGTGGTGGAGGACGACGACCGCTCGATGCTCGGTGCTCAGGCGAGCGAAGGCCCGGTCGAGGGCGTCGCGCGTGGCGAGGGCGGCCTCGTCGCCGGCGACCGGCGCGTCCAGGTGCTCGGGCCCCAGGCTGACCACGTTCTGGCGACGCCGACGCGCTCCCGCGGCCCGATAACACTGGCGAACGAGCAGCCGATAGAGCCAGGCATCCAGTCGCGAGGGGTCGCGGAGACCCGGCAGGTCGGTCCATGCGGTCCAGAGGGCTTGTTGCACCGCGTCCTCGGCATCGTGGTGGTCGCGGAGGATCCGGACGGCGATGGCGTAGAGCCGGTCGATCCGGTCCCGAGCGAGGGCGTCGAACGCCTCGGCGTCGCCATGGGCGGCTTGCCGGGTCAGTCCTTCGTCCATCGGTCCTCCGCGAGGGTCGCTCACCGACCCGTCACTAGGTCTGGGACGCGTCGACCCCCGGATGTTCATCGACGGCCGTCAGATGGTCGCTGGACCAGCCCGTCGCGTCGGCGGCGGCGCGGATCACGCGGTCGGCCGTCCAGCCGGCGGCCCGCAGCTCCCGAACGCCGGTGTCGCCATCGGACTTCGACAGCTTCGCCCCGTCCGGCCGCCGGATGAGGCGGTGGTGGAGGAACGTCGGAGGTGCCTCGCGCCCCAGGAGTCGCCCCAGGCGGATCTGGGTCGGCGTCGCGTGGAGCAGGTCGCGGCCGCGGACGACGACGTCGACGCCGTGGCGCAGGTCGTCGACGACGACGCAGAACCCGTACGTCCAGTGGCCGTGCCGATCGCGGATGGGCAGGTCACCGCGCGGCGCGACGTCGTCGCGGCACGGTCCGACGAGGCCGTCCATCCAGGTCTCCTGGCCCCCGCTCAGGGCCACCCGCAGCATCGGTCCCTCCAGACCTCGGTCGCGGCAGCCGCCGGGGCAGCCGGGCCCGGTCCACGCCCGACCGTGGCCCTCTGCCCAGGCCGCGATCGTCGTCCGGGTGCAGTCGCAGCCGTAGACGCGGCCGTCGGCACGCAGTCGCTCCATGGCCGTGGCGTACGCCGCCATCGCGTCCGGATCCGACTGGCGGACGGGCCCAGCGTCGGGCTCGAAATCCGAGCCAGGCCAGGTCCTCGAGCAGCGCCGCGTCGAAGGCCGGCCGGCTGCGCTGGCCATCGTGGTCCTCGACCCGGAGGAGGACGCGGCCGTCGATCGCGCGGGCGACGCCCCAGGTCCAGACGGCATTGGCCACGTGGCCCACGTGCAGGAAGCCCGTCGGCGCCGGGGCGAACCGGGTCAGGCCGCCCCGCGGGAGGCCACGCAGGTCAGGCCCGATCGTCGCCGCGCCTCCGCTCGCGATCGCGCGCCTCCAGGGCGCGGGTCGCCACGAACAAGCGCCGGTAGAGCGCGAGCAGATCGGCCTGGGGGAGCGGCCCCTCGTTGGCCATCGTCACCCGGAGGAGGACCTCGCGCTCCCGCTCGGCGTCCCGGATCGCGCGCCGCCCGGCATCGGCCTTGGCCTCGCCGGCCTCGCGAGCCAGGCGCGCCCGCTCGTTGAGGAGCGCGACGATCCGCCGGTCCAGGACATCGATCCGCCGCCGGAGTCGCCGCAGCTCGGCCGTCTCGGGCGGGCGCTGCGACCGGCCGTCAGCCACGCGCACCACCCAACCGCCGAGCGATCGTCTCGAGCGCGAGGTGGTAGCCCCGGGCGCCCTGACCGACGATCGATTCGAGCGCGATGTCGTGGAGGTAGTTGACCTGCCGGAACGGCTCGCGTCGTGACGGGTCGGACAGGTGGACCTCCACGAACGGGCGCTGGACGGCGAGCAGGGCATCGCGCAGCGCGATGCTCGTGTGGGTCAGGCCGCCGGCGTTGACGATGGCGACATCGAAGTCGCGGACATGCAGCCGGTCGATGAGCGCCCCTTCGTGATTCGACTGGAAGTAGGCGACCTCCAGCCCGAGCTCCCGCGCGCGCACGCCGATCCCGTGGTGGATCTCGTCGAGCGTCTCGTAGCCGTAGATCTCCGGTTCGCGGGTGCCGACGAGATTGAGATTGGGCCCCTCCAGGACGAGCACCCGGGTCATCGCGGCGCCCCCGCAGCCAGGAGCGACTGCGCCGCGTCCCGGACGACGGCATCGGGGACGTCCGCCCGGACCTCGACCCCGGTCTCCGTGGGCAGGACCCAGCGGAGCTGGCCGTCGCGGTGCTTCTTGTCGGCGGCAAGGTGGCCCAGGACCACGTCGAGGTCGTAGTCGAGCGGCTCGTGGGCCAATGCCAACCGATCGAGCGCGGCGGTGATCCGGGCGCCTCGCTCCGGCGGCGTCACGTCGAGGGCCGTCCCGATCCGCACGGCCGCGCGCAGCCCGTACGCGACGGCTTCACCGTGGAGCAAGCCGCCGTAGCCCGCGGCGGCTTCGACGGCATGGCCCAGCGAGTGCCCCAGGTTGAGGCTGATCCGACCGGTGCCGGTCGCGGTCCGTTCACGCTCGTCGGCCACGACGACCTCCACCTTCGCCCACGCGCAGCGCTCGACGAGCTCGGCCACGTGCCCGTCGTCATAGGCCGCCGCGTCACCGCGCGCGATCGCCTGGCCATGGGTCTCGAGGAGCTCGAACAGGCGCTCGTCGCCGAGGGCCGCCATCTTGACCGCTTCGGCCAGGGCGGCCCGTCGCTGGCGCTCGGGGAGCGTCCGGGCCACGCCTGGCTCGATGACGACGGCGGCCGGTTGGTGGAAGGCCCCGACGAGGTTCTTGCCCTCCGCCAGATCGACGGCAGTCTTGCCCCCGATCGACGAATCGATCTGGGCGACGAGGGTCGTGGGGACATGGACGATCGGCACGCCACGCAAGTAGGTCGCCGCCAGGAACCCGGCCGCGTCGCCGAGGGCGCCACCGCCGACGGCCACGAGCGGCTCATCCCGCTCCACGCGGAGCCCGGCCAGGGCAGTGGCCGCCGACTCGATGACCGCGAGACGCTTGGCGTCCTCGCCGGTCGGGAGCTCGACGATCTCGACCGACCAGCCCGTGGCGGCGAGCGTCTCGACGAGTCGCTCGGCCACGGCGACTCGCGCTCCGGGCTCGGTGACGATGAGCGCTCGGCGCGCCTCGAGCCGGCGGAGCGCATCGTCGACGGCCGGTCCCAGGCCACCATCGGTCAACATGATCCGGCCGATCGGCGTCGCGGCCGCCATGAGTGTCGTCGCTGCCGCCGCCGCGGCGTCGCCCCACGCCGCCAGTCGCTCCTCGACGGCATCCACGACGGCGCTGACCTCCTGGACGCCGGTCAGGCGCAGATCGGCCGCCGCATAGAACCGTTCCCGCCGGCTGCCTAGGTCGCGGAGCGCGCCGATCGGGTCGTGGCCCTGGACGAGCGGCCGGACGTGCGGGGAACGGCGCAGGCGCTGGGCGAGGACTTCCGGGCGCCCATCCAGCCAGACCGTCCCACGGCCGCGATACAGGCGCCAGCGGTTGCGTGGGTCCACGACGGCGCCGCCGCCCGTGGCGATGATCCGGCGCAGCTCCGGGTCTGTGTCCGGCGCGCCGAGGTCGGCGACCGCGCGCCGCTCAAGTGCCCGGAAGGCCGCCTCGCCGTCCTCGCTGAAGATGGTCGGGATCGATCGGCCATCTTCGTGCTCGATGCGCTCGTCGAGGTCGATGAACGTCGCGCCGTGGCGGTTTGCCAGGCGCTTGCCGACGACGCTTTTGCCGCTGCCCGGGAGGCCGACGAGGACGAGGTCCATGGTCGTGCTAGTCGTCCCCGCCGGAGCCCGCCTCGTCGGTGCCGGACAGCCCATGGGGCTCGCCCGTGACAAGGACAGGCGGACGCCCGCCACCGGCGACCGGGGCGTCCGGGGCGGCGGCGATCCGCGCGCGGTAGGTGGCCAGGTTCGCGGCCACGTCGCCCATCGTGTCGCCGCCGACCTTCTCGAGCACGAACGCGGCCAGGGTCAGCATGACCATCGCCTCGCCGACGACCCCAGCCGCGGGCACGACGCTGATATCGCTGCGCTCGTAGTGGGCCTTGTCGACGGCCTCGCCGGAGATGAGGTCGGCCGAGGGCAGCGGGCGGGCCAGGGTCGAGATGGGCTTGACCGCGCCGCGCACGACGAGCGGCTCGCCGTTGGTCACGCCGCCGGTCAGTCCGCCGGCGTTGTTCGACCGGTGGACCCAGCGACCCGCATCGGTCCGGCCTTCGATGACGTCGTGGACGTTCGACCCGAACCGACGAGTCTGCTCGAAGCCCAGGCCGAACTCGACGCCCTTGACGATGTTGATGCTCATGACCGCCGCCGCCAGGGCGGCGTCCAGGCGCCGGTCCCAATGGACGTACGACCCCAGGCCGATGGGCAGCCCGTGGACCACGACCTCGAAGACGCCGCCGACCGTGTCGCCGTTCGAGCGCGCCTCGTCGATGCGGGCGATCATCGCCGTCTCGGCCTCGGGATCGGGGCAGCGGAGTGGCGACGTGTCGGCCTCCTCCCGAGTGCGCGTCGCCTTGGCCGGGTCCAGGGAGACCCCGCCGACCTCGGCCGTGAACGACCAGGCCTCGATGCCCAGCTCGCGCAGGAAGGCGCGCGCGACAGCCCCGGCCGCGACCCGCGCGGCGGTCTCCCGCGCGGACGCGCGCTCGAGGACGTTGCGGACGTCGTTGAAGCCGTACTTCAGGGCGCCGGCCAGGTCGGCGTGGCCGGGTCGGACCCGGGTGACCGGCGTGGCTCGCTTGTTGCCGTCGTCGGCCGCCGCGGCCAGTGCGGCCGCGTCCTCGTCCGACAACGGCCCGACCTGCATGACCTGGGTCCAGTTCTCCCAGTCGCGGTTACGAACGAGGAGGAGGATGGGCGAGCCGAGGGTCCGGCCGTGCCGGACGCCGCCCAGGATCTCGGCCCGGTCGCGCTCGATCGTCTGACGCGCGCCTCGGCCATAGCCCAGTTGACGCCGGGCGAGGTCCACCGCGATGACCTCCTCGTCCAGCGCGAGGCCGGCCGGGACACCCTCGATCGTCGCCCCGAGCGCCGGACCGTGCGATTCCCCGGCGGTCAGGAAGCGGAATGCCGTCACTCCGCGGCGGCCGCCGCCGGCTCGCTCTCGGACGGGCCCGCATCGCCGTCCGACGACCCCGCCGCCGGCGGCTCGTCGCCGGCCGGTTCGCCCTCGGCCGACCGGAGCCCACCGGCCCGAGCCTCGGCCAGCTTGGCCTGCATGAGCTCGAGCGGCGCCGGCTGGCCGGTCCACAGCGTGAACGCGGCTGCACCCTGGTGGAGGAGCATCGCCTCGCCATCGGCGGTCGTCGCCCCGGCCGCAGCCGCCTCGCGCAGGAGCCGGGTCTTGGCGTAGATGAGGTCCAGGACGAGCAGGTCGCCGGTCAGGACCTCGGCCGGGACCGGGCTCTCGTCGGCGGTCAGGCCGATCGACGTGGCGTTCACGAGGACCTTGGTCTTGGCCAGCTCCGACTCGATGATCGACTCGTGCCAGGGCATCGCCCGGAGCTCCATGTGCGACGCGGTCCGGCCGAAATGCTTGACCAGGCCCTCCGCCCGGTGCAGGTGGCGGTTGAACACGACGACCCGCTGGAAGCCCTCGGTGATGAGTCCGTAGACGACCGCCCTGGCGCCACCACCGGCACCCAGCACGACGGCCATGCGCGGCATCTTCTGCTTGCCGACCAGGCGGTCCAGCGCGACCTTGAACCCGGGCACGTCGGTGTTGTGCCCGATCAGGCGCTTGCCTTCGCGGGTGATCGTGTTGACCGCCCCGGTGGCGTGGGCCTCCTCGGTCAGGCGGTCGACCATCGGGACCACCCGCTCCTTGTGGGGGATGGTCACGTTGGCGCCCAGGAAGTCGTCGCCGCGCAGCTCGGTCACGGCGTCGGCCAGGGCGATGGGGGCACGATCCCAGAGCTCATAGCGGGCGTCGATGCCGAGGTCATCGAACGCCGCCTGCTGCATCGCGCCGGACAGCGAGTGGGCCACCGGGTGGCCGATGAGGACGACGCGCTTGGTCATGCTCGCACCCCTTCGAGGTCATCGAAGAATCCCGGATAGGAGATCGCGGCCGATCCCGGCCGCTCGATGGTCGTGTGGTCGGTGGCGACGAGGCCGGCGATCGCGAAGGTCATCGCCAGTCGGTGATCGTCGAGGCTGTCGGTCGCGGCACCGTGCAGCGCCGATCGGCCGGTGATCCGCAGGTCGTCGCCGTCGATCGCGATGTCGGCGCCCAGCGCGGCCAGGCCGGCGGCGATGCCGGCGATCCGATCCGACTCCTTGTGGCGGAGCTCGCCGGCGCCACGGATCGTCGTGGTGCCGCGCGCCTGGGTCGCGGCCAGGCACAGGATCGGGATCTCGTCGATGGCCGCTGCGACGTCGGCCGGACCGAGGTCGATGGCCCGCAGATCCGACGATCGGACGGTCAGGTCGGCGAGTGGCTCGCCGACGTCGGCGTCCGCGACCATGGCGGGGCCTTGTCCGGTCGCCGGCCGCTCCTCGATGTCGGCGCCCATCGCCCGCAGCAGGTCGATGACCGCCCGGCGGGTCGGGTTCACCCCGACGTCACGCACGACCAGCTCGGCATCCGGATGGATCGCCCCGGCGACGAGCCAGAACGCAGCCGCGGACACGTCGCCCGGGACACGCTCGTCGATCGCCTGCACCGCCACCCCTCCTTGTACCGTCCAGGCCGCGCCGCCATCCGGCTCGTCGGCCCGCCTGACCGCTACGCCCCGTGCGCGCAGCATCCGCTCCGTGTGGTCGCGGGTCGCCACGCGCTCCCGCACCGTCGTGGCCCCGTCCGCCCGAAGGCCCGCGAGGAGGATCGCCGACTTGACCTGGGCCGAGGGCACCGGGGTCGTGACCTCCACCGCCCTGAGCGGGGTATGCCCGACCACGGTCAGGGGAGGGAGGGAATCGTGGCGTCGCCCATGGAGCACCGCGCCCATCGAGCGCAGCGGTTCGATGATACGAGCGACCGGTCGGCGACGCAACGAAGCATCCCCGTCCAGGACGCAGGTCATGGGCAGGCCGGCGAGCATCCCGGTGATGAGCCGCAGGCTCGTCCCGGAATTGCCGCAGTCCAGGATCCCGTCCGGCTCGGTCAGCCCGTCCGCGCCCGGCGACACGACCCGATAGTCGACCCGCGGCCCGTCGGCGGCGAGCCGCTCGACCGTCGCGCCGAGGGCGCGCATGACGCCGGCCGTCGAGCGCACGTCCGCGCCGTCGCCGGCGCCGTTGATCCGGCTCTCGCCGGCGGCCAGGGTCGCGAGCATCAGCGCGCGATGGCTGACCGACTTGTCGCCGGGCAGCCGCAGCTCGCCGCGCAGGCGCGCGGCCGGCTGGACGGTGGCGACGTCGACCCCGCTCGGGTGCGTCGCGTCGGGGGCGGTCATCAGTGCTTCGCCAGCCCTCCGCTGCCGCCGATGCCCATCGCGGCGCCGGACACGACCGGGTCGCCGTGGAGGCCGCGGACGTGGGCGTGGACCGGGACGAGGGTCTGCCATCAGGTCGCGGAACTGGTCGAGGGTCAGCTGCTGCTCGGCGTCGGACAGCGCCGTCCTCGGGTGTCGGATGGACCTCGACCATGACCCCGTCGGCCCCGACCGCGACGCCGCCGATGGCCAGCGGCTTGACCAGCCAGCGCTTCCCGGTGGCGTGGCTCGGGTCGACGATGACCGGCAGGTGGGTCAGGTGGTGCAGGAGCGGCACGGCGGCCAGGTCGAGGGTGTTGCGGGTGTAGGTCTCGAACGTCCGGATGCCGCGCTCGCACAGGATGACGTTGGGATTGCCGGAGCTGACGATGTACTCGGCGGCCATCAGCCACTCCTCGACCGTCGCCCCGTAGCCGCGCTTGAGCATCACCGGCCGGGCGACCCGCCCGACGTCGCGCAGGAGCGAGTAGTTCTGCATGTTCCGGGTCCCGATCTGGAGGATGTCCGCGTACTCGGCGACGATGTCGACCTGGGACGGCTCCATGACCTCGGTGATGATCGGCAGGCCGGTCCGGTCGCGCGCCTCGGCCAGGTAGCGGAGCGCCTCGACGCCGAGGCCCTGGAAGGCGTACGGGCTGGTCCGCGGCTTGAACGCGCCGCCGCGCAGGATCGTCGCCCCGGCCGCCTTGACCGACGTCGGCCGTCTCGAACAGCTGGTCGCGGCTCTCGACCGAGCACGGGCCGGCCATCATCGTCAGGCGAGCCGTCGCCGATCGACGGCGTCGAGGACGCGGATGACCGTGTCCTCGGGCTTGAACTCGCGCGACGTGAGCTTGAACGGCCGACTGATCGGGGTCACCGACTCGACCCCGGGCAGCGCCGCCGAGGCGGTCGAGCAGGGCCGGCTCGCGGTCGATCCGACCTCGCCGACGACGGCGATGACGCGTCCGGTCGCCGGCCGACGTGGTCGAACGGGGTCAGACCCTCGGCCAGGATCTGGCTCTTGACGCCCGAGGACCTCGGCCTCGGTCGCGGCCGATGGCCATCACGACGAACATCGCGGGTTGGTCTCCTCGTCGGTCGGCTGGGCCAAACAAAAAAGCAGAGGTCTCGCCTCTGCTTCGTTCGCCCGGCACGACCCGTGCCCTCGGTCAGTGACCGAGAACCATCATGCCGGGCTCAGAAAGTAGAAGGTGTGGCTCATGCGTGGACGGAGTGTGCCGACCGCGGCCGCGCGTGTCAACGCGAGCGGCCTGGCTCGCCGCTGCAGCCGCTACTCGAAGCGGTCGAGCAGGGCCTCCGCCTGGAACAGGTTGATGCCGCTGTCGATGAGGTCGACGATCGACTGCAGCTTCGCCTCCTCCTCGACCTGCTCCTCGATGAACCACTGCAGGAACTGGAACCCGCGGTGATCGCCGGCCGCGGCCGCGACCGCGGCCATCCGGTCGAACTGTTCGGCGACGTCCTTCTCCGACTTGAGCGCGCGCTCGGCGGCGCCCAGCGCCGACCCGAACCGGGTCGACTGCGGCCTTGAGCGCCGGCAGGTCGAACATCGACCTCGTTGTCGATCAGGAAGTCCATGATCTTCTGGGCGTGCTGGGCCTCCTCGATGGCCTGGCGCTTGAACAGCTTGCCCCAGGCCTTGAGGCTCGGCGCGATCGAAGTAGACCGAGATGGCCATGTACAGCGCGTGCGCCGCGAACTCGTTGCCCGATCTGGGCGATGAGCAGCTTGCGCAGGTCGTCGTCGAGCATCCGGGCATCCCTCTGGGAAGGGTCGTGGAGCAGTCCGGCGGCCGGTCCGAGGGCCGCACCCATCATGATAGGATGGCGCCCGCCGCAGCGACGGAGAGGTCGCATAGAGGTCTAGTGCAGCGGTTTGCTAAACCGCCAAGTGGGGTAACCTGCTTCGAGGGTTCGAATCCCTCCCTCTCCGCCAGAGCCGTCCTCCGGAGATGGCTGGCGGGGCGGCGCCTCGGCCGTCGGAGCGGCACGCGGCACAAGCGCCCGTAGCTCAGTGGATAGAGCGTTAGGTTGCGGACCTAAAGGTCGTGAGTTCGAGTCTCGCCGGGCGCGCCACACCCACTCGATCCCGTCGCGGATCGGGCCGCGCCGATACCCTGAGCCCATGGCGCCCAGTCGTTCATCGCGACCCTGGAGCCCCGAGCGCGTGGCGGCACGACCGTGGCCGTCGCCTTCGATCCCGATGCGGCGTGGGGGCCCAAGGACCGGCACTACGTGGCTGGGACGATCGGTGGCCAGCCGATGCGCGGGACGATCGAGCCGACCGACGGTCGCTGGGAGATCCACCTCGGACCTGCCTGGTGCCGCGATCCGTCCGTGGCCCCGGGCGCGACCGTCGAGGTCGTCCTCCAGCCCGAGGGTCCACAGGTCGACGACCTGCCGGCCGAGCTGCGCGACGCCCTCCGTGCCGATCCGGTCGCGCGCCGCCGGTTCGAGTCGCTGGCGACCTTCTACCGCAAGGGCTTCGCCGATCCGATCGTCGCGGCCAAGCAGCCGGCCACCCGCGAGCGCCGGGCAGGCCAGGTCATGGAGGCCCTCCGGGCCGGTCGGCGCACCTACCGCTGAGCCGCCGCCGGCCGCTGGAAGCCGTCCTTGTACTGGTCCCAGCTCTCGCGCGCGAGCTCGCGGACGGCGTCATCGTCGACGAGCTCCGGCTTCGTCAGATTGAGGCAGCTCCGCCCCATCTTGGCGTCGGGGAAGCGGTCCTTGATCGCCTCGACGAGGTAGCCGCCGTCGCGCTGGGCCATCGAGAACAGCGAGATGTAGGCCTTCCGATCGGCCAGGCCGACCGAGAACCAGCGACCCGCGGGACCTCGGCTGTTGGTGTAGTCGTACCAGCCGTAGCCGATCATCGAGCCGCCGTAGTCGAGCATCGCGACGTCGATCCCGGGCAGGGCCTCGAGGATGATGTCGTGCAGGTGCTGCATCTGCGACCGCCGCGGCTCGGGCAGCGAACTGATGTGGGCCTGGGCAGCCTGCCGGCCTTCGTCCATGTCATGTCCCTCCCGGTTTCGCGACCCGCGTTCCGTCTCGGGCGACCCTAGCGCGCGGGCTCATCGGCCGACAAGGGACGTCACGGTGGGCGACACGGTTCCGTACCATCCATCCATGGAGCGCGTCGCCTTCCTGGGGTCTGGGCACGATGGGCTCGGCCATGGCCGCCAACCTGGCGCGCGCCGGGTTCCCGCTCGTCGCCTGGAATCGGACGCCCGGTCGCGCGCCGGAGCTGGCCGAGCTGGGGGTCGAGACGGCGGACGTCCCGGCCGAGGCCGCCGGCCGCAGCGGACATCATCGTCGTGTGCGTCTCCGATACGCCGGACGTCGAGGCGGTGCTGTTCGGGCGCGACGGCGTCGCCGACGGCGCCCGCGCAGGCTCGCTCATCATCGACTGCTCGACGATCGCCCCGTCCGGCAGCTGGGACTTCGCGGCGCGACTCCGCGAGCGCGGCCTGGCCATGGTCGACGCCCCGGTCTCCGGCGGCAGCGAGGGCGCCCGCAACGCGACCCTGACCATCTTCGTCGGCGGCGACCGAGCCGATGACGTCGAGCGGGCCCGACCGGTCGCTCGCCGCCCTCGGCCGGACGATCACGCACGTCGGCCCGATCGGCGCCGGCCAGGCGGTCAAGGCGGTCAACCAGGTCATCCTGGCCGGCACCTACCTCGGGGTCGCCGAGGGCATCGTCCTGGCCATCAAGGCCGGGCTCGACGTCGAGCAGGTCGTCGAGCGCGCTCGGCGGCGGGGCCGCCCAGAGCTGGGTCCTCGCCAACCGGAGCGGCCGGATGATCGACAACGACTACCCGCTCGGCTTCAAGGTCGCGCTCCATCGCAAGGACCTCGGCATCGCCCTCGACCTGGCCGACGCAGCTCGGCGCGGTCCTGCCCGTCAGCGGCCCTGGCGGCGCAGCTCGAGACCGGCCTCATCGCGCCGGCGGCCACGGCGACGACGACATGTCGGCGCTGGCTCGCGACGATCCGCGGCCTGTCCGGTCTCGACGCCGGGCCTCGCGCCTGGACGCCGAGCGGCGCCCGGCCTCGATCCGACGGTCTACGCCCGGCCCTCTCAGCCGCCGCGACGGCCTGCGCGACGCCTCAGTCGAGGCCGACGAGGAGCATCGGGTCGCCGAGCTTGCCCTCGTAGCGCGGCCGGAAGCGCGCCGCGTTGTACATGACGTCGACGTCGACCTTGCGCGGGCCGAGGGCCGGGTCGGGCAGGGCGGTGTGGGCGTACTTGCCGTCCTGGATGGCGACCATCCGGCCGGTCACGCCGTCGGCGATGAGGTCCATCGCGACATTGGCGAAGGTCGTCGCGACCATCGAGTCGATCGAGTCCGGCTCGCCCGAGCGCAGGTCGTAGGTCAGCTCCGAGGCGAGGGTCTCGATGCCGGTCCGGCAGCCGGAGCTCCTCCGCCAGGGCCTCGCCGACGTTGGCCTTGTGGCGGTGGCCGAACGCGTCGGCCTCGCCGACGTCGGTCATCTGGGCGCCCTGCCAGATCGCCCCCTCGGCGGTGATGACGAAGGCGTAGTGGCTGGGGTTGGCCGCGTGGTCGGCGGCCAGCAGGCCGGCCAGCGCGTCGAGGTCGTACGGCACCTCGGGGATGACGCAGCGCGCCGACGTCACGTAGGCCGTGTACAGGGCGGAGAAGCCGGCGTCGCGCCCGAAGATCCGGAAGACGCCGATGCGCTCGTGCGAGCCGAGGGTCGTGCGTTGGCGGTTGATGGCCTCCTTGGCCCGGGTGATGGCCGTCGAGAAGCCGATGCAGTACTCGGTCCCCTGGACGTCGTTGTCCATCGTCTTGGGGATGGCCATCAGCGCCACGCCGGCGTCGGCCAGGACCTGCGAGTACGACAGGGTGTCGTCGCCACCGATGGTCACCAGGACGTCGATCCCGAGCGCCTCGAGGTGGTCGAGCACGAGCGGGGTCAGGTCGTGGATGCCCTCGGCGACCTCGTAGCGACCGCGCTCCGCGGCCGCGAGCCACGGCGGGCAGCGCCGCCGTCCGCATCTTGCGCGGGTTGGTCCGCGAGGTGTGCAGGATCGTGCCGCCGGTCCGGTCGATGGTCCGGGTGTTGATCCGGTCGAGCGGGCGGAGGTAGCCGGTCCCGCCGCCGTCGGGTGAGCTCGGGCTGGACGTGGGTCAGGCGCCTCCCAGCCGCGGCGCAGGCCGAGGACGTCGTAGCCGGCCTCGGTCGCGCGGTAGACGACGCTCTTGATGACGGCGTTGAGGCCGGGGACGTCGCCGCCGCCGGTCAGGATGGCGATCCGTTTCGATCTGGTCATGGCGGCCGGAATCGTACTGCGACGCCGCACGGTCCCGGCGGGTTGCGGTCCGGTTGCGGTCGCGCCGGTCGGCCGGTGACGGGAGCGGCCAGACGGTCGTCTGCTAGCATCGGGCGCATGAACTACGAGCTGTTCATGGGCGAGGCGCTCGCCGAGGCGCAGCTCGCGGCCGTCGCGCGGCGAGCGACCGATCGCCGCCGTCGCCGTCGTCGACGAGGCGATGGTCGCGCGGGCCCATGACCGGGTCGAGGCCGCCAACGACCCGACCGCCCACGCCGTGGTCGTCGCCCTGCGCGAGGCCGCCCGCCGGCTCGGCCGCGTCCGCCTCGCCGACGCCACGATCTTCACGACCCTCGAGCCGTGCGCGATGTGCGTCGGCGCGCTTGCTCGAGAGCGATGTCGAGGCGCTCGTCTTCGCCGTGCCGAACACGCGCGACGGGGCCGCCGGGACGGTCATCCAGCTGGCCCAGCACAGCGCCCTGCCGCGGCGGATCAAGGTCGTCAGCGGCATCCGCCGCGACGAGGCCGAGGCCCTCTTCGCGGCCGCACCGTTCCGGCTGAGCTCCGGCTCGAGCCGGGGCCGCCGCCGGTGGCCATCCGACGGACGGTTTGGTATCCTCTCCCGCGGAGAGGTGTCCGAGTGGTTGATGGTGCCGCTCTCGAAAAGCGGTGTGCGAAAGCACCGCGGGTTCGAATCCCGCCCTCTCCGCCATCACCTCGCATCGCCACTGGACCGGCCGGTACCCCGGCCGGTTCCGGCGTGTCCGGGGAGAGGTCGCCTAGTGGACTATGGCGCCGCACTGGAAATGCGGTTCGGGGCAACCCGTCGCGGGTTCGAATCCCGCCCTCTCCGCCACCCCGCCCGGCGCCTGGACGCCGATCGCCGCGTTGGCGCCCTGCGCGCCTCGCTCACGCACCTTGGGGTGCGCTCGCTCCGGTGCTCGGGCGCCGCCTTCGCCTCGACGCCCTTGCGCCGGGCTTGACGTCCGACGCCGATCGCCGCTCGGCGCCCTGCGCGCCTCGACGCCCGCTCGGGGTCGTCAGGTCGACGCTAGGTCGATGAAGCCTCGGTAGTCGACGACGGTGCGGAAACCGAGCCGTTCATAGATCGGTCGACCCATCGGACTGGCCTGCAGGGTCGCGACATCGCACCCGCGGGCGAGGCCGTCGTCGACGATCCGCATGGTCATGGCCGCGCCGTAGCCGCGGCGCCTGGCCGGCTCCACCGTCGCGATGTTGTACACGCCGATCGTCCGGCCGGTCCGGAAGCCGAGGCCGGCGCAGACCGGGCTTCCAGCCGCATAGCCGACGTACAGGGCCGCATCGGGATGCGCCACGAGACCCTCGGTGATGATCGCCTCCAGCCACGCGATCGGCATGTCGAACCCGCCGGCGGCGGCCGCGATGTGGTCGGCGATGCCCTCCGCATCGGTGACCTGGCGGATGTCGAGGCCGGGCACGGGCGGCCGCTCGCCCGGTGGCGGGATCGGGCTCATCGCCATGCCGGGCATCCATGGGTCGGCATCGAGCACGACCAGCCCGAGGCCGGCCATGGCCGCCAGGTGTCGATCGTCGGTCCCGGCTCGCAGGGTCACGACGAATCGGGCCTCGCGCTGGCGCATGACCGTGACCGCCGCCTCGATGGCGGCCGTCGTCGCACGCTCGTCCTCGACGATGACCTGGTTGAACAGCCGCATCGGCAGGCCGGTCGACAACAGGGCGATCCCGGCGCCGCGCTGGATGATGGCGCCGTCCACCTGCCCCGCCGCGGCGACGTCGGCCTCGACCATGTTGGCGTGCTCGAGCCAGGCGAGCTCCGCGACGTCCATCGACCTGACGATAGCAGCGGTCCGGCCACCCGCCGGTCCGTGGGGTAGACTCTCCGGGCCGTGCTAGGCGGGGAACTAGCGGTGCCCTGTAGCCTGCAATCCGCTCCAGCAGGGCCGAATCCCCTCTCGAGGTCTCCGTTCTCGGTCGCCGCCCGACGGTGCGACGTTGAGGATCGGGTCCCGCGCAGCGACGAACCGCGAACCGTGTCAGGTCCGGAAGGAAGCAGCACTAAGCGACCATCGTCGGGTGCCGCGGAACGGCCTGATCCGAGCCGCCCGTCACGGTGGGCCCGGGAACGTGTCGATCGACGGAGGGTGCACGGCACTTCCGACCCGCTCGCCCCTCGACCGGAGGAGGTCGTGACCACGACCGGCCCGCACCAGGCCCTCTATCGCCGCTGGCGCGCCCAGACGTTCAGCCAGATCGTCGGCCAGGAGGCGGTCGTCGAGACGCTGCGCAATGCCGTCCGGACCGACCGCGTCGGGCATGCGCTGCTGTTCGTCGGGCCGCGCGGCACGGGCAAGACCAGCCTCGCCCGGATCGTCGCCAAGGCGGTCAACTGCACGGACCTGCGCGATGGCGACCCGTGTGACGTCTGCGACGCGTGCGTCGCCATCCGCGAGGGCACGACCCTCGACGTCCTGGAGATCGACGCCGCGTCGAACCGCGGCATCAACGAGGTCCGCGACCTGCGCGATCGGCTGGCCTACCCGCCCGGCCACCTGCGGCGCAAGGTGTACATCCTCGACGAGGCGCACCAGATCACCCGCGACGCCTGGAACGCGCTGCTCAAGTCGCTCGAGGAGCCGCCCGACTTCGTCCTGTTCATGTTCGCCTCGACCGAGCCGTCGGGCTTCCCGCCGGCCATCCTGTCGCGACTCCAGCGCTACGACGTCCGGCGCCTGACGGTCCCGGAGATCGAGGGCAAGCTGCGGCGCATCCTCGAGGCCGACGGCCGCACGGCCGAGCCGGAGGCGGTGACACTCATCGCGCGGCTGGCGGCCGGCGGCATGCGCGACGCCGAGTCGATCCTCGACCAGCTCCTGTCGACGTCGACCGACGACGATCACCGAGGCCGACCGTCCGCGACCTGCTCGGCCTGGCCGATGCCGCCGCCGTCGACGGCTTCCTCGACGCGCTGCTGACCGGCGACGCGGCTGCCGGGCATCGACATCCTCGACCGACTCGACGAGCGTGGCCGCGACCCCCGGGCGCTCCTTGACCAGGTCGTCGATGCCGTCCGCGGCGCCTCGTCGCCGCGGCCGGCCCAGCCCGACCGCGGACCGTGCCGCGCTGGCCGACGGTCGCCCGCCGGCTCATCGCCATCGACCCCGACCGCGCCGCCATCGGCGGCCTGCGCCTGCAGCTCGAGCTGGCCCTGTTCGCCGGCGCCGAGGCCCGCCGCGCGCGCGGCACGGGCGCATCAGCCCGTCAGCCATCGACGACGGCGCCGCCCGAGCCGGCAGCGACGACACCGACCCCGGCCGCCCCCGAGCCCGTGGCGACGACTCCTGGCCCGGCCGGGCCGGAGCGCCCGGTCGATACCGGCGAGACGGCGCCCGCCGCGATCGATGCCGTCGAGCCCCCGCCACCAGCGGTCGATGCGACCGAGCCGACACCGATGCCGCCGCCGCGCCGACCGACGCTCCCGCGCCGTCACCCGCCGGCGCCCGGAGCTCGACCGCCTCGTCGCGCGATTGGCCCGACATCGTCAGGGCGGTCAGCCCGGCGACCCGCGCCGTCCTGGCCGAGTGCCGCCCGATCGCCGTCGACGGCAACGTCGTGACCCTCGGGCTTCCCGGAGGCCAAGGGGTTCCTCAAGGACCACGCCGAGCGCCGCCGGTCCGACCTCGAGGCCGCCATCGGTGGCCACCTCGGGCGGGCCGTCAACGTCCGGACGGTCGCCACGAACATCGAGCTCGCCGCCCCGCCGGCCGCCGAGCGACGGACCTGCTCGCCGAGGCGCGCCGGATCTTCGCCGACGACCTGGTCGATGTCGGGGAGGTCAGCTGACCGACGCCCCGCGGCACGCCGGCCCCGCATCCGGCAGACTTGCCCGACACGAACGAGGAGGTTCACGCGATGGGCATGGCCAACCTGCAGAGGATGGCCCAGCAGATGCAGCAGGAGATGGTGCGCGTCCAGGGCGAGCTGGAGGCGACGACCATCGAGGGCTCGGCCGGCGGCGGCGTCGTGCAGCGTCACGGTGACCGGCAAGCAGGAGCTGGTCAGCATCACCATCGACCCGTCGGCGGTCGACCCGGCCGACGTCGAGATGCTCCAGGACCTGGTCGTGGCCGCCGTCAACGACGCGCTCCGCGCGTCGCGCGACCTGGCCGAGCAGAAGATGGCCGCCGTGACCGGTGGCCTCAAGATCCCGGGGATGTGACGGGCGCTTGGCCACGCCGCTCATCGAACCGGTCGCGCGGCTGATCGAGTCGTTCGCGCGCCTGCCCGGCATCGGGCCCAAGACCGCGCAGCGCTTGACCTACCACCTGCTGCGCGCCCCGGATGCCGAGGCGCGGACCCTGGCCGCGGCGCTCATCGCCGTCCGCGACAAGGTCGTCTTCTGTGCCCGCTGCTTCAACATCAGCGACCAGGAGCTGTGTGCGATCTGCCGCGACGGGCCGGGACCAGACGAGGCTGTGCGTCGTCGAGGAGCCGCTCGACGTCCTCGCCCTGGAGCGGACCGGCGAGTTCAAGGGCCTCTATCACGTCCTCCATGGCGCCATCTCCCCGATCGACGGCATCGGCCCCGAGCGGTTGCGCATCCGCGAGCTCCTCGGTCGAGCCGACGAGGCGGCCCGCGACGGCCACCCCTTCGTCGAGGTCGTGATGGCCACCAACCCGACGCTCGAGGGCGAGGCCACGGCGATGTACCTGGCCGAGCGCCTGGACGGGACCGTCGCCTCGGTGACCCGCATCGCGCGCGGGCTGCCGGTCGGTGGCGACCTGGAGTACGCCGACGACGTGACCCTCATCCGGGCCCTCCAGGGCCGCCGGGCCGTCTGTCGTCGTGAGCAACCTCCTGGCCGAGATCGGCCTGCGCTTGCTCAAGGGCCTCATCGCCGGCCTCGTCGGGCTGGTCGTCTACCTCGTCCTGGTCGGCCCGCTCGGCAACCCCGGATCGGTCGAGCTGGCGCTCCTGTGCTGGCTGTCCGGAGCGGCCTTCATCCTGCTCGTCGAGACCAGTCCGATCTAGCGCGCCCCCACCGTGGGGGAGGCGTTTGACAGGCGGCCTCGGG
>CAVRHM010000002.1:0-1369137 GCA_963721015.1 uncultured Chloroflexia bacterium | reverse complement strand
GTGCGCTACTGCGAACGCGTCCATCCGGTCGCAGCGCACGACTGCTCAGCGAGTCCCGCGGATGCGCTAGGGTCCGGCGATGGAGGCGCACGATGCCCGTGATGCGCTGCGGCCGGCGGGACCGTGGACCCCGATCGGGGAGACCCTGATCGGGTCATCGATCCCGGCTCGATTCGCACGGATCGCCCGCGAGCACGCGGCCAGGCCGGCCCTCGATGACGGTCGCGAGGTCCTGACCTACGCCGCGCTCGAGGCGCGGACAGCCGCGATCGGCGCGGCCGCCGCCGGCACGCGGCCGATGACGATCGCGCTCCTCCTCGGCCAGGGCGCGACGTTCGTGCAGGGCCTCGTCGGCGCCACGCGGACCGGTGCCGGCGTCGCGCCGTTGGATCCGGCCTATCCCGACACGGTCCTGGTCGGCCTCCTGGAGCGGGCCGGGGCGACCGTCATCGTCGCGGACGCGGCCACGAGCGCGATGGCCCAGCGGATCGCCGGCGGCCGGACCGTGGTCGAGGTCGACAGGCTGGACCCGGACTCGGACCCGGCGTGGCGGGATCCGGCCATCGCGCCGGACGCGCCGGCGTCCCTGTTCATGACCTCAGGCTCGACAGGCACGCCGAAGGGCGTCGTCGACACGCAGGCCAGCGTCCTCGACAACGTCCGGCGCTATGTCGACAGCCTGGCCATCGGGCCGGATGATCGACTGAGCCTCATCCACGGCCCCATGTTCAGCGGCCTCCAGTCCAGCCTGTGGTCGGCCTTGCTCACGGGTGCGACGATCCTGCCGTTCGACGTCCGTTCAGCGGGCTTGGACCGCCTCGCGACGTTCATCGGCGTGAGCGGCATGACGATGGTTCACTGTGTGCCGAGCGTGTTCCGGGGCCTGACCCACACTGACCGGACGTTTCCGTCCCTGCGGGTCGTCCGGCTCGAGGGCGACCTGGCGGACTGGTCGGACGTGGAGCGGTTCCGCCGAGCGACCGGGCCGGAGGCGGTGCTCGTCAACGGCCTCGGGGCGACCGAGACGGGCCTCACCCGGCAGTTCTTCGTGGGCCAGATGTCGCCGCCCCTCGGCGTCGGCGCCCTGCCCGTGGGCTACCCGGTCGACGGCGTGACCGTCGACATCGTCGGAGCGGACGGGCAGCCAAGGCCCCCCGGCGAGGAGGGCGAGCTTGTCGTCCGTGGTCGCGGGCTGGCGGCCGGCTACCGCGACGACCCGGACCGGACGGCTCGTGCATTCGCGCCGGATCCGGCCGACGCGGAGTCGCGGGTCTACCGCACCGGCGATCTGGGACGGATGGATCCAGATGGCTGTCTCCATCACCTCGGCCGGCTGGACGACGTCCACAAGATCCGCGGCCAGGTCATCGACCCGACGATCCTGGAGGGGGCGCTCCGCTCCAGGCCGAACGTCGCCGCGGCGGCGGCGATCACGCGCCGCGATGTGACCGGCGAGGCGCGTCTCCTGGCGTACGTCGTCGGTGACGACGCGCGGATCGCACTCGATCCAGTCACCCTCCGGCGATCGGTCGCGAATGAGCTGCCGGACGCCCTCGTCCCGGCCGCCATCATGGTCCTCGCCGGCGTGCCGCTGACCAGCGCGAACAAGGTCGACCGGGCCGCCCTCCCGGACCCGGGCCACGAACGTCCACGCTTGTCGGTCGCCTACGCGCCGCCGCGCGATCCGCTGGAGGACCTGCTCGTCGATGCGTGGGCCGACGTGCTCGGCATCCGCCCGGTCGGTATCGACGACCCGTTCTTCGATCTCGGCGGCGATTCGCTGGCCGCGACGACGATGCTCCTGGAGGTCGGGACACGCCTCGGGACCGAGATCCCCGTCGGGGCGATGGCGCGCGCCGCGACCGTCGCCGAACTGGCCGGCGAGCTCCGTCGCCGACGCGGCGCCGGCGATACCAGCGACGGATCCGACCTCGTAACCCTTGCCGACGGGTCCGAGCGCTCGGTGTTCGTCATCCACGCCGCGCCGGACCAGCCGTGGTTCCTCCGGGACGTCGCGCGCGGGATGGGCATGGGGATCGCCTTCCACAGCCTGCCGCCGCTGGACCCGCATGATCCGGCCGCTGCCTCGGTCGAGTCGATGGCCGATCGCTACCTCGATCGCATCCGGACCGTGCAGCCGGAGGGCCCGTATCACCTCGCCGGCGTGTGCTTCGGGGCCCTCGTGGCGCATGCCGCGGCCCGCCGCCTGGTCGCCCGCGGCGAGGAGGTCGGCAGCCTGTCGCTCATCGCGATCAGCCCCCTGGAGTTCCCGACCCTCATCCGCCCCACTGCCGTGCGTCGCTACCGCCGCGACCGGTTGCGCCGCCGGGTGGCCGCGATCCTCGACGCCGGTCGGCGGGAGGGCGGTCGCGAGGCCGTGGCCCTCGCGACGGCCGGCCTGCTCCGCCTGATGGCCCGGGAGCGGTTCCGGCGGACCACGGGACGTGTGCCGGACCGGGTCGGCGCAGCGCCGGACCTCGCCGCCCAGCACGCCGCGCTCGTCGCCCGCCACGTCGCGGCTCCGTACCCCGGCCCGATCACGGCCGTCCTCGGCGCGTCGGCCCGGCCCGCCTTCTTCCGGGGTCCGGACGAGCTGGCTGACCTGTCGACCGCCCGGGTCGAGGTCGTCGTGTTGCCGGGCGATGACCATGACATCGTCGCCGCGCCGACGGCAGAACGGGTCGCCGCTGTGCTCCGGGCCGTGAGCGAGCCGGACCGCGACGTCCCTGACCCCGCGGTCCCTGACCGGGTTGCGGGGCACCCGGTGCCATAATGGTGAGCATGGTCACTCGTGCGGCCTCGAGCATCGTCCCGAAGGATGCCGGCGCGCCCGCCGCCAGCAGTTGGGGCCTCGGTGACGGGCAGGCCATCCCGTGGGACTACGCGCCCGCGCCCGAGGCGCGCGACATCGTCACGCTCAAGGAGCGCTACGGCCTGTTCATCGGTGGCCGCGAGGTCGCGGCGTCGGACGGGGCGACGTTCACCTCGGTGGACCCGGCCACGGAGCGGCCGCTCGCCGAGGTCGCCCGCGCGACGGCGGTCGACATCGACAAGGCGGTCCGGGCCGCGCGCCGCGCCCAGCGCCGGTCATGGGGTCAGCTGTCCGGCAAGGAACGGGCCAAGTACCTGTTCCGGATCAGCCGCATCCTCCAGGAGCGCAGCCGCGAGTTCGCCGTCCTCGAGTCGATGGATTCGGGCAAGCCGATCAAGGAGTCGCGCGACGTCGACGTGCCGTTGGCCGCCAGCCATTTCTGGTACTACGCCGGCTGGGCGGACAAGCTCGAGTACGCGTTCCCGGGCCGGGTCGCCCGGCCGCTCGGTGTGGCCGCCCAGATCATCCCGTGGAACTTCCCGCTGCTCATGCTCGCCTGGAAGATCGCCCCGGCCCTCGCCGCCGGCAACACGGTCGTGCTCAAGCCGGCGTCCACGACCCCGCTGTCGGCCCTCCTGTTCGCCGACGTCTGCGTCCAGGCCGATCTGCCGCCGGGGACGGTCAATATCGTCCCGGGTCCAGGCGAGATCGGGATGTCCCTCGTCACCCACAAGGACGTCGACAAGGTCGCGTTCACGGGCTCCACGGAGATCGGGCGGCGCATCTTCCGGGGCGTCGCCGGGACCGACAAGGCCCTGACCCTGGAGCTCGGCGGCAAGGCCGCCAACATCGTGTTCGACGATGCCCCGCTCGACCAGGCCGTCGAAGGCATCGTCAATGGCATCTACTTCAACCAGGGCGAAGTCTGCTGCGCGGGCTCGCGCCTGCTCGTCCAGGAGTCGATCGCCGAGCCGCTCATCGACAAGCTCAAGGACCGGCTGGCGACGATCCGGGTCGGCGACCCGCTGGACAAGAACACCGACGTCGGGGCGATCAACTCCAAGAGCCAGCTCGAGAAGATCACCGAGCTCGTCCAGAGCGGTGTCGACGAGGGCGCCGAGCTGTACCAGCCGCCGTGTGACCTGCCGGACCGCGGCTACTTCTTCCGACCGACCCTGTTCACCAACGTCGCCCAGTCCCACCGGATCGCCCGCGAGGAGATCTTCGGACCGGTCCTGTCCGTGCTGACCTTCCGGACGCCCGAGGAGGCGGTCGAGAAGGCCAACAACACGGAGTACGGCCTCTCCGCCGGGATCTGGACGGACAAGGGCTCGCGGATCCTCGAGATGGTGTCGCGGATGAAGGCCGGCGTCGTCTGGGCCAACACCTTCAACCGGTTCGATCCGACGTCGCCGTTCGGCGGCTACAAGGAATCGGGCTTCGGGCGCGAGGGCGGGATGCACGGCCTCCACGCCTACGTCCGGCTCGAGGACCGCTGACGATGGCCACGCGACGGAGCCTCGTAGCGGCCTCGGACGGGGCCGGTAACGGCCGGATCCCGGTCCTCAAGACGTACAAGCTGTACATCGGCGGCGCGTTCCCGCGGACCGAGAGCGGCCGCTCGTACCTCGTCCGGGCCGCCGACGGCACACCCATGGCCAACGCCTGCCGGGCCTCCCGCAAGGACCTCCGCGACGCCGTCCGGGCCGCCCGCAAGGCGCAGCCCGGCTGGGCCGCCAAGACGGCGATGAACCGCGGCCAGGTCCTGTATCGCGTCGCCGAGCTCATGGAGGGCCGGCGCGACCAGTTCGTCGCCGAGGTCGCCACCGCCGAGGGCCTGACGCCAGTCCGAGCCCGCGCCGGTCGTCGACCGGGCCATCGATCGCTGGGTCTGGTACGCGGGCTGGGCGGACAAGATCGCCCAGGTCCTGGGCTCGTCCAACCCGGTCGCCGCCCCGTACTTCAACTTCACGATCCCCGAGCCGACCGGGCTCGTGGGCGTCGTCGCCCCCGAGACGTCATCGCTCCTGGGGCTCGTGTCGCGGCTCGCGCCGCCGCTGGTCAGCGGCAACGCGGTCGTCCTGCTGGCGTCCGAGACGCGGCCGCTCCCGGCGGTCACCCTGACCGAGGTGCTGGCCACGTCCGACGTGCCCGGCGGGGTCATCAACGTCCTGACCGGGCATCGCGCGGAGCTGGTCCCCGTCCTGGCCGCCCACGTCGATGTCGACGCGCTGGACACGTGGGGCGTCCCGGACGCGATGCGCCTCGAGACCGAGCAGCTCGCCGCCGACGACATCAAGCGCCTCCTGCGCCGGCCCACGACCGTGGCCGAGCCCCGCTTCGACTGGCTCGACGATCGAGCGACGGAGCGCCCCGAATGGATCGCCGCCTTCCTCGAGATGAAGACGGTCTGGCATCCCGATCGGCGTCTGAATGGCCGTTCGTCCCGATCCCGAGGTCGGGTTCCGACGACCCGGCGACCACCTGGCGGCCGACCGGGTGGTCGAGCGGCGCGTCTTCATCCAGGCCTCGCCGCGGGTCGTGTGGGCGACGCTCCACGATCCCGCGGCGTCCACGACGCTCTACCCGGAGCTCCGTCTCGGCCCGGCCGAACCAGCCTGGCCGGCGGCCACGACGTCGCGGACCGCCCGAGCCCGGGTCGGCCTCCTCCGGGAGTCCGCGCACGTCGAGAGCCTCGAGGCGCGCCCCGAGTCGGTCTTCCGGATCCGCACCACCGCCTCCGGCTTCGAGAGCGAGTGGTGGTGGCGCCTGGAGGCCGTCGCCGGCGGGACGCGGGTCGTCCACGCCGTGGCCTTCGAGGTCAACGATCGCTGGGCCGACCTGCTCGTGCGCCTCGGCGGCCGCCCGCTCGATGCGCGGGTCGTGGCCCACCTGCGGGCGCTCAAGGAACGGGCCGAACGGGCGGGCTTCGCGCCGGCCTGACGGTCGCCCGACCGGGTCATCCCGTCATCGTTCAGGATTGACTGAAACTTCCGAACGACGTAGCATCCGAGCATGCGCGACGCGGAGAGTGCGTTCGTCGAGGAGATGGGCCAGGCCCTCGCCAGCTACGGGATGACCCCGATGGCCGGGCGGATGTGGGGCTGGCTCCTCATCTGCGACCCACCGGAGCAGACCGCGGCCGACCTGGCCGAGGCGCTCCACGCGAGCCGAGGCTCGATCAGCGGCACCGCGCGCATCCTGGCGTCCGCCGGGATGATCCGACGGACGACGAAGCGGGGCGACCGACGCGAGTTCTTCAGCGTGGCGCCCGAGACGTTCGAGCAGTTCCTGGCCAGTGCCGGCCGGATCTACGGTGCCTTCCGCGAGATCGCGGAGCGCGGCCTGGAGGCCATCGACGATCGCCCGGAGCCCAGCAAGGCGCGGATCCAGGAGTTCCGCGATTTCTTCGCCTTTGTCGAGCGAGAGGTGCCGATCATCATGGATCGCTTCGTCCGCGAGCATGCCGGGCATCCCGAAAGGAAGGATCCAACGTGACCACCGTCATCCACACGGACCGGCTGACCAAGACCTACGGGCCCCATCGCGGTATCACCGAGCTTGACCTCGACGTCGAAGGCGGCGAGATCTTCGGCTTCCTCGGCCCGAACGGGGCGGGCAAGACGACGACCATGCGCATCCTGCTCGATCTCATCCGGCCGACCGATCGGGCGTGCCGAGGTCTTCGGCATCGAGACGACGCGCGACCCGGTCGCCATCCATCGCCGCGTGGGCTACCTACCGGGCGAGTTCGACCTCTACGACCGGCTGACCGGCGCGGACACGATCGCCTATTTCGCCAACCTTCGCGGCGGCGTCGATCGGGCCTATGCCGCTGAGCTCGTCGAGCGTTTCGACCTGGACCCCAGCGCGCAAGTTCAAGGAGTACTCGAAGGGCAACAAGCAGAAGGTCGGGCTGGTGGTGGCGCTCCAGCACCGGCCGGACCTGCTCATCCTTGACGAGCCCACCTCGGGCCTGGACCCGCTCGTCCAGCAGACGTTCTTCGACCTCGTCCGCGAGGCTCGCGACGATGGACGGACGGTGTTCCTGAGCTCGCACATCATCGATGAGGTCGACCGGACCTGCGACCGTGTCGCCATCATCCGTGAGGGTCGTCTCGTCCAGGTCGATCGCATCGACGCGATCCGCCGCCTGGCGTTCCATCACGTGGAGCTGAGCTTCGGCCAGCCGGTCGCGTCGGCCGTGTTCGAGCGTCATCGACGGCGTCACCGATGTCGTTGCCGACGGTGCCCAGGTCCGGATGCGCGTCAGCGGCCCCATCGGGGCGGTCATCGCCGCCGCGGCACCGCACGGCCTGGTGGATGTGGTCAGCCGCGAGCCGAACCTCGAGGACGTCTTCCTCGCCCAGTACGGGACCCACGGGTCGGTCGCGGCCCCGGCCGGAGTCGACGATGCGCGCTGACGCCGCCTCGCTGGCCTCGCCACGGTCGATGCCCTGGTCCCGGGTCATGGGCCTGACCTCCATCTATGCCAAGACCGTCCGTGACAGCCGGCGGGCGGCTCTCGCCGTCGGCGGGATCGGTGGCCTGTTCATGTTCATCACGGCCGCCCCGTACGGCGCCGAGTTCACGACGCCCGAGTCCCGGGCCCAGCTCGTCGCCCAGATGACGGCCTTGCCCGCCGTCATGCGCGGGCTGCTCGGCGAGCCGATCAACATCGACACCCTTGGTGGTTTCGTGTCCTGGCGCGTCGGCAATTTCCTGCCGGTCCTGCTGGGCCTGTGGCCGGTCATCGCGCTGTCCGGCACGCTGGTCGGCGAGGCGGCCAAGGGCAGCCTGGACTCTGCTCGCCTCGACGCCCGTGAGCCGTCGCTCCATCGCGCTCCAGAAGCTGGCCGGCCACCTCACGGCGGTGGTGGTCGCGATGCTGCTCATGGCCGCGCTCGTGTATCTCGCCGGCCAGGCGTTCGCCGTCCTGCCCGGCGACGCGATCGCCCTGCCCGATGCGCTCGGGTTCGCCCTCCTCACCGGGCTCCTGATGGTGGCCTGCGGATCGGTCTCGTTCGCGGTCGCCCCCGTGGTCGGGCGTACACGGGCCGTGGCCATCGGCCTGGCGGTCCTGTTCGGCGGCTACCTCATCGCCTCCTATGGGACGCTCTCCGATGTCATCGACGCGCTCGCGCCGCTGACCTGGTTCGGCTGGACCGCCGGTCATCGACCGCTCGCCGGCGTGACCGACTGGCCGTCCGTGGCCCTTCTCGCCGTCGTCACGGTCGGGCTGCTCGTGGTCGGCGTCGCCGCCTTCCAGCGCCGCGACATCGGTCGCACGGCGGACCTCGCCTGGCTCCGCCTGCCCGCGTTGCCCAGCGGGACGCACGACTCGCTGACCCGGCAGCTCTCCGATCGGGCGCCCGTCGCGATCGCCTGGGGCGTCGGCATCGGCCTGTATGCCGCCCTCATCGCGGCGTCCGCCGAGGGATTCAGCCAGGCGATCGGGCAGCTCGCCACAGATGGCCGAGCTCATCCAGCAGCTCTATCCCGACATCGACATCGGCCAGCCGTCCGGGCTCCTGCAACTCGCGTTCTACGGCTTCGCCGCGCTCATGCTCGGGCTGGCCGCCGCGACAGCGGTCGCCGGTTGGGCGTCCGAGGAGAACGAGCGTCGACTCGACACCGTCCTCGCGGCGCCGATCAGTCCGGACGCGCTGGTTCCTGGCCAGCTCGCTCGGCGTGCTCCTGGCCGTCGCTCTCGCCACCGCGGTCCTCGGCGCCATCGTCGTCGCGGCCATCGCGGTCGCCGGCGGCTCGCTCGCGCATGTCGTCCCGGGCGTCGCCTTGCTCGGGCTCGCCGCCTCGGCCTTCGCCGGCCGTCGGCCTGGCGGCCGGCGGCCTGGTCCGATCGTCCCTGGCGGCGCCAGTGGCGGCGGTCTTCGCCATCGCCACGCTGGTCCTCGACCTGTTCGGTCCGGCGCTTGACCTCCCAGAGGCGATCCTCGACCTGTCGATCGTCAAGCAGCTCGGCCAGCCGATGGTCGGGATCGTCGACGGGACCGGGGTCGTCGCCGCGGTGGTGCTCATCGTCGGCGGACTCGCGATCGGCGCGCTCGGCTTCCGGCGCCGCGACATCGGGCGCTAGCGGCGCGTCGAACGACCGGACCGAGGTGCGGCGCCACGGCTCGGAGCGGTAACGTCCGGGGGTGGACCCCTTCGTCATCGCCATCGTCGCGATCAGTGCCGTCCTGCACGTCGCCTGGAACGTCCGGCTCAAGACGGCCGGCGATCCGCTCCGGGCCGCGACCGTGGGGATGCTGGCGGCGACCGCTGTCATCGTGCCCATCGGGTTCGCGGCCTGGTGGTGGTCCGGGGCGCCCACGCCGGCGCCGGAGGGGATCGTCCTCGGGCGTCATCTCGGGCGTCGTCGAGGCGGGCTACTTCATCCTGCTGTCCGCGGCCTACCGGCGCGGCGACCTGTCCGTCGTCTACCCGATCGCCCGAGGCACCGCGCCGCTCCTGGCCGTCGCGATCGGGGTCATCCTGCTCGGCGAGCGCCTGGGCGTGCCGGGGACCATCGGGGTCGGACTCCTGCTCGTCGGGTTCCTGCTGCTCCAGCGCCCGTGGCAGGTGCTCCGGGGCCACCGCGGGTTCGACCCGGCCATCGGGTTCGCCCTGGCGACCGGCGTGACCATCGCCTCGTACAGCGCCATCGATCGGGTGGGGACCCGGATCATCGACCCGCTGCCCTACGCGGCCATCCTGTGGATCACGACGTCGGTCGTCCTCGTCGTCTGGGTCCGGTTCGTCGCCGGCGGCGGCATCTTCGTCGGCGGCGCGGAGCAGATCCGGCGGGCGGCCGTCGGTGGCTGGCTGACCCTCGGGGCGTACCTGCTCATCCTGTTCGCCCTGAGCGTCGCCCCGCTGTCCGGGGTCGCCCCGCTGCGCGAGTCGGCCACGGTGCATGGCCGCCGCCTGGGGGTCGCTCCGGCTCGGCGAGGCGGTCGATCGCGGCGACTCGGTGCGGCGCATCGGGGCGTCGCTGGCGATCGTCGTCGGGGCGTTGCTGCTAGCCGTCGGGCGCCTAGGCCGTCTCGGCGGGCGTGGCCGCCTCGAACAGCCGCACGCCGGCCCCAGCGCCCGTTGACGATGGCGACGCCGGCGATGACCAGGACGGTCCCGGCCAGGAGGCTCGGGCCGATCGGCTCCTGCAGGACGAGGAAGCCGAGGACGATGCCGATGACCGGCAGCAGATAGGCCACGAGGGACGTCCGCGTCGCGCCCCACCGGCCCAGCAGCCGGAAGTAGGCGAGGTAGGCCATGCCCGAGCCGAGGATGCCCAGCCAGATGACCGAGAACCAGGCCTCGGCGTCCGGGGTCGCCGTCGCCCACGGTTGCTCGAGGACGATCGCGAGGGTCGCCGACGATGAGCAGCGCGAAGGTGACCTGGAAGACGGCCGGGATGATCGGCGGCAGGCCCACGCACGTTGCGCCGGGCGTAGACGTTGCCGAGCGCGTAGGCCAGCGACGAGCCGAGCAGGGCCAGCTCGCCGAGCGGGTCGCCGTCGGCGGCGACGAGACCCGGCGAGACGATGAGCACGACCCCGATGAAGCCGACGGCCAGGCCGACGATGCCGTTGACCCGGATGGGCTCGTCGGGCAGGAACATCGGGGCGATGACGAGGACGAACAGCGGCACGGTCGCGTTGATGATCGCGGCCAGCGCGCTGTCGACCGACTGCTCGGCCCAGGTGATGAGCGTGAACGGGATGGACGATGTTGATGACCGCCATGACCACCAGGAAGCCGTAGACCCGGCGTTCGCGCGGCAAGGGCGTCCTCGACGGCCCGGACGACGATCCACAGGAACGCCGCGCCGATGAGCAGCCGGAGGGTGATCAGGGTGAACGTCCCGAATCGATCGACCGCCAGCTTGATGAACAGGTAGCTGGAGCCCCACATGAAGCCGAGGGCCAGGAACAGGGCCCATTCGAAGGGCGTGGCACGGACGCTCATCGGGGAATGATAGCCCGCCATTGGCCTACGTGGATAGGCCAACACGGGCCGAAATGATGGGTCCACGGACGGCGCGATGCACGCCCATGGAGAACCCGGCTCAGGGGCCGACCGTTGCCTCGGTGGCGCCCTCGACGCGGGGGTCAGCGCCAGCGGGTGAGGATCGCCTCGCGGTCGAACAGCTGGACCCCGACGCGCAGTCCGAGAGCGACACGACCAGCACGATGAGGGCCAGGATGGCGTAGCCGGTCGGCCCCGACGAGGAGCGTGCCGGTCGCCTGGATGAGGACGATGGCGACGATCGGGACGATGATCACGCCGCCGATCTGCTGGGCCACGCGCGGCGTCGTTGACCCGGGCGCTGACGATGACGCCGGCCACGACCGAGGCCAGGCCGACCGCCGGCCCGAGCAGGAACACGCCGGCCAGCCACGACGGCATCGGTGACGACGCCGAACAGCGCCGGGCCGTAGACGAGCGAGGCGAGGGCCACGAACACGACGTACGTGACCCAGCCGGCGAGGACCCCGGGCATCGCGCGCGGCCATGGCCTTGCCGGCCAGCAGCTCGACCGTCCGGATCGGCGCGGCGAGCACGGGCTCCAGGGACCGGGCCTGCTTCTCGCCGATGATCGAGAACGTCGCGATCGACAGCGGGATGTAGGCCGGCATGAGCAGGAAGAACACGAGGAACTGCTGGACCGCGAACGCCCCGGCCAGCTCACCGGCGGTGAACGCCGCCCACTCGGGCCGCTGGGCCAGGATCTGACGCAGCGAGCTCCGGCGGCAGGGCGCGCTCCTGCCCGACCAGGCCGGCCAGGGCCATCGGGGCCATGGTCAGGACGACCGGCGGGACGACGATGGTCAGGACGAGCAGGCGATTGCGGAGCGTCTCGGTCCACTCGCGGCGCAGGACGGTCCCGACGATGCCGCCGCGCATCAGACGAGCCTCCCCGTCGGCGCCCGGGCGCACACCCATGACCTCGAAGTAGATTCGCTCGAGCGAGGTCCGCTCGACCCGGACCTCGACGACGTCCGCGCCGGCCGCGACCAGGGCGCGGACGACGGCCGGGGCGACCGCCGCGGGATCGTCGGCGAGTGACGTCGACGACGCCATCCAGCGGCTCACGGCGTGCGACCCCGGCGATGGCCGTCAGCGCGGCGGCTCGGCCGGCGATCGTCGCCGTCGGCGCCGGCCAGCCGGATGATGAGCCGGCGGCTCGCCATGGTCGCCGCGCAGCCGGGCCGGCGAATCGACCCGGAGCAGGCCGCCGCGGACGAACGCGATCCGGTCGCACAGCCGGTCGGCCTCGTCGAGGTTGTGGGTCGCCAGGACGATCGTGCGGCCGGCCCGGCGGAGCTGCTCGATGGCCTCGCGCACGACGAACGCCGCCTCCGGGTCGAGCGCGGCGGTCGGCTCGTCGAGGAACACGACCGCCGGGTCGTGGAGCAGGGCCCGGGCGATGGCCAGCTTCTGGCGCATGCCCTTGCTGAACGTGCCGGCGACGTCGTCGCGCCGATCCCACAGCCCGAACAGGCGCAGCCAGCGCTCGATGGCGCTCGGTCCGGGTCGGCTGCGTCGAGGCCGTACAGGCGACCGAAGAAGTCGAGATTGGCCCGTCGCCGATCAGCCTGTCGTAGAGGCCCGGCGTCTCGGTCAGGATGCCGACCCGGGCGCGGACGTCGTCGGGCTGCGTCGCGGACGTCGAAACCGTCGACCGCGGCCGTGCCCTCGCTCGGCTCGATGAGCGCGGTCAGCATCCGAACGGTGGTCGTCTTGCCGGCGCCGTTGGGGCCGAGCAGCCCCAGGACCTCGCCCCGGTCGGACCTCCAGGGTCACGTCGCGGACCGCCCAGCGCTCGCCGAACCGGCGACCCAGGCCGGTCGGCGTGGAGGGCGACGGGTCGTCGGATCGGCGGCTCGGTCATCGCGCGAAGTCTGCCCGGAGAGCGGCCGTCGCTACGCTTAGCCGGATGCCCCCCACCGCGCGCAAGGACGCCCAGCCGGCTCGCCTCGTCGACCGCTGCTCGCCACGGACCCGGTCGCCGCCGCCGACCCATCGAGCATCCGGGTCGTCCATGCCCCGGGCCGGGTCAACCTCATCGGCGAGCACACCGACTACAACGATGGCTTCGTCCTCCCGGCGGCGATCGACCTCGGGCATCACCATCGCCCTCGTCCCGACCGACGACCGCCGCGTCGCGCTGACCCTCGCCGCGGACGGCGATCGGGGCACGGTCGAGCTGGACGCCATCGGCCACGCGACCGGCGGCTGGATCGACTACGTCGCGGGCACCGCCTGGGCGATGGCCGAGGCCGGCCTGCCGACCCGCGGCTTCCGCGGCCTCCTGGCCTCCGACCTGCCGGCCGGCGCCGGGCTGTCGTCCTCGGCGGCGCATCGAGCTCGCGGCGGCCTGGGCGCTGTCCGGCGGCGACCCGCCGACGCCCGACCCGATGACCCTGGCCCGGACCGCGCAGCGGGCCGAGAACGCCTACGTCGGCGTCCAGTGCGGGCTGATGGACCAGTTCGCCGTGGCCTTCGGCCGGGCCGACCATGCGCTGCTGCTCGACTGCCGGATCGCTCGAGCACCGGGCCGTCCCGCTACCGGCCGGGCACGCGCCTGGTCGTCTGCCACTCCGGGGTGCCGCGGGCGCTGGCCGACGTCCGCGTACAACGACCGCCGCGCCGAGTGCGATCGGGCGGTGGCCGGCCTGGCCGCCATCGACCCGACGGTCCGCACCCTGCGCGACGTCACGCCGGAGCTGCTCGAGGCGCGGCCGCGACCGGCTCGACGACGTCGCCTTCCGGCGGGCCCGCCACGTCGTGACCGAGGACGCCCGGGTGCTCGAGACCGTCGCGGCCCTGGAGAGCCGGCGACCTCGCCGCGGTCGGCGCCGCGTTCGCGGCCAGCCACCGCTCGCTGCGCGACGACTTCGAGGTCAGCTCGCCGGCCCTCGACGCGCTGGTCGACATCGCCGACGCCGTCCCGGCGTCGTCGGGGCGCGGCTGACCGGCGCCGGCTTCGGCGGCTGCACGGTCAACCTCGTCCGCGACGATGCGGTCGAGCCCGCTCCGGGAGGCGGTCCTCGCCGACGTACCCGGGCCGGACCGGCCTGACGCCGCTGGTCCTGGAGGTCCGCGCCGCCGACGGCGCCCGGCGCCTCGCGTGATCGCCCTCCGCGTCCTCGTCACCGCGGTCGGCGTCGCGCTCGGCGTCTTCTACCCGTTCATCTCGGTCATCCTCGCCGCTTCGGGTTCACGCCGGGCGAGATCGGTGTCATCTCCTCGCTCGGTGCCGTCGGGTTCACCATCGCCGTGCCCGGCCTGGGGCCATCTCGCCGACGTCCAGCTCGGACGGCCGCGCACGCTCCAGATCTGCGCGCGTCGGCGCGGCGGCCGCGGTCCTCGGGCTGCTCCTGCTGCCGGTGCCGCCGCTCGTCATCGTCGCCCTGATGCTCCTGTTCTGGATCTTCGAGTGTCGTGCCAGCCGCTGGCCGACGCGCTGACGGTCAACGCCGTCCGCGGTCGCGACTACGCCCGGGTCCGGACTGTTCACGAGCCTGGGCTTCGCGGCGGCGGCCATCGCTGTCCGGCTTCCTGTACGACCAGACGGGCTATCGGCCGTCATTCGTGCTGTTCGCCCTCGCCGGCGGCCGGTCGATCGTCGTCAGCGCCGCCTTCCTCCCCGACGTCGGGCCGGGCGGACCTGGCGGCCATCCGCCGGCGAGCCGAGCGCGAGGCCGGTGGCGAAGCGGGCGACGCCGCCGTGGACCCGGCGATGGCGACCGCGGACAGTGGGCCGGCCGCGGTGTCGACGCCCACGGGCCGCTCATGGCACCTCGGTCTCGGGTCGGTCGGCGTCGCGTTGCGGGTCGCGCCGCGGCTCGTGCCGTCCTGCTGGCCAGCATCCTCCTCCACATCGGGATCCTGAGCGGCTTCACGTTCCTGCCCCTGCGCCTCGAGGCGCTCGGCGGCCAGCCCGTCGGACGTCGCGCTGTCGTCCGGGCTGTCCGCCGCTGGCCGAGATCCCGAGCATGCTCGTCATGGCGGCCTGTTCGTCCGCCGCCTCGGGTTGCGCGGCGTCTTCGGCGCCAGCGCCCTCTCTACGCCGCGTGCATGGCCTCTGGATGGTCATCGACGTGCCCGCTGGCCATCGTCGGCGACGCGGGTCATGACCGGGCTGGCCTTCTCCGGCATCGTCATCAGCGTCGTCCTGACCATCGCGGCGATCCTGCCGCGCGACCTCCAGGCGACCGGTCAGGCGCTGTTCCAGACGATCGCCTTCGGCATCGCCGCGATCATCGCCAACGTCATCGGCGGGCAGTCCTCTACGAGTCGATCGGGCCGGCCGCGCTGTTCGGGCTGGGCGCGGTCCTGGCGGTCGTCGCGGCGGTCGTCGGCTGGTTCGCGTTCCCGCGCTCGCCGACCTGACCGGACGGCGGCCTCCGATGTGCGACAATCGAGCCGTGAGCCGACCCGTGGACGAGCCCGGAGACTCGTCGCCGCTCGGCCGCCTGCCGATGCACGCCGTCCCGCACGCGCCGGATCGCCTGTCGCTCGACGGGACGTGGCGGTTCCAGCTCCTGGCCGACCCCGACGTCGCCACGCGGACGACGAGGCGTGGCGCGACATCGAGGTCCCGGGCTGCTGGACGCGGCAGGACACCTGGGACCAGCCGCACTACACGAACGTCCAGATGCCCTTCCCGGGCTCAGCCGCCGGACGCTCCCGAGCCCGAACCCGACGGGCGTCTACGAGCGGACGTTCGAGCCTGCCGGCGGCCTGGTCGGCCGGCGCGTCGTCCTCCACGTCGGCGCCGCCGAGAGCGTGCTGCTGGTCGCCGCTCAACGGCGTCGAGCGTCGGGATCAGCAAGGACTCGCACCTGGCCGCCGAGTTCGACGTCACGGACGTCGTCCGGGCCGGCGCCAACGACCTGCGCCTGACCGTCGTGAAGTGGTCCGACGCGACGTACGTCGAGGACCAGGACCAGTGGTGGCACGGCGGCATCACGCCGCTCGGTCGTCCCTGTACGCGACGGGGCCGGTCCATCTCGCCGACATCGGCGCGATCGCCGGCCTCGCCGACGACCTGACGACCGGCACGCTCGACCTGACGGTCGATGTCGGCTTCGCGGCGGCGTCGAGCCCGAGGCCGGCTGGACGGTCGAGGCGGCGATCCCGGGCGTGCTCGACGCCGTCCGCGCGGACGACCCCGGGGCCACCGGGCGCCGCGGCCTGGCCGTTCCCCGACATCGTGACCCGGCACATCGTCGGCGGACCGGCGGCCGTGGCCGACGACGCCGATGCCGACGCCTGGCGGGCCGAGGAAGCGCCGCGCAGATCCCGCCGCGTCGCCGGTCGGTCGCGTTCGACCTCGTCGTCGCCGGGCATCGAGCCGTGGTCCGCCGAGCGCGCCGCGCGCTCCACGACCTCCACCGTCACGCTCCGGTCGACCCGGACGGGGCGGTCGTCGAGGCGGCGACGGTCCAGGTCGGCTTCCGGCGGGTCGAGATCCGCGGCCTGGACCTGCTCGATCAACGGCCGGCGGGTCTTCATCCGCGGCGTCAACCGCCACGACTTCGACCAGCACACCGGACGGGTCGTCTCGCCGGACGTCGATGCGCGCGGACCTCGTGCTCAGATGAAGCAGTTCGGGTTCAACGCCGTGCGCACGTCGCACTACCCGAACGACCCGGCCTTCCTCGACCTGACCGACGAGCTCGGCCTGTACGTCATCGACGAGGCGGACATCGAGTCGCACGCCTTCCAGAGCACCCTGTGCGACGACCCGCGCTACCTCGGCCAGTGGGTCGCCCGCGTGTCGCGGATGGTCCAGCGCGACCGGAACCACCCATCGGTCATCGCCTGGTCGCTGGGCAACGAGTCCGGTCACGGCGCCAACCACGAGGCCGCGGCCGCCTGGGTGCGCGCGTTCGACCCGTCCCGGCCGCTCCACTACGAGGGCGCCATCCGCTGGGACTGGACGAGCGACCAGCGACCTGTCAGCGACCTGACCTGCCCGATGTATCCGCCCCTTCGCCGCCATCGTCGAGCACGCCACGTCCGGGCTCCAGCGCCACCCGCTGATCATGTGCGAGTACTCGCACGCGATGGGCAACTCCAACGGGACGCTCGCCGACCACTGGGACGCCATCGAGTCGACTCCCGGGCCTGCAGGGCGGCTTCATCTGGGAGTGGTGGGACCACGGCCTCGTCCAGGCGCTGCCCGACGGCTCGACCCGCTGGGCCTACGGCGGCGACTTCGGCGACGAGCCCAACGACGGCAACTTCTGCACCGACGGCCTGGTCTGGCCGGACCGGACGCCCAAGCCGGCCCTCTGGGAGCACAAGGCGCTGGCCGCGCCGGTGGCCATCGCCTTCGACCCGCGGACGGACCGCCTGACGATCACGAACAAGCAGGACTTCACCGACCTGTCGTGGCTCCGGGCGACCTGGGATGTGGCGATCAGCGGGCGGCCCGCTGCGTCCGGCGTGATCGAGCCGATGTCCCTCGAGCCGGGCGCGTCCGCGACTGTGGAGCTGGCTGGGATCCCCGGCGACGCACGGGCGTCCGATGAGGCGTGGCTGACCGTGCGCTGGCTGACGGTCACGGCATCGGCCTGGGCCCCGGCCGGCTTCGAGGTCGCCGCGCTCCAGGTCCGTCGTCGGGCAGCGTCCGGACTCGCAGACGGGCTTCGACGCCGACGGTTCGATCGACGCCGTCGTGGACCGCTGGAGGACGGATCGTCGCATCCGCTCCTCGCCGCGACGCCCGAGCTGGCCCTGTGGCGCGCCCCGACCGACAACGACCGCATCGGCGGGATGGCCGCAGCCTGGTCAGCCCTCGGCCTGGACCGCCTGGATCGCGCGACTCGTGTCGCTGGAGCGCGGCGATGGGACGGCCCGGATCGTCGACGAGGTCACGACGGGCGCCGGCCACGTCGTCCGGCACGAGCGGACGGTCCGGGCGGCCGGAGGGCGGCTTCAGCATCGTGGAGACGGTCACGGTCCCGTCGGCGATCACCGACCTGCCCCGCGTCGGTATCGTCCTCGAGACCGTTCCCGGTCTTGAGACCGTCGCGTGGTTCGGGACCGGCCCGCACGAGACGTACCCCGACCGTCAACGCGGCGGCCTCGTCGCCGTCCACCGATCCACGGTCGCGGCCCAGACGGTGCCGTACATCCGGCCGCAGGAGAACGGCGGCCACGCGGGCGTCCGCTGGCTGGCGCTGACCGCGGCTGATGGTCGCGGCCTGCGACTCGCCTTCGGTCAGCCGCTCCAGGTCTCGGCGACCCACCACCGTGCGATGGACCTCGGCAGCGGCGACCCACCACCCGGAGCTCGTCCCGCGTCCGGAGACGATCGTCCATCTGGACGCCGCCCACCGCGGCCTGGGCACGGCGTCGTGCGGGCCGGACACGCTGCCCCAGTACCTCGTCGGGCCGGGCGTCTACACCTGGAGCTGGTCGCTCCAGCCCATCACCGCCGGAGAGGATGTGGCGCCATGACCATCGAGTGGCGTGCGGCGGACCACCAATCCCACCTGCACAACGGGCTGGTGAGCCTCGTCCTGCGCGTCTACGAGGACGGCTCGCTCGGGCAGCTCCATCTCGGGGCGCCCCTCCCGCTGGGCCGGTCGTACCGGCATCTCGGTCCGGATCCGTTCGACGGCTATGCCAACCGCGTCGGCGACCCCATCCCGTTCGTCGTCCCGACCAGCGGCATCGGCGACTTCCGCATCCCGGCCCTGGTCGCTCGCGGTGAGGACGGTCGGACTACCGTCGGCCTGCGCTATCGCCCGCCACGACATCGCGTCCGGCAAGCCGGCCCTCGACCCCCTCCCGGCGACCTACGTCGAGACGCCCGACGAGGCCGAGACCCTGACGATCACGCTCGTCGACGACCGGATCGGCCTCGAGGTCGACGTCCGGCATACCGTGTTCGCCGGCCGCCCGGCTATCGCCCGGAGCGCGACGATCCGGGCGACGACCCAGCCGCTCACGATCGAGACGGCGATGAGCCTGTCGCTGGACCTGCCCGACGCCGATTGGACGATGGTCCAGCTGAGCGGCACCTGGGCGCGCGAGGCACATGTCACCGAGCACCGCCTGCGACCCGGGCGCGCCTCGGTCACCAGCCAGCGCGGGGCGTCCGGCGCGGAGCACAACCCGTTCCTCGCCCTCCGCCGGCCGACGACCGACGAGGCCCACGGCGAGGTCATCGGCTGCAGCCTCGTCTACTCGGGCAACGTCCTGGGCGAGGTCGAGGTCGACCCGTTCGGGACGAGCCGGCTGCGCCTCGGCATCGAGCCCGAGACGTTCGCCTGGCGACTCGAGCCGGGCGAGTCGTTCACGACGCCGGAGGCCATCGTCATCTGGACGGCCGATGGCCTCGGCGCGATGAGCCACGCCTTCCACGACCTGTATGGCCGGCGGCTCGCCCGCGGCCGATGGCGTGACCGACCGCGGCCGATCGTCCTCAACAACTGGGAAGCCACGTACTTCGACTTCGACGCCGACCGCCTCGTCGACATCGCCGCCCGGGCCAAGGACCTGGGCATCGAGCTGTTCGTCCTCGACGACGGCTGGTTCGGTCACCGGGACGCCGACGACAGCTCGCTCGGTGACTGGGTCGTCGACCGGCGCAAGCTGCCCGACGGGCTCGACGGCCTGGGCCGCCGGATCGTCGATCTGGGCCTCGGGTTCGGCGTCTGGATCGAGCCGGAGATGGTCAGCCCGGACAGCGACCTGTATCGGGCCCATCCCGACTGGGCCATCGCCATCGCCGGCCGCGCGCCGACCGAGAGCCGCCAGCAGCTCGTCCTGGACATGGGCCGGCCCGAGGTCGTCGACCATCTCGCCGACGCGCTTGGCGAGGTCCTCGGCCGTGCCCCGGTCACCTACGTCAAGTGGGACATGAACCGGAACATCACGGAGCCGTCGTGGGGCAGCCTGCCGCCCGAGCGCCAAGGGGAGGGGTTCCACCGCTACATCCTGGGGACGTACGAGCTCTATCGGCGGCTGACGACCCGCTTCCCCGACATCCTGTTCGAGTCGTGTGCCAGCGGCGGCGGCCGGTTCGACCCGGGCATGCTGGCCATGGCTCCGCAGGCCTGGACGAGCGACGACACCGACGCCGTCGAGCGCCTGGCCATCCAGTGGGGCACCTCGTATGTGTACCCGCCCAGTGCGATGGCCGCCCACGTGTCCGCCGTGCCCAACCACCAGACCGGCCGCGTGACGCCGATCGCGACCCGGGCGGCCGTCGCGTTCTTCGGGGTGTTCGGCTACGAGCTGGACCCGACCGCGCTCGACGACGACGAGCGGGCCGCCGTCCTCGCCCAGATCGGGTTCTACGTCCGGCACCGGGACACGCTCCAGTACGGCGCGTTCCATCGCCTCGCCGGCCCGGCCACCGGCGACCCTCACCATGTCGCCTGGATGAGTGTCGCCCGCGACGGCTCGTCGGCGATCGTCGGGGTCTATGCCCGGCTCAACCAGCCCAGTCCGATGGTCCACCGCGTCCGGCTGCGCGGCCTCGATCCCGACCGCGAGTACCGGGTCTCGGCCTGGCCGGACGATCCGGGCGATCCGGTCGCCCGCCCCAACCTCGGCCCGCGGGTCGGGGCGGAGCTCATGGCCGACGGCCTGACCCTCGATCGAGAGCGTCACGACGCGGCAAAGCTCGGTGACTTCTGGTCGCGCCTGTTCGTCCTCGAGGCGATCTGAGGGTCGCCGGCACCGTCGGGCCGCGCGACGAGCCCGGACACGGACCGGGGCCGGCCTGCTGGCCGGCCCCGGCGGAGCGGGAGGAGGACGCTCCGGTCAGCCCTTGGTCGAGCCGAGGGTGAGTCCGCGAACGAACTGCTTCTGGAGCACGAAGAACACGATGAGCGTGGGCAGGGCGACCATGATCGCGCCCGCCGCGACGAGGTTGTTGTCGGTGAAGAACTGACCCTTGAGGTTGTTCAGGCCCGACGTGATCGGGTACTTCGCCCCCGTCCGCATGAGGATCAGCGCCCAGAAGAAGTCGTTGTACATCCAGGTCACCTGGAGGACGGCCAGGGCGGCCAGCGCCGGCCGGGTCAGGGGCAGGGTGATCTGCCAGAAGATGCGCCAGACCGAGGCGCCGTCCACGAACGCGGCCTCGTTGAGCTCGATCGGCAACGTCCGCATGTAGTTGCTCAGGACGAACGTGCAGAACCCGAGCTGGAACGCGATGTGGATCATCATCACGCCCACGTACTGGTCGTAGAACAGGCCGTTGTCGCTGAGGAACGGCGGCAGCGGGAGGGCCAGGTACATCCGGTACAGCGGGGTGATGATGACCTGCGGCGGGAGCAGGTTGGCGGCCGTGAACAGGAGCAGCAGGGAGACGTTGAACTTCCAGCTGAACCGGGACGTGGCGAAGGCCATCATGGCGGCCAGGAACAGGACGATGATGACCGCCGGGACGACGATGATCGCCGTGTTCAGGAAGTACTTGGGCAGCTCGGCCCGGTCCCATGCGTTCTCGTAGTTGACCAGGCTCAGGTTCCCGGTGAACGACACGTAGCCGTTCTCGGCGGTGTCCGCGTACGGCCGGAACGAGGTGTACACGGCCCACAGGAGCGGGAACAGCCAGATCAGCGCGATGGCGATGAGGAAGGCGTGCAGGGCCAGCCGGCGCCAGCGCTTGCGCGTCCGGGCCCGGGAGTCGACCCGGGTCGTCGTGGCGGCGGTCGTCGCGCTCGAGGTCATACCGAGTCCTGCCGGAGCGAGCGGCGCAGGTACCAGACGATCGGCCCGACCGAGATGACCAGCAGGACGACGGCGATGGCCGAGCCGAACCCGATCCGGCTGGTCTCCCCGATGATGTTGTTGGTCACCAGGGTGGACAGCAGCTCCAGGCCGTTGAGGCCCTTGTTGGTGATGAACGCCAGGTCGAACGCGCGCAACGACTCGATGACCGTGATGACCAGGATCACGATGTTGATCGGCTTCATGACCGGGAAGACGACCTTGAAGAAGGTCTGGGTCTCGGAGGCGCCGTCGACCGTGGCCGCCTCACGGAGCGTGTTGTCGACCGACTTCAGGCCGGCCAGGTAGAGGAGCATGACGTAGCCGACCTGGCGCCAGCTGGCGGCCACGAGGATGGCCCACAGGTTGATGTTCGGGTCGCCCAGCCAGGAGATCTGGTCGCCCTGGGCGGTCTTGCCCAGGACGTTGTTGATGAGGCCTTCCTCGGGCGCGTACTGGAGCTGCCAGATGAAGCCGACGATGGCCAGCGACAGGACGACCGGCAGGTACAGCGCGCTCTGGTAGAAGCGCGTGAACCGGATCTCCTTGTCGAGCAGGACGGCGAAGAAGATGCCCAGCGGCGTCGCCACGCCCAGGAAGAAGATCAGCCAGATGAGGTTGTGCGCCAGGGCCGGGAAAAACGGCTTGTAGACCGTGACGAGGTCGACGTAGTTGTCGATGCCGTTGAACTCGATGGCCCCGATCCCGCCGATCCCGTTCCAGCTCGTGAACGACAGGACGATCGAGGCGATGGTCGGGATGAGGATGAAGACGACCAGGATGAAGGTCGGGACGGCGACCATCGCGGCGATGGTCAGCTTGTCCCGTGTCGTCAGGAGGCTGTAGCGGCGGCGCGGTGGTCGCCGATGCGCCGCCGCCCCGTCGGCGTCGGCCGGCGGGGCGGGGATCGGCGTGCTCAGTGCCATGGGATGAGTATCCGGGCTCGGTCTACTCCTGCGGTGGCAGCGAGTCGTAGTAGGCCTGGATCTCGCCCAGGAACTGGTCGAGGTCCTGGTTCGGATCGGTCAGGAAGTCGATCAGGAAGCCCTGCATGCCGGACGGTCCGGCGAAGTCGGCGCGGGCATCACGATCGAGGAACTGCGCGATGTTGCCGGCCGAGTTGAGGACTTCCGCGGACGCCTTCTGGACGTCGTTGTAGGCACTCGTGTCGGCGTTCGGCGAGACCGCCACGCTGCCGATGCCGGGGACGGTCACGTACGCGACCTGGGCCTCCGGGGTCCCGACGCAGCGCAGGAAGGCCTTGGCCGCCTCGGGGTTCTTGGGATTGGCACTCATCATGAAGCCGTCGATCGGGGCGTCGATGGCGTTCTCGCCGTCGAACTCGGTGCCGAGGAGCGGGAAGGGGAAGAACCCGACGTCGGCGGCGTTATCACCGGCCTGCTCCACGGCGAACGTGCCGAGGAAGTACATGCCGGCGGTCCCGTCGACGAGCGCGGCCTTGGCGGCGTCCTGCCACGTCCGGCCCGGTGCGCCCTCCTGGAAGTAGGGGAGCAGTTCCTTCCACAGCTCGAAGGTCGCCTTGACCCGCGGATCGCTCCACTTCTCGCGGCCCTCCATGAGCCCGATGTGGAACTCGTAGCCGTTGAGGCGCATGTTCAGGATGTCGAACGTGCCCATCGCCGGCCAGCCGTCCTGGTCGCCCAGCGCCAGCGGCACGAGGCCGTCGGCCTTCATCTGGTCACCCAGGGCCTTGAACTCATCGATGGTCGTCGGGATCTGGTAGCCCTTCTCTTCGAAGACGCTCTTGCGGTAGAGGACGACCCATGGGTAGTTGTAGACGGGGACGAAGTACATCTTGCCGTCGGAGCCCATCGACGCGGCCTTGAGGCCGGGGGTCATGTTCGGCTCGATGTCGGCCCACACGTCGTCGATCGGCGACAGGAGGCCCTGCGACGCGAAGAAGCGCAGGCGGTTGCCGGCGAACCACTTGACGACATCGTCAGGCGTGCCCTGCAGGTACGAGCTGATCTGGTTCTGGAACGTGTTGTGGTCGTTGACGTTGACGTTGATCGTGGCGCCGGTCGACTGCTGGCAGTAGTCGACCATGGTCTGGACGGCGGTCTTGGGGACTTCGTCGCTCTCGTTCGAGCCCAGGGTCGTGGCGCCGAGCTCGGCCGGGGCCTCGCTGGCAGCGCCTTCGCTGGCGGCGGCACTCGGCGCCGCCTCGCTGGATGCGGCACTCGGGGCCGATGAGGCGCCACCTGACGAGCAGGCGACGACGAGCAGCGCGAGCATCGAAAGTCCCGCGAGCGTGCGGACCGATCGACGACGCGTGTCGATAGGATCTGCCATGGGGTGGCTCCTCCAACGGACCTGCGACAGATTCAAACAGGTTCGCTCAGATTGTGGCGCCGCAACCTCACGCATGTCAAGGTTTCTGCGCAATCACGCACAGTGGATACGATGGGTCTCGTTGACTTTCGGTCGAATCCGCGGCAATCTGGTGAGTGCAACCCATCGTCGGGCGGCGGGTCGAGCGATGCCGCATCCTTCGAGGGTGTCGGATGAGGGTGGATGATGCTGGCGCGGCAACGGCAGGCGAAGATCCTCGAGCGAGTCCGCGAGGACGGGGCCGTGCGCGTCGCCGACCTCGTCCGCGACCTCGGGGTCTCCGACATGACCGTCCGCCGCGACCTCGAGATCCTCGACGATCGCGGGCTCCTCGAGAAGGTCCACGGCGGGGCGACGGCCCTCGAAGGCAGCGCCCTGTTCGAGCCGACCTTCGCCGCCAAGTCGAGCCTCCAGCAGTCGGAGAAGGACGCCATCGCCCGGGCGGCGGCCAGCCTCGTCGAGCCCGGGCATGGCCATCGCCCTGTCGGCCGGGACGACGACCTACGCCCTGGCCCAGCAGCTCGTCGACATCCCGCGGATCACGGTCGTCACGAACTCGATCCGGGTGACCGACGTCCTCCACCACAGCGGCCGGGCCGATCAGACGATCATCCTGACCGGCGGCGTCCGGACCCCGTCCGAGGCCCTCGTCGGGCCGTTCGCCGTGGCCGCCGTCCGGACCGTCCACGTCGACCTCGTGTTCATCGGCGTCCACGGCATGGACCCCCACTCGGGGTTCACCTGCCCGAACCTCCTGGAGGCGGAGACCGACCGCGCCCTCATCGAGGCGGCCCGCCGCCTGGTCATCGTCGCCGACCACACGAAGTGGGGCGTCATCGGCATCAGCTCCATCGCCCGGCTCGACCAGGCCGACGTCCTCATCACCGACGCGGGGCTGGACCCCGAGGCCCGAGCCCTGCTCGGGCAGCAGGCCCGCCGCCTCATCGTCGCGGAGCCGGTCGACGCGGCAGCCCTGGTCGATGACGACGACTGACGACCGAGTGACCAAGGCCCAGCCGCCGGCCGAGGTCGCACGCGATCCCGAGCGGCGTTACGACCCGCTTGCTCGACGAGTGGGTCCTCGTGTCGGCCGGGCGGACCCGACGGCCGTGGCTGGGCGCGGAGGAGGACGACGCCCAGGTGGAGCGGCCGGCCTACGAGCCGGCCTGCTACCTGTGTCCGGGCAACACCCGGGCGAACGGCGACGTCAATCCGGCCTACGGTTCGACCTTCGTCTTCGTCAACGACTTCAGCGCGCTCCGCCCGGACACCTCGATGGCGACCTTCACCGACGGCCTCCTGCGCTCCGAGGGCGAGCGCGGCGAGTGTCGGGTGGTGTGCTTCTCGCCGCGCCACGACCAGACCCTGAGCGCGATGTCGCCCAGCGAGGTCCGCTGCGTCATCGACCTGTGGGCGACGCAGACCGCGGAGCTCGGCGAGCGCTACCGATGGGTCCAGGTCTTCGAGAATCGCGGATCGGCGATGGGCGCATCCAATCCCCATCCGCACGGCCAGATCTGGGCAGGGACCGCCCTGCCCCGACTCGCCGCCCGCGAGGCCGCCACCCAGCGTGCCCACCTCGAGGCGACCGGCCATCGGCTGCTGCTCGACTACGTCGCCCAGGAATCCGGCGGACCGCGGGTCATCCACGAGTCCCCGGAGTGGCTGGCGGTCGTCCCGTTCTGGGCGTCCTGGCCGTTCGAGGCGCTCGTCGTGCCCAAGCGCCCGGCCGCGCGCCTGACCGACCTCGACGATCCGGCCCGCGACGGGTTGACCGCGACCCTCCATGCCGTCCTGCGGTCGTACGACGGCCTGTTCCGCCGGCCGTTCCCGTACTCGATGGGTTGGCACCAGGCGCCGTTCGGTGCCGACGACGCCGACCTGGAGGCCGCCTGGCAGCTCCACGCCCACTTCTACCCACCGCTCCTGCGGGCGAGCGTCCGCAAGTTCATGGTCGGCTACGAGCTGCTCGCTGAGACGCAGCGGGACATCACCCCGGAGGACGCCGCCGCCCGCCTGCGCGACGCCCTCGCCGCGAGCTCGCCAGCGACGACCTAGCCGCGCCCGCTAGCATGGCCTCCACCATCACGGAGGGGACATGCGGCTCTGGGGCGGTCGGTTCAGCGAAGCGAACGACGAACGCGTGGCCGCGTTCACGCGGTCGGTCGAGCTGGACCGTGCGCTGGCGGCGGACGACATCGCCGGCTCCATCGCCCACGTCCATGGTCTGGGCCGAGCCGGGCTCCTTGACGCCGCCGAGGTCACGGCCCTGGTCGACGGGTTGACCGCCCTGGCCGACGACGTCGCCGCCGACCGGATCGCATGGGACCCGGCGCTCGAGGACGTCCACCTCAACCTCGAGGCGGCCCTGACCGAGCGGATCGGCCCGGTCGCCGGCAAGCTCCACACCGGCCGCTCGCGCAACGACCAGGTCGCGACCGACCTGCGCCTGTGGCTGCGCCGGGCCATCGATCGACTGGACGCCGGGCTCGTGGCGTTCGAGGGGGCACTCGTCGGCCTGGCCGAGCGGGACGGATCGGCCATCCTGCCGGGGACGACGCATATCCAGCCGGCCCAGCCCGTGCTGTTCGCGCACCACCTCCTGGCCTACGTCGAGATGGCCGAGCGCGACCGCGGCCGGCTGGCGGACGCCCGCCGCCGGGCCAACGTCTCGCCGCTCGGGGCGGGGGCCCTGGCCGGGGCCGGCTATCCGCTCGACCGCGAGGCGACCGCCCGCGAGCTCGGGTTCGACGGGGTCACGGCCAATTCGCTCGATGCCGTCAGCGACCGGGACTTCGTCGTCGAGGCGCTCGCCGCCATCGCCCTGGGGATGGTCCACCTCAGCCGGCTGGCCGAGGAGCTCACCTGGTGGTCGAACCCGCGGTTCGGCTTCGTCCGGGCGTCGGACGCGTTCTCGACCGGCAGCTCGATCATGCCCAACAAGAAGAACCCCGATCCCGCCGAGCTCGTGCGCGGCCGCGCGGCCCGCGTCATCGGGGAGCTGACCGGGTCCCTGGCCATGCTCAAGGGCTTGCCGCTGGCCTACCAGCGTGATCTCCAGGAAGACAAGGCCCCGCTGTTCGATGCGGTGGCCGTCTACGACGCGAGCCTCGGCGTGCTGGCCGGGATGGTCGACACGCTGACCGTGGACCACGCCCGGATGCGGGCCGCCGCGGACGAGGGCTACACGACGGCGACGGCCGTGGCCGACGCGCTGGTCCGGCGTGGGATCCCGTTCCGGACCGCCCACCACGTCGTCGGGACGCTCGTGGCCGAGGCGGAGGCGTCGAGCCTCGGCCTGGACCGGCTGCCGGACGCGACGATCGGTGCCGCCCTGCGCGGCGCCGATGATGCCGACCTGGCTGCCCTGGCGGCAGACCCGGGCATCGGTGGAGCTCTGCGGACGGCCGCCTCCGTCGAGGGCGCGCTGGCGACCTGCGACGTCATCGGCGGCACCGCACCGCTGCGGGTCGCCGACGCGCTGCGGGCGGCGCGGGACCGGCTGGACCGGGAGGCACGACGTTGACCCTCACGACCGAGACCATCCAGCGAGCGCCCAAGGCGATGCTCCACGACCACCTCGACGGCGGACTCCGGCCGGCGACGATCATCGACCTCGCCGCGGAGTACGGCTACGACGGCCTGCCGACGCGCGACGCCGACGAGCTGGCGACGTGGGTCCGGCGTGGCGCGGACCGCAAGAGCCTGGAGCTCTATCTCGAGACGTTCGAGCACACGTTCGGGGTCATGCAGGAGCGCGACGCCATCACTCGGGTCGCCGCGGAATGTGCCGAGGACCTGGCCGCCGATGGCGTCGTGTATGCCGAGGTCCGGATGGCGCCCGAGCTGTGCACCGAACGCGGCCTGACCCTCGACGAGGTCCAGGAGGCCATCCTGGAGGGATATCGGATCGGCACGGACCGAGCCGCCGCGGCCGGGCACCCGATCGTCATCCGGTCACTGGTCACCGCGATGCGCCAGGCCGCCCGATCGGTCGAGGTCGCCGGGTGCGCGGTCCGCTGGCGCGACGCCGGCGTCGTCGGGTTCGACATCGCGGGACCTGAGGCCGGCTACCGGCCGACCCGTCACCTCGACGCGTTCGATCTCGTCCGGCGCGAGAACTTCCACATCACGATCCACGCCGGCGAGTCGTTCGGCCTGCCGTCCATCTGGGAGGCGCTCCAGTTCTGCGGGGCGGAGCGGCTGGGCCATGGCGTGCGGATCGTCGACGACATCACCGTCCACGACGACGGCTCGGTCGAGCTCGGGCGCCTGGCGGCCTTCGTCCGCGACCGGCGCGTGCCGCTCGAGATGTGCCCGACCTCCAACGTCCACACCGCGGCCGCGCCGTCGATCGAGGAGCACCCCATCGACCTGCTTCGGCGCCTGCGCTTCCGGGTCACGGTCAACACCGACAACCGGCTCATGAGCGGGGTCAGCCTGTCGAGCGAGTTCGCCGCCCTGGATGCCGCATTCGGCCTGGGTCTGGGCGAGATGGAGTGGCTGACCATCAACGCCTTGAAGAGCGCGTTCGCGCCGTTCGACGAGCGCCTCCGGCTCATCAACGAGATCGTCAAACCCGGCTACGCCCGCCTCCGAGCGGAGGAGTCACGGGTCGTCGTCGGGCAGTAGCGCAGCGAAGGAGGTCGTGCATGCCGACCTGGCGCGAGCGGCTCCGATCCGCGTTCACCGGCTCTCGGCCGGCGGCGACCGACGCCGACATCTTCACCGAGCTCCGGGCGATGGCCCTGGGGATCGATCCTACGCTGATCCCGCCATCCCCGGACGAGCCGTGGACCCGGGCCATCGTGGCGGCCATGGAGCTGGGCCTCGCCGAGGGCACGGCGACGGTCATGACCGTCGCCGACGGGAGCGTCAGCCTGTACCTCAGCTCGGGCGGCGGAGTCATCGGCGCCGGCGAGCACGCCGCCGTGGAGGACGTCGCCCGGCGATTCCGTCGCCTGGCCGCGGAGTCTCGTGACCTCCTGGCCCGGACCGAGGACTTCCCGCTGCCGACGCCCGGCGAGGTCCGCTTCCATGTCCGGCTGGAGGACGCCCGGCTGACCGCCGCGGCCCCGGAGGCCGCGCTGCGCACCGGTCGCCACCCGTTGGCGCCGCTGTACGCCGCCGGCCAGGACGTCCTGACCGAGATCCGCCTGGCCAGCCCGTGATGGCCGCCCCTCCGTGGTCAGCGCGCGGATGACCGAGACGGGCGGGCCCTGGGCGCCGGGGCCACCGGCCTGACCGGTTCGGCCGGCAGGTCCGGCCGAAGGATGGACCGTTCGGTCATGGCGATGAGCCGGTCCGCGACGACGTCGGCCGACAGGCCCAGGCCGCCGAACAGCTCGTCGAATGCCTGGAAGCTCGTGATGACGGTCAGGATCTGGGCCGCCTCGGACCGGGGGAGGCCCGCGCGCAGGTAGCCCGCCTCGTCGAGGCGGCGGACGAGGTCGACCATCCCCGGTCGCCGGCCGTCCTCGATGGCGCTGACCCCGGCCACGCCGTCCGGGTCGATGGCGGCCATCGTGAACAGGCCGCGGGCGAGCTCGGGCATGAGGGCGTACATCCGGACCGCCGCGCGCTGGGACGCCCGCATGGAGTCCAGGGCGTCCGGGAGGCGGTAGGCGGCGATGAGCTCGTCGAAACCGGCCTCGTCCCGGAGATGACGACCCAGGGCGTCGAACAGGCCGCTCCGTGACCCGTACAGGACGTAGACCGTGGAGCGCGAGACCCCGGCCTCGCGGGCGACCTCGTCCACCTTCAGGGCACCCAGCGGCCCGCGCTCCAGGGTCCGGCGCGCGGCCTCCAGGATCCGCCGTCGGGTCGCCTCGGTGGAGGCTGCCCGGGCGCGTTGCACATATCGACGCTTGTCCATGTTGACATCGTACTTCATCGGACATACAGTCCGGTCAAGTAATGAACGGACACACTGTCCGACCGAAAGGAGCGCAACGTGCCTGCCTTCGAAACGACCGACGTCCTCATCGTCGGTGCCGGTCCCGCCGGCCTCGTCACCGGCATCGGGGTCGCGCGCCACGGCGCCAGCTCGATGGTCATCGAGCGCCATGCCTCGACCTCGATCTTCCCGCGCGCGACCGGCGTCAGCACCCGGTCGATGGAGATCTTCCGTGGCTGGGGGATCGATGCGGCCGTCCGAGCGGGCGGCTGGCGGGTCATCCCGACGGCCGCGACCGTCCGGAGCCTGGCCGACCCCGATCCGGTCGAGAGTCCGCTCGGGTTCCCGAGCGAGGCGGCCAGCCTGGCCATCAGCCCGACGACGGCCGCGGTCAGTCCCCAGGACCACCTGGAGCCGGTCCTCGTCGAGCACTATCGGTCGCGCGGTGGCGAGGTGCGCTTCTCGACCGAGCTCGTGTCGTTCAGCGCCGACGGCGACGGGGTGACCGCGCTCGTCCGCGACCGGATGACCGGGGTCGAGCGGTCCATCCGGGCCCGCTACCTCGTCGGCGCCGATGGTCATCGGAGCGCCGTGCGGACCGCCCTGGGGATCGCCATGGACGGACCGGACGATCTCGGGCAGTACCTGAGCATCCTGTTCCGGGCGGACCTGCGGGCCATCATCGGCGAGCGGGTCCACGGGCTGTACATGCTGGGAGCCGATGGCGCGCCCGCGGACGCGCCGCCGGCCGTCCTGGTCCCGTCCGGGACGGACGATCGCTACGTCCTGGGCGTGCCCTTGCCGCCCGATCTCGGTCCGGACGCCGTCGAAGCCGCCTTCCCGACCGAGCGCTGCGTGGCGATGATCCGGACGGCGGCCGGGGTGCCGGACCTCGATGTCGAGGTCATCGCCCGGCATTCGTTCGCGTTCAGTGCCCAGGTCGCGGAGCAGACCGTCGACGGCCACGTCGTGCTGGTCGGTGACGCCGCCCACCGGATGACCCCGCGCGGCGGGCGGGGCATGAACACGGCCATCGCCGATGCCTACGACCTCGGCTGGCGCCTGGCCTGGCTCGTGCGCGGCCTGGCTGGCCCGACCCTCCTGGACGGCTACGAGGCGGAACGGGGACCCATCGGCCGGCGGAACGTGGCGCTGTCCATGACCCCGGGCGGCGGTGGATCCGACGATGGCCTCATCGAAGACCTCGGACCGTCGGACGGGCGGCCGGGGGGCCGGGCGCCTCACGTCTGGCTGGGCTCCGGGCCGGCCCGCCGCTCGACGCTCGACCTGTTCGGCGACGGCCTCGTCGTGCTGGTGGCGGGGCCGGGGAGCGCCTGGTCCGAGGCGATCGACGTCATGGGGCCGTCAGCCCCGATCCGCGTCGTCGATCCCGATACGGCCGATGGACCCGCCGTCCGGACGGCCTACGGCCTGGAGCCCGGCGGGGCGGTCCTCGTCCGCCCCGACGGGGTGGTCGCGGCCCGCTGGAGCACCCGGCCGGACGACGTCCGACGCGCTCTCGCGATGGCGATCACCACCACCCTCGGGCTTGCGACCGGGACGACCCAGGCGGTGGCGGCATGACCGGGCGCTGGGCGGCGATCGCCGCCGCACCGAGCCTGGCGATGCTGGCCTGGGGCCGCTGGCCGGTGGACCTGACGGCGGGCTCGAGCGGCGACGCTCGGCCCGCGGCCTCAGCCGGCCGGCAGGGCGACGACGAACCGGCTGCTGGCGTAGCCGTTCGGCTCGATGTAGATCCGGCCGCCCATGGCCGTCATCAGCCGGCGCGCCGCGAAGAGGCCGATCCCCGAGCCGCGTGACCGGCCGCGGCCCTGGCCCTCGACCCGGACGAACGGCTCGAACACGCTCTCCCAGTCCTCGATCGGGACGCCCGGCCCGTCGTCGGTGACATAGACCTGGATCTCGCCCTCGACCCGCCAGATCCCGATGCTCACGCCGTCCGCGCCGGGGGCGTACTTCGACTCGTTCTCGAGGAGCTGCTCGAGGACCTGGCGGAACCGTCCCTCATCGCCGATGGCGATCATCGGCCCGTCGGGGCGCTCCCAACGGATCGGGTGCGGCCGGAGGAGCAGGCGAAGCGTCTCGACGGTCTCGGCGACGGCCGCGACGGCGTCGAACGGCGCCCGCGACAGGCCGGTCAGCCCTTCGCCGCGGACAGAGGCCAGGATCGAGTCCACGAGGCGATCCAGGCGGGCGAGCTGGTCGTCGGCGGCCTCCCGCCACGCGTCGGCGGCCTCCGCCGGTTCCCCGGCCACGGCCGCTTCGGCCAGCAGGTCGACGTAGACCCGGACGACCGACAGCGGGGTGCGCAGCTCGTGGGTGACGACGCTCAGCAGCTCCGCGCGGGCCGCATCGAGGGCCGTCAGCTGGGCCAGACGGGCCTCCACCTCGGCGGTCAACCGGCCCTTCTCGACGATGCCGGCGAGGAGCGCCGCGATGGTCGTCAGGAGCGCGATCTCGTCATCGTCGAAGCGGCGCGCCGCGCGGCTTTGGACGTTGAGCACGCCGACGACCTCCTCGTGCCAGACGAGCGGCACGGACAGCATCCCGGCCAGCGCTTCGACGTCGAAGCCGCGGACCCACGCGAAGCGATCGTCGACCGTGACGTCTTCGACGGCGATCGGCTCACGGCTCGCCGCCACGCGCCCCGTGATGCCCTGGCCCCAGGCCAGGCTGACCCGGCCGACCTGGGAGCGATCCAGCCCGTTGGTGGCAGCCAGGGTCAGGCGGGACTTCTCGTGGTCGGCCAGGTAGAACGAGCAGACCTCGACCTCGAGGGCGGCGGTCGTGCCGTCGACGATCGTGCGCATCAGCTCGTCCCAGTCGCGGGCGAGGGTCGCCAGCTGGGCGATGTCGTGGAGGAAGGCGAGCTCGCGCAGCCGGTCGCCGCCCTCGGTGAGATCGGCGGTCGTGACGGGTCCGGCCGGTGACGGGGCCTCATGCATGGTCAGCCGATCATCGCGCATCGCGCGCGCGATCGCGACCACGGGGGCGTCCGGTGTCGCGGCGATCAGAACGTCAGGGCGCCGGCCACCTCGACCCAGGCCACCCGTAACCCGGCGACCGTCGCCACGGCCAGGGCCAGCCGGGCGACGAGGGTCAGCCGCGGTCCCGGGAGCCGCGATCGCATGATCCGCAGCCACCAGGAGCCCAGCGTCGCGGCGCCGACGACGACCAGGGCCCAGCCGGCGATGGCCAGGTCCGATCCTAGGAACGTCGGAACGACGGCGAACGCCGTCAGGAGCGCCCCGATCACCGTCACCGTCGCGTAGACGGCGATCAGCCCGCGGTCGCCCGAGCGAGCGTGCGGGAGGTGGTCCATCACCCGCTCGACCAGGACAAGGGCTGGGCCAAAGGCCGCGACGAGGACCACGAGGGACGCGATGATCACCGGGTCGCGGCCGACCAGGTCGAAGTCGCGATTGCGGTCGTCGACGATGGCGGCCGTGCCCAGCGCGACCGCGATGGGGATGGCCACGAGCGCCCGCGCCAGGGCCGTACGCGGGAGCCACGGTCGGATGGTCACCCACAGCGACCCGACCACCGCGCCGAAGAAGAGCCCGATGAAGACGATGAGGGCGGCCGTCCCCTCGAGCGTGATCGCCCCGACGACGTTGCCGTTCTCGGTCAGTCGCCCGTCCGCCGCCGGCGCGAGGAGGGCCGCCAGGCGCATGACGACACGACCGCCGACCCCGGCGAGCAGGATGCCGACGACGAGGCCGGTCAGGCCGCCGCGGGTGATCTCGCGAAGGACCTCGTCGGTGGGCGTGGGCGCGGCGACCGACCCTCCCGTCGGGGTCGCCGGGATGTCGAACGTCGCGGCCATGTCGCCACCATGGCACGGTGCGCGTGACGGGAACGTCACGGACAGCCGGTCGCCCCGGCCGGCGGTCAGACCGCCGCGGGCTCCGGATCGGTGACGGTCGTCGGCAGGTCGGCGAGGAGCGGGTCGGTCCAGCCCCAGGCCGCGCCGTGGTGCTTGCCGACGGCGCCGTGGCGGGCCGCCTCGACCCGCAGCGGCAGCCCGAAGATCTCGATGAACCCGACCGCCGACGCGTGGTCGAAGGCATCGCCCTCGTCGTAGGTCGCCAGGCTCTTGTCGTACAGCGACAGCGGGGAGCGCCGGCCCGGGACGATGGCCTGGCCGTGGTCGAGGCGCATCCGGACCTCGCCGGACACGACCCGCTGCGACGAGGCGACGTAGCCGCGCAGGTCGCGCGACAGCGCGCTGAACCACAGGCCGTCGTAGATGAGTCGGGCGAGCTCGTCGGCGACGAAGCGGTTGAACCGGAGGGTGTCGCGCGACAGGGTCAGGCCCTCGAGGGCCCGATGGGCCGCATGCAGGATCGTCGCGGCCGGAGCCTCGTAGATCTCGCGGCTCTTGATCCCGACGAGGCGGTCCTCGACGTGGTCGATGCGTCCGACGCCGTGGGCGCCGCCCAGGTCGTGGAGGGCCTCGACGAGGTCGACCGGCGCCAGCCGCTCGCCGTCGATGGCCACCGGGCACGCCGCCCTCGAAGTCGATGACGAGCTCGATCGGGCGCGGGCGCGGCGGACGGGTCGACCGTCCATTCGTAGGCATCGGCCGGCGGCGTGACCCACGGGTCCTCGAGGACGCCCGTCTCGCACGAGCGACCCCACAGGTTGACGTCGATCGAGTACGGCGAGGCCTTGGTGATCGGGATCTCGATGCCGCGCTCGTTGGCGTAGTCGATCTCCTGGTCGCGGCTGACAGGCCCATCCCGACGCGCATCGGGGCGATGACCTCGAGCCCGGGGTCGAGGGCGTGGGTCGCGACGTCGAAGCGGACCTGGTCGTTGCCCTTGCCCGTGCAGCCGTGGGCGATGGCGTCGGCCCCCTCGCGCTTGGCGACCTCGACGAGGAGCTGGGCGATGAGCGGACGGGCCAGGGCGGTGGCCAGCGGGTAGGCGCCCTGGTACATCGCGTTGGCCTGCAGGTGCGGCCACACGAAGTCGGTGATGAACCGCTCGCGCGCGTCGACGACGTAGGCACGGGTCGCGCCGGCCGACATGGCCCGGCGCTCGACGCCCTCGGTCGCAGCGAGCCGCCGCCGACATCGACGGTCAGGGTGATGACCTCGACGCCGTACTGCTCCTTGAGCCAGGCGACGGCGACGGAGGTATCGAGACCCCCCGAGTAGGCGAGGACGACCTTGTTCATACGGTGCGAGGACCTCCGGGTCGATGCGGTGCAGGGCGTCGAAGCGGTCGAGCCAGCGCTCGAGGCGCGGCTCGTCGGCGAACAGGACGAGGAGCGTATTGTCGCCGGCCAGCGTGCCGAGCTGCTCCGGTCAGGCTCGACTCGTCGATGGCCTGGGCGACGACGCTGGCCGTCCCCGGCGTGCCCACGAGGACGAGGGTCAGGCCGCTCCGCCCGACCGTCACCGGGACGTCGGTGAGGATGCGCCGCAGGCGCTCGTCGGCGAGGCGGGCCGCGACGGACCGCGCCGTTCCCGGGCGATCGCCTCGGCGCGTCTCCGAGCGTAGGCGTGGCCGTCGGCGCGCGGCACCTTGAGCAGGCCCGAGCTCGGTGATGTCGCGGCTGACCGTCGCCTGGGTGACCTCGAAGCCCTGTTCGATGAGGGCGTCGACGAGCTCCCGCTGGCTGCCCGATCGGCCGACTCGCGACGAGCTGCCGGATGGCCCGCTGGCGCAGGCGCTTGAGCTCCTGGCCGAGGGCATCGTGACGCCATCAGGCGCCCGACCCGGGCCTCGCGCGAGCGCCGTGATGCGCGTCCCGAAGGTCGGGTCGTCCAGGGCGCGCTCCAGGGCGCCGATCCGCGGACGAGTCGGCGATGATCGCCTCCGCACCCGTCCCAGCCGAGCGCGGACAGGGCCGCCCGGACCTTGGGGACCATGCCCGCCGGCGATGACGCCCGTCGTCGATGAGGTGCTCCGCCTCGGCGACGGTCAGGCTGTCGAGCTTCTGGCCGTCGGCGTCGCGGACGCCGTCGACGTCGGTCAGCAGCACGAGCTGGCGGGCGCCCAGCCCGGCGGCGATGCCGGCCGCGGCGTCGTCCGCGTTGACGTTGCAGACGATGCCGTCCGCATCGCGGGCGAGCGGCGCGACGACCGGCACCTGGCCGCCGACGAGGATCGCGTCGAGCAGGTCGCGGCGCAGGTCGATCGACGCTGGCCACGAGGCCGAGCTCGGGGATGCGCTCGGCGATGAGCAGGCCGCCGTCGACGCCGGACAGCCCGACGGCATCGACGCCGAGGTCGCGCAGCCCGGCCACGAGCTCGCTGTTGACGACCCCGCGCAGGACGGCCGCGGCGACCTCGAGGCTCTGGGCGTCGGTCACGCGCAGGCCGCCCTGGAACGTTGCTGGGCACGCCCAGGCGCTCGAGCCACTCGGTGATGCGCTTGCCGCCGCCGTGGACGAGCACGACCGGCCGGCGACGCGCGACCGCGGCCACCTCCTCGAGCACCTGGCGCTGCTCGGCGATCGTCGTGCCGCCCAGCTTGACGACGAGGATCTCGCTCATCAGGTCGTGTACTCGCTGTTCTCGATGACGTACTGCTCGGTCAGGTCGCAGCCGAAGGCTTCGCCGCGTGCCGTCGCCCTGGCCGAGGTCCAGGCCGATGACGAGCTCCGGGGCGTGCATCGCCGCCCGGGCCGCGTCGCGGTCGAAGGCGACCGGGACCGCCGTGGGCGCCGTCGAACACGAGATGGCCGGCGATCGTGATGCGCAGCGCGGTCCGGATCGAGCGCCGACGGGCTGGCCCGCCCGGCGGCCCGCCTCGGCCGGCGGCAGGCCGGCCGCCTCGAGGACGGCGGCACTGGCGCGACGACGGCGTTCCCGGCGGCCCCGGCGATGCGGCCCCAGTTCGGGTCCTTGCCGTGGGCCGCGGCCTTGACCAGGCTGCTGCTGACGACCGCGCGCGCGACGGCCCGGGCGTCGGCGTCGTCGGCGGCGCCCCGGACGTCGGCCGTGATGAGGATCGTCGCGCCCTCGCCGTCGGCGGCCTGCTGCCGGGCCAGGTCGCGAGCGACCGCTTCGATGGCGGCCCCCAGCGTGACAGCGGCGGCGGAGCCCGGCCCCCACCGGGCGCCGCCGCCGACGCCCCCGATGCGAGGACGAAGACGGTGTCGTTGGTGCTCGTGTCGCCGTCGACCGACAGCTGATCCCAGGTCCGGGCGGCGGCCGGTCGCAGGAGCGACCAGAGGACGGCCGGGCTCGACGGCCGCGTCGGTCAGGACGACCGACAGCATCGTGGCCATCTTCGGGTGGATCATCCCCACGCCCTTGGCGATGCCGCTGACGGTCACCGGCACGGGCGTCGCCGTCGGGGCCGGGCAGGTCCACGGTCGTCGTCGCGACCTTGGTGACCGAGTCGGTCGTGCGCAGGGCGTCGGCCGCGGCCTCCAGGCCGGCGTCGTCGTCGGACAGGGTCGGGCACGAGCGCCTCGAGGCCGGCGGCCACCCGCTCGAGCGGCAGTCGCGTGCCGATGACCCCGGTCGACAGGTGCAGGACCTGGGCCGGGTCGATGTCGAGCGGCCTGACGACGAGGGTCCCGACCGAGCCCTGGTCGACGTCGCCGTCCGGCCCGGTCGCGGCGTTGGCGCTGCCACTCGTCGAGACGACCGCCGCGCGCCCAGCCGAAGCCACCGCGGGGGTCGCCCGACGTGGCGGCGAGGTTGGCCCGCGACCGGCGGACCGGCGCGGCGGCGAACGCGTTCGGGGTGAACACGGCGGCCGCGGCGGCCGGACCATCGACCGTCGCGATGACGGCCGAGGTCCGGCCGGCCCGAGGCCTTGATCCCGGTCGCCAGCCCGCCGGCCAGGAAGCCGGCCGGCAGTGACGGCCCGTCGCTCGACGGGTGGGAGGTGCGTCGGTGACGCCGGGGTCGGGGAGTCGGTCAGGACGGTCATGGGGCGAGCGGGAGCTGGTCGAGGCCGGCCGTCTCCGGCAGGCCGTGGACGAGGTTGAACGACTGGACGGCCTGGCCGGCCGCGCCCTTGACCAGGTTGTCCTCGACGCCGATGGCGATGATCCGCCCGGTCCGCTGGTCGTGGCGGACGTGGACGAGGACGTGGTTGCTGCCGGTCGTGTGCTTGGTCGCCGGCGGGGTCGCCGACGACGCGCACGAACGGCTCGCCGGCGTAGGCGGTGGCGTACAGGGCGTCCAGCTCGGCCTGGCTGACCGGTCGGGTCGGGCGGACGTGGCGGTCGACAGGATGCCGCGGGTCATCGGGATGAGGTGGGGCAGGAAGTCGACGCCGATGAGCCCGGGTTGGCGCCGGGATCGAGCCCGACGCCGCCCGCGGCGGCCGATCAGCTCCTGCTCGATCTCGGCGACGTGGCGGTGGCCGCCCAGGCCGTAGGCCGACACGCTCTCGTTGACCTCGCCGAACATCAGGTCCGCCTTGGCCTCGCGGCCGGCGCCGGACACGCCGCGACTTGGCATCGACGACGAGGTCGCCGATGAGGCCGGCCCGGGCCAGCGGGGCGAGGGCCAGGATCGTCGCCGTCGGGTAGCAGCCGGGCGAGCCGACGATGGCGATCGGCGCGTCGACGAGCGCCGGCAGCTCGGCGCGATGCAGCTCGGGCAGGCCGTAGACGGCGACGTCGAGCAGGTCCGGGTGCGGGTGCTCGAAGCCGTACCAGCGTCGGGTAGTCGGCCGGGTCGCGCAGGCGGAAGTCCGGCCCGAGGTCGATGATCGCCGTGCCCGCCTCGGCCACGATGTCCGGGACGAGGCCAGCGGCGCGCCGTGGGGGAGGGCCAGGAAGACCGCGTCGGCCTCCGGCAGCTCGGTGCCGACGGTCAGCCCGGTCGTGGCCAGGTGCGGGTGGTGGCCGCCGATCGGCTCGTCCTGGCGGTCGCGGCCGGCGAGGCCGACGATCTCGACGTTCGGGATGGCGGGCCAGCAGCCGGATGAGCTCCGCGCCGACGTAGCCGGTCGCGCCGATGATGCCGACCGGATCCGGCGCGCCGTCGTCGCCGACGCGGCCGCGTCCGAGCGCGGTGGCGACCCCGGACGATGCGGTCCGTCGCGACCCCGGCCGGCGACTCGAGTCCCGCGCTCACGGGCGCGTCGCGCGCTGGCGCGACGCCCCTCACGGGAGGCTGACTCGGGTTGGCTGGCCGGGAGCGGATGGACCGTCGTCATGGGCGCATGACTATACAGCAGTCATGCATAGTCATGCAACTCCCGATGGGCTCTGCCGTCTGCGGCCCGCGGGTGCAAGTCCGACTAAACCACTCGGACTTTCTATGCTATCGTCGTGCGCCCCGATACGCCCCTCGACCCCAGGAGACCCCGATGCCGACCGCCATCCCCAGCCGGTGCCACCGCTCAGCTCCCCCCGGCCCGGATGATCGACCCGCGCGGCCATCGCTTCGGGGCCGGCGTGTCGGCGGTCCTGCTGATCGTCGCGACCGCTGACCCAGACGCCCTGGCTCGTCGCGCTCGTCCTGGTGTCGATCGGGGTGAGCGCGGCCTTCGGCCTGCGCTACTCGATCTATGGCGCGGTCTGGCGCCGGATCGTCAAGGTCGTCGAGCTGGGCCCGACCGAGCCCGAGCACGAGTATCCGCCGCGCTTCGCCCAGGTGCTGGGCAGCATCGCGCTGATCCTGTCGCTCGTCGCCTTCGCGCTCGGGTCGCCCACGCTCGGCTGGGTCTTCGCCCTGGCCGTCGCGAGCGCTCCAGACGCTCCTGGCCGTGACCGGCTACTGCCTGGGCTGCCGGCTGTACTTCCTGCGCTGGTGGGTGCCGGACGTCGTGACCCGCATCTGGACCCGCGGCCGGGTCCAGCGCGTCGGCTTCGTCGTGGAGCCGATCCGCTACCGCTAGGTCGCCCGCCTAGCCGACGACGTCGGGCCGGCGGTACGGACCGGTCGCGATGACCTCGCCCTCGACGCATAGCGGCTCGTCGTCGGCAGTGGATCCGGTAGCGGTGATGGACGACGGTCGCCCCGGCCGAGACCATCGCGTTGACCGGGCAGTACTTCGTCGCCGACAGCTCGATGGCCCGGCGGATCGCGGCCTCGCTGATGGTCCGGGCCCCCACACCTCGTGGGTGACCGTCACCTCGGTCAGGACCTGCGGGTACTCGTCGCGCTGGTGCCCGACGGCCGTGGACCTCGTAGCGCTCGATCGCCTGGCGCTTCTTGGCCGCGATCGACTGGACGTCCATGGCCGAGCAGGCCGCCAGGTTGGCGACGATCATCTCGACCGGCGACAGCTCATTCGGCCTCCGGGACGTCGCCGAAGACGACCGTCCGGCCCGTCCCCGTCGTGGTCCGATACCGCGAGCCGCCATCGTGGACGAGGTGGGCGATCCGCTCCCGGCTCACGCCAGCACCCCAGCCGCCTCGGCGGGCGGCTGATCGGCCAGGAACTGCTCGCGGTACAGCCGGGCATACAGGCCGCCGAGGGCGAGCAGCTCGGCGTGGGTCCCGCGCTCGACGATGCGGCCGCGCTCGTACACGAGGATGCGGTCGGCGCGCAGGATCGTCGACAGGCGGTGGGCGATGGCGATCGTCGTGCGGCCCTCCATGAGCCGCTCGAAGGCGGCCTGGATGAGCCGCTCGGACACGGTGTCGAGGGCCGATGTCGCCTCGTCGAGGATGAGGATGCGCGGGTCCTTCAGCAGCACCCGGGCGATGGCGATGCGCTGCTTCTCACCGCCCGACAGCTTGTAGCCGCGCTCGCCGACGATCGTGTCGTAGCCGTCCGGCAGCTCGATGATCCGGTCGTGGATGGCCGCGGCGTCGGGCGGCCGCTCCGGATCTCGTCCTCGGTCGCGTCGGGGCGGGCGTAGATGCAGGTTGTCGCGGACGCTGGCGTGGAACAGGTACGTCTCCTGGGTCACCACGCCGATGACCTCGCCGAGCGAGGCGAGCTTGATCCGACGGACGTCGCGGCCATCGATCTCGACCGCGCCGGCATCGACGTCGTACAGCCGCGGGATGAGGTAGGTCGTCGTCGTCTTGCCGCTGCCCGACGGCCCGACCAGGGCGACGAGCTCGCCCGGCTCCGCCTCGAAGTCGATGCCCTCCAGCCCGAACGGCGGCACGAGCTCCAGGGCCGGCACCGCCGGCAGGTCGAGCGGGTCGGCCTCCTCGATCGTCTCGACGAGGGCCTCCACCGCGGCCTCATCGACGGCGGCCGCGGCGACCAGTGGCTCGGTGTCGGCCTCGGTCCGGCGCGGCTCCGCGTCGGCCATGGCCGCGTGCGCCCGCTCGGACGGGACGGCCTCCGTCGGGTACTGGAACGAGACGTCGCGGAAGCGGACGTGCCCGCGGACGGTGGCCGGGTCGAGGGCCACGGCGTCGGGCGAGTCGACGATCTCGGGATCCATCTCGAGGTACTCGAAGATCCGGTCGAACAGGGCCAGCGAGCCCTGGATCTCGACCTGGACGTTCAGGAGCTGGCCGAGCGGGAAGAACAGGCGCGACTGGAGCGTCGTGAACGCGACGATCGCGCCGGCCGTCGGCGCGTCCGGGTTGCCGCTGGCCGCCATCGAGCCAGCCAGCCAGTACACGAACGCCGGCATGATGCTGAAGATCGTGCCGATGATCATGAAGAACCAGCGGCCGACCATCGCCTGGCGGATCTGGAGCTTGGCGAGGTTCTGGTTGATCGCTCGGAACTTCTTGATCGAGTTGGCCTGTTGGCCGAAGGTCTTCGACAGGAGCATCCCCGACACGCTCAGGGTCTCCTCCGTCGTCGCGCTCAATTCGGCGAGCGACTTCTGGGTCTCGGTCGAGACCTCGCGCCGGACCTTGCCGACCCGGTAGGTCAGGTACAGGAAGAATGGCAGGAGGCCGAGCGACAGGAGGGCCAGCTCCCAGCTCGAGCAGGAACATCGCCACGATCGTGCTGATGGCGATGGCCAGGTTGCTCGTGATCGAGCTGGCCGTGTCGGTCACCACCGACTGCACCCCACCGACGTCGTTCGCCAGGCGACTCTGGATCTCGCCGGTCCGCGTCTCCGTGAAGAAGCGCAGCGGCATGCCTGGAGGTGCGCGTACAGCGCGCCCCGCAGGTCCTGCATGACGTTCTGGCCGATGACGTTGTTGAGATAGCTCTGGCCGACGCCGATGAGGCCGGTGATGATCGGGCAGGATGATCATCAGCCCGACGTACAGGTTCAGCTTGTCGTATTGGCCGCCGATGATGACCTCATCGAGCAGGAGCCTGAGCAAGAGCGGGTTGACCAGGCCGATGAGGCTGGTGGCCAGGATCGCCACGAGGACGACCACGACCTGGACCCGGTATGGCCGGAAGAACCCCACGATGCGAAGGAGCGTTCGGGCCGCGCCGTTCCTTCGGCACTGGCGCGAATTCCTGCGTGGGACCACCCCGACATGCCCCCGCCCATCGTGCGGGTGCCGGTGCGGCCACTGCCGCCTGCGGCGCCGCCGGTCGCGGCCGAGTGCGGCCCCGCGGGAAGGCCACTACCAGGCCGTCGCGGTCGCCGCCTCGGTGATGCCCTGGGCCTCGAGCCAGCGCTCGGCGTCGATGGCGGCCTTGCAGCCGTCGGCGGCGGCGGTCACCGCCTGCCGATAGCGGTGGTCGTGGACGTCGCCGGCGATGAACACGCCGTCGATGGCGCTGCCGGTCTCGTCATGGACGACGAGATAGCCCTTCTCGTCGACCTCGAGCCAGTCGCTTGAATGCGGCCGTGTTCGGTTCGTAGCCGATGGCGATGAACAGGCCCTCGATGGGCAGGTCCGAGTGCTCACCGGTCTTGGTATCGGTCAGGCGGACGCCCTCGACCTTGGCCTCGCCGATGACCTCGTCGACCTCGACGTTGGGATGGACGTCGATCTTCGGGTGCTCCAGCGCCCGGTCGACCATGATCTTGCTGGCCCGGAAGGTGTCGCGGCGGTGGAGCAGGTGGACCTTGGTCGCGAAGCGGGTCAGGTAGGTCGCCTCCTCGAAGGCCGTGTCGCCGCCGCCGACGACGGCGATCTCGCGGTCCTTGAAGAAGAAGCCGTCGCAGGTCGCGCAGGCGCTCACCCCGCGGCCGCGCAGGCGGGTCTCGGAGTCCAGGCCGAGCCACAGGGCGGAGGCACCGGTGGCGATGATGACGGTCTGGGCGCGGTATTCGGTGCCGCGCGCCCACAGCCGGAACGGGCGCTCCGAGAAGTCCACCCGGTCGATGTCGACGTCGATGAGCCGCGAGCCGAAGCGCTCCGCCTGGGCGCGCATGGCGGCCATCAGCTCGGGACCCTGGATGCCCTCGGGGAAGCCGGGATAGTTCTCGACGTCGCTGGTCAGCATCAGCTGGCCGCCCGGGGCGGAGCCGGCCAGGACGACCGGCTCCAGATTGGCCCGCGCCGCGTAGATGGCGGCGGTCAGGCCGGCCGGGCCGGAGCCGACGATGACGACCTTGGCATCGACCCGGCCCTCGCCGCTGGCGATCGGTCGTGGGCCCGCCCGGTCGCGGATCGCAGGCGGCGATTCCGTCGGTGCGTCGATCGATGGCGATCGAGAACCCACCGAACGGGTTGTCGGGGTCGTCCCGTCCTTGTCGTCATGGCTCTCATCGTACCACTTGTCGCATACCCCCTGGGGGTATCAAGGCAGACCGGCAGGGCGTGGAGGGCCGGCAGGATGTCCCGGCCGACCTGCTCCAGATAGGCCGGCTCGTGGACGTCCTTGAGCTCGAAGATGACGTGCTGGGCGCCGGCATCGACAAGCTCCCCGAAGCGGTCGACGACCTGGTCCGGGGATCTCCGTCGCGGCTCCGGTCGGCCGGCCCCAGGCGGACGTTCTGGAGGGTCGACCGCTCGATCTCCGACGGGTCGCGGCCGACCGCCGCGCAGTGGGCCTCGAGGATGGCGTACTTGCGGGCGATGGCCTCGGGCGAGCCGAACACGTTGCAGGCGTCGGCGTACTGGGCGACGAGGCGGAGGGTCTTCTTCTCGCCGCCGCCGCCGACCATGATCGGGACGCGCGGCCGGCGACAGGCTCTGCGGGGCGTTGAGCAGGCGGGTCGCCCGGAACGTGGTGGCCGTCGAAGGCCGCCTCCGAGCCGCGCTCGCCCGGCCACATCCCGTGGGCCATCCGGAGCGTGTCCTCGAGCTGCTCGAAGCGGACGCCGAGCGGCGGGAAGGCGAAGCCCAGGCCGCGCGACTCGTCCTCGTTCCAGGCCGCCCCGATGCCCAGCCAGGCGCGCCCGCCGCGACAGCACGTCGAGGGTCGTCGTCGCCTTGATCCACAGGCCCGGGTCCCGGTAGTGGACGCCGCCGACCATCAGCCCGAGCCGGGCCCGCTCGGTGTGCGCGGCCAGGAAGCCGAGGGCGGTCATGCCCTCGAGCATCGGCTCCTCGGGCCTGCCGACGCCGCGGATCTGGAAGAAGTGGTCCATGACCCAGATGCTGTCGAAGCCGACGTCGTCCGCCTCGCGGGCGACCCGGGCCAGCGTCGGGCCGATGGCCTCGGGCCCGCCGGGCCACGTGAACGAGCAGATCTGCAGGCCGACCTTCATCGCGGCGGAGCGTACCCCGGACGGCGGTTGCGCGCGCAACCATGGACCCGACGACGGGTCAGCGGAAGAGGTCCAAGTCCGACGGGATGAGCGTGTCGGCGATGCGGCCCTCGCCGCGCTGGAAGGTCGCGCCGCGGACCAGGGCGAGGGGGCGGCCGGCGGCCTTGCCCAGGGCGAGCTCGGCGGCCGAGGCCAGCTCGTCGGCGACGGCGCGGACCGTGGAGCGCATCACCCGGCCATCGGCATCGGGCTGGCCGCGCAGGTCGTCCAGCGGCTGCAGCCCCGACACGCCGATGGCGACGTCGACGATGCCGTAGCGCCACGGCCGCCCGAAGCTGTCCGACACGATGACCGGCAGATCGTGCTCGAGGCGCCGCTGGATGGCCGCCCGGATCGCCGCCGCGGAGGCGTCCGGGTCGCGGGGCAGGAGGGTCACCAGGTGGCCCGAGTCCGGCCCGACGTTGGACGCGTCGATGCCGCCGTTGGCGCACACGAACCCGTGCGGGGTCTCGGTGATGATCACGCCGTTGGCCATCCGGACGATGCGCCGCGCCTCGCGCAGGACGACCTCGACCTGGCGCGGGTCACGGTCCCAGCGCTCGGCGAACTCGACGGCCTCCGGCGCGGCTCGACCGTGGTCAGGTCGACGACCGCGCCCTCGGCCTTGCTGACGATCTTCTGGGTCACGACGAGGACGTCGTCGTCGCGGAGGGGCAGGATGCCGGTGGCGTCGGCCAGGGCCTCGGCGATGAGCGCCGGCAGGTCGTCGCCGGGGACGATCTCGCCGAGGCCATCGACGGCGACGACCTCCAGCCGGTCAGCCACGGACGAGCTCGGCGCCCTCGGCCTGGGCGAGGAGCAGGTCGTCGGGCGTGTCGACGTCGAGCCGGAGCGGCCCGACCAGCTCGAGGGTCGTCGCACCGGCCGCGTCGGCCGCCGCCACGTGGGCCAGCCGGCTGTCACCGCCGAAGGCGACGTCGATGACGTCCGGCGGGGCGAGGAGGAGCGCGTTCGTGCCGCGCCCATGCCGGTCGGCGACGATGGCCACGAGCGGCCGCCGGGATGCGCCGCGGCATCCGCGAGGACATCGGCGATGGCCGCTGCGGTGATCTTGGGGCAGGTCGATGGGCAGGACGAGGATGGCCTCGGCCCCGGCCGCGATCGCCTCGTCGCGAGCCTGGCGCAAGCCGGCGTTGAGCCCCGACGTCCGCTGGCGGAGCGGTCGCGCTCCAGGGCCAGGGCGAGCGACCGGACCTCGTCGTCCGGCGTGACGACGAGCGTCTCGGCGATGGCCGGCACGGCCACGGCCGCGGCGATCGTCGGCGCGCGAGGGCCTCAGCGAGGTCGCGGCGCTCCTCGGCGTCGAGGACCGCCCCCAGCCGCGACTTGGCGCCGTCGAGGGCGCCGACCGGGATGACCGCGATCGTCGACATACCGGCGATGGTACGAGAGCCGTCCCTTGTGCCGTCGCCGCCTCGCGTCTAGCATCAGAGCAGGTCGCCGGAAGCAGCCAGCCGGACATCGTCCGGATCGGTCCTGTCCTTTCGGCCGGCGACCTGCTGGAACCCGCAGGTTCGACTCCTGCGTTCACGGCGGCCCGGCCGCGGCGGGCGTTCGCGCCAGCGGGTCCGCGGCCATGCAGGCTTCGGGTCTCCGCCGGGGATCCGTGCCGTCGGTCGGGTCGCCTCACCACCACGCAGCCCCCGCTGCCACAGCGCCACGCGCAGGAGGGTCGATGGAGACGCTCATCCAGATCCTGGCGGTCCTCGTCCTGGTCGGCGTCGTCGGCGTCGGGGTCGTGGCCCTCGCCGATCGGCTCCTGGGTCGGGTCACCGTCCACGAGTACGAGCGCGGCATCCGGATGGAGGGCGGCAAGATCGTCGGCCTGGTCGGACCGGGCCGCTTCACGTTCCCAAGCTTCTCGACGGAGATCCTCGTCGTCGACACCCGCCCGGTGTCGCACATCGTCGAGGGCCAGGAAGTCCCGACCTCGGACGGCGTGCCGGTCAAGGTCAGCCTCGTCGTCCGGTCGGAGATCGGCGATCCGATCGCCCGGCTCCAGGCCGACCAGGATGCCGACCGGCTCGTCTACCAGCTGGCCCAGCTCGGCCTGCGCGAGGTCGTCGCTCAGCGGACCGTCGACGAGCTCCTGGCCGACCGCACGACGGTCGGACCGGCGCTCCGCGACATCGTCGCCGGCCGGCTCGGCGAGATCGGCGTGGAGATCCTGTCGATCGACATCCGCGACGTCATGCTGCCCGCCGAGCTGAAGCGGGCGCAGGCCGCGGTCGTCGCCGCCCGGTACGAAGGCGCGGCCAAGCTGGAGCGCGCCCGTGGCGAGACGGCGGCCCTGCGCAACCTGGCCAACGGGGCGGCCGTCCTCGACGACCATCCAGGCCTGCGCTCGCTGCGGCTCGTCCAGGAGCTGGCCCAGGGCGTCGGTCACACGGTCGTGCTCGGCGTGCCGGATGCGGGGGCCGGTGAGGGCGCCGTGGGCCGGTCCGGCGGAACGCGCGGCCGCCGGACGACCGATCCGCCGTCGGGGATGACCGACTAGCTGGCCAGCCCGGCGATCCCGAGCACGGCCCGGCCGAGCCGGGCCCGGGCGGCGTCGTCGGCCATCAGGGTGTCCGTGGCCACGACCGCAGGCCAAGGGCCTCGATGGCCGGCGTCAGGGTGGCGTCCGTGGCATCGACGATGAACGTGTCGCTGACATCGGCGTACAGCCGCGCCACGCCGAGCGCGCTGGACTCGTGGCCGAGCGAGACGAGCATCCGGTCGGCCGGGCCCTTGAGCGCCGCTGCCGCCGATGATGCCGCTGATCGCGCACGACCGGCACGCCCCGGGCGCGCGCCGCGGCCAGCGCCTCGCGGATACCCGGCAGGGCCAGGATCGGCCCGATCGACACGATCGGGTTCGAGGGGGCGATGACGATCGCCTCGGCCGCGGCGATGGCGCTCGACCGCCTCGGCGTGTCGCCGCGCGCCGCTCGATCCCCCGGAAGCGGACCTCGTGGACGTCCGGCCCCTGGTGCTGGTGGACGAAGTACTCCTGGAACTCGAGCCAGCCCTCGTCGGTCCGGACCTCGGTGCGGACCGGGTCGTCGCTCATCGGCAGGATGGTCGGCGCGTAGCCCAGGCGCTCGCGCAGGCCCAGCGCCACGTCCGTCGGGCGCATCCCGGCGCGCAGCCGGTCGGTCCGCCACAGGTGCGTCGCGAGGTCGCGGTCACCGAGCCGGAACCACGGTTCCTCGCCGGTCAGCGCGGCCAGGCCGTCCATGACGCCCAGGTCTCGTCGCGCAGCCCCCAGCCGCGCACCTCGTCGTCGAGCCCGGCCAGCGTGTAGGCGACCGTGTCGTGGTCCGGCCAGACGGCCAGACCGGTGACCTCGAGGTCGTCGCCGGTGTTGACCACGACGGTCAGGTCCGAGTCCGAGGTGGGCGGCCAGTCCCTCGGCCAGCTTGGCGCCGCCGACGCCGCCGGCGAGCTCGACGACCTTCATCGGTCGAGCGCCGCCGCGACCTCGCCGATGCGCTCGATCGTCTGGCGGTCGTACGGCGCCGGCATGCGCACGATGACCGTCGAGAAGCCGAGGTCGCGTACGGTCGGATGGCCGCGGCGATGGTCTCGGGTGAGCCGCGCAGGTGCGGACCGGGCCCATCGACGTCACGCCGTTGGCGGCCAGCAGCGGCGTCCAGCCGCGCCCGGGCGGCCGCCGCGTCGTCGTCGATGACGATCGGGAAGCTGACCGTCATCTCGAGCGTCGGCCAGGTCGCGCCCGACGGCGTCGGCGTGGCCCCGCAGGGCGCCGAGCGCATCGCTCGACCTCGTCCAGCGTGCCGGACGTGTTCCAGGCATCCGCCCGCTCGGCCACGGTGCGCAGGGTCTTCCGCCGACCGGAGCCGCCGATGAGGATCGGCAGGTGGGCCTGGATCGGCCGCGGCGCGCACAGCGCGTCGTGGAGGCGTTAGACGCGGCCCGTCGTGGCCGAACCGCTCGCCGTCGAGCAGCCGGCGCAGGAGCATGACCGACTCGTCGAGGCAGTCCAGCCGCTCGCCCGGGCTCGCCCCGAAGTCGATGCCGAAGGCCTCGTGCTCGCGCTCGAACCAGGCGCCGCCGATGCCGAGCACCGCCCGTCCGTCCGACAGGTGGTCGAGGGTCGTGGCCAGCTTGGCGGTCAGCCCGGGCTCGCGGATCGTGTTGGCCCCGACCATCAGCCCGAGGCGGACGCGCCGGGTCAGCGGGGCCAGAGCCGGCCAGCGCCGTCCAGCCCTCGAAGATCGGCTGCTCCCACGGCCCGAAGATGGCCAGCAGGTGGTCCCACGTCCAGACCGAGTCCCAGCCGGCCGCCTCGGCGGCGAGGGCGGCGTCGCGGAACGCCGGCCACGTCGTCGACTGCGACCAGAGCTGAAGGCCGAAGCGCGTCGTCATCCGGGCCGCCCGTTCAGTCGAGGTGGCTCGTGGACGCCGCCGAGCGGCGACCCGGAAGCTGATCCGCGCCTGGCGCTCGAACCGGTCGCGGATGAGCGCCTCCGCCTCGGCCGGGTCGTCGGCGTGATAGCGGCGGGCCATGCCCGCGATGTCGGCCTGGGCGGTCGCCTGGTCCTCGATGACGGTGACCGCGGCCGGTCAGCCCGACCCAGCGATAGCCGTCGCGATGGTCGGTGACGGCGACCGAGATCCGCGGGTCGCGCAGCGAGGTTGGCCGGCCAGCGCCGGCCGACGGCGCTGTTGAGCACCATCTCGTCGCCGTCGAGCGTGTACCAGATGACGGCCTGGCGGGGCGTCCCGTCGGGATCGAGCGTCGCGATCGTCGCGAAGTGGATGTCGTCGAGGAAGGCGTGGACCGGGCCGACAGCCGGTCGCGTCGGGGAGGTGCGGCGTCGGTCATGCACGGATGGTAGCCCCGCGTCGATGGTACGCGGGGCGCGGCGGGGCGGTCAGTCCGTCGTGGCGAGACGGCCGCGGCGCGGGACGGCCTGCCGCGCTCGCGCGACGCCGCGGTCGCCTCGGCCGCATCCAGGCGGAGCGTCTCGATCGGCCGCGGCGCCGCCGGCACCGCCGACGGGCGGCCGAGGAGATAGCCCTGGCCGAGGTCGACGCCCGAGCCCGGTGATCATGGCCAGGTCGGCGCGCTTCTCGATGCCCTCGGCGAGCAGCCGCGCGCCGATCCGCCGGCCGAACGACACGAAGGCCTCGACGAGCGCCTGCTTGGCGTCGTCGCGGGCGATGCCGCTGACGATGTCGCGATCGATCTTGATGACCGATGGGCGGAGCGCGGCGATCAGCGCGAAGCTGGCGTAGCCGGCCCCGGCGTCGTCGACGGCGAAGCCGAACCCGGCCCGGCGCAGCGCCCGGACGGCCTTCTGGAGGCGGACGACGTCGGCGACGGCCTGCTGCTCGGTGCACTCGATCGTCAGCTGCCGCGGGTCCAGGCCGGCGTCGCGGACCATCGCGGCGAGCGCCGCGGCTTCGAAGCGTCGGGTCCAGCAGGCTGGACGGCGTGAGGTTGATGGCGAGCCGCGAGCGGCGGCTGGCCGGCGGCGCGACGGTCGGCCTCGATGCGGGCGGCCCGCGCCAGGATGGCCGCCGACGATGAACGCGTCGAGCTCGATGGAGCGGTCGGTGTCGATGGCCGCCTGGACGATCGACGCGATCGACTGCGGGAGCATCGGCATCGACGGGCCGGAACAGGCACTCGTACTCGTGGAGCGCGCCGGTCGCGAGCTCGACGATGGGCTGGAACGCGACGCCGTGGAGGGTGCGCAGGCTGAAGAAGTAGTCGAGCGTCTTGGTCTGGACGACCTGGCGTCGTCTGGGCCATCCCGATGCGGTCGGCGAGCCCGGAGACCTGGACGGCCTCGGACAGCGCGGTCAGGTAGCGGTCCGCCTCGGGCAGGTCGGCGTCGACGGTGGCCATGCCGTACACCGCGTCGAGCCAGTCGGCGGCGACCTCGTGCGGCGAGCGACTCGGTCAGGTCGGCGGCGGCGGCGATCAGGACCGCGCCGGAGTCGAGCTCGAGCGTGCGCGCGCCCGGCACCTCGGCCGCGAGGTTGTGGACGAAGCGGATGTCGCGCGACCACAGCAGTCGCTCGTCGGCGCTGCGCCGCGATCCGATGGACAGGCGCACGCGGTCTGGACCTCCCCGGCGGTATGCGGACGGCCCGTACGGGTCGGCCTCGATCGGTCCCCATCATGGTCGCCGAGGCGGTCTCCGACCGGGCCCGGCGGTCCGGGTCGCGGCCGTACCTTCGTTCGCGGGTCCCGTCAGGCCGGGCCGGGCCGGGCGGCGCGGACGTAGCGGACTTCGGGGACGACCGCGCCGTCGAAGTCGATGTCGTGGCGGGCGCCGTCCGGCTGGAACCCGGCGGCCTCGTAGAACTGGCGCGTGTCGGCGTTCGCCTCGAAGACCCACACGACGAGCGGGTCGAAGTCGCGCTCCACGAGGTCGGTCACGGTGTGGGCGAACAAGGCTCGTCCGAGTCCCCGCCGGCGGCGCTCCGGGCGCAGGTAGATGGCGTACACCTCGCCGGCCCCATCGGGCGGGACGGCCGACTCGTCCCGGGCCGCCCCGCCATCGGCGAAGCCGGCGACGCCCTCGCTGGCGGTCTCGATGACCCAGGTTCGGGCCGGGTCGTCCGCGGCGCGTTCGGCGAGGTGGTCCGCCACCACGCGATCCGGCGGTCCATCGCCATCCCGTCGAGCACGGCGTCGGGGACGAGCCCGCGATAGGCGACCTGCCAGCCACGGATCTGGGCGTCGCCGATCGCCTCGGCGTCGTTGGGCGTGGCCGGGCGGACGGTCGCGGGCGCGTCGTCCGGCGCAGCCGGGTCAGCGGGCGCCACGCCGCCGGGCTCCGAGCAGGATCCACGCCCCGATGAGGATGAGGATGACTGGCCAGAACCGGCCCCAGTCGATGTCGGGCATCTCGAGGCCCAGTGACTCGTCGGCGAGGAACCACAGGCCGATGGCCAGGATGACGAGCCCGAAGATGACCGATCCGAGGCGACCCGAGTCGTCGACGACCGAGCGGGAGCGCGCGACGGGCGGGGACGCGGGCGGCGGCGGAGGCGCCGCGGCCGGTGCCAGCGCCGCGGCGGGTGCCGGTGCCGCGGTCACGGCCGTCTCGTCCGCGGGCGGCGGCGCGGCATCGGGGATCGGGGCGCGGGTCGTCGGATCAGTCATGCGCGGACTCCGTGTGTCCGGGATCGGCCCGCCCATCGTAGCCGCCACCGCCTAGAATTGGACGTCCTGGTGCGGCCGCCGGCCGTGGCTCACGGATCGGATGGGAGGCAGGCCACGTGACGGACACGGCGGAGATCGGGGTATTCGGTGGATCGGGCTTCTATGCGTTGCTGCCCGAGGTCCGCGAGATCAAGGTCGACACGCCGTACGGCGCGCCGTCGGATTCGATCTTCCTGGCCGACGTCGCCGGCCGCCGGGTCGCGTTCCTGCCGCGCCACGGTCGGCGCCACACGATCCCGCCCCACAACATCAACTACCGGGCCAACGTCTGGGCGATGCGCTCGCTGGGGGTCAAGGCGGCGATCTCGCCGTGTGCCGCCGGGTCGCTCCAGCCGCACGTCAAGCCGGGCGACTTCGTGGTCTGCGACCAGTTCGTGGACCGGACGAGCGGCCGGGCGGACACCTTCTTCGACGGTCCCATCGTCACCCACCTGTCGTCGGCCGAGACCTACGACCCGGTCCTGCGCCAGCTCGCGGTCGAGGCCATCCGTGACCACGGCATCGAGGTCCATGACCGGGGCTCGGTCGTCGTCATCCAGGGTCCGCGGTTCTCGACCAAGGCCGAATTGCGCTGGTTCATGGACGCCGGCTGGGAAGTCATCAACATGACCCAGTACCCCGAGGCGTGGCTGTGTCGCGAGCTCGGCATCGCCGTGGTCAACATCAGCCTCATCACCGACTACGACGCCGGGGTCATCGAGGGCACCGAGGCGGTCAACGCCCACAGCGTGCTGGAGGTCTTCGCTGCCAACGCGGAGCGCATCCAGAAGGTCGTCCTGGACCTCATCGGCCGGTTCCCGGCGGACCTCGACGCGCTCGGCGCACGCGACGCCCTGGGTCCGACCCGCGGCGACGGGCACACCGTGGCGGCCGAGGACATCCGGCTGTTCGAGACGGGGCTCTGAGCGGGGTGGGGGAGCCGGAGCGACTGCCGATCGGGGTCTGCATCCGGACGATCCGCGCCGAGCCCCGCTGGTGGCTGGAGAGCGCCCGGCGCCTGGACGCGGCCGGCTACGCCGGCCTGTGGGCCTGGGACCACTTCATGGGGCGTGGCGACAAGACGGTCCCCGTCGTCGAGTGCTGGACGATCCTGGCCATGGCCGCCGCGGCGACCGAGCGGGTGACCGTCGCCCCGTTCGTGGCCAACGTGATGAACCGCCATCCGGCCCTGCTCGCCCGGATGTCCTCCACGCTCCAGGTCGCGAGCGGCGGCCGCCACATCCTGGGCATCGGGATCGGCGGGGCGCCGGCCGAACACGCCGCGTACGGGATGGACTTCCCGCCGGCCCCGGAGCGGGTCACTCGCCTGGAGGAGGCGGTCGCGGTCATCCGCGCGCTGTGGACCGGCGGTCCGGTCACCCGGCCATCGCCGCACTACCCGCTGACGGAGGCATCTGCGCACCCGGTCCCGGATCCGGCACCGCGGATCATCGTCGGCGGCGAGACGCCCAACGGCGCCCGCCTGGCCGGCCGGATCGGCGACGGCTGGAACACGTTCGACGACAACTTCGAGCGGAACCTGCCGCTCTACCTCGAGGCCCTCGAGGCCAGCGGCCGGCGTCGTGAGGAGCAGTCCGTCATCGTCGGCTTCCAGGGCGACTGGCTCGCTGACGAATTGTTCCGCGATTCGCCGCTGGTTCCATGACCCGCGCGGAACGTGGGATCGGCTGGCGCGACGCCGGCGCCGACGGGGCGATCGTCCTGGCCCGCACGACCGACGACGTGGATGCGCTGGTCGACGCGGTCGACCGCTGGTGACCGCCGGCGACCGGTTCGTGGCACCATCGGACCGTGACCCCGGCGACGTCCACGAACCCGACCACGACCCAGTCCGAGCCGACCCATGGCTGCGCCCGCTGCGGCGCGCCCGTCGGGGTCGATGTCGGCCTCTGCGAGCGCTGCAACCCGCTAGGCCTGCGTGATGTCGCCGCGTCGCAGGTCCACGGCACGGTCATCATCGCCGTCCTGGTCGGGATCATCGCCCTGGGCATCGGGGCCAGCCTGGCCATCCGGGGTGCCGGGCCGTATCCGGCGACCCTGGACACGGTCGTGCCGACGGAGGCCGGGATCGTGCTGACCCTGACCGTGACCAACGAAGGCTCGTCCGAAGGGCAGACCACCTGCCGCGTCCATGACCCGGCCGACCAGGGCGGCGGCCCGAGCGCCCACGTCCTGACCCCGCGCATCGCAGCCGGCGAGTCGCGGACGTTCCAGTCGACGATCGTCGAGTTCGGGTCGACCATCCGCGGCTTCGTCGTCGAATGCCGGACGCCGTGACCACCGCGGCGGCCGAAGGGGCGGCCTCGACCCGGCCGGAGGACGACCTGGCGTTCGCCATCGCCCTCGCGGCCCGGGCCGGCGAGGTCCTGATGGACCGCTACGAGCGCCTCGAGCGGATCGACTACAAGAGCGCCCGGGACGTCGTGACCGAGGCCGACCATCTGTCCGAGGCGCTCATCCTCGACGCCATCCGGGCCCGCCACCCGACCGACGGGCTGCTGGCCGAGGAGACCGGCGAGCACCAGTCGGCGGCGGGCGACGCGCCGACGGCCGGACGAGGTCGGGTCTGGATCGTCGACCCGCTCGACGGGACGGTCAACTACGCCAATGGCATCCCGTTCTTCTGCGTCTCGATCGGGCTGGCCGTGGATGGCCGGCCGACGGTGGGCGTGGTCCACGACCCGACCCGCGGGGAGTCCTTCGGGGCCAGCCTCGACGGCCCCGCGCTGCTCGCCGGCTCGCTCGGCCAGGACAGTCACGCGGTGACGGCCTCGGACAAGGAGCAGCTCTCGGACTTCGTCGTGTCGATGGCGCTCAACGGGCGGGCCGTCGCCACCCGGTCGCGCAACGTCCGCAAGGCCATCCGGATCTCCCGATCGATGGGCTCGGCCGCGCTCGCCCTGGCCTACGTCGCCAATGGCCGGTTCGACGCGTTCATCCAGCAGGGCGGCCTGTCGACCTGGGACATCGCCGCCGCCGGGCTCATCGCCGAGCGGGCGGGCGCACGCGTGACGGCCATCGACGGCGGACCGTGGTTCGATGTCGGGCGGCCGCCCAAGGCGCTGGGGATGCTGGCCGCACCGGTCGCCCACCACGCCGCCTTGCTCGACCTGGTCCGATGACGGACGCCGAGCCGGTCGTGGCGATGCCCGAGGCGACGGCGCCGTCGCCCGCGGGCGACGCCGCGGACCGGTCGCCGCGGACGCTCGGCGCGGCCGTCGGCGTCACGCTCGGCGCCGCGTCGCTGGCCGTCCTGTGGCTGCTGGCCGCGACCCTCGGCGAGTCCGTCGATGTGGCGATCCTCGAGCTCGTCGCCGGGCCGGACGGGATCCTGTCGCTGACCGGCGGCGCGCCGTTCATCTGGCTGGCGCCCCTCCTCGCGGCCGCGATCGCCGGCTGGACGTTGGCGCCGCGGGCCGTCGCGCGCCGCGCCTGGGCCGGCTGGCTGTTGGGCTGGCTGGCCTACGTCATCGGCATCCTCGTCGGGACGCTCATCGTCCTGGTCCTGACGGCCGGTGACGACGTCAGCCTCGTCGGCGGGTTCGACCTGGCTGGCGCGTACGTCGGCCTGGTGTTCTTGGGGAGCATCGTCCTCGCTCCCTTGTTGCTCGTGTGCGTGGTCGGCGGTGTCCTGTGGGCCGCCGTCCTGCGGACCGCGGTCCCACCCCCGGTGTCAGCCGGATCGGGTGCGGCCGGGGCGTCCATCGGGGTCGGTCTCGTCCTCGGGATCGGGAGCGGGTTCCTGCTCCTCCTGTGGGCGGCGGCGATGTGGGTGCTTGACGCGCTCCAGGCGGGCGTCCCGGCCGACTAGCCGGCCTCGGCGTCCAGCCAGCGGTGGGGTCGCGACCGCAGTCGGTCGAGGCCCCACTCGTCGCAGAAGGCCTCCCAGGTATCGCGCGGCGCACCGTCCCAGCGCAGCTCGTCGGGATGCCGCTGGCGGAGCGGCACGCCGTCGTCGACGGTGCGCAAGCGGGCGAGGTCGCGGTACAGGTACGCCTCGTCCCAATGCTCGCGCAGCGACGCCGCCAGGCTCACCGCTCGCCCACCGCCGATCCCCGGGACCTCCCATGTCGACGCCTTCTCCGGGACGTCCTCGAGGTGGCCGTACCGCGCGAGGACCGCCGCGGCGCCCTTGGCGCCCCAGCCCGGGATGCCCGGGTAGCCATCCGACGAGTCGCCGACGACGGCCAGCCAGTCCGGGATCGACGGCGGGGCGACGCCCCACTTGCCCGCGCACCCCGGCATCGTCGTAGACGATCGCCCGGCGCCGGTCCCACAAGACGATGCGCTCGCCCGGACGAGCTGGGCCATGTCCTTGTCCGGCGTGCACACGAGGATGCGCTCGACGGCCGGGTCCTCGGCGAAGCGGACCGCGGCCGCGGCGATGGCGTCGTCGGCCTCGAACTCGACCATCGGCCAGAGGACGATGCCCAGGGCCTCGACCGCGGCCTCGGCGATCGGGAACTGGTCGAGCAGCTCGGGCGGCATCCCGGCCGACGACTTGTAGCCGGGGAAGAGGTCGTTGCGGAACGACTCGATGACCCGGTCCGTGGCGCATCCGACGTGGGTCGCCCCCTCCTCGCGGAGCAGGTACAGGAGCTGGTCGCACAGCCCGGACACGCCCGACAGGACGACGCCGTCACGGCCCAGGACCGGCGGCCGCGGCGCGTAGTGCGCCCGGAACAGCTCGTAGGTCGCGTCGACGAGATGGAGGTCCATCGGCGGTGCCTCAGGCCGCCCGAGCCGCGTTCGACGAGGTCGCGGAGGCGCCGCAGGTCCGCCTGGAAGATGCCGCCCAGGATCGGCCGCGGCGAGGATCGCCCACAGGTGGGGCATGACCGGAGCCACCAGCCGCTCGTCCCAGCGGACGATCGTCGTCGTGCCATCCGCGCCGCGCTCCAGGCTGAACTCACCGCCCCCCGTGAACGTGCCCTCGTGGCGGATCGCGAACCGGGTCGGTGGCTCGAATGCGGTGACCTCGACCGGGTCGGTCACCGCCATCCCGAGGATCCGGACCGTGGCCTCGCCGCGGGTCCCGACGCCGACCGGTGACGGGGTCAGCAGGCGGACGGCCTTCATCTCGGACATCCAGCGCGGCTGGCCCTCGATGTCGGCGAGCTCGACCCAGACCTTCTCGATCGGCGCGTCGATGACGATGAGGCTGTCGAACGGTTTCGGTGGGCCATGGGTGAGGTGGCGCAGCACCGAGTCCAGGATCCAGCCGACCGTCGCCGCCAGCGAAGCGAGCCGGACGAGCCCGCCGATCCGGGTCATCCGGAATCCGACGGCCGCAGGCGCACGCCGGCCGCGGCCATCTCGGCCATGGTCCGCTGACCATCGCCGGCGGTCAGGTCCACGGCCGCACAGGCGTCGGTCAGGCAGGTCGTCTCGTAGCCGAGGCGCACCGCATCGAGGGCGGTGGCCTTGACGCAGTAGTCCGTCGCCAGGCCGACGACCACGACGCGCTCCACCCCATGGTCCCGGAGCAGATCCGGTCGAGGTCGGTGGCGCGCTCTTCGCCGGTCGTCGGATGACGGACCGTGAACCCGGAGTAGCCATCCTCGCCGGACACCCCCTTGTGGACCACGGGGATCCAGCCGGCAACACGAGGGCCGGGTGGAGCGCGGCGCCCCACGTGTCGGCGACACAGTGGACGGGCCAGATCCCGCCGTCCTTGGCGAAATGCGGCGTGACTTCCGGGTGCCAGTCCTGGGTCGCGGCGACCAACGCCCCGGACGCGTGCGCCGCCGCCGCTTCGGCGTTGATGACCGGGATGACCGACTCACCGCCGGCGACGGACAGGCCGCCCGCTGGGTCCGCGAAGTCGTTCTGGACATCGACGATCACGAGCGCCGTCCGGGCGTCGTAGCGCCGTATCGGGGCGAAGAGCTCCATGCGTGGCGAGGGTAGCAGGGGGCAGGCGTACCATGCCCGTATGCGCTCGGGCGCCGTCGTCCTGATGGTGTGGCTGGGGCTCTTCGGAGTCGCGTGCGCGCCCGAGTCGGACGGCCCGCTGATCGTCACCAACCGGTCGGCCGAGACCTACTACCTGGTCATCAACACGGTCGATGGCCGTTCGGCGTTCTACCGCGTCGATCCCGGGGCGCACGGGCTGGCCGCACTCGCCGACGCCGACCATCCGCGCGTCGCCGTGGTCCTCTATACGGCCATCTGCGACGCGGTCGCCGGGTCGTCGGATGACCGGTCCGACCGGATGGTCATCGGCGAGGATGGCGGCATCAGCTTCGACGGGCTGGCCGTCGGCGGACGGCTCGTCCCGCCGCTTCCCGCGGACGCGCGCTGCCGCTGGTGATCGGCCGCGTGCGGGCACGCCGCGGCAGTGTCGACTGCAACGCGGCAGTGTCGACTGCAAGGTGACTGCAAGGTGCGCGGGCGTCCTGCGATGAAGTCGACGGGCGCCCGGTCTCTACATTCATCCCGGCGACCGCCCGACCCGTGAGGTCGGCCGGACTCGACCTGGACCCGATCGACCTGTCCCCTCCGTGCCGACCAGGGTCCCTCGTCCGCCCCGCGGACGCCTGTCCCCGAGGCGTCCGCGGGGTCATCAGTGTGGGCTGCGCGCCGCGCGATCCCGGTGCTGGACGTACCTGACTGCGACACACGTGCAAGGCAGCACGTCCCTCCCGGTGCACCGTTCGCCCGACGCCGTCGGCTATACCCGACATGCACCGTGCCCGCCGGCGAACGACCGCGGGTCGGCATCGACAGGGAGGAGCGCCGTGGAAGCGGATCGACGCCCGCGCGCACTCCCACCGGAGCGCGCCATCGACGGCGTGATGCACCAGCTCCCGATCGGCCTGATGACCATGGACCTCGACGGCCAGGTCGTCGCCGAGAACGAGGTCCTCCGCGCGTTGTGGGGGTCGCTCGACCGGGAGACGCCGACGTCCGCGTTCCCGGCGGACGCCTACAGCGCGGACGGCCGGTTGCTGGGCGAACGGGACTGGCCGATCTGGCGGTCCGTGAACGACGGCGAGACGGTCGATGAGGCGCTCATCGAGCTCGAACGGCCCGACGGCGAGCCGATCTCGATCGTCACGTCGAGCCGGCCGATCATGGAGGACGGCCGGCTGGCCGGTGGGGTCATGCTCGTTCGCGATGTCAGCCGCGAGCGGGATCGGCTGGAGCTCCGCGAGGCGTTCGTGGGTGTGCTGTCGCACGAGTTGCGGACGCCGATCACATCGATCTACAGCGGTGTGGAACTCCTCCGCGCCCACCGCCTCGACGAAGCGGTCGCCCAGGACGTGCTGCGGGACGTGGCCGTCGAGGCCGAGAGCCTCCATCGCCTCGTCGAGGATCTGCTGATGATGGTCCGCCTGGAACGCGGGGCCACGATCGCGACCCTGGAGCCGGTCCTGCTCCAGCACGTCGTGCCGCGCGCCGTCGAGGATGAACGGCGACGTTGGCCGGAGCGGGCCTTCCGGGTCGAGATCCCGGCCGACCTCCGCGTCGTCGACGCCGACACCGGCCTGCTCCGGCAGGTCCTGCGCAATCTGCTGTCGAATGCGGCCAAGTACGGCCGCGGCACGGTCACGGTGACCGCCACGGATGACCGGACGCGCGGCGAGATCTTCCTCCATGTCGTGGACGACGGGCCGGGCGTGCCCGTCGACCACCGCGACCGGGTCTTCGACCTGCTCTATCGCGGGACCGACGGTCAGGGCATCCCGGGCGCCGGGATCGGGCTGTACGTCGCTCGGGCCCTCATGGAGGCCATGGGCGGATCGGTCCACAACCTGCCCCGCACCGGCGGCGCCGAGTTCGTCGTGTCGTTCCGGGTCAGCGGCGACCCGGCAACGGACGGTCCGCCCCGTCCGACCATCCTGCCCGCGGCCAGGCTGGCCTGACCGACGAGAGCCCCGGCTGGGTCTTGGAGTATCCTCGCCATCCGATGTCGACCCATCCGGCGCCCGAGCGCAGCGCCCAGGAGATCCTCGCCGAGTGGAAGGCCGCCGAATCCCGGCGCGACCGCGAGGGCGACTCCGCGCGGCTGACCGACGAGATCAACGTCCTGCGGGCCGAGCTGGACGACGCTGTCGCGCGGGAGGCCGCCGCGACGACGTCCGCGGCGACCGAGCCGGTCTCGGACAAGGACCTGCGCGAGACCTCGGACGCGCTGCTGCGGGACCTGGACGTACTGGCCGCGCTCGAAGAAGAGAAGCGGACCCTGCTCCCCGGTGACCCCGGGATGGTCGAGCTCGCGACGCGCGTGGACGAACTGGCCCGCCGCGTGCTGGACCTGACGTCACGCCAGCGCGATCTGACCAAGCTCCACGAAGCGGGTCTCGACCCGACCGGCGAGATGGGTGCGCCCATCGAGCTCACCCCACCCCGTCCCATCTCGGCCATCCTCACCGACTGGAGGGCGGAGGAGCGACGCCTCGCGGCCGCGACCCCGGGCTCGGCGGACGCCGTCGAGGCGGCCGCCCGGATCGATGGGCTGCGCGAGGAGTACCGCCGAGCCTACGAGCGCGAGGCCGCGTCGTCCGACTAGCCGATGAGGGCCGTCTTCTCGGGCGGCTCCGGGACGGTCGAGACCGGCGGCGCCGGCGGCTCGACGTCGAGCAGGTAGCCGATCCCCTGGAAGGTCCTGATCCGGCCGGGCTCTCCGGGCTCGGCGCCGAGCTTGCGGCGGACGCGCGAGACCCACACCCGCAGGTACTGCAGGTCGTCGCGGTACTCCGGGCCCCAGACCTTGGTCAGGAGCTCGGTGTGGAGGACGACCTTGCCGGCGTTGGCGGCCAGGTGCTGCAGGAGCAGCCATTCGGTCCGGGACAGCTGGACCAGCTCGCCGTTGCGCGTGACCATTCGACGCTCGAGGTCGATCTCGACGTCGTCGAACTTCGAGGATCCCGAAACCGGGCTCAGCACCGGAGGACCGGCGCAAGACCGCCCGGACCCGGGCCGCCAGCTCATCGGGATGGAACGGCTTGGCGATGTAGTCGTCGGCGCCGAGATCCAGGCCCTTGGCCTTGTCGGCCGTGGAGCCCTTGGCCGTCAGCAGGATGACCGCGACCGGGCGCCGCTCGCGGAGCTGGCGCATGACCTCGATGCCATCGAGATCGGGCATGACGATGTCGAGGAGGACGATGTCCGGACGGACCTCCTCGGCCTTCTGGAGCGCCTCTTCACCACCGTTGGCGGTGACGACGCGGAAGCCCTCTTCACCGAGGGCGATGGACACGAGCTTGGTGATCCGGGGTTCGTCGTCGGCGACGAGGACGAGAGGTTGGGTGCTCACTGGACCTCCTGGGTCGAACCATGGTGACGGATAGGTGCCCGAAGGGGTAGCCCCGGCGGCCTTGGGCGGACCACCGGGGCCCCGGAAGGCTCAGGAGGCGTCAGGGGCGACGCTCGGGAGCTCGACGTTGACGTTGATGTCGCTCGGGGCATCCGTGGTCCCGGCGCCCGGGCCGAGCAGGAAGTACCAGCCGGCGGCGAGGACGATGACGAGGGCTAGGATGCCCAGGACGACCCCGGTGCTGGAGCCGCCCTCCTTGACGACGACAGTGTCGTGATGATCGGACATGGGTCAGAGTCTCCGATGGGGGTGCGGACATGCTGTCAGGCTCCCCACCCTGGGGGTCGGCGGCTGAAGGACGGTGCCGCCCGACCTTGCAATCTCGTTGCATCGGCATTACAGCCGGTGGGACCCTACGGGGCCTGTGACGTCTCGGGGCCCGGTGAGGCGACCGGGGCGGCGGAGCCCACGGGTGCGCTCGCCGGGGCGGCGCTCGCCTCGGATCCCTCGGTCGTCGGCTCGCCGGAGGCCGGTGCGAGGGTCGGGCCGAAGATCCAGCCGCCGGACTCGTCGGCGGGCTCCTGGCTGCATCCGGCGATCCCGACGATGAGGGCGACGGCGAGGCCGGCGCGGCGGGCGCGGAGGGCGCGCTGGCGTGCGGGCGGTCGTTCGATCATGTCCGGAGTCTCGCCCTGGACGGCGGCGCAGCGCGACACCCCCGAGCCTCAGCGCATCGCATCCGACTCGCAACCTTGTGTCGCGACCCGTCGGCGGGTGGATGGGCTAGGCTTTGGCGCATGCGCCCGACGGCGCGGTCACGGAGCGTTCCTGCATGTATTTCGACGAGTTCAAGCACCAGCTGCCCGACATCGATCCGGCCGAGACGGACGAATGGATGCAGTCCCTCGACCAGGTCGTGGAGCAGGAGGGCGAGACTCGCGCCCGGTTCCTCGTCTACAAGCTCCTCAAGCGAGCCCGACAGCTCCAGATCGGGCTGCCGCCGCTGACCCAGACCCGCTACATCAACACGATCAGCCCCGAGCAGGAGCCCAACTTCCCGGGTGACGAGGCGATGGAGCTGCGCATCCGGCGGATCGTCCGCTGGAATGCGGTGGCGATGGTCCTCCGGGCCAACTCGCAGTTCACGGGCATCGGCGGCCACCTGTCGACGTACGCGAGCTCGGCCAGCCTGTACGAGGTCGGGTTCAACCACTTCTTCCGGGGCAAGGATGGTGACGCGGCCGGCGACCAGATCTTCTACCAGGGCCATGCGGCTCCGGGCATCTACGCGCGGGCGTTCCTCGAAGGCCGCCTGAGCGAGGACCAGCTCGACCACTTCCGCCGGGAGTCGATCCCGGGCAAGACCGGCCTGAGCTCCTACCCGCATCCGCGCCTGATGCCCGACTTCTGGGAGTACCCGACGGTGTCGATGGGCCTCGGGCCCATCTCGGCCATCTACCAGGCCCGGTTCAACCGCTACCTGCAGAACCGTGGCCTGCTCGACACGAGCGGCTCGCGCGTGTGGGCGTTCCTGGGCGACGGCGAGACCGACGAGCCGGAGTCGCTCGGCGCGCTCCATGTGGCGGCGCGCGAAGGCCTCGACAACCTGACCTTCGTCGTCAACTGCAACCTGCAGCGCCTCGACGGACCGGTCCGCGGCAACGGCAAGATCATCCAGGAGCTCGAGGCGGTCTTCCGCGGCTCCGGCTGGAACGTCATCAAGGTCATCTGGGCGCGCGAGTGGGACGAGCTCCTGGCCCGGGACGTCGACGGCGTGCTCGTCCAGCAGATGAACGACACCCTGGACGGCGAGTTCCAGAAGTTCAGCGTGGCCGGCGGGGCGTACATCCGGGAGCACTTCTTCGGGCCGGACCCGCGCCTGCGCAAGCTCGTCGAGCAGCTGTCCGACGACGACCTGGCCAAGCTCCGCCGCGGCGGGCACGACTACCGCAAGCTCTACGCCGCCTACAAGGCCGCGACCGAGTACCGCGGCGCCCCGACGGTCATCCTGGCCAAGACGGTCAAGGGCTGGACGCTGGGCCCGGGCGTCGAGGCTCGCAACATCACCCACCAGGCCAAGAAGCTGTCCGAGAACGAGCTGCGCGTGTTCCGCGACCGCATCGAGCTGCCCATCCCGGACGCCAAGCTCAAGGACGCCCCGTACTACCACCCGGGCCCCAAGTCGGAAGAGGTCGAGTACCTCATGGAGCGCCGGCGGGCGCTCGGTGGGCCCATCCCCAAGCGGGTCGTCCGGGCCAAGCCCTTGCCCGCCCCGGGCGCCGGCCGTCGACGCCGAGTTCGCCGCCGGCAGCGACACCGCGGTGTCGACGACGATGGTCTTCACCCGGATCCTGCGCAACCTCATCCGCGACAAGGAGCTGGGGCCGCGCATCGTGCCGATCATCCCGGACGAAGCCCGCACCTTCGGTATGGACCCGCTGTTCAAGGAGGTCGGCATCTACGCCGCGCTGGGCCAGCGCTACGAGCCGGTCGACTCCGACCTCGTGCTGTCCTACCGCGAGGCGACCGACGGCCAGGTCCTCGAGGAGGGCATCACCGAGGCCGGCTCGATGGCCAGCTTCCAGGCGGCCGGCACGGCCTACGCCAGTCACGGCCTGGCGATGATCCCGTTCTACATCTTCTACTCGATGTTCGGCTTCCAGCGGACCGGCGACCAGATGTGGGCGTTCGGGGACGCCCGCGGTCGCGGCTTCCTCATGGGCGCCACGGCCGGCCGGACGACCCTGGCCGGCGAGGGCCTCCAGCACGACGACGGGCACACCCACGTCCTGGCCAGCACGGTCCCCAACATCCGCGGCTACGACCCGGCGTTCGCCTACGAGCTGGCCGCCATCGTCCGCGACGGCATCGAGCGGATGTACGGGGCGTCGCCCGAGGACGTCTTCTACTACATCACCCTGTACAACGAGAACTATCCCCAGCCGACGCGGCCCGAGGGTGTGACCGACGAGGACATCCTGCGCGGCCTGTATCGGTTCGCCGAGGCGCCGGACGTCGGCCGCGGCGCGCATCCGGCTCGGCTGGTCGGCTCGGGCGCGATCCTCAACCAGGTCCTCGCGGCCCGCGACCTGCTGGCCGAGAAGTTCGGGGTCGCGGCCGAGGTCTACAGCGCCCCCTCGTTCCCGCTCCTGCGCCGCGACGCCCTCGAGGCGGAGCGCTGGAACCGCCTCCATCCCTCGGCCAAGGACCAGCGGACACCGCGGGTCAGCACGATCCTCGGCCCGGACGGCGGCCCGGTCGTCGCCGCGACCGACTGGATCAAGGCCCTGCCCGACATGATCGCCCGCTGGGTGCCGCAGCCGTACGTCGCGCTCGGGACGGACGGGTTCGGTCGGAGCGGCACGCGCGAGGACCTGCGGTCGCTGTTCGAGATCGACCCGCCCCACATCGCGGCCGCGACGATCGTGTCGCTCGCCCGCTGCGGCGCCCTGTCGCCGTCGAAGGCGACGAGCGCCATCCGCGACCTGGGCATCGACCCTGACAAGGCCGACCCCCTCGACCTCTAGCGCGACCCCGCTCGGCGAGGTCGGCCGGGCGTTCCTCGGGCTGGGGCTGACCGCCTTCGGCGGCCCGGCCGCCCACGTCGCCCTGATGCGCGACGAGTTCGTCCGGCGCCGTGCCTGGATGGACGACGCCGCGTTCGTCGACCTGCTCGGCGCGGCCAACCTCATCCCCGGCCCCACCTCGACCGAGCTGGCGATGCACCTCGGCTACCGCCGGGCCGGCTGGGCCGGCCTGGCCGTCGCCGGGCTCGCCTTCCTCCTGCCGGCCGTGGCCATCGTCGCGGTCCTCGCCTGGATCTACGTGACGTACGGGACGCTGCCAGTCGTCGGCGCCGTCTTCGCCGGCGTCGCCCCGGTCGTCGTGGCCATCGTCGCCCACGCCGGCTGGGCCATCGGCCGGACGGCGATCCGGACGCCGCTTGCCGCCGTCATCGCGCTCGTCGCCGCGGTCGGCGCCGTCGGGCGGGTGTCGGAGATCCTCCTGTTGCTCGGGCTGGGTGCGGCCGCCGTGATCGTCCGGACCGCCGGACGACGGGTGGGGCGTGCGTGGGCCGGCTGGCCGATCGTCGTCGTCCCAGGGAGCGGCGCGAGCTGGCTCCCGGACCTGGTCGGTCCGTGGCTCGCCGCCGGCGTCTTCGCGATCGGCCCCGGCGGACCGTCGCCGCTGGCCATCCTCGGCGAGTTCGCCAAGATCGGGAGCGTCCTGTTCGGGAGCGGCTACGTCCTGGTCGCCCTCCTTCGCTCCGAGCTCGTGGAGGCCCTGGGTTGGATCACCGAGAGCCAGCTCATCGACGCCATCGCGGTCGGCCAGGGGACGCCGGGGCCGCTGTTCTCGACCGCGACGTTCATCGGCTTCCTCGTCGACGGGCCGATCGGTGCGACCGCTGCGACGGTCGGCATCTTCGCCCCGGCCTTCGTCGCCGTCGCGATCAGCATCCCGATCCTGGAGCGGCTCCTCGGTTCGACGACGTTTCGGGCCTTCCTCGACGGCGTGAGCGCCGCGGCCGTCGGGCTGCTCGTCGTCGTCGCGATCCAGCTCGCCATCGGGACGCTGACTGCGCCGCTGCCCGTCGCGATCGCGATCGCCGTCTTCCTGTTGCTCATGCGCGGGATCGGGACCGGCTGGCTGGTCGCCGCCGGTGCCATCATCGGGGTCGGGACCTGGCTGCTCCAGCCGTGACGGACGGCGCCGCCGTCAGGCGTTGACCGGGGGACTCGCGACGAGCGGCGGGTCCGCGACGACCGGCTCGGTATGGGTGTCCGTGCATCGGCCCGGACGCGTCCAGGTCGGCCTCGGTCTCGGCGATCCGGAGGGTGAACGTGAAGCGGGCGCCGCCGCCCTCCGCGTCGTCGACCCAGATCCGCCCACCCATCGCGTCGACGAGGTTGGAGCACACGAACAGGCCGATGCCCGATCCGGAGACCGCCTTGGCGCTTCCGGGATCCCGGTAGAACAGGTCGAACAGATGCTGCCGCGACGCCGCCGGCACACCGGCCCCACGGTCCTCGACGACGATCGCGACGACGTCGCCATCGGCCCGGGCGTCGATCAGGACCTCGCCGCCGACCGGGCCGTACTTGGCCGCGTTCTCGAGGAGATTGCGCAGGACCTGTTCGACGTACGTCTCGTCGCCGACGACGATCGGCAGCTCGCGGGCCATGTGGAGGTCGATGGTGATGCTCGGGAGCTCAGCGAGCTCGTGCTCGACGATCCGGCGCAACAGGCGGCCAAGGTGGAGTGGCTCGAGCTCGACCTCGAGGCGCCCGCGTTCGACCCGGCTCAGGACCAGGAGATCCTCGATGAGCCGGTGGAGGCGCTCGGACTCCGCCCGGACGTCGTCGAGGAGGGCCACCCGGTCGATCCGACCCTCGTCGGCGCTGCGGGCCAGGATCTGGGTCAGCCCCAGGATGGTCGTGATCGGCGTCCGCAGCTCGTGGCTGATGACATCGACGAAGGCGTCGCGGAACTCGGCGGCGCGCCGCTCGTCGGCCAGCAGCGTGTCGCGTTGCATCGCGAGGCGCCGCCGCTCCGTGACGTCCTGGCCGGTCCCGAGCATCCGGATCGGCACGCCTTCGTCGTCGCGATAGACCCGGGCCGCGCCGTGGGTCCATGTCGTATCACCGTCGGGCCGCAGGACCCGGAACTCGATGCTGAACTCCTGGCGCCCGGCCAGGGCCTCGTCGATGGCGTCGACGAACGGCTGCCGGTCGTCGGGATGGATCGTCGCGAGGTAGGCCGGGAAGTCCGGCTCGCCGACCGAGGGGTCCAGGCCGTGCTGGCGGAAGATCGCCTCGGACCAGTCGAGCTTCCCGGTGCGCATGTCCCATTCCCAGAATCCCGTTCCGGACGCCGCCAGCATCATCTCCAGGCGGTCGTCCCGCTCCTCGACGGCCGCCGCCAGGTCCGCGGCTTCGTCGAGGGCGTTGGCCAGCCGATCCCGGGAGGCCCGGCGGGTCGCGACCAGGACGGTGGCGCCCAGGGCGATGACGAGGAACAGGACCTGCCGGACCACCTCCTGGTCGTCCGATGCCATGAGGACAAAGGTCGGATCCAGGAAGATGAGGCTGTTCAGCACGAAGGTCACGACGATGGCGGTGACGCCGCCCAGGACGCCGCCGACCCAGGCCGCGAGCATGACCGTGGCGATCGGGATGATGTAGCCGGACTCGGTGGCGGTGGCCTCCAGGACGAGCGCCTTGGCGAAGACCGCCAGCCAGCCCAGGAACGCGCCGGCCACGACGGCGCCGATGGAGGTCAGCCGGACGTCCCGAGCGTGTTCCAACTCCGTCTTCGCGCGCCGGGATGCCGAGCCCCCGGGACGTCGACCGTCCATCCGATCCGAACCCCTCAATCGGGAAGCCTGCCTGCCGCCGACGGCCCGTCGCCGCACGGCGAGCCGATGATAGGACACGTGCAAGGTCGACCGGGCCCGCCGCGTCGGCCGGCCGGTGCCACCTGTCACAGCCCTGCAATGCTCGCCCGCTCGAGCGCGAGCCGAGCGGCGGACGTCGTCCGGTACGGTCACGTCCGGGCGACGGAACGGCGCGTGGACATCGGCCGGGTTCGCCAGCGAGACGAGGAGGCGAGCGATGCCGGACACCAAGCCAGCCCTTGGATCAGCCCAGGACGCCGTCGACGCGGGCCGCACGACGCCCGATCCGGACGATCCCATGGAGGGCCGCCGGTTCGATCCGACGGGCAGCCGGATCCCGATCGACGACCTCGTCGTCCCGACCGAGCCGCTCGACGACCACCGCGACGACGAGCACGACAGCGCGGATCCGGCACCGCCGCGCCACGACTAGATCGACGCCCGCTACAGACAATGTCCGGCGTCGGTGCGACCATGCGGGTGGGCGCGTCGACGAACCGGTGACCAGCGTCCCGAGGTGAACACGAACATGGACCGCCCCCTTCGCATCGCGCAGGTGGCTCCACCGCTCGAGCGGGTCCCCCCGCTCGGCTACGGGGGAACCGAGCGCATCGTCCACGGCCTGGTCGTCGAGTTGACCCGCCGCGGCCACGACGTCACGACATTCGCGTCCGGCGATTCGGACATCCCCGGGCGTCATGTGGTCACGGTCGCGGAGGCCCTCCGACCGGCCGGCTATCTCGGCGACCACCTTCCGTGGTTCAGCCTGACGGTCCAGCAGGTCCTGGAGATGGCTGACCAGTTCGACGTCATCCACTCGCACCTCGAATGGATGAGCCTCCTGCTCGCCCAGATGAGCCCGGTCCCGGTCGTCTCGACGTTCCATGGCCGGCTCGATCTGCCGTGGGCCGAAGCGTCCCTGAAGGATGCCCCGCTCGGCCTGGTCGCGATCTCCCAGAGCCAGGCGTCCACCCACCCGGATGTCCCGTGGGCCGCGGTCGTCTACAACGGCCTGGATCTGACCGAGGCACCGTTCGAGCGGCGGCGCGGGGAGTCGCTCTGCTTCGTCGGCCGGGTCGCCCCGGAGAAGGGCATCGTCGAAGCGATCGAGATCGCCCGCGAGTCCGGTCGCCCCCTCCGCATCGCCGCCAAGGTCGCCCCCGGCGGCACCGAGCGGGCGTACTACGACGCGGTCTTCAAGCCCGCCCTGGACGAGGCCGGGTCCGACGTCGAGTTCCTCGGTGAGCTGGGCCAGGCAGATCGCGATCAGCTGTTCGCGGAGAGCTACGCCTCGCTCATGCCCGGCAGCTGGCCGGAGCCCTTCGGGCTCGTCGCCATCGAGGCGCTGGCGACCGGTACCCCGGTCATCGCCCGGCGGATCGGCGCGCTGCCCGAGATCATCCGGGACGGGGTCGACGGCTTCTTCGGCGACGACACCATCGCCATGGCCTTCATGGTCGACCGCGTCGAGGGCCTGGATCGCGAGGCGATCCGTGCGTCGGTCCTGGAACGATTCTCCGTCGGTCGGATGGTCGACGGCTACGAAGCCGTCTACCGCAACGCCCTCGGCGACGCCGGGGCGGCGGGCGGCGCCACGATCGCCGGTGGCGATGCCGCGGTAGGCTCGAGCGCGGGCGAATTGGACGACGTCGCCGTGTCGGCCGCGGTCATCCCGGCTGAGCGGCTGACCACCCGCCGCGCGGACCGCGAGGTCGCGGCCGGGGGTCGGCCCTGATCAGCGCCTCCGGGCGTGTTGACACGTCCTTGCCACCCCACGCTCGTCGCCACCTCGGCGGCTGATACCGCCTGGTCGGCAGGCTGACCTCCAAGGAGGACGCCGCCATGCCGAAGCAAGCCTGGAGCCCGAAGCGCGAACGCCAGTACGAGCACATCAAGGACAGCTACGAGGAGCGGGGCCGGTCCGAGGACAAGGCCGAGGAGCTCGCCGCCCGGACGGTCAACAAGGAACGCCGCGAGGCCGGCGAGACCAAGGACCAGAGTCGATGACGCGGATCGGCTACGCGCTCTCGAGCGAGGAACATGGTCCCCAGGACCTGGTCGCCAACGCCGTCGCCGCGGAAGCGGCCGGTTTCGAGTTCGCCCTCATCTCCGACCACTTCCACCCGTGGATCGAGCGCCATCCGCACAGCCCGTTCGTTTGGGGCGTGCTGGGCGCCATCGCCGTGGCGACCGAGCGCCTGGAGGTCGGCACGGGCGTGACCTGCCCGACCCATCGCATCCATCCGGCGATCATCGCCCACGCCGCGGCGACCGCCGCCGCCCTGATGCCCGGACGGTTCTTCCTGGGCGTCGGGACGGGCGAGAACCTCAACGAGCACATCCTCGGCCAGCGCTGGCCGGAGTGGGACGTCCGGGTCGAGATGCTCGAGGAGGCGGTCGAGGTCATCCGGACCCTCTGGACCGGGGAGACGGTCAGCCACCACGGCGACCACTACACGGTCGAGAACGCCCGGCTGTTCACGCTCCCGGACGAGCTGCCGCCCATCCACGTCGCGGCCGGCGGCGAGCGGATGGCCGAGCGGGCCGGCGGGTTCGGCGACGGGTTCATCGGCACCGGCCCGGAGGAGGCGGTCATCCGCGCCTGGGAGCGCGGTGGTGGCCGCGGACCCAGGTACGGCCAGGTCACCCTGGCCTGGGCCGCGTCGGAGCCGGAGGCACGCAAGATGGCCCTGGAGTGGTGGCCGACCGCGGCGTTGCACGGCGAGGTGACCCAGGAGCTGCCCAATCCGGCGCAGTTCACGGACCTCACCTCAGGGGTCACCGAGGACCAGATCGCGGAGGCCATCCCGTGCGGTCCCGATGCCGGTCGGCACCTCGACCAGATCCAGCGCTACATCGACGCGGGCTACGACCACGTCTACCTCCACCAGGTCGGCCCGGATCAGGCGGGCTTCCTGCGCTTCGCAGAGCGGGAGCTCCTGCCGGCCCTGTCCGGCGCGGTCGCGGTGGGTTGACGCCGAGGCGGTCCACCGGGGGAGCGCTACGAGGGGTCCGCCTCGGGGGCCGTCGGCCCGCGCCGGTCAGCGTCGCCCCACATCGCGGCGACGTCGATGGCGTCGAAGGCCCGTTGGATCCTGGCCTGATCGTGGGCCGGCACGCGGCCCGAGGCGACGACGACGTCGCCCTCGGCGCCCGTCGCCGGCGAGACGCCCAGGCGGAGATGGGTCCCCGGCGCGAAGCGCTGGAGCCCGTACAGGACAAGGACCGCCTGACGCGGCGAGGTGAACCAGGCGACGAGCCCGCGCGACGTCGATCGATCGTCGTCGCGGATGGTCGACGGACCGGGCCACATCGGGATCGCTCCTGCGGTCAGTGCACGTAGCGCCGTTCGACGAACAGCACCGGCTGGATGCCCCGAGGGCTGGCCCACAGGAACTCGATGAGGTCCACCCGCTGGGTCGGCATCGGTCCGGTCACAGTTGTGTCTCGGGATCTTCGATATCGGCGGCGTCCGGCGAATCGGCGCCGTCCCGGAGCCACACGTTGTCCTCGGGCGGCTTCTGCTTGGGCAGGCCCGCCTCGGGACGCTCCTCCTGGCCCTCGGTCGGGGCGGGCGGCTCGGTCATGTCCTGCGGCGCGTGGGCGGCCTTCGGATCGGGCGAGCGCGGCTGGTCGGTCATCGTCGTTCCTCGCACGGATCGGTCGGGTCATCGCGCCCACGGTCGCACCGGGCCCACTCCGGACGCGCGCGCGGAGACCCCGCCTTCATTGCAGGCTCGTCGCAGTGGCGAGGAGTCGGGGCCGGGCGTCGCCCAGCAGTGCTCAGGCGCGGGTCATCGACCGGCGCAGGAGGATCCAGGCCAGGGTGAGCGTGACGAGCGCGATCGCCGCGAGGGCGTAGAACTCCCAGACCTCGTTCGTGCCGCCCCGGAGCATGACGTCCTGCAGGAGCCGGATGCCATGCGTGACCGGCAGCATGTAGGCCAGGGCGCGGACGGCCGGGGTGAACTCGTCGATGCTCAGCACGAAGCCGCTGAAGAACACGGACGCGAGCAGCACGAGGAGCGACAGCTGGACGGCCTGGCGCTCGGAATCCGAGATCGATGGCGATGAACAGGCCGAGGCCCAGCGAGGCGACGAGCAGGAGCGCGACCGTCGCCACGAGCAGGGCCGGGTCGCCCAGCAGCGGGACGCCGAACGCGCCGACGAGCAGGGCGATGGTCAGGGCGGCGACCCCGGCGCCGACGATCCCGAAGGCCAGGACCTTGCCGGTCAGGATCTCGAGGGTGCTGACCGGCGCGATCCGGAACAGCTCGATGACGCCGGTCGTGCGCTCGCGCACGAGTGACAGGGCGACGAGCGTCACCGCGAGGTGCTGCAGGATGAGGGCCAGGACGGCCGGCCCGAAGTAGGGGATGACGGCCGGCGTGGACGGCGCGATGTTGACGATCTCGGCCCGGGTAGGGGCGGCCACGACCGACGGTGGGATCGTCGGCGGCCCCGGGCTCGCCGGCGGCCATCGCGTAGCCCTGGCCCTCCTCCGCCGCCTGCTCGATGATCTCGCGGTTGACCTCGCTGGCCATGCCGGCGGCCAGGAAGCCCGCGTAGTTGACCGCGACCGGGTCGACCGCATCGACCTGGACCTCGATGACCGACTGCTCGCCGGCCCGGAACTGAGCCTCGGCGTCGACCGGCGCGATGACGACGACGTCGGCCCGGCCCTCGACGAGGGCAGCCTCGCCCACGGCCCGGTCCGGGGTGACCTCGAGGATGTGGAGGCCGCCGCCGGCGAGCTCCTGGTAGCGCGCGGGGTCGGTCGGCAGGCCGCTCTCCGGGGCGACGACCACGACCGTCTCCAGCGGCCGCTTGACCCCGCTATAGCCCAGGCCGAACACGGCCATGATGAGGAATGGGCCCAGGACCAGGCTGATCGAGGGCGCCCGGGCGGCGGATCGCCTCGACCAGCTCCTTGCCGATGAACGCCAGGAGCCGGAGCGGGATGGCCAGCAGCGCGCGCATCAGGACGCGGCCTCGCGGTCGGCGGCCTGGCCTTGGGCCACGGCCGCCTCGGCGACCTCGGCCTCGGCACGGTGCCGCTCGACCAGGGTCGCGAAGACCTCGTCGAAGGTCGGCCGGACCTCGCCGATCGACGTGACGTCAACCCCGGCGCGCCGTGGTCGCCTCGACGATGTCGGGGATGGACGTCGCCGCGTCGTCGACGGTCAGACGGAAGTGGCGCGGCCCGTACTGGTCGACCCCCCGGACCGAGGCCATGGCGTCGAGCGTGGTCGAGTCGATGACCCCGGTCGTCTCGAGATCGATCGCGTCGCCACCGACCGCCTGGCGGCGGAGGTCGTCCGGGGTCTGCAGGGCGATGAGCCGGCCATCGGAGATGAGCGCGACGGTGTCGCAGGCCTCGGCTTCGTTGACGTACTGGGTCGTGACGAGCAGCGTCCGGCCGCCGTCACGCAGTCGATGGAGCTCATCCCAGACGCGCTGGCGGAGCAGTGGATCGATGCCGGCGGTCGGCTCGTCGAGGAACAGCAGGGCCGGGTCGTGGACGAGGGCGGAGGCCAATTCCAGGCGACGCTGCATGCCGCCCGACAGGTCGCTCGCCCGGCGGCCACGGACCGACCACAGGTCGACGAGTTCCAGGACCTCTCGCGTCCGCCGATGGCGGGTCCGCCACAGCACGCCGAACATGGCGGCCACGAAGTCGACGTTCTCGCGGGCCGACAGATCCGGGTAGAGCGAGAAGAGCTGGGGCATGTACCCGATCCGCTCGCGGGTCCGGCGACGGAACCGGCGGGGCTCTTCGCCGAGCACTCGGACCTCGCCGCTGGTCGGGACCAGGCCACCCGTGAGCATCCGGATCGTCGTCGTCTTGCCCGCCCCGGACGGCCCGATGATGCCGAGGATCGTGCCCGGCGCCACGGTCAGGCTGATCGCGTCGACCGCGACGTGGTCGCCGAAGCGCATCGTCGCGTCCTGCATCAGCACGACGGGCGCGGCCCCCGGTGACGCTTCGGCGCCGGTGGATGCGCCGGACGATGATGCGACGCCCGGTGCGGGCGGTGTCGCGGGGACCGCCGGCGGGTCCGCGGGGATGGCGGGCGGAGCCTGCGTCGGATCGGCCCCGGACGGCTCGGGCTGAAGGGTCATCGACTGGGGGTCTCCCTGCGGTCGTCACGCGATGGGCCACGGAGCCTCGTGACGGCCGTGGAGCTCATCGCAGCTTCCCCCATTGCGGGCCGCGATGAGCTGGGTCGAGTATCGCCGTCAGCCGCTTGCGGCCTGCCGAGCCGTGCGGCACGTGCCGTTGCAGCGGCATCGCGAACCGGGTTGTCACGCCGCTGTGACGGCCGGACGCTCGGGGCCACGCATGGCCCGAGTCCCGGGCGCCTCATCGTCGCGCTCATGCCGACCGCTCCTGCGTCCGACCGGGCGCCCGCGACCGATGACGCCCGCCAGGCGGCCGTCGCCCAGGCCCGGGCCGCCGGGCTTCGCTACAGCACGGACGCCCGACCGGGCATCAGCCGTCGCCGGGCCGGGAAGGGCTTCAGCTATCGCGACCCCGATGGATCGGTCGTCCGCGACCGCGAGGTCGTGGATCGCCTCCGACGCCTGGCCATCCCACCGGCCTGGACGGACGTCTGGATCTGTCCATGGCCGAACGGCCACCTGCAGGCGACCGGGCGGGACGCGCGCGGGCGTAAGCAGTACCGCTATCACCCCGACTGGCGGTCGCATCGGGACACGGACAAGTTCGAGCGGATGCTCGCCTTCGCGGCGGCGCTGCCGCGGATCCGGGCGCAGTGCGAGCGCGACCTGGCCCGGCGCGGTCTGCCGCGCGAGAAGGTCCTGGCCGCGGTGGTCCGACTCCTCGAGCTGACCCTCATCCGCGTCGGCAACGACGCGTACGCGCGGCTCAATCGCTCGTTCGGCTTGACGACCCTCCGTGGCCGCCACGCCCGCGTGGATGGGAGCAGCGTCCGCTTCCGGTTCCGCGGCAAGTCCTCGCGCGTCCACGAGGTCGATCTGCGCGATCGACGCCTGGCCAATCTCATCGCCCGCTGCCAGGAGCTGCCCGGTCAGGACCTGTTCCAGTACGTCGACGCGGATGGCGAGGCGCAGGACATCGCCTCGGAGGATGTCAACGACTACATCCGCGAAGCGGGCGATGGGCCGTTCACGGCCAAGGACTTCCGGACCTGGGCTGGGACGGTCCTGGCCTATCGTGCGCTACGAGCCATGCAGGCCGACACGCCGGCCAAGGGCGATGTCGTCGACGCCATCCGGACGACCGCCGACCACCTCGGCAACACCCCGGCCGTGACCCGCGGCAGCTACGTCCACCCGGCCGTCCTGGAGGCCTACCTGGAGGGATCGATCCCGAGGGCGTTGGTCGAGGCGGCCGAGGACGACGATGCGCCCCTGGCCGCAGCGACCCGGGCCGAGGAACGGGCGGTCATGCGCCTCCTGCGCCGCCAGCAGACCGCGCGGAGCGCGGCCCGCGCTTCGTCGACGTCGCGGTCGTCCGGTCGCGAACGCCGTCGAAGATCCGACCGATGATCGCCGAGACGATGATCCCGGCCAGCCACACGCCGGCCATCCGCACGAGGCTGCGCCGCCGCTCCTGATCCTGGGAACGGCGGCCGGTCACGCGGTCAAGCATCGCGCTTCACCTGATCGCCGTGCACCTCACCCCGCCACGCACCAGTCGCGACGCGACGGTCCTCCATGAACGACTTGAAGCGCTCGAGGTCGCCCTTGACCGATCGCTCGGTGAAGCCCAGAGCGTCCCCGACGTTCTCGACGACGCCGTCCGGATCGGTGTCGATCCGCAGGGTGATCTCGGTCTGCTCCGGCCCGAGCGGCCGGAACAGCACGGCGCCAGCGTTGTCGGCGCCCGACGTGCTCTTCCAGGCGATCCGGGTGTCCGGGGTCTGGTCGGTGATGTCGGCTGTCCATGACCGACGCTGGCCGGCGATCTCAGCGGTCCAGGCGAGGGACTTGTCGGTCGTCTGGACGACGGACTCGACGTTGTCCATGAACTGCGGGAACTGCTCGAACTGGGTCCACTGGTCGTAGGCCTCGCGGACCGGCACGTCGACGGTGATGGTGTGCTCGAAACGGGACATCGATCGGTTCCTCCTGGTGTCGCTCGGGTCAGGCCAGCATCGCGGCCCGACCGGTGCAGCGGTGTCAGCATCGGCGGGACGGGATTGCAGCCGCGCGCCAAGGGCCACGACATGGACAGACCTCGGCCCCCGGACGAGCCGGGGGCCGAAATCGTCGATCGAGCGGGTGGGCTAGACGCGGTCGCGCTGGACCTCGTCGGTGTCGGTGTCGGCGGCGTCGCGCAACTCGTCACCGGCGTTGCCGGCTTCCTTGCGGATGTCGTCGCCGAGGTTCCCGGCCTTGTCGGCCAGGTCCTCTTCGCCGTCAGCCTTGCGCCACGTCTCCTTGGCCTTGTCCTCGGCCTCGCGATAGCCCTGCTTGACGTCGTCCATCGTGGTCTCCTTGCGCCTGAAGCTCACGAAGCGCGAGCCGTAGATGGATGGTGCGGGCCGCTTGGTTGCGGCTCGTCGTCACGGGGCCGAGGCCCTTGTATCAAGCCCCTTGCACGCGGTTGCTGGTGGACTTCGTGGTCGGCCCATCGTCGCGCCGCTCCAGGAGCGTCGCCCCGATGAGCGCGCCCGGGATGAGCGACAGGAGGACGATGATCCGGTTGGCCCCGCCGGCCAGCAGGCCGACCGCCAGCCCGATGGACATCGCGCCGACCAGCTGGAGGGTCGGGTCGGAGCCGCGCTGGACGGCTCGCGTCGCGTCCTTCATGAGGTCCTGGGTGGACTGGGCCACCTCTGGGATCCGGGCGCCGATCTCGCCGGCAGCGCCGGCGACCGTGTCCGCCACGTTGCGCGACGCCTGCTCGACGTCACGGGCGGCCGACTTCGCGGTCGACTCGGTGCGGGGTTGGCTGTTCGTCGTGGTCATGAGAGAACCTCCTGCTCGATCCTGCGTCTTCCGTCCCTGACAGCGACGGACGGCCCGGGGAGGGGACCCGGGCCGTCCGTGCCGAGAGGGTGGCGCCCCGTCACAAGCGCCCCCTTGGTTGGGACGTACAACGTCGGTCGCGTCTCGACCCCGGAGGATCCGTTGACGCTGGGAGCACCGTAGGGCGCGGCGTGTGCAGGTCCCGCCACGGGGTCGCGGTGACGCATTGCATCGGCGTAGCAATCAGGTCGAGAGCCGGCGGGCGACGGTCGGCTGGACGATCGCGGGCCGGGCCCAGGCGGTCGGACGAAGGTGCGCCGCGGGTCCGATGGATCTCGCCCGGGCAACGAGATGTGGCTCCCGGACCCCCAGTGGCACGGGAGCCACACGGCGCAGTGTCCCGACTCGGTCGTCACGGCGATACCGCAGCGACCCCGCGATGGGTTGCATCAGCGTCGCGGACCGCCCAGGGGCGCCGTGCCGGCGCCGATCCGCGCGCACCAAAACCACGACCCACCGGCAGGACCGGTGGGTCGTCTGAAAGCGGGTGCCGGCTGGGCCGGCGGGCTCCGTCAGACGGAGCCGCTGCCCGTCCGGGTGCGACTGGTGACCGCGCCGACCACGAGGACCGTGATCACGGCACCGATGGTCGCCACGACGATGGAGCTGATGTCCAGCGCGCCGTCGATCGGGTCGGAATTGAACAGGACACCGGCCAGGAAGCCGCCGACGAGCGCGCCGACGATACCCAGAACGATGTGGCCGATGACACCGAGACCCTCGTCACCCTTGACGATGAACCCGGCCAGATACCCGGCGATCGCGCCGAGGACGATCCACGCGATGATGCTCATCCGGTGTTGCCTCCTATCCCTGCGCGGGCCTCACACCCGCCTGCTGGGTCGTTCCACCCCTGCGGGGCTGGACGTACTGTCGGCGGCCTCGGCCTGCCTGCGGACTACGACGACCGATCCGTTCGTAACAACGACATGACGCCCGGATCACGGTGGACCCGGGCGTCATCGACGGAGTCGTCAGCGCAGTCGATCTAGGACGCCGACGGCGAGACCTCGATCGACTCGATCGGAGCCGGGCTGGTGTCGACGTCCGGTGACGTCCCAGCCGTCCGTACTCGGGGAGCAGGCGGCGAAGACCGCCGCCAGGGCCAGCACGGCCAGGATGCGCTTGAACATAGGGTGCCTCCTTCGCGGATCGAGCGAGGCGCGGGCCGCGCCGTCACCGGTCGGCACGCGGTTGCCGACCCGAGGACCCTATGGGACCGGCCGCGACGGACGCAGCCACGATCCGCGCGGTCGCGCGTTGCAGGCGGCTCGCATCCGGGCTCCCCACGTTGCGATATGGACGACATGCCGCCGCCCGCTGCCGACGCGTGCGCCGCTATCCCGCCGCGCGACGATGGCCGGACGGTCGCGTGCCACGACCGACACGAGGAGCCCAGACCCATGTCGACGTCGCCGGTACCCACCACTCCAGACGACGCCCACCAGCGCGCGAGCACGGACACCTCGATGCAGGTGCTCCAGATCATCGTCGCGGTCCTGGCCGTCATCGCCGCGATCGGGCTCGACGTGGTCCGTTGAGCGCCGGGATCCGGGCGCGCTTGTTCGATGCGGATGGCCGGGACGACGTCCTCGACCTCGACCCGAACGACCCGCCCGAACTCGGTGATCGCCAGCTCTTGTGGGTCGACGTCGACCTCGATGAGGCCGGCTCCCTGGAAGTGCTGACCGCCATCGTCGAGCTCGACGCTCCGGCGCAGCATCGGCTGCAGCGCGACGCCGGGCGCGCCCAGGTGGCGCGGGGGACCGACCGCGTCCACCTGATCGTCGAAGCCCTGGAGCCAGAGGACGCAGACGCGAATCCCGCGAAGGCGGAGGTTCGCGACACCAAGCTGGTCCGGCGCGAGATCGACCTCGTCCTTGCCCCCGGCATCGTGGCCACCGTCCATCACGGACGGGTCGGCGCGATCGAGCGCTATGAGCAGTCGCTGACCGACGACACGTCGATCGGCGTCCTGGACCCGGGCGACCTCCTGTCGACCATCGTCGACGAGGTCATCAACGGCTACTTTCTCCTCATCGAGGCCGCCGAGCGTGAGGTGGACGCGCTCGACGAGCTGGCCCTCCACGGCGATCCGGATAGGAACGTGCTCGACGGCATCGTCGCGTTGCGACGCCGGGCGAACCTCATCCGGCGGGTGCTGGCACCGCACCGGGGCGCGGTGGCTGGGCTGGTCGGGCCGGAGACGCGGGCGGACGAGGCGCTGGGTCAGCCGTGGCCGGGCCTGGTAGAGCGTCTCGAGGGCGCGATCTCAGCCGCCGAGGCCCTCCGCGATGCGCTCCTCGGGACCTACGACATCCACATGGGTCGCGCCGCGCAGCGGGCCAACGGGGTGATGCTGGCCCTGACCCTGCTCTCGGCGATCCTCCTGCCGGCCGTCGTCCTGGCCGGGGTCATGGGCATGAACTTCAAGCTGCCGTTCTTCGAGGAGGCCCAGAACTTCTACTGGGTCATCGTGGCGATGATCGCCTTCGCCGCGTTGCTCCTGGGGTTCGCCAAGTGGCGGCGCTGGTGGTAGGCCAGCCCGAGCTCAGAAGCCGGGGCTCGTGGCCGGCGCGATGCGAGGTTCGGACCTGAGCCTGGCTGCTTCGACATCGAGTTCGTCGACCGGCTCGGGCTCCTGGGACCCCCCGAGCGCGACGTCGAGGACCGCGCGCCGCCAGCGCGACACGCGCTCGGCCCCGGCCGCGTCGAGCGGGGTGTAGTCGGCGATGGTCGCCCCATCCGCGGAGGCGAAGCGATGGCCTGGCGGTGCGTAGTAGGCGTCACCGGCCGACGCCAGCTCGGTCGTACCCTCGAAGGTGACGACGACCTCGCCATCGAGGACCAGCCCCCAGTGCGGCAGGTCGCACCAGCCGCTCGTGTAGCCGCTCCGCGGACCGAAGCGGGCGGTCATGAACAGCCACGGGCCCATGATGCTGCCCTCGACGTCGATGGCACCCGGGCGGCGGAACGGCTGGACCTGACCGCCCAGGACGACCGTGGTCGGCGGCGCGACCGGCGGTCGTGGACGAGCGACCGGCTCGAACCCCTGCTCGGCCAGGGTCGCTGCGGCGGGCGGCGCCTCGTTCGGGACCGGGGCGAAGCCGCACACGACCGAGCGCGCCGAGCTGGTGAACGTGTGGGTCGGTGGGCCGGGTGGCACGTAGAAGGCCGTGCCGGCGTCGAAGCGCTCCGTCCGGCCGTCGTCGTGGTGGACGGTGAACGACCCGCGCGTGACGATCCCGTGGTGCTCCGTCAGGCACGGCTCGTCCAGGCCCGTCCCCTCGATGCCGGTCGCCGGCAGATCGACGATGACGAACGCGACCGGCCCGAACACGGCGTAGCGCGTGAGCGCTCCTGCCCGGTGGACGGCCTGCAACTCCTCCGGCGCGACCCGCACCGTTCACCCTCCTTCGCGACCGACCCCCCGGTGCGGCCCGGTCAGTGTAGCGGAGCGTCGATCCGCAACCTTGCGATCGAATCCGCGACCTCGGCCTCATCGACCCGCATGACCGGCAGGGTGAACGTGAACGCGGCCCCGCGCGGGTCGCGCAGGCTCGCTTCGATCCGGCCACCCATCGCCTCGACCAGCGTCCGCGCGACATACAGCCCGATCCCGGACCCGGCCTTGGTCCGGGCGGTCGTCGCGGACCGAAAGTACAGGTCGAAGAGGCGGTCGGTATCCCGCGCGTCGAATCCGGGCCCCCGGTCCAGGACCGACACCTCGACGACGGCATCGCGTTCGACGGCGGTGACGAGGACGTCGTTGGTCGACACCGAGTACTTGCCGGCGTTGCCGATGAGGTTGCGCAGGACCTGATCCAGGAATGTCTTGTCGCCGCTGACCGGCGGCAGGCCGGGCGCGATGTCCGAGCGGAACTCGACCGCCGGGTAGCGCGCCGCCTCGGCTTCGACCGCCGCGACGATGGCATGCTGGACGAGGACCGGCTCCGGTTCGAAGACGACGGTCCCGGCCTGTGCCCGACTGAGCACCAGGAGATCCTCGATGAGGTCATCCAGCCGGCCGGCCTCGGCCTGGAGGTCGGCCGTCAACTCGCGCGGATGCGCGGTCCCGTCGCCTCGCGAGCGCGTCAGCAGGTGGGCGATCCCGAGGATGGTCGTGACCGGCGTCCGGAGCTCGTGCGAGAGGACCCCGATGAAGGCTTCCTGGGCGACCGCCGCAGCCCGCTCCTCGGTGATGTCCCGGGCGATGATCAGCCCGGCGTCGTCCTCCTCGCGGACCGTCAGGCGCAGCCAGCGGCCGCCGTCCGGCTGCTGGATGTCGCCGGACACGAGCGGCACCCGGAGCGCGGTTTCGAGCGCGGTCCGGTTCGGGACCGGTCCGCCGGTCATCGCCGTCAGCACGTCGTTGGTCAGGATCATGTCGCCCTCGGGACCGGTGACGGCCACGGCCTCGTCCATCGAGGCCAGGATGGCCTGCAGCGACCGGACCATCCGACGCTCGGTGCTGGCCAACCGAAGGAGCCGGATCTCGTGGTCGATCCGTTCCCGCACGTCGCGGGCCGAGATGAGCAGCCCGGACCCGGTCGCGGTCGTCACTCGAGCTCGCACGACGTCGACGGGGACCTCCGTCCCGTCCCGGCCGACGAGGTCGATCGTGGCGGCATCGCCTTCCGGCTCCTCGCGCAGCGCATCGGACAGGCGCGGGAGGATGACGTCCGCCGGCTGACCGACGAGCGCCGCCGGATCCCAGCCGTGGTCGGCCAGCCGGCGGTTGGCTCGCTCGATGCGCAGGTCGTCGTCGACCAGGACGGCGACGTCCGGGAAGGCGTCCAGCAACTCGGTCGCGGCATCGGCCTGCAGGCGCGCCTCGCGTCGCAGGGTGGCTAACGAGGCGATGAGCCAGACCAGCCACAGGCCGATCGGGATGAACAAGATGAACCGGACGAACGCCCCGGGGTCGTCCGCGAACCACGTCGGTGGGCCGTGGAAGATGAGCACGTCCGCCAGCGCCGACACGATCACCAGCGTGGCGCCGGCGGGCAGGCCGCCGATGAGGGCGGCGATGGGCAGGGCCGCGAACATCGGCAGGTAGGCGACGCCTTCGCCGGTCGCTTCGACGAGCATGCCCTTGACGGCGAGCGCGATCCCGGCGGTCACGATGCCGACCACGATGTCGAAGGCCAGGGCGCGCCAGGGGAGTGGACGCCGACCGATCCGCGCCACGGACCAGCCACTGGACCGCGACGTCACCTGGTCACCCCGGGTCGCCATGTCAGCGGGCGGCCGCGTCCGCGCCGTCGGGCAGGGATCGACGCAAGTCCTCGACCGCCTCCTCGTCCGGTGTCTCGACGGCCGCCGGGTCCTGGGCCACCGGCACCTCCCGGGCCTGCAGCCGGGACAGCACGATCTCGATGGACGCGGCGACCGGGACGGCCAGGAAAGCGCCGACCAGCCCGCCAACGGCCGCGCCGATGAGCAGGCTGACCAGGATGAGCAGCGGCGAGATGCCGACGGTGTTGCGCATGACCATCGGGACCAGGACGGCGCCCTCGATGAATTGGAGGACCACGTAGACGACGGCCACGACGACGGCCAGCTCCGGGGAGACGGTGGCGGCGACGAGCACGGCCGGGATCGCGCCGATGAGCGGACCGACGATCGGGATGGCCTCGGTCAGGGCCGCGATGATCGCCAGCAGCAGGGCGCCTGGGAGGCCGAGCACGGTGTAGGTGATCCCGGTCGCGACACCCATCGCGGCCATGAGGATGAGCTGGCCCCGGACCCACATCCCCAGGCGGCCCTCGATCTCGTTCCACGCATCGCGAGCGCCGGCGCGTCGCTCGGCCGGCAGGAAGGCCAGGCTGTAGCGCTGCAGCCGCGCGTGCTCGACGAGCCAGAAGTAGACGATGGTCATGAGCGTGGCCAGCGTGACGGCCGCCTCGGCCACGACCGTCCCGACCTCGACGACCGTGTCGGGATCCGGCGGGGGCGGTGGCCGGAAGACCGTGGCCACCGACGCGATCAGCGCGGTGACCGAGCTGGACAGCGCAGCCGGCCGCAGGTCGGCGGCCCAGCGCTCGGCCTCCTCGAAGAATGGTGGCAGCGCGACGATGAGGTCCTCGGCCTGCTTGATCGCCGCCGGGACGACGACGAAGGCGAGGCCGATGACGCTGACGAAGAACCCGGCATAGACCAGGAGGATCGTCGATCCCCGGCCGACCTTGAAGCGCTCGCGCGCGGCGCCGATCCCGGGCTCGAGCGCCGAGGCGAGCAGGACCGCGATGAACACGAGCAGGACCACCCCGCCCGCGGCGATGCCGAGGGCGACGAGGCCGATGACCAGCAACGCGCCGAGCGCGAGGCCGGCACCGCGGATGGTCCAGGGGGTGAGATCGGAGCGCATGTGACGGCGGGCTCCACCTGATGACCGAGATCGGTGACGGCCGTCAGGATGCGGTCGGGCCGGCCTGCGTCCGATCGCGGACGGCGGCGCCCGCCTTGCAGCCACGTTGCAATCGATCCCGGAGCGGCGACATCCCGATGGCGACCTACGGCGCGGGCGGGGCCGGCTCGTCCGGCGGGTTGCCGCCGCCGTCGTCCCCGCCACCCCCTCCACCGTTCCCGTTGCCCGTTGCCGTTGCCGCCGCCCTTGTCCTTGTCTGGCTTGTCCGGCTTGTCCTTGGCCGGGCGCGGGCTCCAGCATGTCCCCGCCAGCGGCCCGCCCCAGCTTGCCTCGCCCCAGAAGTAGGCGGTCCGCGACCCATGCTGGCCCCGCACGCCGGTGCCTCGGTGGGCGCGGCGGACCCAGTCCGCGACATCCCGCCGCCAGGCCGTCGGGCCGAGCTCCGCCCCGACCGGATCGACCCGCCAGCCACCGCACATCCGGCTGTAGAGCAGCCCGTCGTCATCGACCGCCTTGCGCCGACCTGGCTCCGTGCCGGCGATGAACCACTCCTTCGTCGTGTCCCGGGTCCACGGCCCAGGCTCGCCGCCGGACCACGCGTCGATCCGCGCGCTGACGATCTTCTTGGGACGCTTGAACGAGGTCACGGGCCAGTCCTTCGTGTAGTCACGAACGAAGGCCCGCCACATCGGGGCGGCGGCGGTCAACGACGTGGCCGGCCGGCCGGCCCGTGGCATCGAGTGATCACTGTTCCCCAGCCACACGCCGACGGTCAGGCCCGGCCCGCCGTCCGGCTGCGGCGGCAGGAATCCATACGTGCCGAGGTCGCGGGCGTCGTTCGTCGTACCGGTCTTGACCGCGGCTGGTCGACGCCGGCCCCCGGGTCCATTCCGGAGCTCGAGCTTCTCGGCCCAGATCGGGTTCTCACGCGGGTCGGTGTTGCCCTGCAGGATGTCGGTCACGAGGTACGCGGTCTGCGCCGAGACCGCGCGTTCGCCGTCGGGCTTCGGCGCGGTCCAGACGACGCGACCATCCGGGCCACGGATCTCGAGGATCATCCGGGGGACGACCCGCCGGCCGGCGTTGCCGAGGGTCGCGTAGGCCGTCGTCAGATCGAGCGGAGTCGTCTCGACCGTGCCCAGGGCGCCGGCCAGGCCGGCCTGGAGGAACGCGTCCCGCCCGCCGGCGAAGCGGACGCCCATCTTGGCCGCCGTCGAGGCCACGGTCTTGCTGCCGACCCGCTCCAGGGCCCGGATGGCCGGGATGTTGAGCGAGTACTGGAGGGCGCGGCGGACGAGCACCGGCCCGCGGTCCAGCTGGTCCGCGTCCCGCGGCGCCCAGTCCTGGCGTCGGTCGAACTCGGTCGTGATGTCCAGGAGCAGGCTGCCCGGGGTGAGGCGGCGGGCCTCGAACGCCGCCGCGTAGATGATCGGCTTGAAGGCTGATCCGGGCTGGCGGGCGCCATCACCGGCGGCATCGTATTTGGGCTCGAACCGCCGGCTGCGCAGATCGTTGCGGGCGTACCCGGCACTGCCCGCGTAGGCCAGGACATCGCCGGTCCGGTAGTCGATCGCGACCAGCGCGCCGTTGTGCAGGTCCTTGCCGCGCAGGGCGTTGACCCAGCCCCGGTCGCGGCGCGGGACCTTCAGGTCGTCGAGCAGGGCCTTGCTCTTGCGTCGCGACAGGTTCGGGGCGATGGCCGTCGCGGTCAGCCACTTCTCGGCCAGGCGCTGCGCCCGCCAGTCGAGCGTCGTGATGACCCGATAGCCGCCCGTTGCCAGTTCCGTGTCGGCGCCGAGGATGGCCTCCAGCTGACGGCGGACCTGCCAGGTGAACTGGCCGCCGCGGACGATCGACTTGGGCTCGCCGGCCAGGATCGACCGGCTCGGCCATGGCGTCGCGCGCCTCGCTGTCGGACAGGTGGGTCCAGCGTCCGGCCGTGGTGAGCCCGGCCAGGACCCAGTCCCGGCGGCGGACCGGCTCGCTCGACGGATCGACGACGAGGTGGCCGTCCGGGTCCTTGGTAGCGAAGCGATACGGGTCGAGGGTCGTCGGCGACTGGGGCAGGCCGGCCAGCAGGGCCGCCTGGGCGACGCTCAGCTCGTCGAGCTCCTTGGCGAAGTAGATACGAGCTGCCGCGGCGATGCCGTACGCCCCGTGCCCGTAGTAGATCTCGTTGAGGTACGCGCTGATGACCAGCTCCTTGCCGACCTCGCCGGGGAAGGCGTCGGTCAGGCGCAGGGCCTGGATGATCTCCTTGGCCTTGCGCATGTACCGGTCGGAACCGGGAGCCACGACCTCCTCGGGCAGCAGGCGCGCTCGGACGAGCTGCTGCGTGATGGTCGACGCCCCGCGTTCTCGGCCGCCGGCCGCCATGTCCGCGACCGCGGCCAGGACCGCCGGGACATCGATCCCCGGGTTGTCCCAGAAGGTTCGATCCTCGGCCGTCGTCGTGGCGTCCAGGATGAGCGGCGGGATATCGGCGAAGGCCACGACGCTCCGCCGCTCTTGCTCGAACCGGCCGAGCTCCACCTTGCCCGCCCGGTCGTAGACGATCGTCGGCTGGTTGAAGCGCATCGCCTCGAGCGCCGCGGGATCGGACAGGTCGCTCGACAGGACCCCGACCGTCGCGACGCCGGCGACGCCCGTGGTGCCGATGATGACGGCCAGGACGACGACGAACGCCACGACCGGGCCGGCGTATCGGCCACGTCGGGGTCGTCGGGCCGCGGCGCGGCGACGAGCCCGACCGCCATGGCGAACGGCGACGACACGTAGGGCAGGCGTCATCGGATGACGCGCCGCCGACGGCGTCGCGGGCACGGCTGGACCGACGATCTCGACATCTAGTCGACGATGCGCCGGACCCGCTGTCGCCGGCGGCGGCGCGGTCGGTCGGGGGCTTGCAGGTCCATGTCGAGGGCCCGGAAGTGGCGCGCGGCCGCACCACCTCGCCTACCATGCCCCGCACCACCGACCGGAGGACGACGATGCCCGATGCCCGCCCCAGCTCGCCCGACGAGGGCTCCATCGTCGTCTCCGGCACCGGCCGGGTGGCGGTCGTGCCGGATGTCGCCGACCTCCACCTGGGGGTCAGCGTCAGCCGCCCGACCGTGGACGCCGCCCGAGCCGACGCCGCGCGGACGATGGACGCGATCCTGGCCGCCGTCGACGCCGCCGGCGTCGCGCGACGCGATGTCCGGACCTCCCTGTTGTCCGTCCAGCCGCGCTACGACTACCGCGACGGCCGGCCGCCGACGCTGACCGGCTACGAGCTGGCCAACGTCGTCGAGGTCACCGTGCGCGACCTGGGCAGCCTCGGCGAAGTCGTCGACGGGACGCTGGGCGCCGGCGCGACGAGCATGGACAGCCTGTCGTTCCGCGTGGACGATCCCGCGCCGGCCGAACGCGAGGCCCGACTGGCGGCGATGGCCGCGGCGCGGACCGCGGCCGAGGTCCTGGCCGAGGCGGCCGGCCTCCGCCTCGTCGGCGTCCGGGACATCATCGAAGGGTCGGCTGTGCCGCCACCCGGTCCGCGGATGAAGGCCGCCCGGATGATGGTCGCCGATGCCGCACCGACGCCCGTCGAGGCGGGCTCGCTCGACGTCACCGTGACCGTGACCGTGACGTTCCGCGTCGCCTGAGCGTCAGTCGGCGGCGACGACCCGAAGCAGCTCGCCGGCGCGTCAGGTCGGTCGCGAACAGCTCGCCGTCCGGGCCGGGCGCGACGGCGCTGATCCGCCGGGACGAGTCGAGCACCACGACGGGTTCGGCGCCCTCGACCTCGGTGTCCAGCGTCCAGAACCGGCCCGAGCAGTAGTCGGCGTAGACGTAGCGCCCGGCCAGGGCCGGCTGGGCCGTGCCCCGATAGACCGAACCACCGGTCACTGAGCAGCCCTCGTCGTGGTCGTACGCGGCGACCGGCAGGACGAGACCCTCTTCGTCGCAGGCGTCGTCGCGGAAGCAGACGGCGCCCTCCATGACGTTCCAGCCGAAGTCGAGGCCGCCGACCCCGGCCGGGACGATGTCGATCTCCTCGAACGAGCCCTGACCGACGTCGCCGACCCACAGGTCGCCGGTCGCCGGATCGAAGCGGATCCGCCATGGGTTGCGCATCCCGGTCGCCCAGATCTCCGGCCGTCGCCCGTCGGCACCGTCGGCGTACGGGTTGTCGGCCGGGATGCCGTACGGCTCGTCACCGCCGGCGTCGACGTCGATGCGCAGGATCTTGGCCAGCAATGAGGTCAGGTCGCGGCCGCTGTCCAGCGGGTCACCGGCGCCGCCGCCGTCGCCCGTCCCGATGTACAGGAAGCCGTCCGGCCCGAAGGCCAGCGCGCCGCCGTTGTGGTTGCCGAACCGGTCGTCCATGCGCAGGAGGAAGACCTCGCTGTCCACCATCAGCCGGTCCGGGTCGTCCGGGTCCAGGCGGAAGCTGCTGACGATCTGGCGGCCGTCGATCGCGGTGTAATAGACGAAGACGCGGTCGTCGGCTGGGTCCGGGTGCGGCGCGACGCCCAGGAGGCCCTGCTCGCCGCCGGCCGTGACCACGCCGGCGATGTCCAGGAACGGATCGGGCCGGATGGCGCCGTCACGGACGACCTGGATCCGGCCGATCTGCTCGGCGATGAGCATCGCCGCCGGATCACGCGGGTGGACCGCGACGTCGACCGGGTCCGTCAGGCCGTCGGCGACCAGCTCGAGGTCGATCGGGCCCTGGCGGTCGACCGGTCCGGCGGTCGTCGGCGCGGGCGTCGGCGTGGCGCTGGCCGGAGCCGAGGGACTCGGCGCGCTCGTCGCGATGGGCGACGCGACCCCGCCGTCGGGCGTGGCGTCTGCCGGGCCGCCGCAGGCGGCGACGAGGACGGCGACGAGGATGGCGAGGGCCACGGAGCGCGGCCATCGCGGATCGCGAGCGCTGGTCATCGCGGCCGATCGTAGCCGGTCTGCACGGAACGGCCCGTGGACGTGACGGCCCGTGGACGTGACGGCCGCTGGTACGCTCCGCGCCGTGATCGATCGCCTGACCAACGCGGCCGGAGGCCTCGCCGACAGCGCCGACCGTGCGGCCCGGACCGTGCTCCGGGGCCCGCGCTTCGCCACGCGCCCGGTGTCGCTCGTCGTGGCCGCCGGGCTCATCGTGGTCGCGGTCCTGGCCGTCCTGGCCAGCCTGGAGACGCCGGGCGGCGACGGCCCGCGCACGCTCGGGGCGGGCGACATCGCGGCCCTGGACGACTCGCCCGGGCGGATCGGCGCCGTGGTCAGCGGTGGGCTCGCGATGCCCTACGCCGAGTACTTCCAGGACCTCGACCTGGACGGCATCTACGACGAGGGCGAGCCGACGATCGAGTGGGACTACTTCCTCGTCGACCCGATCAGCGGCGACGGGGTGACCGTGCGGTCCCAGCGGCCGGTCGACGAGGTGTTCCGGACCGCCACGAGCGGCCGGGTCGTCGAGGATGGGTCGGCCATCCAGGCCGACGTCGACTGGTTCTGGCAGGAGCTGGAGGTCGCCGGACTGCACCTCGACCGTGGCCGCTATATCGACGCGACCGAGCCGACCGATGGTCCGGTCCATGACCTGACCACGGCCCTGCCCGCGGGTGGCACGACGCTCAGCATCGAGGGGTCGCGGAGCGTCGGCTACGTCCCGATCTGCCGCGACGGCGGGGTCGGCTGGTGCGAGGACGCCGAGGCCGTGGCGTTCGACGTGCTCGTCTATGACCCGGACAGCCAGCAGGCGGTCATGGTTCGGACCACCGACTCGCCCGCCTATCCGCCGGCCACCATCCAGGGCGTGCTGCGCCGCGACGCCGGCGGCATCGCGGGCGCCCTCGAGGGGACCGGCTGGAACCCGAGCGAGCTCGAGTTCCAGGTCTCGCCCCGGCTCATCCTCGTCGAGGGCGCGACGGCCCCGAGCGGCGTGCCGCTGCTCCTCCTGGCCGTCGTCTCCGTGGTCCTGGCCGGGCTGATCGGGCTCGGGATCGCGACCGGCTACGTCAGATTTCGCCCGGAGCCGGACGCGGCCGCCACGGCGGACGCCACGGTCGCGATGACCGCGGCGGCGATCCCGCTGCGCGTCACCGGGCGGCTCCACGGGCGCGGCGGCGACGTCCATGTCCGGGAGGCGCCGGCCGAGCTGCAGCGCTTCGCGACGACGGCCGCCGAGGACGCGCCGACGACGCTCATCGTGCAGCGCCAGGAGCACGCCGAGGGCGTCGCGGTCGGGCCCGGGGAGGTTCGCGACATCGAACGTGGCCGGGTCCGCTCGCTGCGCTGGGAGCGACCGGCCGTGCGCCTCACGGCGGCCACCGGCCCGCTGGTCCTGACCTTCGACGACACTGCGAGCCGTGATCGCGCCGCCCTCGAGCTCGCCGCCGAGACGGCACCGGAGGCGCCGACCCCGGACGCGACCATCACGACCTCGACCGACGACCGACCGCCGCAGGAGGAGGAGCCATGGACGCCTGGGAGCTGAGCGACATCGAGGCGGTGCGGACGGCCAGCGGCCGGCTGTACCACGAGTTCCTGACCGTGCCCGACCTGTCGGCCGGGCTGTACATCCTGGAGGCCGGTGCGACCGACCCGCAGTCGCCCCACGCCGAGGACGAGCTGTACTACGTCGTCGAGCGGCCGGGCGAAGGTCTCGGTCGGCGACGACGAGCGCGACATCCGGGCCGGGCTCCCTGGTCTTCGTCGCCGCCCACGTGCCGCACACGTTCCACGACATCACCGAGCGCCTGGTCCTGCTCGTAGCGTTCGGACCGGCGGAGGGCTCGCGGGCGACCTAGCCGCTGGCAACCTCCAGCAACGCCTGGAAGTCGAGGGCCAGCTCCGCCCCACGCCCGACCTCGTCGTGGCGGAAGAAGACGTAGGCGTCGTCGCCGGCCGCCAGGAACGGGTCGCAATCGATCGGCCCACACGCGGAGCTCGTCGGATGCGTAGTCGTGGCGCCGCAAGCGCAGGTACAGGAACGGAGCCGTCCGGCGCAGGGTCGGTGGCTCCGCGTCGTCGGGCCCCTCGGTCGTGCACAGGGCGGCGCCGGCCGTGGCGAGGGCCGCGATCGTCTCGTCGACGTGCCAGCTCGGGTCCTGGAACTCGAGGGTCAGCGGGACGTCGGGCGGCCACGCCGCCAGGAGGGCCGCGAGTCGGTCGTCGTCGCGCCGGAGGTTGTCGGGGACGCGGAACAGCACCGTGCCGAGCCGCTCGACCGAAGGCGCGATACGGGTCGGTCAGCCAGGGCAGGCCCGGTTCCGGGCCGCCGGGCGCCGCGGACGGTCCGGCGCCATCGCCCGCCACGAGCCGCCGCGCTGGGCCTTGACGCTGAACCGGAAGGCGGGCGGGGTCGCCGCCAGCCAGGCGGCGACCTTCGCCGCGGACGGCTGCTGGTAGAACGTGTTGTTGAGCTCGACCGCGGTCAGGCGCTCGGCGTAGCGCCGCAGGAGGTCGCCGGCCTTTGACCCGGCCGGGTAGAAGCGTGGGACCCAGCCCGGATAGGCGAACCCGCTCGTCCCGATGTCAGGCACGGCCGCGTCGGCCCGAGGGCTCAGCGGGCGTCGTCGCCGATGGCCTCGGTCGGGACGCCACGGGACGGCGTCGACGCCGGCGGGCACGCGCGGGCGGCGACTTGGCGCATCGATCGCTCGATGACGGGCCCAGGTCGTCGTCGTCGACGGCGTGGAGGAAGTGGCTCGTCGATGCCGCGCAGGTGGGTGCGCGACGCGGCGCGGAGCCGATCCAGGCCGGCCTTGGTCAGGACGGCCTCCGCGCCACGCGCGTCGGAGACGCACGCACTTGCGCTCCACCAGCCCGTCGGCCACGAGGCGATCGATGAGCCGGGTCACACCGCTCTTGCTGAGCAGGATGGAGTCGGCCAGGGTGCGCATCCGGATGCGCCGGTCCGGCGACCAGGCGATGGCGAGGAGCGTGTCGTACTCGGCGAGGGACAGGTCGTGCTCGGCGCGGAGCTCCTCGTCGAGGCGCCGGGTGACCCGGGCGTGGGCCTGCAGGAAGGCGCGCCATGGCTCGAGCCGGGGGTCGCGGGGGCTGAGTGGCGGGGCGACCGATGTCGCGGGAGCGGTCATGGTCGGGATGCTACACCTCGGGTGGGACGTGGTCGGCAAAGTAGTTGACAATGCAACGATATCGCGATATGGTTGCGGTGTCAACGATACACGCAGGCCCGTCATCCCGGACGGGCCGACCCCGCGGAGGAACGCACCCGACCATGACCACCTGGAAGCTCGACACCGCCCACACCCAGGTCAACTTCTCGGCCAAGCACATGATGGTGACGACCGTCCGTGGCACGTTCCACGACGTCCAGGGCACGATCGAGCTCGATGAAGCCGACCCGACGCGCTCCACGCGGCGAGTTCCGCGTCGCCGCCGCCAGCGTCGACACGAACTTCGGCGCCCGCGACGCGCACCTGCGCTCGGCCGACTTCTTCGACGCCGAGACCTACCCGGACGATCACCTTCGTCTCGACCGCAGATCCAGGCGCCGGCGACGACCGTTCGACGTCACCGGCGACCTGACCATCAAGGACGTCACCAGGCCGACGACCTTCGAGGTCGAGCTCGACGGGCATCGTCCCGGGCATGAGCGGCGCCGCGCCACGCCGGCTTGACCGCCTCGACCAAGCTCGCCCGCGACGACTGGGGCCTGGACTGGAACGTCGCCCTCGAGCAGGGCGGCTGGCTGGTCGGCAAGGAGATCAAGCTCGACATCGCCGTCGCCGCCGACGAGGTCGCCGTGGCCGAGACGCGCCGAGCTGGTCGGCGCCGCCTCCTGACCCCGGCTCCATCGGCGCGCGGAGGCGCTGCCGGACACGACGCCCTCCGCTACACGACGCCCCTCCGCGCGAGCGTCGACGCCCGCGTCGTCCAGCGCGACCCGGCGGGCGTCATGCTGTCCGGCCTGCAGTCACGACGTGATCGTCATCGGCGGAGGCATCGTCGGGACGCGCCGTCGGCGGCGCATCTCGCCGGCGACCGGTCGGTCGGTGCTCCTGGTGGAGCGGGCGAGCTCGGCGCCGGCGCATCCGGGCGCAACTCCGGCGTCGTCCAGCATCCGTTCGACCCGGTCATGGTCGAGCTGTATCGCGAGACGCTGGCGCTGTACCGCGGCCCTGACGACGACGGGCCGACGGGACGTTCGGCCTGCCCGAGCGGCCGGCCGGGCATGCTCATGGCCTCGCTCGATGCCGGACGTCGCGCCGAGCGCTGACCGGCGGAGCGTCGCGGTCGCGTGCCGGACCTCGAGCCGACCTTCCTGGCCCGGGCGAGGTGACCGCCATGGAGCCGGCGTTCGCACGCGGACGTCGCGGCGTGCCGGCTGGACATCGCCTACCCGGTCGAGCCCTTGGCCGCGACCCGAGCCTACGCCGCCCGACGCGCGGCGCGCCGGCGCGACCATCGCGCGAGGGCGCCGCCGCCCGGCCGATCGTCCAGCACGGGCGCGTCCAGGGGTCGAGCTCGTCGATGCCGAGCGGCGTCGCCGACGGATGCGCATCGCGGCGGAGACCGTCGTCGTCGCCGCCGGCCCGTGGTCGCCGGCGCTCATCGACCCGACCGGGCCTGGCGGCCCATCGAGCCGCTGCTGGGGCGTCGTCGTCGACGCCGTCGCTGGCCGCCCCGCCGGCGCATGTCATCGAGGAGGCCTGGATCGACTCGAGCCCACCGTCGACAGCGGCGCGGGCACCGAGGCCGCTCCGGTCGACGACGGCGACGGGGACCACCAGTTCAGCCTCGTGACCGCCGGCGGCCGCAGCTCGGTCGGCTCGGCGTTCCTGGCCGACGGAGCCCGATGCCGCCGCCGGTCGCCGCGAGCATCCTGGAGCGCGCGCGCAGCGGTTCGTGCCGGCCCTGGCCGACGTCGACGCTCGGTCGCGACCCGCGCGTGTGCCCGGCCGCAGAGCCGAGACGAGCGCCCCCTCGTCGGCGCGATCGCCGGGTGTCGACGGGCTGTACGATCGCCGCCGGCCACGGACCGTGGGGCATCTCGACCGGCCCGGCCGCCGCGCACGCTGCTCGTCGACCTGCTCGAGGGCCGCCGCGCCGCGCCGCCGGCCGGCGCTCGACCCGGCGCGGTTCGGGCCGATCCCGCTGGCCGACGCGCCTAGCGCCAGCTGTCGGGGTCGAACAGGAAGAACGTCGTCTGCGCCCAGCGTCTCGCGGATGGCGCTCCCACGCTCGGCGAGGACGACCTCGACGGGACGACCCACGAGGTCGACCGTTTCGTCGATGCCGCGATCCGGCTCGCGGCGGCGCGGCCCGGCCCGACGTCGTCGGGCGATCCGCGGGCGCGGCGCGGACCGCGGCCCTCTCGATGCGGGCGCTGACGCGCATAGCCGGCCATCGTGCGGCCCAGCCTACTCCCGACGAAGCCCGCGGCTAGACTGCGCGGCATGACCCTGACCGCACGCCGCTACGGCGCCCAGAGCATGACCTCGAGCTGCGCGACGTCCTCGTCAAACGACCCTGCCCGGCCTTCGGGCGGGCCTTCGACGATCCGGCCCACGGCTTCCTGTCGCCGGTCGACCTCGAGCGTCGCCCAGCGCGAGCACGACGCCTTCACCGAGGTGCTCGCCTCGCTCGGCCCGACCGTCCACGTGCTGGGCACCGACCCGGCCGGCGACCCCGACCTCGTCTACACCTTCGACCCGCTGCTCGTCACCGACCACGGCGCCATCCCGCTCCGGCCCGGCAAGCCGAACCGCGCCGGGCGAGCCGGCCATCCTCGAGGCCTGGACGCACGGCGGCCGGGCATCCCGACCGTCGGGCGCATCGAGGCGCCCGGCACGATCGAGGGCGGCGACACGTTCTGGCTGCGGCCGGACCTGTTCTGCATCGGGCGGACGCTCCGGACGAACCAGTCCGGCGTCGATCAGCTGGCCGCCCTGGTCGGTGGCGACGTCCGCGTCTTCGACGTCCCGTACTGGCGCGGACCGGCCGAGCTGATCCACCTGATGAGCGTCATCTCGCCGGTCGCCGACGACCTGGCGGTGGTCTACCTGCCGCTCCTGCCGGTCGGGCTGTGGCAGCTCCTCGGTGACCTCGGCATCCGCCTCGTCGAGGTCCCGGATGAGGAGTTCCCGACCCTTGGCTGCAACGTCCTCGCCGTCCGACCCGGCGTCGTCATCCTGGCCGAGGGCAACCCGGTCACGGCCGCCGCCCTGGCCGCGGCCGGCTGCGAGGTCCACACCTACCCGGCGAGCCAGGTCGGGGTCAACGGCTCGGGTGGACCGACGTGCATGACCCGGCCGATCCTGCGTGACTGAGGCCGCCGCCCGTCGCCCTCGCCGGCCATCGACCGCGAGCGGATGGTCGACGACCTCCGAGCGCTGGTCGGCATCCCGTCGCATCACCGGTTCGGAGGAGGCCGTCGCTGCGTGGGCCGCCGACGTCGCTCCGCGGGCTCGGCCTGCGCGGTCGAGGTCGTCGACCCGGACCCGGCCACGATCCGCGCCGATCCGGACTGGCCGGGCGAGGAGATGGCCCGGACGTCGCTCCCGGTCGTCATCGGGCGGGCCGGCCGAGCCGGTCGGCCGCCGGCTCATCCTGTCCGGCCACCTCGACGTCGTGCCGCCCGGCGACCCGGCGACCTGGACGGTCGACCCGTGGGCCGGCGAGTCCGCGACGGCGCGCTGTACGGCCGCGGCGCCTGCGACATGAAGGGCGGCGTCGCCTCGATCCTGGCGGCGGTCCGGGCGCTCGGCGCGACCGGCGACCTCGACCGGCTCGACGGCGAGCTGATGGTCGTCCTCGTCCCGTCCGAGGAGGACGGCGGCCAGGGGACGCTCGCGGCGATCCGGGCCGGCGCGGTCGCCGACCTGGCGATCATCACCGAGCCATCGGACGCTGCGACGTCGTCGTCGCCCATGCCGGCGCCATCACCTTCCGACTGACCGTGCCCGGGCGCGCCGCCCATGCCTCGCAAGCGACGCGAGGGCGTGTCGGCGCTCGACAACCTGTATCACCCTCGTCCGCGCCCTCGAGGCCGACGAGACGGCCCGCAACGAGGCCGAGACCGATCCGCTGATGACCGCCTCGGCCTGCCGTACCCCACGATCATCGGCATCGTCTCAGGCGGGGAGTGGGCATCGACCGTCCTCGACCGGGTCGTCGCCGAGGGCCGCTACGGCGTCCGGCTGGGCCAGTCGGCGGCGGCGGCGGCCGACGAGCTGCGCGCCTGTGCATCGCGGCCGCCTGCGCCGCCGACCCGTTCCTGCGCGACCACCCGGCGACGGTCGAGATCACCGGCGGCCGGTTCGGCTCGGCGCGGGTGCCGTCCGACCACCCGCTGCCGGTCGGCCTGGCCGACGTCGTCGAGGCCGTGACCGGCCGGCGGCCGGCCCTGCTCGGCGAGCCCTACGGCGCCGACATGCAGATGTTCGTCAACGTCGGCGCGACGCCGTGCGTCATCTTCGGCCCGGGCGACGTGCGCGTCGCCCACGGGGCCGACGAGCACGTGCCGCTCGACGAGGTCGAGGACCTGTCGCCCGGGTCCTCGTCGACTGGGTCCGCCGGGAGCTCGGGGCCACCGCCTGACCGCGGCGCCGACGACCGACCGTCAGGACGCGCTGGACTCGTGGACGGCGTGACCGGCGGGCGATGACCAGCATGCGCGGGACGATGACCAGCGCCGCGCCCAGCAGCCCGAGCGTGGCGTAGCTCGACGCGGCCACGACGATCCCGGAGCCCAGGCTGGCGACCGCGGCCGAGCTCCAGATCAGGCTGTCGGTCAGGCCCTGCAGGCGGGTCCGCTCGGCGAGGGACAGGTCCCGGGTCAGGAGCGCCGAGCCGGCGACGTAGCCCAGGTTCCAGCCGTAGCCCAGCAGGAACAGGGCGATGAACAGGATGCACGCCGCCGTCGGGCGGCGCGACGGCCGCCAGCACCGACGAGAAGGCCGTCACGGCCAGGCCGGCCAGGATGACCGGCACGCTCCCGTATCGATCGGTCAGGCGGCCCGAGATCGGCGACAGCCCGAACATCCCGAAGGTGTGGCCGCTGATGACGAGGCCGACCGCCGCCAGGTCGTGGCCATGGGCGGTCATGTGCAGCGGGGTCATGGTCATGATCAGGACCATCACGACCTGCACGGTGACGAGGGCCACGATCGCCACCGGCACGTTCGGCCGGCGCATGACGCTGCGCAGCGACGCCGCTGTCGTCCCGCTCGCGCGCTCGGGGTGGTCGGCGCGAATGGTCGGCCAGCGCGTACGGGTCGGGCCGCAGGGCGACCGAGGTCAGGATCGTGGCGACGCCGACGAACAGGATCGGCACGAGGTAGGGGCCGGCCAGCGGCGGGCAGGCCGATCGAGTCGGCGAAGGCCGTGGCCGGCGCGACGAGGTTCGGGCCGATGACCGCCCCGACGGTCGCGCCCCACACGACGGTGCCCGAGCGCCGATGCCCGCCGGTCGGCCGGATAGAGGTCGGCGGCGACGTAGCGCGACAGCTGGTTCGAGGCGTTGCCGAAGCCGATGAGCACGGTCCCGACGAGGAGGATCGGCAGGGACACGGCGATGACCCCGACGGTCGCCACGAGCGCCCCGAGGACGCCGACCCCGTAGCCCAGGGCCAGCCCGCCCGTCGTCCGGCGCCGGACCATGACCGGCGCCAGGACGATCGCCCCGATGGCCGCGCCCATGACCACCGTCGCCCCGGGCGCGCCGCTCCAGGCCGTGCTGCCCGGAGATGTCCTGGGCGACGATCGTCGCCACGGTCACCGCGGCGATGTGGCCGGTGCTGCCGAGGGCGACGCCCGCCACCAGCGACCACACCGTCCGGCGGCGCAGCCGGTCGACAGCTCTGAGGCGGGCAGGGGCAGGCTGTCGAGCGGCAGTGGTCACCGCCGGATGATAGGCGAGTGCCGGCCGACCGGCGGGACTCGCTAGTCGAGCCCCAGGGTCAGGACCTCCACGGTCGTCGTCGGGCCGGCCGGCGCGAGGCCGTCAGACTCGGCGACGGCCACGACGGCCACCGGCGTCGGCGGCGCGGCGCGACCTCCGCCCAGCGGCAGAAGGCGTTGGCCAGGCGCATCTGCTCCGGCGTCCGGGCGCGGACCCGCAGGAGGTCGGGCGAGGCCACGACGATCGCCACCGCCACGCGCCCGCGACGTCGCCACGTTGAGCCGGTTGCGGCTGTACAGGAAGTCCATGCCCGCGCGGCGCGAGCTCCGGCGTCGACGTCGTCAGCGAGTAGATGCTGACCGGCGCCTCCTGGCCCTGGAACTTGTCGACGGTCCCGACCCGGGCCTCCGGCGGCAGGCGCCGCCGGATGGCACCCGACCTGGGCGTTGTAGGGCGCGACGACGAGGACGTCCGGCCAGTCAGCGGTCGGCGCGACCCCGTGCTGGTCGGTCCAGCTCGTGCCGCCGTCGACGAGCGAGCGAACGAGCTCGGCCACGGCATCGGCCTCACTCGGGCGATCTCGCTGTCCGCTCCGATCGTCGGCTGGCGACGGAGCCGCGGACCGACCCCGTCCAGGGACGGCGATGCGTGGCTGGCGCACGGTCCTGGACGGCCAGGTGCGGCTCGGGGTCGAGGCGACCGTCGTAGAAGACCTCGGACGTGTACGCGCACAGGCTCGGGATGCAGCCGCCAGGTCGTCTCGAGGAACAGCCCGCGGTCGGGCGGCATCGTCGCCGACTCGCCGAGCACGTGGGCCAGGGCCGATCGGTCGGCACCCGGCGGGTGGGTCCCGCGCAGTGGCTGATCGAGCTGCTGGGGATCGCCCAGCAGGACGAGGCTGTCGGTCGCGCGGGCCATCGCGACGACGTTGGCCAGCGAGATCTGGCCGGCCTCGTCGACGAACAGGACGTCGACCGCGTCGGCCATCCGCTCCGTCGTCCACAGCCAGGAGGTGCCCGCCGCGAGGCTGGCGCGCCCGTCGCGAGGCGAGCCTGGACCGCCTTGGCGTCGTTGGCCCGGGCGACGCGCGGGTCGTCCACCACGGCGTCCGGGTCGGGCCGCGCTGGACCGCGCGGATCGGCTGACGTCCACCTCGTCGGCCGCGATCAGGACGGCCCTGAGCAGGTTGCCGATGACCTTGTGGCTCGTGGCCGGTGATCCCGACCCGCTTGCCGGCCGCGAGGAGCGTGCAGATCATCCGCGCGCCGGTGTAGGTCTTGCCCGAGCCGGGCGGCCCCTGGATGGCCAGGACCGTCCCGTCGAGCTGCAGCGCGAGCCGGCGGGCCGCGTCGAGCTCCGTCTCGCCGGGCCGGACGAGCGGCGTCCCGGGCGCGACCCCGACCCTGGGCGGCTGGCCGAGGAGCAGGTCGCGGGCGGCGCGAGCCAGGCCCGGCCCGGCGATGCCGTGGTCGACGACCCATTCCCCGAGCTCGACGAGCCGGGCCTGGTGGTCCCGCGTCCGGACCCAGGCGGAGCGGTACCAGCGCCCGTGGATGCGGTGCGTCCGACGTCGCGCTTGAGATCGATCGTGCGCTCGGCCACGTCGACCGCGATGAGCGCTCCGACGTCCCACGTGAAGGGGTTGCCGTCCGGGTCGGCCTGCTTGCGGGCCGGGTCGTAGATGTCGGCCCCCAGTCGGCCGAGGTCGAGGTCCTGGGCGGGGTAGCGATAGCGCCAGGTCTGCTTGCCCTTGCGCTCGTCGTCGAGCGCGGCGACGGGCTCCAGCAGCCCGGCCGGATCGGATCCTCGTCGACGAGCTGCTCCGGCATCAGGTCCATGAGGCGGTGGAACTCCCACCACATCGACTTGTCCTCGCGGCGGTGCCACCCCAGGAGCTGGGCGAGCAGCCAGCGGGCCTGCTCGTCCGGCCCGCGCGCGGCCGCGTCGGCCGACACCGTCTCAGGCGGTGCAAGCCGGTCGACGAGGGCCTGGACGCGGGCCTGTGCCTCGGACAGCTCCGGCGGGAGCTCGCCTCCGCGGGGCCGGTCGGGGGACGGGCGTGCCGAGTGCGTCCGCCAGCTCGTCGCGGCGTGCCTCCAGCCAATCGCGCAGCCGCTGGTTGCTGACCACGTCGTCCTGGTTGTACCGCTCGATGCGCTCGAGATGGGTCGCCTCGGGCCGCTCGCCCTCGCCCAGCTCCAGCCATTGCTCGAACGCGACGATGCTGCTGCCGGCATCGCGCAGGTCGATCTCGCGCTCGAACCCGTAGAACGCCTCGAGGCGTTTGATCGAATAGCTCTCGACCGAGGCGCGCAACGACTGGCGCACGACGCGCAGCAGGTCGACGAGGACGCCCTGGCGGAGGAGCTGGTCGACCTCGTCCTCGCGCGTCCCGTAGCGGCCCATCAGCCGCTTCAGAGCGGTCGGCTCATACGGGGCGTAGTGGTAGATGTGGAGGGTCGGATCGGCGGCCAGTCGGGCCATGAAGAAGTCCATCAGCCGTTCGAACGCGCGGCGCTCGCCGTCGAGGCTGAACTCGCCATCGTCATCGCGCGACCAGAAGGCGTGGAACGTGCCGTCCGCCTCGCGGACGCCGAACAGGTAGTCGAGGCCGTCGTCGAAGGCGTACGGATCGCCCTCGATATCGAAGGACAGGTCGCCCGCGGACGGCGCCGGCAGCGAGGCCAGGCCGCGCTCGGCTTCCAGCGTGGTGCCGGGCGGCGGCAGGAGCAGCTCGTAGCGCAGCTCACCCGTCCGCCGGCCTTCGAGCTGCAGGCGGGCCTGCTCGCGGACGCGCTCCAGGGCGCCCGAGCTGGTGCCCTCGAGGGGCGGGTCCATCGGCAGGGCGAGGTCGCCGAGGGCCTCGAGCGTGCCGACCCCACGCTCACCGAGCGCCCGCCGCTGGCGGGCGGAGATCCCGGCCACGAGGCTCAGGTGATCGTCCGCTCGTCGCCGCGCCGCGCATTCCGCCGCCCAGCGGCACACGTCGCAGTGCTCGACGGGCTCCGGGTAGGTCGTCGCCGACGGGAAGCTGGGGGCGGTGTCGGCGAGGGCCGCCAGGAAGCGCGCCTTGGCGCTCCGGTAATAGGCCATGTAGTCGTCGACTCGCAGCCGGACGACCTCGCGGGCGCTCCCGCCGAGGGCCACGTGCAGCCACTCCGGGCGGACGCCCTGGAGCCGTTCCAGCTGGTCCACGTAGGAGCAGATCTGGAGGATCGCGCTGGCCTTGACGTGCCGGGCCAGCTTCGTGTCGGCGACCTCGTAGTGCCACGGCCCGAAGCGGGACGGACGGTCGGCGTCGTCGACGCGGAGCAGGAAGTCCGCGTGGCCGCGCCAGGTGCCGTCGAAGAACGTCGCCTGATAGACGACGTCCGCCCCGGCTTCCATCGCGGCCAGGGTCGCCGCCGCGGCCGCGCGGAGCTGCTCGCCGGCGTCCTCGATGGACCCGTCCAGCTCGATCCGGACGGCGGAGCGACCGGCCGCCTCGAGGTCGGTCAGGTAGCGCGCCTCGTGCTCGAAGCCGCGCTTGCGGATGATGTCGAGCTCGGGGTCGTCGCGCATCGGCCGCCGGACCAGGCCGGCCAGGGCCGCCTGCTCCAGCCGGGTCAGATGCTCACAGGCGAGGTAGGCGACGAGGTCTGTGGCGGCGTACACGGGCCGTCCATCGATCGTCTGCACGACCTCACCTTAGCCCGAGGTCGTGACAGCTCGCCCGTCACGACCGCGCTACGCAGCCCGCATGAGCCCGGTCAAGTGAGGAGCCGACGCATCGGCGACTCGACCAGACCTGGGAGAGCCTGGTCGAGCGGCCGAGGCGAGTGGAAAGCTAGCGGCGGACTCGGACCATGGCCAGGCGGAGGCCGCCGACGAAGGCCGCGGCGAGGACGCTGATGAGCAGGATGGAGGGGGTCGGAGACGCCGGCGTCGAAGCCGTGGCACCGACCGAGTCGGTCGGCGGCGGGGTGACCTCCGCGTCATCGTCGTCGTCACCGGCGGCCAGCGTCGCCTCGAGCGAACCGACGGCGAAGACACTGTAGGCCGTGTCGGCGTCCAGATCGAGCGAACCCGGATCGAGCGGGCAGACGGTGTTGTCGGCGTCGGCGCAGACCTTCAGGTCATACGCGCCCGGGTCGAGCGACAGGTAGCCGGTCGAGTCCGGGTAGGCGAGGGCGTCGACGATCGTGGCCGAGCCGTCCTGGGTCAAGACGTCCACGGCGGGCGTGTCGGCGGAGAAGTGCACGACCCGGACCTGGGCCTGTCCGGCGACCGGGGCGACCGTGTCCTCGAGGACCTGCGCCTCGATCGAGGCGAGCTCATTGGTGGCGGCCACGGTATATCGGCTGCCGTCAGCGACGGTGACGTCGGCGTCGATGACGCACGTCGTGGTGCCCGCGGCGCAGACCTTGATGTTGTACGTGCCGGCCGGGACCGGAAGGTAGTCGGAGATGGTGCCGAAGGGGACATCGGTCAGGACGTCCGCGTCATCGACCTTGACGTCGACGGCCGGGGCATCCGGCGAGCCATGCAGGACGCGGACCCAGGCCTCACCGGCGGCGGGGGTGGCGGTGTCATCGACGGCGACGACGGCCGTCAGCGGAGCGTGGCTGTCTGCGGCGACGGGCGCAGCGACGGCCAGCGCGAGGGCGCCAGCGGCGAGCAGTCCCAGGAAACGGGTACGGCGAAGGACGGGCGAGAACATCGGATGGGCTCTCCTGCATCGTGGGTCCGGGCTCGGGACCGGCTCAACACTCGGGTCACTCACCTCTTCGGGACCGGAGGCGGCGCGGATTGCACGCGACGTCGCCCCAAGGACCGAGCATCCGCGGCGGAGAGGTCCAGCCGGGGGCGGTCGAGCCGTCATCGGGTAGGACGCCCAGAGGTCGAGAGGATCGAGCAGCGGGCGGCCGGCGGTCCGCCGGCCCGGGTCGAGCCGGCTGAGGGTCAGTCGAGGCGGCGGGTGAAGCCGCAGACGGGGCAGCTGGCGACGCCGCGTTCGGTGTCGACGTCGAGGAAGCTGGCGCAGCCGTTGGTCCGGCAGTAGGGCCGGATCGCCGGGTCGGCGAGGGCGGCGCGGCGACGCAGGCGGCGCATGTTGCTGGCACGACCGGCATAGGTCGTGGTGGCGGTTCTGGTCATCATGGTGTGGGCTTGGCTTTCTGGTGTGCTTGCGCGCCGGACGATGTCATAGGTCGTCGGCAGCGCCGATGGTTGTGTCGCTCTGGACAGCCCGGATCGGGGGCCGGAGCGGGTTGGACGGACCGGGCGGAGATCGGGAGCGTCCCTGTGCGGGGCTCTGACCGGAGGTGTCGCGAGGTCCGACGACGCTTCCTATTCTGAGGCTGGACGGCGGATCGGTCAAACGTGACCAAGGTCCTGCCCGGCGCGGCGGCTCCGGAGGGTGGCTTGGCGGTGGCGCGCGGACGCCCCGTCGGCGATGGTCAGGGGCTTGCCAAGGCGCGAGCACGGTCTACGATGCGGGCGATCGCCCCGTCACCGGCCTTCGGTGCTGCGGCCGGTCACAGGGAGGTGGTCCGAACCGATGAGTGAAGAGACTCCGACTCCGACACCGACTCCGGCGCCGACACCGACTGCGGCACCGACGCCCACGCCGTCATCGGCGCCCGCCGGGGCGTCCACCGCCGCACGGCCGACGGGGATCACCATCCTGGCCATCCTGGCTGGGGTCGGCGGCGTCCTGATGGCCATCGCCGGGATCGGCCTGTTCGTGCTCGGGGCTGTCGCGTTCGGTGGGTTGGGCGCGCTCCTTGGCATCGCCTTCATCGCCGTCGCCGCCCTGTACATCGCGTTCTGCGTCGGGGCGCTCCAGATGAAGCCCTGGGCCTGGCCGCTGGGCGTGGTCGGGGCGGTCGCCAGCATCATCCTGTCCGTCCTGCAGCTCCTGGGCGGCGACATCGTCAGCCAGATCATCGGCATCGCCATCGCGGGCGCGATCCTGTACTACCTGAACCAGCCCGGCATCAAGGCCGCCTTCGGCCAGGGGACCGACCGTCGGCTCATGACCCCGGGTATCCGGTGATCCGGCGGATCTCGCGGTAGAGCGGCCGCAAGCGGCCGTACATCGGCCGATAGACCGAGCGATACAGATCGTCATAGCGCGCATGGACGGCGAGGTCCGGGTCCCGGACCTCGCCGACGTGGACCATGGCCGCGCACCGCGGACGCGACGTCGCGGTGCCATGCCCAGCCCGACCGCGGCATCGATGGCCGCCCCCAGGCCCGCGGCCTCGTGGGTGTGGATGCGGGCGACCGGCAGCCCGAAGACATCCGCGGTGAGCTGGACCGCGGCCGGGCTCTGTGCCCCGCCACCGGCGATGCGCAGCGAGGTCGGCGGCACCCCGGTCCGGCTCGGCGGTCCGCTCCAGCCCATCGCGGAGCGCGTAGGCCAGGCCCTCCAGGATCGCCCGGTAGACGTGCGCCCGGGTATGGACGTCGCCGAACCCGATGATCGCGCCCTTGGCCTCCGGACCCGGGATGCGCACGCCCGGGGACCAGTACGGCTGCAGGATCAGGCCCATCGACCCCGGCGGGACGGTCGCCACCAGCTCGTCGAAGCAGCGCCTCCGGCTGCGACGCCCGGCGGCCGCGGCGCGGGCGACCTCGGCGGCGGCGAACTCGCGCTTGAACCACTCGACCATCCAGTACCCGCGGTAGACCTGGACCTCGAGCGACCACGCGCCCGGGCACGGCCGACGGGAACGGCGGGATGAGCCGGATCGCCTCGACGTAGCGGCGCATGGTCGTGTTGACCGTCGCGGCCGTGCCGTACGAGATGGCCGCGATGTCCGGCTCGATCGGCCCCGGAGCCGAGGACCTCGCAGGCCTTGTCGGCCGCGGCCGCGATGACCGGCAGCCCGACCGGCAGGCCGGTCGCCTCGGCGGCGGCCGGGCGTCAGCTCGCCGAGCCGCCCGGTCGGCGGCACGAGCTCGGGCAGCCACGCCGGATCGACCGGCGCCACGGTCCACGACCAGTGGCCCGGCTCCGCCCAGCGGAAGCGCCGGTAGTCGAACGGCAGGTAGCCGACCTGGGCCGCGCGCCGAATCGACGAATCGGCCGGTCAGCCGATGGCTTAGGTAGCCCGACAGCAGGAGGTAGTGCCGGATGCCGCGCCCACGTCTCCGGCTCGTGGGCCCGGAGCCAGTTGGCCTCGCAGGCCGCCGCGAAGCCCTCGATCGTGTCGCGCAGGCCGAGCGCCCGGAAGCCGAGGGCGGTCACGCCGCCGACGCCACCGAACGGCGGCAGGCCGGTCGTCCGTCGGTCGTCGAGCCAGATCGATCGCCGGCCGGAGCGGACGACCGTCGGCGTCGGTCACGACGACCGTGCCGCGCTGGGTGGTCAGCGTCACGCCCGCCAGGCTGCCCGTCTCGATGCCCGGCTCGGCCAGGACCCGTCGGCAGGCCTCGCCGACCGCCGTCCAATGGACCTCCGGGTCCTGCTCCGCCCAGCCAGGCTGCGGCGACACGTAGGGCACGATCGGGACGCGGGCGGCGGCGTGGATGGTCCCGTCCGGGCCGACGACGAGCGCCCGGACGCTCTGCGTCCCGACGTCGATGGCCACGACCCGGTCCGCGGCGCGTGCCGGCGTCGGTGCCCCCGACGTCGTCGTCACGCGCCCGTGTCCTCGAGCAGCACGCCCGGGTGCATGACGCGATCGGGATCGAACCGCTCGACGACCGAGCGCAGGACGGCCATCCCGAGCTCGCCCTTCTCGGCCGCCGAGGTACGGGCGCGTGGTCCCGCCCGACGCCGTGCTGGTGGCTGATCGTGCCGCCGTGGCGCGACGAACGTCTCGCTGGCCGGCCCTCTTGAGCCGGCGCCAGCGGTCAGCGGTCACGGCCGGGTCCGGCGTCGATCCGGAACAGCATAGGTCACGTACAGGCTGGAGCCGGACGGGTAGAGGTGCGACAGATGGCTGAAGGCGTGGACCCGCTCGCCGTCCGCCTCGAGGCCCCGCCGGAGCGCCGGCCCCAGCTCTTCGGCCAGCGCCGGCAGGCGTGCCCAGTCGGCGGCCGTCTCCAGCGTGTCCACGGCATAGCCCGCGGCCCACAGCGCGTTGCGCAGGTACGGCGCCCCGGAACCGTTCGCTCGCGCCAGGCCGACCCGAGCCCGGGCACGCCGACCCCGCGGTGGTCACGGACCAGGCGGACGACCTCCCCTTCGATGGCCTTGACGACGCTCCGGCCGCCGGCCATCCCGACGAGCACCAGGCACGACGCCGGGCCCTGGCCGCGCCAGCCGAGATAGCGGCGCAGCCAGCGCTTGCCCCGGCTGTCGCTGGCCATGGCCGAGGTCGTGGCACGTCTCCATCGGGGTCGACACGCGGACCATCGTCAGGCGCAGACCCGCCTGGGCGAGCGACCGACCCAGCTCGAGCGCAACATCCCAGTCGGGGACGCTGTAGGCCCGCAGCACATCGACCTCACGGCCGCGGCGTCGTGCGCACGACGGCCTCGGTGACGATGCCCAGCCGGCCCTCCGACCCGAGGACGATCTCGCGCAGGTCCGGCCCGGCGGCACTGGCCGGGAACGGTGGGAGGTCCAGCGGTCCGCTCGGCGTCTCGACGTGGCCCCCGGCGAAGAGTGCCTCGATCCGTCCGTAGCCCATCGATTCCTGGCCGGACGAGCGGGTCGCGACCCAGCCACCGATGGTCGAGAACTCGAAGGACTGCGGCCGATGGCCGAGCGTCCGGCCGTGGGTCGCCAGGGCCGCCTCGACGGCCGGGCCGAGTCGTCCCGGCGCCGAACGTCGCGAGGCCGCTGACCGGGTCGAAGGCGGTCAGTCCGGTCAGCTCCCCGAGGTCCACCGTGACGACGGGCCGATCGTCGGCGGACGACGGCGTCACCCCACCTACGACGCTCGTGCCGCCGCCGTACGGGATCAGGCTCCAGCCCTTCGCCCTGGCTCCGTCCAGGAGGTCGCGGACGTCGGCGGCGGTCGCCGGGCGGGCGATGGCATCCGGGATGGCCCCCAGACGCCCGGAGCGCAGCGCGATCCAGTCGCCGAGGCTCTGCCCGCGGGCATGGCGGACCCGGTCCTCCGGGTCCACCGACAGGCCGCGATCCGGATCCACGCGGGACATCGGCACGCCGGCGACCACGGTCTCGAGGTCGGCGTCGGCCGGCGGGCGGCCGGGCCCGAGGAGCCGGTCCATGAGGTCCACGGCGTTGGCGGGGAATGGGACCTCGACGCTCGCGTCACCCCAACCGTCCCAGCGCTTCGTCACGGCGGTCAGTGTGCATGGTCCCTCCCGGCCCGTGGCCGCGATCGCGGGCTTGGGGCACACTCCGGTCATGCCGCGCGACCCGAGACCCGAGAGTGCCAAGGCGGCCCAGTCGCCGCCAAGCACATCGATGCGCCGGCTCCGCCGGACGGCGGCGGCGGCCGCCGAGCCGCTGACCGAGGGCCTCAGCGCGGCCGTCGGCGGCGTCTCCTCCGTGCTCGAGCATGCGCTCGAGACGATCCGCGAGATGCCCGGCCAGCGGGTCCGCCGCGTCCGGCGGCGTGGCCGGCACCCACTCCCGTCCCTGTCGGACCTGTACCCGGAGGCCGATCGCGCCCGGCCGGTCGAGGTCGGGCTGCGGACGATCGACGTCGACGACATCCGGGGCACCGCCGTCGGCGGCGGCGACCAGCGCGGCGGCGACTTCCTGCCGATCAAGCGGGCGCGTGGCCGGAACTGGCAGGCCCGCTGGCAGCGCCTGCGCCGCGCCCAGGACGAGCTCCGCGACCTGCCGCCGATCGACGTCGTCAAGTACGACGACGGCTACTGGGTCATCGACGGCCACAACCGGGTCGCGCTCGCCCTCTATGGAGGCCAGGTCGGCATCGATGCCTCGGTCGTCGAGCTCGTGCCGCCCGGCGGCCGGCGGACCGAGCCCATCGAGTCGCTCGAGGCCCAGCTCGCCGACTCGCGCTACGTGCGTGGCCGGGTCGAGGCCGAAGAGGCTGCCGATGAGGCCCGCCAGCCCGACGAGGACGCCCAGCCCGAGCGGGGGGACTGACCACTTGGTCCGACGGTTGCGCCTGACCTGGCCGGACCCGGCCCCGTTCGCCGGCCGCGACGGCCGGCCCATCCGCTGGCTGGCCGTGTCCGACGACCCTGACCCGGCCCTGGAGCACGAGACCAACCGGACCGGGCTCGGCCCCATCGATGCCATCGTCGGCGCCGGCGACCTGGAGCCCGACTACCTCGGGTTCCTCGGCGACGCCTTCGCCGTGCCGATCAGCTTCGTCCGCGGCAACCACGACCGCGGCGGTCGCTGGTCCGAGGCGGTCGCGACGTTCGCGCCCAAGCCGCTCCGGACCGGCCGGATCCACGGGGTCACCGGCTTGCCGGTCGCGGCCCTCGAGTGGCCCGGCCTGCGCCACGGGGATCGGCGCCGCCACGACGGGACGGCCTGGCTGGACGCGCTGCGGGTCAGCGGGCGTCGCCTCGTGCCCGGTTCACCGGCCGCCGGGCATCCGCTCGTCGTCCTCAGCCATGCCCCGCCGCGCGGCCTCGGCGATCGCGCCGTGGATCCGTACCACGTCGGCTTCGACGGGTATCGGTGGCTGCTGGACCGCTGGCGGCCGCCGCTCTGGATCCATGGCCACGTCCCGCCGGCGAGCGTGGAGGGCTGGCGCCTGGAGCACGACGGGACGGCCGTCCTCAACGTGACCGGGGCGGTCCTGCTCGAGTTCCAGCCGCCCGACGCGGCCGCGCAGGGGGCATCGACCGCGGCCTAGCGGGCGACGAGGAAGCCGGTGCCGCCGGCGCGCATCAGAACGGCGGCCACGGGATGGCCGGCCAGGTCGGGGAGGGGAGCGGGAAGCGTCCCGACGTCAGGAGCGCGTCCACCCGGCGTCCCGTGGCCCGGACCTCCGCCCCGCTGAGGAGCGCCCGAAGCTCGTCGCCCAGGGCCCCGTCCAGGCCGTCCCGCAACCGCTGCCAGGCCGCTGATCTCGTCCTCGGCCATCGGCTCGCCTCGCCACGCCCAGAGGACCGTCCGGAGCTTGGGCGTGACCGAGAAGGTCACGCCGTGGTCGACGCCGTGGATGTGCCGGCCGCCATCGATCGGCAGGATGTGGCCGCCCTTGCGATCGGTGTTGTTGACGGCCGCGTCGAAGACCGCCATCCGGCGCAGGCGCGGGTCGTCCTCGACGACCATCGTCCAGACGTCCACGTCGGGGTCGGCCTCGATGAAGGCCTGGACCATGCCCTCGCCGAACGGCCCATCGCGCAGGATCGTCGGGGGCACGATGTCCCAACCGAGGTAGTCCGAGACCACCCAGGCCGCGACCTCTCGCCGAGTCAGCGTCCCGTCCGGGAAGTCGTCGAGCGGACGTTCGCCGATCGTCGGCTTGTAGATGGCGTCCAGGCCGTCGGCGGGCTCGGGATCCGGGCATGGCCGGCTGACCCGGACGATACAGGGCGTTGTTGCTCGAGCCGATGATCCGCCCGATGACCTCGATGTCACCGTCGGCGAGGACCTGCAGGGTCGCGGCCCGGTCGACCACGGCCGTCGGCCTAGTTGACGTAGTGGCCGTTGCGGCGCGGGCAGATGTGCCCGCGTGGATCGAGCGGGGCGCCGCACAGCGGGCAGGGCAGCCGGCCGCCGGCCACCACCCGCGTCGCCCGGTCGACGAACGCCCGTGCTGCAGCCGCCGTCAGGCGGACGCGCAGCAGGTCCGGGCCGTCCTCGTCCTCGTCGTCGTCCTCGTCGGGGTCGATGGCCTCGCCGTCCTCGTCCTGGGCACGGGCCTCGACGAGGACCCGCTCCGCCCCGCCGTCCCAGCCGAGCGTCAGCGAACCGGCCCGGAACGCCTCGATGAGCGGCTCGTCCAGGGGCTCCGTGTCGTCGTCCGGGACCGGGGCATCCGGCGGCCGCCTCTGCGACGCCCCGTCGCTCGAGCTCGTCGAGCAGCTCGCCGAGCCGCTCGGCGAGGACCGCGACCTGGACCTTCTCGAGGACGATGGACACGACCCGCGTCCCCTCGCGGGCCTGCAGGAAGAACGTCCGATCACCGGGCTGACCCAGCGTCCCGGCGATGAATCGCTCGGGCGGGTCGAAGATGTAGCGGCGTCGGGGCATGCCTCGACTCTATCCCTTTCGGCGGTCGTGCGCCGCCGGCCGAACGTCTGCGGCCGAGCGCGATCCGCTCGCGCCGGTCAGTCCACCCGGACGACGATGGTGTGCCAGCCGCGGGCGCCATTCGGGGCCGGCGGCGACCGGAGCTCCTCCTGGAGGACGCCCTCGCCGTCCGTCGCCCGGACCGACAGCCGGTGCTGGCCGGGCGTGGCGTCCCAGGCGACCCCACTGGACCCAGGTCGCGTCGGAGATCGGGCGTCGACAGGTCCGCCTCGGACCACGTCGCCGTCGATGCCGACCTCGACCTTGCTGATGCCCCGGTCCGGGGCCCAGGCGACGCCGGCGATGGCGACCCGCCCGCGCCGCCACGGAGCCACTCGGCGTGTCGATCCGGGACTGGGTGAGGATGGGCGCCTCCTTGGACCAGCCCAGCGGCACCCAGTAGGCATCGAAGGCGTCGAGCGTCGTCAGCTCCAGCTCGCTCAGCCACTTCGTCGCCGAGACGTAGCCGTACAGGCCGGGGATGATGAGGCGGGCGGGGTAGCCGTGGCTGACCGGCAGCGGCTCGTCGTTCATCTTCACCGCGATCATCGGCTCGCGGGCCTCGTCCATGACCCACGCGGTCGGCATGCCCGCGGTCCAGCCGTCGACCGACCGACCGACGAGCTGGCTCGCGCCCGTCCTGGACGCCGGCCAGGTCCAGGACGTCGCGCAGGCGGACGCCGGTCCACTTGGCATTGCCGACAAGGTCGCCGCCGACCTCGTTGCTGACGCAGGCGATGGTCACGTACTGCTCGAACATCGGCATCGCCACGAGCTCGTCCCAGGTCAGCGTCACCTCCCGGTCGACCATGCCGTGGACCCGCAAGCGCCAGGTGGCGACATCGACCGACGGCATGAGCAGGGCCGTATCGATCCGATAGAACGCGTCGTTCGGGACGACGATCGGGGTCAGCCCGGGCGTCGCCGTGGCGAGGTCCGCCGCCGGAGCCAGCGGCGGCGACGATCTCGGCCGGGGCCGGGATGGCCGTCGACGGGACCGGGGCGCCGCGTCCACGCTCGATGAGCCAACCGACCGGTCAGCCCGGCCAGCGCGGAGGCGACACCGACGGCGCCGAGCCGGACGAGGAACGAGCGGCGCGACGCCTGAGCGGCGGTCGCGCCGGACGTCGATGCGTCGCTCGTCGGGCTGGTGGCCAGCCGGTCGAGGCGGGCCACCGACCACGACAGGACCTGGATGCCCGCACCCACGCTGACGGCCGTGGCCGCCGCGACCATCGGCGGGTTGGCCAGTTCGGGTCGCCCAGGGCGGCCAGGAAGCCGACGACCCCGAACGCGGCGAAGCCCGCGGCCGCGGCCACGAACGACCGTCGCGCGACGATCCCCAGGCCGGCCCCGACGGCCACGGCCACGAGCGCCACGAACACCTCGAGGGCGAGCTTGTCGTTGGTCCCGAACAGGGCGACGACGACGTCCTTGGCCCCGGGTGGCTGGAGGTCGATGACGACCTGGCCGACCGCGGCCACGAGCGAGGCGGCACCCGGCAGCAGGCCGGCCAGCAGCTCGGACAGGCCCAGGGCCGTGGCCGCCGCGACCGCGCCGGACAGCGCGGCGAGGCCGGTCGTGGTGCGCTCGACAGGATGGCTGGAGGCGGCCACGGCGGGATTCATGTGGACATCGTGCATCGACACCATGACATTCGCGTGTCGAGCCGTCCCGGTTCACCCACCTCGGGCCATCGCCGCGCTCCAGCGGCCGTCGCGCCGGCTGACGACGAGGGGCAGCCCGAACGCCGGCCCCAGGACGTCGGCCCCCAGCACGTCGTCGATGCCGCCTGACGCCGCCGCCCGGCCATCGGCCAGGACGAGCGCGTGGCCGAACCCGACCGGGATCTCCTCGAGGTGATGCGACACGAGGACGATGGCCGTCGGGCGAGCGGCCGCGGCCAGCGCCTCGAGGTCGCGGAGCAGGAGCTCGCGGGCGGCCAGGTCCAGGCTGGCCGTCGGCTCGTCGAGGAACAGGACGTCCGGGTCGGGCATGAGCGCGCGGGCGATCGACGACGCGCCGGCGCTCGCCGGCGGATAGCGTCCCGAACGGCTGGTCGAGGTGGTCGCCCAGGCCCAGCGTCCGGCCCAGGTCCGCGGCGCGTCGCCCGGTCGGCGTCGTCGTAGACGTGCCACCACGGCTCGAACGCCCCGTGGCGCGCGGTCATGATCAGGTCGAGCGGGGTCAGGTCCGGGCGCATCGCCGCCTCCACGGCACTGCCGGCCATCCCGACCCGGCGACGCAGCTCGCGGGCATCGGTCCGACCGTAGCGCTCGCCGAGCACCTCGACCGTGCCGGTCGTGGGCCACAGGTTCATCGAGGCGACCGACAGGAGGGTCGTCTTGCCCGAGCCGTTGCGGCCCAGCACGACCCAGCGCTCACCGGGCGCGACGGCCCAGTCGATCGGTCCCAGGATCGTCCGCCCGGCGCGGCGCACGGACACGCCGGTCAGCTCGATGATCACGCTGCGCATGCTACGGGCCGGGCAAGCGCATCCGCGACCGATCTACGGGGCCGCGGTCGCCTCGGGCGGCGGCTCCTCCGTCGGCTCCTCGGTCGGCTCCGGCGTGGGCTCCTCGGTGGGCTCGGGCGTCGGCTCCTCGGTCGGGGTGTCGGTCGGTTCGGCCGTGGGTTCCTCGCTGGGTGGGACCTCCACCGACTCCGATGGCAGCTCCGACGGGCTCGGCGACGGGCACGGCTCGGCCGCGACCTCGTTCTCGCCGGTCGGCGACGGGATCGCGAACGACGGGATGATGCCGCTCGCATCCGGCGACGGGATGACGTAGCACGACGGGGTCGGTTCCGGTTCGCCACAACCGTCCCCGGCCACGATCGCCCCCCACGTCCGGCCGTACGGGTTGAAGCCGTTGTTGTAGAAGAACGACGTGCGGGTCCGCTCCGGGCCGCCGACGGTGCCCGGCCCGCGCTCGGCGCGGCGGATCCAGTCGCGGTCGAAGTCGAGCCAGTCACCGAACTTCGGCTCGAGGTCGATGAACACGAGCGCGTCGACGCCGCAGGTGTCCTCGTCCAGGCGGCGGGTCGGCTCGGTGCCCGCGATGAACCATTCGTCGACGCTGTCGCCACCGGAGCTCGGGAGCAGGCCCGTGAACGGATCGATGGCGACCTCGACCAGGCCGTCCGGCCGCGCGAAACGCTCGATCGGCCAATCGCGGGAGACCTCGGTCAGGAAGCCGTCCCAGATGTAGGTCGAGACGTCGATCGAGAAGACCGGCTCATTCCGGCGTGGAGACCGGCGTGTTGTCGCTGTTGCCGTTCCAGACGCCGACGGCCAGCGCGTACGCCCCATCCTCCCGGGCCTCGGCCGACGGCGGCGCGATGTAGCCGTAGGCGTTGAGGTCCTTGGCGTCGTTGTTCGTGCCGGTCTTGAGCGTGGCCGGCCGGCGGTCGCCGTTGCGGTCCCGGATCTGGAACGCGCCCCAGAACGGGTTGACCCGCTGGATCGTGTTGCCGTTGAGGATGTCGGTCACGAGCCAGGCGGCCTGCTCGCTGATGACCTGCTCGCCGGCGTCCGGGTCATTCGGCTCGATGAGGACGTTGCCGTCCTCGTCCGTGACCGGGTCGCCGCTGCGATCGGTGACCTCGATGATGGTCGTGGGCTCGACCCGCTGGCCACCGTTGGCCAACGTGCCGTAGGCGGTGACGAGGTCGAGCGGCCGCGTCTCGGCCACGCCGAGAGCCAGGGCCAGCCCGGCGTCGGTCGTGTCGGACTGGAAGGTCATCCCGAAGTCCTTGGCCCGGTCGAAGACGTGGGCCGGGTCGTTGATGGCCATCGCCTTGACCGACGGGATGTTCAGCGAGAACTGCAGGGCGTTGCGGACCCGGACGGGGCCCCGCTCCAGGTTGTCGGCGTTGTTCGGCGTGTACCCGCCGCCGAAGTCCGTACCGACATCCATGAGCATCGTGCCCGGGGTGATCGAACCCTCGTCGATGCCGACCGCGTAGTTGAACGGCTTGAACGCCGAGCCCGGCTGGCGATAGCCCTGGCTGATGACGTCGAACTGCGGCTGGAACTCGGGCTTCGGCTCGGCCCGCGAGTAGTAGTCGGCCGAGCCCGACGTAGCCGATGAGCTCGCCGGTCTGGTAGTCGAGAGCGACGAGCGCGCCGTTGTTGACGTTCTTGTCGTACAGGTTGCGGACCCAGGCCGGGATCTCGTCGAACCCGAGCTCGCGCGCCGTCCGTTCGCGCACGGCGCGTGACTGGTTGGGGATGCGGGCCGCGAGCTTGGTCCACTTCTCGGCGGATTCCTGGACGTCGAGATCGATGGTCGAGCGGACGCGCAGCCCGCCGGCGTCGAGGGCGTCGCAGCTCGGCTCCTCGCCGCACAGCTTGCGGGTCAGCTCGTCGCGGACGGCCCACACGAAGTGCGGCGCCTTCCAGCGCTGGGTCGTCTGCGGGGCCAGGACGACGTCCTCGTCCTTGGCCGCCTCGAAGTCCTCGGCGCTGTAGGTGTCCTCGGTGATCGGCGTCCGGTCACCCTCGGCCATGAGGTCCAGGATGGCGTTGCGGCGGGCGATGATCTTGGTATCGGACGGGACGACGAGGCGCGACTCGCCGGCCGGGCACTCCTCGCCTTCCTCGAGCTCGACCTCGCACTCCTCGACGGCGTTGCGGACAAGGTCGTAGTTCGAGGGCGACTGGGGCAGGGCGGCGATGAGGGCCGCTTCCGCCGGGGTGACGTTCTCGGCCGTGAACGGCTTGCCGAAGTAGGTCTCGTAGGCCGCCTTCACGCCGTACGTCTGATTGCCGTAGTAGTTCTGGTTCAGGTAGGCGGTGATGATCTCCTGCTTGCCGTCGTCACCGTCGAAATGCTGGGTCACCCGGATCGACTGGATGATCTCGCGCAGCTTGCGCTCGATGACCCGATCCCCGTCGCCGACGAGCGCGGCGTCGAGCAGCCGCGCCCGGACGAGCTGCTGGGTGATCGTCGAGCGCGCCGCGGCTGTCACCGCGGATCGAGTCCAGGCCGGCGGCCAGGATGCCGACCGGATCGAAGCCGGCGTTCGCCCAGAACGTCTTGTCCTCGATAGCCGTCGTCGCGTCGAGGATGATCGGCGGGATGTCCTCGTACTGGACGATGTCGCGCTTGTAGTCGCCGAAGCGGGCCAGCTCCGTCTCGCCGGTCCGGTCGTAGATGACCGTCTCCTCCGGCAGCGTGTAATCGGTCAGCGACGACGCGGGCTTGAGGCCGCCCGCGAGGGCGTTGTAGGCCATCACGCTGGCAGCGGCGGCGAGCACACCGAGGCCGGCCAGGAACAGGAAGACGATGATGGCGATCGAGCCGACCGTCGAACGGCGACCGTTCGGCTGGCGGGCACCGTTCGGTCGAGAGGTCGCGTGGCGCGGACGGGGCGAGGCGGACAAGCAGGTCTCCGGGGCAGGCGTCGATGCGGGATGCGATAGGTCGGACGTGGGCGCGCCGTGCGGGATTGTGCCCTAGAACGACGATTCAGGTCGGCCGCATGGATCGCCGCCGAGGCAGCAAGGGCGTTTCAGTCCGTGGCACGCGCCGCCGCGACGGCCGTCGTCGCCTCACGCGCTCGCTCGGCGACGGACCTCGGCGTGCCCCCGGCGAATAGCCAGTTGCCCATCCCGACGGCGATGGCGCCGGCCCGGATGAACTCGGCCGCGTTGGCGACGGTGATCCCGCCGGTCGGTTGGAGCGGGATGTCGGGGAAGGGGCCGCGGAGCTCGCGCAGGAAGGTCGGCCCAAGCGATGACGCCGGGAAGACCTTGACGGCGGCCGCGCCGGCCCGCCACGCGGCCAGGACCTCGGTCGGCGTCGCGGCGCCGGGGAGCATCGGGATGGCGCGATCGGCCGCCCAGGCGACGACGTCAACGGCCAGGTGCGGAGCCACCAGGAACGTCGCCCCGGCATCGACGGCCCGCCTCGCGGCTTCGACGTCCAGGACCGTCCCGGCTCCGACGGCCAGCGGCAGCCCGGTCGTCGCGATGTGGCGGGCGGCCGCCTCGATCGCCCGGATGGCCTCGTCCTCGGGCTCGTTCAGGGTCAGCTCGAACGCGCCGATCCCGCCGTCAGCGAGGGCATCGGCGATGGCCTCCACGACGGCCGGGTCGAGGCGACGGGCGATGGCGACGACGCCGCCACGGGTCATCCCGTCCGGGATGGCCGGCCGACTCACCGGACGTCGATGCGCTCGACCCACGGCGCGCGCCAGGCCGGAGCCTCGAACGGCGCCGCGAAGTAGTTCGTCTCGCGATGGATGCGCCCGTCGCGCAGCTCGAGGAGCGCAACCAAGTGCCAGGTCGTGCCATCCGGGTAGTCCGCGACGCCGCTCGCCCACCACAACTCACCGTTGCCGACCACGCGCTCGATCGTGAACATCGGGGTGACGACGTATCGATCCTCGCTGCCGACGACCCTGGCCGATTGGATGTGCGGTGCCCCGCCTGGGAAGTGGTCCATGATCGCCCGCATCGCGGCATCGCCGCGGATCCGTTCGCCCGACTGGGGATACTCCATGATCCAGTCCCGATGCCGGAGGGCGGCCATGCGCTCCCGGTCATCGGTCCGGTACGCCTCGGCGTAGGCCTGGACGACCTCGTCATTGGTCATGGTTCGGGCTCCAGCGACGGTGGCACGACTCGTCGCGAGGATACCCGCTTCGCCGAGCACTTCATGGACCGATAGGGTCACTGGGCCGAGCCACGACGGTCGGCGAACCGGAGCGGCGCCCCACCGCCGGCACGGGCGGCCAGGATGGCCCGGGCCACGGCGACGATGACGACCCAGCCGATGACGAGGGCCAACGCGAGGACGGCCACTGGGTCAGTGGTGCTCGGCGTGGACGACCGCGTGGCCCCGGCCGCGCGAGATGAGCCAGCGGTTGACCGGGAGGGTCACGACGAACGCGATCGCCAGGGCGACCGCGAGGCTCGCCCAGAACAGCCCATCGAGGAGGCCCGCCGCCATCGCACCCGGGATGAGCAGGAGGATCGCGTTGTCGACGACCTCCATCGTCGTGATCGACAGCGTGTCGGCGGCCAGCGCCGTCCGAACGGCGCGGCGGAACGGGAGGCCTGACGCGAGCAGCGGGCGCATCGTCAGGGCATACCCGAAGACGAAGGCCAGGACGATGGCCAGCGCGATCGACGGCAGGTCGTCCCAGCCCAGGGCGGTGGCGATGGCCAGGCCCAGGACCTCGCCGATGGCGCAACCCGTCAGGCAGTGGACCGTGGCGTCGAAGGCGAGGCGGTTGATCGACGGCGTCGTGGTCGCATGCATCGCTCAGCCGCCGTAGACCTGCCCGTCCGTCGGCTCCGGGGTCATCGACGTCGTGTCGCTGATGTCGACGACGCAGAACCGGTTGCCCTCGGGGTCGGCCAGGATCCGGTAGTCGGCATCGGCCGGGCGCTTGTCCCAGTGGACCTCGGTCGCGCCCAGGGCCAGGAGTCGGTCGACCTCGCCGGTCTGGTCCTCGGTGTAGAGATCGAGGTGGATCTTGGGCGGGACCTGGACCTTGGCCGCGACCGCGTCGAGCGACACGTTCGGGCCATCGCCGTCGCGCGGTCGGAGCAGGACGAAGTCGTCGCTGTCGCTCGGTCGCGCCTCGTAGTCCAGGGCCGCCGACCAGAAGGCGACCTGGCGGGCCAGATCATCGACGCGGAAGACGATGGATCCGATGCGAAGCATGGCTCCAGCCTAGCCCTCCGACCCGGCCTTCGCATCGCTCGCGTCCAAGGACTTGACAGGAAACCGTTTGGTTTCCTATTGTCTGGGTCGTGGCGACCGAGACCGTGTTCCGAGCACTGGCTGACCCGACGCGACGGGACCTGCTGGACGCGCTGTTCCAGCGCGACGGGCAGACGCTCGTGGCGTTGACGGCGGGGCGCTCGATGACGCGGATCGCCGTCGCCAAGCACCTCCGGGTGCTCGAGGAGGCCGGGCTCGTCGTCAGCCGGCGGCAGGGTCGAGAGAAGCTCCACTTCCTCAACCCGATCCCGATCCGGGTCCTCCACGACCGCTGGGTCAGCAAGTACACCGAGCCGTGGGCCGCCGGCCTGATCGGCCTCAAGTCAGCGATGGAGAGGCACATGGAGAAGGTCTTCGAGATCTACATCCGCACGACGCCGGAGCGCCTGTGGTCGGCCATCACCGACCCGGCGATCCGAGCGAAGTACCAGTTCGGGTCCACGGTCGCGTCCGATTGGACGCCGGGCTCGACCTACACGCTCGAGCATGACGGGCTGGACCACCCGCTGGTCGAGGGCGAGAACCTCGTCGTCGATCCCCCGCGACGTCTGGTCCAGACCTTCCATGCCCGGTGGAGCGACGATGCCGCCGCCGAGGGTACGTCGCGCGTGACCTGGGAGATCGAGCCGGTCGGCGACTCGTGCCGGCTGCTGGTCACCCATGGCGAGCTGCGAGAAGCGGCCCCGGAGGACATCTTCGGCGGCTGGCCCATGATCCTGTCCGGCCTCAAGACCTGGCTCGAGACGGGCCAGACCCTGACCACCCCGGGTTCCCAGATGTACGGCGAAGGCTGAAGGAGGCCGACGATGCCATCGACCACGATCTCCGACGTCCGGACCATCGGCGTCACCGTCCGCGATCAGGACGCCGCCCTGGCGTTCTATGTCGACGCGCTCGGCTTCGAGACGCGGCTCGACGCCCCGATCAGCCCGACGATGCGTTGGATCGAGGTCGCCCCGCCCGGCGGGCGCACCTCGCTCGCGCTCGCCCTCCCGCAGCCTGACGGTCATGGGGCCGGTGATACGGGCATCCGGTTCACCGTGCCCGACGCGCCGGCCGAGCACGCCGCCCTCCGGGAGCGAGGCGTCGCCGTCGGCGACCTGCTGCGCTGGGATGACGTGCCGCCGATGTTCACGTTCGATGATCCGGACGGCAACCGGTTCTACGTCGTGGAGGCGTCGGCATGACGGCGCGGACGGAGTCGGTCGCCGCGCCGGTCGGACCCATCGACCGGACGTTCACGGCCCGGATCGAGAAGAGCTCGGCCACGGGTGGCTGGACCTACGTCGTGACCGACTGGAGCGCCGCGTTCTTCGGGACGCGCGGTCTGGTCAAGGTCGCCGGGACGGTCGACGGCCATCCGTTCCGCAGCTCGTTCATGGCCCTCGGCGACGGCACCCACAAGCTGCCGATCACGGCCGAGGTCCGCGGCGCGATCGACAAGGGCGAGGGCGATATGGTCACGATCCACCTCGCCGAGCGCTTGGGCTGACGAACGGCCGCCGCTACCATCCGAGCAGGAGGGCGCCATGGAGCACGATCGGTCGCGACATGTGACCTGGTGGATCCTGCCGGCGGCGCTGGCCTTCACGATCCTGTGGCTGGCGTGGTGGGGCTATCGGCTGCTGGTCGGTGGCGGGCTCGACGCCCCGGGTGACGTCCTGTGGCTCGCGATCAGCGGCGTCACCTGCGCGGTCCTTCTCGGCCTTGGCTGGCAGACCCGACGCGAGCTCCGGCGCCAAGGCTGACCGAATTTCGAACGTTCGGGTCCGACTCCGCGCCCTTAGAGGTAGCGCAGCGAGGGACCTGCGACGCACGCAAGCGCCCGCTGCGCGTCGTTCGAGGGGATCCGCCATGTTGCGATCCATCAAGCGTACGCGCCCCGTCGTGGGCTTCGTCGGGGCCGTCGTGCTCGCCATCGCCCTGGTCGCGCCGGCCGCCGCGGCGTCGCCGCAAGCGGTCACCATCGTGTCCCACGTGACCTTCGTCGAGGGAGGCCCGAACGTCGGTGACTTCGTGGCCAGCGGTCCGGCAGTCGACAGCGGCGCGATGTGTGCCAGCGGTACGTTCGTCGACACGGGCATCAAGTTCTCGGGGTTCCAGAGCGATCGCGGTGTCGTCCAGCTCCAGGTCCTCAAGGCCTTCACCTGCGACGGCAGCGGCGACACCTTCTCGGTCAAGCTCCAGATCCAGGCGAACTTCGATACCGGCATCGAGACGTTCACGTGGGTCGCCATGGATGGGCTGCGCGGCAGCGGCCGGGGGTCCACCGTCCCCGAGCCGCCGACCGGCAACATCAACACCTATGAGGGGTTCGTCCTCGACTGAGCGAGGCGCCAGCAACGAGCGGTCGGCGACGCGTCGGCCGCTCCGAACCTCGACCGAACCAGGCACCGCTTGTCGCGGGTCGGCGCCTTACCAGGAACGTCCGTTCAGGCTCTCGATCGTCAGCGCGGTGTCGAGATCGATCTTCGGTGTGTGGTCCGTTCGGAGGACCAGGATGCCGCGCTGCTCGGGTGTCGGGGTGATCCTGGACGCTTCGGCGACGGCCAGCGGGCCCCGCCACCGTTCCCACCCTAGCCGCGTAAAGAAGGTCGGGCGCTCGGTCTCGAGGCAGGCGATCTCGTAGTCGCCGATGCCGGAAGCGAGCTGTCGCATGACGCGGGTCCCATGTCCCTGGCCCTGGAACTCGGGGAGCGTCGCCACGGCATCGACATAGGCGGTCCTGAGCCGCCGATCACCGGCGACCAGGAGCCAGCGCGTCGTCACGACGGCATGGCTCACGATCGCCGCCCCCGCGTAGGCGATGAAGTGCCGACCTCCTGTCCGGATGTATCGGAACAGGCGATCGAAGTCGGGCTCGGCGTGGGCCGCCACGCACACGGCTACGATCTCGGCACGCGTCCGCTCGTCGAGTGCTTCGGTCGGCGAGACGATGACGGTCATGACAACACCTGTGGTCGACGAGCGTCCGGCTCCTCAGCGCTGGCTCCGAATCAGTATGCGTTCAGGGCACCCGGGGCGAGGCCGCCGCCTCGCTCGATCGATCCGAGCGTAGCGTCGGCGTCAGAGCGGACCTGATCGGTGGAAGGAGGTCGCGATGGCTGATCCAACGTTGGCCGGTCGCCTGGGAATCCGCCCGGGGGCCGCTGTCTGGTTCCAGCCGGTCGAGTGGCTTCGGCTGCTCGGACCGCTGCCGCCCGGCGCCACCGTGACCGGCGAGTTCGCGGGCGCGACCGTCGCCGTGCTGTTCGTCTCGAACGCCAGCGGCGTGCATTGGTTCCTGCGGCGGTACGGGACGGTCATCACCCTGCCGCCCGCGGTGTGGATCTGCGCGCCGACCCGAGCTCGCACCGACTTCAACGTCGGCTACCTGGGCTCGATCCTGGCCGGCCACGGGCTGAGCCCGATCGAGGAGACACCGATCGACGACGCGTGGACGGCCGTGCGCATCGGTCGGTTCGTGCCAGGACATCCGGTGGGGTAGACCCCGCTCGCTTCCCCTCGCCCCCAGCATCGCGCGGTGCGAGTTCCGAGTCTTCGTCCCGACAGGGGTTGACAACGGTCTGTGCCGTCGTATAGTTCCAGTAGGTTATATAACCACTAGGTGATATGCGGATGCAGCAGACGACCGACCAGCTCAGCACGACGTTCGCCGCCTTGGCCGATCCGACTCGGCGGGCGATCCTGGCCCGACTGGCCCAGGGCGAGGCGTCGGTCAAGACGCTGTCGGCCCCGTTCGATCTGACCCAGCCGGCGATCTCCAAGCACCTGAGGGTGCTCGAGCGGGCGGGCCTGATCGAGCGCGGTCGAGAGGCCCAGTGGCGGCCGCGTCGGCTTCGCGCCGCGCCACTTCGAGATGTCGCGGCATGGGTCGCGTTCTACCGCGAGCACTGGGGGGAGAGCTTCGAGCGATTGGATGACGTGTTGAAGGAGATCCAGGCCACCGGGCCGGACCAGCAGGAGCAAGGAGAAGACGATGATGACGACGACCAGGATCGATCGCGGTAGCACGCCGTCGACGACCATCTACTCCGAGGGTGGCGACCTCGTGATGGAGCGCACCTTCGACGCCCCGCGCGACCTCGTCTGGCGGGCGTTCACCGACCCGGAGCTCGTCGCGCGCTGGTGGGGCAAGCACGGGACGACGACCACCGTCGTCGAGATGGACGTCCGCCCCGGCGGCCAGTGGCGCTATATCAACAGCGCTTCGGACCGGGAACCCGTCGAGTTCTTCGGCGAGTACCTGTCCGTCGACAAGCCGTCCGAGTACCGCTGGACGTTCATGTTCGATGTCGACGGCGCCGGGCCGCAGGGCGGGCCGGAGACCCACCGGTTCGTCGAGGCCGATGGCCGGACGACCGTCACGGCCATCGGACACATGGCGAACCCCGAGACCATCGACGCGGCCCTGGCCACGGGCATGGTCGAGGGCGCCATCGAGACCTACGACCGGCTCGAGGCCCTGCTCGCCGAGCTGTGATCGGCTACCGATCCGAGCCACCGCGATCCCGGCCCCGGGCAGGACGTCCGTTCCCAGCCCGGGGCCTCCGCACGCCCGGTAGGCTGTGACCATGGCAGACGAACGAAGCGAGGCCGTGAAGGAGGCGATCGCCAAGGTCCGGCAGGCGTGCGACGACATCGAGGAGGCCTGGGGAACGGCCAAGAAGCCCTCGATCAGCGACGAGCGCTGGGAGCGCATCGAGAGCGCCCGGAATCGCCTCGAGACTGCGGAACGGCGGGTGCGAGCGCTCCTGGAGACACGCCCTGGCTCAGCGATCGAATAGACGCCCGAAGCTGGCTCGGAGTTCGAGGTCATACGCTTGCGCATATATATGCGATGACGTATGCTCACGGGCATGACATCGACGGCCGTGCTGGAAGCGATCGCCGAGCCGACGAGGCGCCGCATCCTCGACGTCGTCCGCGACGGCGAATGCTCGGTGGGCGATCTGGTCGAGCGAGTCGGCATGCACCAGCCGGGAGTCTCCCGGCATCTGAAAGTCCTGCGCGACGCGGGGCTCGTCGAGGTCCGCCGCGACGCGCAGCGACGGCTCTACCGCCTTCGCGCCGAGCCGCTGAAGGAGCTCGACGACTGGCTCGAGCCATACCGAGCGGAGTGGGCGGATCGCTTCGACGCGCTCGAGCAGCACCTAGAGCGCACGGCGACACGAGCCAGGACCCCAAGGAAGGAGACCCGATGACCGGTCATGGAGGAGTCCCGTGCTGAACCAGGTCGCCGAGGGTGTGCTGACCCACCAGAGCGAGCTGCTCCAGAACAACACCGTGGTCGTGGAAGGCCGGGTCGGCGTGTTGCTCATCGACCCGGGCATCACCGGCTCCGAGATGGCCTGCCTCGCCAACGACCTCAGTGCCCTGGGCCAGCCGGTCGTGGCGGGCTTCTCGACGCATCCCGATTGGGATCATGTGTTGTGGCACGCCAGGCTCGGCGAAGCGCCACGGTACGCGACCGCGCGCGGCGTGGCTTCATGCGTGAGCTGCTGTCGAACGCGGACTGGAAGGATCGCGTCGCTGAGGGGCTACCGCCGGAAATCGCCGAGGACATCCCGCTCGACCAGTTCGGCCTCCTGACCGGTCTGCCGGCCGAGACGACGCAGGTCCCCTGGGACGGCCCCCGAGTCCGGATCATCGAGCATCCGGCGCACGCCCAGGGCCATGCGGCGCTGTTCGTCGAGGAGCGTGGCGTTCTCGTCGCCGGCGACATGCTGTCCGACATCCTGATCCCGTTCCCGGACCTGGCCGCCGCGGATCCGATCGAGGACTACCTCGTCGGGCTGCGGCTGCTCGAGGGCGTGGCGGACGAGGTCGATGTCGTCATCCCCGGACACGGGTCCGTCGGCGGAGCCGCTCAGCTACGCGCACGGATCGAACTGGATCGGGCGTACATGCAGGCGTTGCGTGACGGGCGAGATCCCGTGACCCGCGCATCGGCCCGTCGGCCACGTTCGGCCAGGATTGGCTGCCCGGTGTCTACGAGTGGCAGCGCCAGCAGCTCGCCGCTGGGTGACTCGCGCCGGGAGGGTCGGTCAACGACGACAAGTCCACGTCGAGACAGGCTAGTCAAGGCGCGTCGTCGATGACAGCGATCGCGTCGACCTCGATCAGATAGCCCGGGGATAGCGCGGCTACTCCCACCACCACATCAGCCGCCTTGTGGCCTCCGAAAGCTCCACGCGCGCCCGTTCGATGATCGGCAGGTGTTCGTCGCGCTGGTAATCAACGACGTAGATGGTGATCCTGGCCACTTGCTCTGGTCGGGCGCCGGCGGCGGCAAGAGCGCGGCCGAGGTTGGCAAATACCTGGCGCGCTTGGACACGCAGATTACCGCGGCCCACGAGTCTGCCGTTCACATCCTCGGGTTCCTGGCCGGAGACGAACACCAGCCGCGTGCCCTTGGCGATGACCACCTGGCTGTACGTTTTCGGACGGGGTAGGTCTTCGGGATCGATACATTCAAGAGTCATCGGGTGACCTCGAACCTGTCGGGGATGCCGCTCGGTCGACGTCAGCGCGGCAGCGGGTTGGGGCCGGTCGCCGTGACCAGCCGCTGGGGCACCCAATCGTCGACGTGGTGGAACCCGTCGTCGAACCGGCCACCATCGAGCTCGACGGATGCCTGCAGGGAGAGTCGATAGAACTTCACGTGGGTGAAGTCCTCGAACAGGATGTAGACGGGATCGGGTGTGCTATTCGGGCCTTGGAACTGCTGTCCCGTCAGGACGGGCTTGTGGGCGTCGACGAAGGTGTCGAACGTGTCGCCGACCACGACACCGAGGTGCTCCAGCCCCATCTTGTAGACGCGCTGGTGGACGGGGGGGATGAGCTCGATGAGCGGGACGACCTTGCCGTCGAGGACCTGGAGCGGCTCGGCGGGGAGGATCAAGGAGATCGGGCGGCCGTTCCAGACACTCTCCCGGTTCGCGCTCGCGTGGCGCTCGAGGAGCGTCCGGACCTGGACGTACTGGTCCCACTCGGGCACCCGGTAGGCCAGGTGGCTGAGCGCGTACGGGGCGATGTCGATGCCGCGCGCCAGCAACCGGTCGCGCTGCTGGGCCGCGAACGCGCGGTAGTCGCCGATGATGTCCGCGATCGGGTCGGTCATCCTGCGCCCTCCTGCCGACCATCGTAGACGCGGACGGCCGATAGTCAGTCGTCGCTGTCGGCGACGTCGGAGGACAGCGTGTCGTGGAGATCGACGTCGACGGCGAGCTGGCGACGCTCGACGCCGCGCTGCGTGCTGCAGCAGAGGCCGAGTCAGTCCCCGTCATCGGCTGACACACCCGGGTCACCTAGGGCTGCGTATTCCGCAGGCAACGAATCGGGCGCCACGCTGATGGAGTCCGGTACGCTGCGGTCGTGAGGTCGGGAGCGTGACGGCCATCCTCTGCGCGACCTGCGGCACGGAGGCGGCGGCAGGTCAGCATTTCTGCGGCACCTGTGGCGTGGCACTGGCGATCGTTTGCGCAGCGTGCGGGGCGGCTAACCCGCCGGATCATCGGTTCTGCGGCCAGTGCGGCAACGCGCTCGAGTCGGGGATCGCGCGAGCGACGACGTCGACGCCACCGGTTGCCCGACCAAACGGCCAGGCGCCCGCATCGATCGCGGATGCCGCCGTGGCGCCGGCCACGCCGGTCGCCGTGCCCGCCTGCGACATCGGCAGCGCCGGTTGCGGAACGCCGGCTCGTCAGTGTGCTGTTCGCCGACCTCGTCGGGTTCACGCCCTTCTCGGAGGGGCGCGACGCGGAGGACGTGCGCGAGGCGCTTACTCGGTATTTCGGCATCGCGACCGAGACGATCACGCGCCACGGCGGGGTCGTCGAGAAGTTCATCGGCGATGCGGTCATGGCCGTCTGGGGCACCCCGACCGCGCATGAGGACGACGCCGAGCGCGCGGTCCGGGCCGCCCTCGAGCTCGTGGCGGCCGTGCCGGCGGTCGCGCCCGGCATCTTGGCTCGCTGCGGCGTCCTGACCGGCGAGGCCGCGGTCACCATCGGCGCGACGAACCAGGGGATGGTGGCCGGCGACATCGTGAACACCGCGGCGCGGCTGCAGTCGGCCGCGGCACCGTCGACCGTGCTCGTCGGAGAGTCGACGTTCCGCGCCGCCTCGGGCGCGATCGCGTTCGAGCCCGCGGGCGAGCACGCGCTCAAGGGCAAGGCGGCGCCGGTTCCGACCTGGCGGGCCCTGCGCATCGTCGCCGAGCGCGGCGGGCGGGGCCGGGTCGAGGGCCTCGACGCGCCGTTCGTCGGCCGGGACGTGGAGCTGCGCCTGCTCAAGGAGCTGTTCCACGCAACCGGGTCGGAGCGTCGCATCCGGCACGTCTCGGTGATCGGCACCGGCGGCATCGGCAAGAGCCGGCTCGCGTGGGAGCTGAAGAAGTACCTCGACGGCATCGACGAACCCGTCTACTGGCACCGCGGGCGCTCGCCGGCGTACGGGGAGGGGATCACGTTCTGGGCGCTCGGCGAGATCGTCCGCGCTCGGGCGGGCCTGGCCGAGAGCGACGACGACGCGACGTGCCGCGCCCGGATCGGCGCGTTGCTGGACGAGCGGATGCCCGAGTCGCCGGATCGCGCGCGGGTCGAATCCGCGCTCCTGCAGCTGCTCGGCGTCGCCGGGGACGTGCCGCCCGAGGAGCTGTTCGGGGCGTGGCGGACGTTCTTCGAGCACCTCGCGGCATCGGGCACGGTCGTGCTCGTGTTCGAGGACCTCCACTGGGCGGACGCGGGCACGCTCGACTTCGTCGACCACCTGGTCGACTGGGCGCGCGACCACCCGATCTGCGTCCTGTCGCTCGCCCGGCCGGAGCTGCTCGAGCGGCAGCCGGCGTGGGGGACACCGCGCCGCGGTCACGCGAGCCTCGTTCTCGAGTCGCTGCCGGAGCGGGACATGCGGCGGCTGCTCGCGGGTCTTGTACCGGCCCTCCCCGAGACGACCGCCACGGCGATCGTCGCTCGGGCAGAGGGGGTGCCGCTGTACGCGGTCGAGATGGTCCGAATGCTCCTGTCGAGCGGGCAGCTGAGGCTGGGCGACGCCGGCGTGCTCGAGCCGGCGGGCGACCTCGGTGAGCTGGCCGATCTCGCCGTTCCGGAGACGCTCACGGCGCTGATCGCGGCCCGACTCGACGCGCTCGCGCCACCGGATCGGGCGCTCGTCCTCGACGCCGCGGTCCTGGGTCAGAGCTTTGCTCCGGCGGGACTCGCTGCGGTCTCCGGCCGGACCGAGGCGGAGCTCGAGCCTCGTCTCCGGTCGCTCGTCCGCCGCGAGCTCCTCACTCACGTGGTCGACCCACGCTCGCCCGAGCGTGGGCACTACGTGTTCGTCCAGACGCTCATTCGTGAGGTCGCCTACCGGACGCTCGCGAAGGCCGACCGCAAGTCCCGTCACGTCGCCGTCGCTCGCTGGCTCGAATCGCTCGGTGATCCCGAGCTCGTCGCCGCGTTCGGCGGCCACTACCTCTCGGCCTTGCGCCTGGTTGGACCCGGCAAGGAGGCCGACGAGCTGGCCGTGAAGGCCCGAGTCGCACTCCGGGCGGCCGGCGACCATGCGACTTCGCTAGGCGCCCCGCGCCAGGCGATGTCGTTCTACGAGGACGCACTCGGCCTCACTTCGGACCCGGTCGGCCAGGCCGAGCTGTTGATGCTCGCCGGGGAGAAGGCCCTCGCGTCGGCCGAGTTCGATGCCGCGGACGCGCACCTCGCCCGGGCCGTCGAGCTCCGTCGGACACTCGGCGACCGGCAGGCGCTCGCCCGAGCCCTCGCGGAACGCGCGCGCGTGCTGCTCGGCGCCGTGCGGTTCGACCAGGCGGCGGCGGTCATCGAGCCCGCGATCGCTGAGTTCGCCGACCTCGCGGCCGATCCCGCCGTCCTGCCGCTGCGCGACCAACACGCGCGCCTGGTATTCCTCTCCGGCTCTCCCGAGCGCGCGATCGAGCTCGCGGAGCCGCTCCTCGACCTCGCCGAGTGGTCCGACCAGCCGGCGATCCTCGCCAGCTCCCTGATTACGATCGGCTCGGCGTTGTCGATGCTCGGGCGTCACGCTGAGGGCCGGCCGCTTCTCGCTCGCGCGTGCCGGATCGTCGAGGAGAACGGGCCGACCAGCCTGCACCTCCGCGCGTTGAGCAACGCCTACCTCCTGGAGGCCGACGAGGATGTGGCGAAAGCGTGGGAGCTCGGCTTGGAGGCCCACGCGCTCGCCACGCGCCTGGGCGAGCTCGTTCACGCCCATCGGCTCGCAGGGACCCTGTCCAGCTCAGCGATCTGGCTAGGCTACGTCGACGCGGGCGAGCGCATGATCGCGTCCGCCCTCGACGACACGACGGACCCGATCGACCGCGCGCTGCCCCTGGGCTCGCTCGTTGTCCAGCGAATTTGGCGCGGCGAGCCGTATGCGGAGGAGATGGCCGAGCTCCTTGCGACCGCGGAGGGACGAACGGAGGGCATCTGGCGGGTCACTCGCGACGAGCTCCTCGGCTACGCAGCCCTGGACGAGGACCGCATCGACGCCGCCCGCGCCCTCTGGCGACCGATCGCTCCCGACCCGGACACCTTCGCGCTTGTCCAGCTCGTCGCGCACCTGGACCTCTGGCAGGCCGACCCCGATGCGGCCGAGCGGATCATGGATGACGGCGTGAACAACCTTCCCGACGCCGGCGCGAGCGCCGTGGTTCGCCGAGCTTTGGCTGCAGGCATCACCGGCCTCCGCGGTGACAGGGCGGCGGCGCTCGATTCTACCGCGAGATCATGCCGGCCCTTCGCGAGTGCCATGTCCCGCTGCAGGACGTGCTGTTCGCGATCGATTTGGTCCACGTCATCGGACCGGCGGACCCGTTCGTCGCGGGGGAGGTAGCGCTGGCCCGGGAGACGATCGACCGCCTCGGGTCGCCGCTGCTGCTCCGACACCTCGAGGCGGCTGTGGCGCACGGGCCACACGCCGTCGTCGCCACGGGGGGCGCGTCTCATCCCGCTCGAACATTGGGAGGGCATGGGCCATCAGTGTCCTAAGGTCATCCTGGACGTGCTCAGCCGGTGACGTCTCGTCGATGGCGGAGTACAGCTGGTGCTCCCACTCCGTGTCATCCCCGGAATGACTCTCTGCCTCGTCGGCCGCAGCCTTGGTGAAGGAACACCAGGTCTTCCGTCAAGCGTCCTGACCCCTCGAAACGGGCGACGAGTTCGGCACTTTGGTTCGCGGAGCTGCCGCAGGTCCTCTCCGGAATGCTTGGTGAAGCTGATCGGCGTGATGATGGGGCGCGGATGCTGGGACTCCGGGTCGTCGTCCATCACCCTAATCTGCCGAGCCCGAGGCCCTCGGGTCCAGTGACGGCGGGCCGACCTTAGTCCACGTACTGCAGCGGCGTGACCACGAAATCGTCCGGCAGCTTCACGCCGGTCGAGTGGTTCGGGCAGTAACCGCGGGGGTTCTTGTCCAGGTACTGCTGGTGGTAGTCCTCGGCGTAATAGAACGGGTTCGACGCGGCGTCGACGATCTCGGTCTTGATCTCGCCGTAGCCCGCCTTCGACAGCTGCTCCTGGTACATCGCCTTCGATGCCTCGGCGGCGGCCCGCTGCTCCGCGTCCGCGACGAGGATGATCGATCGGTAGCTGGTCCCGACGTCGTTGCCCTGGCGCATGCCCTGGGTCGGGTCGTGGTGCTCCCAGAACGTCTTAAGGAGCCCCTCGTACGTGATCCGTGTCGGGTCATAGGCGACCAGCACGACCTCGGCGTGGCCGGTCCGGCCGGTGCAGGTCTCCTCGTAGGTGGGGTTCGGGGTCGAGCCGCCGGCATAGCCGACGGCCGTGGTCACCACGCCGGGGAGCTGCCAGAAGTCCTTCTCGTCACCCCAGAAGCAGCCGAGACCGAAGATGGCGGTCTTCGTGCCGTCGGGCCACGGGCCGGCGAGGGGCGTGCCGAGGACTCGGTGGATGCCCGGCGTCACGATCGGCTGGGAACGACCGGGCAGGGCGTCGGCGGGGGACGGGATGGTGTCTGGCTTGGAGCTGAAGAACCTCATGCCCGGAGTCTACGCGCGGTCTGCGACGTTCCCATGACGGACTCAGGACCCTCTCAGGACGAGCCGCCAACGTCGGGACCGTGCCTGCGCAGGCCCCCAACCTCGCACCGGAGACCGACCCATGGAACCCCTGCAGCCAACCCCGCCACCGATCGCCACCGACCGCGGTGGCGGCCTCCGCCGGACCGTCGCGACCGCTGCCCTCGCACTCGGCCTGCTCGTCGTCGGCGGGACGGCCGTCGTCATGGCGGCCAGCCCCGAGCCGTCGGCCGGCGGCGTCCCGACGGCGACCGACGGGGCGACGGACCCGGCGATCGATCCAGCCCCGCGCCAGCGGGGATCGGACGGCACCAAGCCGGACTGCCCCGAAGGCGCCGGCCCCACCGACGACGACGGCACGACCGACGACGGCACGACCGACGACGGAACCACCGAGACGACGCCGAGCCCGGACCCGACGACCGAGCCGACGCCGGACCCGACCGAGACCCCGACCGAGGTCCCCAGCCCGACGGCCACCCCGGCCGTCTGACCCGCCGGCCCCGGTGCCGCTAGCATCGGGGCCGTGACCGGCCCGGAACGCACCGCGATCGTGCCCGCGCTCGCCGGCGCGCGGACCTGGGGCGCGGCCCATGTGGCGACCGCGCTCGTCGGCCCGGGCGGCGTCGTCGCGGAAGACGGCGACCCGGACCATGTCTTCCGGTGGGCGTCGGTCACGAAGGTCGCGACCGCGCTGGCCGTCCTGACCGCCGTCGACCATCGCGCGCTCGATCTCGACCAGCCGGCCGGCCCACCCGGCTCGACGGTCCGCCACCTCCTCGCCCATGCCTCCGGCCTGCCGTTCGAGGGCGCCGACCCCATCGCCCCGCCCGGCCGGACGCGGATCTACTCGAACCCGGGGTTCGACACCCTGGGCGCCCTCCTTGCTGAGCGCGACGAGGCCTCGATCGCTGAAAGCCTCGACGTGCGCGTGCTCGAGCCGCTCGGTATGACATCGACCCGGCTCGTGACCCGCCCGTCCGAGGGCCTCCATGGCCCGCTCCGCGACCTCGTGCGACTGGCCGGGGAGCTGCTCCGCCCCACGCTCGTCGGCGCGTCCCGCCTGGCCGAAGCAACGACCGTCGCCTTCCCGGGTCTCGCCGGGGTCCTGCCGGGCGTCGGCCGCTTCGACCCACTCGATTGGGGGCTAGGTGTCGAGCTGCGCGATGGCAAGGCCCCGCACTGGACGGGTAGCCGCAACAGCCCGGGGACATTCGGGCACTTCGGTGGGGCCGGCACCTTCCTGTGGGTGGACCCGGAGCGGGACCTGGCGCTCGCCTGCCTGACCGACCGCGACTACGGCGGGTGGGCGCTCGAGGCGTGGCCGGTCTTCTCGGACGCCGTCATCGAGGCGGCCGAAACGGCCGGAGGGATGGCCCGGACCTAGGGTTCTGGCGTCGTCGACGGCGCGCGCCAGCTCACGAGCATGTGCGCGGCGGTCGCCACGTCCGGGCTGGAGCCGCGGGCGTGGCGCCGTCGCGGGTGGCCATGGGCTCAGCCGGCCACCGCGGTGGGCGAGGCCCGGTGGCCGGTCGGTGCGGCCGCGGTCGGGGAGCCGCGGAAGACGCGCCAGGCCAGGAGGATGACCGCCCCGTAGCCGAACAGCGAGGCGATGGCCGTCACCGGCGGCAGGATGGACAGGACCTGCATGATGAGCAGGCCGATGACCGACGCGAGGTACGGTCGCTCGCGGGTCCGCTCCGGCGACGTGCGGGCGAGGACCCAGTCGCCGATCCAGATGCCGGCCACGAGGTAGCCCAGGTAGGCCGTCAGCGGCCAGACGCCGACGAGCAGCGCGATGCCGAGTGGGATCCCCACGACGGTCACGAACAGCGCGGCGATGAGCAGCAGCGGCAGGAAGACGCCGAGCAGACCGGCGACAAGCACCTGGCCCGGCTCCCGGCTGATGAGCGTCTCGGCCGCCCGGACCTGTCGAGCGGCGAGGCCGGCGAGGGCGAGGCCGGCCGCGAAGGTCACGAGGACGAAGCCCAGGAACACGAGCAGGACGGCCGGCGCCAGGAAGGCGCCGAGGCCGATGAGCTGCGGGGTCACGTCGCGGACCTCGCCGGCGACGGTCGCGCCGCTGGCGACGCTGACGGCGCCCGTGTCGAGGGTGGCGATGTCGCCCGTCACGGTCGAACCGGTGGCGACCTGGACGGGACTGTCGACGGCCACGACGGTCTCGACGGTGGCGCCCTGGAGGATGGCCTCGCCGGCGATGGCGATGACGACCTTGGCATCGCCGCTGACCGTTGCGGTGCCGTTGATGACGAGGACGAGATCGGTCTGCTGGTCGGCAGCGAGCGTGACGTCCTCGCCGAAGGCCATGAGCGCCCCGTCGGTCCGCGTCACGGGGTCGTCGGCGAGGGCGACCGGGGCGAAGGCGAGCAGGGCGAACAGCGCGGTGATGACGACGACGGCGAACGAGCTGAGGCGTTGCATGAGCGGCACTCCCGGTGCGGGGCGAAACGATGACCGCACGCGGCCATGCTCCGATCGTGCGTCCACATGACCCGGCGCACCAGCGCCGAAGGTCGCGCCTTCGCGGGCCGCAGGTCACGACCCGCGGTGGCCCGTCACAGCAGCGTGTCGCCTGGTGTCCAGCCGATGACCAGCACGGCCCACAGCAGGACCAGGTCGATCCCGACGCCGATGGTCAGCCACGGCCGATAGAACAGGCCGAGCAGGACGAGCGAGACCGACGCTGCGAGGGCGACGCTCGCGGCCCACAGCTCCGTCACGATCCCGAGGGTGACGATCCCGGCCAGGCAGCACGTGGCGATGGTCAGCACCACGAGGACGAGCCCGAGGATGCGGCTCGTCCCTGGCGCGACCCCGAGCGGCGCGAGCAGCCACGACCGGTCCAGCGCGAACGGCCAGTCCGGACCGTCGTCCGTCGTCGGCGGCGGGGCCAGGAACAGGGCGTGGACGAGGCCGTGGGCGACGAGGAGGGCGGCGACGGCGAGGACGATGATCATCACAGGGTCTCGTTGGCGATGGCGATGTTGTGGTCGGTCACGGCGCGCAGTCGGGCCGCCTGGAGGGCCGTGAGCCGGCCGCACACGCGCTCCCAGTGGATGGCCACGAGGTCGCCGACGCCGAGGTCGTCGCCGTAGGCGTCGCCCGGACCGAAGGCCAGGCGTTCCGTCCGAGGGTCCCCCAGGCGCAGCCGACCGTCGACCATCTCGAGGGGCGGTGCCCCGACGTCCAGGTGGCCGTCGGCGATGCCCACGACCTCGGCGGGCCGGATGAGGCAGCGCTCGAGCACGCCGAGCAGGTCGGCCGGCACGCCCCCACGGATCATCCCGATGCGCGGCAGGACCTCCAGGACGTGGAAGCTGTGATGGACCCGGGCGCCAGAGCCGGCCTTCGCCTCCAGCCAGCGCCACTCGCGGTCGCTGGAGCGATCGCGGAAGCGGGTCCGCAGGTCCTCGTGATGGGCCGGAGCGCCGACGCCGGCCAGGTAGCCGTTGCCGAGCCAGTAGGCCTCTACGACCCGGGCGTCGAGCGGGTCGGGCACGCGGTTCTCGCCCGCGATGAGCTCGAGGTAGGGCCAGGCACCCTCGAACCCCTGGGCGATGTGGCGCAGTTCGCCGTCCATCCGCCCGTCGCGGACGTGCTCCGGCAGGGACAGTCCGCTGTCCGGGCCACACAGGCCCAGGGCGTTCGGTGGGAAGGCGAACCGGGCGAACAGCAGGGCACCCGGTTGCCCGGTCCCGAGCGTGCCGGGACGGCGCTCGTCAGCGACCAGCGCGTGCTGCTGGGGCGAGGACGGGAGGACGAGCATCGCCGACCCTCAGGCCGCCGGCTCAGGCGTCAGCCGGAAACGAGGCGAGCGCAGGCCGACCACGATGGTCATCCCGACACCGAGGGCCATCAGGACGAGGCCGGTCTCCACGTCCGTCGCCGGGATCGTGCCCGTGCGGACCACCGTCAGGACCGCCGTCACGACCGCACCGCCGACCAGGATGGCCGAGACGAGGCTCGCCGGGGCCCGCTGGAGTGCGGCATACCAGGTCGTCACGTAGCCGAGGAGGAGGGCGCCGGTACCGGCGATGAGCAGCCACTGCCAGGAGGTCAGGGCCGCCAACCCGCCGAGTCGTCCAGTGACCGCCAGGAAGGCCAAGGATGCCGACCGCGCCGAGGGCCATCCGGGCCGTCGCCGCCAGGGTGGACGAGACGGCGGTCGTGGACAGCAGCCAGCGCACGACGACGACCTCGATGGCCCACAGGATGGTGGCCGCGAGGATGAGCAGCTCGCCCCCGCCCGCGCCCAGGCCGCCGGTCGGGCCGACGAGGAGGGTGCCGAGGAGCAGCGCGCCCATGGCGATGACCTGGGCGAGACCCAGGCGCTCGCCGAGGAGCGGGACCGCCAGCATCGCCACCCACACGAACATGGTCTTGTGGATGATCGCGGCGCCCGGTCCGCCGGCCTGGGCGAGGCCGCTGAAGAACAGGATGAACGGCACGCTCCCGCCGAGCACGGCGATGACAGCCAGCCAGCCGAGGTCGCGGCGGGGCAGGACGCGCGCCGCGGCGACGCCGCCGGTCGCGACGAGCACGGTCACGAGGACCAGGCCGACGAGGGCATTGCGCGCCCCGGTCAGCACGACCGGGTCCGCGAATTCCTTGACGATCAGGCCGTTGGCGAAGACCGATACGCCGGAGATGAGCGCGGTCGTGGTGGCGAGGGCAACGCCCCAGCCGACGGTGCGTGGGATGGACATCACGAGGACCTCCCTGACGACGCGGCCAGGGCCACGCCCGGATCCGGGATGGGCAGGCCGGCCTCGAGCGCCCGGAGCGCCTCGAGGTCGGATGGGGAGACGCGACCCAGGACCGTCCCGAGACCGACGAGCACGAGCGCGCCGGGCTCGAGGTCCGGGACGAGGAGGGTGGACGCTCGTCGGCGCTGGCCGTCGAGCTCGACGATGGCGTCGGCACCGTCCAGCTCGAGCACCCGGCCGACGGTAGTGCGGCACATGTCAGGCCCCCGGGCCGGCGATCGGCCGCAGGTCGGCCGCCGGTGACGGAACGGGCAGCACGGCCGGCACGGGCGACGCGGCCACGAGGCGGATGAGCTCACGCTCGATCGCCTCGCGGAACGGCGGCAGCGCGGTGCGAACGCCGCGTGACAGCGGCGTGCCGTAGTCCCAGCGGTGTCCACCGAGGCCGACGAAGGTGCCGCGGATCGGCCGCTCGCGCAGCACACCGGCGAGTCCGATGATGAGCTCGAGTGGCAGCTGGTGCGACGAGCGCGGGGTGAACGGCTGCCCGGCGGTCAGGCCGTCGACCGGCAACACGACGACCTCGCCCGGCGTCACACCGCTGACGGCGTCGACGATGAGCACGGTCTCGTCGTCGCGCAGGTCGAGCAGGTCCTCCACCTTCAGCTCGGTGCGTCGTCGGACCTCGAGTCGCGCCCCGACGTTGGCGGGCAAGGTCGGGAGGAGGGTCGCCGCGGCGGCGAGGGCGACGCCGTCGTCCCCGCGGTCGGCATTCCCGCACACGACGATCCGCACGGTCGGCGCCGGCAGCTGGGTCGTCACGTCGCGCCCTCCACGTGTAGGTCCAGGAAGTGGGTCGCACACGAGATGCACGGGTCGTAGCTCCGGATGAGCTGTTCGAGTCGGTGCGTGGCGACCTCGTGCGACTCGTGCAGGACGAGCGGGGCGAAGGCCGTCAGGTCGGCCTCGATGGCCGCCTGGTTCTGGCTCGTCGGCGGGACGATCTGGGCGGCCGCGATCCGGCCGCGCTCGTCCACCTCGTACCGGTGGAAGAGCATCCCGCGCGGCGCCTCCGTGGCCCACGCGGCGACGCCCGGGCGCGACGCCCACGGCTCGACCGGTCGCGCCGGCGGGGCGTAGTCGTCGATGAGCTCGATGGCCAGCGCGAGAGCATGCACCAGCTCCACGGCACGGGCCGCGATGCTCCAGTGCGGGTTGCGGGCGATGGCCGTCGCCAGGCCCACCCGCTCCAGGGCCGAGACGGCCAGCGGGTGAAGGTGGTCGCCGGACAGGGTCACGCGGGCGGATGGGCCGAGCAGGTAGGCGCGTCCGTCGTGAGCGCGGGCCTGCAGGGCGTGCGACCACGGCACCTGCTGCTCGCTGAATGCCGTGGGCCAGTCCTGGAGAGCGATGTCCAGGCCATCGGACGAGACGATCCGCCCGCGGCTCATCGGGTACTCGGTCTCGTCGCGCATGGCGACGAGGAGCGGCTCGCGCTCGAACGCCGGTGCCGTGAAGCCGGCGACCCAGTCGACGGTCTCGAGCGCACCCCGTAGGGCATCGTCGAGGTCGGCCCGGATGGCCGTCAGCTCCGCGCGCCGGGGCGCCCGGGAGAAGCCGCCGACCCGGACGCTGACCGGGTGGATGGGCCGGCCGCCGAGGAGCGACACGAGGTGGTTGCCGACCTTCTTGATGGCCAGGCCACGCTCGACCGCCGCACGATCACGGCCGCCAGCTCCACGGCACTGGCCAGGCCGAAGAAATCCGGGGCATGCAGGAGGTAGATGTGGAGCGCATGGCTCTCGATCCACTCCCCGCAGTACAGGAGGCGGCGAAGCGTGTGCGTGGCCGGGTCGATGGCCACGCCGAAGAGGGCTTCGAAGGCGTGGACGGCGGACATCTGGTAGGCGATCGGACAGATGCCGCAGATGCGCGCGACGATGTCCAGCACGTCGTCCGGCGTGCGGCCGAGGACCAGCTGCTCGAAGTAGCGTGGCGCCTCGAAGATGGCCAGGTGGGCCTCCGTGACGGCGCCGTCGCGGACCGTCAGGCGGAGCGAGCCCTCGCCCTCGACCCGGGTGAGCCCGGCGACCTCGAACCGGCGCTCGCCGACGGCCGGCTCAGTGCCGTGCATCGAACGACTCCTCTTCGTCCTCGGTCCGGGACGCCGCTGTCGCTGGCGCTGGCCCGGGCGGTCCACCGAGCGCGTCGATGAGCCCGCGGAACGGCGGGGCGAACGCCGTGAATCCGGAGAACAGGGCGGCGGTATCGGCATCCGGGCGGCCGCTGGCGGCAAACCAGGCGGCGAGGCTGGACGGGTTGGCCCCCTCGCGCGGACCGAAACAGCCGTAGCAACCGCGGTCGAAGGCGGGGCACAGCGCCCCACAACCCGTGTGGGTGACCGGACCGAGGCACGGGATCGTCGCCGGCGACCAGGACGCAGACCGTACCGCGCCGCTTGCACTCGAGGCACACCGCCTCGTCAGGGAGCTGGGGGCGTCGCCCGACGGCGAGCGCGGTCAGGAGCTCCAGCAACTGGCCGGGATCGATCGGGCAGCCGCGGAGCTCGGCGTCCACGGTCACGTGGTCAGCGATCGGGGTGGACGTCGCCAGGGACTCGACGTACTCGGGCATGGCGTACACGGCCTGGTGCATGGCCTCGTGGTCCCGCCAATTCCGCAGGGCCTGGATGCCACCGGCCGTCGCGCACGCCCCGATGGTCACGAGCAGCTGGGTCTCGCGCCTGATGTGGATGATCTCCTCGAGTCTGCTCGGGCGTGCTGATGGAGCCCTCGACGAGCACGACATCGAACGGACCGGACGAGCGATGCGATGACGCTTCCGCGAATTCGACGAGATCGAACGTGGTCACGAGGTCCAGGAGGTCGTTCTCGAGGTCCAGCAGGGTCAGCTGGCACCCGTCGCACGAGGCGAACTTCATCATCCCGAGGCGTGGCTTGCGGGGCGTGCCCCCGCGGGCCGTGGTCGGACGTGTCGCGGCGAGCATCACAGCCCTCCCGGGCGAAGGCGGGGCCGAGTTCGGCGAGGGAGAACACCGGGCCGTCCTTGCACACGAACTTGGGGCCGAGCTGGCAGTGGCCGCACAGGCCCACGCCACATCCATGTGGCGCTCGATCGTCACCCAGATGCGATCACGGCTGACCCCGAGGTCACCGAGGACGTCGGCGGTGGCCTCCATCATCCGTTCCGGGCCGCAGACGAACGCCGTGGCCGTGGCGCCCTCCCAGCCGCGCCTGGTCGAACAGCGAGGTGACGACCCCGACCCGGCCCAGCCATTCCGGCCCGGCCCGGTCCACGGTGGAGGCGACTTCGAGGTCCTCGCGGCCGCTCAAGGTGGACAGCTCGTCCACGAACAGGCGATCGGCCGGGCTGCGGGCTCCGTACAGGAGGCGGACGGCGCCGAAGCGCTCGCGTTCGCGCAGGACGGCATCGAGCAGCGGTCGCAACGGTGCCAGGCCGATGCCGCCCGTGACGATGACGACGTCCCGCCCGTAGGCCTGGTCCACCGGCCAGCCGCGGCCCATGGGACCGTGGATACCGAGCGTCTCGCCGGGGCGCAGGCCGCACATGGCGCGGGTCGCTGCACCGGCCGCCCGGATGGTCAGCTCGAACCCATCGTCGTGGAAGCGAGACACGGAGATCGGCGCGGCCGCGAAGGCCGGTAGGGCCGCCATCACGAACTGGCCGGGCTGCCCCGCGAGGAGCGAGGCGTCGTCCGTCACGAAACGCAGGGTCACCACATCCGGCGTCTCGTGTCGGGCATCGCGGACCTCCGCGACCGTGGACACGATGGCGGTCCCGCCCGGGACCGGTGCGACGACGGGGAGCGACAGCGGGTCCACAGCGACAGGCGCGACCGGATCCGGCGGGGCCATGGCCATGAGCTCGGCGCGAACGTCGATCCCGACCGGGCACCAGGTGATGCACCGGCCGCAGCCGACGCAGCCGGACGTGCCGAACTGCTCCCACCAGCCGGCGAACTTGTGGGTCAGCCACTGGCGATACCGATCCTGGACCCGCGGGCGGAAGTTGCCACCGGCGACGCGCGCGAACCCGAGCGTGAAGCAGCTGTCCCAGGTCCGGCTGGCGATGGCCTCGGACCCGGTCAGGTCGGACGTCTGCGTGACGCTCGTGCAGAAGCATGTCGGACAGACCAGCGTGCAGTTCGTGCATGCCAGACATCGCTCGGCGATCTCCGCCCAGCGCGGGCTATCGGCGGCTGCGAGGAGTCGCTCGGGCAATCCGGCCGTGGGCAACGGATCGCCGATCCGGGCACGGGCATGCTCGACGGCCTCTCGAGCTCGGTCCAGGTGCTTGGCGGATGCCGGGCCCAGGGCCAGGCGATGGGTCAGGAACCGTCCGGTCTCCGACCCGACCCGGACCACGAACCCATCGTCCAGTTCGGTCAGGGCGAGATCGAAGTCGGTCGTGACCTCCGGACCGGTCCCCATGGAGGTGCAGAAGCAGGTCGCCGCCGGGGCCACGCATTCGACGGCGATGATGATCGATGCCGCACGCCGAGCGGCATAGTCGGCGTCGGCGACCGGCCCGCCGGTGAGGACCCGGTCCTGGACCAGCAGGGCCGCGATCTCGCAGGCCCGCACCCCAAGGAATGCCAGTCGCGGTGCATCGGTCGCGACGGCATCGAACGTGACCCGTCCCTCCTCGCGTCGTCCGCGGGTCAGCGGCACGCTCGGCGGGAACGTGAAGCGCTTCCAGGAGGTCGGGCCGACGGCAAAGTCGAACGTCCGCTCGCGCCCGGTGCGTTCCAGGCGATAGCGGCCCGGGGCCTGGTCATCCGTCCAGCCGGTCGGCAGGTCCGCGGCCGTCTCGATCGCGTCGTAGACGATGGCCTCATCGCGGATGGTGGGCCCGATGATCGTGCGCCCGTCGGCGTGCATCAGCTCCAGGAGTCGGCCCAGATCGGCGCGCGGCAGGAAGCGATCGCGCGGCGTCACCATGGCTCGCTCCGGCTCATCGTGAACAGGTCCAGGAGCTGGAGGCGGGTGCCGGTCAGGCGTCGCTCCATGGCCTCCAGCAGGGACAGGTACACCGGTGCAGCGAGCTCGGGATCGGCGGTCAGCTCCGCCCGCAGCGCCGTCGCGTCGCAGAGCAGCAGTTCGGTCGGGATGAGGGCCACGATCGTGTCGGTCGCGCGATGCGGTGGGACGACCGCGGACCAACCCACGATGTCCCCCGGCTCCACCGTCAGGATCGTCGTCGGACCGCGTTCGGGAACGCGCAGGCGCAGCGCGACCCGACCGGTCAGGACGATGCCGAGGTGGCGCATCGGCTCACCTTCGTTCTGGATCTCCTGGCCGGCGTCATACGCGGCGACACTCAGGTGCGGCGCCAGTCGCTCACGAGCGGCGCTCGGGACGCGTGCCCCGAACCATGTCCCGGCGAGGGCCTCGACGGCATCGAGGGGTCGTGTCCGCATCGGACGCCTCCTTGTGACCCAACCGTACGGACGTTCCACGCGCCACGTTGCGTGCCGTTTGGCACCATCGGCGCGGCCAACCGTCACACAGGCGGGGGGCCGTCCATCGGCGATCGTCACGGCCCGTCGCTCAGACGTCGGCGGCGTCCACCAGGAGAGGCAGCAGGTCGCTGATGGACACGATGCCGATCGGCGTCCCACCGTCTGCGGCGACGACCACGAGGCGATGGACGCCGTGGCGCTCCAAGCGGCGGACTGCGTCCGTGAGCGGCACGTCGATGCCGGCCTTCACGGGCTGGCGGCTCATCACGTGGCGAGCGGTGAACCCCATCCACCGATGGCCATCCGGGAATTGGACGCGGCGGTCCGGACCAGGTCGGTCTGGCTGATGACGCCGACGAGGAGCCCGTCCGCATCGACGACGGGGGCGCCCGTGATGTCGTTCTGCGCGAGCAGTTCCGCGACTTCATCGAGCGGCGTGTCGAGGTTCACGACCACCGGGAACGGGGTCATGACGGTCCCCACTGTGAGGTGGAGTTCCGGACGGTGCAGCTCGTCGGCCATGGCCACATGCTCGTCGTGGGTCTCTATGGCAGCAACGGCCGACCGGCCCGTTCGAAGGTGAGGTTCGGCACGGGCGCGGGGATCAGGGGTGTGTCGGTCGATCCGTGGAGACGGGCACCGTCGATCCACCGTCGCGAGGTGCGGACGAGGTGGGTCCGGCTACGGTCAGCCCCGGGATGACCGCGACCGCCGCGATCGCGAGGAGCGCCGGCGTCAACGCCACGACCGACAACAGGGCCCCGACGGCCGCCGGCCCGCCGAACAAGGCGGCCGCCCGGAAGGTGCCGGTCAGGGCCATCGCGTCGCCCTGTTCCTCCGGTCCAGCCGCCAGGCTGGCCATCGCCGGGGCGAGGGTGGTGGCGGTGCCACTGGCCGCGCCGCCCACGACCATCAGAGCGCCATAGACGGCGGCGATGGGCGGGGCGAGGGCCAGCGCCGCGAGCGCGACGGAGATCGTCACGCCGGCCGTCCAGACGATCGGGCGAACCCGACGTCGGTGGACGCGACGGAGCGCCAGCAGCGCCGCTACGCCCGCTGATTCCGACAGGGTGACGAGCCAGCCGACGCCGCCCGGACCCAGGCCGGCACCGACCAGGATGACCGGCACGAACGAGCCCATCATCGACCACCAGACGCCGCCAGAGGCGCTCGCCCAGCACGACACGTCGACGCCGTCGCGACGCAGGAGACCGAGCGTGCCGGCCGAGCCGCGCCGATCGAACGGCTCGAGCGGCCGGAGCCAGCGGCTGATGACGGCCGCCGCGAAGCTGCCGACGATCGCGGCCACGAGGGCCATGGCAGCGACACGATCGCGATGGTGCCGGCGACCGCCGGCCCGATCAGGGTGCCCGTGCCGCCGGCGACGTTGAGGTCGACCAGGCGGCGCACGCGGTCGCCCGGCCCGCGGACGGCATGCGTCTGGCTGCTCGTCCAGAAGATCGCCCGCGCGCCGCCGTGGAGCAGCTGGGCCGCGACGAACACGGGCAGGGCCCGGGATCCGAGCAAGAGCGCGAACGCGCCGACCATCATCAGGCTGGAGACGGTGACCAGCGTCCGGTCGCGGAAGCGCCCCAGCAGCCAGGGCAGGCCGAAGCGGGTCGTGAGCTGGGTCGCGGCCGCGAGGGCCGCGAGGAACCCGACGGTCGCCGGGTCGTAGCCCGCGTCCAGGGCGAGGAGCGGGACGGTGACGGTGCCGACGCCGAGGGCCAGAGAGAAGCCGGCCACGGAGCCGAGGACGAACCACCGGTCGTCCGGTTCGGCGGGCGATCGCGGCGCGACTCCCGCGGTCGGCGGTTCGAGGGCGGGTGGGCTGGACGTCACCACCGGGACGATGGGCGGTCCGGCCGCCGGCGGTCAACCCGTCGACGCCGTCGGCCACCGATCTGGAAGGGCTTCGCAACGCTCGGCCGGCAGCCCCGGCCGGCGTTCGCCTTGGCGGCGGCGCGGCGCCATCATGGGAGCCACGGAACGGGCCGCATGCCCGTCGACGACCTGGGGAGGCGGACATGAGCATGGATGAGGTCATGACCTGCGAGGTCTGCGGCGAGCCGATCGCCGGCGGCGAGGCGATCGTCCTCGGGCAGGAGGCAGACGGGGCCACGGTCCTCGGTCTCCAGGACGCGGGCGCGGACGGCCGCCTGGCGATGTTCCACGAGGAGCACTGGGACGACCGCATCGGTGACTGGCAGGAGCGCGATCGGGGCCACGCCAAGGACCACTGAGGGTCGCGCGTCCGAATGATGAACGGATGGGGCGTCGGAAGCGCCCTTGAAGGTATGGACAAGGTCGTCAGCCCACGCCTTCTGGGATCGGGCGCCGCGCGCTGGTCGGTCGCCGCGATCGTGATGATCGGGCTCACCGCCGGGGCGTGCGGTGCTGAGGCGCCGCCGTCCGGCGCCGCGCCCGCCGTGGCGGTCCCTGCGGTCGGGGCGATAGCCGAGCTGACCGGACCGTGGCGTGCCAAGCCGCTCGGCCTCGACCCGATGATGCGCCGAAGGATCGAGCAAGCGTGCGGTCGCGACATGGAGATCCCGGGCACCCCCGCGGTCTTCGTCGACGTCCGCGGGGCCGGCGTCGCCATCGTCCGGTTGTCCGGGCCCAGGGCCGGCGGCTGCGACGCGCTGCACATCCAGCAGGACGGGTCGGTGATCGGCGCCGGGGGTGGCTGGAATCAAGGCCAGCCCGAGCAGCTCGCGGCCATCCCGGCGGACCGCCTCGAGGTCACGCAGCAGTCGACCGTCAACGGCGGGGACCTGAAGGTGGAGGGTTGGTCGATCCTTGGGCGAGCGGGGGCCGGCATCGCGTCGGTCGTCGTCGAGCCGATCGGCCAGCCACCGGTCACGGCATCGCTGGAGAACGGGTGGTTCGGGGCATGGTGGCCGGCGGCGGCGGGCGTCGGCCAGGGTGGCGCTGACCCTCCGCCGGTCGTCGTCCGAGGCCTCGACCTGTTGGGGACCGAGCTCGCCGAGGTCCGAGTCGGCGGCTAGGTTCGGGCCGGTTCCCCCGCGAGGACGACGGTCCGACGGTACCCCGGATCGACCGCGGACTCGCCGGCGACGGCCATGGCGACGGCGCGTTCGGCCATGGCGACCGCGCGCTCTGCTGCCTCGGCGAGCGCCCGTGCCGGCGCGCCGCCGCCGTCGGCGTCGTACGAACACAGGCATGGCCCGTTGGCGACGCAGCCCGCGCAGCAGAACGGCAGGCCCACATGGAACGTCGGGCTCCCGACGATCTCGGCCTCGCAGGTCACGCACGTGAACGTGGGACGCGCGCTGATCGGTCCGACCCGGGAACCCCCTGGCGCGGTCACGGGTACAGCCCCCGAAGCCGGGTGGCCTCCGCCACCCGTTCGACGGCGATGGCATGTGCCGCGAGGCGCGGATCGATGGCATCGGCCGCGGCGCGCGCCCAGACCGTATCGGCCGCGGTGAGGATCTGGCGTCGGAGGCGCTCATTGACTTCGTCCAACGTCCAGGCGAGCGCAGCCCGGTTCTGGGCCCACTCGAAGTAGCTGACGATGACGCCGCCGGCGTTGCACAAGATGTCCGGGATGACCACGACCCCGTTGCGACGCAGGATCGGATCGGCGTCGGGGGTCACCGGACCGTTCGCCGCTTCGGCGAGGATCCGGGCCTGGACCGTCCCGGCGTTGGCCGCCGTGATCTGCCCCTCGAGGGCAGCCAGGACGAGGACATCGACATCGAGCGCGAAGAGCTCGTCGTTGGTGATCGGTCGGGTGCCGGGGGCGCCGGTGATCGTGCCGTGCTCGCCCAGGTGGCGGCGCAGGTATGGCACATCCAGGCCGTCGGGGGCATACGCCCCGCCGGCCACATCGGTCACGGCGACGACCCGCGCCCCGGCCTCATGGAGGAGGCGGGCCGCGGCCTCGCCGACGTTGCCGAAGCCCTGAACGGCGACCCGGGCGCCATCGAGCGAGAGACCGCCGCGTCGTGCGGCCGCCTCGATCGTGTAGACGACGCCCTGGCCGGTCGCATCGGCGCGGCCGACGGAGCCGCCGATGGCGATGGGCTTGCCGGTGACGACGCCCGGGACCGAGTAGCCACGATGCATCGACACGGTGTCCATGATCCAGGCCATGGTCTGGGCGTTCGTGCCGACGTCGGGCGCGGGGATATCCGAGTCGGGACCGATGATCCCCTCGAGCTCCGTCGCGAAGCGACGGGTCAGGGCCTCGAGCTCCTTGGCGCTCATCGTGTTGGGGTCGCAGGTCACGCCGCCCTTGGCTCCGCCGAACGGCACGTCGACCAGGGCCGATTTCCAGGTCATCCACATCGCCAGCGCACGGACGTCGTCGAGATCGGTCGTGGGATGGAAGCGGAGCCCACCCTTGGCCGGTCCGCGCGCGACGTTGTGTTGGACGCGGTAGCCCTGGAAGACCTCCGTGGATCCGTCATCCAGCTTGACGGGGAAATGCACCGTGAACTCGCGCTGCGGCACGCGCAGCACGCTGCGCAGGCCGTCGTCGAGGGCCAGGTGGTCGGCTGCGGCCTCGAATTGCGAACGGGCCGCCGCCAAGGCCTCGGCGCCCGCGGACGTGGTGGGGATCGATCGGATGGCCGGGATCGTCGTGTCGTGCATGCCTCGCCTCTGCGCGCCCTGTCGGGTCGGGCGCTGATGGAGACAGCCTCGGGCGCCCACGCGAAGGACCCCATGGACGAACGTGAACGCCGCATGAATATCGCCGCGCGCACGTGGCCGGTCGTATCCTCGCCCCGTGACGACGACCGGTGTCGAGAGCCTGCCCCTGGCGGTCGCCGCCCTGGGCCTCGTCCACGACGGTGCGACCGTCGAAGAGTTGGCGACGCGGTTCGCCGACGAAGGCGCCGAGCTGCGGCCGGACGTCGCCGCGAACCTGCTGGCCGAGCTCGCGTCGCTCGGGCTGGTCCGGGTCGCTCGGGCCGGGCCGCCTCGCCAGTACGTCCTGTCGAGCCTGGGCAGTCGCCTGGCCGGTCGCGACAACTGGGATGAGGCGGCGGTCCCGCTCAAGGACCTCGAGCGGCTGCGCACCGACCTGCTGTCGATCATCGCGCACGAGCTGCGGACGCCGATCACGGTGATGCGGACCCTCACCGGCCTCCTCCTGGACCCGGCCTCACGACCGAGCGAGGAGCAGCGCCGGACGATGCTCGAGACGATGGAGCGCAACGCCGAGCGGATGCAGGACATCGTGGGCGAGATCCTGGACCTGGCCCGGTACCGCGCCGGCACGATCGGGTTACAGCTCCGCCAGTTCGACGCCGCGGCCCTCGCCGAGTCGGCGGTCGCGACGATCCGCCCGCTGGCGGAGGAGCGCGGCCAGACTGTCGAGCTCCAGCTCCCGAGGGGCGCCAGGCCGCGGGTCTACGGCGACCGGCCCCGCCTTGATCGCGCGCTCCTCAACCTCGTCGCCAACGCCCAGCGGTTCGCGCCCGACGGCGGGCGTGTCGGTGTCCGCCTCCGGATCGCTCGCGGGATGGCCCGCTGGTCGGTGACCGATGATGGGCCGGGGATCTCGACCGAGGATCAGGCGCACCTCTTCGAGCGCTTCTTCGTCGGTCCGGAGGCGCCAGGTGGGACGCAGCAGGGCGTCGGGTTGGGCCTCCCTCGAGCACTCGCGATCGCCCAGGCCCACGGCGGGACGATCGACGTGCAGAGCCGTCTGGGTCAGGGCAGCACGTTCACCCTGGTCGTGCCGGTGGCAGCCCCGCAGGAGGAGGCGTGATGCGCATCCTCGTGGTCGACGACGAGCCCGACGTCGTCGAGTCGATCCGCCTCGGGTTCGACCTGCAGTGGCGCGACGTCGAGGTCGTGGAGGCGAACGACGGCAACACCGGCCTCGGCCTCGTCGAACAGGAGCATCCCGACATCGTCCTGCTCGACGTCGGCCTGCCGGGCATCGACGGCTACGACGTGCTCCGCCAGATCCGGGCCTTCTCCGACGTGCCGGTCGTCATGCTCACGGCGCGCGACGATGCGATGGACAAGGTCAAGGGCCTGGAGCTGGGCGCTGACGACTACGTCACGAAGCCCTTCAACCACCTCGAGCTGATGGCTCGGGTCAAGGCCGTCCTGCGGCGGATGGCGATGCCGGTGCCGACCAGTCGCGCGCCGTCGTTCCGGTCGGGCGACCTCGAGGTCGACTTCGCCAAGCAGGAGGCTCGGCTCCGTGGCGATCGCCTCGACCTGACCCCGACCGAGTACAAGCTCCTCTATCACCTCGTCCGCAACGCCGGCCATGTCCTCCAGCACGGGACGCTCCTGGCCAAGGTCTGGGGTCGCGAGTACGTGGACGAGGTCGACTACGTGCGGGTCTATATCCGTCGACTGCGGGACAAGCTGGGCGACTCGCCCGACGTGCCCCGCTACATCCGGACGGAGCGGGGGATCGGGTATCGGTTCATCGCGCCCGGGTAGCGTCGCCGGTCAGCCGCTGTCCGAGCGCGAGGGTTGCGACACGTAGGAGGTAGGGCCATGGCTGAGGGCGGCCGAGCGTTGGTCGAGCGGGCCTACGCCGCGCTCGATGGCGACGAGATCGAGGACTTCATCCGCCTGTGCGACCCGTCGATGACCGTGATCTATCCGGGCGCCGGCGACCTCCCGTACGGCGGGACGTGGAATGGCCTCGAGGCTGTCGCGAGGTTCCTCGACCTGCACGACGACACCGAGGAGATCCTCGACTTCGAGCCAGGCCCCATGGCGGTCGACGGCGACACGGTGTTCGTCCAGGGGTTCTTCCGCGGTCGCTCGAAGGTCAGCGGCCGGACTTGGACGACGCGCTGGGTCCACGTCTTCGACGCCCCGGCCGGTGGCCTGCGATCGTGGGAGGCATTCTTCGACACGGCGACGGCCATCGCGGCCCACCGGACATAGAGCGGCGCCGGGTCCCCAGACCCGGCGCCGCCACGCGTCGAGAGACGAGGCGAGCGATCAGTCGCCGAGCTGGCCCCGGATCGCGCCCGGCTGGAAGCCGTCGTTGTGGACGTTGACGTAGTAGGCCGACGGGTTCTGGATGAGGTCCTTCGTCAGGGCACGGTCGACGCCGTCGACGCAGCCCGACGACGTGCCGGACGTCGGAGCGGTGAGCGGGACGACGACCGGACCTGGGGCACCGACCGGCGCGCGATGGATGTGCGCGGCGTTCGCCGGGGCGATGCCGCTGACCTCGAGGGTGAAGCACACCCGCCCGAGCCCAGGGTTGACCGTGATCGAGGCGAACCCGCTGCCGTCGGGATCGCCTGGACCAGGCGCTTCCTCCGCCCCCGACATCGTGGTCGACAGCGGTCGACCGCCGGTGGCACTGACCGTGCTGGCAAGCGCGACGACCAGGAGCAAGCTCAGCGAGAACAGGGCGAGCACACGTGTGGATCGCATCAGGGCACCTCCGCGATACATCGGTCGAGCGACCCGCTGGGGCGGCATCGCCCCCCGTGGTGATGGATACGCGGTCCGGGCTCGGTCGGATGCGGATCAGGCGGGAGATCGAGCGACGGTGCCGACTCGCAAGGCGCGCGCAAGACTTCCGAAGCCCGCCGGAGGCTCCGTTCGACGGTGGGTGGCTTACGGTGGGACTTCCCTCAGAGGGCTATCTGCGTGCGTCCTGCCATCCTCGTCCTGAATCCAAGGGACGATGCCGACTTCACCGCGGCGGCGGAACGCCTCGCCGCGGAGGTGGAGCAGCCCGATGACCTGGCGCGCGCCTTGCGTGCGCTCTATCCGGCGGCCCTCGTCCGGCCGCGAAGCCTCAGCGGGGAGCGGGTGCCGATCTGGTACGTCTATCGCGACGGCTCGTGGGTCCCGCGCCGCAGCGAAGATGGAGGGGTGAACGGTGACTGACCAACGCGCCGACGACATCAAGGCGATCAGCGATGACGTCGCGACGGACGCCGAGGAGCTGGCCGCGATCGAGAACGAGAAGGGGCGCCTCGCGGCCGACGACCCGAGGCTCATCGAGCTCGCTCGCGAGGCCGAAGACCTGGCGACCGACGTGCTGGCCAAGACCAAGGCCGAGCGGCAGCTAGTCGGCGAGGCCGCGGCCCCATAGTCATCGGGTTTTCCTAACGCCGATCTCGCCGCGAATTAAAACGGCCCACGGAGTCACCTCCGGGGGCCGTCGCCGTATTCGTAGCGTTGGCTGGCGATCCACGGCGCTGGCGGGCGCCACCCAGTCTCACTTCTGGATCGCCGATGCGCTCGACGTACCGCCGGATGCTTTTGAGGTCGCGCCGTAGTCCCAGGCTACGGCGGCGGGTCGGTCGGCGAGACCAGGCCGACCAACGCCATGACGACGCCGGTGATGACCGCGAGCGACATGACCGAGAGGAGGATCAACTCGCGGAGCGACCGATCACTCGTGCTCATGGTCATAGGCTAGACCTGACGTCTAGCCAACAACGAAATCGTCAGGTAGTTGACTCTCGAGCGGCGGGGTCCACCTACGATCGAGACAACGCCTCGGGGAGGCCGCCGATTTCTATCCGGCAGCCGGGCGCCCCGAGGCGTTCTCCCCGGACGTGAAAGGGCCGGCCCCCTAGTGCCATATCCGCGAGAGGGCCGGCCACGAAGGCACTCGCGCGGGACACAACTCTGCACGCGACTGTCTTCAGCGACAACAACGAACGGCCCCGACCGGGCGTTACGCCCAGATCGGGGCCGTCATGCGGTTGTAACGCGCGGAGGATCAGCCCCGCGGCTCTCGGTCCTCCCGGCGGAGCCGGCGCTCCGATGTCAACAGTCCAAGCCAGGTCAGTGCAGCCGCAAGGCCCACCAGGCCCAACCCAGCCAGGCCGAGCCCGCCCGCCTCTGATGGAGCAGACGACGACGTGTCGGTCGGGGGCAAGGTCGGTGAGACGCCGCCACCGGGACCGCCGACATCGGGCAGGACCGCGCCCTCCGGCGCGGGGGTGGCCTCCGGCTCGGCATCCCCGCCCGGGGCGGGTGTCGACGTCGGGGCCGGCGCTTCAGTCGGCAGGACCTCGCCTTCGGCGCAATCAACGGTGAAGATCATCTCGAAGGTCAATGCGGGCCAGTCGATCGCGTACTCGCCATCAGGTCCGAGCGGCAGCGAGACCGTCCAGGGATCGTCTTGGTCGGCGAAGAACGACTGGGAGTACCCATCGGGTCCGGTCACCGTGACGGTCGCCCCGCCGTCCTGGCCGAACAACCGGCCGGAGACGAGGATGGCCTCCCCCTCGCAATCGACCGTCACGTCGGTGATCTCGTGGGCCGCCACGGTCAGCGGCATCGCGAGTATGAGCAGGAGCCCGGCCAAGACCGGAAGTCGTAGACGCATCGCGCCCTCCATGCCCCCGGTCAGCTATGCGGGCCGGTGACTGGGGGCACGGGCGCCGGTTGGTGTGCGCGAAATGGTGGTCCGCGGGAGGAATCACGCAGATTAGCCAGGACCTTCGGGCCATGACGTCCGCGCTACAAGCAGGAGGAGGAGGTGGGTCACCCGGCCGCTTGTCCGCTGGGGTGCCTTCGAGATGTCGATGCAACGCCCGACCTCGCCCGGTTGCGTAAAGCCGATCCATCCGCGACGTACGTTGCGGGGGTGGCCTTGGCGGTCGGCTTCCCTTTGGGAACGTCACGGCTACGCGTGCGGGACCCCGTCCTAGATTGCCGTCGGGGTCCCGCCCGTCCATCCGGTGCATGCTCGCGCCAGGATCTGGCGGCCCCCCTCGAAGTCCCTTACGCGACGCCTTACAGTCTGCGACGGCGCCCCAGTACGCCGGCCTACCCCCCGAGGCCGATGGGCGACTGGGGTGCTCTCATTGGGGGCGACGGTCATGGACGTATTGCATGTCGAACCTGACCGACATCACTCCGGTCTCGACCTCCGATGTTCCGAGTGCGGGGCGCTGGACGGGTTCGCGTACGGGCTGCGGTTGACCCAGGAGCGCGGCCAGATGGTCTGGCAGGTGGAGTGCCCGATCGCAGCACCTAAGACTTGGCGCTGTCTCGGATGCGGATACGAGGCTGGCCGCGCAACTGTCGCCTGGGCTCGACTGTCGATGGCCCTCGCGCTGGACAACTAACCCCGTCCGAAACGCGCGCGCAATGGGCCATCGATCTACGCAGCTGCGGTCGTTCGCCGGGCGGCCCTACTTTGACCCGTGCAGCCGGGCGACCTGGGGGAAGCCCGTCTGTCGCAGGATCAGGCGCCCCCGCAAGCCTGATCCGTGCCCCATCGGGAGCCCCTGCTCCGTGCAGACTGGGGCTCCCGATGCTTCCACAGGCAGCGGACCTGGATCTGTCTGACCACGAGCAAGACGAGTGGAAGGTCGCGGGTAGGCAGGCTCGCCTCGTGGGCGGGTCGGCCTAAGGACGGTCTCCTCCCTCACCAGCCCGGCGCTCTGGTCCCGCCAGACCGCGCCAGCGCAGTGACGCCCCGCGGATACCCGTCGGAGGTCATTTCGTGCTCAGAAGATTGGCTGGCGAGGAAGGATTCGAACCTTCAATCCCCTGATCCAGAGTCAGGTGCCTTACCGTTTGGCCACTCGCCAGTGCGGGCAGCATTCTAGCGCACCGTTGCCAGCTCCCCGGTCCGGGCCCCTGGCGCCCCTCGCCGACCGGCCACATCGCGCCGGCGTGCTACCCTCCCCGCCGTGTTTCCCGAGTCCCCCGACGTCGACGATGTCGACGCGGCCGGCCCGTCACCGGTGAACCCGCTACCCAGCCGCGGCCGCTATGTCCCGGCCGTCCTCGATGCCATCCTGCCCGGCCTCGGCCACCTCGTGGCCGGTCGGCGCGGTCTGGCCATCCTGTTCCTGCTGCCGGTCATCGCCGCGCTCGTCGGCCTGCTCGTCGTCGTGGCCACGACCAGTCTGCCGCGCCTCATGGCGACGCTCATCGACCCGGGCATCCTCGTCGCCCTGCTGCTGACCCAGGGCCTGTTCCTCCTGTGGCGGCTCCTCGCCGTCGGCTCCAGCCTCCTGGATCCGCGGCTCCCGAAGCCCACCCGGCGCGATGCCCTGCCGATCGTGGCCCTGCTCCTGGTCGTGGTCATCGTCCCGCAGGTCTACGCGGGGTACGCCACGCAGACGGCGCGCGAGACGGCCGACGAGATCTTCCTCGACGAGCCGTCCCCGACGCCGCTCGCGGTCGGACCGACGGCGACGCCCGCGCCGGATCCGAGCTTCCTCTCCAGCGCCCCGCCGTCACCTAGTGCCACCCCATCGCCGACGCCCGCCGTGCCGCGGGTCAACGTCCTGCTCGTCGGTGTCGACTCGGCCGTCAATCGCAACACGTACCTGACCGACACGATGATCGTCGCCTCGTTCGATCCGTCGACGGACACCGTGTCGATGGTCTCGATCCCGCGCGACATGGTCGACGTCCAGCTCGAGGACGGCCGGACGTACACGGCCAAGATCAACGGCCTCGTGTCGTACGCGCGCCACCATCCGCGCCAGTTCCCGGGTTCGAGCGGGAACGGCTTCGACGTCCTGCGCGGCGCGCTGGGCAAGATGCTGGGCCTCGAGATCAAGTACCACGCCGTCGTCAACCTGGCCGGCTTCGTCCGGGTCATCGACAAGATCGGCGGGATCAACGTCAACGTCGCGCGCGGGTTCTGCGATCCGACCCGTCACGGCTACGGGTACGACCGCGGGTTCTCGATCACGGCCGGCCGCCACCATCTCGATGGGGCCGCGGCGCTGGCCTACGCCCGAGCGCGCAAGGCCGCCGGCGAGAGCGACTTCTCCCGGGCCGCCCGCCAGCAGGAGGTCCTGACCGGTATCCGCGACAAGCTCGTGTCGGGCGGCTTCGTCAACGACCCGGTCGGCCTGCTCAAGGCCATCTCGAAGACGATGACCACGAACGTCCCGCGCAAGATCCTGCCGGACCTGGCCGAGGCCATGGCCGACATCGGCCGGTCGTCGACCTACCGCGCGGTCATCACCCGGCCGATGGTCCGCGGGACCGTCGATCGGCGCGGCTCCGTCCAGATCCCGAACCTGACCCGGATCAAGCGGCTGGCCAAGGCGATCTTCCCGACCGACGGCGACCTGCCCGACAAGGACTACCTCGCGCCCAAGAAGCAGGGCGGCACGCCGACCACCGGCGGGATCAGCAGCTGCGGCCGGGCGGCGACGCCGAAGCCGACCAAGAAGCCGACGCCCAAGCCCACGGCCAAGCCGACCGCGAAGCCGACCGCGAAGCCGACGGCCGAACCGACGCCCGAGCCGACCGACGAACCGACGCCGGAGCCGACCGAGGAGCCGACTGAAGCGCCGACCGAGGAGCCGACCCCCGAGCCGTAGCGGCTAGCCCAGGCCGGCCTCGCGACGCGGTACGTTCGTCCGGGTCCCTCGACCGGGCTCGGTCGGTAGGATGGGGGCCATGCACTCGCCTCGACCGGTCGCGGCGCGCTCGCGCAGCGTGGTCCTGATCCTCGCGCTCGCCCTGCTCGGCTCGGTCGCCGCCACGGCGTCGGCCGCGCCCGCCCTCCCGACCTGCAAGGTCGGCGACACGCTGACCAAGCACCGCTCCCTGAAGTCGTGGCACCGCTCGCTCCTCGACACCGACTTCCGCCTGTCCTCGACCTACAAGCCGACGGACCTCAAGTCGACGTCATATGCCGGGCTCAACGGCGGCTACTCCGTGCGCAGCTTCGTCATCCCGGACCTCAAGGCGATGGCCCGGGCGGCACGCGCCGCCGGCGCCCGGTTCAGCGTCGCCTCGGCGTACCGGAGCTACGCGACGCAGAAGTCGACCTTCGCCTACTGGGTCCGCGTCCATGGCTACGCCGTCGCGCTCAAGGAGAGTGCCCGGGCAGGCCACAGCGAGCACCAGCTGGGGACGACCCTCGACCTCAAGAGCTACGGCGGCAAGGCGCCGTGGGACTACACCGACTGGGCGACGACCAAGGCCGGTCACTGGCTCCAGACCCACGCCTGGAAGTACGGCTTCATCCGGTCGTACCCCAAGGGCAAGACGTCGCTGACCTGCTATCGCTACGAGCCATGGCACTTCCGGTACGTCGGCAAGGCCCGGGCGGCCGCGATCCGCGGCAGTGGCATGCCGCTCCGCCAGTTCCTGTGGATCGAGCAGAACACGCCGACGCCGACGCCGACCCCGGAGCCGACGCCGACGCCCGAACCGACGCCGGAGCCGACGCCGACGCCCGAGCCCTAGGTCCGTCCCGACTACGCCTAGTCGGCCGCGAGGGCCTCGCGAAGCAGAACGCCCAGCTGATCCCACTCGACCAGGAAGGCGTCGTGCCCCTTCGTCGAGGCGATCTCCCGGTAGCAGGCCCAGACTCCGGCCGTCGTCGCGGCGTCCACCAGCGCGCGGACCTGCCGCGGGCCGTACAGGATGTCGTCCTGGATGCCGACCCCGGTCAGGCGCGTGCCGCCGTCGGCGAGCCCGGCCAGGGCCGGGATGGCCCCGCCACGGTCCGCGCCGATGTCGTGCTCGTCCATCGCCGTGGCCAGCACCCGGTAGGTCGCCGGGTCGAACCGATCCACGAGCTTGCGCCCCTGGTGGTCCAGGTAGCTGACGATGGCGTGCCGGCCGTCCGGTTCGCGGTCGCGCCCGAAGCGCTGGTCGAAGTCGACCTCGCTTCGGTACGTGGTCATCGCCAATTGCCGGGCGAGGGCCAGTCCGTCCAGCCCGAGGCGATCCACGAGCTGGCGCTGGAGGTGGTTCCAGGCCACGGCCATCGCCCCGGTCGCGGCCGGCGCGGCGATGGGCATGACGTGGCGCACCGCCGCGGGCCGTAGCAGGGCGGTCTCGAGCGCGACCATGCCGCCCAGTGATCCGCCGACGACGAGGGCGACGTCCTCGACGCCGAGCGCGTCGAGGAGCCGCCATTGGGCCGCCGCCTGGTCGCGGGTCGTGACGACCGGGAAGCGATCGCCCCATGGTCGGCCGCTGCGTGGCTCGTCGCTGGTCGGGCCGGTCGTCCCGTAGCGGCCGCCCAACAGGTTGGCCGACAGGACGCCGACCCGGGCCGTGTCCAGGGCCTCCCCCGGGCCGATGAGCGGCGCCCACCAATCGCCGGCGGCGTCCGCCGATCCGGTCAGGGCGTGGATGACGACCACCTGGGGCGTGACCCCGGGCGGCGGCCCGTCGTGGCGGTAGCCGACGACGAGCTCCGGGATGACCGAGCCGTCCGCCAGGGTGAGGGGCCCGAGCTCGGCCGTCTCCAGCCGGCCCGTGCCCGTCGCGAGGTCCCGGCGGGCGGGCGCCGCCGAGGCGACGCCCTCCGCCACGCCCGTCATCCGGCCGCGCCGACGAGCTGGCCGTCCGCCGAGGCGTCGGCGGTCGACGCCGCGAGGGCCTGACTGAGGTCGGCGATGAGGTCGTCGACGTGCTCCAGCCCGACCGACAAGCGGATGAGGTCCGGCGTCACGCCGGTGGTGACCTGCTCTTCCGGATCGAGCTGCGAGTGCGTCGTCGACGCGGGATGGATGATCAACGACTTGGCGTCGCCGACGTTGGCCAGCAGGCTGAAGATCTGGACGTTGTCGATGAGCCGGCGACCGGCCTCGACGCCGCCCTTCACGCCGAACGTGACGATGCCGCCGTAGCCGCCGGTCAGGTAGCGCCTGGCCTGCTTGTGGCTGGGGTGCGACTCCAGGCCAGGGTAGGAGACCCAGGTCACCTCGTCCCGTGTCTCCAGCCAGCGGGCGATGGCCAGGGCGTTCTCGCTGTGACGGGTGATCCGGAGCGGGAGCGTCTCGAGGCCCTGGAGGAACAGGAAGGCGTTGAACGGGCTGAGCGCCGCACCGATGTCGCGCAGGCCCTGGACCCGGAGCTTGAGGATGAACGCCAGGTTGCCGAAGGCCTCCGTGTAGCTGATCCCGTGGTAGCTCGGGTCCGGGTCGACGAAGTCGGCCTTGAACCGGTCGCTGGCCGCCCAGTCGAACGTCCCGCCGTCGACGACGACGCCGCCGATCGCCGTGCCGTGCCCGCCGATCCACTTCGTCGCCGAGTGGATGACGATGTCCGCGCCGTGCTTGATCGGCTGGGCGAGGAGCGGCGCGAACGTGTTGTCGACGATGACCGGCACGCCCCGGGCGTGCGCGACGTCGGCGATCGACGCCAGGTCGTGGACGTCGAGGCGGGGATTGCCGATGAGCTCCAGGAAGACCGCCTTGGTCCGCTCGTTGATGGCGCGGCCGAAGGCCGACGGATCCGACCCGTCGACGTAGGTGGTCGTGATCCCGATCTTGGGCAGCGTATGGGTGAACAGGTTGTAGGTCCCGCCGTAGAGCGACGACGAGGACACGATGTTGTCGCCGGCCCGAGCGAGATTGAGGATGCTCAGCGTCTCGGCGGCCTGGCCGGAGCTGACGCCCAGGGCCGCGACGCCGCCCTCGAGCGCGGCGACGCGCTGCTCGAACACGTCCGTCGTCGGATTCATGATCCGGGTGTAGATGTTCCCGAACTCCTGGAGCCCGAATAGCCGGGCGGCGTGGGCCGCGTCGTCGAAGACGTAGCTGGTCGTGGCGTAGATGGGGACGGCGCGGGCGTTGGTCGTCGGATCCGGCTTCTGCCCGCTGTGCAGGGCGCGGGTCTCCGGGCGGAACGTGGTCGGGTCGAGGTCGGTCATGGTGGTCGTGTCACTCCGATCGGGGGCGAGAGCGGTCGTCGAGGTCCCGGTGGCCCTGGGAGGGCCGGCTGCCTGGCGGTCACCCGTCGCGTGGTTCGGAGGACAAACGAAAAGCCGCGGCTCCGGTGTGGAGTCCGCGGCCCCGGGACCAGTGTCTGTGGTCCCGCTCCTACGTCATCTGGTAGCGCGTGACCTCAGACCCCATCCTCCGCACGGCGGGGCCGCCAGCGCATACACATGTTCCAGGAGCGGGCCGTCTGCGTCATCGCTCGGGCATGGTGGGGGCGGCGCGAGCTGGGCGTCAACCCGCGCCACCCAACGGCAACCTAGGGGTCTCGGTGACCGCAACGTCGACGAGCCGGTGCCCCGTCCCGCTAGGCTTCCGGGCATGACCGCCATCCCGGAGACGTTCGCCGCCTATGTCGCCGAGAAGGTCGAGGGGCCGGACGGCGCGCCGGCCGTCGAGCGCGGCATCCGCGAGGTCCGCGAGTCCGACCTGCCGCCCGGCGAGGTCGAGATCCGGGTCGGATGGTCCAGCGTCAACTTCAAGGACGGGCTGGCGACGCGGGTCGATGGCAAGGTCGCCCGGATCAGCCCACTCATCCCCGGCATCGACCTGGCCGGTGAGGTCATCGCCAGCGACGACGCCGGCATCCCGGTCGGGATGGTGGTGCTCGCCCACGGCTACGACCTCGGTGTGTCACGCCACGGCGGCTATAGCCCGTACCAGCGCGTCCCGGCGGGTTGGGTCGTGCCCCTGGCGCCCGGCCTGACCCCGCGCGACGCGATGGCCATCGGCACGGCCGGGTTCACGGCGGCCATGTCGGTGGTGGCGCTCGAGGAGCGAGGCCTGAAGCCGGCGGACGGCCCGGTCCTCGTCACCGGGGCGAGCGGCGGCGTCGGCGGCACGGCCCTGGCCATCCTGGCCGATCGCGGCTATGAGGTCTGGGCGGCGACCGGCAAGGCCGACGAGGCCGATCGGCTGCAGGCTCTCGGGGCGGCCGGCATCCTGACCCGGGACGAGGTGACCGCCGAGGGCAAGCCGCTCGAATCGGAACGCTGGGCGGGCGCGGTCGATGCCGTCGGCGGGGCGACCCTGCCGTACGTGCTCCGGACGCTGCGGACCGGGGCGCGCCGTCGCGGCCAGTGGCAATGCCGGCGGCCCGAAGCTCGAGACGACCGTCTTCCCGTTCATCCTGCGCGGGACGGCCCTGCTCGGGATGGACTCCGTGACCGTCCCGATCGCCCGGCGCCGCGCCATCTGGGATCGGCTGGCGACCGACCTGCGGCCGCGAGCGCTCGGGGAGCACGTCCAGGAGGTCACGCTCGCCACCCTCGAGACCGCGCTCGACGGGATCGTGGCCGGCTCCGCTCGTGGCCGGTGGGTCGTCCGGGTCGACTGAAACCGTACGGAACTAGCAAGGCGCGAGGCCGGGCCGGCAACGACGCCGAGCGACTGCGCCCCGCTACGGTGACGCGGTACCGCGCCGCGGTCCCGAACCCGACCCAGGAGGCCCTGCCATGTCCGTCGCCCGTGTCACCGAGATCAGCTCCCGCTCCGAGCAGAGCTTCGAAGCCGCCATCAACGAGGGCATCGAGCGCGCGAACCAGACCCTGCGCAACGTCAAGTCGGCCTGGATCAAGGAGCAGCAGGTCGATATCGACGGTGGCCGGATCGTCGCCTACCGGGTGAACATGCTCGTCACGTTCGTCCTCGACGACTGACCCTTAGCCGGTCGGACGGTCCACGTCGCCACGGAGCTGGGCGAGCGCCCGCTCGAACGCGGCTCGAGCGTCATCGACCGGGTCGTCCGCGAACGGGTGAGCCGCCACGGCGTCGTCTAGCGTGAGCGCACCGGCGTGCACCCGCTGGGCGAGGTCGACCAACTGCGCGAAGGACGCGGCTTGCGCGTCGGCGAAGGCCCGCCCGGCGTGATCGCCATGCCCCGGCACGACGACGCCGGATCCGGGCATGACGAGCTCGGCCACGGCCGCTGACGTTGCGACCCAGTCGAGGGGATAGCCATCGCCGAAGAACGGCACGTTGCCCTGCTCGAGGAGGTCACCCGCCCACACCACGTCCGTGCCCGGGACGGTGATGATCGCGTCGTGGTCGGTGTGGCCGCGACCCAGATAGCGGAGCTCGACCGGCCGCCCGCCGACCGCGATCGTCGTCGCGTCGTCGAACGTCCGGTCCGGCGGGTCGATGACGACCTCCTGGAGCGCCTCGGCCAGGTCCGGCTCGTCGGCGCCGATCGCGGCCTTGCGCCGTTCGCCGGTCCGCTCCATGAACGGCACGCAGCCGGCCTGGCCCCAGATGACCGCCGGCCGGAAGATCCGGTTGCCGAAGGCGTGGTCGAAATGGCCGTGCGTGTCGACCACGGTCGTGATCGGGTCGCGGGTCACCTCGCGGACGTGGTCGAGGATCTCGCGTGCCTGGGCGTAGGTCGAACGGGTGTCGATGACGAGCGCCGCGCCGTCGCCCAGGACGAGCCCGATGTTCTGGTCGTAGAACGCATAGCGGCGCACGAAGAAGCGGTCACCGATCTCGACCCAGCCATCGTCGACGCCCATGGACGCGCATCCTAGCGGCGTGCCGGCCGGCCGATTCGCGTAGGCTCGCCCCGTGCCATCCATCGAGGGGCGGGCGGTGACCGCCGACGGCATCGAGCTGCTGACCCGCCATTGGCCGGCGGACGAAGCCGAGGCCGGCGGCGCCTGGGCGGGCGCCCCCTGGGCCGACGTGCTCATCGTCCACGGCCTGGGCGAGCATTCCGGCCGCTACGAGCACGTCGGCGACCAGCTGGCGTCGGCCGGCATCGAGGCCTGGTCGTACGACCAGCGTGGCAACGGGGCGTCGGGTGGCCGCCGCGGGCATGTCGATCAGTGGAGCCAGCTCCACGACGACCTCGGCGGACGGCTCGCCGCGGTCCGGGCCGGGGCCGGTGGACGGCCGGTCGTGCTGTACGGCCACTCGGGCGGCGGCCTCGTCGTGGCCGGGTACTGCCTGACCGACCGGCCCAAGCCCGATCTCGTCGTCCTGTCATCGCCGGGCCTCGACTCGACCCTGGCGGCGTGGAAGCAGCGCCTGGTGCCCATCTTCGGTCGGCTCGCACCGACGCTGAGCATCCCCAACGGGATCGACGGTTCGACCCTGTCACGCGACCCGTCGGTCGCGGCCAAGACGGCTGACGACCCCCTGTGCGTCAAGACGAGCACGACCCGGTTCGGCGCCGAGGGGTTCCGCGAGCAGGCCCGCGTCCGCGCCGCTGCCGCCGGCGGGCTCGGCGTGCCGACGTTCGTCCTGCACGGTCTCGATGATGGGCTCGTTCCCGCGAGGGCCTCGGAGCCGTTCGAGGGAGCCCCGCTGACGACCCGCCGCACCTATGCCGGTCTGCGTCACGAGCTCCACAACGAGCCCGAAGGGCCGGAGGTCATCGACGACATCATCGCCTGGCTCCGGGACCAAACCGCGGCCCGTGCTACTGTGAACGTCTAATCGAATAGCCTCCGGGGAGCGCTTCGAGCGCTGAGAGTGTGGTTAGGCCACAGACCCGCGGAACCTGATCCGGTTCGTACCGGCGAAGGAAGCAGGCCCGATCGACCCGCCGTCGATCGACTCGTCGACGCCCGTCCCCGGATCGCTTGGAGGACGGCTCATGACCACGACCATCCAGAGCGGCGCCCAGACGCCGGCGTCGCTGCCCGACACCCGCTGGCGCACGCGCGACATCGTCGTCGCGGCCGTCATCGGCGTCGCCTTCGGCGTCGCCTTCGTCCTGGCCGGCGGGCTGTGGAAGGCGCTCGAGGTCCTTGGGCCGCTCCAGAACCTCGCCTATGGCATCTGGCTCCTGCCGGCCATCGTCGCCCCGCTCATCATCCGCAAGCCCGGGGCGGCCCTGTTCGCGGAGATGGTCGCGGCCGGCTTGTCGGCCGTGCTCGGGAGCGCCTGGGGCGTCGACACGCTCCTGTCCGGGTTCGTCCAGGGCGCCGCCGCGGAGCTCGTCTTCGCCTTCACCCTCTACCGGCTCTGGACCTTCCCGGTCCTGGCCGTCGCGGGACTCGCGAGCGCCGCCGCGGCCTACGTCCACGACGTCGTCGTGTACTACTCGGCCCTGGCGACCGATGTCCTCGTCATCATGTTCGTCGCGATGGCCATCTCCGGCGCGATCGTCACGCCGCTCATCGCGATCGCCCTCGTGCGTGCCCTCCGCCGCACCGGCGTGCTCGACGGATTCCCGGCCTGACCCAGGCGGCATCGGCCGGCGGATCGGGCCGTCCCGCGGCCCTCTCGGCCCGGGACTTCGGCTTCACGTACGCGGGCGCGCCCGCGCCGGCGCTGCGGGACGTCACGTTCGACGTCGCGGCCGGCGCCTGCCTGCTCGTGGTCGGTCCGTCCGGGTCGGGCAAGAGCACGCTCGGCCTGGCCTTGGCCGGCCTCGTCCCGCGCGAGGTCCCCGGCACGTGGACGGGCTCGCTGACGGTCGACGGCCACGAGGTCCGCGACCACCCGCCGGGGGAGCTGGCCGCGCGGGTCGGGCTCGTCTTCCAGGACCCATCCCGGCAGATCGTCATGGACCGGGTCGAGGACGACGTCGCCTTCGGGCTGGAGAACCGCGGCTGGGCGCCGGCGGCGATGCGGGCGCGGGTGCCGGCGGCCTTGGCGGCGGTCGGGTTGGCGGGCTTCGAGCGCCGGATCGCCCTCGATCTGTCCGGCGGTCAGCAGCAGCGGCTCGCGCTGGCCGGCGTCCTGGCGCCGCAACCCGGCGTGCTCGTCCTCGACGAGCCGACGGCCAACCTGGATCCCGACGGCGCGCGTGCCTTCCTGGACCAGCTCGCCGCGCTCCGCGTGGCCGGGACGGCGACGATCGTCCTCGTCGAACATCGGGTCGATGCCGCCTGGCCGCTCGCCGATCTCGTCCTGGCACTCGGGCCCGATGGCGCGCCCCTCGCGTTCGGCTCGCCGGATTCGGTGCTGGCCGACCGAGCGCCGCTCGACGCCGCCGGGATCTGGCTGCCGGACACCCCGGCCGCGGCGCGACGATCGGCGTCGACCGCGGCGTCCGCGACCGCGGCCGGATCGTCGATCCGTCTTCACGCCGAGGATGTCGCGTTCGCCTACGAGCGCGGCCGCCCGGTCGTCCGCGAGATCACGCTCGAGACGCACGGCGGCGAGCGGATCGCCCTCGTCGGCCCGAACGGGAGCGGCAAATCGACGCTCGGCCGGCTGCTGGTCGGGCTGCTCACCCCGACCGAAGGCCGGGTCCGACTCGACGACACGGATCCCGCCCGCCTTCCGGCCGCCGACCTGGCGCGACGCGCCGGCTACGTCTTCCAGGAGCCGGAACGCCAGTTCCTGGCCCAGCGCGTCCGCGACGAGGTCCTGCTCGGCCTCCGACCCGACGAGGCCACCGCGGCCGAGGCGACGATGGCGGCCGTCGGGCTACCCCTCGACGCGTTCGGCGAGCGCAGCCCGTATCGACTGTCGGGCGGAGAGCAACGGCGACTGTCGCTGGCGTCGGTGCTCGTCCGGCGGCCGGCCGTCCTCGTCCTCGATGAGCCGACGTTCGGCCAGGACCGGCATGGCTACGAGGGTCTGCTGCGGATCCTCGACGAACATGTCGACGCGGGCGCCTGCGTCATCGCGGCGACCCACGACGAGCGGTTCGTGGCCGACACGTCGACCCGGATCCTCGCCATGGCCGACGGCCGGATCGTCCGCGACGAGGTCGTGCCGTGATCCGGGCGATGACCATCGCCGACGAGCGGGCTGCGAGCGTGCTCGGCCGGGTCAGCCCGGTCACGAAACTGGCGATCGCCCTGTCGTGGTTGGTCGGCCTCGCGTTCACGACGCAGGGCCTGCCACCGCTCGTCATCACGGCCGTTGCGCTCGTGGCCGGCGTGACGCTCGGCCGGATCCGGTTCGGCGACCTGCTCCGGGCGCTGGCCCCGCTGTGGATCGTGGCGGCGGTCGTGGTCATCACCAACATCGTGTTCGGGGCCGCCAACATCGACCCGACGGCGACGGAGATCGCGCGCATCGGGCCGCTGCGGATCACGAGCGAGGCGGTCGCCACGGCCGTGGCGCTCGGGCTGCGGGTCGTGGCCATCGCCTCGGTCGGCGCGGTGTTCGCCCTGACGACGGAGCCGACCCGGCTCGTCGACGCGCTGGTCCAGCAAGCCCGCGTCCCCGAGCGGTTCGGGTACGGCGCGCTCGCCGCCTACCAGGCCATCCCGCGCTTCGCGGAGGACCTGACGACCCTGCGCCAGGCACGACGCATCCGCGGCCTCGGCGGCGGCTGGCATCCGCGGCTGCTGCTCAGCCTGTTGGTCCTGGCCATCCGCCACGGCGATCGGATGGCCCTCGCCATGGACGCGCGAGCCTTCGGCTCCGGGCCGCGGTCCCGCTACCGCGAGGTCCACTGGAGCACGCTCGATCTCCTCGTCGGCGCAGGATCGGTGGTCGTCCTCATCGTCGCGCTGGCAACGACACGCTGAGGGACCACAGGATCGCGGACGGTCATATGACGAACATGCCGGAACCCAGGCTGGTGCCGGCCGTCGTCAGCTGTCGCCGTCTTCGAAATCCGGCCAGGCCGCGATGTCGACGCCGTGGTTCTCGGGCGAAGCGAGCGTCCACCAGTGGGGCGCGTGCGTCTCATCGGCTAGGCGTCCGCCCGCCGCGAGGGCCGCCGCGACTCTTGCCTCCGCCTGGTCCGCGGGCACGCTGACGTCGATATGCGTCCGGCCACGGCCTGGCTTGGGAGGGTGCAGGCGTTGGAACGAGACGTGTGGATTGCGCCGGTGTCGATCGACGACGTCCTCATCCGGGCCGAGGCTCTTGTACCCGAGGACGGCGGCCCAGAACGGACCGACATCGCTGCCGGCATCCTGCGCCACGGCGATGCCGATCACCTGGACCTGCGAGGGGTCTGGCTCGACCTGCAACCTCCGAGCCTCGACCGAGATGCCGCGGGCCAGCTCGACATCGCGCTGGCTCAAGGCCCCGTACTCTCCGGAGGCTGTACGGACGGTCACGCCCTCCGGCCGCAGGTCGACGTCGGGGAAGTGGCCAACGGCCTCGGCAACCTCGGCGATCGCCGCCACGAACCTGGCGCCATGCTCGAATGACCTGGTACGGAAGTAGGCATGTGCGCCCGAGAACAGGACCCGCCAGTCCTCGACTCCGTCGGCGTCGTGTAAGGCTCGAGCCGTCGTTCGCTTCTCGTTCATCCAGGGAACGATAGTCCACATCGTGCGTGATCCCGTCGGTGCCTCGTAACGGCCGTAGGCGAGGCCGCGTCCTATGGGCTCACGAACCTTGGAGGACCGATGCACGCGCTGTTGGCGACCGTGACCGCGATGGCGATCGCGATCAGCGCGGCCGCCTGTGCCGATCCGGCGCCCGTGCCGACCCTCGTCAGCGAACCTTGCCCTCTTTGAGACCCTGGCGACCGCACCGTGATCGAGACGACGCGCCGGGGTCGGGGAGTACCGTTCGCCGTACGTGCACCTCGCACGCTCCGTGTAGGTGACGGGAGGGCAACATGGCCGACTCGTTGGCGTCGCCCGTGAGCCGATGGCGCTACGGCATGCATCCGCAGGCGACGCAGATGCGAATCAGCTCCCTCGGGCGCGTCTACCTCCAGCTCGGCGAGGCGCTCCGTCTGGAGATGACGAGCGCCGACCCAGGCCAGGAGGACATCGTCCACCTGCAGTACTACATCGCCACGGAACTCGGGCCGTGGGCGCTCTGGTTGTCGTGCCCACGAGCAGAGGTCGCTGAGTCCGAGCGGTCCATCCAGGAGCTCACGCCTCCGTTCGCGGAGGAGCAGCAGCATCGCTCGTAGAGAGCAGGCCTCAGGTTCGGCTGAGCCACTCGTCCAGGTGCGTCGGGCCGATCCGCGCGTCCGGCCCGGGCGTCAGCGTCGAGTCCTGAAGCAGCTGACCGAAGTACGGCACGCTGTCGTCCGCGACGACCGTCCGCGGGTCACCCTTGGCGGTCAGCACCCGACGGACCAGCTCGTCCAGGCCGATGGCCTCGGGGCCGCCGACTTCGATCACGGCGTTGGTCGGCTGGCCCTCGGCCACGCCCGCGACGATGGCGGCAAGGTCGCCGACGGCGATCGGCTGCAGCGTGGCCGACGTCAATCGCACGGTCCCGTCGGTCGTGGCGGTATCACCGATCTGGCCGAGGAACTCGAAGAACTGGGTGGCCCGGACGATCGTGTACGGCACGCCTCCGCCAGCCACCAGCCGTTCCTGGGCGACCTTCGCCCGCAGGTAGCCGCTGTCCGGCGCGCGATCGGTCCCGACGATCGACAGCACGATGTGATGCCCGATGCCGACCTGACGCTCGGCCGACAGCAGCGTCCCGGTCGATGTCTCGAAGAACTCCAGGACCGCGCCCGCTTCGAACGACGGAGCATTCGACACATCGACCACGACGTCGGCGCCGGTCAGGCCCTCGACCACGCCGGAACCCGAGATCGTGTCGAACCCCGTGCTCGGCGAGGCGGCCACCGTCTCGTGCCCGCGGCGCTGCAGCTCGGCCACGACCTGGGAACCCAGCCGTCCGGTCCCACCCACCACGACGATCTTCACGACCCGTTCCTCCGCTGTCCGACGATGCTTCGCGCCTCCATGCTAGGCGGCCGGACGATCTAGGATCGACCGACCACCGGATCACGACGAGGAGGCGCGCGCGCATGCTCACGGCGACCAAGGACCTGATGCTCCCGGCGACCGTCACCGGCTCGTGGCCGCGGCCGCGCTGGTACGACGGTGGCTTGTGGGGCCGCCCGCTCGACACGGCGCTCCTCGACGTCAAGTTCCGTGAGCAGTTCCTCGATGCGCACTCGACCGTCATCGCCGACCAGGAGCGGGCCGGGCTCGACATCCTGACCAACGGCGATTACCACCTCGACGAGGATTTCGCGGGTCGGTCGTGGCACCACTACCCGCTCCAGCGCTGGTTGGGGCTCGAGCACGAGGAGCTCCAGTACGAGCGTTCACGCGACCGACTCCTCGAGTTCCCGCCGGGCACCCTGATGAACGAGATCGAGACGACCTGGCGCTGGCCGCGCGTCGTCGGCAAGGTCGAGCACGATCGCCGCAACCCGCTCGAGTACGCGAAGCTCTGGCGGATCGCCCAGGCTCGGGCTGGCAAGCCGGTCAAGTTCGGGACGTGCTCGTCGCAGGTCCTGTCGATCTTCCTCGACAGCCACACCTCCGAATACGACCTCGAGGACAAGAAGCAGCTCATCTGGGACATGGCCACGGCCATGAACGTCGAGCTCCGTCAGCTCGCGGCCGCCGGCGCCAAGGTCATCCAGATCGAGGAGCCGACGATCCACTTCGTCGCCAACTTCTACCCGGACCAGACGGGGATGCTCGACTTCCTCGTCGACGCGTTCAACCACGAGGTCGACGGCCTCGATGACGTCGAGCTCTGGATCCACACCTGCTGGGGCAACCCGAACATGCAGAAGGTCTACACGGGCGAGTCGTACGCCAACTCGATCGAGATCTACCTCGAGCGGCTCAAGGGCGACGTCTGGACGGTCGAAGCGACAGAGAACGAGCTGGCCGAGATCGACCTGTTCAAGCCCTACGCCGCCACGCTCAAGAAGAAGGTCGCGGTCGGGATGGTCAACCACCGGACCCTCCAGGCCGACATGCCGGCGGTCGTCGCCGCGCGCATCCGCCGCGCCCTCGAGGTCATCCCGGCCGAGCAGCTCATCCTGTCGAGCGACTGCGGGTTCGGACGCCAGGGGTTCAGCCGGACCATCGCGTTCTATAAGGCCACGGCCATCGCGCAGGCGCGCAATATCGTCCTCAAGGAGCTCGGGCTCGAGGAGCGGTATGTGCCGGCGGCCGACCCGGCCCTGCAGGTCGACGTCCTCCCGGACCGAGAGCCGCTGACCCACCTGCCGACGCCCTGGACCTAGCCGTTGCGGTCGGCAGGTCGCATGAGCCGTAGTGACGGAGGCCCGGACCGCGTGACCTCGACGATCGAGCGATCCCTTGCCTCCAGCTGCTAGGTCGATTTCGACCCGTCCCTTGGAGCAGGGCCGTAGCATCGGGGCCATGCCCACTTCGCTCGGCGACACCGTCACGCTCGAGGCCCTGAGCGACGACCCGTACCCGGTCCTCGCCGAGCTCCGTGCGTTGGCACCGGTGGCCTGGGTCCCCGTGCTCGACGGCTGGCTCGTCACGAGCCGCGACCTGTGCATCCAGGTCATGCGCGATGCCCAGACCTACACCGTCGACGATCCGCGGTTCTCGACCGGCCAGGTCGTCGGGCCGAGCATGCTCTCGCTCGACGGCGATGACCACCGCCGACACCGCGACCCGTTCGCCGAAGCCCTCCGCCTGCCCCAGGTCCGCGAGCGCTTCACGGCCCAGGTCGCCGGGATGGCCGAGAGCCTCGTCGAGGGCCTAGCCCCTGCGGGCCGCGCGGAGATCCGCCGCGATCTCGCCGGACCGCTGGCCGTGCTCGTCGTGGCGGCCCTGCTCGAGCTGCCCGATGTCGAGCCAGCCACGCTCCTCGGCTGGTACGACGCGATCGTCGCGTCGGTCGATCGCATCTCAGCGGGCGGCGACGGCGACCACGGAGGGAAGCCAGGCGTTCGGCGCGCTGGATCGACAGGTCAGCGCCGCGATCCAGGAACGCGACGGCGTCCTCCGTGATGCGACGACGACGCTGACGACGCCGGAGGTCGTCTCGAACGCCGCGGTGATGATGTTCGGCGGCATCGAGACGAGCGAGGGCATGACGACCTCGGCGTTCTGGCACGTCCTGTCGACGCCCGGCGCGCTCGACGCCATCCGTGCCGATCGGATCGCTCATCGGCAACGCCATCGAGGAGTCGCTGCGCCTGGAGCCGGCGGCCGCCCGGGTCGACCGCTACGCGACCCGGGACGCCGTCCTCGGCGGGGCGACGATCCGTCGAGGCGATCTCGTCATCGTCTCGCTGACCGCGGCCAATCGCGACCCGGCGGCCTTTGCCGACCCGGACCGGTTCGATGTCCGCCGCCCCGAGGCGCGGACCCACGTGACGTTCGCCCAGGGACCGCACGCCTGTATCGGACTCCATCTGGCCCGGCTGGAGACTCGGGCGGCCCTCGAAGCCGCGCTCGACGGCTGGCCGGGCGTCCGCGTCGCGGCCGGCGCGACGCCGCCGACCGGGGTGGTCTTTCGAAAACCTCGCTCCTTGCCGGTCGAGTGGGCGCTATCGTCGCGGTGACGCCCGCCGTTCGTCGATGGAGGACCCGGTGACCGAGCCGCGCACGATCGTCTTCTTCCCGGAGAGTGCCTACGGGCCGACCAACAACTGCGTCGGGATCGGCACCGTGCTCCGCGAACGCGGCCATCGGGTCGTCTTCGTCCTCGAGGAGTCGTTCGCCGGCACGCTCGAGCCCAAGGGCTTCGAAGAGCGGCTCATGCGCCTGACCCCGCCGCCGACGGAGCCCGAGATCCCGGGTCAGTTCTGGATCGACTTCATCCGGGACACGGCGCCGGTCTTCAAGGAGCCGACGCTCCAGCAGCTCGGCGACTTCATCGCGCCGACCTGGCAGGCGCTCATCGACGGCGCCAAGTACGTCGACCCGCGGCTGACCGAGATCTTCCACGAGGTCGCCCCGGACGTCATCGTCGAGGACAACGTCGTGGCCTTCCCGGCCATCACCGCCAGCGGCCGGCCATGGGTCCGGATCGTGTCGTGCAACCCGATGGAGATGAAGGACGAGCGGATCGCGCCGTTCTCGTCCGGCTACCCCGTGGCTGACCAGAGCGGCTGGCCGGCCTTCCTCGAGGAGGTCCGTCGGACCCACGCCGACATGTGGATGGACTTCGACCAGTTCTGTCGTGAGCACGGCGAGCCGGGCTTGACCTACGGCCCGCTGGGCCCCGAGTTCATCGCCGAATCCCCGTGGCTCAACCTGTACTCGTACCCGAAGGAAGCCGACTACGAACGCGCCCGCCCGCTCGGGCCCACGTGGCAGCGCCTGGACTCGACGGTCCGCGCCGCGGACACGACCTGGGAGCTGCCCGAGTCGCTCGCCGGCCGCGATGGCGCGCTCATCTATCTGTCGCTCGGGTCGCTCGGCTCGGCGGATGTCGGGCTCATGCAGCGGCTGATCGACATCCTGGCCAAGACCTCCCATCGGGTCATCGTCTCGAAGGGCCCGCTGGCCAGCTCGATCACCCTCCACGACAACATGGTCGGGGAGGGGTTCCTGCCCCAGCCGGCCATCCTCCCGATGGTCGACCTGGTCATCACCCACGGCGGCAACAACACCGTCACCGAGGCGTTCCACCACGGCAAGCCGATGATCGTCCTGCCGCTGTTCTGGGATCAGGTCGACAACGCCCAGCGCGTCGACGAGACAGGGTTCGGCCGGCGGCTCTCGACCTACGGCTTCGCCGACGAGGAGCTGACCGGCGCCATCGACACGCTCCTGGGCGACAAGGCGCTGAAGAAGCGCCTGACCGCGATGTCCAAGCGGATCAAGTCGACGAACGGGACGGTCCGCGCTGCAGACCTCATCGAGGGCGTCGGGACGTGATGCTCCGGGGCCAGCGGATCAGCCTTCGCCCGATCAAGCAGGCCGACCTCGACGAGCTCTACGACCACCACGTCGAGATCGCCACGCGCGGGTCGTTCTATCCGCTCGGGGTCATGTCCGAGACGACGTTCCGCAAGCGCTTCGATGACAACGGCTTCTGGGACCGCGAGGAGGGCACGCTGGTCATCGTCGATGGCGACGGGCGGATCGTCGGCGAGATCGAGTTCTTTCGGGCCGGGACGTACTGGGATGCCTACGAGCTGGCCTATCACCTGTACGACCCGACGGCCGCGGGCAAGGGCTACACCACGGAAGCGGTCCAGCTCCTCGCCGATTACCTGTTCGCGAACAAGGCGCGCCATCGCCTCCAGCTGATCATCCTGCCCGGCAACGCCGCGTCGCGGCGGATCGCCGAGAAGTGCGGGTTCCAGCTGGACGGGACGATCCGCCAGCCGTTCTTCCACGGCGGCGAGAACGTCGACGTCCTCATGTACTCGCTCCTCCGGACGGACCCTCGACCCTGGCGCGAGGCCGCGACGCCGGAGGTCTGACTAAGGCGGTCTTGGGTCGCGATGACAAGGGCGCTTGACGATTGACGCGGTCGGTCCTAGCATCGCCCTCGCCCCGAACGACATCCCGTCATGTGTGAGGTCCCGTCCGCTGATGTCACGCCCCCGTCGCTCTGTCACGTTGCTGGCCCTGTCCGCCCTCGCCATCGGCCTGGCGGCCTGCGGCAGCGCGACGCCATCCGGTGCGCCCGGTGACGAGACGCGCATCCCGGTGACCGTGACCGAATCCGGCTGCGAGCCGGGCGCCCTCGAGGCGACGTCGGGTCGCGTCGTCTTCGAGGTCACCAACGGCGGCCCCGAGATCGGCGAGTTCGAGATCCTGTCCGGGACCCGCGTCGTCGACGAGGTCGAGAACATCGTCCCGGGCTTCGTCGTCAACTTCGCGACCCGCCTGGACGGTGGCGACTACGAGCTCATCTGCTACGCGCTCCGGTCCCCGAAGGGCACGTTGGCCGTGACCGGTGGGGTCGCCGCCGAGCCGTCCAGCGATGTCGTCGACGCGGCCACCCTGGCCGACTACCAGGCCGAGTACACGGCCTACGTCCTTGGCCAAGCGGCCGAGCTCAAGACCCAGCTCGCGCCGTTCGTCGCGGCCGTCGAGGCCGGCGATCTGGAGGCGGCCAAGGGCGCCTATGCCCCGTCGCGACCGGCCTGGGAGCGGATCGAGCCGGTGGCCGAGCTATTCAGCGACCTCGACACCCGGATGGACGCGCGCGAGGAGGACTTCGCGCTCGGCGTCGACGATCCCGAGTTCCTCGGCTGGCATCGGCTGGAGAAGGGCCTCTGGGCGGATGGCACGACGGACGGCCTCGCGCGGATCGCGGCCGGCCTGGCCGCTGACGCGGCCGAGCTCGAGACGCGTCTGGCCGAGATGGAGATCGAGCCCCGGGTCATCGCCCGAGGCGCCGGCGAGCTCATCGAGGAGGTCGCCCAATCCAAGCTGACCGGCGAGGAGGACCGCTACTCGCAGGCCGACCTGTGGTCCATCTCGGCCAACGTCGCCGGCTCCCACCAGATCGTCGACATCCTCCGGCCGACCCTGGAGTCGCTCGACGCCGCGTACCTGGCCAGCGTCGACGACGCCTTCGCCGCGGTCGACGAGACGATCGGCAGATACGCTGAGGGCGACGGCTACGACCAGTTCTCCGCGATCACCGAGGATGATCTCAAGGCCCTCCAGGCCAGGATGGCCAAGCTGTCCGAGGTGCTCGGCGAGCTCCCCGGCCGCCTCGGATTGGCCGCCTAGGTATCGCCCATGACCGACGCCACACCCGCGAACGTCACGCCCGACCGCGATCCCACGACCGATCCGTCGCCCGGGAGTGACGTGCCGACGCCGTCGGCCGAGGCGTCCGTGCCCGTCGAGCCCGCCGATCCGGAGGCACCGGCCACCGATCGGCGACTGAGCCGCCGGAACTTCCTGGCTGCGGCGGCCGGAGCCGGTGCCGTGGCCGTCGCCGGGGGTGCGGCCGGGGCGCTGCTCGGCGGGACCGTGGCCGAGGCCATCACCGGCGCGCCAGCGGCCGGCGACCGGACGGCGAACGCGGCCGGCGGCGGACCCGGTGGCCGGCACGCGATCATCGACTTCGACGGCGCCCACCAGGCCGGCATCGTCCAGCCGGTCCTCCAGCAACCGGCGTCGCTCATGGCGGCGTTCGATGTCGTGGCGCGGGATCGGGCCGCCCTCATCGCCGCGATGCGTGACCTGACCCGCCGAGGCCGAGACCTGGCCGGTGCCTTCTCGCCGGCTGCCGGCGATCCGCTCTTCCCGCCGGCCGAGAGCGGCATCACCGGCTCGACGACCGGTCCGGCCGACCTGACCATGACGGTCAGCGTCGGGGCGTCGCTGTTCGACGGTCGGTTCGGGCTCCAGTCGAAGCGGCCGCGCCAGCTCGTCGAGATGCCGGTCTTCCCGAACGATGTCCTGGACCCGGACCTGTCGCATGGCGACCTGCTCGTCCAGGTCTCGACGGTCGACCAGGTTTCCGCCATCCACGCCCTGCGCTACCTCCATATGGGGACCCGCGACAGCCTCCGCTTGCGCTGGCTCATGGAGGGGTTCACGCGGCCGGATACGAAGGCGATCCCCGGCCACACGACGACCCGCAACCTGCTCGGCTTCAAGGACGGGACGGCCAACATCGCCGCGACCGAGGACCCGCTCATGGACGAGCTCGTCTGGATCGGGCCCGACGACGACGAGCCGGCCTGGGCCGTCGGAGGGTCGTACGCCGTCGTCCGGATCATCCGGATGTTCGTCGAGCGCTGGGACCGGACGGCGCTGTCGGAGCAGGAGGGGATCATCGGCCGGACGAAGCGCACCGGCGCGCCGATGGGTGCCGGCCGCGAGGAGGACATCCCCGACTTCGCCGCCGACCCGGACGGCAAGCGCATCCCGTTGACCTCGCACATCCGGCTGGCCAACCCCCGCACCGCGGCGACCGCGCGGAGTCGGATCCTCCGGCGCGGCTACTCGTTCAGCCGGGGCTTCGACGACGCCGGGCTGCTGGACCAGGGGCTGCTGTTCGTCGCGTACCAGCGCGACCTGGAGGCGGGCTTCGTGGCCGTCCAGAAGCGCCTCGACGGCGAGCCCCTGGAGGAGTACATCCGCCCGGTCGGCGGCGGCTTCTTCTTCTCGCTCCCTGGCACCGGCGGGGCCGAGGACTACCTGGGGCGGTCGCTCCTCGAGGCCTAGGCGGCCGCAGCGGTCGATCAGATGGTGCGCGAGCGCACCATCGGGGGTACCGGGCGGCATGGGACCCGTGTACCCTCACGTAACGGGAGGGTGGGTCCGACGTGACCCGGCACCCCCGCCGAGCGCGCAGGACCAAGATGGATGAACGTATCGGCCGACGCCGACGTCGCATCCGGGGGCACATGGATCGCGGATGAGGCCGCCCTCGAGCGTCCGCGTGCTCGTCGTCGATCGGGCGGCCCACTGGCGCTTGGCCGTCCGCGAGGCTCTGGCCGTCCCCGGCATCCACATCGTCGGTGAGGCCGCGACGCCGATCGCGGCGCTGAAGGCCGCGGTCCTGCTCCGCCCGGACGTCGTCCTCCTTGATCCGCAGGTCAGCCGCATGACGGGCCAGGACCTGATCCGGGACCTGACGATCCGGCTCCCTGGCGTCTCCGTCGTGTTATTCGCTGAGTCGGCGGACGACCTGGAAGCCGTGCGGGCCCTGAGCTCGGGCGCGAGCGGGTACCTGACCAAGGACATCTCCAGATCCGCGCTCGTCCGGGTCATCCGCGGTTGCGGGACCGGGGACCTGGCCATGTCGCGTCGCATGGCCGCCGCGACCCTCCGCCATTTCGTCGACGCGCTCGCCGGTGGTCTCGCGGCGACGAGCGACGAGCGGATGGACCTGACCGCGCGGGAAGCGGAGATCCTGGAGAAGCTCGCCGCGGGCCTGACCGACCGGGAGATCGCGGACACGCTACGCATCTCCACGCGAACGGTGGAGAGTCACGTCGCGAGCGTCCTTCGCAAGCTCGGCGTCCCGAATCGGACCGCCGCGACCCGGCGCTTCCTGTCCTGGCCGACACGCCACGCCGGATCGTCGGAGCGGCGACCGAGCCCGCGGGTGGCCATCCGCTCCTAGGGCCTCCCGGTCGTCCGTCGAGCCGCGACGGACCGTCCGCGTGGTGCCAGCACGCACCGGTCGTGCGGTCGCCGGCGACGCCATCTCCGTACTTCTACCGTTGTGAGCCGGTCACGCACCGACATAGCCTCCGGGTCCCTTCGCACCGAACCCAGGGGGGTTTGTCCGGATGTCACGAAGTCGCGTGCTGCGGCGCCTGGTTCGCCGTGGTTCGCGCAACGGCATGTCGCATCGCCGCTCCCAGCGCCCCCTGGTGTCCATCACCGCGTTGCTCGTCGTCGTCTTCCTGACGAGCCTCATGCCGACGGCGGTCGCGACGACCCTGGCGGCGCCCCGGGCGCAGGACGGATCCGAGATCGCGGCCGCGGCCGCGCCGATCACCCCCGTGACCCTCGGCTTCGACGCTGACGTCGCGGGCACGATCGCCGACAAGGACGGGCAGGGGACCGGCTTCACGAGCGTCCAGCCGATCGACCAGCTGGCGGCTATCTGCCAGGCGCAACCTCGACCTCAACACGACGCGCCGGGCACGCTCGACATCACCACGACGACCGGCATCAGTTCAAGACGCCGACCACGACGACGGCGCATCGAACGGACAGCACAACGCTCTGGGCGTGACCTTTGACGGCACGGCCGGGCCGTGTCCGCCTCGAGACGACGATCGTCGGCCCGCCCGCGGGCTTCACCGCGCGCCGAGCAGGCCGGCCTGTGGTTCGGCACAACGAGGACAACTACACCAAGTTCGTCGCTGGCCTCCACCACGACCACCCAGATGCGGCGTCCAGCTCTGCCAGGAGATCAACGGGCGTCCTGCCGAACGGCTACGGCTCGCCTGGCGACGAGATCAACGACCGGCGATCTGATCGTCATCGGATCCCACCGGCACGGTCCGCGCTGAGCCTACGCCGTCAATCCGGCCCCAACACCGCAGCGACCTTACCAGATCGGCACCGCGGCGCCGGTGGCCGCTCGGCTCGTTCACCGTCGCCGCGCCGGGCTTCTTCACACGGGCCTCCAGCCGGGATCTTCGCCACTCACCGCAATCGTTCGACGACGGCCGTGCCGCCCGCCCTCGATCTACCGGTTCGGCGAGTTCAGCCTGACCCCGGCCGACCTGACCGCCCCGGCCGCCCCGACCGGGCCTGACCGCGACCGCCGCCAGCGCGACCTCGGTCGACCTCGACTGGGCCGACAACGGCGAGGCCGACCTGGCCGGCTACGACGTGTACCGGGCGGCCAACCCCGAAGGCCCGTACACGAAGATCACCGCGAGCCCGATCAGCGCCTCGTCGTACACCGACACGGGCCTGACCAGCGGCACCCTGTACGCCTACCAGGTCCGCGCCCTCGACGGCTCGGGCAACGTGTCCGCCGCGAGCGCCGCGGCGACGGCCCTGCCCGATGCGGCCAGCCCGCCGGCGGTGACCTTCCCGGTCCAGGTCAACTTCCAGTCCGAGACCGCGCCCGATCCCGGCCGGCTACACCCGCGACTTCGGCCAGAACTACGCCAACGTCCGGGGCTTCGGCTGGGTCGTGCCCGGCACCGCCACCCCGCGCAGCCTGGTCGGCAACGGCCGCGACCGGACCGCCGACCGACGTCCACCGACCAGCGCCTCGACACGCTCATGCACATGCAGGGCAACAACGTCGCCAACTTCGCCAACGTCGCCCTGCCCGGCGCCTGGGAGATCGCCGTCCCCAACGGGACCTACAGCGTCGAGGTCAGCGTCGGCGACCCAACCCCGGCGCCGACCCGACGTCCCACGAGCTCAACGTCGAGGGCGTCAAGGCCATCGACAACTTCGGCGTCACGGCGACCACGACCGGCACGCGCGCGCTGGTCCGCGGCGACCGTCAGCGCGACGGTCAGCGACGGCCGCCTGACGATCGACCCGATCGGCGGCACGAACACCAAGATCAACTACGTCGTCATCACCCCCGCGGCGCCGCCCGACACGACCCCGCCCGACGCGCCGGTGATCACGACCCCGGCCGCCGACGGCTATGACCTCGACGGCGACCTGACGATCGCCGGCACGGCCGAGGCCGGCAGCACCGTCGAGCTGTTCGACGGCGCGACCTCCAAGGGCACGACGACCGCGCACCGGCGGGACCTGGAGCATCGCCCTGACCGACGTCGCCGACGGCGTCCACGTGTACACCGCCAAGGCCACCGACGCCGCGCCCAACACCTCCGACCGCGTCGGCCGCCCGGACGATCACCGTCGACACCGTCGACCCGACCGTGACCGACCGCAGCCCGCTCGGCCGACGCGACCGGCGTGGCGCTCGACGTGACCGTCACGGCCGAGCTGTCCGAGGCCCTCGACCCGGCGACCGTGACCGGCACCAGCGTGACCCTCGACGGGGCCCGGCACGACCGCGGTCCCGGCGACCGTCAGCTACAACGCGGCGACCGACACGATCAGCCTGAACCCGGACGCCGACCTCGCCACCGGCACGACCTACACGGTCAGCCTCGGCGCGACCATCGCCGACCTCGCCGGCCGGACCCTCGAGCCGCCACCTCGTGGGACCTTCACCACGCTCAACCCGACCGACACGACCCCGCCCGACGCGCCGATCGATCACGACCCCGGCCGCCGACGGCTACGACCTCGACGGCGACCTGACCCTGGCCGGCACGGCCGAGGCCGGCAGCACGGTCGAGCTGTTCGACGGCGCGACCTCCAAGGGCACGACGACCGCGACCGCCGGCGGGACCTGGAGCATCGCCCTGACCGACGTCGCCGACGGCGTCCACGTGTACACCGCCAAGGCCACCGACGCCGCGCCCAACACCTCGCCCGCGTCGGCCGCCCGGACGATCACCGTCGACACCGTCGACCCGACCGTGACCGACCGCAGCCCGCTCGCAGCCGCGACCGGCGTGGCCGTCGACGTGACCGTCACGGCCGAGCTGTCCGAGGCCCTCGACCCGGCGACCGTGACCGACACCAGCGTGACCCTCACGGGGCCGGGCACGACCGCGGTCCCGGCGACCGTCACCTACAACGCGCCTGACCGACACGATCAGCCTGAACCCGGACGCCGACCTCGCCACCGGCACGACCTACACGGTCAGCCTCGGCGCGACCATCGCCGACCTCGCCGGCCGGACCCTCGAGGCCACCTCCTGGACCTTCACCACGATCATTCCCACGTGCGCCCCGTTCTCGCCGCTGCCGTGCTCGTCGGTCCCGGTGAGCCTGCCGTTCAGCCTGGGCTGGGGCGCGGCTGAGGGCGGCGTCGTCGACAAGGACGGCCTCGGCACGGGCTTCACGATGATCCAGCCGTCGACCAGCGGCGGCTACCTGCCGGCCAACCTCGACCTCAACACCGCCGCGCCGGGCACGCTCGACATCACCACGACGAGCGGCATCAGTTCAAGACCGCCGACCACGACGACCGGCGCCTCGAATGGCCAGCACAATGCCCTGGGCGTCGCCTTCAACGGCACAGCCGGCCCGGTCCGCCTCGAGACGACGCTCGTCAATCCGCCCGCCGGTAACAACCAGGCGGAGCAGGCCGGCGTGTGGTTCGGCATCAACGAGGACAACTACGTCAAGGTCGTCGTGGCGTCTGTCTCGACGACGCAGATGCGAGTCCAGCTGGCGCGGGAGATCGCGGGCGTCTCGAACGGCACTGCGGCCGGCGACGAGGTCAACACCGGCAATCTGACGCTGTCGGCCTCCACCGTTCGGCTGAGCCTGGTCCTGAATCCGGCGGCCAACACCGCGACCGCCACCTACCGGATCGATGGCGCGGCGCCGGTCTCCGTCGGTGCGGCGATCACGGTGCCCGCGAGCTTCTTCACCGGGATCGCGCTCGAGACCGGCGGCACGCCCAAGACCTTCGCCGGTATCTTCGCGACCCATCGCAACCGGACTGCGACCCCGGCTTCGCTGGTCTTCCGCTTCGGCGAGTTCCTGCTGACCAACGACCTGACCGCGCCGGCCGCCCCGACCGGCCTGACCGCGACCGCCGCCAGCGCGACCTCGGTCGACCTCGACTGGGCCGACAACGGCGAGGCCGACCTGGCCGGCTACGACGTGTACCGGGCGGCCAACCCCGAAGGCCCGTACACGAAGATCACCGCGAGCCCGATCAGCGCCTCGTCGTACACCGACACGGGCCTGACCAGCGGCACCCTGTACGCCTACCAGGTCCGGGCCCTCGACGGCTCGGGCAACGTGTCCGCCGCGAGCGCCGCGGCGACGGCCCTGCCACGATGTGGCCAGCCCGCCGGCGGTGACCTTCCCGGTCCAGGTCAACTTCCAGTCTCGAGACCGCGCCGATCCCGACCGGCTACACCCGCGACTTCGGCCAGAACTACGCCAACGTCCGGGGCTTCGGCTGGGTCGTGCCCGGCACGGCCACCCCGCGCAGCCTGGTCGGCAACGGCCGCGACCGGACGGCGTCAGACGCGCCGACCAGCGCCTCGACACGTTCATGCACATGCAGGGCAACAACGTCACCAACTTCGCCAACGTCGCCCTGCCCGGCGCCTGGGAGATCGCCGTCCCCAACGGGACCTACAGCGTCGAGGTCAGCGTCGGCGAGCCCAACGCCAATGCGCCGACCCGACGTCCCACGACCTCAACGTCGAAGGCCTCAACGTCATCAATGCCTTCGTGCCGTCCGGCGTCGCCGGCAGCGCGACGCGACACACCTCCGGGTCGAGGACCGTGACGGTCAGCGACGGCCGGCTGACGATCGACCCGATCGGCGGCACGAACACCAAGATCAACTACGTCGTCATCACCCCCGCGGCGCCGCCCGACACGACCCCGCCCGACGCGCCGGTGATCACGACCCCGGCCGCCGACGGCTATGACCTCGACGGCGACCTGACGCTGGCCGGCACGGCCGAGGCCGGCAGCACCGTCGAGCTGTTCGACGGCGCGACCTCCAAGGGCACGACGACCGCGACCGCCGGCGGGACCTGGAGCATCGCCCTGACCGACGTCGCCGACGGCGTCCACGTGTACACCGCCAAGGCCACCGACGCCGCGCCCAACACCTCCGACCGCGTCGGCCGCCCGGACGATCACCGTCGACACCGTCGACCCGACCGTGACCGACCGCAGCCCGCCGGCCGACCGCGACCGGCGTGGCCGCTCGACGTGACCGTCACGGCCGAGCTGTCCGAGGCCCTCGACCCGGCGACCGTGACCGGCACCAGCGTGACCCTCGACGGGGCCTGGCACGACCGCCGTCCCGGCGACCGTCAGCTACAACGCCGCGACCGACACGATCAGCCTGAACCCGGACGCCGACCTCGCCACCGGCACGACCTACACGGTCAGCCTCGGCGCGACCATCACCGACCTCGCCGGCCGGACCCTCGAGGCCACCTCGTGGGCCTTCACCACGCTCAACCCGACCGACACGACCCCGCCCGACGCGCCGATCTCTCGTCCTGGATGCGGCCAGTGACACCGGGACGTCGAACACCGACCGCCTGACCAAGGACGTGACGCCGGATCTGAGCGGCTCGGCCGAAGCCGGCAGCACCGTCACCGTCCGTGAGGGCACGACGGTCGTCGCCACGGCCGTGACATCCGGCGACGGCACGTGGAGCGCGACTGCCGACGAGCTCGCCGAGGGTGAGCGGACCCTGACCGCGACGGCGACCGATGGCGGCGGCAATGAGTCCGAGCCGTCGACCGCGCTCGTCATCACCATCGACACCACCGCGCCTGGCACGCCGACTATCTCGAGCCCGGCGGACGACAGCCACCTGGCGACGACCAGCTTCGACGTGAGCGGGACCGCGGAGGCGACGGCCGCCATCTCCGTTCGGGACGGCGCCCCCGAGATCGAGACGACCGTCGCCGGACCGGCCGGTACCTGGCAGGTGAGCCTGACCGGCGTGAGCGCCGGCGCCCACGCCTACACGGCCGTCGCGACCGACGCCGCGGGCAACGTCTCCGGCGCGTCGACCGTCGTCGATGTCACCGTCGATACCGTCGCGCCGACCATCACCGGCCGCGCACCGGTCGCCGGCGCCGTCGACGTGGCTCCCAGCGCGTCGGTCACGGCCACGTTCTCCGAAGCGATGGCCGGCGCGACGATCTCCGGCACCAGCATGACGTTGGCGGCCGGTGCCGCGACGCCGGTCACCGCGACCGTCACCTACAACGTCGCGAGCCAGACCGCCACCCTGGACCCGGCCGGCGCCCTGCTGTCCGGCACGACGTACACGGTGACGCTGGCCGGGACCATCACCGACCTCGCCGGCAACGCCCTGTCCGCGGCCCAGTGGACCTTCACGACGGCCACGCCCGCCACCGGCATCGCCCTCGAGTTCGATGCGCCACGACCGGGCACCGTCCTCGACAAGGATGGGGAGGGGACCGGGTTCACCAGCGTCCAGCCGAACCTCGCCGGGAACCAGTACGACCCGACCCGGATCGACCTCCAGCCCACCGGCCAGCTCCAGGTCACGGGGACCGCTGGCACGAACACGGCCGCGAACACCCTGAAGAACGCGCTCCGTGTCAGCGTCGTCGGCACCCAGCCGTTCACGGTGTCGAGCCGCCTCGTCGGCCCGTTGACCACGCTGACCGCGGCGACGCAGCAGGGCGGCATCTATGTCGGGCCTGGTCAGGACGACTACGTCAAGGTCGTCGCCAGCCACAACGGCACGACCAACCTGATCCAGTTCTTCCGGGAGATCAACGGGTCCGCCACGGCCTCGACGCGAGCCGAAGTCGGCTACCTCGAGTTCACGCCCACGGCCTGGGCGGCGATCAACACGCTGGACCTGTACCTCGTCGTCACGCCCTCGACCGGCACGGTCCGGGCCGAGTACGCGATCAACGGCGGGACACGCACACCGTTGCCCACGACCGCGCCCACGACCGCCCACCCGGCGGGCTCCACCGACACGTACATCATCCCGTCGACGAGCCTCGCGTCCTTCTTCAACGCGGACTCCAAGGCCGGCGTCCTGGCCTTCACCGTCGCCGGGGCCGATGCGAACGTGCGCTTCGAGCGGTTCGAGGTCACGGCACCGCCGAGCACGCCCGACACGACCGGACCGGGTGCCCCGGCCAACGTCGTCGCCGCGGGCGGCGATAGCAGCGTCAGCCTGACCTGGAACGCCAACACCGAGACCGACCTCGCCGGCTACAACGTGTTCCGGGGCACGAGCGTCCCGGTCGCCACGACCGGCGTGCCGATCAACGGCGCGACCCCGCTGACCGCCACCAGCTACAACGACACGGGCCTGACCAACGGCACGACCTACCACTACGTCGTCGAAGCCGTCGACCTGAGCGGGAATCGATCGGCCGGGACGACCGCGTCGGCCACGCCGGCCGCGGGCAGCGGAGCGACGGACATCAAGGTCAACTTCCAGAGTCCGACGGCCGCCGTCCCAGCGGGCTACCTCCGGGACTTCGGTCAGGCCTACGGGCCCCGGACCTTGGCGGACCAGGGGACCGGACGGACCTACGGCTGGGTGACGCCGGGCACGACGACGCCCCTCGACCTGTCGGTCGGCGGCACGATCCCGGGCAACGGTCGTGACCGGGCGACGTCGCAGCCGGATCAGCGCCTCGACACGCTCATGCACATGCAGGGCAACAACGTCCCGAGCTTCAACGGGACGCCGCTGCCCGGCTCGTGGGAGATCGCCGTCGCCAACGGCACGTACACCGTCACCGTCGGCGTGGGCGACGCCCAGGTCAACGCGGATCCCGAGGTCCACACCGTCAACGTCGAGGGCCTGAACGTCATCAGCGGCTTCGTGCCGTCGGGTGCCGCAGGCACCGCGACGCGCCACAGCGTCGCCTCGAAGACGGTCATCGTCGCCGACGGTCGGCTGACCGTCGACGCGACCGGCGGCACGAACACGAAGATCGACTACATCGACATCGCGTCGGGCGAGTGCGTCTCGAGCGGCACCCAGCCGTCGGTCGGGAGCTCGAACCCGGCGAACGCGGCGACCAACGTCGCCCTCGATGCGCCCGTCACCGCCGAGGTCATCCTGCCCGAACTGCGGTGGCATCGATCGCAACACCCTGACCTCCTCGACGGTCCGCCTGTTCCGGGTCAGCGACAACAGCCAGGTCTCGGCGACGGTCAACAGCAGCGGCGGCGGCGACGTGATCGTCCTCCAGCCGACCGCCCTCCTGGCCGCCAACACCCAGTACCGGTTCGAAGTCACGAGCGGCCTGCGCGACCTGAGCGGTGCCGCCTTCGTCGCCTACACCGCGACGTTCACGACGGGCACGAGCGGTGGCGGGCCGGGCGGTGGCTCATTCACCGGCTCGTTCGAGAAGGTCGTCACCTCCGCCCCGGCCCTGGCCGGCGGCATCGGGTACACCGGCGTGGTCATCGGGCCCGACGGCAAGCTGTACGCGGGCACCAATGCCGGCGAGATCAAGCGCTTCGCGATCAACGCCGACGGCACGCTCGGCCCCGAGCAGAGCATCGGCACGATCCAGACGGCCAACGGCGGCTTCCGACTGCTCATCGGCATGGCCTTCGACCCGGCGTCGACCGCGGACAACCTCGTCCTGTGGGTCGCCCACAACCAGTTCGCCTTCAACAACGCGACCGAGTGGACGGGCAAGATCACCCGCCTGAGTGGCGCGAACCTCGAAGTCGCCCAGGACGTCCTCGTCGGCCTGCCGCGGTCGTCGAAGGACCACCTCACGAACAGCATCGCGTGGGGCCCGGATGGCGCGCTGTACTTCAACCAGGGCAGCAACAGCGCCATGGGCGCGCCGGACAACGCCTGGGCCTTGCGCCCGGAGCGGCAGCTCAACGGCGCGGTCCTGCGCCTCGATACCAGCAAGCTGCCGTCCTCGCTCCCGCTCGACGTCAAGACCGTCGACGGCGGCGGGACGTACGACCCGTTCGGCGCGAACGCCGCCCTGACGATCTTCGGCAGCGGCGTCCGCAACGCCTACGACCTCGTCTGGCACTAGCAACGGCAGCTCTACGTGCCGACCAACGGGTCGGCCGCCGGCGGCAACACGCCGGCGACGCCCAGCCCGCTGCCGGCGAGCTGCGCCAACCGCATCGATGATGTCGCCAACGGCGACTACACCGGTCCGTCGGTGCCGCGCCCTCAACGCGGTCGGTGAGCAGCGCGACTACCTGTTCCGCGTCGTCGCCGGCGGCTACTACGGCCATCCCAACCCGGCGCGCTGCGAGTGGGTCCTCAACGGCGGCAACCCGACCGGTCGGGCACCGACCCCGCCCAGGTCGCGGCCTACCCGGCCGGCACCCTGCCCGATCGCAACTGGCGCGGCAACGCCTTCGACTTCGGCCTCCACTTCTCGCCGAACGGCGTCATCGAGTACCGCAGCAACACGTTCGGCGGCACGCTCCGCGGCAAGCTGCTCGTCGTCCGCTACAGCGCCGCCGACGACGTCATCGTCCTGACCCCGGGCGGGGCCAACCAGGACATCGTCGCGTCGCAGACCGGCGTGACCGGGCTGACCGGGTTCACCAACCCGCTCGACCTCATCGAGGACACGGCGCGCGGCAACATCTACCTCGCCGAGTACCCGGACCCGTCGCAGAGCACGCTGCCGTCGCGCATCGTCCTGCTCCGGCCCGTCGGCGCCGGCGCGGTCGCGCCGAACATCACGACGAGCCCGGCCCGGCTGATCTTCAACCAGCCCGTCGGGTCCGGCGCCACCGCCAACCAGGCCGTGACCATCACGAATACCGGCAACGCCCCGCTCTCGATCTCCGGGATCTCGATCGCCGGAGCGAGTGCGAGCCAGTTCGCCCTGGTCGGCGCCCCGACGCTGCCGGCCACGGTGCCGGCGGACGGCACGCTCACCCTGCAGGTCGCGTTCGATCCGACGACCGTGCGGCCCGAAGGGCGCCGAGCTGCGCATCGTCAGCGATGACGCGGAGACACCGACGACGGTCGTCGTCCTTCGTGGCCTGGGCACGCTGGGCGAGGGCGGCGCCAACGAGCCGTCCCTGCAGTGGATCCTCGACACCTACGAGATCCCCGTGAACGTCGGTGACCCCGACCCGACCGACAACAGTCTGCCGACCACGCGCGCTCCTCGGCGAAGAGGTGTCCATCCAGAGCTTCCAGGTCGCGACCGACGGGGTCGTGACCCTCCAGCCGCTGGCCGTCTTCGGCCCGGCCGGCCCGGCGCGGCAACGTCGTCCACGTCGGCTACTACAACACGGGCAGCCCGGCCTCCAAGCAGCAGCTGTTCAGCGTGCCGAACGCCAGCGCCCAGAAGCTGGCCCCGACCACGACAGGTGCCCTCACCTTCGACCCGGGCCTCACCGCGTTCGGCTTCTACTCGACCTGGCCGTTCTTCGCCGACCGCGAGGTCTACAGCGAGGACAGCCTGAACACGTGGGAGACCATCACCGCCAACCGCCACAAGGTCCGCGTCTACCCGATGAAGGACCCGAGCGGCGTCCTCGTCCCGAACACGTACATCATCGCGACCGAGGAGCACGTCAGCGGGTACGACTACCAGGACGTGGTCTACATCGCCCGCAACCTGCGCCCGGCCAGCGAGTCGGTCGGCGAGATCGCGACCAGCGTCCCCGAGCTCGTGTTCAGTGGCGTCAAGGGCACGACGAGCGCCATCAAGGCGCTCGGCATCAACAACATCGGCAATGCCCCGCTGACCGTCAGCTCGGTCACGCTCGGCGGCGCCAGCGCCGCCGACTTCACGATCGTCGCGCCCGCCACGCCGTTCATCGTCGGCGCGGGCGAGACGCGGTCGATCGACGTTCGCTTCACGCCAGGCGCGACCGTGGTCGGCTCCCTGTCGGCGACCATCGCCATCGCGAGCGATGATGCCGATGAGGGCACGACGATGGTCGGGCTCTACGGCCTCAGCACGAACGGCGAGCAGGGCAACAACGAGCCGCCGCTCAAGCAGGTCGTCGATACGCTCGGCTATCCGATCAATGTCGGTGGGACCGGGCTCATCCTGGGGACCGGCGCGGCGCCGATCGGCGACGAGGTCGCGGCGCCGCTCTTCCAGAAGGCCGGCGCGGGCGCCGTCGGGCTGAAGCCCGTCGCCCGCTACTCGCCGGATGAGCTGCTGCCCTTCGGCTACTACACGATGCCGGCCGGCGAACCCGTCCACAGCGAGATCGCGACGATCGCCCTCGACCAGGAGCAGACGCTGCTGCCCGGCGATCGTCGCCTGGCGGCGCGTCCACCTTCGATCCGGGCTCGACCGCGTTCGGCATCTTCGTCCACAGCAACACCTTCGGGCGCAAGAGCTACACGCAGGACGGCCTCAACACGGGCGTGTCGCATGCCGCGCGGATCTACCCGGTCAAGGACCGGGCCGGCCAGCTCGTCCCGAACGCCTACCTGGTGACCTTCGAGGACGCCACCAACGGCGACTACCAGGACTACGTCTTCCTGCTGACCAACGTTCGACCGACGTCGTCCGGGTCGGCCGGCCTGACCGCCAAGATCAACTTCCAGCCGGCCGGCTCCACGGTCCCCGCGGGCTACACCCCGGACACGGGCCAGCCGTTCAGCGCGACCACCGGCTCCGGCTGGGTCGTCCCGGGCACCTCCACGCCCGTCGACATGACCCTCCACACCCGTGAGCGTGCGGCACCGGCCGACCAGCGCCTCAGGACGCTGATCCTCATGCAGGGCAACGGCGGGGCCACGCAGCCCAACGTCGGATCGTGGGAGTACACGCTGCCCAACGGGATCTACGACGTCACGGTCACGCGCCGGCGATGCCGGGTTCACCGACAGCATCCATCGACTGACCGTCGAAGGCGTGCTCGCCATCGACGACTTCGTGCCGACCACCGCCGAGCTGTTCGCGTCGAACACGGTCGAGGTGAACGTCACCGATGGCCGGCTGACCCTGGACGCGACCGGCGGCTCGAACACCAAGGTCACCCACATCGATATCGTCGGGCGCGCCCTCAGCGGCACCGACAACGTGCCGCCCACCGTCAGCGTCGCGCCTCGTCGGCACGACGCAGTCGGCCGGGGTCTACCGGAACCGCGTGACCATCGACATCGATGCGCGACGACAACGTCGGCGGGTCCGGCGTGGCCACGACGGCCTACAGCCTCGACGGCGGCGCGTTCCAGGCGTACACGGCGCCGTTCGTCGTGTCGTCGCTCGGCAGTCATTCCATCCGCGCCCGGGCCATCGACGGCGCCGGCAACTGCCACGACGACCACGCTCCAGAACTTCTCGATCGCGGCGAGCAACGGCGACATCGCCATCGAGAACCTCGACGTCGTGCCGTTCGCGGATCGGCTCGTGTTCAGCCGCATCCAGACGCCCGAGGACGGCACCGGCGGCGTGCCCGCCAACAGCGTCCACGACGTGGCCGTGCTCCGGATCCACAACGTGGGACCGGACCCGGTCGGCATCATCTCGCTGCCCATCACCGGCCCGTGGGAGCTGGCCAGCCCGCTCAGCCTGCCCGCGACCATCCCCGCCGGCGGGCAGCTGGATGTCCCGGTCCGGTTCATCGCCCAGTCCATCGGCGCCGCCGGCGGCATCTGGAACGGCACGCTGACCATCGGCTCCGACGACATCGACGAGCCGACCACGCCCATCGAGCTGTCCGGCTTCTGGCAGAGCATCTCCGAGGGCAACCAGGAGCCGAACGTCTCCGAGATCGCGCGGGTCTTCGGCTACGGCACGGCCATCACCTATCCCGGTCAGCCGCTCAACCAGAACGGCCTGGTCACGGCCGTCGGCGAGGAAGTCCTGTCCCCGTTCTGGCTCCGGGCGAACACCAGTCAGCCCGTGTCCGTCCGGCAGCTGGCCGCGTACCACACGCAGGGGAACACGGCGACCTTCTTCTGGCACGTCAAGGGCTCGACCTCGACACCGGGTGTCGTCACCCACCGCGGCGTGGACGGCCAGTCGATCCTGCCTCGACTCAACGGCTCGGCGACGCTGCCGGCCACCGGCACGTTCACGCCGACCGGCGCGTTCGGCATCAAGATCGACCCCGAGTGGAGCGACCCGACCCGGAACAACACGGTTCCCGACGTCGAGGGTGGCTGCCTCGGCCCGTGCGGGCACCACGTCCGGTTCTGGCCGGTCCGCGACCGCGACGGCGTCCTGGTCCCCAACACCTGGCTCGTGTCCATGGACTACGCCGGCATCAACTACGACTACAACGACAACGTCTACCTGGTCACCAACATGAAGCCGGAGAACCCGGCGCTCGATCCGAACCCGGCCGGCGCCGTCCCGGGTGCCCCGAGCCTCGTGCTCGAGTTCGACAAGGCCTACCCGGGCACGCTCCTCGACACGAACGGCGAGACGACGGGCTTCCTGTCGACGCAGCCGAACCGGCTCGACACGAGCCCGGGGGCGGACTCGTACCGGCCAGCCGCTGCTCGACCTCGACCTCGCCGCCGGTGACCTCCGGATCGACACCTTCGGCACGGCGACGACGGGCAGCAACGCGAACCTCGACAACACGCTGGTCAACGGCCTGCAGCTGCCGTTCGACGGGTCGACGGGCATCTTCCACGCGACGACCACGCTCGTCGGGCCGCTGTCGAACCTCATCGCCGGCAACCAGCAGGGCGGCGTGATGTTCGGGCCGAGCCAGGACAACTACGTCAAGCTCGTCGCGATCAACAAGGCGGGCGTCCCGTCGATCGAGTTCTTCAAGGAGGAGTCCGGCGTCGGCGTCACGGTCGGCACGCCCATCGCGATCCCGAACCCGTCCGCCGTCGCCTCGCTGGAGCTCGTCCTGATCGCCGACCAGGCCGCCAGGACGGTCCGGGCCGCCTATCGGCTCGACGGCGGCGCCTACGTCACGGTGCCGGGGACCGTGACCCTGCTCGGCCGCCCAGGCGGCGCGTGTTCTTCTCGACCCAGTCCAAGGCCGGGGTCATCACGACCAACAAGGCCGCCGACACGGTCGAGGTCGTCTTCGAGCGCTTCGCCATCGGGGCCGGCGATCCGACCACGACGCCCGCGACCCGCGACGCCCTGTATCGCCTCGATGTGGCCGGCGCCGCGCCGTACACGGACACGGCCGGCCAGCGTCTGGTCCCGTGACACTGGGCCTCTTCTCGCCCTCGACGGCCATCGACGAGGGCGCGGCGGTCACGCCGCTGGAGATCGCCAACACCCAGGACGACGTCATCTACCGGACGTACCGCGGCAACGTCGGCAGCGTGCCGATCGCCCAGCGCGTGCTCACCTACAACCTCGGCACCCGCGGCCTGACCAGCGTCGACCTGCGGCTGCACTTCGCGGAGCGCGCGGCCGGCAACAACCTGCCCGGCGAGCGCGTGTTCGACATCGAGGCCGAAGGCGAGGTCCTCCGCAACGACTTCGACATCGTCGTCGCCGCAGGCGGTCAGAACACGGCCATCGTCGTGCCCTTCGAGGATGTCCAGGTGACCGATGGGAGCCTGACCCTCGTGTTCCGCACGGAGGTCGACTACGCGTCGATCGCCGGGATCGAGGTCCTCTGCCCCGCGACCTGCCCGCCGCCCGATCTCGCGGCTCCGGCCGCCCCGACCGGCCTCGTCGCGACCGGCTCGCCGACGGGCATCGCCCTCGACTGGGCCAACAACACCGAGCCCGACCTGGCCGGCTACAACGTCTATCGCAGCCCGAGCGCCACGGGCACCTTCACCAAGGTCAACGGCGCCCTCGTCACGAGCTCGGCCTACACCGACCTCGATGCGCCGGCCGGCGTCGCCTCGTTCTACCGGGTCACCGCCGTCGACAACGCGACGAACGAGTCGCCCGTGTCCAACACGGCCGAGCGCGACCCGCACCGCGGCCGGCATCCGGATCAACACCGGCGGCGCCGCCCAGACGGTCAGTGGCGTGACCTGGAGCGCCTGCACCGCGCTGACCGCGTGCAGCGGCTACGTGACCGGCGGCTTCCCGTTCGCCCAGAGCCCGGTCCCGACGATCACCGGCATGGTCAGCCCGGCCAACCAGGCCGTCTACCAGACCGAGTGGACCGGCGGCCTGACCAACGGCGTCCCGGCCGGCGGCGTGGCCTTCACCTTCGGCGTCCCGGTGACCAACGGGACCTACCAGGTCCGGCTCCACTTCGCCGAGCTCAACAAGAACGGCGCCGGGCTGCGCGTCTTCGACGTCAACATCGAGGGCGGCGCCAACGAGCTGACCGGCTTCGACGTCTGGACCCAGGCCGCCGGCATCAACAAGGCCATCGTCCGCGAGTTCACGACGACCGTCACCGACGGGACCCTCACCATCCAGTTCATCCGCCAGGTCGAGAACGCCAAGATCTCGGGCATCGAGATCCTGCCGGTCGCGACCGACACGACGCCGCCCGCCGGCGCCGACCGGGCTCGTCGTCGACGACTCGTCGGCCGCCATCCGGCTCGACTGGGCGACCAGCGCCGAGGCCGACCTGGCGGGCTATGACGTCTATCGCGGACCGAGCGCGTCCGGGCCGTTCACCAAGCTCAATGCCACGGTCCTGACCGCGTCGGCCTACATCGACTTCGCGGCACCCGTGAACGCCACGTCCCACTACCAGGTCCGAGCCGTCGACACCACCGGCAACCAATCGGATCCGTCGGCCGTCGCCGATGGCACCCGACCGTCCGTGGGTGGACCGAGCACGATCGGCTGGAGCACGGTCGCCAGCCAGGCGTTCACGAACTCCGAGGCGCAGGGCGCCGTCGTCGGCGGGAAGCTCTATGTCTTCGGCGGCTTCGACAGCACCAAGCCGTGCTGCACGCCGACCCGTCGCGCCTTCGTCTACGACCCGACGGCCAACGCCTGGACGCCGATCGCGGACCTGCCCAAGGGCGTCACCCACGCCGGCATGGCCACCGACGGGACCGACATCTTCTACGCCGGTGGCTACATCGAGAACGCGGCCCAGACCGGGCAGATCTTCGGCACCCGCGAGGTCTGGCGCTACTCGCCGGCCACCAACGCCTACACGGCGCTGCCGCTGCTCCCGGTCGAGCGCGCCGGCGGGCAGCTCGTCGTGCTGGGCGGGGAGCTGCACTACTTCGGCGGCACGAACCTGGCCCGGACCCAGGATGTCGGCGACCACTACGTGCTGGCGTTGAGCGGCGGGGCGTCGTGGACGACCAAGGCCTCGCTCCCGAACCCACGCCACCACATGGGCGCAGCGGTGCTCGACGGCTTCATCTACGCCATCGGCGGCCAGCACGGCCATGACGATGCGCTCGTCACCCAGGCGGACGTCCATGCCTACGACGCCGCCACGGACACCTGGACGCAGCGCGCCAGCCTGCCCTCGGCTCGCGGCCACATCGCCAGCGCGACCGTCCTCCTCGGTGGTCGGATCGTCGTCGCCGGCGGCGAGACGTCGCACGGTGCCGGCATCGCGGCCGTCACCGCCTACGATCCGGCCCTCAACGCCTGGACCGCCCTGACCGCCTTGCCCGCGGCACGCGTGTCCGGCGTCGCCGGGGTGATCGCCGGGGAGCTCTACTACACGACGGGCTCGGGAACGGCGACGACCTACAAGGGCGTCCCCGGGACGACGACACCTGACCCAGCCCCGGCCGCCCCGACCGGCCTGGCGGCGACCGGCTCGCCGACGGGCATCGCCCTCGACTGGGCCAACAACACCGAGCCCGACCTGGCCGGCTACAACGTCTATCGCAGCACGAGCGCGACGGGCACCTTCACCAAGGTCAACGCCGCCCTCGTCACGAGCTCGGCCTACACCGACCTCGACGCGCCGGCCGGCGTCGCCTCGTTCTACCGGGTCACCGCCGTCGACAACGCGACGAACGAGTCGCTGGTGTCCAACACGGCCAGCGCCACCCGCACCGCGGCCGGCATCCGGATCAACACCGGCGGCGCCGCCCAGACGGTCGGTGGCGTGGCCTGGAGCGCCTGCACCGCGCTGACCGCCTGCAGCGGCTACGTGACCGGCGGCTTCCCCTTCGCCCAGAGCCCGGTCCCGACGATCACCGGCATGGTCAGCCCGGCCAACCAGGCCGTCTACCAGACCGAGTGGACCGGCGGCCTGACCAATGGCGTCCCGCAAGGCGCCGTGGCCTTCACCTTCGGCGTCCCGGTGACCAACGGGACCTACCAGGTCCGGCTCCACTTCGCCGAGCTCAACAAGAACGGCGCCGGGCTGCGCGTCTTCGACGTCAACATCGAGGGCGGCGCCAACGAGCTGACCGGCTTCGACGTCTGGACCCAGGCCGCCGGCATCAACAAGGCCATCGTCCGCGAGTTCACGACGACCGTGACCGACGGGACCCTCGACGATCCAGTTCATCCGCCAGGTCGAGAACGCCAAGATCTCGGGCATCGAGATCCTGCCGGTCGCCACCGACACGACGCCGCCCGCGGCGCCGGTCATCACCGCGCCGGCCAACAACAGCTTCGACACCGACGGCGCGTTCACCGTCGCCGGCACGGCCGAGCCGGCCAGCACGGTGAACCTGCTCGAGGGCACGACCAGCCTGGGCACCGCCACGACCACGGCCGGTGGCGCCTGGAGCATCCCGCTGACCGGCGTCGCCGACGGCGTCCACACCTACACCGCGACGGCCACCGACGCGGCGACCAACGTCTCGCCGGCCTCGGCCGGCCGGACGATCACGGTCGACACGGTCCGACCGCTCGTGTCGAGCACCGTGCCGACCGCCGGGGCGAGCGCGATCGCCGTCGGGGCCAACGTCACGGCCACCTTCTCCGAGGCGATGACCGCGGCCAGCCTGACCACGACCAGCTTCAGCCTGGCCCCGACGGCCGGTGGCTCGGCCGTGGCCGCCAGCGTGACCTACAACGCCGCCACCCGGGTCGCCACGCTCAATCCGAGCGCCGACCTGGTCGCCGGGGTGTCGTACACCGCGACGATCACGACGGCCGCCACCGACCTCGCCGGCAACACCCTCCTGGCTGCCCACACCTGGGCGTTCACGACGGCGACCGCGCACCGACACGACGCCGCCCGCGGCGCCGGTCATCACCGCGCCGGCCAACAACAGCTTCGACACCGACGGCGCGTTCACCGTCGCCGGCACGGCCGAGGCCGGCCAGCACCGTGAACCTGCTCGAGGGCACGACCAGCCGGGGCACCGCCACGACCACGGCCGGTGGCGCCTGGAGCATCCCGCTGACCGGCGTCGCCGACGGCGTCCACACCTACACCGCGACGGCCACCGACGCGGCGACCAACGTCTCGCCGGCCTCGGCCGGCCGGACGATCACGGTCGACACGGTCCGACCGCTCGTGTCGAGCACCGTGCCGACCGCCGGGGCGAGCGCGATCGCCGTCGGGGCCAACGTCACGGCCACCTTCTCCGAGGCGATGACCGCGGCCAGCCTGACCACGACGAGCTTCAGCCTGGCCCCGACGGCCGGTGGCTCGGCCGTGGCCGCCAGTCGTGACCTACAACGCCGCCACCCGGGTCGCCACGCTCAATCCGGGCAGCAGACCTGGTCGCCGGGGTGTCGTACACCGCGACGATCACGACGGCCGCCAGCGACCTCGCCGGGAACACCCTCCTGGCCGCCCACACCTGGGCGTTCACGACGGCGACCGGCACCGACGTGACCCCGCCCGCCGCGCCGGTCATCACGGCGCCGGCCAACAACAGCTTCGACACCGACGGCGCGTTCAACGTCGCCGGCACGGCCGAGCCGGCCAGCACGGTGACCCTGTTCGAGGGCACGACCAGCCTGGGCACCGCGACGACCACCGCCGGTGGCGCCTGGAGCATCCCGCTGACCGGCGTCGCCGACGGCGTCCACGTCTACACCGCGACGGCCACCGACGCGGCGACCAACGTCTCGCCGGCCTCGGCCGGCCGGACGATCACGGTCGACACGGTCCGACCGCTCGTGTCGAGCACCGTGCCGACCGCCGGAGCCAGCGCGATCGCCGTCGGGGCCAACGTCACGGCCACCTTCTCCGAGGCGATGACCGCGGCCAGCCTGACCCAGACGAGCTTCAGCCTGGCCCCGACGGCCGGTGGCTCGACCGTGGCCGCGGTCGTGACCTACGACGCCGCCACCCGGGTCGCCACCCTAAATCCGGGCAGCAACCTGGTCGCCGGGGTGTCGTACACCGCGACGATCACGACGGCCGCCAGCGACCTCGCCGGGAACACCCTCCTGGCCGCCCACACCTGGGCGTTCACGACGGCGGCGCCGGCGAACACGGCCACCTTCCTGTCCGCCGGGGACACGTACACGCGCGCGGCGACGCCGACCAAGAATTACGGCCTCGAGAGCTCGTTCAAGGTCCGCGCGCCGAGCGGCGGCGGCACCAGCCAGACCCACCTCGGCTTCGTCCGCTTCGATGTGGCCGGCCTGAACGGCCGGACGGTCACCGGCGTCACCCTTCGCCTCTTCTCCCTCGACGCCGGACCGAACGGTGGCGCCGTCTACCGGACGACCGCACCGTGGAGCGAGACGAGCGTGACTCACGACACGGCTCCCACCCAGATCGGCACCAAGCTCGCCGATGTCGGCAGCGTCGCGACGAACACGTGGCGGGACATCGCCCTTCCGGCGACGCTCATCACCGAGGACGGTGCGGTCGGGTTCCGGATCTCACCGGCCACGACGAAGCTGCTCGGCTACGCCAGCCGTCAGAGCGCGAACGCCCCGCAGCTCATCCTCACCTTCGCCGCCACCGGCCTGACCGGCGCCGGCCTGAGCGCGACCGAGCCGACGGCAGACCCGACGATGGGCGTCACGCTGGCGCCGAGCGGACCCACCGCAGGGCCGACGACGAACGAGGGCGACGATCCGGAGCCCACGCCGACAGCGCGACCCGCGCCGAGTCCGACCCCGGCGCCCGCGCCGAGCCCGACCGCCACATCGACGCCCACGGCGACGCCGAACCCGACGGCTGAGCCCGCGCCGAGCCCGTCGCCCTCGCCTAGTCCGAAACCGAAGGGCAAGGGGAAGCCGTCCCCGTCGCCGGGTCCGACACCGACGCCGTAGGACCTGCCGCGAGTCGGCCGGCGGTCGGGTCTGGTCTCCCCACGCCCGCACCGCGGGACGGACTACCGCAGCGGGACTAGGATGGCGACACTCTTCCCCCTCGACCCCGTCACGCCCCAGGAGGCCTCCGGTGACCGACACCCTCGAGCGCGTCAAGACGTACAAGCAGTTCATCGGCGGCGAGTTCGTCGACGCGGCCGACGGGCGGACGGCCGAGGTCATCAACCCGGCCAACGATGAGGCCATCGCCAGCGTCCCGGCGAGCTCGTCGGAGGACGTGGATCGGGCCGTCAACGCCGCCGAGACGGCCTTCGCGACCTGGAGGAAGACGACCCCGCAGGATCGGTCGCTCATGCTCCTCAAGATCGCCGACGCGCTCGATGCGAGGGCGGACGAGCTCGGCCGACTCGAGAGCGCGAATGCCGGCAAGCCCGTCGGCGCCGCGATCGACGAGATCGCCGTCTGCTCCGACCTCTTCCGCTTCTTCGCCGGCGCGGCCCGGATCATGGACGGCCTGGCGGCCAACGAGTTCGCGGCCGGCCACACCTCGATCATCCGACGTGACCCGATCGGCGTCGTCGCGTCGATCGCACCATGGAACTACCCCCTCTACATGGCGAGCTGGAAGCTGGGTCCCGCGCTCGCGACCGGCAATACGGTCGTCCTGAAGCCGTCCGCGCGGACGCCGCTCTCGTCGCTCGCGTTCGCTGAGATCCTGGCCGAGATCCTGCCCCCGGGCGTGGTGAACGTCCTGTCTGGTGCGGGCGGCGAGATCGGTGATGCGCTGGTCGGCCACCCCAAGGTCCGGATGGTCTCCATCACCGGTGACACGGTCACTGGCAAGCGCATCGCCCGGATCGCGTCCGAAACGGTCAAGCGCCTGCACCTGGAGCTCGGAGGCAAGGCCCCGATCATCGTCTTCGACGACGCCGACGTGGACTTGGCGGCCGAGACGCTCCGCTCCGCGGGCTACTGGAACTCGGGCCAGGACTGCACCGCAGCCACCCGCGTGATCGCCGGCCCGGCGGTGTACGACAACTTCGTTTCGGCGCTCGCTGATCAGGTCCGCACCATCAAGTGGGGCGACCCGGCCGAGGGCGACGACATCGAGATGGGCTCGCTCATCGCCCAGGCCCATGCCGACAAGGTCCAGGGCATGGTCGACCGCGCTCGCGAGGGCGCTGAGATCGTGGTCGGTGGCGAGCGACCGGATCGTGCCGGCGCCTACTACGCCCCGACGATCATCGCCGGTGCGGACCAGAAGTCCGAGATCATCCAGGACGAGATCTTCGGCCCGGTCGTCACGGTCCAGCGCTTCAGCGACGAGGACCAGGCGGTCGAGTGGGCGAACGACACGCCGTTCGGGCTCGCGTCATCGATCTTCACGAGCGACATCGGCAAGGCGATGCGCGTCGCCAAGGCGCTCGATTTCGGGCACGTCTGGATCAACGAGCACTTCACGCTCACGTCGGAGACCCCGCACGGCGGTGTCAAGCAGTCCGGCTGGGGCAAGGACGGCTCCAAGTACGCGCTCGAGGACTACACGTTCGTCAAGCACGTGATGATCAACACGGGCGAGTAGGGGACCGCAGTCCGCCGGCCACGAACGCCACGGACGCCTCAGACGCTCCGACCCGCGCCGCCGTCGAGGCGGCGCTCGGCCGCCTGGACCTGAGCGAGCTCGCCGGGCAGCGCTGGTTCGGCGCGAAGGGCGAGGGGATCGCGCGCATCGAGCTCGACGAGGCGTTCGTCCTCGATGCCGCCGCACCGCATGTCCTGGCCATCGCCGCGTTCACGCTCGACGATGGCTCGCACCAGCGCTACCAGCTCGCCCTGACCGGCGAGCCGCTTCGCGAGTCCGTGCCGGGCGACGGAGCGTGGCGGGCGCTGGCCGTGGCGATGGCCGACGGCCGAGCCATCGCCGCGCTGCCGCGCTCTGCGGACGCCAGCCCGACCGCCGCCCTCGTCTGCCGCCCCGGGCCGGCCATGCCCCCGGGCGGCCCTGGCCCGGAGCGCGACCTCGGCGTGGACCAGAGCAACACGAGCGTCGTGCTGGGCGATCCAGGAACGGCCGACCAGATCCTCCTGAAGGCTTACCGGCGCGTCCAGCCGGGGCTCAACCCGGATCTCGAGATGACCGCGTTCCTCACCGAGGAAGCCGGGTTCACCGCCGTCCCGCCGCTGGCCGGCTTCGTGGAGCTGGTCGAGTCGCGCCATGGGACATCGACCCTGGCGATGGGCCAGGCCTTCGTCCTCGATGGCGCCGACGGCTACGAGGCGGTCGCCGAAGCCCTGACCGCATGGCTCCTCGCGCCCGGCGCCGTGACCCTGGAATTCGCGACGGAGGTCGCCGCGGACGTCGGGGCGCTGACCGCCGGCCTGCACGTGGCCGTCGCGGACGGGCGCGGGCTGCCCGAGATGGCGCCCCGACCGGCGACCCGGGACGAGCTGCGCTCGTGGTCGCGGGAGGCGCATGCGAATCTCGAGCGCGCCCTGGACGTCGCCGCGGTGGATGACGGGGCCGCCGCGACGATCCGCGACCTCGCCCCGCGCATCCAGGAGGTCCTGACCGTCGTGGACGCGCTGCCCGAGGCGCCGGAGGTCATCCGTGCCCACGGCGACCTGCACCTTGGCCAGATCCTCATCGCGCCCGATGGCTATCGGATCATCGACTTCGAGGGCGAACCGCTATCCACCCCGGAGGAGCGCCGGGCCCACCGTCACCCGCTCCGCGACGTGGCCTCCATGCTGCGCTCGCTCGACCATGTGGGCCGGAGTGCGGGCCGGCGGGCGGAGGAGCGCAACGGGGGGCCGCTGGCGACGCCCGGCCTGGACCTCCCGGGCTGGCTCAGTCGATCGCGCGAACGGTTCCTCGAGGCCTACCGCGAGGGCCTCCGCGAGGCGCGGGTGTGGGTCGACGATGACCCCGACTCTGTTGCACGCCTTCGAGGTCGACAAGGAGCTCTACGAGTTCGCCTACGCGGCGACGTACCTGCCGTCCTGGCTGTGGGCACCGACCGAGGGGATGCGCGGCCTGTTCCCGGACCCGCGCGCTTGACGACGCCGACCCCGGCGGATCGGGTCGCGGCGTTCGAGGCCGATATCGCCGCGAGTCCGGCGTGCCCTGGCGGCCCTGCTCGACGCCTGGCAGCCCGTCGACCTGGGCGGCGACTCGCGGATCGCCTTCACCGGCCTCGGCAGCTCGCGCTACGCGGCGCTCGTCGTCGCGGCCGCGCTCCGGGCCCGCGGCGCGACGGCCTGGGTCGAGCACGCCTCGACGCCGACCCCGAGCCGGCCCGCCGATGACCTCGCCCTGGTCGCGATCTCGGCCTCGGGCCGGACGCCGGAGGTCGTCGCCGCGGCCGAGCGGCACCGCGGCCGGAGTCGGGTCGTGGCCGTCACGAACGACCCACGGTCCGCCCTGGCCGGTGCCGCCGACGTCGTCGTCCCGCTCCGCGCCGGCGTCGAGGCCTCCGGGATCGCCTGCCGGACGTTCCGATCGACCGTCGCTGCCCTGGGGCTCGCGACCGGGCTCGTCGAGGTGCGGGACCTGCGCCCGTGTGTCGACGACCTCGACCGACGCCTGTCGGCGGCCGATGCCTGGTCGCCGTCCATCGTCGACGCGCTCGATGGCGCGGCGTCCATCGACGTCCTGGCCGATGCCTCGCTCCTCGGCCTGGCCGAGCAGGCCGCCCTCATGCTCCGCGAAGCGCCGCGGCTCCCGGCCCACGCCTGGGAGACCGGCGACTGGCTCCACGTCGGCGTCTACCTGGCCCTGCCCGGCCATCGAGCGCTGCTCTACCCGGGCAGTCCGGCCGATGCCGAGGTCACCGCGACCATCGAGCGACGCGGCGGCCGGATCGATCTCGTCGCGCCCGACACCGCTGGCGCGGGTCCCATCGAGCGAACGATCGTCGAAAGCGTCGGCGCGGAGCATCTAGCCGCGCGCCTATGGACCCGCGCCTCAGCACGCTCGATCACGAATGACAAGTCAGCCTGACTAGGAATGACAGGAACCGTTGACGAAATCGGGCTGCCCCTCGTACCATCCGACCTCCGACCACGAAGCCGTCAGCTCCCGGAGGCCCCGATTGTCCCGCTCGATCCGACCCCTCAGCCTGTCGGTCGCCGCCCTCGTCGTCGCCGCCGCGTGTGGTGCCGGGGACGCCAGCTCCGCGCCCACGGTCGTCCCGTCCGTCGGTCCGTCGGCGGCGGCCTCGGCTGATCCATCCGCGGCCTTGTCCGGTGGGGTGACCATCTACGCCGGCCGCAGCGAGGAGCTCGTTGGCCCGCTCATCTCGCGAATTCGAGGAGCAGACGGGCCTCGACGTCCAGGTCAACTACGCCGGCACGACCGACCTCGCGGCCACGATCCTCGAGGAGGGCGATTCCTCGCCGGCCGACGTGTTCTTTGCCCAGGACGCCGGGGCGCTGGGTGCTGTAGCCGCCGAGGGCCGGCTCGCCGCGTTGCCCGAAGCGACCATCGCCAAGGTCGATCGGCGCTTCGTGTCGGATGCCGGTCAGTGGACCGGCGTGTCGGGTCGAGCTCGGGTCGTCGTCTACGACACCCGCACGCTCAGCGGCGCCGATCTCCCGACGTCCATCGATGGTTTCACCGATCCGGCCTGGAAGGGTCGCATCGGGTGGGCACCGACCAACGCCAGCCTGCAGTCGTTCGTGACGGCCTACCGGATCCTCAAGGGCGACGAGGCAGCCAAGGCCTGGCTAGAGGGCATCCAGGCCAATGAGCCGAAGGTCTACGAAGGCAACGACGCGGTCCTCGCCGCGGTGGCTGCCGGCGAGGTCGAGGTCGGCTTCGTCAACCACTACTACCTGATGCAGCAGCTGGCCGAGCAGGGCGAGGACTTCCCGGTCCGCAACCACTTCCTCGCCGGCGACGACCCGGGCTCGCTGATCAACGTGGCGGGGGCCGGCATCCTGAGCACCGCGCCGAACCCGGCGGCTGCCCAGGCGTTCGTCGACTTCCTGCTGTCGACCGAGAGCCAGACATACTTCGCGACCGAGACCAATGAGTACCCGCTCATCGACGGGGTCGCGGCCAACCCGGCGCTGCCCACCCTCGACGAGATCGCCAGCCCGGACATCGACCTGTCCGACCTGTCCGACCTGCAGGGCACGCTCACCCTGATGCAAGAGGCCGGCGTCCTCTAGCCTGCATCGCCGATGACCGCCGTCTCCCGACCGCGCCTGCCGCTCCGCCCGATCGGGGGACGGGCGGAGCGCGAGCGCGCCGGGGGCGCCGCTGCCGGGGCGCCGTGGCCCCTCCTGGCCGCGGGTATCGCGGTCGCGGCCCTCGCGCTCCTGCCGCTCGTCTACCTGGTCATCCGCGCCCTCGGCGCGCCGCCGACGACGATCGACTTCCTGCTCCGGCCACGGACGATCCAGGTCGTCGTCGGGACCCTTGCCTTGGCCGCCCTCGTGGCCGGCGGCACGATCGCCATCGGCGTCCCGATCGCGTGGCTGACGACACGGACGGACCTGCCCGCGCGGCGCGCCTGGGCGGTCCTGACGACCGTCCCCTTGGCCGTCCCATCGTATGTCGTCGGGTTCGCGTTCCTCGCGTTCTTCGGGCCGCGCGGGGCGCTCGCCGGACTCCTCGCTCCGGTCGGGGTCGAACGCCTGCCCAGCATCGGCGGCCTCGTGGGCGCAGCCACCGTCCTGACCCTCGTTTCGTTCCCGTACGTCTCGCTCGCCGCGCGGGCCGCCTTCCTGCGGCTGGACCCCGCCGTGGAGGAATCGGCGCGACTGCTGGGGGATCGCCGGATGACCGTCTTCCGGCGGGTGACGTTGCCCGTCATCCTGCCGGCCATCGCTGCCGGGGCGCTGCTGGCCGTGCTGTACGCGCTGTCCGACTTCGGGGCCGTGTCACTCCTGCAGTTCGACAGCCTGAGCCGGGCGATCTACCTGCAGATCGGTGCGTCGTTCGACCGGTCGCTGGCCGCCGTCCTCGCGCTCGTCCTGGTCGGACTGACCTTCGCCATCACCTGGGGCGAGTCGCGGCTGCGCCGGCGGGCCGGCACGTACGCCGCCACGCGACCGGGCCGACCGCCGGCCGTCGCTCGCCTGGGCCGCTGGACGTGGCCGTCGCTCGTCTTCCTTGGATCGGTCGTCTGCCTCGCGCTGGTCATCCCGGTCGGGAGCATCGTCTGGTGGCTCATCCGTGGGCTGGGCCAGGGCGAGCCACTCCGCCTAGTCGTCGAGGCCGCGGGTACGACGTTCGCCGTCGGGGCGGTCGCGGCCATCGCGGCGGTGGCCGTCGCCGTCCCCGTCGCCCTGCTCGCCGCACGGTATCCATCGCGCCGGTCATGGTTCGTCGAGTCCTCGACGTACGCCGGGTACGCCCTGCCCGGCATCGTCGTCGCACTGTCCATGGTCTTTCTTGCCACGCGCGCGGTGCCGGTGCTCTACCAGACGCTCGTCCTGCTCATCGGGGTCTACGCGGTGCGCTTCGCCCCGCAGGCCATCGGCGGCCTGCGAGCGTCGCTGGGGACCGCGGGCGTTCGCCTCGAGGAGGCGGGGCGGACGTTGGGTGATGGTCCGGCGCGCGCCTTCGTGAGGGTGACCGTGCCGTATCTCCGGCCGGCGCTCGTCGCCGGCGGGGCGCTTGTCTTCCTGACGACGGTCAAGGAGCTGCCGCTGGCCCTCCTGCTCGCCCCGATCGGATTCGAGACGCTGGCCACGGAGATCTGGGACGCTGCCTCATCCGGGTTCTACGCGCGTGCGGCGGCCCCGGCGGCGCTGCTCATGGTGGTGAGCACGGCGACGATCGCGGTCCTGCTCCGCGCCGAGGACCGGATCCGATGACCGCTCGACCAGGCCCGGCCAGTGGTGCTCCGCGTCCGGTCCCGGCGGTCGCCGTCCGGGGGCTGCGGCGTTCGTTCGGCAGCGTCGTGGCTGTCGACGACGTGGACCTCGAGGTCTGGCCGGCCGAGATGCTCACCGTCCTCGGGCCGTCGGGGTGCGGGAAGACCACGATGCTGCGACTCATCGCCGGTCTCGACGAGCCAGACGGCGGGACGATCGAGATCGGCGGTCGACGCGTGACCGGCGGCGGCGCTGGCATCCCGCCCGAGCGGCGGCGGGTCGGGATGGTGTTCCAGGACGTCGCCCTGTTCCCGCACCTGTCAGTCCGCGACAACATCGGCTACGGGCTGCGTCGCGACCCCGATCGCGAGGTCCGGGTCCGCGAGCTGCTCGAGCTCATCGCGCTGTCCGATGCGGCCGATCGCATGCCCCACCACCTGTCCGGCGGGATGCAGCAGCGGGTTGCGGTGGCCCGGGCCCTTGCGCCCCGGCCGGACGTCGTCCTGCTCGACGAGCCGTTCTCGTCGCTGGATGCGGCTCTGCGGACCCAGCTCCGCGGCGATATCCGGGAGATCCTCCGAGAGACCGGCACGGCGGCGATCTTCGTGACCCATGACCAGGACGAGGCACTGACCCTGGGTGACCGGATGGCGGTCATGGTCCGCGGCCGGATCGAGCAGGTCGATCCGCCTGAGGTCGTCTACGGTGAGCCGGCGACGCCCTTCGTGGCCACCTTCGTCGGCACGGCCAACCTGGTGCATGGGGAGCAACGGTCGGGCGTCGTCCACACGCGCCTGGGGACCGTCCGACTGGTGACGGCACCGCCCGATCAGCCATCGCACGGGCTCGTTGTTCTCCGCCCCGAGCACGTCGAGGTGGCCGAGGCGCCCGACGGCCCAGCCGACGCCACAGCCTGGACGGTCCTTCGCCGTCGTTTCACGGGGACCGAGATCCTGTACGAAGTCGGCGCCGCGGATGGTGAGCGGCTCTGGGTCGAGGCCGGCCACGCCGTCCGGCGACTCCGCCTCGGTGACACCGTGACGGTGCACCTCCGCGACATCGAGACCGTCATGTTCCCGGCTACCGGCCATGCGGTCGGTCCGGCGCCGATCGATGCCGGGTCGGTGGACGACCAGGTGACGACGGACCCGATCCAGACGATCGACGCCCGGCCCGACGGGCTGACCCGCGGACGGATGCGATGCCGCCCGGCGTCAGTCGCCGAGCGCCACCCGGACCTCGCCGATCCGCTCGATGGTCTCGAGGTCGAACGGGTCGCGGAAGACGACGATGACTTCGCGCACGCCGATCCGCCGATAGCCGTCGACGTAGGCGGCGACGTCGGCCGGTGGAGCCGCCGATGGTGAGGCCCCGGCTCGGTCCCGTCAGCAGCCACCCGTCCCTCCAGCCCATGACGCGTCGCGATCGACGCCCAGGCGGCGGCCGCCTCGGTCGCCTGGTCGCGGATGACCGCGTGGACGGTCACGGTCCGCTCGATGGCCTCGAACGGGCCGGCCGATCTCGGCGCACCGCTGGCGCGAGGATCTCACTCACCTCGGCGATGCGCGCCGGGTCCCCGTAGCCATTCCACAAGTCGGCATCGCGGGCCGTGGTCCGAAGCGTCTTGGTCGGCCCGCTCCCACCGATGAGGATGGGCAGACGCGGCTGGATGGGCCGCGGCTCGCAGACCGCATCCACGAGCCGGTAGCGCGCTCCGTCGTGCGTGACCCGTTCGCCGTCCAGCAGCCGGCGGATGATCGAGCACGGCCTCGTCGAGCCGGTCGAGCCGCTCGCCGAAGCCCGCCCCGAAGTCGATGCCGAACGCCTCGTGCTCGCGCGCGAACCAGCCGCCGCCGATGCCGAGGATCGATCCGGCCGTCGCTCAGGTGGTCCAGCGTCGTCGCCAGCTTGGCGGTCAGTCCGGGCGGCCGGAACGTGTTGGCCGCTACGAGCAGCCCGAGTCGGACGCGGGTGGTCAGGACGGCCAGGGCCGCGAGGGTCGTCCAGCCCTCCAGCTTCGCATCGGCGGGGTCGCCCTCGTCAGCCAGCAGGTGATCGTCGATCCACAGCGAATCCCAGCCCGCTCGCTCCACGGCCAGCCCCGCGTCGCGAAGGGCCGGCCAGGACGTCCGATGGACCCAGAACGCGGCGCCGAACCGAAGGCGGCCCGGGTCGTCGGTCACCGAAGCGTGGCGAGGAACCGGAAGACCGGCATCGCCGCCGCGTAGCCGTCGGCGAGGAGGTCGGGCAGGTCCGGGTCGGCCAGCTCGTCGTCGGTGAGATGGCGCCCGAAGACGATGTCCTTCCAGCGGAACATGTCGGCCATCGGGTGGTCGGCCGGCCAGCCGGGCGGCATCCGCTTGAGCGAGTCGTGCGTGGAGACGCGACCGAAGACGGCGGTGAACCCCGGATCCTCGAGCGCGGCCTGGACGCGCGCGGGGTCATCGACGATGGCCCGCCGGAAGGCGTCGAGCACCGGTCGATCGGCCATCCACAGTCCACCACCTTGGTAGTGGTTGCCCGGGTGGATGCTCACGTAGCCGCCGTTGGTGTGGGCGCCGCCGTCCGGGTCGCCACCGGTCCCGATCCACGGGAACCGGGCCGCGACGTTGGTCTTGTAGGGCGACTTGTCCTTGGCGAAGCGGGTATCGCGGTGGATCCGGAAGACCGACCGTTCCGGATCGGCTCGCATCGGGATGCCGCGCGCCTCGAACCGTTCGGCCAGGGCGGCGACGAGCGCCTGCATGGGCCGGCGGAGGAGCCGCTCGTACTCGTCCTTGCGCGGCTGGAACCAGCTGCGCTCGTTGTTCTCGGCGAGCTGCACGAGGAAGTCGATCGCGTCGGGATGGAAGCCGTCGAAGGCGGCCCGGTCGGTCATCGACGAGCATCGTACGCCCGCGGCTATCCTGCCTCCGTGCCGCATCCGCCGCCGCTACCCGCCGAGGCGCAGGCGGCGATCCTGGCCTGGTACGCCGACCGGGGCCGTCCGCTGGCGTTCCGCGCGACGACCGACCCGTACGCGATCCTCGTGTCCGAGATCATGGCCCAGCAGACCCAGGCCGCCCGGGCAGCCGCGTACTGGGAGCGGTTCCTCGGCCGCTTCCCGACGGTCGAGGCGTTGGCCGCCGCCACGCCCGCGGACGTCCTGCGGGCCTGGCAGGGCCTTGGCTACGACCGCCGCGCGTTGGCCCTGTGGCGAGCCGCCGGCACGATCGTCCGCGACCACGGCGGGCGGGTCCCGTCCGATGTCGCGGCGCTCGAGGCGCTGCCCGGAATCGGGCCATATACGGCGCGAGCCGTGTCGGCCCTGGCCTACGGCATCCCGGTCGGGGCGGTCGACGTCAACGTCCGTCGCGTGCTCGGCCGGATCGTCGCCGGCGACCCCTCGGCCGTCTCGGCGCGAGACCTCCAGGCCATCGCCGATGCCGCGGTCCCGCCCGACGAGCCGGGCCGCTGGACCCACGCGCTCATGGATGTCGGCGCGACGCTCTGCCGACCGCGGCGGCCGCGCTGCGGCGACTGCCCGGCACAGCCGTGGTGTCGCTACGCGGCCGCGTCAGGGACGACGGCGGGCGATGCGGCGACGCCGTCGACCCGCGCCAGCCGGGAGCGAACGGCGCCGTTCCACACGACCGACCGCTGGCTCCGCGGCCGCATCCTGGACCGGCTGCGGGCCACGCCCGACGACGCCTGGCTCACCCTCGACGGCTCGATCGGCGAGCACGATCGCGATCGGGTGGTGCTCGTCGCCCAGGCGATGGCCCGCGACGGCGTCATCGAGCTGCGGATCGACGACGACACCGCGGCCCGCGCCCGGCTGCCACTCGGCTGACTCGGCTACGCTTGCCCCCGATGCCCCCGACCTCCGTCACCCCGTCCCGACGAGCCTCCGGCGAGCGGCCGCGCCTGCCCGCTGACGACCCGATCGATCTTCGACCAGGACCTTCGCGGCCTGCGGACGCATTGGGCGGACCGGGCGGCGTTGCCGCCGATCGGGGCGGAGGCGATGACCGGTGCGGACCGCCGGGCCCAGGCCCTGGGGATGGCCGAGGAGCGGCTGATGGAGCACGCCGGAACGGCGGTCGCGGCCGCGGTCAAGGCGCTGGCCCAGGACACCGGCCGCTGGGGGAGCGGCCCCATCGTCATCCTGTGCGGCCCCGGCAACAACGGCGGCGACGGGTTCGTCGCCGCGCGGCGCCTGGCCCTGGCCGGGGCACCGGTCGTCGTCGCGGTCATCGCGGCCGAGGCCCGGCCCACGAACCCGACCTCGGCCCGCAACTGGGACCGGATCGCCCGTGACACCGGGATCACCAAGGTCCACGCCCCGGTCGCCCGCGACGTGGCGGTCTTCGGCCAGGGCATCGAGAAGGCCGCGGTCATCGTCGACGCCCTCCTCGGCACCGGCGTGCGCGGCGCCCTGCGCGAGCCCGTACGATCGGCAGTCGAGCTCATCGTCCGGGCGCGCGCGGCCGGCATCCCGGTCGTCGCCGTCGACACGCCGACCGCCGTGGACCTGTCCAGCGGCGAGCCGTCCGACCCGGCCGTCCAGGCCGACCTGACGGTCACGTTCCACCGCCCCAAGACCGGGTTGCTGACGCGACGCGGGGCCGCGCACGCCGGGAAGGTCCTCGTCGCGCCCATCGGCATCCCGCCCGAGGCCGACCGTGGTTGAGCGGCGGCCCCAGCCCGGCTGGCGGGAGGTCGTCCTCGTCGCCGCCGGCGTCGTTGCGGTCGTCCTCGGCGCGGCGGTCCTGACGAGCTTCCTGCCGTCCTCGATCCAGTCGACGATCGTCGATACGCCGGTCCTCATCGTCGTGCTCATCGTCGGGACGGGCTGGCTGCTCTGGCGGATCTCGCGCGGCCGGCCCGAGACGACGGCCGGTCCGGACGACGGCACCGACCGGCGGTGACCGGGCCGGACTCGCCGCTCATCCGTCGCCGGGCCGACGTCGGTCGGCTCACGAGCGAGACCTGGGACCTGGTCATCGTCGGTGGCGGCATCGTCGGCGCCGGGGCGCTCCTGGACGCGGCCTCGCGCGGGCTGCGGGCCGCGCTCCTCGAGCAGGACGACATCGCCGCCGGCACGTCGTCGCGCTCGTCGCGACTCATCCACGGCGGCCTGCGCTACCTCGAACAGGTCCGTCTGCCGCTCGTCCGTGAGGCCCTGGCCGAACGACGCCGGCTCCTCCAGCTCGCGCCCCACCTCGTCACCCTGGAGCCGCTCCTCTTCCCGATCTACGGCCTGCCGTTCCTGACCAAGGCGTTCTACGACGCCGGCCTGACGCTGTACGACGTGCTCGGCGCGCGCCACGACGGCGGCTGGCATCGACGCCTGGGTGTCGCCGACGCGCTGGCCATCGCTCCCTCCCTGCGACGGGACAGCCTCCGCGGCGGGCTCCTGTACCACGACGGGATGGAGGACGACGCCCGCTTCACGCTGGCCGTCCTGCGCACCGCCCTGGCCACGGAGGCCCAGCCGGTGGCCGTGACCCGGCTCCGGGCGACCGGCCTGCAGACGGACCCGACGTACGGCACGATCGGCGCGCTGCTGGCCCGCGACGAGCTGGCCGGCACCGACCTCGAGATCCGGACCCGGGCCGTCATCGATGCCACCGGGGTCTGGGCGGCCGAGGCGGACCACCCGTTCGCCAGTCCGTCGCTGCGCATCCTGCCGTCGCGCGGCGCCCACCTCGTCGTGCCGCGCGAGCGCATCCCGGCCACGACCGGCCTGACCATCCGGGTCCCGGGCAAGATCGTGTTCCTCGTGCCCTGGCCGGACTTCTGGCTCATCGGCACGACCGACGCGCCGTTCGACGGGGCACCCGCCCGACCGACGGCGGACGGCTGGGAGATCGACCGCCTGCTGGCGACCGTCAACGACACGCTCGACGTCGACCTGCGCCGGGACGATGTCGTCGGCACGTATGCCGGGCTACGGCCGCTCGTGGCCAGGTCGGGCGGCTCGACGGTCAAGGCCTCTCGCGAGCACCGCGTGTCGGTCGAGTCGAACGGGGTCGTCCGGATCGGGGGCGGCAAGTACACGACGTACCGGGTCATGGCCCGCGACGTCGTCGATGCCGCCCTCGGGCGCGAGGCGGCCAGGCAACGGCCCAGCCAGACCGACGAGCGTCGCCTGATCGGCGCGGCCGACCGTCCGGCCCTCGACCGGATCGTGACGGAGCTCGCCGGGATCGCCGACATCGCCGCGGCGCATCCGGAGGCGGCCGCCAGGCTGGTGGCGCGGCACGGGACGCAGGCCCCCGCGGTCGCGGCGCTGGGTGGTGAGCTCGGGTTGCTGCGCCCGCTCGTGGAGGGCCGGCCGTTCCTGGAGGCGGAGGTCGCCTGGGCGGTCCGTCACGAGCTCGCCCTATCCGTCGATGACGTCCTGTCGCGACGACTGCGGCTCAGCCCCGAGCTGGCCGACCGCGGCGTCGCCGTGGCGCCGCGCGTGGCGGACATCCTGGGCACGGCGCTGGGGTGGGGGGAGACCCGCCGAGCGCTCGAGGTCGAGAGCTACCTCGCGACCGCGCGGCGCGAGTACGGGGTCGCCCCGAGCGCGTAGCCACGGCGCGCCGTCGCTCCTTGGCGCGCGTCGTCGCGCCGTCATCCGGCCGTCATCGAGCTAGGCCAGCATCCCGTCCATGGAAGCGATCGGTGAGCTCCTCGAGCCCATCACGACCAACCTGTACGCGTGGCGCATCCCCGTCGCGCTCGGTTCGATCGTGCTGGTCCTCGTCCTCGCCGTCATCGGCTGGCGACGCGACTGGCTCGGCGCCGCGCGCCGGCACCCGGCCCGGGCCGGCCTGATCGTCACGCTCGCCCTCGTGGTCGGCCTCCCGGTGGCCTGGTACATGGCCGCGCCGGTCTTCCTGCGCACGTCGCTCGTCGAGGCCGCGCCCGGGGCCGCCAGCCCGGGGCCCGCGGCGACGGCCTCCGCCATCCCCTCCGATCCGGCGCCGTCGCCCACGGCCACGGCCGTGGCGACGGCGCCTCCGACCGCCTCACCGACCCCCAGTCCGACGCCATTCGAGCCGCGCGTCATCACGACCGGCTCGTTCTCGGGCACGGACGACTTCCACTTCGGCCGGGGGACCGCGACGATCCTGGAGACCGAACCCGGCCGCTATCACCTGCGCCTCGAGGATTTCAGTGTCCGCAACGGCCCGGACCTGTTCGTGTACCTCTCGCCGCAGGCGGACGGCTGGACCAAGAACGCGGTCGAGGTCGGCCGCCTGAAGGCCACCGACGGGTCATTCGGCTACGACCTGCCAGCGGGGACGGACCCGTCCGACTTCCGGAGCGCGATCATCTGGTGCAAGCAGTTCAGCCACCTGTTCGCGACCGCGCCGTTCGCGAGCTGAGGGGCCACGAAAGTCAGGGCTGTACAAGCACGAACGGAGCGCGTACCATCCCGCAGGCAAACGCCATGGAAGCGTCCATGGCCAGAAACGTAGCTCGACGCAACTCGGACTCCTCTCACGGCTGACGCGAGAAAACCCGATGGGATCGCGCCGGCTACCGAGAGGAGTTTCGTTTTCGTGTACAGCGACAAGAACCTGACCTGTGCGGACTGTGGACAAGAATTCGTGTTCACGGCCTCCGAGCAGGACTTCTATGCGCAGCGTGGCTTCACCGAGCCGCGCCGGTGCGCGTCGTGCCGAGCGAGCCGTAAGGCCGCCCGGAACGCCGACACCGGCGGCGGCAGCTCGTACGGCAGCTATGGCGCCGGTGGCGGATATTCCGCCGGCGGTTACAGCTCCGGCGGCAGCGGTGGTGGCTACAGCTCCGGCGGCGGTGGTGGTTACCGCGACCGCGGCCCGCGCGAGATGTTCACCGCGACTTGCAGCAACTGCGGCAAGGACGCCCAGGTCCCATTCCGCCCGACCAGCGGCAAGCCCGTCTATTGCAGCGACTGCTTCCGGAGCATGCGCGGCGCGTAGTTCCCGTCCTCTCGGCGCGGGCTGACCAACGGCCCGCCGAACCAGCGTAGATCCCCGACCCGGGTCGTCAGCCGACCCGGGTCGATCGATTCCCGGGCACATTCCGGTGCGCCGAGGCACCGCCGTGTGGGACCGGCGGACACGGGACGACGCCGACGGAGCACCATGGGCGCAACCCTGGCGGCCACCGGTCACCAGCCGGGCTGGGCCGCACCCCCGATCATCGCCATGGAGGTTGCGGATCGTGGATCATCCCCGGACACCGGCCCGTCGTCGGTCGCGCGCGGCATCGCTTGCCGTCGCAGCCGCCCTCGTGGCCCTCATCGTCGCCCCGGGCGGCGCCGCCGCCGATCCCGGCTACAACACGAGCAAGCCCGACTACGTCTCCCTGCAGGCCGGCGTGACCGGCGACGTCGTCCCCCTCATCAACTCCGGCGAGGAGGTCTTCGGCGACATCTTCGAGGGCATCCCGGATGGCATCGGCGCCGTGCCGGCGCCGGGCAACCAGGACTGGCTTGACCTGTATGTCGCCCACGAGCAGTCGCACGTCCCGTTCGGCGGCTTCGCCGACTTCCAGGACTCGTCGGTCAGCCGCGTCCGCGTGGACGTGGCGTCGAAGTCCATGACCGACCTCGAGGTGGTGCTATCGCCGGACCTCGGGCTCATCCGCTTCTGCTCGGCGTTCATGGCCGGCCCCGACCAGGGCTTCGCCAAGTACACGTTCTTCGTCAACGAGGAATCGAACGACCAGCTCGAGATCCCGGCCGGCGCCCCCTACGGCCCCGACCCATCGCTCGGCGCCAACCGCCAAGCCGGCTACACCGCGTACCTCGACACGGCGACGGGCAAGGTCGGAGTGCTCGCTGGAGCGGGCCGCCACAACCACGAGAACACGGTCGTCGTCCCGGGCTGGAAGAAGGGCGTCTACGCGCTGTCGGGTGATGACACCTTCACGTCGACGTCCTCGCCGGCGCGCCCGAACCTGAGCCAGCTGTACATGACGTCGGCGGCCAACCCGAACCACTTCATCAAGGACGACAACACGCTCTGGGCGTTCCGCGTGACCGCGACCGGAGCCGCCCCAGTGAACGCGGCCGATCCGCAGAACAACGCCAACGACTACTTCGAGATCGCCGTCGGGCAGACCTGGAAGGGCGAGTTCATCAAGGTCCCGGAGGACGTCGCGAACGGGACGACGTCATCGCTGCCGCAGGACGCGCTCGAGGACTGGTCCAACGCGAACAACGTCTTCCAGTTCATCCGTGTCGAGGACATCGCCTATGACCCGGATGCGCCGCGGACGGTGTACTTCGCCGACACCGGCAACACGCGTCTGCTGGAGGACGCCGGGAGCGGGCGCCTGTGGCGCGCGCCGGCCGGCACGGCAGGGACGTCGCAGTCCATGGGCCGCATCTTCAAGATGACGTTCAACGCCGCGGACCCGACCAAGGTCGACGCCTTCAGCGTCGTGACCGAGGCCGAGACCATCGGCATGCGCAACCCGGACAACCTCGACGTCGGGCATCACAGCCTGATGGTCCAGGAGGACGCCGGCAACGCGAAGATCTGGCGCTACGCGCTCGATAGTGGCGCCTGGACCCACGTGGCCACGGCCACCCAGCCGACGGCCGAGACCAGCGGCGTCCTCGACGTCTCGCGCTGGTTCGGTGACGGCTGGTGGGCGGTCACCGTCCAGTCGCATGTCAACGAGTCAGCGACGACCGGCCAGCCGTTCACGTGGACCGGCCCGCCCGGCCCGGCGGTCGGCACCACGTACGACAAGCGCCGCGAAGACGGCCAGCTCCTCCTGATGCGGGTCGACGGGAGCTAACCCTTCCTCGACCGGCATGGAACGGCCCGGGCCTCTGACGGGACCCGGGCCGTTCTGCGTCTTGCCGTCGAGGTAGCCGCGGGCGCGCCTTCCGCACGCTCAGTGATTCGGGGTCGGCGGCTTACCGGCCAGCAGGTCCAGGTCGAACTTGCGCTCCGTGCCATGGATCAGGCGATCGATGTTGTCAGCGTGGGCCAGCCAGATGAGGGCCGCCCCGACGGCCGAGTAGAGGACATACGGCAGCGGCGTTTCCGGCACCACGAGCAGCACCAGCAGCATCGCCGGGAACATGGCGGCGGAGCCCAGCAGCGACCCGAGCGAAACGTAGCGGGTCAGCAGGATGACGCCGACGAAGACCGGCGCGGCGAGGAGCACGGCGATGGGCTGGATGACCAGCATCGTGCCGACCCCCGTCCCGACGCCCCGACCCGATCGGAAGCCGGCGAAGACGCTCCAGATCGCCCCGGTCACGGCCGCGACCCCGCACAGCACCTCGATGAGCGGCTCACCGGTGACGTAGCGGGCCAGGAGGACCGGCAGCGCACCCTTGAGCAGGTCGCCGAGGACGACGACCGCGGCCCACTTGCGACCCAGGGCACGCAGCGCGTTGGTCCCGCCCGTCCGACCCGACCCGACCGACCGCAGGTCCGGCCCGCCGACCCGTCGCGCGACCAGCGCCCCGACCGGGATGGAACCAGCCAGATAGGCGACGACGACGAGCACGACAGCCTGGGCGAGGAGGGCCTGGTCCACCGCGCGACTCGCACCTCCGGGTCAGCGCCGGCCTGGCCGGCGTCAGCGTCGCGAGTCTAGCACCGGGCGGCGGCGCTCCGGCCGGGCCGGCTCGGTTGCGCCGTTCGCGACGCCACGCGTACCATCGACCGCGATGACCCACCCGCCCGCGACGGGCTTCGACGTCCGCGCCGACACCGGCGCGACCGTCCGCTCGGACCGCTCGTCGCCGAGGCTTCCCGAGGCACCCTGACCCATGGCTGTCGGCTCGTCCAATGACTTCGATCTCGTCGTGCTCGGCGCGGGCACCGGCGGCTACACGGCCGCGTTCCGGGCCGCCCAGCTCGGCTTGAAGGTCGCCCTGGTCGACGAGGACAAGATCGGCGGCACGTGCCTCCATCGCGGTTGCATCCCGACCAAGGCGCTCCTGGAGTCGGCCGGCCTGGTCGACCGCATCCGTCACGCGTCGACCCTCGGCATCACCCTGCCCGGCGACCCGTCGATCGACTACGAGGCGATGGCCGCCAACAAGGACGCGGTCGTCAAGCGGATGTGGACCGGGCTCAAGAGCCTCATCACCAAGAACAAGGTCACCTGGATCGAGGGTCGCGGGCGCCTGGACGGCCCGAACAAGATCCGGGTCAGTCAGCCGGGCGAGGACGGCACCCCGGGCAAGGGCGGCGAGCGCATCCTCCAGGCGACCGACGTCATCCTGGCCACGGGGTCGCGGGTCAAGAGCCTGCCCGGCCTGGACCCGGACGGCACCCGGATCATCACCAGCGACGACGTCCTGCGCATGACCACGCTGCCCAAGGATGTGATCATCGTCGGCGCCGGCGCGGTCGGGGTCGAGTTCGCCAGCATGTTCCACGACGTCGGGGTCGGCGTGACCGTGCTCGAGTACCTGCCCCGGATCGTCCCGCTCGAGGACGGCGAGGTCAGCAAGGTCGTCGAGCGCTCGTTCACGAAGCGCGGCATCACGGTCATGACCAGTGCCCGGTTCGACACCGCCAAGGTCAAGGCCGGCAAGAACGGCGTGACGCTGTCGGTGGGGCCGGAAGGCAAGGACGCCAGCGACCTGGGGGCCGAGGTCATGCTCGTTGCCACTGGCCGGGCCGCCAACATCGAGGACATCGGCCTCGAGACCACCCGCGTCGAGACCGACCGCGGGATCATCAAGGTCGACGGCCACATGCGTACGCGCGAGCCGCACGTCTACGCCATCGGCGACATCGTCGGCGGGCTGTGGCTGGCCCACACGGCCGGCCACGAGGGCATCACGGCGGCCCACGTCATCGCCGGCGAGGCCGACGTCCACCCGATGGACTACGTCAAGCAGCCGCGGGCCACGTACTGCCGCCCGGAGATCGCCTCGGTCGGCCTGACCGAGGAGCAGGTCAAGGAGGCGGGCACGCCGTACAAGGTCGGCAAGGTCCCGTTCCAGGCCATCGCCAAGGCGATCATCGGTGGCGAGTACGAGGGCTTCGCCAAGGTCATCGGCGACGAGGCGACCGGTGACACGCTCGGCGTCCATGTCGTCGGACCGCACGCGACCGACCTCATCGCCGAGGCGTCGCTGGCGTTCACCCTCGACGCGACGCCGTGGGAGATCGGCGCCGCGACCCATGCCCACCCGACCCTGTCGGAGGTCATCGGCGAGGCGGCCATGGCCGTCGACGGCCGGTCGATCAACTTCTAGCGGTCGAAGCCCGGGAGGCCGATCGGACGACGATGGCGAGGACCACGGACCAGCGCGCGACCCTCGGCGCCTCCGTGGGCTTGAGCGACGACGACCTCATCTCGATGTACCGCTACGTCGCGCTCGCCCGCGCGCTCGACGAGCGGATGTGGATCCTCAACCGGGCGGGCCGGATCCCGTTCGTCATCTCCGGGCAGGGCCACGAAGGGGCGCAGGTCGGGATCGCCTGGGCGTTCGAGCGCGGCCACGACTGGATCGCGCCCTTCTACCGGTCCATCGCGACCTGTCTGACGTTCGGCATGTCGCCGCGCGACATCCTGACCGCCCAGTACGCAACGGCCAACGACCCGTCGTCGGGCGGGCGCCAGATGCCCGGCCACTACGGGTCGCACGAGCACAATCTCGTATCCGTGTCGTCGCCGGTCGCGACCCAGCTGCTCCACGCAGTCGGGATCGCGCTGGCGGCCAAGGTCCGCAAGACCGGCCAGGTGGCGATGACCTCGATGGGCGAGGGCAGCAGCAACCAGGGCGACGTCCACGAGGGCCTGAACTTCGCGGCCATCCACAAGCTGCCGTTCGTCTTCGTCGTCGAGAACAACGGCTACGCCATCAGCGTCCCGGCCGCCCGCCAGGTGTCCGTGCCCAACGTGGCCGATCGAGCGCCCGGCTACGGCATCCCGGGCGTCGTCGTCGATGGCGCGGACGTGCTGGCCTGCTACGCCGCCGCGCGCGACGCCGTCGCCCGGGCGAGGGCCGGCGAGGGGCCGACGCTCATCGAGGCCAAGGTCACCCGCCTGACCGCGCATTCATCGGACGACCAGCAGACCAAGTACCGCTCCGAGGAGGAGCTGGCGGCGGAACGCGCCCGGGACCCGCTGCCGCTGTTCCGGACCCAGCTCGTTGATGCCGGCATCCTGACCGAGGCGATCGAGGCCGAGGTCCTGGCCGAGATCAAGGCCGTCGTCGACGAGGCGACCGACTACGCCGAGGCCCAGCCGGATCCGGATCCCGACGGCGCGACGCGCTTCGTCTACCACGACGGCACCGAGGGGGTCGACTGATGCCGGCCCGGACGTTCATCGACGCCATCCGCGAGACGCTCGCCGACGAGATGCGGCGCGATGACTCGATCATCGTCCTCGGCGAGGACGTCGGGAAGAAGGGTGGCGTCTTCCTGGCCACCGACGGCCTGTGGGCGGAATTCGGCGACGAGCGGGTCATCGACACGCCGCTGACCGAATCGATGATCGTCGGGGCGTCCATCGGGGCGGCGGTCAACGGCCTGCGACCCGTGGCCGAGATCCAGTTCGCCGACTTCATCTTCCCGGCGTTCAACCAGATCGTGTCCGAGGCGGCCCGGATGCGCTATCGCTCGAACAACGGCTACGGCGTGCCGATGGTCATCCGGGCTCCGTACGGCGGCGGCGTCCACGGGGCGCTCTACCACTCGCAGAGCGTCGAGGCGTTCTTCACCCACGTGCCCGGCCTGAAGGTCGTCGTGCCCTCGACGCCGTACGACGCGCGCGGCCTGCTCCGTGCATCCATCCGCGACGACGACCCCGTCCTGTTCTTCGAGCACAAGAAGATGTACCGCTCGGTCCGTGGTGATGTCCCAGACACCGACTACGTCGTGCCCCTGGGCCAGGCCGCCGTGACCCATCCCGGGTCGCAGGTCACGGTCATCGCCTACGGCCTGATGGCCCACTATGCCCTCGAGGCCGCCGACCGGGTCGCCGAGGACGGGATCAGCGTCGAGGTCGTCGACCTCCGGACGCTCCGCCCGCTGGACCGCGAGACGGTCCTGGAGTCCGTCCGCAAGACCGGCAAGTGCCTGATCGTCTACGAGGACAACAAGTTCGGCGGCTACGGCGCAGAGATCGCGGCCATCGTCGCCGAGGAGGCGTTCGACTACCTGGACGGCCCGGTGACGCGTGTCGCCGGGCCGGAGGTCCCGGGCGTGCCCTACAACCACGCGCTCGAGGACTGGTTCATGGTCTCGCCGGAGAAGATCGCCGACGCCATCCGGACCCTCGCCGCGTACTGAGGGACTCGCTCGTGCCTGACCCGACCGACCTGGCCGCCCTCCAGACCCGGCTCGAGGCCATCCTCGACCCGTACCGCGACCGTCTGGAGGCGTTCGACCTGTATGGCGCGCCGTACCTGCGGCGACCGGGCGCCAAGGCCCATGACTGGTTCGCGGGCGTCAGCGAGGGCAAGGGCGTGATCCGCTTCTTCCTGCTCCCGATGCACCACCACCCGGACCTGCTCGAGGGGATCTCGCCCGAGCTGCGCAAACGCAAGACCGGCGCCTCGCTGTTCGCGTTCAAGGCGCTGGACGCGGCTGCTCAGGCGGAGCTCGAGGGCCTCGTGGCGCGCGCCTTCGAGCGGTACATGGCCGACGATGCCAAAGCCGCCGGAGCCGGCTGAGGGTCAGTCGCGCGGCGCGCGGTAGCGCCAGGCCGCTGATCGGGCTCGGGATCTGCCCGGTAGATCCGGATGCATCCAGCCGAGGCCGCCGAGGGTTCCGGCCGCCGCCAGGGCAATGGTCGCCAGCGCTGCCCAGTCCGGACCGTAGTGGAGCCCGAACGACGGCTCGTGAGCCCCGGCGCCAGGAAGAACAACACGGGTCCCATGAGCGCGATGACGACACCGATGGCCAAGACCAGTTTCGCGTCCCGTCGACCCCGCTGACCTCTCGTCATGCCGGCCACGATACGCCGGGTCCGCAAGAGGGGGCGATCAGCCCGGCAGGGGACCCGCTGGCACCTCCAGCACTGACGACGTCACCGAGCTCCACGATCAGCGCGACTGCCTCGTCGAGGCTCATCCGCCGGCCGGCCTCGTACGCGGCGGCGTACCCCTCGGGACCGAGGACTTCGCGGGTCTGCTCGAGCGGGTTCAGGTTCCCGACGAACAGCTCCAGGGCGGCCGGCGGCCGGACGCCATAGCGGTCACAGAGCGCCTCGAAGGCGCCGCGGATGCGGGCGGCATCCTCGAACCGGCCGATCATCGCCCCCAGCAGCACGCCGACATGGAGCGAGATCGTCGTCGTCCCGAGATCGCGCATCGCCTGACTCTCGACGATCGACTCCACGGCGTAGCGGGCCGCCGTCGGGATGTCACCGGACACGAATGCCACCCAGGCGATGCTCGCGATCGTCATCGCGTGGTATTGCCGGTCGTCGAGGCGCTCGAACTCGGCCACGTCGGCGACCAGTCGACCATACGCCTCGTCGACGCGCTCGCGGCCCATGGCGATGATCGCGAACGCCCATCGCGCGCGAGCCGCCCCGCGTTCGTCGCCGAGCGCCACGAAGCGGGCGATGACGTCGTCCGTGTAGGCCCGTTGGAGCTGCTCCTCATCCTGCTGCAGGAAGAGGACGTGCCCGAGGTTGAAGTAGCCGTCGGCGATGGCCGCCTGATCGTCGGCCTCGGTCGCCACGGCGATCTCGGCCTCGTAGTGCCGTTTGGCCGCGTCATGGTCGGCCTGCCAGTAGGCAAGGCTACCCGCCGCTGCCTCGGCCCACGCCCGATCCGACCCCGTCCTCGGTGCTTCGGCCATCGCGAGCGCCTGTTGAGCCAGGACCCGACCGTCGGCGACTTGGCCGAAGCCATGCCAGACCCGCCACAGCGCCGTCACCAGGCGCAGCGCCAGATCACCCTGGCCGGCGTCGATCGCCCAGCGCAGTGCTGACCGGAAGTTCGCCTGGTCGGGCTCCAGTCGGTCGATCCACATGGCATGGCGAGACGAATTGAAGTGCGGGTTCGCGGTTCGGGCGAGGTCGAGGAATGCCTCGGCATGCCGTCGCCGCACGTCCACTTCGCGGCCGTCCGCCGCGAGGCGATCCAGGCCGAACGACTGGATGGTGCGGAGCAGCCGGAAGCGGACGCGTCCGTGGGCTTCCGGGACCGGGACGATGAGGCTCTGGTCGGCGAGGTCCAGCAGATGGTCCAGTCGATCCGAGCCCGCAGCCGGAGGGCCGGCGACGGCATTGACCTGGTCGAGATCGAAGCCGCCGTCGAAGACCGCCAGCGCGTCCAGCAGCGCCTGTCGATCGGGCGAGAGCAGGTCGCGACTCCAGGCGACCGCCGACTCGAGCGTCTGCTGACGGGCGGGTGCATCACGACGGCCCGGGCCGGGCAGCGGCAACCGCGCGGCGAGCCGGTCGCGGATGACCATGGGCGACAGGCGGGCGACCCGCGCTGCGGCGAGCTCGATGCCCAGGGGCAGGTCGTCGAGGAGGCGGCAGATCTCCTCGACGATCGGCAGGTCCGGACCTGGCTCCCAGCCGGGCTGGACGGCACGGGCGCGGTCCACGAACAGGCGGACCGCGTCGTCGCTGAGCGGATGGACCGGCACTTCCTGCTCGCCCGACACGTGCAGCGGTGCCCGACTGGTGACGAGGACCCGGCTGGCGGCCGATGACCGGGCGACCGTCGCGATCGACTCCGCAGCGCCCAGGAGGTGCTCGAGGTTGTCGAGGACGAGCACGACCGATCGATCGGCCAGGTAGGGCACGAGCGCGGACGCCGCGGTCCGCTCCGGACCGTCGAGCAGCCCGATCCCCCGCGCGATGGCCCCGTCGAGGTCGGCCGGGTCGGTCACGTCGGCCAGCGGCACGAACCAGGCCCCGTCAGGGAACCTGGGCGCGATCGTCCGAGCGACTTCCACGGCGAGGCTCGTCTTGCCGATGCCGCCCGGGCCGGTCAGGGTCAGCAGCCGCGACTCCGCCGCCAGCTCGACGAGAGTCGCCACCTCGGCGTCGCGGCCCAGGAACGAGGTCATCCGGTCGGGCAGGTCACCGCGGACGGCGCCGCCCGTCCGGAGGGGCGGGAAGGTGGACGGCAGGCCGTCGACGGTCAGCTGGGACAGTCGCTCCGGCCGCGGGACGTCGCGCAGGAGGTGGGTGCCCAGGTCGATCAGCTGCGTCCCCGACGGAAGCTCGTCGACGATGAGCGCGCGCGTCGTCTCGGACACGACGATCTGGCCGCCGTGACCGGTGGCCGCGACGCGCGCGGCCCGGTTGACCTCGAAGCCGCCGTAGTCGTCGCCGGCCATATGGGCTTCGCCGCTGTGCAGACCCATCCGGACCCGGATCGGCGCATCGTCCGGCCAGGGCTGGGCCGTGATCGCGCGCTGGGCGTCGACGCTGGCGGCCGCCGCCGCGCCGGCCTCCTGGAAGGCCGCGAACATGGCGTCGCCCTCGGTCCGGACGACGACGCCGCCGTGCTGCCGGACCGCCTCGCGGATGAGGCCCAGATGGGTCGCGTTCAGGACATCCCATCGATCGCGGGTGGCCCGGACCAGGCCCATCGACCCTTCGATGTCCGTCCGCAGGAAGGTGACCGTCCCGGTCGGCAGGGTCCGCCCGACGACGTGGTCCGAGCGGTCCGTCCGGGTCGCGTCGCTCACTGGCGGCTGATCCGTTCGGCGAGCGTCGCGAGCATGGCCATGGCGGCGTCCGGCCGTTCGCGCAGGATGGCCGTCACGGCGCTGCCGGCGACCACCAGGCCCCGGGCGCCCTCGGGCTGGGCGACGACCGTCGCGGCGCGCGGTCGCTCACGGAGCACGGCCAGCTCGCCGATGTGCTCGCCGGCCTCGTACGTCCGGATCTGGCGGATCGATCCGTCCGGCTCGGCCCGCTCGACCCGCACTGAGCCGTCGAGCAGGACGACGAGCTCGTCGCCAGGCTCACCTTCGCGCATCAGGACGTCGCCCGGGGCGAACGTCCGCTCCACGACGGTCGCCGCGATCCGCTGGAGGTCCTCGGGATCGAGGCCCTCGAACAGCGGCACCCGACGGAGGGCGAGCATCGTCTCGAGATCGGACAGTGAGCGTGTCGCGTCGGGCACCGCCGGGCCTCCCTGACAGGCCTGCGCCAGGCGGCGCAGCCACGCATCCTCATCATGGACCAAGCGCGCGACCACGGCCGCTCGGTCCGGCAGCGGCGACGCGCCGTCGTCCTCCAGGAGGCGCACGACCGATCGGGCCAGGCGGCGGTCGCCGATGGACTCGATGGCTTCGATGGCCTGCGCCCGGACCTGCGGATCGCGGTCGCTGAGGCAGCGCCGGATGAGACCTGGCGCCTCCGGTGCACCCAGGACGGCCAGTGACCCGAGCCCGGCCCGCAGGAGGTCGCGCTCGCGGTTGCCGAGCGTGTGGACCAGGAGGTCGTGCGGATCGTCCGGCCCGGTCAGACCCGAGGCCACCAGCACGCGCCGGTCCTCGCGCAGCTGGGTCGCCCGGTCGACGCGGCCCAGGGCGAACTCGAGGATGGGACCCTGGACGGCCGGATCCGGCCCGTGCCGCTCGGTCCGGGCGGCCAGGGCGCGCAGCGCCGCGCGGGACCCCACGACCGGGCTCTCGACCGCGACGGCCACGAGCTCGGCGTCTCCGCCGTCGTCCGCTCCGAGGACCGTGGCGGCCGCGCCCCGGACCCGGGTCGTGTCGTCGTCGAGCGCGTCGATCACGACCCGTCGCGCTCGATCATCGAGCGGCTGGTCGGCGAGCGCAGCGATGGCCGCGGCCCGGACGACCTCCGACGGATCCTTGGCGAGCGCGAGGAGGTCCGCCTGATCGTCCTCGCGACGGGCTCGGGCCACGAGGGCGGCCGCGCGGACCCGCGGGTCCTCGTCCGCGGTCAGGGCGTCCAGGTCGACGCCGGTCCAGAGCGCGGCGTCTCGCCCCCGGTCGAGGGCCCGGACGGCCGCGGCCCGCACTCGCGCGTCGCCGTCGGTCAGGGCGCCGCGCAGGGCAGCGGCGTCGGCCGCGACATCACCCGATCCGAGCATCGCCACGGCCATCTCGCGGACGCCGGGTTCGGGCGCGTGGACGGCCGCCAGCAGCGCGCTGGCGACGGATGGATCGCGGACCAGGATCGCCACGCCGGGCCCACCCTCCAGCACCCGCTCGGCCGGGGCGCTCCGAAGGGCGGCCAACAGGCTGGCCCCGTAGCCGCGGCGGACCCCGAAGATGACGACGGTGGCGATGACGGCCGTGATGGCGCCGAGCCAGAACAGCTGGTCCGGCGCGAGGATCCGGCCGGCGGCCAACAGCAGCAGGCCACCCAGGATCGTCCCGACCTGGACCGGGACCCCGTCGTTGAACGCGATGACCTGGGCGCGCCGGTCGCTCGGGACGGCCGTGTACAGCGCGCTCCACGAGGCGTTGGAGATGCCACGCTGGGTGACCTGCTGGCTGAACCGGAAGATCGCCGCGGTGGCGAACGAGAACTGGACGAGCCACAGGCCGAACCCGAGCAGGTAGACGACCGGCAAGGCCACGGCCCCGATGGTCACGCCGAACCGCGCGTACAGCCGGTTGGCGACGAGCATCGACACGAGGAACGAGGTCGCCGTGATGCCCGCCGAGAGGAGGCCCAGGGCGGACGCCATCTCGGCGTCGGTCGAGAACGTCGTCGGCGGCGCTGATGTCGAACGGGAACGAGGCCGAGAACATGAGGATGGCCAGGAGCACGTAGGCGATGGCCACGCGGCGCATCAGCGGGGAGCCGGCGACCGCGTCGAAGCCGGCGCGCAGCTCCCCGACGACCGACGGCCGCGGACCGGCGGCCCTCGGGCTTGGACGGACGAGCCGGGCCACGAGCGGGATGGCCACGACGAACGCGGCCGCCTCGGCGATGAGCAGGGTCGAGGCCCCGGCCGCCGCGGTGATCGGCCCGGCAGCCAGCGTGCCGACGAAGTAGCCGGCGATCGCGGACCCGGTCAGGAGCGGGAAGAGACGCCGTGCCTGGCGCGCGTCGAAGACTGCACCGGCGATCGCCCACGACAGGGTCATGACCAGGGCGTTGGCGGTCAGCACGACCAGCCACAGCCCCGGCAGGGCGGCAGGCACGCCGGCGCCGAACGCGGCCCACACCGCCGCGATGAGTGCGGCCAGGAGTCCCAGCAGGCCGATCGACAGCGGACGCCGGCTGACCCGCCCAAGGGCGGTCAGATAGCACGCCGCGACCACCAACCCCAGGACCCCCAGGCCGATGTACAGGAACGGCAGGGCCTCCTTGAGTCCCTCCGGCCCGTAGCCACGGTTGACGAGCGTCGCCGCGCCGATCTCGCCCATGCCCCGCCCGACCTCGAGCAGGGCGAACAGGAGCGCCACCGCCGCCACGAGGCGGCCCTCACCGGGGCGGATCCCGATCGCGCGTCCGACGGGAGCGACCATGGTGTCGATGATGCCGGACGCGGGCGCTCGATGGCGGGCCCACCACGCCGGCTGGTCGGCCGTCGCGCCGGGTCGGTCGGATGGCGGACGGTGGCCGGATGGGCGACACTACGGCGACAAGTCCGGCGGGCGGCCAGCGGAGGAACAGCGAACGTGGCGAAGGTGACGATGCCCCAGCTCGGTGAGAGCGTGGCCGAGGGCACGATCGGCAAGTGGCTGAAGCAGCCCGGTGACCACGTCGCGAAGTACGAGCCGTTGCTCGAGGTCATCACCGACAAGGTCAACGCCGAAGTCCCGTCGCCGTTCGAGGGCGTCCTCAAGGAGATCCTCGCCGAGGAGGGCGCGACCGTCCCGAACAACGCCGAGATCGCCGTCATCGAGACGAGCGACGACGGCGTCGCGAACGAAGCGGCCCCGGACCCCGCCGCCGAGGGCACGGTCCGCGTCGAGCCGGCCGATCCCGATGCCGCCGCGGCCAAGGCGCCGGCGACCGGCCCGGCCGGCTCCGACGAATCAAACCCGGCTGCGGAGCCACCCGCCGATGCGGCTGCGCCAGCCCAGGCCGCGACCGAGCGCCCGGCGGCCAGTGGCGCGCCCGCCGCCGCCGCCCGTCGCCGCCACGGGCGACCCGGACGCCCGGATGACCCCGGCCGTCCGCCGCCTGCTGCGCGAGCACGGCCTGAGCCCGGACCAGATCGTCGGGACCGGCGGCGGGGGCCGGATCACCCGGGACGACGTGCTGGCCGTGGTCGAGGCCATCCGGACCGGGAACAGCCCGGTGCCGGTCATGGCGCCCGCGTCAGCCGCGGCGACCCCGCCCGCCCCGGCCAGCGCTCCCGGAGCGACCCCGGCCGCCCCGCCGAGCCCCGGCACGAGCATCGAGTTCCCGGAGGGCGCCGACGAGGTCCTCCTGCCGATGACCCAGATGCGCAAGGGCATCGCTGCGCAGATGACCCGGGCGCTCCAGGTCCCGCACGCCTACGTCCACATGGAGGTCGACGCGACCAACCTCGTCCGGGTCCGCGAACGGGCCAAGAAGGACTACCAGGCGCGCGAAGGCATCTCGCTCAGCTACGTCCCGTTCGTCATCAAGGCGGCCGTCGAGGCGCTCCGCGCCAGTTCCCGGCGTTCAACGCCCACTGGACCGAGCAGGGGCATCCTGGCCAAGCGGCGCATCCACATGGGCGTCGCCGTCGCCGTCGAGGACGGCCTGCTCGTGCCGGTCGTCCGCGACGTGGACCAGCTGAGCATCGCGGCCTCAACCGGGCCATCGCCGAGGTCGCCGCGCGGGCGCGAGCCGGCAAGCTCAAGCTCGACGACTACGGTGGCAGCACGTTCACCATCGACAACACCGGCTGGTTCGGCTCCAACCTGACGATGCCGATCATCAACGTGCCCGAGGTCGCCATCCTGACCATGGAGGCGATCACCAAGCGCGCGGTCGTCCAGGAGACGCCGGACGGCGACGTCATCGCCATCCGACCGGTCATGAACATGGTCCTGGCCATCGACCACCGGGCCAACGACGGGGCCCAGGCCGCCGCGTTCCTGCAAGGCCGTCAAGTCCTGGCTCGAGGGCAGTCGGGCCGGAGACGCCTGTCTACTGAGTCCGGCGCTCGGTCGGGTCGACCGGGGCGCCCGACCGGCCGCCGGACGCGACGACCCGGGACCGCCCGTCGATCGACGAGCGAGCCGCCAAGCGGGCGCCAATGGAGCAGGGCGGCCGCGACCGCTACGACTCGCTCCTCCGCCATCTCCAGGCAGGCCGCGAGCTGCCGGTCCAGCCCCGCCGACGTCGCCGGTTCGGCCTGGACATCCATCCGTCGGCCGGCAAGGTCCTCCTCGGCGCGGCTCATCGTCGCTGGTCCTGTGGCTGGGCGCGATCACGGTCAGCGACTGGATCCGCCGCGACGCAGTCTCGACCTGGACCGGACCGGATACGAGCGTCACCTCCGGCCAGCGCCTGACCGGGTGCGCCGACCTGAGCTTCCCGGAGGACGTGTACTTCCCGGACCTGGATCCGCTTCGACGGGCAGCCTCTATCCGCTGGGCCGACGAGTCGACGCCCATCGGCACGGCGAGCTTCTCGTCGACGTATCAGGCGTCGGGCTACACGCACGGCGATCTCGAGCTGTTCCGGATCATCAACACGCCGGACGGCCGTGACGGCAAGCAGATCATGGTCCGCCAGGGCGACGCCTATGCCGGGGCCATCTACGTCCTGTCCGACTGCGCCGCCTGATGCAGGTCTTCGTCACCGGCGCCGCCGGGTTCATCGGTGGGGCCGTCGTCCGGCGCCTCGTCGCCCGCGGCGACCAGGTCGTGGCCATGGTCCGCGACCTCGAGCGGGCATCGCCCCTTCGCGAGCTGGGCGTCGAGCTCCGGCGGGCGACCTGACCCGCATCCCGCTCATCGTCGACGCCATGCGCGGGGCCGATGCGGGCATCCATCTGGCGGGCGACTATCGGGTCGGCATCCCGGCCCAGGAACGGCCGGAGATGTTCGACGCCAACGTCGGCGCGACGAACCGCATCGTCGAGGCGGCCCGGACCGCCCGCCTTGAGCGCATGGTCTACGTCTCGACCGTCGAACGTCCTCGGCGACACCCATGGCCGGATCGTCGACGAGAAGTACCGGCGCGACCTGGGCGAGGGATTCCTGAGCACGTACGACGAGACGAAGTTCCTCGCCCATCGGGCCGTCGAGGAGCAGATCGCGGCCGGCGCGCCGATCGTCATCGTCATGCCCGGGGTCACCTATGGACCGGCTGATCATTCGTCGATCGGCGCCCAGCTCGCGGGACGCCTACCGCGGCCGCCTGCGCTACACGTCGTTCGGCGACATGGGCATGTCGGCGGTCTTCGTCGACGACGTCGCGGCGGGCATCGTCGCGGCGCTCGACCGGGGCCGGATCGGCGAGAGCTACATCCTGGCCGGGGAGAACGTCCGGCTCCGCGATGGCGTCGCGGCGGCCGCTCGGATCGGCGGTCATCGCCCGCCTCGGCTGTCGATTCCGTCGGGCCTGATCGACCTCATGGCGGCGGCGCCGCGCGCCGTCCGTGAGGCGATGGACCTGCCGGCCGACCTCCATGAAGTCATCCGGGCCGGGCGCGGCGTCACCTACTGGGTGTCGTCGGCGAAGGCCGCGGCCGAGCTCGGTTATGGGCCGCGGGACCTGGGCAGCGGGCTGCGCGCCGCCTTCGAGGATGGCTGACCGGCGACGCCGGTCCCGTCGCCTGGTGGTCGCGCTGGTCGCGATCGTGGGGGCGGCCGTCGCCGCCGGTTGCGACGCGACGCCCGGTCTCCTGGACGCGCCGTACCCGGTCAATCTCCATGTCGCCGCGACCACCCAGGCGGTCGAGGTCGACGCGCCGGGCTGGTATGCGGACCAGACCGACATCTTCCTGTGTCCGTCCGAGCCGCCGTACCTGCCCGACCCGGGCCCAGACCGGCAGGACTGGTCGCCCGGTCCGCCGTGCCATGCCTTCGGCCGGTTCGAGAGCCCGGACGGCATGCAGGTCAGCCTGCCCCTCGACGCGCTCGACGAACGCGACCGCGCCGCGTTCGCCGCCGCGGAGAGCTGGTACCTGCTCCTCGTCGACGTCGGCGCCACGGGCCAGGCGACCGGGGCGACGCGATCCCGATTCGGCGTGCCCGACGGCTTCGCGGCGTCCTGAGCCCGCCACGGATTACACTCCGAGCATGGCCCGTGACCTCCCGATGTTCGAGCCGCCGTCGAGCGGCGGCATGCACGGCGCGCACGACCGGCCCGACTTGCCGATCTCGGTCGGCGGCGGTCTGGCCGGGCTCCCGGCCGCGGACGGCTCGGTCGCCCTCCGACGCCATCCCGACTGGATCCGCGCCCGGATGCCGTCAGGTGCCAACTACCACGATCTGAAAGGCCTGCTCCGCGGTCTCGACCTCAACACCGTCTGCGAGGAAGCCCACTGCCCGAACATCGGGGAGTGCTGGGACCAGCGGACGGCGACGATCATGATCCTCGGCGACACCTGCACCCGGGCGTGCGGGTTCTGTGCGGTCAAGACCGGCCGGCCCACCTGGTTCGACGACGACGAGCCGCGCCGCGTGGCCGAAGCGGTCGCGGCCATGGCCCTGGAGCACGTCGTCGTGACCAGCGTCGCCCGCGACGACCTGCCTGATGGCGGGTCGCGCATCTTCGCCGAGACGATCACCCACATGCGCGAGCGCAGCCCGGGCATGGGCATCGAGGTCCTCATCCCGGACTTCGACGGCTCCGATGACCGATTGCGCACGGTCATGGACGCCCGGCCGGATATCCTCAACCACAACCTCGAGACGGTCCGGCGCCTCCAGAAGCCGGTCCGCAAGCGGGCTCGCTGGGACCGTTCGCTGTACGTGCTCCGGCGGGCCAAGGAGATGGCCGTCGAGATCGGCTACGCGGTCCACACCAAGTCGAGCCTGATGGTCGGCCTGGGCGAGACGCGCGACGAGCTCCAGGAGGCCTTCGAGGCGCTGCGCGCCAACGATGTCGACATCCTGACCATCGGCCAGTACCTGCGGCCGTCGCTGCAGCACCTGCCCCTGGAGCGCTACTACCACCCCGACGAGTTCGCCGAGATGAAGGCCGCGGCGCTGGCGCTGGGCTTCAAGCATGTCGAGTCGGCCCCGCTCGTCCGGCTCCAGCTACCACGCTCGCGACCAGGTCCCGGGCGCGGAGCTCAAGCGCCTGCGTCGGCAAGCCGCGCTCGACGCCGAGGGCCGGGTCGTCCCGCTCGCCGGCTGAGCCGGCGGAAACCGGATGGCCGCCTCGGGCGTCCGGGCGCCATGATCGACCCCCGACCTGCGCTTCGGCGGCATCCACTCCTCCCGCTCGCCCTCGGCGGCGCCCTGGTCCTGGCCGGCTGCGCCCGGACCGTCGGCGAGTCACTCGGCCCGGCGGCCCAGGCGCCGACCCCGGAGCCCGCCGCCAGCGAGCCGGCGTCCGCGGCGCCGAGCACCGGCCCATCGTCGCCGGCGCCCGCCGGTGCGCTGGACCCGGCCGTCCCGACCGCCTGCCTGACCCTGGACGCCGCCGACTGCGCTCGAGCCCGGGACCTGGCCGCCACGGTCCTGGAGGCCGGCGATCCGCCGGTCATCTACGTCCAGGTCGGCCCGTTCGGGTGCCTCGTGGGCGACCGGTGCCAGACGACCCTGGCCGCGCGACCCGAGGGCGACGTGACCCTCGAGTCCGCGGGCGGACAGGGGCTGACCGTCCACTTGCGTGTCGCGCCGGACGGCACGTTCGAGGCGACCCGCGCCCCGGCCATGGGCGTCGCCGTCGAGCCGGTGTCACCGGTCGGCTTCCCGGCCGGTCCCCAGCCGTTCACGCTCGGCCACTGCGGGATCTTCAGCGGCATCGACGCCGATGGGTCGTACTGGGATCCGGTCGGCCCGGTCGACACGGACTCGGGTGACTCGATCAACGCCGTCGAGGGCGTCCTGACCTTGACCGACCCGACCCACGCGACGTTCGTGACGCCGTCGGGCTTCGCCGTCCAGCTCCAGCGCCACGACGGCGCGAAGCTCCTGCCCATGTGCATGTGAGGGACCGTGTCACGATGACCCGATGAGCGATCGTGACCCGACGTTCGCCTCGTTCGAGCCGGAGCGGCTGACCCCCAAGGGCCGGCGCGATCGACCCGATCGTCGTCGTCGCGGCCATCGTCGTCGTCGGGGTCGCCGCCGCGGTCCTCAAGCCGTGGGGCACGGAGTCCCAGACACCGACCGCCAGTGCCGACGCGGCCGTCGTCGCTCCCGGGGCAGGCTCACCGGATCCAGGCGCCCCATCGCCGGTCGCATCGCCGGGGACCGACCCGCGCCTCGTCGGCGAGGCCGTCCCGCCGATCGCCTGGCCTCGCGCCGCGGCTGCCCTCCTCCCGCATGACACGTGGGGCGTCCGGGCGATCGTCATCGACCCGGCGCCTCCGGCGGAAGCGGCTTCGCGGGCGGAGGGCGCCGTGGTGGAACCCGGCCTCATCGAACGCTGGGTGGACGCCGCCGAAGGGGATGGCGCGCCGTCCCTGCTGCCGACGGCCGACGAAGGCGTCCTCGCCCTCGGGCTGACCTTCCCGACCAGACGAGCTGCCGCTCGACGCCCGGGTCTACGCGGCCGCCCCGGACGGTGGCTGGTCGTGGCTCGATGCCCGGCCGCTCGAGGGCGCACCGCCCAACGGGGCGTTCCTGTTCGCCCCACCGCGGCGCGACGGCATCCCGTTGCCGTCGTGGCCGACCGGGCGCCTACCGGATCGAGGTCCTGCTGGGGACGGCGACCCGGACGATCGACGTCGCGCTCCCGGATCGGTTCGAGGTCGTTCCGGGGCCGGGCGCCCTCGCGGACCGGCCATCGCGGCCCGAGCCCGTTCGCCCCCGACTTCCAGCTCCGATCGACCGATCGGGCGTTCGTCGTCCAGGATGGCGCGGCCGTGCCGCTCAGTGGCGGTCCGTCCGGACCGGTGGACCTCGCGACAGCCTGGTCGGATGCCGGGCTCACTGGCCACGACGGCGCCGTCGATCTCGTGCCGTCCATCTATGCGCCGCTGGCGACCGGCCTCGGGGTCATGCTCCCGGCCGGCGCGTCCGCCCACACCGGCACGATCACGGCGCTGGCGCCGGTCGCCGGCGACCCGGGCTCTCGCCGCGCCCTCGGCATCCGGTTCTGGGACGGCGGTCGGTCGCCGTACGTCATCTTCCGCGGACCGCGGGCATCGACCTGGGCGGCCGGCATGTACCGGATGGACGTGGCCTGGACCCAGGACGGTGCGCGCCACGAAGCCGCCTATCACGTCGAGCTGCGGCCCGGTCCGGCCGGCGACGTGCCCGCGGGGCTGTCCGCCCTGCGCGCCCTCGCAGCGGTCGCCGGCGAGGCGGGCATCGTGGGGCACACCGGGAGCGTCGGCGACGCCCGGTCACTGACCTGTGGCCGCGGCCCGGCCCGCGAAGCTCCCATGGCCATCGGGATCGGCTACGAGCCGGGCCAGGCGCCCGACATCGATCGCGCTCGCGCTGCGCCTGGCTGAACGGCCGCGATGTGCCCCAGCCCATCCTCGTCGCCCGTGACGCCGTGCCGGGCCTGTCGATCGTCGTGCCCGGCGGCCGGCGACGCCTTCACGCCCGGCGTCTACCGGATCACGCTCGGGGAGGGGACGGCGGGAGACGTCCGGGTCGCCTGCCTGGGCGCCGACGTCCCGGGTTGAGACGGCCGCCAGCAGTGGCGGCTATCCTGAGGTCGATGCCACGACGCCAGCTCGCTCGCAAGATCCCGCTCGCTGAGCTGCACTGCCACCTCGGTGGCGCCGTGACCCCGGCCATCATGTGGGGCATCGCCCACGCCCAGGGCATCAAGCTCCCGACCAAGGACTACTGGGAATTCCGCGACATGATCACGGTGTCGCGGCGGTCACGCAGCTTCGACGGGTACCTCCAGCTGTTCCACTGGACCGAGCTCATCCAGAGCTCGCCGACCGCCGTCGAGCGCGCCGTCTACGAGGTCGTCGGCGGGGCCTACCGCAAGAACAACGTGACGACCATGGAGCTGCGCTTCAACCCGATGAAGCGCAACCGCGGGGGCGAGCAGGACCTGGACCACATCATCGCGGCGGCCCTGCGCGGCATGGACAAGGCGACCCTCGAGTACCCGATCAAGCCCGGGCTCATCTTCTGCCTGGACCGGGCGTTCCCGTTCGAGCTCAACGAGATCATCGCGGAGAAGGCCATCTCGTGGCGCGATCGGGGCGTCGTCGGGATCGATATCGCCGGTCCCGAGTCCGCGACCTTCCGCGTCGCCGACTATCGCCGCCTGTTCCGCCGGGCACGGCAGTACGGCCTGGGCCTCACCGTCCACACCGGCGAGTCCGGCCCCGCCGACGAGGTGGCTCGGGTCGTCGAGCAGCTCGAGCCCGATCGCATCGGCCACGGCGTCAAGGCGGCGTATGACCCGCGCGCGATGGCGATGATCCGCGACCGGGGCATCGTCCTGGAGATCTGCCCGACCTCCAACCTGAACACCCGGGTCGTGTCCGGTTGGGACGAGTTCCGCTGGATCTTCGACACGTTCCGGCGCAACGAGGTCCGGTTCACGATCAACACGGACGGGCCGGAGATCCTGAAGACCTACATCCGCGACGAGATGGCGACGCTCAGCCGCCTGGGCATCCTGTCGACGACCGACCTGGAGCACGCCGCCGCGACCTCTCTGGCCGCCTCGTTCGTGCCCAATGTCACGGACGTCCCGCCACCCATCCTCGAGCCCGCCGCCCGCGTCACGGTCGAGCGCGAAGAGGCCTAGACCTCAGTCCGACGCGCCGCCGATGCGGTACGAGCAGCAGCGGTCGCCGCTGGCGATGTGCGTCTCGCGCTCGACGTCCGTGCCGAGCAGCTCGCGGAACAGGTCCAACTCGGCCTGGCAGGCGGCCGCATGGCCGGCCACGACGCGGTGGATCGCGCAGTTGCGCTCGACGAGGCGGAGCACGCCGTCGGCGCCGACGACCGCTTCGGCCAGATAGCCCTGCTCATCCTGGATGACCGCCAGCTCGCGGGCCCGATCGACGACGGTCGCCTCGGCCGGCAGGCGCTCGTCGAGGCGCTGGCGCCATCGATCGCGGGTGATCCGACGGCGCTCCTCGAAGACCCCGTCGACCAGGTCCTCGCCGCCGATCGAGCGGATGGCGGCCAGCAGCCCGGCGGCCAGCCCGTCGTAGTTCATCGGGAACAGGTCCTGTGCGGCGTCGGTCACGTCGTAGACGTGCCGCGGCCGGCCGACGCCATGGCGCACGGCCTCACGCGACACGAGGCCGGCGCCCTCGAGCGCATGGAGCTGTTGCAGGACGCCCGTCCGGCTCAGGCCGAGGGCCGACGCCAGCTGCTCCGGTGAGCTTGGGCCGTCGTGCCGCAGGCGCATGAGGATGGCGCGGCGCAATCGGGACGTCCCAGCTTCCCCGTGATCGGCGGGCGGGCGCGGCGGCTCGGGCGTGACGGCGCTCGGCTCGGGCATGGTTCGCGGAAGGCTAGCACTGGTCCGCCGTGCGCGCAGGGGACGCCGACGGCGGATGGCGTCGACCGAGGCCGGGAGCGCGCCGCAGGTGGGACCGGATGGTAGGCTCGGCCCGGATGGACTTCGACCTCCCGGCCGAGCATCGCCTGCTCCGCGACACGATCCGCGACTTCATGACCACCGAGGTCGCGCCGGTCGTCGACGAGCACGAGCGCGAGCGCCGCTTCCCGACCGACATCGTCCGGCGCATCGGCGAGCTGGGCTGGCTCGGCATCCCGATCCCGGAGGACGAGGGCGGCGCCGGCCTGGACACGCTGGCCTACGCGGTCGCGATCGAGGAGATCGGCCGGGTCTGGGGCTCGCTCGGGCTCATCGTCGCCGCCCATACCTCGCTCGGCTGCGGCCCGCTCCACCTGGCCGGCTCCGACCAGCAGAAGCAGCAGTTCCTCGTGCCGATGGCGTCCGGCCGGGTCATCGGGGCGTACGGCCTGACCGAGCCCGGCGCCGGGTCCGATGCCGGCGGGACGCGCACGACCGCCCGGCGCGATGGCGACGCGTGGGTCCTGGACGGGGCCAAGCGGTTCATCACCAACGCCGGCCAGGCGGGCACGTACATCGTCACCGCCCGGACCGGGGAGACGGCCAAGGGCGACGCCGAGATCAGCGCGTTCATCGTGCCGGCTGACACGCCCGGGTTCAGCGTCGGTCGGCTGGAGGACAAGCTCGGGCTGCATGCCTCGGCGACCGGGGAGCTGCGCTTCGACGGCGCCCGGATCCCGGCCGCCAACCTGCTCGGCGAGCAGGGCGACGGCTTCCGGACGTTCCTCAAGATCCTCGACGGCGGACGTATCTCCATCGGGGCGCTCGCCCTCGGCCTGGCGCAGGCCGCCCTGGATGCCGCCGTGCCCTACGCCCAGACCCGCGAGCAGTTCGGCCGGCCGATCGGCTCGTTCCAGGGGGTCGCCTTCCTCATCGCCGACATGGCGACCGAGATCGAGGCCGCGCGCCAGCTCGTCTATCGGGCCGCGTGGTTGAAGGACCAGGGTCGGGACTACGCGCTGGCCGCGGCCGAGGCGAAGCTGTTCGCCAGCGAGGTCTCGTCACGGGCGACGAACGCCGCGATCCAGGTCCACGGTGGCTATGGCTACGTGACCGACTACCCGGTGGAGCGCTACCTGCGTGACGCCAAGCTGACCGAGATCGGCGAGGGGACCAGCCAGGTCCAGCGACTCGTCATCGCCCGGCGCATCCTCGGGCTGCGCGTGGTCTGAGCGGACCGTGATCCGCCCGCCCGGCGGGCCGCGGCCGGCTAGCCCGTCTTGACCAGCCGGACGATGAGCCGGTACTGGCTCCGCTTCCCGACGCAGGTCTGGAGGGTCAGGCTGGGCCGCGACTGCGAGGCGTAGGCGAACTCGCCGCGGTCGGGCGTCGTGACCTTCCACCAGCGGATGCTGTAGGTCGAGACCCGCCCGCGGGCGTCGGCGTAGTAGACCTTCATGCCCTTGCGCAGGTTGCCTCGGACGTAGGCGTCGTGGAGCGACTTGAAGACGCTGTGGGCGTGCCCGAACAGGTAGACGTTGTTGCCGCCGGCACAGCCCCACCGGTAGACCCGATCGCCCGGGTAGGCCGACGACGAGCACGAGAAGAAGGACACCGACCGGTCGACGCCCAGGGCCGGGATCCAGACGTGGTTCCGGCCGCGGAGGCTCGCTGCCGAGGGGGCCTTGGGCTTGGGCTGGCGGACGGCCTCGCGGGTCCGTCCGGCGCCATCCGGGACATCGAAGCGGGCGACCGCGGCCGGGGCCGGCGGGTCGACTCGCCATTCCGGCACGAACGACGTCGTGACCGGGCGAACGACGCCGGCCGTGGCCGCTCGGGACGCGTCGGCGACCTGCGCGACCGGGCGGTCGGGGGCGCGCAGGACGACGGGTCGGTTCGGGCCTGCAGCGGCGGCCGGGGAGCCGCTGGCGATGACCGCCAGGACGGCGGCGAGCGCCAGCAGGGAACGGTGGGGTCGGGGCGGGTTCGGCACGACTGGAGCGTCCCAAGCCACACCGCTCCGGACCGTGGCCCGGGAGTCCCAGCGCCTATGAGAAGGTGGAGGTCACCGGACTCCGACGGTCCCGACCGGACCCCACCGGACCGTCAGTCGCCGGTTCCCGCCGCGACCTCCAAAGCGGACCGCAACGCGACCTCGAACTCGGGCGCCCATGGGCCCTGGCCGGCCACGACGAACGGCGACTGCTCGATGGTCTCGAACGTGTCCGGGTCGGTGACGAAGGCCGTCGCGCACTGGTCGATCGACGCGCGCAGGCGCTCGTAGGCAGCGCGGTTCCGGAAGATGTACAGGTACAGCCGGACCGGTTCGGCCTGGTCGAGACCGCTGGCCGTGACCCCGATCGCGGTCGGGACGAGGACCGGATCCGTGCAGCCGGCGTCGCCGGCGACGAGGTCGTCGATGGCGATGCGCTGCTTGGTGATCTCCGTCGCGATGCCCTGGAAGTCGGCGGGCGTGGGTGCCGGGGCGGAGGTCGAGACGACGCCGCAGCCGGCGACCAGTCCGGCGCTGAGCGCCAGGGCGGCGAGGGTCGCGAGCCGGGTCGCCGCACGGTGGGGACGCATCGCTCGGGAGGCTACCATCGGGGGGCGTCCGGCGCCGGTCGGGGTACGATGCTGCCCTCGGAGGTCGCCGTTTGCATCGCTCCGCCGCCGGTCTGTCTCGCTCGACGCGCTTGATCGCGGCCGTGGCTGCGGCCGTCACGATCTCGCTCGGCGTCGCCGGGCCGGGGGTGGCCGCGGAGATCGAGCCCCAGGCGTCGCCGAACCGACTGGACCGCCCGATCGTCGACCTGGCCGTGCTCGACCCCGCGGGCGGCGAGGGCGCACCTCGGTTGCTGACGCTCGACACGCTGGACCTACCTGATGGCATCGTCCGGGCCACGGTCCTCCAGCGCGACCGGGCGTGGGCGGTCGATCGCGAGTGGATCGTCGATCTGCGGGCCAACGAAGTCGGCCACACCGAGGCGCCATGGCTGGTCCGCCTCGGCCCGACGACGTTCGCGATGCTGGCCGTCGCCACGGGCATCGACCAGACGATCGTCATCGGGCTCCGCACGGACCAGGGGGCCGGAGGCAACGAGGTCGTCGAGATGGAGCGGACGATGCTGCCGATCGGGATCTCGGACGCTGGTGCCGCCGACGTCGACGGCGACGGGTCACCCGAGCTCGTGCTCGCCGCCGCCCGCACGCTCCGGCAGGGTGGCGCCTGCCAGGGCTCGGAGCTTTGGACGATCGATCCGGCGACGCTCGGCATCGGCCCGGTCGCGCCCGGAGCGATGCCGCGCGATCCGGCGGGGATCGCCCCGGGCATCGCGGCGCCGGGCTCACCACGGATCATCCCGGAGCGCCGCCTCGCGGGTGGCGTGATCGGCGCGTTCGACGAGGTGCCCGGCGACGACCTGGCGGTCTACGCCTATCCGAACTGTCCGGCCGGTCCGGACCAGAGCGCCGCGGCGACGCTCATGCGCGTACGCCTCGCCGACGGGACGATCGTCTCCGAACGGCCGGCCGCGACCGAGGCGACCCCGCCGTATCTTCCCGCCCCCCTCCGGGTCGATGTCGACGGCGACGGCGCCCATGAGCTCGTCGCCCAGTCACCGCGGGGCCTGACCGTGGTCGATCCGCGGATCGCCGGCGATGGGGTCCGCGTCGGCGGCGCCGGGGCCGTCCCGCTCGTCGCGGCGCCCGCCATCATCCCGGCACCCGAGGGCGGCGATGTCGTGACCGCCGGGGCGACGATCGCCTGGCTGGAGCCGCCCGAGGGCCGCCCGGGCCGGGTCGGGACGGAGCGGGTCCGCCGCGTGGACGGGGACCTGCGTGGGTCGCCGGCCACCGTCATGTTCCCGAACGGCGAGCCGACCGTACGCTGGGACCTCATCCAGACCGACATCCTGGGGAGCTCCGTCAGACAGCTGCCGCCGACGGCGTGGATGGGCGGGATCGACGACGCCGCCTGCCCGGACGTCCTGCTGCCGGGGGCCGTGCTCGGCTGCGCCTCCGGCGACCTGGTGCCCGGGGCGGCCTGGCTCGCGACCCGGCCGGTCACGCTCTACGGCGAGGGCCAGGGCCAGCGCCTGCTCGTCGCGTCCGGGATCGGCTGGGTCCCGGACGACGGCTTGCCGGCGTCGCCGGCGCCATGGGCCGTCGGGCCGGGTGGCTGGTGGCGCCACGGACCGTCATCCCCCTTCGTCCTGGCCGAGCTGCGGGCCGCTGACGCGACGTACTACCGCGAGTTCCCGACGCCCCGGGCCACCCTGGAGCGCGCCACGGCGCCGGACGCCACGAGCATCATCCCGGGCTTCACCGGTGTGCGCTTCTTCGTGACCGTGACCGCGCTGACGCCCACGGCCACGGAGCCGGTCGACATCGATACGATGCCGGCCTTGAGCCTGTCGCCCTCGGACGTCGGGCAGTTCGGCGTCGTCCGGATCCCGGTCCCGCCCGGCGTCGACTCCGGCCGCGACGGCGCGGCCACGGTCATCCCGATCGGCGACATCACCCTGCCTGACGGCGCCTCGGCGGAGCGCTGGGATGTGACGGCCGTGCCCCTCAACGACTGGGGCGAGATCGGCGGCGCGGTCATCGGCGCCGTCATCCGGGACCGGGTCGGTCCTTCGCTGGCCGTCGATACCCCGTTCATGACCCCGGTCTGGCCGCTCCCGGCGTCGATCAAGGGGTCCGCCGAGCCCGGCGCGCTCGTCGAGGTGGCCGGGGTCGGCCCGGTCGAGCTCGATCGGCGCGGCAACTTCCGCATCCCGACGTCCCTCGCGCCGTGGCCGCAGACGCTCCGCGTCACGGCCACCGACGCCTCCGGCAACCGGACCGAGACCGAGGTCTCGCTGATCGGCGGGGTCGACTATCGGCGCTTCCCGTGGCCGATGATCGCGGCCGTCGTGCTCCTCGTCGTCGTGGCCATCAGCGGCATGTCCGGGTCGCGCTGGCGGCGGGTGGCCGCGGCCGGGTCGAGCGGGGCCGTGGGCCGATCCAGGGGCATCGGCGACCCGGCGGTCCGGGCCGGCGGCCCCGATCGGGGGTTCGCGATGTACGACGACGTGCCGATGGCCGAGATCGAGGATCTGCCGCCCGGCCAGGGCATCGGCCGGGCCTGAGGCCGGGTCGGCTCAGCGCTCCCGGGCGCGGCGCTTGGCGTCGCGCAGGCGGGCCATCGTGTCGGTCGGCTCCGTGGGTGCCGCTGGGGCGGGCGCCGGGGCCGGCGACGGCGGCGTGGCGGGCGCTGGAGCCGCTGCGGGGGGTGAGGCAGCCACGGGGGGCGGTGTCATCGGACCGGTCGCGCGTGGGGCCGGCGCTGCGCCGGGCGGCGCTGGCGCCTCTGAGGCGGCCGGTGCGGAGCCAGCCGCGGTCGTGTCGGCGCTGGTCGTGGTCGGAGCCGGGGTCGCCGTGGTCGCGTCGGCCCGCATGGCGGCCCGCGTCGCACCTGACGTCGCCCGCTCGCGGGCGGCGAACAGGGCATCGCCGGTCGCGGGCCGGGCCGCGACCCGGCCGCGACGCCCGCCCAGACCGCGGACCCAGCCGCCAGCCGCCGCGAATTCCCGCCGGCCGACCGAGACGCGCCGAAGGGCGATGTCGAGCGGCCACAGCAGCAGCGCGAGCACGAGCAGGAACGGCCACAGGTCGGTGAACCGGCTGGTCGTCTGGAGGTCATGGACCCACGGGTCCAGGGCGGTCTCGACGACGGCGCCGCCGGTCGCCGTCCGGACGGCGGCCAGGAACGGCTCGTTGGCGCCCAGCACGCGGTATTCGGCGGATGTCGGGGCGACCAGTCCCACCGTCCGGCCGAGCGGCGTCTGGCCGGGCTGGAGCTGGGTGATCCGCACGGCATACGCGCCGGGGTCGACCTCGCCGAGCGGCACCTCGTAGACGCCCGGGGCGATCTGGACCAGCGACACGGTGGTCGGCTCGAGGTCGGGCCCGACGACGACCGCGGACGTGTCATAGAAGTCGCGCGGCGAGCCATCCGGCTCCACGCTCTCGACGTGCAGGGTCGTCTCCCCGCCGACCGCGTCGAAGCGGGCCTCGATGCCGCCGGTCTCCTCGCCCGGGAACGTCCACGACACGAGCTGGCTGAAGAACCGCGAGAAGCCGTCCCAACCCAGCCAGTCGCGGGCCCAGCGGCCGGTGGAGTCGGACGTCCAGGCGACGGAGCGGCCCAGGCCGTACTGCCACTGGGCGAGGAGCGGGTCGTCGCGGGCCGTCACCAGGACGGTCTGGGCGGCCGGCTTGGCCGTCGTCCCGTTGTAGCCGCGCAGGCGCGGGAAGCCCTCGTCCAGGCCGCGCAGGATCGGCGACGACGAGGTCAGGATGGGGAAGAACGGCTCCTCGATGATCTGCTGGCCGGCGACCTGCTGGGTCTCCTTGAGGAAGATGTCGGGGATGCTCGCCGGATTGGCCGCGTCATAGAACCGACCGCCGCCCTCCTGGGCCAGGCCCTCCAGGAACGGGTTGGAGCCGCCGCCGGCGCCGACCGTCGAGAGGGTGATGCCGGCCGCCTTCATCCGCTCCAGGATCTGGTCGTACTGCCCGGACGACGACCAGCCGTCGGTCAGCAGGATGATGTGCCGGCGGGTCGCCGTCGCGTTCTCGAGCGAGCTCGACCGCCTGCTCCAGGCCGGCGAAGATGTTCGTGTTGCCGACCGGCTGGATGCCGGCGATGTCGCCCTGCAGGTCGTCGATGCCGCCGAGCGGCTTGGTCTCGACGACCCAGTGGGCCTGCTCGTCGAAGGCGACGACCCCGAGCTCGTCGCGCTCGGTCATGGCCGCCGCGGCGCGCAGGATGGCCTCCTTGCCGATGTCGACCTTGCGCGCCCCGTTGACCTGGGTCCCGCCGCCCATCCCGCCGTCGAACGAATTGCAGTGGCAGGCGTCCATCGAGCCCGACTTGTCGATGACGACGACGAGGGCGACGTCCGGCTGCTTCTCGCGGTCGCGCACGCCCATGTCGACCGGGAGGGTCTCCTCGAGCGGGGTCCGCTGGAAGCCGCCGGCCCCGTACGAGTCCGGGCCGCCGATCATGACCAGGCCCTTGCCCAGATCGCGGACGTAGACCTGCAGCGCGGCCATCTGGCGGTCGGACAGGCGCAGCCGCGGGACGTCGACGAGGACGACGCTGTCGTACGTGGCCAGGCCGCGAACTCGGTCGGCAGCGCCTCCGGGCACGATCGTGTCGACCTGCTGGCGCTGGGCCTCGAGCGCCTCGACCAGCTCGGCGGCGACGACCGCGTCGCCGGCCAGGACGAGCGTCCGCGGCTCGCCCTTGACGATCGTGTTCGAGTCGGCCCGGTCGTTCTCGCTGAACGTGTCCTGGGCGGCCTCGACGACGACCCGGAAGGTGTGGAAGCCGGCTTCGCTCGGGGTCACCTCGAAGACGACCCGGGTCACGCCGGCGTCGAGGTGGACGGGTCTGGGCGTCGCCGGCCGGCTCGCCGTTGACGAACAGGCGGACGGTCGCCGGCTGGGCGACCGACGAGCGGATCTCGGCGACGACCTCGACCAACTCGCCGAGATTGGCCGTGCACGGCGTCGTCAGGCGCTCGACGAGGACCTCGTCGGACGTCGCCGAGGCCGATGAGCCGGGTCTCGATCCGGATGTCGCGGGTCGCGGCGAGGGCGGCCTCGGCCTGGCCCGTGCCGCTCGTGTCGTTGCCGTCGGACATGCAGGACGATGCGCTTCTGGGCGTCGTCCGGGAAGAGGGCGGTGGCCAGCCGGAGCGCGGCGCCCGACGTCGCTGGCCGAGCGTGACCGGCGTCGAGGCGATGCGGTCGATCTCCCCGAGGTCGGACGGCAGGCGCTCGACGAGCGCGTCCTTGCCGAAGGCCACGATGCCGGCGACGTCGCCCTCGGGGATGACTCGGCCAGCGTCTCGCGCAGGAAGGCGAGCGCGTCCTCGCGGCCCTCGTTGCCGACCGAGTCGGACAGGTCGACGACGAAGACCGTCGCCAGCCGGTCGACCGGCAGGACGAGCCGGAACCCGGCCAGGGCCAGGACGAGCGCGCTGAGCAGGACGGTCCGGACGATGAGCGCCGTGCGCCGCCGGCCCACCCCCACCCGCCGGCGGGCGGCTCAGGTACAGGCCGAACGTCAACGCCAGGGCCGGGATGAGCAGGAGCAGCGCCAGCGGCGTCTCGAAGGCGAGGCCCATCAGCCGGCCCCGCCCCGACCGTGTCGGCGGCCCGGCGCCCGAACCGGGCGCCCAGCGAGCGGCGCACCCGGATGAGCCCGTCGCGGTGATAGAGCGCCCACTCGACGCACAGCGCGACGAGGACGAGCAGGACGATCGGGACCCACAGCTCGTCGCGGGTCGTCGGCCGCTCGACGGCGCCCGCGCCGCCGGTGCCCGGCGCCGGCGAGGCGCCGGCGGTCGTGCCCAGGGCCTCGATGGCGGCCGCCGATCCGGGCGCGATCGTCGACTCGTCGACATCGAACAGGTCGACGGCGAACTGGACCGGCGCGAACGGATCGACGCGCCGCGCCGGCGATGCCCGAGGCTCCCGGCGACGGCAACCCGGAGGCTGCCGGGCTGGCCGCCGGTCGAGCGCTCGCCCCGGCTCGCCCGGACGGTGCGGCGGACGCGTCGGGGTCCGGACCGGGGTGACCGTGTAGATGCCGGGCTGTCCGGTGCCGGCGAACGTCACCGCCGAGCCGCCGGTCGTCGAGGGCACGAGGTCGGTGACCGTCCCGTCGGGATGGGTGACGGTCAGGCTGGCCGCCCCTGCCGGGATGACCAGCTCGACCGGCGTGCCCGGCTCGACCGCCTCGGTCGGCGCGGCCGAGCCGCCCAGCAGCTCACCGGTGAGGTTGGCCAGCAGGATCGGGAAGGCGACCTGGAGCGGCAGGTCGGAGCGCCGTGGCTCGAAGGCCAGGACGGCGGCCGGCATGCCGTCGCGGAGGCCGGCGTACAGCAGCGGCGCGCCGCGCGGTCCCGGGATGATCGTCCGCGCCCACTCCGGCAGGCGCAGGCGCTGGGCCTCGGCGATGTGGGTCGTCGACAGGTCGACGTAGCGCAGGATCGGCTCGTCCGGATCGAGGCGAGCCGATGCCCGGGTTGGTCAGCGTGCCGGTCACCTCGCCGAGCGGGCTGGTCCGGGGCGGCGCGATGGCCAGGATCGGGGAGCGGGGCAGGGTCGCCGGCAGCGTGCCCTCGAAGATGATCAGGTCCCACGGCCGGCCGTCCGTGCGGTCCGTCGCCGGGCCGTACTCGGCCGGGGTGACGCCGTACAGCTCGACGTTGGGCAGGTAGCGACAGCGCCGTCTCGAGGTACGGGATCGCCCTCGCCGACGACGAGCACGAGTCGGGGCCGCTGCTCGGCGGGATGACCGCCCAGGCGCGGTCGTCGACGGCGAGCTGGTCGGCGGTCCTCGGTCGCCTCGGCGTCCCGGTCGGTCAGCCGGACCTCGATGGTCCGGACGTCCTCGTCGATGTCGTCGATGACGACGTTCGGCCCGGGCCTGCGGCTCGAGCATGACGTCGCGGACCTCGAGCAGGCTGCCGTCGCCCCACAGCTCGACCCGGCGGGGGGTCGGCTCCAGGTCGAGGTTGGCGACGCTGATGAACACGGATCGCGTCACCGCCGACGGGGCGGTCCGGACGGCGAGGGCGACGATCGCCTGGTTCTTGCGGTCGCGCCCGACCGGCAGGACCTTGATCGGCGCCCCGACCTCGGCCGTGGCCGGGCGTCGCCAGCGCGGCGTCGGTCGCGACCAGGACCTGGGCGTCCCCGGAGCGTGCGGCCAGCTTGGAGGCCAGCTCCAGGGCGTCGCCCAGGTCGCCCCGGGCCGGCGGTGACGGCGATGCCCGTCGATGGCATCGCGGACGCGGCCCAGGTCGCTCGACTCGTTGACGACGATGCGCGCCGTGCTGTCGGCGGCGATGACGCTGACCTTGCCGCCCGTCGGCAGGTCGCGCAGGGCGTCGATGGCGGCCGCCTTGGCCGCCGTCAGCCGGTCCGGCTGGACGTCCGTCGCGCCCATGCTGGCCGAGGTGTCGACGACGAGGACGATGTCGCGGGCGAGGCCGGCCGGTCGCTCCAGGAACGGGCGCGCCGCGAGCAGGGCCAGGATGATGACCAGCAGCAGCTGGAGCAGCAGGAGCAGGCTCCGCCGGAGCTTCTGCCAGGGCGCGTTGGCCTCGACGTCGGCCACGAGCCGGGTCCACAGCAGGGTCGACGGCACGACCGCCTCGTCCCGGCGCAGCTTGAGCAGGTACATGGCGATGACCGCCGGGACGAACAGCAGGCCGAGCAGCGCGAGCGGCGTGGCGAACGGCATCAGCGGGCCTAGCCCGAGCACCCGACGCCGACGCAGCTCGGCGAACATCAGATCGGCCAGGTTCACGTCGCTGGACAGGTCGACATAGCTCGCCCGGCGCTTGGCGGCCAGGTCGGCGAAGTCCGCCTTCCAGGCGGCCAGGCGCTCGCGGTAGGCGTCGATCGTGGCGAGGTCCGCGGTGATGTCGACGCGGTCGCCGGTCTCGGCGATCGACCAGCCGCAGGTCGCCCTCCAGGGCCGGATCGAGCTCGTCCGGCGACAGGACGTGGAGGATGATGAGCTCCGAGCCGGTCGCCGCCAGCTCGCGGATGACCCGGTCCGCGGCCGGGTCCAGCAGATCGGACAGCAGGATGACGACGCCCCGGCCGTGGAGCTGGGCCGCCGCGTGGCGGGCGGCGGCGAGGAGGTCGGTCGGGCCGTCGGTCGGCGTGATGGCCGACAGGTCCGCGAGGAGCCGGAACACCCGCCCGGAGCCGCGGAGCGCAGCCCGCCGGCGCGCCGATGCGGCCGCTCAGGGCGCTGACCGCGACCCGGTCCTCGCTGGCCAGCGCCGATGTAGCCGAGGGCGGCCGCGGCGCGCTTGGCGAACAGCAGCTTCTCGGGACGGCCGCTGGCCATCGAGGCCGAGGCGTCGAGCAGGAGGGTGACCGTGACGTCCTCCTCCTCGACGAAGAGCTTCACGAACAGCCGCTCCAGGCGGGCGTAGACGTTCCAGTCGAGCTGGCGCAGGTCGTCGCCCGAGGGCGTAGTCGCGATAGTCGGCGAACTCGACCGACTGGCCGCGCTTGACGCTGCGCCGGCCGCCCTTGAGCCCGCCGCGCACCGGCGAGCGCATGAGCAGCAGGAGCCGTTCCAGCTGACGCAGGAACCCCTCGTCGAAGACGGTCGGGTCGACCTCCGTTGGGCAGGAACACCGGGCGCGTCCCGGCCGCGACCGCCGCCGCCACTGGAGGCGGGCGGGATGGTCGGCGTGCTCGACGAGGGGTCGCCCCCGTCGTCGAGGCCGAGACGCTCGGTCATCGGGGTCCGTGCCTACTCGACGGTCGGGACGGCGACGGCGTCGAGGATGGCGCGGACGATCGGCCTCGCTCGTGATGCCCTCGGCCTCGCCCTCGAAGTTGAGGATGATCCGGTGGCGCAGCGAGCCGGCAGGGCGACGGCACGGATGTCGTCGGTGGACACGTTGAACCGCCCGTCGAGCAGGGCGTAGATCTTGCCCGCGGTCACGAGCGCCTGGGCGCCGCGCGGCGACCCGCCGTAGCGGACGTACTCGCGGACGAGGCCCGGGGCGCGCGGCTGATCGGGGTGCGTGGCGGCCAGGACGCTCACCGCGTAGGCGGTCACGTGCGGGGCGATCGGCACGGCGCGGGCCAGTCGCTGCATCTCGACGATCTCGGCGGCGGTGCACACCTTGGAGGCGCTGACGCCCTTCGGCGCCGGTCGTGCGGTCCATGATCGCGACGAGGTCCTCCTCGGACGGGAAGGGGACCATGACCTTGAAGATGAACCGGTCGAGCTGGGCCTCGGGCAGCGGATAGGTCCCCTCCATCTCGAGCGGGTTCTGGGTGGCCAGGACGAAGAACGGCGGATCGAGCGGGAAGCGCTGGCGGGCGACCGTGACCTGGTGCTCCTGCATCGCCTCGAGCAGGCTGGACTGGGTCTTGGGTGTCGCCCGGTTGATCTCGTCGGCCAGGACGAGGTTGGCGAAGATCGGTCCCGGCTGGAAGCGGAAGACGCGCTGGCCGCCCTCCTCGACGAGGATGTTCGTGCCGGTGATGTCGGCCGGCATCAGGTCCGGCGTGAACTGGATCCGGTTGAACGTGCAGTCGATGACGTCGGCGATGGTCCGCACGAGCATCGTCTTGCCCAGGCCCGGCACGCCCTCGAGCAGGACGTGGCTAGTTCGCGAGCAGGCCGGTCAGCGTCTGGCGGACCAGCTCGCGCTGGCCGACGATGACCTTCCCGACCTCGCGCTCGATGGCCCCCGCGCGGTCGGCGAACGCCTCCGGCGCGAGGCGCGGCGTGGTGTCGGGAGTGACGGGCGCTTCCATGCGGACCTCCGGTGGTTCGGCGGCCGCCTGCGCGGTCGCGGGATCGGCTACTGGGAGGGGTTCAGCGAGCTGAAGTAGTCGCGGACGTAGTCCTTGACCGACAGCGGCACGTAGCCGCGGTCGAGCGAGGTCTGGGCGTAGCGTGTCGAAGTCCGAGAAGACCTGCTGGTACGGGGTCAGCGTCCCGTTGTCCGTGCCGGTCCCGACCTGGCTGCCCTGCTGGGTCTGGCCGTCGCCGCCGGTGCCGGCCACGTACGACGGGTCGCCCGGTCGTCCGAGTCGATCGAACGGCGCGAACACCGACGACAGGTCCTCGCCGAGTTCCGAGGCGCGATTGGCGCCGGTCGGAGCACCCGGACGCGCGTTCCCGCCCTGGCCGGATCCGAGCTGCTGGGCGTTCGAGCCGCCGCCACCGATGGCGCCCTGGCCCTGCCCTTGGCCCTGACCCTGGCCCTGACCTTGACCCTGGCCCTGACCTTGACCCTGACCTGGCCCTGACCTTGGCCCTGGCCCTGCCCTTGGCCCTGACCCTGGCCCTGACCCTGGCCCTGACCTTGGCCCTGACCCTGCCCTTGGCCCTGCCCTTGTGCCCTGACCTTGCCCGCTCGGGCGGGGACTGCCCTGGGCCTGACCCTGCCCTTGGCCTTGCCCTTGACCCTGGCCGGGCTGACCCTGGCGGCCGGCGTCGGCCAGGTCGCGCCGGGCGTCCTGGAGACGTGCGGCGGCCTCGGCCAGGTCGCGGTTGGTCGTGATCTGGGCCTGGGCGCCGGTCATCGACTCGCCCAGCCGATCGAGCGCGGAGCGCGCCCCGGCGGCATCGCCCTGGGCCAGGCTCTGGGCCGCGTCGCGCAGCGCCGTCGCCGCCCCGCCGTCCGCCCCGGCCGCGGTCGATTCCATCTCGGCCAGCTGGCGGGCGAGCTCGCGCATCTCTTCCTCGGTCATCTCGTCGAGCTGCTCACCGAGCTCTTCGAGGTCGCGTTCGGTCTGCTCGGGATCGCCGTCACGGTTGGCATCGGGGTTGCCGGTCGCGGCCCGCGACAGGGAGCGGGACAGGGAGGTCATCGCCGAGGCTCGTTGCTCCGTGGCCGGATCGATGCGCGCGCGGACGTCGTTCTCGACGGCGCCCAGCTGGCGCAGATTGGCCGCCAGGGCATCGGGTTCGGCCCGCAGCTGGCGCGCGAGCTCGCGCAGCTCCTCGGCCAGCTCCGTGCGCGGATCATCGGCCTCGCCGCCGCGCGACTCCAGGTCGTCGGCCAGATCGTCGAGTCGGTCCGCCTGGCGGTCGGCGGCCTCCCGGACGTCGCGCTGCTGGGCGATCACGGCATCCTGGGGATTGGGCAGGGCCAGGACCGGGACCAGCAGCAGGGCGGCCGCCACGGCCGCCACGGCCGGCGTTCGCGAGAACCGGGGCGGGAAGAGGGACGGCACGGTGCGCAGCGCGCCGAGGGCGTCGCGGCGCTGGCGCCGCACGAATCGATCGGCCTCGGTGGCGTCGTCGGGAGTCGTCGATCCGATGCGCATCGGCGGGCGGATCGGTCGCCGGTGTCGCGGCTGCCGGGAAGGCGACGGCGAGCTCGAGGGCGCTCGACACGCGGTCGCCGAGGCCACCCTCGGCGTCGACGGCAAGGGCGGTCTCGCCGAGGGAGGGCCGCGCGACGATCGCCGCCGCCACGAGCCCGACCATGACGACGACCGGGATCGCCAGGGCGATGACCGGAGCGGCTTCGAGGGGGATGAACCGGGCGACCGTCCAGAGCACCGCCTCGGCGATGGCGACGATGGCCAGGGCGATCCAGGCCCGGCGAACGATCCGGCGCAGCCACAAGCGACGCCGATGCGCCGCGAGACCGGATCGGATGTCCAGGAGGTCCGGATCGAGCGGTCCCTCCAGGGCGGCCCGAGGGTCGGCCGGGACGATGAGGTCGGCGCTGCCGTCCGTGGCCGTCGGCCGGTCGGGCCGGCGGAGGCGCGAGCGGGTCATGGCTTGGCCTCCGGCGCGCCGCCGTCAGGACCGGGATCGGACTCGATGGCCGGCGCGTCGGCCGCGACCGACGAGTCGGCGGCGACCGGGGTCACGGGCTGGACCGGAACGGCGACCGCGTCCCGGCCGTACCACCCCGGGATGGGCGCCGCGTCGGTGCGGGCGCCGCGGTGCAGCCGCCAGCGCCGGGTCGGCGACACGAACTGGACCGACAGGAACAGGAAGATGGCCGACAGGATGAGCCAGGTCGCCACGCTCTTGGGCCACAGCGCGTCACGGGCGACGCCGAACGGCTGGACCTGGTCGATGCCCGCGATCCGGGCCTCGTCGAAGGCTTGGCCCGGGGCGATCGCCGGGACCGGCACGGCCCCACCGCTGTTGTCCGTGAAGATGACCCCGGGGTTGTCCGTGGGGACGAGGCACTGGACGCCGGAGCACCACGTCCCACCGAACGTCGCCTCCGTCCCGCACAGGACGTCCGCCTGGGCGATGAACGGGTTGACGTAGGCGAGGATGGCCGGCGGGCGGCTGGCCGAACAGCCCGCCGACCCGGTTGCCGTTGTCGTCGAAGCGAGCCCATGGCCAGCCAGAAGACGAGCACGAACACGGTCCCGATGGTCACGCGCCAGGACGCCGAAGATCGTCATGGCCGTGGCCGCCGTCGTGCGCTTGACCAGGCTCGAGCACAGGAGCCCGAACGAGCCCAGGCCGAGCGCGGTCGCGAGCAGGACGATGTACCCGTTGACCACGTCCTCCGGCGCGACGCCGCCGAACACGAACACGACCGCCATCAGCGGGATGGACGCGGCGATGAGCAGGAACACGTAGACGAGCGCCGAGAGCAGCTTGCCGATGACGATGGCCAGCGACGAGATGGGCGTCGTGATGAGCAGCTCGAGGGTCTGCTTCTCGCGCTCCAGGCTGATCGCGCCGGCGGTCGACGACGGGGCCAGGAACACGACCTGCAGGGTCATCAGCATGAGCAGGGCCGCGAAGATGCCCTGGCCGATGGCCGCGCTGGCGAACGCCGAGGAGTTGCCGAAGCCGGTCGTGTAGCTGCGCTCGATGAGCGTCTCGACCATGAGCGCGAAGCCGCCCAGCAGCAGCAGGTAGATGGTCAGGATGATGAACGCCCGGCGGCCGCGCATCCGGCCACGCAGCTCCTTGACGCCGATGGCGGCGATGCCGCCGGTCGCCCGCCCGAACGAGGGCCCGAGGCGCTGCGCGGCGCGGCAGGGCAGCGGTCGCGTCAGTCATGGCGTACGCTCCCTCATGCCGCTTCCAGGGGTTCGCGCTCGGGCGCCGTGACCTGGAGGAAGAGCTCCTCGAGGTCGCTCGCCGCCCGGGCGAAGCTGATGATCGGCAGACCGGCGCGACACGGCGTCGGCCAGCAGTCGGGCGCTCGCCGCGTCGTCGCCTCGGAAGCCGAGCTCGACCGTGCCGTCCTCGAGGATGACCGCGCTGGCGACGTCGGCATCCGCGGCGAACCGGTCACGGGCGGCCTCCAGGTCCTCGCCTTCGGCAGGAGGCGCACCCGCAGGACCGCCCCGAAGCGCAGCCGGCGCTCGATGTCCGAGACCCTGCCCTGGGCCAGCACCTGGCCCCGGTCGACGATGGCCACGCTCGTGCACAGCTCCTCGAGCTCGGGGAGGATGTGGCTGCTGATGAGGATGGTCTTGCCCATCGCGCGCAGCTCGCGGAGCAGCTCGCGCAGCTCGACCCGGGCCCGCGGGTCCAGGCCGGACGCCGGCTCGTCGAGGAGCAGCACCTCGCGGGTCGTGGACCAGGGCGTGGGCCAGGCACAGCCGCTGCTGCATGCCACGCGACAGGGTCTGGACGTACGCCTCGCGCTTGTCCGCCAGGTCGACGAGGTCCAGCAGGTCGCCGATCATCCGCCGACGGCGCCGCCGGCGCGATGCCGTAGCAGCGCGCGAAGAAGTCCAGGTACTCCCAGACCTTCATGTCGTCGTAGACCCCGAATGCGTCCGGCATGAAGCCGATGACGCGGCGGACCTGGTCGGGGTTCCGGGTGACCGACCAGCCGGCGATCTCGGCGTGCCGGCCGACGGCATCAGCAGCGTCGCCAGGATGCGCAGGGTCGTCGTCTTGCCGGCGCCGTTGGGCCCGACCAGGCCGAAGATCTCGCCGGCGCTCGACGTCCAGGTCCACGCCGGCCACCGCGAGCGTGCCGTCGTAGCGCTTGACCAGACCCTCGGTCCGGACGATGTCGCTCATTCGGACCTCCCCCGTGATGGCCAGGTCGAAGCTGAACCCGATCTGCGTCGCTGCTCGTTGACGAACCGGATGAGGACGGTCCCGGTCGCCGGGTCGACGTAGCGGGCCGGGCTCGGCCACGGCGTAGCGCGAGCCGCCGCTCGAGGTGCGGCAGGCGCCGCCAGGTCGAGGTCGTCGAGGTCGAACAGCTCGACCTCGGGCAGGCCGTCGAAGCCGGTCGGGCAGGCCTCCGGGTCGTCCGGGTCGCACGGCTCGGGGATGACGTCGAGCGGGTCGATCGGCTTGGGTCGACCGCGAAGCCGGGCTCGCCGAAGTTCATGCCCAGGGCCAGCTCGGTCGCGGCGAGCGCGCCGGTCGAAGGCGATCGGCCGATAGGCCAGCTCGACGCTGCCCCGGCCGAAGCTGATGCTGAACGGGTCCTTGCTGAAGAACGCGGCGTCGGACGCGACGACCGTCGAGCGCAGCAGGTCGTTGCGGAAGGTGGTCGTGCCGCGTGACGGCCAGGTCGGCCGGCAGGAAGTACAGGACGTTGCCGGTCCGGCGCGGGCGTCTGGCCCTCGATCTCGACCGTCAGCAGGCCCTCGTCGGCCCAGGCCAGGACGACCGGCCCGTCGGCCGGCAGCTGCCGGTGAACCCGAAGTTCGGGTCGAAGGTCAGCTGGTCGATGATCGGTGTGCCGGGCGTACAGCCGGGCCGCGTCATCGCCGAGCTGGCTCGGATCGCCGAACATCACCGGCCCGACGATCTTGTCCGAGAGCTGCTGCCCGAACTGGAACGGGGCGAGCGCGACATCGACCTCGGCCGTCGCGCCGGGTGCCAGGTCGTCGAGCGTCTGCGACCGTGCCGCCCAGGACGACGGCGGGCGTTCAGGAGCGTCTGTCCGACTGCGTTGGTGACGCGTGCCCTTGAGGCGTCCGTCGACGAGGCGCAGGTCCGCCTGCGATGAGCGGCACGCTCCACGGCCGTCTCGGCGCGCACCGTGCGCAGCGAGCCGAATCCGACGCCCAGGTCGCGGATCCGGGCCGGATCGCCCTGCAGGATGTCGAGGTCGGCCGACGTTGGCGTCGCCACCGAAGAAGTCGCCGCTGACCGGCGCGGACAGGAGGGCGCCGCCCGGGACGCGGACCTGGTACGTGCCGCGCGCTCGGCGAGAAGACGCCGAGGTAGGCCTGGGCGGTGCCCTCGGTCGCGCCCGGCGCGCCGCGCACGATGGCGACCTCGTTGACGATGACGTCGCTGCCGCGCAGGAGCGACCCGAAGCCGTAGGCGCCGACCGCGAAGACGACGATGAGCGCCGGCATCGTGACCCACGCCCACTCGCGCCGGTCGAGGCGCTTGAGGACGAGGTAGTTGATCGGCCCGATGAGCAGGATGTAGGCGCCCAGCAGGGCGATCGAGCCCGCCGATGGGCGGCAGGGCCAGCGATCGGCAGCTGCGAGGCCGCCGAGACGATCTGGCTGTCGTCGCCGACGACCGGGCCGCCGTTCGAGCGCGGCGGCAGGAGCCGACGCCACAGGCCCTCGCCGGCGTCGGTCTCGGCGATCCAGTCGACGGTCGGGTCGAAGCCGACGATGGTCACGGCGCCGCTGCCGTAGGCGCGCTCGGCCGCGACGACCCGGTCGCCGCTGTCGCCAGCGGCCGGCCCTCCAGCAGCTCGCCGGTCAGCGCCGGCAGGTCCGTCGCGTCGGCCGGCAGCTCGCCGAGCAGTCGCCGCCAGCGAGGCCGGGGCGACGTCGGTCGTCGCCGTCGGCCGATAGGGCAGGATGTCGTCGGAGAAGGCGGACAGGCTGGACGGTCCGGCCGTCCCGCCGACGATGACCAGGCGGCCGCCGCCGGCGATCCAGCCGCGCATCGCGTCGAGCTGGGCCGGGGTCAGGGAGGTCGCAGTCGGTGTCCTGCCAGATCGAGGCGGTCGAGGGTGCTCCAGGCCTCGACCCGTTCCGGCAGGTCGGCCACGGTCGAGGCCGATCGTCAGCGGCGCGACGTTGTTCTGGTTGGGCAGCAGGTCGAGGCCGCCGATGATGTCGCCGGGTCGCTCGGCCACGACGCCGACGATCAGCTGCGGTCGCATCGTGGACGGCGAACGGCGGCCTTGGTCGAGGCGACGTCGTGTCGCCCTCGACGAGGTCGATGGTCAGCTCGCGCCCGAACGCCGGCGGCTGGGCGTAGAGCCGGTACGTCTTCTCCGACTGGGTCGGCAGGTCGACCGGCGTCCCGAACCGGGTCTTGCCCTGGACGCCGCCGGCCAGCCGCAGCTCCCCGGCGATGGGCGGTCCGTCGTTGCGGAGGTGGACGTCGATGGCCATCCAGGAGCCGATCCGGGCGTGCCCTTCGAGGAGGACCGTCGCCTCCATCGTCAGGCCCTCCGCGGCGGCTGCGGTCGGGCTGGCGAGCGGGCCGGTCAGGACGACGAACGCGGCGACCATCGCGAGGAGCGCGCGCAGGCCACGGCCGACGCCGGCGCGGCGGCCGGTGACGGGGCGGGCGACGGGCTCGCTACGGCGCACGATGACTCCGATGACGGATCCAGGGGGTGGATCGCAGCAAGGACGGCTCGGCCCCCGGGAAAGTTGCGCCGAGGCGGCGACGGGTGGTGCTCGCCCGCCACCGGTCGGTCGGTCGCGGTCGAAGCGGCCCGTATCGTACGATGGGTCCGTCCCACGAGCCTGACGGCCGGTGCGCCGTCTCCCGAGGAGCCCGTGCCCACCTCCGCCCGTTCCGTGCGCTCCGCTTCGACCCGTCCGCCGTCGGCGACCTCGGGCGCCGTCACCGCCCCGCCCTACGACGTCATCGACCCGGCCGCAGCGCGCGCGCCTCATCGAGCGCCACCCGGCCAACGTCGTGCGCCTGGACCTGCCGGCCGAGGAGCCCGGCGACGAGCCCGACGACCGCTATCGGCGGGCCGCCCGGACGCTCGCCCAGTGGCGCTCTGACGGGACGCTGCGCAAGGACCCGCATCCGTCGGTCTATGTCTACGAGCAGACCTATCGGGTGCCCGGCACGGACGTCGAGCGGACCCAGCGCGGCTTCTTCGCCCGGCTCCGGCTCGAGGCCGTTCGGACCGGAGGGTGGCGTCCTGCCCCACGAGCGGACGCTGGCCGGCCCCGCGAGGACCGCTACAAGCTGCTTCGGGCGACGGGCGTCAACACGAGCCCGGTCGTCGTGCTGTTCGACGACCCGTCCGGCTGGCATCGGGCAGCGGCTGCGCGAGGCGACGAGCGGCCTGCCGGCCGTCGACGTCATCGATGACGACGGCGTCCGCCACCGGCTGTGGGCCGTGCCGGCCGACGGCGAGGGCCGATCGGCCGACCTGGCGGCGGCGCTCGATCGCGGCCGGCGAGGCCGGCCCGGTGACCATCGCCGACGGCCACCACCGCTACGAGACGGCGCTGCGCTACCGCGACGAGCGCCGGATGACCCGGTCCTGCGAGGAGGACCCGGCGTTCGACTATCTCCTCGCCCTCTTCCTCGAAGGCGGGGCCGAACCCCTGACGGTGCTGCCGACCCATCGGCTGGTCCGGGGCCTGGGCGATGCCCGGGCGCGCCGAGCTCCTGCGCGCGCGCCGAGCGACCTGTTCGAGGTCGAGCCCGTCGCATCCGCCGCGGACCTCGTCGGCCGCCTTCGACGACGTCGCGCTGGCCAAGGGCGGCGAGGGCCGGTTCGGTCTGTGGACCCGCGCCGGCGGCGCCCGATTGCGGGCCCGCCGAGCGGCCTTCCGCTCGTACCTGCCCGACGGTGGCGAGGCGCTCCGCGGCCTGGACGTCACCCTCCTCGGCGTCGCGCTCCAGCGTCCTGGCCGGCCTGGACCCGGCCGCCGTGGCCGGCGGCGCCGTGTCCTTCGACAAGTCCGCGGCCGAGGCGGTCGCCGCGGTCGAGGCGGCCGACGGGGTCGATGCCGCGTTGCTCCTGCAGGGCACCCCGGTCGCGGCCATCGAGGCCGTCGCCCGCGACGGCGATGTCATGCCCCAGAAGTCGACCTATTTCTACCCCAAGGCCCTGACCGGCCTGGTCATCAACCCGCACGAATGGTGAGACCGTATGCCGGAACCGATCCCCGAGCCCATCCTGTCCCGCGCCCAGGTCCCGTCGAGTCAATGGCCGGCCGGTCCGCAAGGACGAGATCGAGCTCCACGATCGCGGCCTGTACATCGAATCCGTGGCTGCCCGAGCGCCGGTCGCGCCGCAAGCCGCTGTTGTTCGTCCACGGCGAGCTGGCCGGCTCGTGGGTCTGGGAGCGCTACCTCGGGTACTTCGCCGGGCGTGGCTGGGAGGGTCACGCCCTCAACCTCCGCAACCACTACTGGTCGCAGACGGCCGACCCGGCGACGCTCTCGTTCGACACCTACACCGAGGACGTCGTCGCGGCGCTCGATCGCCTGGGGCCGACGACGGTCGCCGTCGGCCACGGGATGGGCGGCCTGCTGGCTCATGAAGGCCGCCGAGCGGGTCGCCATCTCTCGGCGATCGTCCTCATCGGCACGCAGCTGCCGCGCGACCTGCGCCCGCCCGCCCGGCCGTTCGAGCTGCGCGAGATCCCGGAGGTCTACGGCAAGGACGTCATCGGCTGGGAGACCCTGCCCGAGAGTCTGCTTCGCGACGACCGCGACCTGACCCTGGATGACGTGCTGCGCATCCAGCACCTGCTCGGGCAGAAGCCGCACGAGGCCGGCGCCGCCCGGCGCCAGATGCTGGCCGGCGTGCTCGGTCGACCGGCGCGTGTTCGCCGAGGTGCCCCGGATGGTCATCGGCGGCGGGCTCGACCGGATCGTCACGCTCGACGACTCCGAGCGGCTGGCCGATTGGCTGGACGCCGAGTTCGAGCCGTTCGGTGCGCACTCGCACTACGGTCTGGTCGTCGGCGAGCAGAGCCACCAGCAGGTAGCCGAGTCGATCCGCGCGTTCCTGGAGACCCACCGACTGTAGGTTGGGCGGTCGTTTGCTATCATGCCCGCCGGCACCTGGCGGTCGCGATCGCCGTGCCTCGGGCCGCATTCGTCTAGAGGCCTAGGACACCGCCCTCTCAAGGCGGAGATCACCGGTTCGAATCCGGTATGCGGTACCAGTTCGCATTCCCCGACGCCCCCGGACCGCGCCCCGGGGGCGTCTGCGCGCCGACCCCTGATGACGTCGACGGCGGTCTGGACGCTTGCCACGCCGCGCATACTGCGCGCGCGGAGGCTTCGCTCCGCCCGGACCGACCGGAGCGAGCCCTAGGGAGGTGGTTTTTCCATGATGGCGGTATTCGGCGCGATCCTGCCGCGCTTCGCCCTGCTGGTGGCCTGGGCCAACGACGGGGCCTACTGGGGCTCGCTGTTGAGCGGGCCGGTCTGGCTCCTGGGCGGGTTCCTGTTCTTCCCGTGGACGACCCTCATCTACGGCCTGGTCCAGACGAACGGGCTGAGCCTGGTCAACTGGATCTTCCTGGCCTTCGCGTTCCTGATCGACCTCGGCACCTGGGGCATCGGGTTCTTCGCCGGCCGCAAGGAGTATTCGGCCTACCGCGGGACCTAGCGCCGGGTCAGGGGCGGACGATGCAGCGGAAGCCCAGGTGGCCCATCGAGGTCTCGATCGTCTGGGGTGAGCGCGCGGCCGGCCGATAGCGATGGCAGTAGTTCGGCGCGCACAGGTGCGAGCCGCCCTTGACGACCATCCGTGGGAAGCGCTCGCCCGGTCCGCCGACGTTGTAACTCTGGTCGGGTGAGGTCACCTGTGGGTCGAGCCGCGGGCCGCCCGGCCCGCAGCAGGCGTGGATGACCTCCTCGGGATGCTTCGGAGTGTAGTAGTCGGTGGTCCACTCCCAGACGTTCCCGGCGACGTCGTACAGCCCGTAGCCGTTCGGCGCGAAGGTCCGGATCGGCGAGGTTCGCTCGTAGCGATCGAGGAGCAGGTTCTCCCACGGGAACTCGCCCTGCCACGTGTTGGCCATCTGGCGGCCCTTCGGGGCGAATTCGTCACCCCAGGCATAGGTGGCGCCGTCGAGCCCACCCCGGGCCGCGAACTCCCACTCGGCTTCGGTCGGGAGCACCTTGCCGGTCCAGGCCGCGAAGGCGAGGACGTCCTCGTAGGCGACGTGGGTGACGGGATGACGATCGCGCCCGTCGAGAGAGCTGCCCGGCCCCTCCGGGTAGCGCCATTGGGCGCCCGGGACCCAGGACCACCAGTTCGAGTAGTCGTTCAGGTCGACCGGGCCCCTGGTCCGATGGAAGACCAGCGATCCGGGGACGAGAAGGTCCGGGTCCGCGTCCGGGTAGTCGGCCGGGTCGAGCGGCCGCTCGGCCAGCGTGACGTAGTCCGTCGCCTTCACGAAGCGCCGGAACTCGACGACCGTCACCGGGTGGTCGTCCATCCAGAATCCACTGACGGTCACGGCGTGGACGGGTCGCTCCTCCTGGTAGAAGGCATCCGACCCCATCCGGAACGTGCCGCCCGGGATCCAGACCATGTCCCGAGCCGGCGGCGGGCCAGGCGCTTCGGGTCGATCGATCGCTGACGACGGCATCACGTGGTCTCCCGGTCGAGGTCCGCTGGGTCGGGCTGGCGGTGGGTCCAAGTATCTCCATCCTCGGGCCGTCCCGCCGGAGCGCCGGCGCGAGCGGGCTCCGTTTCCGTAGACTGGCCGGCGTGCCTCCCACCGACCCGCGCCGCCTGGTCATCCTGACCGAGGGCCAGTTCGGCCCCCACAACGCCAAGACCGCCATGGGCGTCATCCGCTACGGCCGGGCCGACGTCGTCGCCGTCCTCGATTCGACGATGGCCGGCCGGAACGTCGTGGAGTTCCTGCCCGGCCACGACATCCCGATCGTCGCGACGCTCGACGAGGCGCTGGCCCGGCCCGTCCCGCCCAACGCCTTGCTCATCGGCATCGCCCCGACCGGCGGCACGGCTGCCCGATTCGTGGCGGTCGATCATCCTCGCGGCCATCGAGGCGGGGCTCGACATCCACTCCGGCCTGCACATGTTCCTCGGCGACGACCCGGAGTTCGCGGCCGCGGCCGACGCGGCCGGCACCCGCATCGTCGACTATCGGCGGCCGCCGGACCGCATGGAGACGACCGTCGGACGTCGGCATCGCCCCGGGTCTCGGGTCATCCTGACGGTCGGGACGGACTGCGCCATCGGCAAGATGTCGGTCGCGCTGGAGCTGGTCGCCGCGGCCGGACGAGCCGGCGATCGGGCGGTCATGGTCCCGACCGGCCAGACCGGGATGATGATCGAGGGCTGGGGCGTCGCCGTCGACCGCCTGGTCAGCGACTTCACCAACGGGACGGTCGAGTGGCTCGTCGAAGAGGGCGAAGCCCGCGGCGACTGGGTCCTGGTCGAGGGCCAGGGCTCGATCGACCACCCGGCCTACAGCTCGGTGACCCTCGGGCTCATCCACGGGGCGACGCCGCACGCCATGGTCCTCGTCCACAAGCCCGGCCTCGTCGAGCACGACTTCGACCACCTGCCCGAGGCCTCGTTCCCGATCGCCAGCCTGCCGGGCGTTCATCGATCTCCACGAACGGATCGCCGGGACTCATCGCGCCGTCCCGGGTCGTGGCCATCGCGGTCAACACGTCGCTGTTCGCCGACCCGGACGAGGCGCGCCGGATCGATCGCCGGCATCGCCGAGGAGACCGGCCTGCCCGGCCGACGACCCGGTCCGGTTCGGGCCGGACGGGCTGTGGACTGCCGTCCGCGAGCGCGTCGACGCCCTGCCGTGGGTCGTGGCGGACGAGGCGTGACCCTCAGCCTGACCCACGAGGTCCTGTCGCTCGCGCTGCGCGACCCGTTCCGGATCGCCCGGTCCGACCACACCGAAGGCAGCCGGATCACGACCGTCATCGTCGAGCTCCGGGACGACCGGCTTCCCGGACGTCGTCGGGGTGGGGGAGGGCTATCCGGACCGGTTCTATGGCGAGACCCCGGCCACGATGGCCGCCGTCTTCCCGGCGCTGCTCGATGCGCGTCGGCCGAGATCGACCCGAGCCGAGCGGGTGGCTCATCGCCGCCGACCATGCCATGGAACGCTGGATCCGCGGCCACGGCGCGGCCCGCTGCGCCATCGACATCGCGCTCCACGACCTGATCGGGAAGGTTACCGGCCAGCCCGTCCACGTCCTGCGCGGCCTGCCCGCCGAGTCGCCGCCGACCGATTTCACGATCGGCATCGACGAGCCCGAGGTGGTCGCCGAGCGGGCCCGGCGAGCCGCGGATTTCCCGGCCCTCAAGATCAAGTGCGGCGGCCCGGACGACCTGGCCACGCTCCGCGCCGTCCGTGCGGTCTTCGACGGACCCATCCGGGTCGACGCCAACACGGGCTGGACGCGGTCGACGGCCCAGACCATCCTGCCGGAGCTCGTCGAGCTCGGGGTCGAGCTCATCGAGCAACCGTTCCCGGCCCGGGCCTACCGCGACCTGGCCTGGCTCCAGGAGCGCTCCAGCCTGCCGATCGTGGCCGACGAGTCGCGTGTCCTGCCCGAGGACCTGGAGGCCCTCGAGGGGATCGTGGCCGGGATCAACGTCAAGCTCGCCAAGTGCGGCGGCATCGGTCCGGCGTACCGGATGCTGGACCAGGGCCGGGCGATGGGTTTCAAGACCTTCCTCGGATGCATGGAGGAGACCTCGGTCGGGATCGCCGCGTCGGCCGTCGTCGGGTCGCTGGCCGACTGGGTCGACCTGGACGGCAACCTCCTGCTCGCCGACGACCCGTTCGACGGCCTGGAGCTGGGTCCGGACAAGCGCTGGCACCTGGCCGAGCGGCCCGGCCTGGGGCTCACCCGGCGCGTCGCCTGACCGGCCCATGCTGCTATCGCACGGACGTTCGGCGAACGTCCGTTCATGTGGACAAGTTCGTGGATGAACTCGTGGACAAGCCCCCTTCCGACGAGCCGTCGGGCGGCCTACGATGGCCGGCACCGGTCGCCCAGACCCCCCAAGCCCAGCCCGGCGATCGGTACAGCCATCCGGACACTCGGGGTCCGGGCGTCGCGATGAGAGGGCTCGCGACCCCGGACCGAACCGTGGTCGAACCATGCAGCCCGAGCGCGCCGCGATCCCGACCGGGATCGACGCGTGCCCGGAGAACAGGAGGCACGCCATCGATGGAACCCCGCACCGCCGCCTCGCAGCAGCCTCCCGACCCTGACGCCGTCGCCTTCGTGCGGTTCTGCTATCACCGCCGACGCGTCGGGTGGCCGGAGCTCTATGACGAGATGTGCGCGGTGGCCGCACGTGGCCTGTATCGCGGCTATGGCTCCGACGATCTCGCCGGGATCGGCATCGCCTTCGGGTTGTTCGACATGCCGGCCCTGGCCAGCCTCGCCACGCGGATCGTGGACGAGGAACGCGCCAGCCGCCGACCGGTCACCGTCGTGATCACGGAGCCGGTCGAGGCACCCGTCGCGGTGGCCATCGCCGCCGCGGACCCGGTCGAGTCCGATGTCGAGGCCCACGCCCAGCCCACCGCCCAACTCGCCACCAGCCGCTCGGTCGAGGCGCCCGCCCGACCCGAGCCGGCCATCCGCTTCGTCCCGGTGCCTGCTGGCGCCTGACCCAAGCACTCATTCCGGAGAAGCCCCGCCGGTCCGCCGCGCGGGGCTTCTTCGTGCCCGCGGCGGGTGATGCGCCTCGGCGAGTGGGTCAGGCGCGGATGCGCCGCCTCGCCATCTCGCCTTCGATCTGGCGCTCGGCCTCGACGTAGCGGTCGATCTGCTGCCGGAGCTCGTTGGCCTCCGGCGCGTACAGGTGGACCTGCTGCTGGAGGATGTACGACAGACGCCGACTGGTCATCCGGACGTGATCCAGGTTCTTCATCAGGACCAGCGGATCCATCGCGGCCAGGTCGGACGGGTGGTACATCTGCTGCACAGGCTCAGCCTCCGGTCTTGAGCTCGGCGAGACGGGCCTCGATCTCCACGTCGTCCTCGTCGGACTCGAGCGCCGCGAACTGCTCGTCGAGCGAGGCCGCCGCGACCTCCTCGCGACCGCGCACCTCGCCTCCTGGCGCCGGACGCGCTGCTCGAAGCGGGAGATCTCGGAGGTCGGGTCCATGACCGAGACCTCCTTGAGCGATTCCTGCATCTGCGACTGGGCCTGGGCCATCTTCGCCCGTGCGACCAGCTCGTCCCGCTTCTGGACCAGCTCCTCGCGCTTGACCCGCATCTTGCCCAGGCCATCCTTGAGCTTGTCGACGAACTCGGTCTGGGCGGCGACCTGGGCCTCCAGGGTCGCGGCCTGGCTCTCGTAGCTGACCTGGCGACGCAGGGCGATCTTGGCCAGGTCGTCGAAGCGGTCGGCCTCGGCGGTGTTGCCGTCGGCGCGGAGCTGGTCGGCGCGCTTCGAGGCAGCGCGGGCCTTGTCCAGCCACTCGGCGGACGCGCCGCGGGCCTCGCGGGCGTCGTCCTCGCTGAGCCGCAGGTTGCCGATCGTCTGGGCGACCGCGTCCTCGGCCTCGGCGATGTTATCCGTGTAGTCGCGGACCAGCTGGTCCAGCATCTTCTCCGGGTCTTCCGCGCCGTCGAGCAGGGCGTTGATGTTGGCCCGGACGAGCTGGCTCACGCGGCCGAGGATCGAGGTCTGCGCCATCGTCGTGACTCCCCTGTGGTCGTACTCACCGATACGGTACGGCCCGCGAGGCCGCGCGCGCAAAGCCGGCGTGCTCGTCACGCCGTGGCACGGTCACCAGCGGCCACCCCGGCCGCGGCCACCACCACCGCCGCCCCCGCCGAATCCCGCCCGATCCGAACCCGCCGCCACCGCCCCAGCCGCCGCCGAGCGCACCGCCGATGTCCGGGATGCCGCCACCGCCACCACCGCCACCCCAGGGCGAGCCGCCCCAGCCGCCGCCACGCCGGCCACCGCCGGCCAGCACGCCCCCGACGACGCCACCCAGGATCTGGCCGAGGATCTCCGCCGTCTGGTCGCCATCCACTGCCGCTGCGCTGGCCCCAGCCGGGCCCGCCCTGGTCCCAGTCGGTGAAGTCGTCGCGGGCCAGGTCGTACGCCTCGTCGGGCCAGGCGTCTCCGCCCGGCGGGCCTCGTCGAGCGTGCCGGCCGGATCGCTCGCGGCCAGGCCGGCCGCCAGCTGGAGATGGCGCTGGGCCTCGGCGAAGCGGGTCCGCGCCGTGTCCCCGACGCCTCGTCGCCGGGAGGCGATGAAGGACGCCGTCCGGTCGACCTCCGCGGCCGCGGTCCGCAACGAGGCGTCGGCCGCGGCCGCGATCCGATCCGCGGCGGCGGCCGCGTCCCGGGCGACGAGGAGGGCCTCGTCGGCGGCGCGATGGGCCTCGGTCGCCAGGCGCATGGCCTCGACCGGGTCGGTCGGGCGGGCATCGGCGGCCGCCCGGGCGGCCAGGAGCGCGCGTTCTGCGGTGCGCCGGCGTTCCTCGGCTTCGGGCGCCGGGTTCCGACCCGTGACCGCCGCCTCGGCATCGGCGAGGTCCGTGGTCGCCGACTGGAGCTCCCCCGGCAGGCGTCGTTCGGCGTCGGCGACGGCCGCTGCCAGGGCGTCGATGGCGTCGAGCAGCGTGGCCGCCCCGGTCAGGCCCTCCAGCGCCTGCCTGGTCGCCACGGCGATCTCGCGAGCGGTCCTCGTCGCTCGCCGCGGCACTGCCGACGATGACCGCGTCGCGGGCCCCGGCCAGGCCCTTGCGGGCCTCCTCGAGGTTGCCGGCGACCGGCTCCCAGGCCGTCGGGGCATAGGCCCCCAGCCGCTCGAGCGTGGCCGCCGCAGCCGGGACTCGGTCCTCCACGGTCTCGATCCGGCCGGGCAGCTCGACGAGCGTCCGGGGCGCATCCCGCTCCAGGTCCCGGAGCGCCCGGATCCGGTCCGTCTCGGCGTCCAGGCGGTCCTGGGCGCGGGTCGTCCGCTCGACGATCTCGCGGAGCATGGCGATCCGGGTCGGTTCGTCCTCCGGGACCTCGTCGTCCAGCCGCTGGCGGACGGTGAACGCGGCGGTCAGCTCGTCCCGCGCCGCGGCGACCGCCTCGCGCAGCCCGACGACCTCGTCAGGGCCGTACTGTGCCTCGGCGAAGTCGACCTCCTGCGCGGCGTCGCGGATGCGCTCGTCCGTGGCGATGAGGAGGGCCGTCGCCTCATGGCCCAGGGCCTCGACGTCGACCGGGGCCTCGCCGGGTGCCGCGGTCGGCCCGCCGCCCGGTGCCGAACGCTTCCGCCATTGGCGCCAGACGAGGAACCCGCCACCGCCGATGAGGGCGACCGCCACGATCGTCCCAAGGCCGATGCCGCCGTCGTCGCCGGAGCCGTCGGATCCGCCCGACCCGGCGTCGGTGTCGGTGGGCGTTGGGGTCGCCGGCGCGTCGGTCGGGGAACTGGCCGTCGCCGCTTCGCCGAGCGCCTCGATGGTGGCGATGGTCGCGTCCGCGAAATCGCCGTCGCGCAGGCCCGGTTCGAGGGTGCCGGTGATGATCGCGTCGAGCTCGTCGGTCGTGATCGACGCAAGGCCGTCGGACAACCAGATGTAGTCGGTCCGGTCGTCGATCGCGACGAGGATGAGGACATCGTCGACGCCGAGCGAGTTGGTGTCCGCCGTCTCGAAGGCGTACTCCTCGGCGGTCCGGTCCTCGGTCGTCCCGACGAACACGACGAAGGCCTGGATGCCGTGCTCGTCGAGCGTCCGGTCGATGGCGTCGACGATGTCGTCCTCGCGACCGGCCAGGCTGCCGGTCGTGTCGGTGATCGGCCCGCTCGATCTCGAGGATGTCCTCAGCCCGGACGGTCGGCACGGCGAGCACCAGCAGGGCCACCACGGCCAGGGCGGCGGCGAGGCGGCGACGGGTGAGGGAGCGCTGCGCGATGGTCACGGGAGGCTCATCGTAGAGCAGGCCCGGGACCCGGGTCAGATGGCGCGAGCGAGCCTCGGCGGCCAGGTCCAGTCGATGTCGAGGCCGGCCCCGCTGAGGGCGCGTCGCCGACCGGATTCGGTGGCCCCCAGGACGAGGATCCGGTCCGTCTTGGTCGCCCTTCCGGCCTCGTCGCCCCACAGCTTGGTCATCTTGCGGACGGCGGCGACGTCGTCGAGGGCCACGCCCGCCAGTCGATAGCCCTCCGGCGCGGCGGCCTCCTCGAAGGTCCGCTCGGCCAGGCCGACGCCCCCGCGGATGCGGCGACCTCGGTCGGTCTCCACGTCGCCGATGATGAGGACGACGACGGCGTCGTCCGCCAGGACCGGGCGCAGGTCGGCCAGGACCTCACGCAGGAAGGCGAGATAGGGCTCGCGGTGATGGGCATCGTCGAGCGTCGCATCGATGGCCCGTGCGTCGAAGCCCAGGAACCAGGTCCGCAGCCAGTTGTAGTAGCCGTACTTGACGACCCGCAGGTAGGGGGGCGAGGTGACGACGAGGCGCGCCCGGTCCGGGCGACCTCGCTGCCGGAGCTCGGCCCGCGCCCGGTGCGCGACGTCGCGGGCGTCCCCGAGGAGCGCCACGCCCTCGACCGGCGGGAGCGGCTGCCGGAAGAGCCGGTCCAGCTTGGCGCCGAGCCCATCGAACACGTCGCGCTGCGGAGACGCGAACGCGGTCCGGGCGGCGAACTCCCGGACATAGCGCGGGGCCATGCTGAACGTGTTGGGCATGAGCTCCGACAGGTAGCTCGCGCTCTTGCCGTGGAGGATCCCGGTGATCGCGGCCGCCAGGAATTGGTCGGTCCGTTCGTCGAGGCGAAGGGTCGTCCGGACGTACAGGAGCTGGGCCAGGGTCGTCGGGTGGAACGCCAGGGCGACCTCGACCGGGACGAGCTCCGTGGCACCGGTCGGCGCCGCCGGATCGTCACCCGAGCCGACGAGCGGGACACGCGTCTCGGCCGGCGCCGCGACGACCGCGTCGGCCAGCGCGCGCCAGGCGGTCGCCGTGGCCGCCCAACCCAGCCGGAGGGCGGTCAGGCGGGTCGTCGCCGCGGCGCGGCTGGCGGGCTCGACCTTGGCCGCCGTCAGCAGGTGGGCGAACGGATTGAGGTCGTTGCCGACCCCGATGCGCCCCTCTGCACACGCTTGCAGCGGGGTCGTGCCGCGGCCGGAGAACGGATCGAGGACGACGTCGCCGGGTCGCGAGTAGCGGGCGATGAAGGCGTGGGTCAGGGCGGCCGGGAAGCTCGCGAGGTACGAGCACATCGGGTGGAGGCTGTGGCCCCACAGGCGTTGCTGCGCCTTCCACTCCGGCGCGATGGTGATGGCCGGCAGCTCGAGGGGCAGCTCGAGGGCGAGCTGGCCCATCGTGGTCGTGGGCGTGGCGGTCGGGGCCGGGACGGCCAGCGTGTCCCCGGACGGGTCCGTGGCGGCGGTCCGGCGAGCGCGAGTCGGTCCGGCCGACATGGGCGTTCGCGTCCTCCCTGACCCGGTCGCCGATCCCGGTCGGCGGCGCGGGGCGCGGAGTGTAGCACGGCCCGAACGGCGCTCAGAAGGGCCTTCGAGGGTGCCCCGAAGCGCCCTTTTGGCATGTACGCGAGCGACTCGTGGGCGTACCCTTGGGACGGCTCGAGGATCACGCGGAACCGTGTGTCGTCCCGAGCGCCAGGGAGACGATCTCGAATCGACTACGTGGCGCCCGGTCCGTGCCCGGCCCCGTCCCCACCGTCCGGCTCGTCCGGCGAAGGGGCCACCTCCGAGCCGACGAGGCCCGCCGCACCCTGGCACCGTCCGGGTCCGCGGTGGGCCTCACCTTGCCCCGCGTGCAAGGTCCCGCGTGCAAGGCCCACTGCAAGGTGGATGCGCCATCCTTGCGACCTAGCCTCGAGATGGGGGGCTGTCGTCGGGGGCGACGGACCGACTCGGGTGCGAACGCAGTGGGCCCCTGCCTCGAGGGGAGAGGACGGGGGCCTATCTGTGCCCGTCGTGCGGAACCCCGGGCCGACATGGACGCGCGGCGCGGCCGCCTGGGGGGAGGACGACCGTGAGGCGTCCGAGATCGGCCCGGGACATCGATGGTAGGGCGACCGAGTGAAGGTCCCGTCAGTCAGCCGGTGTCGTTCTCTAGATGGACGCCCGCCGTCTCCCGATGCGTGAGGATCGCGAACGGTCGCGTAGAGTGTCTGGGGCGACCCGCGCGCCCGTCACCGGCCCGGCGAGTCGCCGACGACGTCCCCGTAGCTCAGTGGACAGAGCAGGCGCCTTCTAAGCGCAAGGTCCCAGGTTCGAATCCTGGCGGGGACGCCACCCACCGATCCACACAGGACGACGCCGCGAGGTCGTGGTGACCCCGCGGCGTCAGTCGGCGAACCGCGCCCCCACGCGAGCGCCTGAGGGTTACGGGTCGTTCGAGGGCGAGGCGCTCGGGGCCGGCACGTCGTCGCCGAAGCCCGGTCCGCCGCCATGGCGGCCGAAGCCGCCGCCGAGGCCCGGCAGCCCGTCGCCGCGGCCGAAGCCGCGACCGGCCACGACGTTGCTGGCATCGATGGCGTCGTCGCCGCTCGACCGACCCTGCACGCCGATGGCCATCCCGACCGTGATGTCGTCGAGCCCGGCGTCCTCGACGCCGGCGACCCGGTAGGTCGTATCGGCATCGACGTTGACGGTCAGGCTCGTGCCGTCGCGCTGCTCGATGGTGATCGTGCTGCCGGTCTTGGCGGTGACCGTGCCGACCGCTCGGTCGGCGGCGACCGTGACGCTCGTCGCGGTCAGGGCGTTGTCGCCGGTCGAGGTGCCCTGGACGTAGGCCATCTCGCCGTTCGCCAGGTCCGCCCGCGTGCCGTCGCCCGGGCCGAACTGATAGGTCGTCGCGTCGTCGGTCGTGATCGTCCAGACCGAGCCGTCCCGGGTCGTGACCTTGAACGAGGTCGAGCTCAGCTCGCTGACCGTGCCGGACACGCTGGGGACCACGACCGCCACGGCGGTGACCGTGTAGGTGCCGTCGTCGTTGCGGGTCTGCCGGAAGCGGACCTCGTCACCGACCTGGAGGTCGGACACGGCGATGGTCTGGCCACCCTTGGTCAGTTCCACGTCGCCGGTGATGGCGATGGTCCGCGTCCAGCCGTCATCCGTCGTCAGGGTCACGTTCGAACCGCTGATGGCCGAGATCGTGACGTCGCGGAAGCCCCCGCCGCCGAACCGCCCGAAGTCGAGCGCCGCGTCGCCGCCGGCGAGGGTCGGGTCGACGGCCGCCGGGGCCAGGGGAGCCGCCGCCTGGGTGACGCTGGTCGGCGTCGCGGGCGGGGTGGCCGCGAACGAGGTCGCGACGGCCCCGACGGCGAGGGCCGCGGCCGCGCCGACGACGAGTCCGACACGGGCCTTGCTCGGTCCGCCCGTGGCGACACTGCCGATCGGCGCCGTGTACGACGTGTCCGGGGCCGACGTGTCCGGGGCCGACGGGCCGGGCCGGCCCGGCGAGCGTGGCGCTGCCTCGGCCTCCGCCCGCCACGTCGGGCGCAATGGCTCGGCCAGCGGCTCGTGGTCGGCCGGGTCGCCAGCCTCGGTGTGGTGGTTCGTCATGGAGGACCTCCGCGTGGATGCCGCCCGGGGTCGTCAGGCGTTCGATCGACCCGATGCTCGCCGCCATTCCTGTGAAGGTCCTGAGAATCGGGATACTGGCCCGATGCAGCCGGTCGAGCCCACGACGGAGCGCGTCATCGCGCTCATCCCGGCCTTCCAGGAAGGCCCGCGCATCGGCGCCGTCGTCACCGCGACCCGGCGCCACCTGCCGGTCGTCGTGGTCGACGACGGCTCGACCGACGACACGGCCGATGTCGCGGCTGCCGCCGGGGCGACCGTGCTGCGCCAGATCCCCAATGCCGGCAAGGGCGCGGCCTTGCGGGCCGGCTTCCGACAGGCCCTCGCTGACGGGGCGGCCGCGGTCGTGACCCTGGACGCCGACGGCCAGCACGACCCGGATGAGATCCCGGCCTTCCTGGCCGCCTTCGCGGCGTCGCGCCCGGAGCTGGTCATCGGCCAGCGTGACTTCGCCCGGATGCCGCCGGTCCGGCGCCTGTCGAACACGCTCGGTGGCTGGGCGTTGTCCGCGGCGGTCGGCCGGTCCGTGCCGGACAACCAGTCGGGCTACCGGCTCATCGGCCGGACCCTGATAGGCCATCTCCTCGACAGCGACGAGTCCGGCTTCGAGTTCGAGGTCGAGATGATCGCCCGCTGCATCGCGCTGGGTCTACCGATGACCTGGGTGCCGATCCGGACGATCTACGCGGGCGAACCGTCGCACATCCGGCCGTGGCGTCATTTCACCGAGTTCGTGCGGGTCACCCGCAAGGCCCATCGGGTCGCTCGCGGCGGCTGACTCGTGCTCATCGCACCCGGTCGCCCGCACCCCGGCTGATGCCACGTGGTACTGGCGGGTATCCCAAAGTACGGCTTGGTGGGGTCGGGATCCACCCATACATTCCTCCTCGCAGCGGGCCGGACCCTACCCCTGAGTACCCCAGGGGACCGGAACCGTCGAAAAGTGCGCAGAACTGAGGCGATCTGACCCATGGCATCGATGGCCGTCAACGAACTGGGACCGATGCTCACCGCGACCGAGGTCGCCGAGATGCTCCACCTGCATGTCAACACGGTGAAGCGTCTTGGTGACCGGGGTGAGCTGCCCTTCTATCGCGTCTGCAAGCGCGGCGACCGCCGCTTCCGGCTTGACGACGTGATGAAGTTCCTGGCCCAGAACCGCTAACGCCCGTCCGGCCGGCTCCGCCGGCCTGGCGACCCGACCGCGCTTCTACGCGAGCGCCCGCCCTCGGGGGGACGGGCGCTCTTTCGCGTGCTGCGCAGCGCTGCTGACGGCGCTCAGGGGTCGGCGCCCACGTCTATGCTGGCGACGATCACCAGCTGAGGGACGCCCGTGAACGAGCTCGACAAGAACCTGCTGACCGGCGAGCAGATCATCTTCGAGACCACGAAGCACTGGATCGCGCCGGTCCGCGATTCGGTCGTCCCGGCGCTCATCATCGTCGGCGCGTTCATCGTCCGGCAGATCTCGCCGGACGGCGAGAACGTGATCGGGACGCTCGGCAACATCTTCGACCTGATCGCCAACATCGCGATCATCGTGGCCATCGCCTGGATCGTCCTCAATGTCGTCGAGTTCATCTCGGCGCACTTCGGCGTGACCAACATGCGGGTGCTGCGCTACGAGGGCATCCTCCGCCGCCGGTCGTCGGAGACGTTGCTGTCGACCCTGACCGATGTGCGACTGACCGAGCCGGCCATCGGCCGGGCGCTGGGCTACGGCGACCTGCGCATCCTGACCTCATCCGGCGCGGCCGGCCAGGACGAGTTCAAGACGGTCAAGGCGGCCCCGGCCCTGCGAACGGCCATCCAGGAACAGAAGATGGGCACCGGGACGCGCCCGGCGGCCGCACCTACCGCGGCGCCGGTCGCGCCGCCGCCGGCCCAGCCCACCGCGCCACCGGCCGCCCCCGCGCCATTGACCGCCGCCGCGGCCGACGACGCCACGGCGACGTTGGCTCGCCTGGCCGAGATGCGCGACCAGGGCCTCATCACGGCCGACGACTACGAGTCGAAGAAGGCCGACATCCTCGGCCGCATGTGATCTGCCACCGGCATCGCCGGGAGTGCTGGCCGTCCGCCGTCGGCGACGTCAGGTGCGCGGGATGCCGGCGAGCGTCTCGCCGAAGATCTCGACCGCCTCACTGATCTCGGCCGAGCTGACGTCGAGCGGCGGGATCCAACGCACGACCTCGTGCTGGCGCCCGCAGGTCAGGACGAGCAGGCCGGCGTCGGCGCACGCGGCCATGAGCTGATCCGGCAGCGCGCCGTCCGGCTCCCGGGTGGCGCGATCCCGGACGAATTCGACCCCGATCATCAGGCCCGGGCCCCGGACGTCGCCGATCCGGTCGTCCTCGGCGGCGACGCGCTCCAACCCGGCGCGCAGCTCCTCGCCGCGAGCGACGGCGTTGCCGACGAGATCATCGTCACGGATGGTCTCGAGCACGGCTAGGCCGGCGGCGCAGGCGACCGGGTTGCCGCCGTAGGTCGAGCCGTGGGCGCCACGGCCCCAGCGTTCCTGCAGCTCGCGCGAAGACACGATGGCCGACAGGGGCAGCCCGTTGGCGATGGCCTTGGCCAGGACCACGACGTCCGGGACGATCCCGGCGTGCTCGAACGCCCACATCCGCCCGGTCCGGCCGAAGCCACATTGGACCTCGTCGGCGATGAGCAGGATGCCGTGCTCGTCGCAGAACGCCCGCAGGCCGCGCAGGAACTCCGTGGGGGCCGGGTTGAAGCCGCCCTCGCCCTGGACCGGCTCGATGAGGATGGCCGCCACCTGGGACGGCGCGATGACCGTCTCGGTGAGCGAACGCAGGATGGCCATCGCCGCGCTCGTGGCCGCGGCCTCGTCCCCGCCGAAGTCGGCGTAGGGCATCGGATACGGGGCGAAGTAGACGCCGGGCAGGAGCGGCTCGTAGCCGGTCCGGTAGTTGAGGTTGGACGTGGTCACGCTCGTGGCCCCGAACGTCCGGCCGTGGAAGCCGCCGCGGAAGGCGATGATCCCGGGCCGCCCGGTGACCCGGCGGGCAAGCTTGAGTGCGCCGTCGATCGCCTCCGACCCGGAGTTCAGGAACATGACCGAGTCGAGCGGGGCCGGGAACGTCGCCGCGAGGTCGTCGGCCAGTCGGCTGATCGGCTCGGTGAAGCCGATGGCCGAGATCGGACCGACCAGCCGGTCGACCTGGGCGTGGATGGCCGCCGTGACCCGTGGATGGGCGTGGCCGAGGGCCGTCACGGCGATGCCGTTGGCGAAGTCGAGATACGCCTTGCCGTCGACGTCGATCAGCCGGTGGCCTTCGCCGTGGCTCCACTGGCGCTGGAAATAGCGCCCCAGGACGGGCGTCAGGTGCGGGGCGGGGTCGACGGTCTCCATCGCCGGAGTCTATCGGGGCATCGCATGGCCGCGCGGCCGGGTCCCGCGGCGGGTGGCGCGGCGGGGCCGGCGCCCTGGACGCCATCCGGGCGGGCGGTCGCCCGGCGCGCTAGCATCGGCCCATGGTCGACTTCAGCCTGACCGATGAGCACAAGCTCGTCCAGCACGCCGCGCGCGCCTTCGCCGAGGCCGAGATCCTGCCCCACATCCGCGAATGGGACCGCGGCGATGGCTATCCGCGCGCGACCTGTTCGACCAGATGGCCGAGCAAGGCTTCCTGGGTGCGCCGGTCCCGGAGCGCTACGGCGGGTCGGGCATGGACTACGTCAGCTTCGCGATCCTGTGCGAGGAGCTGGAGCGCGCCGACACGGCGTTCCGGGTCGTCCAGAGCGTCCATGTCGGCCTCAACTCGCTGGCCCTCCTCCAGTGGGGCACGGAGGAGCAACGCCAGCGCTGGCTCGTACCCCAGGCTCGCGGGCGAGAAGATCGCCACGTTCGGGCTGACCGAGCCGGGTGTCGGGACGGACGCCGGCAACCTGGCCACGACCGCCCGCCGCGATGGCGACGAGCTACCGGCTCAACGGCAACAAGCAATGGATCAGCCTGGCCGACGTCGCCGACCACTTCCTCGTCTTCGCCACGGTCGATCGTGAGCGCAAGGCACAAGGGCGTGACCGCGTTCCTGCTCGAGCGCGGGATGGCCGGCCTGACGACCGGCACGCTCCACGGCAAGCTCGGCATCCGGGCCGGCAACACCGGCCTCATCAACCTCGACGACGTGCGTCGTCCCGGTGGAGCACCGGATCGGCGAGGAGGGCGAGGGCTTCCTCGTGGCGATGAGCGCCATCGACCAGGGCCGCTTCACGGTCGCCGCGGGCGCCGTCGGGCTCGCCCAGGCGTGCATCGACGCCAGCGTCCGCTACGCCCACGAGCGTCGGACGTTCGGCCAGGAGATCGGCCAGCACCAGCTGGTCAAGCAGCTCATCGCCAAGATGGTCGCCGGCACGGAGATGGGCCGGCTGCTCGTCTGGCGGGCCGGCTGGCTCAAGAACCAGGGCCTGCGCAACACGCGCGAGACGAGCCTGGCCAAGTGGCACGCCACCGAGCACGCGTCCAGAGCGCGCTCGACGCCATCCAGGTCCACGGCGCCAACGGCTACAGCGACGAGTTCCCGGTCGAGCGCTACCTGCGCAACTCGAAGGCGGCCGTCATCTACGAGGGCACGAGCCAGCTCCACACGCTCATCCAGGCCGACTACGCGCTGGGCTACCGCGAGGACCGGCCGCTGCGCTGCGAGCCGTGGCCGGCCGATGGCTGGGAGCGTCCGACCGCCTAGCCCTGCCCAGCGTCAGCCGGCGAGGACGGCCACCTCGCGGTCAGCCGCGCCGCCGTCGCCGCCGACCGTCCGGAGCAGGTTGCGCAGGAGCGTGGCGGCGACGGCCGGGTGCTCGGCGACCAGCGCCTCGAACGCGTCGCTCGGTCAGGGCCAGGCAGACGACCTCGCTGTCGGCGCGGACGTCCGCCGTGCGCGCGCTCGCCGTCGAACAGGGCGGCCTCGCCGAAGACCATCCCGGGCCCCAGGGTCGACAGGCGCCGGCGCTGACCCGTCCGGGGATGTCGATCGTGACGCTCGCCGCGCCCGACTTCGATGCAGGAAGCAGCGCGTCGCGCCGACGGCGCCGCGCTCGATGATGCGCGTCGCCGGGCTGGTGGACCTGCCGCTCCAGCCGGGCGACGAGGGTCACGGCCAGCCGCGGCGGACAGGCCGCGGACCAGGGCCGTGCTCGGCCGATCGCGACGGCGTCGACGGCGTCTCGCATCGCCGCGTCCGCGAGCAGCGCGTCCTCGACGGTCTCCAGGGCGCTGTCCAGGTCGTCCGTCGTGACGAGCGGCCCGCCCCGGCCCGGGCCACCGCCTGTTCCAGGCCGGCCACGGCCGGCGCCAGGCGGTGGCGGCCCGACGACGATGACCGTGCAGCCCGTCGCCGGACAGCCGGCCGATGAGGTCGGCCAGCAGGTCGACGGCGGCCGGCGCGACGTGCGCTCGACGCGCTGGAGGTCGAGGATCGACCGCGTCGAACGGCTCGTCGGCCGCCTCGGCCGCCAGCGCGACGGCCAGCTCGTCCGGGGCCAGGTACGTCACGACGCCCTGGACCTCGACGACGAGGCAGCGCTGGCCGAGCTCGGCCAGGACGGCGCGCTGGCCCGGCGTTCGCCGACGCTTCGAGCCGACGTCGCACAGGCGGTAGGTCGCCCGGACGGCGGCCGGCCGCGGCCCGCTCCGTGCGCAGCGGGTGGAGGCCCAGGTCGCGGACGAGGTCGCGGCAGACCCGCACGCCGCGGACGCTGTTGCCGTTGGCATCGAGCGGCGGCGAGAAGACCGCCGAGCCCGAGCCGCCCGGGCACGACGACGAGGAGCCCGCCGGACGACGCCGCTCTTGGCCGGCAGCCCGACCGTGTACAGCCACTCGCCGGCACCGTCGTACATCCCGCATGTGGCCATGACCGCCAGGACGGCCTGGGTGCGTGGCCGTCGACAGGACCCGCTCGCCGGTCAGGGGATGGACGCCGCCGTTGGCCAGGTCGCGGCGATCGCCGCCAGGTCGGCCGCGGTGACCGCGACCGAGCACTGGGCTGAAGTAGCGCTCGACGACCGCATCGGCGTCGCCATCGATCGCGCCCGAGGCGCGCAGCAGGTGGGCGATGGCGCGATTCCGGTGGCCGGTCGCCCGCTCCGAGTCGAGCACGTCGCGGTCGACGGTCAGCGGTCGCCCGGCGAACCGGCCGATACGCCGCGAGCGAGTCGGTCGAGGGCGGTCGTCGTGCCTCGGCGCGGACGAGACCGGCCGCCGCGATCGCGCCGGCGTTGACCATCGGATTGAGCGGGCGGCCGGTGCCCGGGGCCAGCGTGATGCTGTTGAACGCCTCGCCGGTCGGCTCGACGCCGATGCTGCGCCCGGACCGCGTCCTCGCCGAGGTCGTCGAGGATGAGGCCGTAGGTCAGCGGCTTGGAGATCGACTGGATGGTGAACGGCTGGCGGCTGTCGCCGACCTCGTGACAGCGCGCCGTCGAGGGTCATCGCGGCGATGCCGAACCAGCTCGGGTCGGCCCGGCCGAGCTCGGGGATGTACGTCGCGACCGAGCCGTCGTCGGCTCGTCGATGGCGCTCGTGGGCCCGGGCGAGGACCGCGGCCAGCGGCGATGGCCCGAGGTCCAGCGGTCGGCGGCCGCCGTCGGTCGACGGCTCCGTCGGCGCCGGGCCGGCTGCCGGCCCCGTCGGGCGCGACGGGCTGGACTCGCTCGCCTGGATCGTCACGGGCGCTCCTGGGGGTCGACGCGGCCGGTCCGGCGTCGGACCGGCTGACGCATGGGGCCTAGCACGTCGCCGGCCGCGCTGGCGCACAGTGAGCCTACGCACGCCCGCTCGACCCGGACAAGGCCTGCCGAGGGCTCCGTGCCGAACCGCATCCGGGGCCGTCGCCGAGCCGGAACACTGCCGGTCACCGGATCGACGATCGAGGAGGACCCGTGACCGCATCCTGGACGCCAGCGCGAGCTCGCGACGCTCGCCGCCATCGCGACGACCTTCGTGCCCGGCGACGACGGGCCGCGCCGGGCGGCGGCCGATCGCGGAGGCCCTCGACGACGGCCGCCGATCCCGCCCAGGTCCGCCAGCTCCGCGCTCGTCCTGCGAGCGCTGGAGACCCCGGCGGCCAACCTGCTCCTGGGCGCCGGACCGCGCGCCGTTCGCGGCGATGGACCGCGGCCCAGCGCGAGCGGCCTACCTGCGGTCCTGGGGCGAGTCCCGGATCGCCCAGCGCCGGTCCGCGTTCCAGCGCCCTGCGCAAGCTCGCGACGTTCCTGGCCTATGCCGACCCCGGCGGGCCGGACGGACCGGCACCCGAACCCGCGGCTCGCCGCGATCGGCTACCAGCCGGAGCGGCCGCCGGTCACCGCCGAGCCGACGTCGATCGTGCCCCATCGCCCTGCCCTTCGACGACGGCGGCCGGCCGACGAGCCGTGGCCCTCGATGCCGACGTCGTCATCGTCGGGCTCCGGGGCGGGCGGCGGGGTCGTCGCCGCGGCTCGCGGCCGGCCGGTCGCTCGGTCGTGGTCCTGGAGGCCGGGCCGTTCGTCGACGAGGCGTCGATGCCGACGAACGAGCTCGATGCCTTCGACCGGCTGTACCTGACCGCGGCCTGCTCGCGACCTGGGACGGCGCGGTGACGCTGCTGGCCGGTTCGGGGGTCGGCGGCGGGACGCTCGTCAACTGGATGACGACGATCGAGGCGCCGGCCAGCGTCCGCGATGCGTGGCGGACGCGAGCACGGCCTCGACGACCTCGGCGACGGCGAGGCCTGGATCCGCCGACGTCGCCGTCGCTCGAGGCCGAGCTCGGGGTCACGCCGGCGGCCTACCAGCCCGCCCAAGGACGAGGCCATCCTGCGCGGCGCCGGCGCGCTCGGCTGGGAGGCCGTGCCATCCGACGGGACGGCAACGCGATGCTGCGATCGACTGCGGGAGCTGCGCGTTCGGCTGCCCACGTGGGGCCAAGCAGTCGGGCATCCGCGTCCACCTCGCCACGGCCGCACGCGGCACGGCGCCCGGATCGTGCCCGCGGGTCCGGGTCACGCGCGTCCTGCTCGAGGGTGGCCGGGCGGTCGGCGTCGAGGGCCGTGCCGCTCGTCCCGGACCCGCTGACCGGCGCAGCCGATCCCCGACCCGCGGGGCCGCGCGGCATCCGCGTCCGGCGCCTGGTCGTCCGGGCGCCGCAGGTCGTCGTCGCCGCCGGCGCCCTGCGCACGCCGGCCGTCCTGCAGGGCTCGGGCCTGGACCACCCGGCCATCGGCCGCCACCTGCGCATCCATCCGGTGACCGGCGTCGCTGACGCCGATAGCCGCGCCCCGATCGAGCTCTGGCGCGGCCCGATGCAGGGCGCTCGCTGCCTCGAGTTCGGGGAGCGGCGTGCCGGATCGCGAGGGCTACGTCATCGAGTCGGCGCCCGGCCATCCCGGCCTCCTCGCCCTGGCCATGCCCTGGGACGGGGCGGCCGCGCACGCCGCCGCTGATGGCCGACGCCGCGCCACCTGGCGTGCTCATCGCCGTCACCCGCGACGGCGGCGAGGGTCGGGCGACGCTCGACCCGCGCCGGCCGCGTCCGGCTCGACTACCGCCTCGATGCCGATCGGGGTGGCCACGCTTCGCCACGCCGTGGTCCGGACTGCGCGCGGCTGGCCCGGGCCGCGGGTGCCCTGGAGGTCATCGGTCGCCGCCACGCCGTCGGCCGGGTCTGGTCCGGGCGCCGGATGGCGGACCGGTCGACGACGCGCGTTCGAGCGCTTCCTCGGCGGATCGCTCAGCAGGTTCGATTCCGGCCGAACCGGGCAGCCGTGTTCTCCGCCCACCAGATGGGCACGGCCCGGATGGGCGCCGACCCGGCCGACCACGCCTGCGATCCGGGCGGTCGTGTCCGTCGCGACGGCCGGCGACGATCGCGGTCGTCGGCGGCCTGTACGTCGCGGACACCTCGCTGTTCCCGACCGGCGCTCGGGGTCAATCCGATGCTGACCGTGATGGCGCTGGCTCGGCGGGTGGCGCGGACGGTCCTGGCGGAGGGCTGACCGCGGCGTCGGGCGCTGGCGGCGCCCGCGGACCGGCGCCTGCATCCGGCCGCGGGCCGTGACGATGAGCGCGACCGCCCCGATGATGACGGCCGCCGGCGATGAGCGGTCCGGGCGTCGATCGGCTCCTGCAGGACGAGCGCCCCGAGGATGACCGCGACGACCGGGTTGACGTAGGCGTACGTCGCGACGAGCGGCAGCGGCGCGACGCGCAGGAGCCAGCCGTAGGCGGTGAACGCGAGCAGGCTGCCGACGACGGTGAGGTAGGCGAAGGCCGCGAGCGAGTCGGTCGAGACCGCCGCCGGGTCGAACCGGTCCGAGCTCGCCAGCGAGCAGCGGCCATCCCGAGTCAGGACGACGCCGCCCGGCGACCATCTGGGCCCCGGTCGCGACGAGCGGATCGCGGGGCAGGGCCGCCCGATGGGAGGCGATACAGCGAGCCGAGTCGACCAGGCGATGGGCGAGACGATGATCGCCGCCAGCCCGAGCGGATCGAGCGCCCCGGTCCCGCCGCTGAGCGGTCGGCCCGACGAGGATGGCGACGCCGACGAAGCCGACGCACGATGCCGACGATGGCCAGCCGAGGCAGGCGCTCGCCGAGGAGGATGCCGCCCGAAGATGGCGACCCAGACGGGCAGCAGCGCGATGAGCAGGGCGGTGATCCCGGACGGGATGGTCTGCTCGCCGAAGGCGACCATGCCCATGCCGCCGCCGAGCAGGAGCGCGCCGACGATGATCGTGTCCCGCCACTCGCGCGCGGGTCGGCATCCTCGCGTCCGGGCTCGCGACGCACCGCCGATCCAGGTCGAGCAGGACGACCCCGGCCAGCAGGAACCGGCCGCCGCCATGAGGAACGGCGGGATGGTGTCGACGGCGACCGCGATGGCCAGGTACGTCGAGCCCCACACGAAGTAGAGCACGAGCATCCCGAGCGCGATCGGCCGCGGAGCCGGGACCGGGGCTGGTTCTGGGCTACGTTGGCATAGGCGGATGGTCCAAGCGACCGATGATACGCCCTCGCCGGGACGGGCGCCGGCCCGCCCGTGATGGGCCTGACCCGGCCCTAGGCGGCGAGCACCGCCGACCGGCCGGCACACCTTGCACGGCCGGTAGCCGGCATCCTCGGCGGCCCGCAGCGACCGGAACGGGCGCCGGTTGCGGGTCAGTCATCCGCCGGCCGGTGTGGCACGATCGGCCAGCACACGATGTTCGTCGTGGCGCGACCCGATGAGCCGCTCGCCGCGGCCGCGCAGCGTCCTCCATGCGCCTCGGGGTCCAGGCCCTCGGCGGCGCAGGATCGTCCGCTTGTTGCTCCGGCCCGCCCAGCGAGTACTGGCCGATCGTGCCGTCGGTCCGGACCACGCGATGGCAGGGCACGATGAGCGGGACCGGGTTGTGGCCCAGCGCGGTCCCCACGGCCCGGACGGCCTTGGGCCGGCCGATCTCGGCGGCGACCCAGCCGTACGGCCGGACCTCGCCCGCGCGGGATCTCCAGCGCCTTGCGCCAGACGTCCTGCTCGAAGCCCGCTGTGGCCACGCAGGTCCAGGTCGATGCGGACCCGGCGTGTCGCCGTCCAGCCGGCGCGCGATGGCCCGGGCGAGCGGATCGGCGGCACGGCGTCCGCGGCGAACGCCGGGCGTCCGGTCGTGGCGCGGTGGCGCGCCTCGAAGGCTCGGCGTCGTCGGCTCGCGCGTCGACGAGCGACACGCCGAGGCCGTTCCAGGCCACGAAGAGCGGCCCGATGCGGCGATCGATCGGCGGCGTAGCTGATCGGCCAGCCCGGTCTCGACCAGGACGGCCGGACGGAGGGTGGACGGGGCGCGTGGCGGTGAGGTCGGCCATGGCGGCTCTCCACGGCGTCGGACGAAGTGGTCATGCGGTCGATCTCCTGGGGCTCGAGTGCCTGGCTCGGCCTCGAGCATCGTGCGTAGCTGGGCGAGCCCCCGATGGACCTGGGCCTTGACGGTGCCCTCCGGTCGACCGAGGGCGGCGGCGACTTCGGGATAGGACAGGCCGTCGACATGGCGGAGCACGACAGCGCGCACGGTACGGCGTGGGCAGCCCGGCCAGGCGCCCGGCCCAGGCCGTCCGTTCCGCCCGGCGCGCGGCGACCTCGTCGGGTCCGTTCGCGGGCCGGCGCGGTCGGATCGAGGCCGGGTCGCGTCGGCGTCGAGCGACCGGGTCGTCGCCCGCGGCCGGCGGGCCAGCTCCGAGCGACAGCGGTTGAGCACGATCGTCGCCAGCCAGCCGCGCAGCCGGAGGTCGCGGATCCGGGCGGCGTCGTAGCCCGCCAGGGCCCGGTAGGCCCGCACGAGCGCGTCCTGGGCGGCCTCCTCGGCCTCGCCGGGGTCGCCGAGCATCCGCAGGGCGATCGAGTACAGGCGGTCCTGGTGGGCTACGACGAGGTCTCGAAGGCGCCGTCCAGGTCGATGGCCATGGCCGCCAGCAGGCGGGCGTCGGTCGAGGTGCGGTCGTCGGTCGTCCATCACCACCCGGAACCACGAGCCGGCACGAACCGTTGCATGCCCCGTACGGTACCCGCGTCGCCCCGAGGCCCGCGGATGTGCGACGATCGACCACGATGCGGCACGAGGATCGGTACGACGACCTGATCGACAGCCTGGGCGGGTTCTACCGGTCGTGGCTCATCCACCTCGGGTCGGAGCTCGGGCTGTTCGCCGCGTCTGCGCGACGCCGGGGAGGCCGGGCTGACCGTCGCGGACCTGGCGGCGGCCACGTCCACCCAGCCGACCGCGTTGGAGGTCTGGGCGACGGCCATCGATGCCCACGACCTCGGCACCTACGAGGGTGGCCGACTGGCCATCGACGCCGGAGGTCGCGGCGATCGTGCTCGATGTCGATCGACCGGACCATCTCGGCGGCCAGTTCGAGCACGCCGTCGTGGCCTCGATGGATTGGGGCGGGATGACCGACTTCTTCCGGACCGGCACGACCCGTCGCGAACCGTCCGGACCGCTACCGGATGGCCATCGAGCGCCTGACCCGCCAGGACATCGCGGTCTTCTTCCAGGAGGCCCTCGCGGCGATGCCCCAGCTCGTCGCCGACCTGTCGCGCGGCGGCCGCGTCGTCGACGTCCACTGCGGCGGTGGCCGCTGGCTGGTCGCGATGGCCCGCCGCTTCCCGGCGCTGGAGCTGGTCGGGGTCGAGTTCGAGGCGGACTCGGCGGCCCGCGCCCGCGCCACCATCGAGGCCGAGGGCCTCAGCGACCGGATCACCATCCGCGAGGCCAAGGCGACCGAGCCCGGCAAGGCGGCGGCCTACGACCTCGCCTATTTCCAGTACGCCCTGCACCAGCTCGATGACGCCCCGACCGTCCTCCAGGCCGCGTGGGCGGCGCTGCGGCCCGGCGGGCGGATCGTCGTCCTGGACTGGCCCCTGCCGACGAGCGCCGACGAGTTCCGGACCCGCCATGGCGAGCTCATCGTCGGGGTCCAGCTCGACGAGCTGTACCAGGGCACGGCCCTCGCGACGCGTGACCAGTTCCTGGCCTGGTTCGCGGCGGCCGGCCTGCCCGCGCCGGAGACCGTGCCGCTGCCGTCCGGCGCGTCGCTGTTCGTCGTCGAGAAGACGGCCTAGCCGCTGACCTCGATCGTCCCGGTCATGTCGGGATGGATGGTGCAGTGGAACGGATAGCTGCCGGCCGCGCTGAAGGACAACGCCCCGGTCGCGTCGGCGGCGATCCCGCCCGTGTCGCACGAGCCGTCGTCGAGCGTCGCCGTGTGCGAGGCCGAGTCCTTGTTCGTGAACGCGATGACGTCGCCCACGCCGGCCTCGATGGTCGACGGCTGGAAGCTGAAGCCCTCGACGGTCACGGCGACCGTGCCGGCGTCGGTGCTCACCGTGCACGCGCCGCCACCGGCGGCCGGCGCCTCGCTCGCCGCTGCGGACGCAGGCGCGCTCGTGGTCTCCGGCGTGGCCCCGGATCCGCCGCTGGTGCAGGCGGCGAGGGCCAGGACCACCGTGGCCCCCAGGGTGAGCGACAGGCGTCGTGACATGCGATCTCCTCCTTGCGCCCGGCGGGCGCTCCCACCGCGGATACGTTCGCACGCCCGCGTCGGTTTCGTATCGTTCGGGCGTGCGCTACCCCACCGACGCTGCGACCGTCCATCGTCTGCTGCGCCACGAGGCCGAGGTCCACGCCGTTCCGGGGCGACGCCTGCGCGACCTCGGCGACGCCCTGCTCCTCCTGGACCCGACCGACGCCGAGCCGTTCTGGAACCGCCTGGAGGCCGTGACCTGGCCTGACGAGGCGGACGCGTTCGATCAGCGCCTGACCGAGGCGGCCGTGCTGTTCGCGACCCTGGCCCGGCAGCCCCACGTGTGGGTCTCGCCGCCACATGACCGGCCGTCCGACCTGGCCGCCCGGCTGGCCGCCAACGGCTTCGAGGATGCCGGCAAGGGCTGCCTCCTGGTCACGGCGGACGCTGGGCCGGTGGCCGAGGCCGCCGGCATCCCGATGGGTGATGCGATCGTCCTGGAGCGGCACGGTGGCGTCGCCGGGGTCGCCGCCGAGGATCTGGCACCGGCCATCGTCGAGGTCCTGCTGGCGGCCTTCGAGGTCGGGGCGGAGCGGCGGCCGGGCGTCACCACCGAGACCCTGGCGTCGCTGGCCGACCCGCGATTCACCCACTACCTCGTCCGCCTCGACGGCGAACCCGTGGCGGCGGCCCGTCGGGCCACGTTCGACGGGATCACCTACCTGTCGTCGATCGGCACGGTGCCGGCCGCCCGCGGCCGCGGCCTGGGGCGATTCATCACCGCATCCGCCGCCGCCGACGGCTTCGCCGCGGGCTCGACGTTCGTCCACCTGGGCGTATTCGCCGACAACGACCCGGCGCTGGCGCTCTATCGCGGACTCGGCTTCGAGCTGAGCGGAGAGCCCGGTCCGGACATGATCCTGGTCGGCTGACGGCTATGGCGGACGCGGCGATCATCGCGGTCGGCTGGGCGACCGTCGAGCTCGAACGGGCCGAGGCGACATGGCGCGCGGTCGTGGCGCCCGGGACGACGTTCGCCGATGCCCCGGGGTCCGCGCACCTCGGCGCGCGCTGCCGGGTCGCCACGGTGACCAGCGCCGACATCGGCCGGCCGGATGCCCCCGACCGCCTCACCCTCGTCCTGCTCGAGCCGTCGACCGAGGGTCGCCTGGCGGCCACGCTCGCGCGTCACGGCGAGGGCTGGTGCGCGACGTGGGTCGCGGACCCGGGTGGGCCATCGCCGCGCACGCCCGAGCATCCCGGTCCGCTCGGCCCGGAACGGCTGGTCCCGGCCAGCCCCACCTTCGGCCCGCACCGGTTGCTCGTGCACCCGGCTACCATCGAGCCATGACCGAGACGACGCCGACCCTGCGCCAGGCGACCGAGGACGACGCCGAAGCCATCGCCGCCCTGTTCACGGACGAGGGTTACCCAGCCGGTCCCAGCGACATCGTCGAGCGCCTGTCCCGGTTCGGGTCGGAGTACTCGCAGGTCGTCGTCGCCGAGCACGAGGGCACGGTCCTCGGTTTCGTCGCCGTCCACGCGCTGCCCCGCTTCGAGCACGACGACCGGATCGTCCGCATCCTCGCCCTGGTCGTCGATGCCGGGGCGCGCGAACGCGGCGTCGGCCGGGCGCTGATGGCCGAGGCGGAGCGGATCGCCGGCACGCTCGGCGCGGCGTTCATCGAGATCACGGCCGGCCACCATCGGCCGGATGCGCGCCGGCTCTACGAGTCGCTCGGGTACGACGCGTCGGTCGCCGCCTACCTGCGGAAGAAGCTCTGACCGACCCAGCCGACGCACGCTCCCTCGAGGACCCCGCGGTCGCGGGTCGTCGCACCGGCGGGGCATTCCCGCGTCTCCGCCTGCGGGAGGGCGCGGCCGAGCTCCTGGACCTGCCCTGGGACCGGCCGCTGGCGGACTGGACGCCGGCGGTCGTCGGCCCGTCGGCCGGGATGCGCTTCAAGGAGCTGCCGGTCGGCCCGTCGCGCCACCTCGTGCGCTTCCTCGTCAGCGACCGGCGGACCTACGCCCTGAAGGAGGAGCCGCTGGCGGTCGCCGTCGACGAGTTCGAGGTCCTGCGACATCTCGAGTCGCTCGAGCTGCCGGCGGTCAAGGCGGTCGGCCTGGCCGCGGCGCCGGAGCGTGACAGCGGCCATCCTCGTGACGGCCTATCTCGACTTCTCGATCCAGTACCGCCGCCTGCTCATGCGCTTCCCGCTGGGACCCGGGCCGTATCGCGACCGCCTGCTCGATGCCATGGCCTGGCTTCTCGTCGACCTCCACCGGGCCGGCGTCTACTGGGGCGACTGCTCGCTGGCCAACACGTTGTTCCGCCGCGACGGCGACAAGATCCAGGCCTTCCTCGTCGACGCCGAGACGAGCGAGATCCACCCGACCCTGTCCGCCGGGCAGCGCGCCTATGACCTTGACATCCTCGTCGAGAACGTCGGCTTCGGGCTGGCCGACCTGGGGGCGATGCAGGGCCGGGCCGATGCCATGGACGACGCGATCGAGGCGGCCGAAACCGTTCGCTCACCGCTACGCCGCGGTCTGGGACGAGCTCCACATTCGAGCCCGAGGTCTCGCCCGACGACCGCCACGCGGTCCGGGCCCGGATCCGGCGACTCAACGAGCTCGGCTTCGCCGTCGACGAGATCACCCTCGAGCCGACCGCGGACCGCCACGACACCGTCCGCCTGACGGTGGCCGTGGCCAATCGTCGCTTCCATGCCCGCGAGCTGGAGCGCCTGACCGGGCTCGTCGCGCTGGAGGGCCAGGCCCGCCTGCTGCTCAACGACCTGCGCGAGTACCGGGCCTGGCTGGAGCACGACGAACGCCGGGCCGTCGACGAACGGGACGGCGCCGATCGCTGGATCCGCGAGGTCCTCGTCCCGACCCTCGCCGTCCTGGCCCCGGCCATCGGGCCAAGCCGGGATGCGCTCCAGGCGTATTGCGACGTCCTGGAGCAGAAGTGGATCCTGTCCGAGCTGGCCGGCACCGATGTCGGGCTGCAGGCGGCCATCGACGCCTACCTCGGGCCTGGGTGCCCCGGCCCCGGAGTCCGACCCGACCGGCCAGGACCTGCCGCTCGCGCTGGATCTCGACTGGTCGACCGCCTGGGACGGGGAGGAGCCCGACGACGCGGACGCTGCGGGATGGTCCGCAGTGAGCGGCGCGTCGCCGCGCATGGCACCATCGGGACGATGACGACCACGGCGGTCGACCCGGTCGTCCGGGTCCGGGGGCTGACCAAGCGCTACGACGATGTCGAGGCGGTCGCCGGCATCGACTTCGACGTCGCCCGCGGCGAGGTCTTCGGCCTGCTCGGTCCGAACGGGGCGGGCAAGACGACGACGGTCGAGATCCTCGAGGGACTGCGGGCCCCGGACGGGGGCGAGGTGTCCGTCCTGGGCCTGGACGTCGTCAAGCGACGCCGACGCGCTCAAGCCGCGCATCGGGGTCAGCCTCCAGACCGCCTCGATGTACCCGAAGCTGACCGTGACCGAGCTCATCGACCTGTTCCGGAGCTTCTACCCGCAAGGCTCGCGCCCGACGGCCGAGCTCATCGATGCGCTCGAGCTCGGCGAGCGCAAGGACGCCCAGAGCCAGGTCCTGTCGGGCGGGCAGCGCCAGCGGCTGGCCGTCGCCCTGGCCCTGGTCAACGACCCGGAGCTCGTCTTCCTCGACGAGCCGACGACCGGCCTGGACCCGGCGGCCCGGCGCTCGCTGTGGGACCTCGTCCGCGGGCTCAAGGCCGATGGGCGCTCGGTCCTGCTGACGACCCACTACATGGAGGAGGCCGAGGTCCTGTGCGACCGGCTGGCGATCATGGACCACGGCCGGATCCTCGAGATGGGCACGGTCGACGAGCTCGTCAGCAAGCGCTTCCAGGAGCGCGCCGTGCGCTTCGACCGCGTCGACGGCCTGACCGCGGCCGAGCTGGCAGGCGCTGCCGGCCGTCACCTCGGTCAAGGACGACGCCGACGAGGTCGCTGCTCTACACGCGTGACGTCGGCCCGACCATCGGGGCGCTGCTCGCCCTGGCCGATGCGCGCGGCCTCGAGCCCAAGGACCTGGCCATCCGCCGGGCGACCCTCGAAGACGTCTTCCTCGACCTGACCGGTCGAGCGCTGCGGGACTGAGGCCGATGCATGCCCGCCTGTGCGCCCTGACCGTCGCCAACATCAAGAGCTACACCCGCGACCGGGCGGCGCTGTTCTGGACGCTCGCCTTCCCGCTCATCTTCATCTTCATGTTCGGGTTCATCTTCCAGGGCGGCGGCGGCGGCGCGGCCTGCAGCCCGGCCTGGGTCGACGAGGACGGGTCGTCGGCGGCGGCCACGGCGCTGCGCGCCGCGTTCGCCGCCCAGGAGGGCACCGAGCTCGAGCTGAGCCGATCGGGAGGCCGCCTTGGCGGCGATGCGCGAGGGCGAGGTCGACGCGGTCATCGTCGTGCCGGCCGGCTACGGCGAGGCGCATCGCGGCGAGCGAGGCCGCGGACCGGCGGCCCGACCTCGGTCATCGTGTACACCGATCCGTCGCAGCCAGAACCTACGGTCGCGCCGGTCTTCCAGTCGGTCGGGGCGGTGCTCGGGGTCGTCAACCTCGGCGGCCGGCCGCCGCTGGTCGTGCCCCAGGCCGAGACCATCCAGACCGAGAACCTCAACTTCATCAGCTACTTCGTGCCCTCGATGCTCGGCCTGTCGGTCATGCAGGTCGGCATCTTCGCGGCCATCCCGCTGGTCGCCGACCGCGAGAAGCTCATCCTCAAGCGCCTCGCCGCGACGCCGCTGCAGGCGCTGGCAGCTGGTCGGCAGCAACGTCCTCATGCGGCTGCTCATCGCCCTCGTCCAGGCGGTCATCATCGTCGCCGTCGGCGTCGTCTTCTTCGATGTCGTGATCACCGGCCCGTGGGTCGCTGACGGTCGTTCTTCGTGTCGCTCGGCGCCGTCGCCTTCCTGGCCCTCGGCTACGTCATCGCCTCGTTCGCCAAGACCGAGGACGCGGCCAACGGGATGACCAGCGTCGTCCAGTTCCCGATGATGTTCCTGTCCGGCACGTTCTTCCCGATCGAGGCAGATGCCCGACGTCGCTCCAGACGATCGCCCGGCTCATCCCGCTGACGTACCTGGCCGACGCGTTACGGCAGGTCATGGTCGGCGGCGCCGCGTTCGCCTCGCTGGCGGTGTGTGCCGGGGTGCTCCTGGCGTGGCTGGTCGTGTGCTTCGGGATCGCGGCGCGCAAGTTCCGCTGGCAGTAGGGCCGGAGCTACCAGCGCTCCTCGTGGACGAGGTCGCTCATCGGAAGGCGGCCGCCGGGCTTGGGCGGACGGGTCAGGTCGGTCGCGTCGGTCGGGTAGCCGAACGACAGGAAGAACGCGCAATGGCGGTCCGCCGGGAGGTCCAACAGCCGCCGGACGAGGTCCTGGTCGTAGACCGTGATCGGGACGCTGCCCGACGCCGACCTCCAGGGCCGCGAGCATCATCGAGTCGGCGGCCTGACCGACGTCGAAGTAGACCGACAACGGGGCGTCGGCCGTCTCCGGGTCCTCGGTCACGAGGGCGACGCCCATGGCGGCGGTCGCCAGCGGCCCGGCGTAGTGGCCGATCTTCGACAGCTCGCGAAGGTGGTCGCGGTCGCGGCAGACGACGAACGCGCGGCGTTGCTGGTTCTTCGAGCTCGCTGCGCGCCGACCGGCCTTGAGGATGCGCTCGACGTGCGCCTCCTCCAACGGGCGGTCCTGGTAGTCGCGGACGGATCGGCGCCGGGTGATGGCGTGCCAGACCGGCTCGGCGACGGGATCGGTCACGGTTCGGACTCCAGTGCGGCCGGCTCGGCGGCGACCTCGAGGGGACGGGTGGCGCCGGGGATGGCGACCTGGGCCAGACCGCGGAAGCCGCTCGGCGTCGACTCGACCGCGGCGAACGGCTGCTCGCCTTCGGGCGGGCGCTCGGCGGCCGTCGCCGCCGCGATCCGGGCCGCCTCGTCGGGCTCCAGCGGCCCGCCCAGGCTCGCGGCGAGGAAGCGGGCCATCGCGGCGCGATAGGCCGGGAACTCGTAGAGCCACGAATGCTGCCCTTCGGGGATCGTCAGGGTCTCCACGGCGGCGGCACTCGGCCCGGTCCGGGTCGCTCGGGCGGCCGCCGCCAGGCGCTCCAGGTGCGAGACCGGCACGACCGCGTCGTCGGCGCCGTGAGCCAGCAGGACCGGGCCCCCGTAGCGGCCGATCGCGGTCGTCGCCGACACATCGGGGACGCGATGGCCGCGCGGGGCGAGGTAGACGCGTGCGGTGAGCCAGGCCAGCGGGTAGGCGATGACGTCGGGGATCGGCAGGTGGGCGAGTCGGAAGGTGAGGCGGGTGAGACGGAGCGGGTCGGCCGGCGCGCTCGTGGCGACGACCGCGGCGACCCGTCGATCGACCGAGCCGGCGAGGATCGCCCCGATGGCGCCCATCGAGTGGCCGGCGACGGCGCCGATCGTGACCTCGCGGCGGGCGACCAGGGCATCGAACGTCGCCAGGGCATCCAGCCCGAACTCACCGGCACTGATCGGTAGCGTCTCCGGCGGGTTGGCGCCGTGGCCGCGGACGTCGATGGTCAGGCAGTGGAAGCCGGCCGCGTGGAGGAATCGGGCGTTCGGGAGGGTCCGGTCGCGCGCCGACTCCCAGCCGTGGACGAGCGCGACCCCGGGGCCGGGCGCACCGCCACGCGCCGGGATGAACCACGCGGGCAGCTCGAGGTCGCCGGATCGGACCGTCGTCGATTCGAACGGCAAGCCAAGGTCGCCCGGGATCAGGGTCGGGACATGTTGGCGCGGGTAGCCCGCTCTTGCGCGATAGACGAGGGCGAATCGGTAGGCCAGCCCCAAGGGCGCGGCAGCCAGGGCTGCCACCAGGCCGGCGCGACGGACGATCCCCATGTCGGTAGGGGACGGCACCCCGGGCGACCTGTCAAGCGCGGCCGCCGGCCGCCTCGCCGGGACGCGCAACCGACGGCCGCCGCGTACCGTCTTCCCCGCATGCCGAACCGCCGATGGCCCGTACTGGCCGTCCTCATGCCCGCCCTGGCGCTCGCGCTTGGGCTCGTGGCCTGTGCCACCCCGCCGACCGACCCGTCCCAGGCCGCGCCGCCACCGCCCGAGACGCCGGACCCCGGCGCGCCGACCGCCGATCCCAGCGGTGGGCTCGTCGACCTCCCGGACGGCCGCCTCGTGCGCGTCGACCGGGCGAGCCTGAGCGAGGACGGCCTGACGGTCACGATGCAGTTCGTCGGGGCGCGGCCGTTCGATGCCACGGATCCCTGCTCGCGCGCCTACGGCGGGTTCGCGGCGCCGGTCGGCGACGTCCTCGAGATCGCCGTCGTCGAGGCGCCGCACCCGATGGCGCCGGCGGAGGGCACCGCCTGCGACGCGATGGGCCATGCCCGCGTCGCCGAGGCCGCCCTGGCCGAGCCCTTCACTGGCTCGACGATCCGCGACCTGGCCGGCGGCGTCATCTTCGTCGGCGCGCCCGAGGGTTCAGCCCGATTGACCGGCTTGCCCGAGGGCTGGAGCCTCCAGTCCCAGGGTGACCTGCCCGGCGGCACCGTCGGTCGGTGGCGCCAGACATTCACCGCGCCGGATTCCTCCGCGACCGTCGGCGGGCAGCCCGGCGCGATCGACTTCTTCCAGTCCTTCGACGGCCCGATCGAGGTCTCCGGGGGCAACGAGCAGTCGACGGTCGAAGTCGCCGGCCAGCCAGCCACTCTCTACCGCAATCCAGCCGTCGGCGAGCTCGTCCTGACCTGGTCCATCGGCGACGATGGGTTCGCCCTCGTGGCCAACGTCGCCGACCTCGACCCCGAGGCGCTCGTCACGCTGGCGGAGACGGTCACCTTCGACTGACCCTGGGCGGGGGTCGGTACACTCGCGTCGTGGCGAAACGCGATCCGCACGACGTGCTCGGGGTCCCGATCGGGGCCGATGCCGCGGCCATCAAGGCGGCCTGGCGCCGCCTCGCCCGACGCAACCACCCCGACCTGACCGGCGACGACCCGGCAGCGTCCCGCGCGGCCACCCGGCGGATGGCCGAGATCAACGATGCGTATGCCGCCCTGACCCGCGTACCCGGTGGCCGGCAGCCGATGGATGGCGCCGACGTCGCCGACGCCCCGGCCCGACGTGGTGGGCCTCCGCGCCCCAGGCCGACGCGGCCGGTGACCGGTCGGGTCGACACGACCTCGACGTTCCAGCCCCGCAACCAGACGACGGGACGTGACGGCACGGCCGATCCGGAGGCCCGGCGCGGGTCGCCGCTCCCCGGACAGCCGCCCCGGACCCGGACGGCATGGGAGCGCGAGGCGACCCCGCGGGCGTCGACCCCGACCGGTCCGGCGGAGCGCGGTCGCATCCGGCACTTCCGGCGACCCAAGCCGCCGACGCTCGAGGCCGCGCGGGACACCGTCATCGAATTCGGCAAGTTCCACGGCCACACGCTCGGCCAGATCGCGGCCTTCGAGCCGTCGTACATCGATTGGGTGTCATCCACGGTCACTCGTGACCCGACGCTGGTGGCGGCCGCTCGGGTCATCCAGGCCGACCTCGACGCTCGCGGGGTCGCCCGTCGCGCCCACCCGACCCCGGTCCGGCCCACGCGGAGCGCGTGACGAGCGACCTCGTCATCCAGCCGGCGACCATCGACCGATGGGACGATGTCGCGACCCTGCTGGACGCATCGAGCGAGCAGGGCTGCTGGTGCCAGGCCTGGCGCGGCCGGGACGAGATCGCCAAGGCCGCGGATGAGTCCCGTCCGGAGACGCTCCGTCGCCAGATGTCCGGCGATGTACCACCCGGATTCGTTGCCTACCAGGGCGACCTGCCGGTCGGCTGGGTCGGCATCGGCGTGCGAACGGCGACGCCCCGGCTGCAGGGCTCGCGCACGATCCCGACCATCGACGACCTCCCGGTCTGGTCGATCGGGTGCTTTCGGATCCGGCCCGGTCACCGACGTCAGGGGGTCGCGCGAGCCTTGCTCGACGGCGTCGTGGACGCGGCTCGGGCGGCCGGCGCGCCAGGCGTCGAGGCCTATCCGATCGATCCCGGCGGGCAGCGCGTCGACGTCGGAGCCGGATTCGTGGGCATCGCCTCGATGTTCGATGCTGTCGGCTTCCGTCGCGTCCTCGTCACCGACGGGCATTCGGGCGGGCTGCCCCGGCTCCTGGTCCGCCTCGACCTCTGACCCTGTCCCAGGCGCGAGTCCGATCCCGTAGACGCGCGATCGCCCCCCGGATACCCGGAGGGCGACGTTGACGCTGAATGATGTGCCGGAGCGTGATAAGCGCTGCCGTCCCGACGGTCTTCCGGGCCCGATGGCCGAAGATCCGGTTACTCGGCTCGTGATCTGGATCCGGGATCCCCCCTCGAACCTCCTCGAGAGAGCGTCCGTTTCCTGATCCGTGACCGACGCCCCAGGTGTTACCCCGGTTCGATCGCGGGTCGGCGTAGGCAGAACAGTAGGGGCGGGTGGCCCATCGCGGCAATGGCCCCTCCGTCCCGAACCGACCCGGGTCATTGGGGGGGCGCATCCGCGCACCACTCCATGACGCCGGTACCAGGTGCCAGGAGGCACCACACGGTGGGGATGGATGAGGTCACCAGGCTGGATCCGGCTGGATCCGGCGACCTCCTCTACGCTTGTCCCGTGCCCCGTCGGATCATCCCCGTGCTCCTGCTCGCCCTGGCTGCGGTCGTGGCTGCCTGCGGCGGGACGGCCACGGCCTCGTTCGACCCGACCGGCCCGTGCACCGTGGATGGCGCCATCCCCGGCGCGTACCCCGAACTGGAGGCGCGGATCCCGACGACCTTCGAGGGCCAGGGCCCGGTCACCCTCGACTCCGGGCGCAACTGCTCAGAGGCGAATCTGGCCAACCTGCTCGACGCCGGGATCACCGAAGTGCGCTACGCCGGTGGCACCTGGGACTTCGGCGGCAACCGGGCGGCGGCCCTCGTCGTGTTCAGCGCGCCGGGCCTGACCGCCGACCTCGTCGCCGAGTTCTATGCCACGACGGCCCGCGCCGCGAGCCGGACCGAGATCACCGGCGAGTCACAGTCCGGTCCTGGCCGACCAGCCGGTCCAGCGCATCGACTCCACGACCGGGAATCGCACGCAGACGGTCGTCGTCTGGCCGGCCAGCGACGATGACGTGGTCAATGTCGTGCTCACGAATGACCTGCCCGACCCCAAGATCGAAGCCGCCGTCGCCGCCTTCGGAGGCGACTGAACCCGGTGGTAGCATCCCGGCCATGACCGACCGGTCGAAGTCGACACCGGAGCGCAAGACGCGCTTCTCGACGATCAGCGACATGCCGATCGAGCCGCTCTACGGCCCGGAATCGCTCGGCCCGGACGCCGGGGCCCGGATCGGCCGACCCGGTGATCCGCCGTTCACCCGTGGCATCCACCCGACCGGCTACCGCAGCCGCCTGTGGACGATGCGGATGTTCGCCGGATTCGGGGCGGCCGAGGACACCAACGCCCGATTCCATCAGCTGCTGGCGGCTGGCCAGACCGGCCTGTCGATCGCCTACGACATGCCGACCCTGTACGGGTACGACACCGACGATCCCGAGGCGGAGGGCGAGTTCGGGACGTGCGGCGTGGCGGTCAGCTCGCTGGCCGACATGGAAGTCCTCGTCGACGGCCTGCCGTTGGACCGGGTCAGCACGTCGATGACGATCAACTCCCCGGCCGCCCCGATCTGGGCGATGTACATCGTCGCGGCCGAGAAGGCCGGCGTCCCGCGCGACCGCCTCGAGGGCACGACCCAGAACGACATCCTCAAGGAGTTCATCGCGCAGAAGGAGTACCTGTTCCCGCCCGACCCGTCGATGCGCCTGGTCACCGACACGATCGAGTTCGGGACGCGCGAGCTCCCGCGCTGGAACACGATCTCGATCAGCGGCTACCACATCCGGGAGGCGGGTTCCACCGCCGTCCAGGAGCTCGCCTTCACGATCGCCGACGGGATGGCCTACGTCGAGGCCGCCCTGGCCCGCGGCCTGCGCATCGACGACTTCGCCCCGCGGCTGTCCTTCTTCTTCAACTCGCACAGCGACTTCTTCGAGGAGATCGCCAAGTTCCGGGCGAGCCGCCGGATCTGGCACGACCTGGTCATGCGCCGCTACCACGCCGAGAACGAGCGCAGCGCCTGGATGCGCTTCCACACCCAGACCGCCGGCGTGAGCCTGACCCCGCAACAGCCGCTCAACAACCTGACCCGCGTGGCGCTCCAGGCCATGGCCGCCGTCCTGGGTGGCACCCAGTCCCTGCACACGGATGCCTACGACGAGGCCCTCGCCGTGCCGACCGCCGAGGCCGCCCTGCTCGCGCTCCGCCAGCAACAGGTCATCGCCGAGGAGACCGGCGTCGACGCGACGGTCGACCCGCTCGGCGGGTCGTGGTTCGTGGAGGCCCTGACCGACGAGACCGAACGGCAGGTCTGGCGCTACCTCGACGAGATCGACCGACGGGGCGGGATGGTCGCGGCCGTCAGCGAGGGCTACCCGCAGCGCGAGATCGCCGACGCGGCCTATCGCTACCAGCGCGAGTTCGATGCCGGCGAGCGCCGGGTCGTCGGGGTCAATGCCTACGTCGACGCGTCCGAGGTCACGAACGTGCCGGTCCTGGCCGTTCCGCCCGGCTCGTTCGAGCGGCACCTCGCCCGCCTGGAGCGGACCCGGCGAGAGCGGGACGCCATGGCCGTCGAGGCGGCCCTGGCCGGGCTCCGGGACGCGGCGTCGCGACCGGGCAGCAGCGAGACCAACCTCATGCCTCATTTCATCCGCTGTGCCGCGGCCTATGCGACGCTCGGCGAGCAGTGCGCCGTCCTGCGCGGCGTCTTCGGGGAGTACCGCGAGCCGGTCGCGGTCTAGGCGTTCGACGCCGGTTGGCGCGCGGCGCTCGGTGGGGCGGGGGACTGGAACGGCTTGCGCCACCAGATGACGAGGCCGGCGGCCGTTCCGAGGACGAGGACCAGCCCAGCGGCCGGCCCCAGGTCGAGCGCTGCCAGCGCGACCGCGACGAGCCCGGCGACGAGGAGCATCGCCTGGGCGAGTGCCCGGGATCGGTCAGGCAGGGTCGGATCCTCGCGGTGCATCGCCCGGCGCTCGCGACGGTCCCAGTCATGCCATCGGCCGGTGCCGCTCTTGGCCATGACGTAGAACAGCCCGACCACGAGCGCGACACCGAGCAGGATCGGGCCGAGTCCGGCCGCCGACTCGGCGAGCCCAGCGAGGCCGACCGCCGCCGCCATCGCCCCGACGATCGCCCCGATCGCCTCGACCGGGGCGGAGATGATCTGGTGACCCGGGACCTGGTCCCACACCGCCACCAGGGCGTTCCCGGCACGAGCCAGGCGGGCGTCGCCGAGCAGCTGCAGGACGATCAGGACGAGCAACGTCGCCGCGCCGACGCCCGACGCCGACCAGCCCCACGCGGCCAGCGTCGCGACCCGCTGCCGGCGCCACAGGATCCGCCGGCTGCGCGCTGCGTCGTCACGGTAGAAGCGCGACGCCGTCGCCTCGCCGAGCGCCGCGTCCAGGTGCCGGACGAGGGGGATGAGGAAGCCCTCGGGGTTGGCCCAGTAGGTGCCGTGGTCGGTCAGGACGTTCATCTCGTTGGTGACCGGCCGGTTCTCGACGACGATCCGGGGCGCGCTGGTCGGCGGTGGGTCCACGCCGACATCCGCCCGAAGGAGCCACGGGTCGCCGGCGTCGTCACCGGTCGCGACGACCGCCACCCCCGCGGGCAGGCCCGCGGGCTGCTCGGCGCGGGCCGGCAAGGGGCCGGCCGGTGCCGGATCGTAGGAGGACCAGACGTCGACCCAGCGCAGGCCCGGCCGCGCTCGAGCGAGGTCGCCGAGCAGCCGGTGACCCGGCTGGATCTCGTGGACATCCGGGTCCGTGGCCAGTCGCCAGGCCAGGCCAAGGCCCTGGCCGTGGGTGATGACCTTGGCGACCGGCAGGTGGAGGTAGGCCGGATCGAGCAGGGTCTCGAAGCTGACCAGGGCACCCCCGGAGTGGGCGACGAGGACGATGGCGTCACAGCCGTCACGCAGGAGGCCATCGATGGACCGGGCGAGGCGCGCCCGGACGTTCGCCGATTGGACCGGGTCGTCGAGGAGGATGGGCAGGTCGCCGAACCAGTCGACGAGGAAGCTGTCGAGCATCTTGCGGACCGCGAAGTCCTGGATGGGCCCGATCGGGATCCGCCGGAGGGCGTCGTACCCGGCGAGGGCCAGCGCGCCGGTCGCGCCAACGGTCCAGCCGACCACGCGCGCCCCGAACGCCTTCGTCTGGAGGCGGTCCAGGCCATCGATGAGCCGCCAGTCGAGCGGCGCGCGGGCATCCGGCTCCGCGACGGCCAGGCGCTCGGCGAGGACATCGAGTGGACCCTTCCGGGCGGCGTAGCCGTCGGTGATGCCTTGGACCAGGGTCGGCATCCGGCGTCGGAGGTAGTCGATCGTGCGGCCGAGGTCCGGCGGCCGCAGGTCCGCCGCCCACCAGGCCTCGGTCAGGACCCAGGTCGTCTCGGGCAGCTGCTCGTGCGCAGGGATGGCCAGCTCGAGATACGGCGGCGAGGCCGCGTTGAACGAGAACTCGGAGCGCCAGACCGGATCGTCGATCCGCGGCGGGCTGCCGGGTGGTGGCGCGTCCGGTCCGTCGCGGGCCGTGCGCCAGTCACTCAGGAGCTCGACGATCGGGCCGGACCAGTCCAGGAACGTCTCGGCCGGCGTCTGGTTGCCGATGCCGTGGACGAAGATGACGCCCGTCCGCCGAGCGACCTCGATGGGCCGTTCCAGAGCATCGGCGTCTTCGGCGTCCTCGGACGGGGCCTCAAGTGCCGGCCCGCCGGCTGCCGCGGAGCCCTCGACCTCGGACAGCGCGGTCGGCTGGTCGTCCCCGGGCCGCATCGTGTGCGGGTCAGTCCCCGCCGGCGGCCGCGGCCGCGCGGAACGTCTCGGCGTGGTCGGCGGCGGCGGCGATGCTCCGACCGCTCCAGTCGACGCCGAGGGTGGCGGCGATGCCCGGCGCATCGGCCAGGGCACCGCCCAGGAGGATCGGCACGCCGGGTGCGGCGCGGCGGGTCGCCGTGATCGCCGCGGCCGTCGCCTCGGTCCGGGCCGGATCGGAGGCACGAGCGCGACGAGCCGGGCCTCGTTGCGCGCCAGGAAGACCTCCAGATCCTCGGCCGGGACGTCGGCGCCCAGGTCGGCCACGGTCCAGCCGCGCTCGCGCAGGACCTGGCCGAGGCAGACGAGGCCGATCATGTGCTGCTCGCCGGCGACGCCGGCCAGCACGGCCAGCGGCCCGATCCGCGACTCCGGGCCGGTCGTCGGGCGGATCCGGTCCAGGGCCCGCAGGACCGTCTGGCTGGCCAGATGCTCCTCGGCGACGCTCCACTGACCGCTCGCCCAGCGCTCGCCGACGAGGTGCATCGCCTCGGCCAGCAGGCCGTCGAACACGTCCGCTCGAGGGGCCTCCAGGAGGGCTTCGGACAGGGTCCAGGCGGCCAGTTCGTCGTCGCCGTCGGCGAGCAGACCGGCCAGCAGCTCGGGCGTCATCGCCTCGGCCGGCAGGCGGCCGGCGGTCGGGTATCGACCGGGGGAAGGGGCGGCAAGGGGTGTCGTCGGCCATCGGACGGGACTCTACCATCGAGCCCGAAGCCGGACGTCTACCATGGCCGCGCATGTATCTCGACGCCCTCGAGTTCCTGGAGGAGGAGCGCGACGCGTGGGCGCCGTACGAGGCGCTGGCGAGCCTGTCCGACGAGCAGCTCGCCGTCCCGGTCGATGACGGCGCACGGCTGGTCCGGCCGCGACCTGATGGCCCACCTGCTGGCCGTGGCAGGCCGTCGCCCTGGCCGCGGCCCGCGAGCTCGCCGTCGACGAGACGCGGCCACGATCGCGCGCGCCGACGCCGACTGGGAGGCCCGTGGCGGCGAGGTCATCAACGCCGAGCTGACCGAGGCCTGGGCGGCCCGTCCGATGGACGAGCTGCGCGAGGCGTTCGGGTCGCATGCCCGGGGAGCTGCGCGGGACCCTGACGGTCGTGCCGGAGACGCGCTGGCTCAAGCACGCCGACCGCCAGGCGCTGGTTCCACGACGAGACGATCGCCCACTACGAGGAGCACGCCGCCGACCTGGCGGCGATCCTGGCGGCGGCGCCGGATGACCCTGCGACGAGGTCCTCGACGACGGCCGACCGTGGACGGCGTGCCTCGACGCGATCGCCGCTGGAACCGCTGATGGCGGGCGACGCCTGGAGCGCCACGACCGGCGTGCCGTTCGCCATCCTCGACGCCGGACGGGCGGCACGGTCGAGTTCCGGCTCGACCCGACTCCTCGCCGACGCGGCCGGCGCGGACGCCGGACGCGACGGCCTCGGACCGCGGGTCCGGACTGGGTCGTCGTTCGCCCGCGCGACGATCGACGACCACGCCGATCGATCGGCGCGACGGCCTGGTTCGCCGCCGCCCCGACGCGCGGCCGGCTAGCGCTCCGACCGGATAGCGACGACCCCGGTCGGTGACCGGGGTCGGTAGCGTGGCGGGGTTCGGCGATCGAGGTCAGTCGGCCGCGGCCGCCGCGAACTCGGTCAGGCCGAACTGCTGCTCGAGCTGCTCGAGCGGTCGGAAGCCGACCACGCCCTGCGGCTGGGCGCCGGGCTTGAAGAACGCGATCGTCGGGATGCTCATGATGCTGAACGCCTGCGACAGCCGCGGGTTGGCGTCGACGTCGACCTTGACCACGTCGACCGAGCCGTCGTACTTCTCGGCGAGCTTCTCCATCTCGGGGGCGACCATCTTGCACGGGCCGCACCAGGCCGCCCAGAAGTCGACGACGACGGGACGCTCGGCCTTGAGGACGAGCTCCTCGAACGTTGGCGTCCGTCGCGTGCTTGATCTCCGCCATGGGGATGAGTCCTTTCTCCCGCCTGCCTCCTGCGGGATGGGCCGGTTGTCGCCGTGGCCTCGCCTTAGCGGGCGAGGTCCTGGATGAGTCGGTAGGCGTCGAGGACCCGGGGTCCGCGAGCCGATAGAGGATGGTGGTGCCGTCGCGCCGGCTCGTCACGAGCCCCGCATGACGGAGCACCGCGAGATGCTGGCTCATGTTGGGCACCTGGCAGCCCACCCGGGTGCTGAGGTCGCTGACCGAGAGCTCACCGATGGCGAGCGACTCGAGGACGCACAGGCGCTTGGGGTCCGCCAGCGCTCGACCGACGGCGGCGTAGCGCTGTCGATCGCGTCTCGGCGGAGACCGGCAGGTAGTCCAACACGTCGTCGACGATATCATTGCTTGCGCAAACACGCAAGTGGAAATGGGTCAGGCGAAGAACGGCGGCGAGGTCAGGACGTAGCGGTCGAGGCCATCGGTCGGGCCGTCCGTGAAGAACAGCATCACGAACGGATCGACCCTGAAGCCGCGTGGCAGCAGGTGGTCGCAGCGCGGTCCGGGCCGTGAGCGCCAGGTCGAACGCGACCGTCGCGTGGCCGGCCTCGGCGGCGGCCGTCTCGGCATCGGCCAGGAGGACCGGCAGGTCGGCCGCGTCGAGCGCGGCGTACGGCCCGCCCCACGACGGCGCGATCGGGTGGTAGCCATAGGCCACGGCCGCGCCGCCCCGCTCGTACAGCCAGCCCGGTCGCTGCGACGCCAGCCAGGCGTGGTCCACGTCGCGACGGAAGCCGAGCGTCGCCCGGTCGATGGCGGCGAGGCGTCGAGGGCGGCGCGCCGGGTCGATCCGCTCGCGCACGAGGTCGGTCGGCAGGCTGATCGGCCGCGGTGCTGCCTCGACGAACGCCATCGGCGACGCGGCCATCGAGCCCGGCCTGAGGTAGCGGGCGATCGCCCGCGGGTCGATGCGTCGCGACGATGGCTCGATGGCGGGCGCCGTCCGCCGGGAAGGCGCGCTCCAGCAGGCCGCGCCCGACGCCCGCGCCCTGGGCCTCCGGCAGCACGAAGAACTCGGTCAGCTCGCGGACGCCGTCGCGGACGATCGAGCGGGCGTAGCCGATGGCCTGACCCGTCGTCTCGTCCTCCGCGAACCACCAGCGCGTCGCCGGTCGCGGCCAGGTGGTCGAACAGCGGGCGGCGCACGTCCCACGCCCGTGCCGGGTAGCGTCGCGGTCGCTGTTCGCGCCGCCGCCGGTCCGGCGGCCGAGGTCGTCGATGGTCGGGATGAAGATGTCGTAGGCGAGCCGGGAATCGGCCGGCGTGCCGGGCCGGAAGCGGACCATGGGCGGCATGCTACGGCCGTGCCATACTCGCCCGCATGTCCGAGACCGTGGATGCGCCCGGCCGAGCCCCGACCTCGACGTCCCGCTCGCCGACATCGAGGCGGCCGCGAGCGCGCCTGCCGGGCTCGTCCAGCGGACGCCCGCTGCTGTCCTCGACGACCGCCGGCGCGCTGGGCCGACGGCCGCCACCGGCGTCCGGCCGCAGGCGACGGCCGGCTGTCCTGAAGGCCGAGCACCTGCAGACGACCGGCTCGTTCAAGGCGCGGGGCATGACCAACCGGATCGCCACGCTCCCGCCGGAGGCACGGGCGCGCGGTGCGATCACGCTGTCGGCCGGCAACGCCGGCCAGGCCTACGCCTGGGCCGGGCGCGCCGCCGGCGTGCCGGTCACCGTGGTCATGCCGGCCGGCCGCCGTCCGCTCCAAGGTCGAGGCCTGCCTGGGCTACGGCGCGCGGGTCGTCCTCCACGGCGCCGCACGTCGGCGAGACGTTCGCCGAGATGGAGCGCATCCGCGACGCCGAGGGCCTGACCTTCGTCCACCCGTTCGACGACCCGGCGGTCATCGCCGGCAACGGCACGGCCGGCCTGGAGCTCGTCGAGGACGCTGCCGGACGTCGATGTCGTCGTCGTCGGCGTCGGTGGCGGTGGGCTCATCAGCGGGGTCGCGGCGGCGGTCAAGGGCCGCCGGCCGGCGGCCCGGGTCATCGGCGTCGAGCCGGTCGGGTCCGAGGCGATGACCCAGGCGCTCGCAGCGGGCGAGGTCGTGACCATCCAGCCGACGAGCGTCGCCGATGGCCTCGGGGCGCCGTTCGCCGGCGCCTGGACGCTGGCCATGGTCCAGCGCCACGTCGACGACGATCGTGCGCATCGACGACCCGACGATCCTGGCCGGGATGCGCTTCGCGCGTCGAGCGGCATGAAGCAGGTCCTGGAGCCGGCCGGCGCCGCCGCCCTGGCGGCGGTCCTGGCCGGGGCGGTCCCGATCCGCGACGGCGAGCGGGTCGCGGTCGTCCTGTCGGGCGGGAACGTCGAGGTGGGCCGGCTCGGGGAGCTGCTGGCCGTCGGCGGGCACGCTGCCCGGGGCGGCCGCGTGACCGAGGCCACACCGCCGACCGACGAGCCGCCGCCGACCGAGGCGCCTGGACCGACCGACGATGGCGACGACCCCACCACCATCACGGGCGACTCGCCCCCTGGCCCCGGTCGACGATCCCGCGCTCCCGACCGTCCCACCCATCCCGCTCGCCTCGACCCGGCGCCTCCTGGCGGCGTCCTTCGACCTCCTGAGCCGGTCCGGCGACCAGATGCGCCGGGCCTCGTTCTACGTCGGGGCGGTCGTGCTCGGGACGGCCGGGCCGCTGGCCCTCGGGTCGTGGGCCCTGGCCGTCATCGCGGTCGACTTCGACCGCCGGACGACCTGCCAGTCGGCGTTCGAGGGCGCCGGCGGCCTGGCCTTCGCCGTCCTGGCCGTCATCGCGGTCCCGGGCCTGCTCGTCGCCGTCATCGAGAGCCGCAACCTGGGGGTGGCCGTGCTGGGCGCCCGGATGGCCGGCCGACCGTGTCACGACGCGGGCGGCCCTCGCCCGGTCACGGGCGGTCTTCTGGCGGGCGGTCGGGGCGTCCATCATCGTCGGCCTCCCGCTCGGCATCGCCCAGCCGATCGTGACGGCCATCCTGGACGCCGTCCTGCGCGAGGCGGCGGACCTGTCCCTCGTCGTGACGACGCTCGTCGCCGCGATCGTCGGGGCACCGTTCGCCTACACGCTGGCCGGCGTGGTCCTCGGCGACGTCGGCCCCATCGAGGCGATGCGCCGGTCGTTCCGGGTGTTCCGGGCGCGCAAGGCCGCCGCAGCCTCGTCGTCCTGTTCGAGACGATCGCCTTCCTGCTCGTCGTCCTCGGGCTGAGCGCCGGGCCTGGACCTCGTCCTCCGCGTCTTCGAGTCGCTCGGGCTCGGGCCCGATGCGGGGCCGGCCGGCCTGGTCCTGACGCGATCGGCGTCGCCGCGGTCGTGTTCGCCTCGGGCACGCTGCTCTTCACGGTCATGCCCTGACGGTCGCGCCGCAGGTCGTCATGTTCCTGGGCCTGACCCACGCGACCATCGGCCTCGAGCGGGTCGCGCCCGGCGGCCCGGACGATCCGGACCGACCGCGGGGACCGGCCGGTCCTCGCTTCCGGGTCTTCCCGCGGCTCATGCAGCTCGCCTTCGTCCTCGGCGCCGTCGGCCTGATCGGCCTGCTGGTCATCTACCTCGCCTGAGGGCTGGAAGCGGTCGCCGCCGGCGCTCAGTCGACGCCCGAGCTCGTGGAGCCGGTCGTCATCGATGCCCAGGTGGTGGGCCAGCTCGTGGACGACGGTCACCCAGACCTCGTCGGCCAGGTCGTCCGGGTCGGGGAAGTCGGCCTCGAGGGGCAGCCGGAAGAGCGTGATCGGTTGGGCATGGCCATCCAGTCGGCGCCGCACTCCGTGCGGGCACGCCTTCGTAGATGCCGTACAGGACGTCGTCGTCGGGCAGGTCGTTCGCCCGGAGCTGGTCCGCGCGTCGGCTCGTCGGCGATGACGATGGCGACCTCGTCGAGGGCCGCGGCGAACGGCATCGGGATGGTCGCCAGCGCCTCGTCGACGAGGTCGTCGAACGGTCGGTGGGCGGCGCGGCGCGGGCCAGGAGGGGACGGGCGGTCCGCGAACCGCGTCGACGCTTGGCCATGGCTCCCGTATCCTAGGGGCGTGACGGACGGACCGGCGGGCTTCGTGGTGACCGTGGACCCGGGCGACCGGATCCACTTCCTGGACTGGACGGCGCCGGACGTCGACCGTCGGCCGGGGACCGTCGGCGATCGTGCTCGTCCACGGCCTGGCGTCAGACGGCCTGGATCTGGGCGCCGGTCGCCCGCCGGCTCGCGGCGCGGACCCACACCGATCGCCGGCGATGGACCTGCGCGGCCACGGGCTCTCCGACGCCCCGACCGAGGACGGCGCCTACGACCCGGACCTCCTGGCCGAGGACGTCGTCGCGGTCGCCGAAGGCGCCGGCTCTCGACCCGGCCAGATGACCCGGCCGCGCGGTCGTGCCTCGCCGGCCACGGGTTCGGCGCCATCGTCGCCGCGGTCGCGCGCCGAGCACCTCGGGTCGCGTTGTGCGGGCCTCGTCCTCGTCGACGGCGGCTGGGAACGCATCGAGGACGCCACGGGCCAGGACGTCGACGAGTTCCTGCGCGGCCTCGACGAGCCGCCCGAGGTCATGGCCTCGATGCGCGCGTTCCTGCGCGACCGGCGCGGCTTCGACCCGGTCGACCTGGGACGCCGACCAGGAGGCAGCGGCCCGGGCGACCGTCGTCGAGACCCACGCCGGGCGCGTCGTGCCGACGACGCGACCGCACGCCCTCGAGGCCAGCGTCCGGGCGATGTTCGGCGTACGACCCCGGCGCCATCCTGCCCGGCGTCGAGGCGCCGATCGTCGCCCTCGTCGCCGCAGCGGCGACGGACGCGGCGGTCCGAGTCGGCGCTCTCGCGGCGATCGACGAGGACCGGGTCGCCGCCGGTCGCGGCCCCATCCGGGCGGTCCGCCTGGCCGCCACCGGCCACAACCTGATGCGCTACCGTCCGGCGGACGTCACCGCCGCCATCCTGGACCTCGCCGCGCGACCGCGGACCGCCACCTGACGAGGATCCCGATGCAGGTCGTCTACTCGCCGTCGCACCTCGGCCACGACATCACCCACGAGACGTTCATGGGCGTGCTCGTGCCGGCCAACGAGGTCGCGGAGCGGGCCGAGATCATCCGGGCCGCCCTCGATGCCGACGGCGGGTTCCCGCGCCGCGAGCCGACCGAGCACGGCCTGGACCCGATCACTCGCGGTCCACGACGAGGGGCTGGTGCGCTTCCTCGAGGTGGCCTGGTCCGAGGTCCGCGCGCCAGGCCATCCCGCGCGCGTTCCTGTCCGCGGACACCTACCCCAACCGCTCGATGTTCGAGGGGATGAGCGACGACGCCATCGCCCGGTTCGTCCGGGAGCCGGTCCACGCCGGTGGCCGGGCCGGGTTCTGGGGCCTCGACTCGGCCGCGCCGCTCGTCGCCGGGCACGTACGTGGCGGCGCGCGGAGCGGTGGACGTGGCGCTGACCGACGGTCGACCTCGTCCTCGACGGCGGCGACCGACGGCGTACGGCCTGTGCCGGCCGCCCGGCCACCACACCGCCCGCTCGATGTACGGCGGCTACTGCTTCTTCAACAACGCGGCCATCGCGGCCGAGGCGATCGCCGCGCCGGACCGGCGAGCGGGTGGCCATCCTCGACGTCGACTTCCACCACGGCAACGGGTCGCAGCAGATCTTCTGGCGCCGCGGCGACGTGCGCTACGTGTCGATCCACGCCCATCCCGATGGCGAGTACCCGTACTTCCTGGGCCGCGAGCCGACGAGACCGGGGAGGGCGAGGGGGCCGGGGAGAACCTCAACCTGCCCGCTCCCGGCCGGGCGCGACCGACGCGGACTACCTCGCGGCGATCGATCGCGCCTGCGAGGCGATCGCCGCGGCGCCCGGGCTCGATCGTCGTCGTCTCGCTCGGCTTCGACACGTACGGCCTGGACCCGATCGGCGACTTCGCGCTGACGACGGACGTCTACCACGAGGTCGGACGGCGGGTCGCGGCGCTCGGCCGCCGCCTGGTCATCCTCCAGGAGGGCGGCTATCACCGGCCGTCGCTCGGCGAGAACGCGCGGGCCTGGCTGCGCGGCGCCGAGGGTCGCGACCGTTCGAGCCGCTGCCCGGCCGCCGGCTTCGGCCCGGCGGGGCGGTCGCCGGCTAGTCGTCGAGCTCGCTGGCGTCCTCCGGGCGATAGGGCGCGTCGCGCTCGATGGCGCCGACGAACTGCGGCCAGCCGCGTGTGGCCGAGCATCTGGCGGACCGCCGACGCCTCGCCGATGTGGTGCCAGTAGTGATACGTGATGCGCTGCAGCTGCGAGCCGGCCGCCGGCGCCTCGGACCGCGTGTCGTGAGGCCACGGGCCGACGCAGGTCCGCGCTCGTCAGCGTGTCGAGGTACGGATCGGCCGGGCTCGGTCATCCGCCGCCACGCCGCCCACATCGTCCTCGAGCGACGGCGTCGAGGCGGGCAGGCCGTACGCGACCGCGTCGAGCACCGGCTCGACCTTGAGGCCCTGCGCCGCGCTCGACGAACACCAGGCGCTCGTGCCAGGCCAGGTGGCCGACCATCCACGAGATCGAGTTCATCGGCTCGAGCCGCCGGCGAGCCGTCCTCCTCGCGACAGCCCGCGCAGCCCGCGGACCCACTCGGCGCGGGCGAACCGGAACTGCTCGACGCGGGGATGAGCCATGGCCCGCAGCCTAGCAGTGCCCCGGCCGAGTCCGGCCGCATTTCGGCGTACCATCCACGGCCATGTCCAGCCCGCCCGACCTGCCCAGCCACGTCCGCGCGATCGTCGACGAGATCGAGACCGAGATCGGCGAGGTGCCGGGCGAGCGCCGAGCGCTCATCGAGGGCGCCGGCGCGGCACGACGGCAACGGCCGGGTCGAGGCCGCCGTCCACCAGATCCTGCTCGAGATCGGCGAGGACCCCGATCGCCAGGGCCTCCAGGGCACGCCCGAGCGCGTCCACCGGATGTACACGGAGCTGACCGCCGGCTACCACGTCGACCCCGAGCGGCTCATCAACGGCGCGATCTTCGACGTCGACTACTCCGAGATGGTCATCGTCAAGGACATCCCGTTCTACTCGCTGTGCGAGCACCACCTGCTGCCGTTCTTCGGGACGGCCGCGGTCGCCTACATCCCGCGCGGCCGGGTCATCGGGCTGTCGCAAGATCCCGCGCGTCGTCGAGATGTACTCCCGCCGCCTCCAGGTCCAGGAGCGGCTGACCCAGCAGATCGCCGAGTTCCTCCAGGACCGCCTGGCGCCGCAGGGCGTCGGCGTGGTCATGGAGGCGACCCACCTGTGCGCGGTCATGCGCGGCGTCCGCAAGCCGGGGACGATCATGACCACGTCCGCCGTCCTGGGCCTGTTCCGGACCCGCGACCGGACCCGCGCCGAGTTCCTCGACCACCTCGCCCGCCGGGCGCCGGACGCCTGACACCGCGTCCGCGGCCGCACGCGGAGTCAGATCGTCTCGGTGACGGTGATCCTGCCGGCGCCGCCCACGATGTCGACCAGGTAGCGGTCGGTCGCATCCTCGGCGCCCGTCGATTCCAGGAGCGTGTCGCCCGAGCCATGCGAGCCGCTGCTGGTCGAAGTCGATCCGGCCGGCGCCGCCGCGCAGCGTGAGCCGGACGGGGACCCCGGTCGGTCGCTCGACCCGGACGTTGTTCACGCCCTGGGTCAGCCGGATGGGGACGTCGCCGGTCGGCCGGCCAAGCGTCAGCCGGAGCTGATCGACCCCGCCCGACAGCTCGAACGAGCGGAGGTCCAGCGCGCCGAACTTGCCTTGCAGCTTGCCGGCCCCGCCGCTGACCTCGACGTCCCACGGGATCGCGGCGTTGAGCGAGACGTCGGCGCGTCGCTCGTTCCAGGCCAGCTGCCAGTTGGCGAAGAAGGGCCCGGCGCTCATGGACGAGCTGCCCTTGTACTGGATCGTGACGATCCCGTCGCGCAGTCGGACTTGCGGGACCGACCCTTCGAACTTCGCGCGGTACAGGTCCTCGATATCGGGCGCGCCGCGGAGCAGGAGCTCGTGGGCACCCGACTTGAACAGGAGGCGTGCCCGCTCCAGCCCGCCGATGGGCGCGGCGTGCTCCGATCCATGGCCGCTCGCTTGGCCGGTGGATTCCCGGAGCGCAGTCGCCTCCTCGCGCCGTGATCGCCGCCATCCGCGTCAGGAAGTCGTCGATGACGGCGAGCTCGGCCTCCGAGTACTGGCCGATCTCCGATGCGCTCTTGTCGCCGACCCGGGCCATGGTGGCTCGACAGTCCGGCCATCCGCTCCGGTACGAGCTCGACGATGACGCGCCGGCGGTCAGCCGGATCGGGCACGCGGCGGACATAGCCGGCCTGCTCCAGGCGGTCGATCACGCGAGTGACGGCGCCGGTCGTCAGGCCCATCAGCTCGGACAGCATGCCGGCCGTCGCCGAGCCGTTGTCGAGGAGGACCTCGATGGCCTCGATATCGGACTCGGACAGGCCGAACCGGAGCGCGACCGTGTGGCCGAAGAGCGACCCCTGGAGGTTGACGCGGCGCAAGGAGCGGAGGACGGAGTCGATCGATTCACGGTTCATGGTTGACAACATCTCCTCGCCTGGGTGATTATCTGCCCGGTGCAGATATTGCACGAAGAGGCTGAACGGCGCAACTGCTGACCAGAAACGCAGGATACGCCACGCAGGAGCGAGGAGGACCACCGATGGCCGCCGCACGACCGACCAGTGGCACGATGATCGCCACTCACGACCTCATCCGAACCTTCAAGACGCGGAAGAGCGTCGTCGAGGCCGTCCGCGGCGTGGACCTGGAGGTGGGCGCCGGCGAGATCTTCGGCTTCCTCGGCCCGAATGGGGCCGGCAAGACGACGACCCTGCGGATGCTGGCCACCCTGCTCACGCCGACCTCCGGGAACGCGACGATCGCCGGTGCCGACCTTCGTCGCGAGCCGCAGGCAGTGCGCGAGCGGATCGGCTACGTCCCGCAGGGCGGCTCGACCGACCCGGCCGAGACCGGCCGAGGGGAGCTCGTCATCCAGGGCCGCCTGTACGGCATGGACAAGGCGAGCGCCCAACAGCGGGCGAGCGAGGTCCTGGCGACGCTCGATCTCGAGTCCGCCGCCGACCGCGCGACCGGGACCTACTCCGGGGGCATGAAGCGCCGGCTCGATGTCGGCCTGGGCATCGTCCATCGACCGGCCGTCCTGTTCCTCGACGAGCCGACGACCGGCCTCGACCCCCAGGCGCGTGCCCGGATGTGGGACGAGATCCGCGGTCTCCGCGAAACGGGCACGACGGTGTTCCTGACGACCCACTACCTCGAGGAGGCGGACGCCCTGGCCGACCGCCTGGCGATCATCGACCACGGTCGCATCGTGGCGCGTGGGCACGGCGGACGAGCTCAAGCGCGAGATCGCCGGCGACGTCATCACGATCGGCGTCGACGGCGCCACCGAGCATGTGCTCGAGGCGGTCCGTGCCCAACCCTTCGTTCGAGAGGCCAGCGCCGACGACGAGCTCGTCCGCCTCTACGTCGACCACGGCGACGTCGCGGTCCCGAACCTGATCCGCGTCCTTGACGGCGCCGGGCTGCGAGCTCGGTCGCTGACGCTGACCCGCCCCAGCCTCGACGACGTCTTCCTCCGCCAGACCGGCCGGTCGCTCCGCGAAGAGCCGGCTGCCTGAGCGGACCGAAGCCCACCCCGAACCCACCGACGATCGAAGGAGAACTCGCCGTGAAGGTCTTGCGCGATACCTGGCTCATGTACCGACGCTCACTCATCCTGACCCTGCGCCAGCCGGTGTGGGTCGCCATGGGCCTGTTCCAGCCCATCCTCTACCTGGTCCTGTTCGCGCCACTCCTCGAGGGCGCGACGTCCACGGCCGGCGCCTCCGCCAGCGCGTTCAACTGGTTCGTCCCGGGCCTCCTCATCCTGACGGCCTTCTTCGCGGCGTTCTTCGCCGGCTTCGGGCTGGTCGCCGAGATCCGGTACGGCGTCGTCGAGCGGATGCGGGTCACCCCGATGAGCCGCTTCGCGATGCTCGCCGGCCGGTCGCTCCGGGACGTCACGATCCTGCTCGCCCAGTCGACCTTGCTGATCATCGTGGCCATCCCGTTCGGCCTGGAGCTTGATCCCGCCGGTGCCGTCCTGACACTCGGCATCGTCGCCCTGGTCGGCCTGACGTTCTCCCTGCTGTCGTACACCCTCGCGCTCATCACCAAGAGCGAAGATGCCCTGGCGCCCATCGCGCAAGCGGTCACCCTGCCGCTGCTCCTGCTGTCCGGGATCATGTTGCCGATGGCGCTCGCGCCGGACTGGCTGCAGACCCTCTCGACGCTCAACCCGCTGACCCACGCGGTCGACGCAGCGCGCGCGCTGTTCAACGGGCTGTGGAGCGATCCGCAGATCATCGTCGGCACGGTCGTGATGGGGACGCTCGCGTTCCTCTCGCTGGTCCTCGCCTCGCGCGCCTTCGCCCGGACCAACGCCTGACGCGATCGACCACTGCCCTCGGTCGCGCCGCACGGCCCGGATCTCCTCGAGAGGTCCGGGCCGTGCTCGGTCATGCGCCAGGCGACGTTCCGCCGTCCGGCGTGCGCTACGATCGGTCCATGACCGATCGACCGATCAAGGTCCTCATCGCCAAGCCCGGCCTGGATGGCCATGACCGCGGCGCCAAGGTGCTGGCCCGGGGGCTGCGCGACGAGGGCTTCGAGGTCGTCTACACCGGACTGCGCCAGACCCCCGAGATGGTCGCCACGGCCGCCTTGCAGGAAGACGTCGACGTCGTCGGCCTGTCCATCCTGTCGGGCGCGCACATGACCCTCGTCCCCCGGATCACGAAGCTCCTCCAGGACCAGGGCCAGGCCGACGTCCTGGTGACCGTCGGCGGGATCATCCCGGACGACGACGTCCCGGCCCTGCGCGAGGCCGGGGTCGCGGAGGTCTTCGGGCCAGGCACGACCATCGCGTCCGTCGCGGACTTCCTGCGCTCGAACGCCCGCGCACGCACCTAGCGTGGCGGACGCTGCCGCCGCGACCGAGCGTGCGACCGCCCTCGCCGAGGCCGCGACCGACGGCGATCGCCTGGCCCTCGCCCGTCTGCTGACCGCGGTCGAGAACCGCACGCCCGTCGCCGAGGCGGCGCTCCGCCTGCTCTATCCGCGGGCGGGTCGCGCCCACCTCGTCGGCATCACCGGACCTCCAGGAGCCGGCAAATCGACGCTCGTGGCCGCGCTGCTGGCCGAAGTCCGCGCCGCCGGCCGGCCGGTCGCCGTCGTCGCCGTCGATCCATCGTCGCCGATCACCGGCGGGGCGCTGTTGGGCGATCGGGTCCGGATGCAGGCCTACGCTGACGACCGCGACGTATTCATCCGCTCGATGGCGTCGCGCGGCCACGCTGGCGGCCTGGCCGGCACGACGACGGCCGCCGCTGCGGTCCTCGATGCGGCCGGCTTCGACCTCGTGCTCATCGAGACGGTCGGGACCGGGCAGAGCGAGGTCGAGGTCGCGGCCGCGGCGGACACGACGGTCGTCCTGGAAGCGCCCGAGATGGGCGACGAGGTCCAGGCCATCAAGGCTGGCCTCCTCGAGGTCGCCGACCTGGTCGTCGTCAACAAGGGCGACAAGCCCGGCGCACAACGGACCGCGGCGCAGCTTCGGGCGATGCTCGCGCCGACGACCGGCCGAACGCCGACGGACCGACCCCAGCCCAAGCGCCCGGAGGTCATGGTCACGACCGCCGCGACCGGCGACGGCGTGCCGGAGTTGCTCGTCGCGCTCGACCGCCACCGTGCCGCCGGGCGGGACGGTGGCGGCGAGGCCGCGCGGCGCGCCCGGGCGCGCGCCCAGGTCCAGGCGATCCTGGCCGACCGCCTGGCCGACCGCCTGGCCGGTCCGGACCTGGCGGACGAGGCCGGGGCCATCCTCGACGAGGTCGCGGCCCATCGCCTGGACCCGTTCGAGGCGGCCGACCGCCTCCTCGACCGGATCGCCACGGCGTCGTGAGCGACGAGAAACGCGAGCGCCTGTTCACCGGGCCGTTCATCGCCCTGTTCGTGGCGGCCCTCGTGTTCTTCGTCGCTGGCGGCATCGTCCTGCCGGTCTCCCCGCGGTTCGCGATGGGTCCGCTCGGCGCCGACGCCACGGCGTCGGGCATCGCCATCGGCGCGTTCGCGATCGCGTCGCTGGTCGTCCGACCGGCCGTCGGCTGGGGGTCGGACCGCTTTGGCCGGCGGCCGCTGCTCCTGGCCGGCACGATCGTCAATGTCGTCGCCCTGGCCGGCCACCTCGTCGTCGACTCGCTGGCCGGGTTCATCGTCGTCCGCTCGCTCCTGGGCATCGGCGAGGCGCTCTTCCTCGTCGCCGCGATCGCCGCCATCGCCGACCTCGCCCCACGGTCCCGGCAGGGTGAGGCGATCAACCTCGGCTCGCTGTCGGTCTATCTCGGCCTGGCCATCGGTCCGTTCATCGGCGAGACGCTGCTGGTGGCGACGAGCTTCGCCGTGGTCTGGGCAGTCACGGCGATCATCGCGGCCGTGGCTACGGTCCTGACCCTGCTCGTCCCGGAGACCGCCCCGCGCCTGCTCCACACGGGCCCGGACGTGCCGGAACGGCCGCCGGCACGGTTCTTCCATCCGGCCGGCATCCTGCCCGGGTTCCTCATCCTGACCGGCGGGTTCGGGATGGCCGGGTTCTTCGCGTTCGTCCCGCTCTACAGCTCCGAGCTCGGGTTGGCCGGTGCAGGCCTGCCGCTGGCCCTGTACGCCGGGATCGTCATCGTCCTGCGCGTCGTCTTCGCCCGGCTGCCGGACGAGATGGGGCCTGCCCGCCTGGCGATGCTCGCCCTGGGCCTGTCGGCCGCGGGGCTGGCGATCATCGCCGTCGTGCCCCAGGTCTTCGGGCTCCTGATCGGAACGGCGATCTTCGCCGCGGGCATCGCGTTCATGTTCCCGAGCCTCATCGCGGTCGCCGTCAGCCGGGTCGACGAGGGCGATCGCGGCTCGGTCGTCGGCACGTCCAGCGCCTTCCTGGACCTGTCGTTCGGCCTGGGTCCGGCCCTCCTCGGCGTGGCCGTCGACGGCGCCGGCTATGCCGCCGCCTTCCTCCTGGCGGCCGGGGTGGCGTTCGTCGGGACGCTCACGATCGTCGCGCGGCGGCGCGCCCTCGTCCGGCCGGATGAACCCGCCGCAGCCGTCGTCTGAGGCGGTCCGCGCCTACACTCCGGGCATGAACATCGAGCGCGTGTTCGTCGCCGGCGCGGGCCTCATGGGCCACGGCATCGCCCAGGTCCATGCGGCCATCGGCAAGGCCGTGACCCTGTACGAGCCGGACCTCGCCCGTGCCGCGGCCGGCCTCGACCGGATCGCCGGCAACCTGGACCGCTCGGTCGACAAGGGGCGCCTGACCGCCGCCGACCGCGACGCCACGCTGGCCCGGATCACGACCACGGACGACCTCGGCCTGGCCCGCGACGCCGACCTCGTCGTCGAGGCGGTCTTCGAGGAGCTCAGCGTCAAGCACCAGGTCTGGCGCGCGCTCGACGAGGTCGCCCCGGCCGACGCGATCTTCGCCTCGAACACGAGCTCCATCGCCATCCACCGGTTGGCCGACGGCGTGCGCCGGGAGCGCCGGCCGCGGTTCGTCGGGATGCACTTCTTCAGTCCGGTCCCGGTCATGCCGCTCATCGAGCTCATCCGCTCGACCGACACGAGCGAGGCCACGGTGACCGACATCCGAGCCCTCGCCGATCAGCTCGGCAAGCAGGTCATCGTGTCGGCCGACAAGCCGGGCTTCATCGTCAACCGCATCCTCATGCCGTTCCTCATCGAGGCGATGCGGGCCTACGAGCAGGGCGTCGGGACGGCCGAGGACATCGATGCCGGGGCGCGGGTCGGGCTCAACCATCCGATGGGCCCGCTGGAGCTGGCCGACTTCATCGGCCTGGACGTCTGCCTGGGGATCATGCGCGTCCTCCAGGACGGCCTGGGCCTGGAGCACCTGCGCCCGCCGCGGGTCCTCGAGGAGCTCGTCGACGGCCGGGCACCTCGGCCAGAAGACCGGACGCGGCTTCTACACCTACCCGCGCGGCTGAGTCGTCGGCGTCGCCACGGCATCGGCGCGGCCGAGCGTGTCGAGGTCGAACGGCTTGGCCAGGACGCGCACGGCGTGGTCGCGGCGAACGCCGCCAGCGCCGGGTCGAGGATGTCGCCGCTCATCATCACGAAGCGCCGGGCGATGGCCGGGTCGTCGCTCGACGATCGCGTCGTAAGACGTCGAGCCGGACATGCCCGGCATCTGGTGGTCGCACAGATAGGCCGGCGAACGGGCCCGTCACGCGCCGCGTCGATGGCCGCCTCGCCGGTGTCGACGACGACCGGCTCGAAGCCGACGACCCGACGGCCTGGCGCAGGAACGCCCGGAGGCCGGCTCGTCGTCGAGGACGAGGACGCGGCCGCCGTCGCCATCGACCGGCGGTGATGCGGGCGGCGCCACGGCATCGGCCGTCGTGGCGTCCGAGATCGCCGCGGCATCGGGCTCGGGCAGGACCAGCGGCCCGCCGTCCACGACCGTGGCGTGGACCGGCAGGTCGAAGGTGAAGGCCGCCCCGCGTCCCCAGGCCGACGGGCCGTAGCGCAGCTCGCCGCCGTGCGACGGCGATGATCCCGTACGACACGGGCAGGCCGAGGCCCGTCCCGTCCGACGGTCGGCTTGGTCGTGAAGAACGCCTCGAACAGCCGGGCGACATGCTCCGGCGGCGACGCCCGGGCCGTCGTCCATGACCGTCACCCGGACCCGCGGGTCATCGCGCGGGCCCTCGGCCGCGGCGCTGATGCGCAGCCGCCTGCCGCCCCCGCCTTGCGCATCGCGTAGATCGCGTTGTGGGTCAGGTTGACGAGGACCTGCTGGAGCTGGCCGCGATCCAGCTCGACCGAGCGGCAGGTCGTCCGGGATGTCCGTCTCGACCTCGATCCGGCCCTTGCCGAAGCTGTACGACTGGAGGGCCAGGACGCTGTCGACGAGCGCGCGGATCGACGTCGGGTGGCGTTCCGGCGGCCGCTGCCGGGCGAAGTCGAGCAGGTTCTGGACGATCCGTCGGGTCCGGGTCGCCTCCTCGACGAGCAGGTCCGCGTTGTGGCGCAGGTCCTCGGGCAGGGCCGGGATCGGCGCCGGATGAGCTGGCTGAAGCCGAGGATCGCGGCCAGCGGGTTGTTGAGCTCGTGGGCGACGCCCGACACGAGCTGGCCGGTGGCCTCCATCTTCTGGGCCTGGATGAGCTCGGCCTGGAGGCGCTCCTGGTCGGTCAGGTCGCGGACCCGCAGCCAGGAGGCGGCGCTGGCCGTCGAGCTCGACCGCGGCGACCTCGACGTCGGCCGGGAACGTCGAGCCGTCGGCGCGGATGCCGGTCGCCCGGCCGGTGTAGGCCTCGCCGTCGCCGAGGCGAGCGACCCGGTCCCGGGCGACCTCGCGGTCGAACGTCGCGAGGTCCGAGGCGCGCCGCCCGAGCAGCCAGCCCTGGTCCGCCCCGACCATCCGCCGGCGCGACGTCGTTGGCATCGACCACGACGCCCGTCGGGGGTCATGACCACGATGGCGTCCGGGCTGGCCTCGAACAGCGTCCGGTAGCGCCGCTCCGAGCCGACCAGCTGTTCGCGGAGCCGGAAGTTGGCCAGCGAGATCGAGGCGATGGAGGCGACCCGGTCGAGCGCCCCGCGATCCAGGTGGAGGTCGAGGAGCGGACGGTCGAAGTAGGCCGCGATGCCGCCGACGACGCGGTCATCGATGCGGACCGGGATCGCCGCGTAGGCCCGGACGCCGGCGTCGCGCGCGAGCTCGACGAGGCCGAGGGGCACGCGTCCCGGGCTCGAACGCCTCGAGGAACGCGCCCTCGCCGGCACGCCAGCGGCGGAACGCGCTGCGCTGGTCCGGCGGATGGGTGCGGAGCCACGTCGGCGATGGCCGGCTCGGACCTCCGCCAGCGATGTCGTCGCGTAGGAGGTCCCATCCGGCGGCGAGCAGGCCGTAGGCCGTCCCGGCCGCGCCCAGGACGGTGTTGATGAGGCGAGCCGAGCGCGCCGCGAAGCTCGTCGATGGTCGGGACGTTGGTCGCCCACGCGGGTCAGCTCGTCGAGCGCGCGCAGGCGCGCGCTCGATCTCGCGCTCGTTCTCCGCCCGGCGGACGATCTCCTCGACCAGCCGGGCGTTCTCGAGTCCCGCGGGCCAGGTGGTCGGCCGACGAGCAGGATGACGGCGTCCGAGGGGATGACCGGGTCGTCGCGATCCCAGCCCGAGCGCCAGCATGCCGGTCAGCTCGTCGTCCCGGCGGAGCCCGACGAGGACGATCGTCCGGATGCCGCGCGTCGAGCATGGCCCGACGGATCGTGGGGGCGAGCGGCAGGAGCGACACGGCGCCCTTGACGACCCGACCGACCGGGGTGATGGCCCGGACCGCCGGTGACTCGGCCCACTTGACGTCGGCGAACGCGGCGGTCAGGCCTTCCGATGCGCCGCGTTGGGCCAGGACGTGCAGGGCCCCGTCGACCGGGATGGCGATCCCGGCGAGGACGGCACCGGTCGTCTCCAGGAGGACGTCGAGGGCCCGGTCGGCCGCGCCCTGACGGGTCCGGCTGTCCACCCCGCGGAGGCCAGCGAGATGACGGTCGCCAGCTCGCGTTCGACGCGGACGCTGGCCGTGACGTCGCGCTTCGACGCTGAGGACGCCGACCGGCTGGCCGGCCGCGTCGTCGAGCCGGTTCAGGACGGCGTCGATGACCAGCTCGTGGCCGACGTGGCGGCCGATCAACGGTCGTTCCGCGACGCGGCCGCGCCACGTCCCGCCCGCGAGGGCCATGGTCCGGGCGCCGGACGCGGTCGTCGCCTCGCCGATGATGGTCGTGTCGAAGAGGGTGTCGATCGTCGCGCCGTCGGCGTCGGCGGCAGGGATGCCGTACTGCCGCTCCGCGGCCCGGTTCCAGACGACGACCCGCCGGTGGAGGTCGGTGACGACGACGATGTCGTCCATGCGCTGCACGACGTCGACCAGCCCCGGCAGCGCGTCGAGCGGCGACGGTTCGTGCGGGGCTCCACCGGCCGTGGCCTCTACCACGCGGCTATCCTAGCCGGTCGTGAGCGCCGCGCTGACCGACGAGGACCGGCTGCTGCAGGCGACGACGCGCGAGTTCGCCCAGCGCGAGGTCGCGCCGGGGGCCATCGAGCGTGACGAGGCGGAGCGCTACGACCGGTCGCTGTTCGCGCAAGATGGGCGATCTGGGCCTGACCGCGGCGCCGTTCCCGACGTCGGTCGGTGGAGCCGGTTTCTCGTACGGGGCGTGGACGCTGGTCATGGAGGAGCTGGGCGCGGTCGACATGGCCATGGCCGTGTCCCTGTCGGTCCACATCCTGTCCCAGTACCCGGTCGTGACCTGGGGCACGGACGAGCAGCGTGCCCGCTGGCTGCCGGCGATGCAGGCCGGCGAGGCGCTCGGGGCCTTCGCCCTGACCGAGCCGCACGCCGGCTCCGACGCGGCGGCCATCCGGACCCGCGCCGAGCGCGTCGGCGGGGCGCGTGACGGCGAGCCGGCGGCCTACCGGTTGACCGGCACGAAGATCTGGATCTCGAACGCCCCGGAGGCCGAGCGCTACCTCGTGTTCGCCACGGTCGACCCGGCGGCCGGCTCGCGCGGCATCACCGCATTCCTCGTCGAGCGCGGGACGCCCGGCTTCCGGTTCGGCGCCCACGAACGCAAGATGGGCATCCGCGCCTGCCCGGCCGCCGAGCTCATCTTCGAGGGCTGCGAGGTCCCGGCCGCGGACCGCCTCGGCGAGGAGGGGGATGGCTACCGGATCGCCCTCTCCGCGCTCGGCGAGGGCCGGATCTCGATCGCCGCGGCCTGCGTCGGGATCGCCCGGGCCGGGCTGGAGGCGGCGGCGCGCTACCTGGGCGAGCGGACGGCGTTCGGCGGCCCGTTGCAGGACCAGCAGGGCCTTCGGTTCATGCTCGCCGAGATGGCCCGGGACGTCGCCGCGGCGCGGGCGCTCACCCGGGAGGCCGCCGCGGCCAAGGACCGCGGCGAGCACGCTGGCCGAGGTCGTCGTCGCTGGCCAAATGGACCGCCTCCGACACCGCGATGCGCGTGGCGACCGACGCCGTCCAGCTGTTCGGGGCGACCGGGTACTCGCGCGAGACCGGCATCGAGCGGCTGATGCGCGACGCCAAGGGCGCCCAGATCTACGAGGGCACGAACCAGATCCACCGCGAGATCGTCGCGGGCGAGGTCCTCAAGCGGGCCGGGGGCGCCTAGGGGCGGTCAGCCCGGGGGGTTCTGCCAGAGCGCGACCTCGCTGCCCTCGGGGTCGTTGACGATGACGTAGCTCCCCTGGCCGGGGACCTCGGTGATGTCCTCCACGACCGATCCGCCGTTGGCCGTGGCCGCGTCGCGTGCGGTCGCGAGGTCCGCCACGGTGATGAACACGCGGACGGTGCTCCCGGTGCTCGTCCCGCGGGCGCCGATCGCGCCGCCGGTCCCCTCGCCGGTCGAGAACAGCTCGTAGTCCGGGAAGCCCTCCATCGGCTGGAATTCCCAGCCCGCGACGGCCGCGTAGAAGCGCTTGGCCCGCTCCATGTCGTCGGCGGGAAACTCGATGTGGGTGATGCTGCCACCGGGCATGACGACCTCCGTTCCAAGTGTGCGCTCAAGCCTACCGGTCCTCGCGAGCGTAGACTCGGACGATGAACGGACCGAGTGGCCAGACCTACATCGTCAGCGCGGCGCGGACGCCGATCGGCAAGTTCGGCGGCGCCCTGAGCGCGGTCCCGGCGACGGAGCTGGGTGGCGTGGCCATCCGGGCGGCCGTGGAGCGCGCGGGCCTGGACCCGGCCACGGTCGAGGTCGACGACGTGCTCATGGGCCAGGTCCTCCAGGCCGGCAGCGGCCAGGCCCCGGCGCGCCAGGCCGCCCTCCGGGCCGGCCTGCCCGACGGCACGAGCGCCACGACGATCAACCGGGTCTGCGGGTCCGGGCTCAAGGCGATCATGCTGGCGGCCGCCGAGATCCGGGCCGGCGACGCCGACCTCGTCATCGCCGGCGGGATGGAGTCGATGAACGGCGCCCCGTACCTGCTCCATGGCGCCCGCTTCGGGCTTCGCCTGGGCAATACCGAGCTCGTCGACTCGACCGTGGCGGACGGCCTGTGGTGTGCCATCGAGGACTGCCACATGGGCACCCACGCGGAGCGGGTCGCGATCAAGGACGAGGTCAGCCGCGAGGACCAGGACGCGTTCGCGCTGGCCAGTCACCAGAAGGCCGTGGCGGCCATCGACGCCGGGCGCTTCGCGGCCGAGACGGCCCCGGTCACGGTCCGTGACGCGAAGGGCCGCGAGACCATCGTCAGCGAGGACGAGGGGCCGCGGCGTGACACGACGATGGAGGCGCTGGCCAAGCTGCGGCCGGCGTTCGCCCTGCCCGACGGCGAGGACCGCCGCGACGCCACGACCGGCACGGTCACGGCCGGCAACGCCCCCGGCATCACCGACGGCGCGGCGGCGACGGTCGTGGCCAGCGAGCGGGCGGTCGAGCGCCTCGGACTGACGCCACTCGCCCGGATCGTCGGCTACGCGCAGGCCGAGGTGGCCCCGAAGTGGCTGTTCCTCGCGCCGGTCGAAGGCGTCAAGCGTCTGCTCGACCGGATCGAGCTGCCGATCGAGGCGTTCGACCTCATCGAGATCAACGAGGCCTTCGCCGCCCAGACCCTGGCCGACGGGCGGGAGCTCGGCTTCGACTGGGACAAGGTCAATGTCAACGGCGGGGCGATCGCCCTGGGCCACCCGATCGGGGCGAGCGGCGCGCGGATCGTCGCGACCCTCGTCCATGAGCTGGCCCGACGTGAGGGCCGCTACGGGCTGGCGACGCTGTGTCTCGGCGGCGGCGGCTCGGTCGCGATGGCCATCGAGCGCGTGTGAGCGGCCGGTTGCGGACCGTGGGCCAGTGACTGGCGTTCGTCGCCCTCAGCGTGCTGGTCTTCGCGAGCGTGGCCTACATCGTCGGCGCGATCGTCCTTGGCGCGGCGACCTGTGCCTGTACGACCGTCCCGGCTGGCTAGACTGCTCCCCATGACGATCGAAGATCCGCGCCCGAGGCTCGTCGCCGAGCTCAAGGCCGACCAGCAGGCATGGCGAGACGTGGTCGCCGAGGTCGGTGACCGCCTGGACGAGCCCGGCCCGATGGGCGAGTGGACGTTCCGCGACCTGGCCGCCCACCTCATGGGTTGGCGCGAGCGGACCCTCGGACGCCTGGAGGCCGCCGCCGACGGTCGCCCGGACCCGCCCGATCCGTGGCCGAGCGACCTGGACGACGACGATGCGATCAACGACTGGTTCCAGACCCAGGCCGCCGGCCGACCGGCCGCCGAGGTCCTGGCCGACATCGACGCCTCGCACGACCGACTGGCCGCGGCCCTGAGCCGGCTGCCGGTCGAGGTCCTGACCGATCCGAACGGTCTGCCCTGGCTGGACGGCGCGGCCGCCGCCGACATCGACTGGGTCAGCCACTTCCACGAGGAGCACGAGCCGTCGGTCCGTGCCTGGCTGGCAGGGCGCGGCTGAGGACCCGGCGCGGACTACACTCCGGCCCATGACCGAGACCGTTCGTTCGACCGCCGATGCGACCCCTTCGGGAGCCGCCGCCGACACCCCGACCTTCCACCACTTCATCGCGGGCGAGTGGTGCGCGTCGACGAGCGGAGCGACGTTCGAGAGCCGCAACCCGGCCGACACGCGCGACGTCGTCGGGCGCTTCCAGCAGGGCACGGCGGCGGACGTCGCCATGGCCATCAAGGCCGCCGAGACGGCCGGCCCCATGTGGCGCCGCACGCCGGCCCCGCGCCGCGGCGAGATCCTGTACGCCTTCGGGGCGCTCATGGCCCAGCACAAGGAGCGCCTGGCCCGAGCGATGACCCGCGAGATGGGCAAGGTCCTGTCCGAGGCGCGCGGCGACGTCCAGGAAGGCATCGACATCGCCTACCTGATGGCCGGCGAGGGCCGCCGGATGGCCGGCGAGACCGTGCCCAGCGAGCTGCCCGACAAGTGGGCGATGAGCATCCGCCAGCCGATCGGCGTGGCCGGGATCATCACCCCGTGGAACTTCCCGATGGCCATCCCGTGCTGGAAGATCATGCCGGCGCTCGTGACCGGCAACACGGTCGTGTTCAAGCCGGCCAGCGACACGCCCCACTGCGCGACGCTCCTCGTCGAGCTGATGGCCGAGGCGGGCATCCCGCCGGGCGTCGTCAACCTCGTGACCGGGACCGGCGGCGAGGTCGGCGACGCCATCGTCGGGTCGCCGGACGTCGGGGTCATCTCGTTCACCGGCTCGTCGGCGACGGGCAAGGCGATCTCGGCCAAGGCCGGGGCGCGGCTCAAGCGGCTGTCCCTGGAGCTCGGCGGCAAGAACGGCGTGGTCGTCCTGGCCGACGCCGACCTGGACCTCGCCACCGACGGGATCCTGTGGTCGGCCTTCGGCACGACCGGCCAGCGCTGCACGGCGGCGTCGCGGGTCATCGTCGAACGCGCCGTCGTCGAGCCGCTCCTCGAGCGCCTCGAGTCGCGAGCGCGCTCGCTCCGGCTGGGATCGGGGCTCGACGAGGCGGTCGACGTCGGGCCGCTCATCAACGCCGGCGCGGTCGACAAGGTCGACGCGTACGTCGACATCGGGCGAGGGGAGGGCGACCTGGTCATCGGCGGCGGCCGAGCGACCGGCGCCGACCTGGCCAGCGGCCATTTCTTCGAGCCGACGATCTTCGCCGGCGTCGGGCCGATGGACCGGATCGGCCAGGAGGAGATCTTCGGGCCGGTCCTGTCGGTCATCCCGGTCGCCGACTACGGCGCCGCGATGCTCGCCCTCAACCAGACCCGCTACGGCCTGTCGTCGTCGATCTTCACGCGCGACGTGAATGCCGCGTTCCGGGCGATGCGCGACTTCGAGACCGGCATCGTCTACGTCAACGCCGGGACGACCGGCGCCGAGACGCACCTGCCGTTCGGTGGCTGGAAGGAGACGGGCAACGGCCACCGCGAGGCCGGCCACGTCGCGCTCGACACGTACACCGAGTGGAAGTCGATCTACGTCGACTTCAGCGGCCGCCTGCAACGAGCCCAGATCGACAACCAGCCCAGGTGAATCGCGACGGCCGCCCGGGCATTCCGGGGCTCGTCAGGTGCGCCGCCAGAGGTCGATCGGCGGCAGTCCGTGCAGGCCGAGGAGCTGCGAGATCTCGCCGGCATGGAACGCGTCATGGGTGAAGATCCGGTTCAGGACCGACGCCCGGGTGTGGATCTGGACGACGCCGTCCCGGGTCCGCTCCGCGGTCGACCCGAGATCCTTCACGGTCCAGCGCTCGAGCGTGTCGGCGACGACCCCCCAGGTCGAATCGAGCGCTGCAGGCGAGCTCGGTGCCGGACCGCGGGTGGTCGGGATCGTCCTCCCAGCCCAAGCCGCCGGGGTCGGCGAAGGGTGTTCGCTCGGCGCCCGGCTCGCCGAACACGTGGCACAGCCAATAGGTCCGCGTTCCGGCACAGTGGGCCGCGAGCGCCCAGATCGGGGCGTGGTCCGGTCCTGCCCGGATGGCCAGGTCGGCGTCGCTCAGGTCGCGCATCGCGGCGGCCAGGCGCGCGGCGTGCTGCGCCCAGTCCGGGAAGGCGTCACGGACGGGCACATCGTCGTGGGTCGCTGACATCAGGCGGTCTCCAGGATCCGGTCGGGCTCCGCCGCTGGATCGCCAGGCGGCGGCAATCGGTGCTTGAACGTGAACGCTTCCGGGGTCGGGCCATCGGTCGTCAGCCGGGCGAGGCGGGCCAGGGCCTCATCGAGCGTCGGGATGGTGCCGGCCGGCACCCACCACAGGACCATGTTCGGCGAGTGGTGGCGCTCGAACCAGTCATGGCGACGCTTGAACACGGTCCTGTGGTCGGACCGATAGGTGAAGGCGTGGAGGGCGTCGATCGACGCCCACACGGTCAGGTTGACGATGAACTGCGGATCGTCGGTGACGTGGATGTCGACCGCACTGTTGCCGTCGCCCTTGAGCCGCCAGACGAAGCCCGGGCTCGCCTCGCTGAGGTCGTTGATCTCATCGAGCCGGCTGACGAACCCGGCCATCGCCGGCTGGTCCATCGGGGCCACGGCACGGCCGACGTTGAGCTGAGCGACGTGCCAGCGCTCCGGGGTCGAGGTCATGCCGGAGCCTCGCCCGGGTCCGGCGGCGGCTCCTGGGGATCGCCGCGACGGCGGAGCGGCGGCGGCAGGCTGCGGATGGCCTGACCGGCGCCGCGGCGGATGGCGCCGACCGTGTCCCGCGGATCGAACGGCAGCAGATTCGTCGCCTGGTCGTCCGCGGGCCGCGGCAGGTCGGCGATGGTCCGCAGGCCGCCGGCCGGGGTCGCCGCGAGGTGGAGGAGGTCGCCCAGGCCGGCGCGGGTGGCGACGAGGACGACCTCCTCGTCGGCGTCGAGGACCTCGTCGACCGGGATGTCCCAGCGGGCGGCCTCCGAGCCCGGGTCGGCGACGGCCAGCACGCGCCGGGCGCCGGGTTCGTCGAGGTCCAGGGCCGGGCGCCCCTCGAGGGCGGATCCGGCCGGGATCCGCAGGCGGGCGAACAGCGCCACCCGCCGGTCTCCGACGGGGACGGTCGCGACCACCTCGCTCCGGGTGGCCGCCGCGGCGAAGGCGGGCGCTGCCAGCTGCGAGACGGACCGCGTGAAGCGGATCCCGAACCCGTGCTGGACGCGGATGGCGAAGTCCGGGTCGAACAGCCGAAGGACGACCCGCAGGTCGGGGCGGACGGCCCGCCCGTTGAGCGCCGTCGACAGGTTGACCAGGTCGTCGGATGTGGCGCAGACGAGGGCGCGCGCCCGGCCGATGCGGACCTCCTCGAGGACCTCGCGCTGGCGGGCGTCACCGATGACGACGGGGATCCCGGCGGCCCGGATCGCCGCCACGAAGCGACCGTCGTCATCACGCTCGATGGCGACGACCGGCACGCCGCGGGCCTTGATCCCGAGGACGACCCGATAGCCGATGGCCCCGAGCCCGGCCACGACGACGTGATCGCGGATGTCGCCGCTCACGGTCCGCCGGCCGAGGGTCTGGAGCAGCCGGGAGCGGATGAGCGCGTCGGTGATGAGGGCATAGACGATGGCGACGATGGCCGCCCCGACGAGGCTCAGGAAGATCGCGTACACGCGCAGCTCGCCTGGGGCGTTCGGCGCCAGGTCCACCGGGAGGGCTGCGCCGGTCAGGAGGGTGATCGCGTACGACACGGCGTCGAGCGGGCTGAGTCCGGCGGTCAGCTGGAAGTACAGGGCGGACGCCACCGCGAGCAGGATGAGGACCGTGCCGAAGCGGAGGAGCCGCTGCTCGGGCGCCCGGATCCGGTCGCGGAAGGCGCCGAGCCCGCCGCGGACGAGGCCACTCGAGGAAGCGTCGGCGGCCGGTGGGAGATCGTTCGGCTCCTCGCCCGGCATCGAGATGTCGACGAGGATGACCTCGCCGTCCGACGGCGCGACCGTCGCGTCCGGGAGCATCTCGACCGAGCGATCGGCATCCAGCCGGGCGATCGGCACGGAACGGACGCCGCGCGCCGGGTCCGCCGAGGTCCGGGCGGTGAGGACTCGCCCCGCGAGCTCGAACCGGCCCCCGGTCTCGCCGTCGATGGCGGCCGACACGAAGCCGGGAGCCGCGAGGGCCGACGAGGACAGGGCCACGCCGTCGGGGAAGAGCTCCGGGATGTGGGCGCCCAGCTCCGTGTCGAACATCCGGAGGACGACCCGGATGGCCGGGTCGAGCTCCCGGGCGGCCAGCGCGACGTTGAGATTCGCGAGGTCGTCGCTGCTGGTCATGACGATGGCCGCGGCGCCGTGGCCGACACCCGCTTCGCGCAGCACGCCCGGCGTCCGGGGATCGCCGGTGACCAGGTCGACACCAAGGGCCGTCAGGCGCTCATCGCCGTCATCCTCGGCGCCTATGGCGACGACCTGCTCGTCGCGGCGGCGCAGCTCGTCGATCGTCCGGCGGCCGATGTGATCCAGGCCGCAGACGATGATGTGGCCGTGACCAGGGCCCAGCGCAGGACCGTCGATCAGCGCGTGATCGGGCATGGCCGGCAGTCTACGTTCCGCGGCAAGTGCGGTATCATCCGTGCCCCGTGGGCCCGTAGCTCAATGGCAGAGCAAGTGACTCTTAATCACTGGGTTGAAGGTTCAAGTCCTTCCGGGCTCACCACCACCCCACGCACGAACTGACCCCCGACGGATGTCCGCCGGGGGGCTCTCTTTGCCTGTGTACCACTCGCCGTACCACTTTTCAGGCGCTGGACGCTCCCTTTCTGGTCAGGACCTCGTCCATCCGGGCCGCCGTTCGGTCGAGCATGGCAGGGGTCAGGTGGCGCGTAGATGTTGGCCGTGGTCGTGATGTTCGCGTGGCCCAGGGTCCGTGAGATGACGGCCAGCTCCTCTCCATCCTCGGGGCCCGTAGATTACAAATACGCGCCGCCTAGCCTGGCAGCAGGTCGACCTGGACGGCATCTGGCGAGAGGTCGTCGATCGGCACGTCGACGTCCACGGATACGACGACGGTGTTATCCCCGACATGCGCAGGCAGACTCATCTCGCCGTCGGTATCGCCAAAGGTGAGGTGTCCGGTCGGCACCGATATCACGCCGCGGAAGACCTCGCGGCGTGACTCGTCCGCAGCCACTTCGTCGACGAGCCGAACGACCACCTCGGCCTCGGCGGGTTTCATAACCTCTCCCTCGACCTCGTCCGTGTCCTGCGCGTGCCGGACGGCGATGATCAATGCCCGCTCGTCGGATGAGACGATGCGGTCGTCTCGGACCTCGGGGAGATCCTCCACCGCCCAGTCGTCGCCGACGACCACGACGATCCCCCAGTGAAACGGCCGTCGGATGGTCGTCGTCTGTGGAAGCACCACCATCAGCCGACTACCTCCCGGAGACCTGACACCAGCTGCTCTGGCGGACCTTTCTCGGCTGCCAAGTCATCGGCTGCTTTGGTCACCTCGCGGTAGGCCCGTCGCACCTCGTTGATCCGCGCTCGGATGGCGTCTTGAGCGTCGGCCTCGGGGGCGTGCCCTTGCTGGCGCTCGAGCTCGCGCCACTCCGCCAGGATCCGGTCGACGGCGCGCGACGACAATGCCGTCAGACGCGCTCGAGCGCCGAGATGGTTGGCGAACTCGCCAGCTCGTCCGCGATGTTCTGACGCGCCTCGATGGCCTCGGCGTATTCGGCTCGAAGCCGTTCCGGCGCGGTCAGCGACCTCTTGCGACGGGGGGTCGCTGTCGTCGACCGCAAGCGCAAGCTCGGCCGCACGCCACTCGGTCAGGATGATCTCAACCGATCGGTCGTTCATCGTGGTCTCCCAGCTCACGAAGGCCAATCTCGGGACCGAAATCCTATGTATCAATATCCGCGCTTGGCGAGACTAGTTTGGAGCGTCGGCCTCGACCAGATCGCGCTCGGCCTGGGTTTTCTCCGGCAGGTCGGCGGCTATCGCCTGAGCCCGGCGGGCTAGCTCATCCGCCTCGGGATCGTCAGGATCGAGCCGGCCCTTCTCATCCTCGATCTTGGCTAGCTCATCGGCGTCAGAGGCGACATCGTCAGCCAGGGCCTTGAGGTCGTCGGCACGAGGATCGCTCATCGCTCACCCCTCTCTGCGGGGTACCCAGGAGCCGTCGCGGTAGACGTACCAGATGGGCTGGCGCTCCCCGGTGAGGTCCCGGGGCCGGACGACGACAGTCGGATAGAGCGGCCGCAGGGCACGAGCCAAATCATCGGCCCGCTCGGCCTCGCTGGCAAGGCGTTCGGCCGCTTCAATGAATTCGGCGTCGTCCCTCGGATTGAGGACGAGGATGGCTCGGCGCATGGCGACCCCCCGATTCGGTACGGTCGGATCGTACGAACGCTCAGGCTCTCGGGCGAGTGGCGTCGCGTCCATGGGCGTTGCGGCCATCTTGCGACGGGAGGAGGGGACGCCAGGGACCCGAATCGCTCAAGGTCCCTGGCTGTCCGATCCGGAGGATTACGCTCCGGATGATGTCAGGCGGGCTCCCCCCAAGGAACGCGCACCTGCCGATGGCAGCGTATTGATCAACGCAGCGTTCCGCGCAAGTGGCTGGCCACCGAAACGTATCGGCCGCATGTCAGTCGGGATGGTGCCCTTGGCCCTTACCACGAAGAACACCCCAGCTCCGCAAGAGTCGGGGGACTGATACGTAGCTGGGGCGTGGACGGCACTGTAAGGGTCATTGGTAGGCTCGGTGCTTACAACGCCGCCACCGGTACAAGTTGCATCCGAACGTTGGCGAGGGCCGACGTAGCTGGTGCATCTGGCTGAGGCCCGGACGAATTTTCGCTATCTCCCGGTCAGTCGACGAGACCGTCGAGATCGCCCTGGATGCCGAGCAGCTCCTCATCGGTCCGGCTGAACTCGACGAGCTCCGGATCCATCCGGAACGCATCCCGCAACAGGCTCCGTGCCAGGTCGGGCGACCCGCTGAGGACGTGATAGCAGGCGAGGTCGTAGAGGCCCGTCGCGCGCGCCACCTCCGGGATGGCCGCGCTGTCGAGCGCGCGCAGGGCATCGTCCTCGAAGATGGCCACACGTTCGCGGGCGAGGGGCACGCCTGCCTCGAGCAGCCACCGGACGTGCGTCAGGGTGTGGAGCAAGCCGTTGCCAAACGTCCCGGTCATCAGACGCTCCGAGGCGCGAAGGACGTCGGAGTCCGCTCGCCGGAGCTCATCGATCAGCCGATCGGCGACCGCGTCGGCCTCGGCCACGACGGCGGCCCAGTCCCAGGCGATCCGACTGGCCCGTAACTCGGCGTTGAGCGCATCCTCCTCCGGATCCTCCATCCGGGGCGGCGTCTCGCGACCCTCGCGCATGGCGGCGAATTGGTCCGCCTGGCGGGCCTTCCATGCCGTCAGGTGGGCTTGGAAGTCCTTGGGGTTCCAGTCACCCTCGCGTATGGGACGCTCGAGGATCGCCCGGTCCAGCCCGCCGAACAGGTCGCGCTCCGCGCTGCGCGCCGTCTCGATGGTCAGGGCCAGGGCATCCGGAAGATTCTCGTCGGTCATGCGGTCGAGTATGGGTAGCCTCCCGAGTCGTCGTATCGATGGAGCAACACTCGGAGGCCTTCAGGCTGTCGCGATGTCAAAGGCACGAGGCGGCACGTCGAGCTCATCGGCGATCGCCGCCCGCATCGCTTCGGCCGCGCTCCGGGCTTCCCGAATACGCCGACCTGCCGGTCGGAGATGATGGCCCTGTGATCCCGGTCCGCTAAGGGGTCCCGAGCCCTCGAAGGCATGGAGGAGACTGGCTCGTCTTAGTTGGTCACATACGACGCCATCGGCCCGCTCGGGAGGTGTACGGTCTCGCTATGCGCCGTCGCATCAGTTCCGGGTCGCCCTACGAAGCGTCGGTGGGGGTCAGTCGAGCCGTCGTCGTGGGTGACCGCATTGTCACGTCGGGTACCGCCCCGATCTGGCCGGACGGCTCGTGCGATCCCGACGTCACGATCCAAGCGCGCCGATGCCTCGAAATCATCCTTGCTGCCCTCGTGGAGGGCGGCGCCCGACCGGAGGATGTGATCCGCACCCGGATCTACTTGCGCGATGCTGGTGATCTCGATGCGGTGTCACGAGTGCACGCCGAAGTCTTCGGAGACGTCCGCCCAGCAAACACGATCGTGGTCGTCTCCCTCGTCGATTCGCGCTGGCGCTTGGAGATCGAAGCGGAAGCGATCATCGGCTCAGCCTAGGAGCGGTCGCGCACGTTGCCCGTCTGGTCGCTCACATTTCCTCAGCTCGCCACGTCGAACGCATCCGGCGCCACGTCGAGCTCCGTGGCGATCGTCGTCCGCATCGCCTCAGCCGCGCTCCGCGGGTCCGGAGCGGCCACGGCCAGCCCCGGCAGCCCGTCGACGCCGTAGCGACCGTCGTGGAGCTTCAGGAGCCTATACCCGGCCGTTCGCCCTGGGCCACCATCCGCCGGGCGGCCTGGACGGCCCGAGCGTGCATCGTCGCTTCGGATGGTCCGTGTCGGGTCATGCGATGAGTCTGAGCGAAGCCGCGACGGCCAGCCTGTCACTCGCCCCGGCTCCGCGCGGCGCCGGCGTCGTGACAGCCTGCGCCGGCGTCCGGGGCTCGTCCGGGGCGCCGCCCGGAGCCCGGCAGCGGACGGCCGGGCTACCCAACAGGGCGGCCCGGCCGTTGGAGCGTCAGGCGGGTTGCGCCCCGGTGGACGGGCCGTCGAGTCGGATCGCCTGGATCCCGAAGCGCGAACCATCCGATGAGCGTGCATGCTGCAGCGACGACCAGGACCGCCATGCCCCCGATGCCACTCACCTCAATCCCGATCGCCCCGGCGACGACCGCAATGAGAACAGGGACCGTGATGCCGGCGCCAACGAGGGCCGCCGCTTCTCGAGGCAGGACCGCGGTCATGTAGGTCACGACCGCGAACAGGATGAAGCCCACCCAGGTGGTCAGGACGCCGACGAAGAACACCTCCCACGAGATCCCACCGAGCAGCTCGCTGAACCCGACGACGATCAAGGTCATCCCTGTGGCAGGCACGAGGAACGCTGCCCAGGCGAGGATCGGGTGTGTCCGGGCCTGAAACGCGCTCAACCCGGCCAGGCCCACGAGCATGGCCGCGGTCCCGACGAGCAGAACGACGGCCGGAGCAGTTCGGTCGAGACGGACGAAGGATTCTGTGGCGAGGACGATCCCGACGGCCCAAAGAGCGGCGCCGACGATGGCCGCGATGCCGCCGATTTCGAAGTGACATGGGGAAACCCCTTCCTTCACGGATGCCGGCCCCCCGTCCGCGAAGCCGGAGCTGGGCATCGAGGGCGCCGAGGAGGATGTCCGCGACGTCGTACGGTCCGAGCGGTCGAGCCTCGAGGATGGCCTCGAACTCGTCGCCGTACCGGGCGCGCCAGCGCGCTGGATAGAGGCGGATCAGGAGGGACCTCATGGCTCGGTCTTGCCGAGCTGGCTGAGACCCCGCTGGGCGAAGGCCGACAGATCCCGGAGCTGCTGCGCGAGGTTCGTCGCCCCGACCGCCGTCAACCGATACGGCCGACGTCGGTCCTCTGGCGGCAGCGCCTCGATCAGGCCCTGTTCCTCGAGGCGAACGAGGGCGGCGTATAGCGTGCCGGCGCCCATCGGGCGGCCGGTGCCACTCTCGACGTCCTGCATGATCGCGTAGCCGTGCTTCGGCCCGTCGCTCAGGCTGACGAGGATGAGCAGGGACGGTTCGGTGAACCGCCCGAATTCGGGGACCCTGGCTTCCATCGGACTCCAACTCTTACGATAGTCGATATATCGATGGTCGATATATACGCCCGACTGCGAGCGGTGTCAAGGGGCTGTGCACGCACCCAAGCCACGATGGCATCGGCGACGTCATCGCTCATCGCGAAGGTCTGGACTCGAAGCGTCGGCCGCGCTGGATTTGGGCGATGACCTCCAGCTCGTCGGTCCACGCCAGGGCGAACGTGTCATCGCCTCGGCACGAGCGGCGAGCCGAGTCGGCCAAAGCCTTCTCCGTGCCCTGGCTGACCCGGCGCGTTCGCCTACCGGCGACGTCCGGGTGCCATCATCCCGGCATGCGGACCAATCGGATCGTCCCGACGGTCGTCCTCGCCACGACGGTGATGGTCGTGGCTGTCGTCGTGGGCGTGGCGGTTGTCCAGCTGTCGAGCGAGTCACTCAAGGTGCTCTCCGCATGGCCCGGCCCAGTCCACCTTGGACCAGGCTCGGCGACGCAGCCGCTGGGGCCGGACGAGGACGGGCTGTTGGGCCACGCCGACGGCCGAGACGCGGTCCCCGGCTGGCTCGATATCAGCCGCGTGGTGACATCGGATTTGGGGCAGGCCCATTGGAGCATCGAGCTGGCTGGCAGGCCGCCTCGGGCAGATGGGCTGGCAGGCGCCGGCCGCCATCTCACATTCGGCTTGGTCTTCGACATCCACGGGGATGGTGTCGCCGATGTCGTGGTCGGGATCAGCAACACTGCCCCGGTACCCGGCGAGTTCCGGGTCTGGGTGACGGACCTGGCGACCGACACGACCGAGGAGCAGGTCGGTGGCCCGTACGGCTTCCCCATCGAGTTCAGGCACCCCGACGAGCAGGATGAGGGTGGGCCGCCAACGATGGTGTTCACGTTCCTCGGAAGCTCGGCGCCTCCGGGGCTCACGGCGGCGTCGCGGTTCTACGCATGGGCCGCCCTGACCGACCCGAACGGCGATGTCGTGGCCTGGGACTACGCGCCCGATGCCGCCTGGCTCATGCTCCCGCCCGAGCGTTGAGGCGGCACGTGGTCGTCTCGGCCCTGCCCTAACGATCCGACGTCGAAGGCGTCGGCCGGCGCGTCGAGCTCAGCGGCGATCACCACCCGCCGTGCCTCGGCAGCACTGCGAGGGGGTCTGGCGCGGCAACCGTCAACGCCGTAGCGCCGGTCCTGTGACTCCTGGACGCGGTACATAGGCCGCTCGCCGCGCGCGATCATCCGGCGGGCGGCTTGGACCGCCTGCCTCCTCGTTTCGGTAGGGCGCATGACCTAATTGTCAGCCAAGCCCCGATTGCTAGGATGGCAAGAGCCCCCAGGCGCCGGTCCCCGGTCGCGCGATCCGTCATCTCCCCCACGACGCCAGCGCGGCCGGGCCGACCGGGGTCTCGGCAGCTATTCCGGTGCGATGCTCGTGAGACTGATGTTTCGCGTGTAGAAGCACGGGGACGGGTCCCCATGGACTTCCACGATGGTTCCCTCTAAGGCCAAGCGTTGCCCCAGACGGACGACCGGTTGACCAGAGGCGTCGACGACTGCCTTGTCGTCGTAGTCGTAGCGAAGCCCTTCCGGCCACTCCGCGATCGGTAGATACGGGTCCCCACCGTCGATGGAAACGATCGGGTCACCCCAGTGACATTCGGACAGGGTTCCCGTCCCCTCGACGATGGTCGGTCGGGTCGCGATGACCAGCGCGATGGTGGCGACCGCCACCGCTGTGAGCACAAGCAGATGGACGCGCCTGACTGCTGTCCGCGGGCTTCCGGTCGGCGCCATAGTCGCCAGTCTGTGGCCGTTGCGTGAATGCCAGCAAGGTGACCGTAGTTCGAGGCGTGCGTACGAATTGTCCACGTATGCCCGAGGCGTAGGCGGTCGTCGGCCGCCGAGGATCAGTCATCGCCGGAACGAAGGAGCCGAGGAGCGCATTCTGCGGACGATGGGGCGCGGACTGACTCCCGATGAGCTGGCCGGCGTCATGCGGCGATATCCGGCGACAAGGGAACGCGATCCGCGGTGCCTCGTCATCCTCGCAATTCGGGTTCCTCACTCGGAAGCGCGCATGACGCCGAGGTCGTCCCGCCAGGGGTAGCCCGGCCCACTGGGGCTGGCACTATCGCTAGATGGACGCTACATCGGTTGCCATTCTCGTCGCACTGATCGGCTTCGGCGGCACGGTAGCGGGCGTCTGGATTGGCGGTCGCATCAGCGCCAGTGCCTAGAGCGCTGTGCAAGCGAGACAGCTGCGTGATGGCGGGGGGGTACAAGTCAGTCGTCAACCCAAACCAAGGAGGCCCCGATGTCCAAGGTCACAGGCAGGGGACGGGGGAGCATGATGGGGAAGCACCAGCTGGCGATGCCGCTCCTCGTGGCCGTTCTGGTTGCGGGAGCGGCCGCCTGTAACGCCGCGAGCCCGGCGGCCAGTCCGTCCGCGCGAGACAACCACCGTCGACCTCGTGACTGAAGAGGTGGAGCCGGGCGTCGAGCGCATCAGAAGCGATGGTGCGGGTCACGACCTGGAGGAGCGACACCCGACAACTCGCTACGACATGGACAACGTCTACGTGACGCCCGACGGCACCGTCTGGGTGAGCAGCTCGTACAGCGGCACCGATAACGAGGCCAATCCTCCGGGTGGGCTCGTGTGGGCGCTCGGTCAGTCCGAGACGTCCCAATTCTCAAGCGAGCGTTTCTGCTTCCCCGGCGAACCGGACAACCCGGAGGCCTCAGGCGTCACGTGCTTTGACCCTGCCGGCCCCCCAACCAGGTACCTCGTCGGCACGCAGATCAACGCCGTCGCGCCTGCACCGGATGGGACCTTCTGGGCGGTGGGCGCCGACGGCGCCGAGAACGGAGGTCTGTACCACATCACGCCCGAGTGACTCATCGCTCGGCACGGCACACACAGAGGCCCGTCCCGCAAGGGGACGGGTCTCTTCTCACAACGTACAACGGCGCCCGTCCTTGTCCCAGGCGAGCGGGCCGACCGCGTGCTAGACCTTTCCCTTGCGTTGGTACTCGGCCTTCTCGCGGCCGCCCCCGATGAACTCGTTGCTGGCCACGGTGAACGTCGTGACGTTCTTGCCGCTGGCCAGGCTGCGCATCTCGGGGTCGCGCGTCAGGCGACCCGTGAGGAGGACCTTGTTCACGGTCCAGGCTCCTTCCCGGTCGGCCGGAGGCTCCGGTCCCGACCTGCGTGGACGGCGGGGGGCGGCGGGGTGCGGCGGGCCCCGGCGGATCCGACGGGGACGCGAACGCTAGTCGTCCTCGCTCGACCGCCACGTATCGGCGGGTCGACCCGGACGCATCGCCCGATCAGCCGGTGGAGGAGCCTCGTCGGTCGCTGCGCCGGCCGGGCACCCGCCCGAGCGATGGCAGGGCCAAGGAGGAGGCGTCGAACGGATGGCGAGGTTGCTCAGCGCGCCGCCCGCGCCTCGCGCTCCAGCAGCGCCCTGAGCCGTTGGGACCGCGCCCGCATCGACTAGGACGTCCGCAGCATCGTCAGCGAGCGGCTGGACCTGAGCGACCGCTAGGCCGAACCCACCCACGCCACCAGGGCGTCGATGACCGCATCGTCGTCGTGGTCCATCGAGATGCTGCGGTAGACCAGTCGGCCGCCCCACCCGCGGAGACGCCCGACCGTCGGGCCAGTCGGCCCCACCTGCGGACCGTGGTGCCAGCGTGCACCATTTTCGCGTGCGTCCATGCCCTGCTCGCCCACAGAGGGCCAGACTGGGATTTGTCAGCGTCCCATTTTTGGAGGAGAGGTCCATGAGAAGGTTATTGGCGTTAGGCCTGACCGCCGGTCTGTTGCTGGTCTTGTCAGCGGTGCCGGCGTCGGCACAGCTACCGGAGCATCCCCACGTTCTCGTGCTCGGGCTCGAGCTCAGTGAGAACGGGGAGCCACTCGGGATCAGAAAGTGCGTCGACCTCGCCGCAAACCAGCCGCTTCCGCTGAACGCTCATCACGAGCACGTCCACTTCGGAACCGCTGGTCAAGCACTCTTCACGCACGCCGGGCACGTCGTCATCCCGACCGCCCCATTCCCGGGGGTTCCGTGGACCGACTGCGAGTCGCTGATCGCGTTCTTCGGGTTCGGGGACTGAGCAACCGACCCTCGGAACAGGGCCGTCCGCCGTTCAGATAGGGCGCGACGGCTAGGCTGGCACGGCCCCGGCTCCGGTCCCGGCTTCGCGATCCCGCCACGGCGGCGAGCGTGGCCGGGCCGACCGGGGCCGTACCACCCCCCGTACCACTTAGCGGGTGGATTTTGGTGGTACAGGTGGACGCAGGCGGACACACCGCACGCACGAATCGCCATCCTATGGGTGCCCGCGACGGACTCTTAATCACTGGGTTGAAGGTTCAAGTCCTTCCGGGCTCACCACCACCCCACGCACGACCTGACCCCCGACGGATGTCCGCCGGGGGTCTCTCTGTTTCCGTACCGATCGCCGAAGCAGTCACGGATCCCCAGCGGCGCGCTTGCGAAGGACGCCGAAGCCCCTGGCGGCCGATCGCCGAGCACCGCCATCGCCGCACGTCGGGATGCCGCGAGGGCGGGCATGGATCTTCGGTCGACTCAGCGGCTACTCATGTACGGGCCCTGGATCCTCGATCTCCGGACCCTCACCGCCCGGGCGGGGTCGCAAGGTGAAGACGGAAAAGTCACCGGGTGCGTAGTAGGCGAACCCGACATTGACGTCGTGAACGGCTGAGAGCTTGAGCTCGGCACCGTCCCGATACGGGCGCACCCGATAGCCGACGTACGGGTCCCAGAACAGGACACTCGGGACCAGGTCCGGCGAGGTCGTGTAGATGCTGGCAGCGAACATCAGAAAACCAGCTGGATGGAACTCGAAGTCATCCGGCGGGTAGGCGAGTCCGATCTCTCGTGAGGGGACGACTTGGTCGTCGCCGTCGAACAAGAGGTCGGTCGGTGGATACGTGACGCTCAGGCCGGCGACACCCCACAGCCGAGCGCGGAAGTGCGCTTCGGTGCGACCGCGATTGAACACCTGGAACAGCACACTGATCGGGTACGTGTGGGTCCAGACCGGCCCGGTCGTGTACTCGAGCGTATATCCGACCCTCGAGTCATATGGGCTGGCAGCGGCGAGGTCGGCCGGGACCTGACTGCGCAGCCCGTTTCCGATGGGTTTCGTGATAGGTGCGGTCACATCGTCTTCACGGACGGCAAACGGGCCAGGCATCGCCACCTCCACCGCGCGCTCCACCATCCTTCTTACACCGCACGCGTTTGTGGCTGTCCCGCGGCTCCTCGTGGTCAATGCACCTATGGCCAGAGGCTGCCTATGCGCTCACGATCGGCGGAACAAGCGATCCAGTCTCTCCGCGTCAGTCGGATCGTGCCTGACCAGCATCCTCGGCAAGCCAAGCGGCGTATGCCTGATCGGCCTCGGAACCGACCGAGAGAGCGGCATTGAGCTCTCGCTTCGCTGCCGCGATCCCGGCGGCCCCGAGGCGGTGGACCTCGCCGAGATCGAATTCGCGGACCTGTCCGTGTGTCTGGTCGTTGACGAAGTCGTGGGCCAGCCTGATCATCGGAAGGGCGACGCTTCCAACCACCGCGGTCGTGAGAGCACGGCCCGACGAGCCCCAGAGCCACGACCGATCGTCATCGTCGTCGTCTCCCTCGCGCGGCGTCACGGCGGGCAACGAGGAGACGGTTGCCACGAGTTCATCGAGCAGGCATTGCGGGGCGCTTCGGCCGATGACATCGACGACGCGTTCGCCGACGCCACGGAGGCCCAACCCTTTATCGAACGCGCCCGGTGGGGAACCGACGATGCTGCCCCAGGTGGCGGCGAACAGCATCGACGCTCGCAGTTCAGGCGTCGCGAGCCACAACGCGACGTTGCGGTAGTAGTCCTGGAAACCGGAATAGAAGCCAGGCGCTTCTTGGCGCAAGCGGATCAGGTTGTAGCTGAACCAGTGATGCCACGTCGAGTCGACCAGTACCCGCCCGATCCCAACGGCGTCGCCGTCATACACGCCGATCATCGGGAATACCCGTGGCGGGTCGTTCCGATTCGTCGTCAAGCCATGCGCGATGACATGCGGTCGAGGTCGGATCCCGTAGATCTCGGGTGCAAGTTGTGCCCCGCCGATCGAGGCTGCCGCCACCACGGGCTCGAAGCGGGGATACTCGGGGCGTTCATATCCGGGGATATCCAGCGGATCATCGAGCCTGACCTCGTGGTCTTCGAACAGGCTTCCTTCATGCATGTGGTCAGGCAGGTGGTCAATGACCCCCGCCCGACCGCACAGCACCGGGTGCGGTGCGGTGCCATAGAGGAACGGTCCCCGAGAGGTCGCGCGCATCTCGGGGAAGATCCGCTGAGGCCATCGATCCTGTTCGTCATCCAGCATGTCTGTGACGTGCACCAGGGTCTCGATCCGGTTGCTGCCGGAGAAGTCAGGGACTCCCTGCGAGCGAGTCCAACGGCGCATCGACCGGACTCGTGGCACGCGGTGACACATGGACGCCCCGAGCATCGCGTGATCGCCGGTCGCAAAGACGCCGCCGCCGCGATCCATCCACCGCGCTAGGGTCAAGAGCTCGTCGTCGTCCATCGCCCACTGCGGGTTGTCGCTAATGATTTCATCGCCGATGCTCGGATTGTTGGCGTCCTCGCCTGGCCAGTCCCCGAACAACCAGATCTGGTCGAAGTCGTTGATGTCGAAGTCCTGTTGCGTGAACCGGAAGTGCGTGAAGTCGAACTGCTTCCTGAACTCCTCCGGCGTCTCTTCATCGAAGCCGAGGTCCTCTTTCATCAACGGAGAGTCCCGATGGGCCAAGGTGACCTCGAAGCGCACCCACCAAGTCGGGAAGTTGAAGCTGCGCAAGGTATCGATGACCAGACCCAGGCCGAAGTCCTCCGGCTCAGATGTCGCCCTGATACGGCCATCCATCACCATCAGGATCCGGATGCGCGTGCCGAATAGCCATGGCGGCTTGCCGATAGGCCATGTCGTAACACCAGAGACCTCGCCCGGGCCCCATCGCTTCCCCGGCCAGCCGGGGTCTGGGTCAGGCGGTGGGCCGCCGATGGATCGTCCTGGGGCGCCGTCGCCACGGTCTGGTCCGGAAGACATCGATGATCCCTCCCTTGGCACTTGGCACTTGGCACGGAACATCTCGAAGGCACGCGGCCTCCGATCAAGCCTAGTCGCACCCTGTTGCGGCTCCGTTGTCCGTCGTCGTTGCGATTGGGACGCGATCGTGGACCGATAACGCGTCGCCTGATCGGCCAGTCAGGCATCATCTCGGCGAGGCTCAGTCGAAGCCCGCTCGCCAGACGAAGACCCACGCGACGGCCACAAGTACGGCGACGGTGAGTGCGATGCTGACCAGTAGGACAGGTGCCGGGATGCTGTCGAGCGCCTCGACACCATCGGGCTGCGCGGTGAACGGCCCGTTTAACGAGATGTGACCAAGGCACGAAGTGGCCGAGACGGACCGCCCTGGTCGCCCTATCGACCGGCGATCCGGACCGCGGCCAACGCGCTGAGATCCGGCTGGACCTCGATGGCGGTCGCCAAGCTTCGATTGAACAGCCGCGGGAAGATGTTGACCGGGGTCGTTCCCGGCGGGAACACCTCCTGGGCACCGGGATACCGGACAGCCAGGAAGTTGCTGCTCCGTTCGTCGAGGTCGGATCCGAGGGGGTCGGTGGGCCAGAATCCGGTGCCTGGTCCGTGGTCGCTGAACAGGACGATCACCGCTGACGGGTCCCTGAGGATGACCTCATCGACCGCGGCGAGCGTGAGGACCGAGACGTGCTCGGCTTGCTCATACACCCGGTCGAGCGCTTCCGGCCGGCTGATGTGGCGGTGCTCGGGCCGGTCACTGTAGAACGCCCCCAGGCCCTCGGTGCGTGGCGCGCCATCCGCGTGGAAGACCCACGGACCGTGCGGCGCCGGGACGTGGGCGAAGACGAATCGCGGGTGGTCGGTACGGGGACCCGTGGCGGCCTGCCGGAGCAGCGCGAAGGTGTCCTCGATCCGCATCCGCTGGATGGACGCGAAGGCGTCGGGCGCCGCGGCACCGACGACGGCTCCAAGCCCCGTGTACCGGAACAAGGCGATCTCCAGCTCCGATGGGGCCGCCGATCCGACGACCGCATCGGCGGACCGGATGTCCAAGGGCGAGAAACCCGACGAGATCGCCGTGATGTCGTAGCCGTGGCTCGCCAGGACGTCAAGCGCGGCGCCCTCGTTGAGCAGCGGTCGGAGCTCGTCTTCGGTCGGCTCGCCATGGAGGAGGCGCATCGAGAACATCGACGCCAGCGTGTGGGCCGTCCGGAGGTAGTTCGATCGCGAGTGACGCTGGACCTCGAAGCCCCGCGCGGTCAGCGCGTCCGGGAATTGGTCCGCGTCGAAGGTCGGCTGGAGCTTTGCGGCATCGTCCCCTGGGTACCCGTCCAGCAGCACCACGTAGAGGTTCGGACGGTCCGCGGTAGCGGAACCGGTGGCGCGGTCGACGGTGAGCTCGTGGATCGCCTCGGTGAGTGCCCCCTGCTGGACGGAATTCGCGACGAGGACCGCGACGAGGACCGTGCCGACGACGGACAGCGCCCGCGTGGCGGTCGGCCCCGTCCGCCACGCGTTCCGGCGGGTCAACACGCCGGTCGCGCCGATGAACGCCGCCAGGATCACGAACACGGGGGTATATCCGCCGGCGGGCAGGAGGGCCGCCAGCGCGAGGGCCATGGCCGCGAGTCCCGCGCCATGCCGATCCCGCATCGCGACCGTCAGGATGACGGTGACGAGGAGCACGCCGACCGCGAGCACCAGCATCGGTCGGACGATGTCCTGGGGATGGATGCCAGCCGCGCTCCAGGCGCTCAGGACGACAGCGAACGGCACGACCAGCGGGTACCAGACGACGCCGGCGAAGATGCGGCGGAGCGAGCCGAACCGACTGGCGATCTGCGTGCCCCCAAACGCGAGGAAGGACCGGCATTGTGTAGTACGGAAGTACTACCTTCAATCGCTTCCGACGAACGGTGTGGCCCGCGGTCACCAGGAGGCAGCGACGGGTGATGACGGATGAGGATCGGTACCCGCGAGGCGATGGCCGAAGCCGCGATCGCGGCCAACGATGGGGATCTGCCATTCGGGGCGGTCCTGTGCGACTCGACCGGCGACGTCGTGGTCCGCGCCCACAACACCCAGGTCTCGACCAACGACCCCACCGCGCACGGCGAGATCAACGCCCTCCGGGCCGGCGGCGTGATCGCGGGCTCGCCGAGGCTGGTCGGCTGGCGGATATACGTCAACGCGGAGCCGTGCTCGATGTGCCTGTCCGCGATCATCAAGGCCGGACTGACCGAGCTGGTCTACGGCGCCCCGCACGAGGCCCACCTGGATCCGTACCTGCCGGCAGCGGACGTCTTGGCACGCGCGACCATCCCGCCCAAGGTCACCGGGGGGATCCTCGCCGAGGCCTGCGCCGCCCAGATCCGGGCGGCGCGAGACGTGACCGCACCCGTCGACTGAGCCCGTCGACGCCGCCCGGCCGCCGATAGACTGGCGGCCATGCCACAGAAGCTCATCCTCGACGTCGACACCGGGACCGACGACGCCGTCGCGCTCATGCTCGCGGCGCTCCACCCGGAGCTCGAGCTCCTCGCCGCCACGACCGTCAACGGCAACGTCGACGTCGAGTCGTGCACGGAGAACTCACTCCGGACGTTCGACTGGATCGGCGTCGACATCCCGGTCTACGAGGGCGTCAACCGGCCCATCGCCCGCGACGACTTCCCGGTCCCGCGCCCGTCGATCCGGAGCAGCGGCGCCGTGCACGGCCGATACCTCGACATCCCGGAGGCGACCTCTCGGAAGCAGGCCACCGGCGCCATCGAGTTCCTCGTCGAGACCTATCGCGCGGCGACCGAGCCGATCATCCTCGTGCCCGTCGGCCCGCTCTCGAACATCGCCACCGCGTTGCTCGTCGAGCCCCGCCTGCAGGACCTGATCCCGGAGCTGGTGATCATGGGTGGCGCCCACCACCACGGGAACGTCACGCCGCGAGCCGAGTTCAACATCTGGGGCGATCCCGAGGCCGCCCACGTCGTCCTGACGAGCGGCGTCGAGAAGATCACCCTGGTCCCGCTGGATGCCACCCACCAGGCGCTCGTGTCGCTCGACGACTGTGCCAGCTTGCGGGCGCTGGGCACGCCCGCCGGTGAGGCCGCCGCCCGGTTCACGGAACGCCGCATCCACGGCTACGACACGACCCAGCCGATGAAGCGGCCCAATGCCGCACCGGTCCACGACGCCCTGGCGGTCGCCTCGATCGTCGAGCCGTCGGTCATCTCGACCGAGCACCTGCACGTCGATGTCGAGACCGACGGGACGTTGACGGTGGGGGAGACGGTGGTTGATACCAACCGTCGCGGCGGTGGTGAGCCGAACGTCCACTTCGCCTTCGAAGCGGACGAGCCGCGCTTCGTCGCGATGCTCGTCGAGATATTCGCTGCCCGCACGAAAGGCGAGGAGCGCGCGACGCCCGGCTGACGGTCCGGCCCCACCATGGGCGGGCCGTCCAGGAGCTGACGATGATGCGCTCGCTTCGATGCCTCGCCGCGACCTTCGCCTCGTTCGCGATCGTGGCCGGTTGCGCCGGATCGCCTGACCCTGTCGGGTCGCTCGAGACCTCGAGGTCGCCGTCGGCCGTCCCGTCGTCGTCGGCCGGCGCCTCCCCGATGTCGTCCCCGGGAAGCCCGAGCCCGCCTCCGGCGTCACCGCCGTCCGCCTGGGCAGGTGGTTGGCACCCCGCCGCGCCGATGCTCGGGTCCCGCATCGCCTTCGATGCGGTCCGCCTGGGCGATGGTCGCGTCCTTGTGGTCGGCGATGAGATGTGCGTCCCTGGCGGAGCGACGCCCGGCAGCGAGCGGACGGAGGTCTACGAACCGGACCACGACCGCTGGACCGAGGTCGGGAGCCTCAACAAGCCCCGCGACTACTTCGCGACCATCGTCACCGCTGCGGGTGAGGCCTTCGTGATCGGTGGCGTCAACGCCGAGGACGTCCCATTCTCGAGCACGAAGCTCTTTGCGCTCGACGCGGAGGATGCCTGGACGGACGGGCCCCTGCTGGACCGCGCCCGAGTCCACCCGCTCGCGGTGACGTTGCCTGACGGGTCCATCGTCGCGCTGAGTGGGGTCGGCGGCCGCACGACGATGGAACGGCTCGGTCCGACGATGGATGCCTGGCGGCCGGGCGCCGCCGTCCCTCGTGACATCGAGCTCTACGGCATCGTCCCGCTCCCCGACGGCCGGGTCCTTGCCGTCGGCGTCGACTACGATCCGCAAGCCTCGGATCCGTCGATCGTCACGCTGATCTACGACTTGGACCGCGATCGCTGGCACTCGGTCGAGAGCCCGCCTTCAGGGGCCATCGGGACGCTCGTCGCGGTCGACGATGGCGCCCTATCGATCGGCGGCTACCCGCTCCTCGCCTCGGACGAGGACCCGCTCGGCGGCCGCCACGTCGAACAATTCGACGTCGCGTCGGAAACGTGGCACCCGTTGGCACCGATGCAGGTCGCGCGCGACACGCCGCAGCTGGCTGCCCGGTCCGACGGGAGCGTGGTCGTCGCTGGCGGCGCCGTCTTTCCGTTCGCAGCCGACCCGCGAGCGCGGGCGCTGGCGTCGGTCGAGGTCTACGACCCACGAATGGATCGCTGGGTCCCCGGGCCAGACCTTCTCGAGCCGCGGTACTTGGGCCACATGATCGCGCTCGAAGACGGGAGCGTCCTGGTCCTGGGCGGTCAGGCCGACTTCAACACGGCCGGCGATACGCCGTGGTGCCCGTCGCCGATCGTGACTGTCGAACGCTGGATGCCGGATACCTGAGGCGACGCCGCGGACGGACGGCGTCCAGGCCGCGAACGCAAGGGCCTCCGTGCTACCCTGACGCCGTCCTTGGATGGCCGGTCCTGTGAGGCTGGCGTATCGGTCCCGTGAGGCCGACGAAGGAGGCTCGATGACCGCGCACGCCCTCGCCCACCACGCCCATGCGGCGGGTGGGTCATTTGTTGCCCACGGGTCTGCCGTCGCGTGATCGCCCCACCGCCGCCGCGGGCCAGCGCCGTCGTCGATCCGCGGATCGGGGACCTCGGCCCGGCGTTGCTGGCGTTGGAGGACGGGACGGTCTTCCCGGGCGTCGCCTTCGGCGCCCCGGTCGCCGCCGGCGGGGACCTCGTCGTCAACACCAGCCAGACCGGCTACCAGGAGGTCTGCACCGACCCCTCGTATGCCGGCCAGGTCGTGGTCATGACCTATCCGCTCATCGGCAACTACGGCCGGCTCGTGGCCGACGACCAGTCGCGCCGGCCGTGGCTCCGGGCGCTGGTCGTGGCCAACGCCACGGCGGCCGTCCTCGAGGATGCCCGCCAGCTCGCTCGCGCTGCTGCGCGACGACGGCATCCCGGCCATCGCCGGCGTCGACACGCGGGCCCTGGCCCGCCACCTGCGCGCCAACGGCTGCCTGCGCGGCATCGTCACCGCCCCGGGCGCGATCGACGAGGACGGCGGCCCGAGCGGCGGCCCGCCGCGGTCCAGCGCTGGGAGGACCAGGACTTCGTGTCCCAGGTCTCGCCGCCGGCCATCACCGAGTACGGGCGAGCGGCCGAAGGCGGCCCGCTGGTCGGCATCGTCGACCTCGGCCTGAAGTCGAACATCGTCCAGGCGATGCGCCACCGCGGTGCCCGCGTCCGGGTCTTCCCGCACACGGTCTCGGCGGCCGATGTCCTGTCCTCCGATGTCGACGGGATCATCCTGTCGCCCGGTCCCGGCGATCCGGCTCGGCTGGAGGCCCAGGTCGCCCTGGCCCGCGCGATCATCGACGACGGGCGGCCGCTCCTGGGGATCTGCCTCGGACACCAGATCGTCGGCCGGGCCGCCGGCGCCGACACCCGCCGGCTGCGGTTCGGCCATCACGGGGCCAACCACCCGGTCCAGGACGTGGACCTCGGGCTCGTCCAGGTGACCGCCCAGAACCACGAGGTCCAGGTCGTCGGCGAGTCGCTGCCGACCAGCATCCGGGTTCCGGGTCAGCCAGCTCAACCTCAACGACCGGTCGGTCGAGGGCCTCCGCCACGCCGAGCTGCCCATCGAGACCGTGCAGTACCACCCGGAAGGCGCGCCCGGACCGCTCGACGCGCTCGCCGTGTTCGACCGGTTCGTCGCCGCGACCGCAGGATCGACCGTCCGATGAGCCCGCCCGGGCCGAAGCCGGCCTCGGTCCTCATCCTCGGCAGCGGCCCGGTCGTCATCGGCCAGGCCGCCGAGTTCGATTACGCCGGGACCCAGGCATGCCGGGCCCTCCGCGCCGAGGGTGTCCGGACGATCCTCGTCAACTAGCAACCCGGCGACGATCATGACCGACCCCCAGGTCGCCGACGCGATCTATCTCGAGCCGCTCACCGTCGAGGCGGTCGAGGCGGTCATCGCCCGGGAGCGACCGGAGGGCCTGCTCGCCGGCCTGGGCGGCCAGACGGCCCTGAACCTCGCCACCCAGCTGGCCCGGGCCGGCGTCTTCGAGCGCCACCCGATCAGGCTCCTCGGCACGCCGCTCGAGGCCATCCACATGGCCGAGGACCGCGAGGCGTTCCGCGACCTGCTCGACCGCATCGGCCAGCCCTACGCCCCGAGCTAGATCGTCGAGGGCGCCACCAAGGCCGACGCGACGCCGCGACCGAGGCGGCTCTGGCCAAGATCGGCCTGCCGGCCATCGTCCGCCCAGCCTACACGCTCGGCGGCACGGGCGGCGGCATCGTCGACACCGAGGCGGCCTATCGGGAGATCGTCCGGACAGGGCTGCGTGCCAGCCCCATCGGCCAGGTCATGGTCGGAGCGCTACCTGACCGGCTGGCAGGAGATCGAGTACGAGGTCATGCGCGACGCCGACGACACGTGCATCGCGGTGTGCTCGATGGAGAACGTCGACCCGCTCGGCGTCCACACCGGCGACTCGATCGTCGTGGCCCCGGTCCAGACCCTGACCGACGCGGTCCACCAGCGACTGCGCAGCGCGGCCCTGGCCATCATCCGGGCCCTCGGCGTGGAGGGCGGCTGCAACGTCCAGTTCGCGCTGTCACCCGACTCGACCGAGTACGCGGTCATCGAGGTCAACCCGCGCGTGTCGCGGTCGTCCGCCCTGGCCGTCCAAGGCGACCGGCTATCCGATCGCCCGGGTCGCGGCCCAGATCGCCGTCGGGCGTCGGCTGGCCGAGATCCCGAACGTCGTGACCGGCACGACCGTCGCCGCGTTCGAGCCGGCGCTCGACTACGTCGTCGTCAAGCTGCCGCGCTTCCCGTTCGACAAGTTCCCGACGGCCGACCGCACGCTGGGCAGCCAGATGAAGGCGACCGGCGAGGTGATGGCCATCGACCGGACGTTCGGCTCGGCGCTCAACAAGGCGCTCCGCGGCCTGGAGCAGGCCGGCGTCGGGCCGCTGGCCGAGGATCCGTCCTGGACGCCGACCTTCGACTACCTCGCCGTCGGTCTACGCCGGCGACCCCGAGGTCGACGAGCCGATCCGCTGGATCGACGAGGGCGGCCAGGCGTGCGAATCGACCCGCTTCGCCCAGCGCACGGCGGCGCCGATCGTCCTGCACCGCTTCCTGGAGCCGTCGGACTCGCGGCTGTGGCGCCTCCTCGGCCTGCTCCGCCGCGGCGTGCCGGAGGCGGTCGTCGGCGAGGCGACCGGGATCTCGGCCTGGTTCCTCGGCCGAGATGGGCCGCAACGTCGCGCTCGAGCACGAGACGGCGGCGATGGGCGAGCGGCTCGCCGCCGCGCCCGGATGACCCCGAGGCGGCCGAGCTCCTGGCCACGGTCAAGCGGGCCGGGTTCGGCGACAAGGAGCTGGCCGGGCTGGCCGGCACGACCCCAGACGCGCTGCGGGCCGCCCGACTGGCCCTCGGCATCATGCCCGGCTACGCGATGGTCGACACCTGCGCGGCGGAGTTCGCGGCCGAGACGCCCTACTTCTACGCGACCTATGCCGCGGCCGGATCCGCGCCGGAGGCCCCACCGGTCGCCCGGCCGGCCGCCCTCGTCATCGGCAGTGGACCGGTCCGCATCGGCCAGGGCATCGAGTTCGACTACTGCGCGGTCCAGGCGGCCGACACGCTACGCCAGCTCGGCTGGCAGGCGGTCATGATCAACTCCAACCCGGAGACCGTGTCGACCGACTTCGACGCGTCGTCGCGGCTGTATTTCGAGCCGCTCGACCCGGAGAGCGTGCGGAGCGTCATCGACGTCGAGACCGCGGCCGGCGAGACCCTGCTCCCGGCCGTCGTCGCGTTCGGCGGCCAGACGCCGCTCAACCTCGCCGCACCCCTCGCGGCCGGCGGCGTGCCGCTCCTCGGCAGCGACCTGGAGGCCATCGACCAGGCCGAGGAGCGCGTCCGGTTCTCCGCCCTGCTCGATCGGCTCGGCATCCCGCAGCCGGACGGCGGCATGGCCCACAGCGTCGAGGAGGCGCTGACCCTCGCCGAGCGCATCGGCTACCCGGTCATCGTCCGGCCGTCGTTCGTCATCGGCGGGCTGGCCATCGACTTCTGCTACTCGCCCGACGATCTCGTCCGCCAGCTCGCGGCCGCGACCGTCGTCGACCCCGACCGGCCGGTCCGCATCGACCGCTATCTCGAGGGCGTCGAGGTCGACATCGACGCGGTCAGCGACGGCCAGCGGGTCCTCATCCCGGGCCTCCTGGAGCATGTCGAGCGGGCCGGTGTCCACAGCGGCGACAGCGTCGGCGTCTTCCCGCCACAGACGGTCAGCGAGGGCGACCAGGACCTCATCGTGGCGACGATGGAGCGGATCGTCCTGGCCCTCGGGGCGCGCGGCCTGGTCAACGCCCAGTTCATCGTCCGCGACGACGGCGTCTACCTCATCGAGGTCAACCCGCGCGCCTCCCGGACCGTGCCGTTCATGTCCAAGGTGACCGGCGTGCCGATGGTCGAGCTGGCCGTGCGGATCGCCCTGGGCGCGACCCTGCCGGAGCTGGGCTGGCAGGGCGGGCTCCTGCCCCCGCCGCCGTTCGTGGCGGTCAAGGCACCGGCCTTCTCGACGGCCAAGCTGCGCGGTGTGGACCCCTCGGTCGGGCCGGGCATGCAGTCGACCGGCGAGGTCATCGGGCTGCACGAGGACGCCCGCGTGGCCCTGGCCAAGGCGCTCCTCGGCGCGGCCCTCGTGCCGCCGCGGTCGGGCGACGACGCCGGGTCCCTGGCGCTGCTGTCCATCGCCGACCGCGACAAGGCCCTGCTGCCGCGCCTGGCCGCCGCCCTGGCCGGGGCGGGCTATCGACTGGCGGCCACGCCCGGGACGCGACGGCGGCTGGCCGACGTCGGCTACGACGCCCGGCCCGTGGCCAAGCTCGGCGAGGCCGCCGACGAGGCGATCGGCGAGGTGCCGATCCTCGACCTCATCGCTCAGCGGCGAGGTCCGCCTCGTCGTCAACACCCCGACGCCACGCTCCGGGGCGGTCCGCGACGCCGCCGAGATCCGCCTGGCGGCGACCGGCGAGGGCATCCTGTGCCTGACCGCGATGGAGACCGCCGTCGCCGCGGCCGAGGCCCTGGACCCGGCCATCGCCGCGACGATCGCCGAGGTCCGCTCCTGGCGGACTGGGTGCCGGAGCCGGGCCGTCCGCGCGTGGCGGCGGCCGTCCGAGGTCGCCGGCGAGCTAGCCGACGATCCGGGCGGGGCCGGCCATCGCGGGCCGTGGGACCGCCGGCGCGATGAGCACCGACGCGCTCGCCGTGCCCTCGTCCTCCTCGACCACGATGGCCTGGCCCAGCGACCACAGGGTCAGCGTCGTCAGCGCGACCATGACGACGGCCAGCGGGATCTGGCGGTTGCGGATCTGGCTGGCGTGACAGACCGGCCGGCGCCTCCAGCGCGGCGACGACGTGGCCGCCCCACGCTCCGAGCATGTGCCCGCCGACGACCGCAGCCAGCTGCAGCGTCCAGACGAGGCCCGGCGGCAGCCACGCGCCGGTCGGCTCGTGGAAGGCGAAGCCGATCAGGTCCCAGCCCCGCTGGAACGGGTCGGAGATGGCGATGACGATGCGCTGCCCGTCGATGAGCACGTAGGTCAGGTAGTGGGCGAACAGGTAGCCGGCGGCGATGGGCAGGAGGCCGGCGGCCGTCGCGGCCATGCCGACCGTCCGGGTCACGAGCACGGCGGCCAGCGACGACGATGCCCAGGAAGCCGAGCATCATGGCGGTCGCGTGAGCAGCGCGGGGACGCCGAACAGGTCGAACCAGATCTGCGTCTGCGACAGCCCGTCGAACAGGATCGAGCCGACGCCGAGGGCGATGATGACGACGTCGGCGCGGCGTGAAGCCGGGCTCCAGCAGGCCGCTGGCGAACGGTCGGCGGGCGACCCGCCCGGTCCTCGTCGACGAGCCGATACGGCGCCAGCCGACCGAGCAGCCGGAACCAGACGCGTGAACACGTCGCCCTGCGAGCGCCACTCGTCGCGACCCGACCTGGGCCATCATCGCCAGGCTCAGCGCGGTGTAGCCGACGACGACGATGAACAGGACTTGCGGGCCGGCCTCGAGGACGAGCTCCAGCCAGACGACGACGAGGAACCCGATGGCCGCCGGCCAGCGCCCGAGCGCTGGCCGGGTAGTCGGCGAGGTCCCACGACTGGACCCCGAGGCGGCGGACGACCCAGGCCACCAGGTCGTGGAGCGTCGAGAACGGGTCGAGGAAGTGCCAGACCGGCCCGACGAAGGCCGACAGCATGGCGATGCCGACCCAGCCGTAGACCCACAGGAACAGCGTCGCCACGTCGCCGACGCTCTCGCCGCCGACGATGCCCTGGGCGACGATCCAGGCCCAGCCGATGAGCCCGACCGCGCGCAGGCCGAGCCGGATGGCGGCCGGCGGCAGATGGCCGGCGTCGGTCAGGTCCGGGCGCTCGGCGCGGACGTCGCGGACGAGGACGAAGACGAACGACAGCGCGACGGTCGCCGCGGCCCCGACGAGGTAGACGGCCAGCGGCAGACGGCTCGTGTAGGTGGGGTTGAGGGCGTGGGCGAAGGCCGCGGCCGGCGCCGCCAGTCCGAGCGCCGCCAGGCCGACGGGGGCGACGCCGACGCCGCGGAGTCGACGGGTCACGGGCGGGGATCACGCGGCGGGCGTCCGCCCGCGCCGGCCGAGCAGGACGCCACCGGCCACGGCGACGAGGGCCAGGCCGGCGAGGATCGGCAGGAGGACGCCGCCCTGGTCGCTGCCCGCGGCGTCGGGATCCGGCGACGGGGACGGTCCGGCATCGGAGCTCGCGGACGGCGCCACCGTCGGCGACGGCGCGGCGGTCGGCGAGCTGGTCGCCGCGGCCGAAGCGGTCGCGACCGGGGTGGGGCTCGGACTCGGCGTCGGTGACGGCGTGGCCGGCGACGGCGACCGTGAACGTCCACGTGCCGCGCTCCAGGTGGCCGTCGTCGGTCGCCGCGGTCCAGCGTGCCTCGTACTCGCCGGGGGCGAGCTCCGGGACGTCGCGTGATGACCAGCCGCTCGGGATCGTCGGGGTCGACGTCGCCCGTGGCCAGCTCGGTCCCCGGCGGCATCGCGCAACGACAGGCCGGAGCCCTCCGCCAGGAGGTCTTCGCTGAAGACCGCCACGATCTCGGTCGGGCTGCCCTCGACGGTCGTCCCGTCGGCCGGGGTGGTCTCCAGGAGCTCGGCGTGGGCCATCGCGAGCGCCGGGGTCAGCAGGAGGACGGACAGGACGAGGAGGCCGGCGGCCAGACGCCGGATGGTGGTTCGTGTGGACATCGAGCGAGAGTCTACGGTCTGGCGCCGGGTAATGCCGTCCGTGGCACCATGGGGCTCATGGCACTCCAGATGGCCGACAGTGGTCGATACGACGCCGGGGCCTGCAACATCGGCCCGGCGGAGATCGCCCGACGCCGTCGCAGCGGCCTCATGGGCATCGGGATCGCCGTCGCGCTCGGCGGTCATCCTCGTCGTGGTCGGCGCACCGGCCTGGACGCGGGTCATCGTGTTCGTGCCGCTGGCCGGCGGGATCATCTGCTTGGAACAGGCGCGCCGGCGGTTCTGCGTCGGCTTCGCCATGGCCGGGCTTGCGCAACTTCGGCGCGCTGGGACAGGAGAGCGCCGTGACCGACGACGCCGACCGGGCCGCCGACCGGCGGGCGGCGCTGGTGATGGTCGGCTACATCTCGGCCATCGCCGCGGCCATGACCGCGGCCTTCGTCCTCCTGCCGGTCTGACCGGCCGCCGGGAGAAGCGGCCGACGAGCCTGGGGCTCGTGCCACGAGCCGAAGCTCGTGGTCACGAGCCGAAGCTGGCGTGCAGACGAGCGGGAGGCGGGACGTCACGCGGCCTGGCGGGCTCCTGTGGAGGCGCACGGCGCCTCGCACGGATCGGCGGCGACGGCCACCTTGGTGGCGACCGCCACCGAGGCCACCGACGGGATCGACGGCGCGGGCGACGGGCTCGCACCGGCCGCGGTCCGGGTCGGGACGCTCGGCGCGGGCGTGCGGAGGTCACGCTCGCGGCGGACGTCATCGGCGACGCGCCGCAGGTCCGCGGTCCGGTCGCGGACGAAGTCGATCATCGAGTCCATGGTTGCGGCTCCTTCCGGGTGGTGAGGTGGACGGCTACTGGCTGTTAGATGGTTATCTAACCGGTGGGCGAGCGACGTGGCCGACGGCGATGCCGCCGACCGTGGATCAGGGGGTGAGGAAGCGGCTGAGGTCGCCGGAGGCCGTCGTCGATCCGGTCGCGGCGCAGGCTGTAGTAGATGACCGACCCGGCCTCGACGACGGTCACGAGCCCGGCGGCCCGGAGCAGGGCCAGGTGGTGCTTGATGGTCGGCTTGGACAGTTCGAGCTGCTGGGCGATCTCGGTCAGGTACAGGTCCCGGCCGGCGAGCAGCTTGAGGATGCGCAGCCGCGTCTCGTCGCCGAGGGCGCGATGCAGGCGGACGACCGCTGGCGGGCGGAGCGAGCCGGTCGGCCGGCCTCCAGGGCGTCGTCGGCGACGGGGTAGGCGAAGAACCGCCAGTCCGGTGCCGGCCAGCAGGATGTTGTATGGCCGGCTGAAGTACGTCGGGCGCGAGGATGACCCGGCGGATGCCGACCTCCGGGCAGCCAGCGGATGCCGCCGGTCGTCGCGCTCGATGAGCTCCGAGCCGGCATACGCCCGCGGTCGGCGGCGCGCAGCGCGTGGTCGCGCTCCAGGTAGGCCACGGATCCGCGGCTCGATCGTCGGCGAACGCTGACCGCCCACGTCCGGAGGATCGCGAGAGCAGGCGCGTGCGCCGCCTCGGGCTCCTCGAGCAGCATCTGGAGGCCGACCTTGTGCTCGGGGATGGCCTCGCGCAGGGCGGCGAGGGCCGCCGCGTCGCCGGTCGACGCCGCCGTCGACGAGGTCGCCGATCTCCGGGTCGCGGACGAGGTCGCACAGCATCGTCGTCAGCAACGACTGGGTCGGCGTCGCCTCGAGCGCGTCGAGGAAGGCGTCGACCGTGGTCAGCTCGGGATGCTCGACGGCGAAGGCGGCGACGAGGATGGCCATGTCCGAGCCGAACGACCGCGTCCTCGTCCGGGATGCGCGTCGGCGAGCGTCGCGTCGGGCCGGCTCGAGCCAGGCGCGGTCGATCGTCCAGGAGGTCGTGCGGGAACTCCGCGTCGTCGTTCAGGCTGAACAGGAAGTCGTAGATCGTCCGGACGTCCCACTCGATCGGTGAACCCGGCCGCCGGGGTCGAGAAGTCGCGGACGCGCGGGGCCGTCGGGCCCGGCGGCTGTCGGTCGCGGTCGGGGTCGCGGTGGCGGGTCGGCTGGTCGGTCGAGCGGCCATCGTCGGTCGAGTGTCCTGTGCTTCTAACGCGTGTTAGACGGATATCTAACATCGAGGCGAGCGCCATGTCAAGCCCCGGCGGTCATTCCGCCGGTCGGTGCCGGATCGCGACGAGGCGCTACGATCGGCCCGGCACGTCTGCGCGATCCGGCCCGACACGCCACCATCGCCGGAGGGCCGCGTGCCGACCATCGTCCCCACCGTCGCGTTCAGCGACGAGCGCCTGGCCAACGGCCTGCGGCTCATCGTCGCCGAGGACCACCTCGCCCCGGTCGTGGCCATCAACCTCTGGTACGACGTCGGCTCCAAGCACGAGCAGCCGGGCAAGACCGGCTTCGCCCACCTGTTCGAGCACGTCATGTTCCAGGGCAGCCGGCACGTCGCCAAGGCCGAGCACATCGCGCTCGTCCAGGCCGCCGGCGGGACGATGAACGGGACGACCTGGCTGGACCGGACCAACTACTTCGAGACGCTGCCGTCGCACCAGCTCGACCTCGGCCTGTGGCTGGAGGCCGACCGGATGGCGACCCTCCTCGACGCGCTCAGCCAGGAGAACCTCGACAACCAGCGCGAGGTCGTCAAGAACGAGAAGCGCTGGTCGTACGACAACCGGCCGTACGGCTCGTGGCAGGAGAAGCTCCAGGGCCACCTGTTCCCGGAGAGCCACCCGTACCACCACTCGACGATCGGCTCGATGGAGGACCTCGACGCGGCCTCGCTCGAGGACGTCGAGCGCCTTCTTCCGGACGTACTACGCGCCGAACAACGCGGTCCTGTCGGTCGTCGGCGACGTCGACACGGCCGCGGTCCGGGCCAGCGCCGAGCGCTACTTCGGCGGCATCCCGGCCAACCCGTCGACATCCCGCCGCTGGGCGACCTGTCGCTGCCGCCGACCCTCGGCGGCGAGCGCCGCGAGACCGTCCACGACCGGGTCCCGCTGCCGCGGATCTACGTCGGCTTCCGCGCCCCGGTCTACGGCGACCCGCGCCTCGACGCCCTCGACGTCGCCGGCCAGATCCTGGCCGGCGGCAAGGGCAGCCGGCTGCATCGCCGGCTCGTCCGCGACGAGCGGATCGCCCAGGACGTCGCCCTGTTCACGCTCGGCTTCGTCGGCGGGGCGTCGATCTGCGCCGGCTGGGCGACCGTCCGGCCCGGGCGTCCCGGTCGAGCGGGTCGAGGCGGCGTTCCACGAGGAGCTGGAGCGGCTGGCCGTCGAGCCGGTCAGCCCGGACGAGCTGGCCCGCGCGTTCGCGCTCATCGAGGCCGACGAGCTCGGCGCCCTGCAGCGGGTCGAGGAGCGGGCCGACCGGCTGTCGATGTACGCGACCCTGTTCGACGATCCGGGCCTCATCAACCGGATGCTGCCGCGCTACCTGTCGGTCACGCCGGAGGCGCATCCTCGAGGTCGCCGCGGCGACGTTCCGACCGGACAACCGGCTCGTCCTGACCTACCTGCCGGACGCCCCGGCCGCCGACAGCGACGCAGGTCGACGCCGAGGCCGCCGAGGCCGACAGCGGCGACGAGGAGGTGGCCGCATGACCGCGACGACCGGTCCGCCGGCGCGGACGACGCCTCGTCGTCGCCGACCGCCCGACGCCCGGCGACGCCGCGCCCGTACGACTTCCCGGCCGTCCATCGCGCGACGCTCGGCAACGGGCTGACGGTCCTCGTCGCCGACCTGCCCGGGCGGCCGCTCGTCACGGCCAGGCTCGTCCTGCCGATCGGGCGCCGCCGACGAGCCGGCTGCCGTCGGCGGCGCCGCGGTCCTCGCGGCGCGGGCCCTGACCGAGGGCACGGAACGCTACGACGCCATCGCCCTGACCGAGGCCGCCGAGCGGCTCGGCGCCTCGCTCCATGCCGAGGCCGGCTGGGACGCCTCGAGCGATCGGGGTCGACGTCCCGGCCTCGCGCCTGGCAGCCAGCGCTCGACCTGCTCGCCGAGGTCCTCCTTCGCCCGACCTTCCCGGCAATCCGAGGTCGAGCGCCTGCGCGACGAGCGCCTCAACGACCTGCTCCAGGCCCAGGCCGATCCCGCGCCGGCGGGCCGACGAGACCTACATCGGGACGATCTACGCGCCGGAGTCGCCGTATCACCGGCCCGCGGCCGGCACCCGCGAGACGGTCAGCGGCCTGACCGCGGACGTCCTGCGCCGGACCTACGACCGGGCCCTGGACCCGTCACGAGCCACCCTCGTCGTCGCCGGCGACCTCGGCGGGCAGGACGTCGTCGCCATGGCCGACGCGTTGCTCGGCGGCTGGACGGCCCCGGCGCGCGGTCGCCCCGAGTGGCGCCGTGGTCGACGAGGCGGCCGGCCAGCGGTCGCGTCGTCCGCGTCGTCCATCGACCGGGCAGTGTCCAGACCGAGATCCGCATCGGCCACGTCGGCCTGCCCCGGCGGATCCCGGACTTCCACGCCGTGTCGGTCATGAGCGCCATCCTGGGCGGCCTGTTCAACTCGCGGCTGAACATGCAGCTCCGCGAGGCCAAGGGCTACACGTACGGCGCCGGCGCCGGCTTCGACCTGCGACGCGGGGCCGGCCCGTTCACCGCCCGCGCGGCGGTCAACACCGAGGTCACGGTCCCGGCCGTGCAGGACACCCTGGCCGAGCTCGAGCGGATGCGCGCCGAGCCGGTCACCGACGCGGAGCTGGCCGCGGCCCGCGACTTCCTGGTCGGCGTCTTCCCGCTGCGGTTCGAGACGGCCGGGGCGGTCGTCGGCGCGCTGGCCGGCCTGGCCGTCCACGGCCTGCCGCTCGACGAGCTCATCGACTACCGGGCCCGGATCGAGGCCGTCGACCGTCGACGCCATCCATGCGGCGGCGCGCGACCACCTCCACCTCGATCAGGCGGCCATCGTGCTGGTCGGCGACGTCGATGCCTTCGGCCCGGCGCTCGAGGCGGCCGGTCTGGGCGCGATCGTCATCGATCGTGACGAGGGCCCCCACGTCGCCGCCGGAGCCGCGCCGGTCGAGGGCGAGGCGGCCGAGACGCCCGGCCCGACCGACGACGAGTCGGATACCGGGCCGACGGCCGGGGCCGAGGAGCCGTCGCTGCCCGGCACCGCGGACGATCCGGCCGCGGCCGACACGTCGTCCGGCGAGGGCGTCGACGGCACGAGCTGACCGGGTGACCCGCTTGGCGCCGGCGCGCCGCTGAAACCTTCCGCGGGCTCGATGTCTCGATAGGGCAGAGGCCGGACGACCCGGCGATGACCCGGAGACATCAACCATGCGGATGGATGCCAAGCTGGCGCGCGGTCTGGGGACCGGCGTCGTGACCCTGTTCCTGGTCGGCGGTGCGGTGGTCGCCGCGAACGGCCTGGCGCCGACCGTGGACTCGACGACGCCGACCGTGGTCGAGACCGCGGCAGCCCACCGGCACGGCCGCCCCGACCGACGACGCCACAGCTGCGCCGACCGACGAGGCGACCGCGGACCCGACAGCTGGACGCCGACCGCCGACCCGACCGACACGCCCGACCGCCGACCCGACCGACGGCGCGACCGCGGCTCCGGACGAGACGCCCGACGCGACGCGACTCGGACGAGACGCCCGACGCGACCGCGGCCCCGGACGAGACGCCCGACGCGACCGATGAACGGGACGACGACAGCGGCCACGGCGGCAGCGGCTCGGGCCCCGGGTCTGACGACGACGACTCCGGCAGCGACAGCGGCCCGGGATCCGGGCACGGCGACGATGACAGTGGCCACGACGACGACAGCGGTCCAGGGTCCAGCGACGACGACTGACGCCGTCACGACGACGCGACACGCATGGCGGAACGACCCGCCCGCGGATGGGCCGGCCCGATCCACGGCATCATGGAGGCGGGCCGGTCCGGCACGTCGGGCACACCGCGGTCCGATGCCAGGGAGATCGGACCGATCGACGACGAGCAGGGCACGACTGGCCGCACGGCCGGCTCCCCGGATGAGCGCGCCATCGTCGAGGCCGTGCTGGCCGGCGACCGCGAGGCGTTCCGTCGACTCGTCGAGCGTGAGGCGGCCACCGTCGTCCGGGCCTGCCACCGGATCCTCGGCGACCAGGGTGAGGCCGAGGACGCCGCCCAGGAGGCGTTCGTGACCGCCTACCGATCGCTCGCGACCTGGCGTGGCGATGGGCCGTTCGGCGCGTGGCTGACCCGGATCGCCGTCCGGATCGCCCTACGGATGGCCGGTCGTCGACGGACCGTCGCCTGGCGCGACCCCGGGGCGGCCGAGGGCACGCCGAGCGCGGCGGACCGGGCGGCGGACCGGGCGGCCGTCGACGCCGCGCCATGGACCGACCCGGCCGTCCTCTCGATGCGGGCCGAGCGGGCGACGGAGATCCGGACCGCCGTGACGGCCCTCCCCGAGCCCTATCGCGAGGTCGTCGCGCTGCGCTTCTTCGCCGACGCCACGCTCGATGACATCGCCCGCCAGACCGGCCGGCCGCTCGGCACGGTCAAGACCCACCTCCATCGCGGGCTGGCCCGCCTGCGCGCCGGGCTCCAGGACGGAGGCGAGCGATGACCGGCTTCGGGCGTCGGTTCGATCCCGGCGAGCTCCATGACGATTCCGCCCCGATGAGCGACGCCGAGGCCGCGGGCCTCCTGTCCACGGCACGCGATCTCGAGGCGTTCGCCGCCAGCGAGTCGATCGTCCCGACGGTCGGCTTCGAGGATCGCGTGATGGCGGCCATCGCCACCGAGCCGCCGCCCCGACCGTTCGCCGCCGGTGGCCGGCTCGGGTTCCTGGTCGCGTTCCGGAACGCCTGGCGGATCGCCTGGAGCGGCGACCGCCCGGTCGCCGTCCGGGCCCAGGCGCTGGCCTTCGTCCTCCTCGTGGCCGTGGCGGTCGGGGCCGTCGGCACGGTCGCGACCGTCGGCGCGATGGCCTTCCTCCAGCGCGACCCGGTCGTGGAGCCGGAGGTCCCGCCGGTCTCACCGCCGCCCAGCGCGCTCCCGAGTCTGCCGCCGAGCCCGTCCACGCCGCCGAGCCCGACCATCACGCCGTCGCCGTCGCCGTCGCCCTCGCCATCGCCGAGTCCGTCCGCCGAGCCCAGCGAGACGCCGGAGCCGTCCGAGACGCCCGAGGGCACGGACGACTCGTCGGGGCCGGGTTCCGGCGGCTCAGGCTCCGGTTCCGGCTCGGGTTCCGACGACAACAGCGGCCCGGGCGGCCCGGACGACACGCCCGACCCGGACGACACGCCGAACCCGTAGGCGGCCACGGTCAAACGGGCGCGCAGGCGCACCGCGCACCTTGCAGCCGAACTTGCTTCGGTGCCATGCGGCACCGAATACGTCGTTTTAGGTATAGACGGACGAAATCGAGCACGGCACGCTGGCGCCTCGCTGATAGCCCATCTGTACGGGGGTCGGATGGGACCAATGGCCTTCGAGCTAGCGAGTCATGGCGAACGACCCCGCGACCCCCGCTGTTCCAGCCCGCCGCTCCCGGCATCGCGACTCCGGTCAATCGATCGTCGAGTTCGCGCTCATCGTGCCGCTGATGGTCATCCTGTTGTTCGCCATCGTCGACTTCGCGCGGATCTACACGACCATCGTGAGCGTGGAGTCCGCCGCCCGCGAGGCCGCCGACTTCGGGACCACCCTCGGTGCCGGCCGTTGGCAGGATGGCGCGCCGAAGGACGGCACCGTCGCCGAGATGGAGGTGCGGGCCTGCGTCGCCGCCAGCGACCTGACCGGCTACGCGGACCCGGACGACGACGCCAGCAACGGGGGCTGCACGAATCCGACGTTCGCGTACTGCCTGACCACGACGACCGGCGGGTCGTGCCTGCCGTTCGATCCTGGCGCCGGCTGCGACGATCCGCTTCGGGTGACGCCGTGCCGGGTGACCGTCACCCTCGGGTACGACTTCGAGCTGCTCGCACCGCTTCGGATCGAATTCCTCGGCGTCGAGCTCGGCCTGCCGACCTCGATCGCGCTGGAACGGTCGAGCACCTTCGCGATGACCGACATCGATCTTGCGGCGCCGGCGCCATGAGCTCGCGTCGACGCTCCCGTCGTGGAGGCGGCCAGGCCCTGGTGGAATTCGCGCTAGTCGCGCCGATGTTCTTCCTGCTGCTCCTCGGCATCATCGAGGCTGGTCGATTCATCTTCTACTACGAGGTCCTCCACAACGCGACCCGCGAGGGCGCCCGCTACGCGATCGTCAACGGCGCGAACGTCGATCCCATCGGCTGTCCGACCGGGCCGCCGGCACCGAACTCCGTGCCCTGCGATACCGATGGGTCCGATGTCGTCGACCGCGTCCGCGACGCGGCCTTCGGGGTGCTCGCCGGCATCGACGTCGACCCTACTTGGCTAGACCAAGGCGGGCAGCCCGGCAACAACGGACGTGGGCAGACCGTGACCGTCGTGGCCACCTACGAGTACCGCAGCCTGGTCCCGCTCGTGCCACTCCCGCCCATCACCGTGACCGCGGAGTCGAGCCTTGTCATCAACAACTGACCGCACCCGAGAACGCGGGCAGGTCCTCGTGCTCTTCGCCGGCGGCCTCGTCGCGCTGCTCGTCGTCGCCGCGCTCGCCTTCGACGTCGGCATGATGCTCGTCGAGCGGCGGGATCAACAGAATGCAGCCGACGCCGCGGCCCTGGCCGGGGCGCGGTACGTCCTGACCTCGGAGGCCGATGCCGAGGCCGCCGCCCGTGACCTCGCACGCGACAACGGCTTCGACGACGCCGACGCGAACGTGAGCGTCGACGTCCACATCCCGGCCATCCACGGCCGGTACGCGGGTTTCTCCGGCTTCATCGAGGTCCAGATCTCCGCCGACCGCCCATCGATCTTCGGCGGGGTCATCGGGCGGGCCACCTGGCCGGTGGGGGCGATGGCCGTCGCGACGAACGCGCAGAACATGACCTTCCCGTTCTCGATGCTCGCGCTGAACCCGACCGAGTGCAAGGCGATCGCGGTGTCCGGCGGTGGCGTCGTCGAAGCGCATGCCAACATCCAATCGAACTCGAGCGGGGCCGATTGCGACGGCGACCCCATCGGGTTCAGCCGCACGGGCGGCAGCACGATCAACGTCATCGCGCCGGATGCGACGTGCCGAGCCGTCGGAGAGGTCAAGGATGAGGGCGCGGCGGGCTCGATGACGTGCACGAAGGCCGAGAACTCCTTCGCCCTGCCGGACCCGCTTCGAAACCTCGCGGCCCCGACGATGCCGGGGCTGGCCCCCGGCGTGCTCCCGATCGGGCACACCGAGGCGCCGGGGGACTATTGCCCGGGTGTACCCGCCCCGAAGGCACCGTCGGCGTCGACCCCGCGCATGTGCGACCTGGGAGGCAACGCCTCCGCCACGCGCAACCTCGCGTGGGTCCTATATCCAGGCTTGTACCCCGGCGGCCTGACGGTCGACAACGGCGCGACGGCGTACCTGATGCCCGGGATCTATTGGATCGGCGGCGGCGGGCTCGACGTCGGCGGGAATGGGTCGATCCTCACTATCGCGACAGAGACCGACGCCACGCCGACGGTGGCCACGGCGACGTGGGGCGGCGGCGTGATGATCTACAACTCGAAGCTGCCGGGCGCGGGGGGGCGGCCGGCCCGTTCGTCCTCAACTCCAATGGGGCGACCATGAAGCTCAAGCCGCTCGACGCACCGACCGGCTCGGCCGATGAGATCTACGACGACATCGTCATCTTCCAGGACCGAACCGTGGTCACGCCGGTCACCTTGAACGGTTCCGACTCGAGCACGACGGTCGAGGGTATCGTCTACGTGCCGGGCGGCCAGGTGAAGCTGAACGGCAACGGCGGCACGCTCATCGTTGACCAGGTCATCGCCGACACGTACGACATCAACGGTGATGGCGGGACGATCAAGGTCCTGCGCAACAAGGGCGTCGATGCGGTCATCACGGCGGCCGGCCTGGTCGACTGAGTCCGTTCCGGCGAGCGGAGCGGCCGTCGAGCGCCGTACGCTGTCCGACGTGATCGTCGTCATCGGTGGACTGGCCCTCGGCGGCACGGAATCCCGAGCCGGAAGCCGCCGGCCTCGCTGGACGTGCGGCGCGGGCCGCCGCGGCCGCCGGCGCCCGGGTCGAGGTGGTCGGAAAGGTGGGGGAGGGCCCGGCCGGCGATGCCGTCCTGCTGGCCCTCGCGCGGGCGGGGGCGGGCCACGTCGCGACGCTCCGGGATGCAAGCCATCCGACGCCCCGCGTGCGAAGCGGCGACGAGGCCGGCGATGGCCTGGAGGATGCCGCCCCGGTCGACGCGGACGAGACGGTCCGGCCCGATGCTACGGCCGACGACCCCGATCCGCCGACGCTCGAGGCCGCCGACGTCACGCTCGCGCTCCGCTACCTGACCGACTACCGGGTCATCCTCGTGCTGGAGCCGGCCACGCCGGGCATCGTCACCGAGGCGGCGGCCGCGGCCGCCTGGGCGGGCGCTCACCTGGTCATCGCGTCGAGCGCGGCCGACGCCGCCGACGCGGAGAGCTTGCCATCCGATGCCGTGGTCCTCGCGCTGGATCCGGATGAGATGGCGTCCGGTGCCGACGACGGCGATCGCGGCCTCATCCCCACGCTCGGTCGCTACGCCGCGGCGGTCGATGCCGGGATGCCCCGGCCGAGGCGTTCGCGGCGCTGACCGCCGACGCCGCAGCGACCGCCTAGCGCCGGCGGTCCATCTACAGACCGAGGTTGGGGCCGGCGACCTCCGGGGCGGTCTCGAGGAGCGGTTCGAGCAGGTCCGGCCCATCGCGTCGGACATCGTTGACGTAGCGGTTCACCGCGTAGATCCGCAGCCCGACATCGTCATTCGGCTGGAGGAGGCCCTGGAGCTCGCCGGGATCGGCCGGCGCCGGGTCCAGCCAGCGATCCCAGGCGTCATCGGGGAGGACGACCGGCATCCGGTCGTGGAGGTCGGCCATCGCCCCGTTCGGCGTCGTCGTGACGATCGTGAACGTCCGTCGGATGAGCGGCGCTTCCGGGTCACTGGCGGGATCGCGCCAGCCCGCCCACAGGCCGGCGAGGACGAGCGGTCGGCCGTCGTCGCGGACGATGGCGTACGGCTGGCGGATGGTGCCCTCGCGCTTCCACTCGTAGAACCCGTCGACCGGGACGAGGCAGCGGCGCCGGGCGAAGGCGCCGCGGAACGCCGGGCTGGTGGTGATCGTCTCGGCCCGCGCGTTGAACATCCGGGAGCCGGCCTTCAGGTCCGTCGACCAGTGCGGGACGAGGCCCCAGCGATAGGCCGTGACGGCGCGACGCTCCTCGCGCTGGACGACCACGAACGCGTCGTCGGTCGGCGCCACGTTGTAGCGGGCGCCGAGCTCGTCCGCGAGCGGATCGGCGGCGAAGATCTCGGCCAGCTCCGAGGCCGGCCGCTGCTGGGTGAACCGTCCGCACACGGGCCGAAGTCTAGTGTCGTCGGTCGCCAACGGCGGACCGAGGCTGCGCGCGTGCCCGCCGCCCGTGAAGCCCGTCGTCGAAGTCGGGTATCGTCGCGGCGATGGACGACGCGCCGCCCCCGGCCGCCTCGGGCGGACCGGACCCGTCACGTGCCGGGCGCCTGACACGCCCCGATGCGCTCGCCCTGCTGGCCGCCGCCGACGGGGCCCTGGCGGCGGGGGAGTTCCGCGATGCCGCGATGCGCTACGGCCGGGTCGTCGGCTTCGACGACCCGGAGGTCACGGCCGCGGCGCTCGTCGGGCTCGGCGAGGCACGCTATCGACTCGACGACGATGACGCGGCGCTCGTGTCCTGGGAGGCGGCGACGAAGCTCGGCGAGACGCCGTCGAGCTACCTGGCTTGGCGCAACGTCGCCGCCGCGAAGGTCCGCGGGGGCGACCTGCCCGGCGCCATCGACGCCTATCGCGAGGCCGACCGTCGCGCCCCACCCGAGGACAAGCAGGAGATCGCCACCCGCCTCGGCTGGCTGACCAAGGAGACCGGCGACAAGCGGGCCTCGAGCCGGTACTTCGCCAAGGGCCGCGGCGACGGCCCGCTCGTGTCGGTCACGACGATCCTCATCGCGGCCACCGTCATCGTGTCGCTGACCGGCCCTCCTCTCCCAGGACGGCCAAGCCGTCTTCGACGCGTTCCAGCTGGACAAGGCCGGCGTCGCCGACGGCGAGTACTGGCGGCTGTGGACGGTGACCCTGCTCCACGGCAGCTTCCTCCACCTGGCCTTCAACATGTACGCGCTCTACCTCGTCGGACCGATCGCCGAGCGCTGGTACGGCAGCCTGCGGTTCCTGCTCTTCTACCTGGCCTGCGCCGCGGCCGGCTCGGTGGCGAGCTTCGTGTTCGGCGGGGACGTCCCGTCGGTCGGCGCCTCCGGGGCGATCTTCGGGCTGTTCGGGCTGCTCCTGGCGTCCGGGCGGCGTGCACCATCCGGTCGACCGCCAGAGTCGGGCGCTCGTCGGCCAGCTCGGGATGCTCATCCTCATCAACATCGTGTTCGGGTTCGCCGTCCCGGGCATCGACAACGCCGCCCACATCGGCGGGCTCATCGCGGGCTTCGTCCTCGGTGTCCTCGTCCCGCCGCACGGCGTCCAGACCCTCTCGACGCTCTGGCAGCAACCGGATACGGCAGGCACGGCCCACGTCGCCCGGGTCCCGAGCGGGATCATCTTCGTCGCGTTGGCGCCCATCGCCATCGCGGTCATCGTGGTGACTCCTGGTGGGCACCGGGATGCGCGCCTGACGTCCCGCACCTCAGAGCTCGCCGAACACCACCTGCGGCCCGGGTTCACCGTGCGCGCCGCCGTCCGGCTCGAGGGTGACCATCGCCGCGGTGCCCGTCGGCCAGGTCGACGCCGAACGGCGCGATGAACGCGCCGCGACCGTCATGGCGGAACGTCCCGAGCGCGTGGACGCCGGCCGCGTCGGCGACCCACAGCTGGTAGACGTGGCCGGCGGGTGTGGCCGGCAGCTCCGTGGCCATGAGGAAGGCGTCCGTCGTGCCCGGCCGGAAGACGACCCGGGCGAGCGCGTCGGGGGCCATCGGCTCGGCGTGCAGGGCGACGTTCGACGTGGGCCGGGTCGGCGATGACGGCCATCGCCGCATCCCGGGTGGCGATCGCGTCGTCGAGCTGGGCGCCCCTGATCCCGAGACCGACCGCGACGACGCCGAGCACGGCGGCCAAGCCGAAGGCGCCCAGCAGGCCCAGGCGCGGGGACCTGGCGGCGACCGCCGTCGATGTGCCAGCCACCGGGGTCAAGCCCGGTCGTGGGAGCGGGCGGCCAGGCCGCGCCGTGACGGTGATGCCAGCGGAGGCGGACGCCAGGGCGAGCGGCGATCGCGCCCGTCCCGATCGCCCGGATCGCGGCCATGACGCTGGCCTGGAGGGCCTGCGGCGGATGCAGCTCCGGTGCGACCAGCGCCAGGTCGCCGAGCACGACCGCCAGGTCCGACGTCAGGGCCCGACAGCCGGCACAGCCCGCCAGGTGCTCATCCAGCTCGAAGCGCTCGACGAGGTCGAGATCGTCGAGGGCGGCACCCGCCGCCAGCTCCTGTGAGCTCGGTGTGGTTCACGGTCGGTCCGCCCGGCGCGCGGCATCGGCGACGTCCTCGTCCTCCGACACCGACGTCCCCAGGACGTCGCGCAGCTTGAGGAGCGCGGAGCGGATCCGGGTCTTGGCCGTCCCAGCGGGATGCCCAGGCGCTCCGCGACCTCGACATGGGTCAGCCCGCCGAAGAACGCGAGCTCGAGCGCCGTCCGCTGGGTCTCGGTCAATTGCGCGATGGCGGCTCGGACCCGATCGCGTCGGACGTTGCGCCAGGCCTCGTGGTCGACATCGTCCGGGGCGACCTCGAGCTCCATGTCGACATCGGCGGTCGCGCTTGCGGATGTTGGCCTCGCGGCGGACGAGGTCGATGGCCTTGTGGCGGGCCAGGCTGAACAGCCATGGCCCGACCGAACCCTTGGCCGGGTCGAACCGGTCCGCGTCCTTCCAGATCGCGACGAAGACCTCCTGGACGACTTCCTGCGCGAACCGGTCGGCTCGTGTCACCTGGTAGGCGAGGGAGTAGACGGGACCGCTATAGCGGGCATAGAGGGCCTCGACCGCGCGCTCGTCGCGGTCGACGATGCGGGCCATGCAGGGCCGCATCCTCGGCGCGACGGGCGTCGCGCGCGGCGCGTTCGGGGTCAAGCTCGGGCTCGGGCACGTGCCTCTCCGGTCGGGTAGCGGCGGGGCGAGCGGCTCGGGCGGAATCATAGCCAACGGTCGACGAGGCGCCGAACCGTGCGACCGGGAGTCCGGGTCGCGAGCTGCATATCCTCCGTTCGCGGTGCGCGGCCGGTCGGATGGGACCTGGCGCTGGGGTAGCATCGCCGCCCGATGTTCGCCACCCTGCTCGGCGCGCTGCCCCGGCCGCCACTCCCCGAGGACGCCGCCGCGTCCGATGTCCTCGAGGCGGTGCTCGCGGCGCAGATCGGGGCCGGGCTCGATCCGCTCGCGATCGCCGGGCATCCGACCACGGACGATCCGGTCGAGGCCTGGCGGGTGGCCACGGCGCTGTCCGGCGGCCGGCTCGTGAAGGCCGTGGTCGACGGGCCGCTGACGAGCGCCCGGTCCGCCGAGGACGTCCGGGCGATCCTCGTCGAGCTCGCCGCGGCCGGCTGTCCCTGGATCGAGATCCATGAACCGGCCGCCACGTCCGTCGCCGATGACACGGGTCGCGCCCGCTTCGGCGAGGCCCACGCCGCGCTGACCCGGGATCTCGACGGCGTCCACCTGTCGTTGGCCATCACCGGCGGCGGGGCCGACGCGCTCGGCGTCGAGCCGATCCTGGCGGCTGTCTATGCGAGTCTCGCCGTCGACCTCATCGACGGTCCGGACACCTGGCGGCTCGTCACCGGCTGGCCGGGCGAGCGCGGGGTCATCGCCGGGGCGCTGTCGACGGCCGACGCCAGCGACGACGGCCCCGAGCTGCTGCTCTGGGCGGTCGGCTACGCGGCATCGACCGCGTGGCCGCGGCCCCGACCGGGTCGGCCTGGCCACGGCCGGCTCGCTGGCGGCCCTGCCCTGGACGGTCGCGGTCCGCAAGCTCGAGCGGCTCGGCGAGGTCGGGCCGGCTTGCCGCCATGCCCACGGACGAGCGGCTGTCGGTCGATCGACCCGCGGGCCGTCGACAAGCGCAGCGCTGCGCTCGGCCGCTACGACCCGCCGTCGCGCCGACCGTCGAGGCGGACCTCGACGAAGTCGAGGAAGTCGAGCTCGCCGGGCGACTGACCGGCCCGGGTCAGGAGCGTGGCCGCATCCGCGAATTGCTGGATGGCGTGGTGTACAGGTGCATGACGTGGAACCACATCGGGTGCGCGGCTCGGGTCCTCGGCGTGGCACGGCCCGCTCGAGGCCCTTGTCGCCGAGCCGGGCGATCCAGGCGCGCATCGCGGCCTCGTCCTCGCGCCAGCGCGCCTCGATCGCGCTCGATCGTCGGCAGGTCCCCGACGGTCAGCTCTTCCGTCGGCCTCGCCGAAGTCGGTCGGGTCGTCGCTGTCCAGTCGCTCCCGCCACGACCACTCGACGTCGAGCTCGTGGACGAGCGTGGCGTGCAGATCGCGCTGATGTCGGGCGCATCGGGGTCGGCGAGTCCGTCCGGGGCCCCGCGGGCGGCGGTCGAGGACCCGGTCGCGGACGAAGTACAGGTGGTCGAGCAGCAGGTCGACGTCGTCGCGGCGCATCGCACCATCCTGCCACTCGCGGCTACCATCCGCCGATGACCACCACCTCGTTCTGGCACGGCTTCGCCGACATGCACACGGTCAAGGACGCGGAGCTCGTCTTCCGGTCCGGGGACGGCGTCTGGCTGGAGGCCACCGACGGCCGGCGCTTCCTCGACTCGACCGCGGGGCTCTGGTACTGCGCCGTCGGCTATGGACGGCAGGCCATCGCCGATGCGGTCGCCGAGCAGCTGACCCGGCTGTCGGCGTACTCGTCGTTCGGCGCCTTCACGACCGAACCCACCGTCCAGCTTGCCGAGCGCCTGTCGGCGCTGGCGCCGATCGACGATGCGGTCGTCTTCTTCGGCTCGGGCGGCTCGGACGGGGTCGACACGGCGGCCAAGCTCGTCCGCCGCTACTGGGATGTCCAGGGCCAGCCGGAGAAGCGGATCATCGTCGTCGCGCGAGCACGGCTACCACGGGATGCACGCCTGGGGCACCTCGCTGGCCGGCATCCCCGGCAACAAGGCCGGCTACGGCGGGGCGATCATCGACGAGGTCGTCACGGTCGGGCTCGACGACACCGAGATCGCTGGGCGCGCTGTTCGAGCGGCAGGGGCACGAGATCGCGGCGTTCATCGGCGAGCCCGTCGTCGGGGCGGGCGGGGTGTACCCGCCGCAACCGTCGTACTGGGCGGAGGTCCAGCGGCTGTGCCGGGAGCACGACGTCCTGCTCATCGCCGACGAGGTCATCACCGGGTTCGGTCGGACGGGGTCGATGTGGGGATCGCTGCGCTATGACATCGCGCCGGACCTGATCATCTTCGCCAAGGCCGTGACGTCCGGCTACCAGCCGCTGGGCGGCGTGCTCGTCGGGCCACGGGTGGCCGGCCCGTTCTGGGACGGCAGCGCGCCCGGACCGATGTTCGTCCACGGCTATACCTACAGCGGCCATGCCGCGGCCTGCGCCGCCGCGCTGGCCAACCTCGACATCCTGGAGGGCGAGGACCTGGTCGGCCGGGTCGCGTCGATGGAGGGCCCGTTCGATGCGGCCGTGCGCCGGCTGGCCGACGCGCCGCTCGTCGGCGAGATCCGGACGGTGGGCCTGACGGCGGCCGTGGCCATCGACGCGGCTCGGCTCGCGGCCGATGCCGACCCTCCCGGCCCGGGTCGTCGGTGCGGCGATCAGGCACGGCATCGCCACGCGCGTGCTGCGCGGTCACGCGATCCACCTGTCGCCGTCATTCGTCATCACGCCCGAGGAGGTCGACGTCCTGGTCGACGGCCTGGGCGCCGCGTTCGAGGACGTCGCGGCCGCCGGCTGAGGACCGCATTCGCAACCTCGCCGACTTGATTCCGCTACCCGTCGGTGCCACCATCGTTCGACCTCCCACCCGACCGACCCGCCGACTCGCGGACCGGCCGTCGAGAGAGGCCCCGAGCAGCTCCAGGGACGTGGCGATCCGTCATCCGCGCGACCGGGGTCCCGGCCGTGCCTCAGCAGTGTTCGAAGGAGGTCCGGCTGGTGAGCGAACACATCTCCATGACGGTGAACGGGACAGCCAGGGAGCTCGACGTCGAGCCCAGGCGGCTCCTCGTCCAGGCCATCCGTGAGGACCTCGACCTGACCGGCACCCACGTCGGGTGCGACACCAGCCAGTGCGGCGCGTGCACCATCCACGTCGATGGCAAGGCCGTCAAGAGCTGCACGATGCTGGCCGTCCAGGCCGACGGCGCGACGGTCACGACGATCGAGGGCATGGCCGACGGCGACGCCCTCCATCCGCTCCAGAACGCGTTCTGGGAGAAGCACGGCCTGCAGTGCGGCTTCTGCACCCCGGGCATGATCATGACCGCGGCCGATCTCCTGGCCAACAACGCGGACCCGTCCGACGAGGAGATCCGGCACGCCCTGGAAGGCAACATCTGCCGCTGTACCGGCTACCAGAACATCGTCGCCGCGGTGAAGGCCGCGTCGGTCGCGATGCGTGATGGCGCGGCCGCGCCGGCCAGCGCGTAGGGAAGGGGACCCGACCATGACTGACGTCCTCGACGCCCCGGCGTCCGCCCCCTTCGGCCAGGCCCTCAAGCGCACCGAGGATCCGCGCTTCATCACCGGCCAGGGCCGCTATCTCGACGACATCAAGCTCCAGTCGATGGCTCATATGGCCATCCTGCGCAGCCCGTACGCCCACGCCAACATCCGGTCCATCGACACCAGCAAGGCCAGGACGATGCCCGGCGTCGTCGGCGTGTTCGTCGGCGCGGACATCCCGTACAACCCGATGCCGATGGCCTGGCCGGCGGGCGGCAGCGCGGGCATCCAGAACAACGTGAGCACGCCCCGGACGCTGGCCACGGACAGCGTCAAGTGGACCGGCGAGGGCGTCGCGGCGGTGGTCGCCGAGACCGAAGCGCAGGCCTATGACGCGCTGGACGCCATCCAGGTCGACTGGGAGCCACTGCCCGCGGTCGTCGATGCCGAGAAGGCGATGGCCGACGGCGCGCCGCAGCTCCACGAGAACGCACCGAACAACGTCGTCTTCGAGTGGACCGTCGGCGACAAAGCCGGCACGGACGCCGCCGTCGACGGGGCCGAGGTCGTGGTCCGCCAGCGGATCGTCAACCACCGGCTCATCCCCAACCCGATGGAGGCCCGCGGGAACATCGGCTGGTACAACCCGGGCACCGACGAGTACACGATCTGGATGTCCAGCCAGACGCCGCACATCCAGCGGCTCCTGCTCGCCGCGTTCGTGATGGGCATCCCGGAGCACAAGATCCGGTGCATCAGCCCGGATGTCGGTGGCGCCTTCGGCACGAAGATCTTCTGCTACCCGGACTACGCCCTCGTCCTGTTCGCCAGCAAGGCGCTCGGCGGACGGCCGGTCAAGTGGGTCGAGGGTCGGCGCGAGAGCTACCAGAGCACGATCCACGGCCGCGATCACATCACCTACCTGGAGATCGCGGGCACGCGTGACGGTGAGGTCACCGGCCTGCGGGTCAAGACCCTGGCCAACCTGGGCGGTCGCCTGTCGACGATCGGGCCAGGTATCCCGACGACCCTGTACGCGCGCGTCCTGAGCGGTTGCTACAAGATCCCGAACGTCTATGCCGAGGTCACCGGCGTGTACACGAACACGACGTTCGTGGATGCGTACCGCGGCGCCGGCCGGCCCGAGGCGACGTACGTCATCGAGCGGGCCATGGACCTGTTCGCCGCCGAGATCGGGATGGACCGGGCGGAGCTGCGCCGCAAGAACTTCATCGCCCCGGACCAGTTCCCCTACGAGAACCCGTCAGGCCTGGGTACGGCCAGCGGCGGCGCCAAGATCTACATCGATTCCGGCGACTACGAGCCGGCCATGGACAAGGCCCTGGCCGCCGTCGGGTACGGCGACCTGGCCGCCAAGAAGGCCGAGGCCAAAGGCCGCGGCAAGCTCCTGGGCCTCGGCCTGTCGACCTACATCGAGGTCTGCGGCGTCGCGCCGTCCAAGTGGATCGGCGCGGTCGGCGAGGGCTGGGGCGCGGCCATGTGGGAGTCGTCCAACATCAAGATCCACCTGACCGGCAAGGTCGTGGTCACGATGGGCACCCAGCCCCAGGGCCAGGGCCACGAGACGACCTACGCCCAGGTCGTGGCGACCGAGCTCGGCGTCCCCATGGAGGACGTCATCATCCAGCACTCGGACACGCAGGGCACCCCGTTCGGCTACGGCTCGTACGGGTCGCGCACCAGCTCGGTGGGCATGACCGCGGCCATCAAGGCGACGGACAAGGTCAAGGCCAAGGCCCGGCGCTACGCGGCGCACATGCTCGAGGCGTCGCCCGACGATATCGAGATCGAGGGCGCCGAGTACCGGGTGAAAGGCAGCCCGGACCGCAAGAAGACGCTCCAGGAGATCGCCTTCGCGCTCGACCTGGCGTTCGATACGCCCGAAGGCATGGAGCCGTACCTCGACGAGACGGCCTACTACGACACCCCGAACTGCACGTGGCCGTTCGGGACGCACATCGCGGTCGTCGAGATCGACGAGGAGACGGGCAAGGTCGACCTCGTCCGCTATGTCGCCGTCGACGACGTCGGCAAGAAGATCAACCCCCTCATCGTCGACGGCCAGCTCCACGGCGGCATCGCCCAGGGTGTCGGCCAGGCCCTTTGGGAGGAGGCCATCTACAGCGACGACGGGCAGCTCCTGTCGGGCTCGATGATGGATTACGCGCTGCCCAAGGCATCGCGCCTGCCGACGTTCGAGCTGGACGAGACCGTGACCCCCTCGCCGGTCAACCCGATCGGGGTCAAGGGCGTCGGCGAGGCCGGGGCGATCGCCTCGACGGCGGCGGTCGCGAACGCGGTCATCGACGCGCTCAGCCCGCTCGGCATCCGCCATCTCGACATGCCCTACACATCCCAGAAGGTCTGGTCCGCGATCGAAGCGGCGAAGGGAGGCCAGGCGTGATCCCGGCACCGTTCACGTACCAGCGGGCGTCGTCGGTCGACGACGCGCTGACGGCCATCGCCGGCGGCGACGCCAAGGTCCTGGCCGGCGGGATGAGCCTCCTGCCGCTCATGAAGCTCCGGCTCGCGAACCCGACCACGCTCATCGATATCGGCGGGCTGGACGATCTCCGGGCGCTCGGGCCCACCGCGGACGGCGGATTCGAGACCGGCGCGCTGGCGACCTACGCCGACGTCCTGGCGTCGACCGGGCTTGCCATCTCCCGAGAGTGCGTCAATGAGATCGGCGACATCCAGGTGCGCAATCGTGGGACGGTCGGCGGTTCGGTCAGTCACGCCGATCCGGCCTCGGACATCCCGGCCCTGGGCCTGGCCCTCGACTACAAGGCCGTCCTCCGCTCCAAGCGGGGCGAACGGACCGTGCCCCTGGACGGCTTCTTCCAGGGCCCGTTCCAGACGGCCATCGAACCGGACGAGCTCCTCATCAAGCTGGTCCGCGGCCCGCTCCCGGACGGGGCCGGCGGCTCCTACCAGAAGCTGGGCAATCCGGCGTCGGGCTACGCCATCGTCGGGGTCGCGGCCGTGGTCGCGATGTCCGGCGGCTCGGTGTCGCACGCCCGGGTCGCCTTGACCGGTGTCGGCGAAACGCCGTATCGGGCCAAGGCCGTCGAGTCCGCACTCGTGGGCAGTGACGGCTCGGTGTCGGCGGTGGCTGCCGCGGCCGAGCATGCCGCCGACGGCCAGACCGTCAACGGCGACATCCATGCCAGTCGCGACTACCGCGCGCGGATGGCCGTCGTCTATACCCGCCGCGCCATCGAGGCGGCGCTCGGCCGCTAGCGCGACCGGCGCACCACGGATCGCGTCCTGAGGTGCGCGTCGATCGGGTGATCCCGGGTCGGCGCGCACCGGCGCGCCTCGTCGGGGCGGTCCTGGCTCGCGACCTGAACGTCCGCGGGCACCGCTGGAGCAAGGGTCGGCGGCTCTCGGCCGACGATCTGACCGCGCTCGGCACGGCCGATCCGGGCCCGGCCGTCACCGTCCTCATCGCCGAACCGGGCGAGCTCCACGAGGATGACGCCGCGGTCCGGCTCGCCCAGGCCGTGGCCGGGTCGGGACTGGAGGTCCGCGGCCCCAACCAGAGCCGGTTGGACCTGGTCGCGGCGGCGGCCGGCGTCGTCAACGTCAACGTGGCCGACCTGGAGCGGCTCAACCGACTCGACCCGCTGGAGCTGTTCACCGTGTTCGATGGCCAGATCGTGGAGGCGGGCGATCTCGTGGCCTCGGTCAAGGTCGCGCCGCATATCGTCGATGCCGGGATCGTCGAGGCTGGCGCCCGGATCGCGGCATTCGGCTCGCAGCCCATCGTGTGGGTCGCGCCGTTCACCGCGCGCCGGGTGGGGGTCGTCGTCAAGGAGACCGTCCGGGCGACAGCCCGTGAGCGGTTCGAGACGAGCGTCCGGGCCAAGGTCGAGGGTCTCGGGTCGACGATCCTGGACATCGTCTACGTCGACGACGACGTCGACGCCGTGGAGGCCGCGGTCGGCCGGTTCGTCCGCGGCGCCGACCTGTGCGATCTCGTCCTGACCGCCGGCTCCGCGTCGACCGATCCACAGGATCCGTTCTACGTCGCCATCGAGTCACTCGGCGGACGCGTCGTGCGGCGCGGCGTGCCCTCGCACCCTGGGTCGATGCTCTGGCTCGCCCGAGTCGGCCATACCGCCATCCTGGGCCTGCCGACCTGTGGCGCGTACTCCAAGGCAACGGCGGCCGACCTGCTCCTGCCGCGACTCCTCTCCGGGGAGCCGGCCTCGGAGAAGACCGTCGCCAAGCTCGGCCACGGCGGGATCCTCACCCGCTCGCAGCGCTTTCGGTTCCCGCCATACGCCCGGGACCTGGACGCCCCGGATGGTTGAGATCGCCGGGCCGCCAGCGGCGGATCGGTTCGGACGAGAAGGGAGGGACGGTGATGGCTGACACGGACATCGCGGCGGCGGTCACGGGCGCGCGGGCCTGGGTGGCGGCGAACCGGGCGGAGGCGCGCTACCGCGACGGCGCCGCGACCGCGGTCATCGAGGACGGGCTCCGGATGCGGGTCGCGGCGCCCGACGGCACGACCATCGCGACGGACATGGTCACCGGCATCGGCGGCGGCGCGTCCGCCCCGTCGCCGGGCTGGCTCATGCGCGCCGCGAACGCCTCGTGCATCGCCACGCTCATCGCCATGCGGGCGGCGGAGCTCGGGGTGCGGCTCGATGGCCTCGAGGTCGCCGTCGACAGCGAGTCCGACGACGCCGGGATGCTGGGTCTCGACGCGGCCGTACCGGCGGGTCCGCTGTCGATGCGCGTCGCCGTCCGCGTCGCGGCCTCGACGGCGCCGCCCGACCAGGTGCACGAGATCATCCGGTGGGGCATCGACCACTGCCCGGTCTGCGACGCGGTCAAGCGGGCCGTCCCGGTCGAGGTCGCGATCGAGGTCGGCTAGGTCAGGTCGCGGCGTCGACCATCTCGAGGATCTCGGCGGCCGAGCCGGCCGGGTCATCGACGTGGATGTCATGTCCTCCCTGAAGCCGGACCTGGTCAGCTGATGGGCTGATGTCCAGCCAGAGATCCTGCTCCTCGGTGTCGAACCCGCGGGTGGCCGTCACGATCCGCAGCGGCGCTTCGATCGGCAGGCGTTCGCGCGCGAAGCGATGCTCGAACTCGGCGATGGTGTCAGTCCGCTCGGGATTCTCGGGATGGTCCCAGGCGATCTCGGGGATCTCGTCGAGGCTGAGGGTCGCGCTGGGCACCGGCGCATCGAGCATGACGACGGCGCTCACGTCTTCGGGGTGGCGGGCCGCGTAGTAGGCGACGATGAAGCCGCCGAACGAAGCCCCGGCGAGGACGACCGGCCCATCGATGCCGGCCGACCCGAGCAGGTCATGCAGGTCACCGATGACGTCGTCCGCGTCGCGCGGCTCGTTCGGGGGCGGGTCGCTGCCCGCGTAGCCTGAGCGTGCATAGGCGCACGTTCGCGTCTGCTCGGCGAGGGGCCGGAGGAAGCCGGGGGACACCTCGAAGTCCGCGATCCCGGAGGATGGGTGTCCGCCGACGAGGACGATGGTCGGATCGCCTTCGCCCCAGCAGCGGAGCGCCAGCGTGCGTCCGTCCGCGACGGCGAACGAGCCGTCGATGGTCGGAGCGGCCAGCGGGTCCGCGGCCGGCGAGCCGGCGACGGACGGTGAGGCCGCGACGGACGGCACGACGGACGCCTGCGGGGCCGGTGGAGCGGGTGTGGCCGCGGTGCCCCCGCCGGGCCCGGCGCAGGCAGCGACCGCCACGATCATCAGGATCGCTCCGGGTCCAACGGATCGCGAACGCATGGACGTGCCTCCATCGCGCATGGCGAGGCGGTCCCGGCGGCCTGATGGCCCGGATGGTACGCGCGCGGTGTCGCGTGTCGCGTGTGTCGCGCGCCCGCGACGCGCCCGGTGGGTCGGTCGTCGTCGGTTCGTCGGTCCGTGTACCCTCCGCCCATGACCGTTCGCCAAGACCGCCCGACCGCCCCGGCCCGTGACGACCGTCCGGCGGGCACCCGTTCCATCGAAGCCCTGACCGAGGACTTCCACGGCCGCGACTACATCATGGATCGCTCGCTGTCGACGGCCGTCTTCCTGGCCCTTGAGCTCGGCCGGCCGCTGCTCCTGGAGGGCGAGGCCGGCGTCGGCAAGACGGAGCTGGCCAAGGTCCTCGCCGAGAGTCTGGGCGCGCGGCTCATCCGCCTCCAGTGCTACGAGGGCCTGGACGTCAACACGGCCGTCTACGAATGGAACTACCCGCGCCAGATGCTCGAGATCCGGCTCCTCGAGGCGCGCGGCGAGGCCCAGCATGCGAGCGCTCACGACATCTTCGGCAGTGACTTCCTCATCCGCCGCCCGCTCCTCCAGGCCCTGGAGGTCCACGACGGGGTCGCGCCGGTCCTGCTGATCGATGAGATCGACCGCGCCGACGAGGAGTTCGAGGCCTACCTCCTCGAGATCCTGTCCGACTTCCAGGTCACGGTCCCCGAGATCGGCACGATCAAGGCCGAGTTGCCGCCGCGAGTCATCCTGACCTCGAACCGCACGCGTGAGGTCCACGACGCGCTCAAGCGACGCTGCCTGTACCACTGGATCGACTACCCGACGGCCCAGAAGGAATACGAGATCGTGCTCGCACGCGTCCCGGCGGCGCCAGAGCAGCTCGCCCGCGAGGTCGTCGGCTTCGTCCATCGCCTGCGCGAGGCGGACCTGACCAAGGTGCCCGGCATCGCCGAGACGCTCGACTGGGCCGCCGCGCTCATGTCCCTCGGGGCGCGGGAGCTGACGCCGGAGCTCGTCGACGAGACCCTGGGCGTCGTGCTCAAGTACGAGGAGGACATCCGCCAGCTCCGTGGCGAGCAGACCAAGCGGATCCTCACCGAGGTCGCGGCGCGAGGCTGACGCCCCGACCCCGCCGCGCCGCACGGCGGGCCCGGCGTCGTGGCACAGTCTGGACATGACCGCCCCCGTCCAGGTCGGGCCGGCGACCATCACGATCAATCGGGACGACCGGGTCGTCATCAGCCAGCCCGATGGGCGGATCCTCGGCGGCCCGGATGACGGGTTCTTCGCGCGGGACACACGCCTCATCTCCGGCTGGGACCTGACCATCAATGGGCGACGCCCGGTCCTGCTCGACTCGGCCCCGATCCGGTTCTTCTCGTCGCGCTACGAGTTCACCAACGACCTGATCCTCGACGAGGCCGGGCCGATCGAGCGCCAGTGCCTGAGCATCCGCCTGGATCGGACCGTCGCGGGCGGCGTCCACGAGGACATCGACATCGTCAACTACGCCCGTCGACCGGTGCGGCTGACGATCGAGGTGGTCATCGACTCGGACTTCGCGGACATCTTCGACGTCAAGAAGGACGCCCTCGTCCGGCGTGGCGTGCTCAACACGCGCTGGTACCGCTCGCGGGCCGAGCTGCGCACGACCTACGTGAACCGCGACTTCCGGCGCGAGCTCATCGTCGAGGTCAAGCGCCCCACCAGCCCGCCCCAGTACGCCAACGGCGGCCTGGTCTTCGTCGCCGACCTGGAGCCCAAGGGCACCTGGCACACCTGCCTGAAGTGGCTGCCCATCACCGCTCATGCGGGGCCGCGCCGGCCGGCGACGCTCGATTGCAATCGGGTGGAGGTCCCGCCCGCGGCGGCCGGTGTCGCCCGGCTGCCCGCGGTCCGCGTCGAGACCAGCAACGAGAACGTGCGGCGCGCCTGGGACACGGCGGTCGCCGACCTCGAAGCCCTTCGGCTCGAGGATCCGACCTTCGAGCGCGGGATCGTCATCCCGGCGGCGGGGGTCCCGTGGTTCATGACCCTGTTCGGCCGTGACACCCTCGTCGTGTCGATGCAGGCCATCGGCGGCTATCCGGAGTTCGCCGCTGGCGCGCTGCGCCGTCTGGCCGCCCTCCAGGCGACGAGCTCCGACCCCGAGCGGGACATGGAACCGGGCAAGATCCCCCACGAGATCCGGCACGGCGAGCTGGCCCAGCTGGGGATCCTCCCGTACGCCCCGTACTACGGCACGCATGACGCGACGACCCTGTACATCGTCGTGCTCTCGTACCTGTATCACTGGCTGGGCGACCCGGCCGTCGTCGAGCGCTATCTCCCGGCGGCGGAAGCGGCGATGCGCTGGATCGACCGCTACGGGGACCGCGACCGCGACGGATTCCAGGAGTACGCGACCCGCTCGACCCACGGCTACTACAACCAGGGCTGGAAGGACGCGGGCGACGCCATCCCGGCCGAGGACGGGACCCTCGCGCCGTTGCCGCTGGCGCTGTGCGAGCTGCAGGGCTACGTCTACGACGCCAAGCTGCGGATGGCCGACCTGTACACGCTGCTGGGCCGGCGTCGGGAGGCCAAGCGGCTGCGCAGCGAGGCGGTCGAGCTGTTCGATCGGTTCAACGAGGCGTTCTGGTGGGAGTCGGAGGGCACCTACGTCCTCGGGCTCGACGGCGCCAAGCAGCCCATCCGCTCGGTGGCCTCCAACGCCGGGCACCTCCTCCAGTCCGGCATCGTCCCGCCGGAGCGTGCCGGGCGGGTCGTGCAGCGGCTGATGGCGCCGGACATGTGGTCCGGCTGGGGCGTGCGGACGCTCTCATCGGACCACCTCGCGTACAACCCGTTCAGCTACCACACCGGCACGGTCTGGCCGCACGACAACGCGATCATCGCCGGCGGCTTCCGGCGCTACGGCTTCGACGCCGAGGCGGCGACCGTCGCTCGTGGGATGTTCGACGCGGCCGAACGGCTCGTCGTCAACCGCCTGCCTGAGCTGTTCTCGGGGCTGCCGCGCCACGAGGCCAGCTTCCCGGTCCAGTACCTCGGCGCGAACGTGCCCCAGGCGTGGGCGGCGAGCGCCATCCTCCGGTTCGTGGCCGTCATGGCCGGCATCCATGCCGCCGCCGGGCCGGATGGTGGCCGCCTGTACGTGGATCCGGCGCTCCCGGCGTGGTTGCCCGAGCTGGCCATCCATGACATGCGCGTCGGGCGCGGGGCGCTGTCCCTGTCGTTGCGCGACGGGCAGATCGACGTGTCCGACAACACGAGCGGCTTCGAGGTCGTCCACGGGCCGGCGCCGCGGGTCGCGGGTCGTGCCGGGCCGGACGGGACGACGCCACCGATCCCGAAGCCCACGGCGCCCGGCTGACGCTCGGCCGGGAGTCGTGGCACAGTCCGTATATGCCGCTCGCTGACGATCCCGCTGTCGTTCGGGCCCCGTGGGGCCCCGAGGTCGACGGGCGGCGGCTGCTCCACGAGGCGGTCGGGTTCGGGCGAGCGCTGCGGGCCGCCGGCCTCCACGTCGACCTGGGCGCCGCGGTCGACTATGCCCGGGCCTTGCCCCTCGTGGACATGGGCGAGCGCGAGCAGGTCCGGGCCGCCGGCGAGGCCATCTTCGTCCGGCGCCGCGACGACCGGCCGACCTACGACGCGGTGTTCGACCGGTGGTGGCGGCAGCGGACCCGCCGCCAGGGCGACTTCGGGGCCCCGCCGCTCCAGCGCCCGGCCGAGCAAGGGATGGAGGGCGAGGAGGCCGCCGGCCAGACCCAGCCGATGCCCGGCGACCAGCGCGCCGAGCAGGACTCGGACCAGCAGGGCGTGCCGATGCCGTCCGCCGGTGACGATGACGCGGTCGACGACGAGGAGATCGAGGGCGTCATCGTCGCGCCCGACGCCTACTCGCGCGGTGAGCTGCTCCGCCACCGGGAGTTCGACCGGATGACCCCGGCCGAGCTGCGCGACGCCGAGCGCCTCGTCGACGAGCTCATCCCGCGCCTCGAGCAACGCCGGACGCGTCGCTACGAGCTCCATTCGCACGGCCGCCGCCTGGCGCCCCGGGCGATGTTCCGGCGCAATCTCGGGACCGGCGGTCAGCTCATGTCGTGGGTCTGGCGGCGCCCCATCAAGGAGCCGCGCTCGCTCGTCGTCATCTGCGATATCTCGGGCTCGATGGAGCGCCACTCGCGGCTGCTGCTCCGGTTCGTCCAGGCCTTGACCTCGGCCAGCGAGGTCCGCGTCGAGTCGTTCGTGTTCGGGACGCGCCTGACCCGGGTGACCCGACTGCTCAAGGACCGCGATCGCGACCGGGCCCTGGCCCGCGTGGCCGACACGGTCAACGACTGGGCCGGCGGGACGCGGATCGGCGAGAGCTTCCGCGTCTTCAACCAGACCTGGGCCCGGCGGACGCTGCGCACGAGTGGCGTCGTCATCGTCGTCAGCGATGGCTGGGACCGCGGGGACCCGGCGCTCGTGGCGGCCGAGACGGCACGCCTGCGCCGGAACTGCCACCGGCTCGTCTGGCTCAATCCGCTGGCGGGCACGCCCGGCTACCAGCCGCTGGCCGGTGGGATGCGCGCCGCGTTCCCGTACATCGACGATTTCCTGCCGGCCGGGACCGTCGCGTCGTTGGAGCGGCTCGGCGAGATCCTGGGTGGCGTCCGCTCGGCGGACATCCGGCGCGGCTCGGAGGCCGCGGCCCATGCCGCGATCCCGGCACCGCCTTCGGTGGACCTCGCCAACGTGCCGCTGCCAGCCGCCGTGGCCGGCCCGTCCGACACGCCCGACGCCGCGCAGCCCCTGCGCTGAAGGACCGGAGCGATGAAGGAGCTGCTCGAGACGCTCAGCACCTGGCAGGGGGAGGGGACCGAGGTCGGGCGTGCCGTCGTGGTCCGCACGTTCGGGTCGGCCCCACGGCCGGAGGGCGCGGTCCTGCTCTATGCGGCCGACGGCCGGATCGCCGGGTCGGTCAGCGGCGGCTGCGTCGAGGGCGCGGCGGCCGAGGAGATCCAGCGCGCCCGGGCTACCGGCCACGCCCGGGTCATCCGCTACGGCATCAGCGACGAGCAGGCCTGGGATGTCGGCCTGGCCTGCGGTGGCACGATCGACGTGCTGGTCGAGCCGGCCGTGCCGGTCGTCGCCGTCGACGCCGCGCGGGCGTCGGTCGGGGCGGGCGGGCAGGGCGTGGCCGTCGTGACGCCACTCCCCGTTGACTCGCCGCCGGCCGACTTCGGCCAGCACACCCCGGGCGACGGCGCGCCACCGGAGCCCGAGCTGATCGTCCGCGACGACGGGACGCTGGAGGGCACCCTCGGCGACGGCACGCTGGACGCGCAGCTCGTCACGCAGGCCCGGGAGGCCCTCAAGCGCGGGCAGTCGCGGACGGTCGAGCTGGGTGGCCGGTCGCTGTTCATCGAGGCCTTTCCCGTCCGGCCGCGGCTCGTCGTCGTCGGCGCGGTCGAAGTCGCCCGGTCCCTCGTCCGCCTGGCGCGCGAGCTCGGCTTCGAGACCGTCGTCATCGATGGCCGGGCGTCGTTCGCGACGCCGGAGCGGTTCCCCGACGTCGATCGCCTCGTCGTCGGCTGGCCGGACGAGGTCGCGGACGAGATCGGGCTGGGCCCGAACGACGCCGTCGCCGTCCTGACCCACGACGTGAAGTTCGACGAGCCCGCGATCGTCGAGGCCCTGCGGCGCGGTTGCCGCTATGTCGGCGCCGTGGGTTCGAAGAAGACTCAGGGCGACCGCCGGCAGCGCCTGCTCGAGGCCGGCGTGACGCCGGACGAGCTGGCCCGGCTCCGCGGCCCGGTCGGCCTGGACCTGGGCGGCCGGCAGCCGCCGGAGACCGCCCTGGCGATCCTCGCCGAGGTCGTCGCCGAACGCTACGGCGGCTCCGGTGTGCCGATGAAGGAGCGCGCGGTCGCCTAGCGGCTAGGGCGTCGTGGTCCTGGATGGGATGGCGAGCTTTCCGCCCATCGCGTGCAGCGCCCCACCGGCGATGACCAGGATGATCCCGGCGACGTAGATGAGGAACGGCACGATGTCGTCGATCCCGAGCTCGACTTCGGTCGCGCCGAGCTCCATGAGCGACCCCCACTGCCCGAGCGCCGTCCACGCGGCGAACAGGCCCAGGACGACGGCGACCCAGCCGACCCAGTCCGGGAGGTGCTCCTCCGTACTGCCGAACAGGACCAGGGTGGCCGCCAGGACGATGGCCAGGATCCCCCAGACGGCCGGCGCGAAAGCCCAGAAGCCGATGGTCAGGTGCAGGACCCAGGCCAGCAGGACGAGGGCGATCCCGATGCCGGCGAGCTGGGCCCCGCGCTCCGCTCCGCGAAGGTTCGGCAAGGTGCCGCGGATGCCGCCCTGCAGGATCGCGATCGAACCAGCCAGGACGAGGATGCCCAGGATGAACCCGACGAAGCCGCCGTATGCCTCCAGGTCGTCGAGGTCGCCGATCATCTCGACGACGGCCAATGCGCTGATGGCCGTGGCCGTGGCGCCGGCCGCGGCCAGCACGACCGGCTGCCAGGGCTTGACGGCGTCACTGACGCTCAGCGCCTGGAGGCTGTAGGCGGCGCCGGCCGCGATGATGGCCAGGACGATGATGGCCAGGGCGAACGGCTGGAACTCCCAGGCCTCGAGGATGACGCCGAGGAGGGCGGCGACGATGGCAAGCGCCGCGCCACCGAGCACGGTCCGACTGGCGAGGTCGAAGGCGGACAGCGCTGGCGGCGTGAAGGCGGCCGCGGCAGCCGCGGGGGCGCCGGCGGCCGGCGAAGCGTCGTCCGGGACCTCGGGTGACGCGGGTGGGACGGGGGCAGGATCGACCGGGGGTAGGGACGGATCCACGGGCTCGGACATGGGGCGACGCTCCTCCACCGCGCGGGCGTCTTGACTGGGCGGATGCCTCGCGCGGTCCACACGCTACTCCTGCCGCGCAACCGGCTAGCATCGGTCTCGGCGGGAGCATCGGATCCGCGCAGAGGAGGCAGCGATGAAGGGCGATCGCGTCGAGGTCGTCGTCGACACCGGCGGCGCCGTCCAGACGTTCGACATCGTGGCCACGCGGGCGGGTCGACGGATCGAGGTGACGACCGCGCGCGGCGTCGTCGAGGTCACCGAGGTGACCCGAGGCGGGACGCCGGTCCGAACCGGCCGATTCATGGCCAGCCGTCTCATCGCGCTGGTCGAGCATCCGGCCCGCGAGGGCGAGACGGTCGACGTCGAGACCCGGCGGCGGATCGGGGCGCGCGGCTCGTCCGGCAGTGAGCGGGGTCGCACGCCACCGACGCCCGGGCTCTTCGACGAGACCGCGACGCCCCCGGCGAGCGGGTCCTGAGCGCTCGCGGCATGCGCGTCGCGGCCGTGGTGCTCGCGGCCGGCCGCGGGTCGCGGTTCGGGGGCGGCAAGCTGCTGGCGACCATCGAAGGGCGGCCGGTCCTGCAGCACGTCCTCGATCGCCTGGCCGAGGTCGGTTCGGACGATGTCGTCGTCGTCCTCGGTGGGGACGCGTCGGCCGTGGAGACCGCCATCGACTGGCGCAACGAGCGACGCATCGTCAACCCCGACCCGGACCGGGGCCTATCGAGCTCCGTCCGCCTCGGCCTCGAGGCGCTCGATCCCGACGTGGACGCCACGCTCCTCGTCCTCGGCGACCAGCCGCGCGTCCCGATCGCGGCGCTCCGGGCCCTGCACGACGCCGGGGTCAGCCCGGAGACCCCGGTCTCCGTGCCGGTCTACGCGCACGACGGGGGCCGGAACCCGGTCCTGCTCCATCGATCGGCCTTCGGGCTGGCGGCCGAGGCGACCGGCGATCGCGGGCTCGGCCCGCTCGTGGCCGCCCACGCCGAGCTCGTCCGGGAGATCGCCGTGCCGGCCGACGGCGGGAACCCCGATGTCGACACGCCGGCCGATCTCGTGGCCGTCCTGGAGTCCGCGTGGGCGGACCGGGTCCATGCCAACAACGACCAGGTCGACCGGTTCCGGGAGGTCCCCGACGCTGCCGACTTCTATGCCCCGGTCACCTCGCTGTTCCGGGCCGATCCGACCCGGACCGACGATCCGTCGCTCGAGGCCCTGCTGGCATTGGTCCAGCCCGGCGAGACGTGGCTGGACATCGGGGCAGGCGCCGGTCGCTACGCCCTGCCGATCGCCCGGGCGTTGGCGCCGTCCGGCGGGCGCGTCGTTGCCGTCGACCCATCGCCGGGGATGCTCGGCGGCCTCCGCGAGATCGCCGACGAGTACGGCATCGACAACGTCACGACGGTGGAGGGTCGGTGGCCGGTGGTCGGCGCGGAGGCCGGCTCGGCGGACGTCTCGTTGATCGCCCACGTGAGCTACGACATCGCGGCCATCGGTCCGTTCGTCGACGCGATGGAGGCCGCGAGCGAGCGCCTGTGCGTGGCTGTCCTCATGGAACGCCAGCCGTCGTCGATCGCCGACGTCTGCTGGCCGCCGGTCTGGGGCGAGTCGCGGGTCAGCCTGCCGGCCCTGCCGCAGTTCATCGAGCTCCTGCGCGCCCGCGGACGGGACCCGGTGGTGGAGCGGGTCGAGCGTGAGCCGCGCCGGTTCGACTCGCGGGATGCGCTCGAGGACTTCCTCCGCCGCCAGCTGTGGGTCGACCCGGGCAGCGCGGCGGATGCCCGCTTCGTCGCCGCCTTGGAGCCGCTCGTCGTCATCGATGCCCAGGGCCAGGCCGGGCTGCGCAGCCAGCACCCGATGACCATCGGCATCGCGACCTGGAGCCCGGAAGGTGACCGATGACCGGCGATGGCCTGGCCCCGGATGGCAAGCCGTTCGTCGGCCCGTTCGACCGCGCCGGCTGGCGCGCCTGGCTCATCGCCAACCATGCGACATCGATCGGCGTCTATCTCGCGTCCTGGCGCAAGCCGACCGGCCGGACGAGCGTTCCGTACGAGGACGCGGTCGAGGAGGCCCTGTGCGTCGGCTGGGTCGACGCCGTCCAGCGCCGGCTGGATGACGACCGGACGATCCAATGGTTCGCCCCGCGCCGTCCTCGGAGCGGCTGGGCACGCACGAACAAGGCTCGCGTCGAGCGCCTGACCGCGGCCGGGCTCATGCTCCCGGCCGGGCTGGCGGCGGTCGAGGAGGCCAAGCGCCTCGGGACGTGGACGATGCTCGATGACGTCGAAGCGCTGGTGGTCCCGGACGACCTGGTGGCGGCGCTGGACGCGCACCCGCCGGCTCGCCCCAACTGGGACGCGTTCAGCCCGAGCGCACGGAAGGCCATCCTCACCTGGATCGGCGGGGCCAAGCGGCCCGAGACTCGCGCCAAGCGGGTCGAGGAGACGGCGACGCTGGCCGCTCGGAACGAGAAGGCCAACCAGTGGGTGCCGCCCGAGGGGCGCGGCTAGCGGCGGCGCGCTGATCAGTCGCCGGCGCCTGGCCAGTCCGGTGGCGGCCGGTCCAGGTCGAGGACGTCGCCATCGGCCGCGCGCAACTCGCGCTCGCCTCGGCTCATCCGGGCGACGTCGAGCGCCTCGACCAGAAGCTCGTGGCAGATGCCCTCGTCGATCGGGTCGCCCGGGTCGAAGGTGAGCCAGCGGACCTGCTTCGTGATCCCTTCGCCGCTGAGCCGGCCGTGCGGATCGCGCATCGCCCAGCCCTGCTGGAACCCGAGGTGGCAGTGCTCGGTCTCGGGCCAGATCCAGGCGAAGTACGCGGTCCGTCTGCCGTTCGGTGCGTCATAGCCGATGAGGCCCCAGCCTGGCCGGACGCGCTCGACGGCGTCTGGCACCGAGCGTCGGACGATCTCGCGCAGGCGCTCGCCGATCGCGGCGATGGTCGGCGGGGCATTCGCGAGGATCGCCTCGGGGGGCATCGGGTCCATCCGAGGGATGGTGCCGTATCGGCGACGGCCGTGCCACAGGGCGCGTTCCAAGGCGCTTGACGGCCGTCCCGAGCCGGATGATGCTCGCGGCCGTGTCGATCCGACCGTCTCGTCGCGCCGTCGTCCGTGGGTTGCTCGTCACCACTTTTGCCGTCGCCGCCGGCCTCGTGTCCGCGACGCCCGTCGCGGCCTGCTCGCCCCTCGAGGACCCACCGACCCTGGTCGACATGCCGCACGATCAGCTGGTCGTCGTCGGGACGACGGGTGATCCGGCGCCTGGCGGCCGCTGGTTCCATGTCGAGCGCTGGTTCAATGGCGGGGAGCCGGTCGCAGCGATCGTCATCGCCTTCAAGGAGGGCGAGCCGATCGGCGATTGCAGCTACCCGGTCGCCAAGGGCACCCGACTCATCATCGCGCCGGATGTGAACGAGCAAGGGCGACCGGCCGCGGCCATCTACACCCTCCAGGCACCTCCGGATAGCCCGGAGGGCCAGGCGTATCTGGCCGAGGCGATCGCGCTATACGGACCCGGGGTCCTGCCGCCACGCGCACCGGAACCGGCGCCGACGCCACTGACGATCCTCGACATCCTGCCGGTCCTGCTGGTCGGGGTCCTCGTCGCTGTCGGGCTCGTGGCCTTCGTCGATCGACCGCGTCGTCGGTCGCGCGCCGACTGATCCGTTCGCCGGCGCGTCGATCTCGGACCTTGACGTGGACACCGGCGGCGACCACGATCGCCGGATGGAACCCGTGCTGATCATCCTCGCCGCGGTCCTGATCGTGGGCCTCCTCATGTGGCGCCCTGCCCGGCGCCGTCGCACGGCCGAGGAGGTCCTCGAGGAGCAGGGGATCGATCGCGAGTACGACCGTCAGCGCGACCGGGCCATCGAGTCCTCCGATCGCATCCGGCCGACGGACCAATTCTGACCACGCGCGGACGAGCCGGCTAGCGCGCCACGCGGTAGCGGAGATAGACGACGCCCGAGCCGAAGCCACGGGTCTCGACGAGTTCGAGATCGACCCGGCGATCACGCTGCGGAAAGTATGAGACACCACCGCCGACCAGCACTGGGTAGACCCTGAGCCGGTACTCGTCGATCAGCCGCGACGCGGCCGCCTCGGCGGCGAGCGTCGCACCGCCGATCGCAGATCTCGCCCTCGCCCGGCTCGGCTCGCCACCGCTCGATCTCCTCGGCCAGGCTGCCGGAGGCCAGGCGGGCATGGCCCTGCACCGCCGTCAGCGTGGTGGAGAACACCACCTTCGGGAGCGGCTTCCAGAGCGCGGCCCACTCGAGTTGAGCGTCGTCCAGCGATGGATCCTGGCCGGCGGTCTCCCAGTACAGCATCGTCTCGTACAGCCGTCGTCCCAACAGGTAGACGCCGACGCCACGGATCTCGTCGATGCGGAGCGAAAGACCTCGTCGTCGAGCCCTGTCCAGTCGAAGCCGCCGTCCGGCCCCACGATGTAGCCGTCGAGCGAGACGCCCATGGAGAAGGTCACGCTGCGCATCAGAGGTCCTCCGTTGGTCGTGCTAGCGTCGTGGTGCCGGCCAGGCCGGCGACCCTCGAGGTCGCGGACGAGGTAGACCACGTCGCCGTGCTCATCCGTGGTGATGTGGTCCCGGCGGAACCCGATCTTCTCGAGCACCCGGAGGGACGCCGCGTTCCAGGGCCGCACGGTCGACCAGAGCCGGTGTCGACCCGTCGCCGCCGCGGCATCCACGAGGGCCTGCGCCGCCTCCGTGGCATAGCCGCGTCCGTGGAACCGTCGCAGCAGCTCGAAGGCGATCTCCGGTTCGTCCAGGCTGCAGCGCCCGACGACGAGCGCGCCGTAGCCGATGACGTCGCCTTCCGATCGACGACAGATCGCGAGAGCCCCGATCCCGAGCTCCAGCGTCAGGTCGCGGAATCGCGCGAGGCGCGTCGTCGCCTCCTCGAGCGTCGGCAGGTCCTCCCCACGTTCGACGAGCAGCTCCCGGTACCAGGCTGCGTCGCGCTCGTCGCGGAGCCGGAGGATGAGCCGCTCGGTCTCGAGGCCGAGCGCCATCGGTCGCCAGGTCACGCCTCGAAGGGTATAGACCGCAGCACGGACGGACACGCGGCCATGCGCTTGACATGTGACTAATGAGTCACATATAGTCTGGCCCGTGACGGATGACATGGCTCCGGTCTTCCGGGCGCTCGCCGACCCCGGTCGGCGAGTCCTCCTCGACCGGCTCTTCGAGCGTGATGGCCAGACGCTGGGAGAGCTGTGCGAGGCGCTGCCCGCGATGACCCGATTCGGGGTCATGAAGCACCTCGGGGTGCTCGAGGCCGCCGATCTCGTGTCGACCCGCAAGGTCGGCCGCGAGAAGCGCCACTACCTCAACCCGGTGCCCATCCGCCTCGCCCACGACCGTTGGATCTCGAAATTCGCCGAGCCCATCGTCGGGGCGATGTCCCTCATGAAACGCACGCTGGAGGCACCGGTGGACACCATCGATCACGTCTATGCCGTGTACATCAAGGCCACGCCCGACCGGGTCTGGCAGGCCATCACCGACGGCGAGGACACCGCGCGCTACTACTACGGGACGCGCGTGCGCTCGACCTGGGAGGTCGGCGCATCGATCGCCTACGACTATCCCGACGGGTCGCCGGCGGCCGATGGCGTCGTGCTCGAGGTCGAGCCGGGCCGGAAGGTGGTCATGGACTTCACGCCGCGCTGGGATCCGGCCATGGCCGCGGACGGGCCGGTCCGGATGACCTGGGCGATCGAGGCCGGCGACGACGGCGGCCCGACCCGCCTGACGGTGACCTCCAAGCTCATCCCCGGCTCGCGCACCGAGACCGAGTTCAGCGGCGGCATCGTCTACATCGTGTCCGGGCTCAAGACCATGCTCGAGACGGGCGAACCGATCGCCGTCGCCTGACGCTCGACCGGCCGGCCCGGGGTGTGACCGGGCCGGCCGGTCAGCGGCTCACCGACCGCTGCCGCGCGTTGACGCCGCAACCACCGAGGTCGATACTCACCCGCAACACTCCCCGAGACGCGGCCGACCGTCCGGGTACAGCGATGCGGGACCACCCGGAGCGTCGGTCGAGGAGTCGTCGCCACCAGCTCCGTGCCCGTGGACGGGCCGTCCCAGTCCCCGCTCCGGCGGGGAGGAGGTAGGCAGCGCGATGATCCCCGGTCAGTTCGACTATGTCCGTCCGGGTGACCTGGACGAAGCGTTGCGGATCCTCAAGGACCGCGAGGGGGAGGCCAAGCTGCTGTCCGGCGGCTACAGCCTCATCCCGTTGATCAAGCTCCGGCTTGCGCAACCCGGCCTCCTGGTGGACCTCAAGGACATCACCGGCCTGGACGGCATCACCGAGACGGACGACGAGCTGCGCATCGGCGCACGGGCGACCCACCGCCAGATCCACGAGCACCCGATCATCGTCGATCACTACCCGGGCATCGTCGATGTCGCGGCGACCATCGGCGACCCGCAGGTCCGGAATTGGGGCACGATCGGCGGGTCCGTCGCCCATGCCGACCCGGCGAGCGACTGGCCGGCGTTCCTCCTCGCGGTGGATGCGACCATCGTGTGCAGGAGCCAGGGCGGCAAGCGCGAGGTCGTGGCCCGCGACTTCTTCCTCGATACGTTCACGACGGCCATCGAGCCGACCGAAGTCCTGACCGAGATCCGGATGACCCGTCGACCCAGGGGCTCCGGCGGCGCCTACACCAAGCTGGAGCGCAAGGTCGGCGACTTCGCGACCTGCGGGTCGGCGGTCTTCGTGCGACTCGGCGTGGAGGGCCAGATCGCCTCCGCTGGGATCGGCCTGACCGGCGTCGCCGAGACACCGTTCGCGGCCACGGATGCCGAGGCGATCCTCGCCGGACGGCGGCCGTCGGAGGAGTTGTTCCGCCAGGCTGGTGAGGCGGCCGGAGCGCAGTCGAGACCCTTCGGTGACATCCGCGGACCCGTCGAATACAAGCGAGCGATGGCCGCCGAGCTGACCGTCCGGTCGCTCCGCTCAGCCGTGGCGCGCGCCCTCGCCTACGCGTAGGAGGTCGCGACCCAGATGACGACGCAGCACGATCCTCGGGCCCATGGCGTCGCGGAGCTTCGCCTTGGACCTCGGAGCGGCCTCATCGGCACCCCAGGGAGTCCGCGATGACGACGCTACACATCAGCACCACGGTGAACGGCCAGGCGCACGAGGCAGACGTCGAGCCGAGACTCCTCCTCGTCCACTTCCTGCGCGACACGCTCGGCCTGACCGGCACGCACGTCGGCTGCGATACGAGTAACTGCGGCGCGTGCACCGTCCATGTCGACGGTGAGAGCGCCAAGAGCTGCACGATGCTCGCCGTCCAGGCCGATGGTCGGACGGTCAAGACCATCGAGGGCATGGCCGACGGCGCGACCCTCCACCCGCTCCAGCAGGCGTTCTGGGACCAGCATGGCCTGCAATGCGGGTTCTGCACCCCGGGGATGATCATGCAGGCGTCGTGGCTGCTCGGGGAGAACCCGGACCCGTCCGAGGCCGAGATCCGCGAGGGCATCAGCGGCAATCTGTGCCGCTGCACCGGCTACGTGAACATCGTCAAGGCGATCCAGCAGGCCGCCGGCACGCTGCGCGAGGGCGAGTCCGCCCCGGTCGTGGCTGCCGAGACGGTCGAAGGCCAGGAAGTCTCGGCCGAACCGGCCGCGGCCGGCTGAGCGGGAGAAGCGAGCGACATGACGACCGAAGAAGCGCCCCGCGAGCTCCGCACCAGTCCCGAGATCGGGGGCATGGGCCACTCCGTCAAGCGCAAGGAAGACCCGCGCTTCATCCGCGGCGCGGGCGAATACATCGAGGATGTCAACCTGCCCGGGCAGCTGTGGCTGGACATCGTCCGCAGCCCATATGCCCACGCGACGATCAAGGGCATCGACACGAGCGAGGCGATGAAGGTCCCGGGTGTCCTCGCCGTCATCGACGGCAAGGCCCTGGAGACGTACAAGCTCCACTGGATGCCGACCCTCGCCGGCGACATGCAGATGGTCTTGCCGACCGACACCGTCATGTACCAGAGCCAGGAGGTGGCCGCGGTCATCGCCACGTCCCGGTATGCCGCCGCGGACGGGGTCGCTGCCGTGCTCGTCGACTACGAGCCACTGCCGGTCATCACCGACCCGTACAAGGCCCTCGAGGACGACGCCTTCGTCCTCCGCCCGGACCGAGCCCAGGACAAGCAGAACAACCACATCTGGCACTGGGAGTCCGGCGACGCCGCCAAGGCCGACGCCGCGCTCGCCGCGTCCGAGGTCCGGGTCAAGGAGCACATCTACATCCCGCGGATCCACGTCGCCTCGATCGAGACGTGCGGCATCGTCGCCGACTGGGATCCGATCCGCAGCCAGCTGACGATGCACATGACGACCCAGGCGCCGCACGCCATCAGGACGGTCGTCGCGCTCGTGGCGGCCGGGGCTGGGCTTCCCATCTCCGAGCAGAACATCCGGGTCAAGACCCACGACATCGGCGGCGGGTTCGGTGGCAAGGTCCCGGTCTATCCGGGCTACGTCCTGGCCGTCGCCGCCTCGTTCCTCATCGGCAAGCCGGTCAAGTGGATCGAGGACCGCTCGGAGAATTTGCAGGCGGACTCGTTCGCCCGTGACTACCACATCGATATCGAGGTCGGCGCGGACAAGGCCGGCAAGATCCAGGCGATGAAGGTCAAGACCATCGCCGACCACGGCTACACCGATGCCGCGGCCGATCCGTCGAAGTACCCGGCCGGCCTGTTCAACGTCATCACCGGCTCGTACGACTTCCAGAACGCGTTCGTGGAGGTCGATGGCGTCTACACCAACAAGCCGCCGGGCGGCGTCGCCTATCGCTGCTCGTTCCGCGTCACCGAGGCGGTCCACGCCGTCGAACGGATCGTGGACGTCCTGGCCCATGAGATCGGCAAGGACCCGGCCCAGCTCCGGATGGAGAACTTCATCCAGCCCGAGCAGTTCCCGTATCACACGCCGACCGGCTGGGACTACGACTCCGGGAACTATCCGGCCGCCCTCCAGAAGGCGCTCGACCTGATCGGTTACGACGACCTGCGCAAGGAGCAGGTGGAGAAGCGTGAGCGGGGCGAGCTCATGGGCATCGGCATCAGCTCGTTCACCGAGATCGTCGGCGCCGGGCCGTCGCACGACTTCGACATCCTGGGCATCAAGATGTTCGACTCGTGCGAGATCCGGGTCCATCCGACCGGCAAGGTCATCGCCCGGCTCGGGGTCCAGTCCCAGGGCCAGGGCCACGAGACGACGTTCGCCCAGATCATCGCCGAGGAGCTCGGTTTCCCGGTCGCCGACATCAAGATCGAGGAAGGCGACACGGACACCGCGCCGTACGGCCTGGGCACGTACGCGTCGCGTTCGACGCCGGTCGCGGGTGCGGCCACGGCCGTCGCGGCCCGCAAGATCCGGGACAAGGCCCGCAAGCTCGCCGCACACCTCCTGGAGGCCTCCGAGGAGGACCTCGAGTGGGAGCCCGGCAAGTTCAGCGTCAAGGGTTCACCGGACCGGTTCAAGACCATCCAGGAGATCGCCTTCGCGGCGTACACCAACCATCCGGCCGGGATGGAGGCCGGCCTCGAGGCCGTGGACTACTACGACCCGCCGAACCTGACCTTCCCGTTCGGCTCGTACATCTGCGTCGTCGACATCGACAAGGGCACCGGCCAGGTCCACATCCGCCGCTTCGTGGCGGTCGATGACTGCGGCAACATCATCAACCCGATGATCGTCGACGGCCAGATCCACGGCGGCCTCACGATGGGCCTCGCGCCCGCGCTGTACGAACAGATCACCTACGACGAGCTCGGCAACAACATGGCCGGCACGTTCATGGACTACCTCCTCCCGACCGCGGTGGAGACGCCGGCCTGGGAGCTCGAGAAGACGGTCACCCCGTCGCCGCATCACCCGATCGGCGCCAAGGGGGTGGGGGAGTCGGCGACGGTCGGCGCCCCGCCGGCCATCGCCAACGCGGTCGTCGACGCCCTGTGGCACCTCGGTGTCCGCAACATCGATATCCCGATCACACCCCAGAAGGTCTGGGCCATCCTTCGAGAGCAAGGCCTCAACTGAGCACGTTCTCGACGTTCGCGCGGGCCGTCGAGCTCGAGTCGACGGGGCGGTCGTTCGCGGTCGCCACGGTGGTCGCGGTCCGCAAACCGACCTCGGCCCGACCCGGGGCGAGCGGGATCATCCACCCGGACGGCACGATCGAGGGCTGGGTCGGCGGCAGTTGCGCCCAGCCCGTCGTCGTCCGCGAGGCGCTCCGGGCCCTCGGCGACGGGCAGCCCCGGCTGCTCCGCCTGTCGAGGGACGGGCCCGGCGAGGGTCGCCGGGCGGATGGCGTCATCGAGCTGGTCATGACCTGCCATTCCGGCGGGACACTGGAGATCTACGTGGAACCGCATCTGCCAGCACCGCTCCTGTGGGTCGTCGGGACGACGCCGATCGCCGGGGCGCTGGCGCGGCTGGGCGGGGCGGCGGGCTGGCGGGTGACGGTCATCGATCCCATCGCCGAAGCCGATGCCTTCCCGGGTGCCGAGCGGGTCCATGCCTCCGCGGACATCCGTGGCCTGGACCCGGATGCCTCGCCGTACGTCGTGGTCGCCAGCCAGGGCATCTGGGACGAGGAAGCCGTCGGACTCGCGCTGACCCGCGACGCGTCGTATGTCGGACTCGTCGCCTCACCGACCCGGGCCACCGTCGTCCGCGACTGGCTGCGCGAGGAGACGACGATCGACCAGGATCGCATCGGCGCGTTGCGTGCCCCGGCCGGGCTCGACCTGGGCGCCGAGACGGCCGACGAGATCGCCCTGTCCATCCTGGCCGAGCTCGTCCAGGTCCGGCGTGGCCGGGCCGACTTCATCGCCCGGCCGGGGCCGGCGACGGACCATGCGACCCTGCCGGCCAGCGTGACCCTCGAGCCGGTCGTCGACGACATCGTCCTGGACGACCCGGTCTGCGGGATGACCGTCGATCGAGCCCATGCCCGGCATCTCGCCGAGCACGACGGGGTCGTCTACGCCTTCTGCTCGATCGGCTGCCGGACCCGGTTCATCAAGGAGCCGGTAACGTATCTCTCGGCCGACCCATCGACCCGCTCGATGCCCGGCTGACGGCCGGCCATCGTCAGGAGGAGATCGCATGCACTTCGAGGGCTCCGTCGACATCGCCGCGCCCCGCGACAAGGTCTGGGCCTTCGTCATCGACCCCGACCAGGTCGGTCAATGCGGCCCCGGCGTCGAGTCCATCGAGGTCATCGACGACACCCATTTCAAGGCCACCGCCAAGGTCGGCATCGGGTTCATCAGCGCCCGCTTCGTGGTCAACATGGAGTTCGCCGAGCTGGCCGCCCCGGACCATGCGGGGATCAAGGCGCATGGGCAGGCCCCGGGCAGTGCGGTCGACGCCGACGCCTCGATGCATCTGTCCGACGGGCCGGACGGCGGCACGACGATGGACTGGAAGGCGGACGTCAACATCTCGGGCACGCTGGCCAGCGTCGGCGCCCGGCTCATCGAGGGCACGGCCACCAAGATGATCGGCCAGACCTTCGACTGCATGAAGGAGAAGCTCGAGGCGCCCGCCGGCGGCTGACGTCATCGCCGACCCGACCGACGCGGCCCGTCAGCGGCGCCGGCCCAACAGCAGCGGGACCGAGCGGAGCGGGATCGACGCGAGGTAGAACGGGAGGGCGAACCCGAGCCCCAGGGCGACCCCCGCCGGCGTCACGGCCGCGGCGACCGTCCTGCCGCGTCCATCGCCTCGCCACAACAGCGTCCCCGCGACGACGTCGACCGCGCAGACCCCGGCGAACGCGACGCCGAGGGCGGTGAACGCCTCGGGACCGAGCCGCTCGAACGGCCCGCTCATCGCCCGGAAGCCCCATGGGGTCATCGGCAGATCCCCGGTCCGGGCCAGGTACGCCAGCACGAACGGTGTCGGGATGCCGAATCCCAGGCCGATCGCGATGAGGATGGCCGCGGCCGCTCGATCCGGGACCGGGACCGGACCGCCGATGGTGGACACGACGGCTAGTGCGGCGTCAGTGGCGTCGCCGCTGCGCTGTCCCGGGCGACGACGCAGCGGGCCTTGGCGGCCAGGATGGTCTCCGGTGTCCGCTCGCACCAGCAGACCGCCTCCGGGTAGCCGCCGGCCCGGAGCCGGCGCTGGAGCTCGACCGGCGCGGCTGCCTGGTGGAGGCTGATCCCCGCCGCCGCGAGATCGGCGGCGGCCCGTTCATAGGCCTGGACGAACTCGCGATCGTCCCATGGGATGAGCTTGACGGAATGCTGCGCGGTCATCCGGCCACCTCCGGATCGAATCCTACGCCGGTCCGCCGGCGAGGCAAGCGTCGAGCATCGTCGCACCAGGGTCCAGCCCAGTGGCCAGCCATGTGCGACGATCGATCGGTGGAGCACCTGCAGCGCGTCGTCGGGCCGATCGCCACGAACGTCCACGTCCTGGCCGACGAGCGGACCCGCGAGGCCATCGCCATCGACACGGCGACACCCTGCCTGGCCTGGATCGCCGATGAGCTCGCCGCTCGTGACTGGACGCTGAAGCTCATCGTGTCGAGTCACGGCCACTGGGACCATATCGGCGACAACGCCGCCGTGGCCGCCTACACCGGGGCCGACATCGCGGTCCACCCGGACGATCGCCCCCGACTCGTCGATCCCCAGCCGCTGTGGGCGCCGTTCGAGATCGTGCCGTCGGTGCCGGCCGTCGACCTGGCCGAGGGCGGCGAGATCCGGTTCGGGTCGTTCCGCCTGCGCGTCCTGCACACGCCGGGCCATACCGAGGGGTCGGTCTGCCTGTATGACGTCGACGGCGGTCGCCTGTTCAGCGGCGACACGCTGTTCGCGGCGGGCTGGGGCCGGGTGGACCTGCCCGGCGGCGACCCGGTCGCGATGGCCGCGTCGCTGGCCCGCCTGTCCGAGCTCGAGGACGGCGTGGCCGTCTACCCGGGCCACGGGGCCGCGACGACGATCGGCCGCGAGCGGCCGTGGCTGGAGCTGGTCCGGGACGCCGGTCGACTCATCGCCTGAGCCGATCCCGGCCGGGTCATCCTCAGCCGGCGGCGGCCTCGTCCGGCTGGGTCACGACGGTCACCGGGACCGTCACGCTCTCGCTGCAGCCGGCTCGGAACGTCCTCGCCGAGCCAGCGGGACAGGCCGCGGGGCAGGGTCGAGATGATGATCTCGTCGACCTCACGGCCGCGCATCGCGTCCCGGACCGCGGACACCGGATCGCGGTCGCCGACCTCGCCGGCGGCCTCGGCGCCCAGCGCGGTCAGCCGCTCCAGGATGCCGTCGAGCCGTTCCGTGGCAGCGTCCCTGGACGCGACCTCATCCCAGGTCAGCCGGCCGCCGACCGGGACGAGGGGGACGACGACGTAGGTCCGGATGGGACCGTCGGCCAGGCGGGCGGTGATCGCCTCGGCGAGGGATCGACTCGTCAGCGTCTGGTTGGCGACGATGAGATACGAGCGCATGGTCGGCCCTCCGTTCGCGTCGACCATGATGCCACCACGGGCGAGGGAGGTCGGTCAGCCCCGCAAGGGCCGCTGCCACGCGGTCGCGCGCTGGTGGACCTCGAAGTCGAGCGACTCGTACAGGCCGAGCGCCCCGGTCGGATTCTCGGCATCGACGCCGAGCATCGCCTCGGTCATGCCGGCGGCTGCCAGCCGGCGGAGCGCCTCGGCGGTCACCGCGCGGCCGAGTCCGCGTCGCCGCCACGGGCGCCGGACGCTGATGTGCTCGAGCCAGCCGCGCTGCACGCCGAGCTGGTCGTTCTCGCCACGCCAGATCCACGTCTGGACGACGCCCGCGACTTGGTCGCCATCCCAGGCGACGACCCACAGCGAGGTGTCCAGGTCCTCCTTGGCGAACAGCGCGGTGAAGTCGTCGTCGGTCGGCTGGCGCGCCTGCCAGTGGTCCTGGAACGCCTCCGTGTCAGCCTCCCAGATCGTCCGATGCAGGTCGGGCGTGACGGGCCGGAGCTCCAGGCCATCAGGGAGCGGGGCCTCCGGGATGGCATCGAGGTGGGGCCGCCGCATCTCGAAGAACCAGCGGATCGGCTGGAAGCCGGCCTCACCGAGGAGTGCCGCGTGCCCCGCTTCGGTCCGGGCCGCCACCGACTGAGCGGCCGTCGGGACGCCGTCCGTCTCCGCCTCGCTCCGCTCCTCGACGCGCCGCACGTTCTCCCGCAGGAGCACACGACCGAGGCCGCGCCGGCGCCAGGCCGGGTCGACATGGCCCCACAGGTGGAAGACCGTGAGGCCATCGCGGACCGCTCGGTCGCTCCCCGCGTTGGCGACCAGTCGACCGTCGATCTCGGCCATCACGATGTCGGTCGCCGGATCGAACGAGGTGTCGGTCTCGAACTCCTCGCGCAGGTTCGATGCCGTGGGCGCGTAGGGGATGCCGTCCTCGCCGTTGGCCGCCGCGATGAGCGCCGACGTCGCCGCGAAATCGGCGTCGTCCGCCCGCGGGCGCCGGAAGCGCAGGCCGGGGATGGCCGGGGCATCGGCCACGTCGAGCCAGACGGTCGGGGAGTCGGTCAGGGTCACGCGCCATCCTCCAGCGGACCGGCGTCGGCCGGCAGGGCCTTGGCCCAATCGTAGGTCGTGCTGACGGCCTCGAAGCCCAGCGATGTGTAGAGGTCCATCGCCTGGTTCGGGTTGAGCCCGTCGACACCAAGATACGCGCTCGTCATGCCGTGGTCACGGAAGCGGGCCAGCGACCGGGCCATGAGCGCCCGCGCCAGGCCGCGACGTCGCCACGGTCGCCGGGTGAAGACGCCGTCGAGGAGTCCGCGTTCGCGACCGTGATGGGCGTTCTCCTCGGGATGGATCATCCCGCGGACCCCGCCGGCGATCTCATCGCCATCGAAGGCGATGACCCATAGCGCCGGATCCTGGTCCGGGTCGTCGCGAAATCCCGCCCAGTCCGCCTCGGTCGCCTCCTGCTCGCCACGCTCGTCGGCGAAGGCCTCGACGCCGGCCTCCCAGACCCGGCGCATGGAGGCCTCGTCCAGCCCGATCGGGCGCACGACCAGCCCGGCCGGCATCGGCACGTCCGGGATGTCGTCGAGGGTCGGGCGGACCATCTCGTAGCCGTGACCCTCCTTGGTCCAGCCGTGGGCCACGAGCGCGTCGGTCAACCCGGCCTCCGCGCCGAACGAGAAGGTCCGCATCGTGCTCGGCCGGCGCTCGTCCGGCGGGATGGCCCGGGCGTTGGCCACGAGCCGGGCTTCGGCCCAGCCGAGCAACGCGTCCGGGATGCCCGATGCCGCGAGGGCGGGCTCGACGACGAGGATGGCCATGAACGCCCGGGCGCCGTCGACCTGGTCCCGCCAGTCGACCCGGCCGTAGGCGACGATCCGGCCGTCGAGCTCGACGATGACCGTGTCGTCGTACGCATCCCAATGCTGGATGTGGCCGTAGTCACGCTCCATCGCCTCGGCGGTCACGACCTCTTCCATGCCGGCCGCGTCGCGCGTGGCCTGATTGGTCCGGGCCATCCCGACGAAGTCCTCCGGCAGGCGGACGTGCCGGAGGCGCAGGCCCGGGATGTCCGGCTGGACGCCGAGCTGGATCGCGTCATCGATGGTCGTCATCGCCACTCCGTCCCGTACTTGCGATCCATGTGCTTGCCGACCGACTTGTGGATGGACTTCCAGCGCTTGCGTTCCTCGGCCTGGGCCCGCGGGTCGGTCTTGCGTTCGACATGGGCGAGCTCGCGCTCCAGCTTCTGGTGGCTGGCCAGCCGATCCGGGTTCAGGGTGCCGTCAGACAAGGCGTTTCTGACGGCGCAGCCGGGCTCCGTCGTGTGCCGGCAGTCGCTGAACCGACAGGCCGCGGCGAGGGCGAGGATGTCGTCGAATGCCGCCTCGACTCCCTCGTCTGCCCCGGCCATCTCCAGCGAGCGGATGCCGGGCGTGTCGATGAGCAGCGATCCGCCGGGCAGGACGAACAGCTCGCGGTGCGTGGTCGTGTGCCGGCCGCGGGAGTCGTCCTCGCGGACCGCCGCGGTGGCCTGACGCTGTTCCCCGAGCAGCGCGTTGACCAGCGTCGACTTGCCGACGCCCGATGAGCCGAGCACGACCGCGGTCTGCCCCGGGCGGAGCCATGCCCCGAGGTCGGCCAGGTGGTCACCGGTCAGGGCGGACAGGACGGCGACTGGCACGCCCGGGGCGATGGCCTCCACTGCCACGAGGCGGCCTTCCAGGTCTTCTGCGATGTCGGCCTTGTTCAGGACGATGACCGGGTCCACGCCGCTCGACCAGGCGACCGCCAGGTAGCGCTCGAGCCGGCGCAGATTGAAGTCGCGATCCAGGCCGGCGACGATGAACGCGACGTCGACGTTCGCCGCTAGCACCTGCTCGTCGCTGAGCAGACCGGACGTGCGGCGGCTCGAATCGGCGGCACTGCGCCGGAAGGCGGAACGGCGGGGAAGGACGGCGGCGATGACCGCCGGATCGTCGGCCCCGGCCGTCGGCTGGGCGGGTTCGAGCGCCACCCAGTCGCCGACGGCCGGAAAGTCCGACGGGGCGAGAGCGTCGTAACGGAAGCGACCGGACACGATGGCCGAGCGGTCCGGGCCATCGGCCGGGCGGACGATGGCGGTCTCCTTGTGGACGGCGATGACCCGGGCCGGGCGACGCTCGCCCACGAGGGCGGGCGACACCGTGGCCCAGGCCGCGTCCCAACCGAGGATCGTCAGGTCGGTCATCGGATCAGCCGACCCGCTTGAGCTTGCCGGTGCGCTTGGCGTAGCGCTCGGCCCGGCCGAACGCCCACAGCCCGAACGGGATGAAGACGAAGCCCATGACGATGAGCGGCCAGATGTCGTGCCACAGCTCGGTCACCGGCACGCCGTCGATGAGCCCGGCTCGGACGCCGTCCAGGACGTACGTCGCCGGCGACAGCTTGGACAGGGCCTGCATCCACTCCGGCAGGATGTCCACCGAGTAGTACACGCCACTGACCAGCAGCAGACAGGACTGGAGCACGAACGTCATCTGCGCTCCACGCTCGACGTAGAGCAGCGGCATGATCGCGGCGATCATCCCGATCCCGACGAAGCTGAACGAGCCGAGGAGCATGAACACGACGGCCGTGCTCGGGTTCGCGAAGGACAGGTCGAGCTCGCGGAAGAACAGGACCAGCACGATGAAGATGACCGTCGTGTGGACGAGGCCATAGAGCATCGCGTACACGACCGAGCCGAACAGCTGTGACCAGCGTCGGACCGGGGCCATGAACGTGTACTCCAGCGTGCCCTCCCAGCGCTCGACGGAGATCGTCTCGGCGATCCAGCTGAACACGACCGACAGGTAGTTCCAGAAGATCGCCCCGACCATCAGGGACAGAAGCAACGCCTCGTTGTTCTGGTCGGCACCGATGAGCGAGATGGAGAGCGCGCCCGCGACGGAATAGACCAGGAAGGCGAGCTCCCAGCCCCAGTAGCGGCGAGTCAGGAAGAAGTTGCGCTCGATGAAGGCGTACGACGCCTTCAGCTCATGGGCGACGATGGTCACGAGAGGATCTCCTCAGGGTCGGGAGCTGGCTCGGCCCCTCAACGGGACCGAGCCAGCTCGTAGGTCGGGTCCGCGGCGATCCGCTGACCGACCGCGATGACGCGGCGGCCGACGGTCCGGCGGATGGACAGGCCGGGCTGGGCGAATCGCCGGTCTTCGGCGACGCGCTGGGCTTCCCGGGCCTGGAAATCGCGGGCGTGGGCCAACGCGATCCGGACTTGCGCTTCCATGGTTCTCACCTCCTTTCTCGTCTAGTCGCTTACGACTCGTCGTCGTCGTCCGACTCGTCCTCGTCGACGTCGTCGTCGAGGGAGCGGCCGGTGTAGGTCATGAACACGTCTTCGAGGCTGGCCTCGCGGCCGAGCCGGGTCGCGGTCTGGGCCTTGAGCTCCGGCGAGGTGCCTTCGGCCACGATCCGGCCGTCGTTGAGGACGGTGATCCGGGAGCACAGGCGCTCGGCCTCTGCCAGGTCGTGGGTCGTGAGCACGATCGTCGCGTCGTGGGTCTCGTTGATCTCCTCGATGAATGTCTGGACGTCCAACTTGCTGCGGGGGTCCAGGCCGGTCGTCGGCTCGTCGAGCAACAGGAGCGTCGGGCTGGTCAGCAGGGCTCGCGCGATGGCGACCTTCTGCTGCATCCCTCGACTCATCTGCTCGACGGGTCGGCCGACCCGCTTCTCGCTGATGCCGAGCCGGGCCAGGATGGCCAGGGCGTCGTGCTTGGCGGCATTGCCGTCGAGCCCGTACAGCCGGGCGGCGAACACGAGGTTCTCCATCGGGCTGAGCTTCTTGAAGAAGGCGGCGTCGACGCTGACCCGGTTGATCAGGCGCTTGACCGCCATCTCCTCGCGCTCGAGGTCATGGCCGAAGACTTCGACCCGACCCTTGTCCAGCGTCAGCAGCCCGCTGATGAGCCGGATGAGGGTCGACTTGCCCGAGCCGTTGGCCCCGAGGACCCCGTGGATGTCGCCACGCTCCAGGCGCAGGTCGACGTCCACGATGGCCGCGACGGGCTTCTTGGCTCGGCCGACGACGAAGGACTTGCTGACGCCGTCGATGAGCAGGGCCGGGATCGACCGGTCGATCGCTCCCTGAGCAGGGCCGACCACGGGTCTCGTCTTCAGTTGATCGATGAGGGTGGTCACGGTGGTGCTCCAGTCGAGTCGCTTGTCGAGTCGCTTCGGTAGTCGAGTGGTGACGGGGGTGGTGGGGTGGATGGCCCGGGACATGGAACGAGCCGCGGGCCTCGTCCGACGCTCGTCGTGTCGACGCTTCGTCGGTGGGCCTCGCGGCTCGTGATGCTGGTGGTCTGCCGGAGCAGGGCATCAAAAAAGCCGGGGGCCCGATCTGGCCCACGGCTCGTGTCCTGTCCGGAAGGCGGTCCTGCCGCCTGCGGCTAGCTCGAGATGGGCACAGATCTCCCGCGATCCACGTCGCCGATGGGCGCCGTAGTGCGTCGGAGCAGGGTGTGCATCGTCATTCGGAGAACGCCTCCAGATGAGCTAGACGAGGGCGGGCGACATGCCGGCCGTCGGCGAGTCTAGGCCCAGGGCGAAGGCCATGTCAACCTGGACGGACGACGATGTCCGGCATGCGACGGATGACGTAGGTGGCGTCAGAGGACGCGACGCATGATCGGGCGTTCCGTCTTGGCACCCGGTGCGCGGCGCCGCTCGGCGACCTCGAATCCGGCCCGCTCGAACATCGCCACCGTGCCCCGATAGACGCTCGCCGAGGCGATGCGCTCACCGTCCGCCAGATCCACCGGGTAGGCCTCAAGGGTCGTCGCCCCGTGATCGCGGGCGTAGTCGACGGCGGCATCCAGGAGGGCCTTGGCCACGCCCTGGCCCCGTGAGCGACGGCCGACGACGAAGCAGACGATCGACCAGGCAGGCGTGTCGTCGATCGGCGCGAGCACGGTCGAATGGACGATCCGTGGGTAGTCCTCGCGCGGCCCGACGCTCGTCCAGCCGACGACGTCGCCGCCGGCATAGGCGACGAGGCCGGGAGCCCGGTGCTCCGTGGCGGCAGCGTCGAGGGCGCGCTCCAGGACCGCCCGGTTGTCCTGCTTCGACCAGTCGACGATGTCCTTGTTCCGGACGCGGTAGAACGAACACCAGCAACGCTTGGGGTCGCCGCCCTGGCCGAACAGCGCCGCGAGGTCGGTCAGCCGGTCGGGCGTGAGGGGTTCGATGGTCAGGTCCATGGCCGCATGCTACGGCGCCATCCCTGCCATCCGCTGGCAGGATCCCGGGACGGTGCGGTCGGCTATGGATCCGGCGTGGGGTCGGGCGTGGGATCCGGTGTCGGGTCGGGCGTGGGATCCGGTGTCGGGTCAGGTGTCGGGTCGGGCGTGGGATCCGGCGTCGGATCAGGCGTCGGGTCCGGTGTCGGATCAGGTGTCGGGTCTGGCGTCGGATCGGGCGTCGGCGCGGGGCTGGGCGTCGGTGTCGAGCCCGGCACGGTCGAGGTCGGGTGCGGGGTGTTCGTCGGATCGCCGCCACCCGGGTTCCCACCGGCACCCGGGTTGCCGCCACCACCCGGCGTCCCACCGGCACCGCCCGTATCGCTGTCATCGCCGTCGGACCTCGAGCCACCGGCGCCATCTCCGCCGTCGCGGTCGGTCGGGTCGGCGCGCGGTGCCGTCGGATCGATGATCGTCACCCCGTCAGTCGTGACCGGTCCGCCAGTGACGCCCGGGACGGTCGTCGTCGGTGTGCTCCTCTCGCCGGCCGGTGCGGCCTCGGCCGGCGCCCGGCCGACCCCGCCGATGACGTTGAACGCGAGGGCCGCCGCCGCGACGAACGCCGTGGCCACGGTCGCTGTCCCGAGCGCGGCCATCACCCGGCGCGAGCGACCCGTCCCGCCGGTCGAGGCCCCGCGGCCGGCGCGGGCCACGGCGACCGCCGCTCGCGCCCGATCAGTGACCGGTGCGGATCGCGGCAGCGGGGCTTGGGGAGGGGCCGCCACGGCTGGCTGGACCGATGCGACGGCCGGGGCGGCACCGGCTGGCAGGCTGAACGGGGCGCACGCCAGGCACGCCTGGAGGGTCAGGTTCCAGCAGTCCGGGCAGGTCGCGCTTGCGCACATCGAACAGGCGCGCAACGCCGTCCCCGCGGTGTCGCGGAACCGGTCGCGGTGCGCGCCGCATCGCTCGCAGTACATCGTCGAGCGGTCGGCCGTGTCGATGATGGTCCCCCGTGTGGTCGGATGACTGGGATCCGAACCCCAAGGCTATGGGTATCTCGGGGGATATCGACCCCGGACGCTCGTACCGGCGGGACGCTCCGGAAGTCCAGCGCGGTTGGTGCGCCGGCGCGCCGACCGGCCGTTTGACGCTCCCCGGGACCGGCCGTACGCTGCCGTCCCGGGCCGCATCCCCGACGCTCGCCGCAGCTGGAGTCCCGTCTTGGCCGACTCGAAGCCGGACGTCCTGCCGGCGGACGGCCGGGCGGTCGTCCACGACGCGCCGCCGGCCGCCGTCGATCTCGTCGCGCTCGTGCGCGCCGGGACGCTCGATGCCGAGCTCGGCGCGCTCCTGTGGCTCCTCATCGATGGCGGTGTGCCGCTGCTCGTCGCCCATCCCGACGCGGCCGACCCGGCTGATGCGCGCCGCCTCCGTGACGCGCTCCTTGCCTGCCTCCGGCCGGGGACCAGCTGCATCCGGCTGCGCGGTGCCGACGAGACGTTCGGATGGCTCCCGCAGGCGACCGAGCTGGGCTGGGAGCGACCACCGCAGGCGCCGGCCGCCGACCGAGACTCCGCGTCACGGCCGGTGCGCCCCGACACCACGGTCCTCGTCGCCGACCTGACCGACGGGCCGCCCGATCGGGCCGCGGACCTCGGGGCGGTCGCCCGCCTGGCGGTCCGGGCCGCGACCATCGGCTACGGCCTGGCCGCCACGGTCGTCGGCGAGCGGCTCGAGGACGTCCTGGCGACCCTCCAGGGCCCACCGGTCGGCCTGACCGACGATGAGGCCTCGCGCCTTGGGGTCGTGCTCGTCCTGCGCGATGTCGAGGGCCTGGCCACGCCCCGGGTCGTCGCCGCCCATTACGTTCGCCCCATCGCCCGCGACGAACACGGCCACGTCCAGCGTCTCGGCCCGGCCGTCCTGGCGACGTGGGATGCCGGCACGGATCGCTTCGAGCAGTTCGGCTGGGGCGTCACCCCGGAGCTGGCCCGGCGGGTCGGCCGGCGAGCCGGGGACTTCGAGCTCGAGGTCGACCGGCGCGCCGGACTCCTCGACGCCCTCCGGAGCGGCGATCCGGACGAGGCGGCCATCGCCGAGGTCGTCCGCCCGCATCCGCGCCGACCCGACCCTCGCCTCCGATCCTGCCAGTCGCACGAGGTCCCGCATGACATCCCAGCCGCCGCCTGCCTCGACCATCGCCGACCTGCGCGCGAGCGGCTGGCAGTCGCGGACCGTCAAGGCCGAGCTTCGGTCCAACCTGCTGGCCCGCCTGGCCGCCGGCGACGACATCCTGCCGACCGTCCTGGGCTACGACGAGACGGTCATCCCGGCCATCGAGAACGCCATCCTGGCCGGCCACGACCTCGTCTTCCTCGGTGAGCGCGGCCAGGCCAAGACCCGGATGGCGCGCCTGCTCATCGGCCTCCTGGACCCGTGGCTACCGGTCGTCCGTGACGGCGAACTCAACGACGATCCGTTCGCGCCGGTCAGCGCCGCCGGCCGGGCCGCGGTCGATCGGGACGGGGAGACGACCGCCATCGACTGGCTGCCGCGCGATCGCCGGTACGCCGAGAAGCTGGCCACCCCGGACATCACGATCGCCGACCTCATCGGCGAGGTCGATCCGATCAAGGTCGCCGAGGGCCGCTACCTGTCCGACGAGCTGACCCTCCATTACGGGCTCATCCCGCGCGCGAACCGCGGCATCGTGGCCATCAACGAGCTGCCCGACCTCGCCGAGCGCATCCAGGTCGGGCTGCTCAACGTCCTCGAAGAGCGCGACGTCCAGATCCGCGGGTTCACCGTCCGTCTCCCGCTGGACGTGTTCGTCGTCGCGTCCGCCAACCCGGAGGACTACACCTCGCGCGGGCGGATCATCACGCCGCTCAAGGACCGCCTGGGGTCACAGATCCGGACCCATTACCCGCGCTCCCTGGAGCACGAGACGGCTATCGTCCGCCAGGAGAAGCAGCGCTTCGACCCGGTCGACGAGATCCCGCCGGTCGTCGTGCCGCCGTTCATCGAGGAGATCGTCGCCGAGCTCACCCACCTGGCTCGCCGCTCGCCGGAGATCAGCCAGCGCTCCGGTGTGTCCGTCCGGGTGTCGGTCGCCAACACCGAGGTCCTCGAGGCGGCCGCCATCAAGCGGGCCGTCCGGCTGGGGGAGGGGCTGGCCTCCCCGCGGATCACCGACCTCGCGGCCATCGTGGCCTCGACCGTCGGCAAGGTCGAGCTCGAGTCCGTCGGCGACGAGACGCCGGAGGAGCGGGTCGTCGAGCGACTCATCACCAAGGCCGTCCATGCGACCTTCACCCGGCGGGTCGATGTCGAGGCGCTCGAGCCGGTCGTCGACGCCTTCGACGAGGGCTTCGTGGTCGAGATCGGCGACCGCACGCCATCCCGCGAATACGTGGCCTGGGCTCGCGAGGTGCCCGGCCTCGACGAGGCGGTCCGGCGGCTCGGCACGTTCGACGTCACGGATGGGGCCGCCGAACCGGCGGTCGTCGCCTCGGCGGTCGAGTTCCTGCTGGAGGGACTGCACCTGATCCGGCGACTCAACAAGGAACGGGTGGCCGGGACGACCATCTACCACCGATGACCGACGGCGCGTTCCGACCGGACGACGGCGCCGCGGCCGACCCGTTCGGCGCGCTCGCCCGTCAGGCGCGGTTCTCGCGCTGGGATGGCAGCCAGAGCCTCCCGGACCTTGAGGCCGGCGAGATCCTCGAGGCCCTCGCCGACGACGTCATGGCCGAGGGTGACCTGGGCGAGGCCTTGCGCCGACTCCTGGAGCGCGGCTGGCGCACCGACGACCCGACCCGCCCGGACATGCCCGGCCTCCAGGACCTCATGGACCGTCTCATGCGCCGCCGCCAGGAGCTCCGCGAGCGGTTTGCGCTCGGCGATGTCCTCGGCGACATCCGTCAGGAGCTGGCCGACATCGTGGCCACCGAACGCGAGGGCGTGGAGCGACGGCTGGAGCGCTCGACCGAGGATGCCCCCGACGCAGATATCGGCGCGATGGCCAGGGACCTCGCGGCGCGCCGCCTGGAACGGCTGGACGGGCTGCCCGATGACGTCGGCGACCGGATCCGCGAGCTGCGCGACTACGACTTCATGGAGCCGGACGCGCGGGAACGCTTCGACGAGCTCGTCGAGCGCCTGGGCCAGCAGGTGCTCGAGCAGTTCGTCCAGGGCATGGGCGATGCCATCCGCTCGATGACGCCGGAGGACCTCGCCGCCAACCGGGACATGGTCCGTGACCTCAACGGGCTCATCCGCGAGCGGATCGGCGGAGGCGACCCGGACGTCAGCGAGTTCCTGGCCAAGCACGGCCGGTTCTTCCCGGGTGCGCGGACGTTCGACGACATCATCCAGCAGCTCGCCGAACGGATGGCCGCGATGCAGTCGCTGCTCCGATCGTTGTCGCCGGAGCAGCGGGCCGAGCTCCAGTCGATGATGGACGCGCTGCTCCGCGACGACCGGCTCCTGCTGGACCTCGCCGAGCTCGCCTCCAACCTGGACCTCCTCATCCCGGGTGGGCTCGGCGACCGAGTCCGATTCAGCGGCGATGAGCCCCTGTCGCTCGATGGCGCGCTCGCGCAGATCGCCCGCCTCCAGTCCATGGAACGCCTGGAGGACGCCCTCGGCGACGTCGGTGGTCCGGACGACCTCGCCGAGATCGACCGCGACGAGGTCCGCGACCTGCTCGGCGAGCCGGCCGTGCGCGACCTCGAGGCCCTGGACGACCTGGCCCGGCGCCTGGAAGCGGCCGGCTACCTGACCCGGGACGGCGAACGCCTGGAGCTCACCCCGCGCGGCACCCGGCGGATCGGCCAGAAGGTCCTCGACGACCTGTTCGCCCGGCTCCAGCGGGACGCGTTCGGCGGCCACCGCCTGGACCGGGCCGGCCGCGGCGGCGAGCGTGACGAGACGACCAAGCCGTACGAGTTCGGCGACCCCTTCCACCTCGACCTCCGGGGGACGCTATCCAATGCGCTCGTCCGCGACGACAACGCGCCGGCCATGCGGGCCGCGCGCGTGGCGGTCGGGGAGCGGGGCATCCACCTGCAGGCCGCCGACTTCGAGGTCTATCGGACGGAGCAGACGACGCGCACGGCGACCGTCCTGCTCGTCGACATGAGCCGCTCGATGCTCCTGCGCGGGTGCTTCCTGGCGGCCAAGCGCGTCGCGGTCGCCCTCGACACGCTCATCCGGACGCAGTACCCGCGCGATCACCTGAGTGTCATCGGGTTCGCCTACTACGCGCGCGAGATCCGGCCGGGTTCGCTGGCCGAGCTGACCTGGCATGGCTACGAGTACGGGACCAACCTCCAGCACGGGCTGCTCCTCGCCCGCCGGATCCTCGCCCGCGAGGCCGCCGCCAACAAGGAGATCGTGGTCATCACCGATGGCGAGCCGACGGCCCACTTCGAGGATGGTCAGGTCGAGTTCAGCTACCCGCCGACGCGCCGGACGATCACGGAGACGCTGCGCGAGGTCCGGCGCTGCACCAAGGACGGCATCACGATCAACACGTTCATGCTCGAGCGGTCCCGGGCGCTGGCGGAGTTCGTGGCGCTCATGACCCGGCTCAATCGCGGTCGCGCGTTCTACGCCACGCCGGAGCGACTCGGCGAGTACGTCCTCGTCGACTTCGTCGGCCGGCGCTCCCGCCGGGTGAGCTAGGCCGCCAGGGGCGTCGCGGGCCGTACCATGGGCATGACGGATCCGACCCGACCGCAGGAGACCATCCGACCGATGCCGCACGTCGCCACATCCCCCGCCGACCTGCTCCAGACCATCCGGCCGGCCGCCCATCTCGACGGTGAGCGCCTCGTCATCGACGACGAGGCGGCCTTCCGCTCGACGGCCATCCGCGACCTGGCCTGGACGGCGGCCTTCAGTGACGACGAGGCGACCACGGCTGCGGCCCAGTGGCTCGTCTGGGAGGCGAGCCAGGCGCTCGGCGCGTCGAGTGCCAGCATCCAGGAGCTCTACGCGGCTCGCGGTCGGGGCGAGGTCGGCGGATTCACCGTGCCCGCCATCAACCTGCGCGCGCAGACCTTCGACATGGCCCGGACGATCTTCGAGACCGCGATGGCCGCCGACGTCGGAGCGGTCATCCTCGAGATCGCGCGCAGCGAGCAGACCTACACCTTCCAGCGTCCGATCGACTTCGCGACGAGCGCCCTGGCCGGCGCCATCGCCGCGGGCTGGCGGGGGCCAGTCTTCCTCCAGGGCGACCACTACCAGTTCAACGCCAAGAAGTACGCGGCCGACCCGGAGTCGATGACCGAGGAGATCCGGCGCGCCTGCCGGCTGGCCGTCGATGCGGGGTACCGGAACATCGACATCGACAGCTCGACCCTCGTGGACCTGTCGAAGCCGACGGTCGACGAGCAACAACGCGAGAACTACGTCCGGGCGGCCGAGCTGACCGCCCTCATCCGCGAGCTCGAGTCGGACGGGGTGACGATCAGTGTCGGTGGCGAGATCGGCGAGGTCGGGCATCAGAACTCGACCGTCGAGGAGCTGCGCGCCTACATGGACGGCTATCGGCGCGAGCTCGACCGACTCGCACCCGGCGCGACGGGTGTTAGCAAGGTCAGCGTCCAGACCGGGACCTCGCACGGCGGCGTGCCGCTCCCTGGCGGCGGCGTGGCCGAGGTCAAGCTCGACTTCGACGTCCTCCGCGAGCTCGGCGAAGTCGCCCGCTCGTATGGGGCGGCCGGCGCGGTCCAGCACGGCGCGTCCACCCTGCCCGACGAGCTGTTCCATCGCTTCCCGGCCGTCGAGACGGCGGAGATCCATCTCGCGACGGGCTTCCAGAACGCCCTGTACGAGCATCCAGCCTTCCCGGACGAGCTCCATCGCGAGATCGAGCAGTGGGTCTTCGCCAACGCCGCCGACGAGCGCAAGGCCGACCAGACCGACCAGCAGTTCGTGTACACGACGCGCAAGAAGGCCATCGGCCCGTTCAAGCGCCAGCTCTGGGACCTCGACACCAAGGACGAGATCCTGGCCGCGCAGCGACGCAAGGTCGCGTTCCTGTTCACCGAGCTCGGGGTCAACGGCTCGCGCGAGATGATCGCCGCGTACATCCGCCCGGTCGAGGTCCACCGGCCGCTGCCGGATGCCCTGCGCGAGGCCGTGACCGCCGGCTGATGCCCGTGGCCGGGCTGCGGATCAGGCCGGAGGCAGGCGGCGACGAGGCGGCCATCCGCGCGCTGACCGATGCCGCCTTCGCGCCGTCGACCGACGAGGGCCGGATCGTCGATGCGCTCCGGCACGATCCGATCGCCTGGCGGCCCGAGCTGTCGATCGTCGCGGTCGACGAGGCGCTCGGTGGCCGGATCGTCGGCCACGTCGTGACCAGCGTCGGGTCGCTGGAGGCCGCGGACGGGGTCCGCCGGCCCATCCTCGGGCTGGGACCGATCAGCGTCGCGCCGGACCGCCAGCGCCAGGGGATCGGCGGCGAGCTCCTCCGGGCCACCATCGAGCAGGCGACGCTCGATGGCTGGCCGGTGGTCGTCCTGCTCGGCCACGCGACGTACTACCCGCGCTTCGGATTCGAGCCGGCCCGCGCGCTCGGGATCGAACCCCAGCGGCCATGGTCCGACGACCACTGGATTGCGCTCCGCCTGGCCGGCTGGACGCCCGATCTGCGCGGCGTCATGCGCTATCCGTCGGCATTCGGCATCGACTGATGTCCATGGCTGCCCGGATGATCGTCTGGGACCATCGGCGCTTCCGACATCGACCTGGGCCGGCGCGCCGGCTTCGACCGCAGAGGGAGTGATCATGACGACGACGATCGAGGGGCCCAGCCGGGCGGACGAACGGCGTGACGCGCTGGCCGGCCGTCTGGCGGAGGCGGTGACCGGGACGCTCGAGCTGCAGGCTGTGTATCTCGGGGATCGCCTGGGCCTGTATCGAGCGCTCCAGGACAGCGGTCCGGCGACGGCCCACGAGCTGGCCCAGCGGACGGGCGTCCACCCGCGCTATGCCCGCGAGTGGCTGGAGCAGCAGGCGGTGGCCGGGATCCTTGACGTCGACGATGTCGAGGCGGACCCGGAAGCTCGGCGATTCGCCCTGCCGGCCGGTCATGAGGCCGTCCTGATCGACCCGGAGAGCCTGGCCCTCGTCGCGCCGCTGGCCCGCTTCGTCATCGGCTCGGCGCAGCGGATGCCCGACCTGCTGGAGGCCTATCGGACCGGGTCCGGGGTCGACTGGGCGGACTATGGGCCGGACGTCGTCGAGGCCCAGGAGGCGATCAATCGCCCCCAGTTCCATCACCTCGTCGGCGACTGGATCGCGGCCATGCCGGACATCCACGCGCGCCTGGCCATGGGCCGCGGCCGCGTCGCGGATATCGCCTGCGGGACGGGCTGGTCGTCGCTCTCGATCGCTCGCCACTACCCGGGCATCGAGGTCACCGGCATCGATATCGACGCCGGGTCGATCGAGCGCGCGACCGCCCACGCGCAGCGTGAAGGCGTGGCCGATCGGGTGACGTTCCGCTTCGCTGACGCGGCCGACGCCGACGACGCCGGCCAGTACGACCTCGTGACCATCTTCGAGGCCGTCCACGACATGGCCCAGCCGGTCGAGGTCCTGGCGGCCGCGCGGCGCCTCCTGGCTCCCGGCGGTGCCGTGCTCATCGGCGACGAGCGCGTCGCGGAGACGTTCACCGCCCCGGGCGACGACACGGAGCGCCTGTTCTACGCCTACAGCGTCGTGGCCTGCCTGGCCAACGGCCTGTTCGAGCAGCCGTCCGTGGGGACCGGGACCGTCCTCCGACCGGGCGCCCTGGAGGCGATGGCCCGGGACGCCGGCTTCAGCGGCTTCACGATCCTCCCGACCGACCACGACGCGTTCCGCTTCTACCGGCTCGATCCGTAGCTCGCAGCGGGGTCCGCCCGCCGGCGCGACAAGCGATCCTTCGCGTCGGCCGACGCCCGCCGCGCTACGCTCAGAAGCGATGATCCACGAGGTCCTCGACGATGCCCTTGGCGCTGAGCTGGTGCGCGCCCTCTGGCGCGTGCCGGAGCTGACCGGACGCGAGCTTTCCCTGCGGCCGCTGTCGGGGGGCATCACCAACCGCAACTTCCTCGTGGCCGCATCGGGGACGACCGAGCAGTGGGTCATCCGGCTGGCCGGCAACGACACGCACCTCCTGGGCATCAGCCGGGAGGTCGAGCACGCGGCGACGGTCGCGGCGGCCGGGGTCGGCGTCGGCCCGGAGGTCGTGGCCTTCATCCGGCCCGAGGGCTATCTAGTCACCCGCTTCATCGAGGGCCAGCCCGTGTCTGACGCGGCGGTCCACCAGGCGGCGACGCTGGAGCGGGTCGCTGACGCCCTCCGGCGCATCCACGATGGGCCGGCCATCCCAGGCATCTTCGTGCCCCTCCGGATCGTCGAGTCGTACCGGGCACTGGCCATCGCCCGGGGCGTGCGCATCCCGGCCGAGTACGAGGCCGCGGCGGCCATCGGCCGGCGCATCGAGCTGGCCTGCCTGGCGGCACCGATCGAGCCGCGACCGTGCCACAACGACCTGCTCAACGCGAACTTCATCGATGACGGCCAGCGCATCCGCATCGTCGACTGGGAATACGCGGGCATGGGCGACCCGTTCTTCGATCTCGGCAACTTCAGCATCAATCACGAGCTCAGCCCGGACGAGGACGCGGTCCTGCTGGCGGCCTACGACGACCGCGCGCTCGAACCGGCACGTCTCGCCCGGCTCACGCTCATGCGCGTCGTGTCCGACTTCCGCGAGGCGATGTGGGGCGTGCTCCAGCAGGGCATCAGCACGCTTGACGTCGACTTCGTGGCGTATGCCGGCGAGCACTTCGACCGGCTCCTCGCGAACAGCTCGACTCCCGCTTTCGGACGTGCCCTGCGCGAGGCGGCCGGCGACTGATCCCGAGGGGCGCTCAGCGGACCTCGTCGACGTCGGTCCACCACTGTCGCCGGTCGCCGACGCGATCGCGGATCCGCCAACCCATCGACTTGGGCACGGCATCGATGCGCGCCTTCAGCTCGCGCGTCGCCTCGATGACCCGCGTCCGCCGGGGCTCGTCGAGCTGCGGATAGGTCGACGCAAGCGCCGCGACCTTGTCGAGGTTCTGGGACAGCGTCCGCCACCAACCCCAGTCGTCCGCGCACAGGCTGCTGACCCGGTCGACGTCGACCGTGTCGTCGTCGCCGCGGCCGAGGGGATGGTCGAGCAGCAGCAGCACGATGTCGACGACGTCCTTGTCGTTGATCTTGACGATCTGGAGCTTGGACAGCAGGAGCTCGGCGATCGGGATCGTCGGCCGGTCGACCTCAAGGCGACCGGCCAACGGGATGGTGTGGCAGAACTCGAGGCGGTCGTAGAAGACGTCCAGGTGCAGGTGCCGCGCGGGGTCGTCGAAGATCGAGCGGGCACCTTCCGAGGCGACGTACACCTCGCGGTCGTCCACGTAGCCGAGGCCCGTCAGCGCCGCGCCCAGCGCCCGGGCGTCGTGCTTGTACGCCGCCAAGTCGATGTCCGCGTACGTCCGCTCGAAAGTCGGGATGATGGCGGCGGCATCGTGGCTGTGGAGCGCGACGCCGATCGAACCCAGGACCCGGACCGGGATCCCCGCGGCGTCGGCCGCCTCGACGATCCTGGCGACCTCGGCCTCGAGCGTCGCCCGGTCGGTCGTGTACCGCGTCTGGTCCCTCGGGTGGGTCACGCGGCCGATCGTAGCCGAGCCGATTTCCCGGCGCGCGACGGCCGCACATCGATGGGCGAGGCGACGTACCGTTCGGCGACATGAGTGCCGAGCAGGCCCGCGTCGTCGTCATCGGTGGGGGGATCACCGGCTGCAGCGTGGCCTATCACCTGGCGCTGGCCGGCTGGACCGACGTCCTGCTCGTCGAGAAGCACCAGCTGACCGCCGGGTCCACGTGCCAGGCCGCCGGCCTCGTGACGGCGTTCAACCCGTCCTCGACGATGATGGCCTTCCGTCGCTACAGCATCAGTCTGTATGAGCGGCTTGGCGTCTTCGAGCGTGTCGGCAGTCTGCGCTTGGCCTCCAGCCCGGAGCAGCTCGGTGAGCTCCAGCGGGCGGCCAGCCGGGCCCGCGGGATCGGCCTCGATGCGGAGGTCATCGGACCGGACGAGGCGCGTGATCTCCTCCCGGCCATCTCGCCGGAAGGCCTCTACGGGGCGGTGCACCTGGCCGGCGATGGCCACCTGGATCCCCACGGCGCGACGCACGCGCTGGCCGACGCGGCCCGGGCCCTGGGCGTGCGCATCCGGCAGGGCGTCCGGGTGACGGGCTTCGAGCTCGGACCGCGACGGGAGATCCGGCGCGTCGTGACGGATGCGGGTCCCATCGACACGGAGCTTGTCGTCGATGCGGCCGGGATGTGGGCGCCGCAGATCGCCGCGATGGTCGGAGGCTGGCTGCCGTCGACACCGGTCGATCACCAGCACGTCGCCCTGAAGGCCGTCCCGGGCTACGAGCTCCCGCGCGAGATGCCGTGCTTCCGCGACCCGGACAACCTCGTCTACGGCAAGAGCGACGCCGGCGGGATGGTCTTCGGCGGCTACGAGCTGGATCCGGCCTCGCGCTGGGAGGACGGCGTCCCATGGGAGCACGCGGCGCGCTCCCTGCCGCCGGACTACGAGCGGTTCGGCCCGCTGATGGCCGGGGCCGTGCGGCGCTTCCCGTTCCTCAGCGAGGCCGAGGTCGTCCGGCTGGTCTGCCATCCGGACGCGATGACGCCGGACGCGAACCCGCTCTTGGGACCGCTTCCCGACGTTCGCGGGTTCTGGGTGGCGGCGGGGCTCTCGCTCAACGGGTTCGGCGGTGGGGGCGGGATCGGCCAGGCGATGGCCGGCTGGATCACCGCCGGCGACCCTGGCGTGGACATCGGCCCATACCGCGCGTGGCGCTTCCACGACACCTACCGCGATCCGGGGTTCGCGGCCGGCCTCGCCCGCGAGGCGTATGCCGACTACTACCGGCTGCGCTTCCCGTACGACGCGGACGTGGCCGGGCGACCGCGGCGCCTGTCCGCGCTCCACGGTCGCCTGCAGGAAGTTGGCGCGGTGTTCGGGACGAAGGCCGGCTGGGAGCGGGCGGACTACCTGCAGCCCGACCAGCCGTGGCGTCGCTCGGGACGCGACCAGGCCGCATACGGCTGGGCGCGGCCGCCGTGGTTCGAGCGGGTCCGGGTGGAGGCGCTAGCGGTCCGCGAGCGGGCCGGGCTCATCGACCTGAGCTCGTTCGGCAAGCTCGAGGTGCGCGGCCCGGGTGCCTCCATCCTGCTCCAGCGGGTGGCCGCCAACGACATGGACCGTCCGGTCGGCAGCGTCATCTACACCCCGTGGTGCGATGAGCGCGGCGGGATGGTCGCCGACGTCACGGTCACGCGCTTGGCGGACGACGCCTGGCGCGTCGTCACGGGGGCCGGGTTCGCCGCCGCCGATCTCGCCTGGCTGCGCTGGCATGCCGCGACCCTTGAGACGCCCGTGGTCCTCGCGGACGTCAGCGACGAGCTGGCGACGCTGGGGCTTTGGGGCCCGCAGGCCCGCGACATCCTGGGCGCCGCGACGGCGGCCGCTGTCGACGACGCGGCGCTGCCGATGCGCCGAGCCGTCGGGATCGCGGTGGACGGTGCGCCGGTGCTCGCCGCCCGAATCAGCTACGCCGGCGAGCTCGGGTGGGAGCTCACGATGCCCCGCGGGTGGGCCGTCCCGGTCTGGGATGCCCTCCGCCGCCATGGTCACGAACGGGGACTGGAGGTCTTCGGCTACCGCGCCCTGGATGCGCTCCGGATGGAGAAGGGCTACCGCTACTTCAGCGTGGACATGACGATGCTCGACTCCCCGGACGAGGCCGGGCTGGGAGTGTTCGTCCGACCGGACAAGGGCGGCTTCATCGGCCGGGACGCGATCGTCGCTGCGCGCACGGCCGCCCCGGCCGGCCCCGAGCGGCGCCTGTCCACGCTGGTCATCGGGCGGGGTCCGGCCTACCTGCCCATCTACGGCGGCGAAGCGGTGCGCCTCGAGGGCCGCGTCATCGGGCGCTTGCGCAGTGCGGCCTACGGTCCGACGGTGGAACGGACGATCGGCTATGTGTATCGTTCCGCGAAGCTCGTGGAGGGAGCGGAGCTGACGGTGGACGTGTTCGGCGACCACATCCCGGCGACCCTGACCGGCGACGTCCTGGTGGACCCGGCCGGGGCCCGCCTGCGCGGCTGAGGTCGGACGGCGTGCGCCTCCTGCGACGGCCGCCCGGACCGAAGGGCACGACCGTGTTCTTCGCCACGGACGTCCACGGATCCGAGCGCACCTGGCGCAAATTCCTCAACGCGGCCGCGTTCTACGGGGCGGACGTCATGGTCATGGGCGGGGACGTGATGGGCAAGCTGGTCATCCCCATCATCCATGGCGCCGGCGGGACGTCCCGGGCGACGATCCACGGGCGGGTCGAGACCCTGAAGACCGAGGCGGACGTGACCCGGGCCCGCCAGCGCATCGCCGACCTCGGGTTCTACGACACGGACATGGACGAGGATGCCTATCGCGCCACGCGCGACGATCCGGGTGCGGTCGACCGACTCTGGCGGGAGCTCGCGACGGAGCGCCTGGAACGTTGGATCTCGATGACCGAGGACCGGCTGGGTCCGTCCGGCATCCGCTGCTATGTCTCCGGCGGGAACGACGACCTGACCGACGTCATGACCGCGCTGCCGGTGAGCGGCACCCGATCGTTCGTGGGCTGCGAGGGGCGGGTCGTCGCGCTCGACGAACAGCACGCCATGGTCAGCCTGCCGTACGTGAATCCGACGCCGTGGCACACGCCGCGGGAGGCGCCCGAGGACGAGCTCGCCGAGATGATCGAGGAGTCGGTGGCCGGGCTCCCGGACGTCGCCCATGCCATCTTCAACTTCCACGCGCCGCCGGTCGATTCGACGCTCGACACGTGCCCGCTGCTGGACGGAACGACGGATCCGCCGTCGCAGGTGGTGCGCGGCGGCCAGCCGGTCCTGTACGGCGCGGGCAGCACCGCCGTCAAGGCGGCGATCGACCGCCATCAGCCGCTTCTCGGACTGCACGGGCACATCCACGAATCCCAGTCGGCGGCCCGGCTCGGCCGGACCCTGTGCGTCAATCCGGGCAGCGAGTACGGTGAGGGCGTGCTGCGCGGCTGCCTCATCACGCTCGACGACGGGAAGGTCAAGGGCTATCAGATGACCACCGGCTGACGGCCGGGAACGGAGGGAGCGGGGGATGTAGGAGGTGCAGGTCGGGAGTCGATCCAAGCGGTCCTAGGCGCTCGATGTCCAACCGTACCGAGGTGACCTGGATGGCGACAGCAGTCACGACCCCAGAGGTCTTCGTCCGGAAGTCGTCCGGACTCGTCCGCGTGATGTCCCCGTCGTCGGCGTTCGTCTACAACGTCCTGACCATGGGCCTCATCTTCCCCTGGACGTATCTGTGGGCGCCGGGAGCCCTGCCCGGCGGCCAGCTCGTGTGGGGGATCCTCCTGGCGATGCTCCTGGAGGTGCCGATCGCGCTCTCGTACGTCTGGTTGTCCACCGCGTTCCCGCGCACCGGTGGCGACTACGTCTTCCAGAGCCGAGTGTTCGGCGGGGGCGTCGCCTTCACGCTCGTCTTCTCGGGCTTCGTCATCTGGATCCTCCAGTGGGTCGCCCTGTCCGGCTGGCTCCTGTCCACGCTCGGGTTCGCTCCACTCTTCCTCGGCCTCGCGGCGGCGACCGGCAACAGCTCGCTGGTCGACATCTCGACGTGGTTCACGACCGCCGAGGGGATCCTCATCACGAGCATCGCCAACGCCCTGGTCGCGCTGCTCATCCTGGTGTCCGGCTTCCGCAATTACATCCGCCTCCAGCGGGTCATGTGGGTCGGCATCCTGCTCGCCTTCGGGACGATGCTGTTCGTGCTGGCCACTACGCCGGCGGCGGACGTGCCCGGCCGGCTGGACGCCTTCTCGGCCGCCATCGGCGGCTCGGCGTCGTTCACCGCGGATGCGACCGCCGCGGCGACGGCGGCCGGGGTCGACCTGAACCCCGCCTTCAGCCTCCTGGCCACCCTGCTCATCGCACCCATCGCCTGGACGTCGCTGCAATGGGCGACCTACAGCAGCCAGCAGAACGGCGAGATCAAGAGCGCCGGCTCGTTCCGCGACCAGGCGTTCATCATCATCGGCTCGCTCGTCCTGACCGGCCTGCTGCTGGCCCTCCTGGCGTTCGTCCTGGAGAACACGGTCGGCACGTCCTTCCTGTACGTGGCGGGCGCGGGCTACTGGAGCGGCGTCGGTGAGGCCACGCTGGCCGGGTCGTACCTGTGGCCGAACATCATCGCCACGGCCATCGCCAACAACGTCATCGTGACGCTTCTGATCGCCTTCGGGTTCATCCTCAACGGCCATCAGATCGTCCACAACTGCTACATCGGGATGACCCGCGTCATGGTCGCGATGTCGTTCGACCGGCTGCTGCCCGAGTGGATCAGCCGCGTCAGCGAGCGCCTCCACACGCCGGTCAACGCCCATGTCGTGTACTTCATCGCCAGCATCCCGGTGATCTTCCTGTACAACAACTTCGTCTACGGCGAAGGCGATGACAGCGTGTCCTGGGCATCGTTGACCCTCGGGGTCACGTTCGCCTGCGGGTACGTGTTCGTGGCCACGGCCCTGGCCGGCGCCATGCTCCCGTACCGGGCGAAGGCCGCCTACGAGGCCTCACCGGGCGCCCAATACACCATCGGCGGGTTCCCGCTGGTCACGGTGGTCGGCCTGTTGGGCGCCGCCTTCGGCGTCGTCTTCCTGTTCCTGTTCCTGACCAACGAGCAGTTGGGCCTGACCAGCCAGCTGGCCTACACGGTCGTCGGCGGCATCCTCCTGTTCGCCGCGGCGTGGTACCTCATCGCCAAGGCGGCGCGCCGCTCGAGCGGCATCAACGTCGACTACGCGTTCAAGGAGATCCCGCCGGAGTGACCGGAGGTCTCCCTCGGATCAGCGAACGGCCCGGGCGTGCGACGCCCGGGCCGACCTGTCAGCTCCGGGCCACGGCCAGCCAGCGTTCGAAGGAGGGGCCGTCGAGCGCGGCCTGTGCCCGTGCCCAGCGCTCCTCGGCCCAGCCGGAGAAGTCGAAGTCGATGGTCGAGATGTTCGCCTGGATGGCCGCCCACAGGGTCCACCCGACGTCGGACATGATCATCTGCAGGTGCATCCGAGCCAGGAGCGCATCCGTCGCCGCGCCGAAGTAGGCGGCGCACAGCTCCCGGATCCGGCCCTCGTCCCAACCCTGTTCCTGGCACGTGTTGCCAAGCTCGAACGTCGGGTCGTTGTTGCCGCTGTACTCGTAGTCGACGATCCACAGCCGGCCCCCGTCATCGAGGTAGTTCTCGGCCAGCAGGTCGTTGTGGCAGGGCACGCTGGGGAGCGGATGGACGGCCAGTGCGGCCTCGATCGCCGGCAGGCGGTCCAGGTGCTCGAGATAGCCCGCCGGGACGGCGATGGCGCGTTCGTCGACGACGCGGAGGTAGCGCTCGGCCAGGCGGAACATGTCGAAGTCGTCCCGGAATCGCGGCCCGGCATGGAGGCGGCGCAGCGTCTCGGCGACGCGGGTCGGCATGCCCGGTTCGGCGAGCGCCTCGACGGACAGGGTCCGGGCCTCCACCCAGGCGAGCACGAAGACGTCCCAGTCGGGAAGTTCATGGACGACGGGCGGACCGACGCCCGCGGTCGCCGCCGCCCGCGTGTTGTGGCGCTCGTTGGCCCGATCGACGGCGAGGAGCTCGGTCGAGGCGCCCGGGATGCGCACGAAGTGCGGGACGCCGTCCACGGTCACCCGCCAATTCCGGTTGGTCAGGCCCGACGGGATGGGCGCCGCCTCGACCGCCCGCCCGGCCCAGTCCGGGATCGCCGCGATGACCTGCTCTATGGACGGCGACACGACCCCTCCTTGCTGCGCCGAGGGTACCGAGGTAGCGTCAGTGGCAGCTGTCCGTTCCACGATCCGAGAACGTCGAACCCTCGGCGGCGTGGAACTGCCAGTCATACGACCCGTCGTGGAGCGTCAGCGCCAGGACGCCCGGGGTGATCGACACCCGCAGCTCACTGTTCGGCCGCGGCTCGCGGAAGCCGCGCAGATCCCGTCCCCCGGTCCCGACGACGAACTGGCGGATGCCCCGGACGCGGTCTTCCCGTCCGTCGGGGTCCTGGGGCGCGAACCGCTCGTAATCGTGGTCGTGGCCGTTGATCACGACGTCCACGCCGTCCGCGTAGAGCGCTCTCCAGAATGGGTCCATGGCGGGATCGTCGCCGTGCTCGTCGCCGGAGCTGAACCGCGGGCGGTGGAAGATCGCGACGGAGCAGCGGTGGTCGGTGGCCGCCAGCTCGGCGGCGAGCCACTGGCCCTGCGGCGAGGCGGCGTCGCAACCGTCCACCTCGGCGCACTGGGAGTCGAGGACGATGACCCGCCACGTGCCCAGGTCGCGGGCATACCACGTCCCGCCATCCGGCCCGGTCCCGGCGGACGCGAAGTAGGCGCGGTACCCGGCCAGGTTCGGGCTTCGCCAGTCGTGATTGCCGGTCGCCGGCCAGGTCCGATCGCGGTGGCGGCCCCACGACGGGTCGTAGCAATTGGCGAAGGCCGAGGTGGAGCCGTTCTCGTAGGCGTTGTCGCCGGCCGTGAACACGGTCCCGGCGATGCCGTCGAGGATGGCCGCTGTCGCCTCGTCGCCATCGGAGTCGCAGTCGGCGATGTCACCGGCACCGACGAGGACGGGGTCCTCGCCCGGCGGCGAGGTGCCCGCGATCGACGGCGTCGGGCCGCTCGGATCCGGTCCGCTCGGCCCCGGATCGGGGCTCGCTGGCGGCGCGCTCGCGGCGGCCGCCGCGGCGTCCGGGTCGACCGGTGCGCCTCGCCCGATGATGGCCGTCGCGCCGAACAGGATGAGAAGGGTCGCGACGAACACGACGACCCCGAGCATGCCCCCGCGAACCCGCTCCCAGCGATCCATGCGCCGTCAGCCTAGCCGATGCATTGCCCACCGGCCGCGTCCGGCCGATCGCCAGTCGCTAGGCTGTCGAGGGTAGGCAGGCAGAGGGCGAAGGAGGCGCGCGGCTCGACGATGGACCACGCCCGGGCAGTGATCATCGGCGGCGGCGTGGGCGGCACGTCCGTCGCCTACCACCTGGCCGAGCTGGGCTGGACGGACATCGTCCTCGTCGACCGGGCAGAGCTCACGAGCGGCTCGACCTTCCACTCCGCCGGCCTCGTCGGGCAGCTCCGGGGCTCGGTGACGCTGACCCGGATGATGATGTACGGCGCGTCGCTCTATCGCCGGCTCGCCGCCGAGACCGGCGTCGACCCGTCGTGGCACGAGGTCGGATCGATCCGCCTGGCGTCGTCGCCGGCCCGCCTCGAGGAGCTCGAGCGCCAGCTCGGCTGGGCCCAGACGTTCGGCCTGTCGATGGACGCCATCACCGCCCAGCAAGCGCAGGACCGCTTCCCGCTGATGTCGACGGTCGGCGTCCTGGGCGGTGTCTGGCTGCCGACCGATGGCTGGCTGGACCCGGCCGGCCTGGCCAACGCGCTCGCGGCCGGGGCGCGCCGACGAGGTGCCCGGATCCGGACCCACACCCGGGTCGTCGCCATCGACGTCGAGCCCAGTGCCCCGGGACGCCGGACGCCACGGGTCCGGTCGGTCAGCGTCGAAGCGGACGGCCAGCGCGAGGTCATCCGGACCGACGTCGTCGTCAATGCCGGCGGGATGTTCGCCCCGGAGATCGGCCGCCTCGTCGGGGTGACGGTCCCGATCATCCCGATGGCCCATCAGTACCTGTTCACCGAGCCCCTCGAGGGCGTCCACCCCGGCCTGCCGCAGCTCCGGGACCCGGACAACCTCGTCTACTTCCGCGAGGAGGTCGGTGGCCTGTGCATGGGCGGTTACGAGCGGGATCCGGCGCCGTGGTCCCTGGACGGCGTCCCGGCCGACTTCAACGGCAAGCTCCTGGCCCCGGACTTGCCCCGCTTCGAGCCGATCATGGACGGCGCCATCCGGCGTGTCCCGGCGATGGCCGACGCCCGGGTCAGCCGGATCATCAACGGCCCCGAGGGGTTCACGCCGGACAACGAGTTCATCCTCGGCGAGTCGGACGTCCGCGGCTTCTACGTGGCCGCCGGCTTCTCCGCCCATGGCATCGCCGGAGCCGGCGGGATCGGCCGCCAGATGGCCGCCTGGATCACCGAGGGAGAGCCCGAGCTCGATCTGTGGCGGATGGACATCCGCCGCTTCGGGGCGGCCTACCGGAGCGATCGCCACACGCTCGCCCGGTCGATCGAGAACTACGCCACCTACTACGACATCCACTACCCGAACGAGGAGCGCGGGGCCGACCGGCCACTCCGGACGGCGCCGGCCTACGACGAGCTGGCGCGGCTGGGCGCGGTCTTCGGCGAGAAGTCCGGCTGGGAGCGCCCGAACTGGTTCGAGCCCAACGCCGATGACCCGCGGTTCGGCGGTCGGGCGGCGCTCGAGCGGCTCCGACCGCGCGGCTGGGCGGGGGAGCACTGGTCGCCGGCGATCGCGGCCGAATTGCTGGCCACGCGGCGGGCCGTCGCCCTCTTCGACGAGTCGTCGTTCGCCAAGCTGGAGGTCATCGGGCCAGGCGCCACAGCGTCGCTCCAGGGGGTCGCCGGCAACGACGTCGACCGGCCGGTCGGGTCCGTCGTCTACACCCAGCTACTCGACCGGCGCGGCGGCGTCCACGCCGACCTGACCGTCACCCGGCTGGGCGACGAGCGGTTCCTTCTCGTGACCGGGACGGCGTTCGGGAACCACGATGCCGCGTGGCTGCGCACGAACCTGCCCGACGACGGGTCCGTCGAGGTCCGCGACCTGACCTCGGCGCGGGTCTGCTACGGGCTGTGGGGGCCGCGTGCTCGCGACCTGCTCGCTCCGCTGACCCGGGACGACCTGACCGACGCCGGCTTCCCGTATCTGACCGCTCGCGAGATCACCATCGGGTCCGTGCCGCTCCTGGCCCTGCGGGTGACCTACGTCGGTGAGCTCGGCTGGGAGCTGTACGCCCCCACCGAGTACGGGCGTGCCCTGTGGGCGACGCTCTGGGCGGCGGGCCGCGATCACGGTCTCGTGGCCGGCGGGTACCGGGCCATCGACGCGCTTCGCATCGAGAAGGGCTACCGCGTCTGGTCGAGCGATGTGACGCCCGACGAGACGCCGTTCGAGGCCGGCCTGGGCTTCGCCGTCGCGCTGGACAAGGCGATCCCGTCCCAGGCCCACGAGGCCCTCGTCGCGGCCAAGGCCGCCGGCCCACGCAAGCGGCTCCGAGCACTCGTCCTCGACGATGCCCGGGCGGTCTGCCTCGGCAATGAGCCGGTCCGCCTCGACGGGGCCGTCGTCGGCCGGGTCACCAGCGGCGGCTACGGGTTCGCGGTCGAGCGGTCCATCGCCTACGCCTACCTGCCACCCGAGCGGGCGGCCATCGGGACGCGCGGCGAGGTCCAGGTGTTCGGGACGTGGGTCGGGTTCGAGGTCGCGCGCGACCCGCTCTACGACCCGGCCGGTGGGAGGATCCGGGCATGACCGAAACGACGTTCGGGGCGGACTGGTCGGCCTCGCTGCGGCGGGGCACGGACGCCGAGCTGCGCCGCTGGCTCGAGGTCGCCCAGGCGGCCTGTGACGAGACCGATCCGATCGCGCGGCACTATTTCCGGCGCGACATCCGGATCGACACCAAGCCCGACCGGACGTTCGTGACCGTGGCCGACACCGAGGTCGAGGAGCGCATCCGGACGCGCCTCCGCGAGGCGTTCCCGGACCACGGCATCATCGGGGAGGAGTTCGGGACCGATGGGGCCGAGGCGTCGGTCCGCTGGTACATCGACCCGATCGACGGGACCCACAACTTCATCCGCGGCGTGCCCATCTTCGCCACGCTCATCGCCGTCGAGCGCGACGGCGAGTTCCAGGCGGCCGTCCTGTCCGCGCCCGGCGCTGGACGAGCGCTGGTGGGCGCATCGGGGCGGCGGTGCGTGGGCGCGCAACCGGGGCGCGTCGACGCCACGGCGGATCGGCGTCAGTGGCATCGGGGACCTCGCCGACGCCCAGGTCCTCTACGGCGCGGCCCGCGAGCTGGTCGCGACCGGCCGGGCGCCAGGCTTCGAGGCCGTGCTCGACGCCGCCTGGCGCGAGCGCGGTTTCGGCGACTTCTGGGGCTACACCCTGTTGGCCGAGGGCGCGGCCGAGGTCATGGTCGAGGTCGGCCTCAATGCGTACGACGCGGCCGCTCCGTTCCTGCTCGTCGAGGAGGCCGGCGGGCGGGCGACCGACTTCGAGGGCCGGCGCCGGATCGATACCGGGACCTTCCTGGCCACCAACGGCCACCTCCACGACGAGGTCCTCCGGCGGCTGCTGGCCACCGCTTGACGCTCGGGCCGGACCGGGCCGCGGTCAGGCGCCGGCCGCCGCCAGCGACTCGTCGAGGATGGCCAGCGCCCGGTCGACCTCGGCCGCGGTCGTGACCAGCGGCGGGATGATCCGGACGACGTTCACGTACGTGCCCGCGGTCAGGACGATGAGCTTGCGGCTGAGGGCCTCGGCCTGGATCCGCTTGGTGAGGTCGGGGTCGGGCACGCGGCCGTCGCCCTCGTCGGGCTTGACCAGCTCGATGGCGACCATGAGGCCCAGACCGCGCGCGTCGCCGATCGCCCGATAGCGGCTCTTGAGGGCGCGCAGACCGGCCAGGAACTGGGCGCCGCGCTCGCGGGCGTTGGCGACCAGGCCCTCATCCTCGATGACGTCGAGCGTGGCATTGGCCGCCGCGCACGACACGACGTTGCCGCCGTACGTCCCGCCGTGGGTGCCGGGCTTCCAGGCGGCCATCAGCTCCCGGCGCGCCAATAGACCGGACAGCGGCAGCCCGGACGCGATGCCCTTGGCCATGACCAGGATGTCCGGCTCCACGTCCCAATGGCGGACCGCGAACATCTCGCCGGTCCGCCCGAACCCGGTCTGGACCTCGTCGGCGATGAGCAGGATCCCGTGCTGCGCGGTGAGCTCCCGGAGCCGCGGCAGGAAGGTCGGCGGCGGCACGATGTAGCCGCCCTCGCCGAGGACCGGCTCGATGATGATCGCCGCGACCCGGTCGGGGTAGATGAACTGGTGGAAGGTCAGGTCCAGCTGGGCCTCCCAGTCGCACGTGCACGCCTCGGGGGCGTGGGCGCCGCCCGGGGCTCGATAGCAGTACGGATAGGCCGTGTGATAGACGCTGCCCGGGAGCGGCTCGAAGGCCGCCCGATAGACGTCCTTGGCACTGGTCAGGGCCATCGTCTGGGCCGTCCGGCCGTGGTAGCCGTAGCGGAACGCGAGGATGGCCGGTCGGCCGGTCGCGACCCGCGCGAGCTTGACCGCGGCCTCCACGGCTTCCGCCCCCGAGTTCGACAGGAATGCCTGGTACGGCCCGCCAGGGAGCAGCCCGGGCAGGCGCTCGTACAGGCGCAGGCCAGGCTCGTGGTACAGGATGTTCTGCTGGCCGTGCAGCAGCTTGCCCGCCTGGGCCGCAACGGCCGCGGCGACCCGCGGGTGGGCATGGCCGGTGTTGGTCACGCCGATCCCGGAGCTGTAGTCCAGGTAGCGCTCGCCGTCGCGGGTGATGAGCCACGAGCCCTCGCCGCGATCCACGTCCAGGTTGGTGATCCGGCCCCAGACGGGGGGCACGACGGTGTGGTCCGGCAGGGCGTCCAGCGCCGTCGAGGTGGTCGAACGGTCCTCGTCGAGCGTCGTCATTCGGGGGCCTCCAGGTGCGCGGCGGCCGCCCGCGCGGCCTCTTCTCGGGCGATCCGCCGATCGCGGGCCTCGGAGCGGCGCTCGAGGATCGTGCTGATGACCACGAGCCCGACCGCACCGAGGAAGACCATCGTGCCGATGACGTGGATCTGGGGCGGCAGGTTGTTGCGGATGCTGGCCCAGACCCAGATCGGGAAGGTCTGCTCCGTGCCCACCGTGAACTGGGTGATGACGAAGTCGTCGATCGACAGGGAGAAGGCCAGCAGGGCGGCCGCCAGGATGCCGGGCAGGATGAGCGGGAAGGTGACCTTCCAGAACGTCGTCCACTCGTTCGCCCCGAGGTCCATCGCGGCCTCCTCGAGGTGGCGCGGGAACCCCTGCATCCGCGCCCGCAGCGTGACCACCGTGTAGCTGATGTTGAACATGACGTGGGCGATGAGGACCGTCTGGATGCCGAGCGGGAAGAGGAACCCGCCGGTCAGGGACCGGAACGGCTCCGTGGCCGTCCCGACGAACAGGGTCAGCAGGCTGGCCCCCAGGACGATCTCCGGCGTGGCCATCGGGATGAACAGGAACAGGTTCGTGCCCGACCGGCCGCGGAAGTCGTAGCGGGTCAGGGCCAGGGCGATGAGCGTGCCCAGCGCGACCGAGATGATGGTCGAGATGAGCGCCACCCACAGGCTGGTGACGATGGCCTCCTGCAGGCCTGGCCGCCCGAACGGGTTGGCCCAGGCATCCAGCGAGAACTCGCCCCACACGAAGTTGAATCGGCCGGGCGGGTCGTTGAACGAGAACAGGATCATGACCAGGATCGGGACGAGCAGGTAGAAGATCGCGGCGGCGGTGAAGACCGGCACGATCCAGCGGTTGATCGTCTCCATCGCCCGATGGCCGCCGGAGGCCGCCCGGGCGCCGGTGCCGGTGTAGGGAACGTCTTCCGCGGCGGTCACGATCGGCCTCCGGTCAGCTCCTCGGTCCCGAGCAGCCGGGCGTAGGCGAAGATCGCGATGAGGATCGCGGCCATGAGGATGAACGACAGGGCCGCCGCGAGTGGGTAGTCGTTCTGCTGCAGGAAGCGGTTCTGGATGACGTTGCCGATCATCTGGGTCTGCGGATTGCCCAAGAGCTCGACGTTGACGTAGTCACCTAGCGCCGGGATGAACACGAGGATGGAACCCGCGAACACGCCCGGCAGACTGAGCGGCCAGATGACCCGGACGAACGACTCCGAGATGAGGAACGAGCCGACGATCGCGCCGAGCCCGGCCCCGAGCGCCGTCGCGATGAGCAACGGGCCCAGGCTCTCGAGGTCCAGGCCGGCGTAGCGCAGGCCGATCATCAGGGCCGCCGCGAAGGCCCCGCCGCCGACCGCCCCGACGATGGCCCCGCCCCTGCGCCATGGGCCGGCGTACAGGTCGCGGGCCGCCTCGATGAGCCGATAGTCGATCTTCTCGAGCGCGACGTAGAGCGGCAGGACCATGAACGGCAGGAACTGGTAGGTCAGGCCGGACACGACCGCCAGCGGCGTCCCGATGATGCTGAAGTTCGGCGGGACGATCCCCAGGGTGTCCCGGATGACCCCCAGGAACACGCCCTGGTCGCCCAGGATGATCCGCCACGAGATGGTCCGGATGAGGAAGCTCGTGAAGAACGGTGCGACGACGAGGAACAGCAAGAACGTCTTGTAGCGACCGCCGCGGAACGCGATGCCGTAGGCCATCGGGTAGCCGATGAGGAAGCACAGCAGCGTGGCCAGGCCACCGAACACGAGCGAGTTGAGGACGTTGTCCGGGAAGCGGGTCAGCGCCTCGACGTAGTTCTCGAACGCCCAGGTGAACTCGAATCCCGACCGGATGGTCCCCGACGACAGGGACATGAGGACCATCTGGATGTTGGGCAGGACGAAGAACAGGGCCAGCCACAGCAGCCCGGGCAGGATGAGCAGGTAGGGCAGGAGCCAACGACGGCGGGTCAACGCGGTCCCTCGCGCACCTCGCTGGCTCCTGGCCGTCGGCGGCCTAGACGCCGCTCAGGTCGGCGTACAGGTCGTTGATCGTGGCCTCGGTCGTCTCGTCCCAATTCGGCTGCGGATGCTGCTTGGCGACGACGTCGGCCGGCGGGAACAGGAGCGGGTTGGAAGCCGCCTCCGGATCCAGCTCGGTGATCGCTTCCGCGACGCCCTTCACCGGGCTGATGTAGTAGATGAAGTTGGCCAAGCGAGCGGCCCGCGTGACGTCGTAGACGAAGTCGATCATCTGCTCGGCGGCGGCCTTGTTCTCGGCCCCCTTCGGGATGATCATGTTGTCCGTCCAGATCATCGAGCCCTCCTCGGGGAAGACGAACACGTCGCTCGGCCCGGCCGACGAGGCGAGGTCACCCGACCAGACGGTCGCGGCCCACGTGTCGCCGCTGCCGAAGTCCTGCAGGTACTCGTTGCCGGTGAAGGCCCGGACGTGGCCGCTGTCGACGAACGGCTTCAGGTAGTCGTGGACGACCTGGGCATCGTCCGCGGTCATATCCTCGGCCGGCGTGTCGGAGGCCTGGCCGAGGCCCTGCAGGGCGAGGTGGACGAGCGGGAACATGTCGCGGGTCTCGCTCAGGAGCGTGACCTTGCCCGCGAACGCCGGGTCGAACAGGTCCGCGATCTTGGTCAGCTCGCGGCCGGTCGACTCGGAGTTGTAGCCGACGCCGGTCGCCCCGGACTGCCACGGGTAGTGGAACTTCATGTCCGGATCCCAGGGCAGGCCCTTGAGCTCGTCGCGGACGTTGGCCGCTGCGGTCGCGGTGGCCGCCGGGTCGAGCTCCTCCGCCCAACCGGCCTCGACGACCTTGGCAGCCATCCAGTCGGTCAGGACGATGAGGTCCCAGCCGGTCGGCACGCCCGACTCGAGCTGCGGGCGGATCGTCGCCATGAACGACTCGTTGTCCTCGATCTGGGCGTTGGCGTACTCGACCTCGACGCCGGTCTCGGCCGTGAACTCGTCCAGGGTGGGGGAGGGCAGGTCGTACTCGCCGTCGCCGACCTCGGTCAGGTCGATGTAGGCATCCCAGTTGGCGAACTGGAGCGGGCCGCCCCCGCCGGTGCCACCGTCACCGGAGGCGCCCGGGGCGCCGGAGCTGCCGCTCGTGCCGCACGCGGCCAGGAACGCGGCGGTGCCGGCCAGCGCGGAGCCTTGCAGGAAGCGGCGCCGGGTCAATGCGGTCGCGAAGGTCGTCTGGGGGGTCGTCATGGGTGATGCTCCTTCGTGGGTACGGCCCGTGGGGGCGGGCTTCGGGGAGGGGGTGGTCGGTCAGGTCGTGGTCGTCGCGACCTCGTCGCTCGGGGATGCGGGTGAGGCGGTGGATGACCCTGTCGCGCTGGCGGGTGCCGGAGCTGGGGTCGCGACATCGGCGGTCGGCAGGGCGTCGGTCACGGCGAAGCTGTGGTCCGGCGACCAGGTCAGGACGACCTCTTCGCCGCGGGCCCACAGCTCGGAGCGGGTCGCGCGCTCGACGTTCTGCTCGTAGACCGTGATCCGCGCCCCGCCCTTGGCCTCGACCTGGTACTGGGTCGACACGCCGAGGTACGAGGCATCACGGATCACCCCGGCCATCTTGTTGTGGCCCGCGGGCACGTCGTCGGACGGTTCGCGCAGGCGGATCTTCTCGGGCCGGACCCCGATGTTGACCTCGGACGCGGACCCGACCAGGCCCCGCGGCGCGCGGATGACGGTGTCGTCGGCCAGCCGGACGCTGGCGTATCGATCGTCGGTCCCGACCAGCGTGCCCGGCAGCAGGTTGCTGATCCCGAGGAAGCCCGCGACGAACCGTGTCGTCGGGCGTTCGTAGAGGCTCTCGGGGTCGCCCAGCTGCTCGTAGCGGCCCTTGTTCATGACGGCGATCCGGTCGGACATCGTCATCGCCTCTTCCTGGTCGTGGGTCACGTAGATGAACGTGATCCCGACCTCCTGCTGGATGCGCTTGAGCTCGACCTGCATCTGCTTGCGGAGCTTCAGATCCAGCGCCCCGAGTGGCTCGTCCAGGAGCAGGACCGCCGGCCGGTTGATGAGCGCACGGGCCAGGGCGACGCGCTGGGCCTGACCACCGGAGATCTGGGTCGGCTTGCGACGCTCGAAGCCGGGCAGCTCGACGAGCTCGAGCATCTCCGACACGCGGTTCTTGACCTCGTTGTCGCGGATCCCGCGGCGCCGCAGGCCGAACGCGACGTTCTCGAAGATGGTCAGGTGTGGGAACAAGGCGTAGTTCTGGAAGACCGTGTTGACGTGGCGCTTGTACGGGGGCAACCACGTCACGTCCTGGCCCTGGAGCTCGATGAGCCCGGAGGTGGGCTCCTCGAAGCCGCCGATCATCCGCAGGGTGGTCGTCTTGCCGCAGCCCGACGGACCCAGGAGGCTGAAGAACTCGCCATCCTGGACTTCGAGGTCGATGTGATCGACGGCGACGGCATCGCCGAAGCGCTTGACCACATCCACGAGTCTGACATCGACCGCGGGCACGTTCGTTCGCACTCCTGCATCCGGGCGGGGGCTCCCGGGCTGGACCGGTTGGAACGACGCCGCGCCCTCCTCCGACACGCGCCGATACCGACCGTCCGCTCGGTGGTCGGTGGCGGCGAGGATATGGGCGCAGGCGCTGGACTGTCAACGATGCGAGAAGCCCGTGGATGGGCGCAGGTTGCGTGCGAGATTCGTGCCTGACACGGACCGCACGCGCCGGATTTCGTTCGACGATTCCGGCCGCGTGGGTGGCGAGCCCGAGCCGTCCCCGACTCCGGGGTGGTCGCCCGGCCGGTCATCGCGCGTGGCGCGCTACGATGTACGCACCAGAACGTTCGCGTCGCAACGAGGTCCCACCCCCTGATGACCGTCATCACCGAAGGCGCCGTGCTCGACGCGCTCCGTCATGTCCAGGAGCCCGAGCTCGGGCGGGACATCGTCACCCTCGACATGGTCAAGGGCATCGCCATCGAGGGCGCTGCCGTCGCGTTCACCATCGAGCTGACGACGCCGGCCTGTCCGCTCAAGGACGAGATCGAGACCAACGCCCGTGCGGCGATGGCCGGGATCGGGGCGTCGGCCGTGGACATCACGTGGGGCGCCATGGTCCGCCGGGCGCAGCCGCGCCAGGCCGAGCAGCTCGTGCCCGGGGTCAAGAACATCATCGCGGTGGCGTCCGGCAAGGGCGGCGTCGGCAAGAGCACGGTCAGCGTCAACCTCGCCGTCGCCCTCGCCCAGGCGGGCGCGACGGTCGGACTGCTGGATGCCGACATCACCGGCCCCAACATCCCCCAGATGCTCGGCGTCGAGGGCCAGCCCAAGGCCAGCCCGGACAACAAGATCCTGCCCCTCGAGCGCTACGGCGTGAAGACGATCTCCATCCAGTTCTTCGTGCCGGAGGGTCAGCCCATCGTCTGGCGCGGGCCCCTGGTCGGGGGCGCCATCCAGCAGTTCCTGCGGGACGTCGACTGGGGCGAGCTCGACTACCTGGTCATCGATCTGCCCCCCGGCACGTCGGATGCCCAGCTGACCCTCGCCCAGGCCGTCCCGATCAGCGGCACCGTCCTGGTCACGACGCCGCAGGAGGTCAGCCTCAGCGATGTCGGCAAGGCGCTCGCGATGTTCCAGCGGATGAGCGTCCCGGTCATCGGCGTCGTCGAGAACATGACCGCGTTCGCCTGCCCGCACTGCGGCGAGCTGACCGAGATCTTCGGCCGGGGCGGCGGCGAGCGGTTCGCGGCCGAGCACGAGCTGGAGTACCTGGGCGGCGTCCCGCTCGACATCACCGTCCGCCAGGGTGGCGACGTCGGCGTCCCGGCCGTGGCCCAGCGTGAGCCGGGTCCGGCGGCCCGCGCCCTGACCGCCGTGGCCGGTCTGGTCGCGGCCCGGATGAGCGTCCGCGCGGCGTCGTCCGAGACCCGACCCCTGCTCACGATCAGCTGACGGGCCGACCCGCCGTGCGCTGCGCGTCCTGCGGGTCCGAGGCACCGTCTGACGCGCGGTTCTGCGCGCAGTGCGGCGCCTTCCTCATCGCGACGAGCGACCCCGACCATCGAGTCGAGCCGGTCACGGACGCCGTACCGGGACCACCGGTCGCGGCGGCGCCGGCCGATCCGGACGGCGACGGGGATCGGCGGGTCGTCACCGCGCTCTTCGCCGACCTGGTCGATTACGTCCGGATGCTCGCGGAGCACGACCCGGAGGTCGTCCGGGCGCGGGTGACGGCGGCCCTGTCGGCGATGGCCGACGCCATCACCCGCTTCGGCGGGACGCGCGAGAAGTTCATCGGCGATGCCGTCTTCGCCGTCTTCGGCTGGCCGCAGTCGCACGACGACGACGCGGTCCGGGCGGCCCTCGCGGCGTTGGCCATCCGCTCGGCCCTGGGCGCGACGGATGACGGCACGGAGGCGCTCGAGGTCCGCATCGGCCTGGCCACCGGCGAGGTCGTGGCGGCCGCCCGGCATCCGGTCCCGGACGGCGACCTCCGGCTGACCGGCGAGGCGATCACCACGGCGGCGCGGATCCAGTCCCTGGCCCGGCCGGGCGAGATCCTGATGGATGGTCCGACCCGGCAGGCCGCGCGCGACCGACTGGATGTCGAGCCGAGTGGCCGGGTCGTCCTGCGCGGCCAATCCACGCCGGTCGACCTGTTCGCCCTCCACGGCGACGCCGGGATGGGTCCGTGGGCGCACCGGCGGACGACGGTGACCGGTCCGCTGGTCGGCCGCGAGGCGGAACTCGGGGAGCTCCGGACGGTACTCGAGGGCACGCTTGCCGACGGGCACGGGGCCGTCGTCGTCGTGGTCGGTGAGGCCGGCGTGGGCAAGTCGCGGCTCCTGGCCGCCCTCGAGGCCGACGCCCGAGCCCACGGATTCGAGTGGACCTGGACGGAGAACGTGTCGTACGGGCGCGACGAGCCATACCGGTACGCCCGGTTGTTCGCCCAGGCGATCGCCGACGAGCACGGGGTCGACTCCGGCTCGTTCGCCCGTCAGCTCCTGTTCGCCGACGGCACCGATCCCGACACGGTCCGCCGATTCGGTGGGGCCATCGCAGCCATCGCGCGCGACGCGGCCTTCTCCGGCTGGGAGGCGGAGGCGCCCGACACGCCGGCCGACCCGGCCGACGTGGCCGCGACCCTGACCGATGTCGCCGCGGCGTACCTGGAGCGGCTGCTGACCGCGACCGGCCCGCGCGTCGTCGTCATCGACGACGTCCATTGGCTGGACCCGTCGAGCGCCGGGATGGTCGAGCTCATCGTCGACGCGACGGTCCGCCACCCGGTCGTCGTGCTGGCCGGCGCCCGGCCCGGCGGGGATCCGCTGTGGTCTGGCCGGGCCCACGTCCGGGCGCTCGAGCTCGGCGGACTGACCGAGCCGGAGACGGCCCGCCTGGCGACCCTCGTGGCCCGCGCTGCCGTCGACGCCGAAGGTGCCCGGAGCATCCACCTGCGGACGGGCGGCAACCCGCTGTTCGTCGGCGAGACGGTCCGCGCCCTGCTCGAGGACGGGACCCTCCAGCGACGGGATGGCCGCGTCGCCCTCGTCGATCCGACCGACCTGCGCGTGCCGCTGACCCTGCGGGCGGTGCTCGGGGCGCGCATCGATGCCCTCGACGCGGACTCGCGCGACGCCATCGACGTCGCGTCCGTCGTCGGAATCCACTTCGGCGAGGGTGACCTGGCGGCGCTGCTGCCGGCCCCGATCGCCCCGGCCGTCCTCCAGCGGCTGACCGATGCCGCCCTCATCGAGCATGTCGACGGGCCCGACTGGCGGTTCGCGCACGCCCTCATCCACGACGCGGCCTACGCCGGCCTGTTGGCGTCACGCCGGCGCTCGCTCCACGGCCGGTTCGCGGATGTCCTGGAAGCCCGCGGCGGAGCGACCATCGAGCAGATCGCCAGTCACCGGGCCGCCGCCGGCGACCTGGCCCGGGCGATCCCGCTCTTCCGGGAGGCGGCCGGCACGGCGATGACGATGGGTGCGCCGATGGAGGCGGCCGACTTCTGGCGACGGGCGGCCGACCTCGCCCGGCACGAGGATCCCGCGGCGGCGGAGCTCGATCTGCGTGCGGCTGCGGAAGCCTCGCAGGCGGCCGGGATGGCCAGGTCGGGGTCGGGGGGCGAGCGGGGCTGAGCGCCGGGTGGCCGTGACGCCGCGCCGGGTCAGCTGGCGGCGGCGGTCCGGTGTTCGGCGGTCGGCCGGGCGGCGGCGCGAGCCGGACTGACGGTGACGACTGCCCCGTCGACGGCGGGCCGGGCGACGATCCCGGAGGTCGCGCACAAGGCGTCGAGCTCGGCACGCCGGCCCGGTCCGTAATGCACCAGCAGCGTCGAGCGGGCCTCGGCAGCGCGGGCCAGGTCGAGCGCTTCCTCGGCGGTCAGGTGGCCGCGTTCCGGGTCGTCGAAGCGAAGGTCGTGGAGCGCGGCCTCGACCAGCAGCAGGTCGACGCCGTGCATCGCCTGGGCGACGCTATCGGATGGACCGGTGTCGCCCGTATAGCCGAGGCGCGCGCCGTCCGGCGCCTCGATGACCACGCCCCACGCCGGGACGTAGTGGCGGCCGCGGACGAACGAGACCTGGAGCGGACCGATCTGTAAGGGCGTTTCCGGGTCGTACTCGGCCGCGACGAACGCCGCATCGAAGAACCCGACCCGCTCCGAGACGCCGGTGGCCAGCGCATCCAGGCGCGCCCGACCGCCGGGCGGGAGGTGGACCGGCAGCGGGTCGGGCGCGGGCTCGCCCCACGGGTACAGGTAGCGCAGGCCGACGACGTCGAGGTAGTGGTCGGCATGCATGTGGCCGATGACGATGGCGGCCAGGTCGTGCGGATCCATGACCCGCTGGAGGTTGCGGACGACGCCCTGTCCGACGTCGAAGAGGATGGCCGTGTCCGCCCACTCGACCAGATAGCCGGCGGTCGGCGTGGCGGGGTGCGGCGCGGCCGTGCTGCAGCCGAGCACGGTGAGGCGGAGCCGCTCGCCGAGGACGTCGCGCATGCCCGCCATCCTATGGGCTCCGACGCGCACGGAGGACAGGGAGGCGACGTCGCGCTTGTCGGCTGTCGGACAATAGCGCACCGACCCGTTGCGTCCGGGCGACGCCCCGGTCGGCCCGCTACGATGGCCTCGATGCTGCCCGCGCCCACGGTCGTCGCGTCCCTTGCCGGGATCCCGTTCTTCGCCGGCCTGGACCCGGTCGCGCTCGACCGGCTGGCGGCCAGCATGCGGGCCCGCCGGTTCCGGCGCGGGGAGGTCATCTTCCACGTCGGTGACCCGGGCGACGCCCTGTTCGTCATCGTCACCGGGGAGGTCAAGATCTCCCTGCCGTCCGAGACTGGCGAGGAGGCGATCCTGGCGACGCTCCGGCCGGGCGACGCGTTCGGCGAGGTCGCCCTGCTCGACGGAGCGCCGCGGTCGGCCACTGCCACGGCGCTGGGCCCGGCCGAGACGGTCGTCCTGCCCCGCGACCGGTTCCACGAGCTCATCGCGACCGAGGCCGGATTCCGGGACGCGCTGTTCGCATCGATCGCGGGCGAGCTGCGACGCCTGACCCACCACGTCGAGGAGCTCCACTTCCTGGATATCACCGGACGGCTCGCCGCCTTGCTGGCCCGCCTGGCCCAGGAAGGCGGCACGCCCACGACCGATGGCGCGGTCCGGCTGCGCGGGTCGCTGACCCAGGGCGACCTGGCGGCCATGGTCGGGTGCACACGCCAGAGCGTGAACAAGCTGCTCGGCCAGTTCACCGACGACGGCCTCGTGCGGGTCGAGCGCGATGGCATCCTCGTGACCGACGTCGACCGGCTCATCGCGCTCTCGCACCGCTGACGGCCGCCGCCCCGGCTCCGCCGCGGCCGCCGGTCAGTCGCGCAGCGCCTCGAACAGGATGGCCGCTGTGGCGAGCGCCGCGCGGCTTCGACCCATCGCGCCGCCCAGGAACGCTGTGCGCCGCGCGGTCCGCTCGCCGCGCGGGGTGATGACCGCGACGTCGACGGTCGTGTCCGTCCCGCGTTCCGTGGCCAGGACCGCCAGCCCGACTTCGGCGCCGGCGTGGGCCGCGGCGTCGCGAGCCGCCTCGATGAGGCCGGCCGCCGCCTCGGCCTCGGCCGGTGCCTCTGGCTCGGTGCCCGGTGCCGCCGCGCTCGAAGCCCGGCCGATCCGGACCTCGGCGAGCCAGTCCACATCGCCGAACAGCGCGGCGACCTGGCCGCGCGTCCCGAGCTCGACGGTGGCGACCTGCCAGCCCAGCGCCGCGAGCCGGTCGCCGATGGCCGTCGCCCAGGTCGTGTCGCCGGTCGCCCAGATGTGCTGGCCCAGGCGAGTCTCCACGATGGCGGCGGCCGCGGCGACCCGGTCCGCCGCCGCTCCGTCCACCCCGCCGACCGCGGAGATCCGGACATCGACCGCCTCGACCCGGGCGTACGTGGCGACCTCGGGATCGGGTGCCCGGAGCAGCTCCTCGCCGAGGATCTCCGCGACCTGCGACTCGCCGATGCCGGTGAGGCGGTAGGTCCGGCTGGCCACGTCCGCGCCGAGACCCAGGTCACGCAGGCGCGGGAGCGCGTCATCCGCCCACATCGGCCGCATCTCGCGGGGCGGGCCGGGCAACGCCACGATGACCCGTCCGTCGGGGCGGGTGACGAACCAGCCGGGAGCCGTGCCCTGCGGATTGGGCAAGGCCGCGGCGGACGGGATGAGCCAGGCCTGCTTGAGGTTGAGCTCGGGAAAGGGCATCCGACGGCGCGCCCACAGCTCGCGCAGCCACGCCTCCAGCTGGGGGTCGACCGTGGTGGCCTCGCCACAGACCTGGGCGATGGCCTCCCTGGTCAAGTCGTCCGGTGTCGGGCCCAGGCCGCCGGTCGAGACCACGAGGTCGGCCCGGCGCAGGCCATCCGCGAACGCCTCCGCGACCGTGCCCAGGCGATCCGGCAAGGCGGTGATCCGGTCGACCGCGACCCCCGCCTGGGTCAGGCTCCTGGCCACCTCGCCGGCATTCGTGTCGCGGGTCTCGCCGACGGTCAGCTCGGAGCCGATACTGAGCAGCTCGGCGCGCAGGATCCGGCGACGGTCGGGCTGGTCGGTCATGGGCGCAAGCGTACCGGGCGTGGCCCGGCCGAGACGGTCCGCCCTGGGCGCGGGGTATCATCGCCCGGGACGACGTCGCCGCCCAAGCGACATCCCCGCTCTCGACCTGGAGGACCACCCTGGACGGACCACGGTCGACCCCGCCCCGCCGACCACCGCTGAGCCTCCGCGGCCAGATCGGTTCGACAAAGGACGCGGCCATCGCGCTGGTGCAGGCCCATATCGAGCTGGCCAAGGCCGAGGCGAGCGTCGTCGGCGGCCGGCTGGCCGTCGCGGCCGGCCTCGTCGGGATGGCCATCGCGGTCGCCATCCTGGCGGCGCTCCTCCTGTTCATGGGCACAGCGCTCTTCCTGGGCGAGTGGCTGTTCGGCTCGATGGGCTGGGGGATCCTCCACGGGGTCCTGCTGTTCGTCGGGGTGGCCGTCGCGGCCGGCCTCATGGTCGCGGCCGTCGAACCGTCCCGGATCGCGCGCTCGGCCTTCGTCGCCCTGTTGTTCGGCGTCGTGGCCGCGCTCGTGTTCGGCCTGCGGATGCCCAACCAGCTGTACACGATCATCGGCGAGAACTTCCTGCCCAACGTCGAGCCGGGCGTTCGGCCGCTGGTCGTCGGCCTGGCCATCTGGGCCGTCGTCGGCCTGCTCCTCGGCATCGGGCTCGCGCTCCGACCGCGGAAGGACGCCACCGCACCCGGACCGTCGGCGTCATCACGGGCCGCGACGATCCTCGGCCTGGGCCTCGCGGGCGCCGCGTTCGGCGCGTTCACGGCGATCAGCTTCTCGCCCCAGGTCGGCATCGCCCTCGGCATCGCCGTCGTCTACGCGGCCTGGATCGCGCTGATGCTGGCGGACGTCGCCCGCACCGGCATCGACACCGAGGCCATCAAGGCCCGCTACACCCCGTCCCAGACGATCGAGACCAGCAAGGAGACCCTCGAGTGGCTGAAGACACGGCTGCCGCCCGGGACCGCGTCCTAGCGGCGCGCGCGGGCCTCGAGACCCAGCTCGAGCTGCTCGAGGCGTCCGCGCGCGACGCGGTCGACATCCCGGCCAAGATCAAGCGCAGCCCGGCGAAGGCAGCGGCCGTCGCCGGTGGCGCCGCGTTCCTCGCGCTCAAGGGACCTCAGCGACTCTTCAACGGGGCACGGCGTGCCGTCGGGCGGCCGAAGAAGGACCTCCCGGACAGCATGTTGCCCGACGAGATCAGAAGTCCCTGCGCATGCTCGGGGACGACGGTGACAAGGTCCGCGGGACGCTGGAGCGCGATTTCGCGGCCTACGTCAAGAAGGCCGCCACGGATCGGAAGACGGCACGCAACATCATCCTGCTGAGCGTCGCCCGGCCCATCCTCACGTCAGGCGCCCGCGCGGTCGCCAAGGTCATGTTCACCCCGGAGGAGACGAGGCTCGACGAGCGGGTCGAGGCGGTCCGCGAACGGTTCCGCGAGCGCGTGGGGTTGCCGCCGCTACATGAGCCGGACACCCAGCCGATGACGGACCTCCCGGACGCGCCGCCACCACCGCCCGCGGCCAAGGGGCCGACGGCCGGGTAGACTCGACCCCTCGGGCGAGTGGCGGAATGGCAGACGCGCCGGCCTTAGGAGCCGGTGCCGCGTGAGCGGCGTGGAGGTTCGACCCCTCTCTCGCCTACCAGGCTCGGGCTGCGTCGCGCCGGCGGCGTCAGGGCCGCCCGATCCGGGCCTCCGCCCTATACTGCCCCGGCGATGCAGATCACCCGGACCCCCGCCCCCAACTCGTCCATCCAGCTCCAGATCGAGCTCCCACCGGAGCGCCTCGACAAGGCGCTCGATGCCGCCACCCGGACCCTCGCCCGGCGCACGCGGGTCCCCGGCTTCCGGCCCGGCAAGGCCCCCCGCCCGGTCCTCGAGCGGCACCTCGGGCCGGGCGTCGTCCTCGACGAGGCGGTCGATCACCTCATCCAGGATGCCTACCGCGAGGCCCTGATCCAGGAGGACATCCTGCCGCTGGCCAACGCCGACGTGGAGGTCGTCCAGGCCGAGGAAGGCCAGCCGCTCATCTTCAAGGCCATCGTCCCGGTCCGACCGGAGGTCACGCTCGGCGACTACCGCGACTTCACCTTCGGGCCGGACATCGACGTCATCGACGACGCCCGGGTGGACCAGGTCGTCGAGGAGCTGCGCGACCAGAACGCGACGCTCGCCGCCGTCGAGGGCCGTGGTGCCCAGGACGGCGATTACGCGGTCATCTCGTTCGTCGGCACGCGCGACGGCGAGCCGTTCGAGGGCGGCACCGCGGAGCGCATGCCGCTGATCCTCGGCCAGGAGCGCCTCATCCCGGGGTTCGAGACCCACCTCGTCGGGCTCGAGGTCGGCGGCGAGACCGAGTTCGACATCGAGTTCCCGGCCGACTACGGTGAGCCCAGCCTGGCCGGCCAGACGGCCCACTTCGCGGTCACCCTGCGCGAGCTGCGCGAGAAGATCTTGCCGGAGGTCGACGAGGACTTCCTGGCCAGCCTCGGCGACTTCGATTCGCTCGAGACCCTGCGCGCGGACGTCCGCCAGCGGCTGGAGGCCAACGCCCTGGACCGGGCGCGTCACGGCTTCGCCGATCGGATCATCGAATACGCCGTCGCCAACGCGACGGTCGAGCTGCCGGACGTGCTCATCGACCAGGAGGTCGAGGTCATGCACGACGAGTTCCGCGGCTCGCTCGCGCGTCAGGGCATCACCGAGGAGGCCTACCTCAAGGCCGTCGAGAAGTCCGGCGACGACATGCACGCCGAGTTCCGGCCAGGGGCAGAGCGGCGAGCCAAGACGCTCCTGGTCCTGTCGAAGATCGCCGACACCGAGGGCCTGGAGGTCCCGGACGCCGACGTCGAGGCGGAGATCGGGCGGGGCCGCGAGCGCTATGCCGGCGATCCGAAGCTGCTGGCCTACTTCGAGTCGGAGCGCGGTCGGGCCTACATCCGGAGCACGCTCCGGCGGAGCCGGGTGGTCGAGGTCATCATCGACCAGTGGCTGACGGCCCACCCGGAGATCCCGGCGCTGCCCCACCTCGAGGACCAGCCCGGCTCGGCCGTCGAGAGCGAGGGCGCCCAGGCCAATGCCGCCATCGGCGCCACGGACCCGGGCGCCGTCCTGGCCGACGGTCCCGCTGAAGCTCCCGCCGCCGAGGTCCCGGCCGACGAGCCCGCACCCGCGGGATGATCGACCGACCCTCCCGTCAGACCGCCATCGACCCCGATCCACCCAGGAGACCCCAGATGCTCGTCCCGATGGTCATCGAATCCTCCAGCCGTGGAGAGCGCGCGTACGACATCTACTCGCGCCTGCTGCGCGAGCGGATCATCTTCCTGGGCGACGCCATCGAGGACCACCTGGCCAACCTGGTCATCGCCCAGCTCCTGTTCCTCGACTCCGAGGACCCGGAGAAGGACATCAGCCTGTACATCAACTCGCCCGGTGGCGTGGTCAACTCCGGGCTGGCCATCTACGACACGATGCAGTACCTGCGCGCGCCGGTCAGCACGATCTGCATCGGCATGGCTGCGTCGATGGCCGCGGTCCTCCTGGCCGCCGGCGCCAAGGGCAAGCGTTACGCCCTGCCCAACGCCCGGATCATGATCCACCAGGGGTCCGGCGGCTTCCGGGGCAACGCTCCGGACGCGGTCATCCAGATGCGGGAATGGGAGTTCCTGGTCGAGCGCAACATCGAGATCCTGGCCCGCCACACCGGCCAGCCCGTGGACAAGGTCCGGACGGACACCAATCGCGATCTGTTCATGGCACCCGACGCGGCCAAGGACTATGGCATCATCGACGCGGTGTACTCGGAGCAATGGGACTCCTTGACCGCGCAGCACCATGACGAGAAGGTGGCAGAAGCGGCCACGGAGACCAAGGATGCTCCGGAGACCAAACGGGCCAAGGAATGACTGACACAGTACGGACAAGGGGCAGAGCGGGCACGTGACCTCGACCAGCGGCAGCAAGGGACCCAAGGTCCCGTATCGCTGCTCCTTCTGCGGCAAGAGCCAGGAACAGGTCCGCAAGCTCATCGCGGGGCAGGGCGTCTACATCTGCGACGAGTGCATCAACCTCTGCCAGGAGATCATCGAAGAGGAGATGCTCGAGGCGCCGCGCCCCAAGCAGGCCGCGGCCAAGCTCCCCAACCCGCACCAGATCAAGGACGCCCTGGACCAGTACGTCATCAGCCAGGAGCGGGCCAAGAAGGTCCTGTCGGTGGCCGTCTACAACCACTACAAGCGGGTCAACGCCGGCCACCAGGTGGACGACGTCGAGCTCCAGAAGTCCAACGTCCTGCTCGTCGGCCCGACCGGCTCGGGCAAGACGCTCCTGGCCCAGACCCTCGCCCGCGTCCTCGATGTCCCGTTCTGCATCGCCGACGCGACGTCGCTGACCGAGGCCGGCTACGTCGGCGAGGACGTCGAGAACATCCTCCTGCGGCTCATCCAGGCCGCCGACTTCGACGTCGCCCGGGCTCAGCGCGGGATCATCTACATCGACGAGATCGACAAGATCGCGCGCAAGGCGGACAACCCGTCGATCACCCGCGACGTGTCCGGCGAGGGCGTCCAGCAGGCCCTCCTCAAGATCCTCGAGGGGACCGTCGCCAACGTCCCGCCCCAGGGCGGCCGGAAGCATCCCCACCAGGACTTCATCCAGATCGACACGACCAACGTCCTGTTCATCTGCGGCGGCGCGTTCGACGGCCTCGAGAAGATCGTCGAGGAGCGCGTCGGCAAGCGGGCCATCGGGTTCGGGTCGGAGACGCCGATGGGTGCCGCCGAGCGCGGCAAGGTCCTCGAGAAGCTCATGCCGGAGGACCTCCTGAAGTTCGGGCTCATCCCGGAGTTCATCGGCCGCCTGCCGGTCATGGTCACGCTCACGGCCCTGACCGCGGACGACCTCGTCCGGGTCCTGACCGAGCCCAAGAACGCGGTCACCCGCCAGTTCCAGAAGTTCCTGTCGCTCGACAAGGTCGAGCTGGCGTTCACGCCCGGCGCGCTCCAGGCGGCGGCCGAGGTCGCGCTGGACCGCAAGACCGGGGCGCGCGCCCTGCGCTCCATCGTCGAGGAGTCGCTCCTCGAGGTCATGTACGACATCCCGGAGCGGACCGATATCCGGCGCTGCATCATCACCGAGGAGACGATCCGCGAGGGTCGGGTCCCGCTGCTCCTGACCAAAAGCGCCGTCGACGAGGGCATCGACGAGACGAACTACGAGGAGTGGCTGGCCGCGCAGGGCGAGACCGCCTGATCGACTGACCGGCGGGCGATACGGCCTCGCCTACACTCGCGCCCGTGGACACCCGTCGGCCCATCGTCTGTCCGGTCCTCGTCGGCCGCGACGACCTGCTCCGCTTGGCGGAACGTCGACTGACCGAAGCCGGCGCCGGGGCCGGGCGGCTGCTGCTCATCGCCGGCGAGGCGGGCCTGGGCAAGACACGGCTCCTGGATGCGATCCTCGAACGCGCGGTCGCCGACGGCTTCCGGACGTTCCGGGGCGGGACCTACCCGAGTGACCTGGCGGTCACCGGGGCCGTGCTCATGGACCTGGCCCGGATCCTGGGGCGCTCGCCGACCGACGCGGCCGTGGGGGCCGCCCTGACCGAGCGTCTCGACGCGGCCGCGGTCGGGACCGGCGACGCCCATCGCCGACGGCGGATCCTCGTCCTGGACGTGGCGGACATCCTGGCCGGCCTGGCGACGCCGGGACCGGTCGTCCTCGCCCTGGAGGACCTGCACTGGTCCGACGACCTGACCCTGGAGATCGTCGAGGCCCTCGCGCGTCGGGCCAGTGAGCTCCCGCTCCTGATCATCGGGACGTATCGCAGCGACGAGCTCTATCCCCGGGTGCCCATGCGTGAGTGGCGCAGCCGTTTGGTCAGCCGGCGCCTGGCCGAGGAGATCCGGCTCACGCGGTTGACGCCGGAGGAGACCGGGCTCATGACCAGCTTCCTGTCCGGGACGTCCCTGCCCGCCCCGCGCGACGTCGTCGCGGCCGTCCACGATCGGAGCGATGGCATCCCGCTCCACGTGGAGGAGCTCCTGGGCGGCCTGTCCCTGGTCGCCGGCGATGCGGCGGCCGTCGCCGCGGCCGATGTCCCGGACACGCTCGAGTCGGCGCTCCTTGCCCGGTTGGAGCAACGCACTCCCGACGCGGCGGCCCTGGCCCGGGCCGGGGCGGTCATCGGGCGCGGCTTCGATATCGACATGCTCGGGGCGGTCGTCGGGCAGCCGCCCGAGGCGCTCGACGAGCCGCTCGCCGAGCTGGTCGACCACTTCCTCCTCGTCCAGTCCGGGCAGACCGGTCGCTACGGCTTCCGACACGCGCTCATCTGTGACTCGATCTACGGACGCATCCCGGAGCCCCAGCGGCGCCGTCTTCATGACCGGACGGCGGACGCTGCGGCGACCCGGCCGGACGTCGGCACGGATGCCTTCCTGGCCCACCACTACGAGCGGGCCGGGCGTCCCGGCGACGCGTATCGCCACGCCTTGGCCGCGGCCGACCGCGCGACGGCCCTGTCGTCGCACAGCGAGGCGCGCGACCTGTACGGGATCGCCGTCCGGACGGCGCCGAGCGATCTGCCGGCTTACGAGCGCGGCGCGCTCTGGGAGGCGCTCGCGACCCACGCGGCGGCCACCGACGCCAATCACGAGGCGGTCGAGGCCTATGAGCATGCCCGGACGGCGTATCTCGCGGGTGGCGACGTGACCGACGCGGCCCGGGTCGTGGGTCCCCTGACCGCTCTGCGCCACCTGCTCGGCGATGACCTGGATCGTCGGGTCGATCGACTGCAGCGCGCGCTGGCCGAGCTCGATGATGCGCCAGCCGACCACGCCAGCGCGGCGACTCGGACGCGGGCCGGCCTCCTGGCCGAGCTCGCGGCGGCCTACATGCTCGACCGCCGCCTGGAACCCTCGATGGCGGTCGCAGCCGAGGCGATGTCCCTGGCCGCGTCGGTCGGCGACGCGGCCATCGAAGGACACGCGGCGACGACGCTCGGTGCCTGCGAGGTCTTCGCCGGGCGGATGGACGACGGCTGGGCGCGGGTGACCCGGGTCGCCGAGCGCGCCCGGTCCGACCATCTCGAGGCCGAGGCCGCCCGGGCACATCGGATGATCGGGTCGTGTGCCTCCGTCCTCGTCGAGTACGACTTGGCCGAGCGCTGGCTCCGCGAGGGCACGACCTACGCCGAGGGGGCCGAGCTCTGGAACCATCGCTACTACATGGCGGCGCACCTGGCACATGTCCTGTGGGCGACCGGTCGCTGGGCCGAGGCCGATGCCGCCGCCCGTCATGCCCTGGCCGACGGTCGGGGCGGGATCACGACCCGGATCACGGCCCTCCACGTCCTCGGCTACCTGTCCGTCGGGCGCGATGACCGCGAGGCGGCCCGGGCCGCGCTCGAGGAGGCGCGCGACCTGGGCCGGGCGATGCGCGAGCTGCAGCGTCTGTCGCCGGCGCTGTGGGGCCTGGCCGAGCTGGCTGCCCTCGACGGCGATCCCGCGACGGCCATCGCGCTCGCCGAAGAGGGCTACGCGCTGTCCGCGGCGGTCGGCGACGCGGCCTATCTGTTCCCGTTCGTGGTCACCGGGACCCGGGCCTACCTGACGGCCGGTGATCCTGCGGGCGCCCGTGACTGGCTGGCCCGGACGAGCCGGGCGCTGACGGCCCGGTCCATCCCGGGCACGCTGCCGGCGATCGCCCACGCGCGCGGCCTCGTCGCGCTGGCCGACGGCCGGACCGGCGCCGCCCGGGACGACCTCCGGGCGGCGGCCGATGACTGGCGGGCGCGCGACCGGGCCTGGGAAGGGACCTGGGCGACCATCGACCTGGCCCGCGCGCTCCAGCGGGCCAACCTGCGGCCGGCGGCCCGAGAGGCGTCGACCGCCGCGGCCGAGCGGGCGCGCGCCATGGGCTCGCCGGTCCTCGAGGGGGCGGCCCGCCAGGTCCTCGGCGCCCGGCCTGAGGCCTCGGACGCCGAGGCTTGGGCACCCTTGACCGCGCGCGAGTTCGAGGTCGCCCGACTGGTCGCCGACGGCCACACGAATGCCGAGATCGCCGACGAGCTCGTCATCGCGCCCAAGACCGTGTCGGCGCACGTCGAGCACATCCTGGCCAAGCTCGGGATGGGCCGCCGGACGGAGGTCGCCGCCTGGGTGGCCACGCTGGGGGCCACCGGGGCCGTGCTACACTCCCGGCCTCACGGCGACGACCGAGAGGAGTAACGCCGGGCCGGTTCCCGGAGCGAGTGCGGGATGGTGCGAGCCGCGCGGGACCGCCGACGTGAAGGTCGCTCGCGAGCCGTGACGGCTGACGCCCGATAGCGCGTCGGAGAGGGCGTCGGGCCCCGTCGACCCGCGATGACCGGGACGCCGCCGACGCCGAACCAGCAGGTGGTACCACGACCCGTTCGTCCGCTGGACGAGCGGGCATTTCGTTTTCGTGGACCGGATCGGAGGCCGGCGCGATGCCCGAGCTGCCCAAGGCCTATACGCCACGCGACGTCGAAGGCGCGATCTACGAGCGCTGGCTGGCGGCGGATGTCTTCGCTCCGGACGGCGCCGGCTCGACGGCCGATCCGGCCCTGCCGCCGTTCACGATCATCCAGCCGCCACCGAACGTGACCGGCTCCCTGCACCTCGGCCACGCCCAGCGGACCGCGGTCGAGGACCTCATGGTCCGGCACGCCCGGATGCGCGGCCACGCGGCCCTGTTCCTGCCCGGGCTGGACCACGCCAGCATCGCGGCCCAGTTCGTGCTCGATGGGATCCTGGCCAAGGAGGGCGAGAGCCGGACGACGCTCGGGCGGGAACGCTACCTGGAGCGGATGCGCTCGTTCTCGGATTCGACCAAGCCGGTGATCCTCGGCCAGCAACGGCGGGTCGGGGCGTCGGCGGACTGGGACCGCCTCCGGTACACGATGGACGAGGGCTCGGCCCGGGCCGTCCGGGTCGCCTTCGACCGGCTGTACCGCGATGGGCTGGCCTATCGGACCGAGGCGCTCGTCAACTGGTGCCCGGGCTGTCGCACGAGCGTCAGCGACCTGGAGGTCATCCCGACCCCGGAGACCGGCACGCTCTGGGACGTGCGCTACCACCTCCTCGATGCGGCCACCGGCGAACCCGACCCGGACGCGACGATCACCGTCGCCACGACCCGCCCGGAGACGATCCTCGGGGACACCGCGGTCGCCGTCCATCCCGACGACGAGCGCTATCGGTCGCTCGTCGGGCGTCGGGTGCGGATCCCGTTCGTCGATCGGGACGCGCCGGTCATCGCCGACGACGTCGTCGATCGGGCGTTCGGGACCGGGGCGGTCAAGATCACCCCGGCCCACGACCCCGAGGACCATGTCACCGGTCAGCGTCACGGCCTGGCCGCCCCGACCATCCTGGCCGACGACGCGACGGTCACGGCGACCGGGACGCCGTACGACGGCCTGGACCGCTACGAGGCGCGCCGGGCCATCGTGGCGGCCCTCGCCGAGCGCGGCGACCTCGCCGGGGAGCGGACCCACGAGATGGTCATCGGGCGCTGCCAGCGCAGTGGCGATGTCATCGAGCCGCGGCTCAAGACCCAGTGGTTCATCCGGACCGGGCCGCTCGCGGCCCGCGCCCTCGATGCGACCCGCAGTGGCCGGACGAGGATCCTGCCCGAGCGCTTCACCAAGACCTGGGAACACTGGATGACGACGATCCGGGACTGGAACGTCAGCCGCCAGCTGTGGTGGGGCCATCGCATCCCGGCCTGGTACTGCCCGGACGGGCACGTGACCGTGTCGGCCGAAGTCGCCGGACCGACCGCCTGCGAGGCCTGCGGCCGGCCGGCCGCCGACCTCCAGCAGGACCCCGACATCTTCGACACGTGGTTCAGCTCCGGCCTGTGGCCGTTCTCCACGCTCGGCTGGCCGGACGCCACCCCGGACCTCCAGCGCTACTACCCGACGTCGGTCATGGAAACGGGCTACGACATCATCTTCTTCTGGGTCGCCCGGATGATGATGCTGGGCCTCCACCTGACCGATCGGGAGCCGTTCCATACGGTCTACCTGTCCGGGCTCATCCGCGACCCCGAGGGTCAGAAGATGAGCAAGACGAAGGGCAACGTCGTCGATCCGCTCGGGGTCATCGACGAGACCGGGGCCGACGCGCTGCGCTTCGCCCTCATCCACGGGGCGACACCCGGCCAGGACCAGCGGTTCGGTCCGGTCAAGCTCGAGAACGCCCGGAACTTCGCCAACAAGCTGTGGAACGCGACGCGCTTCGTCGCCGGTGCGCGCCCGGCCTCCATCGCCGAAGGGGCCGAGCGGCGGCTGCCCGACGAGCGCCACCTCGGCCCGGCCGAGCGCTGGCTCCTGTCGCGCGCGGCGGCCACGGTCGCGGCCGTCGACGAGGCGATGGCCGGTTACGCGTTCGGCGAGGTGACCCGGCTCCTGTACGACGCGATCTGGGGCGAGTTCTGCGACCAGGGCGTCGAGCTGGCCAAGGTCCGGCTGGCCGACCCCGCCGTGGATGCCGACGCCAAGGACGCGACGTGGTGGACGCTGGTCGAGGTGCTCGACACGTACCTTCGCCTGCTCCATCCGGTCATGCCCTTCGTCACCGAGGCGCTGTGGGCGGCCATCCCGCACCGCGAGGGCGATCCCGAGCTGCTCATCGTCGCCCGGTGGCCCGGGGCAGGGGAGCGTGACCAGGCGGCCGAAGCCGAGGTCGAGGCCGTCCTGGAGCTCATCCGGGCCCTCCGCAATGCCCGCTCGGAGGCCCGCCTGGAGCCGGCCGTGTGGCTGGGCACGGAGATCGCGGTGCCGACCGCCCTCGGGTCGACCTTCGAGGCCCTTCGCCCGGCCGTCGAGCGGCTGGCCCGGGCCCGCCCCCTGGAGCGGCGCTTGACGCGCGACGCCCTGACGGACGATCCCGGCTCGCTGGCGGTCATCGCCGGCGAGCTCGAGGCGCGCATCCACCTGCCGGACGCCGTCCCGGACGCCGAGGCCGCCGCGCTGGAACGCGCCCGCCTCGAGCGCGAGCTGGCCGAGGCCGAGAGCTGGCTGGACGCCGCCCGCGAGCGACTGGCCAACGAGGCGTTCATGGCCAAGGCGCCGCCGGCCGTCGTCGAGGGCGCCCGCGCCCGCGAGGCCGAGCTGGCCGAACAGGTCGACCGGCTCCGCGACCGGCTGGGTCGCTGAGCCGGCGAGGCGGAGGAGGACGCCCCGCCGGCCCGGGCGAGTGGTGGGGTCAGCCCTTCACGGCGCCGCCCGTGATGCCACGGACGAAGTACCGCTGGAGCGACAGGAAGACGATGATCGGGACGATCATCGAGATGAACGCCGCCGCCGTCAGGAACTGCCAGCCCCCGCCGAATGACGTGGTCAGGTTGGCCAGGACGACGGACAGCGGGTGGTTGCTGGACTCCCCGCCGAGGTAGACCAGGGCGACGAGCAGGTCGTTCCAGACCCACAGGAACTGGAAGATGATCAGCGAGGCCAGGGCTGGGACGCTCATCGGCAGGGCCAGTCGGAAGAACGACGTCGAGGGACTCGCTCCGTCGATCGCGGCCGACTCGAAGACCTCCTTCGGCAACGAGCCGAAGTAGTTGCGCAACAGGTAGATCGCGAACGGCAGGCCGTACCCGGTGTGGGCCAGCCAGACCGCCAGCATCGTCCCGTTGATCTCGAGGCCGAACGGCTGGAAGTCGCGGAACAGGTTGAGGACCGGGATGAGCGTGATCTGGAGGGGCACGACGAGCAACCCCACGACGATCACGAACAGGATGTTCCGGCCAGGGAACTCCATCCAGGCGAAGGCATAGGCCGCGAACGCCGCGACCATGACCACCAGCACCGTTGCCGGGATCGTGATGATGAAACTGTTGATGAACGCCTGGTCGATCCCCGCCCGGCCGAGGACGTACTCGTAGTTGTCGAGGGTGAACTGCCAGGGCGGCGTGAACGCCGTCCACCAGCCACTGGTGTTCGTGGCGGCGGCCGGCCGGAACGAGGCCACGAGCAGGGCGATGGTCGGGATCGCCCAGACGAGCATGAGCACGATGAGCGAGAGGTGCAGGAGTCCGCGACCCAGGTTGGGACCTGATCGCGTCGCCGCGCGAGCGGTCGTCACGCGACTGTCGGGCACCTCCACGACCGGGATCGGCGCGCCGGTCATCGCAGGGCCTCCTGCTCACGGAAGCGCCGCACGTTGATGTACATGACCGGGACGATGGCCAGGAACAGGACGACCGCGACCGCCGCGGCCCGTCCGGGCTGCCCGTTGTTGAACAGCTCCTGGTACATCAGCCGGGCGATGACGTCGGTGTTGAAGTTGCCGTTGGTCATCGTGTACACGACGTCGAACGTCTTGAGCGCGTAGATGACGATGGTCGTGGCGACGACCGCGATCGTCGGCTTGAGCAGGGGCAGGACGATGCGCCGGAAGACCTGGGCCTCGTTGGCCCCGTCGACCCGGGCGGCCTCGAGCAGCTCGGCGCTGATGCCCTTGAGCCCGGCCGACAGGATGACCATCGCGAAGCCGGTCAGGAGCCAGACGCCGACGATGATGAGGAACACGTTGTTCCAGGGTTGGACCTGCAGCCAGGCGATCGGGTCGCCGCCGGCGGCGGTCACGATGGCGTTGAAGGTCCCGATGTTCGGGTCGAGGTCGTACAGGAACTTCCAGATGACCGCGGCGGCCACGAAGCTGATGGCCAGGGGCAGGAAGACGATCGACTTGGCCACGTTCTCGTAGCGGACGCGATCGACGAGGAGGGCCACGATCAGGCCCAGGCCGACCACGAACAGGGGCAGGAGGATGACCCACAGCACGTTGTTGCGCAGCGCGATGAGGGTGTCCGACTGGGTGAAGAACCATTCGTAGTTGTCCAGCCCGACGAAGTCGTTGCCGCGCCGGTTCTGGAAGCTGCGCACGATCGTGGCGATGGTCGGGTAGACGAGGAACACGCCGAGGAAGGTCAGCGCGGGAGCCAGCCACAGCCACGGCCGGATGCCCGGCGAGAGGCGTCGCGGGACCCGGCGCAGGATGGCCTCGACGAGCAGGATGTAGCCGATCAGGACGAGCGGCACGACGACCACCACGATGGCCGCGGCCAGGAGCTTGTTCTCGAGGATGGCGTCGAGCACGATCAACCTCCGCTGGTGTCGGGTGGTGGCCGTCCCCCCGGTCCGGCCACCACCCGGGCGATGGCTACTGCTGGCGCGCGTCCACCGAGGTGGCTTCCAGGTCGGCCAGGATGGCGTCCAGGTTGGCTGGGTCATCCACGTAGGCGACGACGGCGTCGAAGAACGCCGCCGACAAGGCGCTGGGCATGAGGTCGCCGGCGTCGAACCGGAAGACCTTGGCGTTGGCCAGGATCTCCGCGGAGCGGGCCGAGACCTCATCCGGGTAGGCCGATGTCGGGACGTTCTTGTTGGCGGAGATGAAGCCGCCCTTCTCGACCCAGATCTGCTGCGCCTCGGGGGTGAGCAGGTACTGGATCATCGACCGCGCCTGGGGCGTGTCGTTGAACATGCCGAACAGGTCGCCGCCGCCGGTCACACCGGAATTGGCCGGATCGATGTCCGGGAACGGGAAGAAGTCGAACTGGTCCGGCGTGGCGCCGGCCTCTGACTCGAAGAACGTGGTGATGAAGCTGGCCTGATGGTGGAGCAGGCAGCCGGCCGGGTCCGTGAACATCGGGTTCGCGGCCTTGCCGAAGGCGGTGGCGTTGACGTAGTCGGAGCCGCCGAAGGTGTTCTCCACGGCCGTGCCGAACTCTTCGAAGGCGGCCTTGATGGCCGGATCGGTCCAGGGCGTCGTGCCCGCGACCCAGCCGTCGTAGACCTCGGTGCCGGCCTGGCGCAGGACGATGTCCTCGATCCAGTCGGTGCCCGGCCAGCCCGAGTCGCCACCGGACTCGACGCCGATGCACCACGTCTTCTGGTCACCGGTCAGTTGCCCGCTGGCGGCGGTCTTCAGCTCGTCCCAGGTGGCAGGCGGCTCGCCCTGCCAGACGCCCGTGTTGTACCAGATGAGCCCCTTGACGGCGCCCTTGGTGAAGATCCCGGCGAGCTTGCCGTCGGGAGCCTTGCCGAGCGCCGCGAAGCCGGGCGGGGTAGCCGCCTCGTAGGCCGCGAAGTCGACGAAGTCGAGGGGCAGGAGCACGCCGTCGGCGTACCACTGCTGCATGAGCCCGGGGCCGGGCAGGCCGGCGACGTCGGGCAGGTTGCCGCCGGCGATGGCCGCCGTCAGGGCGCCGGCCAGGTCACGCTGGCCCGTGTAGTTCATGGACGTACCCGTGCACTCCAGCCACGGGGCCATCATCGCGTCGAAGTTGTCCTGCTCGGCGCCGGTCCACGTGGCGTACACGGTGACCTCGCCACCCAGCTCCTCGCAGGTGAAGCCCGCGCCGGCCGATCCGGCCGGTGCCGACGCCCCATCGCGATGCCGCTGGTTCGCCACTGCCACCGCCACCGTCGCTGCTGCAGGCCGCGGCCAGCAGCGCGACGACGACCATGGCCCCGGCGATCCGGCGCCATCGCAGTCTCTTCTCCTCCATGTCCGTCTCCTTTCCCGATCGTCGGCCCGGTCGCCCGGGCCGTTGCGTGGGCGGTCGATGGCCGCGCACGATGCGCGGGTCGAGGATCAAGCGGGTCGTGGCCGTGCCGTGGACCCGCGCACGATGAGCTCGGTCGATAGGAGCGTCCGTCCGGCCATCGCCGCGTCGGCGATGCGTTCCAGAAGGGCGTGCCCGGCGGCCTGCCCGAGCTCGAAGGCCGGCAGCCGGACGGTGGTCAGGGGTGGGTCGAAATAGGCGGCCAGTGGGATGTCGTCGAAGCCGACGACGCTGACGTCGTCAGGGACGATCCGGCCGGCCTCGCGCAGCCCGGCGATGGCCCCCAGGGCGACGACGTCACTGGCCACGAACGCCGCGGTGAAGTCGGTCCGGTCCACGAGGCGGCGCATGGCGGCATGACCGCTGGGCGCGTCGAAGTCGCCCGTCTCGACCAGCTCCGGGTCGCGCTCGATGCCGGCCGCGGCGAGGGCCTGCGCGTAGCCGTCATAGCGTTCCTGGGCCGCGGTGTACACGAGCGGCGCGTTGGTGATGCAGGCGATGCGGCGATGGCCGAGGGCGATGAGATGCTCCACCGCTCCGCGAGCGCCAGCCGCGTTGTCGATGTCGACGCTGGCCACGTCCAGGCCTGGCAGTGCCCCCTGGAGGACGATGGGGAAGCGGTCGCGGACGAGGGCGGCCAGTTGCGGGTCGTCGATGCGCGGGCCGCTGATGATCAGGCCGTCGGCGTGCTGGCCGCGGACGAGGTCCTCGTAGGTCGCGCTCTGGTCGTCGAGGGCGAGTGGCTCGACCAGCACGCGGAAGGCCTTCGTCCGGGCCGCGGCGGCGAGGCCCCGCAGGGTCTCGGCCAGGACCGCGTCGCTGGCGACCTGCTCGGCCGTCTGGCGGAGCACGATGGCCAGGACGTGGCTGCGTCCCCCGGCCAGCTGTCGGGCCGGGGCGTGCGGGTGGTAACCGAGCCGCTCGGCGGCGTCGAGCACTCGGCGTCGGGTCTCGTCCGGGATCTTGACGTCCGTGCGCCGATTGAGGACGAAGGAGACGGTCGTGCGTGACACGCCGGCCTCCTCGGCCACGTCCGCGCTGGTCGGTCGCCTCCGCATCCTCGGCCGCTCCTCCAAGCCTTGACTCGCGCCCCTCGACGTGGTCGACTAACGCGTGTCAGTAACGCGTATCAATGCCGAGTCTGATGCCCATTGTCAAGACGTTCGCGCTACCGTCTCGTCACCGGATCGATGACGGGCCTCACGGATTTGCGACAATCGTCGGCGGAAGGATCACGACTGCGTGACGCGCTCGACGCCGCCCCATCGGCCCGCCCCGGTCCGTAGCCGCCTCGCCGACGACTGGTGGCGACGCGGCGTCGTCTACCAGATCTACCCGCGCAGCTTCGCCGACAGCGATGGCGACGGGACCGGCGACCTGCGCGGGATCATCGAGCACTTGGCCCACCTGGGCCCGGATGGCCTGGACGTCGACGCCATCTGGCTGTCGCCGATCTATCCCTCGCCTGGTCTCGACATCGGCTATGACGTCAGCGACCACACGGCCATCGACCCACGCTTCGGGACCGAGGCCGACTTCGACGAGCTGGTCGCCAGTGCCCATCGCCTGGGACTGCGCATCGTCCTGGACCTGGTCATGAACCACACCAGCGACCAGCACCCGTGGTTCCAGGCGTCGCGCCGGCGTCAGGCGCCCTACGCCGACTGGTACCTGTGGCGCGATAGCGCCGGCACGGACCGGCGCGGCCGACCGTTACCGCCCAACGACTGGGTCTCGTGGTTCGGGGGGCCGGCCTGGACGTTCGACCCGGTCCGCGGCCAGTGGTTCCACCACACGTTCCTGGCCGAGCAGCCGGAGCTGGACTGGCGCCAGCCGGCCGTCGAGGCGGCCCAGTGGGCGATGGTCAAGGGCTGGCTGGACCGGGGCGTGGACGGGTTCCGGCTGGATACGTTCAATGTCTTCCTCAAGCACCCCGATGCGCCGGGCAACCCGCGCCGGCGCGGCTCGACGGCCTGGACCCGCCAGGTCCACCTGTACGACTTCGATCAGCCGGACCTGCCGGCGCTCATCGATCGGTTCCGAGCGGTCGTTGATTCCTATCCCGGACGGATGAGCGTCGGCGAGCTGTTCGTCGGCACGACCGAGGGGGCCGCCGCGCTGACGACGGACCGGCACCTGGTGTTCGACTGGGAGCTCCTGACCCGGCCTTGGTCGGCGGACGCCATGCGCGCGGCCATCCGCCGCCGGGAGCGGGCGTTCGGCGACGACCGCTGGCCGACCATCGTCCTGTCCAATCACGACCAGCCCCGGCACGTCTCACGGTTGGCGGCCTCGGTCGGTGCCGAGGGCGCCGATCGCGATGCCATCGCCAAGGCCGCGGCGCTCCTCGAGCTGACCGTGCGTGGCACGCCGTTCCTGTACTACGGCGAGGAGCTGGGGATGGGCGACGTCGCGGTGCCGCCGTCCGAGAGCATCGACGCCCCGGCCACCCGGGTCCGGCCCGACTTCGTCTGGTGGGATCGCTCGCAATCCCGGACGCCGATGCCATGGCACGCCGGTCCCGGGGCGGGGTTCTCCGCCGGCCGGCCCTGGCTGCGCCTTGGCGACGACGTCGCGACCCGCAACGTGGCGAGCCAGCTCGCCGATCCGGCCTCGGTCCTGGCTTGCTACCGCCGCCTGCTCGCCGCGCGTCGTGCCCTGCCCGCCGTCCAGAGTGGCCGGCTGCGGCTGACCCGCGGCAGCAGCCCGGACGTCCTGGCCTTCGCCCGGACCGGGGGCGGGCCGGAGGTCCTGGTCGGGATCCAGATGGCCGGTACGACCGGCCGGCTGCACCTGCCGCGCCTCGCGGCCGGCCGGCGGTGGCGCCCCGTCGTGGGGACGGGACCCGCCCTCCCGACGGTAGCCAGCGGCCAGGCGACGGTGGCGCTCGGCCCGTACGAGGGCCTCGTGCTGGAGGCCGGCCGGGACTGAGGCGGCCACGCCGCCCTGCTACCATGGCCCGGTTCCTGACGACCGCGGGGAGGGCATCCGTGCCGCTCGATTTCCTCAAGCGCAAGGGCTCCGGTGACGATGGGCCGACGCCCGCGCCCGGTTCACCCGGAGCGCCGGCCCCGACCGGCTCCATCACGCTGCCCGAGGAGGTCGTCGCCCAGGAGTTCCAGCTCAAGCTGTACTACGCGGGCAAGACCAGCGAGGGCGTCCGGATGCAGGCCGGTCCGCAGGCCATGGCCGAGCTGCCGTCGATGCTCCACGGCCTGGCCAAGGCGGAGATCGAGGTCGTCGAGCCGCTGCCCATCGAGTTCAGCCAGGCCACGCCGACGATCGCCCGCCCGTCCGAGGCGATGCAGTGGCTGAACGCGCATCACGTCCATTCGCCGATCACCCGGCACGCCCTCGTCGTCCTCGAGTCGATCGACGCCATCGACCTGGCCTTCGACACGTTCACCTGCTCGCTCCTCGATGGCGAGGTGGACACGAGCGGCTACCCGGAATACAACGCCGTCGTCGGCGGGGTCGCGGCCCACTGGGACGAGGCCACCGGCGACATGATCTGTCGGGCCGTCGTCGGCTGGGGCGGGCGCGGCGTCCGCGGCGACACGGACCGGATCGGCGCCAAGCTCCTGGCCGGCATCCTGACCAACGTCCTGGCCAACCAGCACGCGATGGGCCTGACGACCATCGAGCGGCCCGTACCGGCCGCCGGCCGCGGTGGCCTGGTCTGCGCCCATTGCGGGTTCGCGTCGGCGCACGAGCGGGCGTTCTACTGCCCCAAGTGCGGCATGCGCCTCCTGCGCGGCTGATCCTCCGAGCACGGCCGATGCCCTTGTACGACTACGACTGCGCGGCGTGCGGTCGCCGGTTCGAGGTCGTCCATGGGCTGCACGCCACGTCGCCGGAAGCCTGCCCGCTGTGTGGCGGCGGGCCGGTCCGCAAGGCCGTCACCGCCCCGGCCGTCCACTTCAAGGGCAGCGGCTGGGCCAAGAAGGAACGAAGGTCCGCGGCCAGCGGCGGCGGGTCCGGATCCAAGGACGGCGAGACCAAGGACGGCGAGACCAAGGACGGCGAGACCAAGGATCGCGAGCGCAAGGACGGCGACGGCAAGGCCGGCGACGGCAAGGCCGGCACGGGTGATGCCCCGAAGCCGTCGACGCCCGCGACCACCGGCGCGGCGGCCGACAGCGGCGGGACGGCCGCGTCGTCGACCACGGCCACGAGCGGTGGCTCGGCCGGCGACTGACGGATGCCATCAGCGACCGACTGGATCACGCTGGCCGAAGCGCAGGCCATCCTGGCCGCGGCCAACGTCCACTTCACGACCTCGACGATCGGTGGCTGGGCGCGCGACGGCCGGCTGCAGAGCATCAAGCTCGGCGGTCGCCGCTACGTCCGGCGTGGCCAGGTGCGCGCCCTGATCAGCGCCCCGCGCCGCGTCCCGGCCGAATCCGTCCAGGCCGGATTGTTCGAGGACTGGCGGGACTGACCCGCCCGGCCTGATGGACCCGACCGCCGTCCTGAACCGGATCCTGGACGAGCCGCGGGTCGCGTACGTCGTGGCGGTGCTCGACGCCTACGGGCGCGCCGCGGCCGGCCTGCTCGCCAACGGGCTGGCCTTCTCGGCGTTGTTCGCGACGATCCCGACCGTCCTCGTGATCCTCGGCCTGGCCGGTCTCCTGGCCGGCGACGAGGACGTGGAGGCGCTCGCCGAAGCCCTGGCCAAGGCGTTTCCGCCGCTGGCCGACCTCATCGACGGGGCCCTCCAGGCGATCATCGACGGGGCCGCCCTGACCTCGCTCATCGGCGTCATCGGCCTGATCTGGACGGTCAGCCAGTTCTACGTGGCGCTCGACACGGCGTTCGCCCGGATCTTCGCGGGGACTCCGGAGCGCGACGGGCTGCGACGCACGGCTCGCGGGTTCATCAGCGTCGCGGGCCTCCTGGCCATCGTCGTGGCCGTCATCGTCGGCGGCTCACTGCTCGCCGCGGGCCGCTCGCTCATCCCGACCTGGCTCCCGTTCGGTGGTGGCCTGGCCGACCTGTTGACGTCGTGGCCGATGCTCATCGTCGTGGCGATCGGCGTGCTTGTCCTCGCCTATCGGATCCTGCCGCCGCAGCCACCCAGCTGGACGGCCATCCGCGTGCCGGCCGTCCTCGTGGGGATCATCATCGTCGCGCTCAGCCAGCTGTTCGTGTTCCTGGCCCCGCGATTGGTCGGCATCGCCGCGCTCGCGGGCTCCCTCGCGACGGCGTTCATCGCCCTGGCCTGGCTGTCGTTCACGTTCCAGGCGCTGCTCTATGGCGCGGCCTGGGTCCGGGTCCGGGACGACCGACGACGAGGGGCGCTGGCCCAGGCTGTCGCCGATGGCGACGGGACCGGCGGATCAGCCCTGGCGAGTCCCACACCGCCGGCAGAACCGGGCGGTGGCGGACAGTGACAGTCCGCAGCTGACGCAGGGCTGGACGCCGGTCATCGCGCCGCGTGCGACGGCCGCGCTCGGGACCGTCGGGACGGCCGTGACCTCGCGAGCCGACTCCGCCCACAGCTGGTCCAGGCCGCCGGTGGCTGCGGGCTGGGCGTATGGCAGGCCGCCGGCCGGCTGATGACTGGGCCACGCCGGCTGGGCCGGCCACTGGGGCTCGGCCGACGCCGCGGGCGGTGGCGCGACGGGCGCGGCCGGGGCGACGGGCTCCGTACCGGGGACGGGCGGGGCCTCCGGGGCGACGATCTGCCAGGTCGGCTGGGCGACGACGTCGTCGCGACGGGCCGGCTCGGCCACCGGCTCCGGGGCGGGGGCTGCTGCTTCGGGAACGGGGGCGACCTCCGCCACCGGGCTCGCCGCCTCGACGGCGGCCACCGGCTCGGGCGCCGCGGGATGCTCGTCGGCGGGCGGCGCCGTGATCGAGGCGGCCGCGGCGAGGGCCGCGACCGCTGCCGCGTCGTCGATCGTCGGGCCGGTCTCGGCGTCGGCGGCGGTGAGCGCGGCCTGCTCGCGTTCGTAGGCCTCGATCTCCGCATCCAGGCTTTCGCCGGGGCGGAAGCGCTGCAGCAGGTCCTTGGTCTGATCGGCGGCGGCGGCGGCACGACCCGGGACGTCCTCAGCGTCGACGCCAGCTGGCGTGATGGCGCTGGCCGGCTCGGTCGCCACGACCGGCGGCGCCAATGCGGCCACGTCGTCGGTGGGCGTCGCTTCGACCGGAGCCACCGGCTCGACCGGCGGCACGGCCTCGACCGGATCGGCGGCTTCGACCGGCGCCGGTTCGTCGGGCGCCTCCGACGCGGTCGCGGCGGCGGTCGGCAGGGCGCCGAGGAACGCCAGGCGGGCGGCCGCGTCGATCGGCTCGGGCTCGTCGGCCGCGATCGGCTCGGGTGCCGGGTCTGTCGTCTGGTCCAGGTCGAGGGTCGGCCAGGCCAGGGCGTCGGCGGCGTCGATCGTCGGGCCGTCGGCGGCGTGTCCGTTGACGCTCGTGCCATGGCCGTTGAGGGCCGCGTCGTCCAGCCCGATCGCGGGGCCGGCCGGCAGGTCCGGGAAGGGGGCCGGGAGGATCTCGTGGCCCAGGTGCGGCGAGCACGACAGGCATTGCCCGTCGGCCTCGTTCCAGCAGTTGCCGCACGTGTACTGGCGGCACGACATGCAGAAGTTGAAGGTCTTGTGGAAGGCGTCCAGCTGCTGGGACGTGACCTCGCGGTCCGTCTCGCTGCGCGCCGCGGCCATCGCCTCGTCGAGGGACGTGTCGTCCGACATGACGAAGTTCTTGAGCCCGCGGGAGACGACCTTGATGCCCTTGAGCCGCGCACCACGAGGCGCGCTCGATTCGAAGGTGTAGCGCGTGCCACACCGTTCGCAGAAGGATTTGGTCAGGATCTCGGGCATCGTGCCCCCAGGGCGCGGTCGCTGGACACGCTCGGGCGATGGCCGTCCGAACGGAAGACGAGAGTATACGCGTGGTGCCCAAACGCCCCTCCGCCGTGGGTACCGGGCACGCGGGCGGAAAGTCCCGCCGTGGATCCGGTCCGCCACGCTCGTCGATGGCCCCAGCGAGCGTGGCGGGACCGTCTTCGGGGCTCCTCGGGACCCTCTGCTAGACTCCCCGACCGACCATGCCGCCGCTGGCCGCCATCGAGCGGTTCTTCGAACGCCTCTTCGAGCGACCATCCGCCCGGCTGTTCCGCGCTCGACTCCAGCCCGTCCAGCTCCAACGCCGGATCGAGCGGGCCATGGAGTCCGAACGCCTCGCCGCCGCCGACCGGACCCTCGTCCCGAACCGCTTCGTCGTCCACCTCAATCCGGACGATCTGGCCGGATTCGGCGACATGACCACGTCGCTGGCCGGCGAGCTCGCGGACGGAGCGCTCGTGTTCGCCCGCTCGCGGCACTACACGCTCGTCGACCGGCCCCGGGTCGACCTCCTGGCCGACGCGACCGTCGAACGCGCCGACATCCGGGTCATCGCCCGGTTCGCCGACCCGATCGCCGGTACCGATCGCCGCGACCTGGGTGGGTCGTCGTCCGATGACGGCAGCGACGGCAGCGACGGCAGCGACGTCCCGCTCGGGCTGGGCGGCCCCCACGACACGATGGTCTTCACCGTGCCCCGACCGTCCGCGCCGCAGGCCCGCCTGCGCATCCAGGGCCCCGATGGGCCGGCCTGGACGAGCGACTTCGACGGCACGGCGCTGACCATCGGACGGGCAGCCGACAACGACGTCGTCATGACTGACGGTCGGGTATCACGCCATCATGCCCGCCTGACCGGCCGGCGCGGCACCCTCGTCTACCTGGACCTGGGCAGCACCAACGGCTCGCGCGTCAACGGGGTCAGCGTCCAGGAGCTCGTCCTCGGGGAAGGGGACCGGATCGAGATCGGTGACACCGTCATCGTCGTCGAGGTCGTCCGGGACGGGACCTGATGGACGGCTTCCTCGTGGTCATCTGGGTCGTTCGGATCCTGTTCCTGGTCCTGCTCTACGTCGTCCTCTATCGGGTCATGCGGGCGCTCCTGCGCGATCTGCGTGCCGCGGCCCGCGAGCCGACGTCGGCGGCCGGCCGTCTCGTCGTCCTGGCCTCGCCGGCCGGTGAGCCGCCGGTCGGCCGGTCGTTCGATCTCGACGCCATCACGACCCTCGGCCGGGACGTCAACAACGCCATCGTCATCGATGACCCGTTCGCCTCGACCGAGCACGCCGTCCTGACCTACCGCGGTCGGAGCTGGTATGTCGAGGACGCCGGGAGCACCAACGGGACCTACCTCAACGGCCGGGTCATCGCCACGGTCTCGGCCCTGGGCTTCGGTGATGAGCTGGGGATCGGCCAGGTCCGCCTGCGCCTCGAGCGGCCGAGGAGCGCATGAGCGTCGCGACGCCGACACCGCAGGAGCGGCCGGCCGCCACGCCGCCGATGCCGCGCGTCCTGGGGCCCATCCGGCCGCGCCCGCGCTGGACGGAGGCGCGGCTCCTGCTCGTCGTCGCGGCCGCCCTGGCCGTCGGCAGCCTGTCCCTGGCCATGACCGTGACCGGCGAGATCGGTCTGTACGACGCGCGCGGACTGGCGATCTATCTTGCCGCGCTGGGGGGCGCGCATCTGGCCCAGGTGCTGGCCGGGCGGCGGTCGGACCAGATCCTCCTGCCGACCGTCGGGATGCTCGGCGGCCTCTCGCTACTGCTCATGCAGCGGCTGCCCCAGACCCTGGTCACGATGGACATCGGGGACACCACGCTGGGGCTGGGTCAGGTCCAGCTCCTGTGGCTCGTGCTGGCCATCGCCGTGGCCACGACGATCGGCATCGTCGTCCGATCCGATCGCTGGCTGCGCGGCTACAAGTACACGTGGGCCGCCGTCGGGATCGCCTTGCTCCTCCTGACCTTCGTGTTCGGGTCGGAGGTCGCCGGCCAGCGCCTGACGCTTCGCCTTGGCCCGTTCAGCGGCCAGCCGTCCGAGCTCCTGAAGGTCATCCTCGTCGTCTTCCTGGCCGGCTACCTGTCCGAGAATCGACCGTTGCTCATCGAGCAGGACACCCGGATCGGCCCGCTGCGCCTGCCCCCGCTGCCATACCTCGCCCCGATGGTCGCGATGTGGGCGATCGCCCTGGGCATCGTCGTCGTCCAGCGCGACCTGGGCGCCGCGCTCCTGTTCTTCGGGGTCTTCCTGGCCCTGGCCTACGCCGCGACCGGCCGGCTCAGCCTGGTCGTCATCGGCCTCGCCCTGTTCATCCTCGGCAGCGCCGTCCTGGCCCAGCTGTTCGCCCATGTCCAGGACCGGATCGCCATCTGGATCGACCCGTTCGCCGATCCGTTGGGCGCCGGCTACCAGGTCGTCCAGTCGCTCCACGCGTTCGCCCGCGGCGGCCTGCTGGGCGTCGGCCTCGGCGCCGGCCTGCCGACGGTCGGTGGCCGCCTGCCCATCCCGGAGGTCCACACCGACTTCCCGCTGGCGGCCCTCGGCGAGGAGCTGGGCCTGGCCGGGGTCATCGTCATCCTCGGGCTGTTCCTCGTCGTCGTCGAGCGTGGCCTGCGCATCGGGGCGGCGGCCGCGGATGACTTCCGGGCGATCCTCGCCACGGGGCTGGCGCTGGTCATCGGCGTCCAGGCGTTCATCATCGCGGCCGGCAACCTCAAGGTCCTGCCGCTGACCGGCGTGACCCTGCCGTTCATCAGCTACGGCGGCTCATCACTGCTGGCCAACGCGGTCGTCATCGGCCTGCTGCTGGCCCTGTCGGACAAGGGCGTCGAGCCACCGCCACCGCCATCGACCGGCCGCCAGCGACGCTGGCGTCGGAGCGCCTGATGCTGTCGTCGTCGACCCGCCGCCGGCCACTCGGACGGACCATCGTCCACGTCGCCCTGGTCATCGCCATCGCCTTCGGGACGTTGGCCGCCGCGGGCGGCTACTGGGCCGTGGTCAAGGCGCCGGAGCTGGTCCGGTCGCCCTATGACCCGGCGGTCATCGCGGCCGCCCGGACCGTGCCGCGCGGTGTCATCCGCGACCGCAACGGGGTCGTCCTTGCGCGCAATGCGGAAGATGCCAACGGCGAGCTGTACCGGGTCTACAAGAGCCGGGCGATGAGCCATGTCGTCGGTTATGCCTCGACCAAGTACGGCCGGGCGGGCCTGGAGCTGGCCTACGACGCCGAGCTGGCCGGCCTGGCCGGCGACCCGGTCAGTGACGCGCTGCGCAAGTTCGGGGCCGACCCCTATGACCCGAAGGACCTCACGATCTCGGTGGACGAAGTCCTCCAGCGGGCGGCGGTCCGCGAGCTCGGCGACTTCCGCGGCGCCGTGGTCATGCTCGATCCACGGACCGGCGAGGTGCTCGCCCTGGCCTCGACGCCGACCTACGATGCCTCGGCCATCGCTGACCCGGCCACGGCCGACGAGACCTTCGAGGGGCTCCGCGACGACAGGGGCCAGCCGCTCCTGCCCCGCGCGACGCTGGGCCGCTACGTGCCGGGCTCGGTGTTCAAGGTCGTGACCGCCATCGCCGGCCTGGGGTCCGGGGCGATCAGTCCGGCCACGACCTACGCGGAGCAGCCCCCGGCGGAGCGCGACGGCCTCCTCGTCGAGGGCTTTCGCATCCAGGACGGCCACCACCCCGAGACCGGCCGCGAGCGTCTCGACCTCATCAGCGCGACCGAGGTCTCGTGCAACATCTGGTACGCCCTGACCGGGCTGGAGACCGGCGGGCGCGACCTCGTCGACTACGCCGGCCGCCTCGGCTTCGGCGAACGGTTGCCGTTCGACCTGCCGACCGCGGTCTCGCAGGTGACCAACGGGTCCGGCGACGAGCCCGGCGGAATTCGTCGACGACGTCGAGCTGGCCAACGCGGCCTACGGGCAGGCCGAGACGTTCGTGACCCCGCTCCAGATGGCGCTCGTGGCCGCGACCGTGGCCAACGACGGGGAGCTGATGCGCCCGCGACTGGTCACGGCGATGACCGGCAAGGAGGGCACTCGCGAGATCGGTCCGGAGGTCATGGACCGGGTCATCGGGGCTGATGACGCGCGAGCCATCAACGCGGCCATGGTCGAGGCGGTCGAGGGTGACCTGGGCCGCCGCTTCACGGCGGGGGCCGATGTCCCGGGCGTGACCGTCGCCGGCAAGTCGGGCACGGCCGAACTCGGTGGGTCCGGTGAGCCACACTCGTGGTTCATCGGGTTCGCGCCGGCCGAAGCGCCCCGGGTCGCCATCGCGGTCCTCGTCGAGCAAGCCGGCCGCGGTGGCGAGGTCGCCGCGCCGATCGCAGGCGATCTCCTGGCCCGCTACCTGGAGGACGGCGGATGAGCGACGCGGCGGGACCGCCCGAGCCGGCCGAGCCGGCCGAGCCGGCCCCGCCGGCCGAGGTCGACGCCGCGGCGACCGCGCGCCCGCCCGACGACGACCGTCGTCGACGGCCGCTCATCGAGCGCATCGGGATGGCCGCGGTCGCGGCCGTCATGGCCAGCCTGTTCGGCGGTGTCGCGGCCGCGGCCTGGATCGGCGGCGAGCCGTTCCTGGCGGTCATGGGCGGCATCGGTTGCCTGATGACGGCCTGGGTCGGCGCGATCACCCTGTTCCGCGGCTGAGGTCGCGCGGGGAAATTCGAACGTTTCGGCTCGCCGCAACGCCTAAGTGAGCGAGGGTCCGCCACGGGAGGGAACCAGAATCACGCCCTCGACGTACTATCCCGTGACACCACACGCCCCAGCCGTGGTCCGTCGCACCCCCGACACCCGCCATCCGAGCGCCCCTTCCCCGTCGCTGCCACACCGCGAGAGAGGCCGATGACGAAGATCCAGGAAACCGGGGACAAGGTCCTCGCCAACGTCGAGCGAGTCATCGTCGGCAAGCACCACGAGGTCCGACTCGCCCTGGTCGCGCTCCTGTGTCGCGGCCACCTGCTCATCGAGGACGTCCCGGGCACCGGCAAGACCGTCCTGGCCAAGGCCATCGCGCGCAGCCTCGGCTGCACGTTCCGACGCATCCAGTTCACGCCGGACCTCCTGCCGTCCGACGTGACCGGCCTGGCCATCTACAACCAGAAGACCCAGGAGTTCGAGTTCCGGCCCGGGCCGATCATGAGCCAGGTCGTCCTGGCCGACGAGATCAACCGGGCGACGCCCAAGACCCAGTCCAGCCTCCTCGAATGCATGGAAGAGCGCCAGGCGACGATCGACGGCATCACCCATCCGATGCCGGACCCGTTCCTCGTCATCGCGACCCAGAACCCGATCGAGTACGAGGGGACGTTCGCCCTGCCCGAGGCGCAGCTCGACCGGTTCATGCTCCGCATCCGGCTGGGCTACCCGCAGCCGATCGAGGAGATCGTCATCCTCGACGAGCAGAAGCGCAGCCATCCGCTCGAGGAGCTCGAGGAGGTCCTGGCCGCACAGGACCTGCGCGACCTGCAGGCTGCCGTCCGCGAGATCTATGTCGACTCGACGGTCGCTGACTACATCGTCCGCATCGTCAACGCGACGAGGTCGCACCCCGATGTCTACCTCGGCGCGTCGCCGCGCGGGTCGATCGCCCTCTACCGCGCCGGCCAGGCGCTGGCCGGGTTGCTGGGCCGGGACTACGTCATCCCCGACGACATCAAGGCCCTCGCCGAGCCCGCCCTCGCGCATCGCCTGATCATCAAGACGAGCTCGTCCATCCACGATGTCCAGGCCGGCCAGGTCGTCCGCGAGATCCTCGATTCGACCGCTATCGACGGCATCCGCCCGACCGGTGGCGGACCCACGGAGCTCCGTCCCGCCGCCTCGACCTCGCCCAGCGGCGCCTGATCGACCGGGCGCGGCGAGCGAGCAGCGGTCCGTAGCGCGATGGTCCGTCGACTCCAGGCCCTGGCCATCACGACGATCCTCGTCGTCGCGGCGTTCTCGACCGGCCTGGAGTTCCTGTTCTACCTGCTCTACCTGGGCATCCTCGTCGTCGGCGGCTCGTATGTCCTGGTCCGGCTCGGCCTGTCCGACCTGGAGGCCGGCTATGCCGTCAGCCAGCTGCACGGCCACGTCGGCGACCGTCTGCGGGTGACCTACACGCTGCGCAACACGAGCCGGCTGCCCAAGCCCTGGCTGGAGGTCCACAACCCGACGACGATGCCGGGCGGCCTGCCCGGCCGGGCCATCACCCTGGGCAGTCGGGCGGAACGCTCGTGGCTCATCCGGGCACCGCTGACCCGGCGCGGCCACTTCCGGATCGAGCCGCTGCACATCCGGACCGGCGACCCGTTCGGGTTCTTCGAGGCGGCGGCCACCGTCGGGCAGGGGGTCAGCGTCGTCGTCTACCCACGGCTGGAACCGCTGCCCGCCTGGCGCCTGCCGGCCGCCAACCTGGAGGGCAGCCACGCCGCGCCGGAGCGGACGCTCCAGACGACGCCCCTCGCCTACACCGTGCGGCCGTACGCGCCGGGCGACAGCATGAACCGCATCCACTGGCGGTCCACGGCCCGCCACGGCGAGATCCAGGTCAAGGAGTTCGACCTCGAACAGACGGCCGATGCGTGGATCATCCTCGACCTCCAGCGCGGCATCCAGACCGGTCGGGGCGAGGAGTCCACGACCGAGGCGGCCGTCCGCGCGGCGGCGTCGATCGGTGACAAGGCCCTGGCCGAGAACCGGGCGGTCGGGATGACCGTCAATGCTGGCCGGACGGCCTACCTGCCGGCCGATCGCGGGGGCCGCCAGCATCAGAAGATCATGCAGCTCCTGGCGGCCGTCGACGCCGACTCGCCGACCCCGCTGGTCGAGACCCTCATCGCCTCCGTCGGGCGCCTTCGGCGGGGGATGACCGCGGTCATCATCACGGCCTCGCTAGATCCGTCGTGGGTCCGTCCGCTGGCCGCCCTTCGGGCGCGCGGGGTCGGCTGCGTCGTCGTTTCCCTGGACGCTCCGGCCTTCGCCCGGGCCGAAGCAGAAGCCCGGGCGGCGATCACCGGCGAGTCCGTCGTCGTCGACCCGGAGGCCGAGGCCGCGACCGCCAAGCGCGCCCGGGCCCTGCGCCACGCCCTGGCCGAATACGAGCTGCGCGCCTTCGTCGTCGGTCCGGGGAAGCCGCTCGGGGAGGTCCTGGCCGGATGATCGTCGCCGGCCGACGCGTCCGACTGACCCCGCCCGAGGGCTGGCTGACGGTCGGGCTCGTCCTCCTCATGTGCCTGACCCTGGCCTGGTCGGTCGACGATGCCCGGGTCGTCCTCGGCCGGGACGCGTACCTCGACTTCCTGCCGTGGGCCGCGGTCGGTGGCGTGGCCGCCGGGTTCATCGGCCCGATGGTCGGCTGGGGACGCTGGCGGACGTACCTCATCGGCGCGCTGGTCGGCGCGCTCGTCCTGCCACTCATCGTCGGCACGGTCCTGCCCCCGGGCACCGGCGACCTCGGGGCCCTGTTCCGGCGGACCTCCGCCGCCGCGGTCGCCGCCTTCGGCGACCTGGTCATCCTGCGCCGATTGAGCACCCCCGAGGTCGGCCACCACCTCCTCGTCCTCGGGCTCGTCGTGTGGGGCACGTCGATGTTCGCGAGCTTCGCCGTGTTCGGTCATCGGCGCCCGCTCAATGCGGTCCTGCTCATCGGCATCCTGCTCATCGTCAACATGGCCTTCACGCTCCAGAACCAGTTGATGTTCCTGGTCCTGTTCTCGCTGGCCGCGATGTTCCTGCTCATCCGCCTGCACACGTTCGAGGAGCAGACCGAGTGGCTCCGCCGGCGGATCGGTCGATCCGTCGGCGCTGTCCGGGATGTACCTCCGGGGCGGGACGATCTTCATCGTCTTGGCGGTCGTCGCCTCGCTCCTGCTGACCAACGTCGCCGCCTCGGATCCGCTGGCCGGCGCGTGGCGCGACATCGGAGCCAAGGCCATCGACTGGTCACGCGGCCTCGCCCGGTTCCTGCCCCAGAGCGGTACGGGGCCGGTCATCGGTCCGTCGTTCGGATCGAGTGTCGCGGTCAGCGGATCGTGGAACACCAACAACGACCCGGCCCTGACGATCGAGATCCCGCCGGAGCTCCTGGCCCTGAAGCCGTATTGGCGGACGGTCGTCCACGACGAGCTTCTGTTCGAAGGATTCCGGGTGTCCGAAGACGAGACCCTGGTCGACCGGGCGGCCGAAGAGCCCCTCCTCGACGGCCTGCGCGAAGCGGTGGTCACCGAGGGCCGTCAGCTCGTGAGCTACCGGATCACCTCGGCGGCCAGTGTCGGCAGCCACCTCTTCGCGCCCCAGACCCCGGTCTCGGTCGACATCGCGTCGACGCTCACCCTCGTCGATGGTGAGGATGGCTACTTCGGCCAGCTCGAGCGCCGCGATGGCTCCGGGGCGTACGAGGTCACGTCGGCGCTGCCGCGGACCGGTGATGACGTCGAGGGCGGGCTCACCCAGAACCGCCTCCGGGTCGCCGGCGAGGCCTATCCCGAGGAGATCGCAGCTCGCTACGCGGCACCGCCCGCGGACGGGATCCTGGGCCCGTCGGCGCTCCTCATCCTCGAGGACATCCGCCAGCTTGGCGCGACCAACGCGTACGACCTGGCCAGCGACATCGAGGCCTATCTCAAGGACGACGACAACATCAAGTACGACGCGAACATCCAGGCCGAGAAGGCCGAGCAATGCACGAACCTCTCATTCATCGAATGCTTCGCGCGCATCCGGGCCGGTTACTGCGAGTACTACGCCGGGACGATGGTCGCGCTGCTTCGCGAAGAGGGCGTCCCGGCCCGGATCGCCGAGGGTTATCTGCCCGGTGAGCGAGCCGTGAGCACCGGCATCGAGACCGTCCGGAACTCCCGCGCCCACGCCTGGGTCGAGGTCTATTTCCCGAACTACGGCTGGGTCGACTTCGATCCGACCGGCGGCGGCGTGGCCGCGCTCCCGTCGCTGCCGCCAGGCCGCGAACAGCCCAGCCAGAGCCCCGGTCCGTCGTCGAGCGCCACGCTCATCCCGCGGACCGACGACGCGGGACCGAGTCGGAGCGAGCCGGACGGCGGCGGCGGGACGATCAGCCGGAGCTCGCCGGCCGGCCCGCTCATCGTGGTCGCGCTGCTGCTGGCCATCGGTATCGGGCTCCTGGCGGCGATCGCCTGGCGGCGTGGCCCGCGAGGGCCGGTCAGCGCCGACGGCGCCTACGGCTCCGTGACCCGGCTGGCGACCCGGCTGGGCTTCGGCCCGCGTCCCAACCAGACGGTCTACGAGTACGCGGGCGTCCTGGCCGACATCCTGCCCGATTCCCGGCCGGAGCTGGAAACCGTGGCCCGGGCCAAGGTCGAGGTCGTGTACGGCGGCCGATCGCTGGGCCCGGACCGCCTGGCCTCGCTCCGTGAGGCGCACCGACGACTGCGGGTCAGCCTCCTGCGCCTCGTCTTCCGCCGGCGCGACCGCCGTCGTCGCTAGTCGCCGTCGCCGCTAGTCGCGGTCGTCGCGGGTCACAGCGCGCCGGAACGGCTCCGCGCCTCCTGCGCTTCGACGGCCGCCTCATCGAGCAACGGCTCGAGGTGGGCCGTCAGGTTGTGGGCCCGGATGACCGGCTGGCCGCCGCGGAACTCGACCACCGAGATCGCGCACAGGTCCATCGTCCACATCCAGAACCGCTCAAGAGGCAGGTCGAAGAGCGTCAGCAGGCTGACCTTGAAGACCCCGTCGTGGCCGACGACGATCGACCACGGATGGTCCGGCGCCGGTTCGCCGTAGCCGGCGACCTGGTCCCGGTCGCGCGTCCCGGGCGGGCGTCCGTCGGCGAGGCGTGCCAGCAGGTCGGCCAGCGCCGGCCGGACGCGGGCAGCGACCTCGGCCAGCGACTCCCCGCCGGGCGCCCAGCCCTCGGTGGGGCGACGTCGCCAGGTCGCCAGGACGTCCGCATAGCGGACGGTGATCTCGTCGCGGTGGAGACCCTCCCAGGCGCCCTGGCCGATCTCGAGCAGGCCCGGTTCGGGGCGCGTCTCGAGCGTCGCCGGCGCGGCCATGGCGATGGCCTCGGCGGTCTGGCGGGTCCGGGCGAGCGGGGAGTGGACGAGCTCCAGCGGCGGCCCGTCCGGCACGGGCAGGGCCGGCCGGTCATGGGGCCGGGCGAGGCGCTCCGCGACGAGCTCGGCCTGGCGTCGACCCCGCGGCGACAGCGGCGTGTCGGCCTGGCCCTGGAAACGCCCCTCGACGATGTACTCGGACTCCCCGTGGCGGACAAGGACGAGGGTCGCGTCAAGGCCGTCGGGGATGAGCGAGCCGTTCAGCGCTCGCTCCCGAGCCGGATCGTCCACAGGTCGAGCACGGCGTCCTGGCCACGGATCGCGGCCTCCACGGCGGGCGGCAGGTCGTCATCCAGGGCGAGGATCATCAGGGCGTCCTCGCGTGGCCGGGTCCGGGCCAGGTGCATCGCACTGATGTTGACGTCGGCCTCGCCGAGCATCGCCCCGATCCGGCCGACCATGCCCGGCTTGTCCGTGTGCCGGGTGATGAGCATGACCTCGGTCGGCTCCATGTCCAGGCGGTACTCGCCGAGACGGGTGATCCGCGGTTCGCCACCGGCGACCGTGCCGGCGACGGTCAGCGGCGTGCCGGCTCGCGAATCAGCGGTCAGGGTCAGCTGGGCGGCGTAGGCCCCGGCGTCGGGTGTCTTGCGCTCGATGACCGTGATGCCCCGGGCCTTGGCCAGGGCACCGGCATTGACGAGGTTGACGCGCTCGGTCGTGGTCGTCTCCAGGAGCCCGCGCAGGACGGCGGCGGTCAACGGGGACGCGTCGTACTCGGCCAGCTCGCCGGCGATCTCGAGGGTCAGGGTGCGGACCCCGCCACGCGAGAACTGGGCGAAGAAGCGGCCCAGGATCTCGGCCAGCGGCAGGTACGGGGCGATGGCCCGGGCCGTCTCCGGCGTCAGCAGCGGGGCGTTGACCGCATGGCGGGCCGGTCGCCCGTCCAGGACGTCCAGGACCTGGGCCGCGACCTCCTCCGCGACGAGGACCTGGGCCTCGGCCGTCGAGGCGCCCAGGTGCGGGGTGAGCAGCGTGTTGGGCGCCTCGAGTAGCGGCGATCCGGCCGGTGGCTCGGCCTCGAACACGTCGATGCCGGCCCCGCCGAGGTGGCCCGACGCGAGGGCCTCGGCCACGGCGACCTCATCGACGATGCCGCCACGGGCGACGTTGAGGATGATGGACCCCGGCCGCATCCGGGCGATCGCCTCGCGCCCGATCAGGCCCCGGGTCGCCCGGGTCAGCGGCACGTGGACGGTCACGACATCCGCCTGGGCGAGCATCGTCTCGAAGTCCACGAGCTCCACGCCGTGGTTGGCGGCCTGCTCCGCGGTGACGAACGGGTCGACGCCCAGGACGACCATCTCCATGGCCCGCGCCCGGACGGCGATGGCCTGGCCGATCTTGCCCAGGCCGACGATCCCGAGCGTCCGGCCGCGCAGCTCGAGGCCGGTGAACTGGGCACGCTGCCACTCGCCGCGCCGGACGGACGCATCCGCCGCCGCGGTCTTGCGGGCGACGCCGTACAGCAGGGCCAGGGTGTGCTCGGCCGCCGCGATCGTGTTGCCGGTCGGGGCGTTGACCACCGTGATCCCCGCCCGGGTCGCCGCGTCCAGGTCCACGTTGTCGACGCCGACCCCGGCTCGGCCGATGACGATCAGCCGGCTGCCCGCCGCGATGAGCTCGGCGTCCACCTGGACCTGGCTGCGGACGATGAGGGCGTCGTAGTCGGGCAGGATGGCGGCCAGCTCGTCGCGGGTGCAGCCGATGCGCTCGTCGACCTCGTGATGGGCCGCCAGGAGGTCGAGACCCTCGCGGGCGACCGACTCCGCGACGAGGACCCTCACGCGGTCGCCCCGGCGACCGGGGTGGCGGCGATGCCGTAGCTGGCCAGGGCGGCGCGTTGTGCGGCCGCCACGGCCGCGCCGGGCTCGACCGACCGCCCCTGCTGCAGGGACACGATCTCCAGCGTGCTGAACGCTCCCAGGATCTCCTCGATCGTCACCGAGCCAAGGTGGCCGAGCCGGAAGATCTTGCCGGTCAGCTTGCCCTGGCCGCCGGCCAGGACGACCCCGCGGCGCTTGACCTCGATGTTGAACGCCTTCCAGTCCAGATCGTCGGGCACGTGAGCCGCGGTCACGGTCCGCGAGGCGTGTCGCTGATCGGCGAAGAGCTCGAACCCGAGCGCCTCGAGACCGGCCCGGGCGGCCGCGGCACAGGCCTCGTGGCGCGCGAAGATGTCGGCCGCCCCTTCTTCGCCCATCAGCCGGATGCCTTCGTCGACCTGGTAGACGACCGCGATGGCGGGGGTGAACGGGGTCTGCCCGTTGGCCGCCGCATCCCGATGCGCCCGCAGGTCCAGGTAGAAGCGCGGCATCGTCGCCGTGTCCATCGCGGCCCACGCCCGCGGGGAGGCGGCGATCATGGCCAGGCCCGGAGCGGCCATCCAGGCCTTCTGCGAGCCGGTGACGACCACGTCGACGCCCCACGCGTCCATCTCGAACGGCACCGCCCCCAGGCCCGACACGCTGTCGACAAGGATGAGCGCCTCGGGGGTCTCGTCGCGGATGGCGGCGGCCAGCTCGGGGATCGGGTTCATCACCCCGGTCGACGTCTCGTTGTGGGTCAGCAGCACGGCCTTGACGTCCGGCGTCGCCCGGAGCCGTTCGCGGATCTCGTCGGCGGCGGCCGCGTAGCCCCACTCTGCGTCGAGCTTCGTGACGTCCGCGCCGTAGATGCTGGCGATCTTGGCGAACCGGTCGCCGAACGAGCCGATGGATACGCCGAGGACCCGGTCGCCGGGGGACAGGACGTTGACGACGGCGGCCTCCAGGCCGCCCGAGCCGGCGGTCGTGATCATCGCCACGTCGCTGGTCGTCCCGAAGTACGGGCGCATCCCGGTCAGGATCCGGTCGAGCATCGCGGCGAACTCGGGCCCGCGGTGGTTGATCATCTGGCGTCCACCAGCGACGCGCACGCTCGGGGGCAGCGCGGTCGGGCCCGGGATCCGCAGGTTCGGCTCGAAACGGTCCATGGCGGTCACCTCGTGCACGGGCGCTCGGGAGCGGGTGGTCCGACAGCGATGTGGCGGTCGCCCGATGGTGCCACGCCTTGACGCACCCGGACTACCGTGGCATATATGTGGTCATATGCACGCCCGAACGACGATCCTCATGGACGCGGACCTGCTGGAACGCCTCGGTCGCTACGCGAACCGGGCCCGGACGACCAAGACGGCGCTCATCACCGCCGCCGTCGAGGCCTACCTGGCCGAGCACGACGTTGCCCCGGCCATCGCGTTCGTCGGGGTGGGGGAGAGTGCCCATGGCCGGCTGTCGCTGGACGGGCGGCGGATCACGCGCCGAGAAGCCGGCCGCCGGCCCGGCGCGCGCTGACCCCCGGCACCGCGAGTCACCGTCATGGCCATCCTCCTCGACGGCAGCGCGATCGTGGCCGCGGCCGACCGGGCGGATCTGCACCACGATGCCGCGGTCGCCTGGTTCGCCCGCGCGGACGAGCCCCTGCTCCTGGGAGCGCTGACGCTCGGCGAGATCGACGTCCTCCTGCAGCGCGAGCTCGGACCGCCCGCCACCCAGGCCGTCCTGCGGTCGTTCGCGGACGGTGCCGTGCGTCTTGTCGCCCCGACGGATGGCGACCTGGCGCGGGCCGCCGAGCTCCTGACCGAGGCCGCCGAGCATGGGCCGCGCCTCGCCGACGCGGTGCTGGTCGCGAGTGCCGAGCGCCTCGGGATCCGCCGGATCGCCACCTTCGATCGCCGACCCATCGCGATCTTCCGGCCGCGCCACATCCGCGCCTTCGACCTGGAGCCCTGACCGGTCCGAAGCCGCTGACCGAGCCGGTCAGGGCCTCGCGACATGGTCGCGACGCCCGGGCCTGGCGGCGACAGCGTTGGACCGCGGCGGTATCATCGGGGTCCGGCGATACCTCACGCCGCACCTCCGTCCTCCGGTCCCCACGCGACCGGCCCAGTGGAGGCAAAGGGGCTCCGCCTCGAGTCGTCGGGACGTGTGGTCGGCCACGGTCGGTGGCTCGGAGCGTGGGTCTGGGTCGACGGCCGCCGATGGAGACCCACGATGACGACCGACAAGGCCCGCAAGCAGGCGGTCCGAATCCCGGATGACCAAGACCGGCGAGCGCTATGCCGCCGCCCGACGCCACGTCGTGCGCGACCGCGAGGCCGCCGCCGAGCCCCCGCCCCTGCCGCCGCGCGTCGCAGAGCCGACGATGTCCGACGACTCGATCCGGCGCGGGACGGGACGCGGCTGGGACGAGTGGTTCCGACTCCTCGACGACTGGGGTGCGACCGGCCGGAGTCATCCCGAGATCGCCCGCCATGTCCACGACGTCCACGGCGTCGATGGCTGGTGGTCGCAGTCCGTCACGGTCGGCTACGAGTGGGCGCGCGGGATGCGTGCCCGCCACGAGACGCCGGGCGGCTATCAGGTCAGCGTGACCAAGACGATCGACGCCCCGGCCGCGGAGGTCTGGCGCGACTTCGTCGAGCCGGCGCGACGGAACCGCTGGCTGGAGGCCGGGACCCTGCGGACCCGGCCGGGCACCGGCACGGTCGGCAAGTCGGCCCGGTTCGACGCCGCGGACGGCCGCCTCGTCCACATCTGGCTCGAGGACAAGGGCGAACGCTGCTCCGTGGCCGTGACCTGCGAACGTCTCGACGGGTCGGACGAGGTCGCGGCGACGCGCGTCCTGTGGCGCACCCGCCTCGATCGCCTGGCCGTCCGGTGGCGCACGCCGTCCGTCGCACGTCGCGGCCGTCGCGCGTCTTGACCCCGTGACCTCCCGATCCACCCGCCGCCGGACCTGGCGCTGGCGCCGCGTCATCGCCGGCGCGCTCGTCCTCGCCGTCGTCGGCGTGACCCTGACCTCGCTGGCCATCGCGACCGACACCCTGGGTGCCGGGCAGCGCTGGGAGTCGGTCATGCGGCGGGTGGATCGCTTCCTCGCCGGGCCGGTCCCGGATCGCGCGGCGCCGGTGACCGTCCGGGTGACCGAGCCACCGCTCGGGCTACCGTCCGCCAGCCCGACCGCGGCGCCGTCCGTCGCCGCCGGCGAGCCGTCCGGGACGCCGGCGCCCACGCCTTCGCCGACCCCCAAGCCGAAGCGCGAGCCGGTCGATGTCCGCATCGACGACGACCCGGAGGCCGTCTTCGCCTCGCAGGTCCACAAGGACTGGTGTGCCCCGGCCGGCGTCCAGATGGCCCTCGCCCTCCACGGCCTGGTCGACACCTCCGAGCGGACGCAGCGGGACATCCAGGGCCGGATCCGCGAGTGGGAGTCGGTCGACGACAGCCGCAACGGCGACTGGGGTCCGGCGGCCATGGCCCTCGCGATGGACGCCTACGGCGCATCGGGCTACGAGGTCCGCGCCTTCGAGACCCGCCAGGGTGCCCTGCGCAACGCGGCCCGGACCATCCAGTCGACCGGCGCCCCGGTCATCCTCCTGGCCTGGCGCGGGGCCCACACCTGGGTCATGACCGGGTTCAAGGCCGACGCCGACCCGTCGATCTTCCGCGACGCGCACATCGACGGGGCCTACGTTCTGGACCCGTGGTACCCCCGGGTCTCGTCGATCTGGGGCGCGTCCGACCCGGCCGGCACCTTCCAGGACGAGTCCGAGATGGAGCGCAACTTCCTGAAGTGGCGGCGCCCCGAAGGCCGCTATCCGGACCGCGACGGCCTGTATATCACCGTCGCCCCGACGGTCGCGCTCACCGCGGCTCGCTGACCGCCGCGACCGGGTCGACGCCGACCGGGGCCGGCGCATCCGGTGTCGCCGGCATCCGGCGCAGCCGCTCGAGGAAGACGACGACCAGCAGGACGAACCGGACGCCTACGCCCAGCCCCCAGCCCGCCGGGATGGCCAGCACGTCCAGCGGATCGAGCAGGATCTGGACGCTGACGACGGTCACGACGAAGCCGACGAGCGTGGCGATGACCTGGCCGATCGTGTGGTGGGTCGCGTAGATCGCCCGGCTGATCAGGTGGCCAAGGCTCTCGAACGGGACCGCCACCGCGAACACGCCGAGGACGAGGGCCGTCCGGGCGACGTCATCAGCGTCGAAGCGGCCGCCGCCCAGCAGGACGTCGATGGCCAGCGGCCCGACGATGATGAGCCCGATGGCCGCGGCGCCGGTGAGGAGCCCGATGGTCAGGGCGTTGGTCCCGGTCAGTCGGGCCAGCCCGCGCCGGTCGTGGGCGTTGTAGGCCGCAGCCAGGGCCGGGAACGCGGCGATCGAGAAGGCCACCCCGATGAGGCTGACTGGCACGCTCTGGAAGTTCCGGGCCAGGCCGACGACGGTGATGCTGCCGGCCACCAGGCTCGAGGCGACGCTCGTGAAGTACAGGAAGGTGATCGGCTCGACCGGGCCGCTCAGCGTCTTGGGGATCATCAGCCGGAAGAACTCGCGGATCTCGGACGTCCGGTAGGCCAGCCGAGCGCGGATGGGGAAGGTCGTCCGGGTGATGACCCCAAGGGCCCGCAAGCCGGCATGCATCGCCGCCCCCAGGACCGCGCCGACCGCCGGCGCCAGGATCCCGATCCGGTCGGCCAGGGCGACGGTCCCGATGACGATGCCCAGGTTGTAGAGCAGCGGCGCGGCGCCGTAGAAGAAGAAGCGACGGTCGGCCACGAGGACCTCGCCGAGGGCCATCGACGCGGCGAACAGGACCTGGGTCACGCACATGATCCGGAACAGCTCGACGTACTGCTCGCGTTGGACCGGTCCGAAGCCGGGAGCGACGATCTCGACCGTCCACGGCGCGATGATGAACAGGCCGACGGCGACGATGCCCATGACGACCGTCGCGAGGGTCAGGATCGTCTGGCCGAAGGCGTTCGCCGCCGCCTCGCCGACGTCGCGTCGCAGCTCCGTGAAGATCGGGATGAAGGGGGCGGCCAGGCCGCTCGCGACGATGACCCCGAACAGGAGCTCGGGGATGACGAAGGCCGCGTTGAACGTGTCGAGCTCCGCCCCCGCCCCGAACGTCGAGGTCAGGATCCGGTCGCGGACGAGCCCGAACAGGTAGCTCCCGAAGGTGAGGATCGAGAGCAGGATCGCGCCGCGCGGGATGAACCGGTGGAGGACCTCCCAACCACGGTCGAGCGGGCGTCGTGCGGCGGCCATGTCCCTCCCCATCCCGTCGGCGCGCCCGGACGGCGCGTGTGGCCAGTGTGACGGCCGCGGCCGTGATCGCGCGACGCGACCGACCCGTCCCGACCCGACGGACCGGCGGGCGCCCATCGTCGCCCGCTACGCTCTGACCTCCAGTCGTTCCCGGAGGTCCTCATCGTGTCCCGATTCACCTGGGTCGCCGACAGCGCCCGCCTGCTGCGCCAGACCGGCGACGAGTTCGAACGGACACAGCCGTTCGCGCGTCTGCGCGATCGGGACGGGCATCCACCTGGAGCCCAAGACTGCCGCGCTCCTGCTGACGCTTCGGCGCGGCGGCGCGGAGGTCGTGTCGACGGGCAACCTCAATTCGACCCAGCAGGAGACGGTCGACTACCTGCGGGCCAACGGGATCACGGTCATCGGTGGGCCGACCGCCGACCCCGAGGAGCACGACCGCTTCCTGCGCGAGGTCCTGGCGACCCAGCCCGACCTCATGCTCGACAACGGCGGCGACCTGTTCAGCCGGTACCTCGAGGCGCCGTGGGATGGCCTGCGTGGCGGGACCGAGGAGACGACGTCCGGCCGGGATCGGCTGCTGCCGCTCCGCGACCAACTCCGCCTGCCGATCCTCGTCATCAACGACAGCCCCATCAAGCAGTTCGGCGAGAACACCCATGCAGTCGGCGCGGGGACGGTCGAGTCGTTCATCCGGATCACCAACCGGATCACCAACGGCCGGCGCGTCGTGGTCTTCGGCTACGGGTCCGTCGGTCGCGGTGTGGCGGCCTACTTCCGGTCGTTCAACAGCCTGGTCTCGGTCGTCGAGCGCCAGCCGGTCCTGCGCCTGCGCGCGCTGCTCGACGGCTTCGACGTGCCTGACCGTGAGGACGCCCTCGCCGGTGCCGACGTCGTGGTCACCGTGACGGGGGCGCCGAGTGTCATCACCCCGCCCGACCTGGCCATCCTGCGCGACGGCGTCGTGCTCATCAGCGCGGGCCACTTGCCGTGGGAGCTGGACCTGCCGACCCTCCTCGCCGACCCGGCGGTCGATGGGACCGAAGAGGTCACCGACGGCATCCTGACCCTGCGCCTGACCGACGGACGGCGCATGCATGTCCTGACCCGTGGCCACATGGTCAACCTGGCCGGGCCGCGGCCGCTGGGCAACTCGATCGAGTCGATGGACCTCGGTTTCACGCTCCAGGCGCGCTGTCTGGAGGCGGTCGCCGCCGGCCGGGTCGATGCCACGGCGTGCGTCGTCCCGGTCCCGGCCGACATCGACGCTCTCGTCGCCTCCTCGTACGTGACCCTCGCCCGCGGCGGCTGATCCCGCCGTTCGTGCCGGGGGACGCGGCCGTCGCGTCCCTTTCACCCGGTCCGGGTGATGGCACGCGAGCCATCACGCGGTCTCATGACGGTGACCGCGCGGTCCGGTGTTCGCCGCGCTCGGACAACCTATGGAGGGGTCATGGACCTGCAACGGGAGGCCGCGCGCCTCGCCTCCGTCGCCACGTTCTTCGTCATCGTCGGCTGGATCGGCGTCGCCTACGCGGTCATCGCGGGCGTGCTGTGGTGGATCGACCTGGCCCAGCGTGAAGCGTTCGGCTTCTTCGAAGCGTTCGCCATCTCCGCCTCGGCCATCGGCGGGCCGATCTTCCTGGCCTTGGTCGTCGCCGCCTTCGGGCACGGCCTGCGGCTGTTCGCCATGTCGGTGGCGGCCCGCAACAGCTGACCCATTCGCTGGCTGGAGGCCCATAGGCATGCGCCGACTCGTCGGTCTCGTCGCCCTCGTCGCGCTCCTGGCCGCCTGCACGAGCGGGCCCGGGACCGGTGGTCTGCTCGAAGGGCCGCGCTGGGTCCTCCGCTCGTACGACGCCGGCGGGTCGCAGGTCCTCGTCGCCGGCACGGAGTACGCCGATGCGGAGTTCGTCGGCGGGCGGGTCAAGGGCTTCGGCGGCTGCAGCGAGTACGACGCGCTGGCGCGCTCCAACGGCCGGACCCTGTTCGTCTCGCAGGCGTCCACGACACTCCAGTCGTGTGGCGAGGCCGCCGACACGTTCCAGTCGACCTACCTGGGGCTGCTGTCGGACAGTCGCCACTACCGGGCGCGCAACGAGTCGTTGACGATCTTCGGCGACGACGGCGCGACCCTGCTGGTCTTCGACGCCGGGCCGCGCAACCCGCTTATCGGCGCGTGGACCGTGGATTCCTACGCGACCGCGCCGGGCTCCCAAGTCGCGCCGCTGGAGGGCACCAGCCTGACGGCCACGTTCCGGATCACGGACGTCGGTGGATCGTCCGGCTGCAACACGTACGACGGCACCTACTCGACGAACGGCAATGTCGTCGCCATCGGGCGCCTGGCGACCACAAGGTTGGCGTGCGACGAGGCGATCATGGACCAGGAGGGGGCCTTCCTTGCCGCGCTCGGCGGGGTGGCCTTCGTGCAGCCTCGGGGCGACACGCTGCTCCTGACCGACCGCAACGGGAACATCAACGTCGTGCTGGCGCGACCCGGGACCGACCCGGATGCCTCGGCCGAGCCGTCGACTTCGGCCGGCGCATCGGCCACGGCCAGCCCGTCACCATCGCCGAGCCCGAGCCCGACACCGACCCGTCGGCCGTCGCCGACCCCGACACGCTCGCCGTCACCGGCCCCCACGGCCAGCCCGAGCCCGGCTCCCACCGCGACGACCGCGCCGACCACCGCGCCGACGACGGCGCCGACCCCGGCCCCGACGGTCACCCCGCCGTCGCCGCTGCCCGCCACCGCCACATGCGCCATCGATGGCGCCGGCGGCGCGACGGCCACGATCGTCTACCCGGCCGACTGGAACACGGTCGATGCCCCGCCCGGCGTGGCCTGCCGCTACTTCGATCCGGACCCGATCACCGTCCCGGACGATCCGCTCGACACCCAGGCGGCCGTGTCGATCAGCCTTGAGGCCAACCTCGCCTACGACGACGCAGTCACGGCCGCGACCGACCCCGGGACGTGGGATGTCGCCACGGAGCAGGGCTACACGGTGGCCGGCTACCCGGCGACGCTCGTCGCGGCGACCTCGACGGACGCGGCCAGCGGCCTGCCGGTCGGGACTGGCCGCTACGCCTACATCCTCGACCTGGGGGCCAACGGCACGGTGTTCATCGCCACGACCTCGGCCTCCGGTCCGCCAGCGGCGACTGATACCGCCACGGTCGACCTCATCGCGTCCCAGTCGACGGTGACCGCGCCGACCTGAGATGGTGGTGCGGGAGAGCCCCGGGCCTTCGCCCTGTCGAACGCCATGGCCGCCGCCTCTAGTCCGCCGACGGCTACGGCGTGCGGCCGGCGGGCGAGGTCACTCGGCGGCGGCGTCCTCGCGTTCGGTCTCGGCCAGCTTCTTGCGACTGGTCTCCCGGGTGCGCATCAGGTCGCCGCTCCCGGTCATCGTCGGCTTGGGGTTCGGATCGCGGCGCGGCTTGCCGGCGGCCCGGGTCTCGGCTCGGGCGGCCATGCGGTTGGCGATCGTCCCTTCGTAGCCCTGGTCGGTGGGCAGGTAGTAGCGGCGCTCGGCGAGCTCGTCGGGCAGGTACTGCTGGTCGACATCGGCGCCCTCGAAGTCGTGCGGGAAGCGATAGCCGACCCCGATCCCGTGCTGCTTCATGAGCCGGTGGCCGGCATTGCGCAGATGGAGGGGCACCGGCAGCGAGCCCTTCGACTCGACGTCCGACGCGGCCGCGAAGAACGCGGCCCCACTGCGGTTCGACTTGGGGGCCGTGGCCAGGTAGGTCGTCGCCTGGGCCAGGGCGTACTGCGCCTCCGGCAGGCCGACGTGGTCGAGCGCCTGCGCGGCGGCCACGGCCACCTGCAAGGCCCGAGGGTCGGCGTTCCCGACGTCCTCCGAGGCGGCGATGATGAGTCGCCGGGCGATGAACCGCGGGTCTTCGCCGGCGGCGATCATCGATGCCAGCCAGTACAGCGCGCCGTCCGGGTCGTTGCCGCGCAGGCTCTTGATGAACGCCGAGACCGTGTCGTAGTGGCCATCGCCGGCCCGGTCGTAGGCGAGGACCCGTTGCTGGGCCGCGCTCTCGACATCCTCCAGGCGGGGCCCGACGCGGCCCTCGGCGTCGCGGATCCCCTCGGCCTCGGCCAGGGCGACGGCCCCCTCGAGGACGTTCAGCGCGGCCCGGGCGTCCCCGCCGGCGAGGCCCACGAGGTGCTCGAACGGCGCCTCGTCGAGGGTCACCCCGCCGTCCGGCCCGAGTGCGCCGGCCAGACCCCGCTCGTCGTCCTCGAGCGCACGCCGAACGACGGTCGCGACCTCCTCGTCCGTGAGCAATTCCAGGCGCCAGACCCGCATCCGGGACAGGAGCGCGGCGTTGACCTCGAAGTACGGGTTCTCGGTCGTCGCCCCGATGAGCGTGACCGTGCCGTCCTCGACGTGCGGGAGCAGGGCGTCCTGCTGGGCCTTGTTGAAGCGGTGGATCTCGTCGAGGAAGAGGACGGTCCGCCGGCCGTGCATCGCCAGGCGGTCCTGTGCCTCGGCGATCATCGACCGGACGTCGGCCACCCCGGCCATGACCGCGCTGAGCGTCGAGAAGTCGGCCCCGATCTCACCGGCCAGCAGGCGGGCCAGGCTCGTCTTGCCCGTCCCGGGCGGTCCCCACAACAGCAGGGAGGCGAGGTGGCCCCGGGCGATCCCGCGGCGGAGTGGCCCCTTCTCGCCGACGAGGTGCGCCTGGCCCGACGAACTCCGCAAGGCTGCGCGGCCGCATCCGGGCCGCCAGCGGCTGGCGCTCCGGGGGCGGCTGGAAGAGCGCTTCGGGCTTCGCTCCGGCGACGCGACGTGCTGGCACGTTGGCCAGTCTAGGACGAGCCGTCCGGCCTCAGCGTCAGATACGGCGTGAACAGCTCCGGCTCGGGCCCGGTGAGCCTCGCGCGAAGTTCCGCATTCGGCTCACCGAGGAGCTCGCCCTCGACGGTCGCCGTGGCGAGGACCGCCGGCGAGATCTCGCTCATGTTCGCGCCATGCTCGAGGAGTGCCTCCGAGCTCGCGAATCGCTCGATCACGACGGCCTCCGTTTCGTCCTCGTTGAAGTAGACCGAGTACTCCAGCGTGTCGGTCTCCTTCGCACGGACGATGTCCATCGCCTGGGCGGACAAGCGCTTGTACTCCTCGACCTTGCCGGGATGGAACCGGAATCGAGCGATGCCGAGCAGCTCACCCATGGTCTGGCCTCCGATCTGTTCGATGTCGGAGCCAGTGTCGTGCCCCGATCGTTTCCACACAGGGCGCACAGGGCCGGCCTCGTCAGGCGGTCAGAACGGCCCGATGCCGGTGATCTCGACGACGGCCCACAGGCCGATGAGGAAGGCGACGAGGCCGCCGCCGATGATCGTCACCCGCCGGAGGTCGCGGGCGACGTAGGCGTACTCGAGGGACGCGCGGGTGGCGATGGTGCCGCGAACGACCGGCTCGGCCGGCGTGCTGGACCGTCGCCCGCGGTCGCGACCGCGCTTGGCGGCATCCTCGGCAGCCTTCTCCTCCGCGAGGATCTGGGCTTCGAGCTCGGCGGCGCGCGCCGCTTCCTCATCGGTCAGGGTCGGCGGGCGCGACGGCGCGGCCGCGGTCGACGGGCTCGCGGATGAGCTGGACGCGGCGGGTCGGGTGCCGGACCGCTGCAACGGGGCACGCTGACCGGGTCGGGTCGTGCCGCCGCGTACACGCTTGGCCATGGGTGCTCGGATCGCCTCCTGGAGGTCGGATATCTGGCGGGTCGCGAACGTGGTCGCGATGGGACGGGGCCGCCAGCGGCGAAGGATAGCATCCCCCCGTCCGGGCGTCGGCTGGGGCTCCCGGGCGATGGGTGAGCGGCGAGTCGGCCCTGCTAGGATTCCGGCCACCGCAGGAGGACCCCAACCATCGACCTCGACGCCGTCGTCGGATCAGAGCTCGGACCGCTCGTCCTCGGGCTCATCGTCGCCGTCATCGTCCTCCTCATCGTGGTCATCCTCCTGTGGCGTCGAGTCAGCGCGGTGGACGGCCGCCTGCAGGGCCTGACCCGGGGTGAGGACGGACGGAGCCTGGAGGCGGTCCTCGAAGCACACCTGGAGCGGGTCCACGCCGTGGCCCGCCAGATGGAGGACCTGTCGCGCCGGACGACCGCGCTCGAGGCCGCCGGGCGGAAGGCGTTCAGCCGCGTGGGCCTCGTGCGCTACAACCCGTTCGAGGAGACCGGCGGCAACCAGAGCTTCGCCCTCGCTCTCCTCGACGCCGACGGCGACGGCTGGGTCCTGTCGAGCCTGCACGCGCGGTCAGGCACGCGGATCTACGCCAAGTCCGTCAAGGCGGGTCGATCGGACGCCGCCTTGTCCAGCGAGGAGGCGGAGGCGATCCGCCAGGCGACGGCCTGACAGCCTAGGTGACACGAGGGCCGGCGATGCTCCGCACATGGCCCCCACGACCCAGCTCCCGGCGGTCCCGCCGGTGACCCGTCTCCGGACCCGTGCTCGTCGTCGCGAACCCGGTCCCCTCGAGCAGATCCCAGCCTGGCGCGAGCTCGTGCCGGTCATGGATCCGGACCTCACGACGCCACCGGTATCGCCCGGCATGGACGACCTCCTTCGCGGGCTGGACGCCGACCAGCGGAGAGCGGTGACGCACGGGGACGGACCCATGCTGGTCATCGCCGGCGCCGGCACGGGCAAGACCCAGGTCATCACCCGGCGGATCGCCTGGCTGATCGCCTCGCATCGGGCCAAGCCCTCGGAGATCCTGGCCCTGACCTTCACGGACAAGGCCGCGGACGAGATGGCGATGCGGGTCGATCAGCTCGTGCCGTACGGCTACACGGATACCCGCATCGCGACCTTCCATGCCTTCGGGGACCAGCTCATCCGCGAGTACGCGCTGGAGCTGGGCTTGCCGCCGGACGTCCGGGTCCTGACCCGGGCCGAGGTCGTCATCTTCCTGCGCGAGCATCTCTACGAGTTCGACCTGGATGCCTACCGGCCGCTGGGCGATCCGACCCGGTTCCTGTCCGCCCTGGCGACGCTGTTCAGCCGGTGCAAGGACGAGGACGTCAGTCCGACCGCGTTCGGGGCGCATGCGGCCGGGTTGCTGGCCGAGGCCGAGCGCGCGTCCGAGGCGGTCGCCGCAGCGGGTGACGACGCCACGGAAACGGAGCGGGACGCCGCCGAGGCGGGCCTGGCGGAGGCGCGTCGGCAGGTCGAGCTGGCCCGGGCCTACGCGACCTACCAGGAGCTGCTGGCCGCCAATGGCTGCATCGACTTCGGTGACCAGGTCGCCCTGGCCCTGCGACTCGTCCGCGAGTCGCCGGCCGCCCGGCAGTCGATCGCCGGCCGATTCCGCTACCTGCTGGTGGACGAGTTCCAGGACACCAACCGGGCCCAGGCGGAGCTCGTCGCGCTGCTGGCGGAGCCGCATCGCAACGTGACCATCGTCGGAGACGACGACCAGGCCATCTATGCGTTCCGGGGGGCCGCGCTGGACAACATCCTGGACTTCGAGGCGCACTACCCGGGCGCTCGGGCCGTCGTCCTTCGACGGAACTACCGGTCCCTTTCGCCGGTGCTGGACGCCGCCTACCGTCTCATCCGGTTCAACGACCCGGACCGGCTAGAGGTCCGGACCGGCCTGTCCAAGCGTCTCCGGCCCGAACGCCGGGACCCGTCCGCCGCGCCGGTCCGCCTGGAGGCCTTCGCGACCGGCTCCGAGGAGGCGGATTGGATCGCGGCGGACATCGCCCGGCGCATCGCCGCCGGTGGCGCCGCTCGCGATCACGCCATCCTCGTTCGAGCCAACGGCCACGCCGATCCCGTCATCCGGGCGCTCAACGTGGCCGGCATCCCGTGGCGGTCATCGGGCTCGTCCGGGCTGTACGCCCGGCCCGAAGTGCGGCTGCTCATGGCCTTCCTGCGGACCATCGCCGACCCGGAATCGAGCGTGGATCTCTACGCCCTGGCGGCCTCCGAGGTGTACGGCCTGCGCGGCGAGGACCTGACCGTCATCGTCAATAGCGCGCGGCGGCGGCACCGGTCGGTCTGGGCGGTCCTCGTCGAGCTCGACGAGCAGCCTGGCGTCCTGCGCGTCGCGGTGGACACGCGCTCTCGGGTTCACCGGCTCGTGGCCGACCTGGGGCGATACTCGGCGCTGGCCCACGAACGTCCGGCCGGCGAGGTCCTCTATGCGTTCCTCCGGGACAGCGGCCTGTTGGCTCGCTACGCCGCGACGGAGACGGTCGCGGGCGAGGAAGGCCTGGCCAACATCGCCCGGTTCTTCGACATCATCCGGGCGCAGTCGGCGCTCCTGGCGGACGATCGGGCCGTCTTCGTGGCGCCCCACCTGCAGACGCTCATCGACGCCGGCGACGACCCGGCGACGGCCGACCTGGACCAGGACCTGGACGCCGTGGCCGTCCTGACGGTCCACAAGGCCAAGGGCCTCGAGTTCCCGGTCGTGTACCTGCCCGGCCTGGTCGCCGGCCGGTTCCCCGGGACCGGGCGAGGGGAGGGGATCGCCCTGCCAGCGGGCCTCGGGCGTGGTGAGCCGCCGACGCCCGAGCGAGCGCTGGCCGAGGAACGGCGCCTCGCCTACGTGGCGATGACCCGGGCCCGGGATGTACTCGTCCTCTCACACGCCGCGGACTACGGGGGCGCCCGGGCGCGCCGCGTCTCGCCGTTCGTCCTCGAGGCGCTGGACCTGCCGGCCGCGACGGCCGGTCCCGGATCGGGGGTCGCGGCCGCGTCCGCGGAGGAGCGACTGGCCGCGTTCGCGGCCACGGACGTCCCGGCCGGGACGCCCCGCGGGCCGATCACCGAGCCGCTGTCGCTCAGCTTCTACCAGGTGGACGACTACCTCACCTGTCCGCGCAAATATCACTACGGCCACGTCCTGCGCGTCCCGCTGGCCCCACACCACGCGATGGTCTACGGCGCGGCCCTCCACAAGGCCGTCCAGCTCTTCCACCAGCGCCATGCCCGGGGCCAGGTCATGACCGAGACGGAGCTGGATGAGGCGCTCGCCGCCGCCTGGTCCAGCGAAGGCTTCGTCAGCCGCGAGCACGAGGAGGCCCGGATGGAAGCCGGGCGCGCCGCCCTCCGGCGATTCCGGAGGGAGCAGCTCGCGCCGGACGCCATCGTCCCGACGTACGTCGAACGGGAGTTCAGCTTCATGCTCGGCGGGGACCGGGTCCGCGGTCGATGGGACCGGGTGGACATCCGGCCGGTCGACGACGCGAGCGCGGGCGGTGTCGCCCCCACCGACTCGGGCGCCGCCGGCGACGTGCGCGCCGATGTCGTGAACCCGACGCTGGGCATCCTGGGCCGCGAGCGGGTCACGATCACGGACTACAAGTCGACCGACCAGCGCGACCCGGTCAAGGCACGGGAGCGGGCGCGGACGTCGCTCCAGCTCCAGATCTATGCGATGGGCTACGAGGCGATGACCGGTCGCCTGCCGGATGCCGTGGCCCTCCACTTCCTCGGGTCGGGACTGGTCGGCGAGGTGCCCGTGGAGCCGGCTCGGCTGGCCAAGGCCCGGGCCAAGATCGAGCGGGCCGCGGCCGGCATCCGGGCCCGTGACTACACGCCGACCCCGGACCCGACCGCCTGTTCGTGGTGCGCCTTCCGCGACATCTGCCCGGCCAGCGCCGCCAATCCGGCCCGCTGACCCAGCGATAGGGAATCCACCTGACTCGACAGTCGTCCGGCGCGCATCCATCGTGCCGCCCCTCGGGGACCCGACCACCACCATGCACCTGACAGGACGACCATCGCCCATGCGGCTCGAACGAGCCGTCCGCCCGTGGGCCGCGACGGACGACTCCCAGACCCTAGACTCGCTCGTGATGGAGCGCCGTGACCGCCTGATCAACCTTGGCACCTTCGGGGCCGCGGCGGTCGTGTGGCTGCTCGTCGGCCTCATCGTGACGACGCGCGACCCGCTCGAGGACCCCGTCGCTGGGTTCGTCGGGGCGGCACTCATCGGCTTGGCCGTCGGGCTGACCGCCATGCCGATCGCCTGGCTGCTCGTCTTCGGACGTCATCGCCGGATCGCCTACGCCGGCGACTGGCTCCGGGCGGCCCGCCGTGGCGCCTGGATCGGGCTCGTCGTCGCCATCTTCATCATCCTTCGGCTGACCGGCGCCCTGGAGCTGCCGATCGCCCTGTTCATCCTCGCCCTCGTCACGGTCGCCGAGGCGGCGCTGTCCGCCGAGCGCTGACCGCCGGCACCGGGCGGCAGGGACCGTCGACGCGCGCTAGGATTTCGCGGACCCACCGGCCCTGTCCCAGGAGTGCCCGTGTCCGCGATCCGCGCCGCCGCCCTAACGACCACGACGCCGGCCGAACCGCACGTCGATCTGAAGACGCGCGTTGCCGCCGCCGTCGAGGCGGCCCGTGACGAGATCCTCGACCTGTCCCATCGGATCCACGCCGCCCCCGAGCCGGCGTTCGAGGAGGTCCAGGCCGCGACCTGGGTGGCCGACGCGCTCCGCCAGCACGGCTTCGACGTGGAGCATCCGGCCGGCTCCCTGGCGACCGCGATCCGGGCCACCCGTCGAGGCGGCCGCGCCGGTGCTGACCCGCGGATCGGGATCCTGGCCGAGTACGACGCGCTGCCCGGCCTGGGTCACGGCTGCGGGCACAACACGATGGCGGCCTCGGGCGTGGGGGCGGCTATCGCCCTGGCGGCCGTCGCCGACGAGCTGCCCGGCGAGATCGTGTTCTTCGGCACGCCGGCCGAGGAGCACGGCAGCGGCAAGGCGATCATGATCGAGGACGGCCTGTTCGAGGGCCTCGACGCCGCGCTCATGTATCACCCGTGCGACCGGGATCACGTCAACAGCTTCCCGCTCGCGTCGGAGGACGTCGACGTCGTCTTCAGCGGGCTCCAGGCGCACGCGTCGTCGGACCCGTGGCATGGCCGCAACGCGCTCGACGCGCTGATCACGCTGTTCGCCTCGGTCGGCTTGTGGCGGCAGCAGCTCCGGCCCGCCGCCCGCGTCCACGGGATCATCCGCGAAGGCGGCACGGCGGCCAACATCATCCCGGACCGGACGTCGGCCTGGTTCATGCTCCGGAACGACGACATGGCCGACTACGAGCGGATGCGCGAGCGGTTCACGGCGATGTGCCAGGCCGCGGCCGACGCCACCGGCACGACCGTCGAGGTCACCTATTCGGGGTTCGCCTCGACGATGATCAACAACCCGGTCCTGGCCGAGCGGTTCCGGACCAACATGCGTGCGTACGGGATCGTCGACCAGGGCGACGACCTCAACGCCGGCAGCACGGACATGGCCAACGTCAGCTGGGTGTGTCCGACGATCCACCCCGACCTGTCCATCTGCGAGACCGGGGTGCCCGGCCACTCGATCCGCTTCCGCGACGCCGCGGCCACGCCCCGCGCCGACGAGACGACGCTGCTGGCGGCCACGCTCGTCGCCCAGACGGCGATCGATCTGTACGCGGATCCGTCGCTCGTCGCCGAGGCGTGGGCGTCGTTCCGGCGCACGACCGCCGGCCGCAGCCCGCGCTGATCCGTCCGGCCCAGCCGGCGCTGGCTCCCGGGAACGGGTGCTACCATCCAGCCGCGCGCCCCGCTGGACGCTCGAGACGCGAACCGGCGGCGCCCCGACACGAGGCGGCATGGTTTGCGACGGACGGGTCCGACCCGCGTCGTCCGCCTCTGGAGGTTCCCGTGGCTGAGCGCCCCCACGACGTCGACCCCGGGTCGGACGACGCCTCGGACACCGGCTCGAACGACGACCTGACCACCCCGGGCGCCGGCGACTTCGCCGTGGCCAACGGCTGGGATCGCGACTACGAGACCTACGACGACTTCGACCTCCCGACCTATGTCGGTCCCGTCTCGTTCATGAAGCTGCCCTGGATCACCGATCCGGACGAGCTCCGTCGACGCGAGGTCGACGTCGCCATCATCGGCGCCCCGTTCGACGACGCGGTCAGCCATCGGTCCGGCGCGCGCTTCGGGCCGCGGGCCATCCGCGAGGCCCAGTACACGTCCGGATCGATCAACTCGCTCCAGCTCGACATCGAGCCGTTCGAGGTGCTCACGGTCGTCGATGCCGGCGACGCGAACATCGTCCCGGCCTGGATCGACCGGGCGCACGCCCTCATCTACCGCAAGGTCCTGGAGGTGGCGCGGACCGGCGCCATCCCGATCGTCCTCGGTGGTGATCACTCCATCACCTGGCCGAGCGCCAGCGCCATCGCCGAGGTCCGCCGGCCGGGGAGCATCGGCATCGTCCATTTCGATGCCCATGCCGACACCGCCGCCGACGACTGGGGCGTGCTGGCCGGCCACGGCACCCCCATGCGCCGACTCATCGAATCCGGCGCCGTGAAGGGCCGCAACTTCGTCCAGGTCGGGCTGCGTGGCTACTGGCCGCCGGTCGAGACCTTCCGCTGGATGGAGGAGCAGGGCCTCCGCTACCACTTCATGCGCGAGATCGAGGAGCGTGGCGCCGAGGCGGTCATCGCCCAGGCCATCGACGAGGCCCTCGACGGGCCGGACTACATCTACCTGAGCCTCGACATCGACGTCATCGACCCGGGCCTGGCGCCGGGCACCGGGACGCCCGAGCCCGGCGGGATGCTGACCCGCGAGGTCCTTCGGGCCATCCGCCAGATCGTCGGCAAGGTGGACCTGGCCGGCATGGACATCGTCGAGGTCTCACCGCCGTACGACCACGCCGAGACGACCGCGATGGCCGCCAACCGCGCCGCGCTCGAGGCCATCAGTGCCCTCGCGGTCCGGCGGCGCGACGGTCACGCCGTCCGTTGGGCCGGCGCGTCCCAAGCGTCGACGCCGCGCTGATCGCCGACCGGATGCTCGACCGACCGGATGCCGCCACGGCGGCCGCGCTCGCCCGGCTCTACGACCTGGACCTCATCGACGACCCGGGCGACCTCGACCTGTATCTCGCGCTCGCCGACCGCGCCGACGGGACCGTCCTCGAACTGGCCGCCGGGACCGGCCGCCTGTCCGTGCCGCTGGCCGCAGCCGGGCATCCGGTGACGGCCGTCGACGTCGATCCGGCCATGCTCGATCGCGGCCGGGCGCGCGCGGCGGCCGCCGGTGTGGAGGACGGTCGGCTGACCTTCGTCGAGGCCGACCTCCTCGGGCTCCGGCTGCCCGACGCCGGCCGCTACGGGCTCGCGTTCATCGCCCTCAACTCCCTCATGCTGCTGGCCAGCCGGCCGGCGCAGCGGGACGCCCTGGCGACGCTCGCGGCCCACCTCGCACCGGGCGGGCTGGCCGTCATCGACGTGTGGCTGCCCGACGCCGAGGACCTGGCGCGCTTCGACGGGCGGGTCATCCTGGAATGGCCGCGCAGCGACGTCGAGAGTGGCCACGTCGTCACCAAGGCCGGGTCCGCGCAGCATGACGCCGCGACCGGGACCGTCACGCTGACGTCGGTGTACGAGGTCGGACCGCAGGGCGCCCCAGCGATGCGCTGGGTCCGGCGCGATGTCCTGCGGCTCATCGGCGCCGACGAGCTCGCCGGCCTGGCCGAGGACGCCGGCCTGCAGGTCGAGCTGATGGCCGGCGGCTATGACCTGAGCCCGCTGGGACCGGGCTCGGATCGGGCCGTCCTGCTCGCCGTCAAGCCCTGACGGGTCCCTCGCCGTCGCCCGGACCGTTGGGTGGGTCCGCGAACGGGGGCCCGTGGTATCGTCGAAGCCCATGTCGAGCAGTGATCAAACGCGCCTGCTGATCGTCGAGGATGTGCCCCAGGTCGCGCAATACATCCGCGGCCTCGTGAACACCCAATCGGCCGTCAAGATCCTCGACGTCCTGTCCGACGGCGGGCGCGCGATCGCCCAGATCTCCGAGCTGCGCCCCGACGTCGTCATCGTCGACGCGTTGCTCCAGGGTCGGATCAAGGGACCCAAGCTGGTCGAGCAGATCCACGCGGCCGGCCTGGGCGTCCCGGTCATCGTCCTGACCGTGCCCCAGAACCCGGTCGAGGTCGACCACGAAGCCGGCGTCCACGGGGTCCTGTCGATGCCGTTCTCCGGGTTCGACCTGATGACCCGGATCGCGGCCGCCAAGAAGGACTTCGCCGCCTCCACGGAAGTCGCCTCGACCCGGGTCGTCTCGGTCTTCGCGCCGAAGGGTGGCGTCGGGAAGACGACCATCGCGTTCAACCTGGCCGTGGCCATGGGCCAGACCGGCCAGCGGACCGTCCTGATCGACGGCAGCCTCCAGTTCGGCGACCTGCGGGCGCTCCTCAAGGTCCCGGTCGACGCCCCCTCCATCCTCGACCTGCCGACGGACCGGATCACCGAATCCGACCTGTCCGACGTCCTGTGGCGCGACCCGTCCGGGATCGACATCCTGCTCGCGCCGCCGCGCATCGAGATGGCCGAGATGATCAACCCTCGCGACATCGACAAGATCCTGTCGCTGCTGCGCCGGGTCTACGGCGCAGTGGTCATCGACATGTCCAGCCATCTCAACGACATCAACCTGTCGTTCCTCGACACGAGCGACACGATCGTCGAGATCGTGACCTACGACTCGACGACGATCCACAACACGATCGCCATGGCCGACACGTTCCGGTCCATCGGCTACGCGGCGTCGAAGGTCCGCTACCTCGTCAATCGCGCCGACAGCGCCGGCGGCATCGCCCCGGATGATCTCCATCGCGCGCTCGGGCGCGTGCCGGAGCACCAGGTCGTATCCGATGGCCCGCTCGTCGTCCGCTCCAACAACGAGGGCGTGCCGTTCGTCCTGGCCGACCCGGCCGCGCCGGTCAGCCAGGACATCACCCGGATCGCCGCGGAGCTGGTCGGCGGGCAGCGGGTCCCGGCGGCGGCCGGGCGCAGCTAGGGTCCTGCGTGTCCGATCCACGGCCCATCGGCGTCTTCGACTCCGGGGTCGGGGGGCTGACGGTCCTCCGCGAGATCGTCCGCCGGACCCCGCACGAGTCCACGATCTACCTCGGTGACAACGCCCGGGCACCGTACGGGCCGCGGCCCGACGACGAGGTCCTGGCCTTCTCGACCGAATCCCTGGATGCGCTCGTCGAGCGCGACGTGAAGGCCCTGGTCGTGGCCTGCAACACCTCGACCGCGGTCGGCATCGGGGCCTTCCGGCGACGCTACGACCTGCCCGTGCTGGGGGTCATCCGGCCGGGCGCCTCGGCCGCCGCCCTGTCGACGCGCAATCGGCGGGTCGGGGTCATCGCCACGCCGGCCACGATCCGGTCGCATGCCTACTTCGCCTCGATCAAGGATGAGAACCCGGCCATCGAGGTCTACGAACACGCCACGCCGACCCTCGTCCCGATGGTCGAAGCGGGGCTGCTGACCGGCGCCGAAGCGGAGGCCACGGTCATCGCCGCCCTCGCCCCGCTCCTCGGCGAGCGTGATGCCGACGGCGAGTCGATCTTCCCGCGGCCGCCGGGCGCGTCGATCGACACGCTCCTGCTGGGCTGCACCCACTACCCGTTGCTGCGGCCGATCATCGCCTCGATCGTCGGCGACCGGGTGGCCATCGTCGATTCCGCGACGGCCACGGCGTCCGCCCTCGCGGAGCTGCTCATCGTCAACGGCCTGGAGGCCCCGGGCACGACCCGCGGGACGGCCGCGGACGCCGGCCTGGCCGGCCACGAGCGTCCGGACGAGACGCCGACCCCGGCCGTCCATGAGGTCTATACGACCGGCGACGCGGCGCGCTTCCAGGGCATCGCCGAGCGCCTGTTCGGCGCCGACCACCCCGCCGCCGTCTCGATCGAGCTGGGAGCGCTGGTCCCGTGACCGGTCGCCGGCGCGACGCCCAGGGGTCGTGGCGCGACGACCGAGCCTGGCAGGCCGGCATCCTCATCGGGTCCGCCCTGGGCGCGGCCGCGACCATCGTCGGCCGCCGGATGGAACAGCAGGCGCGCGAAGGCCTCGTCGATTGGCCGGCCGTCGAGCGCATCGCCATCAGCCGGCTGGGGAAGGCGCCCGGCGCCTTGACCGCGGCCGAGCTGCGGGCGGCCGAGCCGGCCTATCGCGAGGCGATGGACGCCATCGTGCCTGCCCTGTCAGCGGCGCTCGGGACCGAGCTGCCGGGCGTCGTGGAGCGCTCGGGCGTCGTCGACCGTGCTGGCTGGGTCCGGGCCAACACCACGGCGTTCGCGTCCCTCATCGGCAAGCTCGAGGCGGACCTGCTCGACCAGGTCATCCCGGTCGGCGGCGGCGTGGCCAAGGCGACCATGGCCCTGGCCAACCGCTGGATCACCACCCGCCAGCTGGGCTACCTGCTCGGGTTCCTGGGTCAGCGCGTCCTCGGCCAGTACGACCTCGCCCTGCTGTCCGCGGAGTCGACCCCGGGCCGTCTGCTGTTCGTCGAGGAGAACATCCGCCAGAGCGCGCGGACCCTGGGCGTGCCGCTCGGCCCGTTCCGGACCTGGATCGCCCTCCACGAGACGACCCATGCCTTCGAGTTCGAGGCGCACCCCTGGCTGCGGCCCTACCTGGCGTCGCGTCTCGAGCGCCAGATGACCCTGTTCGGCAGCGACGTCCGCGGCATGGGCCGGGAAGCGCTGCGCGGCCTGGGCCGCGCGCTCCGCGGCGAAAGCGACGGCGAGCACTGGATGGAACGGCTCATGGGCGAGGAGCAGCGCCGCCTGTTCCGCGAGACCCAGGCCGTCATGAGTCTCCTCGAAGGCTTCAGCGACTACATCATGGACGAGGTCGGTCGTGACCTCGTACCGGACGTCGAGCGGATCAGCGCGCGCTTCCACGAGCGACGCAATCGACGGACCGCGTTCGAGCGGTCGATGCTCCGGCTGACCGGCATGGACCTGAAGATGGAGCAGTACAAGAAGGGCGAGGCATTCGTGCGGGCCATCGCCGACGCCCGCGGGAAGGCGGCCCTGGGACGGCTGTGGGACGGCCCGGAGACGCTGCCCCGCGAGGGTGAGATCGAAGCCCCGGACCGCTGGATCACGCGCGTCCTGGACGGCGTGCCGACGATCGACCGATGACCGCCCCCCGGACCGCCGGTCCCGGGCGTGGGCCCGGCGGTGCCCCGACCGCCATCGCCCTGAGCCCCATCCTGTCCGCTCGCTACCGATCGCGCGACCTCGAGCGCATCCGGGCCGCGGCACCGGGCGCCCGCCTGGTCACGGTCTCCGTCGAGGGCCTGGCCGACGGGCCGGTCGAGGACGTCGAGGTCATGCTCCGCGGCTGGCTGTCGTCGGACGCGTTCGACCGGTTGCTGGGGCGCGCCCCGCATCTCGCCTGGGTCCATTCGGCGACGTCGGGCGTGGAACGCGCGCTGACCCCGGCCGCCCGGGAACGCGGCCTGGTCGTGACCAACGCCCGCGGCGTGTTCAGCCGGCCCATCGCGGAATACGTGCTGATGATGATCCTGTCGGTCAGTCGCCGGCTCCCGCAGCTCCTGGAGCTCCAGCGCGAACGCACGTGGCAGCCGCTCGAGGGCGCCGAGCTCCGGGACGTGACCGTCGGCATCGTCGGACTCGGGTCCATCGGGCGTGCCGTCGGGGCGCTGGCGACCGCCTTCGGCTGCCGGGTGGTGGCCGTCCGGCGCCGGCCGGACGTCGGGACGGGCGGGGGCGACGGCGATGGCTCGACCGACGACAGCCGCTCGTTCGGCGAGCTCATGCTCGACCGCGTCGGCGGGCCGGAGACATTGCCCGAGCTCCTCGGCGAATTGGACTTCATCGTCCTCGCCGCGCCGTTGACACCCGAGACCGAGGACATGATCGACGACGAGACGCTGGCCATGGTCAAGCCCGGCGCGTGGCTGATCAACGTCGCCCGCGGCCGGCTCATCGACGAGCGGGCCCTGCTCCGGGCCCTCCGGGATGGGCCCTTGGGCGGCGCCGTGCTCGACACGTTCCGCGACGAGCCGCTGCCGCCGATGTCGTCGTTCTACGACCTGCCCAACGTCATCGTCACGCCCCACACGGCGTGGTCGTCGACCCGCGTCCTCGACCGGAGCGTCGAGCTGTTCTGCGACAACCTGCGCCGTTTCGCCGCCGGCGAGCCGCTGCTCAACGTCGTCGATCCCGCCGCCGGCTACTGAACCGCGGGGCCCGCGTACGGGCGAGGCGCCCCGCCGCTAGGATTTGTCGGCCATGCAGATCGCCATCGTCGGGCTTGCCGGGAGCGGCAAGACGACCGTCTTCAACACGCTGACCCGAGGCCACGCCGAGACCGGCGGGTACGGTGGGGTCACCCTCAACGTCGGCGTCGTCAAGGTCCCGGATGCGCGGCTGGACCGCCTGGCCGAGATCTTCAAGCCCAAGAAGATCGTCCACGCCGACGTCACCTACGTCGACCTGCCCGCGCCCCCGGCGTCGAGCGAGGGTCGCGTCGGGACCGAGGAGCTGCCGGCCGACCACCTCGCGCGCCTGCGCGACAGCGACGCCCTCCTCCATGTCGTCCGAGCCTTCGACGATCCGGCCCATCCGCATCCGGCTGGGAGCGTCGATCCGGCGCGCGATCTGGAGCAGCTCGATCTCGAGTTCATGCTGGCCGATCTGGCCATGGCCGGGCGGCGCCTGGAGCGCCTCAAGGGCAGCGGTCGGCATGGGACCCAGGCGGAGCGCGAGGCCGCCGAGCGCGAGGAGGTCGTCGTCCGCCGCATCCACGAGGGCCTGGAGGCCGGGACGCCCATCCGCGACCTGGGTCTGGACGCGGACGACTCGAAGGCCATCCGCGGGTTCCGCTTCCTGACCGAGAAGCCGGCGCTCGTCCTCCTTAACGTCGGTGAGGGCGACCTGGCCCGCGAGCCGGAGCTCGTCGCCGGCGTTCGGGCGGGCTACGACCACCAGCACACGATGATCGACGCCCTGTCGGCCCGGATCGAGATGGAGCTGGGCGAGCTGGAGCCGGATGAGGCCGCCGTGTTCATGGAGGAGCTCGGCATCGCCGAGTCCAGCCTGGACCGGGTCATCGCCCTGTCGTACCGCCTGCTCGGGCTCATCTCGTTCCTGACCGCCGGGCCCGACGAGGTCCGCGCCTGGCCGGTCCCCGATGGCTCGACCGCGGTCGATGCGGCGGGAGCCATCCACACCGACCTGGCCAAGGGCTTCATCCGGGCCGAGACGGTCGCCTACGAGGACCTCCTGACCCTGGGCTCGATGGCCGAGGCGCGCAAGGCCGGCCGGCTGCGCTCGGAGGGCAAGACCTACCGGGTCAAGGACGGGGACGTCGTGGAGATCCTCTTCAGCCGCTGAGCCCCTCCGGCGTCAGTTCAGGCGGGATCCCGGATCCAGGTCGAGATCGGCGATGACCGTCCGGAACTCCTCGGCCGGTTCATCGTCGTCGTCATCGTCATCATCGTCGTCATCGTCGTCGTCGCCGAGCTCCGGCATGATCTCGGCCAGGAAGTTCTCGGCTTCCTCGGTGGACACGTTGACGGCGGCCTCGAGCCGGTCGTCGCTGACGTAGACGAACCCGTAGTCGCGCTCCAGGACGAGGGCGATGGCCTCGATGAGGGTATCGTGGACGTACTGGTCCTGGACGTCGCGGCGGACGCGCTGGACGAGCTCGAAGAACTCCTGCGGCTCCCACTCGGACTCGCTGACGACGAGCACGTCGGAATAGACCTCGTCGTCGCCCTCATGCAGTTCGTAGAAGAACACGGTCCGCTCCCGGATGTGCTGTGGGGCGGGAGTATACGCCGGGAGGTGGCATGGTCCGAGCGCCCCTGGAGGTCGTCCACGTCGGGTCGGCCACGCGCGACATCGCGGACGACGATCCGCGTGGCTGGCGCCTCGGTGGCGGGGTCACCTATGCCGCCCTGACGACCGCTCGACTGGGGCTCTCGACAGGCGCCATCGTCGGCGTCGACCCCGAGGCAGCCGAGGCGGCCGAGCTGACCCTCCTGGCCGATGCCGGCGTGGACGTCATCCGGGTCCCCCTCGCCGAGGGACCGGTCTTCCACAACCTCGAGACGCCGAGCGGTCGGGTCCAGACGTGCGACGCCGTCGGCCGACCGATGCCGGTCACCCCGGTCCCGGCATCCTGGCGCGCGGCCGCCGCCTGGACCTTCACCCCCGTCGCCGGTGAGCTCGGGCCCGGCTGGGCGGCCGTCGCCTCGGCTGACGCGATCGTCGCCGTCGGCTGGCAGGGGATGCTCCGGACCCTCCGTCCCGGCCAGCGGGTGGAGCGCCGGCCGCCCCGGCCCGAGGCGTTGCTCCGACGGGCAGATCTCGTGGGGGTCAGCCACCACGACGTCGAGCCGGACACGACCATCGGCGACCTGAGCGCGTTCCTCCAGCCGGCCACCCGGCTCCTCGTCACACAGGGCGCCGGCGGCGGCATCCTGCTGGAGGTCGGGCACCCGGAGCGCGCGGCCCTCCGCTACCTGCCGACGTTGACCTCGGGCGAGGTGGACGCCACCGGCGCGGGCGACACGTTCCTGGCGGCGCTCCTCGCCGCCACCGTGCGCCCGACGCTCCTGGGACCGACCCGTCGCCGCCGCGGGGCGGACCTCCGGTTCGCGGCCGCGGCCGGCTCATTGACGGTCGAGGACGTGGGTCTGGGCGGCGTCCCGGACCTGCTGGCCGTCCGGGCCCGGGCCGTGCGCGAGCGGGTCCGCCGGCTGGTCGTCCCGGCCGCGTCGGCGCAGGTCTCGATCGAGCCGGCGCCGGTCTGACGCCGCGCGCTGCCGGAGGCGGAGGAGCCGGCGTGCCAGGTCCGCTTCCAGGCGCGGCTCCGGCATCCCGAGGTGACGCCGGCGCTCGGCGAGGTCCAGGCCACGGGTCGTCGCCTGGAGGGCCACGTCCGGCCGTCCGAGCCGATGCTCGTACAGCTTGGCCAGTTCCACGGTGGCGACGATCGCGGTCCGGCCCGGTCCCGCGGCGAGGGCTTGCCACGCCTCCGCCGCCTCCGACCACCGTTCGAGGCGCCGGAGCAGATGCGCCCGGTCGGTGGCGATCCGGACCGCGTCCCATGGCGCAGCGGCCGCGACCCGTCGGTCCCAACCGATGCCCCGGTCCACGGGCCGCGCCGGGCGACCACCGAAGTCCGGCCGGACGCGCGGCGACCACCACGGTTCGGTGACGACGCGTGACATCGGCCCGTCACGCCGCACCCCCCACGGCCCGGCCGGCACGGCGGCATCGTCGGCGGGCGCCCGGGGCAGGCCGCGGGCGGCGTCGGATCCCTGCCGGCCCATGACCTCATCGAGGCAGGACAGGGCGTCGGCCGGTCGGCGCGCCCGGACGAACGCACGAGCGAGCCCGGCCAGGTCGCCGGCGGGTGCCCCGCGGCGGGCCTCAGAGGTGGCATACCCGCGCTCGAGGAGCGCCAACAGGCGAGCGAGCGACCGGACGTCCTCGTCGTTGTGGCGGACGACCGCGGCCAGCGCCTGCGCGGGACCGCCGCGCAGGAAGCCGAGGTAGCGCCCCGGGATCTCCCAGCCATCGACGTCGTCGTGGCGGATGAGTCCCAGCAACGTGCGCTCCGCCGTCCGCAGGCGGGCGTCGTCCATGCGGTGGCGGAAGACCCGACGGACGAGCGGCAGGAGATCGAGGTGGCCGTCGTGCTCCGGTGCGGCCCGACGGGCCAGGCGGTAGCGGGTCACGAGGAGCGGCCAGTCGAAGCCCCGGCCGTTGTAGGTGACGAGCCAGGCATCCGGCGGGATGTGGTCCGCCAGGGCATCGAGGACGGCCCGCTCCTCGCCGTGATCCGGGAGCAGCAGCTGGACCTGGCGGAACGTGTCGCCGGCCCACCACCCCAGCCCGATGAGGAAGGCCACCGTACCGGCCGCGGTCGCGAGCCCGGTCGTCTCGGTGTCCAGGCAGATGAGCGGCCGGTCCGGCGCCGGTTGGCCCGGCAGCGTCGCCAGGCGCTCCCGGTCCAGGGCGACGTCCGTCGCCCGGCCCTCGACCCGGACGTAGCGACCCGACGCGGTCTCGACGACCTCGCCGTCGAGCGTCGTCGCCAGCCGGGCGGCCAGCTCCGCCGCCGGGATCCGGGCATGCGGCAGCGGCGCCTCCGGCCGGAGCGCATCGTCCAGCCGGGCCGCCCGGAACCGCTCCAGGCGCCGGGCGAGATCGGTGGGCGCGGCGACCCCGGTCATCATGCCGCCGCGGCCGGGATCGCCGCGCCGAGCTCCCGGAGCAGGCGCAGGGCGAGGGCCCGGGCATCGACGCCCGGCTCGAGCCGCGGTCCGGTGCAGGCCGGGCAGCCGCCGTCGCAGCCACAGCCGGCGATGAGCTCGGCCGCGCCGGCGATGAGGGCCTCGTGCCGCTGCCACAGCCGTTCGGACAGGCCGATCCCGCCGGGGACGGCCTCGTAGAGGTAGATCGTCGGCTCCTCGGCGTGGGGCGAGCGGACCTGGGTGACCAATCCGAGGTCGCGCGGGTCGACCATCAGCAGGACCGCGGCGACGGTCTGGATGGCCCGCCCGGCGCCCAGGAGGGCCACGTCGAGGTCGTCGCGCCGCCAGCGCTCGCGCGGCGCCTCCGCGGTCAGCCAGTAGGCGGTCGTCTGGAGCTCGAGCTCGGGCAGGTCGATGGGACCCCAGCCGACGTTCTCGTCGGTCAGGAACTTCAGCTTCTTGAACAGGGTGACGAGGCTGGCGACCATGACCTCGCCGTGCAGCCGGCGTCCGCTCGGGGCGGGGGCCTCGGCGAAGACCTCCAGCGGCTTGAGGGTGACCGCCCGGTTGGCGTACGTGTAGTGGTCGACATCGACCTTGTGGACGTACGCCTTGCGCTCGTGCCACTCGAGCCGGTCCACGTAGTACTGGACCGACTCGTGGATGTAGATCGCCCGCTCATGGACGAGGACCTGGGCACTGAACAGGTCCACCTCGCCGAGGACGCGCGGCCGGTCCGGCGTCGTGTCGATGATGACGACGTTCTCCGGTGCCGCCGCCCGGAGCGAGATCTCCGACGCCGGGAAGTTCTCGGACGACCAGTACCAGCGCCCATCGTCGGCCTGGCGGACGTGACGCTCCTCGGCCAGGAAGGCGAGCAGGTCGTCGGCCGGGCCGGGGCCGAAGACCTCGCCCGGGTCGAACGGCAGCTCGAACGTGGCCGCTCGGAGATGGGCGAGCAGGACATGCAGGTTGTCCGGGTCGAGGCGAGCCTCCTCGGGCGCGCCCTCGAGCAGGAACTCCGGGTGGTGGATGACGTACTGGTCGACCGGCCGACCGGAGGCGACGAGCACGGCCACGCTCGTCTCGAGGCGCCGACCGGCCCGGCCGATCTGCTGCCACGTCGCCGCGACCGAGCCCGGGTAGCCGGCCAGGATCGCGACGTCGAGGCGCCCGATGTCCACGCCGAGTTCGAGCGCGTTCGTGGCGACGACCCCCAGGATCTCCCCGTCGCGGAGCCCGCGCTCGATGGCCCGCCGTTCCGTGGGCAGGTAGCCGCCCCGGTAGCCGCGGACCCGCGAACGCGGGCCGTAGCTCTCGCGGAGCGACTCGCGCAGCCCGGTCAGGAGGATCTCGACCGCGACCCGCGACCGCCCGAAGACGATGGTCTGCCGACCCGCCCGCAGGAACGGCAAGGCCCAGCGCTGGGCGAGATTCTCCGCGGACGATCGGGCACCGCTGGCCGGCTCCATGATCGGTGGGTCGACGAGGAGGACGTGCCGCTCGCCGGCCGGGGCGCCGTTGCGGTCGACCAACCGAGCCGGGCGCCCTGTCAGCATCGCCGCCAGCTCGCCGGGGTTCCCGATCGTCGCCGAGCAGCACACGATGAGCGGCCGGCTCCCGTAGTGGGCGCAGATCCGGAGCAGCCGGCGCAGGACGTTGGCCACGTGACCGCCGAAGATCCCGCGGTACGTGTGGAGCTCGTCGATGACGATGACCCGGAGCTGCTCGAACAGCTGGAACCACTTCGTGTGGTGGGGGAGGATCGCGCTGTGGAGCATGTCCGGGTTGGTGACCACGACCTGGCCGGCGGCCCGGATGGCCGAGCGGATGGGCGCCGGCGTGTCGCCGTCGTAGGTCGACGTGATGATCGACAGCCCGGCGGCCGCCGACAGCTCGCCGAACTCGGTGACCTGGTCCTGGCCGAGCGCCTTGGTCGGGAACAGGAACAGGGCCCGGGCGGACGGATCGTCCGCGATGGCCTGCAGGGTCGGGAGGGCGTAGCACAGCGTCTTGCCCGACGCCGTGGGCGTGACGACGACGACATCTTCGCCGGCCCGGATCGACTCGAGCGCCTCGGCCTGGTGCGTGTACAGCGACTCGATGCCACGGGACGCGAGACCCGTCACGATGCGCGGGTCCAGCCAGTCCGGCATCGGGGCGGTCTGGGCCTCGCGCGCCGGGATGACCGCGTGGTGGACGACCCCGCGAGCCAGCGACGGTTCCTCGAGCAGGCGATCCAGGACGGTCGGGGCGTCCGCGGGGGCGTACGTGCGCATGGCGGCTCCTGGCTGCGATTCGAACGGACGTTCGATTCGTCGGGCAGTCTACGCGCACCGTCCAGCGTTCGCGTGACAGCTCGGCTGTCACAGCCACGCGGTTGACACGCCAGCTAGCGGTGACTACGCTCCCGGCGATGTCTCGCCCCCCGCGCTCGACCTCGGTCGACGACACGCTCGACGAGCCGCTTCCTGGGTCCCTTGATGGCGAGTCCGACGCGCCCGACGCGGAGGCCGGCGGCCCGATCCGGGTCGCCCCCGACCTGGCCGCGTTGCCGATCGTCGGCCTGACCCGTCGACGGGTGGCCGCCCTCGTCGGGGTCCTGCTCGCGGTCTGGATCGTCATGTTGTTCGCCCGCCAGGTCGGCGAGGCCCAGGCGGCCACGTCCACGGCGGAGCAGTTGGCCGTCGGCAACCAGGCCCAGCAGCTCAAGGCCGCGGCACTCGAGCGCGAGCTCGAGCTCATCGGCCGGCAGCGCTACATCGAGCAGCAGGCCCGGGGGTACGGCCTGGGATCGACCCGGGAGATCGCCTTCACCCTGGACCCGGATGCACCGGACCTCCCGGACGATGCCCCGGGCTCGGAAGCGCTACGGGTCGGGGCGCCCCGGGACGACGTCTCGCCGCTGGAGCGCTGGCTGACCGTCCTCTTCGGCCCCACCGACTGACCGCCGCTTCCACCTCGCGCGACCGGTAGTCGGGTCGCTATCCTTGCGGTCCGACGCGTGTCGCGCCGGACAGGGGAGGGTGGCGGACCGCGATGTTCGAGATCCCGGTCGAGGATTTCATCTTCGTCGTCTGCGCCCTGGTCGGCGGCGGACTGCTGCTCATCACCGTCCTCGTCGACGACATCCTTGGCGCGGTCTTCGACTTCGACATCGGCGGCGTGTCGCTCATGCCGCTGCTGCTCTCGTTCGTGTCGATGTTCGGGGTCGGCGGGCTCTTCGCCACACAGGTCCTGGACGTCCACGGTGGGACGGCAGCGATCATCGGCGCGGCCTTCGGGCTGGTCGGGATGGGCATCGCCTACGGCATCTTCTCCGCCCTGCGCCGGGCGGAGGCGCCGGAGCCGTTCTCGACCCGCGATCTCATCGGCAGAGACGCCTTCGTCCAGGTCGCCATCCCGGCCAACCGCTATGGCAGCGTCCTGGTCAAGGCGGAAGGCCAGACCCACGAGTTCTCGGCCACGTCCACGACCGACATCCCGGTCGGGACCGTCGCCCGCGTGACCGGCGTCGCCGGCTCGGGCCTCATCGTCGAAACCACCGCACCGATCGCCCCGACCGCACCTGCGACGTCGGCCGATGGAGGATCAGATGCTTGACGGACTGTTCGATTTCATCGGCGGTGGCGTGTTCGCCATCTTCCTCATCATCATCGTCGTCGTCCTCATCGTCAGCTACATCGGCAGTCGCTACAAGGTCGCCGGCGCGAACGAGGCCCTGATCGTCTCGGGCCAGCGGGACAAGTCGCCGGACGGTCGCAAGAACCTCAAGGTCGTCCGGGGTGGCGGGGTCATCGTCCTGCCGCTCATCCACAAGGTCGGCAAGCTCAAGCTGACCGCCCGGCAGATCAACGTGAACCTCGCCGACGCGGTCACCCGACAGGGCATCAAGGTCGCGGTCCAAGGCGTCGCGACGTTCAAGATCGGCGCGGACGACGAGTCCATCCGGAACGCCGCGGAACGGTTCCTGGAGGCCCAGGAGGCCGAGGTCGACTCGATCGTCAAGAACGTCCTCGAGGGCTCGCTCCGGTCGATCGTCGGCACGCTGACCGTCGAGGAGCTGAACCTCGACCGCCAGAAGTTCCAGCAGGCCGTCCAGGACGCGGCCAAGGGCGACCTGGCGACGTCCGGCTTGCAGATCGACTCGTTCACGATCCAGGCCATCCGCGACGAGTCGGGCTACATGGAGCTCATCGGTCAGCAGGAGACGGCTCGACGCGAGCGGGACGCCCGGATGGCCAAGGCGGCGGCCGACCAGGAGGCCGCCGTCCGCGAGGCCGAGGCCGAGCAGGTCAAGATCAACGCCGCCCGGGACGTGTCCCTGCGCCGGGCCGAGACCGAGACGCAGACGGCGGCGGCCAACGCGCGGGCCGCGCAGGCCGGTCCACTGGCCGAGGCCGAGGCCACCCAGGAGGTCACCCGCAAGCAGACCGAGCTCGCCCAGCTCGAAGCGGCGCGGACCCAACAAGAGCTGGTCGCCACGACCGTCCGGCCAGCCGAGGCGGAGGCCGAGGCCCAGTCCGCCGAGCCGAGGGCGCCAAGGGGGCGGCCATCGCCCAGGCCCAGGGCGACGCCGAGCGGGTCAAGCTCGCCGGCGAGGCCCAGGCCCGGGTCGTCGAGGTCACGGCCGAGGCGACGGCCAAGCAGACCACCCTCGAAGGCAACGCCGAGGCCGGCATCGTGCTGTCCAAGGGCGAGGCGGAGGCCAAGGCCCTCGCCCTCCGGGCGGAGGCGTACCGGCAGTTCAACGAGGCGGCCATCATCCAGACCGTGCTGTCGATGCTGCCGGACATCGTCCGGGCCGCCGCCGAGCCGATGGCCAACATCGGCCAACTGACCGTCCTGTCCAACGACGGGGCGTCGGACCTGGTCAAGAACGTGACCCGGACCGTCACCGAGGCCAGCACGACGGTCAAGGGCCTGACCGGGATCGACATCCCGGACCTCCTCAACCAGGCCCTCGGCACGTCCGGCGACGAACCGCCGGCCAGTGGCGGCGGCGGAGGCGGCGGAGGCGGCGGATCGTCCCGGCCGCGACCGCCGGCCTCGCCGCCCAAGTCCGGTGGATCGGCCGACGCCCCGACCGCGGGTGGGGCCGCCGGCGGCCCCAGGGCGACCGGCGGGCGAGCCCAGGCCGGCGCCACGAGGACCTCCCCGTCGTCGACCACAGCGACCGGCGCGGGGACCGGTGGCAGCACCGCATCGGGAGCGGCTGACAGCGCGCCGCCGCGCTTCGAGACGCCGGAAGCGGTCGAGGCCGCCATCGCCGAGGCCGATCGGGCGATGCGCACGGCCGGGAGCGCCCAGCGGCCACGGACCGACACCGCGGCCGGCCCGGCCGTGCCGGCCAGTGCCGGCATCACCCGCGAGACGACCGCGGACGAGGCCGCCCAGCGCCTGGCCGCCGACCTGCGATCGGTCCCGGGCATCGCCCGATTCGCCGACGTCCGGCTCGCCCAGCTGGACAGCGCCGGCCCGCGCCCGCTCCGGACGATGTGGCGATTGGCTCGCGATCAGGTCGCCGAGCGCTACGGGCAGATGAGCATCGGCGAGCTCATCGACCGCTTCGGCGGCACGCCGCCACGGCCCAGCTGACGTCTCGGATCCGACCATGGCGCGGGATGCGGACGGCGGTGAGTTCGCGCGGCTGCTGGCCGCCAACGAGCGCTATGTCGAGGCCTTCGACCGGTCGCGCCTGACGGCGGCGCCGCTGTCCGGGCTGGCCATCGTCGCGTGCATGGACGGGCGCTTCCTCGTCGAGGATGCCCTCGGGCTGCGGGCCGGGGACGCGCACATCATCCGCAACGCCGGCGGCCTGGTGACCGACGACGTCATCCGCTCGCTCGTCGTCAGCCAGCAGCTGATGGGCACGGAGGAGATCATCCTCATCCAGCACAGCGGATGCGGCCTGCACGGCGTCGACGACGACGACCTGCGCACGCGCGTCGGCGCGATGGCCGGCGTGGCCGGTGACGACGTCCACCTGACCTTCGGTGGCTTCCCGGACCTCGAGGCGAACCTGCGCTCGAGCGTGGCGTCGCTGCGCGAGCATCCCTATCTGCGGCGGGTGCCCGTCCATGGCCTCATCTACGACGTCGCGACCGGGCGCCTGTACGAGATCGTCTGACCGACACGCCCGGCCGCAGCGCACGATGCCGCGATACGACTGCAAGGTCAGCGGGCCGCTCCGGGCATGCCGTCGGACACAGATGACCGGTACGGTCGGGCGGCCACGCGTGCGAGAGGGGCGAGAAGACCATGAGATGGAAGCGCAACACCGGATTCGACCGGATCGAGGACCGACGAGGTCAAGGGGGCGGCCTCGGCGGTAGCCTGGGCGGCGGCGGCATCCCGATCCCGATCCCCGGTGGTGCGGCCGGCGGCGGTGTCGGTGGCCTGATCCTCATCGTCATCGTCGGTTTCCTGCTGTTCAGCGGCGTGCTCGGCGGGTCAGGCGGCCTGAGCGGGCTGTCCGGCCTCGGTGGGGGCGGCGCGGTCGAGCCGGGCGGCACCCTGGACCCGCAGAACGACACCGACCAGTTCCTGGGCTACCTCAATGAGGACATCCAGGTCTTCTGGATCGAGACCTTCCAGGCATCGGGCCGGGAGCTGCCGATCAACGACCTCGTCCTGTTCGAAGGCGGGACCCAGTCGGGCTGCGGTCCGGCCTCGTCCGCGACCGGTCCGTTCTACTGCCCGGCCGATCAGAAGGTCTACCTCGACCTCGCCTTCTTCGATGAGCTCGTGTCCCGGTTCGGGGCCGAGGGCGGCGACTTCGCCATCGCCTACGTCGTCGCGCACGAGTACGGGCACCACATCCAGACGGTGCTGGGTATCAGCGAAGCCGTCCAGCAGGAGGCCCAGAACGACCCGTCGCGGCGGAACGACCTGTCCGTCCGCCAGGAGCTCCAGGCGGACTGCCTGGCCGGGGTCTGGGCGTACTCCGCCGCGTCGGACCTGGAGCCCGGTGACATCGAGGAGGCCCTGAGCGCCGCGGCGGCGGTCGGCGACGACCGCATCCAGGAGGCCACGACCGGCCGGGTCAACCCCGAGGGCTGGACCCACGGCTCGGCCGAACAGCGGGTCTCCTGGTTCACCCGGGGCTACCGCAGCGGCAGCGTCGACGACTGCGACACGTTCAGCGGTTAGCGGTAGAATCCGCGACCGCGGCGGAGTAGCTCAGTGGTAGAGCAGGGGACTCATAAGCCCTTGGTCGGTGGTTCGAATCCGCCCTCCGCTACCAACCGCGATCCGTCCACGACCTTCCGGACCGCCGGAAGGTCGTTGCGATTCCTTCATCCGACGCCGCGTCGCCATCCGGCAGCCTCGCTCGTCCGTACGGTCTGACGACGGCAGGACATCCGTCAGGGGGTGCCTCGGCGCCCCGCCGCTATACTCGCCGCACGTGACGCCGCAGGGTCGGCGTCCGTCGAACCCCCGGAGGCTCCCTCTTGAACCCGAAGTTCTTCCGGAACGGCATCGTGATGCTGGTCCTCGTCGTGGGCACGGCCGCGCTGCTGTTCACCTGGATCACGTCGTCGACGCCGCCGACCGCCACCGACTACAGCGTGTTCCTAGCCAACGTCGCGGCGGGCGACGTTGCGACCGTCGTCCAGCAGGGCACGACGCTCACCGTGAAGCCCGTGACCGGTCCCGAATACACGGTCAACGTGCCGACGGTCCTGACCGACGTCTACGCCAACATCCTGGTCGCCGCGCAGCAGGGCGGCGTCGATCCAGCCGACATCAAGTTCGGGGCGGAACCGGCGCCGGATACATCCTGGCTCGGCCTGCTCCTGACGGCCGTGCTGCCGCTGCTCATCATCGGCGGCTTCATCTTCTTCATGATGCGCCAGGCCCAGGGGACGAATAACCAGGCCCTGAGCTTCGGCAAGAGCCGGGCCCGGATGTTCCTGGGCAACAAGACCGTCGTGACATTCAACGACGTCGCCGGCGTGGACGAGGCCAAGACGGAGCTCCAGGAAGTCGTCGAGTTCCTGAAGTTCCCCGAGAAGTTCAATTCGCTCGGCGCGCGCATCCCGCGCGGCGTGCTCCTGGTCGGCCCTCCCGGCACCGGCAAGACACTGATGGCCCGCGCGGTCGCCGGTGAGGCCGGTGTGCCGTTCTTCAGCATCTCCGGCTCGGAGTTCGTCGAGATGTTCGTCGGCGTCGGCGCCAGCCGCGTCCGGGATCTATTCGACCAGGCCAAGCGCAACTCGCCGTGCATCGTCTTCGTCGACGAGATCGACGCGGTCGGCCGCCAGCGCGGCGCCGGTCTGGGCGGCTCGCACGACGAGCGTGAGCAGACCCTCAACCAGATCCTCGTCGAGATGGACGGCTTCGACACCAACACGAACGTCATCGTCGTCGCCGCCACCAACCGCCCGGACGTCCTGGACCCGGCGCTCCTGCGCCCAGGGCGCTTCGACCGCCAGGTCATCCTGGATCGGCCGGACATGCGCGGCCGGACCGAGATCCTGCGCGTCCACACCAAGGGCAAGCCGCTCGACAAGGGCGTCGACGTGGAGGGCATCGCCCGCCAGTCGCCGGGCTTCAGTGGCGCGGACCTGGCCAACCTCGTCAACGAGGCGGCCATCCTGTCCGCCCGGCGCAACAAGAAGGTCATCGGCATGTCCGAGTTCCAGGAGGCCCTGGAGCGGATCGTCGCCGGCCCGGAGCGCAAGTCGCGGGTCATCAGCGATGCCGAGAAGGCGATCATCGCCTACCACGAGGGTGGCCACGCCATCGTCCAGCGCATCCTGCCCAAGTGCGACCCGGTCGCCAAGGTCACGATCATCAGCCGCGGCATGGCCCTCGGCTACACGATGGCCCTGCCCCAGGAGGACCGCTACCTCCAGTCCAAGACCGAGTTCGAGGACAAGATCGCCGGCCTGCTCGGCGGCAACGTGTCGGAGCGGATGATCTTCGGCGACACGACGACCGGCGCCAGCAACGACATCGAGAAGGCGACCGACCTGGCCCGCCGGATGGTCACCGAGTTCGGGATGAGCGACAAGCTCGGCCCGCTGTCCTTCGGGAAGCGTGACGAGCTGGTCTTCCTGGGCCGCGAGATCGGCGAGCAGCGCAACTACAGCGACGACGTCGCCCGGATGATCGACGAGGAGGTCCGGGCGATCATCGACCGGGCCTACGAGCGAGCCACGGAGGTCCTCACGACCCACCGCGATCGCCTCGTGGCGCTCGCCGAGAAGCTCGTCGCCGAGGAGACGGTCGACTCCGAGGAGTTCGAGAAGCTCTTCACGGATCTGCCGCCGAAGCCCACCGACCGCGGCATCCCCGCCGTCGTAGGGCCCGGGCAGCCCATTCCGGAGCCGACAGCCCAGCCTGCGTAGTCGGCGGCGGCTGATGCGGCGCCATCGCCGCGTTGCCGCCCTGCGCGCCTCGCTCACGCACCTTGGGGTGCGCTCGCTCCGGTGCTCGGGCGGCGCCTTGCGCTGACACCACCTCAGCCGCCGCTTCGCCAGATGTGGCGGCGGCTGATCTGCCCTGGCCGCCCACACGGGCGAGGTGCGGGTGACGCCGGTAGACTCGGTCTATGACCGACCAGATCGCTGCCACGACCGACCTCGAGGGGTATCTCGACGAGACGCACGAGGCGCGGCTCGCGAGCTACCAGGAGTTCCTGCGCATCCCGAGCATCTCGACCCTGCACGAGCATGCCGGCGACATGCGCCGGGCCGCGGAGTGGCTGGCGACGGCGTTCGAGCTGGCCGGCCTCGAGCATGCCGAGGTGTCGGACACGAACGGGCATCCGGTGGTCTACGCCGACTGGCTCCATGCCGAGGGCGCTCCGACGGTCATCGTCTACGGGCACTACGACGTCCAGCCGGTCGACCCCCTCGAGCTGTGGACGTCGCCGCCGTTCGAACCGGTCATCCGCGACGGCCGGATGCTCGCCCGGGGCGCGGCCGACGACAAGGGCCAGGTCCACGCCCACCTCATCGCGGCGACGGCCATGCTGGCCACCCGCGGGTCGCTCCCGATCAACGTCAAGTACGTCATCGAGGGCGAGGAGGAGCACACCGCCGAGCACCTCGGCGAACTGGCTCGAAGCCAATCGGGAGCGCCTCGGCGCTGACGTCGTGATCATCAGCGACACCGGGTTCTTCGAGGGCAACATCCCGGCCATCACGGTCAGCCTGCGCGGACTGATGTACGCCCAGATCGACGTGGTCGGCTCGCCGGTCGACCTTCATTCCGGCGGGTACGGCGGCGTGGTCCAGAACCCGGCCAATGCCCTGGCCACGATCGTCGCCGCGCTCAAGGGTCCGGACGGCCGGATCCGGATCCCCGGCTTCTACGACGAGGTCGTGGCGCTGACGGACGACGAGAAGGCGGCCATGGACGCCCTGCCGCTCGACGAAGCGGCCTACCTCGCGAGGATCGGCGTCCCCGCCTTCGTCGGTGAGGTGGGCTACTCGATCCTCGAGCGACGTGCCACCCGCCCGACGCTCGACGTCAACGGCCTGTGGGGCGGTTTCCAGGGCGAGGGCTCCAAGACGATCATCCCGGCGCACGCCCATGCCAAGGTCAGCTGCCGGCTCGTCGCGAACCAGGATCCCGAGGTCATCTTCGAGCGGCTCCGGGCGTATGTCGCGGAGATCGCCCCGCCCGGCGTGACCGTGACGGTCCAGCTCATCGGCAGCGGGCGGCCCAGCCTGACCCCGATCGACCATCCGGCGACCCAGGCGGCGGCCCGGGCCCTGGAGGCCGTCTTCGGCCGGCCACCGGTGTTCATCCGCGAAGGCGGGTCCATCCCGGTCACCGCGACCTTCGAGGAGCAGCTCGACCTGCCGGTCGTCCTGCTCGGGTTCGTCCAGCCGAACGACAACGCCCACGCCCCCAACGAGTGGATGGACCTGGCCAACTACGAGGGCGCCATCCGGACGATCGTCCGGACCTTCGACGAGATCGCGGCACTCCCGCGCTGACGACGGCCCGCCAAGCACCGGTGCACCCCGGAACCGGGCCGGTGGTGCGGACTTGCACGGTCCGGGTGGGTGATTCGGGCCCCTTCGAGTGCTACGCTGTGGCCGCGTCGCACCATGACGTTCAGCGCTTGCCCTCCGGGGAGGAACCCACCGCGTGACCACCGAGACCGACCCCTCCACCGCCCAGGCCGCCCCCAAGGGCTGGCGCCTGGACACGGACAACGGCAGCATGGCGCCGCGCTCGGCGCTGGACGTCCTGGTCGACCTCAACGAGCGGGTCACGACCGGCAAGCTCGCCGAATACCAGCCCGTCCCGCTCGGGTTCACCCCGATGGACAAGACCATCGGGACCGGGCTGCGCGCCGGCGAGCTCATGCTCATCGGTGGTGCCCAGGGCACCGGCAAGACGACCATGGCCCTCCAGATGGCCCGGAACATCGCGTCGGGCGGCCAGGCCAACGTGCTCTACATCTGCTTCGAGCACGACGAGGCGTACCTGATGAACCGCCTCATCGCCATGGAGTCGGCGCTCGCCCACCTGCCCCACAAGACCGGCGCCATCAAGATCCAGGACGTCCGCAAGGAGATCCTCGGGACCTGGATGGCGGAGGGCGCGACCGCCCCGCAGCTGGCCAACAACCCGCGCCTGCGCCCGTCCCTGGACCGCATCGCCCGCTACGGCCAGAACCTGTTCCTGCTGCGCGGCTCGCAGACGGCCGGCACGATCGACAACATGCGCAAGCTCGTCCAGCAGCATCGCGAGATGTCCGGCGAGCGCCGCCTGGTCGTGTTCGTCGACTACATGCAGAAGGTGCCCCAGATCCCGGAGCCCGAGAACGAGTCGGAGAAGGTCACCTTCATCGTCAACGGCCTCAAGGACATCGCCCTGTCCGAGGACGTGCCGATGGTCTCGATCGTCGCCGCCGACAAGGAAGGCCTGAAGGCGAGCCGCCTGCGCAACTTCCACCTGCGCGGCTCGTCGGCCATCAACTACGAGGCCGACATCATCCTCATCCTCAACGAGAAGTACCACATCGTCGCCAAGGTCAACATCGAGTTCAACCCGTACCAGGCGCAGCGCTTCCGCGACTGGGTCGTCGTCTCGGTCGAGAAGAACCGCGGTGGCCAGGACAACGTGGACCTCGAGTTCGAGAAGCACTTCGAGTTCTCCTGCTTCGACCCGAATGGCCGGACGGTGCAGGAAAAGCTGATCGAAGAGCGCCTCTACAACGACTAGCGGCGGCTGATGCGGCGCCATCGCCGCGTTGCCGCCCTGCGCGCCTCGCTCACGCACCCGCCCGGAGGTCCGAGGCGACGCTCCTGCGAGCCATCGGTCCGACGGTTCCTGCGCTCGCTCCGGTGCTCGGGCGGCGCCTTGCGCTGACACCACCTCAGCCGCCGCGCATGAGTGGGCTGCGCCGCCAGCCAGGCACGTGGGTGCTCCGAACGGCGGGTAGCATGGCGCCATGCAATCGCCCGGCGTGTTCCCGGAGGTCGTCGAGATCGTCGTCGAGATCCCGCGCGGGTCCCGCAACAAGTACGAGTACGACGAGGACGCCGGAGTCTATCGACTCGATCGGGTCCTGAGCAGCGCGGTCTACTACAACTTCGACTACGGGTTCATCGAGGGGACGCGGGCCGGTGACGGCGATCACACGGACGCGCTCCTGGTCATCGACGAGCCGACCTTCACCGGCTGCCACGTCTGGGCGCGGCCCATCGGCGGGCTCGAGATGCGCGACGAGAAGGGCTTCGACTTCAAGGTCCTGTGCGTCGCCCTGGGCGACGCCCACCAGCAGCACATCGAGCGCCTGGATCAGGTCCGGCCGCATCGGCTGGTCGAGATCGAGCACTTCTTCCAGACTTACAAGGCGCTCGAGGACAAGACCGTCGAGATGGTCGGCTGGCGCGAGCAGGAGCGGGCGCTCGAGGTCCTCCAGGCCGACCGTGACGCCTGGCTGGCGGAGGGGCACACGGCCGGTTCGCGGTGACGCACCCGGGCCGCTGGGTCGATCCGTACGCCGGCGTCCACGGCCGTCGGGTGTTCGTGGCGGTCCCACTCGGGGCGGCTGCCGCCGACGCGGTGACGGCCATCGTCGATTCTGTCCGCGCCCAGCCCCTGCCGGACGGGCTGCGCGACGTGCGCTGGGTCCGGCTCGACGGGCTGCACCTGACCCTTCGCTTCGTCGGGCCGGCATCGGAGGCTCGCATCGAGACGCTCGGCCGGATCGTCCGCGAGGCGGCCGGGGCAACGATGCCGATCCGCGCCACCCTGGCCGGTGCGGGCACGTTCCCGCCCGGCGGGCGCCCCAGGACCCTCTGGATCGGGGTCCGCGATGGGGTGACGGAGCTCGAGGCGCTGGCCCGGCACCTGGGCGATGCGCTCGCCGCCGAGGGCTGGCCGGCCGATGCCCGACCGTTCCGGCCGCACCTGACCCTCGCCCGGTCCGACGGCATCGCGGCCGGGCCGCTGGTGGCCTCGAGACTGGCCGAGGCCATCGCGGATCGGCCGATCGACTGCCCCCTGGACCGGCTCGTGCTGTTCGAGAGCGTGACCGGTGGCGGCCCCGCCCGCTACGTGCCGATCGCCGACGCGAACCTCGGCGGGGAGCGCTGAGCGGTCGTCGCGTGTACCATCGGACTACCCCAGACCGCCACCAGGAACCCGCCTGCGGAGTGCCCATATCGCCGTGACGGCCACCCAGCGAGCTCGCCTCATCGTCGCCCTCGGCGTCGTGAATCTGGTCCTCGCTACGGTGGCTCTAGGGATCGGGGGCATGGAACTCCAACAGCGGCGCGAGGCGTCCGCCAGTCCGCAGGCGCCCATCGCCATCGTCCCCACACCGGCCGCCTCCCCGGACGTCGCGCCGTCGTCGCCCGGCCCCACGAGCCGGCCGCCCACGGGCTCCCAGCCACCGCTTCCGCGCCCGAGTGGGTCGCCGCTGCCGCCATCGCCGGCGCCCAGCGACCCGGCGATCGGGGAGGTTCCCGGTCTGATCCCGACCGACCCGCTCGTCCAGCCGTCGGGCTCGGCGGCGCCGCCGACGGCCAGTGTCGGGCCGGGGCCATCGGCCACGGATGGGATCGCGCCCACGGCCAGTCCCGCCCCGACGCGCTCGCCCAGCCCGACGTCGACGACCGGGCCTCGACCGACGTCGCGACCGACGACCCGCCCGACGGATGCGCCGGCGACCACGGCCAAACCGCCGGCCACCCCCAATCCGACCGCGAAGCCGACGCCCGAGCCCACGGCAGCGGCGACGCCCGAGCCCACGGCGGAGCCGACCCCCGAGCCGACGACCGAAGGTCGCGCACCGCCCCCCGAACCGACCCCCGAACCCACGTTCCAGCCGCCCACCCCCGAGCCGACGCCGGAGCCCACCTCCGGTGGTGAGCCGACCCCGGAGCCGACGCTCGATCCGACCCCGGAGCCGACGACGGATACTCACGCGCCGACGCCGGAGCCCACGCCGGAGCCGACGCCGGAGCCGACGCCCCAGGAGCCCACGCCCGAGCCGACTCCGGAACCCACGTCCCAACAGCCCACCCCGGAACCGACAGCGGAGCCCACGCCGGAGCCGACAAAGGACCGGCCGCCATGCCCGTCAGACGGGGCGCCGCCGCCCGGACACGACAAGGGCAACGGTGACGCCGACCGGCCGTGTGACGGCAAGGGTCACGGTCACGGCGACGACGACGACGACAGCGACAAGGGTGGCGCGGACGGCGCCCTGATCCTCCTGCTCCCGCTCGCGGCGGCATCGAGCGCGTGGACGGTCAGCCCGGGTCGGTTGCGCCGCTCCCGCCGCGCACGCTAGGCTCCCGTCCCCGGCGCCCATCGCGGCCGGCCGGGTGTCCACCCCCAGGGAGGAACCCATGGCGCCCTCGGATCCCCGGCAGACGAAGTTCGTCCTGGATGAATCCCGGATCCCCCGCGCCTGGTACAACATCGCCGCGGATCTTCCGGTGGCCCCGCCGCCGCCGCTCCATCCCGGCACCGGCCAGCCCATCGGCCCGGACGATCTCGCGCCGCTGTTCCCGATGGCGCTCATCGGCCAGGAGGTCTCCGCCGAGCGCGAGATCGAGATCCCGGAGCCCGTTCGCGATGCGTACCGGCTGTACCGGCCCAGCCCGCTGTACCGCGCCCATCGCCTGGAGCGGGCGCTCGATACGCCGGCCCACATCTACTACAAGTACGAGGGCGTCAGCCCGGCCGGCAGCCACAAGCCGAACACGGCCATCCCGCAGGCGTTCTACAACAAGGACCAGGGGGTCACCCGCCTGGCCACCGAGACCGGCGCCGGGCAGTGGGGGAGCGCGCTGGCCTTCGCCGGCGCCCTGTTCGACCTCGAGGTCAAGGTCTACATGGTCCGGGCGAGCTACGACCAGAAGCCGTACCGCCGGATCCTCATGGAGACCTACGGGGCCGAGGTCGTCGCCAGTCCGTCCCTGACCACGAACTACGGGCGCTCGGTCCTGGCCGACACGCCGGACAGCCCGGGATCGCTGGGGATGGCCATCAGCGAGGCGGTCGAGGATGCCGCGACCCGCGACGACACGAAGTACGCCCTCGGGTCGGTGCTCAACCACGTGCTCCTCCACCAGACGGTCATCGGCCAGGAGGCCCTCGAGCAGATGGCCATGGCCGGCGAGTCGCCCGACATCGTCATCGGCTGCACCGGCGGCGGCTCCAATTTCGCCGGGCTGACCTTCCCGTTCCTCGGTCGGAACTTCCGCGACGGCGCGACGCACCGGGTGATCGCCGCGGAGCCGGAGGCCGCGCCCAGCCTCACCCGCGGGGTCTACGCCTACGACTTCGGTGACACCGGCAAGCTGACCCCGCTGGTCAAGATGCACACCCTCGGCTCGGACTTCATCCCGGAGCCGATCCACGCCGGCGGCCTGCGCTATCACGGCATGGCCCCGCTCGTCAGCCTCCTCAAGGAGCACGGCTACATCGAGGCGCGGAGCGTCCACCAGCGGTCGTCGTTCGAGGCGGGGGTCACGTTCGCCCGGGCCGAGGGGATCCTGCCGGCGCCGGAGCCGACCCACGCCATCAAGATCGCCATCGACGAGGCCATCGCCGCCCGAGAGGCCGGCCAGGCCACGGTCATCCTGTTCAACCTGTGCGGCCACGGCCACTTCGACCTGTCCGCGTACGAGCGCTATCTGTCCGGGGCGCTCGAGGACTACGAATACCCGGCGGACAAGGTGGAGGCGGCGCTCGCCGGATTGCCGGCCGTCTAGCGGGGGCACCGCAACCGAACGCCACCAGGGGGAACGATGCCGCGCTTGGCCTGTTGGTCCTGCGGTCGCCAGATCTATACCGTCTCGCCGTTGGAGTCGCTGTTCTCCGAGGAACGCCGCTGCCCGCGCTGCGGCGCGTTCCTCGACCATGAACGGCGCGACGCTGAACGACGGGGCACGCACCGCCGCCAGAACCCACCGAACGACCCGGGACCGCCCGATGGCGAGGAACGCCGCGTCGCGGACCGGCGGGTCGGCCGCCGCCGCTCGTCTCAGTAGAGCGCGTCGGGGCCGCGCGGCGGCTCGATGATCCGGAGGCGCAGAGCGATGGTCACGGCCTCCAGCTGGGAGTGCGCGTGCAGCTTGGTCATGATCTTGCCGATATGCGTCCGGAGCGTGTTCCGCGAGATCGACATCGAGTCCGCGATGTCCGCGGACGACCGCCCGTCGGCCAGCGCGCCGCAGGACCTCGAGCTCGCGACTGGTGAGCGGTTCGACGGCCGGGCGTTCCGGGGCCCGATCCCGGGCGAGCGCGACGCGCTGGGCGATGCCGATGATCACCGACCGCGGCAGGAGCGTCTCGCCGGCGCGCGCCGCCCGGACCGCCGCGACGACGTCCTCGACCGCGCGGTCCTTGGTGAGGTAGCCGTCGGCGCCGGCCTGGATCGAGTCCAGCACCGTCTCGTCGTCCTGGACGGCCGTGAGCATCACCACCCGGGCAGATGGCCAGCGGCCCTTGATCATCCGGGTGGCGTCGGCGCCGGTCCCGTCCGGCAGCCGGTAGTCCATGAGGACGACGTCCATCCGCTCGCGGGCGAGGCGCTTGGCATCGGCCACCGAGGCGCCGACACCGACGACCTCGATGTCGGGCTCGGCCGCCAGAAGGCGCGCCAGCGAGTCGGTCAGGAGCTGGTGATCGTCGACGAGCAGGACGCGCGTCGGTGCCTGGGTCACCGCCACCTCCGGTCGCGAGGGCCGGTGGCTCAGCCGCGCGCTGCCGAGCTCCGTCGTCCCCCCGCATCGATGGTAGCACCGGGGCAGCGCAGTCCGGCGGACCGGCTGCGATACTCGGAGCCGTGCGGATCGCCTTCCTCGGGTTCGGGCTCATCGCCGGTTCCATCGCGCGTCGACTGGCGATGGCGCGACGGTCCGATGCCGCGGCGATCGACGGGCTCGCGGCCTGGTCGCCGACCGGCGAGGGACCCGCGGCCGCCGCCCGCGACGGCATCCTCGATGTCGCCGGGACGTCCCCGGAGGCGACCATCGCCGGCGCCGATCTCATCGTCCTGGCCGGCCCCGCGACGGCGTGCCTCGGGATGCTCGACGACCTGGCGGGTGCGTGGCGCGGCGCGCTGGCCGGCGATGCGGTCATCACCGATGTCGCGAGCACGAAGGCCGCGATCGTCCTGCGGGCCACGGCCCTCGGCCTGCGCTTCGTCGGTGGTCACCCGATGGCCGGCCGCGAGCAGGCCGGCTACGACGCCGCGACGCCGGATCTGTTCGTCGACCGACCCTGGATCGTCGTCCCGAGCGGTGACGCTGCCGCGGAGGCCCGAGTGGAGGCGCTCGCGGTCGCGTGCGGCGCGCGGCCGATGCGGATGTCCGCGGCGACCCACGACGCGGCGGTCGCGGCGGTGAGCCACCTGCCGCTGCTGGCGGCGGCCGGCCTCGTGGAGTCGGTGACGGGCGCTGGCCCCGGCGTGGGCGGATCCGAGTCGACGCCGCCCCGTGACGACTGGGCGACCGCCCAGGACCTGGCCGCCGGCGGGTGGCGCGACATGACCCGCCTGGCGCGGGGCGACGTCGACATGGGCACGGCCATCCTCGCGACCAACGCGGAGCCGATCGCGGCCCGGCTGCGCGACCTCATCGCCGTGCTGGACGCCTGGGCCGCCGAGCTCGAGCGTCCCGGTGGTCCGGACCCGGACGCGGTCCGCCTCCGGCTGGCCGCCGCCAGGCACGTACTGGAGGATGCCGGGTCATGACCGACGAGCAGGTCCTCGTGCTGCCACGGGCGCACGTCCCCGACGCGGGCGCCTGGCTCGGGCTCCGGACGATCGGGCTCGACGTGTTCCTGGCGACGGCCGCCCGTCACGGCCGCTTCGAGCCGCGCCCGGCGATGGAGCTGGACCCGTCCTTCAAGCAGCTCATCCCGTACCTGGTGCTGCGCGACGGCCCGTCGTACTTCCTCATGCAGCGGACCCGGGCCGGCGGCGACGCCCGCCTCCACGACCGCTGGTCGATCGGCGTCGGCGGTCACCTCAACCCGGGCGACGGCGATCTGTTCGGCGGCCTCCGCCGGGAGTGGCACGAGGAGCTCGTCGCCGACTTCGAGCCGACCTTCGAGCCGCTGGCCCTCCTCAACGACGACACGACCGACGTCGGCTCCGTCCACCTGGGGGTCGTCTTCGTGGCCGATGCCGCCGGCCGCCCGGTGACCGTCCGCGAGACCGACAAGCTCCATGGCTCGTTCGTCCCGCCGGCCGAGGTCGCGGCCGTCGCCGACCGTCTCGAATCGTGGAGCCGGCTCGTGTTCGAGGCCATCGAGGCCGGGACCTTAGGACCGCGATCCGATGCCCGCGCGGGAGCGCTCGGGTGATCGGGCGGGCGCTCCTGGCCGGCGGCGCGGCCGTCGCCTCCGTCGTGACCCTGCGGGTCGTCGGCCGACGCGGGGCGCGGCGGTTGCTCGATGCGCCGCGGGTCGGACCGGACGAGGCGAGCCTCGCGCCCGCCCTCGACGCGCTCGGCGGGGAGATCGTCCGGCTGCGATCCCGGGACGGGCTGCGCCTGGCGGGCCGCTGGCTGCCGGCCGAGACGTCGGATCCGTCCGCCGCCGGCGACCCATGGCGACCCGACCCGTACGAGGCGATCCTGCTCCTGCACGGCTACTCCGGCTCGATCGCGCCCGACCTGGTCGAGTACGGCCCGTTCCTGCGCCGGACGGCCGGCGTCCTCGGCCTGGACTTCCGCGGCCATGGCGGCTCGGATGACGGCCCGTCGACGTTCGGCGTCCTCGAGGTCGAGGACATCGCCGGCGCCCTGGCCTGGCTGGGCGAGCGCGGCATCCGCTCGGTGGCCCTCGTCGGCACGTCGATGGGCGGCATCTCGGCTATCGCCGCGGTCGCCATCCTCGGTGATGGCTCGCTGCCGGCTGCGGACATGGCCCCCGATGACCCGAAGCACGTGCTCGCCACGCCGCGGCCGCGGATCGTCGCCGTGGTCGGCGACTCGGTGGCGCCCGAGGTCGAGGCCCCGGTGGCGCGTCGGCTGCGCGGTCCCGCCCGTCGGTTCATGGCCCATCGCCTGTTCGACAGCGCGACGACCATCCTGGGCGCGGATCCGCGCGCGACCGAACCCGCCCGGGTCATCGGCCTGGTCGAGCCCGTGGCGCTCCTGCTCATCCACGGCGAGGCCGATACGGTCGTGCCCATCGCCGACGGTCGCCGGCTCGCGGCGCTGGCCGGCCCGCACGCCGAGCACTGGACCGTTCCCGGGGCCGATCACAGCGCGTCCCACGCGGTCGCGGGGCAGGACTATGAGCGTCGGGTGTCGGACTTCCTGCGGGTGGCCTTCGCGAACCGGCGTGCCGAGGATGTCGAAGAGCCAGGACCAACGGCTATGATGACCGCGCCGGGGCCCCCAGCCGGTGCCCGCATCGAGAAGCCCACGCCCTCGGAGGACTGATGGCGGCCAAGATCCTCGTCGTCGACGACGACGCGAATGTGCAGCGACTCCTGCAGTACACGCTCAAGCAGGAGGGCTATGACGTCGTCGTGGCCGGCGACGGTGCGGAGGGGTTCCGCCTGTGGGGCGCGGAGGCGCCGGACCTCATCCTGCTGGACGTCCAGCTGCCCAAGCTCGACGGCTACCAGGTCGCGGCCAAGATCCGCAGCGAAGAGGGCGGCTCCGCCCACGTCCCGATCATCATGCTCACCGCCGAACGGGAAGTGGAGCAGAAGGTCCGGGGCCTGCGCGCCGGGGCGGACGACTACCTCATCAAGCCGTTCCACCCGGCCGAGCTGCTGGCCCGGATCAAGAGTCTCCTGGCCCGTTTCGCGCCACGTGACGTCCTGCTGGCCCGCCCCCCGATGGGGCGCGTCCTGGCCTTCTACGGGGCCAAGGGCGGGGTCGGCACGACGACGATCGCCATCAACGCCGCCATCGCCCTCCATCGCGAGCTCGGACGCAAGGTCGCCCTGGTCGACGCCAACCTGCAGTTCGGCGACCACCGGGTCTTCCTGGACCTGGGCCTCGACAAGAAGAGCATCGTCGATGTCGTGACCGCCCCGGCGATGGACGCCGAGCTCATCCGCCAAGTCATGGTCAAGCACGATTCCGGCGTCGATCTGCTGCTCGCGCCGCCGTCGCCCGAGACCGCGGAGCTCGTCCATCCCGAGCACCTGCCGGTCATCGCTGGCCATCTGGCCTCGATGTACGACTACATCCTGCTCGATGTCGACAAGCGGCTCGACGACGTCAACCTCGGCATCTTCGAGGCGGCCGAGACAGTCTTCGTGGTCATGACCGCCGACCTGTCGTGCCTGAAGAACGTCCGACTCATCCTCGAGACGATGCACCACCTGGGCTATCCGCAGGGCAAGGTCCAGCTCGTGCTCAACCGCTCGAACGCGTTCACCGGCATCAACGTCAAGAACGCCGAGGGCGCCCTGAAGCGGACGATCGACCACCAGGTCGTCAACGAGTACCGCGGCGCGATCAGCGCCCTGAACTCGGGAGCCCCGTTCATGTTCACGAAGGCCGACTCGGCCCTGGGCAGCTCCCTGCTCGGCTTCGCCCGCGGCATCGACAAGCCGGCCGCCGTCGCCGCGACCGCGTCGGCGCGCTGACGATCCGGCGCCGTCGAGCGCCGGCGAACGGGTCGATGAGCCCGAGGTGAGCGACCACCGCTAGGGTCGGGCGATGCTGGCCGTCGTCGCTGCCGCCACGCTCCACGGCCTGGAAGGCCGGCTCATCCGCGTCGAGGTCGACGTCGCGCCCGGGCTGCCGGGCTTCACCATCGTCGGGCTGCCGGACACGGCCATGCAGGAGGCGCGCGAGCGTGTCCGTGGGGCCATCCGCAACGCCGGCTACGACTTCCCGGCGCGACGCATCACGGTCAACCTCGCGCCGGCCGGGTTGCGCAAGTCCGGCGCGTCCCTCGACCTGGCCATGGCCCTCGGCATCCTGCTCGGTTCGGAGCAGGTCCGGAGCCGGGTCGCGGTCGGTGCCGTGATCGGCGAGCTGTCCCTCGGCGGCGACGTCCGGACCGTGCCCGGCATCCTGCCGATGGTCGCCGCCCTGGCCCGGCGCGGCGTGGACCGGGTCATCGTGCCGGCCGGCGCGGTGGACGAGGCGAACCTGATCGACGGGATCGAGGTCCTGGCCGCGGCCTCGCTCCTGGAGGCCACGACGCTGTTGCGGGCCGGGCGAGGTCGGCGCGGCCGCCCGCCGATGCCGCGGGTCAGCCTCGGGGCGGGCGGCGAGACGATGGAGCCAGGTGGCCCGTCGCCGGTTCCCGCGGTGCCCGACCTGGCCGAGGTCCGCGGTCAGGGTGCGGCACGGTTCGGCCTGGAGATCGCCCTGGCCGGCGGCCACGGCCTCCTCCTCGTCGGACCGCCGGGCGTCGGCAAGACGCTGTTGGCCCGGACCATCCCCGGGCTCCTGCCTCCGCTGGACGACGACGCGGCCCTGGCCGCCACGGTCGTGGCCTCGGCGGCCGGCGACGGCCCCATCACGGCGCTCGAGCGGCGTCCGCCGTTCCGGGCGCCCCACCACACGCTGTCCTACGCGGCCATGGTCGGCGGCGGTCAGCACCTTCGGCCGGGCGAGATCACCCGGGCCGACCACGGCGTGCTGTTCCTCGACGAGCTGGCCGAGTTCGACCGCGACGTCCTGGAGGCGCTCCGCCAACCGCTCGAGGAGGGCCGGGTCACGATCGCCCGAGCCGGTGGGGTGGTGACCTTCCCGGCCCGATTCCAGCTCGTGGCCGCCATGAATCCCTGCCCGTGCGGCATGGCCGGGTCGTCGACCGGCGTCGCGTGCACCTGCCCGCCGACCGTCGTCGATCGCTATGCCCGGCGCGTCTCCGGCCCGCTCCGCGATCGCCTGGACCTGTGGATCGCGATGCCGCCGGTCGCCCCGGCGGAGCTCGTCACGAGCCGCGAGCCCGAGCCCTCTTCGAGCGTGGCGGAGCGGATCGCCGCGGTCCGGGCCCGGGCGATGGCGCGCAACGGCGAGGTCCTCAACGGCCGGCTGCGCGGACGCGTCCTGCGGCGCGTCTGCCGCCTGTCGCCGGCAGCCAGCCACCGCCTGATCCAGCTCGGCGAGATCGAGGCGGCCAGCGGCCGGGGGACGGAGCGGCTCCTGCGGGTCGCTCGGACCATCGCCGACCTGTCCGGGGCCGAGGTCGTCGAGCCGGCGCACCTCGACCAGGCGGCCTGGTTCCATCGACCCGGGGAGGGCGCCGACCAGGCGCTCGCGTCCTGATGCTCGGTGTCGGGGCGGCGGGAGCCACGGCGGACGCGGGTACGTCCCCGAGGGCCTCGACGCGACCCGAGGACGTCCAGCCGTCCGGCGGTCCGTCCGCGGGAGAGCGCGATGCGTGGGCCATCCTCGCCGCGATCGACGGGCTCGGCCCGGTGACGTTCGCCGCCCTCCTCGCCCGGTTCGGGTCCGCCCGCGCCGTGCTCGACGATGCCGCCCGGCCCGGCGCCGTGGCGCGGCTGGTCGCGACGCCCGGTCTCCAGCCGGAGCCGGAGGACGCGCGCCGCCATCGCGAGCATCCGGTCCTCGAGGCCGTCGCTCACGCCATCGTGCGAGGCGACCCAGACCGGGGTCCGGACCCTGGAGCGGCTGCGCGCGCTCGAGGTCCGTGCGCTGACGATCGAGGAGCCCGCCTATCCGGCGCGGCTCCACGGGATCGCGATGCCGCCGCACGTCCTGTTCACGCGGGGCGATCCTTGGCGCTCGTGCGTCGACGGGCGGTCGCGGTCGTCGGTACGCGCCGAGCCACGCTCGGTGGTCGCCACAGTGCGGCTCGGGTCGCCACCGCGTTGGTCGCGGCCGACGCGGCCGTGATCTCGGGGCTCGCCGCGGGCATCGATGGCGTCGCCCATGAAGCGGCCATCCGCGCGGAGGGCACGACCGTCGCGGTCATCGGCGGCGGACACGGCCGGTTGAGCCCGCCGGGCCATCGTCGCCTGGCGGACGCGATCGTCCGCTCCGGCGGCGCGGTCGTCAGCGAGCACGGCCCGGACCTGGACCCGACGCCCGGCACGTTCCCGCGTCGGAATCGGATCATCAGCGGGCTTAGCGATGCCACGGTCGTCATCCAGGCACCGGCCCGCAGCGGAGCGCTGATCACGGCCTCGTGGGCCCTGGAGCAGGGTCGCCCGGCGTTCCTGGTCCCCGGTGCGCTGGGGGATCCGGCGGCGGCCGGCTGTCTGGCCTTCCTGCGCGAGTTCGCGCACGAGGCACGGATCGTGTCCGGCGTCCCAGAGCTCATCGCCGATCTCGGGTTCGTCGACCCGGCCGCGGCCTCGACGTCATCAAGCAGCGATCGCGTCGCGGCCGCAGCCCTGCAGGACCTCGGGCGGACCGAGTCGCAGGTCGCTCGAGCTGTGCTGGCGGGCCACGCCACGGTGGATGCCATCGTCGCGGTCACGGATCTGCCGGTCGCCAGCGTCCTGGCGACGCTCTCGCTGCTTGGCAGCCGGCGCCTCGTCGTCGAGGCCCACGGACGCTACCGGCCGGCCGGTGCCCTGCTCGGCGAGGTCCGCCTGCCGGTCGCCCGCTGAGCGTGGCGCGCCCTTGCCCGCCTCGCGGACCCAGTGCTACCCTGACGCCCGGCCGTGCCGTGCGCGGCCCCTTGCGATCCGCGCCCCAGCGCCCTGCCCCCAACAGGATCGCAGCCCGAACCAGCAGCGGTAGGTCCATTGCGGAAGTACGTCGTCGCGGCCCTCGCGATCCCGGTCCTCGCCATCGTCTATGTGAGCGCTGCGCTCCGGACGTCGGCGCTCGTGCGGACCGGGGTGGCCGTGGGGCTCGGCGCCGTCATCGGGCTCGGGGCTGTCGCCGTCGTCCGGCCGGACGCCATCCGGGCCACCGCGCCGAGTGAGACCATCCCGCTCACCCAGGCCGCCTTCCAGTCGGTGGTCGGCACCGGCGTCGAGGTCGACAGCCCGGCGGGCATCACGTTCACGACGCCGATGGACCGCGTGTCGGTCGAGGCGTCGCTCGACGTCCAGCCGCCGACCGGCGTGCACCTCATCTGGGCCCCGGACGACCGGAGCGTTTCGGTCGTGCCCACCGACCATTGGGCCGCCGGCACGCTCCACACGCTGACCGTCCTGCCCGGCGCCCTGGCCCAGAACGGACGGCCACTGACGACCCCGGCCCGGGCCAGCTTCCTGACCCGCGAGCCGTCGATCGCGCTCGTCGCGGCCACCGAAGCCGTCGGCAAGCGGGTCGCCGTCGACACGTCATTCACCGTCGCCTTCGACCGCCCGGTCGAGGTCGCCAGCCTGGCCGCGGCGATCCGCCTCGATCCGCCGGTGAAGGGCACGATCACGACCGAGGCGACCGTCGACGGCGCGCCGCGCCTGACCTTCACGCCCCTCGCCCCGCTCCGCTCCGACCGCCGTTACGAGCTCGTCGTCGATGGTGTGCGCGACGAGGACGGCATCGTCCTGGAGCCGGTCCGACTCGGCGTCCGGACCGTCGTCGCGCCGTCGGTCGTGCGGTTCCGCCCGGTGACCGGCACGAAGGCCGTCGAGCGCGGCCAGGTCATCTCGGTCCGCTTCACCCGTCCGATGGATCGGGCCTCGACCAAGGCCGCGTTCAAGGTCACGGCCGACGGCAAGGCGGTCAAGGGCACGATCACGTTCGCCGAGGACGACTCGGTCCTCGTGTTCGACCCGGCCAAGACCCTGCCCTGGAACGCCAAGATCGTGGCCTCGGTCAAGGCCACCGCCCAGAGCCGCCAGGGCGCGGCGTTGACGGACGATGCCCGGGCGACGTTCCGGACCTTGAAGCGACCCGCGGCCGCTCCCGCCAGCTCCGGCGGCGGTAGTGGCGGTGGCGGCGGCGGCGGCGGCGGGGGCGGCTCGACCGGCGGCGGCAGCTGGGCGGCCGTCGAGCGCTACTACCTGCGCCTCATGAATTGCACCCGCACGGGTGGCTGGGTGACCTCGACCGGCCGGTGCAGCAGCCCGGGCGGCCGCGACGCCGCACCGCTCATGCTCAGCTCGGGCATCAGCTCCAAGGTCGCCCGTCCCTATGCCAAGCGCCTGGCGACCGGCAACGACTGCAGCCACTTCATCGGCGGCAATCCCGGCGACCGGCTGCGCCGCGCCGGCTACACCAACTACGTGTGGGCGGAGAACATCGGCTGCCGCTCCGGCAACCCGAGCAGCGCCGTGCTGGGCAGCCATCGCTTCTTCCAGAGCGAGAAGTCGTACAACGGCGGCCACTACGTGAACATGATGAATCGCAAGTACGACCGGGTCGGCATCGGCGTGTGGGTGTCGTCCGGGCGGGTCCGCCTCGTCGTCGACTTCTACCACCCCTAGGCGGGACCATCGGGCCACTCACGGAACGGGACCGCGGGGGCCACGATGCGAACGTGATCCACAACGCTGTCATCCACCTCAACGGCGAGCAGCCGATGATGGCCGACCTGTTCGAGCTGCCCGAGGCCGGCGACATCGGTCTGCGCTGCACGAACCTGCGGACGATGAACGGCAAGCGGCCGGTCTTCGTCGACGACTCGGCGTCGGTCTTCTTCTTCCCGTACCTGCACATCCGGTTCGTCGAGATCATGCCCGCGTCGATGGCCGGCACGTCGCTGGCCGACTCGATGCCGGTGCCCGTCGCGGCGGGTGCCGCCGAGGCCGCCCAAGCGGCCGAGGACGCGGACCTCGAGATCGACGAGGACTTCCTCCGCCGCATCCGCGAGGTCTGACCGAGCTCCGCGGGACCGCGTGGCGCGCCCTTCGGGCGCGACGCCACCGACCCCTCGACCCGTCCCCACGAGGCGAGGGTCCGTGCAGGACCCGGTGCTACACTCCCGGCCGTGCCGAAGAACCTCGTCATCGTCGAGTCCCCCGCCAAGGCCCGGACCATCGAGCGCTACCTGGGCGCCGACTATCGGGTCCTGGCGTCGTACGGCCACGTCCGCGACCTGCCGGAGAACCCCGGCAAGGGCAAGTTCGGGGTCGATGTCGACAACGATTTCGCCCCCGAGTACGTCATCAACGACGACCGCCGCAAGCAGGTCCACGAGATCGAACGAGCGGCCAAGGGCTCGGACACGGTCTTCCTGGCCACCGACCTCGACCGCGAAGGTGAGGCCATCGCCTGGCATGTCGCCGAGGCCGCCAACGTCCCCGCGGCCAAGACCCGCCGGGTGACCTTCAGCGAGATCACCGAGCCGGCCATCCGGGATGCGTTCGCCCATCCTCGGGACATCGACCAGAACCTCGTCGACGCCCAGCAGACCCGCCGGATCGTCGACCGTCTCGTCGGCTACACGCTCAGCCCACTCCTGTCCCGGAAGGTTCGCGGCGGTCTGTCCGCCGGCCGCGTCCAGTCCGTGGCGGTCCGGCTCGTCGTCGAGCGGGAACGCGAGATCACGGCGTTCACGGCCCGCGAGTACTGGACGATCGAAGCCCTGCTGGCCACGGCCAGCGGTGAGACCTTCGCCGCCGAGCTGGTCCGGATCGACGGTGAGGCCCTCGACGTCGCGGACGAGGCGACGGCCACCCGGCACGTCGACGCCCTGCGCGAGGCTCGGCCGGTCGTCCGCAAGATCGGCGTTCGTACCCAGAAGCGATCGCCGGCGCCGCCGTTCACGACCTCGACGCTCCAGCAGGAGGCCAGTCGCAAGCTGTCGTTCAGCCCGAAGCGCACGATGTCCATCGCCCAGCGCCTCTACGAGGGTGCCGAGACGCGGCGACGGCCTCATCACCTACATGCGCACCGACTCCACGGCGATGGCCGGCGTCGCCATGGGCGAGGCCCGCGAGGTCATCGGCGAGCGCTACGGCGAGCCGTTCACGATGCCCAAGGGTCGCGTCTACAAGACCAAGTCGAAGGGTGCCCAGGAGGCCCACGAGTCGATCCGGCCGACCTCCTTCCGGCGCGACCCCGATTCGCTCGAGAGCACGCTCAAGCCCGAGGAGCTCCGGCTGTACCGCCTCATCTGGCAGCGTGCCCTGGCGTCGCAGATGGCGCCCAAGGAGCTCGAGACGACGACCGTCGAGCTCGCTGATGGCCCGTACGAGCTGCGCGCGAGTTCTACCAAGACGCTGTTCGAGGGCTTCGCCAGGGTCTATACGGAGGGTCGTGACGACGACGGGGCCGAGGACGAGGACGGTGCCGGTCGGCTGCCGGCGGTGGCCGAGGGCGACGCGACGACCGTCCGCGACGTCACGCCGACCCAGCACTTCACCGAGCCCCCGCCGCGGTTCACCGAGGCGACGCTCATCAAGGCGCTCGAGGAGCACGGTATCGGGCGCCCATCGACCTACGCGGCCACGATCTCGACCATCGTCGATCGGGGCTATGTCCGGGTCGAGGAACGGCGTCTCCATCCGGAACCCGTCGCGGAGGTCGTCACCGACCTCCTCGTCGAGCATTTCGGCGACTACGTCGACCTCGAGTTCACGGCCCGGATGGAGGAGGAGCTCGACGAGATCGCCCGCGGCGAGCGGGCCTGGGTCCCGCTCCTCCAGGCGTTCTATCCGCCGCTGCGCGACCGCGTGGCGGAGGTGCGCAAGACGACCCGCCGGGCCGACTTCACGACCGAGGCCACGGACGAGGTCTGCTCGGAAGGCCACCCGATGGTCATCCGGCTCGGTCGGAACGGCCGCTTCCTGGCCTGCTCGCAGTACCCGGAGCACAAGGAATCCCGGCCGCTCCCCGGGGAGGAGCCGCCGCCCCAGGAGGGCACCGGCGAGGTCTGCCCCAAGTGCGGCGAAGGCACCCTCGTCGGCAAGCGCGGCCGGTTCGGGCCATTCGTGGGGTGCTCGCGCTACCCGGACTGCGACTACATCAAGAAGGACGGCCCGCCGCCGCCCGACCCGCTCCCGTTCACGGTGGCCTGCCCCAAGAACAACGACGGCCACCTCGTCCCGCGTCGCGCCCGGCGAACCGGGAACGTCTTCTGGGGGTGCTCCAACTACCCGAAGTGCGACTTCACGACGAACTTCGAGCCCCTGGGCGGGACCCACGACGTCGACGGCGGCGCGCTGGCCCGCAAGGGCGAGGCGGCCATCTGCCTGACCTGTGGGTCGACGAGCGAGACCGCGCCGGACGACGTCGCTCCCGGCGAGTCGTACGCCGGCGGGCCGCCGGACCCCGCGGCGCTGGCCCGACCCTCGCGCAACGGCCGCGCCGGCGCCAGCCCTCGATCGGCGAGCGGCCGCAAGGCCGGACGCGGCGGTCGAGGCTCCAGCGCACGTGGTCGCCCGACCGAGCCTGCCGCGGGCGCGTGAGCACGGTCGAGGCCGAGCCAGCGACCCACCCGGCACTCCGGCGCTTCCTCGACTCGCTGGCGGCCCGCGACGCCTCCCCGAACACGATCCGGGCCTATCGGACGGCCGTCGGCGCCTACCTCGACTGGCTGACCGAGCGCGGGGTCGACTGGCGGCGGCCACGACGCCCGGAGCTTCGCGCCTACCTCGCCCACCTGGGGATGAGCGCGTCCCGCACGACCGTGGCCCAGCGCCTGGCCGCGATCCGATCATTCCACCGCTGGGCGGCTCGCGAGGAGCTGGCGCCCGGCGACCCGTGGGGGGCCATCGCCACGCCGCGCCTGCCGCGCCGCCTGCCGCGGGTCCTCGAAGCGGACCAGATCGACCGGCTCCTGGCCGTCGTCGACGACGAGCTGGCCGCCGGCGCCGCCGGGGCGGGGGAGGGGACGACGCTCGACCTGGCCCTGGCGCTGCGCGATCGCGCGCTGGTCGAGACCGCCTACGCGGCCGGCCTGCGCATCAGCGAGCTGGCCGCCGCGGACCTCGGATCGCTCGACCTGCGGCGCGGCGAGATCCGGGTCCTGGGCAAGGGGCGCAAGGAGCGGATCGGGCTGCTGGGACGGCCGGCCATCGCTGCCCTCGAGACCTACCTGGCGGAAGGCCGTCCGGCGCTGCTGGCCCGCGCCCCGGTCGGTGACGGTGTTCCGAGTGAGGTCTTCCTGAACCATCGTGGCGGCCCGCTCGGCATCCGGGGGCTGCGCTATCGCCTGGACCGCCTGTGCCGGTCCGCCGGCCTCCCGCAGGGGGTCTCGCCGCATACCCTCCGCCACTCGTTCGCGACCCACCTCCTGGACGGCGGCGCGGACCTGCGGGTCGTCCAGGAGCTCCTCGGCCACGAGAACCTGGCGACGACCCAGGTCTACACGCACGTCTCGCCCGGTCGATTACGCGAGGCGTACCGGGGCGCCCACCCCCGCGCCCGACGAGTCGCCACCGACGCATGAGCACCTCTCGCACGCTCGCCCGGGCCGGGCTCATCGTGTCCAGCGCGTTCCTCGTGTCGCGCGTACTGGGCTGGATCCGCCTGGTCGTCATCGGCAACACGGTCGGGGCCACGGCCGACCTCGACGCGTTCTACGCGGCGTTCCGGATCCCGGACCTCATGTTCCAGCTCGTCGCCGCGGGGGCGCTGGGGTCGGCCCTCATCCCCGTCGTCTCCGGGCTGCTGGCCACGGACGGCACCGCCCGCGCCTGGCGGGTCGTCTCGACCGTCGCGACGCTCATGCTCGTCGCGCTCACCATCCTGTCGGCGGTCATGTTCGTGGCCGCCCCGACGATCGTCCCGATCATCACCCCCGGCTTCGATCCGGCGACCCTGGCGACGACCATCGAGCTGACCCGGATCATGCTCCTGTCGGCCATCTTCCTGGCCATGGGCTCGGTCGCCACGAGCGTGCTCAACGCCTCGGGGCGGTTCGCCGCGGCCGCGGTCGCCCCCAGCATCTACAACCTGGCGATCATCGGCGGGACGCTCCTCCTCTACCCGTCGATGGGCATCGCCGGCGTGGCCGTCGGGGTCGTTGCCGGGGCGATCGGGCACCTGCTCGTCCAGCTCCCGCCGCTCGGCCAGGTCGGGTTCCGCTACACGCCGCGGGCGGACACGAGCGACCCGGCCGCTCGCAAGGCGCTCGCCCTGATGGCTCCGCGGGCGATCGGCCTGGGCGCCACCCAGATCACGTTCGTCGTCGTGACCGCCATCGCGACCACCCTCGGGGTGGGGGCCGTGACGGCCTACACGGTCGCCTTCACGCTGCTCCAGATCCCCATCGGGGTCATCGGCGTCCCGCTCGGCATCGTCCTCATGCCGACCCTGTCGCGCGAGGCGGCGACCGGCAACGAGGTCGAGTACACCAGCCTCCTGACCCGAGCGCTCCGAGTCATCGTCTTCGTCATGGTCCCGATCGCCGCGATCGCGGCCATCCTCCGCTCCGAGGTCGTCGAGCTGCTGTTCGGGTACGGATTCACGGCCGACGCCATCGCCCTGACCGCCGCGACGCTCCTGGCCTTCCTCGTCGGCCTCGTGGCGCACTCGCTCATCGCCGTCCTGGCCCGGGCCTTCTACGCCCGCCAGGACACCCTCACCCCGGTCCTCGTCGCCATCGGGGCCGTCGTCGTCAACACGGTCATGGCCTACGTCCTGGCCGGCCCGTTGGGCCTCCCCGGCGTCGCCCTGGCCATCGCCATCGCCGCCTGGCTGGAAGCCGGGACGCTGGCGATCCTGCTCCACCGGCGGATCCCGACGCTCCGGTATGGCGCGATCGGTCGGACGGCGGTCCTGACCGGCGTGGCCACGATCGCGGCCGCCGCCATCGGCATCATCGTCCGGAACACCCTCGTGACGGCCACGGACGGTTGGCCGACGTTCGTCGCGCTCGTGGCGGTCATCGCGATCGTCGGCGCGCTGTTCAGCGGGGTCTTCGTGCTGGCCGCCCGCGCGTTGCGGATCGCCGAACTGCCCGCTATCGTCGGGCTCATGGTCGACGCGCTCCGCCGCCCGCGCCGGTCGTGACGGACCCTTCGGCGGACCCGACGACCCCGTCCGCCAGCCCCACGGCCGACGAGTGGGACGCGTTCGTCGAGGCTCGGGATCCTGGCTCCTACCTCCAGCTCCGCGGATGGGCCGAGGTCAAGGCGGTCAACGGCTGGGCGGCCCATCGGCTGCGCGGCGGGGCGATCGGGGCCCAGGTCCTCGTCCGCCGGCCCCGGCCGCTCCCGTGGGGCTTCGGGTACGCCCCGCGCGGACCCGTGGCCACGACCTGGTCGACGGCGGAGGTGGAGGCCTTCACGGCGCTCGTCCGGGGGGAGCTCCGGCAGCGCGCCGGGCGCGTGTCGCACCTGCGCATCGACCCCGAGGTCGAGATCGACGGTCCCCTTGACCCGGACGGCGCCCTGCGACGCGCCTTGACGGCCGCCGGGTGGCGACCGGCCGCCCCGATCCAGCCCGCATCGACCCGGGTCATCGACCTCCGGGCCGGATGAGGACGCCCTGTGGGGCGATCTCCGCAAGAAGTGGCGCCAGTACGTCAATAAGGCGCGATCCGGCGGCATCGCCGTCGTGGAGGCCGAGGGTGACCGCCTGAGCGACTTCTACCGGATCTATCGGGAGACGGCCGATCGCGCCGGCTTCCTCATCCGCACCGAGGGGGCGTACCGCGACGTCTGGGACGCCTTCCGCCCGGCGGGTCGCGCCCGCCTGCTCTTCGCCCAGACCGCGGACGGGGAGCCGCTCGCCACGCTGTTCCTCGTCCGGTGCGGCCCGCGGGTCGTGGAGCCGTACGGCGGGATGACCGTGGAAGGTGGCGAGTCGCGGGCGAACTACCTGCTCAAGTGGGAGGCCATCCGGAGCTCGCGCGAGCTTGGCGCGACGAGCTACGACCTGTGGGGACTCGCGACCGGCGGGATCGCCCACTTCAAGACCGGCTTCGGCGGCCGCGAGATCCGCTACATCGGTGCCTGGGACCTGACCCTCGATCCGCTCGGTCGGGCGGTCTACGAGGGGGCCGTCCGCGCCCGGGTCCGCTGGGCGCGGCGACGGCACGGCCTGTCCGGGTCGGGCAGCGCGTCGGCGTACGGCGGCGCGGACTGACCGTGGCGATCGTGCGCGAGGCGACATCCGGCGACCTCCTGGCCTGGGATCGCTGGACGGTCTCCAGCCCCAACGGCCACGTCTACCAGTCGCGAGCCTGGGCGGACCAGCGGACCCGGCTCGGCTGGCGCCCACGGTTCCTCGTCCTCGATGCCGAGGACGCCGCGCTCGTCCTCCTTCGGCCGTTCGCCTGGGTCGGCGGGGCGAGTGCCTACATCCCGCGCGGGCCCGTCTGGGATCCCGGCGACGACCCTGACCGCATCGTCGGGCGGCTGGCCGCGATCACCGCCTGGCTGGCCGGGGAGGGCGTCGCCGTCGTTGCGACCGACGCCGAGATCCCGGCCGCGACGCCCGGCTTGGACGCGGCCCTGGCCTCGGCCGGATTCCACGCCATCCCGGAGATCCAGCCGTCGCGCCACCGGGTCAGCCTCCGGCTCGCCGCCGACACGGACGATGCCGCGGTCCGCGCCGGCCTGACCAAGTCGACCCGCCAGCGCGTCGCCGCCGCCGAGAAGGCTGCCGTCGCGATCCACCGCTACGACGCGGCCGGCTGGGCGGGTGGCCACCCGCTCTTCGCGGCCCCGGACCGCCCGCTGGACACGGTCCTCGGGGACTTCGCGACGCTCCTCGAGGGGACCGGCGCGCGACGCGGATTCCGGTTCGGGCCGCGGTCGGTCTTCGTGGACTGGTGGCAGGCGGCCCACGACGCCGGGCTGCTCGTCTACCTCGAGGCGCGCCACGAGGGAGAGACGCTGGGTGGGCTCATCTGCTACCGCCACGGCCAGCGCTTGTCGACGGTCCACTCGGCCGACGCCCCGGGCGTCCGCGACCGCCACCCGGGGGTCATGCACCTGCTCCGCTGGCGAGCGATCCAGCTCGCGATCCGCGAGGGCCGCGACGAGATGGACCTCGGCGGCGTCGACATCGGTCCCGACCATGCCGAGCCCGGCCCGGACGATCCGACGGCCGGGCTGTACGAGCACAAGCGCTCGTTCGGGGCCAGCTGGGTCGCGATGACCGGCGCGCATGAGCGGGTCATCGCACCGTGGCGCTACTCGCTGGGCCGGGTGACGGACCGGGCGCACCGGATGATCCGGCGATGAGCCCAGCCGGCCCGCGCCCGCCACTCGAGCCGATGCCGGCCCAGCGCGCCCTTGGCGGCCTCGTCGACCGCCTGGCCGCGACGGGCCGCCTGACCGGGACCCGTCTCGGGGGCCATCCGGCCGCCCGGCGCGACCTCGGCGCGACCCAGGTCAGCGGCGTCACCCACGATTCGCGGACCGTGGCGCCCGGGACCGTGTTCGTGGCGATCGCCGGCGACCACGTCGACGGGCACGACTTCGTCGATGCGGCCGTCGCGGCCGGCGCGGCGGCGGTCATCGTCGAGCGGCCGCTGCCCGACGTCCTCGTGGCCCAGCTCGTCGTCGATGCGGCTCGCCCGGCCCTCGCCGAGGCGGCGGCGTGGTGGTACGGCGACCCGTCCCAGGCGCTGACCGTGGTCGGCATCACCGGGACGGACGGCAAGACGACGACGTCGTGGCTGGCGGTCGCCGCCCTCGAGGCGGCTGGGCGGCGGACCGGGATGATCGGCACGATCGCGACACGGGTCGGGGGGACGACCGCCGCCCACGCGGCCCATGCCACGACCCCGGAGGCCCCCGAGCTCCAGGCCACGCTCCGGGCGATGGCCGACGCCGGCGACGAGATCGCGGTCATCGAGACGACCTCGCACGGCCTCGCCCTCGACCGGGTGGGAGCGGTCCAGTACGACGTCGCGATCCTGACCAACCTGACCCACGAGCACCTCGAGCTGCACGGCACGTGGGAGGCCTACCGCGACGCCAAGCTGTCGCTGTTCGCCCGGCTCGGCGGGGAGGACACCACCGGCATCGTCAACCTCGACGACCCGTCGGCTGGCGCGTTCATCGGCGTCACCCGCGATGCCCGAGCCCGGGTCATCACCTACGGCACGGACCCGGCGGCGGACATCCGGGCGAGTCGGGTCCGCGAGGACGCCAGCGGCCTGCACGTGACCGTGGAGGGCCCCGACGGCGCGACAGCGGACCTGGACCTGCAGCTGGCCGGTCGGTTCAACGTCCACAACGCTCTGGCCGTCGTCGCGCTCGGCCACGCCCTCGGCCTGGACGCGGTGGCCGTGCGCGAGGGCCTGGGCTCGCTCGACCGCGTGCCGGGGCGGATGGAACGCCTGGAGGTCGGTCAGCCGTTCGGGGTCATCGTCGACTTCGCCCACAGTCCGGCCTCGCTGGCGACGGTCCTCGACCTGCTCGCCCCGGCCGCGGCGGCACGCGGTGGCGGCCTCATCGCGGTCTTCGGTTCGGCCGGGGAACGGGACACGGCCAAGCGCTCGGTCATGGGCCGCATCGCCGGCGAGCGGTGCCGCCTGGTCGTCGTGACCGACGAGGATCCGCGCGGCGAGGACCGGGAGGCGATCCTCGACGAGATCGGACGAGGCGCCGAGGCGGCCGGTCGGCGGCGCGGCCACGACCTCCTGCTCATCGCCGATCGGCGCGCCGCGATCGCCGCCGCGTTCGAGGCGGCCCGGTCGGGGGACGTCGTGCTGCTTGCCGGCAAGGGCCACGAGCAGAGCATCATCGGGCCGGATGGCGAGATCGCCTGGGACGAGCGCGCCGAGGCTGAAGCCGCCCTCGCGGCGCTGGGGTACGGGCCGCCGCCGTGACGACCGCCCCATGGACGGACCGGCCCGGACCGGCGAGCATGGCCGTCATGCGTCGCCTCCTCGCCGCCCTCGGGGCCGCGACCCTCGTCGTCGCCCTAGCTCTCCCGTTCGCCGCCTCGGCCGCCGCGGCGGAGCCGGAGTTCCCGAGCGGCTCGACCGGGTTCCACACCTACGCGGAGATGGCCGCCGAGGTCGCCGCCGCGGCCGCGGACCACCCGAGCATCGTCCAGCGCTTCTCGATCGGGACCAGCCATCAGGGCCGCCAGCTGTGGGCGGTCAAGATCTCGGATAACGTCGCGACCGACGAGAACGAGCCCGAGGTCCTGTTCGACGGGCTCCACCACGGGGCCGAGCACATGAGCCTGGAGATGACACTCCGGATCCTGCGCTGGCTGTCCGACGGCTATCCGGGTGACGCCACGATCAAGCGCCTCGTCGACGGCCGCGAGATCTTCATCGTCTTCGCGGTCAATCCGGACGGCGCCACGTATGACATCAACGGCACCGGCGGCTACCGCCACTGGCGCAAGAATTGCCAGCCCACCTCAGGCTCGACGTCGATCGGCACCGACCTCAATCGCAACTACCCGTACAAGTGGGGCTGCTGCGGGGGTTCCAGCGCCAAGCCGTCGAGCAGCATGTTCCGGGGCCGCTCGGCGCTGTCCAGCCCGGAGGCTCGGGCGCTCGCCGACTTCGTCAAGAGCCGGGTCATCGGCGGTCGCCAGCAGATCCGGGCCGGGATCAGCTTCCACACGACGGGCCGCCTGGTCATGTACCCGTACGGCTACACGTACACGAACCAGCCCTCGGACATGACCGCCGACGACCGGGCCGCGTTCGTGGCGATGGCCCGCAGGATGGCCTCGACCAACGGCTACCGGCCCATCCAGGCGAGCGACCTGTATATCAGCTCGGGCACGTCGCGGGACTGGCTGTACGGAACCTACCGGATCTTCTCGTTCACGTTCGAGCTGTCGCCCGACAGTACGCCCTACCCGGCGGATGAGCGCATCGCGTCGGAGACGGGCCGGAACAAGGCGGCCGTCCTCGACCTCATCAACCGGGCGGGCTGCCCGTACTCGATCATCGGCAAGGGCGAGGAGCGCTGCGGCGCCTTCGACGACGACCTCGAGGTGAGCCGCGGTTGGCGGGTCGATCCCAACGGCACCGATACGGCCACCGACGGCGTCTGGCAGCGCGGCAACCCGGCGGCCACGAGCTCCAACGGGCCCAAGCAGTCGACGACCACGCCGAGCGGCATCCGCGCCTTCGTGACCGGGACACCGGCCGGCTCCACGGCGTTGTCGAACGACCTCGACGGGGGCGTCACGACCGTCCGCTCGCCGGAGATCGTGCTGCCGTCCACAGCGGGCCAACGACTGACCTTCCGCTACAGCTTCGCGCACAGTGCCGCCGCCACCAGCGCCGACTGGCTCCGGGTCGAGGTCCTCCAGGGCGCGACGGCCACGACGGTCTTCCAGGTCAGCGGGTCGGCGCGTGACCGCGACGCCGCCTGGCTGGGCGCCAGCCGGTCCCTGGATGCCTGGGCCGGCGAGACGATCCGCCTGCCGCATCTCCGCTCGTGACGGCGGAGCCGGCAACCTCGTCGAGGCCGCCGTCGACGACGTCCGGGTGACGCGACCCTGAGTCGACGCGAGCCACTGCTATCCTTGCGGCCGATGGCCGCCCCTGCACCCCGTCCCAAGGCTGCACCCGTCGCCGCGCCGGGCCCGCGCTCGAGCGGCCCGGATCGGTCCGCCCGTGAGGCGGCCGTGCGGGAGCCCACGAGCCCGAAGCCGGCCGGCCGCGAGTCCACTCCCAAGCGGCGCGGCCCGCGGCGCGCTCCGTCCATCTCCCCGGCGGCGGTCGCCGGCGAGCTCGACCTCGAGGCGCTCCGGACGGCCCTCAAGGCGGCCATCTCCGAGCACCATCCAGCGGCCGACCTGACCGATATCGACCGGGCCTACGACCTGGCCATCGAGGCGCACACCGGCCAGAAGCGGGCGACCGGTGAGCCGTACGTCACGCACCCCATCGCCAGCGCCCAGATCCTGGCCGAGCTGGGCATCGACCCGGTCGCCATCGAGGCCGCACTGCTCCACGACGTCCCCGAGGACACCGAGTACAGCCTGACCGACGTCGAGGAGCGCTTCGGCGCGGAGGTCGCCCATCTCGTCGACGGCGTGACCAAGCTGTCCCGGTTCAGCACCCACAGCCACGAACAGCAGCAGGCCGAGAACATCCGGAAGATGCTCCTGGCGATGGCCGAGGACATCCGGGTCGTCCTCATCAAGCTCGCCGACCGCCTCCACAACATGCGGACCCTGTACGGCCTGCCGTCGGAGAAGCAGCAGCGCATCGCCCGCCAGACGATGGAGATCTACGCGCCATTGGCCGAGCGCCTCGGGATCTGGCAGGTCAAGTGGGAGCTCGAGGACCTGGCCTTCAAGGCGCTGGAGCCGGAGCGCTTCCGCGAGCTCGCCCGGCTCCTGGACACGCGGCGCAAGGGCCGCGAGACGTACATCGAGCGGGCCATCGCCGAGCTCCTGCCCAAGCTCGACGCCGCCGGCATCCAGGCCGATATCCAGGGCCGCCCGAAGCACATCTACAGCATCTGGAAGAAGATGCAGCGCAAGGGCGCGGAGTTCGGCGAGATCTACGACGTCTACGCCATCCGCCTGCTCGTCGACGACGTCCGGGACTGCTACGCGGCCCTGGGCATCGTCCACTCCATCTGGCGGCCCATCCCCGGCCAGTTCGACGACTACATCGCCGTGCCCAAGAACAATCTCTATCAGTCGCTCCACACCGCGGTCATCGCGCTCGACGGCAAGCCCCTCGAGATCCAGATCCGGACCCACCAGATGCACCAGGTCAGCGAGGTCGGCATCGCCGCGCACTGGCGCTACAAGGAGGGGACGAAGTCCGACCGCGAGTACGACGCCAAGCTGGCCTGGCTGCGCCAGCTCATGGACTGGCAGCGCGACGTCAGCGACGCGACCGAGTTCGTCGAGGGCATCAAGCTCGACATCTTCCAGGACCAGGTCTTCGTGTTCACGCCGCGCGGTGACATCAAGGACCTGCCGGCCGGCGCCACGCCGCTCGACTTCGCCTACCGCATCCACACCGACGTCGGCCACCGGACCATCGGGGCCAAGGTCAACAACCGGCTGGTCCCGCTCGATTACCGGCTCAAGAACGGCGACATCGTCGAGATCGTCACGACCAAGGGCGAGCACGGCCCGTCGCGGGACTGGCTGAACGTCGTCCGGACCAGCCACGCTCGCGAAAAGATCCGGCAGTGGTTCAAGCGCAAGGACCGCGACGAGAACATCGTCCACGGCCGCGAGTCGCTCGAGCGCGAGCTGCGCCGCCTGGCGCGGACCTCGATCAGTGCCGTCGGCCTGGACAAGATCGGCGAGGTCGCCCACCAGTTCAACTACGAGTCGGTCGACGACTTCTACGCGGCCATCGGCTACGGAGCCGTCGGTCCCCAGTCCGTCGTCATGCGTCTCGGCGTCGTCGACGACGGCCAGAGCCAGCTCCCGACCGTCGCCCCGGCCCAGCAGGTCACCCGGACCGGCGGCGTCCGGGTCAAGGGGGTCGGCGATCTCCTCGTCCGCTTCGCCAAGTGCTGCAGCCCGATCCCGGGCGACCCGATCGTCGGGTTCATCACCCGGGGCAAGGGCGTGACCGTCCACCTCCAGAGCTGTCCGACGGTCGTCAACGAGCGCGAGGTCAGCCGGCTCATCGAGGTCGAATGGGAGGCCGCCCCGACCCAGACCTACCCGATCGCCATCCGGGTCGAGGCGTACGACCGGACCGGCCTGCTCAACGACATCACCCAGGTCGTGGCCGAGAACAAGGTCAACATCGTGGCGGCCGCGGTCGGCGTGACCGCCGACCACACGGCGGTCGTGACCGCCACCATCCAGGTCCACTCCGTTTCCCAGCTCGCTCGGGTCATGAGTCGGATCGAGAACCTCAAGGACGTCATCAGCGTCCAGCGCGACCTCGGCTGACGCCGGGCCACCGCTCCGGGCACGAGGAGGACACGCGACATGGGACTGTTGGACAAGATCCGCGAGGCGTTGGGCCAGACCAAGGATCCCAAGGCGGAGCTGGAGCGAGCCCAGAAGCAGGCCGAGGTCGAGGCGCTGCGCCAGGACGAGGGCATGAAGGTCCGGATGCCGCCCTCCAACCCGCCCCGCTGATTCCGGCGCTCGCCTGGACGCCGATGGCCGCGTTGGCGCCCTCCGCGCCGGGGGTTCGGAGCGGCATCGCGCGCCGCTAGACTCCGGACCTGATGCCGACCTTTCGCGCCGCCCGTGGGACCCGTGACCTCCTGCCTGCCGATACACCGGTCTGGACGCGCCTGGAGCGCCTGGCCGACGACCTCGCGACCCGCTACGGCTACCACCGCATCGAGACGCCGCTGATCGAGCAGTCGGCCGTCTTCGAGCGCGGCGTCGGCGAGGTCACCGACATCGTCGAGAAGGAGCTCTTCCGGATCGCCCCGCGGTCCGAGGAGGCCGAATTGTGGTCGCTCCGTCCGGAGCCGACCGCCGGGATCGTCCGGGCCTACGTCCAGCACGGGATGCAGACCTGGCCGCAGCCGGTGAAGCTGGCGATGACCGGCCCGATGTTCCGCTATGACCGGCCCCAGGCCGGGCGCTACCGCCAGTTCTGGCAGTTCGACATCGAGGCCATCGGTGACCCGGGACCGGCCATCGACGCCGAGATCGTCGAGCTCGGCCACCGGTTCTACGTCGATGCCGGGCTGACCGGCGTCGAGGTCTACCTCAACTCGATCGGCGACCCGGCCTGCCGACCGGCCTACATCGACGGAGCTGACCGCGTTCTACCGGGGGCGGGTGGACGAGCTGCCGGCCCAGGAGCGCGACCGGCTGGAACGCAACGTGCTCCGGCTGCTGGACTCCAAGGACCCGGCGATGGCGGCCATCAACACAGCCGCGCCGCGCATCACCGACCGGCTGTGCGAGGCGTGCGCCAGGCACTTCACGGAGGTCCAGGCCCACCTTCACGCGCTGGGCGTGCCGTTCCGCCTGGAGCCCGGCCTCGTCCGGGGCCTGGACTACTACACGCGGACCGCGTTCGAGTACTACATCCCCGGACGCGAGGGCCAGCAGCAGGCCCTCGGCGGGGGCGGGCGCTACGACGGGCTCGTCGAGCTCCTGGGTGGCCGGCCGACACCGGGCATCGGGTTCGGGATCGGTCTCGATCGCCTGGTCCTGGCCCTCGAGGAGCAGGGCGCCGCCGCGACCGGTGGGTCACCGAGCGCTCCGGCCGCGGTCGTCGTCGGCGTCGATCCGACCGACACGGTCAATCGGCTGCGCATCGCCACGGAGCTGCGGGCGGCGGGCGTCATGGCCCGCGCCGAGCTCGGCCACCGCAAGCTCGGCAAGCAGCTCGAATCGGCGGCCAAGGAGCAAGCCCACTTCGCGATCATCCTCGGCGATGAGCTGGCCACCGGCGACGTCCAGCTCCGGGACCTGCCGGCCGGCTCCCAGAAGGTCGTGCCCCTGGTCGATCTTGCCCGGGAGGTGGCCCGGGCGCACGCCGCTCACCGGCACGGGGTCGGGGAGTCCGAGTGACCGGCCTCGTCCGCGGCGTTGACGCCGGGCGGACAATCGAGGCAGCGATGCAGGTGACCCCCTTCCCGTTCTCGGTCCTGCGCGAGCCGTCGGCCACGGCGAGCTGCTCGTGCAGCCACTGGGCGTACTGCGACCACGCCTGCCACCACCGCAACTGCGATCCGACCGAAAACGCGTGCGACATCTCGTTCCTGCCCGACGAAGGCGGCCTGACCCCCTGGGGCTGTACGGAGTGCACGCCGGGGGAGCGGGCGCCGCACGTCCTTGGCTGCGAGCTCATCGGTTGGAACGTCCCAGCTCGGATGGACGTCCCGGCCTGATGGCCGAGTGGATCTACTTCATCCATCCCCCGCGCGACGACTTCGCAGAGACGATGACCGACGAGGAGACTGCCGTCTGGGGCGTCCACTTCGAGCGGTTCCAGCGGGCGATGGCGGATGGCACGCTCATCCTCGTCGGGCCGACCCTCGGGTCCCGGAACACGGGCATCGCCATCTTCGAGGCGCCCGACGAGCCGGCCGCGCGTCGGTTCATGGACGAGGACCCGGTCATCGCCGGCGGCTTCGCGACCGGCGAGCTGCGGCCCTTCCGCGTCTCGCTCCTGCGCGGACGCGACTGATGCCCGGGCGGCACCGCCTCGGCGCAGCCGTCGGATCGGTCGTCGCCGGCGCCACCCTGGCCGCCTGCGGCCTCCTGCCGATGGGCCCGCAGGTCGAGTGCGTCGACGTCGATCCGGTGACCTGTCGACGGACCGCCGACCGGCTCATCGCCACGAAGAGCCCCGAGCGTCCGGGTCACCGCATCGCGACGCTGACGATCAACGGCGCGCAGGGGAGCTACGACCTCGTCTGGGATGACGGTGCCGGGGAGTCGATGATCGTCGACTGATCCGGCGTCGCGGCCGGATGGCCGGACGGGTCGAGCCGCTACCATACGTCGGCCATGTCATCCCTCGACGCCAGCCTCGCCACGCCCTATCGCACCCATACCTGTGGCGCGCTGCGCGCCTCGGATGCCGGTGCCAGCGTCGCGCTGGCCGGCTGGGTCCACCGCCGCCGGGACCACGGCCAGCTGATCTTCCTGGACCTGCGCGACCGCCACGGGATCACCCAGGTCGTCATCGACAAGGCGGACGCCCCCGAGGCCCACGACATCGCCAGCCGAGTCCGCAACGAGTTCGTGGTCGGCGTGACCGGCGAGGTGGCCCCGCGCCTCGAGGGCACGGTCAACGCCAAGCTCCCGACCGGCGACATCGAGGTCCAGGCGACCGAGGTCCGGATCCTGTCGGAGGCCAAGACCCCGCCGTTCTACATCAACGAGCCGGACGCCCCGGTCGACGAGGGCCTGCGGCTCAAGCACCGCTACCTCGACATCCGCCGCCAGCCGATGGCCGACCGGCTGCTCCTCCGCTCGCGCCTGGTCCAGGCCATCCGCGAGGCGCATCACCGGGCCGGTTTCGTCGAAGTCGAGACGCCGACGCTCATCAAGAGCACGCCCGAGGGCGCCCGGGACTTCATCGTCCCGAGCCGCCTTCAGCCGGGCAGCGTCTACGCGCTTCCCCAGAGCCCGCAGCAGCTCAAGCAGCTGCTCATGGTCGCGGGCGTGGACCGCTACTTCCAGATCGCCCGGTGCTATCGCGACGAGGACCTGCGCGGCGATCGCCAGCCGGAGTTCACCCAGCTCGACCTCGAGATGAGCTTCGTCGACGAGGAAGCCGTCATGGACTTCGTCGAGGCGATGTGCATCGACGTCACCCGCGCGACGACGCCGGACCGGCCGATCCTGCGGGTGCCGTTCCCGCGGTTCACCTACGACGAGGTGATCGAACGCTACGGCTCGGACAAGCCGGACGTGCGCTTCGAGATGGAGCTCGTCGACCTGGCCCCGGCCCTGACCGACGCCGCGGGCCAGCCGGCCTCGGGCTTCGGCGTGTTCGACGGCGCCCTTGCCGGCGGCGGGCGGGTCAAGGCCATCGTGGCGCCCGGGCTGGGCGGCGCGACCCGGCGCGAGATCGACGACCTCACCGAACGGGCCAAGCGCTTCGGCGCCAAGGGCCTTGTCCACCTGGCGGTCACGGCCGACGGCCTCCACGGGCCGATCGTCAAGTTCCTGGGCGACGACACCCAACGGGCCATCCTGGAGCGGACCGGGGCCGGGGAGGGCGACCTCATCCTGGCCGTCGCCGACGCCCCGGCGGTCACCGCGGACGTGCTCGGTCGCCTCCGCTCGGAGCTCGGCGAGCGCCTCGGCCTGGCCGATCCGGACGTGCTTGCCTACGTCTGGGTCAACCGCTTCCCGATGTACCAGTGGGATGCCGAGAACGGGCGCTGGGACGCCACGCACAACCCGTTCAGCGGCGTCGTCCCCGAGGACGAGGAGCTGCTCGTGACGGCCTCCGGCGATCCGACCCAGCCGTCCCCCGAGGATCCGGCCGGTCGCGCCCGGGCCATGCAGTACGACCTCGCCCTCAACGGCTGGGAGCTGGGCGGCGGGTCCGTGCGCATCCACCGCCGTGACCTGCTCGAGCGCAGCTTCCGGTTGCAGGGCCAGTCGATGGCCAGCATGCGCGACAAGTTCGGGGCCATCCTCGACGCCTTCGAGTACGGCGCGCCGCCGCACGGTGGGATCGCGCTCGGCATCGACCGCTGGGCGATGGTCTTCGCCCGACAGACGAACATCCGCGAGGTCATGGCATTCCCGAAGACGCAGTCGGGCAACGACCCGATGCTCGAGGCACCGTCGCCACCCGATGCCGCCCAGTACGACGAGCTGGGGCTGCGCTTCGTCGGGATCCCCGAGCGCGAGGCCTGACCATGGTCGATCCGGCGGCTCGGCCCGGAGCCCTGGCCGCGATCGGCGGTACGCCCGTGGTCCGTCTGGGCGCGCTGGTCGAACCGGGCATGGCCGGGGTCTGGGTCAAGCTCGAGGCGGCCAACCCGACCGGCTCGTACAAGGACCGGATGGCCTTGGCGATGATCGAGGGTGCGGAGCGGAGCGGGAAGCTGCGCCCCGGCCAGACGGTCGTCGAGTACACGGGCGGCAGCACGGGGTCGTCGCTGGCCTTCGTGTGCGCGCTCAAGGGCTACCCGCTCCGGATCGTCAGCGCGACCTGCTTCGCTGAGGAGAAGATCCAGACGATGCGGGCCTTCGGCGCGGACGTCGAGCTCATCGACAGCCCGGAGGGCATCACCCCGACGACGATCCCGCGGATGATGGCCCGGGCCAAGGAGATCGTCGAGGAGACCGGCGGCTACCCGACCGATCAGTTCCGGAACACGGACATGGTCGACGGCTACCTGGCGCTCGGGCGCGAGCTCGTCGCGCAGCTCGATGCCCGGATCGATGCCGTCGTCTGCTACGTCGGGACGGCCGGCTGCTATCTCGGGACGACCCGAGCGCTGCGCGCGGCCATCCCGACCGTCCAGCGCGTCGCGGTGGAGCCGGCCGAGTCACCCGTCCTCGAGGGCGGCGCACCGGGGACCCACCGCATCGAGGGCGGTGGCGTCGGATTCATCCCGCCGCAGCTGTCGATGGACGAAGTCGACGAGGTCATCGCCGTGACCTCGGCGGACGCGATGGCCATGGCTCGCCGGGCCGCGCGCAGCGACGGCATCTGGGCCGGACCGTCGACCGGGGCCAACCTGATCGCCGCCCTGGCCGTCGCCCGCCGCCTGGGACCGGACGCCCGGGTCGTGACCATCCAGGTCGACTCGGGGCTGAAGTACCTGCGCGGCGAGGTCTACGCCTGAGCGCCGACGCCCAGACCACGACCGCCACGGTCCCGGCCGCCGCGGAGCCGTCGCTGGGCATCGCGCCGCTCGACGTCATCGCCCGCCGACCGCGCCTGGCGGCGCTCGTCGGCGCCCTGTGCATCGCGTTCTCCGGGGTGTTCTACCTGTATGCCGAGGTATCGCCGGCGACCGGCACGGTCTACCGGGCATTCTTCGGCCTGCCGTTGCTCGCCCTCGTCGCCGTAGCCGAGCGCCGCCGCTACGGGCCGCTCCCGGACCGGTCGCGCCGCCTGGCGGCCATCGCCGGGGTGTTCTTCGCCGGCGACCTGCTGTTCTGGCACCACGCGATCGAGGCGGTCGGGGCCGGGCTGGCGACCGTGCTGGGCAACCTCCAGGTCATCATCGTCGGCGTCGTCGCGTGGCTGGTCCTCGGGGAGCGTCCCAGCCGGGCCGCGCTCCTGGCCCTGCCCGTCGTCCTGGCCGGCGTCGTCCTCATCTCGGGCGTCATCGGGGACGGGGCGTACGGCGCCGATCCCGCCCTTGGTGTCGTCCTGGGGCTGCTCACCGCGCTGTGCTACAGCGGCTATCTGCTGGTCATGCGTCGCGGCGGCAGTGACCCGCGGCGCCCGGCCGGGCCGGTCGCGATCGCGACCGTCGGCACGTTCCTCGTCGCCTCGCTGGTCGGGACGGTCGGGGGCGACATCGACTGGACGCCCGGCCCCCAGAGCCTGTTCTGGCTGGCCATGCTCGGGATCACCGCCCAGTCGATCGGGTATCTGTGCATCTCGATCTCGCTGCCGCGCCTGCCGGCGATCGTCACGTCGATCATCCTGCTCGTCCAGCCGGTCATCTCGATGGGCCTGGCCGTCGTCCTCCTGAACGAGCATCCGTCGCCGGCCCAGCTGTTCGGCGTCATCCTGGTCATCGGCGGCATCGCCGTCGCGACGGTCCCCGTGGGCCGGGTCCGGGACGCCCTGCGAACGTAGACGCGGTGGGCGACGGTCGTCCTCTACGCTGCGGCCCATGGACACCCCTGCCGGGCCGCCGACCGTCGACGATCCGCTCCGGCCGTATCGGTCGTGGGCGTCCGTGCTCTTCGCGCTGCTCGCCATCGTCGGGCTGGTGGTCCTCGTCCTCGTCCTCACGAGGCTCCCGGAGGTCGCGCAGAGCGTCCTCGTCCTCGCTCTCGTGCCCTCTGGCATCGGCATCGCGCTCTTCTTCCTGGTCGTCCTCGCTCTCGGACGGATGGAGCCGTGGGCGGTCCATGCCATCCAGCCCGTCTGCGTCGTCCTGATCGTGGCCGGGATCGTCCGGTCGGTGATCGCCTTCGGTGGCGGTGAGATCAGCATCCCGCTCGAGGCCATCGGAGCGGCCATGGTCCTGACCCGTGACCATCGGCTCGAGATCCTGCCCGCGCTCGACGAGGGCGGCCGGCGGACGATGTGGATCGTCGTCGCGGTCCTCACTGTCCTCCAGGTCCTGCCGCTGTTCAGCCCGGCGACCTGAGGCCGGGACCAGAACGCCCCCGGCGCGAGGCGCGGCTACTGGAGCGGCGGCTCCTCGAGGGCCCCCAGCAGCTCGACAGTCGCGGCAACGATGCGCTCCTGCTGGGCCTCCCGGCTGATCGTCGCCGGTGGATCGTCGGGCTGGCCGGTGTACCAGCCCATCTGCTCGTGATTGCCGCCGTCGATGACGTCGAAGGCCACGGCCGGGCCGAGTCGGGCGACGTTGTCCGGATCGGTGAACGTCGGGACGCCGCGGTCCAGCGTCCCGTAGCTGCTCGAGACGATGACGCCGGCCTCCTCGAGGTCCGCGGACGAGTACGACGCCCACAGGACGAGGCCATCGGCCGCGCCTTCGTTCCCGTCGATGAACAGCGCGGCGGCCGCGCCACCCAGCGAGTGGCCGCCGACCGCCCAGGAGGCGATGTCCGGGTGATCGTCGATGACGGCCTGGGCCGCGCCCGTATCGAAGATCGCGAAGTTCCACGGCGCCGGCACGATCGACACGAGGTAGCCGTGCTCGGCGATCGCCCGGGCCGCCGGGGCATATGCGGCCGGCGGGACCTTGCCGCCGGTGTAGAGGACGAGCCCGGTCGTTGGCTCGGTGGCGGTCGGGGTCCAGGTCAGGCGGCCGTCGTCACCCTGCTCGAAGGTCGCCGCCGGCGTCGAGGCGAGGGCGGCCGTGGCCTCTGGCAAGAGGGGTTGGGGCTGCGCCCACCACAGGAAGCCACCGACCGCGAGCACGACCGCGATGACCAGGGCGCCCAGACAGCCGACCGCCAGACGTCGCCGGCGCGGCACGGTCAGTCGAGCGGCTCCGGCGACGCCAGCCCGGCCTCCGACTCGACGTCGGTGCCCCACTCGTGGGTGTGGCCGGCCGGTGGTTCGGGCGGGCCCTCGTAGGCCGGTAGGTCGGCGATGGGCGTGTCGACGTCGAGGACGGTGCCCGGGTCGCCGAGGTCGATGAGGCGGGTCGGGACGGTGGCCCCGAGCGCGTCGATGACGTCCGCTGGCATGAGGCCGGCGTCGAGGGCCGCGAGCGTCGCCAGGTGGATCGTCGGGACGAGGACCGGCCAGCCGGGCTCGTCCCGCCAGGCCGGCCGGAGCACGCGGCCGGGATCCGTGCCGTGCGCCTCGATGAGCGAGGTCACCGACTCCGGGCCGACCCAGGTCATCCGGGCGGGCCAGACCAGGATGGCCGTCGTGTCGTGGACCTCGGCCAGGGCCAGCTCCGCGGCCAGGATCATCTGGCCGACCGGGCCGCTCGCCTCGGACGACGGCAGGCCGTGGGACGCCTCGGCGCCGACGAGGGCCTTGGCGACCGACCCGTCCGGATCCGGCGACAGGACGACGACCGGCAGCGCCCCACCGGACCACGCGATGTCGACGAGGCGGCGCACGCGAGGTTGCCCCAGGGTGTCGGCCAGGGCCCCCTCGGCAGTCGCGGACAGGATCGTCGCAGCCACGGTCATGGTGCCCGGGATGCTAGCAGGGCGAGCGGCCCGGAACGGCCTGATGTGCGACACTGCGCCCGTCCCATGACCGAACCGACCGTTGCCAGCCCCGCCATGCCCGCCGCCACCCGCCAGCGCCACGACCTGCGCAACGTCGCCATCGTCGCCCACGTCGACCACGGCAAGACGACCCTCGTCGACGCGATGCTCCGGCAGACCGGCGCGTTCCGCTCGAACCAGGCCGTCGTCGACCGGGTCATGGACTCGGGCGATCTCGAGCGCGAGAAGGGCATCACGATCCTGGCCAAGCAGACCGCCATCGAGTACGCCGACGTCCGCCTGAACATCGTCGACACGCCCGGCCACGCTGACTTCGGGGGTGAGGTCGAGCGCAGCCTGCTGATGGTCGACTCGGTCCTCCTCCTCGTCGACGCCGCGGAGGGCCCGCTGCCCCAGACCCGCTACGTGCTCCAGAAGGCGATGGCCCGGCGCCTGCCGGTCATCGTCGCGCTCAACAAGATCGATCGCTCCGACGCCCGGCCGGCCGAAGTCCTCGACGACGTGTACGAGCTGTTCATGGACCTCGGCGCGGACGAGCACCAGATCGAGTTCCCGGTCGTGTACACGAACGCCAAGGCGGGCACGGCCACGACCGACCTCGACGACCCGGGCGAGGACCTGCGACCCCTGCTCGACCTGCTGGCCGAGGTGACCCCGCCGCCGACCTACGAGCCGGACCACCCGCTTCAGCTGCTGGTGACCAACCTGTCGGCCAACGAGTACGTCGGGCGGATGGCCGTGGGGCGTCTGTGGAACGGCCGGATCAAGGTCGGCCAGCGGATCACCGTGGTCCGAGAGGAAGCCGACGACACGGCAGGGACCGTGGAGCCCGGGCGGACCGTGACCCTGAACGGGACGGTGACCAGTCTGCAGACCGCCCGCGGCATCGAGCGGGTCGACATCGAGGAAGCCGGGCCAGGCGACATCGTCAGTGTCGCCGGGCTGCCCGAGGTGACCATCGGCGACACGCTGACCGACGCGGCGGATCCGCGGCCGCTGCCGCGTCTCGACGTCGACGCCCCGACCCTGCGGATGACCTTCGGCGTCAACACGTCGCCGCTCGCCGGACGCGACGGCAAGTACGTGACGAGCCGCCAGATCAAGGCCCGCCTCGAGAAGGAGGTCCTCGGCAACGTCTCGATCGAGGTCCGTCCGTCCGACTCGAGCGAGGCGTTCGAGGTCCGCGGCCGCGGCGAGCTCCAGCTGGCCGTCCTCATCGAGCAGATGCGCCGCGAGGGCTTCGAGCTGACCGCGTCGCGCCCCGAGGTCCTGCTCCGGACGGTCGACGGCGAGGTCCATGAGCCGTACGAGCGGGTGACCATCGATATCCCGCCCGACTACATCGGCGAGGTGCAGGGGGCGATGGCCGGCCGCAAGGGCCGTCTGGAGCAGATGAGCACGGACACCGACGGCCGGGTCCGGATGGAGTACGTCCTGCCCGTCCGCGGGCTGATCGGCTATCGCGGCCAGCTCCTGACCGACACGCGCGGCACGGCGCTCCTCCACCAGATCGGCGAGGGCTACGGCCCGTGGGCCGGCGAGGTCACCCACCGGACCAACGGGGTCCTCGTCAGCGACCGGGCCGGCACGAGCAACGCCTACGCCCTGTTCAATCTCCAGGAGCGCTCCGAGCTGCTCATCGACGCCGGGGTCGACGTGTACGAGGGGATGATCGTCGGCGAGAACGCCCGGTCGGGCGACATGGACGTCAACCCGACCAAGGAGAAGAAGCTCACCAACATCCGGACCCACAGCCATGACGAGGCGCTGCGCCTGACGCCACCTCGACCGCTGACCCTGGAGACCGCGCTCGAATTCATCGCCGGCGACGAGCTCGTCGAGGTCACCCCGACGTCGATCCGGCTCCGCAAGCGCATGCTCGCCCAGCACGACCGGCGGCGCGAGGCGGGCAAGGTCGACGACCTGCGCCGGGCCGCCGAACGGGAGGCCGCCGGGGTCGGCTGAGCCGACCGATCGCCCTCGGTGCGCACCCGCCGCCCCGGGCTGGACGGGGGCCTGTACCCTCGATGCGTGCCCCGGCCCCGAGGCCCGCGGCGTTGGCGGTTCGCCGTCCTCGTGTGCGGGTGGTTGCTGACCCTCGCCGCCATCGCCCCGCCGCCGACCACGGTCCAGGCGGCGTCGGATCGCCTGCCGGATCTGCGCGCGGCCCAGATCCGCGACCTGCGCATCGTCCCGTCCGGGTCGCGCCGGCTGCTGCGGTTCACCGGGATCATGTGGAATCAGGGTGCCGGCGCGTTCGAGATCCGGGCCAACCGGCGGAGCACGTCCTCGCCCTGGGACGTCGACCAGGTCCTGTACGACAACGAGGGCGGATCCCGGCGCGTCCAGACCGACGCGACGATGCAGTACGCCGGGGATGGCCACGACCACTGGCACGTCCGGCGGATGCTGACCTACCACCTGTGGGGCAGCCGCGGGACGCTGCGCGACTCGAAGGTCGGCTTCTGCTTCTTCGACACCAACCTCATCGACCCGGACCTGCCCCGTTCCCCGAGCGGGCCGGTCTACAGCGAGTCGATGTGCGGCAAGCGGGCCTCGCTCAAGACGCGCAACGGCATCTCGGTCGGCTGGGGCGACAAGTACCCGTGGGACTTCGCCTACCAGTGGATCGACATCACCGGCCTGCCCGGCGGGACGTACACGATCCGGTCGGCGGTCGACCTGTATGGGAGCTTCCGGGAATCGTCCGATTCGAACAATTGCGCGTGGGCCAAGGTCCGGTTCACGACGAGCGGGCGCACGGTCACGGTGGTCGACCGCGGCTCGAGCTGCGTCAACGACCACGGTTCGTCGATCTACAAGGCGGACGTCGCGTGGGCCAAGGCCGAGGGGGTCAGCCAGGGCTGCGACGCGGACATGTTCTGCACGTACAACGTCATGAACCGCGGGCAGGTCGCGAGCTTCGTGTCGCGCGCGCTGCACCTGCCGGCAGCCACCGATCCCGACCGCTTCACCGACGACGACTCGAGCGTCTACGAGCCCCACATCGACCGGATCGCCGAGGCCGGGATCATGGGCGGCTGCTCGGCCACGAGGTTCTGTCCGGATCAACGGCCGCGGCGCAGCCAGATCGCCGGCATCCTCGACAAGGCGTTCGATCCGCCACCGACCGAAGAAGACTTCTTCGATGACGACGACGGCTCGACCTTCGAGGGCGCCATCAACCGGTTGGCCGCCGCCGGCATCGTCAGCGGCTGTGCTGCACGCCGGTTCTGCGGCAGCGACCTCGTCACTCGGGGGCTGCTCGCGCGCTACCTGCACCGGGGCTCGGAGGTCCCGACATGACAGCGGACGCCCCGCGTCCGGACCTGGCCGGCAGGGTGACGTGCCGGTGACATCGCTGTAGGGTGGAGGCCATGCACGATCAGACGCGCCGCTCGAAGCCAGGCATCCTCGTCCTCACGCTGATGGCCCTCGTCCTGTCGTTGGCCGCACCGATCGCCGCCGCCGGCGGGTCGTCCTTGTCGATCTCCCTCTCGTTCGTCGTTCGGGGGCTCCAGCCGCTGACCCAGGTCACGAACGCCGGGGACGGGACGGACCGGCTGTTCGTCGTCGAACAGCGCGGGACCGTCCGCGTCGTCCAGAACGGGTCCCTCCGGTCGGGCTACTTCATGGACATCCGCTCGCGGGTGGGGGAGGGCGGCGAGCGCGGCCTCCTCGGTCTGGCGTTCCACCCGGACTTCGAGACCAACCGGCAGGTGTACGCGTTCTACACCCGTGATGGCGGCGATATCGTCGTCGCCCGGTTCCGGACCAACAACGCCCGGACGGACGTGAGCGAGTCGTCGTACGCCCCGCTCATGGTCATCGAACACAGCGCGCGGACCAACCACAACGGCGGGGCGCTGGCCTTCGGCCCGGACGGCTACCTGTACATCGGGGTCGGCGACGGCGGGGGTTCCGGCGACCCGGGCAACGACGCCCAGGAGAAGACCTCGACGCTGCTCGGCAAGATCCTGCGCATCGACGTCGACGGTACCGGCGACGGCCGGTACGACCGCTATGACATCCCGCCGAGCAACCCGTACGCCGGCCCGACGGTCGGCTTCGGCGAGATCTGGGCGATCGGCCTGCGCAACCCATGGCGCATCTCCTTCGACCGGACGGGCGGTGCGTTCTACATCGCCGACGTCGGCCAGGGCCGGCGCGAGGAGGTCAACCGGGAGCCGAGCGGCTTCGGTGGTGGCCGCAACTACGGCTGGAACGCCATGGAAGGGTCGCTCTGCTACACGGCGTCCAAGTGCCCGATGGCCGGCGATACGCTGCCCGTCACCGAGTACTCGCACACGGGCGGGAACTGCTCCATCACCGGCGGCTACGTCTACCGCGGCAGTGCGTATCCGGCGATGGTCGGTTTGTACGTCTTCGCGGATTGGTGCAGCGGGAAGATCTGGACCGTGTCGCCGACCGGGGGAGCGGAGACGCTCCGCTACGACTCCCAGCAGCACCCCACCTCGTTCGGCGAGAGCGAGAGCGGGGAGCTGTACATGGTCACCTCGGCCGGCAGCCTGCTGCGGGTCCGCGGCACCTAGGTCGAGGCGCACACCCGGGCTGACCCGGGACCGCTGATCGCCACGGCACCGGGCTCCCGATGGGGGCCCGGTGTACGATCGGTGGCGATGTCGATCTACCTGGACCACGCCGCGACGACGCCGCTCCGGCGCGAGGTCCTCGATGCGATGCTGCCCCACCTCACCGAGGTGTACGGCAATGCCTCGTCCGCCCATGGGCCGGGCCGCCTGGCCCGCGCGGCGCTGGACGAGGCGCATGAGCGCGTGGCCGCGGCCCTCGGCGCGGAGCCGCGGGAGATCGTCTTCACCTCAGGCGGGACGGAGGCGGACAACCTCGCCCTGAAGGGCGCGGCCTGGGCCGGCAAGGCCCGCGGCCATCGGATCGTGACCTCGCCGATCGAGCACCATGCGGTCGGTCACACGCTCCGCTACCTGGAGAAGTTCGGGTTCGAGGTCGTCGAGGTCCCGGTCGACCGCTATGGACGAGTGGACCCGGACGACGTCGAAGCGGCCCTGACTGACCGGACCATCCTCGTCTCGATCATGCTCGCCAACAACGAGGTCGGCACGATCCAGCCGATCGAGGACATCGCGGCCAGGGTCCGGGCTCGCCGGGGCATCCTCCTGCATGTCGACGCCGTCCAGGCCGCCCCGTACCTGCCGATCGACGTCGCGGCGTTGGGCGCCGACCTGGTGGCCATCAGCGCCCACAAGTTCGAGGGCCCCAAGGGCGTCGGCGCGTTGTACGTCCGGCACGGGACGCACATCCTCGCCCAGCAGCACGGCGGCACCCAGGAGCGGCATCGCCGCGCCGGTACCGAGGACGTCGCCGGCGTCGTGGGCCTGGCGACGGCCTACACCCTGACCCGCGGCGAGCAGGCCGCCACGGCCGAGCGCCTGGGCCGGCTGCGCTCGCGGCTCGAGCGGGCCGTTCTCGCCGTCGACGGCACGGAGCTGACGGGCCACCCCGCTGAGCGCCTGCCCGGCCTGCTGTCGCTCATCGCGCACGGGACCGATGGCAGCGCGGTCGCCGTCTCACTCGACCTCGAGGGCATCGCCGCCTCGGTCGGATCGGCCTGCACGACGGGCTCGACCGAGGTCTCCCACGTCCTCACGGCCATGGGCTATCCCGATGACGAGGCGCGTGGCGCCCTGCGCCTGTCGCTGGGCCGGACGACGACGGACGCCGACATCGACCGGGCGGTCGACATCGTCCCGCGGGTCATCGCCTCGATGCGCCGGGCGGCAGCCACAGTGGCCGCCGATCCACTGGGGCAGGGGAGCCAGCCGAGCGGGGTGCCGGCATGAGCCGGATCCTCGTCGCCATGTCCGGCGGCGTCGATTCGTCGGTCGCGGCGGCCATCCTCCACGAGGCCGGGCACGAGGTCGTCGGCGTCTGGATGCGCCTCCACGACGTCGCCGACGCGTACTCCGAATTCAAGAAGAGCTGCTGCTCCCTGGACGCGGCCGACGACGCCCGTCGCGTCGCCGCCCAGCTCGACATCCCGTTCTACGTCATGAACCTCGAGCGCGAGTTCGATGCCGGCGTCCTCCAGCCGTTCCTCGATGCCTACCTGGGCGGCGAGACGCCCAGCCCGTGCGTCGACTGCAACACGTACGTGAAGTTCGGCGCCCTGCTCGGCCGGGCGCGCCACCTGTATGACTGCGAGGCGGTCGCCACCGGTCATTACGCGCGCCGGACGGTCGGGCCGGATGGCCGTGCCCGTCTGCGGCGCGCCCGCGACGAGGACAAGGACCAGACCTACTTCCTGTACGGCCTGCGGGCGGACCAGCTGGAGCATGCCCGGTTCCCGCTCGGCGAGCTGACCAAGCCGGAGGTCCGCGCCGTCGCCCGGGACCTGGGCCTGGTCACGGCGGACAAGCCGGAGAGCCAGGAGATCTGTTTCGTGCCCGGCGGCGACTACCGCGAGGCGTTGCGCACCCGGGCCGGCTGGTCGCCCGAGGCCGGGCCACTGCTGGACGTCGATGGGACGACGGTCGGGACACACCAGGGTGCCCCCGCCTACACCGTCGGCCAGCGCCAGGGGCTGGGCGTCGCCCTCGGTGAGCCGCGCTACGTGTCGCGGATCGATCCGCTGACCAACACCATCCAGCTCGGGCGGCGCGAGGACCTCGAAACCCGCACGTTCACGATCGAGCGAGCCTCGTTCGTCGGCCCGGGCGTGCCCCCCGCCCCGTTCCGTGCCGAGGTCCGCATCCGGCATCGCGCGGCGCCCATCCCGGCGACGGTCGCCTCGCTCGGCGAGCGGCGCTGGTCGGTCACGACGGACCAGCCGGTGTGGGCCGCGGCGCCGGGGCAGGCCGCGGTCCTGTACGACGGCGACGAAGTCCTGGGCGGCGGTCGGATCGAGCGACCGGCCACGCCGTCCGTCACGACGGATGATGCCGCCGGTCCCACGCGCGCGCTCGAGCCGAGCCTCGTCCGAGCGTGAGCCTCGATCCGTCGATCGTCCTGTCGGTGCTGGTCGGGATCTTCCATGCGGGCCTCTCGGTGCTCATCCGCGGGTCCGCGGGCGGCCGACTGCCGCTCATCGTCGTGGCCGCGATCCTGGGTGCGTGGGCCGGCGATGCCCTGTCCGACCGGATCGGGCTGGACGTGCTGACGATCGGCGACTACCACCTGCTCGGGGCATCCATCGTGGCCTGGGTCGGGATCGGGATCGTGTCGATCGTCGCCGTCCTTGGGCCGGCCGCACCACGCGGGTCGTGACGTTGGACGACCGGACGCTCGGCAAGTTCCTCCGCGGCCTGACCATCGGCGCCCTCCTGGGCGCGGTCATCGCCGGTTCACGGCTCTGGGCACGGCTGCGCCGCTCCTGAGCGAACCAGGAGCGGCGGGGCGGGGCGCGGAACCCGGCGACGTGGCCGGGCGTCAATAGATCGAGCGGATCAGCGCGTCTGCGCGGTCTCCCGGGCCTCCTCGGCCTCGACGAGGTCGAACTCCGTCCAGGCACAGGTCGGGCAGGTCCAGCGCTGGAACGCGCCCTGCTCGGCGGCGTCCTCGGCGGACGCCCACTCATGCTGCGTGTCCACCGAGCTGCACTTCTCGCACTTCGCGACGAGGGCCATGGTCGTGCCTCCACTTGCGTGGTCCCGACGCTAGCTCCGGATGGGATGCACGCCCATCAACACCCGGATCGTCGGATCACGCGCACGTAACAAGCCGTGCCCGTCAGACGGGGACGCAGGGCTACGGCGCCCGGATCAGCCGGCCTGGGCGGCCACGAGGACCGCGGCCAGGGCGATCGCGCCGGGCAAGGCCTGGACGAGCAGGATCCGCCGGCTGACCGTGGCCGCGCCGTACAGGCCGGCGACGATGACGCAGGCGAGGAAGAAGACCGTGACCGGGAACCCGACCGGGTCGCCGGCGACGACGCCCCACACCAGCCCGGCGGCCAGGAATCCGTTGTACAGGCCCTGGTTGGCGGCGAGCGTCGCCGAGCGGGCCGCGAACTCTGGATCGGTCCCGAACGTGCGCATCCCACGCGGTGTCTGCCACAGGAACATCTCGAGGATGAGGAAGTAGGCGTGGAGCGCGGCCACGACCAGCACGAGGACATCGGCGACGGTCGACATGGCGGGCATCCTAGCAGCGGCCGGATGCCGGTCCGCCCATCCCGCCCGACGGGCACGCTCCGCTACCATTGCCGCCGATGCCGAACCCGCCCGTCACTCGCGACCCCCGGATCGAGGCCCTGCCCGCCGCCGAGATCCGGCGGCGCTTCCTCGAGTTCTTCGCCGAGCGCGGGCACACGATCGTGCCCAGCGCCAGCCTCGTGCCGGCCGGCGACCAGACCCTCCTGTTCACGAACTCCGGGATGGTCCAGTTCAAGGACGTCCTGACCGGCGCGGAGAAGCGCTCCTACACCCGGGCGGTCGACTACCAGCGCTGCCTGCGCGTCGCGGGCAAGCACAACGACTTCGAGGAGGTCGGGCGGACGCCGCGCCACCACACCCTGTTCGAGATGCTCGGCAACTGGAGCTTCGGCGACTACTTCAAGCGCGAGGCGATCCACTGGGCCTGGGACTTCCTGACCCGCGACCTGGGCATCCCCGGTGAACGCCTGGCCGCGACGACCTACACGACCGACGACCTCGCCTTCGAGGTCTGGCGCGACGAGATCGGCCTGCCGGCCGACCGGCTCGTGCGTTGGGGCGACTTCCCGAACGGCGACGAGAAGAACTGGTGGCGGATGGCGGACATCGGGCCGTGCGGTCCGTGCTCCGAGATCCACTTCGACCGGGGCGCCCACCTGTCCGAGGGGCCGGAGTGCGTGCCCGACCACAGCGAGCACTGCCCGCGCTGGCTCGAGATCTGGAACCTCGTGTTCATGGAGTTCGAGCTCCACCCTGACCGGTCGCTGACGCCGTTGCCCGCTCCCGGCGTCGACACCGGGATGGGCCTGGAGCGCCTGGCCAGCGTCCTCCAGCAGGTCCCGACCAACTACGACACCGACCTGTTCACGCCCATCCACGCCCGGATGCAGGAGCTCCTCGGCCACGATCCCGACGACTTCGAAGCCGAGCGATTCAGCTATCAGGTCATCGCCGATCACTCACGGGCCGTCACGTTCCTCATCGCCGACGACGTCCTTCCCAGCAATGAGGGGAGGGGCTACGTCCTGCGTCGGATCCTGCGCCGGGCCGTCCGCCACGGGCGCCTGCTCGGCCGCCGCGAGCCGTTCATGGCCGAGACCGCGTCGGTCGTCATCGACGTGATGGCCGAGGCGTATCCGCCGCTCGCCGAGGGTCGCGACCGGATCCTCGAGGCGATCCGGCGCGAAGAGGCCCAGTTCGCCCGCACGCTCGACGCGGGCACGACCCAGCTCGAGGAGGCCCTCATCCCGTTGACCAGCGCCGAGCGAGTGATCGGCCGGCGCGAGGAGGACCTGCCGGCGGATGCGCCGGTCCTGCCGGGCGAGGTCGCCTTCCGCCTCCACGACACGTTCGGCTTCCCGGTCGACCTGACCGTCGAGCTCGCGGCCGAATACGGTGTGCGGGTCGACCGCGACGGGTTCGCGACCGCGCTCACCGAGCAGCGCGAGCGCTCACGCTCGGGCAAGAAGGCGGAGCTGGCCCGGCACGCCGAGCTGACCTCCCTGTATAGCGCCATCCAGGCCCGGGCCGGCGATACGACCTTCCTCGGCTACGAGACGACCACGGCCGAGGGCCGGGTCGTGGCCATCGTCCGCGACGGGATGGAGTTCGACGAGCTGACCGGACACGGCGCCGCCGAGCTCGTCCTGGCCGAGACGCCGTTCTACGCCGAAGGCGGCGGCCAGGTCGGCGACCAGGGGGTCATCCGCGAGCCGGGCGGCGGCAGCGAGCTGTTCACGGTCGAGGACACCCAGCGCCCGGTCGGCGGCCTCATCGTCCATCGCGGCACGCTCCACGGGCGCGTCCGCGTCGGCGAGACCGTGGAAGCGAGCGTGGACGCCGAACGCCGCGCCCACACGATGCGCAATCACACCGGGACGCATCTCCTCCATCGGGCGCTGCGCAACGTCGTCGGCGAACGGGCCAAGCAGGCCGGGTCGCTGGTCACGCCGGATCACCTGCGCTTCGACTTCCCGTTCGACCGGGCCCTGACCGACACCGAGAAGCGAGCCATCGAGGACGAGGTCCGCGGCGTCATCCGCGACGACCGGCCGGTGACCATCGCGTTCATGCCCATGGCCGAGGCCATCGCCGCCGGCGCCGACGCGTTCTTCGACGAGAAGTACGGTGAGACGGTCCGGACCATCCGGGTCCAGGACTACAGCTTCGAACTGTGCGGCGGCACGCACTGCCGGGCGAGCGGCCAGATCGGCGGGTTCGTCATCACCGGCGAGCGGAGCATCGGCTCCGGGCAGCGTCGGATCGAGGCCCTGACCGGGGCCGGCGCCGACCGGTTCCTCCGCGAGCGGACCGACCGCCTCGAGCGCGTCGCCGACGCCGTCGGCGCGACTTCGGTCGACGCCGTCGAGGACCGCGTGGCCGCCCTCCAGGACGAGCTCAAGGCCACCAAGCAGCGCCTCAAGGCGGGCGGTGGGAGCGGCCTGCCCAAGCCGGCCGAGCTCGCGTCACGCGCCGAAGCCATCGACGGTGGGCGAGCTGTCGTCGAAGCCATCGCGGCCGGATCGCTCGACGAGCTCAAGGGTCTGGCCCGCGACACGCGCGGTGTCCTCGGCCCCGGGGTCATCGCGCTCGCCCTGGATGCCGACGAGCCGCACGTCTTCGTGACCGTCTCGGACGACCTCGTGGCGCGCGGCGTGTCGGCCGGCGACCTCGTCCGGACGGCGATGCCCCCGCTCGGCGGCAAGGGCGGCGGGCGGCCCGAGATGGCCCAGGGCAAGGGCACCCGTCGCGAGGGCCTGCCAGAGGCGATGGCCGCCATCCGGGCCGCCCTGGTGACGACCGGCTGATGGCGTTCTGGCGGCGCATCTGGCAGCGCGATGGCCAACCGTCCCTCGCCGCCTGCACCGCGCTGGATGTCGGGACGGAGTTCGCCAAGGCGCTCGTCTTCGAGATCGACGACGACGGGCATGGCACCGTCCGGGGCGTCGGCCGCAAGCGCCAGGGCCTGTCGCACATGCAGTCGGGGACCGTGGCCGACATCGCCGCGGTCGTCGACAACTGCGCGGTCGCCCTCCAGGAAGCCGAGGAGATGGCCGGGTTCCGGCCCAGCCAGGTCGTCATCGGGATCGCCGGTGAGCTGGTCAAGGGCTTCACGACGACCCACAGCCAGGAACGCAAGCGACCGGACCAGCCGATCACCGAGAACGAGCTCCAGCGCCTCATCGACAACGTCCAGCGCGAGGCCCTGCGCGAAGCCGAGCGGGCCATCACCTGGGAGACCGGCCTGCCCCAGGTCGACGTCCGGCTCGTCCATGCCGCGATCACCGGAGCGGCCATCGACGGCTATCCGCTGACCAACCCGGTCGGCTTCCAGGGCCGGCACATCAAGATCGGGATCTTCAACGCCTTCGCCCCCCTCGTCCACCTCGGGGCGCTCCAGAGCGTGGCCAGCCAGCTGGACCTGGAGCTGCTCGAGATCGTCGCTGAGCCGTATGCCGTCGCGCGCGTCCTCGGGGTCGATCAGATCCGCCAATCGGGCGCGCTGTTCGTCGACGTCGGCGGCGGCACGACGGACGTCGCGCTGGTCCGCCAGGGCGGCATCGAGGGCACCCGGATGTTCGCCCTCGGGGGCCGGGCCTTCACCAAGTCACTGGCGGATCGGCTGGACCTGCCCTTTCCGCGCGCCGAGGCCCTCAAGGTCGATTACGCGCGCGGTCTGGCGGCCGACCAGCGGACGGAGATCGCGGCCATCGTCGGCGACGACGTCCGGGTCTGGGCGGCCGGCGTCGAGCTGGTCATGGAGGAGCTGTCCGGCGGCGACCTGCTGCCCGGCCGGGTCTACCTGTGCGGCGGCGGCTCGCGCCTGCCGGAGATCCGCGAGGCCCTCGCCGCCGAGTCGTTCTGGAAGCAGATGCCGTTCGCCCGGCCGCCCGAGATCGTGGTCATGGGACCGGACCAGATCGACACGGTCACGGATGCCACCGACCTCCTGGTCGATCAACAGGACGTCACGCCGCTCGGTCTCGCCTACCAGGCGATCGAGCTCCAGACCACCGAGGACGCCCTCGACGTGGCCTTGCGCCGCGTCCTCAGGGCGATGAAGGTCTGATGGCCGGCGGCATCCTGTACCTCGACGTCGACGACGAGATCACGTCGGCGGCCGCGCGGATCCGAAGCGCCGAGGGACGGCGGGTCGCGCTGGTCCTGCCGTACGGCTCGCGCGTCGCGACGTCGCGGATCAATTTCCGGCTCCTGGCCCGCGACGCGCTGACCCACGAGAAGCGCCTGTCGATCGTGGCCGGCGATGCGGCCACCCGCGCGCTCGCGGCGTCGGCCGGGCTGCCGGTCTTCGCGTCGGTCAGCGAGTACGAGTCATCCGAGGAAGCGCCACGGCCGGCACCCGGTCCGCCGCCACCGTCGACCCCGGACGCGGCCCGCCCGCCGCGTCGCCGGAAGGCCGCCGGGGCGGCCGCGGCTGCGGCCGCCGGTGCCGGGGCCGCTGCCGCCGGGACCGATGCCGCATCGACGGCGGCCGGCGACGCCGGGGCCGGCGCCGCATCGGTCGAGCCGGAGCAGGTCGCCCTGGGGCTCGCCGCATCGGAGACCGTGGTCCCACCACCGACCCGCCCGCGACCCGATCCGGGCAGTCCGACCGGGGCGACGACGATCGAGCGTGTCGCCCCCGCGGCCGCCGCCCGCGGTGTGGTCACCGACGTCCGCCCGGCGACCGATGTGCGCGTGCGCGCTCGACCGGAACCGGGTGGAGGAGCCATCACGGCCCGGCGCACGCCGATCCTCGTCGGCCTGGCCATGCTCGGCCTGGCCATCGTCGTCGCCGGGGTCGCGGCGTTCTTCGTCCTGCCGTCGGCCACCGCGACCGTCACGCCGCGCGAGGAGACGATCGGGCCGATCGCCTTCCAGGTCACGGCCAGCACGTCCGCGACCGAGCCTGACCCGTCGACCGGCGTCGTGCCCGCCCAGCAGATCGACGTCCCGGTCGAGGCAGCCCAGACCTTCACCGCGACAGGCAAGCGGACCGATGAGAAGAAGGCCAAGGGCACCGTCCGCTTCGACAACCTCGACTTCACGAGCTCCAACACGATCCCCAAGGGCTCCATCGTCAGCACCGGATCAGGCGTCCGCTTCCGGACCGATCGCGCCCTCCGGATCCCGGCGGCCGAGCTGGTCGGACTGACCGTCGTCCCGGCCCGGGCGTCGGTCAAGGTCACCGCGGTCGATGCCGGACCCGAAGGCAATGTCGAACCCAACGCGGTCACGACCATCCCGCGCGGCGAGGAGCCGCTCTTCCTCAATGTCACCAACCCGGAGGCCACGGAAGGCGGCTCCCGCGAAGAGTTCCCGCGGGTGACCCAGGAGGACGTGGACGCCGCCGTGGCCGCCCTCGGGACGGACCTGACGACGGCCTTCACCGAGGCCCTCGACGATCCCGATCTGAGCGGCAGCGAGGCGACGGTCTTCCCGGAGACCGCCGTGCTCGGTGCCCCGACCTATAGCGTCGACCCGACGACCCTGGTCGGCCAGGAGGTCGAGACCTTCGACCTCGGGGCATCCGCGGTCGGCACGGTCATCGCCGTCGATGCCGCGCCGGTCGAGGACGTGGCCGAGGCGCGGTTGACCGGCAGCGTCGAGGCCGGCCACGAGCTCGTCGAGGGGTCCAGCGACGTTCGGGTCGACCCGGCCGTGGTCGATGCGGGGACGATCACCTTCCCGGTCACGGTCACCGCGAGCCAGGTCGCCATCCTCGATCCGGCGGCCATCGAGACCGAGATCCTGGGCCTGACCCGTGCCGACGCGCAGGCCGTGCTGGACGGCTACGGGAGCGCGGACCTGGATCTCTGGCCGGACTGGGTCGGCACCGTGCCGTCGCTGGACGCCCGGGTCGAGGTCATCGTCAACGGTCCGGTGACCACCGAGGAGACGGAGCCATGAGCGTCGCCCTCGGCCTGGACCTCGGCGGGCGGCGCATCGGCGTGGCCATCGCGGACGGACCGGGCGCCGGGGCGCGGCCGCTGACGACGCTGCCCCGCGGCCGGAGCGTCGGCGCCGACGCCACGGCGCTGCGGCAGCTCATCGATCGCCACGGCGTCGACGAGCTCGTCGTCGGCCTGCCGCTCGAGGCGGCAGGCCAGGAAGGGGCGCAGGCCGAGCTGACCCGCAGGTGGGTCGCGGACCTGCTCGCGGTCCTGGACCGCCCCATCGTCATGACGTTCCGCGACGAGCGGTTGAGCAGCCACGTCGCCGAGTCGCGCCTCGGCCCGATGCCCCGCGGGCGATCCGGTGGCCCACCCACCAAGACCCAGCGCGATGCCTATCGCGCGAAGGTCGATCGGGAGGCTGCGGCGATCATCCTGCAAGATGTCCTCGACACACGACAGGCCGCCGGGACGTCCTCCCCTCCGGCCCCCACGACCATGGAGACGACCAGATGACGATCCGCTCCGGCGGACGCCCCCGTGACCCCCGTGACCCGCACGCCCCCCACGCGCACCCGTACGAGCCCGACGCCTACGCGACGGAGTCGATCCCGGAGTCGTATGTCCCGACCCGCCGCGGCGAGGGCCGCAGCGGCGGCTACCGACCCAGCAGCGGCGGCGGGAACGGCTTCATCGGCCTGCTGAAGTTCCTCGTCTTCACGCTCGTGTTGGCCGCGGTCGTGCTGACGGTCAGCCTGACCGTGCTCCGACCCGTCGTGAACTCGGCGATCGTGTCGTGGGCGGCGGACAGCCCGGCGGCGCTGAACCTGCCGTTCGTCGCCGACGCGGTCAAGGAGGACCTTGGCCGCGACCTGACCGACCCGGCCTCGGACGATGCCTCGCAGGTGAACTTCGTCGTGACCGAAGGCGACACGGCCTCGACCATCGGGGCACGCCTCGAGGACGAGGGCTTCGTCCGCGATGCCCGGGCGTTCATCCTGCTGGCCATGAGCGCGACCTGGCCGGCTCCCTGCAGCAAGGCGACTTCATCCTGCGGCGCAACCTGACCCCGGACGAGGTCGTGACGGCGCTCCTCGCGCCGCCGGAGATCCCGTACGTCGACATCGCCCTGCGGACCGGGCTGCGCCTCGAGCAGATCACCGCCAAGCTCCAGACCATCGAAGGCCTGGAGATGGACCCGCGCGAGTTCTACGAGCTGGCCAAGGCGCCGCCCGAGGCCCTGATCGACGACTACCCGTGGCTGAAGAAGGCCCTGGCCGATGCACCCGATGACGCATCACTCGAGGGGTTCCTGTGGCCGGCGTCGTACCGGGTGCTCCCGGACACGACGCCCGATGAGCTCGTCCGCCTGATGCTCGACGGCTTTGTCGCGGCGGTCGGCGAGGAGCGCCTGAACGTGCCCGAGGACGCGTGGTCTGTCTTCTTCGAGATCCTGACCCTGGCCTCGATCGTCGAACGCGAAGCCGTCCTGGACGAGGAGCGGGCCGAGATCGCCGGTGTCTACCAGAACCGGATCAAGGGCATCAAGGGCGTCAAGAACAAGCTGCTCAACGCCGACCCGACGTACATCTACGCCGTCGACACGGTCAACCTCGACGCGATGGACTTCGAGAAATGGCAGGAGTACGTCTTCTGGACCGTGCCGGAGGCGCCGATGGCCAAGCTGGACCTGCCGGAGAGCCTGCTCGGCTACGACACCTACACCCAGGCCGGGCTGCCGCCCGGACCGATCGCCACGCCGACCCTCAAGTCGATCGATGCGGCTCTGTCACCGAACACCAAGGACAAGTTCATCTACTTCCTGGCCATCCCGGACGGTGGTGGGGCGCACGTGTTCGCCAAGACGAGTGCCCAGCACGAGAAGAACAAGGCCGAGTACGGCTACTCTGAGGCCGCGACTGGCCGAGCCGCCGAGGACTTCGCTCCGTCGCCGACACCCGACCAGCGGTCCGCCTGGGCCGACGCCGACGCGCGCCGCTCGACCCGCGCGCCAGGCTCGAGTCTGCGCGACCGCTTCGCCGGCGAGGGCATCGACGCCTACTTCGGGGTCCGGCCGCGAGCACATGCGCTACCTGACCGGCTTCACCCTGGGCGACGGGGAGGAGAAGGTCGCAGGAACGTCCGGGCAGTTCTTCGTCGGGACGGATGAGGTCGTGGTCCTGGCGGACTCGCGCTACACGATCCAGGCGGCTCGGGAGGCGCCCGCGGCCCGGATCGAGACCGGTCTCGGCCCGTTGGCCGGCCGCTGGGCGGAGCTGTGCGCTCGGATCGGCGCGCGTCGGGTCGGGGTCGAGGCCGGCTTCGTGGCCCAGGCCGTGTGGGGTCGGCTGGCCGCCGCGGCCCCGGACGTCGAGCTCGTGCCGATCGAGGGCTGGGTCGAAGCCGACCGGGCGGTCAAGGAGCCGGCCGAGCTGGAGCGCATCGCCGCGGCGTGTGCCATCGCCGACCGGGCGCTCATCGCGCTGCTGCCCGAGATCCGGCCCGGCGTGACCGAGGCCGACCTCGCCCTCCGTCTCGAGTGGCTCATCCGGACGAGCGGCGCCGAGGCCCTCGCCTTCGACGTGGCCTGCCTGAGCGGCCCGGAAGCCGCCCTGCCGCACGGGGCGCCCGGTGATCGACCGGTTCGCGACGGCGCCGGTCTGCTGTTCGACTTCGGCGCGCAGGTCGCCGGCTACCGAAGCGACATGACCCGGACCCTGTTCGTCGGCGAGCCGTCGGCCCGGGACCTGGACCTCTACGAGCTCGTCCGACGCGCTCAGGGATCCGGCGTGGCGGTCCTCGAAGCCGCCGTGGCGCGTGGCGGCCCGTTGCCGTCCGGTCGGACCGTCGACGCGGCCGCCCGCGCGGTCATCGCCGACGCCGGGCACGGGGCGCACTTCGGGCACGGGACGGGCCACGGGATCGGCCTGGCGACCCACGAAGGCCCCTCGCTCGCGACGACCGCGCCGGAGACGCCGCTGCCGAGCCCGACTGTCTTCTCCGTCGAGCCGGGTGTCTACCTCGAGGGCGAGACCGGCATCCGGATCGAGGACCTCGTCGCGATCGATGCGGCCGCCGGCCGCGTGGAGCGCCTGACGTCGTTCCCGCGCGACGTGACCGTCGTCGGGCGGTCGTGACATGCCGTTCCCGGGATCCGAGGCGCTCGTCGCGGCGGCCGAGGCACGACTGGGTCGCCGACTGCCCGAACCGCATCGACAGCGCCTGATCCGGGCTAACGGCGGGGAAGTACTCGCCATCCGGGGTGTCTGGACGCTGTACCCCGTTTGGGACCCGACGGATCGCAAGACGATGGGCCGCACGGCGAACCACATCGTCCGAGAGAACGACGCACTCCGCGCGGACTGGCCGGGGCGGCTGCCCGACGGGTACCTGGCGATCGCTGATGACGGTGGCGGCGACCTCCTGGTCCTTGCGCCCGGCGAGGACGAGGTCCGTCACTGGGATCACGAGACCGGCGCGCTGTCCATCGTCGAGGTCCGCTGGGGTTAGGCGACCGGCTCCTGACGATGGGCCGCGACTAGCTCAGGCGTCGACGGCGGCGAGGGTGGCCTCGAGCGCATCGACGAAGGCCGGGACCTCCGCGGTCGTGAAGGCAAGGGGCGGCCGGACCTTGAGGACCGTGCCATCCCGGCCGCTCGTGCCGACGAGCAGGCCTCGGTCGCGCAGGCCCTCCTTGATCGCTGACGTCACCTCGGCGGACGCGCACTCGACGCCGATGGCCAGGCCCACCCCGCGGACCTCGGTGACGATCCCGGGATGGCCAGCGGCCACGTCGCGGATGGTGTCGCGCAAGGCCGCTCCGGCGGCGACCGTGCGTTCGAGGACCCGTTCGTCATCGATGACGTCGAGGACGGCCAGCGCGGCGGCCGCCGCCACCGGATTGCCTCCGAACGTGCTGAAGAACACGGTCTGGTCGGCGAACGTGGCGGCCAGGTCACGCGTGGTCACGACCGCCCCGATGGGATGACCGTTGCCCATCGGCTTGCCGATGGTGACGATGTCCGGCAGCAGGCCGAGTCGCTCGAATGACCACAGGGCCTCGCCCGTTCGGCCGTGCCCGCCCTGGACCTCATCGGCGATCCAGAGCGCGCCTCGGGCCCGCGCCTGGGCGCTCCAGCCCTCGGCGACGTCCGGGTCCAGGGTCGGGTAGCCGTCGCTCGTCAGGACCCCATCCAGGATGACCGCCGCGGCCGGCGTCCCGCGGCCGTCGAGCTGGTCCAAGGCGGTCGCGACGCCGCTCGGGTCCGACGGCTGCCAGGTGCCGATGTGCTCGGGCCGCCGGCCGCCGGGCCAGGACTCCGGGGAGAGGTCCGCGATGGCGTCGGAGATGCCGTGATAGGCGTAGTCCGTGCACGCTCCGCCGTGCCGTCCGCTCGCCGTCGTCGCGAGGCGCCAGGCCAGGTCGTTGGCCTCGGAGCCCGAGTTCACGAAGAAGACCGTGTCGAGACCCGGCGGCATCGTGGCGATCAGGCGCTCGGCCAGCTCGATCGCGGTCTCGTGCAGGTAGCGCAGGTTCGTGTTGAGCCGGCGTGACTGGCGGGCGATCGCCTCGGTCACCCGCGGATGGCCGTGACCGATGCACGGGACGTTGTTGTAGGCGTCGAGGTATCGGCGACCGTCGATGTCGGTGAGCCAGACGCCCTGCCCGCTGACGAGGTGGAGGGGTCGGCGATAGGTCAGGGGCTCGATCGCCGGGCCGAAGGCCGCAGCACGCCGGTCGACGAGGTCGGCGCGCCCCCTGCGCACGGACGCCCCGAAGCGCCGCGCCGTCTCGTCCCAGCCGGCCGCCAGGAGGATCCCGATCGTCTGGGCGACATCCGCGTTGTAGCGCTCGGCGAAGGCCGGATCCTCGAGGCCCTGGTCGGACCGCCACGACGAGATCGCGATGGTGACCGCGGCACGTGTCGCGATGGCCTCGCCGAGCAGCCGGAGCTCGGCCTCTTCCAGGGGCGTGATGCGCTGGTAGCCGTCGAGAACGAGCCGCCCGACGCGGAACAGCTCCGCCTCCGGACGGCCGGCGAGGAGCGAGTCGAGGGCGCCGGCCAGGTCCACGATGAGGGCCGAGTGCGCCATGTCGCCGAAGTCCACGACCCCCGAGATCCGACCGTCGTCGGTGACGAGCGCGTTGTCGGTCGTCAGGTCGGTATGGATGGCCTGGGCTCGCAGGCCCGGCCAGGCCGGGACGAGGACCGCCTCGTAGCGGTCGAGCGCGCGTTCGGCCAGCTCCCGTTGGTCCGCGTCCCTGATCGTCGGCAGGAAGGCCCGGGTCCGTTCGGCGTGCTGGATGTCCCAGAGCATCGTTCGGCCGAGGGCCGGGTGATGGAAGCCGCGGAGGGCGCGGCCGAGGCGAGCGGTCATCTCGCCCCAGCCGACGAGCGCCGGGTCGGCGAGCGTGAGCGGATCACTCCGCTGTTGCCCGCGGAGGACGTCGTACATCCGGACGTGGTGGACCCCGTCCGCCGCCTCGATCGTCGCGCGATACCAGGATGGCTCGGACGCCGCGGGCGGGCTGCCGGGGACGGCCCACGGGACGGCCAGCGGGAGCGTGGGGTCGACCCGCTGCGCATGGAGCACGGCGAGCGCCTCCATGTCGAGGATGGCCGGGTCCTCGGCCGCGTTCGACAGCTTGCACACGGCCGCCGCGACGCCGGCTTCGGTCAGGAGCAGGAAGGTCTGGTCGCGCTCGCTGCCGAGGTCGGTCGCCGTGCTCGCCTCGACGCCGAACGTCCGCCGGGCGATCTCGACCACCTCGGTGGTCGCGAACGTCGGGCGCGGCGCGGCCAGAACCTCGTCGAAGCCGGCGGAGGTGCTCATCGCCGGAGATGGTAGTCGGGCGGGTGCGGTGTAGGATGGCGGCCGCATCCCGACCGACCCGCGGCCCGGCGAACGCCTGCGCGGGACGCGGCCTCGATCGCCCACCATCGCAGGAGCCCAGACCGCATGATCAGTACCGGCGAACTCAAGAAGGGCGTCGCCATCGAGCTCGACGGCGAGCTCTGGCAGATCCTCGACTACCACCACATCAAGATGGGTCGCGGGTCCGCCCAGGTCCGGATCACCCTGCGCAACATCAAGCGCGGGCAGACGGTCGAGCGCTCGTTCCAGGCCGGCACGAAGTGGCCACGGGCGTCGATGGAGAAGCGCCCGGTCCAGTTCCTCTACCGCGACGGCGAGGACCTCCACTTCATGGACACCGACACGTACGACCAGTTCATGCTCACGAGCGCGCAGCTCGGCGAGGTCGCCCGCTACCTCAAGGACGGGATGACCCTGGATCGCACGAGCTACCAGGGCGAGACGATCGGCGTCGAGCTCCCGGTCACGGTCGACCTCAGCGTCACCGACACCGAGCCGGGCTTCGCCGGCGATACCCAGTCGGGCGCTCGCAAGCCGGCCACGACCGAGACCGGGCTGGTCGTCCAGGTCCCGATCTTCGTGGAGGTCGGCGACACGATCCGGGTCGACACCCGGACGGGCGAGTATCAGACCCGGGTCTAGCCGCCGGGTCTAGCGGCCGGGTCGGCGGGTCAGCCGGCGGCCAGCACCGCTCCGATCAGCGTCATCGCGGCCGGCACGACGAGCGCGAAGAAGACGGCCGCGGTCAGCGCCACGAGGCGCAGCCCGGCGACGTAGCGGCGTCCGATCCCGACGTCGGCCGGCACCTGGTCCCGGACGGCGACGAGCGGGGGCAGCGGGCTCACGCCGGCGGACGCCAGCTGCTGCGCCTCGAAGACCGCGACCGCGACCTCGGCATGGCGCCGATCGTCGGTGCCAGGCGGCCCGGCCTCCGCCGCGGCGCGTCGCAACCGTTCGAGATCGCTCGGTCCGCCCTGGCCCCAGGCGATCCGGTCGAGGGCGTAGGCCCGCTCGAAGCGGTCGTACGGCGTCGCCTCGCCGATGCGGTCGGCGACCGCCGCGGCCTCGGCCGGCTGGTCGACGAGGAGCAGCAGCTCCCAGCGGAACCACCGATCCTCCGGTCGTTCCGGGGTCATCGCCAGCCAGCGCTGGGCCTCCACGGGTGAAGCGATCGGCCCGGCACCGATGTCCCCCGCGCGGTCCAGCTCCCATTCGCCGAGGTAGCCGAACGCCTCGAGCGCCTGGCGTGCGTCCCGCGGGACCGCCCGACGGGCGACCTCGGTGCCGGCCAGCGTGCCCAGCCCCACGGCGATCGCCGCCTGGGCCAGCCACGGCAGCGGTAGCACGAAGGCGACCACGGTGACGACGAACGCGATGCCGATGGCGGCGACCTCGGCCGTCGTCAGCGGCCCGACCGCCATCTCGCGCCGGATGGCCGCGCTCAGGTTGCCGATGCGGCGCGACCCCGGGCTGACCGGCCGGGGCGTCGTAGCTCGCCGTGGGGGGCGTCGTCTGGTCCATGGCGGTCACGGTAGCCCGACCGGTGCCGCCGCGACGCTCGCCCATCGGTACCATCCGTGCATGGACCCTACGTCCCCGATGCCGACACCGGGTGGACCCGCGGCGCCCGGCACGTTCGGGCTGCGGATCCGGACCGTGTCCGAGGTGAGTCGATCGATCCGCGACCTCGTGCGATCCGACGACGGGCTTCGCGACGTGTGGGTCGAGGGCGAGGTCGGGCGGGTCACCGTGTCGACCGCCGGGCACGCCTACTTCGCGCTCAAGGACGAGCGCAACCAGCTCCAGTGCGTGTGGTTCCGGGATGACCGAGTGCGGTCGGCGTTCGAAGCCCAGAGCGGGCTGCGCGTCGTCGCCCACGGCCGGGTCGACCTGTACGAGCCGACCGGTGCCCTGCAGCTCTACGTCGAGAGCCTCCAGCCGGCCGGCATCGGCGACCTCGCCCTCCGATTCGAGGCGCTCAAGGCACAGCTGGCCGCCGAGGGCCTGTTCGAGGCGGCGCGCAAGCGGCCGCTGCCGACGCGCCCGACGACCATCGCGGTCGTGACCAGCCCGACGGGGGCCGTGTGGCGCGATGTGTGCACCGTCCTGGATCGGCGCTGGCCGCTCGTCCGGGTCGTCCTCGTCGCCGCCCGCGTGCAGGGTGAGGAGGCGCCGGCGAGCATCGTCACGGCGCTGCGCCGGGTGGAGCGCTGGATCGACGAGCGCGCCGCGGCCGGTGACGTCGAGGGCACGCCGGCCCTGACCATCGTGGCCCGAGGCGGGGGGTCCATGGAGGACTCTGGGCGTTCAATGACGAGCGGGTCGTCCGGGCGGTCGTCGCGCATCGGGTCCCGGTCGTATCGGGCATCGGCCACGAGGTCGACGTGACCCTGACCGACTTCGCGGCCGATGTGCGCGCTGCCACCCCGTCCGCGGCCGCGGAGCTCGTCGTGCCGGACCGGGCGGATCTCGAATCGGCGCTGCGCGGGGCCGGTCGGCGGCTGGACGGGGCCATCGGCCGGCGGGTCGCCGTCGCGGCCCGCGAGGTGGGGGAGGAACGGCGGGTGCTGGACCGCCTGCATCCGGCCGCCCAGCTCGTGGCCGCGCGGGAGCGGTCGGGCCTGCTCCTGGACCGCGCGACGCGGGCGATGACCGGACGGCTTGGCCGCGAACGGCAGGCGGTGGAGCGGCTGGGTGCCCGGGTCCGGCCGACCGTGCCGGCCCGTCTGGCTCGCGAGCGGGCCAGGCTGGGTCGCCTGCCGCCGCTGACGGTGCTGGCCGGCCGGCGCGTCGCGCGGGCACGCGGCGAGCTGACCGCCACCGGCGCGGCGTTGGCCGTCCTGGGGCCACAGGCGACCCTCGACCGGGGCTACGCGATCGTCCGGCGGACCGACGACGACGCCATCGTCCGGACCCCCGCGGAAGCCCCGGGCGGGACGCCGCTCACGCTCCGGGTCGCGGGCGGGACGCTCCCGGCCACCGCCGACGACCGCTGACGACGTCTCGCCGTGACGCCCGACGACCTCGGTGCCGGCCTGCTGTTCCTCGTCATCGTCCTGGCCATCGCCGCCGTCGGCGTCGCGCTCGGTATGCTGGTCGCCCGCTGGCTGGACCGGCGAGTGGTCGCCGACGACGAGGAGACGCGTGACGACGGATCCGATGGCTGAGCCCCCCGCGCCGGCGGCCGCCGACATCGACGCGTTGAGCTTCGATGAGGCCCTCATCGAGCTCCAGCGCACGGTCGCGGAGCTGGAGGCCGGCGGCCAACCCCTCGAAGCGGCGTTGTCGCTGTACGAGCGAGGCGTCGCCCTCCAGGCCCGCTGCGAGCGGCTCATCGCCGATGCCGAGCTGCGTGTCCAGCAGCTCGTCGCCAGGGCTGGCGGCGCCCTGGAGACCCGCGACGTCCAAGCCGACGAGGACCCGCCCACCTGATCGCGTCGCCTGGCGCGACGGATGGGCGCCGGGGGACTAGCATCCGTCCGTCGGCCGTGACGCCTGGAAACTTGCGACCTAGAGGGAACAGGTTTATCATCACGAACCGGCCGGACGAGCCGTCCATCGGCCGTCGACTTGCACCCATGACACGACCGCCCGCCAGGCGGTCGGACGGAGCCAACCACCCGTGACCATCCTCTCCGACCTCCAGGGACCCGCCGATCTGCGCGGCCTGGACGAGATCCAGCTCGCCGAGCTGTCGGCCGAGATCCGCGAGGCGATCATCCGCACGGTCGCCGTGACCGGCGGCCACCTCGGCTCGTCGCTCGGCGTCGTCGAGCTGACCATCGCCCTCCACCGTCTGCTCGAGTCGCCCCGCGACCGGATCGTCTGGGACACCGGCCATCAGGCCTACCCGCACAAGCTCCTCACCGGACGCCTGGAGCGGTTCGGCACGCTGCGCCAGCTCGACGGTGTCGGGGGCTTCCCGCGGCGCACGGAATCGGCCCACGACGTCTTCGACGGCGGGCACGCCGGGACGGGCCTGTCGGTCGCCCAGGGGCTGGCCGAAGCGCGCGACCTGCGGCACGGGATGGAGCGCATCGCGGTCGTCGTCGGTGACGCCGCCCTGATGAGCGGGCTCTCGCTCGAGGCGCTCAACGACATCGGCCAGCGCCAGACCCAGATGCTCATCGTCGTCAACGACAACGAGATGTCGATCAGCCCCACGGTCGGGGCGTTCTCGAAGTACCTGTCCCAGATCAAGCTGTCCGGCGCGTGGCGCCAGAGCAAGTCCGCCTACGATCGGACGGTCGGCGACATCCCCGTCGTCGGGCCGACCCTGCTCGAGTGGTCACGCCGCCTGCGGGCGTCGGTCGTCCGATTCGCCCAGCCCGGGCAGCTGTTCGAGGACCTGGGCATCACCTACATCGGGGTCGTGCCCGGTCACGACATCCGGGCGCTCCTGGAGACGCTCGGGGCGGCGCTCGATCTGCCCGGACCCACGATCGTCCACGTCCGGACCCAGAAGGGCCGCGGGTTTCGGCCGGCCGAGGCCGACCAGGTCTCGTTCCACGGGGCCGCGCTGCCACCGATGGCCCTCGCCCCCGCGGCCGACGCGTACGACGGCACGCGGACGATGCCGACCGAATCGATGGCCGACGACGCCGCCTCGCCGACGACCCCGCCGTCCGCCCCGGTCAAGCACCCGAACTACACGGCCGTCCTGGCCGCGGAGCTCATCGAGCTCGCCCGGACGGACCGGCGGATCGTCGGGATCACGGCCGGCATGCCGACCGGGACCGGCATGTCCAAGCTCCAGGCGGCGTTCCCGGACCGGGTCTTCGACGTCGGCATCGCCGAGCAGCACGCCGTCACGTTCGCGACCGGCCTCGCCCTCGGCGGCCTCCGGCCGGTCGTCGCGCTGTATTCGACCTTCCTCCAGCGCGCCTTCGATCAGACCGTCCACGATGTCTGCCAGAACGACGCCCCAGTCATCATCGCCGTCGACCGGGCCGGCCTGGTCGGCGAGGACGGGACGAGCCACCAGGGCATGTTCACGATCCCGGCCCAGCGCCAGCTCCCCAACCTCGTCATCGCCGCGCCGCGCGACGAGCAAGAGCTCCGCTCGCTCCTCCATACCGCCGTCGCCCAGGACCACCCGTTCGCGCTCCACTATCCGCGCGACCCTGGTTTCGGGTTGCCGGCCGTCCAGCCGGCGGTCATCCCGGTCGGTCGTGGCGAGTCACTGCGCGAGGGCCGCGACCTGCTGTTCGTCGGCTTCGGTCCGATCGTGGCACGAGCCCAGGAGGCCGCGGCTGCCCTGGAGGCCGACGGCTGGAGCATCGGGGTCATCAACGCCCGGTTCGTCAAACCGCTGGACCGGCAGCTCATCCTCGACGCGGCCCGCGGCAAGCGCCTGGTCGTGACCTTCGAGGAGAGTGTCGAGACCGGTGGCTTCGGCAGTGCCGTCCTCGAGTTGCTCGAGGAAGCCCGGCTCGTCGACGCGGCCTACCGTGACGTGATGGTCCGGATCATCGGCATCCCCGGTGATCGGTTCGTCGACCATGGCTCGGTCGCCGACCTGCGCCGCGTCCTGCGCCTGGATGCGCCCGGCCTGACCGAGCAGGTACGTGACACGCTGGCTCGCCTGCAGTTGGAGCCACAGCGCCCGGAGCCCGGGGTCGCCGCGAGCTAGATCTCGTCGGCGGGGACGATCTCGCCTGGCCGGACGCGCTGACGCGCGACGGTGAGACCGACGACCCTGGAGATGACCAAGGCCACGAACATCAGGCCCGCGACCTGCTCGATCATGACCCACGACCGAGCGTGCGGCAGGACCGGCGTGATGTCGGACAGGCCGACGCTGGTCAGGTTGGTGAACGACAGGAACAGCATCTGGAACCAGGTCCGGTCGGCGGTCGGCGCGATGGCCGCCGTGAACGACCCGGGCCAGATGACCTGCACCGCCATGAACGTGTAGGCGAACGCCCAGGCGAGGACGGTGAAGGTCGCCCCGGTCGCCCACAGCTCGTCGGCGGTCACGAACCGGTCGTAGAACAGGTACCGAAGAAGCGCGACCGTCGTGTAGAAGTAGAAGACGGCGTGGAGGATCGACGACCACAGGATGACCTGGTCGTTGAGCGGATCGACGATCTCGAGGAGCGTCAGGATGACGATCGGGACGCCGAGGCCGATCGAGACCCAGACGAGCGCCGGCGTGGCCTGGACGGCCCGGACAGCAAGGAACAGGACGACGAGGGCGAACAGGGAGACGGCGGCACGCCCGACAGCCGACTCGTCCATGAACGGGTAGACCAGGACGCCGGCCAGCTGGACGACGAGCAGGACCGCCGACGGGCGCTGCCACATGCGAGGAATCCAGGCGGTCATCGCCGCCCAGTCTACGGTCGGCGAGGCGGTACGTGGCCGTGCATCGGGCTGTGCCACGATAGGCGGGTGAGTCCAGCCCCGATCCCTGGTACGCCCACCCGGACGACACGAGTCCGGCTGGATCAGCTGCTGGTCGAGCGCGGGCTCGTGCCCACACGATCGCAAGCCCAGGCGCTCGTCCTGGCCGGCAAGGTCCGGGTCGGCGAAGGCGACGCCGCACGCCGCGACTTGAAGCCGGGCGAGACGGTCCGCCGCGACGTCTCCATCGCCGTCGAAGCGCCGGAGCCGTACGTCAGCCGCGGTGGTCACAAGCTGGCCGCCGCGCTGGAGGCCTTCGGGCTCGATCCGGCCGGTCTCGTGGGCCTGGACGTCGGCGCGTCGACCGGTGGCTTCACGGACGTCCTGTTGCAGCGCGGCGCGCGCCACGTCTACGCTCTGGACGTGGGTCGTGGACAGCTCGCCGAGTCGCTTCGTCGCGACGCCCGCGTCACGTCGCTCGAGCGGACCAACGCCCGGACCCTGACCGCCTCCAGCCTCCCGGAGCCGATCGACCTGGCGGTCATCGACGTCTCGTTCATCTCTCTCGACAAGGTCCTGGCGCCGGTGGTCGCGACCCTGGCGCGCGGGCGGACACGTCGTCGCCCTCGTCAAGCCCCAGTTCGAGGCCGGCAAGGGCCGGACCGATCGCGGCGTCGTCCGCGATCCGGCGATCCACCGCGAGGTCCTCGAGCGGACCGTGGCCGTCGCTGCCGGCCTCGGCTTCGGGACGCGCGACGTCATCGCGTCGCCGATCCTGGGCCCGGAGGGCAACCGCGAGTTCCTCGTCCACCTGGCCGCCGGCCCGGGCTGCGCCGAGATCCAGGACCGGATCGCGGTCCTGACCCCGCCATGAGCGTCCGGCGGATCGGCTTCGCCTACAACCCCACGAACGAGGCGACGATCGAGCTCAGTGCCCGCGCCTCCGGCTGGTGCCAGGTCCGGGGCATCGGCGAGTGGCAGGCCCAATCGGGTGACCTCGACCGGCTCCGGGAGGAGCTCCCCACCACCGATGCCCTGGTCGTGCTCGGCGGCGACGGGACGTTCCTCCGCGCGGCCCGCGCGGTCGCGGAGATCGACGTTCCGCTCCTGGGCATCAACCTCGGCAAGGTCGGCTTCCTGTCGAAGGCCGAGGCCGGCGAGCTGGAGACGGTCCTGGAGCGCATCGTCGCCGGCGACTACACGCTCGACGAACGGATGGTCATCGAGGGCCGCATCCTGCGCGGCGGCGGGGTCGGGGAAGGGGAGCGCCACATCGCGCTGAACGACATCGTCATCGCGCGTGGCTCGCTCGCCCGGGTGTGCCGGCTGGACGTGTCGATCGACGACACCCACCTGGCGACGTTCATCGCCGACGGCCTGGTCGTGGCCAGCCCCACCGGCAGCACCGGCTACTCGTTCTCGGCCGGCGGCCCGATCCTGGACCCGATCAGCCGGAACATGGTCGTCACCCCCATCGCGGCCTACCTGTCGGCGATCCGATCGGTCGTGGTCAGTCCGGAGCAAGTCGTCCGCTGCCGGATCGTCGATGCCCACGAGGCCCTCGTCTCCGTCGACGGGCGCGAGGACCTGCCGATCTCCGTCGGCGACGTCGTCGAGGTCCACGCCATGGAACGGCCCATCCGCCTCGTGGAACCGCGTGGCGCGCAACCGTTCTGGGACCTGCTCCGCCAGAAGGTGGAGCTGCTGCCGTCGTGACGGACGTGGCGAGCCCCGGGCGGCTGCTGGAGCTGTCGGTGACGGATCTCGCCCTCATCGACCGGCTCCGACTGGCGGTCGACGCTGGCCTGAATGTCATCACCGGCGAGACCGGCGCCGGCAAGAGCCTGCTCATCGACGCGCTCGGGCTGGCCCTCGGCGCGCGGGCCGACACGACCCTCGTCCGGCACGGCGCGGACGGCGCCCGAGTGGAAGCGCTGTTCGATCGGCTGCCGGAGCCGCTCATCGCGGCCCGCGAGATCGCCGCCAGCGGCCGCTCCACGGCGCGTCTGGACGATGCGGCCGTGACCGCGGCCCGCCTTGCCGAGGAGGTCGGGCCGCTCGTCGAGGTCCACGGCCAGCACGATCAGGGACGCCTCCTCGACGAACGCTGGCAACGTGACCTGCTCGACGCGTGGGGCGGCCTCGAGTCGCTCCGCGCGGCCGTGGCCGAGGCCGTCGGCGGCTGGCGCGAGAACCGGGCGCTGCTGGATGCGGCGATGCTCGACCCGCGCGAGGTCGCCCGTCGCCTGGAGCTGCTGGACCACGAAGCCGAGGAGATCGCGGCGGCGCATCTGCGCCCGGGCGAGGCCGACGAGATCACCGGGCGGCTGACGGCGGCGCAGCACGGCGAGGCGATCGCCCGCGGCGCGGCGACGCTGCGGGACGCGCTGACCGCTGAGCGGTCCGGGGCGCGCGATGCCACGGCGACGGCCCTCCACGAAGCGCGTGGCATGGCGCGGCTGGACCCGAGGTTCGAGCCCCTGGCCGACCGTCTGGCCGGCCTGGAGGCGGAGCTCGAGGACGTCGCCGACGAGGCGCGCCGCCTGGCCGACACGATCGACCACGACCCGCGAGCGCTCGAAGAGCTGGACCAGCGGCTCGGGGTCATCCATGGGTTGCTTCGTCGCTACGGCGACGACGAGGCGGCCGTCATCGACCATGGCGAACGAGCCGCGGCGGAGGCCGAGCGATGGCGCGGCCTGGACGAGGAGCGGGCGCGGCGCCAGGGGGAGGACGAGGTCCGCCTGGCGGGAGTCGCCCGGACCGCGACGGCCCTGTCGACGGCCCGGTCCGCGGCCGCCACCACGCTGAGTGCCGCCGTGGATTCGGTGCTCGTCGAGCTCGGCTTTCCGCCCGGCGTGTTCGAGGTCGCCCTGGGACGCCGTCCGGCCGAGGCGACCGAGGCCGCCGTCGAGGTCGATGGCGACGCCGTGGCGTTCGATGCGTCCGGCATCGACCAGGTCGTCTATCGCCTCGCCCCGAACCCGGGCGAGCCGGCCCGACCGTTGGCGCGCATCGCGTCCGGCGGCGAGCTGTCGCGGGTCGCCCTGGCCATCAAGCAGGTCCTGGCCGAGGCGGATGCGACCCCGACGCTCGTCTTCGACGAGGTCGACACGGGGATCGGCGGCCGAAGCGCGGATCCCGTGGGCCGGAGCCTGTGGAACCTGGCCCGCCGGCATCAGGTCCTGTGCGTGACCCATCTCCCGCAGATCGCGGCGCACGCCGACACCCACTTCCGGATCGCCAAGCGTGAGCGCGACGGCCGGACCGTGACCGAGGTCGAGCGCCTGGATCACGAGGGCCGCATCGTGGAGCTCGCCGCGATGCTCGGCGGCGGTCCGGGTGACGCCAGTGCCTTGGCCGCGGCCCGGGAGCTCCTGGACCGCGCCGAGGTGACCCACGGCGACGTCCCGACGACCGCGGGCGGCCGCACCTCGGCGTGACGATGACCGCGGCCCCCGACCTGGGGCGGGCCATCGACGACTACCTGGCCTACCTCGACGTGGAACGGGGTCTGGCTCCGGCGACGATCCGGGCCTACCGGAGCGACCTGACCGACTTCCAGCGGGCCGTCGGCGACAGCCCGGACGCCGCGGGCTGGGACCGGGCGCCGGACGCCGCGGTCGGGTATCTGGCGGCGCGCACCGTCGCGGTCAGCGCGGTGCGACCGGCCTGGCGCCGACGAGCCTGCGCCGCCGGGCGGCGGCGCTCAAGGGGTTCTACCGTTTCGCCTACGGCGAGGGCCTCATCGAGGTCGACGTGGCCTCGCGTCTGGACCTGCCGCGCCAGAGCCGGCGGCTGCCGGACACCCTCGACGTCGACGAGGTCGATCGCCTGCTCGAGGCGGCCTCGGCCGGCGGCCCGCGTGACCGAGCGCTCCTGGAGCTGCTCTACGCCGCCGGCCTCCGGGTCAGCGAGGCCATCGGCCTGGATCGTGAGGACCTGTCACTCGACGGCGCCTTCGTACGGGTCATCGGCAAGGGCGACCGGGAGCGGCTGGTCCCGGTCGGCGAGGTCGCGCTGGACCACCTCATCGCCTGGATCGACGGCCCGTGGACGGCGCTCCTCGAGCAGCATCACGTCGCCGCCGTTCGCGGCGGCCCGCTGTTCCTGGGTGATCGGGGTCGGCGGCTGGCTCGGCAGCAGGCCTGGGCCGCGGTCACGGCCGCCGCCGAGCGGGCGAGGCTGGCCGGACGGGTCAGCCCCCACACGCTCCGGCACTCGTTCGCGACCCATCTCCTGGAGGGCGGCGCGGACCTGCGGGTCGTCCAGGAGTTGCTGGGACATGCGAGTATCTCGACGACCCAGTTGTACACGCACCTGACCGGGGAACGGATCCGGGACGTCTACCGCCGGGCCCATCCACGGGCCTGAGGCAGGAAGGAAGGGATCGAGGGGCATGGGCTACGCCGACGGACTGCTGGCGACGGGGGAGCGCGTCGTCCATCGCGAGAAGCAGCACTGGTGGGTCTTCGTGTGGGGCGCCCGGTTCACGATCCTGGCCGTCGTCATCGCCATCATCTTCTTCTTCCTGGGTGGTCAGCTCGAGCCGGGCGGGGCGTCCGGGACGGCTCGGATGGTCCTCGGCTGGGTGACCGCGATCCTGTTCGTGGGCGGTCTGGCGCTGCTGTTCTGGACGACCCTTCGCTACCTCAACCAGGAGTACGTCCTGACCAACCGGCGGGTCATCCAGGTCGAGGGCGTCATCAACAAGCGCGCCGTCGACAGCTCGCTGGAGAAGATCAACGACGCGGTCCTGGAGCAGTCGATCTTCGGCCGTGCGCTGGGCTTCGGCGACCTCAAGATCCTGACCGCGTCCGAGGCGGCCATCAGCGACTTCAAGATGCTGGTCCACCCGATCGCGTTCAAGAAGGCGATGCTCGAGGCCAAGCACGAGTACGAGCGCGATGTCGCGGGCGGGAGCTATGCCGACGCACCACCGTTGCGCTCGACGCCGGTCGGCGAGCCGGGCGCGGCCACGGGGGTCCCGGCGGCCGCGACGGCGGTCGATCCCGGATGCGACGAACGTCGTGGCCACGCCGGTCGGCTCGTCCGAGCCTGCGGCGCTGGATGCCGACGAGCTGACCCGGACGCTGGCCAGCCTGGCCGACCTCCGCGATCGCGGGGCCATCTCGCGCCGAGGAGTACGACCGGAAGAAGGCGGACCTGCTGAGCCGGCTCTGACGCGACGCTGACGGCCGGCGGCTGACACCCAGCGGCCCGGCTACCATACGCGGGACCCCATCGCCCCCTGAGGACGCCGTTTGGACCTGCAACAGTATCTGCCGTCGATCATCGCGGTCGCGATCATGCTCCTCGTCGGGTTCCCGGTCCATGAGTTCAGCCACGCCCTGGCGGCCTACCGCCTGGGCGACTCCACGGCCAAGCACCTCGGCCGGCTGACCCTCAACCCGGTCGTCCACTTCGACCCGTTGGGCGGCATCCTGCTCATCGTCACGTTCGTGTTCGCCGGGTTCGGGTTCGGGTGGGCCAAGCCGACCCCATACAACCCGCTCAACCTCGAGGGCGGGCATCGTGGGGAGGCGATCGTGGCCGCCGCCGGGCCGATCTCGAATCTCGTCATGGCCATCGTCGTCGCCCTGCCCTTGCGCTACCTCATCGGCAATCCGGAGCTCGGCGCCCAGGTCCCCGACCTCGTGTACCAGGTCATGGGCACGTTCATCTACCTGAACCTCATCCTCATGGTCTTCAACCTGTTCCCGATCCCGCCACTCGACGGGTTCAAGGTCTTCCTGGCGTTCCTGCCGCCGCGGACCGCGTGGCAGTGGCGCCCCATCCTCGAGCAGTACGGGTTCGTCCTGCTGCTGCTCGTGTTCTTCTTGCCGCCGGGCGACTCGATCGGCGGACGGATCATCATCCCGATCATCGATGGCCTCTTCGACTTCCTGGTGGGCGTCTAAGCTCCGCCAGACCCGCGCGCACCTGCGGGCCCGCGTTGGCCCGCTGGAGCGTGCGGCGCTGGCGAGCTGGGTCAGCCCTGCCCAGATGGAGGTGTTCGATTCGATGCATGTCGCCGACCGGCGTCACGGCCTCGACGTCGTGGCGACCCTCCGCGACGGCGGCGTGACCGACCGGGAGGTCCTGCTGGCCGGCCTGCTCCACGATGCCGGCAAGGGCCACACCGGGATCGGGCCGCGCATCGCGTATGCGCTGGGACAGGCCTACGGCTCGTGGGTCCCCGGCCTGGCGGGCGTCCTCCCCGGCTGGCGGGTGGCCCTCCAGCGCCTCGACGAGCACGCCGAGTCCTCGGCGCGCCTGGCCGCCCGGGCCGGCTGCAGCGAGCGGACGGTCGAGCTCATCCGTCACCAGGACGACCCGGTCGACCCGGATGCCGGGCGGCTGCTCCAGCTGGCCGACGAGGCCAACTGACGTGACCGACGCGGACGGCGGGACGATCGGCGAGCGGGCCGGATCGCCGGGCGTGCCGGTCATGGCGACGACGCCGCTCGACACCGTGTCGTCGTCGCTCAAGCCGACCGCCCCGGCCATCCGGTTCGGGGACGGCCGTCGACCGGAGACGGCGACCCACGTCCAGGTCGCCGAGTTCGACGGGCCGCTGGCCCTCCTCCTGGCGCTCATCGAGGCGCGCCAGCTCGACGTCCTGACCGTGCCGCTGGGCGGCCTGGCCGATGCCTACCTCGATGCACTGGCCGGCCTCGATACGGATCGGCTCGCCAACGTCAGCGCGTTCGTGGCCGTCGCCTCGCAGCTCATCCTCATCAAGAGCCGGGCGATGCTGCCGCGCCGTCCTGTCCTGGACCCGACGGCCCTCGCCGACGAGGGGCCGGATCCCGAGGCCGAGCTGCGTGCTCGGCTCCTGCTGTATCGGGCGTACCGCGATGCCGGGGCGCGGCTGGCCGCCGACGCCGTGGAGCGGACCGGCCTGTTCCGACGCGAGCCCGGCGCGGCACGGGCGAGCGGGCTGGCCGGTGCCCGGCCGGCCGAGATCGTGCCGCTGGACCCGCTCCGACTCGTCCGGTCGCTCGATCATCTCGTGGCCATCGCCCCGCCCGTGGACGTCCCGCCCGAGGTCATGCCCCGGAGCATCACCCTGACCGAACGGGCGGCCATCATCCGGGCGGCGCTGCGCGACGCGCCGGCCGTCGTCCTCCAGGAGCTGCTGGCGGGCGTCCGTGACCGGGTCGTCATCGCCATCACGTTCCTGGCCATGCTCGAGCTCATGAAACGGCGCGAGATCGTCGTCGAGCAGGCGGAGCCGTGGGGTCCCATCGTCGCCCGGGCCACGACGGCCGAAGAGCGGGCCGCTGCCGGCCTGGCACCGGTGGCCGACGACGTCATCGAGGCGCCGCTGGACGAGTCGCTGGAGTCGTTCGCGTGAGCGATCCGACACCGGACACCGACGCCATCGAGGCCACGTCACCGCTCGAGGTCGACGCGCTGCCGCCGATCGAGCTGACCGAGGCCGCCCTCGAGGCCCTCCTGTTCGTCGCCGAACGGCCACTCAGCCGGCGTGAGATCGGCCAGCTGGCCGGGACAGACCGGGCGACCGTCGACGGCCGCCTGGGCGACCTCGAGGTGTCACTCCGGGGTCGCGGTCTGCGGCTGCTCGTCGATGGCGACCGGGTCGAGCTGGCAACGGCGCCGGAGGGCGGCGCCCTCGTCGCCCGCTACGTCGGTGCCGATGCCATCCGCCTGTCGCCGGCCAGCCTGGAGACGCTGGCCATCGTCGCCTATCGTCAGCCCGTGACCCGCGGGGCCGTCGAGCGCATCCGCGGTGTCGACTCCGACTACACGATGCGGACGCTCCTGCACCGCCGGCTTATCGTGGAGCTCGGCCGGTCCGAGGCACCCGGGCGGCCGTTCCTGTACGGCACGGGTTTCGAGTTCCTCGAGCGTTTCGGCCTGACGAGCCTGGAGGACCTCCCGGCCCTCGATGCCGACATCGCCGAGCGGCTGGCCGAGGAGGGCGGCGAGCCCATGACTGAAGCGCTGTTCGGGGAGGCCGCCGACCCGACGACCGCCGCCGACGACGACGAGCTCGCGGCGCCGGCTCCGAAGGCCGACGAGGCCGCACCATCGGCGGACGGCACCGGCGGACCCGGCTGATGCCGGCCGAGCGACTCCAGAAGGTCCTGGCCGCGGCCGGGGTCGCGTCGCGACGGGGCGCCGAGGCCCTCATCGCCGAAGGCCGGGTGACCGTTGACGGCAAGCGCGCGTCCCCGGGCCAGGCCGCCGACCCGGAGCGCTCGATCATCGCCGTCGATGGTCGGGTCATCGGCGCCGCCGCCGCGATGGCCTACCTCGTCCTCCACAAGCCGGCCGGGGTGACGTCGACGACGCGCGACCGGCATGCCGACACGACGGTCCTTGACCTCGTCCCGACGGCCCTCGTGCCGGATGGCGCCCGTCTCTACCCGGTGGGACGGCTCGATCAGGACTCGGAGGGGATGCTCCTGCTGACCAACGACGGGGCGTGGGCCGACCAGGTCCTGCATCCCCGCCACGGCGTGGAACGGGAATATGCGCTAGGTCTCGACAACCCACTCGACAGCGGCCAGGTCGAGGACCTGCGATCCGGGATCGACCTCGACGAGGGGCAGGCGACGATCGGCCACCTGCGGCCGATGACCGAGGTCGAGGTCGAGCGTCTGGTCGAGCTCATGGACCCGCCCCCGGCGTCGCTGGTCTGGTACCGGGCGACCTTGACCCAGGGCTGGAAGCGCCAGCTGCGGCGGATGTTCGGGGCCGTGGGTGCACCGGTCCAGCGTCTCGTTCGCGTGCGCATCGGGCCCGTCCGCATCGATGGCCTGCGGACCGGGTCGGTCCGCCCGCTCAAGGCCCCCGAGGTCCGCGGCCTGGGCAGCGGTGGGGGACGCTCCCGGCGCTGAGCGCGCCACCCGGGGCTATCCTTCGACACCATGCGACGACTGGTCGTGGCCCTGGACGGGCCCGGATCCTCGGGCAAGAGCAGCGTCGGTGCGGCTGCGGCGCGCGCCGTCGGCTACCGCTTCTGCGATACCGGCCTGCTCTATCGGGCCGTGACCTGGCTGGCTGAAGCGCGCGGCGTCGGGGTCGATGATGCCGAGGGCCTCGTCGATCTCGTGGATGACGTGCAGCTGGCCGAGGACGGCGTCGGGCGCCTGGCCCGGATCGTCGTCGACGGCGTCGACCACACGTCGGACGTGCGCAGCCCGGCGGTCGATGCTGCCGTGTCGTCCGTGTCGGCCGTCGGCCAGGTTCGGGGCGCCCTCCTGGCACGGCAACGAGCGCTGGCGGCGGACGGCGGGATCATCATGGCCGGCCGCGACATCGGGACCGTCGTCCTGCCCGACGCGGACCTCAAGATCTACCTCGACGCCTCGGTCGAGGAGCGCGCTCGCCGCCGGGCCGCGGAGCGTGGCCTGGACCCGGACGGCGACGAGGCGCACGCGATCCTCGAGGCGCTCCGCCGCCGCGACCACCTGGATGCGACGCGTGAGGTCGCGCCGCTGCGGGTCGCCGGCGATGCGCGGATCATCACGACCGACGGCAACACGTTCGACGACACCGTGGCCGCCGTCGTCGCCACGGTCCGCGATGCCGAGGCGCGCCAGGCCCCGGCTGGCTCGCCGAGGTGAGTGACCCCGAGAGCGGGGGAGCCGCCGCCAGGGGCGCGAAGCCGCCTCCGACGCCGATCCTCGAGTCCATCACACCGTGGATGCACGCCATGGCCGCCGGGACGCGGGTCGGGCTGGCCGGCCTGACCCGGATCCGCCTGGAGGGCGACCTGGCCGCCGTCCCGCGCGAGGGCCCGGTCATCGTGGCCGCCAACCACGCCTCCAACCTGGACCCGGTCGTCCTGGCGTCGACGCTCATGCCCAAGCTCGGGCGGCGGCTCCAGTGGCTGGGCAAGAAGGAGCTGTTCGCCTGGCCCATCGTCGGCTGGATGGCCAGTCACGGCGGCGTCCACCCGGTGGACCGCTCCACGGCCGACGTCGAGGCCTATCGACTGGCCAAGCGGATCCTCGACGAGGGCCACGCGCTGTTCGTGTTCCCGGAGGGCACCCGCAGCCGCGATGGGGCGCTCCAGCCGGCCAAGGACGGCGTGGCGGTCCTCGCGCTGCGCACCGGAGCCCTCATCGTGCCCGTCGGCGTCGCGGGGTCGTATGACCGCTGGCCGCGGGGCCAGAAGCTGCCCCATCCCGGGGGTCGGGTGACGGTCCGCGTCGGGACCCCATTCCGGGTCGCCGACGAGCTGCCCGCCGGCCTGGACCGCAAGGCCGCGACGCCACTGGCCACGGACCTGATCATGCGGCGGATCGCGGCGCTGCTGCCGCCGGCCCAGCGCGGTCGGTATGGCGACCCGACGCCCGCCGCGAGCGCGGAGACCGTCACGACCGGAGCGTGACCAAGGGGCCGGAACGGGACCCCGTGCGATAATCGACCCGTGGGAATGGTCGACGAGGTCCGGATCGCGAAGCGCACCGGATTCTGCTACGGGGTCCGCGAGGCGATCGACAAGGCCAAGGAGGCGTCGGCCGCTGGCAAGGCGACGCATACGCTCGGGCAGGTCGTCCACAACGAGGGCGTCATCAACGACCTCGAACGCCTCGGCATCGAGACCGTCGACACGCTCGACGACGTCGATCATGGGGCGGCCGTCGTCATCCGCGCCCACGGCGTCCGGCCGGAGGTGATGGAGCGCGCCGAGGCCAAGGGCCTCGAGGTCATCGACGGGACCTGCACCTGGGTCATCCAGGAGCAGAAGGAGCTCGTCCGGCTGGTCGACGAGGGCTACACGATCGTCCTGCTCGGGACGCCCAAGCATCCCGAGGTCGTCGGACTGTTGGGGTTCGCGCCCGATGCCATCGTCGTCGACGAGGAGGAGGAGTGGGCGGCCGCCATCCCGCGGCGCAAGCGGATGGCCCTCATCAGCCAGTCGACCCAGCCGCCCTGGAAGTTCGAGAAGCTCGCCGCGCTCATGGTCTCGCGCGCCCACGAGCTGAAGATCGTGAATACGGTCTGCCCGGTCACGATCCGCCGCCAGGAAGACACGTTGGAGACGGCCCGTGAGGTCGACATGATGGTCGTCGTCGGCGGACGCTCCAGCGCGAACACCAAGGAGCTGACCCGGCTGTGCGAGATCGCCGGCACCCACGCCATCCAGGTCGAGGGCGTGCCCGATCTCGACGATCCGGCGGTGTTCGGCGACGCGCGCGTCGTCGGCGTGACCGGCGGCACGTCCACGCCGATCGAGGACCTGCGCGACGTGGCCCGGCGGATCCTGGAGCTGGCCGGCACGCCGGCGGCCCAGGCCGACGCGGACCGCCTGGCCGCAGCCGCCCTGGAGCGGGCCGCCACGCCGGCCGGTCGCACGACGTCGCTCCCGGACCTGACCCGACCTGCCGCCGGCGCCGCCTGAGGTGGCTCGGCGCCAGGCCGCCCCGCCCACCACGACGAAGCTCGGCGGGGCCATCCCGGTCGTCGCCATCGTCGGCCGGCCGAACGTCGGCAAGAGCACGCTGTTCAATCGGATCGTCGGCGGCCGGACGGCCATCGTCGAGGATCGTGCCCGGACGACGCGCGACCGGCTGTACGGCGACGCCGAGTGGAACGGCCGGCGGTTCGTCGTCGTGGACACGGGCGGCCTGGAGCTGGACCCGAACGACCCGATCGAGGCCCGCGTCCAGGAGCAGGCCCGCCTGGCCATCGGCCAGGCCGACGTCATCGTCTTCGTCGTCGATGCCGCGAGTGGCCTGAACCCGGCCGACGAGGAGGCCGCGGAGCTGCTCCGGCGCGCGACAGCCCCGGTCATCGTCGCCGTCAACAAGGCCGACAACGAGAAGCGCGAGCTCGAGGGCATGGAGTTCCACGCGCTGGGCTGGGAGGAGACGTACGCGATCTCGGCCACCCACGGGCGGGGCACCGGCGATCTGCTCGACGCCGTCGTCTGGGCGCTCCCACCCGAGACAGAGCAGGAACAGGCCCGCAAGGCCAAGGAGGCGGAGGCGGAAGCCTGGGCCGACGAGGTCGCGGCCGGTCACCTCGAGCCGTTCGTCGTGGGCGATCCGGAGGCGGGCGATGCGGAGGGCGACGACGGCGAGGCCTCGACCGACGCGGACGGCACGGACGCGAGCGGCGAGCTGGACCCGGAGGCGGCCGAGGCCGCGCGCTGGGACGCCGCCATCGCCGCCGAGGCGGACACGGCACCGGCAGCCATCGCCTTCGTCGGTCGGCCCAACGTCGGCAAGTCGAGCCTGCTCAACGCCCTGCTCGGCGAGGACCGGGCCATCGTCAGCGACATCCCGGGGACGACCCGCGATGCCATCGATACCCGCCTGGCGTGGGGACGGAGCGAGGTCGTCCTCATCGACACGGCGGGGATCCGCCGCCGCGGCAAGGTCGCGTCCGGCCCGGCGGCCGAGCGCTACTCGACCCTGCGCGCCCTGTCGGCGCTGTCGCGCTGCGACGTCGCGGTGCTCGTCGTCGATGCCGTCGAGGGCCTGACCTCCCAGGATGCCCATGTCGCGGGCTACGCGGTCGAGGAGGGCAAGGGCCTCATCGTGGCCGTCAACAAGTGGGACCTCGTCGAGGACAAGACGGACCGGACGTTCGACCAGTACAGCGAGTGGATCCGCAACGAGGTGCCCTTCCTCGAGTACGCCCCGATCGTGTCGATCAGCGCCAAGACCGGCCAGCGCGTCGGGCGCGTCCTCGAGCTGGCCGTCGACATCTGGGCCGAACGCCGCCGGCGCATCCCGACCGGTGAACTGAATCGCCTGCTGATGGCCGCGACCGAGCGGACCCCACCGCCGCCGGTCCGTGGCAAGCGGCCCAAGCTGTTCTACGTGACCCAGGCCGGCATCGCGCCGCCGACGTTCGTGTTCTTCGCCTCGGATGCCTCGGCGGTCCACTTCTCGTATCGCCGCTACCTCGAGAACCGCCTGCGCGAGCAGTTCGGCTTCGATGGCACGCCGGTCCGGCTGGTGTTTCGCGATCGGGCCTCGGTCAAGCTGCCGCGCCGCAAGAAGACCCGCTCGGCCCCGGCCAAGTCGGCCAAGCCGACCCGGCGCTCGGCCAGCGGCTCCCAGGCCCGCCGCCCACGCTGATGGACGCCGGCCCGCGGGTCGCGGTCATCGGCGCCGGGGCGTGGGGCACCACGCTCGCTCGGCTGGTCGCCCGCCGGGAGCCGGTGACGCTGTTCTGTCACAGCGAGACGACGGCCGCCCGGATCCGCTCGACGGGGCGCAACGACGCCCGCCTGCCGGGCGTGGACCTGCCGTCGACCGTGCTCGCCACGGCCGATCCGGGTGACCTCGCGGCGGCGACCGACCTGCTCATCTTCGCGACGCCCTCGGCGCACCTGCGGACGATGACGTCACGCCTCGTCCCGCACCTCGATCCGGCGGGCCGATCGCCTGTCGGTGACCAAGGGCCTGGAGCGCGACACGCTCCTGCGCATGAGCCAGGTCATCGAGGCGGCCGGCGGCGCCGATCCGGGTCGCGTCGCCGCCCTGTCCGGCCCGAATCTTGCCGCCGAGGTCGCCCGCAACCTGCCGACCTCGGCCGTCGTCGCCTCACCGGATGTCGAGCTCGCGCAGCGGATCATCGCGCGCCTCGGTCGGCGTCGGTTCCGGCTGTACGTCAACGAGGACCTGCTGGGCGTGGAGCTGGCCGGCGCCCTGAAGAACGTCGTGGCCATCGCCGCCGGGGCCGCCGATGGGCTGGGCTTCGGCGACAACGGCAAGGCCGGCCTGCTGACCCGCGGCCTGGCCGAGATGATGCGCCTGGGGATCGCCGCCGGCGCCAACGCCCTGACCTTCGCCGGCCTGGCCGGCATCGGCGACCTCATCGCGACCTGCGGCTCGTCGCTGTCGCGCAACCACCGGCTCGGCGAGGAGCTGGCCGCCGGGCGGACCTGGGCCGAGATCGAGACGAGCCTGCCCGGCACCGCCGAGGGCGCGTACACGGTCCGGTCGGCGCTGGCCATGGCCGATGGCCTCGGGGTCGAGATGCCGATCGCCCGGGAGGTCGAACGCGCGCTGTTCGAGGGCAAGAGCGTCCAGCGCTGCCTCGTCGACCTCCTCGCTCGCGAATCGAAGGACGAGCTCGCCGACGCCGACGCGTGGCTGGCCCGGCTGCGGCGTCAGCGCCGACCGCCGGGCTGCCTGGCAGCCGGACCTAGCGCGTCGTGAGCGGTCCCTTGAGCATGGCCATGAACGGGAAGGTACGTGTAGCCGAGCTCGGCGTTCAGGCCGCGCATCCGCTCATTCGAGCCGTCGTTGTACGTTTCCAGCCGACGCCACCCGGTGCGGACGGCGCGCGCGGCCAGCTCGACCTTGAGCGCTCGGGCGATGCCCTGGCGACGCGCGTCCGGGTCGACCGCGGTCATGCCGATGAACGCTGTGCCCTCGCCGTTGTCGTACATCTGGATGGCCCCGACGACGACGTCCTCGCGCAGGGCGATGAGCGACAGGTCGGGCAGGAAGCCCGGGTCGCCCGAGGTCTGCGCCTGCCACGCCGCGAAGGACGGGGTCGGCTCGAGCGCGAGCGTCGGGATCTCCGGGGCGACCCGCATGTCGAGGTCATAGACCGACGCCTCGAGATCAGGCCGCTCCGCGAACGAGACGATCGCGGTCCCGGCCGGTGGCGCGGCACGCCGGCGTCGCGTGCGCCGGCGTCAGCTCCAGCCGTCCGTCCTGGCCACGTCCGACCTGTTCGAGGCCGTATCGAGCCGCAAACCGGAGCGCGCCATCGTCGCCGTCCAGCGCGACCGAGCGGCCGGTCGCCATGCCATGGTCCATGGCGAAGGCGACGAGGCGGTCGATGAGGGCCGATCCGACCCCGTGGCGCCGGGCACCGGGCACGACCCAACCCACGAGGAAGCTCGTCTTCGACTCCTCGGAGATGGCGCCCCAGCCGCCGTCGGCCGCGCCGACGTCGACGCCGTCGAGCGTCGCGATGAGCTCCAAGTGCTCGGTCGCCGCGGTCAGCTCAGCGCGGAAACCGGCGAGCGTGAGCGGACGTGGATCGACCCGATTGCGGACGGCCAGCCAGCGCTCGAGGGCCGGGTCGTCAGCGGTGTCGATCGCCGAGATCGCGATGCTGTCGATGGTCGTCGCCATGGGTCCCTCGCCGTGTCCTCGGTGCTTGGAGGGCGATGGTCGCGCATCGGTGTCGCGTCGCCGTCACGAGCCCACCCCTCGAAGGGCACGGCAGGGCGGGGTGCTAGACTGACGGGCCTGTCGGGGCGTGGCGCAGTCTGGTAGCGCACCAGTCTGGGGGACTGGTGGTCGTGGGTTCAAATCCCGCCGCCCCGACCAACTTCTGAGCGTGAACAGGCCCCGGCCGGGGTATCCGGACCGGGGCCTGACCGTTCCCTGCACACAGTTCTGCACACAGTTTCGATCCGAGCCTGGGTAGCCTATCGAGCAATGGCACACATCGATGTCCGGCTCCTTGACAACGGCGACGAAGTTCTCGGAGAGCTCGGCGACGGGGGCCACGACTTGTTCCGGCTTCTGCCTGGCCCGCATGCGATCGACTATCCATACCTTCGGTTCATCGACCCATACGACGACACGTCATTCTCAGGCGCGCAGATGGCGGCCGTGATCCCGGAGTTGCGTCGGCTCGCTGTCGAAAAGCCCTCGGCCGCCCTGGATCGGGTCATCCAACTTGCCGAGAGGTGCGAGGCGGGATCCCATCTCCGCCTGGTCTTCATCGGCGACTAGGCGGCTTCACCCGGCTTCGGCCACCACGCCCTCCGGGGCCTGCCGCTGCTTAAGGAGGCCATCGATCCGGGCCGCGGCGACCCGCGAGCGATCGGTCGAGAGATGTGAGTACACGTCGACGGTGGTCGAGTAGTCGGCATGGCCGAGCATCTTGGAGATGACCGCGATCTCCTCGCCCGCGTCGAGCAGCAAGGTGGCGAACGCGTGGCGCATGTCGTGGAAGCGCTGGGGCCGGACACCGGCCCGCTCCTGCGCCCGGACGAAGCACCGGTCGCCTGGGGTAGCAGCCCGGTGAATGTGTCCGGTCTCACGACCTGTACGAACAACGTAAGATCACGCCATTCGTCTCGTCGTCGACCTGAGCTGGCCGTTGACGGACGACGGACGGATGCCTGTCATCATGCGGCCTACCCCTGAGGGGCCCACAAACGGGCCGGGGTACAGGAGACGAGCGGCATGGGGAAGCTCCGACGTTCGTGTGCTTGGGCGCTATTGTTGATCGCGACGTTCGCGGCAACCGCCGGCTGCGGCCCGGGCACCGCGCCGCCTACCACCGATGCGTCGGCACCGTCGCTCCCCAGTCCGAGTGCGGCCGGACCGATCGCGAGCCCATCCGGTTCACCGACGTCCACCCCCGAGGCCACCTGAAGACGTCACGGTCCGCGATGGCGAGCCCTGGATCTCCTACCAGGGGGGCTTAGCGAGTGGGGACGGAGACACCGTCTTCCTGATCCGCCCGGACGGCACTGGTAAGCACGAGCTTGTTCCCGATCTCGTGGGGACGGACTTCCATCCTGACTGGTCCCCGGACGGCTCGCGCATCGCGTTCATCCATTACGGCCCTGGTGAGCGATCGGAGCTATGGGTGGTCGGACGCGGATGGAAGTGGCGCGACGAAGCTGCTGTCGTGCGAAGTAGCCCTGCAATGACGTTCAACTACCCGGACTGGTCGCCCGACGGGGAGGCGATCTACTACGGCTGGAACTCCGACGCCCCGCCCGGAGCACCGCCGACGACATTCGGCGTCGGTCGGTATGACCTCGCGACCGGAGATGCGAGCGACGTGCTCACGCCGCAAGGACGGCATGACCGCCGAACAGCCGCGCGTCTCACCGGATGGCACGCAGCTCGTCTACGACAGGGGCGACATCGAGGGTACCGGACCCGGGATCGCCCTCTTCGTCTCCGATCTGGAGGGTGAGGCCGAGCGCCAACTGACCGACTGGACGACGATGGCTGCCCACCCGGACTGGGCGGGTGACGATCGAGTGATCTTCAACTCGTACGACCTCGGCTTCTTCCCGGACACGGAGGAAGCCTCCAACCTGTACAGCATCAATGCCGACGGCTCAGATCTCCGGCAGTTGACGTCGTTCGGGCGGTCGGACACGCGGGCCACGCAGCCACGGATGACGCCAGACGGGTCCGGGATCGTGTTCACGCGCGTTGATGGCGATGGCTGGGGCAAGCGAACGGCAGCCATCATCAATATCGATGGCACGGAACTTCGCGGGCTGACTCCGACCCCGATCGAGGCGCACGCATCCTCAGCTCCGGCCGATGGCACCGTCGTGACCTGACGCCTAGACCGCCGGCGACCGGGCAGTCGCATGTGTTCGGTACCGTAGGATGCCTCCCAATGCCGATGCCGAGAGCGACGCGCCTTCAATTCGATCGCCGTTGTCGTCGTCGCCATCTTCACCGTGATCGTGCTGGGTGCCTGGTTGCTCACCGATCGAACCGAGACGTACCTGGGTTTGTGCAACAACCCAAACAACGACCCTGCCGAGCCAACCGCCGAGTATTTGCAGAACCAATCCGTTAGGCAGTGAACCGCACCCGGAGTAGTCGAGATAGATACGGTGAATTCCGCCGCCCCGGCTACGCCGACAGTTGGCACCTCCGGGGCCAACCCTCGGAGTACGCCGCCGCCCGTGGTCTCGCCGCGGCTGCCTGTGGGCTCGACGTTCGGCGACGAGGGTGCCGAGGAGCACAGTCTGCGGACGATGGGGCGCGGACTGACACCCGACGAGTTGGCCGGCGTCATGCGGCGCTATCCGGGCGACATGTGAACCAAGCCAGATTAGTCTCTCGAGCGTCGTCGCCACCCTGCTGGTAACCCTGCTGCTGGCCGCCTGCGGGCCGCTAGCGGCGCTGACGGGCGGGCGGGTGCGGGTCGTCGCGGTCGTGAACGAGAGCGCCAGGCCCGCCACGCTGGTCGTGGCCGAGATGAAGGAGCCGGGGTGGTCTGCTGGGCGGGTGGTCGGGACCGCGGACCCGAGCCCCGTGCCACCCGGCGCGACCGTGGACGTGACCTTTGGCCTGCCCGCGGGTGAGCGGTGGGGCATCTTCGTGAACCCGGGAGCGGGCATGGAACCCTGCTCCTGCCGGCCGACTTACCCCTCGCGGGCAAGATCGTCATCGAACAGGACGGGACCCCTGTCTGGGTGACCCGGCAGTAGGGCACGGCTCCGCGAGCGTTCGTCCCGCCCGGCAGGAAATCACCTCCCCCGGGTCTTCCGGACGCCGACCACAACGGCCGTTGCCGACTATGTGCAACCAATGATCCATCGGTCTGCGTGCTGATGCCGGTATGGCCTCGCGTTATCGCGGCGGGAGTATTGCTTCAGCGCCCGGACCTGTGATCCCGGGGTCGGGCACAAGACCTGTGCCGACGATCGCACTCATCTCAGACCACGCGGCGGGAGCCGCGAGAAGGATTGTTGCAGACAATGTTCCGAAAGAGATCCGCGCTCACCTCGGTCGTCATTGCGACCGTGGGAGTTGGAATGCTGGCGGGCTCGGCCCTCGCTTACGGCTTCCCCAGCACAAACGAACTCAACAAGGCGATGCAGGTTCCCGGACGGGAAGGCCAGGCCGCCCCGTACGTCGAAGAGATCAGTGACGGCCCCGGCACCCTGACGCTTCGGTTCAACAACCCGGCCCCCGGGACCGCACGCTTCGAGGTCCAGCCTCGACGACGATGTGAAGACAAGCGGTACCGCACATCCCGTCATTGACGGTGACTTCATCTACCCCGGCCCCTCGGCGGCTTCGGGCACGTCCACGGACGTTGCGTATAGCTACCCCACGTCGAAGGTCGAGGTCCGCTTGGCGCTCGGCGGCGAGCGTGACTGGGACTTCGATTGGACAACGTTCGATGTGCCGGAGCTCAAGTGCAAGCCGACCGGGTTCAACCACCCGAAGGAAGGCACCCCACTCACCGCCGCGCAGATCGGCGGGACCGTCACCGGCGAGCTCGACGCGGTCGGCTGCGACATCGGCGCATACAACCCGACCAGCGTCACCGGCGCGACCATCCACGGCGCGCTCCACTACGGCATCGTCGCCAACGGCGGCACGCTCGACGTCAAGAACAGCACGATCAGCGACATCGGACACACCGATCCGGCGATGTACGGCATGCAGCGTGGCATCGGCATCTACTACACGGGTGCGTCGGGCACGATCTCGGGCAACGCGCTGTCCGACTACCAGAAGGGTGGCATCGTCGCCAGGGACGGTGGCAAGGTCACGATCAACGACAACAGGGTGACCGGATGGGGGCCTGTCAACACCATCGCCCAGAACGGCGTCCAGATCAGCTACGGCACTGCCGCCACCGTCAAGGGCAACACCATCAGCGGCCACGACTACACGCCGACGGACTGGACCGCGACGGGTCTGCTCATCTACCAGGCCGGTGGCGTCAAGGCGTCGGCCAACAACCTCTTCGACAACGAGGTGAACCAGTACAACGGCGGCAAGGGCGGAGGCAACGTCAAGCCCTAACTCCGACCGCACAACAAGACCGGGGTCTCCACGCGGAGGCCCCGGTTCTCTTTGCGTCCAACGGGTAGTTCGATAGGACGCCTGCGAGCTGGCCCGTCGACCCCGACGGTTAGATGTGGAAATGGTGGACTAAGGTGCGCGTCCTCTCGCACCCCGAGGCAGAGACCGTGCAGGTCCACGAATGTCTGGACTGGACCAGCCGAAACGTCCGCGGCCCTCCCTTCGCAATAGCTCCTGCCATCGGCCCACTGCTGCTTGATGGCACCTGGCGTGCGGTCAAGCCGACTGACTAGGTTGGGCTAGGCCGTCGCCCGATGGCGGCCGACCGGTCAACGGGAATGTCGTGAACAGCTCCCGAAACTCGAGGTCCTCCCATGGCTCGCCTTGACCGGGCACAAGACCCCTCCTTTCCTTGCTTGGTAGGTGTGCTCACCAAGTACTATCAGGACGACCTGGGGCCTGCCAGAGCACGCCGCGCAAGATCCGCTCCGCCTCCGCCGCAGCACGATTTGGGGTGGGAGATGAAGGGCAACATCCTCGACTTTTCGATCGCCGACGGGACCGGCGTCATTACCGGCGAAGACGGCAATCGATACCGGTTCGAGGGGCGCGAGTGGAAGTCGGCAGCACGGCAACCCACCGCTGGCCTTCCCGTCGACTTCGTGGCTGGCCGAATCGGGCACGGCAACTGAGGTCTATGTGGACCCAATGGCAGGCGGCGGTAGTTCCGGGTGGGGTGCCGCATCGGTCAACCTCACTGAAGGCCCAGGGACTCGACGAACGTTACTGCCGGTCTCTATCGCAGCAGCGACGAAGGCATAAATCATGGGCTTTTCCGCCGGCTTGGCCCACAAGATTTCGACGCACCCGTCGGCGTGATCACGGGTCTTCTGGATCATCGCCGGCGTTCGTCATCTTCGGGTTCTTGTATTTCGCCGGCATCTTCTTCCCCAAACTCCCCACACGCGGCGTGCCGCACCCACAGTAGGCGGGGAGGACATGCAGCCGATCGACTAGCCGTCGCCCTACCAAGTCCGCCGTGACCCCCGAGCTCGCCTCTGCCATCGCCGCGGCGATCAGTGCCAGCGCCGCGGTCGTCACGCTAATCGTCGCCGGAGCCGCCCTCTACATCCAGCATCGCGCCGCGCAGCCACGGGCGAAGGTTACGGCCAGCCCGGGCCTCCCGGCTTACGGCGACCGACTCGGGCAACCGTGGTACGGCATCACCATCTACAACGCGGGCAGCGTGGCCGTCCGTGTCGGCGGGGCCGGCTTCCAGACGGCGAATGGCGGGACCGTGCCGTTCCTGGGTGCCGCATACGGCCATCCCCGAGCCTGACAAGTCGAGCCGCCTGCCCGCGTTCCTCGAGCCTGGTGATGAGGTGACGGTCTACTTCCCCTCGCTGCCCGCCCTCGCTGAGATCCACGTCGGCAAGGACGGGCCGATCACGCGGCCATACGCGACGCTGGGGGGTGGTCGGAGGGTGACCGGTCCGCCGATCGACGGCGTCGCCCTCCGGACCTTCCTTGGCAAGGGCCAGGCGTAGACCTGGGGCGACCGGGCGTGTGATACCAACGGCGATACCGGCGGGGGTGTACGACCCCGGACGCAAGGTCGCGGATTAGAACGCCCGCCCCGAACAAACCCAATGCCGACGGACGTACGCGGACCATGTCGACAAGCCTGGGGGACTGGTGGTCGTGGGTTCGAATCCCGCCGCCCCGACCAACTTCTAAGACGTGAACGGGCCCCGGCCGGGGTTTCCGGACCGGGGCCTTTGCTGTCGCGTGCCCACATCTTCGTTCAACGACGGCGCCTGGAACGCATGTGCGGGCCGTCGGCGACCCGCGAGCGGTCGGTCGATGGATGAGCGTGAGCCGATCCGCTGACGGGCGCGTTGGGACGCTATCCCTCTGCCAGGATCAACAGCGTCTCGGGATGAACGCCATCGAACTTCATGGCGTCGGCTGCTTCCTGGGACTGCATGACCTGCTGAAAGGCAGCCATGTCGGGCACCTCGACGATCCCTCCGACCCGTTTTGAGCCCTGCGGGTCGTGGAAGGTACGAAAGGTAGCCCCCGACCGGCCCGAACACTTCTTCTCGCTTTGGTGAGTTGAGCCAGTGGTCAACGTCGTCCACATCGTGGAATACCAAGAGTGTTGGCATCTCGACCTCCGACACAGGTCAACGAGCGGGTCGACCGGCAGCACGGTCGGCTCGCGCCTCGTCTGACGCCCAGCGTACGCCTGACCGGTTCGCCAACCTCGGCCGACGGGCTCCTGGTACGGTCCTCGGCAGTGCGGACCCACCGGACCCTCCCGACCATCGCGCTGCTCGTCGTCGCGGTGATGGGCCTCAGCGCCTGCGTCGCGATCAACGAGCACATCGCCGGACGCGACTTGATCTGCGAGGGGACGCCCGAGGACGTCTGCATCCGGGTCGCCGACCTTGTGACGAGCTCCCTCCCTGACGAGATCACCAGCACGATGTCGGAGATGACCATCGAGCCGCGGGCGTGCGACGCCGACGAGGCCGGGGACACGCGCTGTTGGTCGATCGAGGCGCTCATGATCGGCGGCAGCGCGGGCGCCTCGGTGCACCAGCACGCTGATGGGTCCCTCGGGATGCACTACACGTCGATCGGGTCGCCGCCGGACACGTAGTCGACGGCGATGACCACTCCTAGAAGGAAACGCCCCGGGGGCGCCCGGCTGCCGGATCGAATTCGGCGGCCTCCCCGAGGCGTTGACGCCGATCGTACGCAGACCCGTGGCCGCGGATGTCAGGCAGGTGACTGCGCGAGGGTCGGCTGTCGGCGACGGCTAGTCGCGTGGGTGCCGGACCAACCCCCGTAGGCGATCGAGCGATCGCCGCTGCTCGGCGGTGGCCTCCCGGTATTCGTCGGTCGCCGTTCCGTGACGGCGCCTAACGTCGCCGGCTCGAGCGATGTCTCGGATGACCCCACGAACCTGGTCGGTCGATCGGTTCGCCTCGATGGCCAGAAGGCGCCCAGCGCAGACGTCGCCGATGCCGCCCGTGCGGACGATGGCCGATGGCCGGATCAGTCCGTGATCGGCAGCTTCAGCTGCGTTCGCGGCTCGTCGGCCGATGCCGGGCCGGCGAGAGGCTCCTGCGGCGAAGCGGGCGTTCCTTCGATGTACTCCCGCCGGACCTCGGCGATCCGCGCCGTGATGGCGTCCTGGAGCTCGGCGTCGGACGCCTCCAGGCGCTGCTCGGCGAGATCGTGCCACTCCGCGAGGATCTGCTTGGCCGTGCGCTGCATCGGACCATCCTACCCATGTGACCAGCCGGTCGCCAAGGCGGCTGGTGTCAGTTGTCCAGGACGAGCGCCAACGCCAGCCGCGCACCCAGAAGCGTTGCGCGGCCGGCTTCGTATCCGCATCCGAGACAGCGCCACATGTCGGGATCGGTGGTCGGGCGGTTCGCGTGCCAGATCATCTGCCCGTGCTCCTGGGTCAGCCTGAGTCCGGACGCGAACCAGTCGAGCGCGCCGCAGTGAGGGCATCGAAGGTCCAGGCCCGAATGGTGTCGGTCCGGCTCGACGTGCAATGCCACCGCATGGCCCCCATCGACGAAAGCACCCCAGCAGCCGTACAGCCTCGGGGGTTGGCCGGCGAACTGGGGCGCCGCTCGGACTGTAAGGCCCACCGTAAGGGCTGGCGAGGGTCGCTCGCGAAGTCGCGGCGCGTCGATGCACCGGAAGCGAACAGCAGGGACCGACGACCGCCGGACCTAACAAGCGCCGTGCCGCCTCGTTCTCCTTCTCGTCGAAGGCTCCCGCGACCCAGTGCCCTCGCGCCAGGCTTCGACGGGCCGGCTCCCTCGCGTGATCGCATCAGGGAGTCGGCCTCTGTCGTTCGCCGGCACCATTCCTCGGGTCGCTGTCGGTCGTGGGCCGTCAGGCCGGCTGCGGTCGCTCCGCGACGGGCTCCCCAGCCTCGGCGTCAGGCGCCTCATCGTCGGCCTGGACGCTGACGGCCTCGCGCGCAGCCGTCGCGGCGACCGACGCCGTCCGGGCCGCCCAGCGCCATTCCGGCCCGCCCATCTGATCCAGCAGGCGGCCGGTCCGCTCGTCGGCCACAGCTTCCAGGGCCGCGCCCGCTCCCGCCCGTAGCCAGCGACCCACCGTCGCGATCGCCGCGGCGACGCCCTCGTCCTCGTCGACCGTGTCGGCATCGACCGCCGCCGACATCGACGCGGCGCGGAGATCCCGCTCGACCTGCAGCCGCTGGCGGTAGAGGACCTCCCACTCCTCGTACGGGATCTCGATCCGAGCGAGCTCCCGGTCGATCGATTCGAATGCCCGCGCGGCGGTGTCATCGAATCCGACGGCGTCCTCGCCCGTCGCTGGTCGAGCCAGGTGCATCAATCGATCTTCGATAGCCTGGGCTTCGGCCGAGAGGGTCAAGTGCGCGGCGGTCGTCGTCAGCCGACTGGCCATCGCCGCCCGAGCGCGGTTGACCAGGACCGGCTTGCCCGAGATCAGCAAGTCCATGGGGTAGATGAGGATCTCGAGGTCCTTGCCCGACAGCTGCAGCAGGCGCGCCGGGACGAGGTCGCCCTGACCGCCCCCGGCCACCGCCCCAAGCCACCGGGCCGGAGCGGACATCGTGCTTGGCGCCGACCTCGACTCGACGTCCAGGCCGGCCGTGGCGACCGCGGCATCGAGGTCGGCTGCCACCCGCTCGTAGGCGCCGGCCGAGACCATGATCGGCACATGCGCGTCCGTCCAGCCACGGGCCACGCTGGACACCTTGCGCCACACCGCCAGGCCGGCGAGGAACACGAGCAGGAAGGCAAGCAGCACGGTCAGTGGATAGCCGCGCAGGACAGCCTCGGCGATGCCCCGAGCATCCCGTTGCGATCCGCGCCGGAGGGCCAGGGTCAGACCGCCGATGACGCCGGGCACGACGATGGCGCCGATCAGCATCACCAGCCGGATGACCGACTCCGGGATGACGTCCTGGGCCGGGAGCAGGACCAGGAGGAAGGCTCCGACCTCCGGCACGACGACGCCGACCAGCAGCGCGAGCCAGATGACGCTTCCGAACGTGATCCCGACCAGGACGATCTGGCGATCCGCCGGCACCCGTCCGAAGAGTAGGGTCGCTGCCCAGCCGAGGGCCATGGTCAGGACCTTCCCGGCGAATCTGGAGCCGAAGGCGACGATCGCGGCGAAGATGGCCATGCGCGGATGCTCTCGCGGTCACCGTTCCTGGCGGCGTATCAGGTCTGCGGTGGCGCGTTTCGGTTCTGTGCCGCCATGCGGAGGGGTGCGCCCCGACCGATCGGGTGCGCCGCCGCCCCGTCCGTCACTCGGCGGCGTCCTGGGCCTCTTCGAGCGACCGGTGAAGGATCGTCCAGTCCTCGACCTCGAAGCCGCAGGTCGCGCACGACCAGGGCGTCGCGAGGTCGGCCGAGGCGGTCAGCCGAACCCGGATCAGGCGTCCGTCGTCGCGCTCGTACATCGTGAACCCGTCGCGATACCAATCGAGCGAGCGACAGGTGGGGCAGCGCAGGTCTCGGTCGTCCATCATGCCTCGGCGTTCGGGATCAACACCGGGACCCCGGTGGCACGTCCCGAGGCCCCGGCAGGATGGGATCGGCCACCATGTCCGGGACCGATCCCGTCGGCGGGCGGAGTCCCCCAGGCCTCGGGCCCGCGCCATCGAGCGTACGCGCTCGGCACGACGACGGCAGTCTGCGGAGATCCCATCAGTCATTGCGGTTGGCTGTCACGCTGCTCTGCCTGCCCGCGACTGCGCACCGCGCCGTACGATGGTCGATGCACACAGCGGAGGAGTTCCATGGCAGACCAGCTCGCCGACGCCGCAACGACCGCCCAGGCCCTCCAGGAGTGGCGGGAGGCCGAGCGAAGTGTGGCTGTCGCTCGCCGCGGCCGTGTCGCCGCGGAGGCCGCCACGCTTGCCGCGAATGAGGCGGCCGAGGCGGCGATCGCCACGTCGGAGGCCGCGAAGGCAGCCCTGGCCGCCGCTAACCTGGCCGAGGCGGCAGCGGCCAGGACCGCTGCGGCCGCTCGGTCCTTCGTCCAAGCCACTCGCGCCGATCTCGCCGAGGCCGAGACCGACGAGGCCGCCGCTGATGTCGCCGAGGCCGAAGGCCGCGAACGCTATCGGCAGGCCGCAAACCGCGCCGAGGAACGCACGGGCGGGGTTTGACACCAACGACGGGTCAGCCGCCCTGGGTGATCTCCGTCCGCCGACGCGTCGCGCTCGGATTCCATGACCCCGACGGGGGGGCTCGGCGTGCAGGTACCGGCCGCCCACGCATCGAGTCGGAAGCGGTCGACGGCGATGAGTTCGTCGCCCATGGCCACCTCAAGGTGGAGGCCCATCGCGGCGCGTAGGCGCTGATGGACCGTGGCACCTGTCATGGCCAGGCCGATGTCATGGCGATGATGGACCGCGACGAAAACGCCGCACGGGTCCATCCGCTGCATGATGGCGCGGATCGACCGGTCGAGCTCGTCCGGCGTCAGGTAGTACAGGACGTCGGAGCAGACCACGACGTCGAACGGCCCGGGTGGCAGCCCGTCCGGGAGACGTCCGATGAGCGCCATCGCTCCCTCGATGGGGTCGAGCCGCTCGTTCGCGAGCTCGACCGCGACCGGCGAGGCGTCGACGCCAAGGTACTCGCGGCCGAGCAGCGCCAGGGATCGGGCGGCGAGGCCCGGCCCACAGCCGATCTCGAGGATCCGAGCGTGCGGACCAACGCCCACCGCCTCGACCGTTCGTTTGAATTTGCCGGCCTCACGAGGGTCGGCCGCGTAGGCTTCGATGTCCATCGTCCGGTAGAAGCGATCCCACCAGGGATCGTTGTCGGCGAGGAACCAGCGGCGTAGGGACCGAAGCGGCCGGGATCGCAGGACGCTATCGCGAACGGGTCGTGGGACCCATGGCAGGACGGCTCGCAGCGTGGCCCGGATCGCGGCCGACGGAGACCGGCCTGTGCGATCGTGGCCAGGCCGGCTGACGAGCATGGTCAGCCCGAGCAACACCGCCAACACGAGGATGATCGAGATGACCCTCGAGTCGTGAGCTGCGCGCGGAAGGGTCGGCCGACGATCCATGGACTTCCACCCCGAGGGCGCACCTGGTCAGTCCTGTTCCTCCCCTGACTCCGACGCCCAGGCGAGTCTACGTCTCGACCGTCATCGCGCCGCTCGTCAGGCGTCCGCGCGACATTTCAGCCTCGTGACATCATGTCGACGACCGTTGAGTCGCTGGAGGGAGGACATGTCGCAGCCGCCCGAGGATCGCCGCCCGATGCCCTGGGAGCCCGAGCCCGCGTCGGGAGCCGACGAGCCGACCGTCCCATGGACACCGCCTGACGCGGCTCCGCCTCCGGCGGAGGACGCGCCAGCGGCCCCGGTCGACGCGGCGTCCCCCGAGTCGGAGCCGCCGACCCAGGCAGCACCGCCTGACGCTGCCCCATCGCCTGACACGGCCCCACCAGCCGTGCCCGAGGCGGCCGCCGCGGACGCCCCGGAAAGCCCGCTCATCAGCTGGACGCCGTCCGGTGGCACCGCCGACCCGACCGCGTCCGGCGTCATCGCCGCCAGCGCGGCGGGAACCGCCGGGGCCGCCGGTGCGGCCGGCGCGGCGGGCGTTCCGTCTGGGACGCCGGCTGTCGCGGGCGCCGCCATCACCGGCTGGCAGGCACCCGACGCGGGTGCGCCCGATGCGCCGGTGACCGGCTATGTCATGGCCGGCGTCGGGACCCGGATCGTGGCCTGGTTCATCGACGTCATGCTCCTCGGCATGGTCCTCATCGTGGGCCTCATCGTCGTGGCGGCCGCCGCGCCCTCGGTGGTGGAGGACGCGACGACGGTCAACCTGCTGAGTGCGATCCTGGTGACCGGCCTGACCTTCCTGTACTTCGTCGGGCTGTGGACGAGCAGCGGTGGCGCCACCGTCGGCATGCGCCTGCTCGCCCTCCGCATCGTCCGGGCGACGGACGGCGGGACACTCGACATCGTGCCGGCGATCATCCGCTGGGTCGCGTTCGGCTACGTGTTCACGGTCCTGACCGTCCTACCCGGCGTGAGCGTCGTCAGCAACTGGCTGCTCACGGGTTGGACCATCGTGTTGCTCCTGACGACCGCGATGAGTGCCGTCAACCAGGGCATCCACGATCGATGGGCCGGCAGCGCCGTCGTCCGTCGAGCGGACGCCCGGACGAGCGCCGCCCTCGTCGGGTGCCTGGCGATCGCGTTGGTCCTCCTCGTCCTGGTCATCCTGCTGCCGATCCTGGCGCTGATCGCCGTCGCCCCACAGCTCGAGGAGATCCTGTCCGAGGTGGGGCAGTCGATCTGACCGATCCGGCGGACCGCCTCGACGACGCCCAGCGCGATGGCCTGACCGACATGGATCCGGCGGCCTTCCGGGCCGCCGCCCATGCCGTCGCCGACCTCATGGCCGACTACCTGGAGCGGGTCGAGTCGTACCCCGTCTTCCCGCCGGTCGAGCCCGGGACCTTGGCGCCACGCTTCCCCGCGGCACCGCCAGAGCGACCCGAGGCGCTCGAGGCGATCCTCGACGACTACGTCCGGCTCATCGAACCGAACGCCACGCACTGGCAGCACCCGGGCTTCCTCGCGTATTTCGCGACGACCGCGTCAGGGCCCGGGATCCTCGGCGAGATGCTGACCGCCACGCTCGGGCAGAACCCGATGCTGTGGCGGACCTCGCCGATCGGCACGGAGCTCGAGGAGGTCGTCGTGGACTGGCTCCGCCAGGCGCTCGGCCTGCCGCCCGCGTTCGACGGGCTGCTGACCGACACGGCGTCGACCTCGTCGCTCATCGCGCTGGCTGCCGCGCGCCAGGCGACGGGACTGGATGTCGCGGCCGCGGGCCTGACCGGTCGCCCGGACCTGCCAGCGCTCCGCGTCTATGGGTCCGCCGAGGCGCACAGCAGCATCGAGAAGGCGTGCATGACCCTGGGCCTCGGTCGCCAGGCGCTCGTTCGGATCCCGACCGACGCCGCGTTCGCGATGCGTCCCGACGCGCTCGCGGCATCGGTCGCCGCGGATCGGGCCGCCGGCCATCGGCCGATCGCGATCGTGGCCACGGTCGGGACGACCTCGTCGACCTCGGTCGATCCGGTCGCGGCCGTCGCCGACATCGCCGAGCGTGAGGGCCTGTGGCTGCACGTCGACGCGGCCTACGCCGGGGTCGTCGCCCTGCTCCCGGACCGCCGGGCGCCGTTCGCCGGCTGGGAGCGGGCCGATTCGATCGTCATCAACCCGCACAAGTGGCTGTTCACGCCGCTCGACGCCTCGCTGCTCCTGACCCGCCGGATGCCGGTCCTGCGCGAGGCGTTCAGCCTCGTTCCCGAGTACCTCCGGACCCTGGACCGGGCGACGCCGGTCCACGACTACAACGAGTACACGCCCCAGCTCGGGCGTCGCTTCCGGGCGCTCAAGCTGTGGATCCAGCTCCGCTGGTTCGGGCTCGAGGGGCTCCGTCGACGCATCGAGGCCCACCTCGACCTGGCCGAGCGGTTCTCGGCCTGGATCGACGACGACCCCGACTGGGAGCGCCTGGCGCCGGTCCCGTTCTCGACGGTCTGCTTCCGCTGGCGGCCGGTCGGGCGCGAGATGGACGCTGCCGAGCTCGATGCGCGCAATGCCGCCATCATCGACGCCGTGAACGGCACCGGCGAGATCTTCCTGTCCCACACCCGCCTCGACGGTCGGTTCACGATCCGGCTGGCCATCGGCAACCTGCGGACCGAGGCACGCCACGTCGAGCTGGCCTGGACGCTGTTGCGTGAGGCCGCGGCGGCCTCGTGAGCCCGACCCCGACGCCCCACGACATCCTGTACGTCGTCTCGACCGAGGAGCTGCGTGACTGGTTCGACGCGAACCACGAGACCGCCACCGAGCTGTGGCTCGGCTACCACCGCAAGTCGACCGGTCGACCGAGCGTGACCTGGAGCGAGGCCGTCGACGAGGCGTTGTGCGTCGGCTGGATCGACAGCGTGCGCTACCGCATCGACGACGAACGCAGCGCGCAACGCTTCACACCGAGACGCAAGGGCAGCATCTGGAGCGCGATCAACGTGGCCAAGGTCGCCGAGCTGACGGCCCAGGGTCGGATGCGACCGGCCGGGATCACCGCGTTCGAGGCCCGCGACCCGGACCGGACGGCGATCTACTCGTACGAGCGCGAGACCGCGGCGTTCACACCCGCTGAGGAGGCCCGCTTCCGCGCCGATACCGCCGCCTGGGCGGATTGGGAACGCCGCCCGCCGTCGTACCGGAAGAACGCGACGAGCTGGGTCACCAGTGCCAAGCGCCCCGAGACCCGCGTCCGTCGCCTGGACCAGCTCATCGCCGATGCGGCGGCCGGACGGAAGCCGCGCCCGTTGACCCCACCGGGCGAACGGTGAGGCCGCCGATCCGCGCTGCGCTCGACGCGGCCCTCGACGGCCTGACGGCGCTCGAGCTGGGCGACGCCTTCGACCCCCGCGCGGCGTCGGTCATCGTCGAGTCCGGCCTCCACGGATTGTGCGTGCCGGCCGATGTCGGCGGGCTCGACGCGACCCTCGTGGATGCGGCCGAGGTCCTGACCGAGATCGCCGCCGTCGACGGGTCGACCGGGCTCGGTCTCGCGATGCACGTCCACGTCAGCGGGGCCATGCGCGACAGCGAGATGTTCGATCGGCCGATGCGCGAACGGCTGTACCGCGAGATCCTCGATGCGGGTGCCCTCCTCAACAACGCCGCGACCGAGGAGGGCGGCGGGTCGCCGGCCCGTGGCGCCATCCCGGGGACCGTCGCCGAGACCGACGACGCGGGCACCTGGCGCCTCACGGGTGAGAAGACCTGGACGACCTGGCTGCCGAACCTGCGCTACGCCTTCGTGACCGCGCAGGTGTCGGAGATCGGCCGGGACGACCTCGTCGGCCGGTTCCTCGTCGACCTGCGCGACCCGGGCGTCCGACGACTCCCTGGGTTCGAGGCGCTCGGGATGCGCGGATCGGCGTCCGGGCGGCTCGTCCTCGAATCGGTCCCGGGTGAGCCGGTCCACCACGCGCAGACGCACGGGGTCACGGCGTTGGACGATCGCAGTCCGGCCCGTGGCGCCTGGTTCAACGTAGCCATGGCCGCCACGTATCTCGGCGTGGGCGAGGGCGCCCGGCCGGACGTCGTCCGCTGGGCGGTCGATCGCCGCCCGGGCGACCGTTCGACGGCCGTCGCCGACCTGCCGAGTGTCCAGCTCCGGCTGGGCCGGATGGACGCCCAGCTTCGTGCCGCCCGGATCGTCGTGCTCGACATCGCCCGGCGGTGGGACGAGCACCGCGACGCGGTCGATGCGCCGCTCGCCAAGCTCGTCGCGAGCCAGGCTGCGGTCGCCGCGACGGACGAGGCGCTGCGTATCGCGGGCGGCCCCGGGTTCCTGGCCGGCCGGCTGGAGCGAGCGTTCCGCGACGCCCGGGCCGGTCTCATCAACCCGCCCCTCGAGGACGTCGCGCTGGCCGGGTTCGCCCGAACGCTCGTCGACCGGGAGCGCGACAAGCGCTCGTGACCGACGACGAGCTGGCCAGGATGGCCGCCGCCGACTATCTCGCCTATGTGGGGGCCTACGCGGACACGCCCGGCGTCGACATCCTTGACCTGGACGGGGTCCGCATCCGGCGGAGCGAGGCACAGGACGCCTATCTGAGCTCGGTCTTCGGGACGAACCTCGGGCTGCTGGCCGGAGCGGAACTCCGGGGTCGGATCCAGGCTGTGATCGACGTCCTGGGCCGCGACGGTCGATCGTTCTACTGGACGATCTGGCCCGGCGACCGCCCGGAGGACCTCGCCGAGGCCCTGCTCGTGGCCGGCTTCGAGGATGACGGGACGCAGCCGGTCATGGCCCTCGACCTGGTCACGACGGGCGATGCCCCGCGCCCACTTCCGGACGGCCTGGCCGTGCGCGAGGCGACGGCGGCCGAGATCGCGGAGCTGGCCGCGTTCGCCGTCCAGTCGGTCGGCTGGGAGCCCGGTTCCGTGAGCCCGTACGAGACGACCTTCATCCGGTTGGCCATGGAGCGCCCGGCGCGCTTGCGGATCTTCGGCGGTTGGCTCGACGGACGCCTGGTCGCCTCGAGCGCGCTGTACACGGGCACCGGGGTGGCCGGGATCTACGCCGTCGCGACGCTCGAGGATCGTCCGTGGTCGCGGCATCGGTCGGGCGGTCACGGCGGCGGCCGTCGACGCGGGTCGCGCGGCCGGGCTGACGACGGCCGTCCTCCTGTCCAGCGACCTTGGCCAGCCGGTCTACCGTCGCCTCGGCTTCCGGGAGGTCGGCCTCGTCCGGTTCCTCCGCTGGCCCGGTACCGGGGTGATCTAGCCCCAAGGCCACGACGCACACGACGGCTGATGACGCCACGCGACGGACGACTGATAGGGTCGGCGGCGTCGAAGAGGAGAGCGTCATGCGTCGATGGGTCGTTTCGTCCCTGCTGGTCCTCATCGCGATCGGCTGGGCCGCACTGCCCACGGCATTCGCGGCAGAGCCGCGATGCACGTACACCTTCCCACCGGAGGGTGGCCACATCGGCGGGGATGGCTTCCCTGACCAGGTCGGCTATGGCAGCCGCGCCGATCCGGTCAAGGACGGTGACGTCGTCTGCGGTGGACCCGGCGACGACAGCATCTTCCTCATGACCGGCGGAACGTTCTACGGCAACGGCGGCAACGACCATGTCAGGAACATGGCCGGCACGTTCTACGGCGGCCCCGGCTCGGACGGAGTCACGCGAGCCGGCAATACCCTCGTCTCGATCAACTCCGGCACGTTCGTCGGTGGTCCCGACGCCGACTTCGTGTTCTGGAACATCGGCACATTCATCGGTGGACCCGGTGACGATGCCGCGCAGAATCTCGTGGACGGGGTGTTCGAAGGTGGGGCGGGAACGGACCGGGTCGGCGGGTTCATGGGCGGCACGTTCGAGGGCGGTGGTGGGCCTGACAGCGTCTCGCGGTTGACCGGGCCCGGGACCTTCCGCGGCGGTGGCGGCAACGACGAGGTCTCCGAGATGCTCGACATCTTCAGTCGCTTCGAGGGCGGTGGCGGCGACGATGCCGTCGACGAGCTGCGAGGTGGGACCTTCGCCGCGGGCGGCGGCGACGACGCCATCCGCCGGTGCGTCACGAGTCCACCGGCCGTCTACACCTCCGTGGAGTCCGTGCCCAGCCAGACCTGCTAGGCCAGCGGCTCGAATTGGGCGGTGAAGTGCCGGAGGGCGGCCGATTCGCGGACGATCCGGTAGCCGCGGAGCGTCGACGCTCGGGCGGCGACGTCGCGGGCGACCTCGATGACGTAGTCGATGTGGCTCTGGGTATAGGTGCGGCGGGGGATCGCCAGCCGGACGAGGTCCATGGTCGCCGGCGTCTCCGAGCCGTCCGGGTGCCGGCCGAACATGACCGTCCCGATCTCGCAGCCGCGGATGCCACCGGCCCGATATAGCTCCACGGCCAGGGCCTGGCCCGGGTAGGCGAGCGGGGGGATGTGCGGGAGCAGGCCGCGGGCGTCGATGTAGACGGCGTGGCCGCCGAACGGCTGGACGCACGGGATCCCTGCCGCCACGAGCGCATCGCCGAGGTACGCGGTCGAGCGGACGCGATAGCGGAGGTAGTCCTCGACGACGACCTCCCGCAGTCCCTGGGCGATGGCCTCGAGATCGCGGCCGGCGAGGCCGCCGTAGGTGACGAAGCCCTCGGTCAGGATGAGCAGGTTCCGACAGCCCTCGGCCAGGGCGTCGTCGTCGACGGCGAGCCAGCCACCGATATTGGCCAGCCCGTCCTTCTTGGCCGACATCGTCATCCCGTCGGCGAGGGCCGCCATGTCCCGGACGATGTCGACGACCGAGCGGTCGGCCTGCCCAGGCTCGCGCGTCTTGATGAACCAGGCGTTCTCGGCGAACCGGCAGGCATCCAGGAAGAGCGGCTTCGAGAAACGGTCGCAGACGGCCCGGACGGCACGGAGGTTCTCGAGCGAGACCGGCTGGCCGCCGCCGGAGTTGTTGGTGACGGTCATGAACACGACGGGGACGTCAGCCCCTCGAGCTTCGAGCAGCGCCTCGAGCGCTGCGATGTCCATGTTCCCCTTGAACGGGTGGATCGTCGCCGGCTGGCGGCCCTCCGGGATGACGAGGTCGACCGCCTCGGCGCCACTGTGCTCGACGTTCGCCCGGGTCGTGTCGAAATGGGTGTTGTTGGGGATGACCTTGCCCGGGCCACCGATGACGCTGAACAGGATCTTCTCGGCGGCGCGGCCCTGGTGGGTCGGGATGACATGGCGGAACGGGAAGAGGACCTGGACGCTCTCCAGGAAGGCGAACCACGACGGGCTGCCGGCATAGCTCTCGTCGCCGTGCTGCATGGCGGCCCACTGGTCTCGGCTCATCGCGCCCGTGCCCGAGTCGGTCAGCAGGTCGATGAGGACGTCCTCGGCGTGGAGGTCGAAGAGATTCCAGCCGGCGGTCTTGAGGGCCGCCTCGCGCTCGGCCGCGGTCGTCATCCGGACGGGCTCGACCGCGTGGATGCGGAACGGCTCGATGATCGTCGTCCAGCGGTCCATGCCGTCCGCAGGATACGCCGCGCTCGAGACGTGCATCGGCGGGTTGTAGGCTCCGCGTGATGAGCGGTCAGACCTCGCCCCCCGGGGACTCGTTCGCCGAACGCTGGCCCGACGACGCTGCCGAGCGCGAGTATCTGGCCGGGCCCTGGATCCCGGTCGTCCTGGGCGGTGCCGGTGGGCTGTTCGGCGTCCCGCTCATCCTCGCCGGCCTGACGACGTCGCTCCTGATCCCGATGGTCCTCGTCCTTGGCGCGACCCTGCTCGCCACGACGCTCCGCGTGCGTCGGAGCGCCCGGGCCGGCCGGAGGGGTCAGATGGCCCGCCGGGTCTGGAAGATCGCGGCCTGGCTGGCACTCATGACCATCCTCGGGGTCGTCGTGGTGTGGCTGGTCGATGCCGTCTGTCCGGCTTCCGGTGCCTGCATCACGGAGCGCCTCGGCTTGGAGCGCAACGTCGCGCAGCTGGTCACCGTCGTCGGCCTGGTCGGCGGCTCGATCCTCGGGGCGATCGAGGTCGACAGGATCGCTCGTCGGCTGGGCGGTCCGCGACGTGCGGCGGCCCCGCGCTGATGCGATGATGCGGCCATGCCGCCGATCACCGAGCTGACCCGCATCGAGCCCGTCCATCTCGCTCGACTGGAGCACCAGGGCACGTTCACGACGGGCCTGCTCCTGGAGCGCTCCGAGACCCCGACCCGTCGCCAGGTCCTCGCCGACCAGGTCGCCGCGGACCCCAATGACGTCGTCATGTGGCGCGACGAGGCGCTCATGCTCAACCTGGCGAGCTTCGGGCCGGACGAGCACCAGCTGTTCATCCAGGCCGGCATCGAGGGCCTGCGAGACATGCTCGCGCTACCCCTCGACGCATTCCGTGAGCGCCTGCGCCGGGCGTCCGTGGAGCTCAACGAGGAACCCCCGACGGACCTCGTCGTCCAGGGCTGGTGGGAGCAGGCGCGCACCCTCGAGGACGAATAGGCCGGACCTCCACGGCGGACGGCATCGGTCGTCGTCGACGAGGCCCGTCGGCGTGACGGGCTACGATGCGTCCCGTGGACCGGACCCCGTCACGGATCGCTTCCTTCGTCGTCGGCCTGGCGACCGCCGTCGGGATCGTCGCGCTCGTCATCCCGCTCTTCCTGAACCCGCTGTGGGTCGGCTTCGAGCAGGGCCGTGCCGAGGCCGCGGCCTGGACCGGCTTCAGCGCCGCGGACCTCGCCCAGGCCTCGGACGCGATCCTCGTGGACCTGGTCATCGGTCCGCCCGATTTCGATGTCCAGGTCGGCGGCACGCCCGTGCTCAACGAGCGCGAGCAGGCCCACATGCGCGACGTCCGGACCGTCTTCGCCGGGTTCTTCGCCGTCGCGGCGGTGCTGGTCATCGCGGCCATCATCATCGCGGCGCGCCGCCATGGGCCGGTCGCCCGCGCAGCGACCTGGCGCGCGGTCCGGGCCGGCGCGGTGGGGCTCATCGTCGGCCTCGTCGTCGTCGGCGGGATCGCGCTCGTCGCCTTCGACACGCTCTTCGAGATCTTCCACCAGGTGTTCTTCGCCGGCGGCTCGTACACGTTCGACCCGGCGACGGAACGGCTCGTCCAGCTCTTCCCGTTCGCGTTCTGGCAGGAGACGGCGATCGTCCTGGGCGTGGTGGCGATCATCGTCGCGGCGGTCGTGGCGGCGGTGGCCCATCGCCGGCTGGCCCGGGTCCAGGCGTCGGCCAGCCTTGTGGCGGCCCCGGCCGGACGAGTTCGCTGCCGGTCGCCCGACTGCTCGGATTCGAGATCCGCATCCACGTCTCGTGGGCGATCATCCTCGCCGTCATCGTGGTCACGGTCGCCGCCCAGGTGGAGCGGATGGCGCCGACCGCCGAGCCGGTCCTGCGCTGGCTCGTCGGAGCGGTCGTCGGGATCGCGTTCCTGCTGTCCGCGTTGGCCCACGAGCTCGGACATGCCATCGTCGCCCGGCGGGTCGGGGTCGTGGGCGGGCCGGTCACGATCTACGTGTTCGGGAGCGCCGCCAGCCCGCTCCTGGAGACCACTCGACCGCGCGATGAGATCGCGACCGCGGTGGCCGGGCCGATCGTCAGCCTCGTCATCGGCGCCGCGTTCATGCTCATCGCTGTCGGTGGCGCCCTCATCGACCAGGGACCGGCCGTCGTGATCGGGCAGGTCGCCCTGGTCATCGGCGTCCTCAACCTCCTGCTCGGGGGGGTCAACCTCGTCCCCGCCTACCCACTCGATGGCGGGCGGGTCGTCCGGGCCATCGTGTGGGCGCGGACCGGGGATGCGGCCACCGGGCTGGTGACGGCCGGCCGGGTCGGCCGCTGGGTCGGCATCGGGCTGGCCATCGTCGGGACCGTCCTCATCTTCACGGTCGACTCGGTCGACGGCTTGATGCTCGCCCTGTGCGGCTGGTTCCTCGTGTCGAGCAGCCGGAGCATGGTCCGCCACGTCGCCGTCGACGCGATGCTCAGCGACCTGGCGGTCCGCGACGTCATGGATCGCGACGTGGCGACCATCCCGGCGGCCCTCACGCTCGACACGTTCGGTGAACAGGTCCTGGACGGGTCGATCGACTCGATCCCGGTCGTCGATGCGACCGGCCTAGTCGGCGTGCTGGGTGCCCGACAGCTCCGCGGCGTGCGCCGCGACCGGTGGGCCGGCACGCACGTCAGCGACGTCATGCGCTCGGTCGACTCGTTGCCGTCGATCCAGCCCGAGACGTCGCTCCGCGCGGCGCTCGACCACCTGCATCGGACCGGGCTGGACGGGCTGCCGGTGACGGACCACGGCGCCCTGGCCGGGATCGTCACCCGCCGGGCGGTCGCCCAGGCCATCCGCGACAAGATGGCACCCACGGTCGATCCAGCATGAGCGCCGACCGCCTGCTGACCGTCGAAGAGGCGCGCGCGGCCGTGTTCGCCGCGATCGACGGTCCGACCGAGCCCGAGGTCGCCTACGTCCTCGAGGCTCTGGGCCGGGTCGCTGCCGAGCCCGTCACGAGCCCCATCGCCCTGCCGCCGTGGGACAACTCGGCGATGGACGGCTACGCCATCCGCGCCGCGGATACGCAGGCGGCGACCGAAGCGGCCCCGCGCCGACTGGAGGTCGTCGGCGAGGTCCGGGCGGGCCAGCCACCCGAGACCCGGGTCGAGCGCGGGACCGCGGTCCGGATCGCGACCGGGGCGCCGGTCCCGCCCGGCGCCGATGCGGTCGTCCCGGTGGAGGCGACGACGCCGGTCGGGGTCGACGGCCAGGCGACCGGTCCCCGCGGCCGCGACGCGACCGGTCCGCTCCCGCCCAGCGTCGACGTCCACACGCCGGTCGCCGTCGGCGGCTCGATCCGCTCGCGCGGCAGCGACCTCAGCGAGGGCGCGGTCGTCGTCGAGGCCGGGACCGTCCTGACGCCGGCCGTGCTCGGCCTCGCGGCCGGCGTCGGCGTCGATCAGCTGCGGGTCCACCGCCGGCCGGTCGTCGGGATCCTGGCCACCGGCGACGAGGTCCGGGCACCGGGCGCCAAGCTCGGCCCGGCCGGGATCCCCGACGCCAACGGCCCCGGGCTGGTGGCCATGGTCGAGGCGGCCGGCGGGGAGGCGCGCGTCCTCGGTATCGCCGCCGATCGGCTGGACGACGTCAAGGCACGACTGTGCGCCGGCCTGTTCGAGGCCGACGCGATCATCGTCTCGGGCGGGGTCTCGGTCGGGCCATATGACGTCGTTCGCGAAGCGTTCGCGGCCTACGGCTCGATCGACCTGTGGCGGGTCGCGGTCCAGCCCGGCAAGCCGTTCGCGTTCGGGACCGGTCGGCCACCGCGCGACGACGAGCACGCCGTCGAGGATCGGCCGCCCGTCCTGCTGTTCGGACTGCCGGGCAACCCGGTGTCCACGTTCGTGACCTTCGAGCTGTTCGTCCGGCCGGCCCTGCGCCGGCTCGGCGGGCATCGCGACGACGACCTGTTCCGGCCGCTGGATCGGGCGGTCCTGGCGGAGCCGGTGAGCAAGAGCGAAGGCCGGCGGGCGTTCATCCGGGTCCGCGTCGACCGTGATGCGACGGGCTCACCGGTCCGGGACGAGCGCGGCCGGTTGCACGCGGCGTTGGCCGGCGGTGCGGGCGGCCAGGGCAGCCACGTCCTGTCGGCGCTGGCCACGGCCGATGCGCTGGCCGTGATCCCGGAGGCGGACGATCGGCTTCCGGCCGGCGCCGAGGTGGCGCTGTGGTGGCTCGATCGAGCCTAGGCCGGACCGTTATCCTCGATAGGTGACCGACCCCGTCCCTCGCCGTGACCAGCCGCCACGGGCCGAACGCCGCCGGCTGAGCCACGTCGATCGGTCCGGCCGTCCCCGGATGGTCGACGTCTCGGGCAAGCCGGTCACCGCGCGCCGGGCCGTCGCCGAGGCGACGGTCTCGATGGCTCCGGAGACGATGAGCCTGGTCATCGATGGCGGCGGGTCGAAGGGCGACGTCCTCAGCGTCGCCGAGCTGGCCGGGGTCATGGGCGGCAAGCGCACGAGCGAGCTCATCCCGCTCTGTCACCCGCTCCCTCTGACCGACCTCCAGGTGGCCATCACCCCGGATCGCGCGGCCGGCCTGCTGCGCATCCGCGCCGAAGCCGCGACGACCGGCCAGACCGGCGTCGAGATGGAGGCCATGACCGCGGCCTCGGTCGCGGCCCTGACCGTCTACGACATGGTCAAGGGCGTCGAGCGCGGCGTCGAGATCGGGTCGGTCCGACTCGTGTCCAAGAGCGGCGGCAAGAGCGGCGACTGGGTCGCCGGCGACGGGCCGGCCCGTGGTAGCGGTCGACGCCCGGGCGACCGGACCGCCGGCCGGATCGGCAAGTCGAAGTCGACCCGCGCCCATCCCGGGCGCCAGCGCGGCTGATGCGCCGCGCGCTGGTCGTGACCGTGAGTGACGGCGTCTCCGCCGGCGTCCGCGATGACGCGTCCGGGACGGCCGTGGCGGCCCGCCTGAGCGGTCTCGGCTACGCCGTGGACCGGCCCTCGTCCCGGACGAGGTCGAGGCGATCGGCGCGGCCCTCACGGCGGGCGCCGACGGCCATGACCTGGTCATCACCTCGGGCGGGACCGGACTGACGCCCCGCGACGTCACGCCCCAGGCGACGCGCGGCGCCATCGACTACGAGGTGCCCGGCCTGGCCGAGGCGATGCGGGCCGCCGGCCGGGCCATCACGCCGCTGGCGGACCTGTCCCGTGGCGTCGTGGGCGTCCGCGGCCGGACGCTCATCGTCAATCTGCCGGGCAGCCCCAAGGGGCCCTGGAGTCATTGGCGGCGGTGGAGCCGACCCTCGATCACGCCCTGGAGACCCTCGCCGGCCCGTTCGATCACGGGGGAGGGGAGAGCGCGTGACCCTCTTCGCCCCGTTCGAGCACGTGCCCTGGTACCCGCTCGTCTTCCCGATCTTCTGGGGCGCGTTCGCCCTGTTCGCGATCTTCATCGCCCGCCGTCTGCGGGTGTTCACGGCCGTCCATGCCGACGGCGGCCCGGTAGCGAGCGCCGAACTCGGCCGGCGCGCGTGGGGTCTCGTCCGCTACGCCATCTTCCAATCGAAGATGTTCAAGTGGACCCAGTCCGGCGTCATCCACTACGTCGTGTTCCTGGGTTCCACGATCCTGCTGACCGCGAACATCAACATCGTGACCGGCGGGCTGCTCCAGGCGGTCGTCGGCTGGCCGCTGGACGGGACGTTCTGGACGTTCCTCGTCGCCCTCCAGAACATCATCGCGGTCGGCGTCCTGGCCTCGCTCGTGTACCTGTTCTACCGGCGCCTGGTCCTCCGGCCGTCACGCCTGAGCCTGGACCGGACCGGGCTCCAGATCCTGACCATGATCTTCCTGGTCGTCTCGACCGAATTCGTGGCCCTGGCCTTCGAGGCGGCCCGCTACGGGCCGATCCCGGGCGCGTTCGTGACCAACGCCCTGGCCGTGCCCCTCGAGAGCCTCGGGTCGGCGGTCACCGAAGCCGGATTCGTGGCGTTCTGGTGGGCCCATGTCGTTCGTGCTCGCGGGCGTTCCTCCTGTTCATCCCGACGAACAAGCACTTCCACGTCTACACGAGCTTCGTCAACGTCTGGTTCCGCAAGCTCCGGCCACGCGGCGAGCTGCCCCAGATGGACCTCGAGGACGAGACCGCGACGTTCGGGCTGAAGACCCTCCAGGACCTGGGCTGGAAGGACGTCCTGGACGGGTTCACGTGCACCGAGTGCGGCCGTTGCCAGGAGGCCTGCCCGGCCTGGAACACCGGGAAGCCGCTCAATCCCAAGACCTTCATCATGGGCATCCGGGACATGTCCGAGGCGGCCGAGCAGACGATCGACATCATCCCGAACTCGCCGATCGTGCGCGAGACGTACGGCCTCGACGACGTGACGCTGTCGCCGGCGGCGATGGGCAAGCCCATCGTCGACACGGCCATCCCGTATGACGCCGTGTGGGACTGCGTGACCTGTGGCGCCTGCGTCGAGGCCTGCCCGGTGCTCATCGAGCACGTCGACAAGATCGTCGGCCTGCGCCGCAACCTCGTCCTCGAGGAGTCACGCTTCCCGCAGGAGCTGACGCCGGCGTTCCGGGCGATGGAGGGCCAGGGCAACCCGTGGGGCCAGCCGGCCTCGATGCGCCTGGACTGGGCGAAGCCGCTGCCGTTCGAGGTCCGGACGGCCGCCGCCGTCGCCTCGGCGAACGAGCTCGACGACCTCGAGGTCCTCTACTGGGTCGGCTGCGCGGCCGCGTTCGACCCGCGCAACCAGAAGGTCGCCCGGGCCGTCGCGACGTGCCTCCATGCGGCCGGCGTGTCGTTCGCCGTCCTCGGCCAGGAGGAGTCGTGCACGGGAGACCCCGCCCGGCGGATGGGCAACGACTACGTGTTCCAGATGCTGGCGATGGGCGCCATCGAGACCCTCGACAAGTACGGGATGGGTCAGCGCACGATCGTCACGGCCTGCCCGCACTGCTTCAACTCGATCGGCAACGAGTACGGGCAGCTCGGCGGCAACTACCGGGTCGTGCACCACTCGCAGTACCTCGCCGAGCTCGTGTCGAGCGGGCGGCTGGCGACCGTCCCGGAGGACGCCGCATCCTCGACCGGCGACCATCGGCCCGGGGCCGTGACCGTCCATGACTCCTGCTATCTCGCCCGCTACAACGGCGTCGTCGCCGCACCACGGTCGGTGCTGGGGGCGGCCGGCGTGTCCGTCGTCGAGATGGAGCGCAGCGGCAAGCAGACGTTCTGCTGCGGCGCCGGCGGTGGTCGGATGTGGATGGAGGAGACGCGCGGGACGCGGATCAACGCCGAGCGCACGCGCCAGGTCCTCGAGACGGGCGCGGAGACGGTCGCCACCGCCTGCCCGTTCTGCATGGTCATGATGAGCGACGGCCTGACCGCCGCGGCCCAGGAGGGCGGCCGGCAGGTGGCCGCGATGGACATCAGCGAGGTCCTCGCCGCCCGACTGGCGACCGTGCCCGAGGACCGTCGCCTCCCGGTCGTCTGAGTAGGGCCGCGACCATGCCGACGCCGACCGACGACGAGGACCGCTGGCTCGCCCTCGCGACCGAGTCGGAGGCGTTCGTCGCCCGGCGACCGGCCGGCTAGGACGCGAGAGGCGGTCCCGCGGCCTCAGCCGGGCAGCTTCTGACCGCACGACCCGCAGGTCGAATTCGGTCACGAGGTTGCCGAATCCGCAGTTCGGGCAGCGCTTCATGCCCTCCGTGCTGACCGCGTATGGACTCTCGGCCGCCGCCGCCTGGGCCTTGCGGCGATCGCGGCGCAACATCGCGAGGACGGCGACGATCCCGATGACCGCGGCCGCGATGAGGCCGAGTATCTGCGTGTCCTGATCCATCGGACCTCCCCGGTGGCTGTGGCCAGGACCCCGCGGCGCGGCCACCCACCAAGCCTACGCCGCGCGGTGCCGATCGGGCCAGTCGGCCGCGGTAGGATGGCCGTGGTGACCACCGCGGACGACGCCCACGGCCCCTACCGCCTCGACCGAGGAGCACGAGATGCTCCGCGACGCCGTCCGCGTCCTGGCCGACGAGCGCGTCGCGCCCCGGGCCGCCGAGGTCGACCGGAGCGGCGAGTTCCCCGAGGACCTGCGCCGCCTGCTGGCCGACCACGACATCCTGGCCCTGCCGTTCCCGGAACGAGCACGGCGGCCTGGGTGGCGAGCTGCTGTCGGTCTGCCTGGCGGTCGAGCAGCTCAGCCGGGCGTGCGCCACGACCGGGCTCATCCTGGCCGTCCAGGAGCTCGGCTCGCTGCCGATCACCCTGGCCGGCACCGCCGAGCAGCAGGCACGCTGGTTCCCGCCCCTGGCCAGCGGCGAGCAGCTCATCGCCTTCGCCCTGACCGAGGCCGAGGCCGGCTCGGACGCGGCCGCGGCCCGGACCACCGCCCGCCTGGAGCCGGGTGGCGAGGCGTACGTCATCGACGGCACCAAGCGCTTCATCAGCCACGGCAGCGTGGCCGACCTCATCGTCGTCTTCGCCGTGACCGACACGGCGCCGGACACGCCACGCCATCGCCGGCTCAGCGGCGTTCGTCGTCGAGGTCCCGACCGAGGGCTTCAGCGTCGCCCGGCTGGAGCACAAGATGGGCCTCCGCGGCAGTCCGACGGCCGAGCTCGTGTTCGATGGCGTGCGCGTGCCGGCGGCGAACCGCCTCGGCGAGGAAGGCGACGGGTTCGACATCGCGATGCGCACGCTCGATCGGAGCCGGCCCGGCATCGCGGCCCAGGCGGTCGGCATCGCCCAGGGCGCGCTGGAGGTCGCGGCCCGGTACGCCCAGGAGCGCCACCAGTTCGGCCAGCGCATCGGCGATTTCCAGCAGATCGCGGCGATGCTGGCCGACATGGACGCCGGGACGGAGGCGGCCCGCCAGCTCCTGTACAAGGCCTGCGTCGAGATCGATGCCGGGAGCCCCGGACGCCAGTCGCTGGTCGGCGCTGTGTAAACTCGTGGCCGGTGACACCGCGATGCGGGTCACGACCGACGCCGTCCAGGTGCTGGGCGGCTACGGCTACATCGACGAGTTCCCGGTCGAGCGGATGATGCGCGACGCGAAGATCACCCAGCTCTACGAGGGGACCCAGCAGATCCAGCGTCTCGTCATCGCGCGGGCCCTGCTCGGCAAGGCCGACTGACCCGGGCAGGGAGGTCCGTCGCCCGTGCGCATCGTCGTCCTGACCAAGCCCGTCCCTGACCCCGCGTCAGGCGCCGAACGACTGCTCCCGGACGGGCGCCTCGATCGGGCCACCAGCCCGGCCGTCGTCAACGGCAACGACGAGTACGTCCTGGAGAAGGCGCTCAAGCTCGTCGAGGCCGCCGGCGAGGGCGAGGTCATCCTCCTGTCGATGGCCCCGGCCAGCGCGCCCGAGACGATGCGCAAGGCCCTGGCGATGGGCGCCCACCGCGGCGTCCTCGTCACCGACCCGGCCCTCGAAGGCTCGTGCACCGTGGCCACGACGCGGGTCCTCGCCGCGGCCCTCAAGACCATCGAGTTCGACCTGTGCTTCGCCGGGGTCGATACGTCCGACGGGGTCGCCGGCGTCGTGCCGGCGGGCATCGCGGCGCTCAACGGCCTGCCCTACCTGTCGTACGCGGCCGAGATCGAGCCCGACATGGCCGCCCGGAACGTCCGCGTCCAGCGCATCAGCCCGACCGGCTACGACGTCCTGGAGGCCGACCTGCCCGCGCTCATCAGCGGGACCCAGGCGCTCGGCGAGCCGCGCTACCCGTCGCTCAAGGGGATCATGGCCGCGCGCAGCAAGGAGATCGCGACGCTGTCCCTGGCCGACCTCGGAATCGACCCGGCGACCGTCGGGACTGCCGGGGCGACGACCCGGGTGGTCAGCTCCGCGCCAACCGCCGCCCCGCGGCGCCACCCGAGTCATCCGCGACGCGCCCGATGAGGCCGCCCGCCAGGTCGTGGCGTTCCTCGCCGAGCGGAGGCTCATCTGATGGCCGGCATCCTCGTCGTCGGGGAGGTCGCGCCCGACGGCAGCCTCACCAAGCTCTCGACCGAGGTCGCGACGCTCGCGCGCCAGCTCGGCGACGCCGGCGGCCGGTGCGGTCACCGGACTGGTCGCCGCCCCGAAGCCCGAGGCGGCGGCCGAGACTCTGGCCGCGTTCCTGCCGACGGTCCTCACCGACGCCACGTTCACCGATGGCGGGACCGCGACCCAGGTCGCCGCAGCGATCGCGGACCTCGATCCGGAGGGCGCCGACCTGGTGATGCTCCCGGCCAGCCCGACGGCCGCGACCTCGCCGGAGCCCTGTCGGCGCTGACCGGGATGGGGCGTCCTGGCGAACGCGACCGGCGTCCGCTGGGACGACGGCGCCGTATCGTACGCATAGCGTTTTTGGCGGCAAGCTCGTGACCGAGGCTGCCTTCACGAGTGCCCGGGGCATCATCACCGTCCGGCCGAACACGTGTCGTCGCCGAGTCCGCTCGGCGCCCGGGGACCGTCGAGACCGATGACACGCGGGCCGACCGCGAGCGTCGCACAGGTCGAGCGTCGTCGAGCAGGTCGAAGCGCAAGGCGCCGCCGTGTCGATCGACGACGCCCGGATCATCGTGTCCGGCGGCCGCGGCGTCGGCGGCGCGGAGGGGTTCGCCCTGCTGCAGGACCTCGCCGACGAGCTCGGCGGCGCCGTCGGGGCGACCGCGCGCCGCGGTCGACTCGCGGCTGGATCGCCTACAGCCAGCAGATCGGCCAGACCGGCAAGATCGTCAAGCCGCAGCTGTACCTGGCCCTGGGCATCAGCGGGGCCATCCAGCACAAGGTCGGGATGCAGACCGCCGAGACGATCGTCGCCGTCAACCGCGACCCGGATGCGCCGATGGCCGACTTCGCGGACCTGTACGTCGTCGGCGACCTGTTCGAGGTCGGGCGCGCGCTGCTCGACCAGCTTCGGGCGCGGGCAGGCTGACGCCGGGCGACCGGGGACGGCGGTGTCCGAGCTGCCTGCTCCTGCTCCCGATCGTCGGGTTCGTCGCGCTGGCGGCGCTGACCGCTCATCGTCCTGCGCCGGGCCGGGCGCGATCGTCGCGCGGAGCCGCGAGATGGAGGGCTTCCGGGCGCCGTCCGCGACCTCGCCGACGCGCATCGACACCTCGCTTGCCGGGCGCGATCAGCCGGATCGACGCGGTCCGGCGCGGCCAGGTCGCCGCGGACACCATCGGCCCGACCGATCGAGGCCGCGACCGACGCCGTCGAGCGCTACGCCGATGAGGCGCGCGCCATGCGCGGCCCGACCGGAGGCCGTCGCCATCCGGGACGACATCGTGGCCGAGCTGGAGCGGGCCGGCCGGGCCCTGGCGATGGTCGAGCACGGCGCGACGATCCTCGCCCAGGTCCGCCGCCGCGGCCGCGAGCTGGAGGCCCAGACCTCGCTCAAGCGCGGCTACCTCAACCTGCTCCATGCCAAGGAGGCCATCGACGCGCCATGCCCTGCGCGTCGACGCACCTTCGAGCTGACCGCCGAGCCGGACGGCACCGACGCCCACGGTCACGGTCCGCGACCCACGGACCTGACGACCGCCACTCGACCACACCATGTAGTGGTATCCTCGCGTCGACACCACAAGTGGTTGTGGTGCGCGACCCGGATACCGGATCTGGCCGAGCGACAGGAGTGCGATGCGCTGCCCCCATTGCGGCGAGCGGGACACCCGGGTCGTCGACTCGCGTGACCTGGACGAATCGGCCACCATCCGGCGCCGCCGCGAGTGCAACGCCTGCACGACCCGGTTCACGACCTACGAGCGGGTCGAGGCCGCCCGGCTCGTCATCGTCAAGCGCGACGGCGTGCGCCAGGAGTTCGATCGCGACAAGCTCGCCTCGGGCCTGCGCAAGGCGCTGACCCGCCGGCCGGTCGCCGACGACGCCGCCGATGTCGGCCGCGGACGCGATCGAGGCCGAGCTGCGCGCCGCCGGCGTCCACCGAGGTGCCCGTCCTCGCGGGTCGGGGCCCTGGCCATGGAGGCCCTGCGCACGCTCGACCAGATCGCCTACATCCGGTTCGCCAGCGTGTACCAGAGCTTCGAGGACCTCGAGGACCTCAAGCGCGAGGTCGACTAGCCTGTACGCCGAGAAGGGCAACGGGAGTCTCGCGCAAGTGAGCGTCCTGTCCGATCGCGACATCCGGGCCGCGCTCGAGGCCGGGCACGGTGCGCATCGAGCCCCTACGACCCGGTCGACCTGCAGCCGTCGTCGGTCGATCTCCACCTCGACCGGTCGTTCCGGGTCTTCCGCAACAACCGCTACCCGTACATCGACGTCCGGGCCCCGCAGCCGGACCTGACCGAGCTGCTGACGGTCGAGGACGACGAGCCGTTCATCCTTCACCCGGGCGAGTTCGTCCTGGGCCAGACCCTCGAATGGGTCGAGCTGCCCGATGACCTCGTCGCCAGGCTCGAGGGCAAGAGCTCGCTGGGCCGCCTCGGCCTGCTCATCCATTCGACGGCCGGCTACGTCGACCCGGGCTGGAAGGGCAACCTGACCCTCGAGCTGTCGAACGTCGCGAACCTGCCGATCGCCCTCTACCACGGCATGCGCATCGGCCAGATCTCGTTCTTCGAGATGTCCTCGCGCGGTCGAACGGCCGTACGGCTCGCCCGAGCTGCGCTCGCGCTACCAGGGCCAGAAGGAGCCGACCGCGTCCGCCTTCCACCGGGACTTCGCGGCCAAGGACTGAGCCCGCATGGGCATCAACGACGCCGTCGACTGGCGGACCGATCTCGGCGGCGGGACGACCGTCGCGCTGATCCAGGCCGGCACGTTCCGGACCGATGCCGGCGCGATCTTCGGGCCGGTGCCGCGCCTGCTCTGGGACAAGCTCGTGACCGACGAGATCGACCACGACCACCGGCTGCTCCAGGCCCTCAACTGCCTGCTCATCGAGACGCCGTCGGGACGCGTCCTGGTCGAGACCGGCATCGGCGACCGGCTCGACGACAAGACGCGGACGATGCGCGGCTACGAGGGGCCCGTGGATCGTGCCGGCGCTCGAGACGGCCGGCTTCCTGCCCGAGTCGATCAACGTCGTGGCCATGAGCCACCTCCACTTCGACCATGCCGGCGGGCTGCTCCGGGCCGATGGCGAGCGGGCCTTCCCGCACGCCACGATCGTCGCCCAGAAGGCCGAGTGGGAGGTCGCCCTCGGCGACAACCCGCGGCTCGTGGCGTCGTACGTCCAGCCGGAGCTGCAGCTCGTCGCGCGACTGGGGCGCGCGAGGGCTGGGCCGACGGCGAGCGTCGAGCTCCTGCCGGGCGTGTCGGTCATCCCGACCGGCGGCCACTCGGCCGGCCACCAGGCCATCGTCGTGCGCGGCACCGGCGACGGCGCCCGCACCGCTCGTGTTCTTCGGCGACCTGTTCATGCGTCCGTGGGGCGCCAACCCGCGCTGGGTGACCGCCTTCGACGACTTCCCGCTCGACTCGGTGGCGCAGAAGGCCGAGCTGTTCGCCCAGGCCGTCGACGAGGACTGGATGGTCGTCCTGTCGCACGAGCGGCGTCCACCCGATCGGCCGCCTCGTCGCCCGACCGCGACCGCTTCCGCTACGAGCCGGTCTAAACGCCTACGGGGCCGGGCTCGCACTGGCGCTGGGCGCCGGGGAGCCGGCGGTCGCCGGAAGCAGGGACTCGATCAGGGCGGCGGCGCCGGCCGCGTCGACCGGGCCGTTGACGACCTGGCGGATGACCCCGTCGGTATCGATGAAGAACTGGGTCGGCAGGGCGAACACCTTGTAGTCCCGGAAGATGTGCCCGGAGCCATCGAAGCCGATCGTGTAGTCGAGCTCGTAGCGTTCGGCGTACGCGGCCAGGTCGTCCGGAGACGTCTCCTGGACGCTGATCCCGACGATCTCGAGCCCGCGGTCGCGGTAGCGCTCGGACAGGTCGCGCAGGATCGGCGTCTCCTGCTGGCAGGGCGGGCACCACGACGCCCAGAAGTTGAGCAGCACGACCTTGCCACGGAGGTCCTCGAGGCGGATCGGCCGGCCGTCGAGATCGAGGAGCTGGTACGGGCTCCCGTCGTCGAGGGTCACGGCCAGCTCCGGCGCGATGCTCCCGGGCTGGAGCCCTTCGACCGGCGGCCCGATGAGGAACGGCGTCGCCCGCGGGTCGACCGTGCCCGGCCCCTGACCGGTCTGTCCGAGTGGCGTCGTGATCGCGACCAGGAGGACGATGGTGACCACGACGGCGCCGGCCGCGAGCAGGAGCTGGCGGCCGCTGAACGGCCCGATGAGGCCGTGCTTGGCTGGCTTGTGGGTGAACCCCGGTCGATCGTCAGCCACGCGTCGTCAGATGGCCGTCAGGAAGGTGAAGTACCGCGGCATGAGGCTCAGCAGGTCGAAGATCATCGCCACGCCGATGGCGGCGACGAGCAGGCCTCCGATGAGCGAGATGGCCCGGCCGTGCCGAACGAGCGGCCGGAGGATGCCCGGCGACCGGTCGTAGACGACCGCGATGGCGATGAATGGCAGGCCCAGGCCGAGGGTGTAGGCGATGAGCAGGATCGTGCCCTGGAGGACCGTCCCGGTCGCCGCGGCCATCGTCAGGATGCCGCCGAGGATGATCCCGATGCACGGCGTCCAGCCGATGGCGAAGATCGCCCCGAGCCCGAACGACGCCAGCCAGCCGCCGCGCGGATCGACTGCCCGGGCGCCGAGACGATCGCCCACCGACGGACCGCTCCCGCCGCCCGAACCGACCGGTGGCCAGGGCGACCGACCCGGTCGCCGTCGCGAGGCTCCCGGCAGCCCCGGCGTCGAGCGGTCGCCAGGTCCGCTCCAGGACGGGCAGACGGATGATCCCGGCCAGGCTCAGGCCCATGATGATGAGGACGACGCCACCGATCGTCCGCAGGGTCGGCAGCCAGTCGACGAGGCCACCGGCCGCGAAGGTCGCGGTCGCCCCAAGGGCCGTGAAGACCGCCCCGAAGCCCAGGACGTAGGCGATGGCGTGGCGGACGGCCAGCCAGCGCGAGGGTCGCGCCCCGGCGGCCCGGCCGGCGACGGCGATGGCCGTCAGCTGGCCCATGTAGGCCGGGACGAGCGGGAGCACGCACGGCGACAGGAAGCTGATCACGCCGGCCGCGAGGGCGACGAGGATGGTCAGGTCGGAACCGGCGGTCATGTCGCGGTCGAGGCCACCGGGATGTCGTCGAGGGCCTCGCGAAGCAGGCGCCGGACCTTGGCCATGCTGGTCACGGTCTCGAGGCGGCGATCGGCCAGCTCGACGACCGGGATCGTGGCGAAGTAGGCCCGTTGCCAGGCATCGTCCGACTCGATATCGCGCTCCACGAGCGCGGGCGCAGGCAGTCCGGCGGCGGCGCGCTCGTCAAGGAGCGCTCGGACGATCGCTGCCGCCTCATCGCACAGGCTGCAGTCCGCTCGGCGGTAGAGGATGAGGTCGGGGAGGGGAGTGACGGCCATCGTGCTCGATCGTAGCAGTAGGTGGCCCGCGACCCTCCCGACCGCGGTCCAGACAGCATCAGGCCGCCGCAGGGAGGCGCGGCGGCCATGGTCCCGTGACGCTCGGATGCCCGGACCGGTTCCGAGGGTCGGGTACGCTAGTGGCCGCGCCCCCGTAGCTCAGTGGATAGAGCGGCACCGTCCTAAGGTGCGCGTCGGCGGTTCGAATCCGTCCGGGGGCGCCATTCCCAAAGCGCCGAAGAACGGCTGCACCTGCGGCGTGTAGGTGATGCTGGCCGCGTGGTGAGCGCGAGCGTCGGTGTAACCGCACCGTGACAGGCGGCGTTCAGGAGGGAACCCGATGCGCGATCTGAGCACCCTTCCCAAGGTCGAGTTGCACGTCCATCTCGAAGGCACCATGGAGCCGGAGACCGTGCTGGAACTGGCCCGCCGCAACAAGGTCGAGCTGCCCTACGCCGACCTGGAGGACCTGCGCGGTCGGTACGAGTTCACCGACCTGCAGAGCTTCCTGGACCTGCTCTACGTGAACCTCACCGTGCTGCAGACCGAGGAGGACTTCAGCGACCTGGTGACCGCCTATGTCGCCCGGGCGGCCGCCGGCGGCGTGCGCCACGTCGAAGCGTTCTTCGACCCGCAGCCATTCGGCGCCCGCGGCATCCCGCTCCAGCGGCTCTTGGACGGGCTGGCGTCGGGCATCGCCGCCGCCGAACGCGACCACGGCACGACCGTCGAGCTGATCGCCTGCTTCCACCGGGACCGCTCCGAGGAGGAGGCCCTGGCGATGCTGGCCGCTCTGGAGGAGGCCGGTGCGCCGATCATCGGGATCGGTCTGGACTCGGCCGAGGTCGGCAACCCGCCCGCCAAGTTCCAACGCGTGTACGCCCGCGCCGGTGAACTGGGACTCCACCGGGTCGCTCACGCGGGCGAGGAGGGCGGGGCCGCATCGGTGACCGAGGCGCTCGACCTGCTGCACATCGAGCGGGTCGACCACGGCATCCAGGCGATCGATGACCCGGCCCTGATGGATCGGTTGGCGCGCGCCGGGACCCCGCTGACCATGTGTCCGCTGTCCAACGTACGGCTCCGGTCCGTGGACACGCTGGCGGACCATCCGCTGCCGGCCTTCCTCGATGCGGGCGTCCTGGTCACGGTCAACTCCGACGACCCGGCCTATAATGGGGGCTACGCAGACACGAACTACGAGGCCCTGCGGGCGACGTTCGGCTTCAGCGACGAGGTGATGGCCCGGTTGGCGCGCAACTCGGTCACGGCCAGCTTCCTGCCCGAGGGGCGGAAGGCGGGGCTGCTGAGCGAGATCGACGCCTGGATCGCCACGTGACCGAGCTGACTCCGACCGAGCGCCTGCATCTCGCGGTCGGGTGGCGCGCCGCGACCGGATGCTCATGATCCTCGCACCGCGGCTTGCCCTAGTCGACGCGCCGCGGGCAGCCGAGGTCATCGCCGATGCCCCAAGACGCCAAGTTCCGGCGACGGGCGCAGCGAGACATCGATGCGGTACTTGCCCGCGCATCTGATCCCTCGGCCCAGACACTGTCGGCGCCTTGAACAGAGGGGGACGCGATCACCGGACGCGTACCAGGCCAGCGAGTCATACGCTTTGGCTTCCGAGCCCCGGGGTCCGTCCGGGGGCGCCACGGTGACAACAACGCGCCCGGCAAGCGCCGGCCCGTGCCGTCCCAGCCAGTATAGCACATCCGTTCGATATCGCCCAATGCTCCCGCCTGCGAACCCGACCATGGACGGGCGAGTTGGGCCCCGTAGTCGGCCTCGTCGAGGTCGCCCCAGCCATACGCCGGACGAGCTGCTGGCTGACCTGGGCAGGTCGCATCCCATCAGGGTCCGCCCAGTCACCCCAAGACTGCAACTGTCCCGGACGCGATCCAGGCCGGACCAAACGCCCACGAGACGGCGGCGGTATAGGGTCGCGATCCGTCGGGCCGGGGGCGACAGATGGGCGAACGCCAGGAGGTCGATCATGGTCCACAGCCGCTTCGAAGCATATGGCGCGCAAACGATCCATCTGGCCTGCCGCCGTTGCCCTTGCTGCGCTCCTCGGAGCGCTCGGCACCCTCGGCGTATCGGCGGCACCACCGGCTGCGACAGACGCAAGCGGCGTCACCCACTGGAACCAACTCGCGACGACGACGCTCGTCGCGATCCCGGGGCCGAACGGCGGTGCGCCACCGGCATTCCAGATCAACGTGGGGATGGTGCAGGGCGCCGTGTACGACGCCGTGAACGCGATCGGGCCGAAGCAGCATCGGCCATATCTGCTCAACAAGCGCGCCGGTGCGAAGGCGTCGATCGACGCTGCCGTCGCAACGGCGGCGTACGACGTGCTCGCAGCGCTCGTCTCCACCGCACCAGAGCGGGCTCCATTCCCTGGTCGCGCGGGGCTCCTGAGCACGCTCTCGACCGAGTACGCAGCCTCGCTCGGAGCGATCGACGACAACGCGTTCAAGCGGCAGGGCGTCGAGATCGGGCATGCGGCCGCCGAGGCCATGCTTGACGCGAGGGAGGGCGACGGGCGATTCGGGCCGTCTGCGTGGGTGCCGAACTCCCAGCCCGGTCATTGGCAGCCTCTGCTGAACGCGACGGGGCAGCAGATCCTGGACCCGACCCCATGGGCGGGCGACGTCGATGCCCTTCTTCATGCAGAGCTCCTCGCAGTTCCGTTCTGCGCCACCGCCTGCGCTCGACAGCCAGCAGTGGGCGGACGAGTTCAATGAGGTCAAGAGCCTGGGCCGGTTCGACAGCACGACCCGGACCAGCGATCAGACGTACAAGGCCAGGTGGTGGCAGAGTGCACCCGTTCTGAGTTGGAACGAGGTCGCACGCCAGCTCATCACACGAACCGGTCTCGACGCCGCCGGCAGCGCGAGGCTCCTCGCACTGCAGAACCTGAGCGCGGCGGACGCGGCGATCAACTGCTGGAACGACAAGTACCACTTCGACTTCTGGCGGCCGTGGAACGCGATCCCTCGAGCGGCCGAGGACGGCCGTGCCGACACGGCACCCGACGCTACCTGGACGGCGCTCCTCACGGCGCCGTATCCCGAGTGGGTCTCGGGACACAACTGCCTCGACGGCGCACACGTCGCCGTGCTGCAGCTGTTCTTCGGCGACGACCCGGCGGGAGGGCCCTTCCAGATCACGAGCACGTTCGTGAATCCCGGTGGGCCCGCTGTGCGGGAGTTCGAGACGTTCTCGCAGCCGCTCGCCGAGCTCATCGAAGCGCGGATCTGGGCCGGCCTCCACTACCGCACCGGCGACGTGGAAGGCCAGCGGCTCGGGCGGAACGTGGCCGCATACGGGGTTGCCAACTATCTCCAGCCTGTGGGCAACTGACCATCCGCAACGCTGACGCGTGACGAGAAGGCCCGCACACGCGGGCCTTCTCGGCGTTCTCGTCCTCCCGACGGAGCGACCGATTCTGCGCTGCCTGGTGGCCATGCTTGACGTCGAGCGCGCCAGCGCCGTGCATGGCGCCGCGTTCCGGGAGTCGAACATGAAGGTCGGATACGTCGTGCTGTACGTGGATGACGCGGAGGCCTGCCGCAGGTTCTGGGTCGAGCAGATCGGCCAACACCTCGGGGCGTCCTCGGCGCAGTGCCTGGACGGGGGCGCCAAACGCAGGCGAGCGGAGATTCCGCATGGTGTTGCAGCCGCAGGTTCGGCTTATCCCAGCGACGGTGCCGTTGTTGCATGCGTTGAACGACGACCGAACCCTGTTCAGCGAGTTGATGGGCTCGGCGGTGCCGGACGGTTGGCCCGAGTTCCCTGAAGCCGTCGACTTCACCCTGGAGCATCTCCAGAGCGCGCCGGAGGCCGGTCAGGTGTGGTCGATGCAGTTCTTCGTCGACCATGTGACCGGGCGGCTGCTCGGCTCGGGTGGCTTCGCCGCCCGGCCTGTCGACCGAGCGGTCGAGATCGGCTACGAAATCGCCCCCGAGTTCCGGGGTCATGGGTTCGGGACCGCTGCTGCCCGGGCCCTGGTCGAGCGTGCTGTGGCCAGCGGCGAGGTCGATCACGTCATCGCGCATACGCGGCCCGGTCCGAATGCGTCGACGGGCGTGCTCGTGTCGTTGGGCTTCGAGCACGTCGCCGACCAGGAGGACCCTCAGGTCGGCACCGTCTGGGAGTGGAGATGGACTCGCTTGCTGGTCGAGTCGCCCGACGGCTTCGCTGACGGCGTGTCGCTAGCCTGACACCGGCGCGCGGCGATCGCGGCCGCCGGGCGCCTCAGGCTGATCACACGCCACTCCTCGTCGCGCGAAGGCAGGGGCCCGGCGGATGCGTGGCCCGCGGTCAGGCCGGCGTGAACATCGGGTTGCCGCTCACCGTCTGGGCGACCTCCGGCTGCATGACCTCCCAGTGCTCGACCAGGCGGCCGTCCTGCACGCGGAAGATGTTCACCGCGACCATCATCTCGGACGTCAGCAGATTGTGCCGCGAGTGGACCATGACGATGTCGCCATCGGCGACGATCTTGCCGATCTCGAACTTGATGGTCGGGCCGATCATCTCGACAAAGCCCTTCAGCATGTCGGTGCCGTCCGGCATCTGCGGCTGATGCTGGATGTAGGCCGGCCCCGCCCAGTACCGGTCGATCGCGCTCGCGTCCTTATCGATGAACGCCTCGGTCAGCGCCCGTCGGACCAACTCTCGATTGGCCGAAGCATCGTTCGCCATGCGTGCATCCTCCTCGAGCAAGGTGTTCATGCCAGCGCATCGTCGAGTCTAGGGCAGCGGAAACACGCCGCAGCCGACCCTGCCGGCGGTGACGCGAAGCGGACGCACGTGTGCCGCTACCGCTCGTGGTACGTGATCCGGTAGATGCGGCCCCCAGCGTCGTCCGACAGCAGCAAACTGCCGTCGGACCCGGTGACCAGGTCGACCGGCCGCCCCCAGGCGTCCTCGTCGTCGGGGCGCCACCCCGTCGCGAAATCCTCGGCCTCGCCGGCGGTCGCGCCGTCCATCGGGATCCGGACGACGCTGTAGCCGGTCGGCTCGCTGCGGTCCCAGGAGCCATGGAAGGCGACGAACAGATCGCCCCGGTAGGCCTCCGGGAACTGGGTCCCCGTGTAGAACTCGAGGCCGAGCGGCGCCGAATGCGCTTGCATCCTGACCTCCGGGGGCCGCACGCCGTCGCAGGCGTCCGCGCTGCCGAACTCGGGATCGACCAGGTCGCCGGCATGGCAGCCCGGCCAACCGGCGTCATCGCCCTCGCGAATGAAGTGGACGGTCTCCGGTGGCTCGTCATCGCCGAGCAGGTCGCGGCCGTTGTTCGTCGCCCAAAGCTCGTCGGACCCGGGCCGCATCGCCAGCCCCACCGCGTTGCGAAGGCCCCGGGCGAAGATCGTGCCGCCGGAGCCGTCCGGCGCGTAGCGGAGGATCGTGGCGCGCCGTTCGTCGTCATCCACGCACGCGTTGCAGCCTGACCCGACCGAGACGTAGAGCGACGACCAGTCGGGGCTGAACTGCAGCGTCCGGGTGGTGTGCCCGCCGCCGCCACGGGGTAGATCGTCGATGACGATGTCCCGCTGCTCGAACACGCCGTCCGCGTCGGGCTCGCTCATGCGCACCACCTGGCCGGTCTCGGCGACGTAGAGCGATCCATCCTGGTAGAAGGCGAGGCTGCTCGGACGCTCGAAGCCGTCGGCGACCACCTCTTCGCCGTCGGCGACGCCATCGCCGTCCAGATCGGCCAGGCGCACGACGCGGCCGGCGCCCCGCTCGGCCACATACAGCTGGCCGTCGGGACCGATGGCCATCATGCGCGGATCGTTCAGCCCCTCGGCGAAGACCGAGATCTCGAAGCCGACCGGCAGGCTCACCTCGCCAGGCATGTCGGCTGTGTCGGTCGCGTCGGAGCTCGTCGGCGACGGCGCCCTCGGCGGCGGAGCGGTCGGCGACGGCGCGCTCACTGTGGGCGACCTGGAGGCATCGGTACCAGCGGGGCTGGCCTGTCCCGTGATCGTGGCGTCGCCACACGCTGCGACGACCAGCAGCACGAGGGCGACCGCCCAGCGCACGGGCCGAGGACTCGTCACGAAGTTGGCCGAGTCGGGGCGCCGAACCAGGTGGCCAGAGCCGCAGGGAGCCCCGGGTCCCTGGGGCTGCCCGTCCAGGCGACATAGCCGTCGGGGCGGATGAGCACGGCGTCTGGCGCGGGAACCGGGCCGATGACCGGGAGCTCCCATTCGCCGTCGTAGGCGGCGTCGACCGATCGGACTCGGTCGGACCAGGGGGCGATGTCGAACCCGCCGGTCGCACCCAGGCCGAGGAGGACGGGCCGGGCGTCGTGGAGCAGCGTGAACACGGTCGTCGGGCCGTCGGCTGTCTGGAGGTCCAGGTCAGGCATCCGCCGTCCGAGCAGTGGGTGGCCTTCGCCGAGGTCGTAGCGGACGTCGAGGCCGGAGATCATCCCGGCGGTGCGCTTGCGGGGCTCGTCCATGTCAGCATCTCGAGCACGGCCTCGCGGAGCGCCTGGCTCCGGTCATCGATATGGCTGAGCGCCACCTGCGCCATGGTGTTGCGCAACACCCGGGCCCCGACCGGGTGGCGTTCGGCCTGGTAGGTGTCCAGGAGGCCCTCGGGCGAGGTTCCCCTGGATCACCTGGGCCAGCTTCCAGCCGAGATTCACGGCGTCCTGCACGCCGATGTTGAGGCCTTGGCCCCCGGCCGGGCTGTGGACATGCGCGGCGTCGCCGGCGAGCAGGACGCGGCCCTCCCGATAGGACGCGGCCTGGCGGGTCAGGTCGGTGAACCTGGACAGCCGGGTGGGGCTATGCGCGCCATAGTCGGTGCCGTACGCGGCGATGAGCGCCTCACGCAGGTCCTGGAGCGTCGGGTCGCTGGCGTGCTCGATCTCGGCCTCGAGGAGGACGACCCCGTACGGGCTCCCGCCCTTCTGCGCGGTCGACCGGGCCGATGCCGCCGCCCTCCGGCCGCATGCCGATCCTGGGCGCCTCGTCCATCTCGACCTCGGCGATCAGGTAGCTCCGCGAGGCATCGAACCCGGCGAACTCGATGCCCGCCGTCTTGCGAACCACGCTCGTCCCCCGTCGCACCCGACGAGGTAGCCGGCCCGAAGTGTCGTCGCCCCGGACAGTTCGATATCGACGCCGTCCGCGCCCTGCGTGAAGCCGAGCACCTCGTGCTCACGCAACATCGAGACGCCGAGCTCGTCGGCCCAGCCAGCCAGGATGACCTCGATGTCCTTCTGCCAGAGGGCCAGGACGTAGTTGTGGCGGGTCGGGAAGTCGCTGATGTCCAGGAACGTCCCGGCGTAGCCGACGAACGGGTGCGCCTGACCCGCCGACACGAATCGATCGGCGACGCCGCGCTGGTCGAGCACCTCGAGCGTGCGAGCGTGGAGGCCCCCGGCCCGGCCTCCGTCGAGTCCCTGGTCGGCCCGGCGCTCGACGACGAGGACATCGATCCCGGCGAGCCGCAGTTCGGCGGCCAGCATCAGCCCGGTCGGTCCGCCGCCCGCGATCACCACCTCGTGCTCCGTCATCGCCGCTCCACGTCTGCCGGCCTCCGCACCCCACGCGCTCAGCTTCGTTCGGCCGGGTCACGGAGCATGGTGCAACGATTCGGTCGTGCCGGTCGGGTCGCCGTAGCCGCGGCTTGGCGAGTCCGATCGGACACCCGGTCGCGAGCGTGCATGTCCGGATCCGATTGACGGGCCGATGCCGCAGCGCCTAGGCTCACGTCGAGGGCGCTGCGGCACGTCGCGAGGCCGCCCGAGGGATGGAGGGCTCGCACATGATTCGGCGGATCACCGGGATCGTCCTTGGAGTGGTGGCGTTCCTGATCGTGTACTGGCTCACTGGCGGGATGGCGACACCGTCCACGCCCAACTGGGCGCTGGCGATCCTCGTCGGCCTGGTGGTGGCGCTCATCTGGCCGTGGGTCATGGGCCTGATCGTGGTCAGGCGCCACAAGCAGAAGCGCCAGGACGAGATCGATCAGGAAGTCGCGAAGCAGCTCGCCCAGCAGCAGAACAACCCGCCACCGTCCTCCTGAGCCCCGGCGACGGCTATATCGCCGTCGAGGACCTGATCGGGCCCGGGCCGCACGCCTGAACGCGCCGCGGAGGCTCCGTCGCGCGGTCCGGCGGTTCCTAGACGGTCGCGTTCACATCGGACCCGCCGGTCCCTCTTCCCCAACGGCGCGTCAGCGCATACGATTTCGTGCGGATTCGCCCCAGCATCGGCGGCCCAGCATTTCCTGCCGATCGGGGCATGGAGAGGAGGGTCAGGATGACCGCGAACGAGCGACCCGCGGACGGCGCTGCCGCCCCATCGCTGGAGCGCGACGCGATCGGGCTGCCCGAGGTCCTGTTCCAGTCGATCACCCACATGGCGCCGGCGGTCGCCACGGCCCTGTCGATCGGCGCGGCGACGACCTTCGCCGGAGGGATCACCCCGCTCGCCGTGCTGTTCGCGATGATCGCCGTCCTGTTCACGGCCATCGCCATGGCCGAGCTCGCGAAGCACCTCCCATCGGCCGGTGGGATGTTCACCTACACGCGGAACGGCCTCGGCTCGTTCTTCGGCTGGCTCGTGGCCTGGGGCTACGCGCTGGCCGAGCCCCTGGTCATGCCGCTCCTGCTCGGCGGTTTCGGCTTCTACGGCGCGATCTTCCTGTCGGCCTACCTGGGCATCGACTTCGAGTACGCCTGGCTCGCGCTCGCCGTGCTGTGCGGCCTCGTCGTCTGGTTCCTGACGTATCGAGGCATCGGCCTCTCCACGCGCACCGGGCGTCGTCCTCGGCGTCATCGAGATCGCGATCTTCCTGCTGGTCTCGGCGCTGCTCATCGTGAATGCGGAACAGAACACGCTGGACGTCTTCCTGCCCGGTGCCGACGGGATCCGGCCGGCCTTCCAGGGGATGATCTTCTGCCTCCTCGCCTTCATCGGCTTCGAGGCGGCGGCGCCCCTGGGCGAGGAGACCAGGGAGCCGCGCCGCACGATCCCCCGCGCGGTCATCTGGTCGGCGGTCCTGATCGGCGCCTTCTACGTGTTCAACTACTACGCCGCCACGGTCTTCTTCGGGCCGGATCGGATGGTCGAGTTCTACACCTTCAACGACGGCGACCCGTGGGGCTTCATGGCCGAGGAGGTCCTGCCCGGCATCGGTGGCCTGCTGATCATCTTCGCGATCCTCAACAGCTCGCTGGCCAACGCCAACTCAGGCGCGACGGCGGCGACACGGACGCTGTTCGCGATGGGCCGGGTCCGGCTGCTGCCGCACTGGTTCGCGGCGGTGAACCCCGAGACGCGCGCGCCGGTGAACGCCGTCCACTTCCAGGCCATCACCGCGATCATCGTCGCGGTCGTGCTCGGGTTCGTCCTGGCCAACGACCCGTTCCCGACGCCCGAAGGCGCCGGGAGCTTCGGTGGCCTGAATGTCGTATGTCTTCCTGGGCACGATGCTGGGGCTCATCTTCGTGTTCATCTACATCTGCGTGAACCTCGCCTGCATCGGCTATTTCCTTCGTGTGCGGCGCGACTTGTTCAACCCGCTCAAGCACCTGGTCGTACCGGTGCTCGGGGTGGTCGCGATGATCCCGGCCGGGCTCGCGGTCATCGGTGGCCTGACGATCCCGATCCTCGACATCGAGTTGCCGCCGTACAGCAACGCGCTCCAATGGACGGCGCCGATCGTGGGCGTCTGGATGGTGATCGGCATCGTCCTGTACTTCGTCCTGCGCTCCCGGAGCCCCGAGGCGCTCGAGCGGATGGGCGATGTCTACGGTGGGGAGGCGCCCTCGCCGACCGACGCCGTCGAATGAGGCTCAGCCGGCCTACTCGAAGATCCCCAGCGGGCAGTAGGCGGTGACGATGAAGTTCGGCACGTCCACGATCTCGCTGATCCGCAGGTCGACCGCCACGCTGCACAGCAGGTAGGCCTGGACCGGCTCGAGCCCGTGCTCGCGCACGAGCCAGTCGATCATCCGCCGCACGGCGTCACGGGCCGCGACCATCAGGTCCGGCCCGATGCCGTCGGTGGCGTAGCGCGCCCCGTTGCGCAGCACGGCGTGCGGGTCCGGCGCCGCCAGGAAGGCCGGCGCATCGAGGTGCAGGTCCTTGCGCACGGTGAGCGCGGAACCGGGCGCGCATCGGCGTCTCGATGGCCGTTCCCGAGACCTCCCCGTCGCCCTGGGTGGCATGCCCGTCGCCGGCCGACAGGCGCGCTCCGGGCTGGAAGACCGGGAGGAACAGGGTCGAGCCGGCGACGAGGTGGCGGGTGTCCATGTTGCCGCCGTGGACATCTGGCGGGATGGTCGATAGCGGGCCGGTCGTCGGGGCCACGCCGATCACGCCGCAGAACGGCGCGACCGGGATCCGGATGCCCGGCCAGAACTCCACTCGGTCGGCTCCGGCCTCGAGGCGCGTGACCTTGTATTCGGGATCGGGGAAGTCGTCCGCCAGCAGCCCGAAGCCCGGGATGGAGGCCGTCCAGCCCCAGTCGGCGGGCTCGAACTCGAGCAGGTCGATCTGGAGCGTGTCGCCGGGCTCCGCGCCATCGACCGCGACCGGCCCGGTGACCTGGTCGACTCGCTCGAAGTCGAGCGTGGCGAGGGTCGCATTGGTCGACGCGGCGTCCAGCTGGCCGAAGGAGGCGTCCAGGCAGTCGAGCTCGACGACCTCGCCCGAACCGATCGTCGCCACCGCGGGGATGGCCGGGTCCCAGGCGAGATGGTTCTGGTCTCGCGAGACATGGAGCGCCACCGTCGGAAGACCCATCGGAGCATTCTACGAGCCGGTGTCACCGACGCCCGGATGACGACGGTTCATGCGCTCGTAACGGATCCCTGTCAGGGTGGTCCGATGGATACCAAGGCGACCCTCCTCGTGGCCTGAGCCCGGGTCGCTCGGTCAGCCGGCTCGGTCAGCCGGGGGCTCGGTCCCAGAGCGCCCGGAGTGACGAAGCCACACGGGTGGGCTCCGCCCGGTGCGGTGGATCGAAGTGGTGGCGCTCGGCGAACACCTCGGTCGTGAGGTCTGGCAGCACCGTGGCCAGCCGGGCGGCAGCGAGGGGGAAGTAGTCCGGGTTGCTCCGGCCGCCAAGCGCACACCAAGCCGGACGGTCGAATCGTCGAAGGGCGTCGGGCTCGATGTCCGATGCAAAGCATGCGTTCAGGATCGCCCGGATCCCTGCCGGGCGCTGCGCCATCCATCCGGGCGCCGGCCCGGACGGCGGCGCCGGGGGGCGCACGCCTGGAGCGAGCTGGAGTGACTGGAACCCGGCCATCAGCCCGGGGTCGTCCTCAGCCAGAAGGGTACGAAAGCGGTCCCATACGGCGCGCTCCGGTGGCGTCATCGCCCACCATCCGGCGAACGCCGGCTCCATGACAGCGAGGCTGAGGACACGGTCCGGGTGACGCGCCACGAACGCCAGGCATGCCGGGCCGCCACCGGAGTAGCCGACGAGGTGGAGTCGGTCCCAGCCCGCTCCATCCGCGAACCGGGTGATCCCGGCGACCTCGGTCGCGAGCGAGTAGTCGACCGGCGGGTCGCCGGTGTCGTAGACCGCCAGATCCTTCGATCGGACGTCGATGTCGTCGCCAAGCGCGTCGATGAGGGCGGCATACGCGATCGAGGCCGGCAGGACGATCCCCGGAAGCAACAGGACGGGCTCCATCGTCCTTCACCCTACGCCCGGATCCGGCGATCCGTCAGAGCTTCCCGGCGTCGTTCGGCGACTGGTCCGGCGGCTCCTGGCCGAAGTCCCACAGCTCGCTTCAGTCGTGCAGCCGTTCCTGCCAGTCGTCGGGCACGCGGCCCGCTGGCCCGGGCACCGGCTGATCCAACGGGTGGTGCTGGGGCGGCGTCAGCGCCGGGCCGTCCAGGTATTCCTCGGCGGCGTAGTCCCAGAACCACGTCTCGCCAGGCTCGAAGCTCTGTGCGATCGGATGTCGGGCGTCTCGAGCATGCTGGCTGGCGTGCTGCGACGGCGAGGAATCACAGCAGCCGACCCGGTTGCAGTGGGCACATCGGCGGAGGTGGAACCACCAACCGCCGGTGGCGTCGCAATCGACGCAGCCTGGGCCACTGGGCGGTGAGTCGAGATCGACCGGGGGAGGGGAGGCATCCATCGTGGGCCCTATCTTCCACCACCGGGCGCTCGACGCGGGCCTAGGATGGCGATGGACGTCCGACCGAGGGCGATGGACGAGGGACCGAGCCGCGTGTCCGACTTCACGACCTATCGCGAGGGCTCACTCCACGCGGCTCTGAAGGCGCGCTACGCGGCCTCGATCCCGGACGCCCGCATCGAAGCCGTCGTGGACGGGTTCGTCATCGACGTGGCCGGACCGGACGAGCTCGTCGAGATCCAGACCGCGAGCTTCGGATCGGCCAGTCGCAAGCTCGATCGCCTGGTCGGGCCACACCGGGTCGTCCTCGTCCACACCATCCCCATCGAGCGCTGGCTGGTCCTCGTGGATGCGGACGGCATGGTCGTGCACCGGCGGCGGTCGCCGAAGCGCGGCGTCGTCCTCGACCTCTTCGACCAGCTCGTCCATCTTCCGGCGCTCATGGCGGATCCCGCGTTCCGGATCGAGCTGGTCCTCACCCGCGAGGAGGAGATCCGCGGACCCGTCCCCGACGGCGCCCGGTATCGCTACCCGCGGACGTGGTGGCGCCTCGACCGCCGGTTGATCGACATCATCGAGACCGTCCGGGTCGATACGCCGATCGATCTCCTGCGTCTGCTCCCGAACGAGCTGCCCGAGCCGTTCACGACGGCCGACATCGTGGCGCTGACCGGACGATCGAAGCGCCTGGCCATGCGGGCGGCCTATTGCCTGGAACACTCGGGAGCGGTCACTCGGGGTGGACGCCAGGGACGATTCGTCGCCTACCATCGGGCACCGCGACCTCCTAGCGTTCGTTCGACCTGATCCGTGGCTCGACGGCGTCAGGTTTCGACGCGTGTCGGCTCGGAGGCTGGATTCGGCCGTCGTCGATCGGCCACGGTGTCGGCCGGTCGCCACGGGACCCTCGCCAGGAGCCAAGTCGCGAACCGCTTGTGGCGCATCTCGGTCGGCCAGGCGATGACCGCCGCGATGACGTTGCAGGCCATGATCGAGGTCACCACGAGCGCCGGCCGCGGCGCCGCCGGATCGACCGCGATCACCGCGGCGATGATCGTGTAATGGATCACGTAGAGCGTGAGGGAGTAGGCGGCGACGAACCGGACCAGTCGCGCGACCCGGTCGGGGTATCGGAACGACGACCGTCGCAGACCTGAGATGAGGAAGTACAACGACCCCGCGATGAGGCACGCGAAGGCGAGCTCGTACTCATTGCCGGTCCGGAAGACTCTGAGCGCCGCCGCGCCCGCGAGCACCAACGCGAGGGCGTACGAGGTCCGAACGGACCATCGCACGGGCAGGGTCACGGACAGCCACAACGTCAACGCTCCCGCGAGCCACATCATGGTCAGGACGTTGCCCCGCCCGCCGAGGAGGTTGAACGCCGGGATGGCCACGACGACGAGGAGGATGGCGAGGTACCGGAGCGGATGCCGCGACCTCGTCGCTCCGCTGAGCACCAGCCATCCGAACGCCATGTAGATCCACCATTCGATGGCCAGCGTCCAGAGCGGCCGGCCCGAGCCGAACGTCTCGACCTGCTCGATGCTGGCGGCGATGGCATCGGGCGCGAACGTGCTGACAAAGGAGGCAAAGGCGTGGTCCTGGAGCATCGCCAGGTTGGCGAGCAGCATGGGGACCGAGAACGCGTCGCCGTACGCGTATCTGGTCGGGATGAGCAGGATCACGGCCGCGTCGACGAGGGCGATGAACACCAGGCCGGGGACGAACCCGCTGAAGATCCGGGCGAACCGCTCCACGCCGTACGTGCGGAAGCCGTAGGGGCCGGCGGCCCGTTTGCGCCAGACGGTGTAGGCGATGAGGAATCCCGACAGGACGAAGAACACGACGACGCCGATGTTCTGCATGTACGGCGCAAACGGCGGCTGCAGGCGCGGCAGGACCTGGAAGAAGCTGATGGCGTGACCGACGACCACCGCCTGCGCCGCGATCGCCCGGATCCCGTCGAGGGTCACGCTCATCGGCTCGTTGATCCGGAAGTCGCCTGGGTCGCCGTCGACGCTCGGCGCGAGCTGGGTCGACGCGTCGCCCGGGACGACGAGCTGCGTCACCGCTCGGGCACGCGTCGGCGCATCGTCACCTCGCATCGGGCGGCATGGTCGCAGGATACGACGCGATGCCGCGTCGGCGATCCGGCCGCGCGTCCGGCAGCGTCTCCGACCTGATCGGGCCCCGCGGGCGCGAGTAGGCTACTGGGCGATGGAACTCAACGAGACGGTGCGGTGGCTCCTGGGCAGGGGCGCCATCGTGCTCATCGGCGCCCTGGTGCTGTCGCTCATCTACCGCGTCGGCGTGACGGCCATCCATCGGATCATCCCGACGGTGATCGCGGCCCAGGCCACGCACCTGCCGTCCGGCTCCAGCACCGAAGACGAGGTGGCCAAGCGGATCCGGACGATCGAGGAGCTGATGCTCAAGGTCCTTCGGGTCGGTGTGCTCGCCGGCTTCGTCGTGCTGACGCTCGCGGCGTTCGAGCTGTACGCGATCCTGGCCGCGATCGTGCTCGTGATCGTGGCCATCGTGTTCGCCACCCGCGACGTCGTGCTTGACTACGTCATGGGTTTCCTGATCCTGGTGGAGGGCCCGTACTTCAACGGTGACTACGTCGCGGTGAATGGCCGTCCCGGCGTCGAAGGGGTCGTCGAGGAGATCGGCCTGCGCCGCACGCTTCTGCGCGATGGCCTGGGCTCATCACATGCCGTGTCGAACGGCTTCATCCGGGTCTCGACCAACCTCACCCGCCAGTACTCGGTGGCGGTCGTCGACCTGCACGTGCTCCGCGCGGCCGAGCTCGACCGCGCGCTGGCGACCGTGACGACGGTGGTGGACGGCCTGCGCGCCGACCCGGCGTGGTCCGAGCGACTCATCACCGACATCCCGGCCGATATCGTGACGACCGGCATCGGCATGGACGGCGCGATCATCCGCCTGCAGCAGCGCGTCGTGGCGGGAGCCCAGCTGGCCGCCGCCAGCGAGCTCCGACGCCGCCTCGCCGGCGCGTTCGCGGACGCGTCGATCGCGACCGGCCGCTGGGATATGGATCCATCGATGTTCCAGGCCATGAGCGCCAACGCGGGCGGCTAGGGCCGGCTCGCGACGAAGACAGGAGGACGTGATGACGAGCGTGGCGGATCGACCGAGTGGCGTGACGGCGATGGCGGTCATCGCGGCCGGTGCCGGCATCATCGACATCGCCGCCGGGCTCGGTGACATCGCGATCGGCGGTGGGTTCTGGACGGATCAAGGCTTCGGGACCGGGCTGGACGGCGCGATGACCGTCGTCGGGGTGATCCTGCTCGTCGTCGGGGCGCTTGGCGTCGCGACCGGATTCGGCCTCTGGCAGGGCCGGAACTGGGCCTGGCTGATCGCGCGGTTGTGGGCGAGCCTGTGCATCATCGCCGGCCTGGTCGGCGCGGGCCTGGCGATCCTTGGCGGCACGCTGACCAGCGAGATCCTCGCCACCATCATCGGCTCGGCCGTCCCGGCCGTAGGGGCGGCCGTCGTGCTCTGGTATCTCTACCAGCCGCAAGTCAAGGCGGCGTTCGGGCGCGCCTAGCCGCCCGCCACCGCACCGCGACGTTCGAACGAGCGCACGCCAAGCAGATCGACCATCTCACGGCGGGGACCTAAGGACCACCCCGAATCGGTGATGGACAGCGACGCTTGGTGGTGCATGATGCGCATCGCATGACCACGATGGACGGGGTCCTGGCCCCGCACGACGAACCGACCGAGGCGATCCTCGAGCCGCTGGCCACGCCGCGTCGTCGGCTGTGGCCGCGCATCCTGGTCGGGTTCGTCTTCGGGTTCGCGCTCGCGGTGGCGCTGGCCGGTGGGGCGCTCTACGCCTACGACGCGGCCCATGAGGGGCTCGTCCTGCGCGGCGTGCGGGTCGGCGACGTCGACGTCTCGGGCATGACCTACGACCAGGCGGTCTCGGCGCGTCCACGCGACCTACGATCGCTTCAGCGACGGTCAGGTCGTGGTCCGGACGACGGTCGGCGACATCGCGGTCCCGTTCAGCGCGTTCGAGCGGCGGCCGGATGTCGGCCCGCTCGTGGATGCGGCGATGGCGGCTGGGCGAAGCGGGACCGTGGTCGAACGCGCCGTCGCCGAGGTCCGCCTCGCGATGGAGCCGACCGTCATCGAGCCCAAGCTGACCCTGGACCCCGCGATCCTGGAGCAGCGGATCGAGTCCGGGCTCAAGGCCTTGGAAGTCCCGCCGGTCGACGCCACGATCCGGATGGGCGAGCGCGGCATCGAGTCGACCCCGCCACAGTTCGGCCGATCGTTCGACGCTGCGGTCGCCTCGACGGCCGCCCTGGCCACGGTCGGCTCCCTCGACGCGCCGGCCGAGGTCGTCGTCCAGGCGCCGACGACCGTCATCGCCCCTGAGCACGGCTCGTCCGAGGTCCTGGCGGCCCAGGCCGCGTCCAGGCGGATGGCCCAGGACGTCAAGGTCAAGCTCGGCAAGCGGAGTTGGACCATCCGGGCCTCGGCGGTGCGGCGCTGGATCAGCTTCCAGCCGCGCGCGGATGGGTCGATGTGGCCGGTCATCGATGAGGCAGCGATGGCCAAGGCGCCGTCATTCAAGCGCATCGCCAAGGCCGTCAAGCGTGACGCGATCTCGGCCAAGTACCTCAAGACCCGGGGCGGCCGGGTCGTCGGCGTCGTGGCGGCGGCGAACGGGCGGAAGCTCGACTCGAAGGCGATGGTCGCCGCGATCGTCGGGCAGCTCGATGCCCGTGCCGAAGGCGCCAAGGCCGCGTCCGTCAAGGCTACGACGGTCAAGGTCGAGCCCAAGCTGACGACCGAGGAAGCGATGAAGAAGGGCCCGCTCATGGTCGAGCTGGGCTCGTGGAAGACGTGGTTCCCGATCAGCGAGCGGAACTACTTCGGGGCGAACATCTGGCAACCGGCCAAGTTCATCGACGGGATGGTCCTCCAGCCGGGCCAGCGCTTCGAGTGGTGGAGCGCGATCGGGCCGGTGACCCCGTCGCGCGGCTACGGCGCCGGCGGGTTCATCGCCGGCAGTCGAACAGACCCGACCGGCGCCCTGGGCGGCGGGATGTGCTCGAGCTCGACGACCCTGTTCAATGCGGCGCTGCGCGCTGGCCTGAAGATGGGGGCCCGAGACAATCATCGCTATTACATCGATCGCTATCCGCTCGGCCTCGACGCCACCGTCTCCAAGACCCGTGGCGGCGGCGGCCAGACGATGTCGTTCACCAACGACATGAAGCACCCGATCGTCATCCGGTCGTTCCGCTACACCTCGGGCGGCCTCGGCTGGGTGCGCTACGAGATCTGGGGCATCGACGATGGTCGGCGGGTGAGCCTGAGCCGGCCGAGCGTGTCGAACGTCCGCCGGGCCACGACGAATACCGTCTATGTGTCGACGCTGCCGAAGGGCGTCCGCGAGCAGGTCGAGTATCCGGCCAACGGCATGACCGTCGCGGTGACCCGCACGGTCAAGGCCAAGAGCGGCCGGGTCCTTCATCGGAACACGTACGTCACGAACTACACGCTCTGGAACGGGCGCATCGAGATCGGTCGCTAGTACGGTCGCCCCAGACGGGCGTTTCGGGCTCTCGGCCTGGGAGGGAACGCGATGACCAAGGACACGACAGAGCGGCCGCGCCTGTCCGACGAAGACCTGGTCAAGGTCATGAGCCTCATCAAGGGATCCGACTCGGTCGAGCTCAAGGTGACGATCCCGACGTCCGGCCATCGGGCCACGATCAGGGGCCTCGGCCTCGATCCCGTGGAGGCGCAGCCCCGCCAGGTGTTCTTCTTCGATACCGCGAACCTGGACTTGTTCAACGCCGGCATCGTCGTCCGCGCTCGACGCCGACCGGCTGGCGTCGGAGACACGGTCATCAAGCTCCGCCCGGTCCAACCCGCGGATCTGTCCAAGGAGCTGCGCAAGGAGGCGGCGTTCAACGTCGAGGTGGACCTCCTTCCGGGCGGATTCGTCTGCTCGGGTTCCTTCAAGGGCCGGATCAACAGCGACGACATCCGGGCCGTGACGGCGGGCAAGGGCTCCATCCGCAAGCTGTTCTCGAAGGAACAGCGGGCGTTCTACGCTGACCATGCGCCGGCGGGCATCGCGCTCGACGACCTGGTCGTCCTGGGCCCGACGTTCATCCTCAAGGGTGAGTTCACGCCGCCGGCGCTCGGTCGGCGCCTGGTCGCCGAGATGTGGCTGTATCCGGACGGGACCCGCCTGCTCGAGCTGTCCACCAAGTGCCTGCCGTCGGAGGCGTTCCAGGTCGCGGTCGAGGCGCGGACGTACCTGAACGACAACGGCGCGGTGCTTGGAGGCGTCCAACAGACCAAGACGAAGACGGCGCTCGAGTTCTTCCATGCCGAGCTCACCGCGGGAGAGAACGCCGCCGCCACCTGACGCCGGAACCACGACCCTGGGCTAGGCTGGGTCCGGCTCCGCCGGCGTCGCGTCGCCGACCGCGGCGACCTCGGCCAAGGTGGGTGGGTCGGCCTCGGCTCGCCACAACGGCGGTCGGTCGGGTCGATCCCCGGGCCGGACGACGAGCAGGGTCGCCAGGAAGCCGGTGATCGTGCTGAACAAGGCGATCCCGACCGCCAGCAGCATGGCGGCCACGATCCGGCCGCCGGGCGTGACCGGATACACGTCGCCGTAGCCGACGGTCGTCACGGAGACGATCGCCCACCACAGCGCATCGCCGCCGGTCTCGATGTTGGCCCCAGGTGCGCCCAATTCGAGGGCGACCATGAGCATCGACGCGACCTCGAGGACGACGATGGCCAGCAGGAAGACGCCCAGGATGGCCGTCCCGCCGCGGTCGCGGATGAGCTCGCGGATGACCGCTCGGCCACCGGCCGCCCGGATGAGGCGCGTGGTCACGACGACCCGAGGGAGCCGGAACAGCCGGAAGCCCGGGAACGGGACCGACCCGAGGAGGTCCAGCCAGCCGACCTTCATGTAGGCCCGCCGGTCCTTGGCGGACAGCAGGCGATACAGGAAGTCGCCGAGGAACACGGCGCACATCAGGACATCCGTGATGACGATGACCGCCTTCACCTCCCAGGCGAACGGCAGCAGGAGGAGGAACAGGTTGAGGATCGAGAAGGCCGAGAGCCCGAGGATGAACAGCTCGTAGTTCGGGTGCTTGACGTCCTTGAACGGACCCGATGGCTGGGTGGACATCCATGCATCGTAGCCGCCGGCTCATCGCTACGATGCCCCGATGCAGGCCCGCTACCACGTCGCCGTCCGTCGACCGGACGACGGCGCCATCCTGGTCGCGCCGGACGGGTCGATGCCCGGCTTCACGCTCGACGACGCCCCGTGGTGGCAGCTCGTGGAGCCGGTCGTCGAGGCGCTCGCGCGCGACGTCGGCGTCGAGATCGTCGTCCTCCGGGCGGCCTGGCTCGGCGAGCCGGATGGCACCGGGCGCGTCGACCGGCTGTACGAGGCGACCTGGACCGGAGGCGACCCGCCGGCCGGTTGGCGCTGGGTGGACGATGACGCCCTCCAGCTCCGGCCGACGCCGATCGGCCGGGCCATCGAGGCTGGCGCGCTGCGGCCCCTCCGGGGCCACCTCCAGCCGTGGTACCGACCGGGCGCGGTCGCCGCGATGGACGACTGGATCCAGGCCGCCCTGGTGGCCACCGGGCGGCGGCCCCGTGGACCCACCCGCCAGATCCGGTCCTGGGGGCGGTCGCTGCTGCTCCGGGTCGATACGGACCGGGGTCCGCTCTGGGCCAAACAGGTCCCGTCCGTATTCGCCCACGAAGTCACCCTGACCGAGCTGCTCACCGACATCGACCCGGGGATCGTCCCGCCGCTCGTCGCGGCGGATGCCGCGGCCGGCCGTCTGCTCGTCGAGCATGTCGAGGGACCGCTCCTCGGCGACGATCGATCGCTCTCGCCGGCCTGGACCGCGACACTGGCCCGGCTGGCCGAGATCCAGCGGGTCCTGGCGGCGGATCTCGGGGCGGTCCGGGTCGCCGGCGTCCCGACGCTGGGCGTCGATCAGCTGGCTGACGAGGTCGCCCGCCTGGTCGCGGACGACGACCTGGCGCTCATCGACCGGCCGGGCGGCCTGACCGGCGCGCAGCACGATCGCCTGCGCGCGGCGGCCGAGCCGCTCGCCGACGCCTGCCGGGCTCTCGCTGTCTCGGCCCCGGGCCCCAGCGTCGACCACGGCGACCTGGCCGCGTCGCAGGTCATCATCGGCGAGATGGGGCCGGTCATCCTCGACTGGTCGGACGCAGCCGATCACCCACCCGTTCCTCGCCGCCGCGTCGTTCCTCATGGATCCGGCGGACGTGCCGCCGGACGCGGACGAGGACCTGGCCGCCGCCTACCTCGCCGGCTGGGCCGGCGGCGTGGCCGATGCGGCCGGGGCGCGACGCACCCTCGACCTCGCCCGGATCGTCCATCCCCTCCACCTGGCCCGGCTCTACGCCGACCGGATCCTGCCCGGCCTGGAGCAGCGCTGGGAGATGGAGCGGATGGTGCCGTGGTTCCTCGGGTCACTCGCTGACCGCCTCGACGACCTGCCACGTATCCTGCGCGGGTGAGCCGTCAGCGCATCCCCGACGACATCCTGACCGCCGCCCACGAGCGGGCGCGGCGCGCGCGAGGCCCGCGACTGGGCGGAGGCCGACCGGCTGCGGGAGGTCATCGAGGCCGCCGGCTGGAAGGTCGTCGACCGGGGGACGGACTTCGCGCTCTCGCCGATCGCGCCGCCGGACATCGAGGACGACGTCGGGACGCGCTACGGCGCCTCCAGCAAGGTCCCGTCCCGGCTGGACGAGCCCGGCGGTCGGGCTCGCGACGGTCGTGATCATCGCCACCGATCACAGCGACGACGTCGAGCGGGCCGTCCGGAGCGTGCTCGACCACGCGCCGGCCGGGACGTCGATCGTCGTCGTCGCCGACGCGCCGGCGGACGAGGCCGCGGCCGGGCTGCAGCGCCTGGCCGACGACGCGGACGAGCGGTCGGAGGTCGTCTGGACGAGCGAGCGGCTGGGGCACGGGGCCGCCACGAACATCGGGATCCGCCGCGCGGCCGCGCCGGTCGTCGTCCTCCTGGACACCGAGCGTGGCCCCGACCGGCGACGTCGATCTCGCCCGCTCGTCGCGGCGCTCGACGATCCGACGGTGGCCGTCGTCGGGTGGGTGGGGCATCACGTCCGCCGACCTGCGCCGGTTCGAGCGACGCCCCGGCCGGCGACGTCGACGCCATCGAAGGCTATCTGCCAGGCGTTCCGCCGAGCGGACGCCGCGGCGCGCGGCCCGCTCGACGAGCGGTTCCGCTTCTACCGCAACCTCGACATCTGGTGGAGCCTCGTCCTCCGCGACGAGGGCGAGGGGCGCCACGCCGCGCCGCGCGCTCGCGCCTCGACGGCCTCCCGTCGAGCGACACGAGCACCGCGGCTGGACGAGCCTGCCCGACGACGAGCGCGACCGGCAGTCCAAGCGCAACTTCTACCGGATCATCGACCGGTTCGGGTCGCGGCGCGACCTCCTCGTCGCGAACGACGGACGCGTCGCCGCCGACGGACGTTGACCGATGCGACGACCCGGTCCCGCCGTACATCCACGTCCTCGAGCGGATGCTCAGCGTGGCGGTCATCGTCCGCGATATCGAGCCGGCCCACCGGCCGGATCACGGCCGCCGGGATGGTCGACGGCGACGTGACGACGCTCATCGGCCGTGGCCCGGACGAGGCGGCCGCCTGGCGTGACCTGGCCAGCGCCATCGCGGCCTGGCGGAACATCGATGCGCGGCTGATCCGAACGCATCGTCGGTGGCGTGCCCTAGGCGATCGGCCGCTCGCGGGTCAGCCCCGACGACGGACCGCTCGGGCCGTCGGCGCCGTCGACGACCTCCCAGCCGCGTCCCTGCGATCTCGGCCCGGATGGCGTCCGCCGCGCGCGAAGTCACGCGCGGCTCGGGCGTCGCTCCGGGCCGCGACCAGCGCCTCGACCGTCCGCCGGGACGGCGGTCGCGTCGTCGGGCGTCGTCGTCCCAGACCCGGTCGAGGTCCAGCCCCAGCACGGCGTCGGCGTCGAGGACGAGCCAGCGGCGCTCGTCGGCGGGCAGGTCCGAGCGCAGGGTCTCGCGCACGGCGGCGAGGGCGGTCGGCAGGTCCAGGTCGTCGTCGATGGCCGCCACGAACCGGTCGTGGAGCGCCCGGCCCGCCTCCGACAGCGGCGCCGTCACGGTATGGGCGCGGTCCGGCCCGCGGTCCTCGGCGCGCTCGTCGACGCCGATCGGGCGGTCGCCGGCCGGTCACGACAGCCAGGACGCGGGGCGCGGACCACGGGCCGTCGACCGGCGGCGGACCGAGGCCGGCCAGCCGGGCGCGCAGCGAGTCCGAGCGCGGCCGCGGCCGCGTCGATCGAGGCGTCGGAGTAGTCGAGCTTGCGGCCGATAGCGCGAGGTCATCGCCAGGTAGCGGAAGGCGAGCGGGTCGATGCCCCGCTCGGCGAGCTCCGTGACGCGCTGGAAGTTGCCGGCGGACTTGGCCATCTTCCGCCCCGCCATGAGCAGGTGCTCGCCGTGGACCCACAGCGCTGGCCGGCGGCCCGCCGACGATCGGGGCGGACTGGGCGATCTCGTCCTCGTGGTGGGGGAAGACGTTGTCGATGCCGCCGGTGTGGATGTCGAATCGGTCGCCCAGGTAGCGCCGGGCCATCGCCGAGCACTCGAGGTGCCAGCCCGGGAAGCCCTCGCCCCAGCGCGGAGTCGGCCACTTCAGGAGCGCGGCCCTCGCCGGCCGCCTTCCACAGGGCGAAGTCCGCCGGGTCGCGCTTGTCGGGCTCGACCTCGCCGCGATGCCCGGCCCGGAGGTCGTCGAGCGTGTTGCCGGACAGGCGGCCGTAGCCGGGGAACGTGGCGACCGCGTAGTAGACGTTGCCGGCGTCGGTCGCGTAGGCGTGGCCGGCATCGACCGAGCGCTCGGCCAGCGCGACCATCTCGGGGATGTGCTCGGTCGCCCGCGGGAAGACGTGGGCGGGCAGGATGTTGACCGCGGCCTCGTCGGCGTGGAAGGCCGCCTCGTAGGCGTCGGCGATCTCGGCGCTCGTCTTCGATTCGAGGCCGGCCTGCACGAGCATCCGATCCTCGCCGCGGTCGAAGCGCTCGTCGCGCAGGTGGCCGACATCGGTGATGTTCTTGACGTGGAGGACGTCCAGGCCGTGGTAGAGCAGGACCCGCCGGATGAGGTCGGCCAGCAGGTAGCTCCGCAGGTTGCCGACGTGGGCGTAGCGGTAGACCGTCGGGCCGCAGGTGTACATCCGGACCCGCGCCGGGCTCGAGCGGCTCGACCGGCTCGACCGGTCGGGTCAGGGTGTCGCGGAGGCGCAGGGTCACGTCGGCATCCTAGTCGGTGGTTCGCCGACGGGCCGTGAACGCTTCCTGGCGAAGATTCGCCTTACAACGGCCCTAACGGCGCGGGCCGATCGGTCGTTATCCCAGCAGAGGCCTCTCGGTTCAGACATCGTTCCCCCGGCGGTGTGGTCCGTGAGGCCTCATTTCCATGTCCGCCGTCCGGCGTCGTCGGCCCGGCCGCCAGCCCCGGCCGCTGGACGGGGCGTTCCGCGCATCGCCCGTATACTCCCGCCGTGCGCCGCCCGACCATCCTGTCCTTCGCCACGGCCGCTGGTCGTCGCCGTCGCGACCCTGCTGGCGGCCTGTGCCGAGGCACCGTCGGCCGGCGCCGGCCGCGACCGAGGCGCGCATCCTGCATGGGCGGACCGTCCGACGCTCGACCCGGCCGCCACCGGTGACGCCGGCAGCGCCGCGGTCATCGCCCAGCTGTTCGAGACCGCTGACCGCCTTCGACGACGACCGCGACGCCTCCAGCCCGCCCTCGCCGAGTCGTGGCGCATCGAGGAGGACGGCCGACGGGTCGTCTTCCAGCTGCGCCCGGACCTGGCCTTCTCCGACGGCACCCCGCTCCGTGCCAGCGACGTCGTCCGCAGCTGGCTGCGGCTCATCGACCCGGCGGCCCCGTCACCGCTCGTGACGCTCATGGTCGACGTCGTCGGCGCGCGCGACTACCTCGCCGGGCAGGGCCGCTGGAGGACGTCGGCCTGCGGGCCGACGACGACGCGGGCGACGGTCACCGTCGACCTGGTCCGCCCGGCGGCGGCCGACTTCCCGACCATCGTCGCCAGTCCGACCGTTCGCGATCGTGCCCGCGACCGGCATCGACGACGACCCGACGGCCTTCGTCGCCCGGCGAGGACTTCGTGGCCAGCGGCGGCTATCGCCTGACCCAGGCTGGACCGTGACGACGATGCGCTTCGAGGCCAACGACCGCTACTGGGCCGGCCCGCCGGCGCTGACGACGCATCGACGCTGGTCACCGACCTGGGCGGCCGAAGTGCCGTCGAGGCGTTCGAGGACGGCGAGATCGACTACGCGCCGATCGGCGGCTCCGACGCTTCGCTGGATCGCCTACGACCCGGTCCTCGGCCCGCAGCTCCGCGAGGTCGCCGTCGCTGTCGACCGACTACTACGGCTTCGACACGACGGCCCCGCCGTTCGACGACGTGCGCGTCCGCCAGGCGTTCGCGCGCCGCGGTCGACTGGCGCCGGATCGGCCACCCTGGCCTGACAGCGACCCGGCGGATCGGTCGCCACCTCGATGGTCCCGCCCGGCATCCCGGGCCGGTCCGAGCGCGACGTGCTCCCGGCCTACGACCCCGACCAGGCCCGGGCGCTGCTGGCCGAGGCCGGCTTCCCGGGTGGCGCAGGGCTTCCCGACGGTGACCATCCAGAGCGGCGGGTCGCCGTACGACGACGCGGTCGTCGCCGAGCTCGAGCGGGAGCTCGGCATCGACGTCGCGACCGAGGCCATGGACTTCGAGCGCGTACTTCGACCGGCTCGACACCGACGCGCCCCGCGATGTGGTTCCTGTCGTGGGTCGCCGACTACCCGGGCCGCAACGACTTCCTGGGCGTCCTCCTGGGCACCGGACGCAGTCAACAACTACGGCGGCTGGAGCTCGCCCGAGTTCGACGCGGCCATCGCCGAGGCCGGGTCCGCGCCGGTGACCGAGGCCGGCCGGCGCCGCCTACGACCGCGCCGAGGACCATCGTCCAGCGCGACGCTCCGGTCATCCCGATGAGCTACGGCACGGGCTGGGCGCTGCTCGCGACGGGCTCCTCGGCGCCGGCCAGAACGGCCTCGGCAACCTGCGGACTGGCCGGCCTGGCATGGGCCGACTGATGCGCACCCGCCGTCGTCGGCGCCGCTCCGGGTCCGCCTGGCCGCCGGCCTGCGTGCCGGCCTGCTCCTGGCGTTGGTCGCCGTGGCGAGCGTCCGTGCCGCCGAGCCCGTGTTCGGGACGCCGACCATCGACGTCGACGTTCGGCGAGGCCTGTCGCTCTGACCCAGCCGGTCGACGCTCGATGCCCGCCCGTTCCGGGTCGAGCTGCTGCTCGACGACCGGCGGCGCCAGCGGGCCGCTCGTCACCGAGGTCCCGGCGCCCGCCGGCACCGGTACGTGACCCTGACGCTGGCACGTTCGGAGCCGGACGGCCACGTGCTGCCCAACACCCCGGTCGTCCGGCCGCTGGCGGATCACGATGACGCCGGGACGCCGAGCCCGTCCTCGGACCGCCGAGGCTCGGCCGTCTACGACGACGACCGGTTCGAGTGGCGGACGGTCGAGCGGCGACATCGTCCGGGTCCACTGGTACGAGGGCTCCCAGGCGTTCGCCGAACGGGCCCTGCGCATCGGCGAGGATGCCGTCCGCGAGACGGCCGACGCTGCTCGGCGTGACCGAGGACGAGCCGGTCGACTTCTTCATCTACGCCGACCAGGACTCGTTCTACGACGCGCTCGGACCCGGCACCCGCGAGAACGTCGGCGGCCAGGCCAACGCCGACATCCGGACCCTGTTCGCGCTCATCTCGCCGTCGGCGCATCGACGACCCGTGGGTCGGCGTGGTCGTCCCCCACGAGCTCGTCCACCTCGTCTTCGACACCGCCGTCGAGAACCCGTACCACTTCCCGCCGCGCTGGCTCAACGAAGGCCTCGCGATGTACCTGAGCGAGGGCTACGTGGCCGAGCGACCGCGACGCGTCGAGGCGGCCGCGGCGCGACGGCAGGATCATCCCGCTCGATGGCCTGGCCGGCCAGTTCCCGACGACCGCACGACGGCTTCTTCCTGGCCTATGCCGAGAGCGTCAGCGCCGTCGACTTCCTCATCCGGACCCACGGCCAGGACGCCCTCATCGAGCTCATCGACGTCGTACGCCGACGGCCGCACCGACGACGAGGCGTTCGAGCGCGGCCATCGGCCAGGACGTCGGCCGCCTTCGACGTCAGCCTGGCTGGCCGACCTCGGGTGCCGAGCGCGCCGGTCCGCCGTCGGACCGCAGCCGGCTCCGCCCGGACCGTCCCGGCCGCCTGGGGCGGCACCGCTCCGGCTCCCGCGCCGACCGGGGACCCGGCGGGCCACGGCGCCGGGCGCGACGCCCGCCCCCGCGACGGGTGAGCCGGGCACAACGACGAGCGGTGCGTTCGGGCTCGGGCTGGTCGGGCTGGTCGGCGCTCTGCTGCTCGGTGCCGCGGCCGTCCTGGTCGGGCTCCGGATCCGCGACCAGCGCCGTCGCCTGGGGGATCCGGTCGCGACGCCGTGAACGCTCGACCGGGCGCCTGCGGGCCATCCCGTCGTGGCAGTCTGACCCTGGGGCTGGCCCTCCTCGGGCTCGGCTTCCTCGTCGCCGCCCAGCTGGCCTCGGAGGGACCGCGCGTCCGCTACACGACCCAGGAGCGCTCGCCGCTGGTCGAGACGGCCACCGAGCTGCAGGCGCAGCAGGACGAGCTCAAGCCGGCGATCCTCGACCTCCGATCGCGGATCCAGGGCGCCGAGCAGGCTGGACGCGGGCTGCGGCCGAGGTCGTGCGCGAGCTCAACGCCGATCTGGAGCAGGCCCGGATCGCGGCCGGCCTCATCCCGCTGACCGGGACCGGCATCGTCCTCCAGCTCGAGGACTCGCTCGAACCGGTCGCCCCCGACGCCAACGACGATCGACTACCTCGTCGGCGCCCGGGACCTGCGCACGGTCGTCGAGGAGCTGTGGGCCGCCGGAGCGGAGGCCATCGCGCATCAACGGCGAGCGCGTCGCGACCACGACGAGCGTCATCGACGTCGGCCCGTCGATCCTCGTCAACTCGGCCTATCTCGTGCCGCCGTACCAGGTCACGGCCCTCGGGCCGCGACGACCTGTACGCGCGCCTGGCGGCGTCGCCGGGCTTCGTCGACTTCATCCGGGCGCGCGCCGAGACCTATGGCATCCGGGTCCGTTCGCCGAGCCCGAGACGGTCGACATCCCGGCCTTCGCCGGGACCGTGACCCTCCGCTACGCGCGACCCGGAGCGGACGAGCCCGGCTCCGAGCCCGGCGGAGTAGGCGATGCATCGACGCCGGAACCAGCTCACGATCGCGGCCGTGACCTTCGTGCTCGGCCTGCTCGTCGTCATCCAGCTCCAGACCCAGGCCAGCGGGGCTGCTGTTCGCCGGCCTGTCCTCCCAGGACCTGACCGTCCTGGTGGCCAACCTCAACGCGCGCAACGACCAGTTGCGGCGGGAGGCCTCCGACCTGGAGCGCGAGCTGACCACGCTGGCCGGCGACGCGGAGCGCGGCGAGGTGTCCATCGACGAGCTGCGCGCCGATCTCCGGCGCGTCCGGCTGTACGCGGGCGTGGAACCGGCGATGGGGCAGGGGGTGATCATCGTCATCCGTGGCCCGGTCGACGGCAGCGCGGTCGAGGACCTCCTCAACGAGCTGCGCAACGCCGGGGCGGAGGCGATCGTGGTCGACGGGCAGCGGGCCATCCCGGGCGTCGTCATCGGCGGCGGCCCGGGCGAGGTGTCGATCGATCAGGTCCCGGTCGGCGACCCGTTCGAGATCGCGGCCATCGGGCCCCCGGACAAGCTGACCGGGTCGCTGACCCGCTCGGGCGGGATCATCGCCCAGCTGGCCGCGACCCAGCCCGACGTGACGGTCGAGGTCACCCCCGCCGGTGTCGTCACCGTCCCGGCCACCGATCGCGACCTCGTCCCGACCGCCGGCCGGCCACGGCTCTGATACCCTCCCGCCGTGCCGGCCAGACCCGTCCTGTCCCTGCTGCTCGGTGACGTCGTGCGCCTCCGTCGCGTGCACCCCTGTGGCGGTGACACCTGGCTCGTCGACCGTCTCGGGGCCGACATCGGGCTGCGCTGCCGGACCTGCGGCCGCCACGTCCTGCTGGAACGGGCCACGCTGGAGCGTCGCCTCGTCGAGTTCGTCGAACGGGGCGACCCAGCCTTGACCGCGGCCGTCATCCCACCGCCGGACCGCCCGAGCCGGAGCCCGGCACGTGACCGAGGCCGGGGGCACGGTCGCCGCCGGATCGACCAGCCCGGCCGAGGAGCCAGGCCTGCCCGAAGGCCCGCCTCGCCGTCTTCCGCAACCCGCCGTTCCTGCGCCTGTGGCTGTCCCAGGCGTCGACCCAGATCGGCGGGAACATGGTCCTGTTCGGGCTGACGGTCATCGTCTCGGAGAGTCAGTCGAACACGGCCGTCAGCCTGCTCATCCTGTCCTTCCTCGTGCCGGCGGTGCTGTTCAGCGCCGTCGCCGGCGTCTATGTCGACCGGATCGACCGTCGCCTGGTCCTCATCGCGACGAACCTCCTGCGGGCGGTCGCGACCTTCGCCCTCGTCCTCGTCGGCGACAACTTCCTGCTCATCCTCGGGCTGAACATCTTCATCTCGACGGTCACGGTGTTCTTCGCGCCGGCCGAGGCGGCGATGATCCCCGAGGTCGTGCCCCGCCGCCAGCTGCTGTCGGCGAACGGCATCTTCACGCTGACCCTCAATGCGGCGTTCGCCATCGGCTTCGCCCTGCTCGGCCCGCTGGTCATCAACGTCGCCGGCGCCCAGGCGGTGATCATCATCGTCGCCGCGCTGTACTGCCTGGCCGCGGTCTTCTGCTTGATGCTGCCGCAAGTCCCCGCCGCCGGCCCGGGCCCCGGAGGTCGGCGGCGCCGGTGCGGTCGGCGAGACGTCGCGCGCCTGGCACCAGACGACGGAGCAGCTCCGCGAGGGGCTGACCTTCATCCGCTTCCACCGGTCCATCTCGTGGTCGCTCCTCTACCTCGGCATCACGGCCTCGCTCGTCGGCGTCCTCGGCGTCCTCGGCCCGGACTTCGCGGAGCAGGGCCTGGGGCTCCAGCCGAAGGACTTCGCGGTCATCGTCCTGCCCCTCGGCGGCGGCATCGTGATGGGCATCCTGCTGCTCAACGACTACGGCAAGTACCTGCCGCGACGACGCGTCATCGAGGGCGGCCTGGTCGCGCTGGGCGTCATGCTCGCGCTGCTGTCGATCGCCGGCCCGATCTGCCGGATCCTCCAGCAGGCGGAGCGGGCCAACTCGCTCATCGACCTGTCGGCGGTGACGTCGCTGCTCGGCGTCGTCGTGTTCATCGCCTTCGTGGCCGGCATCGCCTACGCGGGCGTCGCCATCCCGTCCCAGACCCAGCTCCAGGAGGACCTCCCCGAGGAGGTGCGCGGGCGCGTCTTCGGCGTGCTGAACATGCTCGTGTCGGTGTCGAGCTTCCTGCCGATCATCATCGTCGGGCCCGATCTCGGACCTCATCGGCACCTCGACCGTGCTGCTGGTCGTGGCCATCGCGGTGCTCGCCGTGGGCGTCGGCAGCGTCTTCCTGCGCGACCCGAACCTGGGCGTCGCCGGCGCGACGGCCGATCCCCATGCCGAGGATCCGTTCGCCGCCGCGCTCGGCGTCGACCTGCCGCGCTGGCGGACCGACAACGCGCCGTCCAGCCCGTTGCCGCCGACCGAGCTCGACGCCGAGCTGGCGATGACCGACGGGTCCCCACCGGCGGTCGTCGGGATCGTCGGCCCGGCCGACCCGGCCGACCGCGACTGACCGCCGGCCCATGGCCCGCGTCGCCGTCATCTTCACCGGCGGGACGATCAGCATGGGCTTCGACCCCCAGGCGGGCGGCAACGTCCCGACCCTCGACGGGGCGGCGATCCTGGCGCGGACGCCGGGCTTGGCGGCCATCGCCGAGATCATGCCCATCGACCTGGGACGGATCCCGGCGAGCCACTTCACGTTCGCGGACCTGCTTCGGCTCTGGAGCGAGATCAGGTCCGCCGCCGATCATCCGGACATCGATGGCGTGGTCGTCGTCCAAGGGACCGATACGATCGAGGAGTCGGCCTTCGCCTGGGACCTCCACCATGATGGTCCGGCGCCGATCGTCGTCACGGGCGCGATGCGCGCACCGCACGAGACCCCGTTCGACGGCCCGGCCAACCTCCGCGATGCCGTCGCGGTCGCGGCCGCGCCGGCCGCTCGCGACCTGGGCGTGGTCGTGGCCCTCGGCGGCACCGTCGAGCCGGCCGACGACGCCACGAAGCTGCACACGACCGCGCTCGACACCTTCCGGAGCCCCAACAGCGGCTCGCTCGGCCGCGTCGTCGACGGTGAGCTTCGGCTCGATCGGCCGCGGGGACCGCGGCGTCACATCCAGGGTCACGGCGTCCGGAGTCGGATCCACCTGATCACCGCCGGCATCGACACGGACGGCGCCCTCCTGGACGCGGCGGTCGCGGCCGGGGCGGACGGTTTGGTCGTGGCCGCCACCGGCTCGGGCAACACGTCGCCGGGGATGCTGGCCGCCGCGACCCGGGCGATCGATGCCGGGATCCCGGTCGTGCTCGCGTCGCGCTGCGCGGCCGGCGCCGTCGGGACGGCCTATGCGTTCCCGGGTGGCGGGGCGACCTGGGTCCGAGCGGGTGCTATCCCGGCCGGACATCTGTGCGCCATCAAGGCCCGGGTCGCGCTGGCCTACGGGCTCGGCGCTGGCCTCCCGCGGGACGACCTCGCGGCCCTCCTGGCCGACCCGCTACCCTGAGGCCATGCCCCTCGACAGTCTCGTGACCGGTCGTATCGCCACGCTCGCCGGCGACGCCGGATTCGGCTGGGTGGAGGCCGTCGGGATCCGGGATGGGCGGATCGCCTTCGCCGGCTCCGAGGTGGACCTGGAGACCCGGGCGGACCCGTTCACGCGACGCATCCGCCTGGAGCCCGACCAAGTCGCGATCCCGGGTCTGACCGATGCCCATCTGCACCTCGCCCAGGCGGCCATGGCCGCTCGGCAGGTGGACCTGACGGCCGCCCCGACGCTCCAGGACGGCCTCCTCTCGGTCGGGGCAGCCCACCAGGCGTTGCCGGGCGATGCGTGGCTGGAGGGCCACGGCTGGGACAGCGACCGCTGGGGTGGCTGGCCGACGGCCGACGACCTGGAGCGCGTGGCGCCCGGTCGCCGAGTGGCCATCTGGGCCCACGATCACCACGCGCTGTGGGCCAGCCACGCGGCGCTTGCGACGGGTGCCTTCGGCGCCGACGACCCGCCGGGCGGCGTCGTCCGACGGACGGCCGATGGCCGGCCCGAAGGCGTCCTCTACGAGGCCGCGACCCGGCTCGTGACCATCCACGTCCCGGCCCCGACACCGGACGATCTCGACGCGGCGATCGAGGCGATCGGCCACCAGCTCGTCGCCCTCGGCGTCGTCGCCTGTCACGACCCGGGCGGCGTCGCCCCGGACCCGGACCTGACCTACGCCTTCCCGGCCTACGCGCGACTGGCGGAACGCGACCACCTGCCGCTCCGCGTCCATGCCTGCATGCGCGACGACGCGGTCGAGGCCGCCATCCGCCAGGGCTATCGGAGCGGGGCGCCGCTGGGCGGCGACCCGGATGGCCGCGCCATCGTCGGCTGGCAGAAGTGCTTCGCCGACGGGTCGCTCGGGTCTCGCACGGCGGCCCTGCTCGAGGACATCGAGCCCGAGCCGGACCGGCCGTTGGACCCGGCGCTCCGGCGCGGCGTGTGGATGACCGAGCCCGAGGGCCTCGTCGAGCGGGTCGCAGCGGGCGACCGCCGGCGGCATCGCGACGATGATCCACGCCATCGGCGACGCGGCGGTCCGGGCCGCGCTGACCGTGCTCACGCCGGGCGCCCGCGAGCAGCCGCTCATGCCCCGCATCGAGCATGTCCAGATGCTCCATCCCGATGACCGTCCGCGGTTCGCCGCCAACGGCATCGCGGCCAGCGTCCAGCCCGTCCATCTCGGCTCCGACGCGCTCCAGGCCCGCAAGCTGTGGGGTGCCCGGGCCGAGGCCGAGGCCTACACGTGGCGGAGCATCGCCGAGACCGGCGCGGTCATGCCCTTCGGGACGGATGCGCCGGTCGAGCCGATCGACCCGTGGCCCGGGATCGCCCTGGCGGTCCGCCGCGACGACCCGCGCTGGCCGGCGGGCACGCCGACCTACGCCCCGGAGCAGGCCCTGACCGCTGGAGCGGGCGCTGCGTGCGGCCTGCGTCGATCCGGCGGTGTCGGCGCGCGAGACGGACCGGGGCCGGCTGACGGTCGGCCAGCGCGCCGATCTCGTCGTGCTCCCCGCAGCCTGCCTCGACGAGCCGGTCACGCCCGGTGGGGCGCTGTCGACGGCGCGGCCCGTCCTCGTCCTCGTCGACGGTGACGTCGCGTCGAGGCCTAGTCGCCGGACGACCGACCCCGGCCGGTCGAGCTCCTTGAGCGCGTCGGCGAACAGGCCGTTGTAGATCCGGGCCGTCGACGGGAAGGCGTGGATCGTGTCGGCCAGGACGTCGACGCTGACCCGGGCCTTGATGGCCAGGACGCACTCGTGGAGCGCGGCCGACGCGTCCGGGCAGGCGATGGCCGCCCCGACCAGGGTCCGCGTCCCGCGGTCGACGACGATCGTCACGTGGCCGAGCTTGGCCTCGATGGCATAGCCGCGCGAGCTCGACGCGAAGTCGGCCACGAGCTCGAAGGCGTCGATCCCGGCGTCCCGGGCGCTCTCGACGGTCACCCCCACGAACGCCGCCTCGGGATCCGTGTAGGTCGCCCGCGGGAGGGCCCGGTAGTCGGGGACGACCGACTCGCCCATCGCCAGCCGAGCGGCCAGCTCGCCCTGGTAGTGGGCCTGGTGGGTGTGGAGCTCGGGTCCCGCCGGATCGCCGACGATCGACAGGCCGTCGGCGACGCGCATCCGCCCGTCGCGCGGGTAGGGCGTCCGGCCGCTGACGTCGATGCCGTAGTGCTCCAGGCCCAGGTCGTCGACCGGGAAGGTCCGGCCGACGGCGAGCAGGACGGCGTGACCGGTCGCGGTCGTCCCGTCGTCGAGGTCGATGACGTGCGCGCCGTCGGGTCCGGCCCCGGCCCGTGCCTTGACCGCCCGGACCCCGGTCCGGATGGTCACCCCGTCGGCCTCGAGCGTGGCCCGGATGACCGCCGAGTTGCGCGGGTGATCGGTCGGGGCGAGACGCGGCCCGGACTGGACGATCGTCACCGGGACGCCGAACCGCGCGTAGACCTGGGCCAGCTCGCAGCCGGTCGGGACCGCCACCCAGGACGACGAGGCTCCTGGGCAGCTCCCGGGTGAGCGTGGCCGCCTCGTTGGTCCACGTCTCGATGGCGTCCAGGCCGTCGATGGGCGGGACCTTGGACACCGAGCCGACGGCGACGACGACCTCGCGGGCGCCGAGGGTGTGGCTGACGCCGTCGTGCTGCACGGTCACGACGCCGCGCCGGGTCGATCCGGCCGGTGCCGCGGATGACGACCGCCCCGGCGTCGTCCAGGCGCTGGACGTGGCCGGTGTCGTCCGGCTCCGTCGCGTCCGGCGGGCGATTGATCATGTAGTCGCGGTGGGCCGACGCCCGCGGCCACGGGTACTGGGCCGGGTGCGCGTCGGTGCTCGGCAGCGCCGTGGAGGAGCGCCTTGGACGGCAGGCAGCCGATGAACGGACAGCTGCCGCCGACCCAGCGACGATCGACCACGGCGACCGTCGCCCCCAGCTCGCGCGCCTTGAACGCCGCGGCCTCGCCGGCCGGGCCAGCGCCGATGATGACGAGGTCGAACGTGGTGTCGGTCATCCGGTCAGTCTGCCTCGGTTCCCCGCCGGTCGCGTTGGCGTCGCGCCTCGTAGAGGAGGATGGCCGCGGTCACCGAGACGTTCAGGCTGTCGGCGATGCCGCGCATCGGCAGACGGACGCCTTCCACCTCCGGCCCGTCCCAGTCGGTCGTGAGGCCCAGGTCCTCGGCGCCCAGGACGAGCGCCACCGGTCCGGTCAGGTCGATGTCGGTGTAGAGCTGGTCGGCGTCGACCCGGGCGGCCAGCATCCGGATCGACCGATCGGCCAGCCAGGTCCGGACGGTGGGGGACGACCCAGCGGCCGTCGGCAGGCTGAAGCACGTCCCGGCACTGGCCCGGACGACGTTCGGGTTGGCCAGGTCCGTTCGGGGCGACGCGGCGATGATCGCGTCGGCCCCGGCCCCGTCGGCGCTGCGCATGACCGCCCCCAGGTTGCCGGGCTTCTCGACGCCCTCGAGGACGACGATGAGCGGCGCGGCCGGCAGGACCAGGGCGTCGAGATCGGTCGGGGGTGTCCGGACGACCGCGACGATCCCCTCGGCCCGGTCCCCGAAGGCCAGCGCCGCGAAGACGGACTCGGCCACGTCCTGGACGGGGATGCGGTGCTCCCCGAGGCGATCCAGCGCCGCCCGGGCGTCCGGGCCGGCGAGCAGCGGCTCGCACACGAACACCTCCCGGACCTCGACGCCGGCGTCGAGCGCCCGGCGGACCTCGCGTGCGCCGTCCACGAGGGTGAGGCCGGACCGTTCCCGCGCTCGACGGTCGCGGAGGCCCGCCGCGGCACGGATCCGTGGGTTCGCTCGACTGGTGATCTGCGGCGAGCCGGTCATGCCGCCCGATCCCACCGGGCGAAGGCGCCAAGGGTGAGCTCGCCGCCGGCCTCGGCCCGGATCGTCAACCCGCCGGTCTCGGGCCGGCGACTTCCGCCTGGCGCACGCCGCCAGGCAGCAGCCAGGGCATCACCCAGCGTCTCGCCGTCGAGGCCGTCGGTGTGCGCGGTCAGGAGCGCGAACCCGTCGTCCGCGAGGAGCGCGGCGGAGGCGTGCAACAGGGACTCGAGGTCCTCGCCGATGCGCCATGGCCGGACTCCTCGGCCGGCCCGCCCGCCGTGGCCGTAGGTCGGTGGATCCAGGATGAGACCGTCGTAGCGTCGCCCGCGGCGGACCTCGCGGGCCACGATGTCACGCGCGTCGTCGACGAGCCAGCGGATCGGGCGCTCGGCAAGGTCGTTGCGCGCCGCGTTCTCGCGCGCCCAGGCGACCGCCGGACGCGACGCGTCGACGTGCGTGACGGCCGCCCCGGCCCGGGCGAGGAGGAGCGTGCCGAGCCCGGTGTAGGCGAACAGGTGGAGCACGGCCGGCGCCTCCGGCCGGTCCAGGCGGCGACCCACGGCGCGACCCAGCCAGGCGCCCATCGCCAGGTGCTCCGGAAACAGGCCGACCTGGCCGGCCTCGGTCGCGCGCAGCCCGAGCACGAGGCCGTCGACCTCCACCGTCCACGGGACCCGGGCGTCGACCTCCGGGGCGGCCGTCCAGCCCTCGGCCCGGTCGAAGCGCAGGTCGGCCTCGTCCCAACGGCCTGGCGATCGCCGCGCGGTCAAGGCACCCGGGGCCGGACGGTCCGTCACACGCTCGCCGAAGCGTTCCAGGCGGGCCCCGTCGCCCGCGTCGATGAGCCGGTAGCCGTCCACCCGGCCATCATCCCCGAAACCGGTCACCGCCGGCCGGGCGTACCGTCGTCCATGCTGACCCGTCACCCGTCCCGCCGCCCGGCCGATGTCGGCCGCATCCTGGCGGCCGCCCTCCTCATCGTCATCCTGTCGGCCTGCACCCAGCCGTCCGGCGGCGCCCCGGCCGGATCGAGTACCGCGCCGCCCGCGGACGGCGCGGCGAGCGACCCGCCGGCGGCGACGCCGGGCGGCTACGACTACGGCTACTGAGCTAGCCAGATCGGCCCCGCTTCGCCCGCCAGCGGGGCAACGACACCTCTTGTGACCCGGACGGGAGAGGACTAGGCTAGCGCAGTCCTGCGCCCACTCGGAGCGAGGGGGACTGCCGCCATGGGTCTACATCGATCCCGTCGTCTGGCCGCTTGGCTCGCGACCGCCACGGTCCTTGCGGCCACGATGGCCGCTGGGGTCGCTCCCGCGTCAGCCGCACAGGCCGCATGTCGCATCGAGGTCGACGGCGCCGCCACCTTCTCCTCCCTCCAGGCCGCCATCGACGCCGCCCCCGTCGGCGGCACGCTCAAGATCAAGGGCACATGTGTCGGGGACGCGGGCATCGGGACGTCGCTCACGATCGAAGGTCGCGGCGACGCGACCATCGTCGGGTCGATCGACGTGCGTCGCCGCGGCGTCACGACGACCGTGCTCATCAGCCACCTCACGATCACCGGTCGGGTCGCTGACGAAGGCGACGTCCAGCAGACGACGCCTCTGTCTGTCACGACCCTCCAGGACGTCGACATGCAGTCCCTCGCCGTGGGCTCCCGTGCCAAGGTGATCCTCGCCGGCCACAGCTCGGTCTCCGGCAGCGCGGGGAACGGCGTTCAGGTGGGGTTCGGCGGTGCCGAGCTCGTCCTCGACGACCACGCGTCGATCGACCACCACGGCGGATGCGGGATCGCCGGCACCGATGCCAGCCCGGTCGTCCTCAACGACCATGCCGCCGTCCACCACAACGAGCAATGTGGCGTCAGCCTCGAGGGCTACGAGGTCATCCTCAACGACCATGCCTCGATCCACCACAACGGCGGGGCGGGAGTGTTCTCTGGGGATGAGGGCAGGTGGGCCACCTGCAACGATCGGAGCACCATCCACCACAACCTGTATGGCATCCACACCTTCCGATTCGACCCCGCCCGCGGCTGCATCCCGGGCGACAACGTGTACAAGAACGTCATCGCGGACGTCTTTGTCCGCGCCCCCTGATACGGCGCATGACGACCGCGGTGGCATGACCTGACCCATGCCGGTCGTTGTCCGTTGCGGGCGGCCTCTGGTAGCATGCGCGGGCCGCTGGCGACGTCGTCGTTGAGGCTCTTCGACCGACACGGGACGTGGAACACCCCGTGAGCCATCGATCGACGGGTCACGACGAAGGCGGGACCGGCGACTCGGGCGGCTAGCTCAGCTGGTTAGAGCACTTGCTTGACATGCAAGAGGTCACTGGTTCGAGTCCAGTGTCGCCCACCACATGCACCGACCACGACCGCCGCGAGGCGGTCGTTCTATTCGACTGCTGATCGCGGGGGGTCGTGGCTGGATGACCCGGGTCGCTCTACCCCTCGATGACCATCGAGGCGAGGATCGCGTCGAGTTCCGCGATGTCGGATGCGGAGGCGTCCGGCGCATGGTCGAACCCGAACACGACTCGACCGGCGGGCGTCTGCACGAGGTGGACGGTCGTGGTCTCCGCGACCGGCGTCGCGAGGTAGCCGGAGGTCGAGGAGCTCCAGATCCGGAAGATGCCCTCCGTGCAGGTCGCGACGTCCAGGCCGTCCGGGCGGGTACTCGAGGCGCATGACGTCGCGTCCGCCCATCGTCACCTCGACCGGGTCCGCGACGTCCGACTCGTTCTGGGCCTGCAGGGCGGCCAATAGGTCATCGGCGCTCGGACCGGCCAGCGGCGCCGGGTCCTGGTTCGCGCAGGCATCGGTGTACACCGCGATGTCGTCCGACGCATCGACCCAGAACGTCAGCTCACCCGGCTGGTCGCGATGCTTCCGGATATCGACGCCCTCGGTGAGCGTGTCCCAGCCTGACGGAAGCGTGATCGTGACACCGGCGTCCCCGCCGATCCGGTAGGTGCCCGCCTCGAGCGGACCGTTGGTCGGCGTCCTGGGCCCGACTTCGGACGGCTGGGCCGTCGGCGACGGTGGAGCCGTCTCGGTCGACGGCTGGAGGGCGTTGCAGCCCACGATCGCGAACGTCATCACGATCGCCGCCCCAAGGCGGGGCCCGGTGTATCCAAGCATGTCGGTACCTCCACGCGCCGCCACGACAAGGGCAGCGCGGAATCTGTGATCGGGTGGTGGTCCAGCCAGCCAGGTCGGCGGCTAATCCTCGATGACCATCGACGCGACGATCGCGTCGAGCTCCGCTCGGTCGGCGGCCGAGGCTGCCGGGTTGTCTCGCCAGCCGAAGACGATCCGACCGGCCGCCGTCTCGACGATGTGGATCGGTGCGACGACCCCAGTCGGCTCGGGGCCGAACGCGAGGTACGTGCCGGCGGTCCAGATCCGGACGATCTCCTCGTAGCACTGCGTTTGGTCCAGGTCGTCGGGGACGCTGATCTCGAGGCGCTGCCCGGGCCGGCCGCCGACGACGACGTCGACCGGCTCCGACACGACCGAGTTGGTTTGCGCATCGAGTGCCGCGATCAGATCATCGGCCGTCGGGCCGATGATCGGCGGCCGGACGTCATTCGCGCAGGCGTCCGGGTAGACGCGGATGTCCGGCGCCCAGACCTCGAACACGAGCTCGTCGGGTTGGTCGCGGTGCTTCCGGATGTCCCACGACGCGCCGTCGCCTCGGGCGACCCAACCGTCCGGGAACGTCAGCAGGATCGAGGGGCTGGTCGGGATCCGATAGGTGCGGGCCATGAGTGGGCCGGGGATCGGCGCCAGCGGCCCGGTGTCCGACGGCACGGCCGTCGGCGTGGGTGATGCGACCGACGGCGCGCCGCCGGGCCCGGCCGCCAACGGCAGGAGGGCGAGCGCGACCAATGTCGCGCCGACGACGGCTGCCGCGGCGACGAGCCGGGCCGTGCCGCGGAGGGCCGGGAACCGCAGCGCCGGCCACCAGGCGCGGCGCTGGTTGGTGCGATCGACCTCGTTGAGGGCGTTGAGCAGCACGCGCTCGGCGCTCTCGTGGGCGTCCTCGCGAAGCCAGTCCACGACCGTGCGGGTCCGCGCGTCGTGTTCGGTCGTCATCGAGCAGCCTCCGAAAGCTCCGTCCGCGCGTCGGCATCGAGGGCCGCGCGCATCGCGCGCATCGCGTAGTGGAGTCTGGATTGGACGGTGCCGAGCGGGACCCCCAGGATCTGGGCGACCCGGTCGGTCGGAAGATCGGCGTAGTAGTGGAGCACCAGAACGGCTCGATGGTCGACCGACAGGCGTCGGATCGCGGTCTCGAGCTGATCCCGGTCGATCACCGCGTCCAACCCGTTCGATGCCGACGGAGCGTCCTCCGGCAGCACGCGCAGGTTGGGCGACCAGTGACGGACGGCCCGGCCCTCCGAATAGCAGGCGTTCACGAGGATCCGGTACGACCAGGCGTCAAAGCGCGCCGGGTCGCGGAGTTGCGGAAGGTCCCGCCAGATGGCGACCAGCGCCTGCTGGGTCGCGTCCTCGGCGAGGTCGATCTCGCGCAGGATCCGGCGCGAGATGGCGAGGAATTCGAGTCGCGATCTCGGCGGCGATCAGCTCGAAGGCCTCCCGGTCGCCGTGCTGGGCCCGCTGTACGAGCTCGATGTCCACGCCCACATCCGCAACGCTGGCGCCGGTGGTTTCCGGCGCCTTCGTACGGTATGGGCTGGGACGGATCCCGTCGCTTCAAACTTCGCGGCGCGTGCCGGCGAATGCGGGTGGCAAGTCCGGTGGTCCCAGCACCGTCCCATTGACCTGCCAGTGTTCCGTCGCGCCTACTTCCTGACGCGGTAGCGCAGGTGGGTCACGCCCGTCCCTTCGACGATGCGGATCGGACCCTCGAACTCGATCGCCTCCGGGCCGTCCTCTGCGAACAGCCGCGTCCCGGCCCCAAGCAGGACCGGCACGAGGTCCACCCCGATCTCGTCGAGCAGCCCCGCTTCGAGCGCCTGCCGAGCCATCTGCCCGCCGTTGACCGCGACGTTCCGGTCGCCCGCGATCTCCTTGGCCTTGGCCACGGCCGCCTCGATCCCCTCGGTCACGAACACGAAGTTCTCGTCGGCCTGGGGCCGGTCCTCGGGCGGATGGTGGGTCAGGACCACCGTCGTCACGCCGAGCGGATGCCGGCCGTTCCAGGCGTTGGTCAGGTCGAACAGGTGCCGCCCGACCACGAGCGCGCCCCAGCCGGCCATCTCCTCCCGCATGAGTTCGGCGGTCGCCGGCGAGACGTGCGACGCCGGCACCTCCGCGGTCGAGTCCGGCATCGGGACCTCGATGTCCCCGGCGCCGTACCACTTGAACAGCAGGTCGAACCCCGTGTCCTTGGGGCCGGCGATGAACCCATCGAGTGACATCGTCGCGCCGGCGTTGACCTTGCCCACACGTGACCTCCTTCTAGCGCGGCTGCATCGCCACGCATGCTAACCGTGCCCACGGTCCCCCCTCGGTTACCGGCCGGTCCGCGGGGATGTTGCGATCGCCACGCCGAGCGACCGAAACGGCATCGGTGCGCATGCCGGTCATCGCCTGTTCGGGCGCGCCATCGCCTTCAATGCCGGGACGACGACAAACCCATATGCATCGATCGGGACACGCCATCCCGTCCAGCGGTCACCAGAGAGCCGGGTCCAGGCTGCAAGCCCGACGACCGACCGGGATCCGGCACCACCCGTGAGCGATCGGCGAACCGATCCGGGCGTCGCCCGTTAGCGCGACAACGAGCGCATCGTCGCCGCACCGGCGGCGCCGGTGAAGGCAGGTGGGACCGCGGGAGTCGACCTCTCGTCCTGGCGATGGACGAGAGGTTTCGTGATTCCTGAGGAGGACGTGATGGCCGACGACGAGCAGCAGCCCGAGGTCGAGGAGGCGTTCGACGTCCCGGACCGGGGGTCGGCGGACGAGCTGATGGACCATGGCGCCGCGGGTGACCCGCTGGGGCCGATGCGCCACAGCGCGGCCCATGTCCTGGCCGAGGCGGTCCTGGACCTGTTCCCGGGCACGAAGCTCGGGATCGGGCCGGTCATCGCTGATGGCTTCTACTACGACTTCCTGCTGCCCCGGCCGTTGACCCCGGACGACCTGCCGGCCATCGAGGCCCGGATGCGCGAATCGATCGAGGCCGACCACCCGTTCGAGCTGTCCGAGGAGACGCCGGAGGAGGCCCGGGCCGCCCTCGTCGAGCGCGACCAGCCGTTCAAGGTCGAGATCGTCGACGACCTCCGAGCCGCGAGCGAGCGCGACGGCACGCCGATGCCGCCGACGACCTTCTACCGACAGGGCCCGTTCATCGACCTGTGCCGCGGCCCGCACGTGGCCAGCACCGGCAAGATCGGCCCGTTCAAGCTGCTCGGGACGGCCGGCGCCTACTGGCGCGGCGACGAGACCCGGCCGATGCTCCAGCGCGTCTACGGCACCGCCTGGGCGACGCAGGAGGAGCTGGATGCCTACCTGTGGCGGCGCGAGGAGGCCAAGAAGCGCGACCACCGCCGACTAGGCGTCCAGCTCGACCTGTATTCGTTCCATGACGTGTCGCCCGGCTCGGCGTTCTGGCACCCCAAGGGCCAGATGATCTGGCGCACGCTCGAGGGCGCGATGCGCGAGCTGCAGCTTCGCCGTGGCTACCAGGAGATCTCCACCCCGATCCTCGTGTCGGAGCGGGTCTGGCGGCAGTCCGGGCATTGGGACTTCTACCGGGACAACATGTTCATCGTCGAGTCGGAGAACCAGCTGTTCTCGCTCAAGCCGATGAACTGCCCCGAGTCGACCTACATCTACAAGAGTCGCCTGCGCTCCTACCGCGATCTGCCGCTCCGCTACAACGAGTACGGCCGGCTCCATCGCAACGAGCGGTCAGGCGCCTTGGCCGGCTTGACCCGGGTGCGCCAGTTCATCCAGGACGACGGCCACATCTATGTTCGGCCGGACCAGCTGTCCGAGGAGCTCGAGGCGTTGCTCGGCGAGATCCACGAGGCGTACTCGTGGGTCGGCCTCGTCCCGCGCTTCGCGTTCGCCACGAAGCCGGACAAGGCGGTCGGCGATCCGGCGCTGTGGGCCCGGGCCGAGGCGATCATCCAGGACACGCTGGACCGGATGGCCCTGCCGTACGTGGTCAAGCCCAAGGACGGCACGTTCTACGCGCCCAAGATCGACATCTACATCGACGACGCGCTCGGCCGTGAGTGGCAGATGGCGACGATCCAGGCCGACCTGACGATGCTCCCGGAGCGATTCGACCTCACCTACATCGACGAGGCCGGCCAGCCGCAGCGGCCGATCGCCATCCACCGGGCCATCTACGGATCGCTGGAGCGGTTCATCGGGATCCTCGTCGAGCACTTCGCCGGGGCGTTCCCGTTCTGGCTCGCCCCGGTCCAGGCCGTCGTCGTGCCCATCGCCGACCGCCACCTGGACGCCGCGGCCGAGTTCGCCACGGTCCTTCGCTCGCGCGGGATCCGCGTCGAGGTCGACGGCTCCTCGAACCGGATGCAGTACAAGATCCGGACGGCCCAGGAGCAGAAGGTCCCGTACATGGTCGTCCTGGGCGACCGCGAGATCGAGGCCCGCACGGCGTCACCGCGGACCCGGGCCGGCGAGCAGCAGCCGGCCGAACCGTGGGACGCCTTCGCCGATCGCCTCGCCGCCGAGGCGGCCGCGCGCGGCGGAACGATCGCGTGACCTCCAGCCGTCGGGCGGCGATCCAGCGCCTGCTCGCCGATCTTCGCCGATCCGGTACGCGGACCGAGGCACTTCGACGGGTCCGGCGTCGCGCCGGCCGTGCCGTGTCCGGGACGGACGCCCTCCCGGTGTCAGCCCGCCCGCCGAAGCGCGCCACCTCCGTCCTCGACCCCCAGGCGATGACGTGGGACGCCGAGGCCATCCTCGCGCGGGCCATCGCGCGCGGTGAGCCCCTGGAACGGGCCGCCGCCAGGGCGGTCGATGCGCTCACGGGCATCGCCGAATGGCACAACGCGTGGGCGCTCAGCGAAGGGCTCGCTCGCATCCCATCCGGCGCAGGGGCTTCCGCCATCGGGCACGCCGTGATCCACCACCGGCGCCGACAGTTCCACCGAGTCTGGCCCGTCATCCGCGATCTCGACGACGATGTCCTGGCCGAGTTCATCCCGGTCGAGTCGGTCGACGCCGCCCTGGCGCTCGGGAGTAGCGAGGGGCGCACGCGGGCGCTGGCGATCGCGGTCCCGCGCGATTCGATGGCCACGAGTGTGCTGGTCGATCTGGCGGGTCGGATGGTCATGGTCGGTGAACGAGCGCGTGCCGCCGACCTCATCGCGGCGGTTCGGCAGCGGCCGTCGACGGAGCTTGATGCGCGTCGCCACGACGTCGTGACCCTCATCCAGTGGCTCGACCGCGAGCCGATGGCCGTCCCTGACGGGGCGATCCCGATCGCCATCATGGATCAGCGCACGCTCGATCCCGACCTGCTGCCGAGCGACGTCGACGACGACATCCAGACGCTGGCGGTCCTCGGTGAGCTCGCCCGGATGTCGAGCGTCGCCTTCTCGGGGGACGACGGTCTCGGTGCCCTGGCGACCGAGCTGCAGGACCGGGTCCGGCCGGCCATGCGTCGGCCGAACCCGGAGGGCTCCGTCCACCTCGTGGCCGTCGACCGCGACATCAGCCAGGCCGGCGCGGTCCCCCCGGGGACGTGGATGTTCGCTGTCGGCTGGCACATGCAGCGCCCGTTCGACCTGCCCACAGGGTTCCCGTACCACGCCGACCTGCGGCCCGTATTCCTGTCCTTCCATGTCGGCGAGCTCGAGATGCTGACGGACGAGGGGCTGGCCTACCTCCGTCGCTACGGGCCGGTCGGATGTCGGGACTGGACCACGGTCTTCCTGCTCCTCGGGGCAGGGGTCGACGCCTTCTTCACGGGTTGCGTGTCGACGACCATCGACACGCTCCATCCGCCGCCGGAGCCGGTCAAGGAGCGTGACGTCGTCGCCGTGATCGACCTTCCACGGCAAGCCGCGGGCCGCGGGACGGCACGGGTGGAACTCGTCAGCCACGAACCTGCATCGCCGCTCCCAGCGCTGGCCGAGCGCCTGCGCGCGGCGGATACCCGACTCGGTACCTATCGAGCCGAGCTGGGGCGAGCGATCACCGCCCGCCTTGGTGCCTACCTGCCCCTCACGTCGCTGGGCATCCCTGTCGACTTCCGACCCCGCCGGAGCGGCGACGAGCGCCTGGCCGGCCTGACCGGGCTCCGCCCGGGCGATCCCGAGCTGGTGACGATGCGGGACGGGATCCGCACGCTCATCGAAGGCATCACTGACGTCCTGCTCACCGGCCCGACCGACGCCGATGTTCGAGCCAGCGTGGCGGCGGATGGTCGACCCGCTGGTCGCCGAGGCCCGCCGACGATTCGAGGCGCCGATCGTCGAGACGCCGCCAGCCATGGACGTCGGGGCGGTCGTCGAGGCGGTCCGGGCGAGCGCCCGACGGTACGGGCCGCATGACACGCTGGTCGGCGGCGCCGTGACCGACGTCGCCCTGTGCTTCGACCAGAACGTGACCGCGCCCGCGGCCGTGCTCGTGGAATCCCTCGTCGCCAACGCGACGGGTCCGATCCGCCTGTGGGTCCTGGGTCGCGGCCTCCCGGACGCCTACGGGGCGTGGCTGGCCGACGCCTTCCCCGCGCTACCGATGACCATCCTGCGCTGCGATGCGATCGGGTACGGGCCCACCGGCCGCCCGCGCCGGGTGACGTCCCGAATCACCGTGTCGACGATGGACCGGCTCATCCTGCCCGAGCTCCTCCACGACGTCGACCGTGTCGTTTACCTCGATGTCGACACGCTCGTCGTCGACGACATCGGTCGGCTGGCGGCGATGGACCTGGCTGGCCGGGCGCTCGCGGCCCGCGATTCGAACGTCAGCGAGGCGGGCGAGATGGTCCGGGCCAGCCGGGGCTTGACCGGCGAGCTGTCGATCGAGCTTCGGCGGCGCATCGCTCGACGACACGGCCTGGGCCGCGAGGCGCTGAACGCCGGCGTGCTGGTCCTCGACCTCGAGCGTCTCCGCGCCGCCGACTTCACTGCGACGTGCGTCGGCCTGGTCGAGCGCTACGGATTCCACGACCAGGACACCTTGCTGACGTTCTTCGGACCGGACCGGGCGGTCATCGCTCCGCCGTGGAATGCGATGCCGGTCATCGAGGATGTCCCTGATCCGAGCCTGATCCACTGGGCGAGCTTCGGCAAGCCGTGGGACGCGCCGCTGACCTATGAGCGCGACCGTTGGCAGGCGTACGCCACTCGGCTGGCGGAGCGGGCGGGTGACGTGCCGTCGGCCGAGGCCATCGCCCCGCCGCCGGCCTAGCGCGCCTCGGTCGACGTGACGGCCGAGCCGCCCGGCGGGCCGGATGCCGAGTTCGCGTCGCCTTTGATGTCGGCGTACCCGGAGAGATCCCAGGCATGACTGAAATACGGGTCGGGGATGCGCCAGTCCGGTCCGTACAGGCGCTCGAGGTAGATCTCCGGCTGGGCCGGGATGGAGCACCCGATCCCGAGCAGCTCGGCCGGCTGGGGCGGGAACACGATCGCCCGCGTCAGGCCACCGCGGGCGCCCGGGTACCACGAGATCGTCTCGCCCTCGAAGATCCCGACGAACACGTCCACGTGCTTCCGGCCGGGACGGCGGACATGCCGATGGGCGGCGAACGGCCCGGACACGATGAATCCGAGTGGTCGGAGATGCGCCTCGACGAGTCGAAGGCCGTCGGCTAGCGTCGGGGCGAGCTCCGGCGTGAACCCGATGATGATGTCGAGGTCGTCGTCGTGCGGGATGAGGGCGCGATCGCGGACGACCGCCAGGACCGATCCGAATCCGAGGCACACGTCGGGGGTCAACGAGCGCAACGCCTCGACCACGCCGGAGCTGTCCTGGACGTAGTCGATCCGCTCCGCCTCCGACCACGAGCGGAACGGCCGTTGCGGCCCGTGCACGGTCCACTCGAGACCGCGCGCCGGGAGGAGCGACCGGTTGACGGCCGCTCGGAAGGCTAGCCGTCGCGATGGGTCCTGGACCTTGGATGCGAGCGAGCGGTGGGCTCGCCCGTAGTCGCCCCTGACGGTCAGGTCCAGGACGCCCAGCAGCGCCAGCGTGTCGGGATCGGACGCGGCCGCCGTGGTCGCCCGGTCCAGGCGCGTCCGCCAGCGCCGGGTCAGGTCGTCCATGTCCACGACGAGGCGGCGCCGCCAGCGCGACTTGACGAAGATCCGGACGCCGCGGGCGCCCTTGATGGCGGCGTCGTTGGCGTTCCGCAGGCGAAGGCGCTGGATCGTCGCCGGACCCGCGAAGCCCAGTTCGACCGCGCCAGGATGGCCGGCGGGCGTGTCGATGAGCGTCCCGGTCGGACGGTCGAAGTCGAGCAGCGCCCGCGTGTCCACGGTCTCGTCGGGATCGCCCTGCCCGCTGGTGACGCTGACCCGGAACGTGACGGGTTCGGCGGCGCCCGTGTCGATCCCGATCGACTGCAGTCGCAATGGCCGGCCCCCCAGCGCTTCGATCCTGACGGCCTGGACGCCGGTCATGCCGATCGCCAGGTCCAGGACGCCATCCGGCGCCAGGAAGCCCAACGGCCCGAACTCGGCGGCCGCGATCTCGATCAGCGGGTCGACGACCGCATCGGGGGGCCCCTCGACCTGGGCCGCCGGCTCGGCGTGTCCACTCACCGAGCGAGCCGACCGATCACGATGCGTGGCGCCGGAAGAGGGTCCTCGCGACGTAAGCGTCGTCCTGTCGGTACTTCGCGAAGCCGAAACCCTCGACCGCGTAGATCACGTCAAAGCCTCGGCCGAGGGCGCGCGCCTCGAAGGCCGCCGGAAGGACGAAGCGCCGATAGTGCGAGCTCGTCACCTTCGCGCCACTCGAGTCACGGATCGTCCGATACTCGACAGCGAGCGTGTCGCCGGGCTCCGTGATGGCGGCCGCCAGGTCCAGCAGACGCACCTCCTCGGACTCGGTGATGGCATGCAGGAAGAAGCGTGCGTACACGAGGCGAGGCCCGGCATCCCCTCGGATGCGCGATGCCAGGTCGGGCTCGTCGATCCGCGCGACGAGGAACGTCGCATCCTCGCCGAGGGCCCGGGCCAACTGGCGGCACGCCTCGACGGCCGTGTGCGACGCGTCGACCCCGATGACCTGGTGGCCGTAGCTGGCGAAGAACATCGCGTCGCGCCCGTCGCCGCAGCCGAGTTCGATGACGCGGTAGGGTCCGTCGAGCTCCCCGGCGACGAACGTGGCGAACTGACTGGGCAGCCGGCGCACCGGCGCCGCCCTCGCGGCGTAATACTCGTCCCAATAGGTCGTGCGGGCGTCGCGAAGCGCATCCGTCACGGTGGAATCGTGGTCGTCCATCTCGCCTCTGTGGCGACCCGGTGGCGCCGGATCGGTGGTCGGGGCACGCACCGACGTGGCCTGTGACGTGCCCGCCTACGGTACCGGGGATCGCGACCTGACGAGGGTCCCCGACGGGCAGGGCTGGCTGGCCGATTTCGGACCCGGTGTGCTACCATCCGCGCTCGGCCCGGCATGGGCGTGTTTCGTGCGTGCCGGACGGAATCCAGGACCAGCACACGAACAAGGGGTGAACCATCAGCCGAGACCTGCGAGTCAACCAGATGATCCGGATCCCTCAGGTCCGGGTGGTCGATGAAGAGGGTGCGCAGCTGGGCGTGATGCCCACGCCGCAGGCCCTCGAGATGGCGCAGGAGCGGGGATACGACCTCGTCGAGGTCGCTCCGATGGCGCAGCCCCCGGTGGTCAAGTTCCTCGACTTCGGACAGTACAAGTACGAACTGACGAAGCGGGAGAAGGAGGCCAAGCGCAAGCAGCGCTCGGTGACCTTCAAGGAAGTCCGCCTGACGCCGAAGATCGGCGTGGGTGACTTCGATACCAAGGTCCACCGCGCGATCGAATTCCTCGAGGATGGCGACCGGATCAAGGTCACCGTCCGCTTCCGAGGCCGGGAGCTGACCCACCCGGAGATCGGTCGGAACCTCATCGCGAGGTTCGTCGATCGGGTCGGGGAGCACGGGGTCGCGGAACGGACGCCGCTGCTCGAAGGCAAGTCGATGCACATCACGATGGCCTCGACCCACAAGCCCAAGAGCCACGACGCCCCGGACCGCAAGCACGCGGTCGACGAGATCCCGGAGGACGCGGTGGCGGAGACGCCGGACGCGACCGACAAGACCGCGGTGGTCGCCCAGGCGGCCCCCGCCAGAAGCCCCGGCTCCGGCGCAGGCACCTGCGCCGGCCGCCAAGCCAGCCGCACCGGCGCCCGCGCCGGCCGCCAGCAGCCGCACCGCGCCGCCGGCCGCCACGAAGACCGAGCCCGTCCCGGCCGCGCCGGTGTCATCAGGAGAGTGAGGCCACGGTGCCCAAGATCAAGAGCCACAAGGCAGCGCAGAAGCGCATCGGCGTGACCGGCTCCGGCAAGTTCGTCCGGGTCAACGCCTGGCGTGGCCATCACCTCGAGATCAAGTCGTCCCGTCGGACGCGGCGCTACGCCGGCAAGTCCGTCATCGGGCCCGAGCATGCCAAGCAGGTCCGGCGCCTGCTGCCGTACCTGTAGGAGCAACCGTCACCCATGGCACGAGTCAAGCGCGGCGTCACCGCCCACAAGCGCCACAAGCGCCTGCTCGAGGCGGCAGAGGGCCGCAAGGGCACCAAGTCGCGGCTGATCAAGCCGGCGCGCGAAGCCGCTCCTGCACGCCCTCGCCTACGCGACCCGCGACCGCAAGCAGCGCAAGCGCCAGATGCGCCAGCTGTGGATCATCCGGATCAACGCGGCCGCACGCCAGAACGACCTGACCTACGGCCAGTTCATCCACGGCCTCAAGAAGGCCGACATCCAGATCGACCGCAAGATCCTGGCCGACCTCGCCGTCCGCGACGCGGCCACGTTCGGTCGCATCGTCGACCTCGCCAAGAGCGCCTGACGCCCGATCGCGACGTCACTCGCCCTGACGACTCTCGGACCCTCGACGTCGCGCGACGCTCGAGGGTTCGTGATTCCGAGGAGGCACGGTGGAGCTCGCCGACCTGACCCGCGATCTGGAGGCGCTCCAGGCGGAGGCGCTGGCCGCCGATCGCGGCCGCGCCGGATGTCGCGGCGCTCGACGCGCTGGAGCTCGACGTCCTCGGCAAGAAGGGCCGCCTGACCGGCGTCCTGCGCGGCATCGGGGCGCTGCCCGCCGAGGACCGGCCCAAGGTCGGGGCCATCGCCAACCCGTCCGCGTCGCCGTCGAGGCCGCGCTCGCGGAGCGCGGGACGACGCTGCGCGGGATCGAGCTGGAGGCGCGCCTGGCCGCCGAGACCGTCGACGTCACGACGCCCGGCCGGCCCGTCCGGCGCGGCACGCCTGCACCCGATCAACGAGACGATCGCCGAGATCGCCGACATCTTCGGCCAGTTCGGGTTCGTGGTCTACGAAGGCCCGGAGATCGAGGACGACGTCCGCAACTTCCAGATGCTCAACATCCCGCCGGACCACCCGGCGCGGGACCTGTGGGACACGCTCTACGTCGACGTCGAGGGGCACCTGCTGCGGACGCACACGTCGCCGGGCCAGATCCGCGTCATGCACCAGGAGCGGCCGCCCATCCGGGCCCTGCTGCCGGGTCGCTGCTATCGCTACGAGGCGATCGACGCCAGCCACGCCAGCGAGTTCTTCCAGGTCGAGGGCCTGATGGTCGACGAAGGCACGACGATGGGCGACCTCAAGGGCCTCCTCGACCAGTTCGCCAAGGCGATGTACGGGGCCGACAAGCGGACCCGCTTCCGGCCCGGCTACTACCCGTTCACCGAGCCGTCCGTGGCGTTCGACGTCGAGTGCGTGGTGTGCGGTGGCTCGGGCTGCCCGGCCTGCTCGCGGAGCGGCTGGATGACCATCCTCGGGGCGGGCATGGTCCATCCCGGTCGTCCTCCAGTACGGCGGCCTGGATCCGGAGCGCTACCAGGGCTTCGCGTTCGGGATGGGCGTCGAGCGCATCGCCAACCTGCGCCACAGCGTCGGTGACCTGCGCCTGTACATGGACAACGACCTGCGCTTCCTGGAGCAGTTCCGGTGAGGGTGCCCCTGTCGTGGCTCCGGGACTACGTCGACATCGAGCTCACGCCGGAGCAGCTGGCCGAGCGACTGACCCTGCTCGGGATGGAGGTCAAGGGCCTCGAGCGCTGGGGCGCCGACTGGCAGAACGTCGTCGTCGGCGAGCTGCTCACCGTCGAGCAAGCACCCGCGGGCCGACCGGCTGTCGCTGACGACGGTCACGCTCGGGACCGGCGAGCCGCTCGAGATCGTGTGCGGGGCCACGAACATCGCGCCCGGCCAGCGCATCCCGGTCGCCCTGCCCGGCGCCGTCCTGCCCGGTGATCGGCGCATCGAGCGGACCGAGAAGATGGGCGTCGTCAGCAACGGGATGCTGTGCTCGGGCGACGAGCTGCGCCTGACCGCCGACGCCGACGGCATCCTCATCCTGCCGCCGCGAGACGCCGCTCGGGCTGCCGCTCGTCGACCTCTACGGCGACGTCGTCCTGGACGTCGACGTCAAGCCCAACCGCGGCGACGTCCTGTAGCCTGGTCGGGCTCGCCCGCGAGGTCGCGGCCGTGACCGGGGCGCCCGTCCGCTACCCCGAGACCGAGCCGACCGAGACCGGCGGGCCGATCGAGGAGCATCCTCGCAGGTCGAGGTCCAGGAGCCCGAGCTGTGCACGCGCTTCGTCGGGCGGCACGTCGGCGGGGTGACCATCCGGCCGTCGCCCGACATCGTCCAGATGCGCCTCATCGCGGCCGGCCAACGGCCGGTCAGCAACGTCGTCGACGTCAGCAACTACGTCATGCTGGAGCTCGGCAAGCCGATCCACACGTTCGACGCCGCCGCCGTCCACGACGGCCGGCTCATCGTCCGCCTCGCCCGCGAGGGCGAGCGGCTCGAGACGCTCGACCACGTCGAACGCGAGCTGACGCCGGACACCCTGCTCATCGCCGACCCGGTCGGCCCGTCGGCATCGCCGGGGTCATGGGCGGTGCCGCCTCGGAGATCTCCGACGCGACCACGCGACGTCGTCGTCGAGTCGGCCATCTTCGATCCGGTCAGCATCCGCCGGACGGCCTTCCGTACGCCCTCCGGTCCGAGGCGAGCCTGCGCTTCGAGAAGGGCCAGGAGCACCGGCTGGCCAAGCTCGGCGCGGACCGCACGGCCCGGCTCATCACCGAGTGGGCGGGCGGCACGGTCGCCGCCGGGGTCGTCGACACGAACCCGACCGGTCCGTCGGCCACGACCGTCGCCTTCCGCCCGGCCCGGGTCGACCGCCTGCTGGGCACGACCGTCCCCGTCGACGAGCAGATCGCGCCTCCTGGCCCGGGTGGGGATCACGGCCGAGCCGGCGTCGACATCGATGCGCGTCGTCGTCGCCACCGGGCCGCAGCCCCTCGAGGTCGATGCGCCGGCCGAGGAGACGTCATCCTCGCGACCGTGCCGACCTGGCGTCGTGATCTCGGCCATCGAAGCCGACGTCACCGAGGAGGTCGCCCGGGTCCGCGGCTACGAGCTGATCCCCGAGATCCTGCCCGATACCCCGATGCCGGCCTACCGGCAGACGCCGCTGCGCTTGCGCGACCACGTCCGGGCCACCCTGGCCGGGGCCGGCCTGACCGAAGCGGTCACGTTCGCCCTCGTGTCGCCGGCCCAGGTCGAGCGGTTCGGCCCGGCCAGCGACGTCCTGGTCCCGGGGGAGGGGGCGCCGGGCGGCGCCCCGGTCGTCGTCAGCAACCCGCTGTCGAGCCAGCACTCGGTCATGCGCCAGAGCCTCATCGGGAGCCTGCTCGAGGTCGTGCCACGAACCTCCGCCACGGCCGCGAGGACCTCGCGGTCTTCGAGGTCGGCAAGGGCTATGGGGCCGCCATGGACGGGGAGGGGACCCACGAGTGGTGGCGCCTCGGCCTGGCCCTGACCGGATCGGCCGAGGTCCCGACCTGGGATCGTCCGGCCCGACCGTACGACCTGGACGACGCGAAGGGGCTCCTGGAGCTCGTCGCCTCCCGCCTGGGGCTGCCGGACGTCGCCTACCGGGCCGTCGACGACGACCCGAACCTCCATCCGGGCCGGACGGCCCACGCCACGGCCGGCGAGGGCCTGGCGGCGCGGGTCGGCGAGGTCCATCCCGCGGTCCTCGAAGCGCTCGGCGTCCGAGCCGAGCGGATCGTCGTCGCCGAGGTCGCCATCGCCGGCCTGTCCGGCGGCGCCCCGATCGGTCCCGCGCGGGGCGACGCCGTCCCGGCACCCGGCCGTCGAGCGTGACATCGCGGTCGTGGTCGCGGTGGACCGACCTGCAGCGGAGGTCGCGGCCGCCGTCCACCGCCATGCTGGGCCGCTCCTCGTGGATGTCCGGCTGTTCGACATCTACCGGGGCCGCCCACTCGCCGACGACGAGAAGAGCCTGGCCTACCGGCTGACGTTCGGGGCCGACCGGACGCTGACCGAGGCCGAGGTGGACGCCGCCATGGACGCCGTCACGGCCGGCCTGGCCGCCGACGTCGGGGGCCATATCCGCACCTGACCGGTCCGTTCCGCCCGTTCCGCGGCCGATGACCTTGCGACTCGCGAACGGGCGCTGCTACCCTTGCGCCGCCTCGGGCCGGTCCGGCCCGGTGCGGACCATGAGCGAAGGGAGGCTCGGTGGAGATCGGGGAGTTCCTGGGCGGGATCGATGCGGTCGACCTGCTCCTGTTCCTGTACTTCGCAGGGTTCTTCGTCCTCGGGTTCGCCCAGGGCACGATCCGTCGCCTGATCGGCCTCGCGTCGGTGGTGTTCTCGTTCTTCTTCGCCGCTAACGTCGCCGAGCCACTGGGCGACTTCCTGGGCCAGAACTGGACCCAGTTCCCGCCCCAGTACTCGTACATGATCGGCTTCCTGGCCGTGTTCGTCGCCGCGTCGATCGCCTTCGCCCTGGTCGTCCAGGGCTACTACAAGCCCCAGCCGCTGTTCGAGAAGGCACGCTTCGTCGACGAGCTCCTGGGCGGCATCCTGGGCGTCGTCCAGGCCGGCTTCATCCTGGGCGCGATCATCGTCATCCTCGGGACGGCGTTCCTCCTGCCGACCCTGCCGGCCGATTCGGACGAGCTGCCGTACCTGCGCGAGATCTGGGAGGCGCTCCAGCAGTCGAGCATCGTCGACTTCTTCGAGGCGACGCTGATCCCGGCCTTCTTCGCCCTCACCGGCTTCCTCATCCCGGACTCGGTCGAGGCGCTGTTCCCGAGCGGCGTCTGAGCGTCCTCGACCGCGCGGTCGTGGACCGCGCGATCCTCGCCGGACCGGTCCCGGATGTCGCCCGGGCCCTGCTCGGCACCCGGCTCGTCCGGGAGGATGTCACCGGGCGGCGGGTCGCCCGGATCGTCGAGGTCGAGGCGTACGGCGGACCCGAGGACCGGGCATCGCACGCCCGCTTCGCCTCGACCGGCCGGAACCGGGTCATGGCCGGCCAGCCGGGCATCGCCTACGTGTACCTTGTCTACGGGATGTATGACTGCCTGAACGTCGTGACCGGGCCACCCGGCGCCGCGTCCGCCGTGCTGCTGCGCGCCGCCGAGCCGCTCGACGGGGTCGAGGCGATGCGAGCCGGCCGACTGGCCGTCGCCCGACGCCGGCGCCGCCTGGCGGACCCGGTCGCCCTGGACGCGGCCGCGGCGCGCCTGGCCCGCGAGCCGGCGTTCGAGCTGCTCCGTGGACCCGGTCGCCTGGCGGGGGCCTTCGGCGTCGATACGACCTGGACCGGCCGCGACCTGTGCGATCCCACGGCGGCGCTGCGCCTGGAGCCCGCCGCACTCGATGACGGACCGCTCGGTGCGGTCGTCGCGACGCCGCGGATCGGGGTCCGGTACGCCGGACCTGACTGGGCCGGCCGGCCATGGCGGTTCGCCGTCGCCGGCCACCCGGCCGTGTCCGGCACCTGACCGACGACCGTGGACGCCCGGTCGCAGGCCCTTCTCGAATACCCACTCATCCGCGACCGACTCGCCGCGGCGACGTCGTTCCCGCCGTCGCGACGTCTGGCTGAGGCGCTCGAGCCGTCCGACGAGGCGGTGGTCGTGGCCCGCGGGCTGGACGAGACGGACCAGATGCGAGCCCTCCTCGAGGAGCGTCCCGGCGTGGGCATCGGGGGCGCGCACGACATCGAGCCGTCGATCGGCCGGGCGGTGCGCGGCGGACGCCTGGACGCGGCCGAGTTCCTCGCCATCGCCGAGACCCTCGATGCGACGGCACGCCTGGCCACGTCCCTGGCCGACGAACGGCGCCCGCTGTTGCACGACCTGGGGCGGGCGCTCCACCCGCTGCCCGCGGTCCGGAGCACGCTGGCGCGGAGCTTCGATCCGGTCGGCGAGCTGCTGGACACCGCGTCGCCCCGCCTCGGTGGGCTCCGGTCGGCCGTCCGGGTCGCCTACGACCGCTTGCGCCGCCGCCTGGACTCGTTGGTCGGCTCGGAGCTCGGTGGATCGCTCCAGGAGCCGATCATCACCCTCCGCAACGGCCGCTACGTCGTGCCGGTCAAGGCCGAGGCGCGCTCGCGGGTCAAGGGCATCGTCCACGACGCCTCGGGCAGCGGCCAGACCCTGTTCATCGAGCCCCTCGTCGCGGTCGAGCTCGGCAACGCCTGGCGCGAGGCCCAGGTCGCCGAGCGCGAGGAGATCGAGCGCATCCTCGACGAGCTGTCCGCCCTCATCGCCGCCAACGCCCCCGCCCTGCGCGAGACCGTGGAGGCGCTCGCCCGGTTCGACCTGTGGGCGGCCAAGGCGACGCTGGCGGGGGAGATGGACGCCATCCGCGCCGAGACGGCGGATCGCCCTGAGGTCATCCTCCTGTCGGCTCGCCACCCTGGCCTGTCGGGGCGGGTCGTCCCGATCGACATCCGGATCGGTGACGGCTATACGGCCCTCGTCGTCACCGGCCCGAACACCGGCGGCAAGACGGTCACGCTGCGGACGCTCGGGCTGCTCAGCCTCATGCACCAGTCGGGCCTGCACGTCCCGGCGGCGGCCGGCAGCCGCCTGCCCGTCTGGCGGGACGTGTTCGCCGACATCGGCGACGAGCAATCCATCGCCCAGTCCCTGTCGACCTTCTCGGGGCACCTGCGCCGGATCACGACGATCGTCGACGCCGCCGGGCCGGATACGCTCGTCCTCCTCGACGAGCTGGGGGCCGGCACGGACCCAACGGAAGGGTCGGCGCTGGCCCAGGCCCTCCTCGACCACTTCATCCGGGCCGGGGCCATCGTCGCGGCGACGACGCACTACGCCGAGCTCAAGGCCTACGCCCACACGACGGCCGGGGCGCGCAACGCGGCCGTCGAGTTCGATCTCGAGACCCTGACGCCGACCTATCGGCTGACCATCGGCCTGCCGGGCGGCAGTCAAGCGTTCGCGATCGCCGAGCGACTCGGTCTGCCCGAGGCCATCGTCACCGACGCCCGGTCACGGCTGAGCGAGGCGCAGCGTTCGTTCGAGGCGACACTGGCCTCGATCAAGGCGACCGAGGGCGAGACGAGCGAGGCGCTCGATCGCGCCCGTGCGGCCGAGCAGCGCGCGACCGAGGCGCTGCGCGTCGCCGAGGAGGAGCGCCGGCGAGCCCGCCGCGAGCGCGACGAGGCCGTCAAGGCGGCCCGGGCCGAGGCCGACCAGCTCGTGGCCGACCTGCGCGACGAGTTGGCCGACACCCGCAGGGCCCTTCAGCGGGAGACCGTGACCGCCGTCAGCCTGGACGCGGCGGTCGATCGGGCCGCGGCCCTGGCCGAGCGGCTGCCGGCCCCCGAGCCGGACGCGGCACCGGAACCGGTCCACGAGCACAGCTGGCGGGTCGGAGAACGGGCGCGCAGTCGGAATGGCGGCTGGGAGGGCCGGGTGGCCGCGATGGACCGGGACGGGCGTCGGGCGACCCTGGAGGCCGGTGGGATGCGCATCGTCGTCGAGCTCGATGACCTCGTCCCGGCGCTCGGCCCGGCTCCCGCCGAGGCCGGGCGTGGCTCCACTGGCGGCTCAGGCGCCGGGCCAGCCCGTGGTGGCTCGAATGCCGGGGCCCTGCGGCTGGAGCGTGCGCGGACCGTGGCCTCGTCCCTGGACCTGCGCGGCGCCCGCGTGGAGGAAGCCTTGGAGGCGCTGGGCCGCTACCTCGATGACGCCGGCCTGGCCGGCCTGGACTCGGTCACGATCATCCACGGGCTCGGGACGGGGGCCCTGCGTGACGCCGTCCGTGACGCCGCATCGGCGCATCCGCTGGTCAAGGCCGTCCGGCCCGGGGAGCGCGGTGAGGGCGGCGACGGAGCGACGATCGTCCGCCTCTGAGTCCCGACGCGGGGGTCACCCGCGTCGGTCAGGGTTTGGGGTTGGTCGTGTCCGGATCGTCGTCGCCACCCCCGCCGCCACCGCCGTTACCGTTGCCGTTCCCGTTGCCATTGCCCGGCTCACCCTCGCTCGGTTCCGGTGATGGACACGGGTTGGTGACCTCGCCGGTGACCGGATCGGCCGTGGCCAGCGGGTCGCACGGTGGCGGCGCCGATGCGGACACTTCTTGGTCGGGGCGAATGGCGCGCCCCAGGACCGACCGAACGGCGCGAACCCGTTCGTGTAGAAGTACGAGGTCCGGGTGCCCTTGGACGTGCCGCGCACGCCGGTCCCACGAGCGGCCCGGGCGGCCCAGTTGCGGTTGGCCTTCTGCCAGGCCGGGAAGTTGCTCTCGACCTCCGACAGGTCGAAGAAGCCCTTGGTCACCTTGGGACCGACGCAGCCGTCCTGCCACAGCAGGCCGGAGGCCTTGTCGACCTCGACGCGAGACCCGGATCGTCTCGCGCTCGCTCGGCACGGTGCCCGGGCAGGAACAGCTCCTTGACCGTCTTGCGGGTGAACGGCCCCGGTCGCAGACCGGTGAACGCATCCACGGTCGCCGTCTTCAGGCCGTCCGGGGGCCCGGAAGTTGGCGACCGGCAGGTCCTTGCTGACGGCCGTCGTGATGGCCGACCAGAGCGGGGCGGACGAGTCGAGCGACAGGCTCCCGCGGTTGGGCTCGTTGTTGCTGTTGCCCATCCACACGCCGATGGCCAGCGCCGGCGCCTCCTTGTCCTTGGGCGGGGCGAGGTAGCCGTAGGCATGGACGTCGACGTTGTCGCTGGTCGTGCCGGTCTTGTACGCGGCCGGGCGGCGGCGACCGCCGTCGTAGACCGCCCACTCGGCCCAGTACGGGTTGACCCGCGGGTCGGTGTTGCCGGACAGGATGTCCGTGATGATGTAGGCCGCCTGCTTGCTGACGACGCGGTCGCCCTTGGGCTTGGCCTCATCGAGCGGCCAGACCTTGCGGCCCTTGTCATCGACGACCGAGGTGATCAGCTGGCGGGGCATCAGCACCCCACCGTTGGCGAGCGTGCCGTAGGCACTCGAGCATGTCGATGGGATGGGTCTCGAGCGTCCCGATGCCCATCGAGGTGACCGGGACGGCCGTGCTCGGGAAGCGCAGGCCGAAGTCCTGCGTCCGCTCGAAGGTGTGGTCCAGGCCGCTGATCAGGGTCGCCTTGATGGCCGGGATGTTCAGCGAGAACTGAAGGGCGCTGCGCAGGCGGACGGGACCGCGCTCGAGCTTGTCCGCCTGGGTCGGCACGAAGCCGCCGCCGAAGTTGGTCGTGACGTCCATGAACATCGTGGCCGCCGTGTAGGCCTCGTCCTCGATGCCGATGGCGTAGTCGATCGGCTTGATCGACGAGCCGGGCTGGCGCCAGCCATCGGTCAGGACGTCGAACTGGGGCTGGAAGCGCTTGGTGCCCTTGGACGTGTAGCTGGCGCTACCGACGTAGGCCAGGACCTCGCCCGTCCGGTAGTCGATGACCGCAGCGGCCGCGTTGTGGATGTTCCGGCCACGCAGATTGAGCATCCAGTTCCAGTGCTTGCGCGGGATCTTGCGCGACTCGAGGACGCGCCGCGGATTGTTCGACTGCGGGGCACGCGCCGCGGCGTAGACGTAGCGCTCGGTGACCTTCTGCATGTCCCAGTCGAGCGTCGTCGTGACCCGGAAGCCGCCGGTGTCGACCTTGTCGCAATCGTCCGGGCTGTCCGGGCACAGGATGGTGGACAGCTCATTGCGGACCTGCCACACGAAGTGCGGGGCTCGCCACTTGGCCGAGACCTGCGGCTTGATGATGACCGGCTCCAGCTTGGCCGCCTCGTACTCGGCCGGCGTGTGCTGGTCGCCCGTGAGCGGGCTGCGCGACTTCATCAGGTCGAGGATGTAGTTGCGGCGCACGACGATCTCGGCGGTGTCCGGGACCTGCGAGCTGGATGTCCTGGCACTCGTCGTCTTCCTTGACCTTCTTGTCGAGGCAGATCTCCTCGGCGTTGCGCATGAGGTCGAACTTGGTCGGCGACTGCGGGATGCCGGCGAGGACCGCGTACTCGGCGAGGGTCAGCTTGTCCAGCGCCTTCCCGAAGTAGCCGCTGGCGGCGGCCTTCACGCCGTACGAGTTGTTGCCGTAGAAGTTGTTGTTGAGGTAGGCGGTGATGATCTCCTGCTTGCCCTCGACCCCCGGATACGCCTCGGTCAGGCGGATCGACTGGATGATCTCCTTGACCTTGCGCTCGTAGGTGTCGCCGGCCATGACCTCCTCGGTCAGGAGCCGGTCGCGGACGAGCTGCTGGGTGATCGTCGAGGCGCCGCGTGGGCGGCCGGAGAGGGTGTCCAGGCCGGCGCTGACGATGCCGATCGGGTCGAAGCCCGGGTTCACCCAGAAATCCTTGTCCTCGATGGCCGTCGTCGCGTCGAGCATCTCGCCCGGGATCTGGTCGAACTTGACGAGCTCACGGCGGAGCGAGCCGAGGCGGGCCAGTTCGACCTTGCCGCTCGAGTCGACGACCTTCGTCTGCTGCTCGAACTCGAGGTTGGTCAGGGCTGTTCTTGGGATCGGGCAGGCCCTGCGCGTAGTAGTTGTACGCGGCCACGGTGAACAACGCCCCGGCGCCCGCGGTGAGCAGGCTGACCAGGATGAGGATGATCGGGATGGCGACCAGGACGTTGCGGACCACATGTCCGCGGCCTGTCGGCCGGCGCTGCAGCGCGCGTCGATGGCGCTGCCGGCGCGCGAGCGTCGTCTGCATCTGCCCCGCACGATAGCATAGGGACCGTGAACGAACGTTCGTGTGGGGGGTCCCGGTCCAAGACGGCCCGGGCGCTGCGGCTGTGACGGCGGAGGCCTCAGCGGGGACCGGCGCCGGCCTCCTCGACGAGCTCGAGTGGCGCGGCATCCTCCATGCGACGACCCCGGGCCTGCCCGCCCGTTTGGCCTCGAGCGAGCCGATCGCGGGCTACAACGGGTTCGACCCCTCCGGCGCCTCGCTGCACATCGGGCACCTCATCCCGATCTTCGGCCTGCTCCGGCTCCAGCGCCACGGCCACCGACCGGTCGCCCTCGTCGGCGGTGGCACGGGCATGATCGGCGACCCCTCGGGCCGGTCGTCCGAACGGAACCTCCTGGACCGCCCGACCCTCGAGGCCAACGTCGCGTCGCTGCGCGAGCAGCTCGGCCGCTTCCTCGACTTCTCGCCGGGCGCCGGCGGGGCGATCCTCGTCAACAACCTCGACTGGCTGGGCGAGCTGTCGCTCATCGATTTCCTGCGCGACACCGGCAAGCACTTCACGGTCCCGTACATGCTGGCCAAGGACTCGGTCCAGACGCGCCTGGAGCGCGGCCTGTCCTTCACCGAGTTCAGCTACATGCTCCTCCAGGCGTACGACTTCGCCCACCTCCACCGGGCCATGGGCGTCGAGCTCCAGATGGGCGGCGCCGACCAGTGGGGCAACATCACGGCCGGACTGGAGCTCATCCGTCGGACGGCGGGCGTCGAGGAGGACGTTGCCGAGCAGCCGGCCCATGGCCTGGCCTACAAGCTCCTCCTGTCGCCGTCCGGGACGAAGTTCGGCAAGAGCGAGACGGGCGACTCGATCTGGCTGGACGCTGCCCGGACCACCCCGTTCGCCTTCTACCAGTACTGGCTCAACACCGACGACCGCGATGTCGGGACGTACCTGCGCTGGTTCACCGAGTTCCCGCGCGACCGGATCGAGGCGCTCGACGCGACGACCGCCGACCGTCCCGAGGCCCGCGAGGCCCAGCGCGCCCTGGCCGAGGACATCACGATCCGGACCCATGGCCCGGCCGCGGCGGCCGACGCCATCCGCGATGCGGCGGCGATGTTCTCGACCGGGCCGGTCGAGGATCCGGCGGTCCTCGCGTCCCTCTTCGCATCGACCGGTGGCTTCGGGTTCACGGCCGAGCAGCTGGCTGCCGGCACGGCCGTGCTGCTCGCCGACGCCGGGGTCCTCGGGTCGCGCGGGGAAGCGCGCCGCCTCATCTCGGGCGGTGGGGTGACCGTCAACGGGACCCGGGTCAGCGATCCGGCCGACGTCCCGACGCCCATCGCCGGGGAGTGGCTGGAGGTCCGCCTCGGCAAGCGCCGGCGCGAGATCGGACGCCTCGTCCGCGACTAGCCGGCGTGCCGGGCGCGAAGCGCCCGGATGACCTCGGACGGCGGCACGTCCCGCTCCGCCAGCAGCACGAGCGTGTGGAACACCAGGTCGGCGGCCTCGCCGGTCAGCGCGTCCCGTGTGGCGGCCGTGGACGCCGCGGCATCGTCCTTGGCGGCCAGCAGGACCTCCGTGGCTTCCTCGGTGACCTTGCGGCTCACGGCGTCGACGCCGCCGTCGAGGAGCGACGACGTGTACGAGCCGGCCGGGCGATCCGCGGCGCGGGCCGCGATCGTTCGCCACAGGGTCTCGAGCCAGGCGAACCCCTGGTCGTTCGTCGCCGCGACCGCGCGGTCCAGCTCCGTGTCGTCGGGATCGAAGCACGAGCGGGTGTCGCGATGGCAGGTCGGGCCGATCGGGTCGACCGTCACGAGCAGGGCGTCGATGTCGCAGTCCGCTTCGATGGCCACGAGACGCAGGACGTGGCCCGAGGTCTCGCCCTTGCGCCACAGCCGGTCACGGGAGCGCGAGTGGAAGTGGACCTCACCCGTGCTGACGGTCGCCTCGAGCGCCTCGGCATCCATCCAGGCGAGCATCAGGACCCGGCCGTCGGCGGCGTCCTGCACGACCGCCGGGGCCAGGCCGTCGCTGCCGAACGTGATCGCCGGCGCCTGTGGCGTCGTCACGCCGCGACCTCGGGGACGAGCCGGACGGGCAGGCCGGCGTCGGCCATCGCGACCTTGACCGAAGTGATGGTGTGGATCCGGCGATGGAAGATCGACGCGGCCAGGACCGCATCGGCGCCGCCGTCCCGGACCGCGGCCACGAAGTCCGCCGGACCGGCCGCGCCGCCGGAGGCGATGACCGGGACGGGGACCCGCTCGGTGATGGCTCGCAGCAAGTCGGTGTCGAAGCCCGTTCCCGTCCCGTCGCGGTCGATCGAGGTGACCAGCAGCTCACCAGCGCCGAGCTCGACGGCCCGCGTGGCCCACCCCACGGCCTCCAGGCTCGTCGGTTCACGACCGCCCTTGACCACGACCTCCCAGGTCCGGTTCTCGGCGTGTGCCGCGTCCGTCGCGGGCCGGCGCCGGGCGTCGATCGCGACGACGACCGCCTGCGAGCCGAATCGGCGGGCGCAGCGGCGGATGAGCGCCGGATCGGCCACGGCCGCCGTGTTGAGCGAGACCTTGTCCGCGCCGGCGCGCAGGACGTCGCGCATCTCGACGACCGAGCGGACCCCGCCGCCCACGGTCAGCGGGATGAACGCTCGCCGAGCCGTGCGCTCGACGATGTCGAGGAGCGTCCCGCGTCGCTCCGGGGCGGCCGTGATGTCGAGGAACACGAGCTCGTCGGCGCCTTCGGCCGCGTAGCGCTCGGCGAGGACGGGCGGGTCGCCCTCGTCGACGAGGTCGACGAAGCGGGTGCCCTTGACGACCCGGCCGTCGGCGACATCGAGGCACGGGATGACCCGACGGCAGAGCATCAGGCGGCGACCCCCGGCCGAGCCGCCGCGGCCTGCGCTTCCCCTGCCCGGTTCGCAGCCGGCCGCGCGAGGTCGACGAAGTTGGCCAGCAGGCGCAGGCCGTCCGAGCCGCTCCGCTCCGGGTGGAACTGGACCCCCAGCAGGGGCCCGCGTGCGATCGCCGACACGAACCGGGCGCCATGGTCGGTCGTGGCCAGGGTCACGTCCCTCGAGCCGGTCGGCGCGCCCGCGTAGCTGTGGACGAAATAGAAGTCGGCCCCGTCCGGGATGCCGTCGAACAGCGGATGCTCCGTGGTCCGGCGGACCTGGTTCCAGCCGATGTGGGGGAGCGTCGGCGCGTCCACGAGCCGGACGGTGGAGCCGGACAGGACCCCGAGCGTGGCGGCCCCGTCCTCCTCGCTTCGGTCGAACAGGAGCTGCAGCCCCAGGCAGATGCCGAGGAACGGCCGTTCGGCCTCGATCCAGGTCCGGAGCGGCTCGACGAGCCCGGCACGACGCAGGCGGCTCATCGCCGGTCTCGCCGCCCCGACGCCCGGGACGATGACGGCGTCGGCGTCGGCGTCGCCCAGGCTGGACGCGGTCCGAACGACCTGGACGTCGGCCCCGACGCGGCGCAACGCCTGGTCGATCGAGACGAGGTTGCCGGCGCCGTAGTCCACGACGGCGACGCGGGCTGGTCGGGTCATCCGAGCGTGCCCTTGGTCGACGCGACGCCCGCACGACGCGGATCCGGCTCACACGCGATGCGCAGCGCGCGGGCCAGGGCTTTGAACGCGGCCTCGGCCAGGTGGTGGTCGTTGCGGCCCGTGCCGCGTAGGTGGAGGGTCGTACCCGACGTCCGGGCGAACGATTCGAGCGCATGCTCGACGAGCTGGAGCGGCAGGCCGCCGACCCGTTCGCCGCGGAACGGGAGGTCGATGACGGCGTACGGCCGGCCGCCGACGTCGACGATGGCGGTGGCCACGGCCTCGTCCATCGGGATGGACGCCTCGCCGAACCGGCGGATCCCGGCCCGGTCGCCGAGCGCCTCGGCGACGGCCGTGCCGAGGACGAGGCCGACGTCCTCGACCGTGTGGTGCTCGTCGATCTCGAGGTCGCCCTGGGCCTCGATCCGGAGGTCGAACAGGCCGTGATGCGCGAGCGACGTCAGAAGGTGGTCGTAGAAGCCGATGCCGGTCGTGATCTCGCTCGATCCCGTGCCGTCGAGGTCGAGCGTCACGGTCACGTCCGTCTCGCGCGTCCGCCGGTCGACCGTGACCCGCCGGGCCTCACGGGCGCGGACCTTCGTCGATCCCATCGTGGTCACGACGCGGCCTCCGCACGACGGGCCTCGATGGTCCGGGCCGCCTCGATGAGCCGGTCGTCCTCCTCGGGGGCCCGCACGGTCAGGCGCAGGTGGTCGGCCAGCGGATGGCTGGGCCCGAACGTCCGCGGGACGAGCCCGTGCGTGAGGAGGCCCTCGGCGACCTCGGCCGCGTGCTCCCGTGAGGTCAACCCGACCAGGAGGAAGTTCGTGACCGACGGCCCGACGGCCCAGCCGACGTCCTGCAGGGCGGCGCGCAGGCGGTCGCGCTCCGATGCGACGCGTGCCAGGTTGGCCTCGAGCACGGTCGGATCGCGGAGCGCCTCGGTGACGACGGTCACGGACACGGTACTGACCGATCCCGGCGGCCGATACGGGTTCATCCGGCCGATCGTGTCCGGGGTCGCCAGGGCGAAGCCGACCCGCAGCCCGGCCAGGGCGTAGGCCTTGCTCGCGGTCCGGATGACGATGAGCCGCGGATACGTCGCCCGCAGGCCGACGAGCGACCGGCCGGCGAACTCGGCGTAGGCCTCATCGATGACGACGACCGGGGCCTCGGCGCCCCGTACTGCCGCGTCCGCGGCCAGCCCACCGAGCAGCGTCTCGATGGCGCCGTCCGGCTCGGCCAGGGCGGTCGGGTTGTTCGGGCTGCACAGCCAGACGACGCTCGCGGCGCCGTCGGCGGCCGCCGCCCGCATCGCCCCGAGGTCCAGCGCGTAGCCTTCGGCCGCGCCGAGGCGCGGCACGTCGATGACCCGTGCCGGACGCTGCTCGGTGTCGACCCGGTACATCGGATAGGTCGGCGAGGGCACGACCGCCGCGCCGCCCGGCGGCAGGAACGTCTTGGCCGTGATGTCGAGGATCTCGTCCGCGCCGGCTCCCACCAGGACCTCGTCCATCCCGACGCCATACCGGGCGGCCGCGGCCTCGACGAGGCGGCGATAGTCGGTCGGCGGGTACTCGGACAGGGTCGCCTCGAAGCGGCCGGCGGCCAGGAGGCCCTCGACCATGTCCGGTGGCGTCGGGGAGGTGTTCACGTCGAACCGGACGATCCGCTCGATGGGGATGCCGTAGCGGGCGGCGACGCCCTCGTCGGTCGCCTCCCAGCTGTACGAGGCCGGCGCGGCCGGCGACGTGAACGTGACCGGTGTCGGGCTCATGCCCCCTCCTCGAAGCGACGCGTGACGGCATCCCGATGGGCGGTCAGGCCCTCGACCTCGGCCAGGGTCGCGACCGTGGCCGCGAGCGCGGCCAGGCCATCGCGGCTGATCCGCTGGACCTGGACGTACTTCCCGTAGGCCTCGACGCCCAGGCCGCTCGACGACCGGGCCAGGCCACCGGTCGGCAGGACGTGGTTGGCGCCGGTCGCGTAGTCGCCCGCCGACTCCGGCGCCCATGGGCCCACGAATAGCGATCCCGCGTTGCGGATCCGGGCGACGGTCGCCTCGAGCGGCGCGACGTCGACCGAGGCGTGCTCGGGTCCGTAGTCGTTGACGAACGCGATCGCCGCCTCGAGGTCCGGGGCCAGGACGATCCGGCCGTGGTCGCCGATCGACCGGGCCAGGATGTCCCGTCGACTCGCGGCACGGAGCAGACCGTCGACTTCGGTCTCGACGGCGTTCGCGAATGCCGCATCGGTCGTGACCAGCAGGGCAGGGGAGTCGGGGCCATGCTCGGCCTGGGTGATGAGGTCCCAGGCGACCCGCCGGGGCTCGGCCGGGGGAGCCGCCAGGACGAGACCCTCCGATGGCCCGGCCGGCAGGTCGATGCCGACCTCGCCGGCGATCTCCATCTTGGCCGCGGTGACCCAGGCGTTGCCCGGCCCGACGACGCGGTCCACCGGCGCGAGACCCGATCCGGGCAGGCCGTAGGCAAGGGCGCCGATGGCCTGGGCCCCGCCCGCGACGATGACCGCATCCACCTCGAGCAGGCCCGCGGCGCCCAGCAGGACGGGGTGGACCTCGCCCTCGCCATCGGCGGGCGAGGCCACGATGACTTCAGGGACGCCGGCGACGCGGGCCGGAACGACGGTCATGACCAGCGAGCTCGGGTACGGCGCCGAGCCACCCGGGACGTAGGCGCCGACGCGATCCAGCGGCGACCAGCGCCGCTCGACGTTCACGCCCGGCAGGATCTCGACGGTGGACGAGGCCGGACGCTGGGTCGCGGCGAAGCGGGTCACGTTGGCGATGGCCTGGTCGAGGGCGCGGCGAACGTCCGGGGCAAGCTCATCCCGGGCGCGGCGCAGGTCGCCCCGGTCCAGGGTCAGCCGGCCGTCGCGGCGCCCGCCGCCGACGGCCGCGTTGGCATCGCGCACGGCGTCGTCGCCCCGGTCGCGCACGTCGTCGAGGGTGCGCCGGGCCGCGGCGCGGACCGCGGGGTCGGGCACGGCCCCGCGCCGGACGAGGGCCCGGCGGTCGGCGACGGCGGTCGGGTCGCCGGCCGCGACGGCGGCCAGGTCCAGGCGACGTAGGCGGACGGTCGAGGCGGCGGTCACGGGACGATCTTCTCGATCGGCAGGACGAGGATGCCCGAGGCTCCAGCGGCCTTCAGCCGCGGCAGCAGGCCCCAGACCTCGTCGGCCTCGACGACCGTGTGCACGGCGACCATGCCGTCGTGGGCGAGCGGGATGATCGTCGGTGACTCGAGGGCCGGGAGGAGCGCCTCGAGCTCGGGCAGGTGGCTCGCCGGCGCGTTCAGCATCAGGTACTTGCGCCCACGGGCCGCGATGACCGCCGAGACCATCGTGTCGATGGCGGCCAGGTCGTCGCCGCGCTCCCGCTGGGCGGTCGGATTGGCGACCAGCACGGCCTCGCTGGCCAGCACGTCGCCGACCTGACGCAGGCCGTTCATCGCCAGGGTGGAGCCGGTCGACACGAGATCGACGATGCCTTCGGCCAGGCCGAGCTTCGGCGCGACCTCGACGGCCCCGGAGATCGGGATGATGTCGACCTCGATGGCCCGGGCCGCGAAGAACCGACGGGCGGTGTTCGGATGGGCCGTGGCGACCCGCAGCCCGGCCAGGTCCCCGACCTCGCGGACGGGGCTGTCGGTCGGGACGGCCGCCGCGAGCCGACATCGGCCGTAGCCCAGCTCGCGGACGCGCGGCAGCTCGGCGCCGGTCTCGGTCAGCAGGTCGATGCCGGTGATGCCGAGGTCGGCGACGCCGTCGCCGACGAACTCGATGACGTCGTTGGTCCGGACGAACAGGATGTCGAGGTCGAAGTTCTGGACGCGCGAGACGAGGCTCCGGTCGTGCTCCTCGAACACGAGACCGGCGTCATGGAGCAGGCGCAGCGTCGGCTCGACCATCCGGCCCTTGTTGGGCACGGCCAGCCGCAACCGCCCGGTCGCGGGATCGGTCATCGGCCGGTGGACTTGGCCAGGATCGCGGTATAGCCACCCTCGCCGTGGTGGAGCCACGAGGCGATGCGGGTGATCGTCGCGGTGCTGGCGCCGGTCTCGCGTGAGATCTCGGCGTAGTGCTTGCCCTGATCCAGCAGGCGGACGACCGCCCAGCGCTGGGCCATATCGCGCAGCTCGTTGAGCGTGCACAGGTCGCGGAAGAAGCGTTCCGTCTCGTCGAGCGATTCGAGCGACAGGATCGCCGTGAACAGCGCCTCGGCGTCCGGCGTCCGCCAGTCCTGGGCCATGCCCGTTCCCTCGTGCGTGCGTGCTATCGTTGTAACGTGCTAACACGCTATCACGATGAGACCGCACCCGCAAGCCGGTTCGATGTCCTGCCCGCCATCGACCTGCGCGGCGGGCGCGTCGTCCGCCTCGAGCAAGGCGACTTCGCGCGCGAGACCGCGTTCAGCGACGACCCGATCGCGACCGCCAGGGCGTTCGCCGACGCCGGCGCCCGATGGCTGCACGTCGTCGATCTGGACGGGGCGCGGTCCGGCGAGCCGGCGCACGGCGCGGTCATCGCGGCGATCGTCGCGGCCGTCGGGGACCGAGTCGCGGTGGAGGTCGCCGGCGGCCTGCGCACGGCCGAGGCCGTGGCCACGGTCCTGGAGGCCGGGGCCGCCCGAGCGGTCGTCGGGACGGCAGCGCTGCGCGATCCGGCCTTCGGCGGGGCGCTCGTCACGCGACACGGCGCCGGGCCATCGCGGTCGCCCTCGACGTCCGGGACGGCCTGGCGGTCGGTCAGGGCTGGGCCACCGACGCCCCGACCGTCGATGCGACGGGGGTCCTGGCCGCCCTGGCCGGCGTCGGGGTCACGACCTTCGAGGTCACGGCCATCGAGCGTGACGGGCTGCTGGGCGGGCCGGATCTCGCCCTCTACGAGCGACTCGTCGGCCTGGGTCGCGGTTCGATCGTCGCCTCCGCCGGCGTGACGACAGCCGAGGACGTCCGGGCGCTGCGGGCCATCGGCTGTGGCGGGGTGATCATCGGTCGGGCGCTCTATGACGGGCGACTCACCGTCGCCGAGGCGCTGGAGGCCTGACCGCCGGGCGACCGCCCCCGCCTAGTGGCCGGCCGCCTCCAGCTCCTTGCGGTGGGCCTGGATGACCTTGTCCGCGAGGTGCGACGGCACGTCCTCGTAGTGATCGAGCGACGCGGTGAACGAGCCGCGACCCTGGGCCAGGGAACGGAGCTCGGTCGCATACGAGAACAGCTCGGCCTGGGGGACATGCGCCGTGATGACCTGCATGCCGTCGGCCAGATCCATGCCCAGGACCCGGCCGCGCCGGCCGTTGAGGTCTCGGTTCACCTCGCCCATGTACTGGTCCGGCACCCGGATCTCGACAGCCATGATCGGCTCCATGAGGGCCGGCTTGGCCTGGTGGACCCCTTCCTTGAGCGCCATCGAGGCGGCGATCTTGAACGACAGCTCGTTGGAATCGACGGGGTGGTACGACCCGTCGTAGAGGGTCGCCCGGAAGTCGGACAGCGGGTAGCCGGCGATGACGCCCTCGGCGGCGGCCTCGCGGATGCCCTTTTCGACGCCGGCGAAGAAGCCCTTGGGCACGACCCCGCCGACGACCTTCTCGGCGAACTCGACACCACCGTCCGGGTTGGGCTCGAGCTCCAGCCAGACGTCGCCGAACATCCCGTGGCCGCCGGTCTGCTTCTTGTAGCGGCCGTGGACCTGGGTCTTGCCCCGGATCGTCTCCTTGTACGGGACGCGCGGGGTATGGGTCGCCATGGCCGCGCCGAACTTGCGCTTCAGCCGCTCGAGGATGACCGCGGTATGAGCCTCGCCCATGGTCACCAGGACCTGCTCGCCGAGGGCCGTCCGCTCGAGGCGGACCGTCGGCTCCTCCTCGAGCATCCGCTGGAGTGCCGGGCCCATCTTGTCGAGGTCCTGCTTGCTGGCCGGCTCGATGGCCACGACGAGGGACGGCGACGGGAAGTCGATGGCCGGCAGGCGCAACGGGCGCTCGCGGGTCGCCAGCGTGTCGCCGGTCTCGGTCACGGTCAGCTTGGCCACCGCCCCGATCTCACCGGCCTTCAGCTCGCCGATCGGCTCCTGCTCCTTGCCGTGGAGGAGGAGCAGCTGGCCGATCCGCTCGTCGCCGTCGCGGGTCGTGTTCCAGACGTGCGCCTGCGACTTGAGCGTGCCGGACAGGACGCGCAGGTAGGTCAGCCGCCCGACGAACGGATCGGCCGTCGTCTTGAACACGCGGACGAGGAGCGGTCCGTCCTCCGCGGCCGGGATCTCGACGTCGACGCCGCCCTTGTCGGTGGCCCGGGCGGGCGGCTCATCGGCCGGGGAGGGGAGGTAGCGGACGATGGCATCCAGCAGCCCGCGCAGCTCGATGCCCTTGGCCGCCGAGCCGACGAGGACCGGGGCCAGGACCGAGTCCTTGACGCCCTTGCGCAGGCAGATCTCGAGCTCGTGGTCGGAGATCTCCTCGCCCTCAAGGTACTTGGCCATGACGTCGTCGTCCGCTTCTGACGCGGCCTCGAGGAGCTGGTCGCGACGGGTATCGACCTCCGCGGCCATGTCGTCCGGGATGGGGATCTCGACCTCGTCGTGGCCGTCCCAGCGGTAGGCCTTGCGATGGACGAGATCGACGTAGCCACTGAACGACTCGGCGGCGCCGATGGCCAGCTGGATGGCTGCGATCTTGGACCCGAACGTCGAGCGCAGGGCGTCGAGGGCGGCGGTCGGATCGGCGTTCTCCCGGTCGCACTTGTTGATGAAGAAGCAGGCCGCCGTGTTGGTCGCGCGGGCGTGGGCCACGGCCTGCTCCAGGCCGGCCTCGACCCCACCGGAGGCATCCATCACGAGGATCGCCCCGTCCGTCGCGGCGAAGCCCTCGATGACCTCGGCGACGAAGTCCGGGTAGCCCGGCGTGTCGACCAGCGAGATGCGCGTCCCGTCGACCTCGAACGTGCCGACCGCGAGCGACAGCGACTCCTTGCGCTTCTGCTCCTCGGGCTCGAAGTCCAGGTGGGCCGTGCCGTCGTCCACGCGTCCCATCCGCGGGATGGCCCCGCCCTTGAACAGGAGCTGCTCGGCGAGCGTCGTCTTGCCGGCGCCGGCGTGGCCGGCCAGGACGACGCTGCGCAGGTGCGGAAGGTCGACGCTCTTCATCGTCATCGTGTCCGACGGTCCTCCTGGTACCAGTTGCGACGAGTCGTCAGGAGAGGGAGCGCAGGGGGTCCGGCCATCATAGTCGGCTATACTCCGGCCCGCGATGTCAGGTCATAGCAAATGGTCGACGATCAAGCGCCAGAAGGGCGCCAACGACGCCAAGCGCGGGGCGCTGTTCACGAAGGTCGCGCGCGAGATCTCCGTGGCCGCCCGGCAAGGTGGCGGTGACCCCGACGCCAACTACCGGCTGCGGCTGGCCATCGAGAAGGCGCGCTCGGTCAACATGCCGGCCGACAACATCAAGCGGACGATCGACAAGGCGACCGGCGGCGGCGAGATCGAACAGTTCGAGGAGATCGTCTACGAGGGCTACGGCCCGGGCGGCGTGGCGGTCCTCGTCGAGGCCCAGACCGACAATCGCAACCGGACCGCGGCCGAGGTCCGCTCGATGTTCACGAAGTCCGGCGGGCAGCTGGCGGGCAGCGGGGCGGTCGCCTGGCAGTTCGAGCCGCGCGGCCTCATCTCGGTCTCGCGGTCGACGGTCGACGCCGACGAGGTCGCCCTGGCCGCCATCGATGCCGGCGCCAACGACGTCGACACCGACGATCCGGAGACGATCGAGGTCTACACCGCGCCGGCCGACCTCGAGGCGGTCCGCCGTGCCCTGGAAGGGGCGGGCGTGCCGGTCGAGTCGGCCGAGGCGACGATGATCGCCAAGCAGACCGTGGAGCTCGATGCGGCCAAGGCCCGCCAGGCGCTGCGCCTCGTCGAGCTGCTCGAGGATCTGGACGACGTGTCCCGAGTGACCGCGAACTTCGACATCCCCGAAGAGGTCTTCGCCGAGGTCGCCGGGTGACGTCAGCGTGATCATCCTGGGCATCGACCCGGGGACCGCGGCACTCGGATACGGCATCGTCGAGTCGGCGCGAGGACGCGTCCGCGAGGTCGACCACGGTTGCCTGGAGACATCGCCGGACACCTCGTTGCCGGAGCGGCTGCTGGCCATCCACGCCCTCGTCGACGAACTCCTGGCCGCGCACCGGCCCAAGGTCATGGCCGTCGAGCGGCTGTTCTTCTCACGCAACGTCCAGACGGCGTTCGGGGTCGGCCAGGCACGCGGGGTCGTGCTGCTCGCCGCCGCCCAGCATGGCGTACCGGTCCGCGAGGCCACGCCCAACGAGGTCAAGAGCGCCATCGCCGGGTACGGCGCCGCGGACAAGCAGCAAGTCCAGCGGATGGTCCAGATGGTCCTCGGGATGGCCGAGCTGCCACGACCCGATGACGCCGCGGACGCCCTGGCCATCGCCGTCTGGGCGGCCAACTCGATGCCGTCGGTCGGTGATGCACGAGCGGCGGTCTATGACCGGGCGGCGATCGCCCCGATCGAGCGCGGGGTGTCCGGCTACGAGCAGGCGGTCCGCGAGGCCCTCGTCCGCGAGAAGGCGGCCGAGAAGGCCGCCAAGCGCGCCGCCAAGCGCACCGCGTCCTAGGAACGGACGATGATCGCGTCGGTCGAGGGGGTCGTCGGGGCGATCACGGCCGATTCGCTGGTCATCGAGGTCGGCGGGATCGGCTACCGGGTCTTCGCCGCCCCATCGATCCTGGCCACGGCGACGCCCGGCGGCCGACTCAAGCTCCACACCTACCACCTCGTCCGCGAGGATCAACAGGCCCTCTACGGCTTCCGGACGGCCGAGGAGCTGGGCTTCTTCAACCTCCTCCTGACCGTCAACGGGGTCGGCCCCAAGGTCGCCCTGGCCATCGTCGGATCGCGCCCGACCGCCGACCTGCAGCTGGCGATCATGACCGGCGACCAGGCCGTCCTGGTGGCCATCCCGGGCATCGGCAAGAAACTCGCCGAGCGGGTCATCTTCGAGCTCAAGGAGAAGGTCAGCGCGGCCGGTGTGGCGGCGAGTGGGTCGGCCCCGGGCGGCCAGGCGGCCGAGAGCGAAGTGGTCGCGGCGCTCCAGGCCCTGGGCTACTCGCTGGCCGAGGCGCGTGATGCGTCGCGGATCGCCCTGGCCGACGCGACGATCGGCGGGACATTGGAAGACCGGGTCAAGGCCGCGTTGCGGACGCTCCTCCGGGACTGATCCCGTCTACGGAGGCCGCGCGGCACCGGCGCGAGGTGGTTTGATCCGCCGGACGAAGCCGTAACGCTGACGGCGCACCTTGTGCCGACGGTCGTCACCGTCGGCGACCCATCGGGAGGGTCCGATCATGGGCGTTCGCACCGGTGCGCGAACGGGGTTGGCCATCGTCGCCGGCCTGTTCGCCGTGCTCCTCATCGTCCAGGTGTTCCTGGCCGGCCTCGGCGTGTTCGACAGCCCGACGGCCTTCGCCACGCACCGTGACTTCGGCTACACGATCGGGCTGCTCATCCTGCCGCTCATCATCCTGGCCCTGCTTGGCCGTGCGCCGAAGGGCCTGGTGGGGCTCACCATCCTCATCGCCGTGCAGATGACCCTGCAGTCGGTCTTCGTGGCGATGCGGGAAAGCAACCCGGCCGTCGCCGCCCTCCACCCCGTCAACGGTGTGCTCATGCTCATCGTCACGATCGTCGTCGCCAAGTGGGCGTGGGCGATCCGGAACGAACCGGCTCCTGGAGCGGCGCCAGCCGACGCCGCTGCGCCGAGTGCCGTCACGAGCGACGCCGCCACATGAGCGCGGTCCGCGCCCGGCTCAGCCCACGCCGATGCGGCGCTGCTTGATCCGCGTGGCGTCGCCGGCGAACGGTCCGCCGCCGAGTGACTCGGTGGTGACGATGGGGAGCATGGCCTCGGGGAACTCCCCGACCGACTGACGGTAGTCGAGGTTGATGTCCGCCAGGCGATCGCGGATCCGCCCGGCCGTCGCCGTCCGCCACCCGTCGTCGATGCCGGCCAGGTCGGTCAGCTCCAGGGCGACCGCCGGTCGAGGCGTGCCGTCGGCATCATCCACGACCGCGAGTTGGAAGGAGTGCAGTCGCGGGGCGACGAGCGGATCGCCGTACAGGACCGTCTCGACGTCCTCGGGGTAGATGTTCGAGCCCATGACGCTGACCGTCGCGTCGCGCCGGCCGTGGACCCACAGGAACGGGAGGGGGACCGGCGTCGCCCACGGCAGTGGCCCGCGGGGCCCGGCTACGTCGTCGACCCCGTGCAGCGTGGTCAGGTCGAGCCCATGGGGCGCCAGGACCGCCTGGACGCGCTCGAAATCGACGATCCCACCGGCGTCATGGACGTTGTAGCGGATCCGTGGCGCGAGCTGATCGAGGCGCGACACGGTGCAGATGACCTCGTGCCGGTCGTTGACCTCCATGAAGTGGATGAGCGGGTTGTACTGGAAGACCATCGGCAGGCGCGGGTCCGTGCCGAACAGCTCGCGTCGGATCTCCGGCCGAGCGCGGGCGAGGCGACGGAGCGCGACGCTGACCGGCGACTCGCCGGCCATCCCGATCTCGATGTCGGTCGCCCCGTAGCCCGAGTAGACGGACGCGAAGCGCAGGAGCAGGAGGTCGCGCAGCTCCTCGGTCATGCCCTCGCCGCCGACCAGGCCATGGAGCTCGTAGTCGGCGAACGGGAAGCCGCGGCGCTCGCCCTCGTCGAGCAGGTGTTTGAGGAATGGCGGGTAGCCGGAGATGAGATAGCGGTAGCGCGGCCCCAGGACCTCGAGCGTCGACAGGATCTTGTCCAGGTCGGGTCCGATCGACTTGACGACGCCATGGCGGAGCATGCCCAGGCTCATGTTGAAGCCGGCGGCCCAGGCACCCATCGAGAAGGCGTTGAGCGTCACCAGCGGCGCCGTCCCGAACGCATAGCGGGCGAAGAACCCGATGTTCCGATGGGCGACGTCGCGTTCGCGCCGGCCGCGGATCCAGTTGTACGGCATGCCGGTCGAGCCGCTCGACTCATCGATGGTGGTGCCCGCGAACGGGACCTCGCCGTCGATACAGCGCTCGAGCATCGGGTAACGGTCGACGTACGAGGCCTTGTCCGTCTCGGGAAGGTGCCGCAGGATGCCGAGCGGGAAGAGACCGGCCACGTGCACCCCGCGGCTCGCCAGGAAGTCCGCGTAGGCCGGCACTCGGCGCGTCGCGCGCCAGGCAGCCCGTTCGGCCCGCAACTGGCTGATCGCGCGGAGCACCGGTGGCGGCGCCGACGAGAACAGCCGGACGAGCCAGCCATAGCGCAGGCCGACGGTCCGGAAGACGATGTCGAGCGGCAGGAGCCACAGGCCCCGGCCGAGCCCGACGAAGGCGGCCAGGGCATCGCGTGCCAGCGTTCGCAAGCCGATCCTCCGTCCTTCGGGTCGCCGCGTGTCTGCCGACGACGGCCCCATCATGGGCCGCGCCTGTCAGCCGGTCGTCAGGGGATCGGAACGGCCGTGCCTGCCACGCGGACGGCGCGATCGCCCCGGACGACCGACACGGTCAGGCGGCTGGGCCGACCCATCTCGATGCCCTGGTCGATCTCGAACGACGATGGCGCGGCGATGGCGCCGCGCTCGCGGAGGAACGCACCGAACGCCGCGGCCGCGGCCCCGGTGGCCGGATCCTCGACCACCCCGCCGACCGGGAACGGGTCGCGTGCCCGCCAGCGCCCGGGTCCGTCCGACGCCATGAGCGCGACCGTCGTGAGGTCGTGGTCGATCATCAGGCGCTGGAGCGCCTCGAAGGGATAGTCGAGCGTGGCCAGGCGGTCCAGGCCGCGGGCGACCAGGACGAGATGCCGCGCGCCGGCGAAGGCGACGCCCGGCGGCAGGGCAGGATCCAGGTCCGCCGCGGCCCAGCCAAGCAGGCGGAGCGTGCCCTCGATGAGCTCGGCCGGTGCTGGTTCAACCTTCGCCGCGACCGACGTGAGGGTCGCCACCAGCTGACCGTCCGCGTTCGGCTGGACACTGACACCGACGGTGCCGTCGTTGGTCGCCAGCGTGAGCTCGGACGGAGCGCCGCCGGCGACGAGCGCCACGCCACTCGCGATCGTCGCGTGGCCGCAGAACGGGACCTCGGCCAGCGGGCTGAAGTAGCGGACGCGGTAGGCGCCCGGGCCGGTCGCGCCTGGACCGACGTCGGGGGCCAGGAACGCGGTCTCCGAGTACCCGACCTCGGCCGCGATCCGTTGCATCTCCGACGGCTCGGGGAGGTGGTCGCCGATCCAGACGCCGGCCGGGTTGCCGCCGGCCGGGTCCGACGTGAACGCGGCAAGCCGCAGGAGGCGCCCGTCGGTGTCGTCCGTCACGTCGCGTCTAGGGCCGTCGGCCAGCCAGGGCGTCAGCGTGGCGGCCGCGCGGGTCGATCGATGCCTGGCCCTCCCGGGCGGCCAGCTCGGCCAGCGTCTCGCGGTCAAGGATCTCGAGCATCGCATCGCGGACATCGATCATCACGTCGCGAAGCGGGCAGGTCGCTTCGTCGACACACGAGCAGCGCTCGTAGTAGCGGAGGGACACGCAGGGCAGGGGAGCGAGGGCACCGTCGAGCAGTCGGATGACCCGGCCGATGGAGATCGTCGTCGGGTCGGCCGCCATCGTGTAGCCGCCATGGGCGCCGAGGGTGGTCCGGACGACCCCGCCGTGCTTGAGGGTCGCGAGGATCTGCTCGAGGAACTTGGGCGGCAGGTTGTTACGGCGGGCCAGGACGGCGAGCGCGAGCGGCCCTTCGCCGTCATGACGGACGAGGTCGACGAGCGCACGGAGACCGTACTCCGATCGTCGCGACAAGCGCATGGCGGGCATGGTAGCCCGAACCCCTAGTCGCGTGGTGGGACTTCCCCCGGTGCGTCGAACATCTGTGCGAAATGCGTCGGCGACGTGCTATCATCCCGACCGATGGTCGACGACGTCTCCCGCATCCTGTCCGCGGACCTCGAGGACGACGAGGACGACGTCGTCGTCGAAGGCAGCCTGCGTCCTCGGACGCTCGCGGAGTACATCGGCCAGGCCGAAGTCAAGTCCAACCTGTCGGTCCTGCTGCAGGCGGCCAAGGCTCGCGGGGAGGCGGCCGACCACATCCTCCTGTACGGCCCGCCGGGCCTCGGCAAGACGACGCTGGCGACGATCGTCGCCCGGGAGCTCGGGGTCAACGTCCGCTACACGTCGGGCCCGGCCATCGAGCGGGCCGGCGACCTGGCGGCGATCCTGACCTCGCTGGATGAGCGCGATGTCCTGTTCATCGATGAGGTCCATCGCCTCAACCGGTCGGTCGAGGAGATCCTCTACCCGGCGATGGAGGATTACGCGCTGGACGTCATGATCGGCAAGGGCCCGTCGGCTCGCAGCCTGCGCCTGTCCCTCAAGCCGTTCACCATCGTCGGGGCCACCACCCGGGCGGGCCGGATCAGCTCGCCGTTGCGCGACCGATTCGGGGCGACCTACCGGCTGGACTTCTACACCGAGCCGGAATTGACGTCCATCGTCGACCGCTCGGCGGACATCCTGGCCATCGACGTGGAGCCCGCCGCGGCCCAGGAGATCGCCCGCCGCGGCCGGGGGACGCCGCGCATCGTCAATCGCCTGCTCAAGCGGGTGCGCGACCACGCCGAGGTCCACGGCGATGGGCATGTCGATGAGGACACGGCGAAGACGGCGCTGCGCCGGATGGAGATCGACGACGAGGGCCTCGACTCGGCCGACCGCAAGCTGTTCGCGGCCATCATCCAGAAGTTCGCGTCCGGGCCGGTCGGCGTCGCCGCCCTGGCGGCCGTCCTGTCCGAGGAGATCGAGACGATCGAGGACGTCCACGAGCCGTTCCTCCTCCGTCTCGGATTCATCGACCGGACGCCGCAGGGCCGCATCGCGACCGATCTCGGGCGGGCGCATCTGTCCGCCCTCGGTTACGAGATCCCGCCGCCCCGGCGGTCCGATCCGGGCATGCCCTCGCTGTGGGACGAACCGGGTCCGACAGAACCTGGCCCCACGGAGCCGTGATCCTGCCCACGCCGTTCGTGTCGGCAGCCGCCCGCTACGAGGTCGATGTCCCACCCCCGGTGGACGGCACGACGCGGGCCCGGACGGGCCGGCTGACGCTGGGCCACGGCGTCGTCGAGACGCCCCAGTTCATGCCGGTCGGGACGAACGCCACGGTCAAGGCGCTCAGTCCGGACGAGATCCGGGCGACCGGCGCGACGATCATCCTGTCGAACACCTACCACCTCTACCTGCGGCCGGGCCACGAGCGGGTCCAGCGGCTCGGTGGCCTCCATCGATTCATGGATTGGGACGGCCCCATCCTCACCGACTCCGGTGGCTTCCAGGTCGTGTCGCTCGGCGACCTCCGGGTCGTCGATGAAGACGGCGTGACCTTCCGCTCGCACATCGACGGCTCCATCCACCGATTCACGCCGGAGCACGCCATCGCCGTCCAGGAAGCGCTCGGGGCGGACATCGCCGTCGCGTTCGACCAGCCGGTCTACCCAAGCTCGCCCCGATCCGTGGTCGCCGAGGCGACCGGGCGGACGCACCGCTGGGCCGAGCGTTCGCTGGCCGCCCACCAGCGGACCGATCAGGCGTTGTTCGGGATCGTCCAGGGTGGCCTGGACCCGGCGCTCCGCGAGGCATCGACGCGGTTCATCGCCGGCCTGCCGTTCGACGGGATCTGCATCGGCGGCCTGGCCGGCGACGAGACGCCGGCGCAGCGCGACGCCGCGCTCGACGTCGCCATCCCGCTCCTGGCCGACGACCCGCGGCCGCGCTACCTCATGGGCCTCGGCTCGCCGGCGGACCTCCTCGAAGCCGTCCACCGCGGCGTCGACCTGTTCGACAGCGTGCTGCCGGCTCGGGTCGCCCGGAACGGTCAGCTGTGGGTCCCAGGCGGCCGGCTGAACATCCGCAACCGCCGATTCCTCGATGACCCGGATCCCGTCCAGGCCGACTGTCCGTGCCTCCTGTGCACGCGCTTCTCGCGGGCGTACCTCGCTCATCTGTTCCGGGCCAAGGAGCTCCTCGCGTACCGCCTCGCGACTTGTCACAACCTGACCTTCACCCTAGACTTCATGGTCAGGATCCGCGCCTCCATCCGGGCCGGCACGTTCCCCGCTGACATGTCCGTTCTGCGCGCTCGCGCGGGCCGGGTGAGCGGCGATGAAGCGACCGAGCAGTCCGCGTGAAGGGCCGGCCGATAGGCTCCGTCAACACTTGGAGGCGACACGATGGGTTCGCGCGATCGTCCTCATCGCGAGGCCAAGAAGAAGCCCAAGAACAAGACCGGCGTGCCCAAGGTGCAGCCGCTCATGGATCCGCCGCAGAACGTCGAGCTGATCCGGAAGCCGCGCAAGCCCAAGCCGGTGGTCGAAGAAGACGCGGAAGAGGGCTGATCGGCGCCGATCGCATCGCGATCCGGTCCGTCGGCGGCAGTACAGCGGTCGATAGGAGCGTGACGAGCGGATGGCGATGACGGACGAGCGAGCCACGGAGCGAGCGACGGCAGAACGCGGCAAGGCCGTGGACGCCGCGATCCTGGCGATCGAGAAGCAGTTCGGTCGCGGGGCGATCATGAAGCTCGGCTCGGCCGAGCGCCAGGCGGTCGATGCCATCCCGACCGGCTCCATCGCCCTGGACCTGGCCCTCGGCATCGGCGGGATCCCGCGCGGCCGGATCACCGAGATCTTCGGGCCGGAGTCGTCGGGCAAGACGACCGTCTGCCAGCACGTCATCGCGGAGGCCCAGCAGCGTGGCGGGGTGGCCGCCTTCATCGATGTCGAGCACGCGCTTGATCCGGCGTATGCCCGGGCCTGCGGCGTGAACGTCGATGAGCTGCTGGTCAGTCAGCCGGATACCGGCGAGCAGGCGCTCGAGATCACCGAGACCCTGATCCGCTCGGGTGGCGTGGACTGCGTCGTGGTCGACTCCGTGGCGGCCCTCGTGCCGCGGGCGGAGATCGAGGGCGAGATGGGCGACTCGTTCGTCGGCATCCAGGCCCGACTGATGAGCCAGGCCCTGCGCAAGCTGACCGGCGCCGTGTCGCGCTCGAACACCTCGCTCATCTTCACCAACCAGCTGCGCGAGAAGATCGGGGTGATGTTCGGCAATCCCGAGACGACGCCCGGTGGCCGAGCCCTGAAGTTCTACGCCTCGGTCCGGCTGGACATCCGTCGGGTCGAGACGATCAAGACCGGCACGGAGTCGGTCGGCAACCGGGTCCGGGTCAAGGTCGTGAAGAACAAGGTGGCGCCGCCGTTCCGGGTCGCCGAGTTCGACGTCATGTACGGCGAGGGCGTTTCCAAGGAAGGCGGCCTGCTGGACGTCGGCGTGGCCATGGACGTCGTCAGCAAGACCGGGGCCTGGTTCAACTTCGGCGAGACGCGCCTGGGTCAGGGTCGTGAGGCGTCCAAGGACTTCCTCAAGAGCAACCCGGACGTGGCCGCGGAGGTCGAGCGCCAGCTCCGTGGCGCGATGAACGAGGTCCAGATCCCGGTCGAGGGCATCGAAGAGGCGCAGTAGGCGCTTCCATGAACCTCGCCGGCATCGTCGTCCTGGCGCATGCCCTTCTGGGGATCCTGTTCGTCGCGGGCCTCGTCGGGCGCTGGATCGTGCTCGGGATGGCGGAGCGGGCGACCCGGCTGGACGCGATGCGGACGCTCGCGAGCGCAGCTGGCCCATTCGAGCGGATCGTCATCGTCACGTCCTCGCTCGTCCTGCTGTTCGGGATCGCGGCCGCCTGGCTCCAGGGACGCAACCTGCTCGGGCCGCTGACCGGCGGGTCGGTCGACTGGCTGTTCGTGGCGCTCATCCTGTACGTCTCGAACCTGCCGCTCGTGCCGCTGGTCTTCCTGCCGCGAGGCAGGACATTCTCTGCGGCGATGGCGGAGGCCGAGGGCCAGGGACAGGTCACGCCGGCGCTGACGGCGGCCTGGACCGATCCGGTCGTTCGCGCCGCGCACCTCTACGAGCTCGGGACGGCGACGGTCGTCCTCATCCTCATGCTCACCAAGCCGTTCTGAGAGGCATGGATCCACGCCGCGCGCCGGCCCCCACCCGTCGACGTCGCGATCCGGCCGAGGTCAAGGCGCGTCATCTGGCCGTGGACGATCCGGCCGTCGTGCTCGAGGCGGCGGCCCGTTTCCTGGAGGTCCGCTCGCGGTCGGTCAGTGAGGTCCGGCGCCGATTGACCCGGGCCGGCTATCGGGCGGACCTCGTCGACGGCGCCATCGACCGGCTGTCGGAGCTCGGGATGCTCGACGACGAGGCGTTCGCCCGGGCCTGGGTCGAGTCGCGCGATCGGGCGCGGCCGCGTGGCGAGCGCGCGATCCGGGATGAGCTCCGCATCAAGGGCGTCGACCGGGCGACGGTCGACGCCGTCATGGAGGAGCGACGCGGCGTCGACGGGGACGTGACGCCGGATCGGGTCGCCGCCGAGCGGCTCATCGCCAAGCAGTCCCGGGCGCTGGCCCGGGTCGCCGACCCCCGCCAGCGCCGCCAGCGCGCGTACGCCCTCCTGGCCCGCAACGGGTTCGACCCGGAGACGTGCCGGGAGGTCGCCGCGATGGTCGTGGCAGCGTCCGCGGAGGCCGACGGAGAGGAGATCGACGCCTAGGCGGGGCGGCGTTCGAGCCCATCCCCGTGCGATCGTGGTGGCGTCATGCACCGCTCCGGACCGCCCCTCGCCAGGACGGACCACCCCACCGGGCCATCCCTTGCGATGGGTCTGCAAGGTCGCCGGGACCAACGTACGGGGTGGCGGTTCGTTGTCGTCACTGGATACTCACGCCCGTCATCGATCGCGCTCGTCGTGGGCGCATCCACGCATCCGGGGGAAGGAGCGAGGAACCTGATGTTTTCCCGGCTGCGTACGACCTGGCTCGCCAGCTCAGGCGCGATCCTCCTGATCCTGGCCGTGTCCGGAGCGGCGCTGGGCGCCACCGTCCTGACCGTTGGCACCACCCCTGAGGGCGACACGGACCCGGTCCTCGTCGACACGACGGCGACGTTCGAGGACGTCGACGGCGACGGCATCGACGACGACTGCGAGGCCGAGGCCGACGTCGTGGCCGACCCGGTGGCCGAGGCCGCCGCACTGGCCGCGGTCGACACGAACGGCGACGGCGAGGTCTCGGTCACCGAGGCGGCCCACAGCGACCGTGTCGGCGGCCCGAACTGCAACCATGGTGGCTACGTCAGCCAGGTCGCCACGGCCCAGGGCGACGAGGCCTGTCTCGAGGTCGCCGAGCCGGCGCCGACGCCGACCGACACGCCGATCGTCGAGACCGTTGCCGAGCTCGACGAGGACGGCGATGCCGACGAGGACGGTGATGCCGCCCCGATCCTGTGCGCGACAGAGGACGAGGATGCCGAGGAAGCCGTCGAGGAAGCCGCCGAGGACGCGACCTGCGAGGCCGCAGCCGAGCCGGTCCCGACGTTCGACCCGGAGACGGCCACGGAGCCCGGTGCGTTCGGCGCCTATGTGTCGTCGATCGCCCGGTCGGATGCTGTCGGTGGCAAGAACTGCAACCACGGCGGCGCCGTCAGTGACGCCGTCAAGGCCGCCAAGGAAGCGGCTCGGGAAGCCCGCGACGCCGCCAAGGCCGAGCGGCGCGCGGCCCGGGAAGCGGCCAAGGCGGAGCGCGCGGCAGCGCGTGAGGCCGCCAAGGCCGAGCGAGCAGCCGCAAAGGCGGCCAAGGAGAAGGGCGGCAAGGGCAAGGGCCAGGGCCACTAGGCCGACCACCGTCGCCACTGTCAGGAAGGGTCCGCTTCGGCGGACCCTTCCGCCTGTCCGGCTCGGTTGACCCCCCGCACGGGCGGCCGTAGGCTACGCGCCAGATGATCAACGCCCGTCAGTGGGCGTTTTCGCGTACCGAATCGGCCGATCGCGGCCCTCGAGGGGCTCCTCGTCGGATGACGAACGGGTCTCGGTACCGACCCCGTGGGTGCGGGGCGGATCCACTGTCCTCGTCGCGATCGTGCCACCGCACACGTGACGCGTCCGGCCGCATGAATCGGTCCGGATGGGAGGACGAAGATGGATACGCTGGTCCTCGTGGCCGTCGCCCTCGTGGCGGCCGCCGGTCGGCGCCGTACTCGGCGCAGTCGGCGCGCAGCCGTATGGGCGTCGCAGACGATGAAGGCCGCCCAGGCCGAAGCGCGGCCGCATCGAGGCCGAAGCGCGGGCCCGCCAGAAGGAACTCATCCTCGAGGCCAAGGACGAGAAGCTCCGCCTCGCCCGTGAGGCGGAGGAGGAGGCCCGGGCCCGCCGGAACGAGCTGGCCGCCCAGGAGCGGCGCCTCGTGCAGCGCGACGAGCAGCTCGATCAGCGCAGCGAGATGCTCGAGCAGCGCGATCGCAAGCTCCTCGAGCGCGAGCGCGAGCTCGACAAGGCCCGCGAGCAGCTCGCCCGCGCGACCCAGGAGCAGGTCGCAGGCCCTGGAGCGCGTCTCCGGCCTGTCCGCCGAGGATGCCAAGGCGATGCTCCTCGAGGCCGTCCGCGCCGAGGCCGAGCACGACGCCGTCAAGCTCGCCCGGGCCATCGAGCGGTCGCGCCCGCGAGGAGGCCCAGGACAAGGCCCGCGACATCGTCCTGACCGCCATGCAGCGGGTCGCCGCCGACCACACCGCCGAGCACACCGTCAGCGTCGTCCACCTGCCGTCAGCGACGAGATGAAGGGCCGGATCATCGGCCGCGAGGGCCGCAACATCCGGGCCCTGGAGCAGGCCACCGGCGTCGACCTGATCATCGACGACACGCCCGAGACGGTCGTCCTCAGCGGCTTCGACCCGGTCCGCCGCGAGGTCGCCCGGATCGCCCTGACCAAGCTCCTGGCCGACGGCCGCATCCATCCCGGCCGCATCGAGGAGGTCGTGGCCAAGGCCCGCGCCGAGGTCGACCTGGTCATGCGCCAGGCCGGCGAGCAGGCCGCCTACGAGGCCGGCGTGCCCGGCCTGCCGGCCGAGATCATCAAGCTCCTCGGTCGGCTCAAGTTCCGCACGAGCTACGGCCAGAACGTGCTCAACCACTCGGTCGAGACGAGCCACCTGGCCGCGGTCATCGCGGCCGAGATCGGGGCGGACGTCCAGATCGCCAAGATGGGCGGCCTGCTCCACGACATCGGCAAGGCCGTCGACCACGAGGTCGAGGGCCCGCACGCGGCCATCGGCGCCCAGATCGCCCAGCGCCACAACCTGCCGTTCAAGGTCATCAACGCCATCGCCGCCCACCACCAGGAAGTCGAGTACGCCTGCGTGGAGGCGCCGATCGTCCAGGTCGCCGACGCCATCAGCGCGTCCCGGCCGGGTGCCCGCGGCGAGTCGATGGACACCTACGTCAAGCGTCTCGAGGACCTGCAGGCCATCGCCGAGAGCTTCACTGGCGTCGAGCGCTCGTTCGCCGTCCAGGCCGGGCGCGAGGTGCGCATCCTCGTCCGCCCCGAGGAGATCGACGACCTGACCGCGACCCGCCTGGCTCGCGACATCGTCAAGAAGATCGAGGAGCAGCTGACCTACCCGGGCCAGATCAAGGTCACGGTCATCCGCGAGACGCGCGCCGTCGAGTACGCCAAGTAGCGCGGAAGCGCCAGTCAGGTCCGGCTGCCCGCGGCCGTCGGTAGACTCGGCGACATGACGCCGGACGTGCTCGGTCACCCGGTCAGCGAGCCCCCGGGCGGCTCGAAGGCAAGTCGGCGGTCATCACCGGGGCCGCCAACGGCATCGGCCGAGCGACGGCCGAGGTCTTCGCCGTGGAGGGCGCTCGGCTCGTCGTCACCGACATCGACGCGGACGGCATCGAGCGGCTCGCGAGTGAGCTGGCCGACGCCGGCCACGACTGCGTCGCGGTCGTCGGCGACGTGTCGGACGACGCTGACGCGCGGCGGATGATCCAGGCCGCCGTGGACGGGTACGGGCGCCTCGACGTCCTCGTGGCGAACGCCGGGATCATCCCGCTCAAGCGGATCACCGATGCCACGGCCGCCGACTGGGACGAGGTCATGTCCATCGACGGTCGCGGGATGTTCCTCACCTGCAAGTACGCCATCGAGGCGATGCTCGAGTCGGGTGGCGGCGCGATCGTCTGCCTGTCGTCGATCTCCGGCGTCGCCGGCCAGGCGACCCAGTCGACCTACGGCCCGGCGAAGTTCGCGGCGAGCGGCCTGACGATGCACCTCGCCGTCGAGTGGGCAGACCGTGGCATCCGGGTCAACGCCGTCGCGCCCGGCACGATCCTCACGGAAGCCGTCCGACGCCTGCCCGAACAGCCCGGAGGGGCCGAGTACATCGAGGAGATCCGCAAGGTCCACCCGATGGGTCGCCTCGGCGAGCCCGTGGAGGTCGCCCGGGCGATCGCCTTCCTCGCGTCCGACGAGGCCTCGTTCATCACCGGCGCGATCCTCCCGGTGGACGGCGGCTACCTCGCTCGCTAGTCGGACGTGACGCCCCGCCCGCTAGACTCGCCCGGATGACCGACCAGACGATCGGGCGGACGCGCCTCGGCAACCCGCCCAACGGCAACGCGCCGCGGCCGCCGGGTGCCTGCCGCGTCCTGATGATCGGCGACCTCATCGGCAAGCCCGGTCGGGTCGCGATCGAGCGCTGCCTGCCCGAGCTGCGCGAGGAGCGCGGCATCGACTTCGTCACGGCCAACGGCGAGAACGTCGCCGGTGGCATGGGCCTGACGCCGTCGACCGCCGACGCGATGCTGGCCAGCCGGCGTCGACGTCATCACCAGCGGCAACCACATCTGGGACAAGCGCGAGATCTACCCGTACCTGGACGTCAACGACCGGGTGCTTCGTCCGCACAACTACGGCACGCACGACGTCCCCGGTCGCGGCTGGGGCGTGTACGACGCGCTGGACGGCAGCCACGTCGCGGTCATCAACCTCCAGGGCCGGACCTACATGCAGCCGATCGAGAACCCGTTCACCGATGCCGACGCGCTGCTCGATGAGGCCAGCGCACCGGAGCCGCTTGCCGCCCATCCGCCTCGTCGACTTCCACTGCGAGCTGACCAGCGAGAAGAACGCGCTGGGCCTGTACCTCGACGGCCGGGTCAGCGTCGTCGTCGGGACCCACACCCACGTCGTGACCGGCGACGAGCGGATCCTGCCGGGCGGCACCGCCTACCAGACCGACCTCGGGCATGACCGGCCCGGTCTGGAGCGTCATCGGGTTCGACCCGAAGACCGTCCTGCCGCGCTTCATCAACGCCCTGCCGACGCGCTTCGAGGTCGGCGACGGGCCGGTCGTGCTCAACGCCCTCCAGGTCGACATCGACCCGGCGACCGGCCGGGCGCTCGCCATGGAGCGCATCCAGCGCCTCGTCGAGGTGTGAGGACGCTCGCGCCGGCAGGACCCGCGCGAGGATCGCGCGCCGTCGTCCCGCCGGCGCCCTCGACGATCGACCTGCACACCCACACGACGCGCAGCGACGGCGTCCTCGCGCCCGCGACGCTCGTCGCGCGACGCGTACGCGGCCGGCGTCCGGCTCCTGGGCCTGACCGACCACGACACGCTGGCCGGCTATCGCGACGTCGTCGCCGCCGGGCTCGTGCCCGCCGACCTGACCCTCATCCCGGGCGTCGAGATCAACGCCCTGGTGACCCGCGACCTCGGCCTGTGGGAGGGCGAGCTGCACATCCTCGGGTTCGGGATGGATCCCGACGACGAGGCGTTCGAGGCGGCCATGGCCGCCCAGCGCGACCAGCGCCGCCGCCGCTTCCAGCGGACCATCGACCGGCTGCGCGACATCGGGCTGCCCATCGACGCCCAGGTCGCGGACCTGGTCCACGGCGACGACGACGCCCTCGGCCGGCCGACCATCGCCCGGGCGCTCATGGCCGCCGGCTTCGCCACGAGCGTCGAGGACGCCTTCAGCCGGCTCATCGGGCACGGCATGCCCGGCTACGTCGGCCGCGCAGGGCCTGGGCCCGGAGGAGGCCATCGCGGTCATCCGCGGCCGCCGGGGGCATGCCGGTCCTGGCCCACTTCCGCGAGGCGCCCACCCGGCGCGAGCTCCTCGCGAGCTCGTCGAGGAGGGGCTCGGCGGGCTGGAGGTCTACTACCGCTCGTTCGACGTCGGCGACGGTCGACGCGGTCGCCGGCGTCGCCGCGGACCTCGGGCTCATCGCCACCGGCGGGACCGACTACCACGGCGACCTCGGGCCGTACGCCGAGAGCCACGCCCGGCTGTGGGTCCCGCCCGAGGTCGGCGAGGTCCTCGCAGCGGCTCGTCTGACCGCGATCAGGAGCCTTCGGCCGCCGGTGCGTCCTTGACGAACGTCGGGCGCAGCTCGACCGGCGCTCGTGCTTGCGGCGTGCGTCGCGCGCGCAGGTTGAGCGCCTCGACGAAGACGCTGAAGCCCATCGCCGCGTAGATGTACGCCTTGTCGATGTGGAACCCGAACCCGTCGGCGACGAGCGTCACGCCGATGAGCAGCAGGAACGACAGCGCCAGCATCTTGACCGACGGGTGCGTCGTGGACGAAGCGCGACAGCGGGCCCGGACGCGACGAGCATGACCCCGACCGCGATGACCACCGCGGCGATCATGATCGCGACCTCGTCGACCATGCCGACCGCGGTCAGCACCGAGTCGAGCGAGAAGACGATGTCGAGCAGGACGATCTGGACGATGACCGGCGCCGAACTTGGCGGCCTTCGGCGGGCCGCCTCGTGGTGCGCCTCCTCGCCCTCGAGCGACTCGCCGATCTCGGTCGTCGCCTTCCAGAGCAGGAACAGGCCGCCGACGATGAGGATGATGTCGCGCCACGAGAACTCGTTGCCGGCGATCGTGAACGACCGGCGCGGTCAGGCCGATGATCCACGAGATCGTCAGGAGCAGCAGGATGCGCATGCCCATCGCCAGGCCCAGGCCGATGTACCGGGCGCGGTCGCGCTGGTCCGGCCGGCAAGCGCTGGACGAGGATCGAGATGAAGATGACGTTGTCGATGCCGAGGACGATCTCGAGGACGGTCAGCGTCAGCAGGGCGACCCAGGGCTTCGGGGGTGAGGCAGGAGCTCCATCGCTTCGAGGATACCGTCCCGCCGGCCGACCGGGCGTACCATGGCGCCGCCGTGACCGACCTCTCGACCCGACCGCGCGCGCTGCCGATGCTCGACGTCCTCGATGTCGGGGCTCCGCCGGCCGCCGCGCCGCGGCTGCCCGTGACGCCGGCCGACGACCGGCTGGCCGAGTACGTGCCGGATGTCGTCAGCCTGCCGCGCTTCCACGTCTGGACGCTGGGCTGCCAGATGAACCGGAGCGACTCGGAGGAGATGGCCGGCCGGCTGCTGGCCGCCGGCTGCGAGGAAGCGCCATCGATGGACGACGCCGACCTCGTGGTCATCAACACCTGCGCCATCCGCGAGGGCGCCGAACAGAAGGTCATCGGCCGCCAGGGCCATCTCGCCCGGCTCAAGGCCGCGCAACCCGGGGCTGCGCGTCGTGCTGACCGGCTGCTCCGTCCGCGAGGCCGAGCGCGACGGGCCTGCGCCGCCGCTATCCGGCGGTCGACCTGTTCCTGCGGCCGGACGAGGAGCCGGAGCTGGTCGACCGGCTCGGGCTGGCCTCGGCCCAGGGCGCGATCGGGGGCCTGGGGCAGGTCGGCGCGACGACGACCGTCGGCCGGACCGTCGTCGGGGTCGCCGACGGGCTGGCCGGCGACCCGGGCGGTGGCGGTGGGGCAGGGGACCGTCGCCGCGGTCATCGGCCGTCAGCGCCTGGCTGCCGATCATCTACGGCTGCGACAAGACGTGCACGTACTGCATCGTCCCGTTCAGCCGCGGGCCGGAGCGCAGCCGCCCGTTCGACGACATCGTGGCCGAGGCCCGGACCCTGGCGACGGCCGGCTATCGCGAGGTGACGCTGCTCGGCCAGAACGTCAACTCGTACGGCCACGACCTGCCCCCGACGCCCGCTTCGCCCATGTCGACGAGGCGCGCTGGGCCGGGCCGGCAGCTGGACCGCCACGGCCGGCCGGACCTGGCCGAGCTCATCCGGGCCATCGACGCCATCCGCGCCGACGACGGCCGCCCGGCCATCCCGCGGCTGCGCTTCGTGACCTCGCATCCGTGGGACCTGTCCGACCGGCTCATCGCCGCGCTGGCCGACTGCCCGAGCGTCTGCGAGCACCTCCATCTGCCGGTCCAGACCGGCGATGACACCGTGCTCCGCCGGATGGGCCGCCAGTACACCATCGAGCACTACCGCGAGCGACTGGACCGCATCCGCGAGGCCGTCCCGGGCATCACCATCTCGACCGACGTCATCGTCGGCTTCTGTGGCGAGACCGAAGCCCAGTTCCGGCGCACGCTCGAGATGCTCGAGACGGTCCGCTACGACCAGGTCTTCGCCGCCGCCTACTCGCCGCGACCCGGCACGCCGGCCACCCGCCTCGCCGACGACGTGCCGGCCGACGTCAAGCGCGACGCCTCAACGAGCTGCTCGCCGTCCAGGAGCGGATCGGTCTCGAGCGCAACGCGGCGTGGCTCGGGCGCGACGTCGAGGTCCTCGTCGACACCGTGACATCCGCCGCGCTCCCACGACCACGCGGACGAGGGCGGGGACGGCGACGCCGATGCCCCGGGGACCGTCCACCTCGCCGGCCGGACCCGCGGCAACAAGCTCGTCCACCTGCCGCGCCGAGGCCGGTCTCGCTCGGGCCGGCTGGTCACCGCTCCGCATCGAGCACGCCGGTCCGTACGCGCTGCGCGGACGGGTCCTCCCGACCGCATCCTGAGACCCGGCCGCCACCGGACCACGATGTGGCGTCGCGTTGACTTCCGCCCGCGGCCAACGTACCTTCACGGCTCGTCTGGGCCTGCGAGGGGGCATGGTCCGATGGAGGAGCGTACCCTGCGCACTACGCCGATGCGGCGGTCTCTGGAGGAGCATTCCTGATGGACTTTCTGCGACTCGATCGGGTCCGCCGGTCGACCGTCAACCCCCTGCAGCTCGACCTCGTCGAGGCGTTCGCGCAGGGCCGCCTGAGCCGCCGTGAGTTCATGCGGCGCGGGGCGATCGCTCGGCCTGTCGTTGCCGGCCATCTCCGCCGTCATCGCAGCGTGCGGCACCGGTGGCGCATCGGGTGCGCCGACGGCCGCCGGAAGCGCCCCGGCCGGCGAGAGCGTGGCCCCGGCGTCGCCCGGGCCGCCGGCGGCAGCATCCGCATCGCCACCCAGCGCCCGGCCGGGCCGCTCGACACGGTCCTCATGCAGGACCTCGGCGGCTACGGCATCACGTCGCAGAGCTTCGAGTTCCTCGCGGCCCTCGACCGGCGAACGGGTCGGACATCGCGCCCGGGCCTGGCCGAGTCATGGGAGCCGAATGCGGACAACACCGTCTGGACCTTCAAGCTCCGGACCGGTGTGAAGTGGCAGAACGGCTCGGAATTCACGGCAGATGACGTCGTCGCCACGATGGGTCGCCTGGTCGAGGCCGGCAACGCGGGCCTCAAGGGCGTCATCGATATCGGTGGGACCGTGGCCATCGGACCCGTCCACGGTGACCTTCAACCTGGTCAGCGCCAACGGCAACTTCCCGTACCTGGTGTCGGTGTTCAACGCCCAGTCCCTCATCACCCCGGCCGCCTACGCGACCGGCACGACGCTCGACGCCATGCCCGACGGGACCGGCGCCTGGAAGCTCGACGACGCTACGACGTGGCGACCGGCGCCGTGTTCTCGAGCGCAACGACGCTTGGTGGGGCGGCGTCGACCCCGCTCGACTCGGTCGAGTGGATCTTCTTCGACGAGACCGGGCCCGATGGTCACGGCCTATCAGGGCGGCCAAGTCGACGCGATCGTCCAGTTCGACGTGCTCTCCGGCGCGCCACTGTTCGACGACCCGAACACCAACGTCATCTCGACCCAGACCGCGCTACATCGTCAGATCTGGATGCGCACGGACACCGGCCAGTTCGCCGACAAGCGCGTGCGGCAGGCCCTCGCATTCACGTTCAACCGGCAGGCGATGATCGACCAGTTGTTCAAGGGTCGCGCCCAACTCGGCAATGACCATGTCATCGCCCCGATCTACCCGTACTTCGACCCGTCCGTCCCGCAGCGCGAGCAGGACATCGCGAAGGCCCAGGCCCTGCTGAGCGAGGCCGGGGTTACCAACCTGACCGCGGATCTGCATGCCGGCGAGCTCCTGGAGATCCCGGATCTGGCCGTCCTCATGAAGAGCCAGGCCGCCGAAGCCGGGATCACGCTCAACGTCGCCGTCGAGCCGCTCGACACGTTCTACGGCGCGCAGTGGTGCCCGGCGGAGCCGGCCGACCCGCCGTGCTCCGGTGCGGCCGAGCTCGGCATCGTCGACTACGGCCACCGCGCGACGCCGGACGTCTACCTCAACGCGGCGCTGTCGACCAAGGGTGTCTGGAACTCGTCGCAGTACTCCAACACCGACTTCGACGCCGCATTCGTCGAGTTCCAGTCGGCGGTCGGCGTCGACGCCCAGAAGGCGGCGTGCACCAAGCTCGAGACGATCCTCAACGACGAGGTCCCGATCGGGTTGCCGTACTTCTACGACTACCTGGCTGGCAGCTCGAAGGCGTATACGGGGCTGTACGCGAGCGCGCTCGGCCAGGCGTTCGTGTCCAAGACGTCCAAGGTCGCCTAGGTTCCGAGCCTGCGGGGACGGTCACCGATCGTCCCCGCGAGAACGCAGCCCTGAGGAGAGGCACCGCCGCACGTGGCCCGCTTCCTGGTTCGGCGCCTCGTCCTTGCCCTCATCACGCTGTGGCTGCTCGCCACGATCGTCTTCATCATCACCAACGTCCTGCCCAATGACGTGGGGCGGACGATCCTCGGGCCATTCGCGCCCCAGGAGAGCGTCGACAAGCTCAACGAGCAGCTGGGTACGGACGACCCGCTCATCGAGCAGTACGTCCGGGCGATGCGGAATCTCGTCACGCTCGACTTCGGCGTGTCATTCCAGAGCAAGCAACCGGTCATGCCGACGCTCCTCGCGGCCATCGGCCGGTCGGCGCAGCTGGCCGCGCTGGCCCTCATCCTGACCATCCCGATCAGCATCGCCGCGGGCGTGTTCGCGGCGCGTCGTCGTGACCGGACCGCGGATCGCGCCATCGTGCTGACCGGGGTCACGACCTCGTCGATCCCGGAATTCGTCACCGGCACGATCCTCGTCGTGGTCGTCGGCGTCCAACTCGGCTGGCTCCCGGTGCTCGCGACGCCACCCCGCGACTCCGATCCGCTGACGACGATCCGCTACCTGCTGATGCCGGCCCTGGCCATGGCCATCGTCTACTTCGGCTACATCGCGCGGATGTCGCGGGCCGGGACCATCGAGACGCTCAACGCCGACTACGTGCGGACCGCCGAGATGAAGGGCCTGTCGACGAGCCAGGTCATGCGTCGGCACGTGTTGCGCAACGCCCTCGTCCCGACGGTCGCGGTCATCGCCGTGCAGATCGGCTATCTGTTCGGCGGGATCATCGGCGTCGAGAAGATCTTCAACTACAACGGGATGGGCAAGCTCATGCTCTTCGCCGCCCAGCGCAAGGACATCCCGATGCTGACGGCCGGCGTCATCGCGGTCGGCGTCGTGTACATGATCGCCACGCTCATCGCCGACCTGCTGATGGCCTGGATGAACCCCCGGATCCGCCTCGAGGCCGATCGCTGATGGCCATCGCCGGCACCGTCGACCCGACCCTCCCCGGCCCGCCGCCGACCGCGTCCCAGGAACGGGCCCAGGCGCGCCGCGAGGTCCGCCGGCTCCTGTTCCGCCGACCAGGCTTCGTCATCGGCAACGTCATCATCGGGATCTGGCTGTTCTGCGCGATCTTCGGCGAGTACGTCACGCCCTACGACCCGTTCAACGACTTCTTCGGGGGCCACCTGCCGCCCAGCCTGGAGCACTACTTCGGGACGGACCGGCTCGGTCGCGACGTGTTCTCGCGGGTCATCGTCGGCGCGCGGGACGTCTTCGTCGTGGCGCCCGTCGCCGCGCTCATCGGCGTCGTCGCGGGCACCGTCCTGGGCCTGATCATGGGCTACTACCGCGGCCGCGTCGATGACGTCCTGAGCCGCATCGTCGAGGCCTTCCTGGCCCTGCCGGTCATCCTCGTCGCGCTGCTGACCCTCGTCGTCCTGGGCTCGTCGACGCTCGTCGTCATCCTCGTCGTCGGCATCCTGTTCACGCCGATCGTCGCCCGTACGGTCCGATCGGCGACCCTCAGCGAGCGCCAGTTGGACTACGTGACGGCGGCCAAGCTGCGCGGTGAATCGGGCCTGTTCATCATGGTCCGTGAGATCTTGCCGAACATCCAGTCGCCCATCGTCGTCGAGCTGACGGTGCGCATCGGGTACGCCATCTTCACGGTCGCCACCCTGTCGTTCCTCGGCGTCGGCATCCAGCCGCCTTCGCCGGACTGGGGCCTCCAGGTCGCCGAGGAGTACAACAACATGATCGCCGGGATCTGGTGGTCGACCTTCTTCCCGGCGATGGCCATCGCGACGACCGTGATCGCTGTCAACCTCATCGCGGATGCCCTCAGCTCGGTGCTGTCCGAATGACCACGACGATCGATCCCGTCCCGGCGCCGGCACCTGCCGCCGGCCCCGGCCCGCCGCCCTCAAGGTCGAGGACCTGTCCCTCGCCTACCTCGTGCGCGGCATCGCCCGCCCGGTCCTGCGTGGGGTGACCTTCGAGGTCCGTCCGGGTGAGGCCTACGGGCTCGTCGGCGAGTCGGGCTGCGGCAAATCGACGACGGCTTATGCCGCCGTTCGCTACCTGCCGCGCAACGCTCGCATCACCTCCGGGCGCATCCTCGTCGCGGGCGACGACATCACGGCCATGAGCGACGACCAGGTCCGCCAGTTCCGGACCCGTCATGCGTCGATGGTCTACCAGGACCCGGGCGGCGCCCTCAACCCGTCGATGAAGATCGGGCCCCAGCTCATCGAGGCGTTCACGGTCCTCGGCGAAGACAGCAAGACCGCCCGGGCGAGTGCCCTGGCCGCCTTGGACCGGGTCCAGATCGCGGATGTCGCCGGTGTCTTCGAACGCTACCCGCACCAGCTGTCGGGCGGCATGCAGCAGCGCGTCGTCATCGCCATGGCCCTCGCCTCCGACCCGCAGCTCCTCGTCCTCGACGAGCCCACGACCGGCCTCGATGCGACCGTCGAGGCGAGCGTCCTCGACCTCGTCCGGAAGCTGCGCGCGGAGACGAACGCGGCAGTCCTCCTCATCGCCCACAACCTTGGGGTCATCCGATCCATCTGCGATCGCGTCGGGGTCATGTACGCCGGCAAGATCGTCGAGGAAGGCGACGCCGTCCAGGTGTTCGAGCGACCGAAGCATCCGTACACGGTCGGGCTGCTCCAGTCGCTGCCCCGTCACGGCATCAACAAGTCGCAGCGGCCGCTGACCACGATCCCCGGCAACCTGCCCCAGATCGGCACGCCGCTTCCGACCTGCGTGTACGTGGATCGCTGCCCGCTGGCCACGGACCTGTGCCGCGAGGTCGTCCCGCCCGTCGTCGACATCGGTAACGGGCAGTGGTCACGCTGCCATCACATCGACCGGATCGACGAGCTCGTCGAGGCGCCGGCGCTGGCGAGCACGGCCGCGGTCATCAGCGAAACGACCGCGCTCAAGGTCAAGCAGGTCTCGAAGACCTTCCACCAGTCCGGGCACGCCGTGCCGGCGCTGGTCCGGGTCGACCTTGAGCTCCAGGACGGCGAGACGCTCGGCCTGGTCGGTGAGTCCGGCTCCGGCAAGTCGACCCTGGCCAAGACCATCCTCGGGATCGAGGGTCCGGATTCGGGAAGCGCCATCGAGCTCGACGACCACGAACTCCAGGGCAAGGCGACGCAGCGCCCGACCGCCGACAAGCGCTCCATCCAGATGGTCTTCCAGAACCCGGACTCGGCCCTGAACCGAGGCTGGAGCGTCCGCCACATCCTGCAGCGGTCCGTGTCGAAGCTGACCGGCCTATCCGGTAAGGCCGTCGACGAGCGCGTGGACCGGCTGGCCAGCGACCTGAAGCTCAGCCAGCGCCACCTCGACCTCAAGCCGCGTCAGCTGTCGGGCGGGTTGAAGCAGCGCGTGGCCATCGCCCGGGCGTTCGCCGGCGACCCGCGCATCGTCGTCGCCGACGAGCCGACCAGCGCCCTGGACGTGTCCGTCCAGGCCGCCATCCTCAACGTCCTGTCCGAGCTGCAGACCCGGAGCAAGACCGGCTACCTGCTCATCTCGCACGATCTGGGTGTCGTCCGCTACCTGGCCGACCGGATCGCGGTCATGTACCTGGGGCGGATCATGGAGGTCGCGACGTCCGAGGTCATCTTCGACGGGCCCAACCACCCGTACACCGAGGCGCTGCTGTCGGCCGTGCCCAGCGTCGATGGCGAGGTCAAGCCGCGGATCCGCCTGGAGGGCGACATCCCGAGCCCGGCCAACCCGCCGTCCGGCTGCGTCTTCCACACCCGCTGCCACCGGTTCATCCAGGGGCTGTGCGAGGTCACCGAGCCGCCACTCATCGAGGTCGAGCCGGGTCACCTCATGCGCTGTCACATCCCGGCCGACCAGCTGCGCGTCCTCCAGGCCCGCGCCGAAGCGGAGGCCGTGGCCGCCGTCGAGGCCGGTGAGGAGGTCCCGGTCGTGGTCGTGCCGGCCGAGGGGCCGGCGATCAGGCCGGAGTCGACGACCGAGTTCGACGACATGCCGCCGGAGGCCGCGCCCTAAGCGGCGCCCGGTCGCGCCGGCGGCGCCAGGCCGCCTCAGGACGCGAGGCGATGGAGCGAGAAGCGGTCCGAGGCCGACCGCACGGCGACCCCGATCCGGTCGCGCTGACCCTCCGGTGGGAACCGGTACGTCGGTCCGTGGACGGTGATCGCCCCGACGACGAGCTGGTCCCGATCCAGGACGGGCGCCGCGACCGAGCTCAGGCCCTCGGCGAACTCCTCCATGCCCCAGGCATAGCCGGCACTGCGGACGTGCTCCAAGCGCCGGCGGATGGCGTTCGGGTCCGTGACCGAGTGGCTGGTGTGGCGCTCGAGCGGTCGAGACAGGTAGCGGTCCAGCTCCGCCGCCGGCCAGGCGGCCATGACGACGAGCCCGGCCGGGGCGAGGTGCATCGGCGCGGACGAGCCGGAATAGTCGCGGACCTGGACCGGGCGGGGGCTGTCCACCTGGACGAGGTAGTGCATCGCATAGCCCTGGGGCACGCTGAACCCGGCTGCCTCGCCGAGCGCCTCCGACAGCTGGTGGAGGTGGGGCATGACCGACACGGCCAGCGACGACGTGAAGTCGAGCGGCGGGGCGAGGTCGCGCAGCCCGTCGCCGATCCGGTACTCGTTCGTGCCCGGCAGGCGGGTCACCGCACCGACCCGCTCGAGCGTGAACAACATCCGGGCGACGGTCGACTTGGGTAGGCCGACGGTGACCGCCAGCTCCGAGATGCGGCCCGGTCCGACCGACAGCGCCCGGAGGATGTCGAAGGCGCGCTCGATCGACTGGATGACGTACATCGCGCCTAGACGTCCGAGTCCGGGAAGCTCGCCTTGCGCTCGGCGATCCAGGCCTGCAGCGCCTCGTCGACCGCGGGGTCGATCGGCGGCGCCTCGTACTCGGCCAGGCGGCGCTTCCAGCGCAGATTGGCTCGCTGCGCCGCGTCGAGCGCGCCGTCCAGCTCCCACTGCTCGAAGCTGTCGTTGTTCGAGATCTCGGAGCGCCAGAACGCCGTCTCGAAGTTGGCCAGCGTGTGCGGCGAGCCCAGGAAGTGCTGGCCGGGTCCGCCGGCCAGCATCGCGTCGAGCGCGTAGCCGTTGTCGGTCGTGTCCACGCCGGCGATGTAGGCGCCGGCCATCGAAGCCTGGTCCTCGTCGAGGATGAACTTCTCGTAGCCGATGGCCAGGCCGCCCTCCAGCCAGCCCGCGGTGTGGAGATTGAAGTTCACGCCGGCCTGCATCGTGGCCATGAAGCTCACGGCGCTCTCGTAGGCCGCCTGGTAGTCCGGGACCTTCGAGGCGGTGAAGTTGCCGCCGCTCCGGAACGGCACGCCCAGGCGTCGGGCCAGGGCGGCCAGCACGAACAGGACGAGCTGCGGCTCCGGCGTCCCGAACGTCGGCGCGCCGGTCTGCATCGACATCGACGAGGCGAACGAGCCGAAGATGACCGGCGCACCCGGCCGGACGATCTGGCAGAAGGCCATCCCGGCCAAGGCCTCGGCGAGGGTCTGGGTCGCCTGCGCGGCCACCGTCACCGGGGCCATCGCGCCGCCGAGGATGAACGGCGTGATGAGCATGATCTGGTTGGCCTCGGCGTAAGCCTTGGCCGAGCCGAGCATGTTGAAGTCCCACGACATCGGCGAGTTCGCGTTGGCCAGGCCCATGATCACGTGCTCGCGCTCCAGCGTCTCGGCGCCGAACACGAGGCGGGCCATCTCGACCGAGTCTTGGGCCCGGCTGGGGTGGGTGACCGAGCCCATGAACGCCCGGTCGGAGTACTTGATGTGGCTGTAGACCATGTCGAAGTGGCGCTTGTTGACCGGCAGGTCGACCGGTTCGCAGAGCGTCCCGCCTCCGTGATGGAGCGTGTGGCTGGTGTACGTCAGCTTCACGAAGTTCCGGAAGTCCTCGATCGTCGCGTAGCGGCGGCCGCCGTCCAGGTCGTGGACGAACGGGGAGCCGTAGGTCGGGACGAGGACCACGTGGGGATCCCCGATGACCACGCTCCGTGCCTCGTTGCGGGCACGCTGGGTGAAGATCCGCGGGGCCGTCGCGGTGACGAGCGAGCGGCACAGGCCGCGCGGGAAGCGCACGCGCATGCCCTCGACGTCCGCGCCGGCGCCCCGGAAGATCTCGACCGCCTCCGGGTAGTTGACGATCTCGATGCCGACCTGCTCCAGGAGCGTGTCTGCGTTGTGCTCGATCTGTTCGAGGCCTTCGGCGGAGATGACCTCGACCGGCGCCAACGACCGGGTCAGGTAGGGGACCGTCTCCACGGCCCGGGCGAGCCGGGCGGCCTGGCGCGCCTCGCGGCCGCGCCGGACGGTCGGATGGTCGACTTGGGGGATCGCCATGGGTCTCCACCTGCTCCCGTCATTCGTGCCACATCGTGGCGACGCGCTACAACGTGGCACGCTAGCAGACGACGGGGCGGGAGGGAAGAGGGCAACCGCCGGGGAGTGGCGACACCGTGCCCAGGGCCGGCTGGGACTACAGGTTGCGGCCCAGCTCGCGGCCCTCGTAGAAGGCGAGGCTGGCCCGACGCGGGGCGACGCAATCGCCGATCGCCCGGAAGGTGACGCCGCGTTCCGTCAGCGCATCCGCGAGGGCCGTCTGCGCAACGGCCGTCTCGGCGAGGACCAGCGTATCGGCCGGGAGCTGGTCGGTCGCCCCATCGACGGTCGAGCGGACGGCGGCCCCGTCGGGTTCCCAGGCGGTGATGACGGTCGACGGCCGAACGCGCCCGCCCGCGGCGGCGTACCGGCGCCGGAGCGGGACGTCCGCCGCGCTGTGGTACAGCCCGGCCCCGGCCACGGCGGCCGCCGTGACCAGCGTGACGTCGTGCCCGGCCTCGGCGACCGCCACCGCCGTCCCGAGTCCACGCCAGTCCCCGAGGTCGTCGAGCAGGACGATCCGCGGACCCAGCGTGGCCGACCCGTCCAGGACGTCGTCGATGTCGACCACGGTCGGGGCATCGACGCCGGGGAGCGTGTCGACGGTCGGGGCCGCGCGCTGGAACCCGCGGCGCGCCGGGCGCGCCCCCGTGGCGATGACCACGTCGTCGGCCCCCGCTGCGGCGATCTCGTCGACGTCGGCCGGATGACCGGTCCGGACGGTGACGCCCAGGGCGGCCAGCCGGCGCTCGTACCAGGCGATCAGGTCCAGGATCTGGCCGCGCGAGGGCTGGCGACCGGCGAGCCGGAACCGGCCACCCAGCTCGCCGCCGCGCTCGAGGAGCGTGACCCGATGGCCGCGTTCGGCGGCGACCCGCGCCGCCTCCAGGCCGGCCGGCCCGCCGCCGACGACGAGGACGGACCGGGCCGTCGTGGCGCGCTCGGGCTTGTCGCCGCCCCAGGCATGCTCGCGACCGACCGACGGGTTCACCAGGCACGAGATCCAGTAATCCCGAGAGCGACGTCCCCAGCACAGCTGATTGCACGAGATGCACGGGCGGACCTCGTCGGCCCGGTCGGCGCGGGCCTTGGCGACGAGATGCGGGTCGGCGATCTGGCCGCGGACGATGCTGACCAGGTCCGCCTGGCCGGCCGCGAGGACGGCTTCCGCGGCGGCCGGCGTGCGGATGTGGCTCTCGGCCTGGACCTTCGCGTGCCGGACCACCGACTTGAGCCGTTCCGCGTACCGGGCGCCGAGCGGCTGCGGATAGAGGGATACCGGGATGATCGGGTAGAACTCGACGTACGAGCCCGTCCCGCAGGTCACGTAGTCCATGAGCCGGCGCTCGTCGTGCCAGGCGACGACCGCCGCAAGGTCGTCGAGCGACAACGTGGCGTCGGTCGACTCGTCGACGCTGACCGCCAGGCCGATGATGAAATCCTCGCCGCACGCGGCGCGGATGCGCTCGAGCACGGTCGCCGAGAACCGCATCCGGCCCTCGAACGTCCCGCCCCAGCCATCCGTCCGTCGGTTGGACCACGGCGTCCAGAACTGGTCGACGAGGGCGTGGTAGGCAGCGAACAGTTCGACCCCGTCGAAGCCGGCCGCCTGGACGCGACGGGCAGCGGCCACGAACCCCTCGATGGCCTCGTCGATCTCCGCCTCGGTCATCGCGTGGCTGCCATCGGCGTCGTGGTAGGACGGCAGCCCGGACGGCGACCAGTTCGGGGCGAACGAGTTGTCCGCGTCCCCGTGCTGGCCGACGTGATACAGCTGCTGGACGAGGACGACGTCCGGGTTGGCCGCCCGGCAAGCCTCGGCCAGACGCCGGAAGCCGGGGATGACGGCATCGTCGCTGTGCCGGAAGTTGCCCCGGGTGAGCACCGCGGTCCGGTGGACCGGCATCGGCTCGACGACGATCATCCCGGCACCGCCCAGGGCGCGCTCGCGGTAGTAGCCGAGGTGGCGATCGGTCAGATAGCCGTCGAGCGCCATGTTGGCGGTGTGCGCCCCGAAGGTGATCCGGCTCGTCAGCGTCTTGTGTCGGAGCTGCAGGGGCTCGAACACGTGCGGGAACGGCATGCCGCAGTATGGCCGGATGGGCGAGCTCGCCGGACCACCGTCGTCCACCACCCATCCGCCGCTCCTCGTCATCGCCGGCGCGACGGCCACGGGCAAGACCGAGCTGGCCGTGCGGGTCGGCGAAGCCGTCCTCGCCATGGGCCGTCCGGTCGTCGTCATCTCCGCGGACTCCCGGCAGGTCTACCGCGGCCTCGATATCGGGACGGCCAAGGTCAGCGCCGCCGACCGCGCTCGGGTCCCGCACGAGGGCCTGGACCTCGTCGACCCCGACGCGACGTTCACGGTCGCCGACTTCGCGGCCCATGCCCGCGCGGTCCTGGCCTCCTCGGCCGCCGCGTCCGGGCTGGCCATCCTCGTCGGCGGGACCGGCCTTTACCTGCGGGCGGTCGCGCGTGGCCTCGACACCGAGGCGCTTCCGAGCGACCCGGTCGTGCGCGCCCGGCTCGAGACCGAGCTGGCGGCCGACGGCCTGCCGACGCTCGTGACCCGGCTCGGCGAGCTGGCCCCGACGCGCCTGGCGACCATCGACCAGGAGAACCCGCGACGGGTCGTTCGGGCCCTGGAGATCGCCGAGCTCGTCGGTGACGGACCGCTCCCGGTGCCGCGCGGGTACGGCGGCCGCTCGGCGTGGATCGGACTGCGGCTGGACCGCCCGGAGCACGACCGGCGCATCGCGCAGCGGGCGGCGGCCCAGTTCGCGAACGGCCTGGTCGAGGAGGCCCGAGCCCTCCGGATGCGCTTCGACCCGAGCCTGCCGGCCTTCTCCGCGATCGGCTACGCCGAGGCCTGGTCGGTCATCGACGAACGGGCGACGCTGGCCGAGGCCATCGAGCGCGACGCGCTCCGCAATCGGCAGTTCGCCAAGCGCCAGGCGACGTGGTTCCGCTCGGAGCCCGGCATCGACTGGCTGGACGCGGCCCGGGAGGACGTCGCCGACGTCGCGTCGCAGACCGCCCTTCGCCTGCTCGCCGCCGGGCACCGGCGTAGGGCCCCCGCCGCGGCGAGGGGCTATCCTTCGGCGGATGCCCCGCACGAACGGCTTGATCGACCTCGAACCGCCGGTCGAGAAGGCGTTCCTCGTCGCCGTCGACGTCGGCTCCGAGGACGGCTGGACCGCGCATGACTCCCTCGCCGAGCTGGCCAACCTGGCCCTCACGGCGGGGGCCGACGTCGTGGGCGCCGAATGGCAGAACCGTCGCCACGTCGACCCGAACTGGTACATCGGCAAGGGCAAGGCCGAGGAGCTGCTCGCGGCCAAGCGCGAGACCGGGTTCGACGTGCTCATCGCCGACGACGAGCTGTCGCCCGCGCAACAGCGGGCACTCGAGGAGCTCCTGCGGGTCAAGGTCATCGACCGCAGCCGGCTGATCCTCGACATCTTCGCGCTGCATGCCCAGACCCACGAAGGTCGCCTGCAGGTCGAGCTCGCCCAGCTCGAGTACCAGCTGCCGCGGCTGACCCAGCTGTGGACCCACCTGTCGCGGACCCAGGGTGGCATCGGATCGCGGGGCCCCGGCGAGTGCCAGCTCGAGACCGACCGCCGGATCATCCGGACCCGCATCGCCAAGATGAAGGAACGCGTGGAGCAGGTCCGCCAGCAGCGCGCGACCGCGGCCCGCGGGCGTGATCGCCGGCTGTGGCCGACGGTCGGGATCGTCGGCTACACGAACGCCGGCAAGTCGACCCTGCTCAATACCCTCGTCGGCAGCGAGGTGGCCAAGGCCGAGGACAAGCTGTTCGCCACGCTCGACCCGACCAGCCGGCAGGTCAAGCTCGGCGACGGCCAGACGGCCATCGTGACCGACACGGTCGGGTTCATCCACAAGCTCCCGCACCAGCTCGTCGACGCCTTCCGGGCGACCCTCGAGGAGGTCAACCGGGCCGACGTGCTGCTCGAGGTCATCGACGCCTCGGATGCGCACATGGACGAGCACCGGGCCACGGTCCAGACGGTCCTCGATGAGCTGGGTGCCGGCGACAAGCCACGCGTCGTCGTGCTCAACAAGGCCGACCTGCTGGAGCGCGCCGCCCTCGACGGCGCGGCGACCGCCCCGGTCATCGGCGGGGCGGTGCTGGTCTCGGCCAGGACCGGGTTCGGGCTCGACACGCTGCGCACGGAGATCGCCGCCGTGCTGGCCGCGATGTGGGTGGACGTCGACGTCGCCCTGCCGTATGCGGCCGGCGAGCTGCTGGCCCGCGTCCGCGAACGGGGGACCGTCGAGGTCGAGTATCGCGAGCGTGACGTCCGGATCAGCGGCCGGGTCGCGCCGGCGCTCGCCAGTGAGCTCGAGGCCGCCGCAGCGACCTGGTCGACCGCCCTGGCCGACGATCACGCCGTCGCCCAGCGTTGACGACCGACCCGACCACCTCCTCGCGGCCGTGGGACGAGCGCCGCCTGTCCGCGGCCATCGTCGTCGCCGCGGTCATCGGGTTCGCCATCGTCCGGTGGCTCGCGCCGCGGCTGTTCGAGACGCCCGACGAGGCGAAGTACGTCGGCGTCGGCACGAACATCCTGGCCGGCGACGGCCTGGTCACGATCTTCGGCGTCCCGTTCCCCAACCACTCGCCGATCTGGTCGCTGATGCTCGCCGTGCCGCAGCAGTGGCTCGGGATCGACGGCATCCTCGTCGGCCAGACGGTCAACGCGGTCTCGGCCGTGGCGCTCATCGCCCTCGGAGCGGCGCTCGGCTGGCGGGTCCGTCCGGCGGTCGGAGCGCTGGCGGCCGTGCTCCTTGTGGCCTTCCCCTATCTCTTCCAGTTGTCCAGGTCGGCGGGGCTGGACCTGCCGGCGGCGGCGCTGTCGATGGCCTATCTGGTCGTGGGCCTGCGGGCCGATCGATCGCGGCTCCATGGGCCTGGCGGCGCTCGCCGGCCTGTCCTTCGGCCTCGCCTTCCTGTTCAAGGAGACCGCGCTGCCGTTCGCGCCCATCCCGTTCCTCGCCGGCCTGGCCTGGCGACGGCCGTGGCCGCGGCTGGCCGGGCTGGCGTCCGTGACCGTGCTCGTGTCCGCCATCGTCCTGGGCTGGTGGTTCGTGCTCCACGCCTCGATCACCGGCGAGATCTACCGTCTCGGCGCCCCAGCCTGGATGCTGGCGCCGCTGTCGATCGGGCTGGCCGTGGCCATCGCCATCGGGCTGGCCCTGGAGCCGTTGATGCGCCGCCGGGGCATGGACGTGGAGCGGGCGACCACCGGCCGCTGGCCGGTCGCCCTGGCCTGGCTGGGTGCGATCCTCTGGATGGCCGCGCAACTGTTCGTCTACGCGCGGGCGCCCAAGCTCGGCGGAGCCGGGCTGGTTCGGCCCAGCGCCCTCATCGCGTACCTCGACTTCGTCCCACAGCTCGCCCTGGGTCTGGCCACGATGATCCCGGGCAGCCTCGTGGCGATCGTCGTCGCCATGCGGGGCCGCCTGACCGAGGTGGCCTGGCGCGAGCTGTTCCCGTCGGTCATCACGCTCGCGGCCAATCTGCCCCTCGTCCTGCTCGTCATCGGCATCGGCGAGACGCCGCGCCACTACATCGCCGTGTTCCCGGTCCTGGCCGTGGTCGCCGCCGTCGGCTGGGTGACCGTGGCCGAGCACGCCTGGCGGGGCGAGCGCTGGGCCCGAGCGACCGCCGCCCTGGCCGTCATCCTGACCGTTGGCCTCGCCCTGTTCGGGGCGCGGCGGGTGTGGATCGGCGTCCGCGAGGCGCCGCTCCTGTTCGTCGTGCTGGCCATCATCGGCCTGGCGGCCCTCGCGACGGTAGCGGCCCTGGGAGCCCGTCGGGCGGCCGGCCGGACCGTCATCCCGCTCGTCGTCGGGACGGCCCTCGTCTGCGGCGCCGTCGGGCTCGCCGCGGCAACAGCGGCCCGCCCGACCGACAACGACCGGAGCAAGCAGGCGGCGGTCGACGACGTGGTGGCCTGGATCGACGCCAACACGGAGCCGGGCGAGGTCATCGCCCTCAGCCCGCTGCTCGCCTACGAGGTCGGTCAGCGGGTCAGCGACGAGCACCAGGTCGTGCGCCTCCGGCCCCGGATCTCCGTCATCGACGTCGAGCGCCCGTTCGGCCTGCGGCCGCTGGGTCCCGACCCGGGCGAACCGATGGCCATCAGCCCCGCCCTCCGCAACGTCGACCAGTTCGAGGTGATGGGCACCGACGAGCTTCGGGCCGACCTGCAGGCCGACGGCGCGACCGTGTGGGTCCACGCCACGGTGGCGGACGGGACGCCGGCCCTCACGGCCGCCCTCGAAGGCAGTGCCGGGATGGACCAGCTGTCGTCGTGGACCTATCCGTTCGGCTCCCGGACGATGGATGTCCGGGCGTATCGGGTCGATCTCGATGCGTTCGCGCCCGACCCGTCGGTCACCTACGTCGAGCCGATCGCCCTGGAGCGGATGATCGAGGCCTTCGAGGCGCAGGGCGGTGGGTCGGCGGCCGCGGCCCAGGACCTCCTCGACCGCCTCGAGATCACGCCGGAGACCCCGGACGACGCGGCGTTGCGCGCACGCCTCCAGGCGATCGCGGGGTCGTGACCGGCGGTCGTCGGATCCGTGCTTGGGACGCCGGTCCGAGCGGGTCCGGACGTTTGACGCGAGAACGACCGACCGCCTACCATCCACGGCGACCTGCCCGCCGAGCCACGAGGACCGTTTGAGTTCAGCTGCCGCGAGCCCGAAGCCGGGCCTTCGCCGTCACCGACGCCCCCGGGTGAATCGCCTCCTCGGGGCGCTGCTCTCACCCTCAAAGTTCGCCCTCGTCGGCATCGTCGGGATCTTCGTCAACCAGATCGCCCTGTACGTGCTGACCGACCTCGTCGGCATCTACTACCTGGCGTCGGCGGTCCTGGCCTCGCTGATCTCGACGCTCAACAACTTCGTCCTCGTCGAGCTCTTCGTCTTCCGCCATCGTGAATCGCGCCACGGCCTGCTCGTGCGCTACCTGGCGTTCAGTGCCATCAACCTCGCGACGCTGGTCATCCGCGTCCCGATGCTGTACGTCCTGACCGACCTGGCCGGGATCTACTACCTGGCCTCGAACCTCATCGCCATCGGCGTGACCTTCGGCATCCGCTACCTCATCGCCGACAACTGGATCTGGGCCGGCCGCGATCGCCGTGACCAGGTGAGTGTCGGCGGGCTGTACCAGTACGACGTCCACGGGATCATGAAGATCCAGTCGGTCGTGCGGCTGCCGGAGCTGGCCGCGTTCAACGTCGAGACCACGGTCCAGCCGGACATCATCATCCGGCGCCGCTGGCTGGGCGGCGGCCCGCGCATCCGTGTCCGGACCTGGCGGGACGGCGACACCATCCGCTACCGCGAGCACTTCGGGGCGTTGTCGGCGGCCTTCGACGTGCGCCTGCCGCATGGCGCCGGGGCGGACACGAGCACGGCCGGCCCGATCGAGCTCGATGCCAACTGGCTGCTGTGCTGGTCGCACCACGTCCTGTACACGAACATGGTCGAGCCGCTCCTGCGCTTCATCCTCATCGCCCGTGGCCACGTCCTGCTCCACTGCGCGGCCGTGGACGGGCCCAACGGAGCGATCGTCATGTCGGCCCAGACCGACACGGGCAAGACGAGCACGGTCCTGCGCCTGCTCATGCACCACAGCTGGGGCTTCCTGTCCGACGACATGGCCATCGTGGCGCCCGACGGCACGCTCTACGGCTATCCGAAGCCGATGACCCTCAGCTCGCACACGATGAGCGCGGTCAACGAGCGACGCCTGCCGGCGGCCGACCGGTTCATGCTCGCCATCCGGAGCCGGGTCCACTCCAAGCAAGGCCGCTCCATCGGCCACTCGATGGGGCAGATGAACCTCCCGATCGTGACCATCAACGCCTGGGTCCAGCTCCTCGTCCCGCCGCCGAAGTACCACATCCAGTCGCTCATCGACTGTGACGTCGTCGACAGTGCGCCGATCGATACGGCCATCCTCATGGAACGCGGCGACCCGCTGACCGAGGAGCCGGAGATGACCTTCACGCTCGATCGGCTGCTCGAGAACACCGACGACGCCTACACGTTCCCGCCGTTCGCGTCCTTCGCGCCCGAAGTCGTCGTCGACGGCATGGACCACGACCGACTGCGTGAGCGCGAGCGCGAGATCCTGGCGGCGTCGATGGCCAACGCGTGGCGCCTGCGCCTGCGGGTGAGCGGCCACTCGTGGTCGGAGGTCATCCCGACGCTCCTCGACCGCCACCACGGCACGTCCACCGCCGAGCTCGACGCCGAGTCGTCGACCGACCCGGTCCTCGTCGAGGTGGGATCCGCCACCGCCGGATGACCGCCTTCCTGCGCCGGGCGGGGGAGGGGATGGCCGGCTCGGTCCGCATCCGCTGGTCCGTCGCCGAAGGGACGCGCGGCCGCCGCTGGCGCTGGACCATCGACCACGACGGACGACTGCTGAGCGTGACGCTCCTCGAGCTCGACGCGACCGGTCGCTTCGTGCGGCTCGAACGCGAGACGGCCGCGGGCCTGCTGACCCTCCATCCGGAGCCGGACGGCCGGTCCGTCCATGGCAACCGGGTCAGGGCCGGCGGCGTCGACCCGATCGCGCTCGCCTGGTCGGCGGACGGAGGGGTCGTGTTCGTCGACGATGCCTTCGGCTCGGCGCTCGCGGCCGACCGTGACCGCTGGCTCATCGTCGGGGCGGACGCCTCGGTCCAGATCCGGGACGACGCCGGGTCGGCGCCCGGCGTGCTCGCATTGGACCTGGACGCGCGTGGCGTCCCGAGGCTCGCTGATGCGTCCGAGTGGGCCCTGGAGGTGTGACCTCGTGGATGGCCTGTGGATGAACGGGCGATTTCCGCTGGGAGAACGTGAATCTCGTGGATAAGGTGGCTGGACGGCGCCATGGCCGTCACCTATCGTTGGTCGTGCCCGGAGGGGCCTCGAACATCTAGTGATCTCACAGGTGCTTGCATCGGTGGGGCCACCTAGTGATCGACGGTTCCTTCGGGCGTTTTCGTGCGTCCGGAACCTGGGACCGACCGCCGTGATCCAACGCGGACGGCATCGTGGATGGGCTGTGGACAATCATCGCCCAGGCGGGCCTCGAACTCGGAAAGTCGTGGATAACCCCTCTTCCCATCGTGGGGCCCGCCGGTCAATATAGGTCTTGCCCGAAGGGGCTCCAGACCGCAAGCGATGACGCAGGTGTTTACATCGGCGGCGTCGACTACGGACCGGTAGTTCCTTCGGGCGTTTTCGTGCGTCCGGAACCTGGGACGCCGCCGCTCGGCAACGGAGGGACGACGGGTGATGGACCGTGACCCCGACCTGGAGCCGGCGGCCATCCGCGCCGCCCTGCGGCGGCTCCCGGCCGTCTTCCGCGGCAGCCCCCAGTACGTCCACGACGGCCTGAGCGATCGGGCCGGCGTGCCGGTCATCGTCAAGGTCGAGACGGTCAATCCGATCCGCTCGTTCAAGGGCCGCGGGACCTGGACCGCCATCGGGGCGCTGGCCGCGGACGGGCGCATCGGCGCCGACCGACCGGTCGTGTGCGTCAGTCGCCGGGAACTTCGGTCAGGGCGTGGCCTATGCCGCCCGGGCCCTCGGCATCCCGGCCGTCGTGTTCTGCTCGACCCGGGCCAATCGAGCCAAGGTCGAGCGGATGCGGGCCTTGGGCGCGCGGGTCATCGAGCATGGTGACGACTTCGACGACGCTCGCGGCGCATCCGAGGCCTACGCCGCGACCGAGCCCGTGGAGCTCCTCGTCGACGGCGACGACCCGCGCATCTCCACCGGCGCGGCGACGCTGGCCGTCGAGGTCACCGATGGCGTGGTCGCCGGCGACCTGCCCGCGCCAGCCGTCGCCATGGTCCCGGTCGGCAACGGCGCCCTCATCAACGGCGTCGGGCTCGTGGCTCCGCAGCGAGGCGCCGGAGACCAGGGTCATCGGGATCCAGGCCGAGGCGGCCGACGCGATGACCCGGTCATGGCAGGCCGGGCGGCCGATCGACACCCCGTCGGCCGCGACCTACGCCGACGGCATCGCCTCGCGCGTCGCGATCCCGCGGGCGGTGGACCTGATGCGCGGCCGGGTGGACGACATGATCACGGTCTCCGAGACGGCCCTCCACGACGCCCAGGCGGAGCTGACGGCGGCACTCGGGATCACGGTCGAGGGCGCCGCCGCAGCGTCCTGGGCCGGCCTGCTGGCCCGCCCCGAGCGGCCCGGCCCGGCCCTGCTCATCGTCACGGGCAGCAACAGCTGACGCGATCCGTGCGCTAGGGTCCGCCCGTGGCAGGTGTCCGACGCATCCTCCCGGCCGAGCCGGTCGATCTCGCCCGCTCGCTCGTCCCGATCGGCCTGCTCGCCCTCGGGGCGGTCGCGGCCGACCTCCGCCCGGTCGTCCTGCTCCTGCTCGTCACCGGCACGGTCATCGCCATCCGTCGCGACGCGCCGGTCCGCTGGGCCTGGGGGGCGGCGGTCCCGGTCGCGGTCAGCCTCACCTGGGGCGCCGTGGTGGCCTCCGCGGCCGACCCGACCGGCGCCGACTGCGCGTCGCCAACGTCCCCGTTCGCGGCCTGGCGGGCGGTGGAGGCGGTCGTCGTCCTCGGGACGGTCGTCGCGATCGCCCTGGCCCTGCGGGCCACGACGACGTCGCTGGCGCTGCGCTGGCCGGCCCGGCGGTACATCCGGTGGGCGGTCGTCGGGTTCGTCGTCGCGGGTCCACTCGGCCTGGTCCTGGGCCCGATCCTGGCCCGACCCTTCTTCGGCGACGTCGGCTACGACCTGACCCTCGTCGGGGCGATCGTCCCGGCGCTCGTGTTCGCGGTCGCCAACGGGACGATGGAGGAGGTCATCTTCCGCGGGGCGCTCCTCGGCTGGTCGGCCCGGGTCATGGGCGTCGGGCCGGCGCTCATCGGGCAGGCCGTCGTGTTCGGCCTGGCCCACAGCGGCCCGGACGTCGTCGGGTCGCCGATCCCGCTCATGCTCCTGCTGGGCCTTGGCGGATTCCTGGCCGGGCTGATCACGATCCGGACCCGGTCGCTGCTCATCCCGATCGCGGTCCATGTCGGCTTGGACCTGCCGCTCTACTACGCGCTGGCCTGTCCCGCCGGCTAGGCGGGCCTACATCGGCAGACGGAGCTGCTCGGGGGCCGGTGTCTCGTCCGGCAGCGGTGCCGCCGCGGCCGCGACCGGTGGCGTCGCGTCGCCGAGCTCGGCCGGCGGCTCCGCCTGGGCCGTGACCTCGCGATACTCGCGTCGGAGCTGCTCGATCCGCGCCTGGATGGCGTCCTCCGCATCCGCGTCCGCGGCCTTGATCTGCTCGCGCTCGAGCGCGCGCCATTCCGCCAGGATCCCCTCGACCGCCCGTGTCGACATCCGTGTCCCTCTCCGCGCCCCGGAGCCGGAATCTACACCGCTCAGCGGAGGCTGGGCAGGCGGTCCGTGATGTCGGTCAGGTCGTACGGGTGGTACCAGTCCCGGGAGCTGTAGATCCGGTCATCGAGCGAGCGGATAGTCGATCCCGAAATAGCGGCTGAACAGGACCGGGAACGTGTTGATGGCGGTCATCGCCGGGTCGAGACCGAGGTCCTCGCCGCCGGGCACGTACCAGGCGTTGAGGATCCCGTACTTCTGCTCGAGATCGTCCTCGGTCGCGCGCTCGGCCCAGTCGCTCGTCGTCTTGCGCTCGGCGGTGTAGCGGAGCGGCCAGGGGCCCTCGTCGGCCTGGAGGATGATGATCGGTCGCTCCGCCTCGGGCAGGGCCAGGAGACCGGACGGATCTCGCGCAGGCGCCGGTTCGTGAACGCCTGCTGGCGGGCGTAGCGCTCGTCGGTCTTGATGCCCTGGGCCTTGGCCTCGTCATCGCCGAGGTAGGACCCGTCCTCGTCGAACACGAACGGCCCGTGGGGCAGCAGGACGTGAGCCAGGACGAACTTGGGGCCGGGCTCGTCGCGCAAGCCCTCGAGGGCATCGAGCCCGAACGCATTGAAGTCGTAGTGGCGCTGGAGGCTGTCGGCACTCGGGATGCCGAGTCGCTTGGCGATCGCCGGGATGACCGACACGTCGTAGAGCGCGTCGACGAAATCGCCGCCGAGCGGCAGGCTCGCGGCCGGCTGGTGGTTGACGTCCGCGCCACCGTCGGTCCGGGTCGGGTCCCACCAGCTGCCGATGTGGTGGTACGTGTAGCCGAGGGCCTTGAGCTGGCGCGCCACGAGCGGGTCCTGGAGGCGGCTGTTGACGACGGCCAGGTCCTCGCTGTCGGGATCCTGGGCGGCCAGCGTGTCGAGATGCTCCATTTGGCGGTCGTCGCCATCGACAGCACGGTCCGGATGTAGTTCGCGTGGCTGTCCGGGAGCACGGTGAAGCCCTGCTCGCCCAGCCATCGGTCAGGTCGTTGTCGTAGCCGTAGCGGGAGGCCAGGGCGCGATCGGAGCCATAGCGATCGAAGACGAGCCAGTAGACATCGCGCTTCGGGCGTTCGTCGTGGTGGCGGCGAGCTCTCGGGTCGCGGCCGGCCCGCGGCCCCCGGCGGCGCGCGCCTCGTACGGCACGATGAGGACGAGGGTCACCAGGACGAGCACGGCGGCCAATCGGCATGAGCATCGTGTCGAGCGTCGCGATCCGGCCGAGTGTCCAGGCGGAAGGCGGCGATGACCGCGACGACGATGAGGATCAGCCAGGCCGCCTGCTGGACGAAGCCCGGCACACCGAGATCCGCAACGTTGTGGCGACGTGCCCGTACATCAGGAAGCCGACGACGAGCGGGGAGGCGACCAGCGCGCCGCGCCTGCGGTCGCCCAGGAGGCGGCCCAGGACGAACGCGAGGGCCCCCGCGGCCACGACGACGATGACCAGCGGGACGAGGACCTGGCGCGCGTCGGTCTCGCCGAGGTTCTGGGACCACAGGAACAGGACCGCATAGGCCGCGAAGAGCAGGGGATGGAGCGCGGCGAAGCGGCTCGGGGCCGCGGCGGTGCCAGCGCCGGCGTGCGTGACGGTCAGGACGGGTTCCTCCAGCCGGCGTGCTGCACCGCCGGCGGTCGCATCCTAGCAGGGGCGGCGCCCCGGCCCCGAGGAGCCGAGCCGCCGTGCATGCCGGCCGACATCGGGTGCCCGCCGAGCGGTATCGTTGGTCCGGCAACGACATGACGTCCGGGGAGCGCCGCCCGTACCGCGAGGGTGCTCAGGAGAGCCGGGCGCACCCGCGCGAACAGGGGGCGGACCTCATGCCACGACCCTTCCAGGGCAAGATCGAACTGGACGTCCGCGACTCGACGCCGGACTGGGCCGCCTTCACCGCCGATCGCGCGCCCGACGGGGCGCCGAACGTGCTCGTCGTGCTGTACGACGACACCGGCCTCGCCGCCTGGTCGCCGTTCGGTGGCCGGATCCAGATGCCGACCCTGCAGAGGCTGGCCGACAACGGCCTGATCTACAGCCAGTGGCACACGACGGCGCTGTGCTCGCCGACGCGGTCAACGTTCCTGACCGGTCGGAACCATCACGCCAACGGCTACGCCTCGATCTCCGAGTCGTCGACCGGCTTTCCCGGCTACAGCTCGCACATCCCGCCGGAGAACGGCAGCATCGCGCACGTCCTTCGTGACGCCGGGTACAGCACGTACTGGGTCGGCAAGAACCACAACATCCCGGTCGACGCCTGGACGATGGGCTCGTCGCGCAAGGAGTGGCCGCTCGGGCTCGGCTACGACGGGTTCTACGGCTTCGTCGGGGGTGAGACCAACAACTGGTACCCGGACCTCGCGCACGACAACCACTACATCGACCAGCCGTACCTGCCGGAGGACGGCTACCACCTGTCGAAGGACCTGGCGGACCAGGCCCTTCGCTATATCCGCGACACGAAGCAGTCCGAGCCGGACAAGCCGTGGTACCTGTGGTTCTGCCCAGGGGCCAACCACGCCCCGCACCATGCGCCCCAGGAGTACATCGACAAGTACAAGGGCCAGTTCGACGACGGCTACGAGGCCTACCGGGAGTGGGTCCTGCCGCGGATGATCGCCAAGGGCATCTTGCCGGAAGGCACCGACCTCACACCGATCAACCCGATGCCCGAGGGCACGTTCGGCGAGGGTGACGCCGTCCGCCCGTGGGACACCCTGAAGCCCGAGGAGAAGGCGCTGTTCAGTCGGATGGCCGAGGTCTACGCCGGCTTCTCCGAGTACACGGATGCCCAGGTCGGCCGGATCGTCGACTACCTCGAGGAGTCCGGGCAGCTCGACAACACCCTGATCTTCTACGCCGCCGACAACGGCGCATCCGGCGAAGGCAGCCCCAACGGCTCGGTCAACGAGGGCAAGTTCTTCAACGCCTGGCCGGACACGATGGAGGACAACCTGCCGCTCCTCGACAAACTGGGCAGCCCGGACACCTACAACCACTACCCGACCGGCTGGGCCGTCGCGTTCTCGACGCCGTTCCGGATGTTCAAGCGCTACACGTACCAGGGTGGGATCTGCGACCCACTCGTCATCTCGTGGCCGGCCGGCATCAAGGCCCGCGGTGAGGTCCGCGACCAATACCACCATTCGACGGACATCTACCCGACGATCCTTGAGGCCTGCGGGATCCAGATGCCCGAGGTGATCAATGGCCACAAGCAATCGCCGTTGGCCGGTGTGTCGATGGCGTACAGCTTCGATGCGGCGGACGCGCCGACCCACAAGGTCACCCAGTACTACGAGATGTTCGGCCAGCGCGGGTTGTGGCACGAGGGTTGGAAGGCCGTCACCGAGCACGGGCCGATGAGTTCGATGAGCCACTTCGACCAGGATCGCTGGCAGCTCTTCCACACCGACGTCGACCGGGCGGAGCAGACGGACCTCGCCGAGCAGCACCCGGACAAGGTCAAGGCCCTGGCCGACCTGTGGATGGAGGAGGCCAGGAAGAACAACGTCCTGCCGTTGAACGACCTCGCCGTCGCCACGAAGGACCTGCCGACGTTCCTGAAGATGGAGTACCTCATCCCGGTCCCGCCGAGCGGGACGTACACCTACTACCCGGGCACGACCGAGGTGCCGGAACGCTCGGCCGCCAACGTGCATGCCGTCTCATTCAAGGCGCTGGCCGAGGTCGACTTCACCAAGGACAGCCAAGGCGTGATCTTCGCTGCGGGCTCGCGGTTCGGTGGACACGCCTTGTTCGTCAAGGACGGCGACCTGGTCTACGTCCACAACTTCCTTGGGGTCCCGCCGGAGCAGCGGGTTGCCGGCAAGGCGCCGACGTCCGGCCGGCATGTCGTCGGCGTGGACTTCAAGAAGGAGCGGATGGGAGAGCACTTCGAGTCGTACGGGCCGCTCACCCTCTACGTCGACGATCAGGCGCTCGGGAGCACCGAGATGCGCACGGTCAGCGGGCACTTCTCGCTGTGCGGTGAGGGCCTGTGCATCGGCTATGACGGGGGCGACAAGGTGAGCTCGGAGTACGGCCATCGGTTCGAGTGGTCCGGCGGCGAGATCATCAAGGTCGTGTTCGACGTCGCCGACGACGCCTATGTCGATGTCGAGCGCCACCTGGCCGCCGCCCTCGCCCGCGACTAGGAGACCCGACATGCCGAACGGCAAGCCCAACATCCTCGTCCTGTGGGGCGACGACATCGGCTGGTGGAACCCGAGCATCTACAACCACGGGTCGATGGGCTACCAGACCCCGAACATCGATCGCATCGGGCGCGAGGGCGCGATGTTCACCGACTGGTACGGGCAGCAGAGCTGTACCGCCGGCCGAGCGGCGTTTCTGACCGGCCAATCGCCGATCCGGACCGGGCTGCTCAAGGTCGGGCTGCCCGGGGCGAAGGAAGGCTTGACCGCGCCCGACCCGACGATCGCCGACCTGCTCAAGGACCAGGGTTACACGACCGGTCAGTTCGGCAAGAACCACGTCGGCGACCGCAACGAGCACCTGCCGACGGTCCACGGCTTCGACGAGTTCTTCGGCAATCTCTATCACCTCAACGCCGAGGAAGAGCCGGAGCACGAGGATTACCCGTCACCGGAACGGTTCCCGAACTTCAAGGACCGATTCGGACCGCGAGGCGTCCTGCATAGCTGGGCGACCGACGAGGACGACGCGACCGAGGATCCTCGTTTCGGCAAGGTCGGCAAGCAGCGCATCGAGGACACGGGACCGCTGACCAAGAAGCGCATGGAGACCGCCGACGAGGAATTCATCGCCGGGGCCATGGGCTTCATCGACAAGGCCCATGACGCCGATCAGCCGTTCTTCCTGTGGTTCAACTCGACCCGGATGCACATCTTCACCCACTTGAAGGCCGAGTCGAAGGGCGTGACCGGGCTGGGCGTCTATCCGGACGGCATGGTCGAACACGACGGGCACATCGGGCAGTTCCTCGACAAGCTCGACGAACTCGGCATCGCCGACGACACGATCGTCGTGTACTCGACCGACAACGGCGCCGAGGTCATGACCTGGCCGGACGGGGGCGCGACGCCGTTCCGTGGCGAGAAGGCGACCAACTGGGAGGGCGGCTTCCGCGTCCCGATGGTCATCCGCTGGCCGGGCGTGTTCGAGCCGGGCACGATCATCAACGACATCTGCGCCCACGAGGACTTCATCCCGACGCTGCTGGCCGCCGCCGGCGAGCCGGACATCGTCGAGAAGTGCAAGGCCGGCCACACGATCGGCGAGACGACCTACAAGGTCCATCTCGATGGGGTCAACCTGCTGCCGGCGTTCACGGACCCGCCCGCCAAGCACCAGTGGCCGCGCAAGCTCTTCCCGTACTGGAGTGACGATGGCGACTTCCTCGCCATCCGCTACGAGGAGTGGAAGGTCGTCTTCAAGGAGCAGCGGGCGCACGGCCTGCAGGTCTGGGAAGACCCGTTCGTCGAGCTCCGGGCGCCACATATGTTCAACATCCGGTCCGATCCGTTCGAGCGCGGCCCGGAGGGCATCTACTACGGTGCCTTCAAGGCCGAGCACCTGTTCATCGTCGTCCCCGCGGCGGCGCTCGCCGCCGAGTGGCTGATGAGCTTCCGGGAGTTCCCACCGCGGATGAAGCCGGGATCGTTCAACCTCGACCGGGTCATGGAGCAGGTGACCGCGCCGGCCGGCAAGAACTGACGGAGGTCAAGGGCGATGACAGCGGACCTGGCCTCCTGGCGCGATGGCGCCGCCAGGCGGGCGATCACGGACTTCGTCGCCCAAGTCACGACCACGGGCGACGACTACGTCCCGCCGGAGGCTCGGATCGCGGTCTTCGACAACGACGGGACGCTGTGGTGCGAGAAGCCGATGCCCGTCGAGCTCGGGCACATCCTCATGCGCCTGGCCGAGATGGCCGACAAGGACGCGTCCCTCCGCGAGAAGCAGCCGTGGAAGGCCGCCTACGCCAAGGACTACGCCTGGCTGTCCGGGGCGATGACCAAGCACTACCAGGGCGACGACAGCGACATGCACCTGCTCATGGGCGGTGTCATCGCGGCCTATGCCGGGGTCGAGGTGGAGGCCTACAGCGCCGACGCCGGGGCGTTCGTGACCAAGGGCCAGCACCCGACGCTGGGCCGGACGTTCGCGACGTGCACCTACGCGCCGATGGTCGAGCTGCTCCGCTACCTCGAGGCCAACGACTTCACCGTGTACATCGCCTCTGGCGGCGACCGCGACTTCATGCGCGCGTTCACCCACGACCTGTACGGGATCCCCGCTGAGCGGGTCGTCGGGAGCTCGAACGCGCTCCAGTTCGTGGATGACGAGACCGGCTCGTCGATCGTCTACCTGGCCCAGCCGGACGTCTTCGACGACGGGGAGGCCAAGCCGGTCCGCATCTGGAGCCGGATCGGACGGCGGCCCATCCTGGCCGGCGGCAACTCGAACGGCGATGTGCCGATGCTGGCCTTCGCCGCCCATCCGTCGCGCCCATCGCTGAGCCTCCTCGTCGACCACGACGATGGCGACCGTGAGTTCGCCTATCGGGCGGGAGCGGAGCAGGCCATCGAAACGGCCGGCAAGCGCGGCTGGACGGTCGTGAGCATGAAGGACGACTGGACCCGCGTCTTCGCCGACCCGACGCCCGGGTGACGACCGAGCGATCGGCGCCGGCGTCGATCTCGACGTGGCTGCCGATCGTCGAGTGGCTGCCACGCTACGAACGAGGCTGGCTCCGGGACGACCTGCTGGCGTCCCTGACGGTCTGGGCCCTCGTCGTCCCGCAGTCGATCGCCTACGCCCAGATCGCCGGCCTGCCGCCACAGTCCGGCCTGTACGCCACGTTCGCCGGCCTACTCGGCTACGCCATCCTCGGCACCTCGCGGCAGCTGGTCGTCAGCCCGACCTCGTCGACGGCGGCGATCTCGGCCTCGCTCGTGGCGGCGATGGCGGTCGGGCGGGAGGCGACGTTCGCCTCGTTATCGTCCGCGCTGGCCCTGACCCTGGGGGTCGTGTTCGTCGTGCTGAGCCTGGCCAAGCTCGGGTTCATCTCGCGGTTCATCCCGACCGCGGTGTCGGTCGGCTTCCTGTTCGGGCTTGGGCTCACGATCATCGTCGGCCAGTTGGCCAAGATCCTGGGCGTGCCCGGTGTCGAGGGCTCGTTCGTCGAGGAGCTCAGCCAACTGATCGGGGAACTCGGCGCGGCCAACCTCGCGACGATCGTCGTCGGTGGCCTGGCCCTGGCGGCGATGCTCCTGGGCCGCCGGTTCGCCCCGGGGGTCCCGATGGCCCTCGTCGTGGTCGTCGTCAGCATCGTCGCCGTGGCGGTCCTCGGCCTGGCCGAGCAGGGCGTGGAGGTCATCGGCCAGGTCGATGCCGCGTTCCCGGTCCCGGCCATCCCTGACGTCGAGTTCGCCGACCTCATCGTCCTCGTGCCCGGAGCCCTGGCCATCGCGATCATGGGCTACGCCGAGACGAACCAGGTCTCCGAGCAGTTCGGGGAGGAGCACGGCTACGAGATCCGTCCCGACCAGGAGCTCCTGGCCCTGGGTGGCGCCAACCTCCTGTCGGGCGTGTTCCAGGGGTTCATCGTCGGCGGCGGGGCCAGCCAGTCTGCGGCCGCCGACCGGGCCGGGGCCCGGACCCTGCTCGTCTCGCTCATCGTCGCCGGTCTGACCATCCTGACGGCGATCGCGCTGCTGCCGCTCTTCCGGGACCTGCCTCAGGCCGTCCTGGGGGCGATCGTCATCAGCGCCGTCCTCGGCTTCGTGCGGGTCGACCAGCTCCGGCGCCTCGCCGCGCTCCGGCGCGAGGGCTTCTACGTCGCCTGCTTCGCGCTCGTCGCGACCCTCGCCCTCGGGATCCTGTCAGGACTCATCACCGCCGTGATCCTCTCGCTCATCCTGCTCCTGGTCCACATCTCCCGGCCGACGATCTCGACCCTGGGGCGGACCAGCCAGGGCGCCCATGTCTCGATCGCGTCCGACGACGCGGCGGTCACGGTGCCGGGGCTACTGGTCCTCCGGATCGATGCCCCGCTCCTGTTCCTCAACGCCAAGCACCTCCGGGACGTCGTCCGGATCGCCATCCGGGACGCGACGACGCCGGTCCGGGTCGTGCTCCTGGACCTGGCGATGAGCGCCGATCTCGACGTCGAGAGCCGCGACGTCGTCGAGCGGCTCGGTGCCCAGCTCGCGGAATCCGGCGTCCGGCTGTGGTTGACCGAGGTCCGAAGCGTGGTCCGGGCGATGCTCGAGCGGCCGGATGCCGAGGGCCATCGCGTCACCCTGCCGACCTACCCGACGGTCGATACCGCCGTGGCCGCGTTCCGGGAGCTGGACCCGACCGGCTGAGCCCTGATCCGGCCCGGAGTCATGGTATCAATGTGATATCATTCCCTCGACGCCGACGTCCGGCGCGAAAGGGGAGCCACATGAATACCGAGCGGATCGCCCGGTCGCTACCCGGGATCCCGATGTTCCTCGTCCTGCTCGCGGCGGCCATCGCCCTGGGCGGCCTGATGATCTGGTACCTGGTCACGGTCCTCGTCGGGGGAGGGGACGATGTCGGGACCGCCCAGGTCGTCGGCTTCATCCTCATCACGCTCGCGTTCACCGGCGTGCTCCTCGCGTTCAACGGGCTCGTCCCCGTGCAGCCCAACGAGGCCCGGGCCCTCGTCCTCTTCGGTCACTACGCCGGGACGGTCCGGTCCCAGGGCCTGCAGTACGTCAACCCGTTCACGGAGCGCCGCAGGATCTCCGTCCGGGTCCGCAACTTCGAGACGTCCAAGCTCAAGGTCAACGACCACGAGGGCAACCCGATCGAGATCGCCGCGGTCGTGGTCTGGAAGGTGACCGATACAGCGGAGGCCCTGTTCGAGGTCAATGACTTCGAGAACTACGTCCACGTCCAGGCCGAGTCGGCGCTGCGCAACCTGGCCACCACCCACCCGTACGACGCTCACGTCGAGGGCGACGTCTCACTGCGCAGCAACCCGGTCGAGATCGCCGGCGAGCTCCGGGTCGAGATCCAGGATCGGCTCGGACGGGCCGGCGTCGAGGTCATCGAGGCCCGCATCAGCCACCTCGCCTACTCGGCCGAGATCGCCAATGCGATGCTCCGTCGCCAGCAGGCCAACGCGGTCATCGCCGCACGCTCGCGGATCGTCGAGGGGGCGGTGAGCATGGTCGAGATGGCGCTCGACCAGCTGTCCAAGCGCGGTGTGGTGGAGCTCGACGAGGAGCGCAAGGCGCAGATGGTCAGCAACCTGCTGGTCGTCCTGTGCTCGGAGCACGAGACCCAGCCGGTCGTCAACACGGGGACGCTCTACGCGTAGGGGAGGGGAGCGGCGGCCCGTGGTGGCCGCTCCCATCCTGGGATCCTGTCGTGGCCACCCGTAAGCCGTTCCTCCTGCGTCTCGACCCGGAGACGTTCGCCGCCATGCAGCGCTGGGCCGACGACGAGCTGCGCAGCGTCAACGGCCAGATGGAGTTCGTCCTGCGTCGGGCGCTCCAGGACGCCGGTCGGCTGACGGGGCGTCCGCCCACCGGGGCGCGCGCGAAGGGCGGGAAGACCGCCCAGGAGTGAACGTTTCGGGCCCTGGCGACGTCATACCTGGTGTAGGGGGCGACGCGGATCCGCGTCGTGGGGGACGAGGGCTCGACGATGGACGTCACTGCGTCCGAACGCTCGGGAGCCATGGACGGCTGGGGCGCCGTCCTGGCCGTCATCGCGACCGGCGGCATGGGGATCGTGGCCGCCCTGGTGGTCATCGCCTTCTTCCTGGTCGGGCCGGGCATCCGATCGGCCACGGATGCGCCGGTCGCGATCGTGGCGACCGAGCTCGAGACCGCCGTCGCGTGGCGTGACGACGGCTCGCGTCTCCCGACCGGTGCGCCGCTCACCAGCCGGACCTTCCGACCGCTCGTCACATTCAGCGTGGCGGCCATGGGCGCCGGCGACCGGCCGGAGTTCTGCGTGTGGGGCGCGAGCGCCCGCGCCGTCGAGCTGGGCCATGCGATGGGCTGCATCGACGAGGTCTGGATCGTGCGCCCGTTCGCGGTCGCCTGCGGACCCCGTGACGACCGCCCGGATGCGCGGTCGCTCACCGCGGCGATGCTCGCACGACCGGGCCTCGGGGCCGTGGACCTCGGGCCGATCGAACCCGGTGTCACGGTCCCAGACGGGTTGTTCGTCGACCCGCCGGCGGGCCGCGTCCTCGAGGTCGTCGGCAGCGGCCCGTTCGGGGGTGATGTCGCCGATCCCGATGGCTGCCGCCTGCTGCCGGATCCGTCGAGCCACGATGACGTCGTGGAGATCCGCCGCGACCTGACCGCCCGGTTCATCCTGTTCGACGTCGACGGCGAACTCATCGTCATCCGGGCGGGGTTCGGTGGCCACGACCAGGCCTCCGGCGCGGCCGGGTTCGAGCGCGGCTACGGTCGCTTCGACCGGGCGACGCTCGACCATATGCTCGAGTCGATCCGGGACCTCCGCTTCGACTGACCGCCGAGCGGGTCGTCAGGCTGTCGCAGCCCCGAGGCGCTCGGCCGCGCGGCGGGCCGCCGTCACGAGCTCCGGTGGCTCGAGGACCTGGAACGGGACATCCAGGCCGGCCATGATCATCAGCGGCCAGTCGAGCTCGTCGATGCGCATCCGGACGATCGATGTGGCGTCGTCGACGGCCTCGATCTCGACCCAGCGGCCGTACGCGGCCTGCAGATCCGCAGATGGCGCGGCGATCCGGATGGCGACCCGGTAGCGCGTCGGGATCCGGTCGATCTGCGCGCGGACGAACGCGACCGGATCGGCGCCCGGCAGCTCACGGGGCTCGAACCGGTAGCGGGTGGATCGCGGATCGGTCAGCCGGTCGACCCGGAACGTCCGCCAGTCGGCCCGGTCCAGGTCCCAGGCGATGAGATACCAGCGCCGGCCCAGGGTCACCAGGCGCTCGGGCTCGACCAGACGCAGGGCGGGCTCGCCACGTCGCGCGGTGTACGCGAAACGCAGGCGCTCGTGATCCTGGCACGCCTGGGCAAGGACGGCGATCGCGGCCGCGGAGACCGTGGGACCACCACGGCTGGCCTGCGCCGGGGCCGTGGCGGCCTGGAGCGTGTCGACTCGGGCGCGCAGCTTCGGCGGCATCGTGCGCACGATCTTCGTCAGGGCGCGCACGGAGGTCTCCTCGATGCCGTCGATGCCGCCTCCGGCGCTGGCACGCAGGGCGACGGCGATGGCGATGGCCTCCTCGTCGTCGAGCAGGAGCGGCGGCAGCGTGGCCCCGGCCTCGAGCTGGTAGCCCCCGCCGATGCCCGGGGCCGCGGCCACCGGGTAGCCGAGGCCGCGCAACCGGTCGACGTCGCGGCGGAGCGTGCGCTCGCTGACGCCCAGCCGCCCGGCCAGGTCGCCGCCCGACCAGGCGCGGTGGGTCTGCAGCAGCGAGATGAGGCGGAGCATCCGCCCGCTCGTGTCGGCCATGTCCCGATGCTCTCCGTCATTGCGGACAGAAAGTGACCGCAATAGTCCGTAGCGTAGCCCCGTCGGACACGAAGCGCACGCGGATGGAGGTGCCGGATGATCCACGCCAGAGGCCTGACCCGAACGTTCCGGGTCGCCAAGGAGACCGTCGAGGCCGTGCGTGGCCTCGATCTCGACGTCGAGCCGGGCGAGCTCGTCGCGTTCCTGGGCCCCAACGGGGCAGGGAAGTCGACCAGCCTGCGGATGCTCACGACGCTCCTGCCGCCGACGAGCGGGAGCGCGACCGTGGCCGGGCACGACATCGCGACCCAGCCCGGGGCCGTGCGCCGGCGGATCGGCTACGTCGGGCAGGGCCACGGCGCCTCGGACGACCAGCGCGCCCGTGACGAGCTGACGACCCAGGGCCGGGCGTATGGCCTGTCCCGGGGGGACGCTGGTCGGCGGGCGGACGCGCTCATCGAGTCGCTCGACCTGGCCGCGGTCGCCGGTCGTGCCGCGAACACGATGTCCGGCGGGCAGCGGCGCCGCCTCGACATCGCCATCGGCATGGTCCACGAGCCGAACCTGCTGTTCCTCGACGAGCCGTCGACCGGCCTGGACCCGCAGAGCCGGGCGAACCTCTGGGACCACCTCGTCCGACTCCGCGAGGAGCACGGCACGACGATCTTCCTGACGACCCACTACCTCGACGAGGCCGACGCCATGGCCGAGCGCGTCGTGGTCATCGATCACGGTCAGGTCATCGCCGACGGGACGCCGGAAGCGCTCAAGGCGCGGATGGCTGGTGACCGGGTGACGATCGGCCTGGCCGACACCATGGCCGCGGCCCGCGCCGCGGCGATCGCCTCGCGGATCGTCGGGACCGCCGAGGTCGTGCCGGAGGGCACGATCGTCCGGCTCCGAGCGGCCGATGGCGCCGCCGCCGTCCCGCCGCTGTTGCGGGCGCTCGATGCCGCCGGCGTGCCGGCGACGAGCGTCGAGGTCCGCCGGCCGACCCTCGACGACGTGTTCCTCGAGCTGACCGGGCGGAGCCTGCGCGACGAGGGCGATCTCGCCGCGGCCCGCTCGGCATCCACCGCCAGCCCGGCCGAGCCGGCCACGATGGAGATCGCGTCATGACCCTCGCCATGAACACCGCCGTCGTCCTGCAGCGCCAGCTCCGGCCGATGTCCCGGGACCCGTTCACGCTCGTGTTCGGGATCCTCCAGCCGGTCGTCTTCCTCGTCCTCTACGGGCCGCTCGTGGCCGAGATGAGCGGGGGCACGGCGGGAGAGTCGCCGTGGCAGTGGTTCGTGCCCGGGATCATCGTCATGGTCAGCCTGTTCGGGACGTCGATCGCGGGCGCGTACCTGCTCGAGGAGATGCGCGTCGGCGCGTTCGAACGCTTCCTCGTCACCCCCCTCGACCGGTCGTCGTTGCTCATCGGACGGGCGCTCAAGGAGGTCGTCCCGCTCGTCCTCCAGGCGATCCTCATCGTCGCGCTGGTCACGCCGTTCGGCTTCCAGCTTCACATCGCCGGGGTGGTGCTCGGGCTGCTCCTGCTCGCCGTGTTCGGCATCGGCCTCGCGGCGCTGTCCCACTCGCTGGCGATCGCCGTGAAGCACCAGGAATACCTGTTCTGGGTCGTCCAGCAGACGTTCCTGTTCCCGGTCCTCCTCCTGTCCGGGATCCTGCTCCCGATGGACGGTGGCCCCGAGTGGCTGCGGGCGGCCTCGCGGCTCAACCCGCTGACCTACCTGGTCGAGGCGGAGCGGGCGCTGTTCGCCGGCGACTTCGGGAACCCGTCGGTGGCCATCGGGGCGGTCGTGGCGGTCGGCGTGGCCGGCGTCGGCCTGGCGGTCGGCCTCCGGATGATGCGGCGCGCCGCCGCCTGACCCTCGCTCATCTCGCGGCGCCGGGGTCCGTCCTCGGCGCCGCATCCGCCTGCCCGCGACCGAACGTTCGTCGATCTCGCGGCGCCATACAGATGACGGGCGACGACTCGAGGAGCGGACCATGGCGGACGGCGCGGCGCGCGGGGGGCGTGGGCATCGACGGTTCATCGCGGGCGCGGTCGTCCTGGCCGCCGGGGCCGTGGTGGGCGTGCTCGCGTTGGCCATGACCGTGTTTCCGGCGGAACGTGCCATCAGCCTCTCGATGGACCGTGATCCCGCCGCCGGGATCCTGGACATCCCGGTCGCCGTCGAGAGGCGGATGCCGGCTCCTGGCCGGCTGTTGACGAGCGAGCGATTCCGCCCAGCCATGACCTTTCGCATCCGGGCCATCCCGGGGGGTGGTCTCGGAGGCAACCTGGAGTTCTGCTTCAAGGAAAGCGACGAGCACGTCGTCGTGTTCCAGCATGTTCGGGGCTGTGTCGACGAGGTCCGGGTCATCCACCCGTTCTCGATCGACTGCGGCGGGCTGATCGAGCAGCCGGGTGCGGCCGGCCTCGCCGCGGCCATGCTGTCGCGTCCTGATCTCGGCGCGGTCGACCGCGGTGCGCTCGATCCGGGCGGCAACGTCCACCTCGACCTGCTGACGGTCCCGGCTACCGGCCGGGTCATCGACGTCGCGGGTGGTGGCCCGTCGCTGCCGGATGTCGCGAACCCCGACGCCTGTCGCCTGCTGCCGCCCCCCTGGAGCTCGGCCGACCCGATCGAGATCCGCCGCGACATGCCCGAGCGCTATGTCCTGATCGACCACCTCGGTGAACTCATCGTCGTTCGAGCCGGTGCCGGCGGTCATGACGCCGACTCGACCGAGGCGGGGCGTCAGCGGGGATACGGCAGCCCGGACGCCGAGAACATCCGGCACATGCTCGGCTCGCTGTACGACATCGGGTTCCATTGACGGTGGCACCATGGCCGCATGCCATTCCCGCCCGCGGATCTCGCCGTCACCCACATCCTCGTGGTCAGCGACCTGGCCCGGGCCAAAGCCTGGTATCTGGACGTGCTGGGCGCCAGCCTGTACGGCGAGTACGGCGGGACCTCCGTCGTGCTCCAGCTCGGTGGCGCGTGGCTGCTGCTCGTGACCGGTGGCGGACCGACCGCCGATAAGCCGACCGTGACCCTCGTGCCACCGGCGGACCCGGATTCCCGAGACAACCTGTTCACGATGCGCGTCGACGACTGCCGGGCGGTCTACGACGAGCTGCGCGGTCGCGGCGCCACGTTCCTGACCCCGCCGGTCGTCAGCGGCGCCGAGACGCGCTGCTTCTTCCGCGATCCGGACGGGCACCTGTTCGAGATCAGCGAGTATCGCGGCTGACGATCGGCCCATGATCCTCCCCAAGGTCCGGGACCCCAGGTTCATCACGGTCCGTCGCGGCGGCAGCCTCCAGGACGACGACCACCGCCGGCTCGCGGTGTGGGCCGCCGACTGCGCCGAGCACGTCCTTTACCTCTTCGAGCACGCACGACCCGGCGATGACCGTCCCCGCCACGCGATCGACCTGGCGCGCGCCTGGGCTCGCGGCGAGATCCCGTGGGCCGAGGCGCGCACGGCCGCCGGCCATGCGAACGCCGCGGCCAGCGGACCTGCAGGGGGCGGCACGACATGCCGCGTACGCTGCCGGCCAGGCCGGAGCGGTCGGCCACGTGGCGGCCCACGAACTCGGGGCTGCCGCCTACGCCATCCGGGCCGTCCAGGCCGCGTCGCCCGAGGGCGAACGTGCTGATGCCGGCCGCCGGGAGTGCCAGTGGCAGCGCGAGCAGCTGCCGAGCGAGATCCGCGACCTCGTGCTCGACGACCAGCGCCTGCGCAACGAGCTGTGCTGGTTCGTCTTCGACGGCTGAGCGGCCCGCCGCCTCAGGGGGTCCGGGGCTTCTTGTCCAGACCGGCCTCGAGGCGGCGCTTCGCCTCGGCCATCGAGCGTCGCGTCGACGAGCGGAGGTTACGCTCGATGAGCGGTGCCATGAGGCGGACATACCAGGTGGGCCGGGCTTCGAGGGCGTTGGTCTGCTGCCAGCGCGTGCCGCTCTCGGCCGGCTCGTACTGCCAGGAGCCGCCGCCACCGCTGATCCAGCGCGAATCGACGTCCACGAAGGCGGCGCTCGTCCGCTCCGGCCGCCGATCGAGCCGGTAGACGACGGTGAGCCGGCCCAGGCCCGGGATCCGGACCCGGATGGTCCGCGGTGCGTCGCTCAGGACCGTCGCCTCGGCGATGCCGCGATCCCAGTCCGTGCGGCGCGTGTAGTCCTGGGTGTAGTCGAACACGGCCTCGGGGCTACGGGCCACCCAGATGGTCTCGGTCACCGTGATGACTCGTCGTTCGCCATCCATCGGCGCCCAGTCTTACAGGGCCGCGCCGAACTGTCGCCTCGTCGGACGTCCGGAGCGTAAGGTCGCGATCGAACCGTCGAGGCACGGGGGGAATCGTTAGAGGTAGTGCACCCCACCCCGGGGTGCCGTCACCCTGGAGGCCCTCGTGGAGCGAGCGCTCGTAGAGCTCGCACAGGGCGGAGACGAGGAGGCGTTCGCCAGCCTGATCCGGATGGCTGGCGATCGGCTGATGGCGGTCGCGTTTCGGATCCTGCGCGACATCGATCGGGCCGAAGACGCCGTCCAACAAGCGATCGTCACCGCCTGGCGCGAACTACCTGCGCTCCGCGACCCGGACCGGTTCGACGGCTGGCTCTACCGCGTCCTCGTGAACGCCTGTTACGTGGAAGCGCGCAAGACCCGCCGTTGGGACGCCAACGTGCGACTCCTCACCCCGGACATGACCAGCGGCTCGTCCGATGCATTCCTGTCCGTCGAGGATCGCGACGAGCTGGAACGGGCCTTCCGGCGCCTGCCGCCGCAGCAGCGAGCGGTGTTCGTCCTGCACCACTACCTCGGGATGCGCCATGCCGAGATCGCCGAGACGCTCGATGTCCCGGTCGGCACGGTCAAGTCCCGCATCCACTACGCGTCGGCGACGCTGCGAGCGGCCATCGAGGCCGATGCCCGGACGCCGACCGCCTCGACAGGGGAGCGCCCGGCATGAACGAGCGTGGATTCGATCGGATCGCCGAAGCCTTCTTGGCTGATGGCCCGACGGTCCTCGCCGACCGCGTGTTCGACGCTGCCTTCGACGAGGTCCATGTGACACGACAACGGCACGGCCTCTGGGGCGCGCCGTGGAGGTTCCCGAACATGAACACCTTCGCGAAGTTCGCGGTGGCGGCCGTGGCGGTCATCGCCATCGGCGCCCTCGGACTGGCCGTCCTCGGGCCGACCGGGTCTGGGGTCGGTGGTGCGCCGAGCGCCAGCCCGTCGCCCACGGTCGCACCTACGGCGACGCCGACCCCGTCACCGACGCCGACCCCCGACCCGACCGCCCCACCCCTGACCGGGCAGTTCACGTCCGGACCGTCATGGGTTCTCGATCGCCTACCCGGAGGGCTGGTCCACCAGGTCCGCGACGGCGCCGTGGACCTCGGGCTATGTCGACTTCGGGCACGAGGGCGGCGACATCCTCTACGACGCGTCGATCCCCGCGCACCTCTTCCTGGCCTTGGCGTCACAACGGCTCGGAGACCGGTCGCCCGCGGAATGGGAGGCCGACGTCTGGCAGATCATGGCCGACGACGACCCCGCGTCGGACTGCGCGTCATCGGCCGAGCCAGTCACCGTCGATGGTTCCTCGGGGGTCATCTGCGGGAACCTGGCGCTCGTGACCGATGGCGGGCGCGGCTACTGGATCGTGGCGTACACGTCAGACGATGACCCGTCGCTCGCCGAGATCTACGACGACGCGTGGTTCGCGTCCGTCCTCGCCACTATGGAGCTGCACCCGGAGGACGCCGTCGACTGAGGCGCCTAGCCCTCGCCGTCCTGACCCCCTTCGCTAGCCCGTGGTCGGCCTCGCGCCGGCCGCGGGCTTCTTGCGTGCTCGGCGACGGTCGCCCGGCGGACCCTACGCCGCGAGCGTCTCGGCCCCGTCCGTCGCTGTGGCCGCGGCGAGCGTCCGTGTCGCGAGTGGGGCAGGGGAGAGGAGGGCCGGCGCGTCATGCGCCGCTGCGCAGGATGTCGAGGAAGATCGCCGACCAGAGCATCGCCTCCTCGCCGATCATGATCCAGCGCGGGCTGACGTAGTTGCGTCCGTGGCGGTCGAGGACCTCCCAGAAGGTGCCGTCGCGCTCGACGAGCTCGATGTAGCGGTCGGTCTCGCGGGCGGCGAGCAGCGGGTCCACCTGGCGGAGGACCTGGAGGTACATCGCGCCGAGCGAGGTCCAGACGGTGCTGCCCTGGTAGTCGGGCAGGACGTGGCGGGTCAGCCAGACCTCTCGTTCGGGTCGGCGGGTGGTCTCGTAGCGGAGCGGCAGCGGATCGCAGAAGCCATGGGCGTCGAGGTAGGCGAGGGCGGGGCGCAGCAGGTCGGGCTCGGCGATGACCCCGGCGTAGAACGGCCAGACGTTGGCTTCGCCCGAGACCGTCTCGTCACCGAGGGCATCCCGGAAGTGATCGCCGGCCCAGAAGTGCTCGACCAGCAGCCGGCCGTACTCGCCGTCGAAGTGGCGTTCCAGCGACGAGTCGACCCAGCCCGTCTCGGCGATCGTCTTGGCCAGCAGCGCGACCATCGTGTTCCCGTAGGCGTTCGAGCGGTTCTCGACCGTGTCGCGATGGGCCGAGAACTTGCGGTCCGAGCGGACCAGGCCGGTCGCCGGATCGACGACGCGCTCGACGTAGTGGTCGACCTCGGCCTGCAGCCAGCCGGCATGACGCTCGACCAGGGCGGACGCGTCCGCGGCCCGCAGGGCGGCCAGCAGGAGCGGCAGCGAGTCGACCCCGTACTCGTAGACGTCGCCCGGCCGGTCGAAATAGTGGATCGTCGTCGTGACGTGGCTCCGCCGGCGGGTCCACACGTCGAGCGCGTAGGCCAGCGAGGCCTGGACGCGGTCGCCGTAGCCCTGGCGGACCAGGGCCGGGGTCGAGAACGACAGGTCGCGGGTCCAGAACATGTCGAAGTGCCCTGGGCTCGCGGTGAACGTGCGGCCGTTCCAGCAGCGCTCGATGCAGGCCTCGGTGATGGTGGCGGCGTCGCCGTGGTGACGCGTGTGGCCGAGGAACTGTCGCCGCAGCCGGATCCCGGCGTTGTGGACGTACTCGGCGAGGACGGGCGGCGCGATCCAGGGGGCGATAGCCACGTGACGGGTCTCCGGGGTGACGGCAGTCGATCGGTGTCTGGGAAGTCTCGGGGTGCGCGGACGCCTTGGCGATTGACCCGATGGGGGCAGTCGGAGGTCCTGTCGTCGCGCTCGGCGCACACAAGCCGTGATGTCACGGCCGATCGCCGGGCACCCGCGACCGTTACCTGACAAACCTTGGCCGGCTGTCGGCTATCGTCGGGGTCGATGGATCGGTTCGTCGTCGACGGCAGCCTGGCGCTGCACCTGGCCGCTCAGCCGCGCGAGCTGCGGGCCGGGCTCGAGCTCTACGCGCCGACCTACCTTCGATCGGAGACCCTCAGTGCCCTCCACGAGGCGGCACACCGCGGCGAGCTGGATGCGGCGACCGCGAAGGCCCAGCTCGACTGGATCACCGCCTGGATCGTCCATCAGCCGGTGCGCCTCTCGGCGACGCCGTCCTGAAGTCGCAGGCCTGGAAGGTCGCGGATCGGCTCGGCTGGCCCTCGACCTACGCCGCCGAGTACGTCGCCATGGCGCAGCTGCGCAAGTGTCGGCTCGTCACCCTTGACCCCGCGTTGCGCCGACAGGTGACTGACATCGTGGAGCTGGCGACGCTGGACGACCTGGTCTAAGTCAAGGCCGGTGAGAGGGCCATCGCTGGTGGCCTGTGTAACTTCCGATAAGGTGAGTTATGTCTGCACGACTTCGTACCATCCTTAACCCCGCGGAGGACTCGAGGACATTCGTGATCGGCTGGTTCGACGAGCCCCGCCTCCACGACCTGGCCCCCGTCGTGGAACGACTCGCGGAGGCATAGATGTCCCAGGCGCGCAGAGCCCACCGAGCAAGGGGCCGCAAACGGCCAGTCGCTCACGACGCTGCCGGCCGCCATGACCGGCCGGGGCAAGCCCCGCGAAGGCCGCGGTCGGCGACGAGCCGGTCTTCGCCTGCATCAGGAGCTTGCGGAGCGCATGGAGGCGCCCGAAGCCGACGCCACGCCGGACCGCGGGGTTTCTCGCTCGGCTCTTCGTCGGTGCCCTAGAGTCCGCGTACGGCACGGAGTGAGGTCATGGGCTACACGATCGAAGCGACCCGCGAAGCGGCGGTCGACCCGAGGGACATCTTCGACCTCTACATGGATCCGTCGACGTGGTCGACGTGGGGCCACAACGTCCGCTGGGCGCACGCGGACGGCCCGCTCGCGGAGGGCGGGACGGTCGACATCCGGCCGATGTACCCCGTCACCTACCACTGCCGGATCCAGCGTCTTGTGCCGGGTCGCCTGCTCAGGATCGAGGTTCGACCCGTCGGCCTGAGGATCGTCAACGTCTACGAGGTCGAACCGCTGGAGGGCGGTGGCTCCCGGATCCGCCACGCCTTCGAGATCGCGGGGCCGATGAGCGGACCTCTCCGGTGGATCGGCGTCGCTCGCCTCTATCGCTCGTCGCTCGACGACGAGATCCGTCACTGCGTCGAGTTCGCTCAGTCGCAGGCCGCGGAGAGCCCGTAGGCCTTCGCGATGGTCAGGCTCCGGGCTTGCGACTGACGCCTGGCGGCGTCCCGGCTGACGGTGTGACCCGGTAGCCTTTCCGCATGGGACTTGGATTCGGACTCCTCAGCGCACAGCTCCGGCCCGGCGAGACCGACTGGACGCGCGCCTACGACGAGACGGTCCGCCTCGCGGTCGAGGCCGAGCGGCTCGGCTTCACCTCGGTCTGGACGACCGAGCACCACTTCGTCGACGACGGCTACATGCCCTCGCTCCTCGTCGTCAGCGCGGCGCTCGCGCAGGCGACCTCGCGGATCGAGATCGGCACGGGCGTCATCCTCGCGCCGATGCACCACCCGCTGCGCCTCGCGGAGGATGCGGCGACCGTCCAGCTGCTGAGCCACGGTCGACTCGTGCTCGGGCTCGGGCTCGGCTGGTCGGAGGTCGAGTACGCCGGGCTCGGCGCCGACATGCGCCGTCGCGGCGCGGCGATGGAGGAGACCCTCCGGATCCTGCCGCAGGCCTGGAGCGGCGAGCCGTTCACGCACCAGGGCTCGGTCTACCAGCTCCCGACGCTCGCGGTCCGTCCGACGCCGTCGACCCGGATCCCGGTCCTCATCGGCGGCGGCGCCGAGCCGGCCATCCGCCGCGCCGCCCGCCTCGCCGACGGCATCTTCTCGAACGCCCCGGCGGACCAGTTCCGCGAGCAGGTCGGCTGGGTGCTCGACGAGCTCGAGCAGGCCGGACGCGACCCGTCGACGTTCCGGTTCATCCACTACTCGATCCTGCTGCCCGGCGCGTCCCGGGCCGATGCGCTCGCCCGCTACCGCGACGCCGTCTGGGCCCTGAACTGGAAGTACTCGGACATGGAGGCGTCGGCGACCCGATCGCTCCCGCCGGCGTCCCCTCCCCCGTTCGATCGCCCCGACGAGACGCTCCTCGCGCGTCGGACCACGCACGCCGGCACGCCCGACGAGCTCGTCGAGGCGCTGCTCGAGGTGCGGAACCAGGTGCCGGTCCCGGTCGAGTTCGTGGCCCGCAGCCACCTGCCGCTGCTCGGATACGAGGCACAGGTCGAGGTCATGCAGCAGCTCGCCGAAGGCGTCGCCCCGCACGTCTGAGGGCCGACAAGATCCCACACGCGGGGAGGCCATCATGGATGCCTTCGAGGCGCGGACCGACGTCCGAGTCGGCTGGATCCGGGACGAGGCCGGCGAGCGCTTCGAGGAGCTCGACCTCAACGTCCTCCGGGTGGTCGGTGACATCACGGTCACGGACAAGCCGCTCAAGGCCGCCGCCGAGGTGGCCCGTCAGCTCAACGAGCTGGACCGGCATGCCGATCAGCCCGCAGGATGTCCTCGAATCGCCGTTCTCCCTGATCGGCACAATCCCCGACCTGGTCGACAAGACTCACGGACCTTAAGGGCCGGCCCTCGCACGAGCGGGCCGCGCATCCATCGCGACGACCGCGGCACGGATCTCCAGGAGCGCCGGCTCGGCACGGAGGTCGCGTGAAGATCGCCTCGGCTCGCTCGAGGACCGCCCGGGCTTCCTCCGCCCGACCCAGCGCGACGAGCGAGCGGCCTTGTCCGAGCAAGGCGAAGGCGAGCTCCGGGATCACGCCCATCGCCTCAAAGCGACCGACCACGTCCGCATAGGCATCGGCGGCCGTTTCATGATCGCCACGCGCTTCGAGGAGCATCGCCGCCCCGGCCGCGACGACATGCTCGGCGAACGGGACCTGCGGCTCGCTGCGACCATGGATCGCCTCGGCGAGCTCGAGCGCACCGGCACTGATCGCGGTTCTGACGAGCGTCGGCAGCAGCGTGAACCAGTACCACGTGCCCACGTCCTCGAGGGCCACGATCTCAGCCAGCAGGCGGCGGGCCTCCGCGGCATCCCCGAGCATCAGCCGGGCCGCGCTCACCGTCCCGAGTCCGCCGCTCAGGCTCTCCCCTGCCTCGGTGTGTCGTGCTGCCTGCTCGATCCAGGCCAGGCTCTCGGCGCCTGGGTCCCGACCGCGCAGGACGTCCACGCGAAGCCTGACCACGCGCAGGTCCAACTGGATCGCCGTCGCTCCCTGCGTCCCGAGCTCGGCGTCGAGTCGAGCGAAGTCGGCAAGCAACCGATCGTGCTCGCCGAGGTCGTATCGACCCTGGAGAATGCCGATCTCGAGCCACGCGAGATCCGCGCGCAACCCGCGTGCCCGCCCGAACGTGAGGGCATCCTCGAGGCGGCTCATCACCTCGGGTGCGGGCGCGAAGCTGGCGATGACGATCGAGAGATTGATCCGGAACGACATGGCCGTCTTGCCATCGCCGGCCGCGGTCAGCGTCGCGATCGCCTGCTCGACCTCGTCGGTGCCCGTGACATCGCCCATGGACGCCCGTGCGATGCCGCGCCAGCCGGCGATCGTGGCCCGAAAGATGAGGGCGTCGCGCTCGTTGGGATACGCGCTCGACGCTCCGATCGCGAGCGCACGGTCGAGGCCGACGAGCGCCTCCTCGAAGCGCGAGTCGACGGCGTCGGAGGTGGCGAGCCGCTGGAGAATGGTCGCCAGTTCCGGCGTGGGACCGAGCGGCTCCAACAGGTCGGCGGCCTCGCGCCGGAGGTTGCGATAGCGCGGATCGCCCATGTTCTCGTAGTCGCGCGCGAGCTTGCCCATCACGGCGCCCGCAGCTCGGATCTCGCCGCCGGATCGGAACAGGTCGAGTGCCTCCTCGTGGGCCGCGACGGCGTCGCGGTATCGCCCGTCATGACTGAGTCCGTCGCCATACGGAGCGAGGACCATCGCTCGGTCCGGATGCCCCGACGGCACCAGGGCGAGCGCTCGTTCGAGGAGACCCAGCGCGACCGGGAGATCGAGCCCCAGCGAGCGCTTGCCGGCCAGAACAAGGAAGCGGAGAGCCGACGGTCGCAGCTCCCCCGCGAGCTGGTCGTCGCCGACGGCGATCGCCAGGTCCAGCGCCGTGGCGTAGTGGTGGGCGAGGATCTGGGCGAGGTCATCGACCCGATCGCCCGATTTCGATTCGATCCACCTCGCCGCGGCGACGTGCCGCGACGAGCGGCGGGCTCGGGGCAGGGCCGCGTAGGCGACATCCCGGGCAAGGACATGCCAGAACGCGAACTCGTCCTCGCCGGCCATCGACGAGCGCGGCAGACGGCGGATGAGCTCGCGTCCGGCGAGTCCGTCCAGTGCCGCCCGGACCTCGTCCGGCGAGCGCTCACCCATCGCGGCGATGGCCCCGGCCCAGAACACCTTCCCGATGACTGCCGCATCACCGAGCATCGCCTTGGTCGCGGCCGGGAGGGCGTCGATCCGCGCGGACAGCAGGGCATGGATCGTGTCGGGAAGCGGAAGGTCCGCATCCTCGCGCAGGTCCGTGACGCCGTCGTCGGTGGTCAGCAGGTCGCGGTCGCGGAGGAGGCGGATGAACTCCTCGGCGAACAGCGGGTTGCCGGCGGCTCGCTCGAGGATCGGAGCGAGGAGCCGTGGCGCCGATCGACGCACCGTCGACCAGCGCGCCGAGCAGATCCGTGGCGGCGTCGGCCGGTAACGGCTCGAGCACGATCCGGACGCGTGCGATCGGACGCGCCGGGGAAGTCCGGTCGCCGCTTCGAGGAGCTCGGGGCGCGTCGTCCCGATGACGAGCATCGGCACGCCCGCCGGCCCGCACGGCCAGCTCCTCGAGGAAGGCGAGCATCGCCTCGTCGGCCCAATGGAGGTCCTCGAAGACGAGGACCGTCGGGCGCTGGACCGCGAGGAGCTCGAGGAAGCGGCGCCAGGCGGTGAACTGCTCGTCGCGCCCGGCGTTCGATCCGGATTCGATCCCGAGGAGGGGCAGCAGCCGCTCGCGGAACCACGCCCGTTCGTCGCCTTCGGGCAGGACGTCGTCGAGCTTGGCCATCGCCACGGACGCCGGATCCGTTTCGAGGATCCCGGCCTGGCCCTTGAGGATCTCGCCGAGGGCCCAGAACGCGATCCCCGAGCCGTACGGCAGGCAGCGCCCCTGTCGCCAGGTCACGAGCAGCGGGTGCGTATCGACGTGGGCGAGGAGCTGGGACACGAGCCGGCTCTTGCCGAGCCCGGGCTCGCCCACGATCGTGGCGAACTCGAGGCGTGTTCGTGGAGACGGCGCGATCGAGCGCACCGACGAGCGTCGCCAGCTCCGCCGCCTCGGCCGACGAACGGGCTGGACTGTCGTCGTGTGACGTCGACACCGAGGGACGAGCGGGGCGCGATCGCGTGGAAGACCCGAACCGGCTCCGCCTTTCCCTTCAGCACGGCCGGTGGCAGCTCCTCGTACGTCGAACAGGTGACTCGTCGCCCGCCACGTCTCCTCGCCGACCGCCACGCCGAGCTCGGGCGCGACCGACTGGATCCGCGAGGCGGTGTTGACGCTGTCGCCGGCGAGGAACCGCTCCCCTGCCCCGGGCGCGAGATCGAGCCGCACGAGCGCCTCGCCCGTGTTGATGCCGATCCGCAGCCGGAGCGGGGCGCCGTTCAGCGCCTCGAGCCCGGCCGCCTCATCGACGATCCGGAGCGCCGCGCGGACGGCTCGCTCGGGATCGTCGCCGTGCGCGACCGGCACGCCGAAGACCCCGACGACGGCATCGCCGATGAACTTCTCGACGACGCCGCCGTGCAGCTCGATCTGGGTGCGGGCCGCCTGGAAGTAGCGGGTGAGCATCCGGTCGACGTCTTCCGGATCGGCGCCTTCGCTCGTCGCGGTGAAACCGACGAGGTCGCAGAAGAGCGCCGTGATGACCTTGCGCTCCTCGGTGATCGAGGCCGACGCCGCCGACGCGGTCAGACGCGACCCGCAGCCGTTGCAGAACCGAGCGTCGGCTGGGTTCTCGGTCGCGCACGCAGGGCATCGAACCATCCGCGGAGCGTAGCGACCCGGGTGGTGTTCGCGCTCGGGTTTCGGGGAAGCCACGTCCGACACCGATGCGTCTCGATCCCGCTCGACCGTCACACTGTTCGACGAACTCGAATTGGAGAGGCTCCCTTGAAACCCACCAAGCAAGCCGTCGCGCAAGCCGACGTCCTCACGACGCTGCCGGCCGCCATGACCGGCCGGGCCAGCCCCGCGAAGGCCGCGGTCGGCGACGAGCCGGTCTTTGCCTACATCAAGAGCTTGCCGGAGCCGCAACGCTCCATCGCCGAAGCCGTCGATGCCCTGGCGGCCAGGACGCTGCCGGGCCTGCAGCGCTCGGTGAAGTGGGGCATGGCGTGGTATGGCGTCGGCGACGGCTGGTGCTTCTCGTGCGGCGGCTTCGCCGGCCACGTCAAGCTCACGTTCGGGCGCGGCACGGATCTCACGCCCGAACCGCCGGTCACGCCGATCGGGATGGGCAAGGCGTCGCGCGGCGTGGACCTCGAGTCGATGGACGACATCGACGAACGCCAGATCGCGTCGTGGATGCAACAGGCCGCGGCCCTCCCCGGCTTCGGGAAGCGGTGAGTCCGCTCGCCCGATGACCAGGTACCTCGTCCTGCTGCGCGGCATCAACGTGGGCGGCCGCAACAAGGTGCCGATGGCGGCCCTCCGCGAGCTCCTCGAGTCGCACGGCCACACGAAGGTCTCGACCTACATCGCCAGCGGCAACGTGATCCTGAGCTCCGACCGATCGGCGGCCGCCATCAAACGGGAGCTCGAGGAAGCGCTCCCGAAGACCTTCAAGCTCGACAGCGAGCTGATCGCGGTCCTGGTCCTGACGCGGGCGCAGCTCCGGAGCGTCGTCCGCGATCGGCCGAAGGGCTTCGGCGACAAGCCGGACACGTACCACAGCGACGCGGTCTTCCTCATGGGGATCGACGCGCGGACGGCGATGAAGGTCTTCGACCCACGGCCCGGCGTCGACGAGGTGTGGCCGGGCAAGGGCGTGATCTACTCGCAGCGGCTCAGCGCGCAACGGACGAAGAGCCGCCTCGGCAAGATCGTGGGCACCCCCGCCTACAAGTCGATGACGATCCGCAGCTGGGCGACGACGCTGGCGCTGCTCGAGCGCATGGAGGCACCCGCCGACGACGCTTGACCGGGGTGAGCGCCGAGCGCGAGGCGCCCTGGCCCCGACGGGATCACGGGCCAGAGAAATCGAAGAAACCGCCGTCTCGGTCGCCCATACGAGATGTAGCGTGGGGACCCATCCGACGCCGAGACCCGGGACGGGCATGGACATCGATCTCGTGAGACGCGCGCAAGGCGGCGACCAGGAGGCGTTTGCCGACCTGGTCGATGCCATCGCGGACCGGTTCCTCGCGGTGTCGCACCGGATCCTGAGCGACATCGACCTGGCCGAGGACGCCACGCAGCAAGCGCTGCTCAGCGTCTGGCAGGACCTCCCCCAGCTCCGCGACCTGGCCCGCTTCGAGGCCTGGTCCTACCGGCTCCTCGTGCGCGCCTGCTACGCCGAGGGCCGGAAGTCCCGCCGTTGGGCGCCGAACCTGCGGCTGCTGGCGGTCGACGAACCGATGGTCGTCGATGGGCTGAGCGCGGTCGTCGATCGCGACCAGCTCGAACGCGCCTTCCGGAGCCTGTCCCTGAACCACCGCACGGTCGTGGTCCTCCACCACTACCTGGACCTGCCGCTCGACCGGGTGGCCGACATCGTCGGCGCGCCGATCGGGACGGTCGGCTCGAGATTGCACTACGCGACGCGGCATCTGCGCTCGGCGCTCATCGCCGACGCGGCGCCGAGACACGGGAGGTGGCGCGATGACCGATCTCCATGTCACCGATCGGGACGTCGATCGCGCCATCCGGTCGTGGCTCCACGAGGACCGGCACGAGGATGCCTCGCGTATCGCGGGGGCGGTGCTGGACCAGCTCGACACGACCCGCACAGCGCCGCGTCGCGTGGTGGCCGGCGCGCCGGACGCCGACCGTGAACGCGATCATCGGGTTCGGTCTCGCCGCGGCGGCCGTCGTCGCCGTCCTCGTCCTCGGGTCGCAGCTGGTCGGTCGGCCGGCTCCCGGTGGCGTGGGTGCGGAGCCGACGACGACCCCGGAGCCGCGGCCGATGCCGAGCGCCGGCGCCCTCGATCCCGGCGACGTACCGCATCTCCGACGCGACTTACACACCGATCGACCTGGTCGTCACGGTCCCGGCCGGGTGGACCACGAGCCGCTTCCGGACGCTCGCCAAGCACCCCGATGCGCCGGCGGAGGTGGGCCTGGCGCCCGACGGCGTGACCCACGTCTACGACGACGCGTGCGACTCCGGACGGCTCCCCCACCGAGGTCGGTCCGACCGCCGACGACCTCATCGCCGCCCTCCTGGCCCAGCAGAACGTCGTCGTGACCGGCCCGACCGACGTCACCATCGACGGCCATCCAGCGCGGCGGCTGGATCTCGCGCCACCGCCCGGGCTCGACCTGGACACGTGCAGCGAGCCGGGGTTCATCCGGATCTGGGCGAACCAGCCGGTGCCCCTCGTCTACATGCTGGCCGCCGGCCACGTCGGGTCCGTGTACGTGATGGACGTCGACGGTCAGCGGGTGGTCATCGCGACCGATACCGGTCCGGACGCCACAGCGGACGACATCGCGGAGCGCGATGTGATCGTCGGCTCGATGCGGATCGGGCCATGAGCGTCAGCTCGAACGCCACTCGGAGGGAACCGACATGCGAAGGCCGCTGATCCTGTTCGGCGCTCTGGTGGTCGCCATCGCCGTCGTCGTCGCCTGGTCGAACGTCGGTCCGAGCGCCACGCCGGCGCCGAGCGCTCCGATCGCCGCCGCCGCCGGTGTCGCCCGCCGCCGCACCAGCGGTCCTCTGGCCCGCACCCGCGGATCCGATGGAGCGCACCGTGGCCGCCGGCCTGGAGCCCGCGCCGAAGGAGTTCCTCGTCAACCACGTCCACGCGCACCTGGACGTGTTCATCGACGGTCAGGAGATCGTCGTCCCGGCCGCCATCGGGATCAACACCGACGACCCCGAGGTCAGGTATTTCGCGGACGTGGGCTCGTACGGCGGGATCGAGATGTGCGACCAGCCCTGCATCTCGCCGCTGCACACCCACGACGCGTCCGGATCCTCCACACCGAGTCGTCGGATCCCGAGCCGCACACCCTCGGCCAGTTCTTCGACGAGTGGGGCGTCGAACTCAGCGAGACCTGTGTCGGCGAGCACTGCGCCCCGACGCCGATCGCGGTCTACATCGGTGGCGAGCCCTACGAGGGCGATCCGCGGGCGATCGAGCTCACCGACCAGAAGGTCATCGTCATCGTCGTGGGCACCCCGCCCGCGGAGATCCCGTCAACGGCGGACTTCTCGGAGGCCTAGACCGAACCGTTCCGGAGTCGCCCAGCGGCCCCCGGCGGTCCAGTACGCTCGCGGCGGCATGTCGACACCCGATCCCGCCTCGGCCACGCTGGCGCCTGAGCTCCGCATCGACACCGAGCAGTGGTTCGCCCGGCGCGGTGTGCCGCAGCTCATCGAGGGCTGGAGCTCGGAATCCGCGATGGATCGGCGCGCGGCGCCGCTCATCTCGCTGTGGCTGATCCTCGGCACGGTGCTCTATTGGGGCACGAGGCCCGACTGGCCGCCTATCGCCAACCTGGCCGGCGTCGGGGCAACGATCGGCTGGATGGCGGTGCTCTGGATCGTCGTCAGCAGCCTTCGACATCGATCGTTCCGGGTCCGGCCGTCGAGGTTCGACCTCCTCGACATCCTCACGATCGCGTTCCTGCCGGTCGTCCCGGCCGCGCTGATCGACGCTGACTACGGCGAAGGGATCAGGTCCTTCCTCGGCGCGTTGACCGGCGTCGGCGCGCTCTACCTGATCACCGGGTTCGGTCTGATCGAGATCGGGCTCTGGGCATTCGAGCGACTCTGGGACCAGCTGACCCACACCGTCGAACTGCTTGCCCGAACGCTTCCTGTGCTGCTGATCCTCGTCGTGTTCCTGCTGTTCGCGGCCGAGATGTGGGAAGCCGCCGGCGCGATGACCTGGGCCGAGCTGGGGCTGATCCTGCTGATGCTGCTCGTCGTAGCGGCGCTGCTCGTGGTCATCACGTTCCGGCGCGCGCTCCAGGCGATCGAGACCCGAACCGACGTCGATGGCGTCCTCGCCGACGTGGCTAACACGCCTGTCCAGCCGCTGGCCGCGACGTTCGGCGTCCGCCCGCCGATCTGCTGCCCCCTCCCCGCACTCTCCTGGCTCGAGCGAAGCAACGTCACGCTGCTCGTCGCCATCCCGCAGCTGCTCCAGGCGATCGCGGTCGGCGTGGTGGTCATGGCGTTCCTTGTCGCGTTCGCGCTGGTCGCGATCCCGGCGTCGGTCCAGGACACGTGGATCGGCGCGCCGCCCCGCGACCTGATCACGTTCACGCTGTTCGATGAGCTGCGGACGTTGTCCGAGGAGCTGCTGCTCGTGTGCGGCCTGCTCGGCGGGATCGTCGGGCTGTACTTCGCCGGGCTGGGTATCACCGACGCCAGCTATCGCTCCGAAGGGTTCGACCGTGAGGTCGCTGGCGTGCGGAAGATCCTCGCCGTCCGGACGCTCTACCTCAGGGCGGTTCGGTCGTCCGACTAGTCGACCTGCGGGACATCCACGAGCGGGGATTCCGTCGAGGCGGCCGTCTCGGACGCCTGGGTGCGGTCCTACGCCCCCGGTGGGCGGTAGCCGATCGACTGGGCGCGGCCGAGTGCGTCGAGCGTCTCCTCGACGGTGAGCAACGGCGTCGTCTCGATCTTCGACAACGCCCCTCCCCCGCCGATCGCGAGGGCCACGGCGGCCATCGACACGTTGTCGGGCGCTTCGAACAGGTTGTAGCCGTCGTACTCGCCGAACGCGTACCAGAACCCGTGCAGCTTGCCGCCGACCGACTCGATGTAGGCCCGCGCGGCCTCTCGCCGGTCTTCGGGGTTCTTGGTCAATCGAGCCCACGTCTCCGGCGTGTAGCTGAAGCGGGTCAGATACCAGGCCATGGACCGTTCCTCCCGTGGCGCCACGGTGGCCGTAGCGCGGACCTCGCCATCGTAGCCAAGTCCGAGGCCCTGTCGGGTGCCGGAGGCGTCGCGAGTCGCCGTCAGGCCGGCGGGTGGGAGTCCACCTGCTTCCGGAGCGCGGTGATGAGGGCCAAAGCCTGGGCGTGATCCTTGGCGTTGGGCGTCGGGTGATCCGCCGCGATCCCGCAGTACACGTCGTGGACGGCCTGGCTCATCGTCTCCTCGTCGGCCAGCGCCACGCCACGCTCGAGCATCCAGTGGCCTAGATCGCTGTCCGCCGTCGCGCCCATCGAACGCAGCAGGGATTCCAGTCCAGACATCGTCCCATCTTCGCAGGGGCCCGCAAGGCGGCTGCAAGGCCCGGCGCGCGGTCATCGGTCAGAATCCGGTCGACACGATCAGGAGGCCGAGCGACGACCATGAAGCTGACCGCATCGATGATGGTGACCCTGGATGGCGTGTACCAGGGTCCCGGCGGCCCGGACGAGGACCGGCGGGGCGGGTTCGACCGCGGCGGTTGGACCGATGCCTATGCCGACCAGGACATGGGGCCGTTCCTGACCTCGATGTTCGAGCGCGCCGACGCGCTCCTCCTCGGGCGGAAGACCTGGGAGATCTGGCTCCCCTACTGGCCGAACCACGACGACAACCCGTTCGGCCACAAGATCAACATCCTGCCCAAGTACGTGCCCTCGTCGACGCTCAAGGACCCGACCTGGCAGAACACCCACGTCATCGCCGGCGATCTCGAGCCGGCGATCCGCGAGCTCAAGGCCAAGCCCGGGCGTGAGCTCCAGCTCCACGGCAGCGGCGTCCTGCTCCGGTGGCTGCTCGAACGTGACCTCGTGGACGAGCTCAACCTCCGCATCTACCCGGTCATCGTGGGTGACGGCCTGCGGCTCTTCCCGGAGCACGGCCAGACCCATCACCTGGAGCAGATCGAGTCGTTCACGACGTCGACGGGCGTGATGGTCCAGACCTATCGACCGGCCGGACGGGCGACGTTCGGGGACGCCGGCGGATGATCCGGCAGGTCCTGTTCATCCAGGGCGCTGGCGAGGGCACCCACGACGAATGGGACGACAAGCTCGTCGACAGCCTGCGTGCGGAGCTCGGCGACGGGTTCGAGGTCCGCTATCCACGGATGCCCGACGAAGACGACCCGAGCGCGGTCACGTGGGTGCCGGCGATCCGCGAGGCGATCGCGCGCCTGGACGGCAACGCCGTCGTCGTGGGCCACTCTGTCGGCGGGACCGTCCTCATGCACAGCCTCGCTGACGATCCACCCGACCGCCCGGTCGCCGCGATCATCCTGCTCGCCGCGCCGTTCGTGGGCGACGGTGGGTGGCCAGGCGACGAGTTCGTGCTACCGAACGACCTCGGCGCCCGACTGCCGCCTGACGTGCCGATCCATCTCGTCCACGGTCTCGCGGACGACGAGGTCCCGCCAGCCCATGTCGATCTGTACGCCGACGCGATCTCGCAGGCGTACGTCCATCGACTGCCCGGGCGCGACCACCAGCTCGGCAACGATCTGGGTGACGTCGCGACGGTCATCCGTGCGCTGGACGAGCATCCCACCGGTTAGTCAGGCTTGGGCGTCTCGGTCATCGCTCCTGCTCGTCTGCGACGACGCCGGATAGGTCCTCGTCTGGCGCCGCGGCCATCCGTTCCGTGCTGCTCAGGTGGCTGGCCTCGACGAGCGTCGGCTGGCCGTCACGGTCCTTCCACCGGGTCTGGAGCTCGACCTCGTCGGTCTCGCCGACAAGCCGCAGGACGACGCTGTAGCCCGACCCGCCACGGTCGACCGAGACGACGGTCGAGTCGCTTGACGGCAAGGGCAGCAGGGCCAGCACCTCGCCAAGGTTGCGCTGGAGCTCCGGGCTCATGTGCTCGGTCGCTCGCCCGATATCCCCTTCATCGAGCGCAGCGCAGAACGCCGTGGCGCGATCACGAACCGCTTCGTCGTCCATCTGGATCCTCCTTCGAGCGAAGGCCTGACTTGACCAGAACCTGACCCAACCCTAACTAAACCCTGGGTCCGCGGTCCGTTGCAGAAGTCGGTAGAAGCCCGGCCCGTGAGCGTGATGGCGCGATGGTGGCGCGGTTACGCTCCGGCACATGGATGCGCTCACTCGGTTCGCCCAGCCATGGATCGATCGCGCCGCGAGGATCGGAGCCGATCCGCGGGACGACGACGAAACGCGCTTGCGCAAGGCGCTGCTCGTCATCGTCAGCGTCCTGATCCTCCCCATCGCGTTGGCGTGGGGCGCGATCTACCTCGCTCTGGGAGCGATGGCCGGCCTCATCGCCTGGCTGTACCTGCTCATCTCGATCGCGGCGATCGTGATCTTCTCCCGAACGCGCGACACGAAGCGGTTCCTGCGGGTCGAGCTGCTCGACATCCTCCTCGCGCCGACGATCTCGATGGCCTTCGTCGGTGGCTTCCTCGCGTCAGGTGGCGTCGGCGTCTGGGGGATCCTGGCCCCGCTCGGAGCGCTCGTCTTCGATGGAGCGCGGTCCGGCGTGCGCTGGTTCATCGCGTTCATCGCCGTGTTCCTCGTCTCGGGACTCGTCGGCGAGATCGCCTACGGCGGCCAGTCGCCCCTTCCGGCGTGGTTCTCGAGCCTGATGATCGCCCTCAATGTGACCTTCGCCGGAGCGGTCGTGTTCGGGCTCCTCGCGACGTTCGTCCGTCAGCGCGAGGAAGCCCTGGCGTCCCTGCGGATCGAGCAGGACCGGGCCGAGACCCTGCTGCTGAACATCCTCCCGGCCTCCATCGCCGACAGGCTCAAGACCGACCCCGGCACGATCGCGGACCAGTTCGCCGCAGCCTCGATCCTGTTCGCCGACGTGGTCGACTTCACGCCGCTCTCCGAGGGCCTGCAACCGACCGAGGTCGTCGGGCTGCTCGACCACCTGTTCACGCACTTCGACCTCCTGGCCGAGCGCTACGACGTCGAGAAGATCAAGACCATCGGTGACGCCTACATGGTCGCGGCGGGCGTGCCGGTGCCCCGCGCCGACCACGCCCGGGTCATGGCGCGCATGGCCCTCGACATGCGCGAGGCGATGCTCTCGGAAGATGCGGTCAGCCACCTGGGCGTCGCGATCCGGATCGGCATCAACTCGGGCCCGGTCGTCGCCGGCGTCATCGGGCGCAAGCGGTTCCTGTACGACCTGTGGGGGGACGCGGTCAACATGGCCAGCCGCATGGAGTCGCAGGGCACGCCCGGGCGGATCCAGGTGACCCAGGCCACCTATGAGCTGCTGAAGGACGAGTTCGAGCTGGAACGGCGTGGCACGGTGCCGATCAAGGGCAAAGGCGACGTCGAGACCTGGTACCTGATCGGGCGTCGCGGCTAGGGCCCTCGAGCCGGCGCATCGCGTCATGCATCGGAACCTCCCATCTCGCCACTTGGCTGGACCAGGGTGTAGTCGCCGTTGGCGAGGCGCGATGCATCGGGCTCGGGCAACCACACGGCCCCATCACGATCGCGCTCGATCCGGAGCCACCCCTCGGCCGTCCCGAGGTCGACGGACGCGCCGCGCAGGGCCGCGATCCCGGCGCCCTCCGAGCCGCGCCGCCACGCCATGGACCACGCGTAGAGCGGGATCGGATCGACCAGGGGGCGGATGACGCCGCCTGGCACCTCGACATGGTCGAGCGACGCCAGGATCGGGACGCCCTGGCGCACGAGGTGATAGCCCTGCTCCTCGAGCCCGATGGCCGGCAGATGGGGCGGAGTCGAGTGCGCTCCTGACAGGGCGAAGAACTGGCGGATCAGGTCGGTCCACTCCGGCGCGTTCTGGTGCGCCGGTAGCCCATCGACCTCCAGCCCTCGGAGGCTGCGCACCGGGACGGCCTCCTGTCGTGCCAGCGGGTGCTCGGCAGGCAGGAGCAGCGCCAATGGCTCGAGCCGGACGAGGACGTGATCGATGGTCGGCATCGGATGGGCGTCCAGCCAGTCGACCCGACCGAAGACGACATCCAGGCCGCCGGTCGCCAGACGCTCGAGCGCGACCCCGGTCCCGCCGGTGTAGCGACCCCGAAAGTCCACCGTCGACGCGCGGATGCGTGCCCGGTCCAGGATCCTGGGCACGGTCAGGCGCCCTTCGCTCATCAAGTCGACCACCGTCGGTCGTGCCGCGGGCACATGCACCTGAGCCCACAGCGCGTCGTGGCGCGCGATGAGGTCCCGGGCTCCGACGAGGAGGCGCTCACCATCCGGTGTCAGCGTCACGCGGCGGGTCGTGCGCTGGAAGAGGGTCACGCCCAGCCGGTCCTCGAGCCGCCGGATCTCGCGGCTCAGCGCCTGTTGGGCCACGTACAGGCGCGCCGCGGCGCGCGTGAAGTTCAGCTCCTCTGCCGCGGCCACGAAGTAGCGGAGGGAGCGGATCTCGAGCTCGTTGCCGATCGGCCCACCGGGGGTATTCACGCATCCCGGATGGTAATCGGCGGCCGACAGGTGTTGGACGGCCGGGCGGATGGGTCAGAAGGTTCGGGCCTGACGTCGTGACCGTACGACCCACCGCACAGGAGAACTCGAGATGCTCGACCCGGCAGTCCTGGCCACACTCCTCATCGGCCTTGACCACCACCAGACCGAGACGCCGCCCGCTCGACGCCGGCCGTCGCACGCCGCTCCGCGACGTGCGCACGTGGCATCCGCCTGGCGCTCGCGCGTGGCCTCCGGCGGGCCGCGGGCGCCATGGAGCCGCCGACCTTCGTCACCGTCGCCGACGAGTGGGGCACCCGATGACGTTCCCGACGCGGTCATCCACGCTCCGGGTCCCCGGCGCGACGATCTACTACGAGACCCAAGGGTCAGGTCCTCCCCTGCTGGTCATCCCCGGTGGACCGCAGGATGCCGGCGTGTTCGCCGACCTCTCGGGACACCTCGCCGACCGCTACACCGTCGTCGCCTACGATCCGCGTGGCAACTCCCGGAGCCGATCCGAAGGGGAGCCCGGCGACCTGGAGCTCGACGTGCAGGGCGACGATGCGGCCGCGTTGATCCGAGCCCTGGGATCCGGGCCGGCCGACGTCTTCGGGACCAGCGGCGGGGCGCAGATCGCCCTCGACCTCGCCGCGCGATACCCCGAGCTGGTCACCTCGGTGGTGGCCCACGAACCTCCCACGATCATGCTGCTCGACGACCCGACCGCGGCGCTGGCCGCCGACAGGGAGATCTATGACACCTATCGGCGCGAGGGCGTCGACGCCGCGATGGGCCTGTTCTTCGCCACGAACGGCCTGGACGACGAGCCCGACGAGGTCGGCCCAGCGCTCGACATCGCACCGGGCCCCGAAGAGGCCGCGACCTGGGATCGGGTGAGCGGCAACTTCGAGTACTGGCTCGCGCACGGGATGATCCCCCTGTCGCTCTACCGTCCCGAGGTCGAGGCGTTGCGGGCGGGCAAGCCCCGAATCATCATCGGCATCGGTGAAGCGTCCGCCGGGCAGATGATCCACGACATGGGGATGGCCCTGGCCGGACAGCTCGGCACCGAACCCGTCGTCTTCCCCGGTGACCACATGGGCTTCGGCACCCACGCCGAGGCCTTCGCCGAGGTTCTTGCAAACGCGCTCGCGGCGGCACCAGCCCTGGTCCGGTGATCGTGGGGGCCTCGACCATCACGCCGACCGCAAGGACGCCGCTCCCGCAGGTGCGAGAGCGGCGTCGTGCCGTCAGATGACGTCGCGCTCGTCAGTCGCCGCGCTTGATGTTCCCGCGGATCTCGCCCGGCTTGTACGTGTCGGTGTGGGCGTTCACGTACGTCGCGCCGTTGCGCATCGCCCGGATGAGCTCGTCGAACTCGCCCTCGGTGATGCCGCGGTCGGTCGGTCCGATGACGTCGGCGGCGGTCACGGTGCCTTCGACCACCCCATCGGCCGGACAGGCCGGCTTGCCGCCACCGCCGCACAGGAAGGCGATGACGCCCCCGTTCACGTCCGGTCGGGCGAAGTGGATGTGCGCGAACAGCGGCGTCTCGAGGAAGTCGCTCAGTCGCAGTCGATAGGTCAGCGTGTCGCCGTCGCGATCCAGCCGCGCCGTGAACCGCCCGGTCGCAGGGGTCGAGATCGACGGGACCTCGAGGTAGCCGTTGAGGTTGGCCTTGAACGACCGATGACTGTCGCCGCTGGCGATCATCGGCGCGAGGGCGATCAGCATGAGGCTTCCGCCGGCGATCGCGAGCAGCAGGGTCTTGCGCATGCCCTTCCTCCTGTCCAGGGGGCGGTCTGGGGACCGCATCGACAAGAGCAAGTACGCCGGGCGGCCGCTGTCGGTTCGCGGCGCCGACGCGACCTCGCTAGAGTCCGCACATGGTCCCTGAGCACATCGAGCATCGCTTCACGACCCCCGATGGGCGGACCCTGGCCGTCGCCGAGTGGGGCGACCCGAACGGCCAGGGCCTCTTCTCCCTGCACGGGACGCCCGGCGGGCGGATCAGCTGCTGGGAAGACCCGACCATCTACGCCCGCCACGGCCTGCGCCGGTTCACGGTGGACCGGCCGGGGTATGGCCACTCGACGCGCCAGCCTGGTCGCTCGGTCGCCGACGTCGTCGACGACATCACGTTCATCGCCGACGAGCTCGGCGTCTCGACCTTCGCCGTCACGGGTGGCTCCGGCGGCGGCCCCCACGCGCTGGCGTGTGCCGCGCTGCTCCCCGACCGGACCCTGCGCTGCCTGGCCTCGGTGAGCATCGCGCCGTACGGCCCCGACGGGCTCGATGGCGACGCCTGGCTGGCCGGCATGACCCAGGGCAACGTCATCGAGTTCCGCGCCGCGATCGCCGGCGAGTCCGAGATGCGCCCGCTCGTGGAGCGGCTGCGGGCGACGACGCTGGAACGCCTCGAGGAAGGGCGACTCGACTTCGAGGGCGACGACTACGAGATGGCCGAGGCCGACCTGGCGCAGACGGAAAAGCACTACGAGCGGATCTACGACCACATCACCGACGCGCTGGAGCCCGGACCCGACGGCTGGATCGACGACATGCTCGCGTTCGTCCAGCCGTGGGGCTTCGACCCGCGGGACGTCCGCGTGCCGGTCTACCTGAGCTACGGCCGGGCCGACACCCTCGTCCCGGCCGCCCACGGCGACTGGCTGGCGGCCGCGATCCCCGACGCCCACGTCGTCGTCACCGATGCGGGGCACCTGGGCGAGGACGAGAGCGTCGAGACCGAGATGGCCTGGCTCGCCGGTCGCTGACCCTCCCGTCCCGGCGCTACCGCGACTCGATGAGATGCCCGTCGGCGTCCGCTGGAGCGACGAGGACCGACTCCTCGCACGATCGACACTGGAACAAGTGGGCCTGCGGCCATAGCCGCTCCGGATCACTCGCCTCCGGCCCACCCTGATTCGGTGCCTCGATCATCTCCACATAGCTGCCGTCATCGTGTCGATGCGCCACCTGGTACTCGGCCACGCGCATCCGGGACATGTCCATGGATCGTGCCTCCCCGCTTCAGCGTGAGGCATCGTCGCAGCCGCGCGGGCTGACGGCAAGCGAGCCCAGCGACGTCCGTCCCGGGATCGACGCTCGTCACCCTCGCTTCGACAGGGACGCCAGCCACGCCTCGCGATCGAGCGGGCTCGGGCGCGTGCGCGGCTTTGTCGGTGGGTGCTCGCCGATGGGCTGGTAGCCGCCGAAGCGCTGCTCGAGGATCCCCTCCCCCATCGACAGGCCGGGCAGCTGGTGCTGGAGCGAGCGCACGCGCGCGACCGGCAGCACCGCCCCGGCCTGGGTCAGCCCGTTGGCCGAGAACTGCCCGGTGACCCGACCGCCGAGCCGGCCCAGGGCGGCAAGCACGCCCGGCGCCGTCGACGTCGGCACCTCCAGGGACAGCTCGGCGAGCGGCTCGCAGACCCACGTCCCGGCACGTTCGAGGGCGGTGGCCAGCACGAGCTCGGTCAACCGGCGGTAGTCCGCCGCGCTCGTGACCGGTGACGCGTAGCCGCAATCGATGACGGTCACCCGGCAGTCCGTCACCTGCCAACCGGCCAGGCCCGCCTCGAGCGCCTCGTGGACGTAGGCCGTCAGCTGCGCGGCGAAGACATCCGGCGTCTTGAACAGGTAGAGGGGCACGAGCCGGGGCTCGACGTCCAGGCGGACCTCGATGCCCGACCCGAACGCCGCGGGCTCGATGCGCAGGGCCAGCGTGGCCATGAACGGGTTGGTGCTGTCGGGCGAGCTCCGGCCGGTGATGTTCGTCTTGGTCTTGGCCCGGATGATCGCCTCGGCCTCACCGAGGCGCGCCGGACGCTCGATGCACACCGTCGTCGTCTCGCGGAAGTCGGCTTCGATGCCGTAGTCCCGCTGGAGGGTCGCCTGGATGACCTCCTTCTGGACCTCACCGTAGAGCGACACCGAGATCTCGTGCCGGAGGTCGTCCTGGCGGACGTCGATGAGCGGATCCTGCTCGGCCAGCTGGTTGAGGGCGGCGCGGAGCGAGCCCTGCTCGTTCGGCCGGACGGCATCGACGACGGCCTCGAGGGTCGGGCGTGGGAACCGAGCGGTGACGTCGTGACCGGGCGGCGGCTCCCCGACGGCATCACCCACCCGGACGGCGCCGAGGCCGCGGACCGTGGCCATCTCGCCGGCCGTCAGCACGTCGCGGCGTGGCGCCCCGGTCGGGGCGAAGACACGGATGGATGTCGGCTTGGTCTCCTCCCCTCCCCCGATCCGGACGCGCTGCCGCGCGCGCAGGGTGCCGGCGAACAGGCGAACGTAGGCAACGCGCTCGCCCGACGTCGTCCGCTCGATCTTGAATACGCGGCCCGACACGGCGGCCTCCGGGTCACCGCGAGCGCCGCCGAGGAGCTCGTCGATGCCGGCGAGCAGGGTGTCGACGCCGATGCCCCGCGCCGCGGAGCCGAAGTAGACCGGATGGACGGCGCCGGCCCGGGTCTGGACGCCGAGCTGCTCACGCGAGCCGCTCGGGTGTGAGCGATCCGGCGTCGGCGACGTAGGCATCGAGGATCGCGTCGTCGCGCTCGGCCAGGATCTCGACCAGCGCCATCCGGAACTCGTCGTCGGCTGCGGTGAACGGCGCGAACGTCGCGCCGGGCCGGCCGGCGTCACGGGCACGTCCCATCGCGAGGACCCCGGGCGACAGGCGCCGCCGCATCGTCTCGACCACGCGCTCGGGATCGGCGCCTGCACGGTCGAGCTTGTTGACGAAGATCAGGGTCGGGACACGGAGCCGCTGCAGCGCGCGGAAGAGCAGCGGGGTCTGGGGCTGGACCCCCTCGACCGCGGACACGACGAGGACGGCGCCATCGAGGACGCCGAGGACGCGCTCGACCTCGGCGATGAAGTCGGGGTGGCCGGGCGTGTCGACGAGGTTGACCGCGAGATCGCCCAGGAAGAACGAGGCGACCGCGGATCGGATGGTGATCCCGCGTTCGCGCTCGAGGTCGAGCGAGTCGGTCTGGGTGGTGCCGGCGTCGACGCTGCCGATCTGGTCGATCGCGCCGGCGGTGTAGAGGAGACGCTCGGTGAGGGTGGTCTTACCGGCGTCGACGTGGGCGAGGATGCCGAGATTGAGCGTGCGCATGGGGCCTCATGTCGTGCAAGGAGGTCAGTGCCTTCTGGCTGGACACGGGTGCTCCCATCTCGCTCCCTTCTCGTGGTCGGGCCACGGCTACGTCGTCAGGGTCGCACTCCAGTCAACCCCTTGATCACGCGTCAGCCGAACGTGAAGCAGTACGCCTCGGCGCCGGCCTCGAGGAACTCGATCTCGACCACGCGCTCCCTGATGGGGCCGGGCTGGCGGATGAGCTGGTAGAGGCGCTGGTCGGCCAGCGTGCCGTCACCCGCCGCGTCGACATCGAAGCCATGGGCTCCGGCCGGGGCCTCGCCGTCCAGGCGGACGCGGAACGGCACGGACGTCCCGCGGGTCGCCGGGCCCATGACCAGGTTCACGTCGCGGGCCTGGAATCCGAAGGCGACGCGGGCCCCGGGTCCGTTCGACACTGCGGCGTGCTCGGCCAGCGTCCAGGCCCCGATCGGTGCCCACCGGTTGAGGCCCAGCCGTCCTGGCTCCGGGTAGGCCAGTGCCGCGCCGAGTCGCGGCTCGGCCGGCGAGGCGTAGCCGGCGGAGCGCCCGTAGCTCAGATACGTCTCCGGCGTTCGGAGGCTCCGCCAGTCGGCGGCGACCTCGAACCCGACCGTCTCCACCGACACGAGATCCCGGTCGAGGTCCGTCACCCCGGCCTCGACGAGGAGCTGCTGGATGACCATCTCGATCATCTCGTATTCGCCCTCGCCGAAGTGGTGGTAGCGGATCCGGCCCTCGGCGTCGGCGAGGTAGACCGCCGGCCAGAAGTGATTGGCGAACGCCGTCCAGACGCCGTACTCGCTATCGATCGCGATGGGATGGTGGACGCCGAAGTCCTTGGCCCTCGCGACGATGTTGTCGACGTCGCGCTCGAACCCGAACTCGGGCGTGTGGACGCCGACGACGGTCAGGCCGTGCGGCCCGTACTTGCGTGCCCAGGCTCGGACGTACGGCGCCGTCCGCAGCCAGTTGATGCACGTGTAGGTCCAGAAGTCCACGAGGACGACCCGACCACGCAGGCCGCCGGCGTCAGCGGCTCGGAGTTCAGCCAGCCGGTCGCGCCATCGAACGGCGCCAGGTGCCCCTCGACCGGGAGGACCGGGTCGTCGCTCGACAGCCGGTGGGTGATCGACCGGAGCATGGCGGTTCAGTCGCCGGCTCGGTGCATCGTCGCCAGGCTCCCCAGCGCTTCGGGATCGAGGGCGTCGGGCGGGACGCCGGCGACGCGCGCCTTCGTCCGGGCCCGCAGCGTGGCCGTCCGCTTCCCGTCGGTCAGGCCGGCCCGTTCACCCACGACCGCGCCGGGCCCGATCTCGGCGATCTCCTCGCCGTCGCGCTCGACGACGAAGATCCCGTCGAGGATGAGGTAGATGTCCGTGCCGGGCTCGCCCTGGCGGACGAGGTCCTCGCCCTCCGCGATGGTCCGGATGGTCGGCTTGAGGCCGTCGTTCATGATCGCGCTCGACAGCGACCGCTCGAGGGCCGATTCGACGACCGCGACGACGGCCGGCGAGTCCTGCATGCCCCACGGCGTCCGGTCCCCGAAGGACTGGTTGGCCCACTGGGCGAAGTCGATGACGCCCGACTTCTCGACGAGCTTCCCGTCGTGGTCGTAGATCCAGTGGCGCGGGAACGGGCTGGCGCCCACGAGCTCGTGGCTGGCGCTCCCGTCGGCGTTGATCGTCAGGGCGAGGGTCGTCCACGCGATCGACGGCCAGAACTGGACGAACGGCTTGTGCGGCACGGGCCGCGGCGTCGGCAGGCCCATCCGGCCTCCGATGGTCTGGACGAACCGCGCGGACGAGTCGCTCACCTCGGGCTCCGCCTGGATATCCGGCAGCTGGACCGCCGGGAAACGCATCGCGGCCGGTCCCACCCGAACGGTCGTGGCCCCGATATGGCCCTGGCCCAGGTGGCCGGCCTTGACGATCCGGCCGTCCTCGACCTCGATGAACGCGCGCAGCTCGTTCGCTTCGCGGAAGCGGTCACCGGTGCGGAGCGCCTCAAGGTCCTCGAGCCGGTCGGGTGGTGGAGCGTCGTAGTGGGTGACGCCGAGCTCGAACGGGATCTTCGAGGGGCCGGTGATGGCCTCCGACGGGATCCAGGAGATCGCGGTCACGGACGATTCGAAGCGCTGGGTGGCCACCGGTTCACACCTCTTGGGGTCGGGCTGCGCCGCGTCGGGCGTCGCACGACCCGATTATGACGTGGTCGTTGCCGCCAGGAACGCACAGGCATCCTCGGCGAAGACCGCGCCCGGGCCCATGTGGCCTGAGGTCGGGTATTCGATGTGCCGGACATCGGGCAGGCCGGCGACGAGCTCGCGGACCAGCTCCGGCGGGTAGGCCAGGTCTCGTCCGCCCGAGGCGACGAGCGTCGGACAGCGGATCCGACCGAGCTCGCTGGTCGCGTCATGGCCCTCGTCGGCATCGGCGTCGATGCGCAGGACGCGCAAGTCGGTCGGTCGGCCGCTGAGGTACGGCCCGGCCAACCACGTCGCGACGCTCCCGAGACGCGGGAATCTCGGCAGGAACCATGGCCCGAACAGGGCGAACCCCGAGCGCCATCGACCGGCCAGGAAGTGCTCGACGGCCTCGCGCTGGCGCTCGCGGACCTCGCCGGTCAGTCGATTCGCGGTGAAGCCGAGGACGAGCCGGTCGACGAGTTCCGGGTGGCGGATGGCGAGCCACTGGGCGTAGTGGCCACCCGACGAGATGCCCATGACCCCGACGGCGCTCCCCCACTGCTCGCGGATGACCGCGGCATAGTCGTCGGCCACGTCCGCGGCCGAGCTACCGGGTGGCAGGTCGGCCCGGCGCCCGACCTGGACGAACGTCAGGTCATGGCGCTCGATCGGCCCGAGATAGCCCTTCCACCAGCGCCGGATCGACTTCGGCGTCGACGGCTCGGCCGTGAACGACAGACCCGGCAGGTACAGCACGACCCGCGTTCCCGAGCCGATCCGCGCGAACGGGTGCCCGGACGGGAGGACGCCGGTCTCGATGGCCACGTCGCGGGAAGGCATCGGCTCCGAGTGTACGGTCGCCGGTCGGGGCGCCGTACGCTGTGGGCCATGGCCGATCCATCGACGGCGGGGCGCGCCCGCCCGGGCCGCCTCGGCCGCCTTCTGTTGGCGGGCACGGCGGTCGTGGTCGTCGCGCTGGGGCTCGTCGCCCTGGCCCGCGTCGCGACCACCCCCACGACGTCGGCCGACGACCGGCCGGTGCTCGCCGGCCGGCAGCTCTGGGGATCGTGTGCCGCCGGCTTCTACGCCCGACTCGGGGAGGCGATCGTCCTGACCTCGTCGGCCCACTGCGCCCGCGAGGGCACCACGGCGACGGACCCGGATGGCCGCACCATCCGAGGCGTCTTCGGGCCGGGCGCGCTCCTCGAGTCCTGCGAGCACGTGGACCACACCTGCCGGCCGTCGGACATCAACTACCTCGTCGTCGCCCCGGAGCGCGTCCCGTGGGGCCGCCTCAACGTCGTCGATCTGGGCGAGGGCGGCGAGCGCATCATCGAACCCGGGACCGCACCCCTGGCCTGCGGCGACATCGCGATCGGCGATGCCGTCGAGATCAATGGGCGCGACGACTTCCGCTCAGGCACGGTCGCCGAGAAGGGTCGCTACCTCCACGACCCGGCCGCCGACCGCGACTACTTCCCGTGCATGGTCGCCGCGGGCGACATCCAGGTCGGGGTCGGCGACTCGGGTGGGGCGGTCCTCGTGCGCGGGCTGCCGGCCGGCGCCACGAGCCGGAGCTTCGGCGGGGTCCTCGGCTTCACCCCCCTCGCCGAAGGCCTCGACGCCCTCGGCCTGGAGCTGTGCACGACGCCCGATTGCGACCTGCCTCGACCGTAGCGACCCGGGTCGGCGCCCGAGCCGTCAGCGGATCGCGTGCAGCTCGAAGACGACCCGGCCCGTGGCCGCGGCGACTGGGTCGGTGACGTCGACGCCATCGAACGTCCGGATGAAGGTGACGCCGCCGGGCAGGCCCCGGGCGATCGGCTCGAGGACGTCGCGGAAGAAGGCGACCCGCTCCGTCGCGTCCAACTCGACCGCACGGACGGTCTCCTCGTGGCGGCGAACGGTGATCGTCGCGCGACCCGCCGCCCGCAGGTTCTTGACCCACTGGACCTCACCCCACGGGGCCCAGACCCAGCGCCGGTCGCCGTCCTGGATGACCGCCAGCGGCGTCGTCCGCGGCTGCCCGGTCGTGCGACCCGGGACGGTCAGCAGGCCGTTGAAGCCCATCGGCAGGCCGGCAGCCAGCAGCGGCTTGGCGATGGCGTTGAACAGGTTGATCCCTCGCGGTGGTCGCAGGGTCTGGGTCATCGGTCACATCCCTTCGTGGTGGCGGGTCATGACCAGTGGAACCCCCAGGACCGACCGATGTGACAAGGTGAGCCCGATGACCCAGCCGCTGACCGACCAGGAGTGGCTCGCCCAGCGATTCGAGGCCCACCGCGGCCACCTGCGCGGCGTGGCCTATCGGATGCTCGGTTCCCTGAGCGAAGCGGACGATGCCGTGCAGGAGGCCTGGATCCGCCTCAGCCGGTCGGACACCAGCGAGGTCGAGAACCTGCGGGCCTGGCTGACCACGGTCGTCGGCCGGGTGTGCCTCAATCTGCTCCGCTCACGCCGGACCCGGCGCGAGGCGCCGCTCGACACGCACGTCCCGGACCCCATCGTGACCCCCGAGGCCGGCACCGATCCCGAGCACGAGGCGCTCCTCGGCGACTCCGTCGGCCTGGCGCTCCTGGCCGTGCTCGAGACGCTGACCCCCGCGGAGCGCGTCGCCTTCGTCCTGCATGACGTGTTCGCCATCCCGTTCGACGACATCGCCCCGATCGTCGGCCGGTCGCCGGCCGCGACCCGGCAACTGGCGAGTCGCGGCCGCCGTCGCGTCCAGGGCGCGCCGGTCCCCGATACCGACCTCGATGCCCAGTGGGCCGTCGTCGACGCCTTCCTGGCGGCCTCGCGCGACGGCGACTTCGAGCGGCTCATCGCCGTCCTCGATCCGGAGGTCGTCCTCCGCTCCGACGGCGGCGTGGCCCGCCCCCGGCTCGATCAGCTGGTCCGTGGGCCGGAGGCCGTCGCCACGAACGCGCTGCTCTTCCGCGAGCTGGCCAAGACCGCGACCCGGACGCTGGTCAACGGCGTCCCGGGCGGCGTCGTGTGGTCGCCGGACGGGCGGCCGTTCGCCGTCCTTGCCTTCACGGTCGTCGGTGGTCGGATCGCCGCCATGGACGTGCTGGCCGACCCCGAGCGGCTGGAGCACCTGGACCTGGAGCGGCTCGGGGACTAAGGCGTCGCGCCTCGCGCTAGCCCGCCGTCGGGGCCGGCTCGACGTTGTGGTTGCGGCGGAAGACGTTGTCGGGATCCCAGGTCCGCTTGAGCTGCCCCAGGCGGGCGACCTTGGCCGCGCCGTAGATGGCGAGCGTCGCCGCCGGCCCGGCATCGGCGTTCTCGTTCGCGTAGCGCCCTTCGATGGCGTCCGGCTCGACGAAGGCCATCGCGTCGCGGACCCAGGCACGACCGACCTCGTCGTAGGCCGGGTCGGTCCAGTTCGCGTCGGCGCTGAGGTCGAACCGGGCCGCGCGGCCGGCATAGGCCATCACGTCGTCGTCGAGGGCGGTGATCGCCCCGCCCTGTGCGGTGATCGAGAACGATCCGCCGTCCGGGCCCGCGGCCACATGGTCCACGAGCGCATCCAAGCGCCTCCGGCCGCGTCGTGTTGGCGTACAGGCCGGCGATGAACGAGCGCCCGCCCCAGCCAAGGACGAGGTCGTGCGCGGTCTGGACCTCGAGGTACGACTGGCTGCCGCCACTGACCGACGACGGCTCCGGGCCGCGCAACAGGCCGGCCGTGTCGCGACCCACGTCGTCCGGGTGGCCGCTGTGGTTGTACGAGATGACGACGACGGGATCGCCGCCGGCCGCGCCGCTCTCCTCGCCCACCGTGCTCCCCGGGCGGCGCGATCGCGTAGATCATCGAGACCGTCTCCGGCGCCGTGGCGGTGTAGTCCTCGAAGACCTCCCAGACCTCGCGGGCCGCCGAGGCCGGGTAGACGCGCACGCCGCGGTGCAGATCCGGGCCGAAGGGGTGGAGCGCGAGCTCGAACGACGTGACGATCCCGAAGTTCCAGCCAGCACCGCGCACGCCCCAGAACAGGTCCGGCTCCTCGGTCTCGCTGGCGCGGACGAGGCGCCCGTCGCTCGTCACGAGCTCGACGGCCCGGACGTTGTCGACGGTCAGCCCGAACCGGCGCTGGAGCCGGCCGACCCCACCGCCCAGGGTCAGGCCGGCGACCCCGGTGTGGCCGACGACGCCAGTCGGGCAGACGAGGCCGTGCGCCTGGGCCGCGACGTCGAGCTCGCCGAGGAGGGCCCCGCCGTTGGCGATCGCCGTGCGCGTCACCGGGTCCACCGAGACGCCGCGCATCCGCGACAGGTCGACGACGAGGCCGCCATCGCAGCTCGAATGGCCCGCGGGACTGTGCCCGCCGGCCTTGACCGCAAGCTCCAGGTCCTTGTCCCGGGCGAAGCGGATCGCCGTGGCGACCTCCGCCGACGTCGTCGGGCGGACGATGACGGCCGGGCGTCGGTCGTGGATGGCGTTCCACAGTCGGCGCGCTTCGTCGTACGCCGGGTCGCCGGGGCCGATGACGTCGCCCTCGATCGAACGACGGAGCTGATCGAGGTCCCCCGCGGTGATCGTCGCGAATGTGTCAGCCATGACGAAGACCTTAGCCCGGTCGGTCCGCCTTCGTCTCGCCAGGGTGGCGATCCTCGCACGAACCGAACATCCGTTCGGGACTTGACATGCATCCCGTACGGTAGCCCCATGACCCACCCAACGCTGCCGACCGGCCCCGATCCGGAGGCGATCGTCGACTACCTGATGACCACCTACCCCGAGACGGACCTCGTGACCATCCCGGGCGCCTGGTTCTTCTCGCTCGACCCGGAGAAGCATTTTCCCAACTACGCCACGATCGTCACCAATGACGAGCACGATCAAGCCTCCGACCTCGAGCGTCCGGGTGTCTTCCGGCTCAACCTCGGTGTCGACAAGGCGACGTTCGAGCGGTTGGTCGACATCGACGCGGAGCCGGACTACGCGGCGCTCGACACGATCCTCCCCCACCCCGTCTACGCCGCCCAGCGCTGGATCTCGATCCTCAACCCGACCGCGTCGACCTGGGCCACGACCGTCGTCCCGCTGATCGCCATCGCCCACGACCGGCTGGCCGACCAGCGCGCCCGCCACGGCCTGGGCTGAGGCGTGGGCGGTCGTCGGCCATCGCGCCACACGATGGTCCTCGCCGCCGTCCCCAAGGCACCATGACCTCGATGGATCGGCGACGACGCCTCCCGTGGTTCGTGCCCATGTCGGCGCTCCTCGTCGCGGCGTGCCTGGGCGCCCCGTCCCCGCCGTCGCCCGACCGGATGGCCGCCGACGTCGCGCGCCTCGACGAGGTCATCCCGATCGTCGCGGAGCTCCGGGTGACCGACTTCGAGGACAGCCCGTACTGCCAGAACCTCGGCTACGCGCGCGGCGCCTTCGGCGTCCTCGATCAGGAACGGCTGCGACCGCGAGGGCACGATGCCGTTCGATGCGGCGGCGCTTGCCGACCATGCCCGTCTCGCTCAGGCCATCGAGGCGTCGGGCATCGCCGCCGGTCGCATCCGCGACGCGACCTACACACCGGACGGCGACCTCGAGGCTGCCTGGTTCATCCTCGATGACGCGTCAGTCGTCGACGACTATGCCTACCTCTACGACCCGGCCGGCGCGGTGCCGAAGGTGGACGAGCCCGAACGCCTGGACTTCACCCAGATCGCCGAGGACTGGTGGTTCGTCCTGTCATTCGACGACTGACCGGTGACGGTCTCGCCCGATCCGTGGCTTGACAAGACTTTCATACAACCGTATGGTTGTATCAATGCAGGCCACGTTCGATCCCGACCTCGCCTTCGCCGCCCTGGCGGACGCCACTCGGCGTGACATCGTCCTGCGCGCCCTGAGCGGGCGCGAGGGCGTCGCCGAACTGGCCGCGCACTACCCGATGAGCTTCGCGGCCGTGCAGAAGCACGTCGCCGTGCTCGAGCGGGCCGGCCTGGTGACGAAGGAGCGCACCGGCCGCCGCAAGGTCGTGCGCACGAACATCGAGGGCCTCCGCCTGGCGCGGGGCCTGCTCGACCAGTACGAGGCCATCTGGCGCGGCCGGATCGACCGCATGACCGACCTCATCAGCCGCAGCAAGGAGACCGAGGCATGACTGTCACCGCCGTCCAGAAGGATCCCGAGGCCCTGACCTTGACCCTGACCGCCGAGTTCGACGCCACGCCGGACCGCATCTGGGACCTGTGGGCCGATCCGCGCAAGCTCGAGCGCTGGTGGGGTCCCCCGACCTATCCCGCCACGTTCACGGCCCATGACCTCGCCCCCGGCAGCCGGGTCGAATACCACATGACCGGCCCCAGTGGCGACCAGCCGCGCGGCTACTGGGACATCGTCGAGGTCGAGCCGCCCCGTCGGCTCGTCTTCCAGGATGGGTTCGCCAACGACGACGGCACGCCCAACGACGAGTTCCCGCGGAACATGGTCGAAGCCACGATCGAGTCGATCGGCGCCGGCCGGAGTCGGATGTCCATCGAGAGCCGCTTCCCGAGCACGGAGGCGATGGAGCAATTGGTAGCCATGGGCATGGTCGAAGGCCTGACCGAAGCCGTCGGACAGATCGACGCCATCCTCGCGGAAGGAGCAGCAGCATGACCACGATGACCCAGCCCACGACGGCGACCGTCGACGCCCCCGGGGCCGTCCTGGCCTATGACGTCCGCCCGGCGGACGGTGACGCCCCGGTCCTGTTCCTCATCGGCTCGCCGATGGGCGCGGGTGGGTTCGGCACCCTGGCCGGCCACTTCACCGATCGCACGGTCGTGACCTACGACCCGCGCGGCGTCGAACGCAGCACGAAGGCCGATCCGGCCAGCCAGTCCACCCCCCAGCAGCATGCCGACGACCTCCATCGGATCATCACCGAGCTCGGCATCGCCCCGGTCGACCTGTTCGCGTCCAGCGGCGGTGCGGTCAACGCGCTCGCCCTCGTCGCAGCGCACCCGGAGGACGTCGGCACGCTCGTCGCCCACGAGCCGCCACTGGCCTCCATCCTGCCCGATCGCGAGGGGGCGATGGCGCTGACCCAGGCGATCGCGGACACGTACCAGCGCGACGGGTTCGGTCCGGGCATGGCCCAGTTCATCGTGGCCGTGAGCCACGAGGGTCCCATCACCCCGGAGCTGGCCGCTCAGCGCGCGCCCGACCCGGCGATGTTCGGCCTGCCGGCCGGGGACGACGGCATCCGCACCGATCCCCTGCTCAGCCAGAACATCACGACCTGCACCCACTATGAGCCGGACTTCGCCGCGCTCCGCGCCGCCTCGACGCGGATCGTCCTGGCCGCCGGCGTGGAGTCGAAGGGCCAGATGGCCCACCGCGGCGCGATCGCGGCGGCCGAACGCCTGGGCCTCGAGCCGGTCATGTTCCCGAGCGACCACGGGGGCTTCCTCGGCGGTGAGTACGGCCAGGCCGGCGATCCCGATGCCTTCGCGGCGAAGCTGCGTGAGGTCCTCGTCGAGGGCTGATCGCCACGCGCCCTCACGCCGCATCGTCAAGGCGGGTCCCTTCCGGGGCCCGCCTTGACCGTGGTCCCAGAATCGTCGGATGGCCGTGCCCGAGACGCACTACGCCCTCGCGGCCGATGGCGTCCACATCGCGTACCAGGTCAGCGGGACCGGCGCCCTCGACCTCGTCCTCATGCAGGGCACGGTCGCCCACCTGGAGATCGCCTGGGACGATCCGGTCCTGCGCCGGCTGTTCGAGCGGCTCGGGACGTTCAGCCGGCTCATCCGCTTCGACCGACGCGGGATGGGCATGTCGGACACACTCGACGAGCTGCCATCGTTCGACGCCCAGGTCGAGGACTTCGGCGCGGTCATGGACGCGGTCGGCTCGACGCGTGCGGCGATCATGGGCACGGGCGACGCCGGGATGCTGGGCCTCGCCTACGCGGCCGCGCACCCCGAACGGGTCCCGGCGGTCATCGCCTATGAGGTGACGCCCCGCCTCATGCCCTCGCCGGCCGACGACTTCGGGGTCAACCTCCCGGAGCTCCAGAAGATGGCGGCGGCCAGCGCGAGCCTCGATCTGGACGCCCATCTGGCCATCGTCGCCCCGGCGCGCATCGACGAGCCCGGGTTCAAGGCCTGGTTCCGACGCTACACGAGGTCGGCCTCGAGCGGGTTCCGGATCGACGCCTTCATCCGCGACCAGGCGTCATGGGACATCACCGGGCTGCTCGACCAGGTCACCGCTCCTGTCCTGGTCATGAACCGGACCGGCAACACGATCATGCCGATGCGCAGCGTCCGGGCTCTGTCGAGCGCGCTGCCAGATGCCCGGCTGGCGGAGATCGATGGCACGGGCACGACGATCTACGCTGACGACGTCGACCCGATCGCCGACGAGATCGAAGCCTTCCTGACGGGGACCCGGCCGCTTCCCCGCCAGGACCGCGTCCTGGCCACCCTGCTCTTCACCGACATCGTCGGGTCGACCCAGCGAGCGGCGCAGCTCGGCGACCGGGACTGGCGAGCGCTCCTGGCGCGCCACAACCACCTCCTCCGCGCGGAGCTCGAGCGGTTCGGCGGCCGCGAGGTCAACACGGCCGGCGACGGGTTCCTGGCCACGTTCGACTCGCCGCGCCGGGCCATCGAGTGCGCCCGGGCGGCGGGCAGCGCCGTGAACGCCATCGGCCTGGACATCCGGGCCGGCGTCCACACCGGCGAGATCGAGCTGGTCGACGACGACATCCAGGGCCTGGCCGTCCATATCGGGGCGCGTGTGGGCGCCCTGGCTGGCGCCGGTCAGGTGTTCGTGTCGTCCACGGTCCGTGACCTGGTCACGGGCTCGGGGATCGCCTTCGAGGACCGCGGCGAGCACGAGCTCAAGGGCGTGCCCGGGACGTGGCACATCTACGAGGTCGTTTGAGACACTGGTCGGCATGAGCGATCCGTTGCGCGTGATCCTGGAGTTCGGCCGCAAGGAGAAGCGGGTCGTGGCCGGGGCCACGGACTGGCCGGGCCTGGACCGCTGGGGCAAGACGGAGTCCACGGCCCTGGAGACCCTCATGGCGTACCACCCGCGGTATGCCGGCGTCGCCGAGCGAGCCGGCCTGGCGACGGCGTTCCTGGAAGCGACCGGCGTCGAGGTCGTCGAGCGCGTCCGCGATTCCAGCTCGGCCGACTACTGGGGCATCGCGCACGTCCCTTCGGACATCGAGCGCGAGGTCCTGGCCTCCGCGGACCTCGAGCGCCGGCTGACGCTCCTCCGGGCGTGCTGGGCGTATTTCGACGACGTCGCCGCGACCGTCCCAGCCGACCTCAGACCGGGTCCGCGCGGCGGCGGCTGGACGCGCGACGAGCTCATCCGCCATGTGCTCCTCAACGAGCCCGGACAGATGACGCGCAAGGTCGAGGTCCGGACCGAACGTGATGTCGTCCTGGATCCAGGCGGCCTGGAGCGGCACCGGGACGAGACGGTCGATGCCATCCGCGCCTACAACGCCGAGGGCAAGGCGGCGCGGACGTGGCCGATCCAGTTCCTCATCCGGCGGATCGCCCAGCACGCCATGGATCACGCCTGGGAGATGGAGGACCGCGGGCGCTAGCCGGTGACCGGGCCGTCCGTGCCGCCGGGCAGGACGAGGACCTTGCCGCGGGCGTGGCCGTCGTCCACGTAGCGCAGCGCTTCGACGACCGCGTCGAGCGGGAAGCGCCGGTCGATGCGCGGCACGACCGTGCCGTCGGCGACCAGGGCCTTGATGGCCTCGACGTCGTCGGCAGCGAACGGCTTCCACCACAGCAACAGGGACATCGACCGGCCCGTCGCCCGGCCGACGACCGGCCCGACGAGCATGCCGTCGAAGATGAGCAGCGACGGGGCCCCGAGCGAGACGTAGGCACCGCCGCGCCGCAGCGCGTGCCGGGCCTGAAGGACGGAGTGCTTGGCCTCGACATCCAGGATCCAGTCGAACCGCCGGCCGGTCCGCGTCCAGTCGGTCGTCGTGTAGTCGATCACGTCGTCGACGCCGAGTGAGCGGACGAAGTCGAGCTTGTCGGTCCGGGCGACGCCGGTGACGCGCGCGCCGCGGCCCTTGGCGACCTGGACCGCGAACGGCCCGACGTTCCCGGATGCCCCGACCACGAGCACCTCGTCGCCGGCCTTGACCGACCGGCCGCCGCGGTAGCGCAGGCCCTGGAGCGCGAGGACGCCACTGTGCGGGAGGGTCGCGGCGACGTCGAACGGCATCGCGTCCGGGACGCTGGCGAAGGCTCGTTCGGGCGCACACACGTACTCGGCGAAGGCGCCCTCACCGAACGCGAACAGGTCGGCGAAGACGCGATCGCCGGGCGCGAAGCGGGTCACCGCCGGCCCGACCGCCTCGACGACGCCGGCCACATCCAGCCCGACGCGATGGCTCTTCGGCGCCCGCAGGCCCGCGAACAGGCGGGTGAACTGCCAGCGCGGGTACAGGCCGTCCAGGTCCGCCCGATTGACCGCGGCCGCGTGGACCCGGACGAGGACCTGGTCGCCGGTCGGCGTCGGCGTATCCACCTCCTCGACGCGCACGACGTCCGGCGGTCCGTATCGGTCGCGGACGGCGGCTCGCAGCGGTCAGACCTCGTACTGGTCGTGGCGGGCCAGGAAGGCGGTCCGCTCGTCGTCGCTGGCCTGGTGGCCGGACGCGATGCGCTCGGCCAGCTCCCGGAAGTACGCCTCGCGCGGCGGGCCGGGCGCGAACAGGATGAGCATCGAGACCGGCGCGCCGCTGTCGTTCCGGAAGGCGTGGATGCCGCCCGGCGGCAGGTACAGGAAGTCGCCTGGACCGCCCTCGCGCCACTCGACGCCGTCGTACAGCCCGATCCGGCCGTCGATGACGTAGAACGATTCCGAGAACGTCTTGTGGTAGTGCGGCGTCGCGCCGCCCGGCGGCCCGGACATGTCCCAGCGGAACAAGCCGTATCGAGCATCGGTCTGCGCGCCGGTGGCCACCAGACGGCACGTCGTGGAGCCGACGATCAGGGTCGGGACGTCGCCCGCGGCGACGAACGCACCGTCGGTGTTGGGAAGGTCGATCGGCAGGGTCATGGGCGTGTCCGCCGACCCGCTGTTACGCCGGGTACTGGGACGCGGCGACCTTCTGCAGCGCGTCGATCATCGCCCGCGCCTGCTGGCGGTCCTTGTCGCTCGGGTGGTCGTGGTCGGCCACGATCCCGCAGTACACGTCGTGGATCGCCTGGCTCATCGTGTCGACGTCGGCGAGCGCGATCCCTTGCTCGTTCATGCGCTTGACGGTGTCGCTGTCGCTGGGCAGGCCCATCGCCTGGATCAGGGAATCCCGCGTCGTCGTCATCGTTCGTCCTCTTGCCGACTGGTGTGGGTCTCAGAGGGTACGCCTCTCGCTGCCCCGCGGCGAGTCCGCCGGCGCAAGGAGATTGCAGCGTCACCCCCGGCCGCCTTGACCGCCGCGCGACACGCGAATTGCACGTCCGGTGAACAATGGGTGATCGATGGATGAACGACCCCCAGTGCGGGCGTGGTCGCTGAGCCGACTCCCGCTCCATCCCCTGCTCTTCGCGGCCTACGCCGTCCTGTTCCTGTACGCGGCGAACCTCGACGAGGTCCTGCCGGTCGACGTGGCCGCGCCGCTCGCGTGGAGCGTGGCCGGGGCAGCGGTCGTCCTGGCCATCCTGTCGCTCGTCTATCGCAGCGCGACGAGGGCGGCGATCGTCGCCTCGATGCTGGTCATCGCCTTCTTCGCCTTTGGACACGTCGCGACGGCGGTGCTGGGGACGGGCATCGACGAGACCCGCCAGCTCGTCGTCTGGGGCGTCCTCATCGTCCTCGCCGGCGTGTATGCCGCCCGCGCCCGGGCGAGTCTGGCGCGGACGACGACGGCCCTCAACGTCCTTGCCGGTGTCCTTATCGTGTTGGTGATGGCGACGATCCTGCCGTACGAGGTCGACCGGGCCGGCCACGAGCCGGTCACCCAGGTCCAGGCGTCGACGGCGACGACCGCCGGCGCGCGACGGCCGGACATCTACTTCCTCGTGTTCGATCGGTATGGCTCCGCCGACGCCATCGAACGGCGCTTCGGGATCACCGGCAACGACCTGTACGGCTGGCTCGAGGATCGCGGCTTCCAGGTCCCGGCCGATACCCGCGCGAGCTACCGCGCGACCGACTTCTCACTGGCGTCGACGCTCAACCTGCGCTACCTCTCGGAGCTGACCGAGCAGGTCGGGTCCGGGTCCAGCGACCGGACGCCCGCCCAGGCCTGGCTCCGCGACCACGAGGTCGGCCGGTTCCTCAAGGAACAGGGCTACACGTACTACAACATCGGCTCGTGGTTCGACCCGACCCGGATCAACGAGAGCGCCGACGAGAACCTCACCCTGGGCATCGCCAGCGAGTTCGAGTCGGTGCTCCGCGACACGACGATCGTGCCGGCCATCGAGCGGGCCGCCGGCGTCCAGTCGACCGAGCCGACCTTCCTCGATCGCCATCGCGACGGGACGTTGTTCGCGTTCCGCCAGCTCCACCGCCTGGCGACCGCGCCGGGCCCGAAGTTCGTCTTCGCCCACGTCCTGGTCCCGCACGACCCGTATGTCTTCCGTGCCGACGGCTCGCTCATCACCGAGGCCGAAGCCCACGCCGAGGACGAGCCCGGGCTGTACGAGGGCCACATCCAGTTCGCCAACAGCCAGATCAAGAGCCTCGTCGACGATCTGCTGGCCGGACCCGAGGATGAGCGCCCCGTCGTCATCGTCCAGGCGGATGAGGGTCCGTTGGCGTGCCGGAGCGTCGACTGCGTCGGCCACTCCGCCGAGTACTTCAAGATCCGGTCCGGCGTCCTGAACGCGATGTACCTGCCAGGCGTCACGGAGGCGCTGCCGGACCGGTTCAGCACCGTCAACACGTTCCGGTTCGTGTTCAGCCAGTACTTCGGGGCGGACCTGCCACCGCTGCCCGACCGGATCTTCACGTGGCCGGACAACGAGCACCTGTACGACTTCGAGGACGTCACCGACCTCGTCGACGGGACGCCGTAGCCAGGTCTACAGGGTCGCGATCACCCCGAGGGAGACGCCGAAGCCGGCCCGGCGCTGGAGCGGCGGCATGATCGTGCACTGGCCGATCGGCGGGTCGCCCGGGAACCAGCGGTTCCACTCCTCGTTGAACTCGTCGAAGTCGGTCGGCGTCCGTGCAGCGACCAGTTGGCCCAGACGACGTTCTCGAGCGAGCTGCCGGCGCCCTCGAGGCGCTGCCTGGAGGTTGGCCAGGCACTGGCGGGTCTGCTCCTTGATGGTGCCGAGGATGACCTCCCCGGTCTCGGGGTCGACCGGGCCGATCGAGGAGATGTAGACCATCCCGCCGGCGACGACGGCCCGACCATCGCCGATCGGGCACGGCCGCGAGCTCGATCTTGGACGACGTGCGGGCACCGAACCGGCTCTTCAGCGGCCGGTCGGGCTTCTCCGGGTCCTCGGGCGGGATCCCGTACTCGTCGGGCGGCAGCTCGACGCCGGCGCGGCTGGAACTGGCTCATGAACGTCGGGCCGGATGCCGGTCGGCTGGAGCGACCCCTCGATCTTGCCGTCGCTGGTAGCCGGTCTGGACGAATCGTGAAGATGTCCTGGGTGAGGATCTCGTCGTCCTCGATCCCGTAGACCTCGGTGATGTTGACGATCTTGCGCTGACCATCCTTGAGGCGGGCGGTGTGGACGATGACGTCGACGGCCGAGGCGATCTGCTCGCGGATGGCGCGCAGCGGCATCCGGTAGCCGGTCATGAGGACCATGGTCTCGAGGCGTCGGAGCATGTCCTTCGGGCGTGTTGGCGTGGCCGGTCGACAGCGAGCCGTCGTGGCCGGTCGTCATCGCCTGGAGCATGTCCAGCGCCTCGCCCGCACGACACTCGCCGACGATGATCCGGTCGGGTCGCATGTGCATCGCGTTCCGGAGCAGGTTCCGGATCGTGATCTCGCCCTCGCCCTCCAGGTTGGGCGGGCGCGCCTCCAGGGTGATGACGTGGTCCTGGCGGAGCTGGAGCTCGGCGGCGTCCTCGATCGTGACGATCCGCTCGTCGTTGACGGGATGAACGACGAGAGGACGTTGAGGGTCGTGGTCTTGCCCGAGCCCGTCCCGCCGGACACGAACAGATTGAGCCGCGCCTCGATGCAGGCGCGGAGGAACTCGAACATCTCGGGCGTGGCGGTCCCGAAGCTGATGAGGTCGTCGACCGTGTACGGGGTCTGGGAGAACTTGCGGACGGTGATGACCGGCCCGATGAGCGACAGCGGCTCGATGATCGCGTTGACGCGCGAGCCGTCGGGCAGGCGGGCATCGACGCGCGGGCTGGATTCGTCGATCCGCCGGCCGAGCGGGGTGATGATCCGTTCGATGACCCGCAGGACGTGCTGGTCGTTGAGGAAGACGCAGTCGACGCGCTCGATCTTGCCGCGTGCGCTCGATGTAGATGTGGTTCGGCCCGTTGACCATGACCTCGGTGATGGTCGGGTCGGCGAGCAGCGGCTCCAGCGGGCCGAAGCCGGTCACGTCGTGGACCATCTCGTCGACGAGGCGCGTCCGCTCCGTCGCGCGTGACGGCGAAGCCGCCCGAGGCGATCGACCCGGTCGACCAGCGGCTCGATCGTCGGCGCGGACGTCGCCGTCCTTGGTCTCGAGCAGGACCTTGAACGCCCCGACGATCTCGGTCTGCAGCGGAGCCGGACCTCGTGGATGAGCTCCTCGCGGACCGGCGCCCGTGGGGCGCGGAGCCCCGGTGACGGCGTGACCGGGATCCCGATCCGGGCGACGTCCTTCGAGACCGGCACGAGCCCACGTTCCTCGACGGGGGCGATCGGCGTCGAGCCGTTCGTCGACGGGCCGCCATCGGCCGGGATCGTGATCGTCGAGATCGTCGGACGGGTCGGCGCGAGGGCGGCCGGAGGAGCGGCGTCGACACCGGGAGGCGCCTCGGTCGCCGTGGAGGCGACCGCGCCGTTCGGGCCTGGCGCATCGGTCGTGACGGGGGCGTGGTCCGGCGGCGGGGCGGCGGCTTCTGGCGGCGCGGCGCTGGCCTCGCTGCGCTCGGCGGCGGCGACAGCGGCCCGCTGCCGCTCCAGGCGCTCCATCAATGACATCCGACGGCCACCTCCCAGCAATGGTCCTGGTGGCAGGATAGCCCGTTCGTCCTAGACACTCGTTGCGCGGAGGCACCGCGGCGCCGATTCCGTTGATTCCGCGAGACTCGACCGTGGACCGGGTACCGTTTGGGGGATACAGCACGGAGGACGGGGTCGATGGAACTGGGTGCCTTCTCGGTCAGCCTGGCGGTCAAGGACATCGAGGCCTCGCGGGCCTTCTACGAACGGCTCGGCTTCGCCCCGGTCATGGGCGAGGCGGCCCAGGGCTGGCTGATCCTGCGCAACGGGACGACGACGATCGGGCTCTTCCAGGGCATCTTCGAGCGCAACGTCATGACCTTCAACCCCGGCTGGGACGCCGGGGCACAGCCGCTCGATGCCTTCACCGACGTCCGCGAGCTGCAACGCCGCCTGCGCGAGGCGGGTGTCACGTTCGAGCAGGAGGCGGACGAGTCGACGACCGGCCCGGCCAGCTTCATCGTCGTCGATCCCGACGGCAACCCGATCTTCGTCGACCAGCACGTCTGAGGGCGCCCTGGACATGGTGAAGCCCCGCCGGTGCGGGCGGGGCTTCGGTGGAGCGACGGGCTGGATCAGCTGGCCGCGAAGGCGAGGGCCCACGATTCGGCCGTCTCGGCGTCGTAGTCGACCGTGTAGCCGCACGCGTTGATCGTGTCGCCGTACGCGGTGACCAGATACCGACCGCCGACCTCGAAGTCGGGCAGCGGACCGACGAGCGCCGGGTCGACCACCGGCACGGTCAGGGTGATGGTGCCGCCGTCGGCGCCCTTCCAGTTCGTGTTGACCTCGAAGGTGACCTGTTCGGCATCGATGCCGGTGACCGTCCCATCGAACACGACGTCGTGCATCGGGAGGTTGGCCGGGTCATAGACGAGGCACGAAGCCGCGCCACCACCGCCGGCGGCCGGGTTCTCGGTCGGGCTCGGGACGGCTGCCACGGGTGGCGGGGTCTGGTTGCCAAGGCCGGCCCCGACGGTGACGGCGAGCGCGAGAGCGCCGGCGGCGACGAGGCCACCGACGAGCGCCAGCGGGCGGCGCGGCGGGCGGACCTTGGGATCGTAGGTTCGGTCAGACATCAGGTGCTCCTGGATCCTCGCCGTCACGCGGGCGAGACTCGCGTCGGGCACGGTGTCCGGATGGATCGGATCGGCAGCGCGAAGCCGGTCGAGCGGATCGGGTCCGTTCGGCGTCGTCATTCCGCCACTCCTTCCATCGCGGCACCGTCGGTGCCCTTCACTTCAGCCTCTGTCCGGCTGGGATCCAGATATTTCAGGTCGTTCGCGCCGGGGATCCGGTCGAGGGCCGCGGCGAACCGCTGACGGGCCCGATGCAGGCGGATGGCGACCGCGTTGACGCTGATTCCCAGCACCTCCGCGATCTGCGGGTTGCGCAGCTCCTCCCACGCGACGAGGCGCAGGACCTCCTGGTCCGCCGGAGCGAGCGAGGCCAGAGCCTCGAAGGCGGGACCGTCCAGGTCCTCGCCGGCCCGGAGCGGGGTGGCGACATCCTCGACGCGGAGCAGCGCCGCTAGCCGCTCGCGACGGCCCAGGCCACGCCGGTGGTTGGCGAGGACCCGGCGAGCGACAGCGTACAGCCACGGCAGGGCATCGGCCGGGACGCTATCGATCTTGCGCCAGGCGATCGTGAACGTCTCCGCCGCGACGTCTTCGGCATCGGCCAGCACCACGGTGCGCCGCATCGCGTAGGCGAGGACGGCTCGTTGGTGGTCGGTGAATAGCGTGTCGAAGCGCGCCAGCGGTGAGGTCGAGGTCATGGCCTGGGTCACCGTCCCGGGACGACGTCGGGCATCATCGGGTTCCCGGGCAAGCGGCCTACGACGGCTTGCTCGAGCCGTCCGGCTCGGCGGGTGTGCCCTCGTCGGGGGCGCCATCGACGGGCGCGTGACGGCTCGGCGCGGCAGCGAGATCGCGCTTGGCCATGCGATCGAAGAACGGGACCAGGAACGGCAGCATGCACAACCCGGCCACGAACAGCGGCAGGAAGATCCCGAGGGTCTCCCGCAGCGCCGTGTCCAGCGGCAGGGCCGCGATGACGTTCCCGGCGACGAGGTAGGCGACCACGCCGACGGGCAGCGACAGGATGGCCAGGATCGTCGGCGCGGACTTCACGCCGGATGGTACCCGCGAGGCGGGCGCCGACGTGGATGGCCACTCGAGGGCCACGTATCCTGTGCCGATGTCGAGTGAGCTCCGGGCCGAAGGCGTTCGGTGGTGGCCGGTCGGCCTGATCCTCCTGCTCCCGCTCCTCGGGCTCGCCCTGCTGTTGGCTCGTCCGGAGTTCGACCTCCATTGGGAGCACCAGCCGAGCCACTTCTGGCTCGTGCTCGTCGCCGCGGCCGTCAACATCGTCCTGGCCTACGTCACGAACGTCGCTGCCGGCCGCTACCACGACGCGCGGCTCATCCTCATCTCGCTGGCGTTCCTGGCCAGCGCCGGTTTCCTGGGCCTGCACGCGCTGGCTACGCCGGGCGTCCTGCTGACCGATGCGAACGTGGGGTTCGCCATCGCGACCCCCGTCGGCCTGATCATCGCCTCCGGATTCGCGGCCGCCTCCGCGAGCCCGCTGGCTGGCCCTCGGTCGATGGCCGTCCTGCGCGCCCGACGCTGGCTCCTGTGGGGCCTCCTCGGGCTCATGGCGCTCTGGGCGGCGGCCTCGCTGGTGCGGATCCCGCCCCTGGATGGGCCTCCACCGCCGCGCGAGGGCGCCGGGGTCCTCGACGTCCTGTCCGTCGCGGCCATCGGCCTGTACCTCTTCGCGGCCTGGGGCCTGGCCCGGCTCTACCAGCACCGCGGCGGCGCGGTCCTGTTCAGCATGGCCGTCGCGATGGTCCTCCTGGCCGAGGCCATGGTCGCCGTCCAGGTCGGGCGGAACTGGCACCTGAGCTGGTGGGAGTGGCACCTGCTCATGCTCGCGGCGTTCGCGATCATCGCCCTGGCCGCCCGCAACGAGTATCGCCAGCGCGGATCGCTGTCGGCGGCGTTCGGCGGCCTGTACCTGGAGGCCACGCTCGCGCGCGTCGACCGCTGGTACGCCTCGGCCGTCGCGGCCGTCGCAGCGGCGGAGGCCAAGGGCGCGTCGACGGACCGGGTCCTCGAGGAGCTGCGGCGCGAAGGTGCCTCGGACGATGAGCTGGCCATCCTGGCCCAGACGGCCCATGAGGTCGGTCGTCTGGACGCCGTCTTCCGCCCGTACCTGCCAGCGGTCCTCACCGAACGCATCCGGGGCCGCGCCGGCGATGCACCGCCACCGGCCGGCGAGGAACGGGTCGTGACCATCATGTTCGCCGACCTGGCCGGCTTCACCCCGTTCGGCGAGACGCATCCGCCCCGCGAGGTCGTCGAGATGCTCAACACCTACTGGGCGGCGGTCGTCCCGATCATCGAGGAGGCCGGGGGCACGATCGAGCACTTCGCGGGCGACGGGGTCATGACCCTGTTCAACGTCAACGGCGACCAGCCCGACCACGCGCGACGCGCCGCCGGCGCCGCGACGGCCATCGTGGCGGTGGCCCGACGGCTGGCCGCCGACCACCCGGGCTGGCCCATCTTCCGCCTCGGGATCAATACCGGGACGGCGGTCGTCGGGGTCCTCGGGGCGGACGCCCGGCGGAGCTTCGCGGCCATCGGCGACCCGGTCAACACGGCGTCGCGGCTCATGTCGTTCGGGGCGCCCGGCGACGTGACCGTCGGGCGGATGACCTGGGAGCAGCTGGCCGACCCGTCCGCCGGCGAGGCCCTGGGCGCCGTTCGGGTCAAGGGCAAGCGCGACGCGGTCGAGGCCTGGCGATTGCGGCCTGCCGACCCGGCGACGTAGCCGGCCGAGCGGCTTCGCCGGCCAGGAGCGCGCTCGTCAGCAGCCCAGCAGCACGCCGGCCGCTTCGTCGACCTCCGCGTCCGTGCCGAACAGCCAGTACGCCCGGTCGTCGGTGAGGATCGCCGCCTGGATCGGCTCATCGGGGAGCGCCGGAGCGAGCAGGGCCTCGCACGTCCCGACCGTCCCGTCGCGGTAGCGAAGCGTGGCCGTCAGCGCGTCGCGGAGCCCGTCCATGTCCGCCGGCCCCGTCGCCCAGCGCAGGACGGTCGCCGTGGCCCCCTGGCCGCTCGGCGGCCCGGAGATCGCGGCCCGAACGCCGGTCGGGTCGGCGATGAGCCGGTCGATCGTCGTCGCGGCCGTCAGCAGGTCGTTCCCCTGCACCGCACCGTAAGCGACCATCGAGAGCAGGTTCCCGCTCAGGAGCTGCTCGCCCGGGATGGCCGCCAAGGCCGCCTCGAGCTCCGGGTCGCCGGTGTTGTCCCACGGCTCGCCGGCCGGGTCCCGCCCGGTCTCGACGGCCCCCTCGAGCGCGGCCACGGCACTGGTGAGGTCGAACCGGTCCGCCGGCCCGAGGAAGATGGCGCTGACCAGCCGGCCGTCGGTGAGCGAGCCGATCCAGCCGAGGCGCGTGCGCTCGATCCCGTCGGTCCCGACGACCGTCGACACGTCCTGGCGGCCCGGTCGATCGAGGAACGTCACGTCGGAGACCTCGGTCGGGGCAACGCCGAGGACGTCATCGAGGGCGTCGAGCCCATCGGCCTGATAGGGCGCCGCGACGAAGCGCAGGACCAGGATCATCCCGGAGGCCGGCTGACCGGCGACGAGGCCCGTGTCCCAGCCGGGCATCGTGCGCAGGCGTTGCCAGCCGTCGAGGATGATGCCCGCCGTCCCCGGGTCGGTCCACCCGAGTTGCTCCAGCTCCTCGCTCGAGCGGTCGCTCGTCCTGACCCAGTCCTCGGGCAGGGCCAGGCGGATGCCCATGTTGGGCAGCTCCCACTCCACCGTGGCACCGCTGGGCGCCGCTGACGTGCCGGTGCTCGGGTCCGTCGATGGTGTCGCGACGCTCGGCGGCACGGTCGTCGATGACGGGCCGCAGGCCGCCACGACCGTCGCGATCGCCAGCACGACGATCGAGGCGACGGCCCGGGAGCGCGCCGCGATCACGGGGCGGGCAGCCATCGTGCGCCACTGTACGAGAACTTCGGCGAGGGCCTCGCCGACGGGCCGAGATGTCGCGATCCTGCAACGCCGTCCCGATCCGGACCCGGTCGCCGACGGCGTGGACGCGGTCGGATGATGGCGCGCGGAGGTCTCCGATGCGACGTGTGATCGTCAACGACAACGTGACCCTGGACGGCGTGATGCAGGCGCCGGCCCGGCCGGATGAGGACCGGCGGGGCGGCTTTCGCCACGGCGGCTGGGCGACGCCGTACTTCGACCGGGTCATGGCCGAGGCGGCCGGTGCCGGCATCGCGGGCGGGACCGCCCTGCTCATGGGCCGGCGGACGTACGAGGACTTCGCGGCGGTCTGGCCGACGATGCCCGCGGACGACCCGTTCACCAGGGTCATGAACGAGTCGCCCAAGTACGTCGTCTCGCGCACGCTCGACGAGCCGCTGACCTGGGCCAACTCGACCCTGCTCAAGGGCGACGCCGTCGAATCGGTCGCCAGGCTCAAGAGCGAGGCCGGCGACGACCTCGTCATCCTCGGCAGCGGCGAGCTCATCCGCTCGCTCCTGCCGCACGGGCTCATCGACGAGCTGCACCTGCTCATCCACCCCCTGATCCTGGGCGAGGGCATCCGCCTGTTCACGGGCGACGGGACGGAGGCGACGTTGGAGCTCGTCGACGCCAAGCCGACCACCGACGGGCGTGGTCATGGCCACGTATCGGCCGGCGCCACCAGCGGCGTCGGCGTCGTAGGCTCGGCGCGCCAGGTCCGCCGTCAGGGCGTGATGACGACCTTGCCCCGGGCCCGACCCTCGTCCACGTGGCGCAGGGCCACGGCCGCGTCGGCCAGCGGGTAGGTCCGGTCGATCACCGGCCGGAGGCGGCCGGTTTCGATGAGGGCGGTCAGCTCGGTCACGTCCGCCGGAGCGAACGGCTTCCAGGGCAGCGGCATGCCCATCCGCCGCTGGGTCGCCAAGGTGATGACCGGCCCCACCACGAGGGCCTGGATCACTCGCCCGCCCGAGCCGCCGAGGCAGCCGTACACGCCGTCACGGGTCAGGATCCGCCGGTAGTCGAACAGCGAGTGGCGGGCGTGCACGTCGAGGATCCGGTCGTAGCGCTGGCCGGTCCGGGTGACATCGACCGCCCGGTAGTCGATGACGTGGTCCGCCCCGATCTCGCGGACCAGGTCTGCCTTGTCCGGACTGCAGACCCCGGTCACCTCGGCACCGTGGGACTTGGCGATCTGGACCGCGAACGGGCCGACGTTGCCGGACGCCCCGACGATGAGGACCCGATCCCCGGGCTGGATCGGGCGGCCACCGCTCAACCCGAGAAGGGCCAGGCCGCCCGATTGCGGGATGGTCGACGCCTCCACCAGCGACATCGACGGTGGCTTCGGAGCGAACGCCCGGACGTCCGCGACGACCTGCTCGGCGAACGACCCCCAGCCGTGCTCCGTGAGGTCACCGAAGACCTCGTCGCCCGGCCGGAACGCCGTCACGGCCTCGCCGACCGCCTCGACCGTGCCGGCCACGTCGACGCCGAGGCGCGGATTGCGCGGCGCCCGGAGGCCGAAGACCAGCCGGACGAACGACGGCCGGCCGTACAGGTAGTCGAGGTCGGCCATGTTCACGGAGGCCGCGACGACCCGCACCCGGATCTGGCCGGCTGCCGGCTCCGGGGTCGGCACGTCCTCGAGCCTGAGGACGTCCGGCGGACCGTAGGTCGAGCGGACCACGGCCCTCACGACGGCGCCTTGGACGACGGACGCTCGCGCAGGACGCGGCGCGGGTCCTTGCCGAGGTCCAGCCCCTTGTAGGCGGCCTGCCGGACCAGCCCGTCACCGGTCCAGCCGGCGAACTCCGCTCGGATGACGACCTCGGGCCGGACCCACAGCGCGTTGCGCGCCGCGGCCCGCGGGGGTGCCGGGTCGAACGGCGCGACGTCGGCCGCCAGGGGCTCGAGCGCCTCGAGCAACTCCTGGCGCGTGGCCTTGGTGAAGCCGGCACCGACCTTGCCCGCGTAGTGCAGCGTCCCGCCCTCGTAGACCCCGACCAGGAGCGCACCGAGGTCGACGGCCGATCCGGTGCCGCGCGCCCAGCCGCCGACGACGAGCTCCTGCTCGGGGCGGATCTTGATCTTCTGCCAGGCCATCGTCCGACCGCCGGGCCGGTAGGTCGAGCGGCGATCCTTGGCCATGATCCCTTCGAGCCCGCGGACCCGCGCCGCCTCGAAGAACGCCATCCCGTCGCCCGCGACATCCTCGCTCAAGCGGACGCGCGGATCGGGGCGGAGGATGCCGGCCAAGGCCCTGCGTCGGGCCTCGAGCGGCTCGTCGAGGAGCGACCGGCCGTTTAGGTAGAGCAGGTCGAAGACCTCGTAGACGAACGGCGTCGGCTCGGCGGGATCGCGTCCCTGGCGCTTGATCCGGGCCTGGAGCAAGGCGAAGTCCGGCTCGCCGTGATCGTCGAGGGCGATGACCTCACCATCGACGATCGCCCGCTTCGCGCCCGCCCATGTCGCCGGCTCCAGGAACCCGCCGAAGTAGCGCGATGCGTCCTGCGCGCCGCGGGTCCACAGGCGGACCCGCCCGTCGTCGATGACGGCCTCGACGCGGAAGCCGTCCCACTTGACCTCGAACTGCCAGTCAGGGTGGTCGAACGGGGCGGCCACGAGGGTCGCGAGCATCGGCGGGATGAACGTCGGCATGGGGTCGGGGCGAGGCATGGCGGCAATCTACCAAGCCGGTACCGGCGTATCGTGTCGTGATGGCGCCTCGCTCGGCCCCTGTTCGCGGTCCGGTGGCCGTCCTGGCCGCGCTGGCAGCCATGGCCCTCCTGCTCGCGGCTTGCGGCTCGGGCCCGGCATCCCCGAGCCCGACCTCGGCGGCGCCGGTCGCGCCGAGCCCATCGGTCCAGGGCCTCCTGTCGCCGTTCCCGGCCGGCAGCCTGGAGCCCCTCCCGACGACGACGCCATCCGACGGGCCGGTCATCGGGTCGGCCGGCGCGGTGGCGGTCCTGGAGAACGACCTGTCCCTGTCCCTCGTCCAAGCCGACGGTCGGACGACGGTCCTCGCATCGGCCGCCGACGGCACGTTCGCCTTCCCGGCCTGGTCGCCGGACGGCTCCCGGATCGCGGCCATCCGCTACGGTCCGGCGGACCGTTCGATCCTCGTGTTCGACGCCGCCGCCGTCGCGGCCGGTGCGACCACCGAACCGACCGTCATCTTCCGGAGCACCACGGTCGGCCCGTTCTACCTGTCCTGGCTCCCGGACGGCGAGCGCGTGTCGTATCTGGCGACGGACACGACCGGGGCGCTGTCCCTCCGGGTCGCCCCGGCCGACGGCAGTGGCTCGCTCGATGGGACCGGTGAGGGCGCGACCATCCAGACGGGCGATCCGTTCTACTTCGACTGGACCGGCAACGACGGGCTGTTCGCCCACATCGGGACGGGGACCGGCGCGTTCCTCGGTGAGCTGGGTCTCGACGGTGTGCCGACCGGCGATTCGCTGCCCGGCCCGGGCGACTTCCGGTCCGCTGTCCTGAGCCCGGACCGTGACCTCGTCAGCTTCGTCCGGACGGACGGTGCCGGCGCGTCGGAGGTCGTCGTCTCGTCCCGCGATGGCTCGACCGGTCACGCCGTGCCGGTCTACGGGATCGCGGCCATGGCCTTCGAGCCGACCGGCGATCTCGTGGCGACCATCGGCGCCGACGCACCGATCACGTCGCCGCTGGCCATCCCGGTCGGTCCGCTCCGCCTCATCGACCCGGCGGACGGCCAGGTCAGGACCCTGCTCGATGGCCAGGTCGTGAGCTTCTGGTGGTCACCCGACGGACGGACGATCGCCGCGTTGCGGGTCCACGAGACGGATCAGGTCGCCTCGGCCAGTGCCGGAACGGCGACGGGTGTCGCGGCCTCCCCTCCCCCGCGCACGGAGGTCCGCCTCGAGTTCGTCGACGTCGCGAGCGGGGAGGTCACGGCCCAGATGGTCGTCACGCCGGGGACGCTGTTCATCAACCAGCTGTTGAACTATTTCGACCAGTACACGCTCAGCCACGAGCTGTGGGCCCCGGACAGCGCCTCGATCCTCATGCCGGTCGTCGATCCGGAGGGCATCACCCGCGTGGCCGTCGTCTTCCGTGACGGCGCCGAGCCGGTCTTCCTTCACGGCCAGGCCGCGTTCTGGAGCCCGTGACGGCGACCGGCGCGCGTTCGGTCAGCTGACTTCGGAGATCCGGACCATCGGGATGAGCCGGCCGGTCTGCTCCGGGTAGTCGGCGAACCAGGGCAGCGCCGCGACGTGCTGATCCCACAGCCGGTCGCGCTCCGGTCCATCGAGGATGACCGTCGTGCTCGCCGAGAACGTCCGATTGCCGGTCTCCACGGTCACGGCCGGGTGCGCGTCGACGTTGTAGAGCCACGAAGGCGGCGTCTTGGAGCCACCGGCCGTGCCCGCGACGATGTAGGCGTCGCCGTCGCGCGAATAGGTCAGGATCGCCCGGCGTGGCTGGCCGGACTTGGCGCCCTCGCTGGTCATGATCAGCAGTGGATGGCCGGCCAGCGGTCCGCCCGTGACCTGCCCGTCGTGGGCACGCATGTCCGCGATGAGGGCTTCTTCGAAGGTGGCAGCGTCGGCCATCAGTGGTCCTCCCTGGGCGCGAAGCAGAATGTTGCAGTGGCAACGATCTCACGATCGGCCGATCCGCGCAGGGGATCACATCCCGAGCTGGCGACGCACCTCCCATGCCGGGTCGGCCCTCACGTTGATCCGCGGCGACCACTGGGGCTCGGACCCGGCCCACGCCGCCGCGATCGCCCGTGCCGCCTCCGGATCGCGGACCATGAAATGGAACTCCCGGTCTCGGCGGCGGGTGATCCGGCCGAGATGCACCGCGTCCGCAGGCGCGAGGTCGGCGGCCAGCCGGTCTTCGGCCTCGTCCAGCTTGGCCGCTTCGGCCTCGCCCGGCCCGGCCAGCTGCTCCAGGCCGCGGGCCACGGTGACCGTCAGATGGTGCTGGCAGTACGGGTGGTCGATCGGCTTGACCGCGAGGTTGAGCACGACCACGGCGGCATCCCGGCCGTCCTGCATCGTGGCCAGGGCCCACGACGCCCCCGTCGCCTCGGCAGCCCGGCGCTGGACCTCGGCCCGGAGTTCGTCGGGCGTTCGCCCGCCTGTGGGGTCGTCGAGGACATCGATCTCGCCGACCCAGCGCTCGACATCCTCCTCGCCGAGCAACGTGTCGAGGTACAGGAACGACGTCTGGAGGCGAAGGTTCTGCGGGGCGGTCGCCAGGGCCGGGTGCCAGAGCCGGACGTCGAGTCGCTCGCGACCCTCATCCCAGCCGGCGATGGCCCGGAACTCGGTCAGGTCGACGGAGAGGCCGCCGATCTCGAGCGTGCCGAGGTCGCGCGGCTGCCGTGCGGCGTGGTATTCCCAGGTGGCATCCACGGGCGGCGCGGCGGCCAGCCAGTCCAGCGCCCGCGGCCGGACGGCCGGATCACCCTCCGGCGTGACCACGAGGGCGTGCTGGGCGGTCGCACCGGCGGACAGCTCCCAGGCCAGTCGTCGGTCGATGGCCCCGACCTGCCGCCCGATCGGCTCCACCCAGCGGTCGAGCGTGCGGTCGGCGATGGCCGCGGCGATCGCGTCGCGCTCCTCGGACCACCAGTGCCAGAACGTGTCGATGGCCTCGCCATCGGCCGGGCCGGAGTCGCGTCGGAAGAACCGCATGCGCCGAAGTGTGCCGCAGTCGAGCGAGTCCTCGCTCAGGTCCCGGGCGACCGCCAGATGGTCGGGCTGCCGGGCGCGTCTTCGTTGCGCTCCCAGGCGAACGCTTCGACGTCCTGAAGCTCCGGCGTCCGGCCATCGACCTCGAGGAGGACCTGGCCATCCAGGGTCGCCATGAACGTCGCGAACCCATCCGGGTGGAGGAAGCAGCCACTCCGCAACGGGATGAAGCCCTCACCAGGCGTGTAGGCCGCCTCAGCCTCCCCGGCGACGCAGCTCCCGCTGTCGCGCGCGACGCCTTCCTCGTCCATCCGACCGACGTACACCGCCAGCATGTCCGCCTCGCTGGCAAAACGGTAGAGCGCGACGCGGGCGACCCGCACGTCGTCCGATGCGCACTCGATGCCGGCGAGGGCCATGGGCGGCAGCCGATCACGGACCTGGAGGCAGCCGGTCGTGCCATGGCGGATCCCGGCGATCAGGAACGCCTCGTCCGGCGTGAGCCCGCTTGTGGGCGGGTCCGGCGACGTTGCGGGACCGGGTGCGCTCGGCTCGGGACTGGGCGCGGCAACGTCCGTCGGGCCGGGCGCATCGGAGACCGGCGCGACGGGCGTCGACGTCGGCGACGGCCCGCCACAGGCCGTGATCGTAGTAGCCACGGCCAGGAGGACGATCGCCAGAAGCCGTCCGGGCATCAGCGCAGGCTCGGCAGGCGGTCCGTGATGTCCGACAGGTCGTACGGGCGGGACCAGTCGTGCGAGGCGTAGACGCGGTCCGCGAGGCGGCCGACGTCCAGGCCGAAGTACTCGGAGAACAGGGTCGGGAACGTGTTGATCGCGGTCATCGATGGATCGAGCGCCAGATCGTCATCTGGCACGTACCAGGCGTTGAGGATCCCGAACTTGATCTCGAGATCGTCGCCCGATGCCTCGGCTGCCCAGTCCTCCGACGTCCGGCGCAGCCGACCGTACGACGGCGGGTACGGACCCTCATCGGCCTGCAGGATGATGATCGGGCGCTCGGCCTCGGGCAAGGCGAGCAAGCCATCGACGATGTCCCGGATCCGCCCGTTCGTGAAATCGAGCTGGCGCTGATAGCGATCGACCCACGACAGGCCGGCGGTATCGGCGTCATCCATGAAGCTCCCGTCCCGGTCGAAGACCATCGGTGGGTGCGGCAGCAGGACGTGGCCGACGACGAACTTCGGCCCGGGCTCGTCGCGCAGGCCCTCGATCGCGTCGAGGCCGAACGTCGAGTACGTGAACTGGCGTTGGCGGGCGGCATCACCGCCCAGCCCCAGGCGACGCGCGAGGGCCGGTGCCGCGCTCGCGTCGTACAGCGCTTCGACGAAATCGACCGGCTGGAGCGACACGTTGAGGTTGACATCGGCGCCGGCATCAGCGCGAGTCGGGTCGTGGAACGTGCCGACGTGGACGTAGCGATAGCCGAGCGCCTTGAACAGGCGGGCGACCGGTGGATCCTGGAGCCCGTCGATGACCGGCTGGAGGTCGCTGTTGTCAGGACCCTGCCTCTCGGCGACGGCATCGAGGTGGGCCATCTGGAGGGTCGTCGACATCGAGAGCACGGTCCGGATGTAGTTCGCGTGGCTGTCAGCGAGGACGTCGAAGCCGCGCTCCTCCAGCCACGGCGTCAGGTCGTTGTCGACGCCGTAGGCCAGCTCCAGCGACCGGTCCGAGCCATAGCGATCGAACACGAGCCAGTAGACGTCGCGCTTGGGCGCCGTCGTCGACGCGGCCGGCAGGTCGGTCGGCTCGACGCCGGCCCGCCCGGCGGCGGCCTGGACCTCGTAGGGCACGATCAGGACGAGGCTGACGAGCACGAGCACGGCGGCGACCCGCCCGAGGGCCCGGTCGACCATGTCGATGGTCCGCGTCGGCAGCCGGATGGCGGCGATGACCGCGATACCGACGAGCAGGACCCAGCCGACCTGTTGGACCACGCCCGGGACGCCGAGCGGCGCCGCGAGGCGGGCCGCATGCCCGTACATCAGCAGGCCGACGACGATCGGGGCCGCGACCAGGGCGCCACGTCGCCGGTCGCGGAACACGACGCCGAGGATGACGGTCAACAGGGCCGCTCCGACGATGACGACGAGGAGCGGCAGGACGACATGTCCAGGGGCCGCCTCGCCGAGGTTCTGCGACCACAGGAACAGGACGGCGTAGGCGGCCAGCAGCACCGGATGGAGCGCGGCGAACCGACCTGGCGACGGAGCCGTCTCGGGGCCGCTCGTGGCGATGGTGGTCAGGGATCCCTCCGGAGCGCGCTCGGCGCTGGTCGGACGCATCCTACTCGGTGGGCGTGACGCGCCCTCCGCCTGCGCGCCACCGCCGTCGCCGGTACGGTATGGCGACGCGACCGCCGACCGGCGTCGCGGGCGCTCGGAGGCCTGCCCGATGGACATGAAGCTCGAACTCGTCCCGATCCCGGTCGCGGACGTGGACCGCGCGATCCGCTTCTACGAGGACCAGGTCGGGTTCCATCTCGACCACGACCACCACGTCAACGACGAGCTCCGGTTCGTCCAGATGACGCCGCCCGGGTCGGCCTGCTCGATCTCGTTCGGCCTCGGCATCTCGACCCGGGAGCCGGGTTCGGTCGAAGGGCTCCAGCTGGTCGTCGATGATGTCGAGGCGGCCGGCGGCGACCTGGCCAGCCGAGGCGTCGAGGTCAGCGACGTCATGGACTTCCCGTGGGGCCGGTTCGTGTTCTTCAAGGATCCCGACGGCAATGGCTGGGCCGTGCAACAGATCCCCGAGCGGTCCAGCGGCGCGTGACGACGTCGACCGGCGACCGCTGGGCCAGCGGCGCGGCGTATGAGGCCTACGTCGGGCGCTGGAGCCGCCGGGTCGGGGCGGATTTCGTGGACTGGCTGGACGTGCCCCCGGACCGGGACTGGCTCGACGTCGGCTGCGGGACGGGGATCCTGACCGCGGCCATCCTCGAGCGCGGCCGGCCGCGGTCGGTGACGGGCGTCGACCCGTCCGCGCCGTTCCTCGAGCACGCCCGCGCGGCCGTGACCGACGCGCGCGTCACGTTCCGCCAGGGCACGGCCGACGCCACCGGGCTTTCGTCAGATGCCACCGACGTCGTCGTGGCCGGCCTCGTCCTCAATTTCGTGCCGGATGTCGCGGCCGCGATGGCCGAGGCCCGCCGGGTGCTTCGGCCGGGTGGCGTGGTGGCCGGCTACGTCTGGGACTACGGCGCCGGGATGGAGTTCATGCGCCACTTCTGGGATGCCGCCGTGGACGTCGACGAGGCGGCGCGGCCGCTCGAGGAGGCGGTCCGCTTCTCCCTGTCGACGCCCGAACCGCTGGCCGCGGCCGTCGGCGCGGCCGGGTTCGAGGCGGTCGAGACGCGGCCGATCGACATCCCGACCGTCTTCCGCGACGCCGACGACCTGTGGGGACCGTTCCTGGGAGGGACCGGGCCGGCGCCGGCGTATCTGGCGTCCGTCGACGAGGCGACCCGCGGGGCGATCCACGACCGGCTGTTCGCCGGTCTGCAGCCGGCCGCCGACGGGACGATCCACCTGACCGCCCGAGCCTGGGCCGTCAAGGGTCGGGATCCGGGCTAGGCCATGGACGACCTCCCTGCCCTCGAACCGACGACAGCCGAGGCGCCCGGGGCGCCCGAGGCGACTGAGGCACCCTCGCCGCCGAGCGGGCCGCCGACGCCCGGTGACGTCGCCTGGATGGCGCTGACGACGGTCGCCAAGGCGACGGTCATCGCCCTGGCCATCGACGCCTTCCTGAACGCCGAGGCGCCTCGCTACCAGGGCAAGGGCATGCGCCTCCGCGCGATCGGCTATGCCGGCGGCCTGGTCGTCGTGCCGGCGTTGTGGCGGCTGCGAGGTCGCCCGGAGCCGTATCCGCGGGAGCTTGACTTCCTCGTCACCGTCCCCCTGCTCGTGGATGCCGGTGGGAACGCGTTCGGCATCTATCGCCGCGCACACGTCGACGACCTCATCCACTTCGCCGACGGCGCGTTGCTCGCCTCCGTCGTCGGGGCCCTCGCGACGCCGCGCGTCCGGACCTCGTGGGAGGCGGCCGGGATCGCGACCGCGACCGGCACGGCGGCGGCGGCCCTGTGGGAGATCGGCGAATGGATCGGGCTGAAGCTCGGGGCGAAGGGCATGGACCTGACCTACGACGACACCGTGACCGACCTCATCGAGACGTCGGCCGGCGCGCTCCTGGGCGGGCTGGTCACCCTCCTGCGCCACCCGTCTACGACTGCGGCGGGTGCCCGGACGCGCCGAGGATCCGGTCGTGGCCCGCCATCCCGACGCATCGCCCGGACCCGGTCGGACCGTCCGACCCGGGGCCTGACCGTTCGGGATGCGTGGACCAGCGGCGGCGGTGGACATCCGGTTCGTCGGGCATGCCACGGTCCGCCTGGAGATCGGCGGCGTCCGCGTCCTGACCGATCCGTTCCTGCGGGCGCGGCTCGGCCCGCTCGAGCGCCATGGTCCCGTCCCGGATGCGGCGGACCTGGGCCCGGTCGATGTCATCCTCATCTCCCATGGCCATGCCGATCATTTCGACCGGGCGTCGCTCGCCGCGGTGCCGGGTCGGCCGACGATCGTCGTCCCGCGCGGGCTGGGGGCCGCCACGCGACGCGCGGTCGCCGGGACGGTCATCGAGGTCGCCGCCGGCGATCAGGTCGACCTGGGGTCGCTGTCACTGACGGCCGTGCCGGCCCGGCACTGGATCTCGCCCGGGGCCGCCCGAGCCCAGCCGCTCGGCTACCTCCTGGATGGCGGGCCGCGCGTCTACTTCGCCGGGGACACTGGACGGATGCCGACGATGCGGGAGCTGGCCGGTTCTGTCGACGTCGCGCTCCTGCCCGTCTGGACGTGGGGCCCGCACCTGGGGCCGGGCCACCTGGGGCCGCGCTCAGCCGCCGATGCCGTGGCCGACATCCAGCCCGCCGTCGCGATCCCCATCCATTGGGGCACGCTCTATCCCCGGCGCCTGCACCATGTCTGGAGCCGGCCGCTGACCGAACCCGGGGATCGCTTCGCCGAGCACGCCGCGGCCCGCGCACCCGATGTGGATGTGCGGGTGCTTCGTCCGGGCGAGTCGACGCGGATCGCCTCGCCGGCGCGCTGATCGGACGGGAACCGCCGCGGCGCGATCCCCGTCCGACCGGGAGGCGTCGGCCTCAGACGACACGGAGGTCCCATGCAGGCGTTGAGCGTTCCCCACCTGAGCGAGCGCTGGTCCTGGCCGGGTCGGGCCGGGCGGCCCTCACCGAGGCGCCTTGGGGCACTCGCCGTGCTCCTCATCGCGGTCGTCGTCGCCGGGGCGGTCGGATCGACGATCGCCTACCTGCGCCTGCCGGCGCCGACCGGTGCGTACGGCGTTGGTCGGGCGACGGCCCTGCTCACCGACCCGGGTCGGGCGGAGCCGCGGGCGGCAGGCGGCGACCGGCAGGTCGGGATCGTCGCCTGGTATCCGGCCACGGCCGGGAGCGGTGAGCCGGCGGGCTATGTCCCGGATCTGGAGCGTCTCCGCGATGGCCTCGCCGCCAGCGGTGAGATCGCCCCGCTCGCCATCGCCGGCCTGGATGCGATCCAGGCGTCGGCGCGGACCGGCGCCGAGCTGGCCGTGGCGGCCCGCGACGGAACGACCGGCTTCCCCGTCGTGCTCCTATCGCCGGGCAACGCCACCAACGTCGCCTTCTACGGCTCGCTCGCCGAGGACCTAGCCAGCCGCGGCTACGTCGTCATCGGGGTCGACCACCCATATCAGGTCGCCGCGGTCGCGCTCGACGACGGGGCGATGGCGGTCTACGAAGGCGATGCCGCGGCGGGGCGGGGCGAGGGTGGGATCTCCGCTCGCATCGAGGAACGGGTGGCCGATCTCGGATACGTCCTGGACCGGCTGACCACGGGCGCCGGCGTCGAGGCGCTCGACGGGCACCTGGACCTGAACCGTGTGGCGGTCGTCGGCCACTCCAACGGCGGCCTCGCCGCGGCCGAGCTGTGCCGGCGCGATGTCCGCGTCCAGGCGTGCGTCAACCTGGATGGCCAGGCCGCGGGCGGTCCGCTCGGGACGACGACCGATGCCGGCGTCCCGGATCAGCCGTTCCTGTTCGTGACCAAGGAGACGAGGCTCCATCCGACCCTCGCCGCCCGGTTCGAGGCGGGGGGGGCCGGCACGTTCCGGGTCGTCATCCCGTCGGCCACCCACGCAGCCTTCACCGATGGGCCGCGCTTCGAGCCGCGCCTGGCGCCGGTCGACGGCACGGCGGACCACGTGCTGGCCCTGGAACGCGGGTTCGTCGGGGCGTTCCTCGATCACACGCTGCGCGGGGCGCCCGCCACGGTCTTCAGCGAGCTCGCCGCGCCGGCCGATGTCTACGTCGAGGTCTACCCGCTCGGCGGCCGGCCGACGCTGCCGACCGGCACGCCCTGAGAGCCGACCGTCAGCCGACCGCGAGGTCGAAGGCCTCCGGGTGGACGTCCAGCCAGGCCGCGACGACGCTGCGCGCGGCACCGGGCACGTCCCGCACCGACGCCGCCGACCCGGTCAACCAGGGCAGCTCGATGATCCGCAGCCCGACGTCGGGCGTCGTCCGGATGACCTCGACCCGGTACATCGGCCGCTCGCCCCGGGCGATCATCTTGCGTCCGGCCGTCCGGGCGGCGTCGGCCTGCCTGAGGGTCGTGCGGGCATCGGCGATCGTCGAGTGGCGGCTCGGATCCATGCGCGGATCGTCCTAGGGCCGCGTGCCACCTTCGCTGTCAACCAGCATCTTGACCATCGTCGCCACCTCGATCGCGATGCCGTCGTCAAGCGGTTCGACGAACCGATCCGTGACGAGGTAGCCATGCCGGGCGTACAGCGGGATGCCCGGGACCGAAGCCCGCAAGGTCAGCCATCGGAAGCCGGACGACCGGACAGCGGCCTCACAGGCGGCGAGGATCTGTGATGCCAGCCCCTCTCTGACGCGGTCCGGCCGGGTAAAGATCGAGCGGATGTGGGCAGCTTCGACGGTCGGATCGAAGGCGACACGGTCCGCCGCGGCGACGCCGGCCTGGCCGACGAATTGGCGGCGAGACCAGCCGCCACAGGCAAGCAGGTCACCGTCCTCGACGATGACGAAGAACGTCCCGTCCTCGATGAGAGCGCGATCCACATGGCCGACATGCCGCGCGGCGGCGGCGGTCGCACGGTCGTCGTAGGCGCCTGGGAAGAGGCCCCGGATGCTCGCCTGGATCAAGCGCTCGATAGCCGGGACGTCGTCGTCGGTCGCCAGTCGGAGCAGCACCTCGACATCGTCGCTCATCGCGGTCGCGACCGGCGTCTAAAGGCCGCGCCCGGCTAATCATGGTCGAATGACGGATGACGACGCCGCGATCGCGGAGCACCCTCGTGGTCATCGGTTTCAAGCCCACGCAAGGAGTCCGTATGTCCGCTGTCACCGCCACGCCCGATCTCGCGGCCATCAAGCAGCGCCAACAGGCCACCTGGGCCAGTGGCGACTACCACATGATCGGGACCCAGATCCTCCTGTCATCGGAGCTCCTCATCGAGGCGCTCGACCTCCACTCGACCGAGCGCGTCCTCGACGTCGCTACCGGCAGCGGCAACGCCGCCCTGGCCGCCGCCCGGCGCAACTGCGAGGTCATCGGCCTCGACTACGTCCCGTCGCTCCTCGACCATGCCCGCCAGCGCGCCGCCGCCGAGGTCCTGGACGTCACGTTCATCGAGGGCGATGCCGAGGACCTCCCGTTCGAGGACGGGAGCTTCGATGTCGTCAGCTCCGTCTTCGGGGCGATGTTCGCCCCGGACCAGGTGCGGACCGCCGCCGAGCTGGCGCGGGTCACCAAGCCCGGCGGCCGGATCGGCCTCGTCGCCCACACGCCCGAGGGGTTCATCGGCAACCTGTTCAAGATCATCGGCAAGCACGTCCCGCCGCCCGCAGGCCTCGAGTCGCCGATCCGCTGGGGCACCGAGAGCCGACTGCGTGAGCTGTTCGGCGACGACCTCGCCGAGCTCCGCACCGAGCGCCGCCACATCGTCTTCCGCTATCGCTCGGCCGGCGACTACGTGACCTACTGGCGCCGCTACTACGGCCCGACGATGAAGGCCTTCGAGGCGGTCGGCGACGCGGGCGCACCCGCCCTGGAAGCCGACATCCTCGAGCTCATCGCCCGCTTCGATCGAGCCGGCGACGGCACGATGATCGTCGAGAGCGAGTACCTGGAGGCGGTCATCACGCGCGCGTGACCGCGACCGGTCGGGACGGGCCGCCGGCTGGTCCGCCCCGACACGGGAACGAGACGGGTCATGCTCCCGGGATCGGCTCGGAGGCGACGAAGCGGCCGCCGTCGCCCGGTCGGAGCACCCGCCGCTGGCCGGTCGCCAGATCCCACTCGTGGCGGATGAAGCGCGTCTGATCATCGCCGGTCAGCACGAGGATCGCGGCCGTCGCGCCGTGACCGAGCACATGGCCATGATCGTGGACGTCATCGGGCGGTAGGAGCGTCGCCGTCTGCGTCGCCACCAGGTCTCGCTCGTCGACGAGGGTCACGCCGTCGATCCCGTCGATGCCGAGCCGGTCGTAGCGCCGATGCGTCTCCGTGCCCGAGATGGTCGCGATGGCCACCCACGTCCCGTGGTCATGGACGGCGCTCAGCTCGCCCTCCGGCCGGCGAACGAGCGTGAGCCGCGGTCCACGGGCCGGAGCGAGGATGGCCACGGCCCCCGGCCCCGGGCCCAGCCGGGCCAGCCATGGCGCGAGATAGTCCCCGTCCGCGGCCAGCTCCGCCAGGGCGTCAGCGATGGCCGCCATGTCGGTCCCCCCGTCTCGGGACGCCGGCCCGATCCGCTCGAGCAGGGTCCTGACTGGGTCATCGAGGGTCGTCATGGGGGCACGATGGGGCCTCGCCCGGCAGCTCGCAACCCGACGGCGTCGGGCCCCGCTCGGATACGGCACCATGGACCCATGCCACTCAGCGGGGACTACGCCCCAGGGACCTCGGACTGGGCTCGCAAGCAGGCCGAGCGGTACGAGGCATCGAACGGCGCCAAGGGGGCGACGACCGGCGGCCGCCCGGTCGTCGTCGTAACCTCGGTCGGGGCGCGGACCGGTCAGCTGCGCAAGACGGCGCTCATGCGGGTCGAGCACGAGCGCGCCTACGCGGCGGTCGCGTCCCTGGGCGGGTCCGCCCACCATCCCGCCTGGTACCACAACCTCAGGGCCAACCCCGTGGTCGAGCTCCAGGATGGGGCCACGAAACGCGACTACCGGGCGCGTGAGGTCACCGGCGACGAGAAGGCCGTCTGGTGGGAGCGAGCCTGCGCGACCTGGCCCGACTACGCCGGCTATCAGCGCAAGACGCGCCGCGAGATCCCGGTCTTCGTGCTCGAACCGATCGACGCTGGCGATGGCTGACGCTGGCACCGACCCGACCGACGAGCTGGTCGAGGACACCGTCCACTTCGCCAACGGCCAGCTGAAGTACACCGGCTTCCGGCTCGGTGATGCGATGCACGGCGAGTGGACGTGGTACCGGACCGACGGCTCGCTCATGCGGACCGGCTCGTTCGGGGCCGGGCGTCAGGTCGGGATCTGGCGGACCTACGATCGAGCCGGTCGCGTCGTGAAGGCGACGACCTTCCCGTCGGACGATGGAGCGTCGGGCTAGCCGAGCGCCGCGATCTGGATGAGGTTGCCGCACGTGTCGTCGAACACGGCAGTCGTCACCGGCCCCATCTCCATGGGGTCCTGCGTGAACCGGACGCCCAGGCTCTTGAGCCGTTTCGTCTCGGCCTCGACATCGGCCACCCCGAACGACGTCGCCGGCATGCCGTCCTCGACGAGTGCCGCCTTGAACGGCTTGGCGGCCGGATGCTCATCCGGCTCGAGCAGCAGCTCCGTGCCGTCCTGGTCCTCCGGCGACACGACGGTCAGCCAGCGATGTTCGCCGACCGGGACGTCCTGCTTCTTCACGAATCCGAGGATCTCCGTGTAGAACCGGAGGGCTTTGGCCTGGTCATCGACGAGCACGCTCGTCACGACGATCCGCATCGTGGTCTCCTCACTCTCGGTCGGCCAGCGGCCACCGTTCATGGACCTCCCGCAAGGGCGCGGTGTCCAGCTCATGGAATTTGTAGCGACCGTCCCGGCGGGTCCGGATGAGCCCGGCCGCCTCGAGGACATCCAGGTGCTGCGACACGGCCTGGCGCGTCGAGCCGAGGCCGTGGCGGCTCGTCAGCCGCACGCACAGCTCGAAGAGCGTCTGTCCGTCGCGTTCCTGGAGCTCGTCGAGGATGGCGCGCCGCGTGGGGTCGGCCATCGCCCGATAGATGTCACCCACGTCCCGATGATAGGCAAGTCCATGCTTGCCTGTCAACCGCTGGCCGGTCAGCCGCCCGTGCGATCGGCGTCGTCTGCCCGCTGCTCGCCACCCTGGGCAGGCGGCTGCCAGGCGTGCTCGGCGTAGCGCAGCTGGCGGCGGGTCAGCTCGTCGAGGCGAGCCTGTTCCTCATCGAGCAGTGCGCGCTCGTACGCTCGGTCATCGGCATCCTCGGTCTCGGGCGCAGGGGCGGGGGCGGCCGGCGCCTCCTCGTCCGGACGCTCGGATCCGCCGCCGAACCATCGTCGAAGGCGCTCCACGTCGGTCAGCGCTCCAGCGAGATCCGACGGCCGCGGTCGTCGACGATCCGCCACCGCACGCCCAGGTCCTCGTCACGACCGTCCTCGAGCAGGCGGACCACGGCATCCGGTGCGGCGTCGGGTCCGAGCTCCTCAAGCGCGACCCGGATGGCGTAGGTCGCCAGGGCCGGCACGTCGCCCGCCAGGTCGCGTCGGACGAGGCCCTCGGCATCCGGTGCTGCCGCCTCGCTCAGGTGGCGCAGGAGGCGGCGCGCTCGGCGTCGATCGTCCGGCTCCAGCGAGCCGAGCCAGGACGGGTCCGGGGCCGGTTCGTCCGCCTGGCGAGAAGGTGTCTTCGCGGCGCGCTTCGACGCCGTGCCGTTTGATGCCTTGACCTCCGATGCGGTGGCCTTCGATGCTGGGGCCGCGGCTGGCTCGGTCTTGGTGGCCCCGTCCGGCTTGCCAGCGTTCTTCGGTGGCCGGGACGACAGGACATCCGCTCGGGTCGCCAGCGGAGATGCCGCCGGCTCGCCGGTCCGGGCATCCGCGATGGCCGCCTTGGCCGCCGTCAGGCTCGGGAACGGGCCGCGGACGAGCGACAGGCCCAGCTCGTCGGTCTGCTCCGCGTCGACGATGACCCAGGTGCCGGACTGGGGTTCGATCGTGAACCGCTCGTCGCGGGTCTGCCAGCGGCCGCCGCCGAGGCGCTTGAGCGATCCGTCGTCCTTGGTGGCCATCGATCAGCTCCGGAAGCGGTCCGTGGCTCGGACTAGGGCGTCGGCCATCGGGTCACTGCTGTCGTGACCCGCATCGTCGACGATGACGAGCTCGCTCCCGGGATAGGCGGCATGGAGCAGCCATGGCGTTCCGATGAGGTTGCCGAGATCCAGGCCGCCCTGGACGAGCACCCCCGGGATGCCAGCCAGCCGTCCCGCGCCGGCCAGGACCTCGCCCTCGGTCAGCCACGATCCGTGGCTCCAGTAGTGCGTGACCAGCCGGGCGAAGGTCATCCGGTAGTCCGGTGGGTCGTCGGCGAAACGCGGCGAATCGCCCGGGACCATCGCATCCTCCCAGGCGCACCAGGCGTCGGCGGCCGCCTGGCGCGTAGCGGCGTCAGGGTCGGCGATGCGGCGTGCGTAGGCCGCCGCCAGGTCGCCCGCCTGGTCGCCTGGCGGCAGGTGCCCGACGAACCGCTCCCAGGCGGCCGGGAACAGGCGTCCGACGCCGCGGGTCAGGAGTTCCGTCTCGGCGCGCCGGCCGGTGGCCAGGGCGAACGCGATGAGCTCCGTGACCCGGTCCGGGTGGCGCTCCGCGTAGACGAGACCCAGGACGCAGCCCCACGACGCCCCGAAGACCTGCCAGCGGTCGATCCGGAGGTGCTCGCGCAACCGTTCGATGTCGGCTTCCAGGTGGTCCGTCGTGTTGGTCGCGAGCGAGGTCGTCGGGTCGCTGGCGTGAGGCGTGCTCCGGCCGCACCCGCGCTGGTCGAACAGGACGATCCGGTAGACCTCGGGGTCGTGGTAGCGACGCCAGCCCGGTCCCACGCCCGATCCAGGCCCACCGTGGATGACGACGACCGGCTTGCCGACCGGGTTGCCGGCCATCTCCCAGTAGCACGCGTTGCCGTCGCCGACGTCCAGCATCCCCGAGTCGAACGGCTCGAGCGCCGGATATCGATCGCGCGGCGCTACGTCCATGCCACCGTGGCGACCCGGACCGGCGCGCTGACGCCCTTGATCGTCGTCAGTCGGACATCGCCATCGGGTGCGGGCCGGCCGGCGGCTGCCAGGGTGTCGGCCGACGCGACGATCTCGCCGCCGGCGCCGAGTGCGGCGATCCGCGCGGCGACGTGGACGCCGATGCCGCTGTAGTCCGCGCCGCGCTGGGTGGCCTCGGCGGCGTGCAGGCCGATGCGCACGGTCAGCGGCTGAGCGGTCGCCCGCCGATGCTCGGCGAGGGCCGCCTGGATCGAGCCGGCCACGGCCAACGCGGCTTCCGGCTCGCGGAAGACGGCGAAGAACCCGTCGCCGATGGTGTTCACGACCTGGCCGCCACCCTTGGCGATGAGGCCACGGAGGGTGCTGTCGTGCCAGGCCAGGAGCCGCTCCCAGTCGACGTCGCCGAGCGTCTCGGCGAGCGCGGTGGAGCCCTCGATATCGGTGAACATGAAGGTCAGGCGGACGACGGACGTCCCGGCCTGCAGCGTGGCGCGGGCGCGCAGGACGACCTCGGCGGCCAGGAGGTCCGGACCGGCGCCCAGGCGCGCGAACTCGTCCCGGGCGGCGTGCAGCTCGAGGTCGGCGCCCTCATCGTCGCCGCCCGCCCGGAGGGCATCTGACAGGACGGCCCGGGCTCGGGCGACTTCGTACGGTGCCCCGATGTCGCGCCAGGCGCGAACGGCCCGGCGCAGCTCGGTCACGGCGCCGGTCGTGTCTCCCTCGGCCAGGAGCACGCGGCCGGTGGCCGCCTGTCGGCCGGCCTCCAGGGCCGGCGCCGGATAGCCGGCGACGATCCCGGCCAGCTCGTCGACCGCGGCCCGGGCGCGTGGGACCGCGCCGGCCGCCAGCGCGATCTCGACCTGGGCCGCGAGGAGGCGGGCCCGGGCCCACTGGTCCCAGGTCGAGTCGGCGAGGGCCGCCTCGATGGTCGACACGGCCGAGGCGATGTTGCCCGTGCCGAGACGGAGCAGGGCGAGGGCCGGCTGCGGCGTCCGGCCGAGCGAGTGCGCCTGACGGAGGGCCTCCTCGGCCCCTTCGACGTCGCCCTGCAGGCGCCGGATGTCGCCGAGGGCGTACATGCCGTCGGCCATCGGCGGGATGGCCTCGAACGTCGCCAGCTCGGCGGTGGCCTTCCGAAGCTCCTGTTCGGCCCGCTCCCAGCCGCCCTGGAGGGCCAGGATCTCCGCCCGGTGGACGCGGCACACGCCCGGGAAGCCGGCGACCTCCTGCCGCTTGCACCAGCGGTCGGTCGCCTCCAGCCACTGATTGGCTCGCTCGTAGTCGGTCAGGTCGCGACAGGCCGAGATCATCGTGCACGACGTCGTGCCGGCGACGATCGGCGACAGATCACCGTCGACCGCGGCCATGGCCGCCTCTTCGAGCAGGTCCATGCCGTCGGCCGTCGCCCCCAGGGCGATCCGGAGCATGGCCAGCGCGGACAGGGCCAGGGCACGGAGGTCCGCGTCGCCAGCGCGCTCGGCGATGGCGACCGCCGTCTCGGCCTCCGCTTCGGCGGCCGTCAGATCGCCGCCGGCCTTGGCGACCCCGCTCCGAACGAGCGCGAGCGAGGCATGCGCGTAGGTCTCGGGATGCCCGTCCAGCAGGCGCTCAGCACGCCGGGCCCAGCCGGAGGCGACCGACGTCTTGCCCCGCATGCCGCTCCAGTGCGCGATCTCCAGGGCGACGAACGCGGCCCGGACATCGTCGCCGGCGGTCCGATACGCCGAGAACGCCCGCTCGAGCGCGTCGACGCGGGCATCCGGCCGGGCCGCGAAGAAGGCCGCGTCGGCGAGCATCTCGAAGTCCGCTCCGGTCAGGTCGTCGGTCGCATCGGCCGCGGTCAGGCGCTCGAACGCCTCGGGCCAGGCTCGCCGAGCGAACGCGGCGCGGCCAGCCTCGACGGCGCCACCGCCCGTCGGGACGGTCGGATCGGTCGGGCCGGATCCGGCGGTGTCGACGGCGGTGGGTTCAGCCATGCGGGGATTGTGCCACTCCCCTGAGGGCCGCCCGCGCGGCCGGTCCGCGTCCGGCTACGCCGGTGTCGTGCGCGACCTTGCCGGTGCGGTCAGGTAGCCGGCGCGGTCCGCGGCGTCCAGGTGCTCGATCGCGGCGCGGACCGTGGACCGCGGCATCGTCGCGCCATGCTCGTCGAGGAAGCGGTGCAGGCGGGGGCGGTCGAGGTCGCCGGCGGCCCGCAGGATCCAGCCCACGCCCTTCTGGACGGTGTCCTCCGGGTCGGCGACGAGGCGCGTCGCGAGCCGGAACGCATCTTCGGTCTCACCCCGTGCCACGAACGCCATGGGCGCGAGGACCGCGGAGCGTCGGCGCCACCGGTCCGGTGAGGCCGCGAGGGCATCGAGGACGTCGCGTGGGCCGTCGAGGAGCGACCGACCGAGGACGTGCCAGGCACCCAGGTCGACGAGGTCCCAGTCGTCGATGCGGTCGTGCCGCCGGAGATAGAGCTCGGCCAGGGCACGGCGTCGCTCGTCGGTGGTCCCCCGCCGCCGCGCCTGGTCGGCCATGATCCGGACGGCGCCGGCCCGGGCCTCGTGTGCCGGACTCTCGAGGACCAGCTCGATGTCGGCGAGGTCCATGAGCACGAATTCGCGGGCCAGCGCGAACACGTCGCCCATCCGGACGCCGATGAAACCGGCCCACGTGTCCGGGAAGTAGCGCCGGTACTTGTCACGCTCGGTCTCGGACTGCATGGCGACGAGCCGGTCCAGGAACCGGCTCGCCGTCAGGTCGTCGGTCTTGGTCGTCATCGTGGGTCGGTGGTCAGCCGCGCTCCTGGAGCGACCAGCCGTTGCCGTCGGGATCCTTGAAGAACGCGAACGAGTTCCAGCGGTCGCCCTTGCCTTCGACCCAGTCGCCGTCCACGAAGTGGACGACCGGCCCGAGGTCCAGGCCGCGAGCGGTCAGGTCGGCGTGGGCGGCCTCGATATCCTCGACGACGAGCTGCAGGCCCTGGACGGAGCCCGGGGCGGTCTGGATGCTCCCCTTCCCGACCATGATCGAGCAGCCCGATCCGTTCGGGGTCAGCTGCACGATCCGAAAGTCGTCGTTGGGGGCATGGTCGAGATCGACGTTGAACCCGCACTGCTCGCTGTAGAAGGCTTTGGCGCGGTCGACGTCCGCGACCGGGATGGGGATGAGCTCCAACTTGTAGTCCATATCAGGCCACCGGCGCCTTGAGGGAGGCCAACAGCTCATCCAGTCGGCTGAAGCCATCGGTCAGCCCGGCTTCCATGCCGCTCTCGACCATCGCATCGCGGGCCTCGACGCTCTGGTAGACGGAGTGGGTGACGGACAGCGTCCGCCCGTCGCGCTCCTCGAAGCGGATCGAATCCAGGGCCACGTGGCCGGGCGCACCCTCGAACTCGAAGGTCTGGGTCATCCCGTCCGGCGTCGGCGTGCCGTGGAAGACGCCGTGGAAGCCGTAGCTCGTGCCGTCGGCCTCGTTGTGGGTGTAGCGCCAGCGACCGCCGTCACGAACGTCGTACTCGTCGACGACCATGGTCAAGCGGCGCGGCCCGAGCCACTGCGCCAGCAGGTCCGGATCGGTCCAGGCCCGGTAGACGAGCTCGCGTGGGGCATCGAACTCGCGCTCGATATCGATGAACGGGACCCCGGGGTCCGCGGTGATCTTCGTCGTCGCCATCATCGGTTCCCTTCCTGCTGATCGACCTGGAGGGCTGCGAGCAACGCGTCGAGTCGCTCGTGGCTCTCGTCCCAGAACGCCTGGTAGCGGGCCAGCCACGCGGTCGCATCGCGGAGCGGCTCGGCCTCCAGGTGGCTCAGCCGCGCGGTCGCCTGGCGGCTGCGTGAGATGAGGCCCGCCCGCTCCAGCACCTTGAGATGGCGCGAGATCGCCGGCTGCGACACCGCGAACGGGGCGTTCAATTGCGCCACGGTCGCGTCCCCGTCCGCCAGGCGCGCCAGGATGGCGCGGCGGGTGGGGTCGGCGAGGGCACCGAAGACGGTGCTGAGCTGATCGGGCTGCATCTCCATAACCGATATGTTATGGATGCCGCCGGAGTTGTCAACCCCTGGCGCCACGGTCGCGCGACGCCAGGCGTCCTTGACCCGAACCACACAGCGGACGGAGGCTCGACGGGACGTGCGACATCACCGGGCATGGGTCGTCGCCGGGTTGGCCCTCATCGCCCTCACCTTCGGTGCCTGCTCCACGGCGGAGCCGAGCGACCCGGTCCCTGTAGCGCCGGCGATCACCTGCGTCGGTATGGCCGACGAGACCTGCCGACAAGTGCTCGAGGTCGTCAGGGCGGAGGCAGCCGCGGCGGTCGATGCCGCCTCGGCGATCGTCATCGCCGACACGTGCCCGCCCGAGGCGGCCTGCGACCGGGCCTTCGCCTTCGATGCGGCCGTCGCCGTCGTGCCGACGGACCGGACGCAGCCGATCCTGCTACTCCACGTCTTCGGCCAAGCGCAACCGGACCAGGTGGGACCGTGGCAGGGTCCCCTGCCCCAGCACCTGCTGCCGTTGATCCCGGCGCCCTAGCCGCCGCTGGCGTCGGTCCCCGTCATCGGGGCGTCCGTGGCCAGGTCCTTGCGGAAAACGACCAGGTCGGTGCCCAGGTACGGCTCCCGGTGGGTCTCCCGGTAGCCGTATCGCTCGTACATGGCGACGTTGGCGACGTAGCGCTCGTTGGTCAGCAGTCGCATCTCGGACAGGCCGTGCCGACGCGCTTCGTCCTCGGCATGCCGGAGCAACCGGCGGCTCGGCGTCGGCGTCGCGCGCCCGTCGAAGGGTGGCCTGCGGAAGGGTGGGATCAGGCATGGAACGCCTCCAGGGCCTCGCGCTCGCGCTCGACGGCCTTGGCGTCGTGGGACGTCAGGTCGATGAACGGATCGAGGACGACCCGCCCGTCGCGGAGCGACCAGGCGCCGGCAGCGACGCCATCGACGAGGTAGACGCCGACGGAGAACGGATTCTTCGTGCTGAACACCCGCGGACGGAAGGCCTCCGGGAGCACGCCGGACCGGCGCGCGTGGACGAGGAGGTTGGCGTCCCAGTGGGGCAGGAACCGGACGGGCGCTGGGGTGTCGCGGCCCGGGAGGTAAGCGCCGGCCAGGTCGAAAAGCGGCTTCCCCGTCTCGTCGCGGTAGGCGGTCAGGTCGATCCCGTCGGCGGCCTGGCGCACGTCCGTGACCGACAGGCCGGCCCACGACGCGATGTCCTTCCAGGCGGCCGGCCCGAAGGCACCGAGATACTGGCGGACGAGGAACGCCCGGCCGGCCCGCGCATCCGTATCCGGCGGCCCGACCCAGTCCTCGGCCAGGGCGAGGCGATCGGCCCGACGGCGCTCCCACGTGCCAGATGGCGGGACGCGCACGAGATCCACCCACAGGCCGAGGTTGCCGACGAAGCCGGCTCCCAGCGCGCCGAGCTCCTTGACCGTCTTCGGTCCGTCGGCCAGGGCGGCCCGCACGGCATCGGCCCGCTCCATGAGGTCAGACTCGGTCACGTCCGGATAGGCGCGCAGCGCCCAGACCCGCCGTGGCTCGCGGATCGCCAATGCGATCGGCCAGTACGCGGCACGCGACACCATGTGGATCGTGACCCGCAGCAGCGAGGCCTGGATGACGGTCCGGTCCTCGAGGGCCTGGGTCAGGGCGTTGCGCTCGAACCCGGCCAGGCGGGTCCACAGTCCGACGTAGCCGGACGGGCTGTACTGGGTCTGGAGGCCGCCGACACGATCGATCGCCTCCGGGATCGACAGGCCTCGACCGTTGCAGGAGGAGCTGGCGGTCGAGGAGCGCTCGATCCAGGGCGCGCTGGTCCAGGGTCGGCGGTGTCACGACGGCATGATGGCAGGATGGTCGCGGGCGGGGCCGGACTGGCCTTGGCTGCGGATGGAGCATCGATGATCGACCGGGCGAGCTGGCTGGCCTCGCGACGGGCCGTGGTGGTGGCGACCTATGACGACGAGAGCCGCGACCGTTTGACGACGAGCCGTACCCCGCGACCGGTCATCGCGCCTTCGTCGATCGACTGTTGGCGACGTGCCCGCCCGGTGGCCTCGTCCTGGACGCTCCGTGTGGCACGGGGCGCTACTTCGCCCAGGTCCGGGCATCGGGTCGACGGGTCGTCGGGATCGATCAATCCCCGGGCATGCTGGGGCAGGCGGCCACCACCGGGCTGGCCGAGCGCGTCGCCCTGATCGGCCTTCAGGAGCTCGCGGAGGTCGGTGCCTTCGACGGCGCCATGACGATCGACGCGATGGAGAACGTGCCGCCGGAGGACTGGCTACTCGTCCTGGCTAACCTGCGACGAGCGGTTCGACCAGGCGGCCACCTGTACCTCACGGTCGAGGAAGTGGACGAGGCGGAGGTCGACGCCGCCTTTGCGACCGCAGTCGCGGCGGGGCTGCCCGTCGTCCGCGGCGAAGTCATCGAAGGCGACACGGCGGGCTACCACTACTACCCCGGGCGAGCGCAGGTCGTGCGGTGGTTCGATGGTGCTGCGCTGACCGTGATCGAGGAGCAGCTCCAGCCGGAGGATGGGTGGAGCTACCGGCATTGGCTGGTCCGGACACCGACCAGCTGAGCGTCAGCCTGGACGCGGGCATGGCGATCGCTCCAGCCGGGGGGGAGGCTGGAGCGATCCCAGGAAACGACCGGGAGTCAGGCCGGCTGGAAGGCCGGGAACGTCACCTCGACGTCATCCGCGTCGACCGGGTCGGCGAAGGTGACCACGAGGACGCGGTCGAGGCCCATCGCGTCCGAGAACGCCGGCGGCAGATCCTGCTCGAAGGCGAGCGTGACGGTCTCGCCGTCGCGGCCGATGACCAGGTCGAGCTGCTCGTCGATCGGCAGGCCGACCCAGGTGACCTGGATGGTCCGGGCGTCGACGTTCGTGACGAGCACGTCGCCCCAGCGGACGGACATCCCCGCGCCGGCCTGGCCGGACCGCACGTCGACGACGTCGCCGGTCGCATCGTCGACCGTGACGCTGACGGCGTGGTCGGTCGCGAGGTCGAGGTCGATCACGACGGGGCCAGCCCCCTCATCCGACGGAGCGGCACTCGGGCTCGGCTGGGCCGTCGGGCTGGGCTGGGGCGTCGGGCTGGGTGACGGCTCGACGACCGGTTCGCCGCCGAACGCGGCGACCGCCAGGACGAGGACGAGGACGCCAGCCGCGACGGTCGCGGACGCGAGGTTGCGCGGGCTGGAGGTGGACGGCTGCATGGTTGGTTCCTTCGGCGATGCGGTCGGGTGCGGCAATGGGTCGGCCGCGCTCGATATGCCCATTCCACACCGACCGCGGCCGGCCGGATACGAGCACACGTGGATGCCCCGCCACGACGTCCGTCCATGCCCGGCCTGGACATCGATGGACCCTCCGGCCCGGGATCGATGCGCTAGCATGCCCCCGACATGTCGCTCATGACCGGCCGGCGTCCCGAGGATGCCTGGCTCTCTCGGATCTCCAACAGGAACGGCTGAGCCGCCCCTTCCAGCACCAGCGTCGGTGGAAGGGGCGGGAACGGACGCCGGCCAACAGGCTCGCCTCGAGGCGAGCGCGGCCGCGCCGTGACCCGCCGGGTCGTGTCGAAGGAGAACGGTCATGCCCATGCCGCATCGCACCTTCGCCCAGGTGGCGAAGCGACGGCTCGTCGGCAAGGAAGGTCGAGAACGGATCCGGGAGGTCCGCGCCCTGTTGGCGGAGCTGCCCGACTATCGCAACGGTCCGTACGCGGACCTCCGCAAGAGCCTCCTGGCCGAGATCGAGGACACCCGCGTCCGGGCGTCCGCGGTCCATCGCGATTCGATCGCCGTCCGTCACGAGGGCGCCGCGCAGATCGCGCTGGTCGGGCCGCCCAACGTCGGCAAGTCGTCGATCCTCCAGGCGTTGTCCGATATCCAGATCAAGACCGGGGACTTCGCCTTCACCACGCTTCGACCGGTGCCCGCCCTGACCCGCATCGGTGGCGTCCTCGTCCAGCTCGTCGAGATCCCCGGGCTGATCGGCGGGGCGACCGACGATCGGGGAGGCGGCCGGGCCTTGCTCGGGGTCCTCCGCGCGGCCGACGCGATCGTCTACTGCGCCCGAGCCGGCGCGGATCCGGCGGAGCTCGGCACGGTCATCGATGAGGTCCGAACGGCCGGGATCCACAAGCCGGCCATCCTGGCGGTCACCCGGGCCGACGAGGCCGGACCGGACGCCGTGGCCACGGTCGCCGCGACCTTCCCCGACCTGCCGACCCAGCCCGTCTCGGTCCTCGACGACGCGTCGCTGGAGGCCCTTCGGGCGTCGATCTGGCGCCTGACCGGCCTCATCCGGGTCTATCTTCGGACCGGTGGGAGCGTCGATCCGGAGCCCGTCGCGCTGGAGCCCGGTGCGACGATCCGGGACGTCGCCGACGCCGTCCATCACGAGCTCGGCGAGTCCCACATCGGGGCGCGGATCTGGGGCCCGTCGGCCCGCTTCGATGGTCAGCGCGTCGGCCGGGACCACCTCGTGGCGGACGGCGACGCCGTGGAGATCCTCACCTGACGGCGACGCGGTCCGGTCAGAAGAACGTCGAGCACCAAGGCTCGTCGGACGTCCGGAACAGCGCGTCCACGCGCTCCAGGGCGCCGGTCGTGTGCTCGTCGGCCCCGAAGGCGATGACCGCATCGCGCAGGCGGCTGCCGCCCAGGTAGGCCGCGCCCAGGGCGCTGGCATGGACGGTCAGGTCCGGCGAGCGGTCCGTCGCGGCGCACGTGGCGCCGTGCGGTCCGGCGTCGAGCGCGACCCGCCAGCGGCCGTCCGGCGCGAGGGGGTCGATGACCTCGAGCACGACGTCGGCCTCGTGTTCGTAGGTCCGTGCGGCCAAGGCTCCGGGCACGTCCAGGAGGTGGGCGAAGAGGCCGTCGCCCCCCTCGGTGATCGTCGCCGCTCGGGCATTGGTCAGCAGCCACGGCAGTCGTTCGGACGGCGGACGCCGCTCGGCCCGGACGACCGCGACCCAGTCGATATCGGCCAGGAACCGCCACAGGTCGGCGTGCGCCTCCGGCGTCAACGCGTGCAGGTCGTCGACCACGAGCGTGTTGCGAGGCTGGCGCTGCTCCCACTTGCCGTCGGCGTGGTAGCGCGCATAGCCGTCGACCGCGCCGGTCGGATCGCGATGGAGGACGACGAACCCTTTCCAGGACTCGCCCCACACCTCGGGCCGGAGGCCCAGGTCGAAGTCCCAGCCGTTGTCGCGCCGAGCGATCTCGCCCGGTTGTCGGCGGCGCCAGGCGTCGAACACGGCGACCAGGGCCTCGCGCGTCGCCGCGTCGGCCGGCGCGATCTCGAGGCGGCCGGTCGTCTCGCCGTGGAACGTCGTTCGATCGACCGCCACCGACCATTCGGCCTGCTGGCAGGCCACGCCGTAGCCGAACCGGCCGTAGATCGGATACTCCGAGGCGTATAGCAGGCCGACGGCTTCCCCACGCTCTCGAGCCGCAGCGTGCTCGGCCGTGACCATCCGGCGCAGGATGCCCTGGCGCCGATGGGTCGGCAGGACGGTCACGGCCGCGATGGCATCGGCGGGGAGTCGGGCCAGGCCCGGCACGGTCAGCTCCGTCGGCCACGTCCGGAAGGTCGCGACGATGCGGCCGTCGTCGAAGGCCGCCCACGTGCGCGACAGGTCCCACAGCTCGCGCAACACCTCGGTCAGCGGAGCCGGGTCCGGCCGCTCCAGGAACCCGGTCGTCAGCGCCTCGACGAACGCTGGCAATTCCTCGTCCGTGATCGGTCGGATGTCGATGCTCATGGCCTTCGACGATAGCACCGGCTCAGATCCGGCCGATGCCGCGCCGGAGGCGCGCGGGCGACAGCAGGAGGCAGCTCCCGGTCATGGCGATCCCGACCACGACGAGCATCCACAGGCTGGCCTCGAAGTCGCCGGTCGCGTCGCGAGCCGCACCCAGGAGGACCGGCCCGACCGAGGACAGGGCGTAGCCACCGAGGAGCATCAACGCCGCCACGGAGCCGACCCGGGCCGGGTCGTCGGCGACATCGATCGGCAGGGTCAGGACCAGCGGGAAGATGGCCCCGAGCGAGAGACCGAGGATCGCGACCCACAGGTAGGCCGGGTCGGGGACGAGGATGATCCCGACGACGGCCAGGGTCCCGACGATGGCGGCCACGACGAGCTGCGGTCGGCGCTGACCGAGCCGGTCGGCGACGAGCGGCAGGCCGATGGTCGTGATCAGGCCGACGCCGTTGAACACGGCGACGAGCGCGCCGGCCGCGGCCTCGGTCCAGCCGCGTTCGACGTAGACCTCCGGCAGCCACGAGGACGCCCCGTAGAACTGGAGGGACTGGAGGCCGAAGACGACGACCAGCAGCCAGCCGGTCGTCGAGCGCCATGGCAGACGCGTGGCCCGGCCCGGGACCTTCGGCCGGTCATCCTGGCCACGCGACAGGATGAGCCAGGCCGCGATCCCGACGATCGTCGCCAGCGACACCGCGAGGAGCGAGCGGCGCCAATCCCCACCGACCGCGAGCGGGACGGCCAGCGCGGCCGCGATGGTCGAGCCGGCCACGATCCCCGAGGCGTAGGCGCCCGTGCCCAGGACCGGCCGGCTCGGCAGCCGGCCGCTGACGATCATCGACGGGATGGCCCCCGCCATCCCCACCCCGACGCCGATGCCGAACGTGGCGAGCAGGAGCAAGGGCACGTCGGGGGCGGCCGAGCGGATCACCCCGAACCCGGCGATGAGGGCCAGGCAGGCCGTGAACGCGAGGCGCGGACCCAGTCGCGCCGCTAGTCGTGGCCCGATCGGCGCGAACAGTCCCATGCACAGGACCGGGATCGTCGTCAGCAAGCCGCCGATGGCGGCCGGGATGCCGAGATCGTCGCGGATGAGCGGCAGGAGCGGCCCGATGGCCAGGAGCTGGGGACGGAGTCCCAGGGAGGCGACGAACAGCCCGGCGACGACGGCCAGTGGGATGTGGGCACGGGCGGTCGACACCGTGCCCACGCTACCTGAACCGCACGGCCCGCGAGGGGCCGCGCGGCGCGGCCTCAGGCGACCGCTTCAGCCTCCACCGGTTGGCCGATCTCGATGGGGTTGTTGACCGGATCGGCGCTCCATTCGAACCAGCCGCCGTCATACACGGCCACCCGCGGCCAGCCCTGCAGGAACGCGTAGAACCACGTCTCGCTCGCGCGCCAGCCCGTCCCGCAATAGAACGCGACCCATTTCTCCGGGACGATCCCGGCCTCGGCCCAGTTGGCGGTGATCTCCGGGTACGCGCGCATCGTGTTGTCGATGTTCCGGTAGTGCTGCATGTGGTAGGCGTCGGAGCCGCAGTTGCCCCACACGTCACCGGCGATCCGGCCGGCTGGGCCGATGTAGTTGTAGCCGCTGACCTGGCCGATGTGCTCGCGCCAGGTGCGCACGCTGACGAGGGCCGCGCCCGCCTGGTCGGCCAGGATCTCCTTGGCCTCGGGCAGGTCGACGATGACCTCGGGTCGCTGCGGGATGCTCGCCCCGAACGCTTCGACCGGCGTCGGCTCGTTGGGCTCCACCTGGAGCGGGTTGCCGGCCCGGACCCACCAGTCGTAGCCGCCGTCCAGCAGGCGAACGTCCTCGACGCCGGCGTAGGTCAGGATCATCAGCGCGCGGGTCGCGGCGATCTGACCGGCCCGTCGACCCGGCCACTTCTCGTTGGCGTCGCCTTCCGTGTCGCGGCCGTAGAGGATGACCGTCGTGTCCGTGGTGATGCCAAGCGAGCGGAGCGTGGCGTCGAGCTCCTCGGGCGACCGGCGGTTCCAGGTCACCGACGTCTCGAGCCCATTGGTGTCGAGGTAGAGCGCGCCGGGGATGTGGTTCTCGGCGTACTCCTCGGGAACGCCGAAGTTGACGTGGAACAGGAGGAACGGGCCGGTCGGCGCCGCCTCCGGCGACTCGCCGGCCAGGACCTGGCGAAGCCAGTCGACATGGACCAGGCGGTCGTGCTTGGAGCAGCTTGTCGACGGGCAGCGACGGGTCGGCAGCCCAGTGCGCTGAAGCCGCCGTCGAGCAGCGTCACGTCCTCGTGGCCCCGCAGGCGCAGGGCCTCGGCGAATCGCTCGGTGTCCAGGGCTGTCGGCGCCGTAGGCGACGATCGCGACGATCCGGGGTGATGGCCTTCTCGATGAGCAGGCGGTCGATCTCCGCGGTGTCGACGGACTCCAGCCACTCGATCGGGAACGAGACGGCGCCGGGCACATGGCCGCCGCGGGCGTCGTCACCCTGGCGCCAGCCGTTGTAGGCGACGAGTGGACGGACGTCGACGACGACGGTGCCCGGCTCGTCGAGGCGCTCGCGAAGGTCGATGGGGGTGATGAGCGTCATGCGTGTAGGTCCCTCAGGTGGTCGGAGAAAATGACAAAGACCCCTGCCTGGCAGGGGTCCGGAGATGTGGTCGGCGTGCGCTTTGCGCTGGATCGCACGCCTAGAGACACCACCTGCCCTGCACGGCAGTCACGGGACAAGAGCAGCGACACATGGCGTGCGTCTGATGGTGCATCGAGGCCGGAGTGTGACAGGCAGCGCGCCGCGTGACAAGCCACTGATTCGCAACCTGCGAGACCGACCGTTCTTGCGGGGCGACCCCAGCTGCGTCCGCGCGGCTTCGGCCGGCACGTCTGCTGCAAGCCCGGTCGGACCGAACGTCGCGCGCGTTCGTCAGGCGGTTCGCGTGAGGATCCCGCTATGAGCACCACGATGACCCCCGGAGCCCGCCACCAGGTCGAAGCGACGTTCGGCATCGATCGATGGGACGAAGCGCCCACCTGGACCGGTGGCGACCGCAAGATCACCCGTGCGACCGTCGTCAAGGCGTACCACGGGGCCCTCGAGGCGGTCGGCACGATGGAATACGTCATGGCCTATGCGCCCGATGGCACGGCCCGGTACACCGGCATCGAACGGGTCGAGGGCACGCTCGATGGTCGCCAGGGGTCGTTCCTGATGGAGGACGCCGGCACGTTCCGCGATGGGGTCGCGGCCTCCGCCTTCCGGATCATCGAGGGCTCGGGCACGGAAGCGCTGACCGGGATCACCGGGTCGGCCTCGGTCGATGCCGTCAAGGCGGACACCCAGCGCATGCGCCTCGAGTACGAGCTGTCGGCGAGCGACACCTAGACTGCTCGGGTGCCCGCCCGTCGCTTCGCCTACCGGCTCGGCCGGCGGTCCATGCCCGTCCTGTGGCTGTTCGGCGTCCACGGTCAGGAGGATGCCTACGTCGACCTCGATGACGACCAGCTCGTCGCCCGCTTCGGCTGGTCGACCGCGCGGACGCCGCTGGCGAACATCGCCCGCTGGCGGATCGAGGGTCCGTGGCGGTGGATCACGGCGATCGGCCTCCGACGAAGCGTTCGCCATGCCGACCTGACGTTCGGCGGGTCGCCACACGGTGGGGTCCGGCTGGACTTCCGCGAGCCGATCCCAGTCGGCTTCCTGCACCCGCCGGCCCTGTACCTGACCGTCGACGACCTCGATGGCCTGGCGGCGGCGCTGACCGACGCGGGCATCCCGGGTGAGGACGCCCGAGTACGCTAGATCACGTGGACGAGGGCGAGGGCGGCGCGACCGGCGAGGACGCGGTGCACGTGCGTCCGGCGTCACCGGCGGAGCGGGCCGACATCCGGGCCATGCACCACGCCAACCGGGCCGCCTGGGACGAGGCGGCCGAGCGCTACGAAGGCTGGTTCGATGAGGCCGTCGAGCTCATCCGGAGCGGCGGGACCAACCTGCTGCCACCCGAACGCGAGCTCATCGGCGACCTGCACGGCCACTGCCGCGTGGCGATCCACCTCCAGTGCGCCGGCGGACGGGACACGCTGTCCTTGTGGACGGCCGGGGCCGAATCGGTCGTCGGCATCGACTTCAGTCCGCGCATGCTCGAGCTCGCACGCCGCCTGACGGCCGAGGTCGGCGCCCCGGCGCGCTGGGTGGAGGCCGACGTCCTCGACGTCCCCCACGAGCTGGATGGCACCGCCAACCTGTTGTACACGGGCCGCGGGTCATTGATGTGGCTCCAGGACCTCGACGCCTGGGCGGCCGTCCTCCACCGCCTGCTGGCTCCGGACGGCCGGCTCGTCATCTTCGAAGGCCATCCCGCGGAGTGGCTGTTCGATGTCGACGAGGACGGACACTGGATCGTCACGGACTACGACTATTTCGGCGGGCCGGAGGCCTCTCGCGGCTGGGCACCCGAGTACATCGACCAGTTGTCGATCCCCGAAGGCGAACAGTCGTGGAAGTTCGCCCGCGCCTGGACCCTCGGTGAGGTCATCACCGCGCTGGCGCGGGCCGATCTGCGCCTCGAGCAGGTGGCCGAACACCCGACCGACTGGTGGGGCGGCCATGCCGACGCAGGACCGACCGCGCGTGGCCGGGTCCCGCTGTCGTTCTCGGTCGTGGCGCGGCGGGCCTGACGGTCGTCGACGGCGCCGCGGCGCTGCCTATGCGCCGGGCGTCGGGCCGCCCTGGATGATCGTGGTCGGCGTGTTGTGCACGGCCGGGATGCTGCCCAAGCGTCCTGCCTGGTAGTCAGCGACCGCCTGGAGGACCTCCTCACGGGTGTTCATGACGAATGGGCCGAGCCAGGCGACGGGCTCGCGGATGGGTCGCCCCCCGAGGATGAGGACGTCCAGATTTGGGCTGCGCGACTCCTGCACGGGGTCGGCCGCGATGGTCAGGGCGTCGCCCGCGCCGAACAGCGTCAGCTGGCCCGTGCCGATGGGCCGTCCGTCGGCGCCGACCGTGCCCTGGCCGGCCATGACGTAGGCCAGCGCGTTGTAGTCCGGACGCCACGGGATCGACAGCCGCGCGCCTGGGCTGAGCGTGGCGTGCACGAGCGTCATCGGGCTGTACGTCGAGCCCGGGCCGGCCAGTCCGGCGACATCGCCGGCGATGACCCGGACCAGGGCGCCGCCATCCGGCGACGAGGCCAGGGCCACTTCGCGGGCGCGGATGTCCTGGTAGCGGGGCGCGGCCCATTTCTGGTCAGCCGGCAGGTTGACCCAGAGCTGGAAGCCATGGAACAGGCCACCGCTGCGGACGAGCGCCTCCGGCGGCTTCTCGATGTGGAGGATGCCGGCCCCGGCGGTCATCCATTGGGTGTCACCGTTGGTGATGAGGCCGCCGCCGCCGTTCGAGTCGCTGTGCTCGAACGTACCGTCGATCATGTAGGTGACGGTCTCGAAGCCGCGATGCGGGTGCCAGGGCGTGCCCTTCGGCTCACCGGGGGCGTACTCCACCTCGCCCATCTGGTCGAGGTGGACGAACGGGTCGAGGTCCTCGAGCGCCACGCCGGCGAAGGCGCGACGGACCGGGAAGCCCTCCCCTTCGACGCCGTGCGGCGCGACGGTGATGCCGCGGATGGGCCGCTGGCGGGCGATGGCCGGGTCCGGCTCCGGGATGCGCGGCAGGATGGAGATGTCGTCGACGGTGAGGGCGGGCATACGGTTTGGCTCCTTCGTGTCCGGAGCGTAGCAGCTAGATAGTTGCTATGTCAACTACTACGGATATCGACGAAGGAGCCGTCGAGGGCTCGGTCGATCGGCCGGACGGCGATGATGGCGGCTCGGTCGATCGGGCCGTGGATGTGCGGGAAGATCTGATCGGGGTCGTCCAGCGTCCACGGGACGCTCACGCGGTCGAGGTCGATGGTCAGGACCAACCAGTCGCCGGGCTCGTCGCGGTAGTAGCGGTCGCCGGTCCGGAGGACCTCATCCTCGCCATCGGTCGCATGGACGAAGCCCTCGCTCGCGAGAGACGTCGGGCGGTAGTCGTCGGCGGGGTCGGCCGCGGACCAGGCCTCGGCCGGGACGAGATGGAAGGTCGGACGCACCTAGTCGCGTGCGACCTCGTCGACCGACACCCAGCGCTTGTCGAGGGCGAGCTGGATGACCGTCGAGCGCTCTTCGGCCAGCGCCTGGCGGAGCGCCGGCTCGAACTCGGCGTCGTGATCGACGCGGACGCCTCGCGCGCCCATCGCCCGTCCGACCGCCGCGAAGTCGACCGGGCCGAGCTCGGTGGCGACCCCCTGCCCGGTCCCCCGCCGTTCCTGCCACATCCGGATCGTCCCGTAGCGCTCGTTGTCGAAGACGAGGACGATGATCCGCGCGTGCTCGCGGACCGCGGTCTCCAGCTCGGCCATCGTCATCGCCATCCCGCCGTCCCCGACCAGGGCCACGACCGGCCGGTCGCGGTGGACCAGGGCGGCGGCGATCGCGGCCGGGAGACCGTAGCCCATGGCCCCGGACGTGGGCCCGATGAACGTCCCCGGGCGGCGGAACCGGAAGCCGCGTCCGGCCCAGCCCGCGAAGTTGCCGGCATCCGTGGTCAGGATCGCGTCGTCGGGCAGGACGTGCCGGAGCGTGGCGACGACCCGACCGGGGTGGACGCCCGGTCCGGTCCAGGCATCGGCATCGCCGTCGACGACCGTGGCGGCCTCCCAGGCCGCCCGATCGGTGGCGTTGTGGTCCTGGCGGACCTTGACCAGCTCCGCGTCCAGGACCGCATGCCCGACGAGCCGTTCGTTGGCGGCCCGCAGGAACGCGCGAGCGTCGGCCGCCACGGACAGGGTCGGTGTCGCGAGGCCGGGCGGGCGGCTCGGCTCGATGTCGACGTGCGCCCAGCGCGTCGCGGCGCCGGGGATGGCGTCCTCGTTGGACGTCGGCTCGTTGAGGCGGCAGCCGATGACCAGCATCGCGTCGGCCTGTGCGAGGCGCTCGCGAACGGTCGCCGGTGCGCCGAGCCCGGCCATCCCGAGGTACAGCGGGTGATCGTTGGAGATGACGTCGGCCCGCCGCCACGCGGCGACGATCGGGACCTGCAGGAGGTCGGCGAAGCGGAGCAGCTCGGTCGACGTCCGTGCGCGGAGGATGCCACCGCCGGCCAGGATGACCGGCCGCCGGGCCGAGGCAAGGAGCTCGATGACCGCCCCGATATCGGATGCCGACGGGCGCGCCGGGCCCTGGCGGCTGCCGTCGATGCGGGCGTCCGTCGGAGCGGGGGCGTCGAGCAGCTCCTCGGGCAGGGAGATGAGGACCGGGCCGGGGCGGCCGCCGGTCGCCTGGTGGATCGCCTCGCTGAGGACGGACGCTACCTCCTCGATCTCGCGCGGCTCGCCGGCCCACTTGGCCAGCCCACCGATCGTCGCGACCTGGTCGATCTCCTGGAAGGCCTCATGGCCCCGGTGCCGGTTGTCGACCTGGCCGACGACGGCGAACATCGGGGTCGAGTCCTGGCGGGCGGTGTGGATCCCGATGGCCAGGTTGGCGGCGCCGACGGCCCGCGTCCCGAGGCAGGCGGCCGGACGTCCAGTCAGCTGCCCGTGGGCCTCGGCCATGAACGCCGCCCCGCCCTCGTGCCGCGTGGCGACGACCCGGATGCCGGCGTCGCCGAGCGCGTCGAGCAGGCCGAGGAACGACTCACCCGGGACCGTGAACGCATAGCGCACGCCGGCGGTCCGCAGGGCGTCGGCCACGAGCCGGCCGATCGTGCGCGGCCCAGCGGGTTCGTCGGTCGCCGCGTCGGTCGCCGTGGTGGCCTCCTCGGGCGCCGGCTCGCCGGTCGTCGGCGCCTCCGCGGCGGCGGCCGCGGCCGGCTCGACCGCCGGGGGTGGCGCCACGGTGTCCGTCTGGGCCTCGGTCGGTGCAGCCGCCTCGGTCGGTGCAGCCGCCTCGGTCGGCGCCGGATCGTCGGCGAGACCGGGATCGTCGGTCGACGGCGCAGCGTCGGGCGCCGGCGGCGTCACGGCCGCCACATCGGCGGTCGGCGCTCCGTCGTCGGGCGCGAGCTGCCGGTCGTCGTCGACCGGGGCCGTCGTGCGCTCCCCCTCGTCGGTCATCGGATGGACCGGCGACGCAGCGGGGTCATACCGCGACCGGTGAGGCGATGGCGGACGCGATGAGGCCGAACACGATGATGATCGTGACGATGATCATGACGGCCTTCGACAGGCGCGAGCTCGGCATCGTCGATCAGCGGTAGTTCTGGAACTGGAGGGGCACCGGCTCATCGAGCTCGCGCAGGCGGACGATGACCTTCTGGAGCTCGTCCTTGCTCTTGCTCGAGACTCGCACGGCGTCGCCCTGGATCTGCGACTTGGCCTTCGGGAACTCGTCGCGGATGAGCTTCGTGATGCGCTTGGCGATCTCATCGGTCAGGCCGCGCCGGAGCTTGATCTCCTGGCGGACCTTGTTGCCACCGGCCGGCTCCACCTTGCCCCAGTCGAAGATCTTCAGGGACAGGTCGCGGCGGATCGCCTTGGACTCGATGAGGTCCTTGACCGCGGCCGCCCGGGACTCGTCATCGGTGACGAGGATGACCTCGTCCTTCGACTGGGTCAGGTCGACGGTGACGCCCTTGAAGTCGTAGCGCTGGCCGACCTCCCGGCGGACCTGGTCGAGCGCGTTGCGCAATTCCTGTTCGTCGAAGTCACTCACGACGTCGAACGAGACATCGCCGGCCATGGGCCCTCCTCCATCGCGCGGGCGGGGGCATCCGACCCTCGTCCGCCTCCGACCGACAGGGGTCGCCCCGCTGTCGGTGGTCGCTGCGTGAGGGTCCATGGTACGTCGCCGCCGCGCTGGAGCGCGTGGAGCGGCGGTCGGTCCGGTCAGTCGCTCGCGTTGCCGAGCCGCTCGAGCAGGCCGGTCGCGATCCGGTAGCTCTGGCCGCCACCCATGACCAGGACCGCGTCCCCGGGCCGGACCTGGCCGGCCAGCCAGCCGGCCGTGGCGTCGACCGAGCCCGGGGCGGCCACCGGTCGATCGGGCGCGTGCCGTTCCACGGCCGCCGCCAGGGACGCCGCCGATGCGACGGTGGTGTCCGGGTCGCGGCCGGCCCAGATGTCGGCGATGGCCACGGCATCGGCCGTCGCCAGGGCGTCCGCGAAGGCATCGCTCAGGGCCGCCGTGCGGTGGTAGGTGAGCGGCTCGTAGACGGCCCACACGCGCCGGCCGGGTTCGCGCTGGCGGACCGCGCGGATCGTCTCGCGGATCGCCGTCGGGTGGTGCCCGTAGTCGTCGTACACGACGACCCCGGCTGCCTCGCCCTTGCGCTCCAGTCGCCGGCCGACACCCGCGAATGTTCCGAGGCCCGCGGCGATCTCCGCGGCCGTCAGACCCAGCCGGGCCGCTGCCCCGACCACGCCCAGCGCATTGACGACGTTGTGCCGGCCGGCCGTCGGCAGCCGGACCTCCGTGGCACCGGTCAAGGGGTCCAGGCCGTGGACCGCAACGGACGTCGCCTCGGGCGACAGGGTCGTCACCTGGCCGAGCAATGGTGTCGCCGCGCCGGCGCGCGTCCGATAGCGGTCGGCGATCCCGTCGACCAGGCCGCGCGTCGCCGACGGCGGCGCATCGACCACGGCCGTGGCGACCACGCGCAGGTCCGTGTCAGCGAGGGCCGCGGCGATCCGAGCACCACCGGCGTCCAGGACGTTGATGACGACCGTGCCGCCGGCCGGCATCCGCCGCAGCCACGCGCCGACGGCGGCCGTGACCGCGTCCAGGTCAGCGAACACGTCGGGATGGTCCCACTCGGCGCCGGTCACGATGGCGACGTCCGGCCGATAAGGATCGAAGTTCCCCGCGTACTCGTCGGCCTCGACGATGAACGCGTCGCCATCGCCCCAGCGGGCCGTCGACGGCATGTCCCCGCCTGACGGCGTGAGCAAGGCACCGACGAAGGCCGACGGGTCGCGTCCGGTGGCGGTCAGGACGTGGACGAGCCAGCCGGCCGACGTGCTCTTGCCGTGCGTGCCGCTGACGGCGACGAGCGTCCGGCCGACGGCGGCATCGGCGACGACCTGCTGCCACGGCTCGGTGGGGATGCCGGCGGCGTGGGCGGCGCGCAGCTCCGGATGATCCGGGTCGACGGCCGTCAGCGCCTTCGTCACCGCCAGTCGGTCGGGAGGGGGGTCGGTCGTGACATGGGCCGGATCGTGGGCCCAGGCGAGGGGGATGCCGGCTGCCTCCAGGGCGGGCGTGTACGGCGACGGCCCGCCCGGATCACAGGCACTGACGGTAGCGCCGGCGTGGTGCGCCAGCAGCGCGGCCGCCGAGGCACCGGCGCCCGCCGCTCCGACGACGTGGATGCGCTCCCCTGCCCCGATCCGGCGGGCCGGCCGAGCCGGCGCGAGGCCAGCTCCGATGGTCCGGGCGTCCCGGGTCATCCGGCCCCTTCGAGCCGCTCGAGGAGCAGCGCCAGGGCCGCGGCCGCGCTGTCGCGCTTGTTGGCCGCGCGATCGCCGTCCCACGTGAAGCGCCGGACGAGGTCCCCGTCCGCGTCGGCGACCGCGACATAGGTCAGGCCGACCGGCTTGGCAGGCGAGCCGCCGCCCGGACCGGCGACGCCGGTGACCGCCACGGCCAGACCCGCACCGAGGCGCCGGCGCCCGCCCTCGGCCATGGCGACCGCGACCTGGGCGGACACGGCCCCGTGGGCGGCGAGCGTGGCCTCCGGGACGCCTGCGAGCTCGACCTTGGCCTCGTCGGCGTAGGTCAACAGGCCGCCTCGGAAGTAGTCGCTCGAGCCGGCGATCTCGGTGATCCAGTGGCCGACCAGGCCGCCGGTGCACGACTCGACCGTGGCGACCGTCGTGTCGCGTTCCCGGCAGGCCGTGCCGAGTCGCTCGGCCAGCCGGAGCAGGTCCGCGTCGGTCGGGGCCACGCTGGTCAGCGGCGCTGGGTCTTCTCCGGCTCGTTCGGCGGGGCGAACAGCCAGGTCTCCGGGACGCCGTTGCGGCCGAGATTGCCGAGCGAGGTGCCGTTGAGCGTGAAGTTCGTGACCCCGGAGTTGCCGGTCCGGACCTCGATGCTTTCCTTGGCCTTCAACGTCACCCGCTTGCCGCTGCCATAGACCCGGCCGCCGGCACCGATCTTCTCGTCGATCTTGCCATCGACCCAGACCTTGATCCAGGCCCGACCGCCGTCGATCGAGACGACGAGGTTGACGCCTTCGTAGGCGACGCTGACGTTGCGGGTCAGGGCCGTCGTCTTGCCCTCGGCGCTCGAGGCCGTGACGGTGATCGCCCAGCGTCCGGCGGTCAGCTCGAACGGGGTGCTGAACGCGCCGTCCTCGGCGACCTTGACGTCCAGCGGCTTGGGCGTCTTGGGCGGCGCCGGGGTGGCCGTGCCGGCCTTGACCGGCTCGATCGGGCCGGTGTAGCTGGCCGACACGACGACGCTCTCCGCGTTGGTCGTCTTGCCCTGGACCGGGATGGCCCCGTTCTCGAACGTCGCCCCCTCGGCCGGCTGGTCGACCGTCGAGCGTCGGTGCCTCGATGACCTGGAACGGGACGTTGATGACGCGCTGGACGGGCGTCTCGGCGACCTTGCCGGTCGACGGGTCCGTGGCGGTCACCTCGAAGGCGTTCTCGCCGCGGCGAAGGTCGACCTGGAGACTCCAATCGCCGGTCGAATCGGCGTTCGTCCGGCGCTCCTGGTCGGCCGCGGTGATCGTCACCGAGCCGCCCGGGATGGTCATGCCCTCGAAGACGTAGGTCTCGGCGTCCTCGTCGATGTCGATGACCGCGGTGGCCGGCTGGGTCACGGCGATCGTCGGCGGCTTGGCGAACCGCAGGAGCTGCACGCCGAGGTAGCCGGCGAAAGCGATGACGGCGACCATGAGCAGGCCGAAGACCACGAGGCCGGGCGAGAAGGTCAGGCCCTTGCGCGGGGTGGCGATGGGTCGCGGGACGGCGATGACCGCCTGTGGCTCGCGCGGGTCGCCACGCTCGCGGCGCCACTGGAGGAGGACCTCGTCCGGGTCCAGGCCGAGGTACAGCGCGTAGTTGCGCAGGAAGCCCTTGGTGTAGACCGCCCCCGGCAGCTCACGGTAGTCGCCGCGTTCCAGGGCGGCCAGGTAGCGGGCCCGGATCTTCGTGTCGCGCTCGGCGCGGTAGAGGTCGACGCCCTTGCGCTCGCGGGCCGAGAGCAGGCGCTCCGGCAGGCTCGGGGACGGGTCCGTCGCCAAGCCGCGCGTCGTGTCCGTTCGTTCCGACCCGACCGCTCGCCGGACCTGATCCCTCGTCGTCATCGTCCTAATCCGTGCAGATCGCGCTCGGCCAGCTGACCGTCACCACGGCGCCGCCTCACCGTGGCCCGCGCGGTCCACAGGATACCCCACCCTCGCGACTCGCCCGCCAGACGGACGATGGTCCGGGGCTCAGTCCCCCGGGTCATCGACGTCGTCCTGGGTCCGGAACCAGTTGTCCGGCCCGTAGACCTGGCGTGGCGACGCCGGGTTCCGCGGGTCCTGGGGACTGACGATGCCATAGCGCTCCAGCTCGTCCATGACCCGGCTGGCGCGCGCGAATCCGAGCTTGAGCTTGGTCTGCAGGAACGAGGTGCTGGCCTTGCCCGCCGTCGTCACCAGCTCGGCCGCCGGGACGGTCATCTCGTCGACCCCGAGCTTGCGCAGCCAGGCGAACTGGCCGTTGTCGCCGCCGTTGCCACCGTCCTCGGCCTCGGTGAAGGCCAGGATGTCCTCGTCGTAGTAGGTCCGGCCGCCGGACTGGTCGAGCCAGTGCTTGGTCACGGCCGAGACTTCGCGATCGCTGACGAACACCCCCTGCATCCGGACGGGACGTGGCAGGTCCACCGGCTGATAGAGCATGTCGCCGCGGCCGATGAGGTCCTCCGCGCCGGGGGCGTCGAGGACGGTCCGCGAGTCGACCATCGACGCCATGGCGAACGCGATGCGCGACGGGACGTTGGCCTTGATCAGCCCGGTCACGACGTTGACCGACGGTCGCTGGGTGGCCAGGACGAGGTGGATGCCGACCGCCCGGGCCTTCTGGGCGATCTTGACGATCGGGTCCTCGACCTTGCGACCCTCGCGCATGATCAGGTCGGCCAGCTCGTCGATGATCAGGACGATGTAGGGCATCCGCTGCCCGTCCCCGGCCTCGCCGGTCTCGCCGGTCTCGCCGCCCGCCTCGGGGCGGCTGTTGAACGCGGCGATGTTGCGGACGCCGTGGGCGGCCAGGAGCTTGTAGCGCTCCTCCATCTCGCGGACCGCCCAGTTCAGGACGGCCTTGGCCTCGTTGGGCTCGACGATGACGTGCTGGAGCAGGTGGGGCAGCCCGTTGTAGGGCGCCAGCTCGACCCGCTTGAGGTCGACCAGGATCATCCGGACCTCGTCGGGCCGGGCGCGCATGAGCAGGCTCGTGATGAGCGCGTTGACGCACACGCTCTTGCCCGAGCCGGTCGCGCCGGCGACGAGCAGGTGGGGCATCTTGGCCAGGTCGACGGCATAGGCCTTGCCCGACACGTCGCGGCCCAGGGCGAAGGTCAGCGGGCTGGTCGCGTCGAGCATCTGGCTCTCGTCGACGAGCGGCCGGAAGCCGACGACCTCGCTGACCGAGTTCGGGATCTCGATGCCGACGACGTCCTTGCCCGGGATCGGCGCCTCGATCCGGATCGACTGGGCCGACAGGGCCATGGCCAGGTCGTCGGCCAGGGCCTCGATGCGCGAGACCTTGATGTGGTGTTCGGGCCGGACCTCGTACTGGGTCACGACCGGGCCGGAGTTGACGGCCATGACCTTGGCCGGGATGGAGAAGCTCAGGAGCTTCTCCTCGATGCGCCGCTTGTTCGACTCGTGGTCCAACACGCCGCTGACCCGACCGGCTTCCCGCGGCTCGAGGAGCTCGATCGTCGGCAGCGACCAGTCGATGGCGCCGAGCGACTCGAAGGCGGTCGGGGTATCGCGTGGCGACCGCGACGGCGCCTCGTGACGCTGCGGCACCCGTCGCCAGGCCCCGCGCGGCTCCCGAGCGACCCGCCGTCACCGGGGCCGGTCCAGACCGTCTGGCTGACGGGTGCGCGGCCAGCCCGCGGCGCGGGCTCGTCGAGGATGCTGCGCGATCCGCCCGTCCCATCCGCCAGCGGCGCGTCCGTCGGCACGATCGGCACGGCGACCGGCGCCTTGGCGCCGTCCTTGGCCTTCGTCGCCGTCGCGGCCGCGCCGGCGGACCCGGCCTCGCCCGGAGCGCGACGGACCGAATCGGCGGCGGTCGTGACGACCCAGCGGGCCGTACCCGTCACCGGATCGGTCAGCTGGCGCAGACGGAGATCGAAGGCGAGCATGACGCCCAGGACGACGAGAGCCATGAGCAGGACGAACGTGCCCGGGCGCGGTCAGCAGCGGCTGGAGCGTCTCGGCGAGGAACCGCCCGATCCGGCCGCCGCCGCGCTCGATGTCGAAGATGTCGAGGCCCAGGACCTCGAGCGCGCCGAGGCACGGCCGACGTAGGCCAGGGCCAGGCCGCGCGAGGGTCATCCCCCAGCCGGATCCGGGCGCCTTGCCCGGCCCGGCCGCCATGTACCAGCCGCCACCGAGCAGGAGGAACGGCAGGAGCCAGCGCCCGGTCTCGAACCACGGCGCGATGGAATCGCGCCACCAGTCGGTCAGGGCGCCTTCGCCGGGCAGGAGCAGGGCGATGAGGGTGATCGCCCCGAGGGCCATCAGCAGCGTGCCGACGACGGAGCGGACGACCTCCGGAGTGATCCGGCTCGTGAACCCGGTCGACGGCCGCCGGGAACGCGACCGGGTCGTGCGACCACGGGTCGCCGTCGTTCGCGTCCCGTTGGAGCGGCCGGTCGGCCTTGCGCGTGGCCATGGCTCAGACCTCGACCACGACCGGGAAGACCATCGGGCGACGCTTCGTCTGCTCGTACAGGTATCGCGACACGGCGTCCTTGATCTGGGTCTTGAGCAGGGCGATCTCGCTGATGTGGTCGCCGGGCGTGTCGATGGCCTGGACGACGCGGCGGACGGCCTCCTCCATGATCGGATCACTGCTCGTTGAGGTGGACGAAGCCGCGGGTCACGATCTCGGGCTGGCCGATGACCGCGCCGGTCTGCTTGTCGACGGTGACGACGATCATGAACATCCCGTCGTTGGCCAGCGAGCGCCGGTCGCGCAGGACGATCTCGCCGACATCGCCGACCGACAGGCCGTCGACGAACACGTAGCCGGCCGGGACCGGCGCCCCGCGGCGGGCCGACGCCGTCGGCGAACAGCTCGATGGGCGTGCCGTTCTCGATGATGAACACGTTGTCGGGCTCGACGCCGGTCTCGATGGCCAGGCGGCCGTGCTGGACCTGCATCCGGAACTCGCCGTGGATCGGGATGAAGTGCTTGGGCTTGGTCAGCCCGAGCATGAGCTTCAGCTCTTCCTGGCTGGCGTGGCCGGAGACGTGGGCGCGCTTGATGGTGTGGTAGTAGACGTTGGCGCCGGCCTTGAACAGGTTGTCGATCGTGCGCGACGACGTACTCCTCGTTGCCCGGGATGGGGCTCGCGCTGACGATGACCGTGTCACCGGGCTGGATCTCGACGAAGCGGTGGTCGCGGTTGGCCATCCGGGCCAGGCCGGCCATCGGCTCGCCCTGGGCGCCGGTCGTGGCGATGACGAGCTGGCCGTCCGGGACGTCCTTGATGCTTGTCCTTGGCCACGATCCTCGACGGTTCGTAGGTGAGGTAGCCGAGGTCGGTGGCGATCTGGAAGTTCTGCTCCATCGACCGGCCGATGACCGTGGTACGCGGCGGTCCATGTCCTTGGCCGCGTCGAGGACCTGCTGGATGCGGGCGATGTTGCTGGCGAAGGTGGCCACGATGACCCGGCCTTCGAGCGGCTCCATGATCTCGCGGAAGGCCTCGCCGACGGTCCGTTCGGAGGGCGTGTAGCCGGGGTTCTCGGCACGGGTCGAGTCGGACAGGAGGCAGATCACGCCTTCCTCGCCCAGCCGGGCCAGGATGGCGAAGTCCGACAGCTTGCCGTCGACCGGCGTGTGGTCGAACTTGAAGTCGCCGGTGTGGACGATCGTGCCGACCGGGGTGCGCAGGGCGATGCCCATGGCGTCCGGGATGGAGTGGCCGACCCGGAACGGCACGACCGTGAACGGCCCGATGGTGACCTCGTCGCCGGGGTCCAGGGCGAGGACCGGGTTGTTGTGGAGCTTGTGCTCCTTGATCTTGTTGCCCAGCAGGCCGCGGGCCAGGGTGCTGGCATAGACCGGCACGCCCGGGAACTCGGGCAGCACGTACGGCAGCGCGCCGACGTGGTCCTCGTGGGCATGGGTGATGAGGAACGCCTTGACGTTGGCGCGGCGCTCCTTGAGGTAGGTGACGTCGGGGATGACGAGGTCGATGCCGAACATCTCCTCGTCCGGGAACATCAGTCCGCAGTCGATGACGACGATGTCGTCGCCGTACTCGAACACGTACATGTTCTTGCCGATCTCGCCCACCCCGCCGAGCGGGATGATGCGGAGCGGCTGATCGGTGTCGGAAGTCATAGGGTCCTTGGGTACGGTGGTCAGAACAGGCTCAGTTGGTCGGTGTCAGTCGCCGGCGGGTCGCCGACCAGGTCCGGCGGCGTCGGGGTCGGCGCGGTCGCGGTCGGGGCTGGCGCCGCGGTCGTCGACCCGCCGCGCCGGCGCTCGCGGGCGTCGACGAGGACGCCCGGGATGCGGGCCATGTCGTCGAAGCTCTCACGCTCGACCGACGGGTTGCGCAGCGCGTAGGCCGGGTGGTACATCGCGAAGACGGTGGCGTCGCGGGCGCCGGTCGCCGGGTCGGCCTGGCGGGTCGTGCCGTGGGCCTGGGCTGATCCGCACGCCCGGGCATGAACGTGGCCATCGAGAAGCGGCCGAGGGTCACGACGACCGACGGGTCGAGCGCCTCGAGCCTGGCGCTGCAGGTACGGCGCGCAGGCGGCCATCTCGTCCGGCTCCGGGATCGCGGTTGTCAGGCGGCCGGCACTTGACGACGTTGGTGATGAACACGTCGTCGCGCGTCCAGCCGACGTGGCCGAGCAGGCGCTCGAGGAGGCCGCCGGCGCGGCCGACGAACGGCCGGCCCTCGCGATCCTCGTTGAAGCCGGGACCCTCGCCGACGAACAGGACCTCGGTGTCCGGGTCACCCTCGCCCGGGACGGCCTGCGTCCGCGTCTCGTGCAGGCGACAGCGGGTGCAGACCCGAACCTCGGCGGCGATCACCTCGAGCGCCGCGCGGCGCTCGGCGGACGTCACGCCGGGCTTCCGGCCGCGTTGCGCGCGGCGGCGGCCCTGACCCAGCCACGCTCGATCGAGGAGCTCGGCCAGCTGGACGGCGTTGGTCGCCGCGCCCTTGCGCAGGTTGTCGCTCACGACCCAGAAGGCGAGGCCACGCCCGCCCGGCGATGCTCTCGTCCTGGCGCACCCGCCCGACGAAGACCTCGTCGGAGCCGGCGGCCTCGGTGGCCAGCGGGTAGGTGATCGTGGACGGGTCGTCCTGGACGACGACGCCGGGGACGGCGGCGAACAGGGTCCGCGCGCGATCCGGCGTGATCGGCTCGACGCGTCTCGACGTGGACCGCCTCGCTGTGGGCCACGAAGACCGGAACGCGGACGGCCGTCGAGCTGACCCGCAGCTCCGGCAGGTGGAGGATCTTGCGGCTCTCGGTGACGACCTTCCACTCTTCCTTGGTGTAGCCGTTGTCGAGGAAGACGTCGACCTGCGGGAGGGCGTTGAACGCGATCTGGTGCGGGTAGACCGTGGCCTCCAGCGGCCGACCGCCGACGTGCGCCTCGACCTGGGCCTGGAGCTCCTTGATGGCCTTGCCACCGGTCCCGCTGACGGCCTGGTAGGTGTCGACGACGACCCGCTCCAGGCCGACGGCGTCGCGCAGGGCCATGAGCACCGGCACGAGCTGCATCGTCGAGCAGTTCGGGTTGGCGATGATGCCCTCGTGCCAGGCGAGGTCGTCCGGGTTGACCTGGCTGACCACGAGCGGGACGGCCGGGTCCATCCGCCACGCGCTCGAGTTGTCGATGACCGTGGCGCCCCGCTTGGCCGCTTCCGGGGCCAGGGCCTTGGAGGTGTCGCCACCGGCGCTGAACAGCGCGATGTCGACGCCTTCGAAGGCGTCCGGCGTGGCCTCGCCGACGACGTGCTCCGCGCCGCCGATGCACGATGGTCCGGCCCGCACTCCGCGCGCTCGCCAGGCAGGCGCCAGCTCCCCGACCGGGAAGGCCCGCTCCTGGAGCATCCGGATCATCGTCCCGCCGACGACGCCGGTGGCACCGACGACGGCGACGGTCAACTGGTCGTGGTCACGCCGGGCATGGCTCCGCTGTGGTCATCGATCACCGGGGCACGGGCGCGAGTATAGCAGCGGGTCCCCTGCCGCCCGGACGGTCGGACGACCGGCCCCGCGAGGGGACCGGCCGTCCGGAAAGCGGCGCTGGAACGGCCGTCAGACCGCGCTACGCGGGGTCCTTGGCCAGGTGGCGCTGCATGGCGGCCTTGCGCGACAGGTTGACCCGGCCCTGGCGGTCGACCTCGGTGACGACGACCATGACCTCGTCGCCGACGGACACGACGTCCTCGACGGTGGGCACGTGGTAGTCGGCGAGCTCGCCGATGCGGACGAGGCCTTCCTTGCCCGGCAGGATCTCGACGAACGCGCCGAAGCCCATGATCCGGGTGACCTTGCCGAGGTACAGCGCAGCCGACCTCGACCTCGCGGGTCAGCGACTCGATCCACTGGATGGCCTTGCGCGAGTTCTCGCCGGACGACGGCCGCGATCTCGACGCTGCCATCGTCCTCGACGTTGATCTCGGTCTGGGTCTCTTCCTGGATCTTGCGGATCATCGAGCCACCCTTGCCGATGATGTCGCGGATCTTCTCGGGGTTGATCTTGATGGTGATGATGCGCGGCGCGAAGTCGCTCATCTCGCCACGGGTCTCGGGCAGGACCTGGGTCATCTTGTCGAGGATCTCGAGGCGGGCGGCGAGGGCCTGCTTGAGACCGTCACGGATGATCGCCTCGTTGATGCCCTGGACCTTGATGTCCATCTGCAGGGCGGTGATGCCGTCCCGCGTGCCGGTCACCTTGAAGTCCATGTCGCCGACCGAGTCCTCCTTGCCGAGGATGTCGGTCAGGACGACGAACCGGCCGTCGGGCTCGCTGATGAGGCCCATGGCCGCACCGGCGACGGGCGCCGAGATCGGCACGCCGGCGTCCATCAGGGCGAGCGTCGAGCCGCAGGTCGAGGCCATCGAGGTCGAGCCGTTCGACGACAGGCACTCGGACACGAGGCGGATGACGTACGGGAACTCCTCGTGCGTCGGCAGGACCGGGATGAGCGCCCGCTCGGCCAGGTTGCCGTGGCCGATGTCGCGCCGGCTGGGGCCACGCATCGGCCGGTTCTCACCGGTCGAGTAGGGCGGGAAGTTGTAGTGGTGGATGTAGCGCTTCTCGGTCTTCGGGCTGATCGTGTCGATGCGCTGGACATCGGACGACGCACCGAGCGTGGCGATGGTCAGGACCTGGGTCTCACCGCGGGTGAACAGGCCGGACCCGTGGGCGCGCGGCAGGAGGCCGACGTCGACCGAGATCTGGCGCAGCTCGGTCGTGCCGCGGCCGTCCATGCGGATGCCCTCGTCGAGGGCCAGCTGCCGGGCGGTCTTCTTGAGGACGAGGCTGAACAGGCTCTTGCTGACGCGCGCCTCGCGGCGGGCGGCTTCCTGGATCGCCTTGCTGTCGCCACCGGTCCGGTTGGCCCGGAACGAGTCGGCGATGCCGGCCTTGAGGGCGGTGATGCGCCCCGGCAGGTCGTTGCCGAACCAGATGAGCAGGTTGGCCGTCGCCTCGGCGTCCGGCAGGGCGCGATGCGACTGGGCCAGCTCGATGCCGAAGAAGTTCGACAGCGTCGGGAGCTTGTAGTTCTCGAGGTCCGGATAACCCTCACGAGCGATCGTCAGCGTGTCGAGGTAGCGGCCCGACTCGAAGTGCGTGCCGTCGGCGAGGGCGGCCTCGATGAACGCCGAGGTCGAAGCCGACCGAGTGGCCGACGATGACCGAGTCGCCGACGAAGTCGAGCGCCTGGCGAGCGGCCTGGGCCGGCGACGGGGCGCCCTTGACGTCCTTGTCGGTGATGCCGTGCATCTGGTTGCCGATGATCGGCCGGCCCGGGTTGACGAAGGTCGACCAGCGGTCGACGATCTTGCCGCCCTTGACCTTGACCGCGGCGATCTCGACGAGGTCGGCCATCTTGGGGTCCGTGCCGGTCGTCTCGACGTCGACGATGACGAACTCGTCACCGCGGTCGACCTTGTCGGCGAACTCCAGGACGGTGCCGGTGCCGGCCTCGAGGAACGGCGTGCTCTTGGCCTTGCCGACGGCCTTCTGGAGCTCCAGCTGGAGGTCGATGAGCGGCTGCAGGGCGCGGTGCCCGAACAGGATGGCCTCGGCCATGACGTCTTCGGGCAGGAGCTTGGCGCCGGCCTCGACCATCATGATCGCGTCGCGCGTGCCGGACACGATGAGGTCGAGCTCCGAGTCGGCGAGCTCGCTGAACGTCGGGTTGATGACGAACTCGCCGTCGATCCGACCGATGCGGACGGCCGCGACCGGGCCCGGCGAACGGGATCTCGCTGATGGTCAGGGCGGCCGACGCGGCGACCGTGCCGAGGACGTCGGGCTCGTTCTCCTGGTCCGTCGAGAGGACGGTGATGACGAGCTGGATGTCGTCCTTGTAGCCCTCGGGGAAGAGGGGGCGGATGGGCCGGTCGGTCAGGCGGGCCGCCAGGGTGGCCGCCTCCGAGGCGCGGGCCTCGCGCTTGATGAAGCCGCCCGGGATCTTGCCCGCGGCGTACATCCGCTCCTCGAACTCGACCGTGAGCGGGAAGAAGTCGAGGCCGGGGCGGGGGTCGGACCGGTTGGCGGTCCCGAGCATGAGGGTGTCGCCGTAGCGAACGGTGACGGCGCCACCCGCCAGGCGGGCGAGCTTGCCGGTCTCGATGGTCAGGGTGCGGCCACCGAATTGCGTCTCGAACGTGTGAGACAAGAGAGTGCTTCCTCCTTGGTCGTGGAGGAGGCAACGACCTGCGGGCAGGTCAGCCGACGGCGCTGGGCTGGGCGTTGGACGCTGAAGGACCCCGGGTCGTGCCCGAGGTCCGGAGCGGCGACGCTAGCGGCGCAGTCCGAGCCGTCCGATGACGGTCCGGTAGCGCGCGCTGTCCTTCTTCATGAGATACGCGAGAAGGCGGCGGCGCTGGCCGACGAGCTTGAGGAGGCCGCGGCGCGAATGGTTGTCCTTGGGAAAGCTACGGAGATGCGCCGTCAGTTCCTTGATCCGCTCCGTCAGGAGCGCGACCTGCACCTCCGGCGAGCCGGAATCCCCTTCCTTGAGGGCGAACCCAGCGATGATCTCCTGCTTCTGTTCCCGCGCTAGCGGCACTCGTTCCTCCGAACACGACGTGATACGGGTCTTCCTATCTGTGACCGGCGGATGATACGGGGACGCGAGGGAATCGGTCAAACGCTACGCTTGGGGCATGCCCCGCCTCGACCGCATCTACACCAAGACCGGCGACGCCGGGATGACCGGCCTGGGCGGCGGACGGCGGGTCGCCAAGGACGCCCCCCGGGTCCGCGCCTATGGCACGGTCGACGAGCTGAACTCGGCCATCGGGCTGGCGCTCGCGCTCGGCCTGAGCGAGCGCCTGACCGACGAGCTGGCGATCATCCAGAACGAGCTCTTCGACCTGGGCTCCGACCTGTGCTGGCCGGACGATGACGAGCGGCGCGGCACGATCCCGACCGTCCAGCCCCACCACATCGACCGCCTGGAGCGGGTCATCGACGAGTGCAACGAGGTCGTCGGACCGCTGACCAACTTCCTGCTGCCCGGCGGCTCGCCGGGCGCGGCGCAGCTCCACGTCGCGCGGACGATCTGCCGGCGGGCCGAGCGCGAGGCGATCACCCTCAGCCACGAGGAGCCGATCGGCGAGCTCGTCCTCCCCTACCTCAACCGGCTGTCCGACGCCCTGTTCGTCATGGCCCGCTACGAGAACCATCAGCGGGGCGTCGCCGAGCCGCTCTGGCGGCCCGGCCTGTAGGCGATCGCGCTCAGGCGCGGCCGTCGAGCTCCACGCGGACCCGGCCGGGCTGGACCTCGATCCGGTCCAGGGTGACGGCCCCCTCGTCGAGCTCCACGACACACGTCGCCGTCCCGACGCGAGCCTCGTAGCGGCCGTCAGGCGGCAGGGCCATCGGCCAATCGAAGGTCAGCCCACGTCGCACGTCGACCGCCGGCCCATCGGCCCTGCCGGTCAAGGTCACCGGCCGGCCGAGCAGGGTCGACGCCAGGTCCAGGTCGCCGGCGACGATGGCCGCCCGCACGTCCGACGAACGAACGGACCGGCCGTCGAGCGTGAACGGCGGGACGACGACGACCTCGAACCCGCGCGACGTGCCCAGGACGGCCAGCGCCTCCGGGGTGCCACGGCGCTCGAAGCCGAACGCCGCATCCGGGGTCATGACCAGGGCCGCCAGTGATGTCCGGCCCTGGATCGATCGCCACGAAGTCGTCGTAGGTCGTGCGGCGGACCGCCTCGTCGAAGTGCTGGACGACGATGATCTCTACGCCGGCATCGGCCAGGCGCTCGAGGCGCTCCGTCGGATCGATGAGGAGCGGCGGGGCACTGCCGGTCAGGACCTCGTCAGGGTGATGGTCGAAGGTGATGACAGCGGCTCGGGCGCCGCGCGCCGCCGCCTCACGGGACAGGTGATCCAACAGGTAGGCGTGACCGCGGTGGAGCCCATCGAAGACGCCGACGACGGCGACGATGGGCCCGTGCTCCGGTCGGAGGGCCGTGACCCCGGGTACGACCTCCATCAGGCGTCGGCCTGCGCCGCGACAAGGACCTTGTCGGGCGCCAGGCGGCCGGACCCGGCGTCCGTCGCGATGGCGGCCAGGGCGCCGCTCGGGGCCCGCAGCCGGTAGCGCTCCGCGCCGGCAGCGAAGCCGGCCTCGGGCCGGATGTACTGGCCGCGGGCCACGGCCGCGACCTCGGCCGGCGTGAGGGCGATGTCCGGAAAGCGGTCGAGGCCGCTATCGACCGGCCGCATGAGCGGGATCAGGCCCTCGGGTCCGCCGGCGGCCGCGGATCGGACGTCGTCGAGGGCGATGGCATCGTCCGCGCCGAACGGGCCGGCCGCCGTCCGGCGGAGGGCTCCGAGGTAGGCCGCCGACCGCAGCCGCTCCCCGAGGTCACGGGCGAGCGACCGGATGTAGGTGCCCGCCGAGCAGCGGACGTCAAGGACGACGAGCGGCCGGTCCGGGTCGCTCCCGTCCCAGTCGACGAGGTCGAGCTCGCTGATCGTGACCGCCCGCTCCGCCAGCTCCACGGTCTCGCCGGCGCGGGCCATGGCATAGGCGCGGCGTCCAGCGACCTTGATCGCCGAGTAGTTCGGGGGCCGCTGGAGGATGGTGCCGGTGAACGATGCCAGCGCGGCCGCGACCGCTTCGCGGCTCGGCGCCGGGCCCTCGGCCGGGGTCATCTCGCCCTCGAGGTCATCGGTCGTCGACGTCGCCCCGAAACAGACCGTGGCGCGATAGGCCTTCATGTCGGCCAGGTGGAACTCGACGACCCGGGTCGCCTTGCCCAGGAATACCGGCAGGACGCCGGACGCGAACGGATCGAGTGTCCCGCCATGCCCGACCCGCTTGGTCGCGGCCAGGCGACGAACGAGGCCGACGACGTCGTGCGAGGTCGGGCCGACCGGCTTGTCGACGACCAGGATGCCATCCAGCCCGGGTCCCAGGGACGAGCGCGCCACGCTAGGCGGCGTCGGTCCGGTGGACGGCCGCGGCCAGGCGGCTGGCCTCGGCGAGGACCGCGTCGCGCGCACCGTCGACGGGGAGGGCGACCGTCGCTCCCGCCGCACGAGCGTGGCCACCGCCGCCGAACGTCCCCGTCAGTACCGTCGCATCGACCCCGCCGGGCTTCGTCCGGACGCTGATCCGGGTGGCCGGGCCAGCCTCCTTGAACAGGATGGCGACCTCGGCGGTTTCTGATTGGGCGAGCAGGTCGATGATGCCCTCGGAATGGGGCGCCGCGGTGCCGGTCGCCGCCAGGTCCGCGTCGAGCAGCGTGGACCACACGATCCGCCCGTCGTCGCGGCTCTCCAGCCGATCCAGGATCCGCCCGAAGAGCCGGAGCTGGGCTTCCGGCTTGGACCGGTACAGCCGCCGCGAGATGTCCGCGAGCGGCGCGCCGGCCTCGACGAGGGCGGCCGACACCGCGAGCGTGCGCGGCGTGGCGTTGGGGTGGGCGAACGTGGCGGTGTCCATGACGATGCCGGCCATGAGCGCCGTGGCCAGGTCTCGGCCGCGTTCGCCGTCGAAGCCGATGCCGAGCCGGGTGGCCAGGAGGGCGACCATCTCGCACGTCGCGGCCGCGCGTGGCTCGATCCAGTCGGCGACCCCGGTCGGCGCATTCGAGGCGTGATGATCGATGACGACGCGCGGCAGGCGCTCGAACAGCTCGGCGTGCCGCTCACGCACCGCGCCGACGCGGTCGAGCGTCCCGCAATCGGACACGACGAGGAGGTCGTAGGCGACGGACGGGTCCGGATCGGTCCGGAGGCGCTCGATGCCCGGCAGGAAGTCGTACAGCGACGGGGCCGGATCGGTGCACACGGGATCCGCCGTTCCACCGAGCGCCTCGACGATCGTGACGACCCCCAGCGTGGCGCCCAGCGTGTCGGCATCCGGGTTCTCATGGCCGACGGCCAGGACACGCCGGGCGGCGCGGAGGCGCGCCTCGACCTCGGCCGGGACGGCGTCCAGGTACGGCGCCAGGTCCACGGTCATCGCCGCGGGGCCTTGTGGGTCGTCGTCGGCTTCCGACCGTGACGCTTGCGCTTGGGCTTGGGCGGGATGACGGCCGAGGCCGGCTCCTGGGGCAGGTCGCCTTCGTGCTGGAGCCGGGCGACCGGCGTCGGCAGCGTCTCGCCCAGGGGCAGGTCGGTGTCGCGAACCTCGCCCGACCCGAGCTCGTCGAGGAGCTGGAGCACGCGGGTCCCACGCTGGGCGGTGTCGTCGAGCTGGACGTGCAGGTCCGGGACGCGCTTGATCCGGAGCGTCCGTCCCAGCTCGTGCCGGACGAACGGCATCGCGCGTCCCAGGGCCGCGACTGCCGCGGTCCGCTCGGCCGGTTGACCGATGACGCTCACCCAGACCTTGGCATGCCGAAGATCCGGCTGCGTCTCGACCCGAGTGATGGTCACGAACCCCACTCGCGGATCCGCGACCTCTTCGGTCACCAACCGCGAGATCTCCTCACGAAGCAGCTGATCGACCCGATCCGTCCGTTGACTCATCCGTGCTCAGTCTGGCGAAGCGGCCCCACCGTCAGCTGGCGATCCGGCTGATGGTTTGCGACACGAAACACTCGATGATGTCGCCTTCCTCGAGGTCGTGGAAGTTCGCCAACCCGATGCCGCACTCGTAGTTCGTGGCGACTTCGCGGACGTCGTCCCGGAAGCGTCGAAGGGACTCGATCCGGTCCGTCGCGATGACCCGGCCACCGCGCCACACGCGAGCGCCGCCACGGACGATCCGGCCGTCGGTGACGAACGAACCGGCGATGACCGTGTTCTTGCCGACGCGGAAGATCTGGCGGACCTCGGCGCGGCCCTCGACGACCTCCACGATCTCCGGCTCGAGCAGGCCCTTGAGGGCCGCATCGATGTCGTCGGTCAGCTTGTAGATGATGTCGTAGAGGCGGACGTCGACACCCTCGGCCTCGGCGGCCCGGCGGGCCGTGTCGGTGATCGTCGTGCTGAACCCGACGACGATCGCATCCGACGCGGTCGCCAGCATGATGTCGTTGTCGGTGATGTCGCCGGCGCCCTCGTGGATGACGTTGACCCGGACCTCGTCCTGGTCCAGCTGGTCCAGGGCGTGGGTGATGGCCCCGAGCGAACCCGACACGTCGGCCTTGAGGATGATCCGCAGCTCCTTGGCCTGGCCGGCCTGGATCTGGCGGTACAGGTCCTCGAGGGTCGCTCGGCCACTGCCGTCACCGGCCTTGGCCGCCAGGTCCGCCTTGCGCTGCTCGACCATCGTCCGGGCGGCCTTGTCATCGGCCACGACGCGCAGAATGTCGCCGGCCTCCGGCACCTCGGACAGGCCGAGGACCACGACCGCACTGGCCGGTCCGGCCCCCTTGACGCGCTTGCCCCGATCGTTCTCGAGGGCCCGCACGCGGCCGAACGTCTCGCCGACGACGATGATGTCGCCGACCTTGAGCGTGCCGGTCTGGATGAGGGCGGTCGCCACGGCACCGCGGCTCTTGTCCATCTGGGCCTCGACGATGGTCCCCACCGCCGGACGATCCGGATTGGCCTTGAGCTCCTGGAGGTCGGCGACGAGCAGGACCATCTCGATGAGCTCGTCGAGGCCCTGGCGGCTCTTGGCCGAGACCGCGACCAGCGGCACATCGCCGCCGTACTCCTCGATGACGATGCCCGCCTCGGTCAGCTCGGTCTTGACCCGGGTCGGGTCCGAGTCCGGCTTGTCGATCTTGTTGAGGGCGATGATGATCGGGACCTTGGCCGCCTTGGCGTGGCTGATGGCCTCGAGGGTCTGGGGCATGACCCCGTCGTCCGCGGCCACGACGATGATCGCGATGTCGGTCACCTTGGCGCCCCGGGCGCGCATCGCGGTGAACGCCTCGTGACCCGGCGTGTCGAGGAAGACGACGCGCTTGCCGTCGTGCTCGACCTCGCTGGCCCCGATGTGCTGGGTGATGCCACCGCGCTCCCCCGCCGCGACCTCGGTCGAGCGGAGGGCGTCCAGCAGGCTGGTCTTGCCGTGGTCGACGTGGCCCATGACCGTGACGATCGGGGCACGCGACTCGAGCGACGCGTCGTCCTCCTCCTCGAAGAGGACTTCCTTGGTCGCCTCGGGCGCGGGGCCCTCGGCTCCATCGGTCTCGACGCCGGCGGTCGCCGCCACGGTCTCGGCCACTTCATAGCCGAGCTCGGACGCGACCAGCGATGCGGTGTCGCGGTCGATGAGCTGGTTGATGGTCGCGAAGATCCCGCTCTTGATCAGCTCGCGGATGATGTCCGCGACGTTGACCGACAACAGGTCCGCGAGCTCCTTGACGGTGATGGTCGCGGGCAGCTCGATCGCGCCGCGCTCGCGCGGATCGATCGTCTGGACCTGCGAACCGAACGCGTTATCGCGACGCGGCGGCTTGCGGGGCCCGCGACGGCCGCGGGTGCCGCTCCTACTCCTGGCCACGGGCTCCTCCTTCGATGGTGTCGTGGTTCGTGGGTCCCAGCTCGACACTCGCGAGGAGTGCCGTGGGGACCGCGGTCTCGAGCGCCCGACTGAGGGCGCCCTTGGTATTGGCGATGGTGAGGCAGGCGGCGGACCGGCAGACGTACGCGCCCCGACCGGCCAGGCGACCGCTCTCGTCGAGGAGCACCCGTCCGTCTGGGGTCCGGACGATCCGGACCAGCTCCCGCTTGGGGCGGGCCGTTCGGCACGCGACGCAGGTTCGCGCCGGGACGCGCTTCGGCGTCCCGACCGTGGATCGCGACGCGCCGACCGTCCCGCCTACGATGCCACCTCTTCAGCGACAGCGGCGACCGCCGGGGCGGGCTCCGCACCGTTGGTCTCGGCGGGTGCGGCCTTCTTCGTGGCGCGCTTGGGCGTGGCGGCCGGGACCGCCTCGGCCGGTGGTGCCTCAGGGGCGCCGTCGATCGCGGCCTCGGCCGCGGCGGCCTTCTTCGTCGCGCGCTTGGGTTTCGCCTCGGCGGCTGGGGCCTCGGTCGTCGTCGACTCCGTGCCGTCCTCCGCCGCGGCGGCGGCCTTCTTCGTCGTGCGCTTGGCCTTGGCCGGTGCCTCGACGTCGGTCGCGGCGTCAGCAGACTCGGCGACCTCGGCCGCGGCGGCCTTCTTCGTCGTGCGCTTGGGCTTCGCCTCGGCGGCCGGCGCCTCGACGGCGGGCGCGTCGCTCCCGTCCGCGGCGGTCGCCTCGACGCCCTCCGCCGGCGCCTCGGCATCGGTCGCGGCGGCGCGCGCCTCGGCGACGGACACGTCACTGCGGATGTCGATCCGCCAGCCGGTCAGTCGGGCGGCCAGGCGGGCGTTCTGACCCTCGCGGCCGATGGCCAGCGAGAGCATCCGCTCGGGGACGGTCACACTGGCGATCCGGTGCTCTTCGTCGATGTCGACCGAGATGACCTGGGCCGGACTGAGGGCATTGGCCACGAAGATCCCGGCGTCGTCGCTCCATGGGATGACGTCGATCTTCTCGCCGCCTAGCTCGGCCACGACCGCCTGGACCCGCGCGCCGCGCTGGCCGACCGTCGCGCCGACGGGATCGAGGCCATCCTGGCGCGAGGCGACCGCGACCTTGGACCGGGAGCCGGCCTCCCGGGCGATGGCCTTGATCTCGACCGTGCCGTTGTGGATCTCCGGCACTTCTAGCTCGAACAGTCGGCGCAGGAAGCCCTTGTGCGTCCGGCTGACGAAGATCTGGGGGCCGCGGACCGAGCGACGGACCTCGAGCACGAACGCCTTGACGTTCTGGCCGATCCGGTAATGCTCCAGCGGGCTCTGCTCGGTCGTGGCGAGGATAGCCTCGACGTTCTTGCCGACGTCCAGGATGATCGCCCGCGGCTCGACCCGGTTGACCGTGCCGGTGATGAGCTCGCCCTCGCGACTCGCGAACTGGTCGAAGACCTGGTCGCGCTCGACCTCGCGGATGCGCTGGAGGACGATCTGCTTGGCCGTCTGAGCGCCGATCCGGCCGAAGACGTCGCCATCGAGCTGCTCGGTCTCGACGATGTCACCGGGCTTGGCGCCCGCGTCGAAGGCCTTCGCGTCGGCCACCGTCATCTGGGTCAGCTCGTCCTCGATCTCGTCGACGACGAGGCGGGCCCGATAGACGCGGATGCGGCCGGATTCGGCGTCGATCCGAACGTGGATGTCCTCGTCCCCGGCGACGCGTCGATAGGCGGACTGGATGCCGTCCTCGACGGCCCCGATGAGCTGTTCGCGCGAGACCTGCTTCTCGGCGTTCAGCTGCAGGAGGGCGCCCACGAAGTCTCGACTCATGATCGCCTCCTCCACCTGCGCTGCCCGGATCACGCCCGGTCCGAAAAAAAACGTGGGGGTCACCCACGTCACGGAGCGGCCGTTCAGTTGTGCGAAGTATACACCCGGACGGGTGGATGCCTCAGGCAGAGGCCGGGCTGGGATAGCGGCGCTCGACGTACGCTTCCAACAGCTCGATGAACTCGGCGACGAGGCCGTCGCCCCGAAGCGTGCGATCCAGCTTGCCGTCGACGAACACGGGGGCGACCGGCTCCTCGAACGTGCCCGGCAACGAGATCCCGATGTCGGCGTGCTTGCTCTCGCCGGGCCCGTTGACCACGCAGCCCATGACCGCCACCCGCAGCTCCTCGGCGCCCGGGTGGGTCTCGCGCCACTCCGGCATCCGGTCCTTGAGATAGGTCTGGATCTGCTGCGCCATCTCCTGGAAGAAGGTCGACGTCGTGCGGCCGCAGCCGGGGCAGGCGCTGACTTGGGGCAGGAACGAGCGCAGGCCCATCGACTGGAGGACCTGCTGCGCGACCTCGACCTCGCGTTCGCGCGGCGCACCGGGCTCCGGCGTCAGCGACACGCGGATCGTGTCGCCGATCCCCTCGTTGAGCAGGATCGCCAGCCCGGCCGTGGAGGCCACGATGCCCTTGTCGCCCATGCCGGCCTCGGTCAGGCCGAGGTGGAGCGGGTAGTCGCAGCGCGCCGCGAGGAGGCGATAGACGTCGACGAGGTCACGGACGCCACTGACCTTGGCGCTGATGATGATCCGGTCGTGGCCGAGGCCGGTCTCCTCGGCCAGTTCGGCCGAGCGCAGGGCGCTCTGGAGCATCGCCTCGATCATCACGTCGCGGGCGTCGAGTGGCTCGGCGAGGTTCGCGTTGGCGTCCATGAGCTCGGTCAGGACGGCCTGGTCGAGCGAGCCCCAGTTGACCCCGATGCGGACCGGCTTGTCCTGGTCGATGGCGACCTTGACGATCGTGGCGAAGTGCTCGTCGTGGCGCTTGGCGCCGACGTTGCCCGGGTTGATCCGGTACTTGGCCAACGCCGCCGCGGCCTCCGGGTACTCGGTCAGGAGCTTGTGCCCGTTGTAGTGGAAGTCGCCGATGATCGGGACGTCGACGCCGAGGCCGCGGACCTTGCGGACCATCTCCGGGACGGCGGCCGCGGCCTCCTCGGTGTTGACCGTGACCCGGACGAGCTGCGAACCGGCATGGGCCAGGCGAGCGACCTGGATGGCGGTCGCGTCCGGATCGGCCGTGTCGGTGTTGGTCATCGACTGGACGACGACCGGGTGGGCGCTCCCGACGAGCACGCCGCCCACGTCGACGGACACGGTTGGCCGTCGACGCGGCCTGAGCGAATCCGGCGAACCTCGGGTCATGGTGCTACCACGCTACCCTCCGACGGCCGAGCGCGCTCGGCGGAGCGCATCGACCGGAGGATTCGCGCTCGGCGGAGCGCATCGACCGGAGGATCAGGTGTCGCCGGAGAGGCCGCGGATGATGTCGAAGCCGGTGATCCAGATGAGGAAGCCGAACAGGAAGACGAACCCGACCATGTAGGTGAGCTGCTCGGCGCGAAGGCTGATGCGCGTCCCGAACAGGCGCTTGAGCGTGATCATGAGCATCCGGCCACCGTCGAGCGGCGGGAACGGCAGGATATTCACGACCGCCAGGTTGGCGGACAGGATGCCGGCGATGTACAGGGTCACGACCGGTCCGAGCTGCCAGAACACGTCGCCGATCTGGGTCGCGATCCCGACCGGGCCGGCCACCGGCGGCGCCGTCGTCGGGTCGCTGACGATGGCGCCCACGAGCTGGCCGAGGCCGTTGACGATGAGGCCCAGGGCCTCGACCGTCCGCTGCCAGCCGATGGCCACCGCTTCGGCGAACGAGTAGCCGATCGTCACATCGGTCGTCATGGCGGTCAGCTCGGACACGCCCAGGGCGCCCTTGCCGGCCGCGACGTCCTCCGGCGACCGGAGCATGACCGCGACGGTCTCGAACGCGCCGTCGGTGGTCTCGATCCCGAGCTCGACCGGCTGGCCGGCCTTGTCCTGGAGCGCGGCAAGGAGCGAGTCGTCGTCGAACGCGCCGTAGTAGCCGCCATCCAGGCTGACGACGGCATCGCCCGGGACGAGGCCCGCGCCGGCGGCCGGGGAATCCGGCTGGACAGCGCCGATGCGCACGCCGATGGTCGGGTCGCCCATGAGCGCGATGCTCGTGAAGATGGCGAAGGCCAGGAGGACGTTCATGACGACGCCGGCCACGAGGATGACCATCTTGGTGATCCAGCGCTGGGCGGCGAACGAGCGCGGATCGTCGGCCCCGTCACCGTCCTCGCCATCGAGCTTCACGAAGCCGCCGATGGGCAGCCAGTTGAGGCTGTAGAGGGTCTCGCCCTTATTGCGGAGGACCTTCGCTCGCGGCGGGAAGCCGACCCCGAACTCGAGGACCCGGACATTGGCCAGCCGGGCCGTGACGAAGTGCCCGATCTCATGGATGACGACGAGCGCCCCCAGGATGAGGATGAACAGGGCGATGGTGATGAGCGACTGGACGAAGCCGGTCATGTCGACGTCCCGACCGGTCCGCTGGCGTAGGTCGCCCGGACGTCCGCATCGAGGGCGACCAGGGCGTCGACGTCCGGTGCCGGATCCCCGTCCGACCCGAAGCGCTCGACGGCCGCGGCCAGGAGCCGCGGGATGCCGGCGAACGACAGCGTGCCGTCCAGGAACCGGCGGACCGCGACGTCGTCGGCGGCGATGAGCGCGGCCGACGCTCGTGGCCCCAGCTCGCCGGCATCGCGGGCGATGCGCAGCGCGGGGAATCGCGCCTCGTCGGGCGCCCGGAAATCGAGGCGCGCGATGGCCACGAGATCCGGAGCGGCGGCCGGTGACGGGTGGCGGTCTGGGTAGGTCATGGCGTACTGGATCGGGAGGCGCATGTCGGGGGTGCCCAGCTGGGCCTTGAGCGAGCCGTCCACGAAGCGGACGGCCGAATGGACGACGCTCTGTGGGTGGATGACGACCTCGATGGCATCGTCGCCGACATCGTACAGCCAGCGGGCTTCGATGACCTCCAGGCCCTTATTGGCCAGCGTGGCCGAGTCGATCGTGATCTTCGCGCCCATCGACCAGGTCGGATGGCGGAGGGCCTGCTCGGGCGTGACGGCGGTCAGCGCCTCGGGCGTGGCGTCCAGGAACGGCCCACCGGACGCGGTCAGGATGAGGGCGGCGACTGAGGTCATCGACTCCCCGACCAGGCACTGCCAGAGGGCCGAGTGCTCGGAGTCGATCGGGCGCAGCCAGGCCAGCGGGCTGGCGAACGGATCGCCGGGTGCGCCGGCCGCGACGCGGGCAGCCTGTCGGCGGGCCTCGGGCATGACCAGATGACCACCGGCCACCAGGGTCTCCTTGTTGGCCGTGGCCACGACCTTGCCGGCGGCCAGCGCGGCGAGGACCGGTCGGAGGCTGACGACGCCGCCGGTCCCAACGACGACGAGGTCGACATCGTCACGGACCGCCAGGTCGACGAGGGCGTCCGGCGACGCGCCGAGTGCCGTGACGGGGCCGCCCAGGCGAGCCGCCTGCTCCTCGAGCAGCGTCGCGTTCGTCCCGGCCGCCAGGGCCACGACGCGGAAGCGGTCCGGATGGGCCGCCAGGACCTCGACGGCCTGCGTCCCGATGGAGCCGGTCGACCCCAGGAGCGCGACGCCGCGTCGCTCAGTCGAGGAGGGCGACGACATAGAGGGTCACGACCGGAGCCGCGAAGAGGAACGAGTCGACGCGATCGAGCATCCCGCCGTGGCCCGGGATGAGCGTGCCCGAGTCCTTCTGCCCGGCGGCTCGCTTGAGCATGCTCTCGGCGAGGTCGCCGGCCTGGGCCGACAGCGCGGCCAGCGGCCCCAGGACGATGGCGTGGACCGGCGATTGCCCGAGACCCCACAGGAGCAGCCCGACGACGACCGTCGTGGCCACGACCCCGCCGATGAGGCCGGCGTACGTCTTGGATGGCGAGATGTGGGTCAGGAACTTCTCGCGGCCGAACTGCTTGCCCACCAGGTACGCCCCGGTGTCGTACGACCAGACCGCCAGGATGAGCAGGAGGATCCAGCCGCGCTCGGCGCCGAGCCAGGCCAACGGGGCGTCGGCCGGGACGGCGGGTGCGGCATGGCCCAGGCGGACGACGAACGCGAGCAGGCTGACGTAGAGGGCGCCGAACACGGTGGCCATCCAGGTCGCCAGGCCATCGCGTGGGTCCGGGCGGGAGAACGCCGCGACGGCCACGAGGACGATGCCGACGGCGATCAGCAGCAGGCCGCTGCCCTCCAGCACGCCAGGGAAGGTCGCATCCAGGATGACCGTCAGGACCAGCGCGGTCCCGAGCAGAGGGAGCGTGGGATGACCGGCCGAGCTGAGGAGGTTGAACGCCTCGCGCGCGGCGAGCACGGCGATGAGCGCGATCGCCGCGGCCAGGACGACGCCGCCGACGGCCAGGACGACGAGCAGGACCGGCACGAGGACGATGGCGGTGATGGCTCGCTCGCGCATGCCTCCGTCGCCTACTTGCCGAAGCGGCGCTGGCGCCGGGCGAACTCGAGGAGGGCTTCGTCGAACGCCTCAGGCCCGAAATCGGGCCAGAGCGTGTCGCAGCCATAGAACTCGGCGTAGGCGGACTGCCAGATGAGGAAGTTCGAGATGCGCTGTTCGCCGCCGGTCCGGATGAGCAGGTCCGGATCCGGCAGGCCGGCCGTGTATAGCGCGGCCGAGATCGTCGCCTCGTCGACCGACTCCGGGGCGATCCCCGACGCGATGAGCCTCCGGACCGCGTCGACGATCTCCGTCCGGCCGGCGTAGTTGAACGCGATGTTGAGCAGCAGCCGCTCGCCGCCCTCGGTCGCATCCAGCGCTTCGCCGATGGAATCGCGGGTCGCATCGGGCAACTCGTCGAGGCGGCCCAGAAGCCGGACGCGCACGCTTTGGCGCTTCAGCTCGTCGGTCTCGGAGCGGATGGCCGCTTCGAGCAGCCCGAACAGGCCGGTGACCTCGTCATCCGAGCGGGCCCAGTTTTCGCGGCTGAACGCATACAGGGTCATGACCGGCACGCCTCGCCGGACGGCGTGGCGGAGGAGGCCGCGGATGGCCTCGACGCCGGCCGCGTGGCCCTCCAGCTCGGGCAGGTCGTGCGCCCGTGCCCAGCGCCGATTGCCGTCCATGATGATGGCGACGTGGCGAGGCAGATCCTCGGGCGGCAGGAGGACCTCGTCCGGGATCGCCGGCGTCGGGGTCGGCGTGGCCTCGGCGGCGGACGTCGGCTCGTGCGCCGTCGGCGGGCTGTCCGTCGGACGGGCGAGCGGGGCGCGGGCCGTCGTTGCGCGGGCCACTAGACCTCGAGGACCTCCTCTTCCTTGGCGGTGCCCCGCCGGTCGACCTCCGCGACGTGGCGGTCGGTCGTCTTCTGCAGGAGGTCGAGCTGGCGATGCGCGTCATCCGCGCCCACCGAGCCGTCCTTCTCCTCCTTCTTGAGGTGATCGGCGGCATCGCGACGGATGTTCCGGATCTCCACGCGCGCCTCCTCCATGCGCTTGTGGACGACCTTGACGAGGTCCTTGCGACGTTCTTCGGTCAGCGGCGGGATATTCAGCCGCACGACCGTGCCGTCGACGTTGGGGGTCAGGCCGATCTCGCTCTTGGTGATCGCCTTCTCGATGGCGCCGAGGACGCCCCGGTCCCAGGGCTGGATGACGATCTGGTGCGGCTCGGGGACGCTGATCCCGGCGAGCTGGTTGAGCGGCGTCTGGGTGCCGTAGTAGTCGACCGTGATGCGCTCGACGAGCGAAGTCGACGCACGGCCGGTGCGGACGCCCTGGAAGTCACGCTCCATGGCGTCGACCGCACGTCCCATCTTGTGGTCGGCGTCGGCGATGATCTCGCTGCTCATGATGGCGCACCTCCGGTGCTCGGCGATGCCTCGATGGCGCTCGCGATACGGGTCCCGACCGGGGCTCCGGCCGCCACCCGCGTGATGTTGTCAGGTTGGTCGAGCTTGAACACGACGATCGGCAGATCGTTCTCCATGCACAGGCTCACGGCCGCCGCATCCATGACCTTGAGCTGGTCGCGGAGCAGGTCGGCGTAGGTCAACTGAGCGTAGCGCCGCGCCCCGTCGTTCGTCACCGGATCGCGGTCGTAGACGCCGTCGACCTTGGTCGCCTTGAGCAGGACCTCGGCATTGATCTCGACGGCGCGCAGGGCGGCCGCGGTATCGGTCGTGAAGTACGGGTTGCCGGTGCCGGCCACGAAGATCGTCACGCGCCCCTTCTCGAGGTGGCGGATGGCGCGCCGGCGGATGTACGGCTCGGCGACCTCGTTCATGGCGATGGCGGTCATGACCCGGGTCGGCACGCCGGCCCGCTCGAGGGCGTCCTGGAGGGCCAGGCCGTTCATGACCGTGGCCAGCATCCCGATGTAGTCACCGGTCGCCCGGTCCATCCCGCGGGCGGCCGCGGCCATGCCCCGGAAGATGTTGCCGCCGCCGACCACGATGCCGACCTGGACGCCGGCCTTGTGGACCTCGCTGACCTGGCCGGCGATGAACGCGCACACGGCCGGATCGACGCCGTACGGGCGGTCACCCAGGAGCGCCTCCCCGGACAGCTTGAGCAGGATCCGGCGGTAGCGCAGACCGGGATCCGACGGAGCCGCGACGGTCGCGGACTCGCTCACAGGTCCTCCCCGAGGGCGTAGCGGGTGAACCGGCGCACGCGGATGTTCTCGCCGATCGTCGCGATGCGCGCGGTGATGAGATCGCCGACCGTGCGCTCCTCGTCGCGGAACGGCTGGTCGTACAGGCAGACCTGGGCGAACCACTTCTTGAGCTGGCCCTCGACGATCTGGGGTCGGATGTTCTCGGGCTTCTTCTGGACGCTCTCGTCGGCGAGCAGCTCGGCCTTCTTGGCCTCCAGGGCCTCCGCCGGAACGCGTTCCTGGTCGACGTACAGCGGGTCCAGACCGGCGACCTGGATGGCCAGGTCGCGGACGAGCTTCTGGAACTCGTCGGTGCGCGCGACGAAGTCCGTCTCGCAGTTCACTTCGATGAGCACACCGACGCGGCCACCGGTGTGGATGTAGCTCGAGACGAGGCCCTCGCGGGCATCGCGACCGGCCTTCTTGGCGGCCGCCGCCAGGCCCCTCTCACGCAGCAGCGTGACGGCCTTGTCGAGGTCGCCGTCGGCCTCGGTGAGGGCCTTCTTGCAGTCCATGAACCCGGCGCCGGTCCGCTCGCGCAGTTCCTTGACCAGCTCCGCGGTGATCTCCGCCATGGGGGTGTGTGCTCCTGTTCGTCCTCGGGTCGGGTGACGGGCGTCAGCGCCTCGCCGCCCGTGGGTGGCTGGGGTGAGCGGTCGCCGGTGGCTCTTGCCTCCGCTGCGGCGACCCGTGACGCGGACTAGGCCTCTTCCTTCTCGGCCGCTTCGCGGGCGAGCTCGGCGGCGATCTCCTCGGGCGAGGCCTCGGCCTCGGCCTCGGCGGCCTCCGCGACCGCGGCCTCCGCCCGGGCGACCCGGTCGCCGGGGAGGAGGTCGTCCTCGTCGGCGTCGGGCTCGAAGGTCAGGGCGGCGCCGCCGGCGAGGGCGGCGACCAGCGCGTCGGACGCACCGGGAACCTCTTCCTCCTCACCGGTCTCGGGCATCGGGATCGATTCGATGACCTCCGGCTCCGAGGCGGCGCGAGCCGAGCGCTCGCGCGCTCCCTCGATGCACGCGTCGGCAATGACCGTGCACAGTAGCCGGATGGCCCGGATGGCGTCGTCGTTGGCCGGGATGATGAAGTCCAGCTCGTCCGGGTCGACGTTCGTGTCGCCGGTGCCGACGACCGGGATCTCGAGCTTGTTCGACTCGGTCACGGCGATCCGCTCGCGGTGCGGGTCGATGATGAACACGAGGCCGGGCAGCCGCTTCATCTTGCGCATCCCGCCGACCGTCCCCTGGAGCTTGATCATCTCCTCGGTCAGCTTGGCGGCTTCCTTCTTGGTCATCCGCTCGAAATCGCCGGCGCCCTGGCGGGCTTCCAGCTGCTCGAGCAGGCCGATGCGCTTCTTGATGGTCGTGAAGTTCGTGAGCATGCCGCCCAGCCAGCGCTTCTGGACGTACGGCATGTTGGCCCGGGTGGCCTCGCTGACGATGGGCTCCTGGGCCTGCTTCTTCGTCCCGACGAAGAGGACCTGTTCGCCACGGGCGACGGTCTCGCGAACGGCCTCGAGCGCGACGTCCAGGCGCTGGACGGTCTGGGCGAGATCGATGATGTGGATCCCGTTGCGCTCCGCGAAGATGTACGGGCGCATCTTGGGGTTCCAGCGGCGGGTCTGATGGCCGAAGTGGACCCCGGCCTCGAGCAGCTGCCGCATCGAAACGGACGGCACGGTGAGCGACCTCCTGTCGGTTCGTTCCTCCGCGGACCCCTGGATCGATCGGGGACCGGGCCTGCGGGCCTCGGCACCACCCCGGTCGGGACGGTCCGCGTGTGAGCTCCGCGCGGCAGGCCGCCGGCGGGCGTTCGCATGGTCTGGCGGCTCGGGATTCCTCATCGGGTCCCGGACCGCGGCGGAGTGTAGCACAGGGTCGGCGGAACACCGGGATGATGGATCCTGGATGCGGCAGCCGGCGTCCGGCGCGTGAGGCCTCCGGCGGCCCGCGGCCGACATGCGCCCGGGATTGAACCATCGGTCTCGCGGTTTCCCTCTATCCATCGATCGGCCCGAACGAGGCCGACGACACGGAACGGAGTGACGGGTGCAGGACGGATTGGTCGAGGCGGCGCAGCGGGGTGACGCGGAAGCGTTCGACTCCATGGCGCGTCTTGTCGGTGACCGATGCCTGGCGATCGCCGTGCGGATCCTGCGCGACATCGACCTGGCCGAGGACGCCGTCCAGGCCGCCTTGCTGACAGCCTGGACCGACCTCCGAACCCTGCGTGACCCATCACGCTTCGAACCATGGCTGCACCGCATCCTCACCAACGAGTGCTACGCCGAGGCCAGGCGTCGCAGGCGTTGGTCCGAGGGCCTGCGGATCCTCCCCGTCGCGGGCACGTCCCCCGACGAGTACCTGACCGTGGACGATCGCGACCTGCTCGAGCGGGCCTTCCGGAGGCTCACCGTGCAGCAGCGTGCCGTCCTCGTCTACCACCACTACCTCGGGCTCACGCTGCCCGAGGTGGCGGAACGGACCGGACTTCCTGTCGGGACGGCGAAGTCCCGACTGCACTACGCCACGCAGGCCCTCCGGGCCAGCCTCGAGGCTGACGCCCGGGCGACCAAGCCTTCCCAGGAGCGACTCGCATGACCGCGTCCCGCGACCCCGATCAGCCTGATCCATCACTTCCTGCTCGAGGGCGAGGAGCAGCTGCACGACCAGGTCTACGACGCCGTCCGTGCCGACATCGAACAGCAACGACAGCGGGTCGTCATCGGCCCGTGGAGGATGCCCGCTATGAACAAGATCGTGCCCATCGGCCTCGCGACCGCCGCCGTCATCGCGGTCCTCGCCATCGGGAGCCAGCTACTCGGGACACCTGCTTCCGGTGGCGTCGGCGGGGGCCCAGCAGCGGAGCCCACGCCAACTCCTCCACCGATCGCGTTCGGCGGCTCCGTGCAGTACATGTCGGACGGGATTGCGGCGACGACGGAAGTCGATGCCGTCGCCGATGGCGCGAGCGTGTCCGGCACGGCCGTCTCGTCCGGCGTGGGCACCCACACCGTCCAGCTGGAGTGTGCCATTCGTTATGGCGATACCTGGGCCCTCGGCGGCACGGTCGAACAGACCACGGTCCCAGGCGAGCGTGCCGGCCACTGGTCGGCGGTCATCGTCAGGGACAGATCACCCCAGCACATCGGGATCTGGCTCTCCGTCCCCGTGGAAGACGCGAGCGACTGCGAGGCCTTCCTGGCGTCGCACGACTTCTCTACGCTCGGCCTCGAGAACTTCAGCCTGGTGGCGTCCGGGGAACTGGTACCCCCGCCTGATCTCGGCCCCTGAGCGGGAGCGAGGACTGATCCGCGCAGGCGGGCCCGATCGGGCCGCCTGCGCCTCGCCGGATCCAACCGCCGGGCTGCCTCAAGCACTCTACGGTTCGATCGCGAACCGAACCGGGTGCGACCGACCTTGGGCTGCTCGAGTCTGCATCCGGAAGGCTCGGCCGATCGTGCCGCGGCCGAAGGGCATCCTGCTTGAGACGCTGGGACGAACCCTCCGCATTCCGAGCCAGATTGAACCGCTAGCCTGCCCCATGAGTCTGTAGTCCGAATCGTGCCCACCCAGGGCGCGACAGTTCCGTGGCCCGGAGGGACGGGGTGCACGCAGCCCTTGTGGAACAGGCGAAGCGAGGCGATCGAGAGGCCTTCGACGAACTCGCCCGCCTGACCGGTGACCGATGCATGGCGATCGCGTTCAGGATCCTGCGCGACTTCGACGCTGCTGACGACGCTGTCCAATCGGCGCTGCTGACCGCGTGGCGCGAGATCCGCACCTTGCGTGATCCCGAGCGTTTCGAGCCATGGCTCCACCGGATCCTGACCAACGCGTGCTACACCGAGGCCAGGCGTCGCACGCGGCGGTCCGAGGTGATGCGACTCCTGCCCGTCGAGCCCGTGCACGGGCCTGACGAGTACCTCAACGTCGACCTTCGTGACGAACTCGATCGAGCATTCCGGCGGCTCACCGTCGAACAACGCGCCGTGCTGGTGTTCCACCACTATCTCGAGCTTCCACTGCCCGAGATCGCGGCGCGCATCGGTGTCCCGCTGGGGACCGTGAAGTCGCGCCTGTTCCACGCCAAGCAGGCCCTCCGGGCGAGCCTCGAGGCCGAGTCCCGGACACCGCAGACACCAGTGGAGCGAATGGCATGACCGCCCGCGACGACCTCGACCGACAGCTTGACGCTTTCCTGCGGGACGGCCCGACCGAGTTGCCCGAGCCGTCGTACTACGCGGTCCGCGATCGCATCGAATCGACACGACAGCGGGTCGTCATCGGCCCATGGAGGATGCCCGATATGAACAAGCTCGTGCCCATCGGCCTCGGCGCCGCCGCCGTGGTCGGGGCCCTCGTCATCGGTTCCCAGCTTCTTGGCCCGGCGGCGCCCGCCGGCGTCGGCGGAGCGCCATCGGCCGAGCCCTCGCCGTCGGCCGCAACGAGTCCGTCGCCGACGGCCTGGGCTGGCGCCCCCGCAGGCCCATTCGTCATCACCGGCGCCGACGCCCCCGTCCAGGTCACGGTCGACATCGGATCGCCCGACTGGTTCGAATTGGAGGGTCTCGATGCCATCACGAAGGACGACGACGGCCTGGACCCGCCGCAGAGCGTCGGGACGGCATTGCTCGGGTGGTCATGGCCGGCCGGGACCGGGATCAACGTCTACGGCGACGCCTGTCAGTGGCAGTCGACCGTGCCCGAGACGCCGGCCACCACGCCTGACGAGATCGCCGCGGCCTTCGCCGCCCAGGCGTCGAGTGACGCGACGGCGCCGACGGACATCACCGTGGGCGGGTTCGCCGGCAAGTCGATCACGCTCGAAGTACCGATCTCGTTCGACAAGCCGAACGCGACCCGCGAGGAACGGTTCGCCGACTGCGACAACGACGTGTACGCCTTCTACGGGATCGAGGGGGAGCCCGTCGAAGCGCGCAACGCGCAGGGCGCGGGTCAGATCGACGAGCTGTGGATCCTCGACGTGAACGGATCGATCGTGATCCTCGATGCGGCGTACAGTCCGGCGACACCGGCCGATCTCGTCGACGAGACGCGGGCCCTTGCCGCGTCGGCGACCTTCGAGTAGACCCGTTCCTCGGGGGCGGCCCGGAGGGGCTGCCCCCATCGCTCTCCGTACAGGTGATCGACCGTGACCGCTACCCGAGTGAGGTTCCTGCTCGCGACGATGGGCCTGATCGCGGTCGTCGGCTGTGCTCCCGGAACCAGCGAGCCTTCCAGCGCCGCCGGACCGAGTCCCGCAAGTGGGGCTCGGCCGCTGCTGATCGATACCGACGTCGCGCCCGACGACCTCGTCGCGATCGCCTTCCTTCTCGCATCCCCGAGCGTCGAGATCAAGGCCATCACGGTGTCGGGGACCGGAGAAGCCCACTGTGACGGCGGCTTGGACGTCGTCCTTCGTCTCCTCGAGCGCCTGGACGCTCCCCGATCGACGTCGCCTGCGGACGCGAGACGCCGATCGCCGGCGACCATGCCTTCCCCGACGCCTGGCGAGAAAGCGTCGACGGCGGCTCCGGGCTCGAGCTGCCCTCGACGTCGCGCCAGCCGTTCACCGGGGACGCCGTCAAGCTCATGACCGAGACCGCTGACGACGTCGACGGGCTGCGCATCCTCACCCTTGGCCCGCTGACCAACCTGGCCGACGCGCTCGACAGCCATCCGCAACTCGCTCAACGGCTCGAGTCCGTCTACGCGATGGGTGGAGCCGTGTTCGTCCCTGGCAACCTGCAGTTCGCCGGCCCGCCCGACAACGACGTGGCCGAGTGGAACATCTACGTCGATCCGACGGCCGCTCAGGCGGTGATCGACGCCGGGATCCCCGTCCGCCTCATCAGCCTCGACGGCACCAACCAGGTGCCGGTCACCCAGGCGTTCGCGGAGCGGGTCCGTCAGGAGGCGACCGGTCCGGGCGCACTGATGCTCGCGGAGCTCTTTGCGGGGCACCCGTTCATGACCGATGGCTCCTACTTCCTGTGGGATCCGCTCGCCGCCGCCCTGGCCGCCGGTCACCCGCTCGGATCGTTCGGCGCCGCCCGGGTGGACGTCGAAGAGGCGGAAGGCCCCGAGGTCGGCTTCACGCGGCCGGTCGACGGAACGCCGAACGTCGAGTACCTCAGCTCGGCCGATCCCGCCGCCGCCGAAGACATCCTGCTCGAGACGCTGAACCAGACGGAACGCCCCCAAGACCCCGCGCCGTGACCACGCGAGCGAGGCGCGTCGTCGCCCTCGTCGGCTTGTGCGCGATCATCGGGTGCGCTCCGAGCGGCCCCGCCTCCCCGTCGCCGGCGGCCGACGGGGCCGCCGCGGGACCCGCCTCGTCCGCCGCCGCCAGCGCGCCCGCGTCCGGCAGGCTCGTCCTTACCGGCCGGATCGTCACGATGGACGAACCACCCATCGCCGAGGCTCTCTTCATCGACGACGGGACGGTCGCCGCCGTCGGCACCCGGAACGAGGTCCGGGCCGTCGCCGGTGACGACGTGCCGGTCGTCGACCTCGGCCTAAACGTCGCGTACCCCGGCTTCGTCGACGCCCACACCCACTGGATCGGCGACCGCGGCTACTACGGGATCGACACGGCCGCCGAGGCCATCGACGCGGCCCTCCGGCGCGGCTGGACGTCGATCGCTGAGCAATGGGTCAACCCGGAACGTCTCGCCGAGCTCGAGAGCCTGGCCTCGAGCGACGCTCTCCCCCTCCGGGTCGACGCCTACCTGGCCCTGAACTACGACCGCGAGTTCTTCGGGGACTGGTACGCGGAGCGCGAGCCGGCCGCCGTCGACGACCACCTCCGCGTGCGAGGCCTGAAGATCCACCTCGACGACGGCTCGGGCAAGGTGATCAACTGGGAGCCGGCCGACCTGACGTCGACGATCATCGGCGGGCGGACGACGCCGGCTGGCAGGTCTCCGTCCACGCCATGAGCACCGGCGCGATGGACCTGGTCCTCGACGCGTTCGAGGCTGCGCATCGGCCCGGACGGTCCGAACCCGCTCCATCACCGCATCGAGCACGCGATGCAGGTCACCGACGACCAGCTCGCCCGCATGGTCGCGATGGACATCGTCACGGTCATCCACCTCGACGGCGCCACCGACTGGATCCTTGCCGAGGATGTCATCGCGGATTTCGACCGGGACGACCCTGGCGAATCGGCCGACCCGTTTGCCCGATGGCGCGACTTCATCGATGCCGGGCTGCACGTCGCGTCGGCGACCGACGCGCCGTGGACCTTCCCGGATCTGAAGCTGACCGACGACGTGGGCCGGCCGGTCGACCATATCGCCGCCGGGATGGACGGCCAGGTACGCAGCCGGTCGGAGACACCGCCGTGGCTCCTCGACCAGCTACTGACCGCGGAGCAGGGGCTGCGGACCGTGACCGCCGATGCCGCCCATGCGCTGGGTGACGAAGGGCGCCGCGGCCACCTGGCGCCGGGCACGCTCGGCGACGTCACGATCCTGAGCGGCGACGTCAAGGCCGCCACTCCCGACGAGATCCGGGCCATGACCGTCGTCGCGACCATCGTCGGCGGGACCCCCGTCTACTGCGCCGACCCGGGGCTGTGTGCCGGGCTCGACGTCCCGCCGGGCTAGCGTCGGCGCCGACCTCAGTACGCCGCCCGGTGGTGCCGGACGCGCGGCTCCCCTCCCCGGCGTCCCGGCTCGACCACGATGAGGTCGAAGCGCAGCGGGAGGTGCGGGAGGTCGTCCCGCTCGAGCAACGCGTACGCGGCCTGATGGATGCGCGTCCGCTTGCGGTGATCGACCGTCTCCTCCGGCAGGCCGAACGCGCGCTGACGCCGCCAGCGGACCTCGATGATGACCAGCCACGCCGGCGGACCGGGATCGACCGCGACGATGTCCAGTTCGCGACGGCCGACGTGGACGTTCCGGCCCAGGATCCGCCAACCGTCCGCGGCCAACCGATCAGCCACCAGGGCCTCGGCGGCGTCACCGGCCCGCTGCGCGTCGGTGCGATGGCGCGGAGTGTCAGGTGGCTCCATCCCGGCAGCGTGGGCGCCGTGCCTGCACCGAGCCTTGCCGCCGGCTCACGGCCGGCTCACCAGCCGTCGCTCAGGGATAGGTCGCGAGGATGTCCAGGAAGCGGGTCCAGAACCGATCGGCGTCGACGGCGACGGCGACCTCCGCGTTCGGTGGCTCGCCCTCGGCGACGGGCCGGTCGGTCCGGAGGCGGCGCATGTCCGGCCCCAGCCGGCGCCCGTCACAGACCGTCATCCCGGCCGTCAGCGAGCCGCTCAGCTCGACCGCGACGTGCATCGGCTCGAACGCGACGATGCCGGGCTCGGCCAGGGCGATGACCGCCACCGGGTCGTGCATCGCGCCGCCAGGCAGCCCGGTGTAGACCGCTTCGGCTTCGCTGTAGTGGTCGAGCATGTCGGCGACATGCGTCGCGGACGCCCGGCCGATGGCCCGGATGGCCGCCCGGCGGGCCGGATCGGCCAGGACCTGGCGGGTCACGTTGAGCCCGATCATCCGGATCGGGATGCCGCTCCGGAACACGACGTGGGCGGCCTCCGGATCGCACCAGATGTTGAACTCGGCGCTCGGCGTGACGTTGCCGAAGGTCAACGAGCCACCCATCAGGGTGATCCCGCCGATCCGCGACGGCAGGCCGGGATCGCGGATGAGCGCCGAGGCGATGTTGGTCAGCGGCCCGATCGGGACGAGGTGCAGGTCCGGGACCTCGTGGGACAGGCGCAGGATCGTGTCGACGGCATGCTCGTCGAGGACGGCCACCGTGGGCGAGGGCAGGTCCGGGCCGTCCAGCCCCGACGCCCCGTGCACATCGGGGGCGTAGTGCGGCTCACGGACGAGGGGCCGGGGCATGCCAGCCGCGATCGGGATGTGGGTCAGGTCGGCGAACTCGACGGTCTTGCGCGCGTTGATCGTCGTGTGCTCCAGCGAGGCGTTGCCGTGGACCGTCGTGATGGCCCGGACATCGAGCAGGCGGCCGGCCATGAGGATGGCACTGACATCGTCGTGCCCCGGGTCGCAGTCGATGATCGCGGCGTGGGTCACAGGCCGGTCGAGCCGCTCAGGATCGGGATCGCGTCCGCGCCATCCCCGAACTCCGCCATGACCGGCACGAGGGCCACATCCTCGACGATCTCGTCGTCGTCCAGCCCCCCGAACAGGTCCAGCTGGTCACCGGCCAGCGTCCGCTGGAGGGCCAGGAACGAGCGCCGATGGAACGGCGTGAGGCCCAGACGGCGGATGGCCATCCGATGCTCGCGTGACGCGTAGCCCTGGTTGCGCTCCCAGCCGTATCCGGGATAGCGGACCGCCAGCTTGGCCATCATCCGGTCGCGCACGACCTTGGCCACGACCGAGGCACAGGCGATGGAGTAGACCTTGGCGTCGCCGTCGACGATGTTCGTGTACGGCCCGACCTGGGCCTCGAAGCCGGCGATCCGGTTGCCGTCGACGAGGACGTGCTCATGACCGCCGACCCGGGCGATCGCCCGGCGCATGGCCAGGTGGGTGGCGTGATAGATGTTGAGCTGGTCGATCTCGCGGACGGAGGCGGCTCCGACGCCGATGGCCACCGCGCGCTTGCGGATGAGCGGGGCGAGGCGCTCGCGCTGCAGGGCGGACAGCGTCTTCGAGTCCCGGACACCGGGGATCCGGTGGCAGCCGGGGCGCATGATCACGGCCGCGGCGACGACCGCGCCACAGGTCGGCGCGACCCCGACCTCATCGACCCCGACGACGCGGGTCAGTCCATCGTTCCAGAGACGGCGCTCGTGGCGGAGGGTCGGGACGATGACGGTCATCGAGGGCGAAGCCTACCGAGAATTCGAGCGACCCCGCCGGTCGGGCGGGGTCGACGGGGTGCGCGACGGTCGTGGACCGGTCAGCTGTTCGTGCGGCGCTCGCGGAGGGTGGCCGCCTTGCCGACCCGGTCGCGCAGGAAGTACAGCTGGGCGCGGCGGACCTGGCCGTGGCGGATGACCTCGATCTTGTCGATCCGCGGGCTGTGGATCTTGAACGTGCGCTCCACGCCGACGCCGGAGGCGATGCGCCGGACCGTGATGGTCCGGGTGATGCCACCGCCGCGGAGGCGCATGACGGTCCCCTCGAACACCTGGATCCGCTCGCGGTTGCCCTCGACGACCTTGGCGGAGACCTTCACGGTGTCACCCGTGGCGAGTTCCGGCAGGTCGGTGCGGAGCTGGTCCTGGACGATCTCGTCGAGCACGTTCACGCGGCGTTCCTTGATCGAACAGTGGGCAGCCGAAGCTGCGTGGTGGGCGTTGGGAAAGGCCGCGCGGGGCGCGACCGGCGCCGGAGTATAGCACGAGGCCGGGCTCGGTCAGCCCGGGCTCGATCAGGCGCGTCCGGGACCGTCGTCGGGCCGGAGCAGGTCGGGTCGACGCCGTCGCGTCCGCGCCACGGCCTGCTCGTGGCGCCAGCGGGCGACCGCGCCGTGGTCCCCGGAGGTCAGGATGTCCGGCACGTCCATGCCCTGGAACGACGGCGGACGGGTCCATTGCGGGTACTCGAGGAGGCCGCCCGTGAACGACTCCTCGGCCGTCGACGCGGCATCGATGGCCCCGGGCAGGAGCCGGATGACGGCGTCGATGACGACGAGCGCCGGCAGCTCGCCGCCGGTCAGGACGTAGTCGCCGATCGACAGCTCGAGGTCGACGAACGACCGGATGCGCTCGTCGACACCCTCGTAGCGCGGGCAGATGAGGACGAGGTGCTCGCGCGTGGCCAGGTCGGCGGCCCGGGCATGGGCGAAGACCTCGCCGCCCGGGTCCAGCAGGATGACGGTGGACGTCGGTCGGCGGACCGCCTCGATCGCCGCCACGACCGGCTCGACCCGCATGACCATCCCGGCGCCGCCGCCGTACGGCGTATCGTCGACCGACTTGTGGCGGCCCAGCCCGAACTCGCGAAGGTCGTGGACCCGGATGGTCGCCAGGCCCTGTTCCTGGATGCGTCCGGGGATGCTCAGGCCCAAAGGGCCGTCGATCATCGCCGGGAAGAGGGTCAGGACGTCGATCTCAAGGGTCACGCCGGCGCCTCGGGTTCGTCGGTGGCTGCGTCCTCGGGCGCGGGCTCGGCCGTCACCTCGGGGCCGGGCTCGGCCGGCGTGGCCCGCCGCTTGCGGGTCGTCCGGCGGGGCGCCTTGGGCCGGTCGTCGCCGGTGGGACGGGCCTTCGGCGGCTGGAGATCGAGCGCCTCGGCGTCGATGACGATCTCCCCGCGCCGCGGGGCGAAGATGCGGATGAACGCCCGGACGGCGGGCAGGTCGAACGTCCCGTACGGCCCGCCGGCCACGACGTAGACCTCGTTCTCGGCGACGCGATAGACGTCGCGGATCGTGCCCAGATCCAAGCCGTCCACGCCCCGGACGGTCACGCCCAGGACCTCGTGCCAGTAGACCTCGCCGCGAGCCAGGTCGGCCACGGGATGGACGACCGTCTCGAGGTAGGCGTTCCGAAGCGTGTCCGCGCCTTCGCGCGTCGCGATCTCCTCGAACCGCACGCGCCAGCCCGGACCATCCTGCACGGCCTCGGCCGACGCGATGGTCAGCGGCGCCTCCGACCCCTCGCGGTACAGCACGATGCCCGGCCGGAAGCGTTGCTCCGGCCGGTCGGTCAGGACCTCGACGCGGACCGCGCCGCGCAGCCCGTGGACGCCTCGAACGAGCGCCACGACGAGCCGCGTCCCGGCCGATGCCGACGAGCTGTGGCCCTCGGCCACGGGTGGGTCGCCGTTCAGACGATCTCGAGCTGGACGGGCTCGCCGTCACGGGCCGCGGTCACCTTCAACAGGGTCCGGAGCGCCTTGGCGACGCTGCCGTTGCGGCCGATGACCTTGCCCATGTCGTCCTCGGCGACGTGGAGCTCGATGACGGTGGCGCCGTCCTCCTCGATGACCTCGACCTTGACGGCCTCCGGGTCGTCGACGAGCGACTTGGCGACGTATTCGACCAGATCCTTGGCTGCCATCGGATGGGCTCCTACTTGCCGGCGGGAAGGATGCCGACCTGCTTGAACAGGCGGGCGACGGTGTCGGACGGCTGGGCACCCTTGGCCAGCCAATCCTTGGCCTTGGCCTCGTCGACCTTCAGCTCGATCGGGTCGGTGCGGGGGTTGTAGTGGCCGATGGTGTCGATCGCTCGACTGTCCCGGGCGCTGCGGCCGTCGGCGACGACGAGACGATAGGTCGGCTGCTTCGTCGCGCCGACGCGCGTGAGCCGGATGCGGACTGCCATGTCGGTGTGCTCTCCTCCTGCGCCGGGCTTGGGCGGCCCGGCCTTCCTGCCTACTTGACGGTGATGATGGCGTGCTGCTCGTCGAGCTCGCCGGTGGTCGTGGCCGCGGCCAGCGCGTCGAATGGCGCAAGGAACGGCTTGATGGACTCCTCGTACTCGGCGCGCTCCTCGGGCGTCGCGTCGGCCATCAGGCCCTCGAGGGTGCCGCGCAGGGCGGCGATGTCGACGAAGGTCACGGCGGTGTGCTCCGCGCCGACCCGACCGACGAGGTCGCGATAGCGAGCGGTGTCCGCGAGGGACTCGCCGGGGCCGGCGTCGAGGACGTGCTGGACGAAGGTCGGGCCGCTGCCGATGACGACGACCTCGTCGGTCACGGCGTAGGCGACCTGGATGTCGCCCTCGGGCAGGCCCTCGGTGGGCACGGATGGCACGGCGCCGCCCGTCAGGCCCCCGGCCAGACCGGCGAGGTCCGCGGCCGACCCGAGGTCGATGGTCGTGATCGTCGTGTCGCCATACGGCGTGTCGGTCACGGTGATCCCGGCTTGGCCGCCGGCCAGGGTGGCGAAGCTGCGGATCGTCGTGAAGAACTGCTGGGCCGCGGCCGGATCGGTCGGGATCGACACGATGCCGCCTTCCAGGGCGTCGCCGCCGTCGGCCACGACGAGCCCGGTGTCGCCAAGCCAGCCGAGCGCCGCGTCGAGGCCGCCCAGGAGGTTCGCGGCGCCGTCGATCTGGGTGAACGCATCACCGATCGTCGGGTCCTGCCGGAAGCGCTCGATCGACTCGAGAAGCGTCGCGCCGTAGGCGTTGCCGGCGGCCAGGACGACCGTGGTCGGCGGCGCCCAGGCGGCGACGCCGTTGGCGCTGTTCTGGTCCGGACCCGGCGCACCCTCGACATGGGGCATGACCCCGTCGATGACCAGCGCGTCCGACTCGATGCGCAATCGACCGGCCGCCCACTCCGGGACGAGGTCGAGCATCGCCGCGGTCGGGACGGCAGAGGCCTCCGGGCCGGCCATCGACAGGGCCTGGTCGATGAACGCCTTGGTGTCGATGAACGCGAACCCGATGTCGTCGCCCGAGGTGGCGTCGATGGCGGTCTGGACCGCCGGATCGTCGACGAACGCGCTGTCGCCGCCCGCATCGATCGCCGCCTGGACGGACTCGAGATCGCCGGCGACGGCGACTCGGCCATCGACGATGGCGAACGCGGCCTGCGCCGCCATGACGGTCGCGTCACCGACGACCGTGATCTCCGTCCCGTCGTGGGTCTGGGTCGTGCTCGTCGCGCCCGTCTCGGCCAGGGCGTCGGCGAACCACGCCTTGGCCAGGGCCTCGTCCTTGATCGAGATGAGGGCGACCCCATGGCCGGCCTTCTCGCCGTCCTCGCCAGCGCCACCTTCGGGTGCACCGATGGCGACCGCGACCTCGCCGTCGAACCAGGGCTTGATGTCCGTCGTGAAGGTCTGGCTCCCGTCGGTCGCCTCGGTGATGACCTGGTCCAGGACCTCGTCGAGCTTCGTGTCCAGGGCGGCCTGATCGGCGAAGCCCGGGAAGGCGCTCAGGAACGCACCGACCTGGCGGCGCTGGTCGCCGGGCAGGTCGAGGCGGACCTCGGCGTAGGCGAGGGTGTCGGCCGGGACGTAGCCCATGACCGTGGCCGTCGACGACGCGCCGGTCAGAGCCAGCGTGGCGATGGCCGAGACGCCGACGACCAGCGAGATGACGATGGCCGCGGCGAGCCAGCGGGCCGGGTTCTGGCGGCGGGGCTGGACGGCGGTCACCGCCGCGGCCGGCGGCTGGAGGACCGGGGCGGTGGCGGTCGCTGACGGCGCTGGCGGCGGCGGCGCAGCGGCCGGGGTCACCGGCGTGGGGCTGACGGTCGTCGGGTCGGTGCCCGGATCGACCACCGGGGCGGAGGGGTTCGGTCATCGTGGTTCTCCTTCGGCGCCTAGCGCCGACCCATGAGGCTGCCGAGAGCGGCGCGTTTGCCGCCGCCCGCCAGCTGCTTCATGAGCTTCTGCATCTCGCCGAATTGCTTGACCAGCCGGTTGACCTCGGGAAGGGATGTCCCGCTGCCCGTCGCGATGCGACGCCGGCGTGAGCCGTTGAGGATCGTGGGATCCCGGCGTTCGGCCGGGGTCATCGCACGGATGATGGCTTCGGTGCGTTGGAGGTCGCCGCGATCGACCGCGGCCTGGGCTTCGTTGGCCATCCCGCCCATACCCGGGATCATGCCCATGATCTGGCCGATCGGGCCCATCTTCTGGACCTGCTGGAGCTGGTCGAGCATGTCCTCGAGGGTGAAGCTCTGCTTGCGGAGCTTCTCCTCCATCTGCTGGGCCTGGTTCGCGTCGAACGTCTCCTGGGCCCGCTCGACGAGGGTCAGGATGTCGCCCATCCCCAGGATCCGGCCGGCCAGCCGATCGGGATGGAAGACCTCGAGCGCGTCGGTCTTCTCGCCGGTGCCCAGGAACTTGACCGGGACGCCGGTCACGGCCGTGATGCTCAGCGCCGCGCCGCCGCGGGCGTCGCCGTCGATCTTGGTCAGGATGAGACCCGTCACCGGCACGGCCGCGACGAAGGCTTGGGCGACGGCGACGGCCTCCTGACCGGTCATCGCATCGACGACGAGCAGGGTCTCGACCGGCCTGACCGCGTCGTTGACCGCGGCGATCTCGGCCATCAGCGCCTCATCGACGCTCAGCCGGCCGGCCGTGTCGAGGATGACCACGTCACGGACTTGGCGCTTGGCCGCCTCGACGCCTGCCCGGGCGATGTCCGGGACGGAGGTGCCCTGTGGGGCTCGAAAGACCGGGATGTCGAGGGCCTTGCCGAGCGTCTCGAGCTGGTCGGCGGCGGCCGGGCGATACGGGTCCGCCGCGACGAGCAGCGGCCGGCGGCCCTGCTTGACGACGTGACGGGCGAGCTTGGCCGTGCTCGTGGTCTTGCCCGAGCCCTGCAGCCCGACCATGGCCACGACCGCCGGGTTGCCACTCAGATGGAAGACCCGGTCGCCGCGTCCCAGCAGCTCGACGAGCTCGTCGTGGACGATCTTCACGACCTGCTGGCCGGCGTTGAGGCTCTGCAGGATGTCCTGGCCGACCGCCTGCTCGCGGACCCGCGCGACGAAGTCCTTGACGACCTTGAAGTTGACGTCCGCCTCGAGGAGGGCCAGCCGCACCTCGCGCATCGCGGCGTCGACGTCCGCTTCGCTGATCCGGCCTCGGCCGGTCAGGTTGTCGAGGGTCGCGCGGAGGCGGTCACTGAGGGTGTCGAACACGGTCCGTCAAGGACTCCTGTCGGGTGGTGGACCGGCGGGCCGGGATGCGCGCATCGCGGACGACCGGGTGGTGCACGGATTCTGGCGCACCGAGGCGGATGGAGTGTAGCGCAGGGTCCGCCGACCCGCCGCCCGGACCTTGGTCCCGATATGCTCCCGGCCTCGTGCCCAACCCGTTCGCCTCTCCCCTGTGGCAGAACCGCGCCTTCGTCCGCCTGTGGACCGCGTCGACCGTGTCGGTCTTCGGGTCGCTCATCACCCGGATCGCGCTGCCCCTCCTGGCCATCCTGTCGCTGGGCGCCGGCCCCATCGAATTGGCCGTGCTGCGGAGCATGGACCTCGTCGCGACCTTCCTGGTCGGTCTCGTGGCGGGCGCGTGGGTGGACCGCCTGCGGCGCCGGCCGGTCCTCATCTGGGCCGATCTCGGGCGGGCCGTCCTCCTCGGGTCGATCCCCATCGCGTTCGTCCTCGGAGTCCTGTCGCTCTGGCAGCTCGTCGTCGTCGCGGCCCTCGCCGGCATCCTGACGACGTTCTTCGACGCGGCCGACAACGCCTACCTGCCGTCGGTCGTCGAGCGCGACCAGCTGGTCGAGGCCAACGGGGCGCTGGCGGCGAGCGGCTCGGCGGCCGAGTTCATCGGGTTCGGGATCAGCGGCATCCTCGTCCAGCTCATCAGCGGTCCGCTGACGATCCTGGTCGACGCCGTGACCTACCTCGTCTCGGCCGTGCTCCTGATCGGGATCCGCCAGCCGGAGCCACCGCCACCGAAGCGCGCCGAGCGCGAACCGGTCCTGCACGAGATCCGCCATGGCATCAGCCTCGTCCGCCACGATCCGGTCCTGCGCGCGTTCGCCGTGGCGTCGATGCTGCTCTCGGCCCTGTGGGGGATCTTCGGGGCGACGTTCTTCCTGTTCGCGTTGGAGGACCTGGGCCTCGGCCCGGCCCTCGTCGGGTTGATCGCCGGCGTCGGCGGGGCGTCGTCGTTCATCGGGGCGATCATCGCCAACCGGTCCGTCGGCCGGTGGGGCGTCGGCCACGTGGCCATCGCGGCGATGCTGCTGGCGGCCCTGGGCAACCTGCTCATCCCGCTCGCCCCCGCCGGCCTGCCGATCATCGCCCTGGCCTGCCTGGTCGGCCAGCAGCTCATCGCCGACTCCGCGGTCACGGTCTACGACATCACCGAGGTGTCCGTCCGCCAGACGCTGGTCAAGGACCGCGAGCTCGGCCGGGTCGCGGCCTCGTTCGCGGTCCTGGCGACGGCGGCCCAGCTGGCGGCGACCATCGCGGCCGGGATCCTCGCGGAGGCGATCGGCCTGCGCGCGACCGCGTTCCTCGCCCCGCTCGGGGGTCTGCTGGCCGCGGCCGTGCTGTGGTGGTCCCCGGTCCGGCGGCTCCGCGACCTGCCGGTGAAGGACGAACGAACGTCCGCCGAGGTCGTCGTCGACGTCGAGCGCGACCAGCCGGTCGGGGCCTGACGGACCCACGCTCAGGCGAAGAGCGCCTCGACGAACGCGTCCGGGTCGAAGACGAGGAGATCGTTGACGCCCTCCCCGACCCCGACGAACCGAACGGGCACCTTGAGCGCGTCCTCGATGGCGAACACGATCCCGCCCTTGGCCGTCGAATCGAGCTTGGTCAGGACGATCCCGGTCAGCCCGACCGCGTCGTGGAACGCCTTGGCCTGGGCCAGCCCGTTCTGGCCGGTCGTCGCGTCGAGCACGAAGAGCGTCTCGGGCGCGGCGCCGGGCAGCCGCTTGTCGACGATGCGCCGGATCTTGGTCAGCTCGTCCATGAGGTTCGACTTGGTGTGCAGCCGGCCGGCCGTGTCGGCGATGACGAGGTCCGCGCCACGCGCCACGGCGGCATCGAGCGCGTCGTAGACGACCGCGCCGGGATCGGCCCCGGGAGCGTGGGCGACGACCGGGACGTCCGCCCGTTCGGCCCAGATGCGCAGCTGGTCGATGGCCGCCGCCCGGAACGTGTCGGCGGCCGCCAGGATGATCGTCCGACCTTCGCCGACGTAGCGGGCCGCGAGCTTGCCGATGGTCGTCGTCTTGCCCGTGCCGTTGACACCGACGACGAGGATGACCGCCGGCCCGCCGTCCGGCGCTCGTTGCGGCGTCCAGTCGAGGTCACGCTGCACGAGCAGCCCGGCGAGCTCGGCCCGGACCGCGGCCTCGGCGCCACCGGGATCGCGCCGACGGCGGGCTCGATCGACGACGTCGATGGCCAGCGCCGCCCCGACATCCCCGGCGATGAGCGTCTCCTCGACGTCATCCCACTGCGGGTCATCGCCGCCGAGGAAGCCGCGTAGTTGCGACATGAACCCGGTCCTGGTCCGTTCCAGGCCCTCGTCGAGCGTATGGGCCGGGGCGACGGCCAGGAACGCGGTCGGGTCGAACGGGGTGTAGGCCGGGGCCGGGGCCTCGGCCTCGGCGGTCGGCTCGGGGGTGGCCGGCGGCTCCACGCGTGGCGTCGCCGGCTCAGGCTCGGCCGCCGCCGACGCCGGCTCAGGCTCGCCGGACGGCGGTTCGGCGACGCGCGGCGGCTCGGCGACAGGCTCGCTGGCGCCCGGCGTCGGCAGCTGGATCGGGTCCTCGAAGTCGGCGGGGTCCGGCTCCCAGTCGGCCGGGACCGGCTCGGGGCTGGTCCCCGGGTCCGCCGGGACCTCGGCCGCCGACTCGTCGTCCCGCTTGCGCCGCCAGAACGGCATCAGCCCGCCGTCGCGAGTTCGTGGCGTCGGTCGGTCGCGAGTGCCTGCGCCTCGTCGAGCCGGAGGCTGATGACCCGGGACACCGAGTCATCGCCGACCGTCACCCCGTAGAGCGCATCGGCGGCCTCGATCGTGCCGCGGTTGTGGGTGATGACGATGAACTGGGTCGCGTCAGCGAGGCTCCGGAGCGCCTCGGCGAACCGCCCGATGTTGGCCTCGTCGAGGGCGGCATCGACCTCGTCGAGGACGCAGAACGGCACCGGCCGGACCTCGAGCATCGCGAACAACAGGGCCACGGCCGTCAGGGCCCGCTCGCCGCCGGACAACATCGCCAGGGCCTGCGCCTTCTTGCCGGGCGGTCGCGCGACGATCTCGACCCCGGTCGAGCCCAGGTCGGATGGGTCGGTCAGCGACAGCCGGGCGAAGCCCCCGCCGAAGAGCTGCTCGAACCGACGCTCGAAGGCCGTCTCGAGGGCCGCGAACGTCGTCCGGAACTGGTCGGCGATCATCGTGTCCAGGTCGACGATGAGCTCGCGCGTCGTGGCGATCGCGGTCCGCAGGTCCGTGCCCTGCGTGTCGAGGGCCTGGAGCCGGGCCTGGAGCTCCGCGTACTCCCCGACCGCATCGGGGTTGGCCGCGCCGAGCTCGTGGTAGCGGCGCCGGAGCTGCGCGAGGCGGCCCGGGCTGGGCGCGACCTCGGTCGGAGGAGCGCCCGCCCAGCCGTCGGCCATCGCCGCGAGGGCCGCTTCCAGGTCGGCCGTATCGTCCGGATCGGCCTCGGCGTCGGCGTCGATCGCGTCGGTGTCCGCCGAGGGATCGCGCGCCACGTCGGGGTCGCTCGACACCCGCATCGGCGCGACGCCGATCGCTCGACGCCCGAGGTCGCCGAGCCCGGCGAGCTCGACGACGACGCTGTCGCGAAGGGCGTCCAGCCCGAGGCGGGCCTCGAGCTCCAGGTGATCGGCCTGGCGCAGTCGATCGTCGCTGACCCGGAGGCGCTCGCGCGCCCCGGACGCCGCTCGTTCGGCATCGGCCAGCCGGGTCCGGTCGACGGCATCGGCGGCATGGAGGGCGGCCAGCGCCTCGCGTGCCGTGGACTCGGCCGCGGACGCGGTCGTGATCTCGCCGCGCAGCCGGTCGCGCTCGGCCACGAGGACGTCATGGCGTTCAGCCAGGGCCGCCGCCTCGCGGTCCGCCCGCCCGATGCGCTCCTCGGCCATCGCCGCCGAGGCTTCCGCCCGGGCGCGGCGGTGCTCGGCATCGCGTCGCTCGGCGTCGTGGGTCGCCAGCCGAGCCGCCAGGCGGTCTCGACGGTCGCGAAGCTCCCCGGCACGTGCTTCCCAGGCCGGGATGGCCGCCGCCTCGTCCCCGTCGGCCGGCGACGACATGCGGCCATCGCCGCCAGGGGGAGCCGCCGGGGTCGCGCCGGTGACCGCCTCCCGGGCTCGCTCGAGCTCGCCCTCCAGCCGAGTCCGCTGGGCGTCGTGCCAGGCGGCCTCGCGGCTGGCCGCATCGGCCTCGCGCGCGGCGACGCGCTCCGACTCCTCGGCCCGCCGTCGTTCGGCGGCCAGACGGCCGGCCTCCTGGGCCCCGGCATCGGCCGCGGCGCGCGCCGCGGCGACGGCCCGGGTCGCCTCCGTCACCGCGACCTCCAGCTCGGCCGACGTCGCGACGGCCGCCTCGAGGTCGGCGGCCAGGCGAGCGTGCTCGGCGCGGCGCTCCAGGATCGTGTCCGCCGTACCCAGGGCCACACCGGTCTCATCGATGACGGCTGAGCCGTCACGGGGCACGGCGATCCAACCCGCCGGCAGCCGGCCCTGGAGGGCCAGGCACGCCGCGACGTCGGGCAGCCACACCGCGCGGGCGAGGAGCTGCCGTGCGGCCCCGGTCGGGTCCCGGCGGATGGCGTCGGCCAGCCGACCGCCGCCGGCCTCGGTGGCCGCGTCGACGATCCGTCGGCCCGCCGCGTCCAGTCGGCCGGTGCCGTCCTCCGTTCCGGACCCGCCATCGCGCCCGGACTCCAGGCGCTCCGCGATGAGTAGCCGACCGCGTTCGGCGACGAGATCGGCCACGGCGCCCTCGCCGACGAGGTAGGCCCGGGCTCGGTCGGCGAGGGCCGCCTCGACGGCGCCGCGGAGGCCCGGATCGACCGCCAGATCCTCGTCCAGGCGACGCCCGCCCACCCGCCGAGCGGCGCGGGCGATGGGTCGCCGCTCGTCGGCATCGAGCTGCCCGGCCAGGGACTCGACCCGTCCGCGGGTCGCCGCCACCGCCGCGGACGCTGCCGAGGCCCGGTCGGTCGCCGCGACCCGCGCGGCCTCGGCCGTCTCCAGCGTGACGCGGGCCGCTTCCCGGGCTGGGCCGCTGGCGGCCTCGGCGCTCACGGCCGCGGCGGCCGCGGCGCGGGCGGTGTCGGCGATCGCCCCGGTCTCGGCCTGGCGTGCCGCGGCCCCGTCGGCCGCCGCCACCTGCTCGGCCAGCCGTCGCTCCGCTTCGGCCAGGCGCCGCCGGGCCGTCTCGGCCTCGGCCTCGCGCGCGGCCTCGGCCCGGCGGATGGCCGCCAGCTCCTCGCCGCGTGCCCGGGACGCGGAGCGCAAGGTGGCCAGCTCGGCCAGGGCTTCCGCCAGCTCGCGGTCGGCCTCGGTCACGGCGGCCTCGAGATCGAGGTCGCGACTCGGGACCGGGGCGGCGACGGCACGGCGCTGTCCCGCCACGTCGGCCTCGGCCGCGGCCCGTTCGTCGGCCAAGCGCGTGCGGTCGCGCTCGATCGCCTCCAGGTCCGAGGCGATCCGGCCGTCGCGGAGCTGCAGCCCGGTCAAGCCCGCTCGGGCCGTCTCGTGGACCTCGCGCCGCTCCCGTTCCTGGGTGGCCCGGGCCGACAGGTCGGCGGCCAGGGCGGAGGCCGTCCCTTCGGCCGCTTCGAGGTCGGCCATCGCCCGATCGGCCTCGGCCTGGGCACGCACGCGTCGTTCGCCGGTCTCAACGACCCGGACGGCCGCGTCGTGCCAGCGGGCATGGGTCGACAGGAGCAGTGCCGCGACGAGGTCCTCACCGATCGTCGAGCGGGTCGCTTGCTGCTCCGCCTGGGCGGCCAGGCGGCGGACCTGCGGGCGGAGCTCGGCGAGGATGTCGTCGACCCGGGCGAGGTTCGCCTCGGACTCGGTCAGCTGTTCCTCGGCCTTGCGTCGGCGCCGCTCGTGCCGGCGGACGCCGGCGACCTCCTCGAACAGCGGACGGCGCTCTTCCGGCCGCAGGGCGAGGGCCTGGTCGACCATGCCCTGGCCGATGAACAGGAACGCGTTGTCGGCGAGGTGGGCGCTGTCCAGCAGGTCGACCAGGTCGCGCAACCGGATGCGTTGCTTGTTGAGGAGATAGTCGTTCTCGCCGCTCCGGAAGAGGCGCCGACCGAGCTCGAGGACGTTGAAGTCGACCGGGAGGAGGCCGTCGCCGTTGTCGAGCACGAGCGTGACATCGGCCATGCCCTGGGCGGCCCGCTTCTCCGAGCCGGCCCAGATGACGTCCTCGGCCTTGCGCGAGCGGAGCGCCCGGCCCTGTTCGCCGAGAGCCCAGCGCAGGGCGTCAGCCAGGTTGCTCTTGCCCGACCCGTTGGGCCCGACGACGGCCGAGATCCCGCCACCGAACTCGACGTTGGTCCGCTCGGCGAAGGACTTGAACCCCTGGAGGCGGAGCGCGAGCAGCCGCGGCGGAGCGAGCCCGTCGGCGGTGGGGTGGGTCGCGATGGTCGGGGCGTCGGCCGGATGCTCCTCCGGGAGGTCGTCGATCACGACATCACCTCCGAGGTGGCTCGGTCGGCCGGTCGACGAGCCCGAAGGTGCTCGATGGCCTGCGCGGCGGCGGCCGTCTCGGCCTCTCGGCGCGACGGGCCCTGGCCTTCACCGAGGACTTCGCCGTCGACCCAGACCTCGATCCGGAAGGACTTCTCGTGATCGGGCCCGGACGCGTCCAGGAGCCGGTACTCGGGCCGCTGGCCGGACCGCCGTTGCGTGTACTCCTGCAACCGACTCTTCGGGCTCTTGAGGGACATGACCGGCGCGTCGAGGTCCAGCTCCGGCGTCGCGAGGGTCTGCAGCCAGTCCCGGACCGGTCCGTAGCCGAGGTCCAGGTAGAGGGCGCCGGTCAGCGCCTCGAACGACGAGGCGAGGAGGGACGGCCGTCGCCGTCCGGAGCGTTGTGACTCGCCCTCGCCGAGGAGGAGCGCCGCGCCGAGCTCGATGCGATTGGCCAGGCGTGCGAGGCCAGGGGTGGACACGATGGCCGCCCGACGTGCGGACAGCGCGCCCTCATCGTCGTCCGGGTGGCGGGCGTACAGCGCTTCGGAGATGGCCAGGTTCACGACGGCATCGCCCAGGTACTCGAGGCGCTCGTTGTGACCGACGGCCTCGTCCGGGTGCTCATGCAACCAGCTCGAGTGGACGAGGGCCTGATCCAGCAGGTCGAGGTCGCGGACGGGGAGCCCGAGGCGCTCCGCGACGGCCTGTCCCGGACGCACCGCGACCGAGGTGGCCGGCCTAGGAGGAGTGCTCGTCGATGTAGTCGACGGCGTCCTGGACGGTCCGGATCTTCTCCGCGTCCTCGTCCGAGATCTCCGTCCCGAACTCTTCCTCGAGGCTCATGATCAGCTCGACCAGGTCGAGCGAGTCCGCGTTCAGGTCGTCGACGAACGACGCCTCCGGCTTGACTTCATCCTCGTCGGCGCCGAGCTGCTCGACGACGATCTTCTTGAGCCGGTCGTACGTTGTGGCCACGGACTCCCTCCTCGGAGTTGGGTGGGGCGATGGCCCCGAGCACGCCATTCATCAGGCGTCGCATCGGGTCTCCACTGTAGGTGCGTGCCAGCTCGACCCACTCGGCGATGGCCACCCGGGCCGGCGTGCCGGAGTGTAGCACCTCACCAAGGGCCGTTCGGAGCAACGCGCGGTCCATCCGGGCCAGCCCGGTGACCGGGTACTGGGGCGCCGTCCGGGTGATCGTGGCGTCGATCTCGTCGCGGTGAGCGACGACCGCGGTGACCAGCTCACGGGCCAGGGCCGCCGCCGTCGCATCGCGCTCCGACTCGGCGAGGTGGCGCTCCAGGATGGCGTCGGCCGTGCGCTGCCCGAAGTCCGCTTCGAAGACCGCAGCGAGGGCCAACCGGCGACCGGTCCGGCGACCTCGCTGGTGGTCAGCCTCCGACGCCATCGACGATGACCGTCACGGCGCCGAGATCCAGACCGAGGAAGCGCTCGACGGTGGCGGCGACCGCCGTCCGGACCTGGGCGGCCAAGGGCTCGAGGGCCTGCCCGGGTCGAGCGACGATGCGCAGCCGGACGACGATCCGCTCGTCGACGACGCGGACGCCGACGGGGTTGCCCCGCAACCAGCCCCGCCAGGCGGGCCCGCCGAAGCCGACCCGGGCGACGCCCGGGACCTCGAACGCGGCCAGCCGGACGAGCTCGGCGATGACGCCGCGACCGACGGTCAGCTCCGGTCCGCTCATGACGCGACCTCCTGGGACAGCTCGCTCGGGTCGTCGGCCGCCGGCACGGCCCCCTGCGTCACGGCGCCTTGCGCCACGGCGCCTTGCGCCTCCACGTCGAGGGACCGGGCGTCGGCGGCGAGGGCCTCCGCGATGAGCGCCGGGACCCGGGTCCGGGCGGTCGTGGCGGCGACATCACAGGCGAAGCCGACCATCCGGCGCTTGGCCCGACCATGGGTGATGATGACCGACCCCTTGACCCCCAACAGCGGCGACCCGCCGGCCCGTTCGTAGTCGAACGTGCCCCGGATGCGGTCGACGCTCGGGCGCAACAGCAGGTAGGCGAGCTTGCCCCGCCACGATGCCCGGAACTCGGTCCGCCACAGGTCGAAGATGAAGGTCGACAGGCCTTCGAAGAACTTGATGACGACGTTGCCCAGGACGGCGTCGCAGACGACGACATCGGCCATGTGCTTGGTCAGGTCCTTGCCCTCGACGTTGCCCTCGAAGCGGAGGGATGAGGCGTCGAGCAGCTCGGTCGCCCGCTGGATGCGGGCATCGCCCTTGCCCTTCTCCTCGCCGATGCTGAGGAGCGCGACGCGCGGGTCGGCGACGCCCAGGACCTTCTCGGCGAAGATCGCGCCCATCAGGGCGAACTGGGCCAGGTTCTCCGGTGTCGAGTCGGGGTTCGCCCCGATGTCGAGCAGGACCATGGGCCCCGAGTCGGTGATCATCTGCACGGCGAGGGCCGGCCGGTCGACGCCGGGCAGGCGACCCAGGCGCAGGACCGCGGCGGCCATGCCCGCCCCGGTGTGGCCGGCGGTCACGACGGCATCGGCGGCCCCGCGTTTGACGAGGTCCGTGGCGACGAGGATCGAGGCGTCCTTCTTCTCGCGCAGGGCCAGCGCCGGATGCTCGTCCATGCCGATGACCTGACTGGCGTGGACGATCGAGACGTTGGGCGGGAGCGGATCGCCGGTCAGGGCCCGGATCGTCGGCTCGTCGCCGACCAGGATGATCTCGTCGGTCGGATGGCTCGCGGCGAAGTCGAGGGCACCCGGGATGACTTCCGCGGGTCCGTGATCACCGCCCATCGCGTCGACGGCGACGCGGACGGCGCCGTTCGTCGGCGTCTCGGTCGGTGCGGGCCGAGGCTCCGACACCTGGGTCAGCGGTCGGCGCTGTCGCCGCTACCGCCGGCTGGCTTGAGCTCGACGGCCTGGCGGCCCTGGTACCAGCCGCAGTTAGGGCAGACGTGGTGGGGCAGCTTCATCTCGTGGCAGTGCGAACACTCCTCGAGGGTCGGGACGTCGATCGCGAGGTGCGAGCGTCGCTCGCCCTGGCGAGCATGCGAGACGCGTCGCTTGGGTACACCCATGGGGTCAGGGGCTCCTTGTGTCGTTCAGCAGATGGGCCGCCGCGGGGCGTCCGGGGTCGTGGGCGCGCGGCCACGCCGACGGCGGAGTCTACCGCGAAACGGGCCCGGCCGTCCCGGCTGGATGTGCGGATCAGCCCTCGTCATCCGCCTTGAAGCCCCGTAACGCCTCCAGGCGCGGGTCGATGTCGTCATCGGGATGGTCGTGGACGCCCTCGTCCAGCGGCAGCCCGCAGACCGCACACAGGCCGGGGCAATCGGGCCGGTCCAACGGGGCGATGGGCTCGGCCAGCGAGATGGCGTCGCGGACGGACGGCTCCAGATCGACCTCGTGATGGTCGGTCAGACGGAGCGCGTCCGGCTCGTCCTCGCCGGGGACCGGCTTACCGGTCGTCAGGTCGACCGACGGGAGGTACTCCTCCTCGAGCCGGATGTCGATCGGCGTCGTCAGCGGCCGCAGGCAGCGGGCGCATTCGCCGGCCAGGGCGGTCGTCAGGCGAGCGTCGACGAGGATGCCCCGGCTCTCGTGGGTGAGCTTGACCTCGCCGCGGATGGGCTCGGCCAGGACGAGCTCGTCGGGGAGATCGATCCGGACGTCGTCGACGGCCGCCGTGCGTTTGGCGCCGAGGCCGTCGCCGAGCAGGCCGGCGACGTTGAAGACGAGCGGGCCGTCGGGCGGCCGGACGCTCATGACCGACCGGTCACGGTCGGGCTGGGGCCGCCGCGTCCTCCGGCTCGTCCTGCCAGTCGTCGTCGTCGGCATAGCCGTCGTCGGCGACCTCCTGCGGTGCGACCATCTCGGCGCGTCGCTGGTCGAGCAGGGCGATGCCCTTCTGGATGCTCTGGAGGGTCTTGGTCACGTCGCCTTCCAGGCCTTCGAGGACGCCGACGGCGTACTCGTCCGCGCCGGCCCGGATGCGCTCCGCGTCGTCGTGGGCCTCGCCGATGATCCGGCGACTCTCGAGGTCGGCGGCCTGCGTGAGCCCGCGCTCGTCGATGAGGAAGGCCGCCTGCTCCTGGGCCTTGGCGACGATGCGCTCCGACTCTTCCTGGGCCTTCTCGATGATCCGTTCGCCCTCGGCATTGATGCGCTTGGCCGCCCGGACCTCCTCGGGGACGGCGACCCGCAGCTCATCGATGAGCCCGAGCGCCGCGTTCTGGTCGACGACGACGTTCGTGGTCAGGGGCAGCTTCTTCCCGTTGGCGATGAGCGATTCGAGACGCTCGACGAGGAAGATGATGTCGATGGCGGTGGCCCTCCTGCACGTGCCCCGGGATTATGGCACGGGGCCCAGTCCGTCAGCGACGGTCGAGCGCCGCCCGCAGGCCGTCGACGGCCGGTCCGGGCAGCATCCCGCTGACGTCGCCGCCGAAGCTCGCGATCTCCTTGACCAGGCTCGAGCTGACGTAGCCGTTGGCGACGGCGGTCATGAAGAAGACGGTGTCGACCTCGGGCGCCAGGACCCGGTTGTTGTGGGCCAGTTGCATCTCCGATTCGAAGTCGCTGATGGCCCGCAGCCCCCGGACGATGGCCGTCGCGCCACGCTCCCGACAGAACGTGACGGTCAGGCCGTCGAAGGCGGCGACCTCGACGCGCTCGGCGGCGGCCGTGCCCGCGAGCGATGCCCCGATGATCCGGATGCGCTCGTCGACGGGCAGCAGCGGGCTCTTGCGCGGGTTGGCCAGGACGCCGACGACGACCCGCTCGAAGACGTTGAGGGCCCGCTCCAGGACGTCGACGTGCCCGTTCGTGATGGGGTCGAACGAGCCCGGATAGACCGCGATGCTCATGCTGGCTCCGACACGCGGTCGTCCTCCGACACCCGGCGATAGAAGGTCAGCGCCGTCTCGCCGAAGCGGCGCTCGCGCTCGGATGCTAGCAGCCCGACCCGGGCCGGCGGCGCGTCCCGCCAGAAGTGCTTGGCGACGGCACGGCCGCCGTCGACGAGCAACGGGGCGACCGCGATGAGCGCGGCCACGAGGGTCGCCGTCTCCGTGTAGGGCGGGTCGACGAGGACCGTGTCCCAGCGCGGTTCCGCGGCTCGACCAGGGTCACGCGCCCAGGCCAGGGCGTCGGCCCGGATGACCGTCGCGCGGTCCCGCAGCCCCGTCCGGCGCAGGTTGGCCTCGATGACCCGGGTCGCGCTCGCGTCGCGCTCGATGAAGGCGGCATGGCCTGCCCCACGACTCAGGGCCTCGATGCCGCCGGCACCGCTGCCGGCGAACAGGTCGAGGAAGCGTGAATCGGGCAGGTCCGGCTCGAGCACGGCGAACAGGGTCTGCTTGACCCGGTCGCCCATCGGGCGCGTGCCCGGGCCGGGCGCGTCCAGCCGGATGCTGCGGGCCGTCCCGGCGATGACCCGGCCGGCGTCAGGCATGCGTCTTCGGGGGCGGCCCGCCGGCGCGGATGTCCGGCGCGGGTCGGATCGACTCACGAGCCGCTCGCCGGTTCGGCCGCCGCCAGGTGGCGCAGCCAGCCCCGCTGGAGCTCGCTGGCGAGCGGGGCCAGGTCCGGGCGTCGGTCGACGGCCAGGTCGCCATGCGCGTCCAGGAGGGCCTCGGCCTGGGTTCGGGCGGTCACGGCCAGCACCTGGTGGTCGCGGCGGGTCAGTGACGCCACGCGCAGGCCGGGCAGGCCGCTCTGGGCGAAGCCGAGGACGTCGCCCTCACGGCGGAGCTCGAAGTCGCGCTCGGCGAGCTCGAACCCGTCGCGGAGCTCGGCGACGGCCGTCAGGCGGGCGCGGGCGGTCTCGTCGATCGCATCGGACACGAGGACGCAGTAGGACTCGACGCTGCCGCGGCCCACCCGTCCGCGGAGCTGGTGGAGCTGGGCCAGGCCGAACCGGTCCGCGCCCTGGATGACCATCATCGTCGCCTCGGGCACGTCGACGCCGACCTCGATGACGGTCGTGCCGACGAGCACGTCCAGCTCCCCGTCGCGGAACCGGCGCATCTCGGCGTCACGATCGACCGGCTTCAGGCGGCCGTGGACGAGGCCGACCCGGAGCGGCGCCAGGAGCTCGGTCAGGCGGCGCGCCTCCGACTCCGCGGCCACCGCGCCGGTGCCGACGACGTCATCAGCCTCGGCGCCCTCCTCGATGAGCGGGACGACGACGAACGTCCGATGGCCGGCCGCCGCCTCTGTGCGGACCCGCGTCCACGTGCCGTCGAGGTCGTCCGGCCGCCGGATCCCGGTCCGGATGGGCAGCCGGCCGCTCGGTGGGGTGCGCAGGTCGGACACGTCGAGATCGGCGTACAGCACCTGGCCGAGCGTGCGCGGGATGGGCGTCGCCGTCATCAGCAGGACGTGCGGGGCCAGGCCACCGGCCTTGGCCTCGAGCTGGCCGCGCTGCTCGACCCCGAAGCGGTGCTGCTCGTCGATGACGACGAGGCCCAGGCGGGCGAACGCGACCGCCTCGCTGAACAACGCGTGGGTCCCGACGATGACCGATGCCTGGCCCGAGGCGATGGCCTCCAGGGCGCGCGCCCGCTCGGCGGCCTTGAGCGAGCCGGCGAGGAGCAACACGTCGACACCGAGGTCGGCGAGCAGCGCCCCCACGGTCTCCAGGTGCTGACGGGCGAGCAGGTCGGTCGGGGCCAGGAGTGCGCCCTGGAAGCCGGCCCGCGCCGCGGCCGCCAGGGCCCACGCCGCGACCGCGGTCTTGCCCGAGCCGACGTCGCCCTGCAGGAGGCGGAGCATCGGCGTCGGGGCCGCGAGGTCGGTCCGGATGCTGGCCATCGCCGCGAGCTGGTCGTCGGTGAGCTCGATCCCGGCGTCGGTGCGGCGCCGGATGGCGTCGCGGAGGGTGGTCCGGATCACGGCATCCATCGCGTCGTCCACGGCGATGACCGGCGCCTGATCCCGGCCTCGCGCGCGCCGGCGACCGACCATCCCCAACTGGAGCGCGAGGAGCTCGTCGAAGGCCAAACGGCGGAGGGCGGCGTCGCGAGCCTCGAACGACGGCGGGTAATGCGCGGCCTCGAGGGCGGTGGCGATGCCCTCCAGGTCGGACGCCCCCCGGACGTCGTCCGGCAGGTATTCCGGATAGGCGTCGCCGGCCCGGTCGAGCGCCTCGCGCATCGCGATCCGCAGGCGCGCGGCGGTCAGCCCGGCCGTCAGCCGATAGACCGGCACGATCCGGCCGGCCATCAGGACCTCGCCTTCCGCCTCGCTCGCCTGGAACTCCGGATTATCGATGGACACCGTGCCGCGGTAGCGCTTCAGGCGTCCGCTGACCACGACCTCCTGACCCGGATGGAGCCGCCGCTCGATGAACCGCCGCCCGAACCACGTCGCGGCGATCCGGCCCGTGTCATCCTCGAGGTCGGCGATGGTCCGCTGGATCCGACGCCGGAAGCTGGCCTCGACCCGGACGTCGGCGACCGTCGCCCGGATGGACACGACCGTGCCGTCGTCGCGATCGCGCAGCTCGGCGATGGTCGCCAGCTCGCGCAGGTCGTCGTAGCGCCGCGGCAGGTGGAAGAGCAGATCACGGACGTCGTACCACCCGAGCTTGACGCCGGCCCGGCGGAGGACGTTCGGGGCGGTCAGTCCGGACTGGTGGAGCGGCGTGTCGAGCAGCTCGCGAGGATCGGTCGGGGCCGGCGGGGCCTTCGTCGTCACTCGGCCGCGATGAGGTACCGGTAGAACGGCTGGCCACCGTGACGGACCTCGACCTCCACGGCCGGGATGACCGCCCCGATCCGCTTGGCCATCGTCTCCGCCTCGGCCAGGTCGGCGCCATCCCCGTAGAAGATGGACACCAGCTCGTAGCCGGGGGTCAGCGCGGCCATCGCCGCCAGCACGCATCGTTCCCGATCGCCGTTGACCGCGATGAGGCCGTCGTCCGGGTCCAGGGCGATGGTCTGGCCCTTCTTGACCTTCTTGCCACCGATCGTCGCGTCCCGCACGGCCTCGGTCACGACGACCGACTGGATGGCTCGGCCGGCTTCGGTCATCGGGGCGATGTTGTCCGTGGCGTCGCGGGCCGGGTCAAGAGCGAGGAGCGCCGCGAAGCCCTCCGCCGCGTTGCGGGTCGGGACGACGCCGATGGGCCGGTCGCTCATCGACGCGACCTGGCGAGCCGCCAGGACGACGTTCGGGTTGTTGGGCAGGAGCAGGACCTCGCGCGCCGGGACCGAGCCGACCGCCTCGAGCAGCTCGCCGGTGCTCGGGTTGGCCGATTGCCCGCCCTGGACCACGGCCGCCACGCCGAAGTCGCGGAAGATCGCCGCCAGGCCGTCGCCCGCGGTCACGGCGATGACCGCGAGGCTGGGCAGGTCCGCAGCCGGGCCGCTGCCGTTCGTGGCGGCCGCCGATCGCTCCGACGGCCGGGCCAGGCTCGCCTCGGTCGCGGCGGGTGGCGGCGCGCCGGTGAACTCGGCCGCCCGTGTCTCGCGGACGTCCCTGGCCTGGTTGTCGAGGTTCTCGACCGTGATCCGGCTCATGTCGCCCAGGGTCAGGCCGTAGCCGATGACGAGGTCCGGGCGCTCGTTGTGGACATGGACCTTGAGCGCCCGGGCGTCACCGGCGACGAGGACGGACTCCCCGATCGATTCGAGGTGATCGCGGATGGCATCGACGTCGAGGCCCTGATGGCCGGTCGCGCGGAGCAGGAACATCGTCTCGTAGCCGAAGCCTTCGTCGGCGTGGGCCACGAGCGTGCTGGGCTTCGCGCCGGACGCCCCGCGGTCCCGAGCGACCCCGACGGGCGTCTTGCCGGTCAGGTGGAGCAGCGCCCCTTGGAACAATCGATACAGGCCCTGCCCGCCGGAGTCGACCACGCCGGCCTCGCGGAGGATGGCCAGCAGGCTCGGCGTGCGCGCGACCGACTTCTCGGAGGCATCCAGCGTGGCGGCGAGGACGACCTCGATGTCGTTGTCGTGCTCCGCGGCGGCCACCGCGGCGACGGCCGACTCGCGGATGACCGTGAGGATGGTCCCTTCGACCGGCTTGGCCACGGCGCCGTAGGCGGTCTTGGCACCCTCGGACAACGCGTGGGCGAGGTCCAGGCCGTTGAACCGGCGCTTGCCCGCGAGGCCCTCGGCCATGCCCCGGAAGATCTGGCTGGTGATGACCCCCGAGTTGCCCCGGGCGCCCATGAGTGCGCCGAAGCTGATGGCCGCCGCGATCCGGTCGGCCGGCTGCCCGGCGACGGCCTCCGCCTCGTCGAGCGCCGCGCGCACGGTGGCCAGCATGTTCGAGCCCGTGTCGCCATCCGGGACCGGATAGACGTTCAGCCCGTTGATCTCATCGACGTAGGCCTCGAGGTTGGCCACCGCCGCCCGGAAGGCCTCCAGGAGGCCGTCCCCGTCACACGCCCGGCGGGCCACTAGGCGACGTCCGTCCCGCTGTCGGCCAGGTCGCGCGGGCCGATGGCGGTCGGCGGCACCGACGCGGCGATGGGTGCCGGTCCGCCGGGTTGGACCCGCAGGCCATCGATGTGGATGACCATCCGATCCACCTCGCGGCCAAGGGCGCGGCGGATGCCGTAGCGGACCGCCGAGTCGACCTGGCGCGCGACCTCCGCGACCGGGACGCCCAGGGCGACGGTCAGGTCCAGCTCGATCTCGATGCCGTCGTCCTGGCGGATGACCAGGCCCGGTTGGCCGAGGCCAAGGCGGCCGACGAGCCGCTCCAGGGGGCCGCCGGCGAAGCCGGTCACGCCGTACGAACCGAGGGTCGCGGCGCGGACGATGTCACTGAGGGCTCGACCGGTGACGAGGGATCGGCCGGGCGTCGGACGGATGGCCACGCGGGCTGCGATCCTCCTGGTTCGAGTCCGGAGGGGCGCACCGGACCGTGTGCTATCATACCGCCCCGCTCGGGCCCTTCCGCCCGGGCGTCCGTTCGACCCCCACTCCGAGGAAACGCATGGCCCGCTCCTGCGCGATCTGCGGCAAGGTCTCGATGGGCGGCTTCAACCCGCAGTCGTCGGGCATGAACCGCGTCCGAGCTCACCGCCGCATGCAGCCGAACCTGCACCCGCTCGTCATCGAGCAGAAGGGTGCCCCCAAGCGCGCCCTGGTCTGCACGCGCTGCCGCCGCACCATCCTCAAGGCCACGAAGTAGGCCCGCGCCGGCCATCCAGCCGGTCGCCGTCGCGCCGCTTCGCCTGACCGGTCGTCCCGCCGACGACCGGTCTCGTCATGTCCGGGCCGGCGCCTCCCGGTCATCCGTGTCGAGCCAGATCGTGAACGGTCCGTCGTTCACGAGCTCGACGGCCATCTCGGTGCCGAAGCGGCCCATCGCGACCGGGACCTCGTGCTCGCGCAAGGCGGCGCAGAAGCGCTCGTAGCGACGCTCGGCGACGTCCGGCGCTGCCGCTCCCGTGAAACCCGGCCGCCGACCTCGCCGCGTGTCCGCGAACAGGGTGAACTGCGAGACGACGAGGGCGCTCCCGCGCACGTCCACGAGCGAGCAATTCGTCCGGCCTTCAGCGTCGCGGAAGATCCGCAGCTCGGTGATCCGGCGAGCCAAGGTGTCCGCGGTCGCGTCGTCGTCGCTCGGCCCGACGCCAAGGAGGATGACGAGGCCCTGGCCGATGCGCCCGATGACCTCGCCGTCGACACGCACGGCGGCTCCGGTGGTCCGCTGGAGGAGCGCCCGCATCAGGCCCGCGCGGGTCCGCCGGTCAGGTGGCCATCGGTCTCGGGGTCCGGGCCCGATGTCGCGAGGAGCTCGCGCCGCCAATCGTCGGCATCCACGGCAAGCTGGTCGCGGCGGGCCGCGTGGCGACGCTCGACCTCGTCGAGGATCTCGGCCGGGACGAGCACGTCGTAGTCGCGAACGCCATCCGGGTTGATCTGCCCGTCCCCACGAAGCATGACCGACGGGATCCCGCCACTCTCGATCTCGAGCATGAACGTCTTGGCCAGGTGCTTGGGCAGGCTGGTGTACCTGGTCATCCGGTCGTGGGGCATCGGCGGGACGCCGTCGTTGAGCTCGAACTGGTAGCCCTCGTCGGCGAGCGCGCGGATGAGCCGGACTTCGCGGGCCATGTCGCGGCCCTTGAGGAACAGCGCCGAGCCGACGACGAGGACATCGACCCCGTTCGCCCCGACGATCTCCGCCGTCTCACGGTTCACCCCGCCGTCGACATGGACCTCGCCCCCGACGAGCTTGTGCTGGAGGAGATCGCGCGCGCCGAACGCCTTGGCCCGCAGGACATCGGCCATGAAGGTCTGACCACCGAAGCCCGGCTCGACGGTCATGATCATCACGATGTCGATGAGCGCGGCATATGGCTCCAGGGCGGCGAGCGGCGTCCCCGGGCGCAACGACAGGCCGGCCGCGCGCCCGGCGGCCTTGATCGCCTTGAGCGTCGGGGCGATGGGCTCCTCGATCTCGACGTGGATCGTCACGGAGTCGCAGCCGGCGTCCAGGAACTCCTCGATGTAGCGGCTCGGCTCGCTGATCATGAGGTGCGCGTCGAACGGCATCTGGGTGCGCCGCCGGAGATGCTTGATCGTCTTCGGGCCGAACGTGATGTTGGGGACGAAATGGCCGTCCATGATGTCCAGGTGGACGCGGTCGGCGCCGGCCGTCTGGATGCGCCGGACGGCGTTGCCGAGGTTGCTGAGATCCGCGTCGAGGACGCTGGCCGCGATCCGGGCCCGCCCGACCGCCATCGCTACTCGCCGAGCTCGGCGAGGACGCCGGCCGGGACGGGCTCCGAGCTGCGTTCGCCGCGCAGGGCCGTGGCGCTGGCGACGACGAGTCGCTCGCGGCGTCGGGCGACGGATGGGGCGGGAGGCTCGCCGGCCCGTTCGGCGGCCAGCTGGCCACAGGCCGCCCCGACCTCCTGGCCGCGGTTGCGTCGGATGGTCGTCCCGATGCCTGCCGCGCGAAGGGTCGCCGCGAAGGTCTCGATGACCGGCATCGGGCTGGCCGTCCACGGCGTGTGGGCGACCGGGTTCATCGGGATGAGGTTGACGTGAGCGTGGTCGCCGCGCAGCAGGTCAGCCAGGGCCGTGGCGTCGATCGGCGTGTCGTTCACGCCGCCGATCATCGTGTATTCGTAGCTGATCCGACGGCCGGTCGCGCGGGCATGGTCACGGGCCGCGTCGACGACCTCTGCCACCGGCCAGCGCCGGTTGAGCGGGACGAGCACGTCGCGCAGGGCGTCGCGGGCGGCATGGAGCGAGACCGCGAGCGTGAACTGCGGTCCGAGGGCCGTGAGGCGCCGGATGCCCGGGACGACGCCCGACGTGGAGACCGTGATGTGCCGGGCGCCCAGGCCGAACCGGGCCGGGTCGTTGAGCGCCTCGACGGCGGCCAGGACCCGGTCCAGGTTGAGGAGCGGCTCGCCCATGCCCATGAACACGATGTTCGTCAGCCGGCGTCCTTCCGAGGCCAGCCGTCGGGACGCATGGCGAGCCTGGTCGACGATCTCGGCGACCTCGAGATCCCGTCCGAAGCCGAGCTCGCCCGTGGCGCAGAACGGGCAGCCGACGGCGCACCCGGCCTGGCTCGACAGGCACAGCGTGTGGCGTTCGCGCGAGCCGCCGCGGGCCGGGTAGTGCATGAGCACGCTCTCGATGAGCGCGCCGTCCGCCAGCCGGTGGAGGCCCTTCTCGGTCAGGCCGCCGTCCGCCAGCCGCAGCTCGGTGCCCTCGACGGTGTCGAGGCGGAAGGTCGCCGCGAGGCGCTCGCGAACGGCCGCCGGGAGGGTCCGGATATCCGCAGCGTCGGTCACGCCCCCATCCGTCCAGACCGCGTCGGCGATCTGGCGCGTCCGGTAGGCGGGCAGGCCCTCCGCGTCGACCCAGCTCGCGAGGTCCTCGGGGGTCAGGCCGCTCAGCCCGGGGCGTTCATCGATGGTCACGAGACGATGCTACTGCCGACGATCGCGGGCCGGCCACGCACGAAGGCGTCCCAGGTCATCCGCTTGCCGCCGGCCGCCTGGACCTCGCCCAGGCGGAGCCGCTCCCCTACCCCGACCCCCAGGCCCAGCGCGTCGAACGTGCCGGCCTGTGGGGCCGCGCCGTCGACCTCGGGTGCGGTCGACCAGATGGTCAGGCGTCCGCCGATCGTCTCGACGAACGTGCCGGGCCAGGGCTGGAGGGCCCGGACCTGGCGATCGAGGTCGCTGGCGTTGCCGGTCGGGTCGAGCCGGCCGTCCTCGCGGCGTAGCGGCCGGGTCAGGGTGGCGCCCTCGGTCGGCTGGGGACTCGCCGTCGACGCGCCGCGCAGCCACGAGCCGAGCTGCGCATCGAGGAGGTCCGCCGCCAGCTGCTCGAGGATGTCCTCGAGGACGGGCGTCGTCTCGTGCCCGTCGAGGGATTGCGTGACCTGGGCGACGATCGGACCCGTATCGAGGCCCTGGTCCATCCGCATCAACGTCACCCCGGTCTCGACATCGCCGGCCAGGATGGCCGCCTGGATCGGCGTCGCGCCGCGGTGGCGGGGCAGAAGCGAGGGATGCAGGTTCAGGGCCCCATGCGGAAGGTCCAGCAGCGCCGCCGGGACGATCCGGCCGTAGTCGGCCAGGACGAGCAGCCCAGGCTCGAGCGCGAGGACCGCGTCGATCGCTCCCTGGTCGCGGAGCCGGTCCGGCGTGAGGATCGTCCGGATGCCCAGCTCGTCGGCGGCGCCGTGGACGACGGTCGTCGTGAGCCGCCCGCCACGTCCGGCCGGGCGCGGCGGCGCGGTCACCACGCCGACCAGGTCGACATCCGCATGCGCGTCGAGGCGTCCCAGGCTCTCGCGCCCGAAGGCGCCGCTCCCTAGGAAGACGGTCCGGACCGGGGCGCCGGTCACGCGAGGGCGCTCGTCGCCTCGCGGATCTCCGCGTCGTCCTCGTTGCCGACCCCGACGGGCATGAGCTCGTCCATCGACTCCAGATAGTCGATGTACAGCTTGCCGTCGAGGTGATCGAGCTCATGCTGGAGGGCCCGGCCCAGGAGTCCCGACCCCGCCACCTTGATCTTCTTGCCGAAGCGGTCCTGGGCCACGACCCAGACCTTCTCGCGGCGGGTCACGTAGGCGACGTAGCCCGGGATCGACAGGCAGCCCTCGAGGTCGCGGTCGTCGCCGGCCGACCGGACGATCCGCGGGTTGACCAGCTCGTACAGCTGGCTCTCGACCTCGATGACGCAGGCCTGGAGGGCCTCGCCGAGCTGCGGGGCGGCGAGGCCGACCCCCGGTGCGTCGCGCATCGTGTGGGCCAGGTCGTCGAGCAGCTCATGGAGGTAGCGCCCGAAGCTGTCGACCGGCAACCCCTTGAGCCGAAGCCGGGGGTCGCCGAGCATGACGATCGGCCGGACGCTCATCAGGCCGAGGTCCCCCGCGTGGCCTCGTCGACGTCGGAGGTGGCGTCGGACGCCGCGTCCGACACAGCGTCGCCGGCATCGGCGACGGCGTCGCCGGCATCGGCGACCGCGTCGCCGGCGTCGGTGGCGGCATCGGCCGCGGCATCACCGGCCGATCCGAGGCTGGCTCGGACTTCGGCCGCCCAGTGGCGGGACTTCTCGGCGAGCTTGCCGCTGGCGTCGGCGGTCGCGTCGCCGGCCTTGCGGGCGAGCGGGGCCGCCTTGTCGGCGGCGGTGGCGGCGACGTCGGCGGCCTTGGCCGAGAACTCACGCACGGTCGGCGTCGCCCGCTCGGCGATGTCGTCGACCACGTCGCGGAGCGTCTCGAGGATGGTCGCGGCGGTCGCGGCGGCGGTCGAGCCCGCGGACGACCCGGTGCTGCCGGTGCTGCCGGTGCTGCCGTCGTCGGTCGACCAGCCGGTCGAGCCGCCGGCAGCGGACTCGTTCGTGGTGCCGGTCGGCGGCTGGCTGGCCTTGTCGTCGGGTGCCGGGCTCGGTGGCGTGATCGGGTCGGTCATCGTGGCGTCCTCCTATGGGCCATCCATCGTCCCACGAACACCGCCCCCCGGTCATCCGGCCCGCTCGACAGGCGGCCTATCATCGGAGCGACAAGGGGTCGCGCGGCGGCCCCGCATCGTGCGGAGGACCGCCATGGCTGAGGCCTGGACCCTGGCCGATCTCGCGCCCGAGCAGGTCGCCCTGCTCGGCGACGCCGAGCGGACGCTCGATACGGACATCGTGCTCGCCTTCCGGCCCACGGCGTGGGGCACGGTGGATGCCGACACCCTGGCCGCCGACGGATTGCATCCGGTCGACCTGGACCCCGTCCAGCTGGAGTGCCTCCAGGGCGTCGAGCAGCAGATCGGCAGCGTCGTCGTCGCCTACCGCCGCGACCCGCACTGAGCGCGCCTAGAGCAACGAGTCGGGGTCGACGTCCACCGACCACGGCGGACCCGGGTCCTCGCCGAGGACGGCCAGCGGATCGGCGGCGCGGACCACGACGTTGAAACGCCAGCGGTCGTTGCGCCGGGCGATGTAGGCCGGCGCCGGCCCGGCCACGCTGACGTCGCCGATGGCCGCGCCACGCTCCCGGAGTCGGTCGGCCATGGCCGTGCCCTCCCCCTCCGCGACCGACCGGTCGGGATGGGCGATGGTCAGCTTGAGCAGGCGGCCGAACGGTGGTGACCCGAACCGACGCCGGAGCTCGAGCTCCGCGGCGTAGAACGCCGTCCCGTCGCCGGCCGCCACCGCGGTGATCGCCGGATGGTCCGGCTGGTAGGTCTGGAGGATCGCCCGCCCGGGCCGATCGCCCCGTCCGGCCCGCCCCACCGCCTGGCTGAGAAGCTGATAGGTCCGTTCGGCCGCCCGCTCGTCCGGGAGGTTGAGGGCGACGTCGGACGAGACGACCCCGACGAGCGTCACGCTCGGCACGTCGAGGCCCTTGGCCACCAGGCTCGTCCCGACGAGGACGTCCGTGTCGCCGGCCGCGAAGGCATCGATGACCCGGGCGGCCGCGCCCTTGCGCTCGGCGACATCGCGATCCAGCCGGGCCACGCGCAGATCCGGATGGGCGGCCCGGACGTCGCGCTCGACGCGTTCCGTGCCACCGCCCAGGTAGCGGATGCGCGGCGATGCGCAGGCCGGGCAGCGGGTCGCCAGCGGCGTCGCCCGGCCGCAGTGGTGGCAGCGCAGGGTCGTCCCGGCATGGTGGTAGACGAGCGGACGCTCGCAGTCCGGACACGCCTGGACGTGCCCGCAGTCACGACACAGGACGACCGACGCGGTCCCCCGCCGGTTGAGGACGAGGATGGCCTGGTCACCGGCCGTCCGATCGAGCTCGTCGAGCGCGACATCGAGCGCGCGGGAGAGCGTGCTCCGGTTGCCCTCGCTCAACTCGGCCCGCAGATCGACGATCTCGACCTGCGGCGCCTGGCCGACCGGCCGCGCCGGCAGGACGATCCGCCGCCACGGGCCGTCCAGCGCCCGACCATAGGTGTCGACCGACGGGGTCGCCGAGCCGAGGACGAGGGCGGCGCCGGCAAGCTCCGCCAGGCGCACCGCCGCGTCCCGGGCCTGGACCCGCGGCGTCCGGTCGCTCTTGTAGGCCGGGTCGTGCTCCTCGTCGACGATGACGACCCCGATGTCGGCCATCGGCGCGCCGATGGCCAGGCGCGTCCCGACGACGATGTCGACCTCGCCGCTCCGGATCCGGCGCCACTCATCGGCCCGCTCGCCATCGCCGAGTCCCGAGTGGACGAGGGCGACGACGGCATCCAGATCGGCTCGCAGCCGGTCGACGAGCGGCAGGGCGAGCGCGATCTCGGGCACGAGGACGAGTGCCGGACGATGGCGCGCCAGCGCGGCGGCGATGACCTCGACGTAGATCGCCGTCTTGCCACCGCCGGTCACGCCGTCCAACAGCAGCGGCGTCGGGTCGCGCTCATCCATGGCCGTGCCGATCCGCTCGACGGCGGCGGCCTGCGGTGGCGTCAGCTCGCTCGACGCGGGCCGGCCACCGCGCCGGCCGACCGGCCGCGTCGCCAGCGGCCGACGTGGACGCTCCCGCACGTCGACCTCGGCCAGCCCGCGGCGCACCAGGCCGGCGAGGGCCGCGGACCCGTGGCGCGAGCCGAGGTCCGGGGACGGGCTGCCGTCCGCGGGCCCGGTCGCCAGCTCGCGCAGCGCCGCGACCTGACGCGGTCCCAGTGGCCGACCTGTCGGGCGGCCGCCGTTGGCCAGGAGCGCCGCCGTTGTCTGACCCGCCTGGGTCAACCGGATCCAGCGCTCGAACCGAGGCCCGGCGGAGGCGCCGAGGAGCGTCCAGTCCAGGCTGATGGCCCCGGCGGCGGCCAGTGTCCGGAGCCGTCGCAGGAGGCCGGCGCGCCCTTCCGGCGCGGCCAGGTCACGGACCGGACGCGGGCCGTCGGCCAGCTGCTCCAGGAGGTCGGCATCGACACGGTCGCGCGTGCCCGCAGCGTGCGCATCGTCACCGGCGTCGGCGCCCTGGGGCGCGGCCTCGGCGACGAGCTCCAGGCGCTCCAGGAGACCGGGCGGCAGCATCGAGCGGATGACCAGAGCCGGCGGGGCGAGATAGTGGGCGGCCATCCAGCCGGCCAGGGCGAGGGTCAGCGGCGGCAGCAAGGGACCGTCGGCCCGGACCCGGTCGACGATCGGTTTGACCGAGGCGTCCGGAGCCGCGGCCGCCGGGCCGAGCACGACGCCGAGCGCCTGGCGTCGCCCGAACTCGACGAGGACGGCCTCGCCGACGTCCAGGTCGGCCAGGTCGGGTGGCACGCGATAGGTGTACGCGCGTGAGCCACCGGCCCCGGCGGCATCGACCGCGACCTCGACCAGACGGTCACCGGGCGCCGCATCCACGAGGGCACCGTCCGGCGCGTCGACCTCGAGGCCGAGCGCGTCCGTTCCCGACGCGGGCTGACCCGCCACGCCGCCGGCGCTAGACCCGGACCCGCCGGTCCGCGTGGCGCAGGCGCTCCTCGACGATGATCTCGTCGATCCGCTCGGCGGTGTGCTCGACGAGGCCGGTCTCGTTGACCACGACATAGTCGTAGTCGTCCTGGCGGGCGAGCTCGATGGCCGCGTTCCGCTGGCGCAGCTCCAGCTCGTCGGCGGTCTCGGTCGCGCGCGCTCGGAGGCGGGAGAAGAGTGTCTCGAGCGACGGCGGCACGACGAAGATGAGGACGGCCTCGGAGACCTGTTCCTTGACGACCTGGGCGCCCTGGACGTCGATCTTGAGGATGGCGTCGCGGCCGGCCGAGACCGCGGCGCGGACCTGGTCCCGCGGGGAGCCGTACCAGTTGCCGTGGACCTCGGCCGCCTCGAGGAGCTGCCGGTCGGCGCGCAGGCGCAGGAAGGCCTCTCGGCTCAGGAAGTGGTAGTCGACCCCGTCGACCTCGCCCGGCCGCGGGGCCCGCGTCGTGCAGGTCACGACGTAGTGGTATTCGGGGTCGTGGGTCCGGCCCCGGAGGGCATCGATGATGGTGTCCTTGCCCACCCCGGATGGTCCCGAGATGATGATGAGCATCGCCCCGGGACGGCCGTCGATGACCCCATCGGGGCGGCCCGGATCCTCGGAGACATCGATCGCCTCGGCGAGGGTCGGGTCGAGCGGCTCGATCGCGTCGTCGTCGACGGGATCGGCCGCGGCCCGGGCGGGATCGAGGGTCACCGGGCCACCTCCGCGGCGCGCAGTCGATCGAGCACGTCCTCGAGCCCGTCGGGCAGTGGCGCCTCCGCCCGGATGAGGTGACCGTCGCCCGGTGCCACCAGCTCCAGGCGCCAGGCGTGGAGGAACAGTCGATCCAACCCGTCCGGCCCGCGTCGCGACGTGCCGGTCCCGTACACCGGATCGCCGGCCACGGGATGGCCGATGGCATCGAGGTGCACCCGGATCTGGTGCGTCCGGCCGGTCACGAGATCGAGCTCCAGGAGGGTCCAACCGGGGAGCCGCTCGCGAACTCGATAGCCGGTCGTCGAGGCACGACCGTCCGGGACGACCGCCATCCGCGTCCGATGCTTGGGATCGCGGCCGATGGGCGCCTCGATCCGGCCGACCGCCGCCACGACGTCCCCGACGACCAGGGCGAGGTAGGTCTTGCGCACGCGCCGGCCCTTGAGCTGGGCCATCAGCGACGTCTGGGCCATGTCGTTCTTGGCGACCATCAGTAGGCCGCTCGTGTCGCGGTCCAGCCGATGGACGATGCCCGGCCGGGCGACGCCCGCGATCCCGCCGTACTCCGCACCGCCGGCCCGGGCGAGCAGGGCGTTGACCAGCGTATCGCCGTCGTGATGGCCGGCCGATGGATGCACGACCAGGCCCGATGGCTTGTCGACGATGAGCAGGTCGGCATCCTCGTAGACGATCCGGAGCGGGATGTCCGGGGCCGGGGCCAGGTCGAGGGCGACCGGCTCGGGCACGTCCAGGATGACCTCCGTGCCCGGGCTGACGATGGCGTTCGCGCGGAGCGCGACACCGTCGGCGGTCAGGCGGCCGTCGCTGATGAGCTTCTGGACATGGCTGCGCGACAGACCGGTCGCATCGGCGACGACGCGGTCGACCCGGCCCGGCTTACCGTCCGGCACGCGGACGGTCCGGCGGCCGGCGACCGTCGACGCGTCAGGCATCGACGACCCCCGGACCGGTCGAGCCGGCGTCCGCGGCGGCGTCGGCGGGGCCGGGCGGCGCCTCGCTTCGGCGCGGCGGGAGGAACGCGATGATGATGAGCAGCAGGATCGCGCAGCTGATGGCCGAGTCGGCGACGTTGAACGTGTAGAACCGCCAATCGCCGATGCCGATGTCGACCCAGTCGACGACGTACCCCAGCCGGAACCGGTCGATCATGTTGCCGAGCGCCCCGCCGAGCAGGAGCCCGAGCGCGATCGACAGGAGCGTGTTGCGGCCGCTGCTGCCGTGATACCAGACGATCAGTGCGACGACCCCGACCGACACGATCGCGAACAGCAGCGCCTGATCCGTGAACAGCCCGAACAGCGCCCCGCTGTTCTGCGAATGCACGATCCGGATCAGGTCGCCAAGGATGATCTGCCGCTCCCCGGGATCCAGCTGGCTGACGAGCCACTGCTTCGACAGCTGGTCCAGGATGACGACCGTCGCGGCGATCCCGAGGAAGAGGCCCCAGCGAGCCCCGCGTCGGGCGGTCGTGGCGGTCACGTCAGCCGCCGCAGGCTGATCGCCACGGTCGCGCCGTCGAGCTCGACATCGCCCCGCTGGGCCTCGGTCGGAACGGGACCGTCACCGAGCTCGCCGAGCGTGTCGACGAGGACGCCGGGCAGGTGCGGCCGGACCGGATCGGGCAGGTCGTCCAGCCAGACGGCGATCCGGTCATCAAGCTCCAGGCCGGCATCGCGCCGCAGGTCCTGGATGGCCCGGACGAGCTCGCGGGCGTCGCCTTCGGCGCGCAGCTCCGGGGTCAGCTCGGTATCCAGGACGAGCACGAGCCCGTCGTCCTCGGCGACGGCCGTGCCTGGCCGAGGCGTCGCCTGGACCTCGACCTCGTCCGGCGCCAGCGTGACGCCGGCCAGCGTGACCGAGCCATCGCCTTCGAAGGTGAGCGCCCCGTCCCGGGCGGCGGCCATGACGGCCGGGATCGCCGAGCCGAGACGCTTGCCGACCTTGGGCAGGAGGACCTTGACCCGCCGTTCGATGAGATCGGACCCGTCCGCGATCGGCTCGACCCGCTTGACGTTGATCTCGTCGGCGATGAGGCGCAGGCCGACGTCGTCGAGGACGACCCCGCGGTCCGGGATGGCCAGCCAGGCCGCGGCCAGCGGCTGGCGGGTCCGCAGGCGGTTCGCGCTGCGCAGGGTCCGGGCGAGGTCGACGGCGCGCTGGGCGATGTCCATCGACGCTTCCAGGTCGGGATCGCGGTGCGCGGCGAGGTCGGCCGTCGGCCAGCGGGTCAGATGGACGCTGTCCGGCGCCGCTGCGTCCACGGTCGGGACGAGGTTGCCGTACATCGTGTCGGACAGGAAGGGCAGGATCGGGGCGAGCATCCGACAGGTCGCGACGAGCGCCTCGTGGAGCGTCGCGAAGGCCGCCGCCTGGTCGGTCGGGTCGTCCGACCGGGAGAAGCGTCGCCGGGAGAGCCGCAGGTACCAGGTCGACAACCCGTCGAGGTAGCTCGACAGGGCGCGTGTCGCACCGATGGCGTCGACGTCGCGCAACCGGTCCTCGACCGTGGCCGATGTGCCCGCCGCCCGGGACAGGATCCAGCGGTCCAGGATCGGCCGGTCCGCCACCGCCGGAGCCACGACCGCAGGGGAATCCTCGGGCCGAGGGTCCGCGGAGCTCGCCTCGGCCCTCGGAGGGCTCTGATGCTGATCTGGCGTCCAGCCAGCCAGTCGCGCGTAGGTCACGAAGAAGGCGTACACGTTCCACAGGACCAGCAGCTCGCGGCGGGCCTCGTCCGAGGCGTGCCAGCCGAACAGGATGTTCTCCTCGGGCCGGGCCTTGGCGAACATCCAGCGCATGACGTCGACGCCCATCCGGTCGGCCGCCTCGTCGAACTCGATGGCGTTGCCCCAGCTCTTGTGCATCTGGCGGCCATCCTCGGCGAACACCAGGGCATAGCCGAAGATCGTCTTGAACGGCGGCTCGCGGCGGAGGACCGTCGACATCGCGAGCATCGAGTAGAACCAGTTGCGGAACTGGCCCGGGAAGCTCTCGGTGATGAAGTCGGCCGGGAACCACTGGCGCCAGTAGTCCGGGTCCTCCCGGAAGTGGAGCGTCGAGAACGGGACGATCCCGGCGTCGAGCCAGGGGTTGCCGACGTCCTTGATCCGGCTGACCGGCGCGCCACACCCAGGACAGGCGATGGTCACCTCGTCGACCCACGGGCGGTGCGGCGTATGGCCCTCGAACCGGTCCCAGCCGTCGACGGCGCGCTCGCGCAGCTCTTCACGGCCGCCGACGACCTCGATCGTCCCGCACGCCGCACAGTCGTAGATCGGCAGCGCCAGGCCCCAGTAGCGCTTCTTGCTGATCATCCAGTCGTGCATGTTGCGGAGCCAGTCGAGCTCGCGGTCGTAGCCGAAGTCCGGGATCCAGCGGATCTGGTCGACGACCTCCATGATCTGGTAGCGCAGGCTGGCGTCGACCTGCTCCTTGGTCAGCGTCTCGCGCGGTTGGTCATAGACCTCGCCCATGCTGATGAACCACTCGTCGACCAGGCGGAACAGCAGCGGCGTGCCGCAGCGCCAGCAGTGCGGGTAGCGGTGCTGGTACGGCTCGAGGTGGTAGAAGAAGCGGCGCCGCTCGAGGTCGTCGACGATCGGCTCCGCCACCGCCGAGGCCTCGCGCCCGGTCAGCCAGTCGAAGCCGGCCAGGTATCGGCCGTCCTCGTCGATGGGGGCGATCATCGGGAGGCCCAGCGCCTTGCCGAGCTGATGGTCCTCCGCCCCGCAGCCGGGGGCGATGTGGACGATGCCGGTGCCCTCGTCCTCGCCGACGTCGTCCCAGGCCACGACCCGATGCTCGTAGCCGTCCGCGGCGAAGGCGTCGCGGACGGCCGGCAGGTCGTCGAACGGGCCGGTATAGCGCCACCCGACGAGATCGGCGCCGAGGACTTCCTCCTCGATCCGGAAGTCGTCTCGGAGCGACGTCTTGAGCGTCCCGCGGGCGAGCCAGTAGACGTCCTCGCCCTGGCGGACCTTCACGTAGCGGAGCTTGGGCCCGACCGCCGCGGCAACGTTGGCGGTCAGGGTCCAGGGGGTCGTCGTCCAGACCAGGAGTGACTCGCCGGGCCGGTCGATGAGCGGGAAGCGCACGGTCAGGCCGGGATCCTCGCGGTCCTGGTAGCCCTCATTGACCTCCGTCTGGGACAGGCCGGTCCCGCAGCGCGGGCACCAGGGCATGGTGTCGTGGCCCTTGTACAGCCAGCCACGCCGATGGCATTCCGCCAGGAAACCCCAGATGAGGTCGTTGTTCTCGTTGCTGAACGTGAAGTACGAGCCGCCGGTGTCCGGCATCCCGAGCCGCCCGACGAGCATCTCGACCGAGTCGGTGACCGGTCCGTCGGTCCCCTCGATGGTCGTGACCGCCGACGGGTCGCTGGCCAGCAGGTCGTGGAGGCGGCGCAGCTCATCGGGATCGTTCCAGTCCATCCACATCCCGAGCCGGATCGACTGCTCGGTCTGGCGGGCGGCGTAGGTGAGGACGCGCTGCTTGCACAGGGTCACGAAGCGATCGATCCCGTAGGCCTCGATGTCACGCTTGTTGGTGAAGCCGAGGTCGCGCTCGACATTGACCTCGACCCACAGGCCCTGGCAGTCGAATCCGTTCTGGTAGCGCTGGTCTTCGCCGAGCATGGCGTGGAAGCGCTGGTAGAGGTCCTTGTAGGCACGGCCCCAGGCGTGGTGGACGCCCATCGGGTTGTTGGCCGTGATCGGCCCGTCGAGGAAGCTCCAGTGGGGTCCATCCGCGTTCTGTGCACGGAGCCGGGCGAATGTCCGTCGATCCCGCCAGACGCCCAACAGCTCGTGCTCCTGGGCGACGAAGTCGGGCTTGCTGGTGACGGGTCGGAACATGCGTCTCCGGGTAGGGATGCGGTCGGACGGGAGCGCGCGGGGCGGCCGAAAGCCGATCCGGCGGGTGCCGAGTATCCTAACGCGCGATGGAGAAGCCGCAGGAGGCGCGACCGCGCGCCAAGTCGCCGTTCGCGGCTGCCTTCCTTTCCCTGATCTTCCCGGGCCTCGGACAGGCCTACGCTGGCGCCTACGCGCGGGCCCTCGGGTTCGCGGCCGTCCCCATCCTGCTCATCGCCCTGGGCGCCGGTGTGTTCCTCCGCCTGGACCAGCAGGACCTCATCGGGCTCGTGTTCAACCCGTTCCTGCTCAACTCCGTCTTCGTCATCAACATCATCCTGCTCCTCTATCGCCTCGTCGCGATCATCGACGCCTACCGCGTCGCGGAGTGGATGAACGCCGTGCAGGCGGGCGGCGACGGCCGGCTCGGCAAGGCCCGGCTGTCCCGCGCCCCGCTGTCCATCGCCGGACTGCTGGCCATCCTCCTGGTCATGGCCGGCAGCCACGTCGTCGTGGCCCGCTACGACATGCTCGCCCTGGATGCCCTGACCAGCGGCTGCATCTTCGTCGGCGACGACGTGGAGGCCGAGTGCGCCGAGGATGAGCCCTCACCCAGTCCGGACGGCGAGGACCCTTCGGGCGAACCGACGGCGACCGACGCACCGACGCCCTCCCCCACCCCCGGATCGACCCCCGAGGGCACGCCGGTGCCGGCCGTCTCGGTCGCGCCGTGGGACGGCAAGGAGCGCCTCAACATCCTGCTCATCGGCTCGGACAAGCAGGGCGGCGGCCATCGCACCGACACGCTCATCACCGTGTCCATCGACCCGGTCACCAAGAAGGTCGCGATGTTCAGCCTGCCGCGCGATACGAAGGACGTGCCCATCCCGTCCGGACCGGCCCGCTCGTTCTGGGGCCGGACGTTCGGCCAGAAGATCAACTCCTTCTACACGCAGAACAAGGACCGCTCGGACCTCTGGCCGGGCGGCAAGAACACCCGCGGCTACAACGCCCTGAAGGGCGTCCTGGGCGAGCTCTACGACCTCGACATCAAGTACTTCGTCGAGGTCGACTTCGACGGCTTCAAGTCCGTCGTCGACGCGCTGGGCGGAGTCACGGTCAACGTCCAGGTCCCGATCGTCGACGACGCCTACCCGGCCGGCGTGGACCGCAGCCTGCGCCTGTACATCCCGAGCGGCCTCCAGCACATGAACGGGACGCAGGCCCTGCGCTACGCCCGCTCGCGCAACACGTCATCGGACTTCGACCGCGCGGCGCGCCAGCAGCGGCTGCTCCTGTCGATGCGTGAGCAAGCCGACCCGCAAGCCCTCATCCCGAAGATCCCGGAGCTCGTCTCGGCCCTCAAGAAGTCGATCAAGACGGACATCCCGCTCGACCAGCTCGACGAGCTGCTGGGCCTGGCCACCGAGGTCGACACGAAGAACATCCGCTCGTACGTGTTCTCCCCGCCGCGCTACCAGCGCGAGGTCCTGACCGGCTACTGGACCGTCCCGTACGTAGACACCATCCGCGACGCGGTCAAGAACGCGTTCCGCCTGGATCCCCGCCTCGAGGAGCGACGCGAGGCGCTGACCGGTGAGGGCGCCACGGTCTGGGTCCTGAACGGGACGAGCGACGCCAACCGCGGCTTCCGGCTGGCCGGCTACCTGCAGAACCAGGGCCTCAACGCGTCGGCGCCGCGTGGCAAGCCGGATGGCGCCGTCCCGGCCAAGACGAAGGTCGTCGTCTACAACGGCGCCGAGGACGAGCTGGAGCGGACGATCAGCTACCTGGAGTCGCGGTTCAAGGTCAAGGTCCAGCTCGTCGATGACCCGACCATCCGCGCGGACGTCATCGTGACCATCGGCCGGAATACGCCGGATCTGCGCCCGCCGCCTTCGTCCTGACGAACGGCCTCGCGGCCGATCCAGGCCGGTCAGGCCAAGGCGCCGGCGAGCAGGTGAGCGAGCGCACCCAAGGTGCGTGAGCGAGCCCGCGCAGCCGGCAACGCCGGCCTGGCCGTCCTGGGCGGTCGCTCAGGTGACCGCCACTCCCCCTATTCGATGGGGGTGAGCCAGTGCTGGTACTCGGGCAGCCGCCCGCGGACGGCGTCGAAGTAGCGGTCACGGACGAGCCTGGCGATGGGCCCGACCTCGCCCGAGCCGACCTTGCGGTGATCGACCTCGATGACCGGCGACACTTGGACGCCCGTGCCGCACACGAAGATCTCGTCGGCGACGTACAGCTCGCTGCGATCGATGGACCGCTCCTGGACCGGGATGCCCTCGTTGCCGAGCAGCTCGGTCAGCGCCTTGCGCGTGACGCCTTCGAGCAGGTCGTCCGATACGGGCGGGGTCAGCGCGACGCCGTCGCGGACGACGAAGATGTTCGCCGCCGACGACTCGTTGACGTGGCCGCCGGCTGTCAGCACGACCGCCTCGTCATAGCCGTTGAGCTCCGCTTCCGACTTCTGGAAGGCCATGTTCACGTAGCCGCCGACGATCTTGCCGCGGGCCGGCAGCGCCTCGTCCGCGTTGCGCCGCCATGACGAGGTCATGAGCCGCACGCCGTTGGCCGTGTCGATGTAGTTCCCGAACGGCAGGGAGATGATGTACAGGTCGTGCTCGAGGTCGTGGAGCCGGACGCCGATCGCCTGGGTGCTCTTGTAGAACGACGGACGGATGTAGGCGTCCTGGCGGAACCCGTTGCGCCGGACCGTCTCGATGATGAGCCCGGTCAGCTCGTCGACCGACGGGACCGGCTCCATGAGCAGGATCCGGCATGACTGGCGGAGGCGTTCGACATGCTCGCGGAGCTTCAGGCCGTAGAGCCGGCCCTGCTCCTCGTTCCAGTACGCCCGGATGCCCTCGAACGTGGCCGTCCCGTACATGAACGCGTGGGTCATGATGCTGACCTTGGCGTCGCGCATCGGGACGAACGCGCCCTCGAAGTAGCAGGTCAGGTCGTCGAGCGACCCGGGCTTGGGCGCGTGGTGCGCGGTCGGTGCCGGGCTGTCGGCCTTCTCGGAGATCATCGGTCGGGCTCCTGCGCTGACGGCGCGCGGCGCGGACGCCGCGACGGGATCCGGTTCGAACGGTCCGCGGAGTATATCAGCGGGTCCCGGCCGCTCAGCCCAGCGTGCCAGTGATGACCAGGATGACGAGGCTGAGGTAGGCCAGGTAGAACAGGCCACCGATGAGCAGGTTCCGACCCCGCAGCCGGCCGCTGCGGGCCATCGGGATGAAGATGACGGCCGACGAGGCGAACGCGATGGCCGCCGACGCGAACGCGGTGTAGCTGCCCTCGGCCGCCTGCCAGGCCGCCGGCGCCAGGACGAGCGCGACGACGGTCGGGATGGAGGCCTGGAAGACCATCGCGCCGGTGATGTTGCCCATCGCCAGTGTGTCCTTGCCGGCCCGGACCCAGATGACCGAGTTGAACTTCTCGGGCAGCTCGGTCGCGATCGGCGCGATGACCAGGGCCAGCAGGACCTCGTCGACCCCGAGCGTCGCCGCGATGCTGTCGACCGCGCCGACGAACGCGACGGCGCCGATGATGATCAGCGTCAGGGCGGCGACGACCTGGGCGCTGACGATGCGTAGGCGCGGGACCGCCGGATCATCGCGGTGGCCGTTGCGGTCGAGCGGGTGGAAGCGCAGCGCATTGAGGTCGGCCTCCTGCTCGGCCCGCTCCTCGTCGAAATGGCGCTTGACGTACCAGGCATAGATGCCGATGAGCGCGACCGCCGGGATGAGCTTCAGCCAGGTCGGCTCGAGAGGCAGGAAGGCGGCGCCGATGGCGACCCCGTAGGCCACGGCGAAGTAGCGCATGTCGTGGGCCAGGACCGCGGTATCGACGAGCATGACGTCACCGGTCGACCGCCGCCGGGCGACGTACAGGACGGCCACGCCGGTCACGAACATGGCCAGCGTCGCGAGCATGAATGGCGCGCCCAGGATCGCCCCGACGCCGATCGCATCGGTGTCCTCGCCGCCACCGCCGGCGATGGCGATGATCGGGATCATCGTCTCAGGCAACGCGGTCCCGACGGCGGCCAGGACGGACCCGACCGCTCCCTCGGCCAGGCCCAGCTTGTGGCCGAACCATTCGATGCCGTTGGTGAACAGCTCGGCACCGATGAGGATGACGATGAAGGCGATGCCCAGGATGACCAGGTCCACCGGTGCTCAGACCTCCGAAGCAAGGGCCGTCAGCACGCCGGTGGCGATGACGACGAGGATGGCCAGAGCGATGAGGACCATCCGCCACTCACCCCCGCGGGCGAAGCTGACGGCGGCCGCAGCGACCCGGATGATGGGCGTGGCGATGACGACGAGCAGGCCGACCCACAGGACGCCGACCGGCCAGAGGGCACCAAGGTCGGCGAGCGTTCTGCCCCGCGTCGACCTCGGGCGGCGGGCCCAGTGGATCGATCCCGAGGATGACCATCCCGAGCGCACCGATGACGAGGATCGTCACGGCGACGTAGGTCATCCCGATGAGCACCCGCCCGATCACGCGTTCGGCGTCGAGCCGCCGGCGCTCGAGCTCGCCCGGGGCGGCGCTCATGCGGCCCATCCCCGGAGCAGCATCTGGATGGCCGTATAGGTCAGCACGACGACGAACAGCAGGCGCAGCCAGCGCACGTCGATGCGGTGGGCGAGCCGCGAGCCGGCCGTGGCGCCGACGAACACGCCGATCGACGTCGGGCCGGCCACGTACGGATCGATGCCGCCATTGAGGGCATAGATGACCGCGCTGGCCGCGGCCGTGATGCCGATCATCAGGTTGCTCGTCGCGGTCGCGACCCGGAGCGGCACGCCCATCCCGAGGTGCATGAGCGGGACCTTGATGATCCCGCCGCCGATCCCCAGCAAGGCGGACACGATGCCGGCCCCGAACGACCCAGCGACGCCGAGTGGCAGGCCGTGGGTCGGCAGGCCCCACGACCCGGCGGGCGGGTCGACCGAGAGCGCGGGCGCTGGGACGACGTCTTCGGCGAGGGCGGGCTCAGGGGTCAGGGACGGATCACTGGCCGCGGCCGCGGCGTCCGCGTCGGTCCGTCGCCCGGCTCGGAACATCGAGAACGCCACGTACAGCAGGAGCACGGCGAACAGGACGGACAGGAGGCGCTCATCGAGCAGGAAGGCGATCGACCCGCCCAGGAGCGCGCCGAGCGCGGTGAACAGCTCGAGGGTCATCCCGAGGCGCAGGTTGGCCACGTGCCGCTCGAGGTACACGCCGGCGGCCGCGCTGCTGGTCATGATCACGCAGACCAGGGATACGCCGACGGCCTCGCGCAACCCGAGCCCGAAGCCGAGCGTCAGGAGCGGCACGATGAGGATGCCGCCACCGAGCCCGAGCAGCGATCCGAAGGCCCCGGCGGCCGCGCCGCCGGCGACCATCAACAGCCCGACGATCACTGAACGCGACTCGTCGGGCGGCATGGCGGCTGACCCGGGTCGACGGCCCGGGTTCACCTTACGGGCGGAGGTGCTGGGGCGCGTACGGGAGCAGCGCGACGTGGCGGGCCCGCTTGAGGGCGACCGCGAGCTCGCGCTGGTGACCGGCGCACGTGCCGGTCTTCCGGCGCGGCTCGATCTTGGCCCGCTCGGACAGGTAGCGACGGAGGCGGTTGACCTCCTTGTAGTCGATCTGGGCGGTCTTGTCGGCGCAGAAGGCGCAGACCTTGCGGCGTCGACGATCGCGGTAGAAGTCGTCGCGCTTACGGGATCGGGCGGGGGGCATGGCAGGTCGTCTCCTGGTCAGAAGGGCAGGTCGTCGAGGTCGGTGTCGTCAGACGGGGCGCGGGTCGGGCGGACGGCCGTGCCGCCACCACCGTCGCCGCTGCCGCCGGCGGGCCGATCGAACGTGCCGGCCGGCGCGCCGAACGAGCCCTCCTCGTCCCGCGACTTCCGCTCGAGGGCGATGACGTTGTCCGCGGTGATCTCGAGCGAGGTCCGCTTCGTGCCGTCCTTGGCGTCGTACTCGCGGGTCCGGAAGCGGCCCTCCACGAAGACGCGGTTGCCCTTGCGGAACTCCTCGGCGGTCCGCTCGGCGCGGTCGCCCCAGACGGTCACCCGGAACCAATCGGTCCCGAGGTCCGCCCACTCGCCGGATTGCTGATCGCGGCCGCGGTGGGTGACCGCGACGCTGAACTCGGTGACCGCCCGGCCATTGGGCGTGTAGCGCATCTCAGGATCTCGGCCGAGATTGCCGATGATCATGACCTTGCTGAAGGCCATCGTTCCGCGCTCCTCAGTCGATGGCGGCCGGGGCCGCCTCGCTCTCGGACTCGTCGATCCGCTCGGTCACGTCTTCCTCGTCGTCCTCATCGAGGCCGGACGGGAGATCGGATCCCTCGCTGTCGTCGAGGCCCTCATCGCCATCCTCACGCCGTGCCGCCTTGACCGGGCGCTCGTCGCGGGTGATGAGATGGCGGAGCACTTCCTCGGTGATGTGGAGGCTGTGCTCAAGCTCCGTGATGGCATCGGCCGGTGCCGCGAACAGGACGATGTGATACGACCCTTCGCGATGTCGGTCGATGGGATAGGCCAGTCGGCGACGGCCCCACGGGGCGACCTTCAGGATCTGCCCGCCGGCGGCGGTGATCTGGCGGGTCGTGCGGTCGATGACCGCCTGGCCCTTGTCGTCCGGGACGTCCGGACGAAGCACGAGCATGAGTTCGTATCGGCGCATGCGAGCGCGACTCCTTCCAATGGGTATGCCCCGTTGACGCCGGCGTGGCCGGTCGGCACGGAGCGGAAAGGGAACGGGCGGTAGTCTAGCACGGCGACGCCGGACGCCCCGACGAGCGGTGTGTATCCTCACGTCGATCCCCATCGCCCAGGCTTGTCCCACGCACTCCCGGAGGCTCCGTGCCCGCCAGCACCATCCTCGTCATCCGCAACGCATCCGCCGAGGATGACGGCATCGTCCCGATCCTGACGACCGCCGGCTACAGCGTCACGGACCTGAGCGACGCGGATGAGGCCTTCGCCCGCGTCGTCGAACACCAGCTGGTCGTCGTCGACCTCGGCGCCAGCCCGACCGACGGCACCAAGGGCGGGATCGCCCTGTGCCGCGAGATCCGGGCCACCCCGGCCATGGCGGCTGTGCCCGTCCTGTGCGTCGCGGCCACGGACGACGTCGAGGAGCGCATCAGCTACCTGGAGGCCGGCGCCGACGACGTCATCGCGCGGCCCATCGACGCGCGCGAGGTCGAGGCCCGCATCGAGGCCCTCCTGCTGCGCTTCCAGCGCTCGAAGAACCTGGCCCCGGTCGTGTCCAGCGACGGCCTCGTCCTGACCACCCCGCGACGGACGGTCGTCGTGTTCAGCCCCAAGGGCGGTGTCGGGACGACGACGGTCGCGGTCAACATCGCGGTCGCCGCGGCCAGTGGCAAGGCCGACAAGGTCGTCCTGGTCGACCTCGATCTGCAGTTCGGCGTGGTCGCGACCCATCTCAACCTGGACCCCAAGCAGACGTTCGTCGATGTCGTCCGCGACGAGGCCGCCTTGCGCGAGCCGGAGCTCCTCCGGACGTACTGCATGCGCCATGACAGCGGGCTCCACGTCCTGGCCGCCCCGGTCACCCCGGAGTCGGCGGATCTCATCACGGCCGACCACGTGGCCCATGTCATCGGGACCCTGCTGGAGGGCTACGACGCCGTCGTCATCGATGCCGGCTCCAGCCTCGACGACCGGACGCTGACCGCCTTCGAGCTGGCCGACACGATCGTCATGCCGGTCTACCCCGAGATGGCCGCCCTCAAGACCGTCCATGCCCTGCTCGACTACCTGAACGAGGCGGGCTCGTTGGGCGCGAAGGCGACCTTCGTCCTCAACAACATGTTCGCCCGCGAGATCCTCAAGCCGCGCGACGTCGAAGCGGCGCTGGGGACGCGTATCTCGTTCGACCTCCCGTACGACCCGTTCCTCTATCTCAAGGCCGTCAACGAAGGCGTGCCGATCGTCCTGAGCGCGGCGCGCACGACGGCGGCCGACCACTTCGTGAAGCTCGCCGCGTCCGCGTTCGGGCAGGACGGCCTGTCCATGCCGGCGGCGCCCGCCGAGCGCAAGAGCGGCCTATTCGGACTACGGCGCCGGTCCTGAACGCTAGTCCCATCGTCGGGTTTGCCCTCGTTCCGCAACCCGGTGTAGGGTCTGGGATACGGAGTCCACGGCTGTCCTGAGTCATCCCCACGAGTGCGCCAGAAGGGTGTACGACGGCTCCGTTCCCCAGGAGGCGCTCCCCCGATGTCGACCCATCCCCCGCGCTTTGCCATGCCCCGCGCACGCCGTTCGATCCGAGCCCTGGGCCTCGCGCTGATGGCCTTCGCCCTGTTGCTCCCGGCAGCTCCCATCGTCGCGGCCGCGACAGGATGCCAGTCCGTCTACACCGGCAACCACAAGGGCGGTGTCGACGTCACGAGCAGCCTCAATCGGTGGCTCGATAACCACCGCGGCCGGCAGCTCTGCCTGAAGACCGATGGCTTGTACCGGATCGACGGGACCGTGCGGATCAGCAACGAGAACGGGCTGAAGCTGGACGGTCGCGGCGCCACGATCCGACACATCAAGTTCCGGACCTACACGGCGAAGCGCCGGGTCATGAGCATCGAGTCGTCGCGGAACGTGACCATCAAGAACCTCGTCGTCCGCGGGTACAACAAGGATTACAAGGACTACAACGTCGTCCGTCAGCACGAGCACGGGATCGGGATCACCGGTGGCTACAACATCAAGCTGTACCGCGTGACCACCCGCGACACCTATGGCGACGGGGTCTACATCGGGTGGATCCCCGGCAGCGTCAGCCCGGCCCACGACATCACGCTCCAGCGCGTCAACCTCGGTCGTGCCGGGCGCAGCGGTGTCGGCATCGTCGGCGGTCACAACATCCTGATCACCGACTCGACCATCAACGCGACGGGCATCCACGGCGTCAATCTCGAGAACGACCTGGCCGCCGGTAACATCCATGACGTCCGCGTCGTCCGGACCCGCCTCGATGGCTTCGGTCGATCGCCCGAGTGGCTCGGCTACGGCTTCATCGCCTACGGCTGGGAGGGCGACATGTACGACATCAGCGTCATCGACAGCCGCAGCACTCGCTGGCGCACGCTGGTCGGCAACGAGGTCGGCAGCACGTATCGGAACGTGACGTTCCGGGGCAATCGTTCGACCTACACGGGCCGCGCGATCTTCGAGCACGTGGACAACCTGACCTGGAGCGGCAACAGCGGCATCCGGATCACCAAAGTCGACGTCGACTAGCCCTGACCTCATCCCGGAGCGGCCGGCTCGATCGGCCGCTCCCAGCCGCCCGCGGGGACCCGGTCACGGCGCTCCGTAGACCTGCAGGCGGATGACGTCGCCGACGAGACGCGTCCGGAGCTGGGCACCGGCGATCTCGATCGTCGCGGCGTCGTCGATGTGATCCATCACCCATCCGGCCACGCTCCCGTCGGCCGCGACCTCCGGTGTCAGGGGCCGCAGGACGGTCTCGATGAAGAACGAAGCCAAGCCCTCGACAGGCCCCGCATCCGGCATGGCGGCCACCTGGGCATCGACGAGATGCAGGCGGCCACCGCCGCCGAGCAGGGTCACCGTGTAGACCGCGCGATCGGACACGCCGGAGTTGTCGGCGCGACAGACCCATCGGTCGAGCCCGTCCAGGGCCGGCTGCTCGGTGCATTCGAGCGTCGCTTCGGTCAGGCGTCGGATGGCGTCATCCGTCGTGGCGGCTCCCGGGATCGCGACGAACTGCTCCGGCACGTCGAGGCGGGCCGGACTCGGGCCACCCCAGGAGCACGCGACCGCCGCGACCATCACCAGCACCGACGCGAGGGCCCGGCTCAGCACGGCGTCCAATACAACGGGCTCGGACTGACGACGGTCCAGCGCCTGGCGGACCCGTTGAAGGTCATCGAGATTCCGGTCGTGCTGATGCCGATGTCCGAGAGGGCGGCGTCCGCCCAAGTGTGGCCGAGCTTCGATGCGAACTTGAACTGTTGGCCGGGCACGCAGGCTCCAGCCAGACGGAATGCGAACACCAGGGTGCCGTGGTCCCAGCTGTAGTCGTCGTCGATGGTCCGGAGCGTGTCCTGCTCCGAGAATCCGACTCCGTCACTCTCGAAGACCTCCGGGTTGGTGAAGGTCCGGCCACCGCCGTCCTCGGTGTAGGCGCCGAAGCTCGAGGCCAGGTTCGTCACGGCTCTCGAGACGTTGATGGCAAAGCCGTCCGGGCCGCCGATCGGGCCGTCGTTCCATGGGTAGTTCGTGTACCAGCAGCGATCGCCGCCGCAGTCCTTCCACTGCCAGCGAGCCGTGACCTCGTAACGCTGCGCGGGCACGTTCCGGTAGACCGTCGGTTTGGCGAGGGTGACATCACTGCCACTCGGTGCGGCTAGCGGCTCAGCGATGACATCCTCCGTCTCGCGCACCCAGCCGAACTCACGTGCCAGGACCTGATCGATCGCGGTCTGGGATGCCCCGGCGCGGGTCAGCCGGTCGATCCGGTCCAGGATCCGGGCGTAGTCGGTCTTGATCGGCGGCTTGGCCTGCGTGCTGCCCGCCCCGAGCGTGGACAGGAGCACCGTGGCGATCGACAGGGCGAGGACAAGGCACCTCAACGGTCGTCTCCTTGACTGGAGGCGGTCGGCTGCGCCGAGCCTACGGGGTGGGGCTCACCCGCGACTTACGTGCGGACGGCACACCAAACGGCGGGACGGCGTGTGCAATCTCGGTTGCAAGGTCCAAGTCGTACCCTCCGGTCCAGGTGCCGGAGTCAGGGGGACATCGCGGGGGGCGATGGCTGGTTCCGTCACCGACACAGAAAGGCCCCTTCCCTCGTGGCAGGGGCCTTGCTGTGTGCCGACGATCACGTCTGGTGCCGGAGCCGAGATTCGAACTCGGACGCCCTTGCGGGCGGCGGAGTTTAAGTCCGCTGCGTCTGCCAGTTCCGCCACTCCGGCCCGGGCAAGCCTACCGCGTGGGCTCGGCCACGGCCGCGAGATCGTCGAGGCTGATGAACGTCTCAGCCAGGGCCTAACGGTCCGCGTCGGTCAGCACGATCGACCGCGCCCGGGCGATGGCGTCGGTCGCGGCCGATACGCGACCTGGGTACAACACGTCGATCCCTTCAAAGATCATGACGCCCGACCGCGTGTCGACCCCGGATCGGCATGCTCGAGTTCTTCGACGGCATGCCGACGGACGAGACCACCTCCCTCGTCCTGCTCGGTTTCGACTTTCTCGTCGACGACGTCCTCGTCCTCCTCAAGGAGCCGCGGCTCCTCAAGGTCGAGGTGCCGTAAACCGCCTCACCGATCACGAATTGGAGCGTGCCCGATTGCGTCAAGCGCGCTCAGGACCGCGTCCACGCCAGGGTTTACGGTGTCCGGAAACGTTTCGCTCCAAACCACCATCCCCGAGGGATCCAGGACGAACAGAGCCCGCTCGCTTCGGCCTGACGCCGACGAGTACACGCCGAAGGCACGCGCGACGTGGCCCGCTGGCGCACCGTCGGACAGTAGCGGAAATGTGATGGACTTCTCGGCCGCGAAGGCCGCATGGGACCAGGGGCTATCGACAGCGATCCCGACCACAGACGATCTCAGGCGCTCGAACTCCGGCTGCAGCTCCGTCAATTGGCCGAGCTGGTCGCTGGCAACCGGGTGCCAATCGGCGACGTAGAAGACGAGAACGGCGGCACGTCCAAGAAGGTCGGTGAGGCCCATGGTCGAGTGCGCCCCGTCATGCAGAGTGAAGTGGGGTGCGCGTGACCCGGCTGCCAGCGGCACTTGCGGGTCAAGCATCCCCTGGGCGGTGTCATGCCCCTCGCGCTGTGCACTCACGGCGCTTGGACCCTCCTTGTCGATCGGGCATTTGCGATCAGCGCCATGGCCTGGGTCCCTTCGCTTCCCCGGCCGACCACCATCCGTGGTAAATCCGACGCCGAACGCGGTACATCGTGCGTCGTGGCGTGGCGCCGTGAGCCTCCCCGAATGGCTAGTTTGTTGCGAGGGACGTGGCTAGTTGATTCAGCTCGACGTTTCGCCCGTCAGGTCCGGTCCGGCAGAAGCCCAAGCGCTGACGCGCGCGCAGCCGCCTCGGCCCGGCTCGTGACGTTCAGCCTGCTGAAGAGCGAGGCAACGTGGTACTTCACGGTGTGCTCGGTCACGAACAACGCCTCCGCGATCTCGCGATTCGACCGCCCCTGGGCGATGAGTTCGAGGACCTCGCGCTCGCGCGCGGTCAGCGGGTTGTCAGACTTGTTCTGGGCTTCGGCGACGGGATCGTCGATCGCGGTCGCCTGCTCAAGCGCATACGCGACCGTCTCCTCGAGGTTCATCGCCCGGCCCGCCGCCCAAGCAGCCTCGCGAGCCTGCGGATCAACTGCTTCACTAGCCGCCTCAAGCCACCGTTCGTGTCGGGCCCGGATCGGCGGAAACGCCCAGATCCCTGCGTCTTCTTCGAGTGCGTTTGCCGCGCCAGCAAGCCGAAGGGCACGCACTGGGTCTCCCTCGAGGGCCGCGAGTCCGGCGAGTCCCGGGAGTGCCATCCGGATACACAGTCGGTCGTGGTGTTCCCAGGCGAGTTCGATCGCTTCACGGTATCGGGCGCCGGCCCCTGAGACGTCACCGCGTTCGTGCGCGAGGCTCGCTAGGACGAACAAGGCGTAGGGTGGCCAAGTTGTGCTGCCCGCCTCGCGGCCTACGCGGAGCGCCTCCTCGCCGAACCGTTCGCCCGCATCCAACTCGCCGACCAACCACGAAAGTTGCGCGAGGTGGAAGGCAAACAGCGACACGTCCTCGGACGTGCCTTGCGACCGAGCGATCGATAGTCCCTCGTCGTAGGCGGCGCGAGCTGCGCGCACCTCTCCTTGCCACAGGGCCGTGTCGCCGACCCCGTGCAGCGACGCGACGAGCCCCGGCGTATTGCTCAGGCGGCGCCAGATCCCCAACGCGCGCTCGTGAAAGGCGTTGGCGGCGCCGTACTCCGCATGGTCGGTGGCGCGAAACCCGGCGGCGTTTAGCGCCTTGGCGCGAAGTGCTATGCCGTGCTCGTCGACGCCATCTCCTCCTGACCCAACGTCCTCTGTTGAGCTGAGGAGCGCGTCGAACCACTCGCGAGCATCCGGTGGATAGCCATGGAGGAACCAGTACCAGCCCAGGGCACCAGCGATCCGCATGGCGCTATCGACTGCGTCAGGGTGCCGCGTCGAGATCGTCCATCGGAGTGCTTGTCCGATGTTGTCCTCGTCTCCTTCCAGCCGACGAACAGCGTCCGCTTGCGTGGCTCCCTGCAGGTCGGCCGCCGTCGACTCGGCAAAGGAGGCGAAGTAGCGCGCATGGCGAACGCGAACGTCGTCTGTATCGCCGCTCGCGTCAAGGAGGTCGAGCGCTACCTCGCGTGCGGTCTCAAGCATCCGGAAGCGAACGTCGTCGCCTGCGCTTTGGCTGCGCTCGACAACGACCAGTGACGCATCCGCGAGCGATGCCAACGAGCTAACGGGATCTGACACGGAATCTCCGGCGACCGCCTCTGCCGCACCGACCGTCCAGCCTCCGACAAATACTCCGAGCCGTCGAAAGAGTTCACGCTCGCCGTCATCGAGAAGGTCCAGGCTCCACTCCAAGGTCGCGCGAACTGACTGCTGCCGAGCGGGAGCGTCGCGCATGTGCGAAGCGGGTAGGGGCAGTCGGCGCGCGAGCCGATCAAGGGTCACAGCGACGCCGAGCTGCGCGGCGCGCGCGGCGACCAGCTCGATGGCGAGTGGCAGCCCGTCCAGCCGGACACACAACTCCGCCGTGGCGGCTGCCGTGTCGGCCGTCAGACGGAACTCGGGATCCAGGACGCGTGCACGATCGAGAAACAACGCGACGGCAGGCACCGTCGCCAGTTCATCAGGCGGCGGCAGATGTCGGGTATCCGGCAGCGCGAGCGGTTGGACCGGGAAGGTTCGCTCCCAGCGAAGGCGGAGGGCCTCCCGACTCGTGACAAGAAGGGTGAGCGTCGGTGCGGCTACGAGCAGCTCGCCGACGGGGCTCGCAGCCTCAAGAACCTGCTCGAAGTTGTCGAGAACGAGCAGAACCCGTCGGCCATCGATGAAGTCGGCGACGGCTCTCAGCGGATCGCTCGTGCCCGCCCTCGAGGCCCTCAACACGCGCGCGATCGTCGGGAGAACAAGTGCTGGGTCGCGGGCAGCGGAGAGGTCAACGAATCCCACCGCGTCGAAGCCTTCGCCCGCTTGGCTGAGGTCTCGAGCGGTGGCGGTTGCGAGTCGGGTCTTCCCCACGCCGCCGGGCCCGAGTAGCGTCAGAAGCCGCACCTCGGGAGTCAGAAGCTGTTCCCGAATGATCCTCAACTCGTCGATCCGACCGAGCAATGGCGTCGGCTCCGACGGTGGCAGCAGTCGAGCGGTTGGGAGGCCGCCATCGCCGGGTCGGCACGCTCGGTTCGGGCACGCGTGGGGACCGCCGCGATCAGCGCAGAGCGATCGGCATCCGAAAGGCTCAGGGCGTCCGCGAGCGCGCGCACCGTTTGGGGATAGGGATGCTGGCGCTCGCCCGTTTCAAGCGCGCTGATCGCCTTAGCGGTCAGCGCGGCGCGCTCCGCCAACTCTTCCTGGCTCAGTCCTGCAGCTTCGCGGTGCCGCCGGAGTTGTCCCCCGAAGTCGCCGCTGCCCTCGCGCGCGCCCATGGCCGGGTCCTCGTACCCATCGCGGATCGCGTTGGTGCCTTGAAGTGTGGGGGAAGTGTGGGAGTCGCGTCGGTTGGCGGCACGCCTCCGCTGAACAAGGCTGTCTCCCATCCCCACTCGGAGGGGCATCCAAGTGTCGGCTCAGACGTTGGACTCGCCAGCGTCGCGGGAAATCCCGGGCGACCCCTCGACAACTTCTGAAAGGACACCGGCCATGGCCTCATCGACTCCCGATCCTCGACGCTGGTGGGCGCTGGCGATCATCGCCGTCGCCCAGTTCGTCGTGATCATGGACACCTCGATCATCGGGGTTGCCCTGCCCGAGATCCAGCGGGCCCTCCAGTTCTCCCAGCCCGACCTGTCATGGGTCTTCAACGCCTACGTCATCGCGTTCGGCGGCCTCCTCCTGCTCGGTGGCCGACTTGCCGACCTGTATGGCGCCCGTCGCGTCTTCATGGCCGGCTTCGCCATCCTTGGCGGCGCCTCGCTGATCACCGGCCTCGCGCCCTCCGAATCCGTACTCCTCGCAGGCCGCGCCCTCCAGGGCGTCGGTTCTGCGCTCATCGCTCCGGCCGCGCTCACCATGCTCATGACCCTCTTCTCGCACGACCCCCGGGAACTGACCAAGGCGTTCGCGCTCTATGGCGCCGCAGCGCCTGCCGGCGGGACCGCCGGGGTCTTCCTCGGCGGCGTCCTGACCTCCAGCCTCGACTGGCGCTGGGTGTTCCTCGTCAACGTGCCCGTCGCGATCGTCGTGCTCGTGGCCAGCCGCGGCATCCTCCCGGCCGGCTTCCGGCGCCCAGGCAGGCTCGACATCCGCGGGGCCATGGCCGTCACGGCCGCCCTGTCGCTCGCTGTCTTCGGCATCGTCCGAGGCCCCATCGTCGGCTGGGCCGCGACCGAGACCATCGGCGCCCTCGTCGCCGCCGCCGCCTTCTTCGCGATCTTCGTTCGACTCCAGTCCAGCGGCCGTGAGCCCCTGATGCGGTTGGGCATCTGGCGAGCGCCCAACCTTGCCGCGGCCAACCTCAGCATGGCCCTGCTCGGCGCGGCCTGGATCCCGACCTGGTTCTTCCTCAACCTCTACCTCCAGCAGGTCCTCGGCTTCGGGGCATTCGAAGCCGGCCTCGCACTCGTCCCGATGACGCTCACGATCGTGGTCCTGATGGTGGCCGTCACCGGCCGCGTCGTCGCCCGCTTCGGCTTCAAGCGGCCGGTCATCGCGGGCCTGGTGATCCTGGCCGGCGGCATCACCTGGTTGTCGCTGGCCCCCGCCGACGGCTCGTATCTCTCGACCATCCTTCCGGCGACGCTCGTCGCGGCGACCGGGATGTCGCTCGCCTACATCCCCGCGATGCTGGCCGCCCTCGCCGGCGCTCGGCCCGAGGAAGGCGGCCTCGCCGCCGGCATCGTCAACACGACGTACCAGGCCGGATCGGCTCTCGGGCTCGCGGTGGTCACGGCTGTGGCGACCGCCAGCGGGTTCGGCGCGGCTCCGGCTGCGGGCTTTGGCGCAGCGTTCATCGCCGCCGCAGCGGTCGCCCTCGTTGGTGCTGCCGTGGCTGCCGTTGCGCTTCGTGGACCGGCTCGAGAGCCCGCCACTGAAGCGGCACTGCCCGGCCAGCCCCAGTTCGCGGACTGACGTCCACCAACGCTTGTCGGATCGCCGACCAAGCGACCCATCGGGACACGGAGAGGAGCGCGAATGACGAACCACGCGGGTCGAGGGGGAAACCGGCTTGACGCCGGTCGCCACGAGGTCCGCGGGCATGCGGAGGGAGAGGTCGCGATCACCGTGTAGATCCCGGTGCTCATGCCGACCTCGCACGAACCCAGCGTCAACCAACAGCAAGCACATCAGAAAGGGACCACCACCATGTTCAAGGCCACAGTCACCCGGCTCTTCATCGGCAGCCTCATCGCAATCGCGGCTGGCGCCATCGTCTCGATCCTCGCCATCGCGGTCGCGAACGCGAACAACGTCTTCGTCATGGACGGCAACGACATCGCGGCAATCCAGGGCGGCGCACTGGCGACGGCGCTCTTGGGCGTCGCGTTCCTCGGCGCGCTCACCGCAGCCGGCGGTGTCATCGCCGGCTTCATCGCCTGGATCGGCGCCGTGCTGAACACCTGGCAGCTCGAGAGCAAGGCCTGGTTCGTCGCGCTCGTGCTGACCGGGATCTTCAACTTCGGCTTCATCGCGATGGTGATCTACGTCGTCGCCGGGCCCGACGGCAAGGCGGCTCGAACCGCGCAGCCGGCAGCGCTTCCCGTCGGAGCCTGACATGACGCTCGCACCCGCCAGTCGGGTGCGAGCGAACCCACTCGCCTTGCGACATCGGAACAATCGGGCGCGGCCGGTAGACGCCGTCACCCCGACCACCGTTATGCCGCTCGGGCGGGCGAGCCACGGGAGTGGTTCGCGCCGTCAGGGCGGGATCAACAGAAGGGGACCGACACCATGACCTCTCTTCGCAAGACCGCATTCGTCGCGGGCCTGCTCTATCTCATCACCTACCTGGCGATCCCGACCGTCGCCCTCTACGGGCCAGCGCTCGATGACCCGACCTTCATCGCGAGCGCAGGCAACAGCACGGGCATCCTCTGGGCCGCCGTCCTCGAGCTGATCGTCGCGTTCGCCATCGTCGGGACCGGGGTTGCCCTCTTTCCCGTCCTGAAGCGGCAGAACGAAGGTGTCGCTCTCGGCTTCGTCACGTCCCGCCTGTTTGAGACCGGCATCATCGTCGTCGGGATCATCAGCGTCCTGTCGATCGTGACCGTGCGCCAGGACGTCGGTGCCACGGCCGGAGCAGATGCGGCTTCGCTGGTCGGCACCGGTCGCGCACTGGTCGCGATCCACGACTGGACGTTCCTGATCGGGCAGACCCTCCTTCCCGGCATCAACGCCTTGCTCCTCGGATCGCTGATGTATCGGTCCGGCCTCGTGCCGCGCGCCATCCCGCTGTTGGGCCTCATCGGCGCCCCGCTCATGATCTCGTCCGCGCTGGGACAGGTCGTCGGCATCAACAGCGAGTACTCCGCCTGGTCGGCGATCGCGCTCGTGCCGATCTTCCTGTGGGAGCTGACACTCGGCCTGTGGCTCGTGTTCAAGGGCTTCAAGCCGTCGGCACCGATCATGAGCGAGGTAGCCGCCGCGGAAGTCGGGCGGCTGGATCGCTCTGCGACGGGCCGGGGCGCCGAAGCCCCCATCCCAAGCCCAGCCGGAGCGGCGTGAGGGGAGCCCGATCGGCGACCCCGCTCTAAGGATGGGCCCGGTCCCAGGCTCGCTGGGAAATGCGGCTTGCGTCGCCCATGCGGCTTCGACGGCCGAATGTTGGACTATCGCTTAGCGGGGTCGAACCTTCGAAACTGGCCGTTGGTACACGAACTCCCGACCAAACTCCCGACCAAACAAAGACCCGCTGGTCACCCAGCGGGTCGGTGGATGTCAGGTGTGGAGGCGACGAGCGGATTCGAACCGCTGAATAGAGGTTTTGCAGACCTCCGTGTTAAGCCACTTCACCACGTCGCCGCGTCGGCCACCGGTGCTCGGCCCGGTGATCTGGCTGCCCCTCGAGGATTCGAACCTCGGTTCACGGATCCAAAGTCCGCTGTCCTACCACTAGACGAAGGGGCAGCGGGTCCTTCGGGAGGGAGGAGTGGAGCGGAAGACGGGACTCGAACCCGCGACCCTCACCTTGGCAAGGTGATGCTCTACCAACTGAGCCACTTCCGCTCGGATGTCGACCACCTCGAAAGGTGGTGCCGAGAGCCAGATTCGAACTGGCGACACCGCGATTTTCAGTCGCGTGCTCTACCAACTGAGCTATCTCGGCCCGATGGCCAACCAGGCTTGGCTGCCCGTCGGCGGTCCGCAGGATACCACGGCCCTTCGCGGGTCTGCCACCGAGAGGCCGGGGCCGCGACGACCGGTCCGGTCCCCTATTCCAACCCGGCCAGCGCGGCCGCATCCGCGCTGCCGAGGGGCGGCTCGTTGGTCAGCTCGCGGAGGCGATTGATCCGATCGAGGATGGCCGGATGGGTCGACATGAGGTTCGACGATCGCTCCTCGAACTTCTTGATCGGGTTGCTGAAGTACATGTGCTGTGTCCCGCGGTTGGCGACCTCGAGGACGTCCTGATCCAGGCCGATCTTGGCCAGGGCGCGCTCCAGCCCGTACGGGTTGCGGGTCAGCTCGATGGCCGACGCATCGGCCAGGTATTCCCGCTGGCGGTTGACCGCCAGCTGGATGAACCGGCTGATGAGCGGGGCGAGGATGGCCAACGCGATGGCCGCCACGAAGATGATCATCTGGGCCCCGCCGCCGCCCCCGCTGTCGCGATCGCGGCGCCCGCCGCCCCAGAACGTGAAGCGCAGGAAGAAGTCGGCGAGGATGGCGATGACCCCGACCATCACCCCGACCACGAGCGAGAACCGGATGTCGTAGTTCCGGACGTGCGACAGCTCGTGACCGATGACGCCCTGGAGCTCCTCGCGATCGAGCTTCTCGAGCAGGCCCGTCGTGATGGCGACCGAGGCGTGCTTGGGGTCGCGGCCGGTCGCGAACGCGTTCGGTGCCGAGTCGTCGACGACGTACACCTTGGGCATCGGGACGTTGGCCGCGATGGCCATCTCACGGACGACGTTCAGGAGCTGTGGCGCCTGGGACTCATCGACCTCGTGGGCACCGCTCACAGCCAGGACCAGCGAGTCGCCGGCGAAGTAGGTGAACAGGCCGGAGACCGTGCCGAGGACCACCGCGGCGACGAGCAGTCCGACGCCGCCCGCCGGGTCGCCGAAGACGGCGAAGCCGATGGCGAATCCGAGCACGGCGAGGATGGCGACGACGAACGCCGCCATCAGGAACGAGTTCCGCCGATTGGCGGAGATCTGATCGTAGAACGTCGACCCGGCCACGGTCCCTCGCGCGGGCGGGTGATCAGTTCAGGCTGAGGTCGACGTTCGGGACGTTCGCCGCCTCGGGCTCGGCATCGAAGAACTCGCGCTTCGTGAAGCCGAGGGGGCCGGCGATGACGACGCTCGGGAACGTCGCGATCTGCGTGTTGTAGTCGAGGACGGTCGCGTTGTAGTGCTGGCGCGAGAACGAGATCTGGTTCTCGGTCGTCGTCAGCTGCTCCTGCAGGGCGAGGACGTTCTCATTGGCCTTCAGCTCCGGGTAGTTCTCCACCACCGCGAACAGGCTCCGCAGGCTCGCCGTCAGCGCGTTCTCCGCGGCGGCCTGCTGGGCTGGTCCCTCCGACCCGGCCGCGACAGCGGCGGCCCGGGCGTTGGTCACGTCGGTCAGGACCTTCTGCTCGAACCCCATGTAGCCCTTCACCGCGTTGACCAGGTTCGGGATGAGGTCGTGGCGGCGCTTGAGCTGGACCTCGATCTGGGCGAAGGCTTCGTCGATCCGCAAGCGGCGCTGGACCAGGCCGTTGTAGATCGAGATGGCGAAGACCACCAGGAGCACGATGATCCCGATGACGATGATCACTGTGAGGTCCATGCCCCTCCTCCGTGTCGCGGCCAGTCGCTCCGCTGTGCTCGAAGTCTACCAGTGCCGTTCGGCGACCCCACCCGGCGGCGCGCCTAGAGGCGGATGACGCCGGCGGGCGTCGACGTGAAGCCGCAATGCTCCAGATAGAACGTCGTCAGGTGCTCGTCGAAGTCGACGTGGAGCCATTCGCACCCAGCGGCACGTGCCTCGCGCTCGGCCGCGGCGACGAGCGCGGTCGCGATCCCCTGCCGTTGCCACGCGGCCGTCACCAGGGTGTCGAGGACGAAGGCGTGGCTGCCGCCGTCCCAGGCGACGTTGACGACACCGACGAGGGCCCCCGCTTGGTCGCGAGCGCACACCCATCCCAGGCTGTGCCGCTCGAGCTGGCCGACCCAGTCGTACGTCAGCCGCTCATGCTCGAAGCCCTCGGCGTGGAGGGCGTCGAACTCGTCGTTCGTGAGCGGCCCACGCCAGGTGTAGGTGATCGGCACGCGGACGCCTCGAGCTGACTGGACGGCCGTCGGGATGGTGGGCGGTGAGGGACTCGAACCCCCGACATCCTCGGTGTAAGCGAGGCGCTCTGACCGACTGAGCTAACCGCCCGTGCCGCGGAGCGTACACCGTCACCAGAACATGAAGAACGACCGCCTCATCGGCGGTCGTCAGGCGTCAGATGTTGGTGCCCAGGCCGGGACTTGAACCCGGATGAGTTGCCTCATACGCCCCTCAAACGTACGCGTATACCAATTCCGCCACCTGGGCAGGTGTCACCGGTGATGGAGTCCGAGGGACATGGTACCGAGGGAGGGACTTGAACCCACACGACCTTGCGGCCACTGGTACCTGAAACCAGCGCGTCTGCCTATTCCGCCACCTCGGCACGGACCCCTTCGACCGTTACCGGCCGTCGGCGAGGCGCCATGTTAGCACATCCCAAAATCGATCCGACCGGTCCGTGACCTGTCGGACGACGGGTCCCTTGAGCCAGTCCTGGACCACGACGACCTCGTCCGCGAAGGTCAGCGGGAGGAGGTAGCGGGCCTTGGCCAGGTGCTTCTGGAGGGCGCTGTAAGCGGCCTTCCGTTCGGCGTCCGTGCCAGGCTTCCGGGCGGCCTCCAGCAGGGCATCGAGGGTTGGATCCTGGAGGCCCGCGATGTTCGATCCGCCGGTCAGTGTCTGGCTGGAAGCGAGGAGCGGGTACAGGTCCGGATCGAGGCCCACGAGGACGTCGACGACGGCGACCTGGAACTCGGCGGTCGAAAGCCGGTCGGTGACGAACTCGCCGGGCGGCAGCGGGACATGCGTGGCGTCGAGGCCCATCGCGACCCAGTCGGCGACGACGGCCTCGGCGGCTCCGAACAAGCCCGGGTTGCTGCCCATCGTCGGACTGAGGACCTCGATGGTCAGCGGCTTCTTGGCCTTGGGCAGGTACCAGCCGTCGTCCTTCTCGGTCCAGCCGGCGTCCTTGAGCGCCTTCCGGGCGGCCTTCCGGTCGAACGCGACCGGCGGATCGGCCGCCGGATCGAACATCGGCGACGACGGGGGGATGGGGTCGGTCGCGGTCGAGGCCGAGCCGGCGAAGGCGGTCTCCATGATGGCCGCCCGGTCGATCCCCTGGAGGAGGGCGGTGCGGACCTTCGCGTCGGCGAATTCCGGGTGGCTGGGGCGCAGGTTGAGGATGACCGCGGTCAGCGTCGCGCCGGGGTAGCGCAGGAGCCGTGCACCGGGCTGGGATCGCAAGTCGGCGGCGACCTCGGGCGACAGCCCGGATGCGGCGTCCAGGCGGCCCGCGCGGAAGTCCGCACCGAGCGCCTCCGGGTCGGTGTAGAAGTGCATCTCGATGCCCGGCAGGTACGGCAACGGGCGCTCCGGGCGCAGGGGTGGCGGCGCGGTCGTGAGCGAGTCGGTCGGTGCCGCGGAGGGCCCCTCGTCGAACTCGTCCTCCGACATCCCGGCGACCGCCGGCACGAGGACCGCCTTGGTGTCGTCGAGCTCGACCAGCGCGAACGGCCCCGAGCCGACCGGCTGCCGTCCGAACGGATGGTCGGGCAGGACGTCGACGGGGACGTCGCGCAGGAGGTGCGCCGGGGCGATCGGCTGGGTCAGCGCCTGCAGGAACCCGCCGAGCGGCGTCTGGAGCGTGAACACGATCGTGCCGGGAGCCGGCGAGCTCGCCGACACCTCACGCCACGAACCGGCGGCCGGGCCGGTATAGGCCGGGTCCTTGAGGGTCCGGATCGTGTACAGCACGTCGTCGGCCGTGACCGGCTCGCCGTCGTGCCAGGTCGCGTCGTCACGGAGCTCGACCGTCCAGGTCTTGCCCTTGTCGTCGACCGACCAGCGCTCGGCCAGGTCGGGCACGATCGTGCCGCCGGGCCCGTTCCGGACGAGGCCGGCGAAGACGAGGGCGACGAGATCGCGATCGACCTGGGTCTTGGCGGTCAGCGGCGAGATCGACACGGCCGCGCCGATCGCGCCCTCGACATAGGGCCGCGCCTCGGTGGGCCCAGGGTCACCGGACGGGTCGGCGGACCGGTCCGCGATGGCGGCCTGGAGGGCCGGGACACCGATGAGGCCCGCGACGATGGCGAGCAGCACGACCAGGGTCCCGACCACGAACGAATCGGTTCGGGTCATGGGGCTCCGTGTGATGTGCCGCGGTGGGCCGCCGCGGACGCGCCCGTCAGCTCGTGGTGGTGGGGGCGAAGATGTAGGACGCGAGCGAGAAGATGACGAACAGGACGAGCAGGACGATCGTGAACTGCCATAGGCGGCGCTCCACCCCTCGTCGGCTGCGGTAGACGGCCGAATCGCCGCCGAAGGTGCCGGACAACCCGGTCCCGCGTGCCTGCATGAGGATGGCGATGATCAGCGCGACGCTGACCAGGATCTGGCCGATCGCCAGGAAGGGATTCACGTCTCAGGAGCCTCCGTTCGTTCCAGCGCGGGATGCTACCACAGGGCGGCCTCCGATGACCGCCGCGAGGCCGCTTCAGGGGAGCCGGTCGAGGAGCGATCGGCCGGTCATCCCGGTCCATGGCGGAAGCCCGGCGAGCTCGAGGAGGGTCGGGGCGACATCGGCCAGGACCCCATCCCGGAGCATCGCGCCCGCCACCGCCCGACCGAGCAGCAGGAGCGGGACCGGGTTCAGCGAATGGGCCGTGACCGGCCGCCCCGCCGCGTCGCGCAGGTCGTCGGCGTTGCCGTGGTCGGCAGTGATGGCCAGGAGGGCGCCGGGGCCGTCGGGATCCGCGGCCTCGACCGCCTCGACCGCGGCCACGACCCGCGCCAGGCAGCGCGTCGATCGTCGCCAGCGCATCGACGGTCGCGGCCCACACACCGGTATGGCCGACCATGTCCGGGTTGGCGTAGTTGGCGACGATGAAGTCGTACGTCCCGCTCCCGATCGCCTCGACGAGGGCGTCGGTCACGCCGTCGGCCGACATGGCCGGCTGGAGGTCGTAGGTCGCGACCTTCGGGCTGGGGATGAGGCGGCGATCCTCGCCAGGCCAGGCCACCTCGACGCCGCCATTGAAGAAGTACGTGACGTGGGCGTACTTCTCCGTCTCCGCGACGTGGAACTGGCGCCAGCCGGCCTCGCTCATCGCCTCGGCCAGCGAACGGGCGGTCTCGGGCGGGAAGGCCACGTCGACGGGCAGACCGGATTCGTAGGCGGTCATCGTGACGACGTGCAGGTGGATCGGCGCCGGCCGTTCACTGGGTGCCCGGCGGTCGAAGCCGGCGAAGGTCGGACCCTCGGCGAGCGCCCGGGTCAACTGCCGAGCCCGGTCGGCCCGGAAGTTGGCGTGGACGATGACGTCGCCGTCGACCAGCGGCGCGCTGACGCCGTCGATGGTCGTCGGGACGACGAACTCGTCGGTCTCGCCGCGGGCGTAGGCGGCCTCGATGGCCTCGGTCGCCGACGCCGCTCGATGCTCCCCTTCCCCATGGACGATCGCGTCGTATCCGCGCTCGACGCGCTCCCAGCGCTGATCACGATCCATCGCGAAGTACCGGCCGCCGACCGACGCGATGGCGGCCGCCTCGTGGACGTCGGTCAGGCGCGCTTCCAGGTCGGCGACGTAGCCGAGGGCGGACGAGGGCGGCGTGTCGCGTCCGTCAAGCAGGGCGTGGATCGCGATGCGCGGCACCTCCCAACGGGCGGCCAGCTCGACGAGCGCGACCAGCTGTCGGTCGTTGGCATGGACCCCGCCCGGCCCGATGAGGCTGACGATGTGGAGCGTGCCGCTGGCCGATCGAGCCTGACGGCAGGCTTCGACGAGCGCCGGGCGCTCGAAGAACGATCCATCGGCGATCGCGGCATCGATGCGCGGCAGGTCCTGGAGGACGGGACGTCCCGCCCCGAGGTTGAGGTGCCCGACCTCGGAGTTGCCCATCTGCCCGGGCGGGAGACCGACCGCGGCCTCCGACGCGAGGAGCGTGCTGTGCGGCCAGCGCGCCAGGAGGCCGCGCCACGTCGGCATCGGAGCGGCGGCGATGGCGTCCGCAGCCGGGTCACGGCCGATCCCGAACCCGTCCAGGACGACCAGGACGATGGGGCGCGGCCGGGTCACCCGGCGAGGCCGCGGGCCCGCGCGGTGATCGCGGCCCGGGCGACGATGCCGCTCATCTCGTCGGGCTTGAGCGAGGCCCCGCCGACGAGGGCGCCGTCGATGGCCGGCTCGGCCAGGAATTCGCCGATGTTGGCCGACGTGACACTGCCGCCATAGAGCACCGGCGTGGCCGCCCCGGCGGTCGCCCACCCGAGCCCGTCAAGGCTGGCCCGGATCGCGTCGGCCATCGCGGCAGCATCCGGACCGGTGGCGTTGCGGCCGGTCCCGATGGCCCAGACCGGCTCGTAGGCGATGACCAGGCCGCCCGCGGCGAGCGCCGACGGATCCGCGTCCCCGAGGGCCCCGCGGAGCTGGCCGTCGACGATGTCGGTCGCTCGACCCGCCTCGCGATCGTCGAGCTGCTCCCCGACGCACAGGATGGGGCGCAGGCCGGCACTCACCGCCCGCGCGACCTTGCGGCCGATCCGCGCGTCGTCCTCGCACGCGTCGCGGCGGCGCTCGGAATGGCCGACGATGACCCACGTCGCGAGCCCGTCGAGCATCGCGGCGCTGATCTCGCCCGTGTACGCCCCGGCGGCTTCGTGATGGACGTCCTGGGCGCCGACCGCGACCGTCGGATCGGCCTCGGCGAGGGCGTCGCGGACGGCGGCCAGGCACACGAACGGCGGGCAGATGACCCGGGTGACCCCCGGCTCGCGGGTCCGCCCGGCGATCGTCGTGGCGAGCTCGCCGGCGTCGGCCGGGGTCGTGTGCATCTTCCAGTTGGCGGCGACGATGACCTCACGCATGCGCGCGCATGATGGCAGAGGGCTTCGCTCCGGCGGGGGCCGGTTCGGCTTCGGCCAGGCGCTCGATGCGCTCCAGGGCCCGCTGGACGGCCGAGCGATGGATCTCGAGGCGCTCGGCCAGCTCGGTCAAGGTCGCTTCGGGGGTCTCGCGCCGAGCCTCGGCGACGAGGCGCACGACGTACGGCTGGTCCGGCAGTCGCCCGTCGGCATCGAGCACGGCGATGGCGTCGAGCTGCCGGCCGGCGGCCGCGACCGCGCGCTGGAGGTTGGCCGATTCGGCGTTGAGGACGCGATTGAGCTCGCCGCGCAGCGCTCGTGACACCTGGCGGGCCTCCAGCTCCAGGAGGGCTCCGGCGGCCCCGATGCGGCGGAGGAACGTGCCGACGGACTCGGCGTTCTTCCAGGTGACGACACCCTTGCCCCGCCGGATCCGCCAGGAGGCCGGCAGGCTCACCTCCTCCAGCCGGGCCGCGAGGCCCGCCGCCTCGTCGACCGGGACGACGAACTCGAGGTGGGTCCGGCCGCCGGCCAGGCTGAGCGAGCCACGGGCCAGGAACGTGCCGCGCAGCCAGGCCGTCCGGCAGTGCTCGGCGGCCGTGGCCCACGTGAACGGCGGCGCGTCCGGGTCGGATGCGGGTCGACGCAGCCGGACGGCCAGGCGCGCGACGGCCGGCTCGCGGGTCCGCGACGCGACGCCCAGGCCGGCCGCCTCGGCGAGACGGTCGCACGGGCGGGCCGGGTCGATGGCGGCCAGCTCGTTCCGCAGCGCGACGACGAGGTCCCGCTCGGAACGGGTCACGCGACGATCACGTCAGGCGCTCCGGCTGACGGCCCGCCGGCGCGACCCGGCCGCGGCCTCGTAGGTCCGGATCACGGCCGCGGCGAGGCGGGCCGGATCGTGGTGGTGGGCATTGTCCGGATCGACGACATCGTCGAGCACCAGACGCGGGGCGGAGGCGCCGGACGGCGGCCACTGGAGGCGGACCGTCTCCGCCGCCCAGTCCGTCGGGATCCGGGCGTCGAACCGGTTGTTGGCCAGGACGATGTCGACGATGCCCGGAGCCGTGTGCGCCGTCAGGGCCTCCACATGTCCGACGAGGTCCATCCCGGCCGTCTCGCCTTCCTGGGTGGCCACGTTGCAGACGAAGACCCGCAGGGCGGTCGCCGACAGCAGGGCATCACGGACGGCCGGCAGCAGCAGACTCGGCAGGAGGCTCGTGTAGAGGCTGCCCGGCCCGATGACGATGAGATCCGCCTCGGCGATCGCGGTCAGCGTGTCGTCGGACGCCTGGACGTCGTCGGGGGTGAGCCAGACCCGGTCGATGGCCGTCGTGCGCATGATCATCGACTGGCCGTCCACGATGTCGCCGTTGGTCCGACGGGCATGGAGCGTGAGGGGCGTGGCGGTGACCGGCACGACCTGACCACGGACCGCCAGGATCCGATTGATCCGTCGAACGCCCTCCTCGAAATCGCCGTGCTCGATCGCGGCCATCGCGGCGATGAGCAGGTTGCCGACCGCGTGGCCCGCCAGTCCGGACGACTCCGAATCCTGGCCGGGGACCGTGGCGACGGGGAAGCGGTACTGGAGCAGCTCGCTCATGAGCGGCTCCGCGTCCGCCAGGGCGACGATGCAGTTCCGGATGTCACCGACCGGCGGGATGCCCAACTCCTCGCGCAGGACCCCGGACGATCCACCGTCATCGGCCACGGTCACGACGGCGGTCAGATTGCTCGTGTGTTCCTTGAGACCACGCAGCAGGGTGGACAAGCCGGTCCCCCCGCCGATGGCGACGACGCGCGGTCCACGCGCCAGGAATTGCTTCTGATAGATGACCTCGACGAGCGGCTGCTCGTCCTCGGCGGGCCGGAACGGGGCGGTGATCACGCGAACCAGCCGGATCACCCCGAAGGCTACGAGCCAGACCCCGATCAAGCCGGCGATGAGAGCCCGCTGCTCGAACGGCAGGAACTGCAGGGTCAGCAGGTCGAGGAGACTGGCGAGCTGGTCATCCGACGACAGGCCGCGGGTCGCCAGGCGGACGAGGTGCGCGAACGCGATCGCCAGCAGGACGAGGCCGGCGAACATGACCACGAGCCAGCGCTTGACGCCGATGCCCGGGGTCAGCCAGCGCCGCAGGTTCACGGCCGATCGAGCTCGCGATGGAAGATGGCCACGGGTCCCATGTCCTGTTCGCGCAACCACACGGCCAGCGCCTCGCCGATGGCGATCGACCGGTGGAAGCCGCCGGTGCAGCCGATGGCCAGGGTCAGGCGGGTCTTGCCCTCGCCGATATACGCGGGCACCGTGAAGGTCAGGAACTCCTGGAGGAACGCCAGGAAGCGGGCGGTGATGGGCTGGCCCAGGACGTAGTCGCGGACCGGCTCGGTCAGGCCGGACAGCGCCCGCAGCTCCGGGATGTAGTACGGGTTCTGCATGAATTGGACGTCGAAGACGAGGTCGGCCTCGAGCGGGACGCCGTACTTGAACCCGAAGGTGATGATCTGGAGCGACAACTGGTCCGGCCGGGCGGGGGTCGCGAGTTGGGCGAACAGCCGCTCGCGAAGCTGGCGTAGCGACAGGTCGGACGTGTCGACGATGACGTCCGCCTCGGAGCGGACCGGCTCCAGGCGGCGGCGCTCCTCGGCGATCGATGCGGCGATGCCCCGCCCGTCGGCCAGCGGATGGCGATGGCGCGTCTCGCTGTACCGGCGGATGAGGACCTCATCGCTGGCCTCGAGGAACACGATCCGTGGGTGGATCCCGCGACCCTCCAAGGCGCCACGGGCCGACCCGAGCGCGACCGTGGCGTCGCCCGAGCGCACGTCGACGACGATCGCGACCTGGGCGAAGCGCGTCGGGTCCGACGACACGAGGTCGGCCAGGTCGGCCAGGAGCTCGCCGGGCAGGTTGTCGACGACGATGTAGCCGAGGTCCTCGAAGAGCTTGGCCGCGGCTGTCTTCCCGCCGCCCGACAGGCCGCTCAGGATGACCACCGCCTGCTCCGCGGACGCGTCCTCCACCGGGACCACCGCGGGCTCGCTCACCGGCCGGTGCGCCGGATGACGAAGACCGTGGCCTCGAACAGCACGTACATCGTGCCGCCCAGGACGAACGGGCTGACGAGGTCACCGCCCGGGGTCGCGATGGCCGAGAAGATGGCGATGCCCAGGACGACGTAGCGCCTGGAGGCCCGCAGCTGGGCCGACGTCAGGATCCCGACCCGGGACGCGCCGTACAGGATGATCGGGAACTCCATGACCAGGCCGAAGGCCAGGAACATGGTCGTCACGAAGTCGAAGTACGGCCCCGCCGCGACGTTCTCGACGAGCTGGTCGTCGTTGAAGCTGAACAGGAAGTTGAGGGCGAACGGCAGGACGAGGTAGGCGATGCCCACGCCCAGGGCGAAGAAGAACAGGGCCAACGGGACCCACGGTCGGATCGCCCGCTGCTCCGAGGCGGTCAAGCCGGGCGCGATGAACGCCCAGCCCTGGTAGAGGATGACCGGCATCGACAGGATGACCCCGATGACCAGCGCGACCCGGAGCTGGATCGCGAACGCGTCGCCGGGTCCGAGGGTCTGGGCCTCCTGCCGGGGCAGCAGGTTGAGCAGCATGTCGATGAAGAACTCGGCGCTCAGGAACCCGATGACGCCGAAGACGGCGACGGCCAGGATCGATCCGGAACAGTCGCTTGCGAAGCTCGTCGAGATGGTCGACGAGCGACATGACCCCCTCGTCGCCGGGCGTGGCCGAAGGTGGGGTCGGCTCAGGCGAGACGGGCACGGGCACGCCCGGCTCGCGCAGGGCGTCGGCGTCGGCCATCCGGGGTTCGCGCCCCCTGGCCTAGTTGGTGCCGGGCGTCGGCTCGGTGCTCGGGGAGCCGGTCGTCGACGTGGTCGCGACCGTGGGCGCGCCAGGCAGATCCGCCGCCTTGGCCGCAGCCACGGGAGCCGGCGCCGGGGCCTCGGCCGCGGGGGCCGCGGTGGCATCCGGCGTGGCGGGCAGCGGCGACGTATCGACGTCGACCTTGACCGCGTCCTGGACGTCGGACGACGCCTTGCGGAATTCGCGGATGCTCTTGCCGAGCGCGGATCCGACGTCCGGGAGCTTGCCCGGGCCGAGGATCAGCAGCGCGATGACGAGGATGATGACGAGTTCGAGGGGTCCAGGTGTCGGCATCGTACGGAAGGCTCCTGAGAGGTTTGCCGCGGCGGCTAGGGTAGCACAGGGAGTCGCGCCGCCCAGTCGGCGGCGGCGGCTGCGACACGCTCGAATGGGTCGCTTTGCGGTCCGTCATCCGCCGCTCCGGCGATCCCCCGGGAGACGTTGACGAGGAGTCCGCCACCGGGTCGGCCGCCGGCCGGCGAGGCCGTCGCTGGACCGTCGGCGAGCACGGGCTCGATGGCTCCGCCCTGGGCGCCGATCCCGGGGACGAGGAAGGCCAGGCCCGGGGCGACGGACCGGATCGCGGCGAGCTCGGCCGGCGCGGTCGCGCCGACGACGAGCCCGACCGTGCCACCCGGACCCCAGCCGACCGCGGACCGGGCGACGCGGCGGTGAAGCGACTCCGGGGGCGCGCCGACGGCTGGATCGGCGGCCACGACGAGGTCCTGGAGCTCGCCGGCGCCGGGGTTGGACGTGCGGCACAGGACGTAGGCGAACCGGTCGAGCCGCTCCAGGAGCGGGGCCACGGCCGCCGCGCCGAGATACGGGTTGACGGTCACCGCATCCGCCCCGAGGGCGTCGAACAGCGCGACCGCCTGGCGCGCCGCGGTCGAGCCGATGTCACCCCGCTTGGCGTCGGCGATGACCGGCACGTCGGCCGGGATCCGGGCCCGTAGCCGCTCCAGCGCGGCGATCCCAGGCGACCCATAGGCCTCGAAGAAGGCGAGATTGGGCTTCACCGCGGCGGCGTACGGCAGGGCCGCGTCGAGGACTCCCGAAGCGAAGCGCTCGAGGCCGGAAAGGTCGCCCGTGAAGCCGGCTGGCAGGGCTGCCGGATCGGGATCGAGCCCCAGGCACAGCACGGTGCCCGTCGCCGTGCTCCGCGCGGCTAGCCGCGCGAGGTACCCGTCGGTCACGCGCCGGCGGTCACGTGGCCGGCGTGGGAGTCGGCGCCGCACTCGGGTCGACGCTCGGTGCCGGCGTGGCCGGAAGGTCGCCGGCCGGGATGTACCAGTCCGGCCGGGAGGCCGGCTCCAGCCCGGAGACCTCGGTGAGGTTCTTCGTCTCGCCGACGGTCCAGCTCGGCCCCGTCCCCTCGAGGGTGGCCAGGCGCAGGTCCACGGTCTGGCCGTCGAGGTGGAGGTACGCGATGCCGTCCCCGGCCGGCGACCAGGTGGGTGCCCACGACGCTCCGTCGCTGGTGACGCGGGCCAGTTCCTCGCCGCTCGCGCCGTCGAGGATCACGACGTCCGTCCCGAACGCGTTCGTCCGGGTCGCGGCCACGTACTTGCCATCCGGTGAATAGGCCGGATACAGGTAGCCGGCGCCGGTCAGGGCCCGGGCCTTCTTGGTCTCGACGTTGTAGCGCATGATCTGGGGCGCGCCGCGCGAGGCATCCCGGCCGTTCTGGACGTACAGCAGGAACTTGCCGTCCGGGCGCCAGGCAGGATCCTGGTGGCCGAGCACGCCGTTCGTCGGGAGCTTCGGGTCGCGCAGCTTCTTGCTGCCGACATCGAAGAACTGCAGGACGACGGTCTTCGAGTCCGGGTTCGGGGCGTCCGACACGACGGCCACGGTCTTGCCGTCCGGCGAGACGGCCGGGTTGCGGAGCCAGTACGAGTAGACGAGGCGCCCGTCCTTGATCCGGGCGGTCTTGAGCGACTCGGCCTTGGCGCTGCCGTCCGCCTTCACCCGCATGAGCCGCGGGATGTCCAGCGCGTAGGCCTCGTTGGCACCCTCGACCGGCCACCGACCCTCTTCGCGGCGGGTCCGGATGAAGTAGATCCACTGGCCGTCCTCGGACCAGGTCGGCATGTTGTCGTGGCCGTCGTCGGTCAGCTGGGTGACGTCGTCATCGGTCTGGATCCAGATGTTGCCGCCCTTGGCGTAGACGATGGAACCGTCGAACGCCGGGGCCTCCTCCGGGATGATGACCACGTTCGACGGAGCCGGGGTCCGGCCGGGATCGACCGGGCTCTCGTTGCCGTCGCCGTTCGACGCCCCGCCGAGGCCCGGAACGTCGCCCTGGAGCAGGTTGAACGTGACGATCCCGATGAGCACGAGGCCGAGGACCGACAGGGCGGGCGCGAGCCACGTCCCGACCGGCCCGACGCCGTACGGATCGCGGGCGGCGCGCGGCGCGCTGGGACGGACGGGGCGGGTCATGCCGGGACCGCCTGGGCGATCGGCCGGCCGGCCTCGGCGAGGACCTCGGCGGCCTCGACGTGGTAGCCACTGGGGGCGGCGTCACGGACCTCGAGCTGGAGCGATTCGAACCCGCCGAACGTGCGGCTGTTGAGGCGGGCGACGACGTCGATCCGATCGCCCTCGGTCACCAGCTCGGCGATGTCCGCCCGGCCGAAGGCGATGCCGTCGAGGACATCGCGATCGCGGCGGAGGGTCAGCGAGGTATGGCCGTCGCCCGCCGGCCGGACCCGGATCACCGTCAGCCCGAGCACGGCAACGAGGGGTTCGGGGTTGCCCGGTCCGTACGGGGCCAGGGCCGCGAGCTCCCGGTACAGGGCGTAGTCGACGCCGATGGCCGGCAGGGCGACGTCGATGCGCAGGGTCGGTCGCGGATCGGGTGGGACGGCCATCGCGGCCAGGGCCTCGAACCGCTCGACGAACGCGGGCCAGCTGGCCTCCGGCAGCTCGAAGCCGGCGGCGCCGGCATGGCCACCGTAGCGCGTGAACAGGTCGGCGCAGGCCTCCAGGGCGGCGCCCAGGTCCAGCGAGCCATCGCTCCGACACGAGGCGCGCACGACCGGGCCGAGCTCCGCGCCGACGACCGCCGGACGGGCCCGATCCTCGACCAGGCGCGAGGCGACCAGACCGACGATGCCGACCGGCCACGGGCCGCGCACGATGGACGCCGGCCGGTCCGGGGTCAGGTCGACCAGCGCGCGCGCCTCGGCGATGGCCGAGGTCATCAGGTCGCGCCGGGTCGTGTTGGCCGCCTCGAGCGCGTCGGCGTGTTGATCCGCGGTCGAGCGGTCCTCGGCCAGGAGCAGGCGGGCCGCCTCGAGGGCCTCCCCGACCCGGCCGGCCGCGTTCAGGCGCGGGGCGATGGCGAACGAGATCGTGTCGAGGTCCACCGCGGCCGGAGCCACCCGGGCGCGTTCCAGCAGCGCGGCGATCCCGGGCCGCGGGTCCACCCGCAGGCGCTCCAGGCCGAGCCGGGCGATGGCCCGGTTCTCCCCGACGATCGGGGCGACATCGGCGACGGTGCCGATCGTCGCCAGGTCCGCCATGGCGAGTGCGGCCGCCGGTCCGCCCGGCAGGTCGGCCAGCAGCAGCTGGGCGACCTTGAACGCGACGCCCGCGCCAGCCAGGCGGCGATCCGGATAGATGGAGTCGGCGCGATGCGGGTTGACCACGGCGAGGGCCGGTGGGAGGGTCGGCGGGACGCGGTGGTGATCCGTGACCAGGACGTCGATCCCCCGCTCGGCGGCGACGGCGATCTCGGCCCCCGAGCTCGACCCGCAGTCGACCGTCACGATGACCGTCGCACCACGGGCGATCGCCGCGTCGATGGCCGCCAGCGACAGCCCGTGCCCTTCGTCCAGGCGACTGGGGACGTAGGGCTCCACCGCGACGCCGAAGCGCCGGAGGGCGAGGACGAGGATGGCCAGGCCATCGAGGCCGTCCGCATCGAAGTCCCCGAAGACCATGACCGTCTCGCCGGCGTCCCGGGCGCGCTCCAGGCGGGTGCGGAGGACGTCCGCGTCCGGGAGGGCCCGCGGGTCATGCAGGCCGTCGAGGGGCTCCGCGAACCAGGCGGTCAGGTCCGCCACGCCCACGACGCCCCGACGCGCCATGAGGTCTGCCGTCCGGTCGGTCAGGCCGCGACCTCGCGCGGCGTCCGCCAGGTCAGGGGCGATGGCGATAGAACCAGGAAAGGACCAGCGGTAGCGAGGTTCCAGCACGGGTCTCAGGATGCCACGCGCCGGTCGACGGCGCCTCTACCGGTCATCGCGCCGTCGCCCGCCCGGGTCAGGACGTCGCCCGGCGCGGTCGCGGCGCGCGGCCGCTGGCGATCCGACCGTGGCGCCGGTCCTCCCAGAGGTGCCAGTCGACGAGCAACGGGCAGGCCACGAAGATCGACGAGTAGGTCCCCGACACGATGCCGATGAGCAGGGCCAGGATGAAGTCGTTGATCGCCGCCCCGCCGAACAGCCACAGCGCCAGCAGCGTCAGCACGACCGTCAGGCTGGTCATGATCGAGCGCCCGAAGGTCTGCAGGATCGAGTGGTTGACGATGTCCTCGAACGGCTCGCCGAGATGTCGCGCCTTGTTCTCGCGGATCCGGTCGAAGACGACGATCGTGTCGTGGACCGAGAAGCCGATGACGGTCAGCATCGCGGTCACGAACAGCGCGTCGATCTCGACGTGGAAGAACGTGCCGAGGATGGCGAACGCACCGACGACGATGAGCACGTCGTGGAGCAGCGAGATGAGCGCGGTGATCCCGAACTTCCAGTCGCGGAAGCGGTAGGTGATCCAGGCCATGATCCCGAGCGAGCCGACGACGATGAGGATGAGCGCCTGGTTGATGAGGTCGGTCGAGACGACCGGGCCGATCGTCGTCAGGCTGGCCTGCGACTCGATCGGTCCGAACTCGGTCTCGAGGGCGGTGACCATCTCGCCGAGCTTGCCGTCGGTCGGTAGCTCGGTGTTCCCGATCGGGGCCGCGGACGGCGACGGGGAGGCGGACGCGTCCGGACTCGCGGACGGGCCGGCCGAGGCGGAGGCCCCGGGACTGGCCGAGGGATCCGCCGACCCGCTCGGTGCCGGTGAGGCGCTCGGGGCCGGTGCCGGCTGGAGGCCGATCGGCTCCGTCTTGATCTCGATGTAGCCGGTCCCGGTGCGGATGGCGCTGGCCTCGAGGTCGTTGGCGGCGAAGACCACCTCGACCTGCTCGGGCGTCACGGACGCGTCCTCGAACTTCAGCTCCCAGCGGGTGCCGCCCGTGAAGTCGATCGTGAACTGCAGCCCGGCATCGGTGAACGGGGTCAGGAGGATGAAGACGACGCCCGGGATGGTCAGGGCCAGCGAGATGATGTAGAAGATGCGGCGCTTGCCGATGACGTCAAACATCGGCGCGAACCGGTCGTCGGGTGGTCGGGCGCGTCGTGCCCAGGGCCACGAACTCGTCGTCGCGCAGCGCGTACAGGCTGGCCTTCTTCGCCCAGTCCTGGCGGACGACGACCCGCAGGATCGTGCGGGTCACGACGATCGCGCTGAACATCGAGACGAGCACGCCGATGATCAGGACCAGGGCGAAGCCGCGGATCGTCGACGAGCCGAAGGCGTACAGGATGGTCGCCGTGATGAGGCTCGACACGTTCGAGTCGAGGATGGAGTTCCAGGCGCGGTTGAACCCGGCCTCGACGGACGACGGCAGCGACTTGCCGAGCCGCAGCTCCTCCTTCATCCGCTCGAAGATGAGGATGTTGGCGTCGACGGCCATGCCGATCGACAGGACGAAGCCGGCGATGCCGGCCAGGGTCAGGGTGACCGGGATGAGCCGGAAGATGGCCAGGACGACGAGCGTGTAATAGACGAGGGCGAAGGTCGCTACGAGGCCGGGCAGGCGGTAGTACATGATCATGAAAGCCATGACCAGCACGATCCCGATGAGGCCGGCCAGCAGGCTCTGGTTGAGGAACGTCTCGCCGAGCGTGGCCGAGATCTGCTCGCTCGACAGCTCCTGGATCGGGAACGGCAGCGAGCCGAACTTCAGGACCGTGACGAGATCGTTGGCCTCCTTGGATGGGAAGCCGCCGATGGTCCCCGCCGTGATCTGGATCGTGCCTTCGGCCGGGATCGCGTCCTGGATGACCGGCGCCGAGATGACCGTGTCGTCGAGGGTGATGGCGAAGTACTCGCCGGTGTGGTCGCGGGTGTAATCGGCGAAGGCCTGCGCGGCGAAGTCGGGGGCCTGGTTGCGCAGCTGGAAGGTCACCGCCAGGCCGCCACTCTGGTCCTGCCCGACCGCCGGGTTGATGACCTGGTCGCCGCCGAACAGCGGTGGCGTGACCTCGAGATCGAGGACCTGGCCCTGCGACACCTGTTGGGTGCCGAGCGGCACGAAGTCGACCTGGCCGGTCTGCCCCACGAGCCGGCGGACGGAGTCGACGTCGGTCACGCCGGGCAGCTCGATGACCACCCGGTCCGAGCCCTGGACGACGACGACCGGCTCGGACACGCCGGTCTGGTTGACGCGGTTCTCGACGATGTCCTTGACGACGCCCATGGCCGCGAGATCCGGCGCCTGACCGTCGCGCGGCAGCGCCTGGTACTCGACCCGCAGGCCGCCCTCCAGGTCCAGGCCGAGCTTGGTCTCGACGGTCCGCCACGAGCCGTCGCCGGCCGTCGTGTCGGGCACGGCCAACCGCGGGAGGAAGTCGATCAGGAGGGCGAGCACGCCGATGACGACGATGAGGATGGGACCGGCTCTACGCATACCGGCGGGATGCTACACGAAACGTCCCCCTGCCGCCGTCAGGCCTCCAGGGTCGCCTTGATGCGGACGGCGAGGGCCCGCCCGATGCCCGGGACGGCGGCGATCTGCTCGACCGGCGCCTCGCGGACGCGCTTGATCGAGCCGAACACCTTGAGCAGCTCGCGCTTGCGCTTGGGCCCGACGCCGGGCAGGTCGTCGAACGCCGATCGGACGGTCCGCTTGTCGCGCAGCGAGCGGTGGTAGGTGATGGCGAACCGGTGGGCCTCGTCGCGCAGACGCTGGACCAGGTACAGGGCGGAGGATGTCGACGGCAGGATGATCGGGTCGGAGCGGCCGGGCAGGAACAGCTCCTCGCGCTCCTTGGCCAGGCCGGCCAGCGGCAGGTCGTGCAGGCCCAGCTCGTCGAGGACCTCCTTGGCCGCCGAGACCTGGCCCTTGCCACCGTCGACGATGACCAGATCCGGCATCGCCCAGCGGCGAGCCTCCTCGCTCCCCTCCTCGCCCGCCCGGGTCACCCGGAACCGGCGGCGGAGGACCTCCTGGTGGCTGGCGAAGTCGTTGGGGCCCTGGACCGACCGGATGCGGAAGCGGCGGTACTCGCCGGACCGCGGCTTGCCCTCCTCGAAGACGACCATGCTCCCGACCGACTCCTGGCCCTGGAAGTTCGAGATGTCGTAGCACTCGATGCGCAGTGGCGGGCCGGGCAGCCCGAGGGCCTCGGCCAGCTGCTCCAGTGCCGCCAGGGTCTTGCCCTGGTCGGCCAGCCAACGGGCCTGCTCCCGCGCCAGGTGCTCGGCGGCATTGCGCGTGGCCAATTCCATGAGCTCCCGCTTCTCCCCGCGCTGCGGGATGCGCAGGTGGACCGGACCGCCCCGACGCTCCTCGAGGAAGGCGACGATGTCGGCCGACTCCCCCACGCCGGCCGGCACGTAGACCTCCCGCGGGATCGACGTCGCCCGCGCGTAGTACTGCTCGAGGAAGCTGGCCAGCACCTCGTCGTCGGTGGCGTCATGGGCCGCATCCAGGAGATACACGTCGCGCCCGATCATCTTGCCGTCGCGGATGACGAACAGGGTCATGGCCGCCTGGTTGTCCTGGCGGGCCATCGCGATGAGATCCAGCTCGACCTTGGCGAAGGCGGCCATCTTCTGGCTCTCCATCGTCCGCTCGATGGCCCGGATCTTGTCGCGCGAGGCGGCCGCCCGCTCGAAATCCTGCCGTTCGGAGGCGGCCAGCATCTCGGCACGGAGCGCCTTGACCAATGTCTCCTGGCGGCCTTCGAGGAAGAGCTCGACCTGGGCGATGTCGTTCCGGTAGTCGGCCTTGGTCACGGCCTCGATGCACGGGCCCTGGCAGCGCTTGATGTGATAGAGCAGGCAGGGCCGCTGGAGGGCGCGCTCCCCGTCACGGATGTCGATCGTGCAGGTCCGGAACGGGAACAGGCGACGGACGAGGTTCATCGACTCGTCGACGCTGACCGCCGAGGCGTACGGCCCGAAGTAGCGGCTCCCGTCGTTGACCAGCTTGCGGGTCCGCTCGACGCGCGGGAAGTCGTCGCCCAGCGTGACCTTGATGTACGGATAGCTCTTGTCGTCCTTGAGCCGGACGTTGAAGCGCGGCTTGAAGCGTTTGATGAGGTTGGCCTCGAGGAGCAGCGCCTCGCTGACGCTGTCGACCTCGGTGACCTCGACGTCCGTGATCCGGTCGACGACCTGCCGGATCCGGTGGATGTCGCCCGGCCCGCGGACGACCTGCTTCTGCCAGTACGAGCGGACCCGTTGGCGAAGGCTTTGGGCCTTGCCGACATACAGGACGTCGCCCCGGTGGTCCTTCATGAGGTACACGCCGGGGCGGTCCGGGAGTCGCTTGAGGGTCGCCTCGAGTTCGGGGGTCACCCCGCGATGCTAGGGCAACGCGGGGTGCCGCGCCGTCAGCGGGTCCGGCCCTTCGCCTTGGTCGCCTCCGCGCCCCGGAGCTCGAGGACGAAGCCGCCGGCGTCGAGGCCATCGATGACGGCCGTGACCCCGAAGCAGGAGCCGGCCAGCGACGACGTGTCGAGGCCCAGCTCCCAGCGCCCGCCGCTCGACAGCCAGGGCCACGTCGACGGCGTCGGCGCCGCCGCACGGGACGAGCCGGAGGCTGGCGTCCCCGGTCCGCTGCGGCGCACCGTCGACCGTGAAGGTGACCTTGACCGGGACGGTCCGCCCTCGGTTGGCGTAGAACACCGCGGCCTCGCCGATCGGCTCGCCGAACGTCGCCTCGGCGACGTGGGCGGGCACGTACCGGACGTCCACATCGAATGTGCCGCTCGTGGGGTTGCCGCTGGCGTCGGTCGCGGTGCAAGTGACGGTCGTGACGCCCAGGCCGACGGGCGTGCCGCTGGCCGGGTCACACGTCACCGACGGGGTCGGATCGACGACGTCCGTCGCCGTCGGCGCGGCGTAGCTCAGGGTCGTGCCCGACGGGTCCTCGGTCGTGACGACCTGGTCGGATGGAAGGCCGGCCAGGGTCGGGGCCACGTTGTCCTCGACAGTCACCGCGAACGACTCGCTGTCGCTCTGGTCGTTCGAGTCCGTGGCCGTGCAGGTCACGGTCGTGGTCCCGACCGGCAGGACGCTGCCGGCGGCCGGCGTGCACGTGACATCGGGGTCGGGATCGTCCTCGGCATCGGTCGCGACGACGTCCGGGTACGTCGCCGTCCAGCCACCGGTCGTGTCGCCCGCGACCGTGCGGTCGCCGTCGCTGGTGACGACGGGCGGCTCGTCGACGTGCTCGACGACGGCCAGTCGGAACGAGATTGAGGTCACGGCGTTGGTGACGGCCGAGCCGTCCAGGTTGCCGGCCGGGCTGAATGAGCGCAGCCAGCCGACCGTGTAGATGTAGCCCACGTTCGGCACGGCCGGCGCGCGCAGGGTCACCGTGCTCGTCGAACCGGCCAGGACCAGCCCCTCCTCCGGGCACGACGCCCCGTCCGCCGGCCAACCGGCCGGGACCGGCCCGGTCGTGACCGGTGTGGCCGACAGGACCGCGCCGCCCGCCGGCGCCGATTGGGCCGACCAGGTCAGGTTGAGGGTCTGCCCGACATCCACGTGGTTGGTCGTGCTGCAGCGCAGGTCGAACCAGACCGTCGCGGACACGACCTCGGATGGGGCGACCTCACCCAGCTCGATGATCGACTGGAGCCCCGGTTCGTCCGGGTCGCCGTCGGCTCGGGAGATGTCGGCCGACGCGATACCGGTGAAGGCGAAGAGCCCGGCGGCGGCCAGGACGAGGGCTCGGCGAAGCTGGCGCTTGGGCATCTCGTAGGACTCCCGACGACGCCGGCCCGATCGACGCGCCGACCGGGAAACGGCGTAGGCCAACTGTCAGGTGCTCGAGACGTGGCGCCCATGGCCGAAATGGGGGGTTCGGTGCCTCGTTGCGCCCCCCGTCGGTACCGGTTCGTTGCCTGGAATCACCAGACCCGGGCCGAAGCCCGGGTCTGGTGTCGCGACGATGGATCGTCGAGGCTCAGGGCACGCGCGTGATCTGCGTGCCGGGGATCGGGGTGTACGGGTCATTCTCGTCCAGGGCGAGATAGGCCACGAGGGCCACCAGGTCGTCCAGGCCGGTCTGCTCGTTGGTCCCGAGCCGGAAGCCGGGGAAGTCGTCCCCGCCGCCGGACAGGAAGTTGTTGGCGGTCACCCGGTAGGTCGCCGCCAGGTCGATCGGGGTGCCGTTCAAGGCCATGTTCGAGACCTTGCTGTTCACCGGCGCGCTGGCGGTCCAGGTGTAGGTGAACCCGCCCGACACGGCGAGGATGAGCGTCCTCGTGCCGCCGGCGGAGGTCTTGAACTGCTGTTCGAGGATGTCCTTGATCTGCTGACCGGTATAGGTCTTGGTCGTGACGATGTTGCTGAACGGCTGGACGTTGAACGCCTCGCCGTAGCTGATCTCACCGATATCGAAGTTGGCCCGGATGCCACCCGGGTTCATGAACGCGATCTGCCCGTCGGCACTCGCGGCCGAGGCCAGCTGGGCATCGGCGATGAGCCGGCCCAGGGTGGACTCGCCGCCCGCGGTCAGTTCGGTGCGGACCATCGGCGCGCTGGTCGAGCCGACACGCACCGCGGCGATCGGGCCCTCGAAGACCTTGTACTCGGCGATGAGATCGGTGATCGGCTGCGACTTCGGGACGTCGCGGGTCACGATCCTGTTGTTGACGACGATCGGCCCGGTGAAGTCGTTGGTCGTCCGGTCGATCTTGGCGTCGATATCGGTGACCAGGCGGCCCTGGGAAGCCGCGCCGGTCACGACCTTGCCGTCGATGAGGCAGTTGACCGCCCAGTTGGTGTGGCCGGTGACGACGATGTCGATCTCGTCATGCATCCGGTTGACCACGTCGACGATGTCGCCGGTCGGGCTGTTCGGCGCGTTGGGTGCCTGCGGGCCGTTGCACGAGTTGATGAGGCTGGCGTTGCCACCGGCACCACCCTGGACGCTACCGCCCTCGTGGAGGAGCACGACGATGGCCTCGACACCGCGACGCTTGAGGTGCGGCACGAGGGCGTTGACCGAGTCGGCCTCGTCATTGAAGTCCACCGACGCGATGCCGTCCGGGGAGACGATGAGCGGGGTGCCCTGGAGGGTCATCCCGACGAAGGCGATCTTCACGCCGCCGGGGAAGTTGTGGACCTTGTACGGCGGGAAGATGGTCTCGCCCGAGTCCTTGTAGGTGACGTTGGCGGCGAGGAACGGGAAATCCGCGCCCTCGTAGCCGTCGCCGTCGCCGCAGCCATCCTCGGGATGGCAGCCGTCGGGCCGGGCCGGGACGTAGTCGCCGACCTCGCGATCGCCGTAGGCGACGCGGAGCAGCTCGTCGATGCCCTCGTCGAACTCGTGGTTGCCCACGCCGTTGTAGTCGAGGCCCATGATGTTGAACGCCTCGACGCTCGGCTCGTCGTGGAACAGTGCCGACAGGAGCGGCGTCGCGCCGATGAGGTCGCCGGCCGACACGAAGACCGTGTTCGGGTTGGTCGCCTTGAGGTTCGCGACGTGGGTGGCGAGGTATTCGGTGCCGCCGGCCGGGATGCACAGTTCCAGGCACTCGTCGACCGGGGGCGGCCCGGCGCTCGTCCGGGTCAGGGAACCGATCCGCCCGGCCGAGCTCAACGGACTGGCCGGCTCCAGCTGGCCGTGATAGTCGTTGAGACCGAGGATCTGGACCTCGACCGGGGGCTTGGTCGCCTTGGCCGCGGCGGAGGTCGCGAGCAGGGTCGCGACGATCATGGCCACACCGGCGAGGGCGACGAGGCGGCGGAAGCGGGGTGCGCGCGTCATGGGCACATCTCCTGGGCGGGATGGGGACGGCGTGGGGCACGGACGATGCGTCGAACATCGACGATCCGGTAGGCGGATGCTACCGCCCCGGACCGCACCGGACCACCGTCGTCGCGTCAACGTCTCGTGTGCGGCACGCCTGATGGCGGCGGCGATGGTGCGCCGGGGCACCGAAACCTGAAGCGAAGTCCGGGCGAACCTGGCGGCGATCCGCCGGTGAGCCGCTGGTGAGCCGGCGGCACCACGCTGGTCATCGTGACCCACCCGGCCGTCGAGGCCCGGCTCGCTCGGTTGACGGCGGATCAGCGATCGGCGGCGACCGCGGCACCCGGGCCCGTCCTGTGCGTGGCCCCGGCCGGGAGCGGCAAGACCACGACGCTCGTCGCGCGGATCGCCTGGCTCGTGGACGGCGGCGCCGCCCCCACCGGGATCACCGCCATCACCTTCAATCGCGGCGCGGCTGCCGAGCTCGGCGAGCGTCTCGATGCGGCCCTCGCTGACCTCGGGCTGCCGCCGCGGACCGTTCGGGTCCGGACGTTCCACGCCCTGGGTCGCGAGATCCTCCGCGATGCTCGGGTCGATGTCAGCGGCCTGGTCGATCGCGCCGGGCTCCTGGCCGAGCTGTTCCCGACCCTCGATGCGGCCGGCCGTGGGGCCCTGGACACCGCGATCTCCAGACTGAAGCTGGAGCACGGCGTGCGCTTGACGGATGTCGAGGCGGACCCGGAGCCCGGACCGACCGGCGCGGCGTTCGTAGCCTACGAGCGTGCCCTGGCTGCGCGTGGCGCACTCGACTTCGACGACCTTGTGCGCCGGACCCTCGACGTCCTCGACGGCGATCCGGCCCTGCTCGGCCGCTGGCGCGACCACTGCGCCCATCTGCTGGTCGACGAGGTCCAGGATGTCGACCGGTCGCAGCTCCGGCTGGCCCTCCTCCTGGCCGCCCCGGCGAACCGCATCTTCCTCGTCGGCGACGACGACCAGTCGATCTACGGCTGGCGCCTGGCCGATGTCCGGCGGGTCCTGGGCCTCGACGCCGTCCTGCCCGGTCTGCGGCGCGTCGACCTCGAGGTCAATCACCGCTGCCCGCCTCCGGTCGTCGATCGCGCCGTCCGGCTCATCGCCCACAACGTCGAGCGCTTCGCGAAGGTCATCCGCTGGCGTCCGGGGGCGACCGGTCGCCTCGTCCTCGCACCCGATCCCGACGACGAGCCGCGGCGGACCGAGCGGCTCCTGGCGGCCCTGCCGACGGACGACGGGACCGCGGCGATCCTGGCCCGGACCAACCGCGAGCTCCAGCCGGCCGTCATCGCGGCACTCCGGGCTGGTCGCCCGTTCCGGGCGGCGTCCGTGGACCTCCCGCTCGACGATCCGCGCATCGACGATCTGCTCGACCGGCTGCGCGCCGAGCCGTCGCACGCACCACTGCTCATCCGCCTGGGAAACCTGCGCCGGACGGCCCAGCCGGACGACCGGCCGATCGCCTCCTCCCTGCTGGCCTGGGCGGCCGGGTTCCCGGATGCCGCGGCCCTGGTGACCGCGATCGAGGACACACGCGCACGGCTGGCGGCACTCCGACGGGACGATGCGTCGCTGACCCTGGCGACGGCCCACTCGACCAAGGGAGCGGAGTTCGACCATGTGGCGGTGGTCGGGCTGGACGTGGGTCGGTTCCCGAGCGGCCGCTCCGTGTCCGAGGCGGACGACCCACAGCGGGCGCTCGAGGAGGAACGGCGTCTGGCCTACGTGGCCTGGACCCGTGCCCGTCGGACGCTGCTCCTGAGCTATGACCCAGCCGCGCCCTCCCCGTTCCTGCTCGAAGCCTTCGACCCGGCCGAGTTGGCGCCGGCGCCGGCCGTCAGGCGCGGGCCCGGTTGATCTCGCGCAGGAGCCGGTCGATCGCGTCGAGGAAGGGCTCGGTCAGGTCCGCCGGCAGGGCGTCCCGGACGGAGTCCTTCGGGCCGTAGGCCGACCGGGCTCGCAGGGCCGTCGACCGGAGGGCCGGTAGCCCCTCGTCGCGCAGCCGGTCGGGCAGCGGCTCGAGGTAGGTCGACCAGCGGGTGATGCCGCGGGCCGTGGCCTCGGCCAGGAGCCGGTCACCGTGACGGGCCGCGGCCAGGGCCAGGTCGTCGATGGCCCCCAGCTCGTGGCGCGGCCGGGCCGTGATCGAGGTCCGCTCAGGCATCCGACGGAGCGGACGTCACGATCGTGTCCCCGGATCCGGCATCGGGTGGCGCCAGGAGGAGCAGGGGCAGGCGCTTGCGCTCCGAGCCGTTGACGAGGATCCGGAACGAGTAGTCGCCGGGCGCCGGGAACGTCAGGTTCCAGAGATCGATGCTGAAGGTCAGGATGGCGTCGCGGCCGTCACGCTGGCTGCGGGCCACGAGGCTGCCGGTCGCCCCGGCGACTTCCCCACCGTCCGGGTCCAGGAGGACGAACCGGATGTCGTGCTCGCGCTCCGTCTCGGGCGCGGTGACCTGCAGGCCGATGACCAGCGCCAGGTGGGGATGGCGCAACGGGAAGCGCCGACCGCCGATCCGGGCGATGCCGCCCCCCAGGACGTGGAACTTCTGGCCCGGGACCGTCTCGGCAGCATCGGCGAGGAAGGCGAAGTCGATTTCCGGCATGGCGGGATGGTACGCCGGGGCGTGCCCTCAGCGAGCCTTCGCGGCGGAGGCTCGCTTGCGCGACGGCGTGGCCATCACCGGCACCGCCGCGGCACCCTTCGTCCCGGACCCGTTCCGGCCATTGTTGGCGTCCCGTCCGTTCCGTCCGCTGCCCCGCCCGGCCTCGTCGGCGAACGTCACATCGGACAGCGGGACCAGTGGCTCGCCGCGGAGGACGCGGTCCAGGTACTCACCGGTGGCCGACCCACGGGACCCGGCGACCTTCTCCGGCGTCCCTTCGGCGATGATCCGGCCGCCCCGGTCGCCGCCCTCCGGGCCGAGATCGACGATCCAGTCGGCGGTCTTGATGACGTCCAGGTTGTGCTCGATGACGAGGACCGTGTTGCCGCCCTCGACCAAGCGGTGGAGGACCTCGAGGAGCTTCTCGACGTCGGCGAAGTGGAGCCCGGTCGTCGGCTCGTCCAGGACGTACAACGTCCGGCCCGTGGCCCGCCGCGAGAGCTCCGTCGAGAGCTTGACCCGCTGGGCCTCGCCGCCGGACAGCGTCGTCGCCGGCTGCCCGAGGTGGACGTAGCCGAGCCCGACGTCGTTGAGGGTCTGCAGTTTGGCCCGGACGTTCGGGACGGCGCTGAAGAAATCGAGCGCCTCGGCGATCGTCATCTCGAGGACGTCGGCGATCGACTTGCCCTTGAAGTGGATCTCCAGGGCCTCGCGGTTGTAGCGCTGGCCCTTGCACACCTCGCACGGCACGTAGACGTCCGGCAGGAACTGCATCTCGATCTTGAGGATCCCGTCGCCCTTGCAGTGCTCGCAGCGCCCGCCCTTGACGTTGAAGCTGAAGCGGCCCGGGCTGTAGCCGCGGACGCGGGCCTCGGGCACGCCGGCGAACAGCTCGCGGATGGGCGCGAACAGGCCCGTATAGGTCGCCGGGTTGGACCGTGGCGTCCGGCCGATGGGGCTCTGGTCGATCTCGATGATCTTGTCGATGTGCTCGGCGCCCTCCAGCCGATCATGCGCCCCGACCGCTTCGCGCGAACCATTCAGCTCGCGGGCCAGGGCGCGATACAGGACCTCGGTCACGAGCGTGCTCTTGCCCGAGCCACTCACCCCGGTCACGGACACGAACGTCCCGAGCGGGAGCTTGAGATCGACTCCCTTGAGGTTGTGCTCGCGCGCGCCGCGGACGACGAGCCGCTTGCCGTTGCCCTTGCGCCGGCGCTTCGGGATGGGGACGGCGCGTTCCCCGCGCAGGAACGCCCCGGTGATGGACCGTGGTTCCTCCAGGAGCCGCTCCAGCGGCCCGTTGGCGATGATCTCGCCACCGTGCTGACCGGCCCCCGGGCCGATGTCCACGACCCAGTCCGCGGTCCGGATGGTCTCCTCGTCGTGCTCGACGACGAGGACCGTGTTGCCCAGGTCGCGGAGCCGGGTGAGGGTCGCGATGAGCTTGGCGTTATCGCGCTGGTGGAGCCCGATGGACGGCTCGTCGAGGATGTACAGGACGCCCATGAGGGTCGTCCCGATCTGGGTCGCGAGCCGGATGCGCTGGGCCTCGCCACCGGACAGCGTGACGCTCGTCCGGTCCAGGGTCAGGTAGTCCAGGCCGACGTCGACGAGGAACCCGAGGCGGGCCACGATCTCCTTGACGACCTGGTAGGCGATCGTCCGCTCGCGGTCGCTCAGCCCGCCGCCGAGCGAGGTCGACCAGCGGAGCGCGTCGGTGATCGACATCGTCGCGACGTCGCGGATGTTGCGCTCGCCGATGGTCACGGCCAGGATCTCCGGCCGGAGCCGCTGGCCGCCGCAGGCCGGGCACGGCTTGGTGACCATGAACTTCTCGATCTCGGCCTTGATGTAGTCCGAGTCGGACTCCCGGTAGCGCCGCTCGAGGTTGGTGATGATCCCCTCGAAGTTGGCCTTGTAGGTGTTCTCGCCGCGCTCGTGGCGATACCGGACGAGCACCCGCTCCTGGTCCTTGGGCGCGTAGAGCAGGTAATCGATCGCTTCCTGCGGCAGGTCGCGCACGGGCGACTGGAAGTCCCATCCATGGGCCTTGCAGACCGCTTCGAGGATCTTCATCCGCCACGACGCATCGGTCGACAGCAGGCCGCCGACGCCGAGCGCGCCGCCGCCCAGGCTCTTGCTTCGGTCGGGGATGAGCCGGCCCGGGTCGATCTCCAGCTTGGTGCCCAGGCCGGCGCAGGTGGGGCAGGCGCCGTGCGGGCTGTTGAAGGAGAACGAGCGCGGCTCGAGCTCGTCGATCGTGAACCCGTCGTACGGGCAGCTGTAGCGCTCGCTGTAGCGCCGCTCCTCGAAGTCCGGCGGCTCGCCCTCGCGCGGGGCCGGAGCGATGATCACGACACCCTCGCCCAGGCGCAGGGCCGTCTCCACGGAGTCGGCCAGGCGGGTGGCATCCGGGTCCGGGATGACGGCGCCGCTGTCCGGGTCGATGGGCCGGCCGTCGGGCGCCCGCTCGGCCCCCTCCGGCGCGTCGGCATGGCGGACGATGTAGCGGTCGACGACGACCTCGATGCTGTGGCGCTTGTACTTGTCCAGACGCGGCGGCGCGTCGGCGATGTCGTACTGCTCCCCGTCGACTCGGACGCGGACGAAGCCTTGGCGACGGGCGGCATCGATGATCCGGTCGCCCTCGGTCTTGCGGTCCTTGATGAGCGGGCCGAGGACGAGGAGGCGGGTGCCTTCGGGCAGGGCCAGGACCTGGTCGACGATCTGCTGGACGCTCTGGCGCTCGATGGGATGGCCGTCGGGACAGTGCGGCTGCCCGATCCGGGCGAACAGCAGGCGCAGGTGGTCGTAGATCTCGGTGACCGTGCCGACGGTGGAGCGGGGGTTGCGCGACGCGCCCTTCTGGTCGATCGAGATGGCCGGCGACAGGCCGTCGATCTGGTCGACGTCTGGCTTCTCCATCTGGCCGAGGAACTGCCGGGCGTAGGCGCTCAGGCTCTCGACGTACCGGCGCTGGCCCTCGGCATAGATCGTGTCGAACGCGAGCGACGACTTGCCCGAGCCGCTGAGGCCGGTGATGACGACCAGCCGGTCGCGCGGGAAGGCGACCGTGACGTCCTTGAGGTTGTGTTCGCGCGCACCGCGCACGACGAGCTGATCCTGGGGCACGGCATCAGTCTACCGGACGCGGGGCGTTTAGAACAGGTGTTCGCGGGTCTCGGCGGGACGGCGGCAGAGCGGATGACCGGCTCGACAGGTGCGATCCGACGGGCTGGAGGATCAGCTCAGGATGACGGCCGTGTTCGTGATCGCCCCGACCAGCCCGGCCGTGATCGCCAACGCCAGCGGCACACCGCCGACCATCTTCCAGGCGCCCGCGCGCTCCTTGGCGACCGCCGCGACGGAAAGCGCGCCGATCGCGACGACCAACGCGAGCTTGGCGAAGACGAGGGCATGGATCCCCTGGCTCACGAACAGGTCGGCGACGAGCGGGTTGGCCTCGGCCGCCACGCCATAGCGATCGATCATGACGGCGAATGTCGCCAGGTCGATGGCCTGGGCCAAGGCCAGGGTCATGAGTCGCAGGATCGTGAACGAGCCGACCCGGGCGACGACCAGGAAGACGCCGGACATGGCGTCAGCCACTGGGATGGCGAGGATCGACGCCAATCCACCTGGCATGCTCCGAATCTAATCGGGAACGCACCGGACTGCACTAGACCACCACACAACGTGGTGCGTCTCGGCACCGAGAGGCGATGCGAAGCCGGGCTCAGCGGCGGCGCGAGGGTCGCTGGCCCGTCCGTTTGCGGATGTTCGGGGTGACCGTCCGGTCCCAGGTGGGCCGGTCCAGCCAGCGGGCCTGCCACCCACCGTCGTCGTCGTGCTCGTCGCGGATCCCGGGCAGCCAATCAGATGCGGTCCCGTCGCCATCCGCGCCGTCCGTCCCGTCGTGGCCGCCATGCGGGTCGCCGTCCAGGGAGGCGGCCGGCTCGTCCTCCGCCGGCAGGACGGTCACGCTCGTGACCTCCATGACCGGGCCGGCGGCGATGGCGGCCTCGGCCGCCCGGCGCCCCCGGGCTCGGTCGGCGGCACCGGTCAGGCCGCTCGTCCCGGCGCGGGCGTCGGCTGCGGCCCGTTCGGCGGCCCGCGCGACCGTCACCGACGCGTCCTGCTCCAGGACGCGCAGGCGGATCTGCTGGATCTCGTCGCGCAGGGCCGCCGCCCGCTCGAACTCGAGCTCCTTGGCCGCCGCGCGCATCTCCGCCTCCATCCGGCCGACGAGGGCCTCGACCTTGGCCCGGTCGGCCTCGTCGAAGGTCCGCCCGGCCGCTTGGCGCTCCGAGCTGTAGACGATGGTCGACTCGGCCACGGCTCGCAGTCGCTGGTTGAGGTCGTGGATGCCCTTGACGATGGTCGTCGGCTCGATGCCGTGTTCCTGGTTGTAGGTGTCCTGGATCGCCCGCCGCCGGTTCGTCTCGTCGATGGCGACCTGCATCGACTCGGTCACGCGTGTCGGCGTACATGATCACCTCGCCGCCGATGTTGCGGGCCGCCCGACCGATCATCTGGATGAGCGACCAGGCCGAGCGCAGGAAGCCCTCCTTGTCCGCGTCGAGGATGGCCACGAGCGTCACCTCGGGCAGGTCGATCCCCTCGCGCAGCAGGTTGATCCCGACCAGCACGTCGAACACGCCGAGGCGCAGGTCGCGCAGGATGGCCACCCGCTCCAGCGTGTCGACCTCGCTGTGGAGGTACTGGACCTTGACCCCAAGCTCCTTGAGGTAGTCGGTCAGGTCCTCGGCCATCTTCTTGGTCAGCGTCGTGACCAGGACGCGCTCGCCGCGTTCGACTCGCGAGCGGACCTGCTCCAGCAGGTCGTCGATCTGGCCCTCGGTCGGCCGGACGCTGATGGGCGGGTCGACGATCCCGGTCGGGCGGATGAGCTGCTGGACGATCTGCCCCTCGGAGCGCTCCAGCTCGTAGGGACCGGGCGTCGCGCTCATGTAGACCGCCTGGTGGACGGTCGCCTCGAACTCCTCGAAGGTCAGCGGGCGGTTGTCCAGGGCGGACGGCAGGCGGAACCCGAAGTCGACGAGGATCTCCTTGCGGGTCCGGTCGTTCTTGTACATGCCGACGACCTGCGGGACGGTCATGTGCGACTCGTCGACGACGAGGAGCCAGTCCGGCGGGAAGTAGTCGAGCAGGGTCCACGGCCGCGAGCCCGCCTCGCGCCGGGCGAGGTGGCGCGAGTAGTTCTCGACCCCGGAGCAGTAGCCGAGCTCGCGAAGCATCTCCAGGTCGAATGTCGTGCGCTGGCGCAGTCGCGCGCCCTCCAGCGCTCGACCCTCGGCCTCCAGCTCGCCGACCCGGACCTCCATCTCCGCCTCGATGTCGACGATGGCTTCCTTGAGCTTGTCCGCCGGCGTGACGAAGTGGGTCGCCGGGTAGACGTTGGCCTCCTTGCGCTCGGCGAGCAGCTCGCCGGTCAGGGGATCGAGCTCGGTGATGCGCTCGACCTCGTCGCCGAAGAACTCGACCCGGACGATGAACTCCTCCGACGCCGGCTGGAGCTCCAGCGTGTCGCCGCGGACGCGGAACCGGGCCCGGCCCAGCGCCTGGTCGTTGCGCTGGTACTGGAGGTCGACGAGATGGCGGAGGACCGCGTCACGCCGGTACTTGCCGCCGGTCCGGAGCTTGAGGACCGTCGCCCCGTAGTCGACCGGGGCACCCAGGCCGTAGATGCACGAGACCGAGGCGACGATGATCACGTCACGCCGCTCGAACAGGGCGTGGGTCGCCGCGTGGCGCAGCCGGTCGATCTCGTCGTTGCGCGACGAGTCCTTCTCGATGTACGTGTCGCTGCGCGGCAGGTACGCCTCGGGCTGGTAGTAGTCGAAGTAGCTGACGAAGTACTCGACCGCGTTGTTCGGGAAGAACTCCCGGAACTCCGCGTACAGCTGTGCGGCGAGCGTCTTGTTGTGGGCCAGGACGAGGGTCGGCTTGTTGTGCCGGGCGATGGTCCAGGCCAACGTCGCCGTCTTGCCCGTGCCGGTCGCGCCCAGGAGCGTCTGGTGGCGCAGGCCGCGGGCCAGTCCTTCGGTCAGGCGCTCGATCGCCGCGGGCTGGTCGCCGGTCGGTTCGAACGGGGCGACGAGGTCGAAGTCGGGCACGCCCGAAGTGTACCGGGTCGGCCGACCCGACGCATGAACGGATGTTCGGTTCGAGCAGGACGATGAGCTGGGCCGGGATGACGTGCGGGTGGTGCGTACTGGGACCACCGGGCCATACCTGCTCACGGGTACGGCCTCGACACTCCAGCGGAGGGATCCCCTGCGCGGATCCCGGCCCCCGCCTTACCGCCCGCCTGACCTCCAGGCGATCCACCCAGTTGGAGGCTCATGCATGGACCAGGAGTTCCGGGACGACCGGAGTCGAGGCAAGTGGGTCATCGCCCTCGGCGTGATCCTCGCCGTAGTCGCCGGTGGCGCCGCGTTCTTCCTGATCAACCAGGCCCAGCAGCAGGCCGGCCAGCTGAACGCCCAGAAGGTCCCGGCGGTCGTCGCCATCCAGGTCATCCCGGCCCGCGAGGCGATCGAGGCCGCGGACGTCGAGGTCCGCCAGGTCCCGCTGGACCCGACCAACGCCAATGGCGTCGTCGTCCGACCCGGCCGAGGTCATCGGCCGCATCCCGGCCGTGTCGATCCTCCAGGGCCAGCTCATCACGACCAACATGCTGGCCTCGTCCGACGAGGGCGGCCAGTTCTCCATCCTCGGTCCGGACGAGACCGTCGCCCCCGACTCCGAGACGTGGCGTGCCGTGTCCCTGACCGTTGCCGACGACCTCGCCGTCGGCGGCCTGCTCAAGGCCGGCCAGTCCGTCGACGTGTTCGTGACCGTCGTCGTCGACGTCCCGGCCGACCTCACGGCCGACGGTCGCTACTACCCTGACCGCTCGACCAAGATCACCTACCAGGACATGGTCCTCCTCGCCCGCGAGGGCGCGTTCTACGTCGTCCGGGCACCGCTGACGGTGGCCGAGGAGATCTCCCACCTGCAGGCGACCGGCAACGCCACCTTCGGCCTGGCCCTCCGCCCGGACGAGGACACCCGCCTGACCGACGCCACGTCGTTCGGCGAGACGACCAACCGGATCATCGAGAAGTACGGCGTGCCGATCCCCGAGGTCTACCCGGCCGGACGGGGACCGCTCCAGACGCCCGATCCCGACCGCCACACCGCTCCCATCGCCGACCGCCGTGCCGGCCGCAGTAGCTTCGCCCGCCGCCTCACCGGCGGCGACGCCGGCGCCCTGACGAGCGTCCGGTCGTCCACGTCGATCCGTTCCTGACCACCCGGGTGGCGCGTCCCGTCACCGCCGGGCCGGACCACCTGCCGGTGCGCCTCAGTACGAAGAGGCCACCGGCGCCTGCTTATGCGCCGGGAGACCCACTCCTACAGTCGGGAGTGCAGCCGCGCCGACACTCATGGCGCGGCCAGCGCGCGCTCGGTAGGTGAACGTGTCCATCCTCTTCCGCTTCGCGGCGAACCCGGCGACGCTCGCGAGGCCAGTCCATCGTCGAGCTCGCCCTGATCCTGCCGATCATGCTCCTGTTGCTCGTCGACGGCCAGCGACCTCGGCCGGTTGTTCCACTCGAAGATCGTCGTCGCCAATGCCGCGCGCGCCGGAGCGCTCGAGGCCGCCCGTCACCCGACGTCGTTCGTCCCGTCGGCGGCGTGTGACGCCCTGACCAACCGGATCATGTGCGCGGTCGCGGCCGAGGCGACGGGCTCCCTGGTGAACATCACCCCGAGCGACGTCAACGTGGCCTGCGACGCCATCCCCGTGCGCCGAGGCGCTCGGCAACGTCATCGTCGTCTCGGTCGAGAACGAGTTCACCCTGATCACCCCCTTCCTGGGCGCGATCTTCGGCGGCCAGACGATCCCCATCGCCACGTACAGCCACCGCCCAGATCGCCGTCCAGCCGAACATCGACACCAGCGGGCCCGACGGCCTCCCCGTCGCCGAGCCCGAGTCCCAGCCCGTCGCCGAGCCCGACGCCGACCCTGGACCCCTCCGCCACACCGGGACCGATCGCCGACGCCGTCACCGACGCCCTCGCCGACGCCGATCTGCTTCGCGCCCGTCGCCGACTTCACCTTCACGCCGTTCACCGGCAAGAAGAAGCAGACCGTCGTTCGTGTTCACCGATCTGTCGACCACTGGGCCGGAGTGTCCGCTGACCTGGTCGTGGAACTTCGGTGACGGCGCCGGCTCGTCGTCGACGTCGACCCTCCAGAACCCGACCCACATGTACCAGGCCCAGGGCGATCTACACGATCACCCTCGTCGTGTCCAACGCCGCCGGTTCCGATGCGCGATCCGCACAGCGTCACGGTGACGCCGTGACCCAGGTCGGCCGGCGCGCGACGCACCACCACGAGCGCGGCCAGGCCCTGGTCGAGTTCTCGTTCGGGATCATCATCTTCCTGGTCCTGTTCGTCGGCATCATCGACCTCGCCCGCGGCGTCTTCCTGTTCAACGGCGTCTCCCAGGCGGCGCGCGAGATCGCCCGCGAGACGAGCGTCCACCCGGGTGCTGGCCGACCCTCGGCGCGAGCCCCGAGACCGCCGCGGTCTGTCGACGTCCAGAGCGGCCTCGTGCCCGGCCTCCGGACCCCCACCTACGCCTGCGTCGACCTCGCCGGCGTGCTCCAGTTCGACACGTGCCGAGCCGGGCGACTGGGTCCGGGTCACGGCGACGACGACCTACCAGCCGGTCGCTGCCCTTCCTGACGATGCTCGGACCCCTGTCGTTCTCGTCGACCAGCAGCGCGGAGATCCAATGACCGCCATCCGACGGCCGATCCGCCCGGCGCCCGTCCCATGCGGCAGCGAGCGCGGCCAGGTCCTGGTCGTCTTCGCCCTGTCCCTGCTCGTCCTCATCGGCGTCACCGGGCTGGCGGTCGACGCCGGCGGGACGTTCGCCCAGCGCCGCGACCAGCAGACCGCCGCGGACCTGGCCGCCCTGGCCGCCGCCAACGACTACCTGATCAACGGCGATGACGCCCAGGCGATCGCCCGCGCCCAGACCGTGACCGCCGAGAACGGCTACGACGAACGGGGTCGATGGGACGGTCGTCGACGTCGCCGTCGACACCTCCAACGGCGTCGAGGTCACGGTCGACATCGAGGCGCATCACCCGAACACGTTCCTCGGCGTCGCTCGGCATTCGCCAGCTGGCAGGTCTCGACGACGGCCGCCGCCCTGGCCGGCTTCCCGGACTCGGCCGAGGGCGCGGGCCGTTCATCTTCTCGATCGGGGCGTTCGAGGACGACGGGACGCCCAAGTACCAGACCGAGACGGACTTCGGCGAGACGAACGGCGACATCCCGACCAGCGAGCTCGACTTCGCCTGGACCAACTACGGTGTCGGCAACGTCAACACGAATGAAGTCTCCGACATCATCACCGGTGGCCTCGACATCGAGCGGACGATGGAGTACGGCCAGTACATCGGCCAGGACAACAACGGCAACCACACGCAGCTGTTCCAGGACGTCGACGACTACCTCCGCGGTCTCGACCTGCCCGTCGCCGTCGTGGACAACGACGGCAACTTCATGGGCTGGGCGATGTTCCACGTCACGAGCGCCAGTGCCGGCTCGGACAAGCACGTCCGGGGCTACTTCCTGAGCTCGTTCATCACCGCGCGCCTGCGAGTGACGAGCTGCGCGTCGCGACGCCTGCCCTCGCTACCTCGGGACGTACGTCCTCAAGCTGTCCGACTGAGCCCCGGCGCGTCGGCGCCCCCACCGTCGAGCAGTGCCGTCAAGGCCGCTTCGACGCGAGCGCGCGTCGCCGCCGGGTCGGCATTCGTGTCGATGACCGTCGTCGCGGAGGCCCGGAGCCGGTCGGCCAGGTCGCCCTGGGCTGGCGATGCGGGCCTCGGCGTCGTCACGGGCCATCCCCCGGCCGACCAGGCGCTCGACCTGGCGGGCACGGTCGCAGGTCCACGAGCCAGACGGCGTCACACAGCTCGGCCAGCCCGCCCTCGACGAGCTTGATGGCCTCGACGACACAGGCCCGGGCGCCGTCGCGCTCGGCGCCCGTGATCGCCGCGAGGATCCGCGGGCGGACCGCCGGATGGACGATGGCCTCGAGGTCGCGGAGGGCCTCGGCGTCCGCGAACACGATCCGGCCGAGCGCCGCCCGGTCGATCGCGCCGTCCGTCGGCGATGGCTGGCCCGAATCGGTCGATGACCGCGGCCGTCGCGGCCGTGCCCGGCGCGAGGACGTCGCGGGCCACCCGATCGGCATCGACGACCACGATGCCAGGCTGCGCGCCGAGCCAGCCCGCGACCGTCGACTTGCCGCACCCGATCGGCCCGGTCAGGCCGAGGCGGACGCCGTCAGTCCGGGGCGCGCTCCTCGAGCTCCAGCCAGGCGTCCTCGGCCACGGCCAGCGCGGCGTCGACATCGGCCAGCTCGCTCGTGACCCGGCGCAGCTCGACGAAGTTCGCGGCCACCGCGGGATCGCCGAGGGCCAGCTCGAGGTGGTTCTTGCGCAGGCCCAGCCGGGTCAGCTCCGCGTCGAGGGCAGCCTTCTGGCGACGGTACGCATCCTTGGACAGCCGCGGGCCGCGCTTGGCCCGCGGACGTGCTGGTGGGGCCGCCGTCGTGGCCACGGCCCCGGCGCCCGACGCCGGTGCGGGGGTTGCGACGACGCCGACCGGAGCGGGACGCGCCGGCTCGTGCGGCGCGCCGGACCGGGCCGCTCCCGCGGTCCGCCCGGCCGGGCCGCGCCGAGCGATGACGCGCTCGACCTCGGCCGCGACGGTCCAGCCGTCCGCGACGGCCGCTCCGCCACGCGCTTGTAGCCGCCGTCGAAGCCGACGGCCGCCCCGTCGTCGACGACCCACAGGCGGTCGCAGACCGTCTCCAGGAGACGGCGATCGTGGGAGACGACGAGGAGCGTGGCCGGCGACTCGCGCATGAATGACTCGATCGCCTCGCGGGCCGGGATGTCGAGGTGGTTGGTGGGTTCGTCGAGGAGCAGGAGGTTGGACGGCTGGATCCCGAGCAGGGCGAGCTCCAGTCGCGAGCGCTCGCCGCCGGACAGCGAGCGGACCTCCTTGAACACGTCGTCGCCGCGGAACAGGAACCGCGCGAGGTACGCGCGGGCCTCGCCGGTCGTGATCGGGATCGCCTCGGTCAGGGCGTCGATGACCGTGGCGCCCGGGATGGCCGCACCGCGCAGCTGGGCGAGGTAGCCGAGCGACACGTTGTGCCCGAACGTCAGCGATCCCGTCGAGCGGCGGCAGCTCGCCCGCGATCGTCCGAAGGAGCGTCGTCTTGCCCGCCCCGTTGGGCCCGACGATCCCGATCCGGTCGCCGCGCTGGGCGGCAAGGAACGGGGCGCGGGCGACGACCCGCGGGTCCGCGACCGCCCGGCCATCCTCATCGACCGCCCCGCGCCCGGGCAGGTAGCCGACGGCGAGGTCCTCGACGCGGACGACGATCTCGCCCGACCGGGACGGCCCGCCGCCGACCAGGGAGCCCTGCGGGAGGGTCAGCTTGCGGACCTTCTTCGGCGCTTCGCGCCGCTCGGCCAGGAGCTTCTCGAGGCGGGCCTCGTGCTCGTGCATCTTCGAGAACTTGCGCTGACTCCGGTAGCGCTGGATGAGCTCGCGCTCGCGGACGACCTGCTCCTCCCAGGTGTCCGCCTCCTTCTCGGCTCGGGCGTCCCGTTCCTCGCGCTGGCGGTGATACGCGCGATAGTCGCCGCGGAAGACGGTCAGCCGTCGGTCGCGCAGCTCCCAGATGCGGGTCACCGTGGCATCGAGGAAGGCCCGGTCGTGGGAGGCGACGAGCAGCGAGCCGGCTCGCCTTCGCAGGTGGTCCTCGAGCCACTCCAGGGCGTCGAGGTCGAGGTGGTTGGTCGGCTCGTCGAGCAGGAGCAGGTCCGGGTCGGCGATGACCAGGCGGGCCAGCGCGGCCCGGGTCTGCTCGCCGCCGGACAGGGCGGTCGGCGGCTTGGCCCACTCGTCGCGCGGGAAGCCCAGGCCGGACAGCGCCGCGTCGACCCGCTGGTCGAAGGTGTAGCCGCCCAGGACCTCGTAGCGATGCTGGAGGTCGGCATAGGTCGACTCGGCGGCCCGCCCGGACCGCTCCAGCTCGGCCAGCTCGGCGGCCATGACGTCGAGATGGGCAGCCCCGGTACGGACCGCCGATGCGCAGGTCCGGGGCGGCCATGAACGCCGCGTCGAAATGGGCCTCCTGGGCGAGGAGCCCGATGGACAGGCCGCGCTTGCGCTCGACGCGCCCGGCGTCTGGCTCATCCCGGCCGGCGGCGAGGCGGAGCAGGGTCGTCTTGCCTGCCCCGTTCGGCCCGACCAGTCCGACCCGGTCGCCGAGGGCGATGGCCGCGTCGATGGCGTCGAGGATCATGAACGTGCCGATCTCCCGGGTCACGCCGGCCAGGCGCAGGATCGACATCAGCTGCCGCCCATCGCGGCCCGGGCGGCGGCACGGCGGCTCGCGGCCGCGCGCTTGGTCCGGGCCGTCCGCTCGCGGGTGGCCGCCCACGCGGCGACCGTCGCCGCCTCGTCCGGCGTGAGACCGACGCTCCCCTCCCCGCCCGGCAGCTCGGTCCAACGCCGCCCCGGACGCGGGTCGCCGCCGGTCATCGTCCGGCAGGATCGGCCTCGCCGCCCTTGCGGTCGCCGGCCGGCAGGCGCTGGCACCACGAGCAGAAATGGGTAGAGCGAGCGCCGACGACGATGCGTCGGACGGGCCGTCCACAGCGCCGGCACGGCTCGCCGGTCCGCTGGTAGACGTCCAGGCGCTCCTGCATCGAGCCATCGCCATCGGGCGCGGTGTAGTCATCGATCGACGAGCCGCGGCGCTCGACGGCCTCGGCCAGGACGGCGCGGATGGCCTCGTACAGGCGCCGCTCGTCGGGGACGCGCAGCGTGCCGACCGTGCGCAGCGGATGGAGACGCGCCCGCCACAGGGCCTCGTCGGCGTAGATGTTGCCGACGCCCGCCACGAACGACTGGTCGAGCAGCAGCGACTTGAGCCGACCCTTCCGCCGCCGCAGGCGCGCCCGGAAGACGCGCAGCGTGTAGGCGTCGTCGAGCGGCTCCGGCCCGACGGCGGCGAACACGGCCGCGCCGCCGACCTCGGCGACGAGCTCGCCGGTCGACGGGTCGCGGCCGTACAGCCCGATCTTGCCGAACTTGCGGATGTCGCGGAAGCGCAGCTCGCGGCCGTCGGCCAGCTCCAGGACGAGGCGGACGTAGGCATCCTCCGGCGCGCCCGCGGGCACGACGAACAGCTGCCCGGTCATCTTCAGGTGGATGGTCAGCGCGGCCTCGCCGGACAGCTCGATGACGAGCTGCTTGGCCCGCCGGCCGACCGCCAGCACCTCCCGGCCGGCGACCCCGTCCGCGAACGCCACGGGGTCCTGGTCGCGCAGGGTCCGCGCCCACGACACGCGGGCGCCGACGATCGTCGCGCCGACCAGCCGCGGCCGCAGGTCGCGCGCGACCGTCTCGACCTCCGGGAGCTCCGGCACTGGGCGGCCTCAGCCGACGAGCGGCGCGACCGGCGACTCGAGCGGCAGCTCGTCGGCCTCCGCCGCGATCTCGTCCGCCCGGGTCAGCGGGGTCATCGACTCCCAGTCGTCGCCGACCTTGACGTCGACGATGAGCGGGACGGAGAGGGGCAAGGCGCCTTCCATCGTCTCGCGGACGACGGCCGCCAGCGCCTCGACCTCGTCGCGCGGCATCTCGAACAGGAGCTCGTCGTGGACGGACAGGAGCAGCCGCGCCCGGAGGCCGGCGCCGGGGACCCGTTCCGCGACCCGGATCATCGCGATCTTCTGGATGTCCGCCGCGGTGCCCTGGATAGGCATGTTGATGGCCATCCGCTCGCCCGCCCCGCGGAGGGCCGGATTCGAGGCGCGCAGCTCCGGGATCTGGCGCTTGCGCCCCAGGAGCGTCTCCACCCAGCCCTGGGCCTTGGCCTGCTCCTTGATGGCCATCATGTAGTAGCTGATCCCGGAGTAGGCCGCGAAGTAGCTGTTGATGAACTCCTGGGCCTCCTCGCGCGGGATGTTGGCCCGCGCTGGCCAGCCCGAAGTCGCTCATCCCGTAGGCCAGCCCGAAGTTGACCATCTTGGCCATCGAGCGCTCGCCGTGGGTGATGTCCTCGGGCGCCTTGTGCAGGACCCGGGCGGCGGTCTCGCGGTGGATGTCGGCGCCGCGCGCGAACGCGTCCTTGAGGTGCTCGTCGCCGGACACGTGGGCGAGGATGCGCAGCTCGATCTGCGAGTAATCGGCGGCCAGCAGGACGAGCCCCGGCTCGCCGGCCACGAAGGCCCGCCGGATGCGCCGGCCCAGCTCGGTCCGGATCGGGATGTTCTGGAGATTCGGATCGGACGACGACAGCCGACCGGTGGCCGCGACGGCCTGGTGGAACGTCGTGTGGAGGCGGCCGTCGTCGGCGATCAGCGTCGGCAGGGCTTCGACATACGTCGAGCGCAGCTTCGTGTACACCCGCCACTCGAGGAGCTTGTCGATCATCGGGTGGGCCGGGCGCAGCTCCTCGAGGACCGAGGCATCGGTCGAGTAGCCGGTCTTCGTCCGCCGGCCCTTGGGCAGGTCGAGCTCGAAGAACAGGACCTGCTCGAGCTGCTTGGGGCTGCCGAGGTTGAACTCGTGCCCGACGTCCATGTAGATCTCGGGCTCGAGCCGGTCGATCTCGGACCCGAACTCGCGCTCGAGCATCCCGAGCGCCTCGCGATCGAGGGCGACGCCCGTCGCCTCCATCCGGGCGAGCACCGGGATGAGCGGCAGCTCGACTTCGCGGAACAGGCGCTCCAGCCCGACCTCGCCCATCCGGCGCTCGAGGGGCTCGCGCGACGCCAGTGCGGCGAGGGCCTCCAGCCCGGCCCGGGCCGTCGCCGGCAGCTCGGCCGCCGGCGGCAGGATCTGGTCGAGGTTCTCGGCGACGACGTCGGCGATCGACTGGCTGCGCAGCGCCGCGTTCAGGATATAGGCGGCGATCTGCGTGTCGAACGCGACCGGCAGGGGCTCGGCCGCAGGTGACTCGGCGAAGCCCGCGACGAGGACCGGCTTGACCTCGTGCCCGACGAGCGGGGTGCGGAGCTGCTCGAGCAGGTGGCGAAGGGCATCCGTCGCCTCGGCGCCATCGCCGGCCACGACCCGACCATCCATCCCGGCCACGGCCAGGGAGAGCGGCGTGCCGCGTCGCGGTCGCGGATCGTCGGCGACGAGCGCGACCCCGACCGCGGGCTGCGCGGCGAGCCAGGGCTCCAGGTCGGCGATCCGGTCGACCCCGCGGACCTCGATCCGGCCCGGGTCCAGGATGGCCGCGGCGAGCGCCGTCGGCAGGTCGTCGGCCGGCTCGAACGGTCGCTCCGGCGCGAGTGGCCCGCGACGACCCAGCTCCGAAGCCGAGACGGCGTCGAAGTCGAGGCGCAGCTGGAGCTCCCCGCTGGCCGGCCTTGCGCACGGCTGACCGGCCGACTGGCGCCCCAGCCCTCGGGGCGCCGCCGGCGACCCGGGCGGCCGGGACGTAGCCGCTCTCGGCGACCGAACGGAGCTGGCGAGCCGTTCCTCGGCGCTCTCGCCGGCCATCGGCGGCAGGCGCTCGATGAGCGTCCGGAACTCGTACTCGCGGAACAGCCGGACGACCGTGTCCCGGTCGTAGTCGCCCAGGCGGGCGGCCTCGAGGTCGAACTCGATCGGCAGGTCGCGCACGATGGTCGAGAGGTCCTGGCCCATGCGGATCTGCTCGACGTGCTCGCGCAGCTTGTCGCCGAGCTTGGGCGGGGTCACCTCGTCGAGGCGGGCGAGGAGCGACGTCGAGGTCGCCGAACTCGCGGATGAGCTTGGCCGCGGTCTTCTCGCCGACCCCGGGCACGCCCGGGATGTTGTCGGTCGGATCGCCCTTGAGCGCCTTGTAGTCGATCATCTGGTCGGGCCGCAGCCCGAAGCGCTCGTCGATCCGGTCGACGTCGTAGATGACCGTGTTCTCGACGCCCGAGCGGGTGGTCATCAGTCGGACCCGCGGCGTGACCAGCTGGAGCATGTCCAGGTCGACGGTGACGATCGTCGTCTCGAGGTCGTCGCGCGGATCGAGCTGGCGGGTGATCGTGCCGATGACGTCGTCGGCCTCGTAGCCGGGCATCTCGTAGACCGGGATGCGCAGCGCCTTGACGACCTCGCGGACCTTCGGGAACTGGTCGCGCAGGTCGTCCGGCATCTTGACCCGGGTCGCCTTGTAGTCGGCGTACTGCTCGTGGCGGAAGGTCGGACCGGGCAGGTCGAACGAAACGGCGAGGTAGTCGGGCTGGAGGTCCTGGATGCCGCGCAGGACGATGCTCGCGAACCCGAAGACGCCGTTGACCAGCTCGCCCTTCGACGTCGTCAGGGGCGGGAGGGCGAAGTATCCGCGGTACACGAGCCCGTAGCCGTCGAGCAGCATCAGGCGTTCCATCGGCAGGCCTCAGGATCAGGCCGCGGCACGGCCGCGGGGGCGAGCTTGACCTGGGTGTCAGGCCCTGAGTGTACGGCGACCCGGGGTCGCCGACCCGGCGAGCGCCTAGTCGCGAGCCAGCGACGGCGCGGACCAGCGCAGGGCGAACAGCCCGAGCCCGACGAGGGTCAGGAGCCCCCGATGATCGCAGGGTCGCATCCTGGTCGTCCGGCGTGGCGACCTCGGCGGGAGCTGGCTGCGTCGTCGTCCGGTCGGTCGTCGGTGCGGGGTCGCCACTGTCCGCACCCGTTGAACACCTCGCCGTCGTCGACCGTCGCGGCCGGGGCGGCACTCAGTTGGAGGCTCTCGGGCGAGGCGGGAGCACCGGCGGCCGGCGCTTCCCGCCGGCGCGGCCGACGCCGCAGCACCGCTACCCAGCGACAGGCCGCCGGGGACGGTCGCGACGAGGAGGCCGGCCAGGCCGAGGGTGGTGAAGCCGACGGCCAGCGGCCGGGTGACCGTGTCGCGGGCCGAGCCGATGAGCCCGAGCCAGCGGCGGAGGCCGCGCGGCCGCAGGCGCTCGGCGTCGGCGGCGGTCAACGTGAAGTCGCGCGGGCGGGCCGGGGTGGCCGTCGCCGGCAGGGCGGCCGCCAGGGCGTGCAGGTCGGCGTACAGCCGGGCGCACTCGGTGCAGGCCGCGAGCAGGGCCTGCGGCCGCCGCCGTCTCGGACGCCGTCAGGTCCGGGTCGCGATCGGCGAGCGCCGCGATCCGGACGAGGTCGTGCGTGGCGTGCGTGTCAGGCGTGGGCCCGCGTGATCCGCTCATGTCGTCCCTGTGACGGTCCCGGCCGTGGTCCGGTTCCCGATGGTCACGGCGTGGTCGGCGCCGATCATCGCATCGACCGGGCCGCGGCGAGGCGTCGGACCGCGAACAGCCCGCCCCGCGACGAAGAAGGCGAGCGACAGGATCATGACCGGCGGGACCGCCGCACCGGTCGCTTCGGCCGTATCGGCCTGGGGCGGGACGGGCGCCTGCGTGTCGCGCCCCGGATCCACGTTGGAACCCCGGCCGGGCTCGGGTGCGGCTTGACCGAGGGTCGTGGCACCGGAGGCGGCGGCCCCGGAGGGCTGGGCCTCCATGACGACCATCGGCGCGGCCGACGCCGCAGCACCGCACCCAGCGACAGGCCGCCGGGGACGGTCGCGACGAGGAGGCCGGCCAGGCCGAGGGTGGTGAAGCCGATGGCCAGCGGCCGGGTGACCGTGTCGCGCGGCCGAGCCGATGAGCCCGAACCAGCGGCGCAGACCACGCGGCCGCAGGCGCTCGGCGTCGGCGGCGCTCAGCGTGAAGTCGCGCGGGCGGGCCGGGGTGGCCGTCGCCGGCAGGGCGGCCGCCAGGGCGATGCAGGTCGGCGTGCAGCCGGGCGCACTCGGTGCAGGCGGCGAGCAGGGCCTGGGCGAAGCGCGCCGGGCCGCTCCGGTCGGCAGCGGCGGCGATCGCCTCCCGGTCGTGGCGGTCGTCGGCGCGTATCGTCAGCCACGGAACACGTCCATCCGGTCCTCGAGGAGGCCGCGCAGGGCCAGGCGGCCGCGATGGATCCGCGACTTGACCGTGCCGAGCGAGACGCCGGTCATCGTCGGCGATCTCGCCGTAGTCGTAGCCCTCGACGTCGTACAGGACGATGGCCGTGCGCTGGTCGTCGGTGATCCGGGTCATCGCCTCGCCGAGCAGCCGACTGCGCTCGGCCCCGACGGCGATGCGCTCCGGGTCGGCCTCCTCGCCGGCCGGCGGCTGCCAGCTCTCGTCCTCGAGCTCCGGGTACGGCTGGGACGGGCGACGCTTGCGGGCCCGCTGGGTATCCATCGCGGCGTTGACGCAGATCCGGTTGAGCCACGACTTGACGCTCCCGCCGCGGAACGATGTGAGGTTCCGGAACGCCGAGAAGAACGCCTCCTGGACCGCATCCGACGCCTGGTCGCGGTCGGGGACCATGCGGACGACGAGCGCGAACAATTGAGTCCTGGTACAGTGCGGACCAGGTCGTTGAAGGCGTCGAGATCGCCGCTGCGGGCGCGCTCGATGAGGATGAGGTCGCGGCGCTGGACGGGGTCTTCGGTGACCGTCGTCGAGCGAAGGTCCTCCACGGTCGGGGGGTCCCTCCGGACGGCGATACTGGCGGAGGCGAGGCGCGGCGAGTCTAGCATCGGGTCGCAGACGCGTGGACCGACGGCCGGGTTCCGACCGCCAAGGCCGTGACGAGCGGTAGGATGGGCCGCGCACGCCCGGGGCCGAAGTGGCGGAATGGCAGACGCGGCGGTCTCAAACACCGCTGAGGGCAACCTCGTGTGGGTTCGAATCCCACCTTCGGTACCACGCCTGGCAGTCTATTGGCAGCTTGACGGAGACGGCCGCCGGCGTACGCCCGACGGCAATCCAAGATGTCAACGACGTCCGGCGTCGTCGCAGCTATGGCCTCGCCCGCTGACGCCGCTGGTCCGTGATCCACAAGCCGTCGACGCCGTAGCGCCCGTCCTGCGACTCCTGGACCCTGTACATCGGCCTTTCCTGGCGGGCGATCATCCGCCGAGCGGCTTGGACCGCTTGGGCTTGCTTCGTCGCTTCGGTAGGGCGCATGCCCTACGTTGTCCGCGAAGCCGCGCCACCTACGATGGCTAAGCCCCCAGCTCCGGTCCCGGTCGCGCGACCCGTCTAGCCCCCAACGACGTCAGCGCGGCCGGGCCGACCGGGGTCATTCGGTGCATTGTCCAAGCCGTATCAGCCCGGGCTGATACGGGCGACCGGCTCCATCTAAGCTCTCGAATGTAGGACCGACCAACCTTTGTCGTCGCTCAACCGCCTGAGGAGCCCGGCCAATGTCGGTGCCGATCGAGAGTCGTATTGCGGCCGTGCTGCTGTGGGTCGTCGCATTCGGATGGGCGCTGCTGCCGACTCCGTGGCTGATGTGGTGGGTGGTCGTCCGTGGTCGCCTCCCAGTCTTGCCGCTCATCGGCGAGCCCAACGGCGGCCCCTTCTACCTCAACGTGTCGCACGCGGTCTTCGTGGCGCTGCTGGTCGCTGCGTTCGTCCTCGGGCTCGTGCAGGCCTGGGCCGGCTGGTTGCTGTGGAACGGCGAGCGGTCGGGTGCTCTGCTGCAATTCGCGCTACTGCCTGTCGAGGCGGTGTTCTGGTATGGGTTCGCGCTTCCCATTCCGCCGTTCCTCGCTCTAGCCCGCGTCATCCTCGTGGTGTTGGCCTGGCCACGATTGGTCTAAAGCCGGATCGGCGCGCGACGAACGGCGACCGGGGCAGTCCTGCGCCCCTCGCGACGGTGACCAATGCGTGTAATCAAGCACGCTGGGCAGCCCGAGGGAACGAAACCCTCCATTGACATCATGTACGAGGTCATCGTCTACGAGCGCCCGGACGGCAGCCTCGCTGCGGACTGAGGCGGGGACGTCGTTGCGCGTGGCCGCTCGAACCCTCAGTACCTGGACACACTCAGCGTGCCGTCCGGCAACTCGAACAGATCCAGTTCGATGAGGTCGGAGGCGACCTCCGGCACCGCCCCGTCAGTAACCTCGACCTTCCAGCAGTGGACGACCGGCCGCGCAACGCCGCCGGCATCCGCGCAGTCGAGTGGACGCACGAACACGGTCACGGGGCCATCCTCGAGCATCTCCTTGATGGCAGCCGGATGCACCTTCTCGACGATGTCCGCGGCCCGGATGCAGATGGCCTCGGGAGTGGTCGTGCACTCCAGATCGCGATCGGTCGCGGTCTCGTTGATGGCGACGCAGGCCATCGTGACGGAGGCCGTAAGGACCAGGCGAAGACCGTTCCGGATCGTTCGCACGGTCGACATCCTCGCATCGTGCCAGCCGGACGGAATCCCCGATCAGGACGCCACGTCGAAGGCGTCTGGCGCGACCTCGAGGATCTCGGCGATCGCGGTCCTGACCGCGTCAGACGCCTCCCGGGCCGTCGTGGCGACCACGGCCAGCCCGGCAGCCCGTCGACGGCGAGCGGCCTGGACGGCCCGGGCGTGCATCGCCGCTTCGGAGGGTCCGCGTCTGGTCATGCGGGTGACTGTGGGCCATACGCCGCCACCTACGCTGTCACAGCCACGACTCGCCCCCGCTAGGATGCGATCGTGGCGAGGCTCCGGACCGCAATCGTCGGCGCGTGCGTGGTCCTGGCTACGCTGACGCCAGGCGCATGCAAACAGGCCAACGAGCAGGTCAACGGTCGGACGCTGGCATGCGGGGAGGCGCCGGAGGACGCCTGCGTCCGGATGGCCGACGACATCTCCGCCGGCTACGAGAGGCGGAACCCCGATCGCGGTCCGATCGTGAGCGTCACCGTTACCCCGCGGGACTGCGGTGGCGTCGTCCCGCTGGCGCGAAGATGCTGGCTGGTTGAGGCGACCCCCGGAGGTGGAGGAGTCTCCAGCCGGGTCTACTTCCAGCTGGCAGACGGCACGTTCGTCGAGCCGCCATGATCACCGCGCCCGTCGGCGGTTGGAACCGCCCAGTGCCCGAGCCGGCTCTTCTGTTTGTCAGAGGGCGTGTGGCTCCAGATTACGTGGCGACGCCCCGACCAGAGGGGGTCGGGGCGTCGGTTGCCCTGGATAAAGAGAAGCATCCAAGGCTTCGGTCGAGAGCCCGCTGGCCGGCGGGATCGCCGCTATCTGTAAGGCTGATCGTTAGGCATCGAAGCATGCGCGCCACTCAGCCGCGTGCGTCTTGCAGGGGCCTTGCGCCGGTCCACACAAGTTGCCTCGGCGCACCGCGCGACTCGGGCTGACGTCGGTGGCGGGCCGTGTCGGGAGCCCGACCTTCCAAAAGCTACCGGAGGGCGCCCATCAGTCGCTGGGCGGCGAACGCCGTGATCCCGGCCAGCGCGACCTTGACGATCGGGTTGTCAAACTGACCGCCGGTGCCGCCCTTCCCCAGCAGCTGCTCGAAGATGTTCGGGTCCTCGTCGTGGATCCGCGTCGTCATCTCGGCGAGCTGGCCTGGGTCCTGCTGCATGCGGTCGTCGATGCCGTCGTCGTTCAAGTCGTAGTCCGGCACGGATACGCCCTGCTGCTGCGACTTCGTGCGGAGCCAGCGGCTGAACTCGACGCGCTCCTGTGGGGAAAGCCGGGTGAAGGCCTGCTCGGCCGACTGGCGATAGTCATCGTGCGACAGATTTGGGGAGAGCTCCGAGTACCGCTCCAGCGCCTCATCGTCACCGATCGTGTCGTACGGCGGTCCGTTCTGGTAGCGGGTCGCGAAGTCCTCGTACTGCTGCTTGCGGTTCCCGGTGAGGAAGTCGTTGAGAAGGTCCACGGTGGTTGCTCCTATCTGCGTTTCGACCATCCTCCCCGGGGGCGGCTCACGTCCCAAGCACAGCGCGAGCCAGCCCGTTGCAGCGACGTGCCACCCCGCAATGTGCGCGAACGCGCCGCGACGCGCGTTGTGACGCCCCTAGCTCACCTCCGGTCGCCGCTGCCGGTCGCCACGCTCGACACGTCGAAGGCCTCGGCCGGGACCTCGAGCACCTCGGCGATCGCGGTCCTGACCGCGTCGGCGGCCTCACGGGCCGTCGTGCCGGTCACGGCCAGCCCCGGCAGCCCGTCGACGCCGTAACGACCGTCGTGGAGCTTCACGAGCCGGTAGCCCGGCCTTTCCCCCTGGGCCACCATCCGGCGGGCAGCCTGGACGGCCCGGTCGTGCATCGTGTAAGTCGGTCACGGACGGACACCGACCGATGCCGATTCCCGGACTCAAACACCGCTGAGGGCAACCTCGTGTGGGTTCGAATCCCACCTTCGGTACCAATCCCGGCTGCCGACTCAGCGGCGGTAGAGGGCGAAGGGGGCATCCGGGTGCAGGCCGGCCTGGCCCTCCACCAGCCCTTCCCGTCGGATGATGCCGGTCGGTCGCATCCGGAGCCGCTCCATGACCGCCCGCGAGGCCCCGTTGTGGACCTCGGTGAACGCCACGACGGGCAGGTCGGCGTCAGGACGAGCCGCGCCGTGAGGACCGGACACGTGGTCGCCGTGGCCGAGCCGTCGTCGCGCATCCCCGCAGTCAACCGCGTCGTGCTCGACGGGTCCGGCCTAGCTGGCTTCTTCGGACGGGATCTCCGGCACCGGCAGGTCCGCATACTGCGGCCAGACGCTCGCCGGGTCGAGGTCGAGGGCCTCGTGGTGGGTGATCCGCACGTCGGCCAGCATCCGGTACGCGTCGGCGGGCAGTCGAGGGCGCTCGACATCCGGTCCGGTCCAGGCGTACAGGGCGTGAGCGTCCGCCCACTCCTCGATGAGCATGACCTCCTCCTCGTCACCGAGGACCCGCCGGACCAGCTTTGCGTAGACCAGACCCTCGTGGCGGTGGAGCTCGGGCAGCTGTTCGCGCAACAGCTCATGGAATTGCGGGGCCGACTGCAGCGGCACCCTGGCCGTGACGATCCGGACGATCATCGGCCGCTAGACCGGGTCAAGCCGCGGCATCCCGGGCCGCCGGCCGAGGTCATCCGCGGGATCCCGGCGAGCGTCCACGACGCCAGCGTACTCGGTGGCTCGGCCGACGCGCTCCGCCGGCCGAGCGATCCTGGGGTCAGCGGGCTTGGCCCGCCTCGCGGTGTCGGTCGAATTCCGTCGACTGGTCCCCGTCGTCGGTGCGCTCCATGCCCGGTTCGCCAGGGACGCCGGGCTTGGACGAGTTCGCCGCTACCCGTTCGTCGTCGGGCTGGACACCGCCGGGGATGCGCTCGGCGGCGAGCTCGGCTTCCTGACCGATGTTCGTGCCGGGGTCGCGCGTCTCGCCAGTCATGCCGATGCCCCGGCGATCTTCACCGCGTATGTCGCGAGCTCGGCCGTGAGGGCCTCGGAACTGGCCTTCTGGGCCTTCTTGAACTCGGTCGCCGCGGTGCGGAGCTTGGCGTCCTTCTGGTCGCGAGCGATGGCCAGCATCCCGCCGGCGGAATCCATCTGCTTGCGCTTGAGGTTGAGGAGGACCGCATGCGCCTCGTAGTAGTCGCTGTCGGCCCCCTCCTTCGTCGCGCTCGAGAGGGTCTCCTCCATCAGGTCCTTGAGGCCGCCGGCGACATCCTCGACCTTGCCCGTCGCGTCGTGGGCTCGGCCCAGCGTCTTGAGCTGGGTCAGGAACGTCTTGTCCTCGGCCAGACTGGCCTTGATCGCCTGCTTGGCACTGCTCTGCGGGTGCTTCGTGGCCAGCGTCGTCTCGGCGTCGACGATCGCCTGCTGGATGGCGATGGCCTCATCGAACTCGTGGGTGATGAATGCCTCGCCGACCTTCGCGTCCCCCATGGAGAATCCTCCAGACCACCAGAGGCGCGATCCGGACGCGGTCGCGACCACCTGTCGCGTCGGGGTCCGGGGATCCAGCATCGGCTGGGCTCTGGCGTCGGGATCAGCGTAGGTGCGGCCACGGGTTGCGCAGCATCCCCCGCTCGCCGTCGCTCGTTGCGGTCGCGTGTCAGCCGGCCCCGGCGGACATCGACGCCTCCCCCGGCTGCCAGCCGTAGAGTCGCCGGCCGACGTAGGCCAGGGCCTCGCCGACCGCGTCGTAGGTCTCGGGCGGGATGGCCAGGACCTGCGGCTCGTCACTTGGATGCTCTGGGACGATGACGAGCGTCGCCGGTCGATCGCGTTCGATATCGAACTGGATCCGGCGGACCTGCTGGATCTCGACGTTCAGGGCGACGTGGTCCTCCTGGGCGACGGCGATCCGCCGGTCGGTCACCAGGACGCGCGTCGATGTCGCCCGGACGACCTGCTGGACGGTCTCGCCAGGTTCCAGCTCGTTGAGGATCGGGTGGAGGTCGGCATCGTTGGCGTCGGTCATCGTCGTGGCCCCATGCTCCTGTCCGGCGGGTCGCCCGTCGACCCACCACCTGACGCGGTCCATCCACGATACGAGGCGGCCACTGCGGGTGGGTCGCGCGCCGCGGCCATCGCGTTACGAGTTCGTCACACGCCACGTGGCGCGAGCGAACCCCCTCGTGGTCGCGAGCTCCCCGCTACCATCGAGGAACCATGGCACGCCGTCCTCTCGCGTTCATCGGCTACCCGACCGACCACCTGCTGGCCGTCCTGCCCGACCCGACCGTGGCCGCGTCGGCCGCGGCCGACCTGGCCCGGGAGGGCATCCCCGACGCGGACATCACGATCCTCCGCGGCGAGGAGGGTGCCCAGCGGCTCGACGGGACCGGCGCCACGCACGGCCTCGTCGCCCGGCTTCGACGGACGCTCTCGTTCACGGTCATGGACCAGATGCCGGACATGGCCTGGTACGAGCGCGCGGTGCGCGACGGCCAGGCGGTCCTCATGATCCGCGTCCGCGGCGATGCCGCCCGGGCCGCAGTGGTCGCGACGCTGCGTCGTCACGGCGCGCACTTCATCAACCACTACGGCCGGTTCGCGACGGAAGAGATCGCCCGCTGGACCGGACCGGAGCCCGACGTCGCCGACCTACTGAAGCGCTGAGCCGTCGCGCCCGACGCCGTCGACCAGGTGGCCGGCCTGGATCACGGCGACCGGCGTCGACAGCCGGGTGATGTCGGCGCTCGGATCCCCGTCGACGAGGAGCAGATCCGCTCGCCGGCCGACGTCGATCGTCCCGACCTCGCCGTCGATGCCCAGCAGGCGCGCCCCCGACGAGGTCGCGGCCTGGATCGCGGCCATCGGCGCTCGCCCCGTGGTCGACCAGCAGGGCCGACCTCGCGCCAGACCAGGTCCGCGGTCACGCCGACCTCGCCGGTATCGGTGCCGGTCGCCAGCGGCACCCCGAGCCGGATGGCCGCCTCGGTCGAGGCGCGATGGCGGCCGCTCGATGAGGTCCTGGCGCTCGCGCTGGACCGGGGTCAGGCCGGGCAGCGTCCGGTTGACGTCGGTGACGACGAGCGTCGGGACGAGCCATGCGCCCGATGGCCCGCAGCGCCTCGATGGCCGCCTCGTCGGCGAGCCAGGCATGCTCGATGCTGGCCACGCCGGCCGCCGCCGAGCCGACGGACCGACTCGCTGTCCTGGGCGTGGCTCATCACCCGGCGGCCGCGCTCCGCCGGCGGCTTCGACGATGGCCCGGACCTCGTCCTCGTCGAGCTCCGGGCCGGCCGTGGACCATCCGGCCCGGCTCGTGGCCGGTCGTCGTCAGCATCGCCGCCTCGGACGCGACGACCTTGACCACGTCCGCCCCGCCGTCGATCACCGGTCCGGGTGGCCGCCGGCCATGGCCGCCGGCGCCCGCCGCCTCCAGCCCGAACGCCGCCCCGTGTCCGTCGACCGACCCGACCGCCGTCCCGGCCGCGACGATCCGGGGCCCCGGACCTGGCCGGCGGCGATCCGGTCGCGGAGCACGACCTCGAGGTTCCGGATCGAGCCCGGCACCGCGAGCCGTCGTGACCCCGGCACGCAGGGCGAGTCCGGCGTGCCGTCCGGCGGCCGCCAGGATCTCGCCGTCGGTCCGACGGGCGATCGACTGGAGCGAACCGTCGGTCGGATCGAACGTGTAGTGGGCATGGGCATCGATGAGCCCGGCAGCAGCGTCCGGCCGGTGCCGTCCATGACGTGGTCGCCGACGGGTCATGCGGACGGGTGGGATCGTGCGCCTCGATGGCGACGATGCGATCGCCATCGAGCCGGACGTCGACGCCCGGTCGCGGACGGGCCGCGACCCCGTCGATCAGGCGGACGTCACGGATGCAGTCGGCATGCCCGCGATGGTACGAGGCCAGGACGGGGCGGGTCGGCCGCATCGTCCACCACGGTCTGCGGACGCGCCCGCTAGACTCCGGGCCCCGTCCCACCCTGAGGAGTCCCACGACCGATGTTCCGTCGCTTCTTCGGGCCCGACACCGAGACGGCAGGCCGCCGACACGGCGGAGGCCGCCCTGACGAACGCCCCCACGACCGCGGGCGACACCGCGACCGTCAGCCGTCGTCGCCCAGCTGGAGGCCCTGCCGCCGGAGCGCGCCCGCCTCGTCGCCTCGGCCGCGTACACGCTGGCCCGGGCCGCCCACGCCGACCTCGAGATCAGCGACGAGGAGACGGCCGTCATCGAGCACGCGCTCCAGGACGCGCGGGTCGCTCGACGAGCCGACGCCCATCCTCGTGGCCGAGATGGCCAAGCTCCAGGCCAGGACCGTCGGCGGGACCGAGGACTACGTCGTCGACCCGCGAGTTCGCGGCGCTCGCCAACGACCAGCAGAAGCAGGACATCCTCCGCGCCTGCTTCGTCGTCAGTCGGCCGCCAGCGGCCCATCTCGGCCGAGGAGTCGCGCGAGGTCAACCAGATCGCTCACGAGCTCGCCCTCGACCCCGCCGTCGTGTCGTCGCATCCGGGCCGAGTTCCACGAGCAGCTGTCGTCGGTCCAGGCGGTCCGCAGGGCGCCGGCCAGGGCTGATGGCCGGGCCGCGCTCGACGGGGCGGATCCGTCGGCGCTCGCTCATCGCCGCGCCTGCCGATCGCGGCCGCGAGCCTGGTCGCCTGTTCCGAGGACGACTCGGCTGCCGACCCGATGGTGGTCACGTTCGAGGTCGATCGGCGGTGAACGGTTCAAGGTCCTGCTGACCGATCCGGACGACATCGCGGTCGCCAACGAGCTCTCGCCGGCGAGGACGCGCCGAGCATCCCGAACGGCCGCGTCGTGCGCGAGTCACCGGCGTCAACGAGGGCTACACCTGGTCGCTCGACCCGGCCGACTTCGAGTTCGCCGACGTGACCATCGAGGTCTGCGACGGCATCCCGTCGCGACGTCGAGCAGGGCTCGTCACGAGCGATCGCTACTGCCCGTGGTCGGCCATCATCGTCCGACATCGATCCGGCGTCCTGACCCTCGCCGCATCCCGAGCCGGTGGCGCAGCCGGTGTCAGACAAGGCGGAGCCAACCACGGGACCGAGCGCACCCAAGGTGCGTGAGCGAGCGCACACCGACAACGCGGCGATGGCGCCGGAAGCGCCACCGGCCTCAACGCCGGGCGGCGATGAACCACCTGCGGTCGGCGGCCAGCCAACGGTCGAACCGGAGACCGGCCCGGGCGAGCAGGGCCGCCAGGGCGGGCTCGTCGAGCAGCCGCGCGACGAACGGCTGGTCCCAGCGGCGCGAGCCGAGGTCGTAGCGGACCGCCGCATCGAGCCGATCGCCGTCCACGCCGGGCGCGCGTCACGGTCACCCCGACCGGCCCGAACGCCGACCGGCGACCGACCGCGGCCGGCCAGTCCATGCCCGATGGCGTACACCTCGGCGATGACGAGGCCACCCGGCCGCACGTGGCCGCGGGCCGACCTCGAGCGCGCGCCGGACCGAGGTCGTCGTCGTCGACGAGGTGGCTCGCCAGCAGGACGCGACATCGAACGTGCGCGGCCGAGGACCAGGCCGCTCGATGTCGCCCGACGACCGGCTCGATGCCCGGGATCGTCGTCCAGCCCGTCCAGCATCGCCGGCTCGTGGTCGACCGCGACGACCGTGTGGCCCAGCTCGGCGAGGGCCCGGGCGAACCGTCCCGTGCCCGGCGCCAGGTCCAGGACCGCGCGGCCCGCGGGGAGCGCCGCATGGATGGCGTCGCGTCCTTGGCCGGCCGCGGCAGGGCCCGGTAGCCTCGACCGGGCTGCCGTCGGGCGCGACGACATCGGTCATCGGCCGGTCGGCCCGTCACGCGCTGGCCAGGCGCAGGTCGACCGACCCCTCCCCCAGCCGCCGGCGGACCTCGGCGAGGAGCTCCGCGTCGTAGGCGACGCCGCGGCGCAGCTCCATCGGCAGCGCCGTCCCGCCGCCCGGTGCCGGGACGTGGATGACGACCCGGGTCGCGCCCGGCCGGTCGCGCAGCAGCGCCTTGAACTGCTCCATGGCGCTGACCAGCCGGTCCGGGGCCGCGCCGCCCTCGAAGCGGACGTGGAGGACCGTGTCGCGGGCCGGCCTGACCGGGGCTCGTCGGCTGTCGCCGTCGGCGACGATCCGGGCCCGGGCCTCGTCCGGCACGCGCGGCTCGTCGTCGCGGATCGTCGTCGGCCGTGGCCAGGCCGCCCGGGGCCTCGAGGTAGGTCGAGACCGGCTCGGCCGGGCCGGATGCGGGGCATCGCGTCCGGCGGCGGGCCGTCGTCGGGCTCGCGGCGCGGCGCGACGTCGGCGAGCGCCGCCGCCGGCGCCACGCTGCCCGGCGCATGACCCCCGGCCGGCACGGGCGCCGGCCCCGGCCCGACCGCCACCGGCGCGCGTCGCGGACCACCGTCGCGTCCACCGCGGTCGCCGGCCGCGACCTCGCGGGCGAAGGCCTCCGGGCCCGCGCGCCAGCGGCATCGTCCCAGTCGGCCACGAGGTCGGCCAGGAGCGAGACCTCCTCGCCCTTGTGGTCGACCCGGCCGGCGACGAGCAGGATCGCGCCGTCCCGCCAGGTCGGCCGGGTCGTCTCGTACAGGCGCGGGAAGACGACGACCTCGATCGAGCCCTGGAGGTCCTCGATGGTCGCGATGGCCATCGTCTCCTGGCGCTTGGTGATGACGGTCCGCATGCCGGTCACGATGCCGCCGACGACGACCCGCTGCCCGTCGAGGGACTCGTCGCGCAGGTCGCCCGAGTAGGCGTTGACGAACCGGCCGACCTGCTCGGCGACCTCGCCCATCGGGTGCTCCGACAGGTACAGCCCGAGCAGCTCCTTCTCCCAGCGCAGCCGCTCGCGCATGGGCACCTCGGTCGCTGTCGGGAGCGGCCGTTCGAAGGCTGCGGCGTCGGCGGCGCCCAGGTCGAACAGCGACGTCTGGCCGGTGATCCGGTCGCGCTGGGTCGCCTGGGCGCCGACCCGATGGCGTCGTCGAGGCCGAGCAGGAGCTGGGCCGGATGCCCGAAGGCGTTCAGCGCCCCGACCTTGATGAGCGCCTCGAGGACCTTGCGGTTGGCCAGACGCAGGTCGATCCGCGTGCAGAAGTCGGTCAGCGACCGGAACGTCGCCGCCCTCGGCGCGGGCGGCGATGATCGACTCGATGGCGCCCTGGCCGACGTTCTTGACCGCCAGCAGCCCGAACCGGATGGCAGTCGCCCTCGACCGTGAACTCGAGGTGGCTGCGATGGACGTCCGGCGGCAGCACCTCGATGGCCATCCGGCGGCACTCGGCGACGGCGGCCGCGACCTTCTCCTCGTTGGCCCGGAAGGCGGTCAGCACGGCGGTCATGTAGTCGACCGTGTGGTTGGCCTTGAGGTAGGCCGTCTGGTAGGCGATCAGCCCGTAGCAGGTGGCGTGGGCCTTGTTGAACCCGTAGCGCTCGAACGGCTCGAACGCCTTGAACACCGCATCGATGACCTTGGGCTCGACCCCGCGCTCGGCGGCCTGGGTGACGAACTTCTCCTTCTGGGCGCGCAGGACGGTCGACTTCTTCTTGCGGATGGCGTAGCCCAGGGTGTCCGCCTCGGGGCCGCTGAAGCCGCCCAGGGCGACGGCCGCGGACATGATGTCCTCCTGGTAGACGAAGATCCCGTAGGTCTTCTCCAGGTACGGCTCCAGGAGCGGGTGGAGGTAGGTCACCGGCTCCTGGCCGTGCTTGCGCCGGATGTAGGCCGGGATGTTGTCCATCGGCCCGGGCCGGTACAGGGCGACCATGGCGGCCAGGTCGTAGACCGACGTCGGGCGCAGCTCCCGGATGTAGCGGCGCATGCCCGCCGACTCGAGCTGGAAGATGCCCGTCGTCTCGCCGCTGGCCAGCAGCTCGAACGTCCGGGCGTCGTCGAGGGCGATCGCGTCGAGGTCGATCTCGATCGCCCCGGTTCTCGCGGACGAGGTCGACCGCCTGGCGCAGGATGGTCAGGTTCGACAGGCCCAGGAAGTCGAACTTGAGCAGGCCCAGCGCCTCGATGGCGTGCATCTCGTACTGGGTCATCGAGCGAGTCCGAGTTGGTCGCCTTCTGGAGCGGCATGAGCTCGGTCAGCGGCTCGCGGCTGATGACGACGCCGGCGGCGTGGGTGCTGGCGTTGCGGGCGACGCCCTCGAGATGCCGGGCGAAGTCGATGATCCGCTTGACCGACGGGTCGGCGTCGACCTGCTCGCGCAGCGCCGGGCGCGATCTCGAGCGCCTCGTCGAGCTTGATCCCGAGCTGGTTGGGGACGGCCTTGGCGATCCGGTCGACCTCGCCGTAGCGAGTGACCCAGGACCCGCCCGACGTCGCGGATGGCCGCCCGGGCGAGCATCGTGCCGAAGGTGATGATCTGGGCGACGTGGTCCTGGCCGTACTTGCGGCCGACGTAGGCGATGACCTCGTCGCGACGGCCGTCCTCGAAGTCGACGTCGATGTCCGGCATCGTCACCCGGTCCGGGTTGAGGAAGCGCTCGAACGGGAGCTGGTAGAGGATCGGGTCGACCGGGGTGATGCCCAGGGTGTAGGTCACGATGCTGCCCGGGGCGCTGCCGCGGCAGGTCGTCTGGATGCCCTGCGACCGGGCGAAGGCGATGAAGTCGGCGACGATGAGGAAGTAGCCCGGCGTAGCCCATCGAGATGATCACGCCGAGCTCGTAGTCGAGGCGCTGCTGGAGCTCCGGTGTGACCGTCCCGTAGCGGCGCTCGAGGCCGCGCTGGCACTCCTTGCGCAGCCACGACTCGACGGTCTCGCCGTCGGGCACCGGGAAGTGCGGGATGCGCAGTCTGGCCGAGGGGCAGCTCCAGGTCGGTCATCTCGGCGATCCGCCGGGTGTTCAGGATCGCCTCGGGCTGGTCCGGGAACAGGGCGCCCATCTGGGCCGCGGTCTTGACGTAGAACTCGTGGGTGTCGAACTTCAGGCGGCCCGGGCGTGTCGAGGTTGTTGCCGGTCCCGACGCAGAGCAGGACGTCGTGGGCCTCCGACTGGTCCTCGCGGACGTAGTGGAGGTCGTTGGTCACGACGAGCGGCAGGCCGACCTCGGGTGCCAGGCGCAGGAGCTGCTCGTTGAGTCGGCGCTGCTCCGGCAGGCCGTGCTCCTGGAGCTCGAGGAAGAAGCGGTCCTTGCCGAAGATGTCGCGGTAGCGTCCGGCGACGCGCCCGGGCCAGCTCCCAGTCGTCGACCTCGAGGGCCTTGGCGACCTCGCCGCCGAGGCACGCCGACAGGCCGATGAGGCCCTCGCTGTAGCGGGCGAGGTGGTCGTGATCGATGCGCGGCTTGTAGTAGTAGCCGTCGATGTGGGCGTCCGTCGACCAGGCGGCACAGGTTCTGGTAGCCGCGGTAGTCCTGGGCGAGGAGGATGAGGTGGAAGGGCTGGCTGTCGGCCTTGCCCTCCTTCGACGTCATCGAGCGCGGGGCGACGTAGGTCTCGACGCCGACGATCGGCTTGATGCCCTTGGCCTTGCGCGCCGCCTGGTAGAAGGCGACCGCCCCGTACAGGGCCCCGTGGTCGGTGATGGCCATCGAATCCATGCCCGCCGCGGCCGCCGCATCGACCAGCTCGGTGATCCGGCCGAGGCCGTCGAGGAGGCTGAATTCGGAGTGGACGTGGAGATGCGTGAAGTCGTTCGGGGCCAGGGTCGTCACGGCCTCCCATGGTAGCCCGGCCGCGCTGTCCCCGGCCGGACGGTATGGTGGCGGCATGGTCATCGCCCGACTCGACGACGCCGACCTCGAACAGCTCGTCCTCGATGCCCTGGAACAGCTGCCGGCGCCGTTCCTGGAGCAGCTCGGCTCGGTCGCCATCGTCATCGAGGACGAGCCGTCGCCTGGCCAATTGGCGAGCGTCGGGGCGCGCGGCCTGTATGGCCTGTACCAGGGCGTCCCGCGCACGACCTACGGCGCGACCCAGGCCGGTGTGCCCAGCAAGATCACCCTGTTCCGCGGACCGCTCATCCGCAGCGCCCGCGACGCGACGAGCCTCGCCGCGCTGGTGACCGAGACCGTGTACCACGAGATCGCCCACCACTTCGGGATCAGCGACGCCCGGCTCCGCGAGCTGCAGGACCCGCGACGCGACGGCCATCACGGACGCTAGGCTGACGGTCATGACCGACCGACCGATGCGCGGGCTCCGTGGCGAGCACGTCTACCTGCGACCGCTGGAACCCGAGGACGCCGACCTCGTCGCCGGCTGGTACGCCGACGACCGATTCCGCAAGCTCATGGGCGACCCGCCGATGAGCTTCGCGCGCCGGCGTCAGCGCTACGAGGACGCCGTGTCCGGCGACGGCGACAGTGTCATCCGCTTCGTCATCTGCCGCCTCGACGACGACCGGCCGGTCGGTCGGGTCGACATCTTCGACATCGACCGGACCAACGGCAACTGTGCCTTCGGAATCGGCATCGGTGAGCCGTCCCTCCGCGGACGGGGGTTGGGCACCGACGCGGTCAATGCCGTGGTCGACTTCGCCTTCGGCGAGCTCCGGATGGAGCGGGTCTGGCTGGACACCGACGCCGACAACCTGGCCGCCCAGGCGACCTACCGCAAGGCCGGCTTCATCGAGGAGGGCCGGCTCCGTCACGTCTGGTTCGGCGACGGCCGATACGTCGACGGCGTCCGGATGGCGATCCTGCGCGGCGAGTGGCAGGCCCTGCCGCGGCGAACGAGCTGGGAGCTCGTGGCGGCCGCCGAGCGCGAGGCCGAGGCCACGGCCAAGACCGAGGCTTAGCCGAGACGACCGCCGTCCAGGAGGAGCGCCCGGACGACCGGCGCGAGGCGTTCGACCCAGCGGGCGTATTGGCGGCCGCTCGGGTGGAGCCCGTCCTCCGCCACGAGCGTGCCGATCCGCGGCGGCCTCCAGCGACACGTCGTAGATATCGACGACCGCGATCCCACGATCCCCGGCGAGCCGGGTCATCGTCGCGTTGCGGGCGCGGATGCCGGCGCTGGCGACCGCCGGGTCGCCGAAGTCGGCGCCGGCCGGCATGACCGTGTAGTCCGGGATCGTGACGGCCACGAGCCGCCCGGCGGGCAGCAGTCCCAGTAGCGCGTCGAGGATGGTCACGACGTTCGCGGCGTAGCGGTCCGACGGCACACGCTGGACGACATCGTTGACCCCGATGAGGACGGACACGAAGCCCGGTCGCAGTCCAGCCACTGCCGGCACCTCGTCACGGATGAGATCGGCCGACGTGTAGCCGTTGACCCCGAGATTCGCGACGAGCTCGAGACCGGGCGGGCTACCGCGCAGGGCCGCCTCGAGCTGATCCGGGAACCGCTCCCCCGGCGTCACCGCCGTGCCGATCGTGTACGAGTCGCCGAGGGCGACGAAGCGGACCGGCGCTACGGCGTCGTCGGTCATGCCTGGACCCACAGAGCCTCGAGGCCGCGCAGCACGAAGGTCGGCTTCCAGGTCGGCGGCTCCAGGAGCTCCAGGTTCGGGAGCCGGTCGAGCAGGGCACGGAACACGAGTCGCAGCTCGAGGCGGGCCAGCGGGGCCCCGAGGCAGTAGTGGATGCCCGCCCCGAACGTCGCGTGCGGGTTCGGGCTACGGCCGAGATCGAGCCGGTCGGGGTCGGCGAAGGCGGCCGGATCACGGTTGGCCGCCGCGTACTGGAGGGCCACCTCGGCGCCGCGTGGGATCCGCACGCCCTCGACCTCGATGTCCTCGAGCACCCAGCGCTCGAAGAGGGGCAGCGGCGTATCGAACCGAAGCAGCTCGTCGACGGCGGTCGCATCGAGCGTCGGGTCCGCGCGCCAGCGGGCCAGTGCCGCCGGGTCCCGGAACAGGCTCCACCAGCCGTTGCCGGCCCCGTTGACGGACGCCTCGTGCCCGGCGTTGAGGAGCAGCACGCAGGTCCCGATCAGCTCGTCCTCGGTCAGTCGGTCGCCGTCCGACGACGCCGCCACGAGCGCGCTGATCAGGTCGTCGCCCGGCCGATCCCGGCGCTCCCGGGCCAGGGCCCGGAGGTAGTCGGAAAACTCGACGCTGGCCGCCACGGCCAGCCGCGCCGACGACTCGCCCGGCTCCAGCTCGAACATCCGGGTGATATCCCGCGACCACGGCCGGAGGCGATGGCGATCCGCTTCGGGGATCCCCAGCAGCTCGGCGATGACCGTCACCGGCAGCGGCTCGAGGATCTCGGCCAGGAGGTCGACCCGTCCGGCGCCGGCGATCCGATCGACGAGCTCGTCGACGATGGCCTGGATCCGCGGCCGGAGGGCCTCGACCGTCCGGGGCGTGAACGCCTCGAGGACGAGACGGCGCAGCCGGGTGTGGTCCGGCGGCTCGCGATCGAGCATGCCGTTGCCGTTGAGCGTGGTGAACGGCTCGTGCCAGTCGGGCGGCGCCGGTCGGCCCATCGCCTCGTGGGACGCCACATGGAGGTAGGTTCGGCCCAGCCGACGGTCGCGCAGGAGCCGATGGACATCGGCGTGGCGGGCGATGAGCCACTGCCGGGACCGCTCGTCGTAGGCGACCGGCGTGCGCTCGCGGAGCGCGCCCAGGACCGGGTACGGATCGGCGATGAACCCCCGGTCCCATGGGTCGTAGCCGAGGTCGGCCGGCGACGGGATCGACGAGGCGGGCATGGGCCGTCGGCTACGGCAGCTGCCCGAACGCCTCGATGAGCATCGTCTCGAAGCGCCGACGGTCGATGTGGATGCCGACGTCCGCGTTGGGCACGCGTCCGTCGCGCCGGAGTCGATAGGCCGAGCCGTCGCAGACGGTCCGCCCGCGAGCCGGCCCGTCCGTCGTGTCGACGACGACGTGGTACGGCGCCACCGACACGAGATCGGCCACGGCCAGATGGGCGATCGCGACGGCGTCGTGGATGGCCGTCGTCGTCGCGCCCGACCACTCGCGATTCCGGGCCAGGGCGAAGTCGGTCAGGTCGGCGGCGATCCCGGCCGACACCGCCCCGGCGGCCCGCAACGCCGCCGACGAGTCGGCGTCCAGCAGGGCCTGGTGGGTGACGTCGAGGCCGATCATCGTGATCGGGACGCCGGACCGGAAGACCACGGCGGCGGCCTCGGGGTCGGCGTAGATGTTGAACTCGGCGGACACGGTCGAGTTCCCCTCCCCGATCGACCCGCCCATGATCGACAGGTGGGCGATGCGCTCGGCGAGCTCCGGATGGAGTCGGAGGAGGAGCGCGATGTTGGTCAGCGGCCCGATCGGGGCGATGGTCACCGGCTCGGGATGCTCGCGCAGGATCCGGGCCATCAGCGCGACCGCACCCTCGGGAACGGCCGTGACCGTAGTCGGCGGCAGCTCCGTGTCGCCGACCCCGCTGGCACCATGGACCTCGGTCGCCCGGACGACGTCGCCGACGAGCGGTCCGGCGGCTCCCTCGGCGACCGGGATGTCCGGCCGGCCGAAGGCCGTCACCAGGCGGAGGGCGTTGTCCGTGCAGTGCCGGACGTCGGCGTTGCCACCGACCGTCGTGACCGCCAGGACGTCCAGCTCCGGCCGGGCGATGGCCAGGCCGATGGCGATAGCGTCGTCCAGCCCGGGATCGCTGTCGATGATCAGCGGCAGTGGGTGGTCCGGCGTCCCGAACGGCGCGTGTCGCGGCGCAGCGGCGATCCGGGCCGCGGTGGGGACCGCGTGGATCGGCGCGGCACCCTCGTCCCAGCCGGCACTCACCAGGTCGGTCAGCCCTGCTTGTACGGCTGGCCGGCGGCGGCCGGCCCACGGACCCGACCGACGACACCGGCGACGACGATGATGGTGACGATGTACGGCACGCTGTTGAGGAGCTGCGGCGGGACGTCGACGCCGAGGATGGACAGCAAGGCCTGGGTCGCGTCGGAGAAGCCGAAGACGAGGGCCGCACCGAGGGCGTAGACCGGGTGCCAGGCCCCGAAGATGACCGCGGCCAGGGCGATGAACCCACGCCCGGCGCTCATGTTCATCTGGAAGCTGCCGGCGCTCGACAGGCTCAGGTACGAGCCGGCGACCCCGGCGACCATGCCGGCCATGATCATCGCCCGGTAGCGGATCTTCAGGACGTCGATGCCGACCGTGCCGGCGGCCGACGGCTTCTCGCCCGACGCCCGCAGGCGGAGGCCCCAGCGGGTCCGGAAGAGCATGTACCAGAAGAAGACCATCAGCCCGATCGTGAAGTACAGGTACGGCGTCCCGGTGAACAGGATCGGTCCGACGACCGGGATGTCGGCGAGGAGCGGGACGCGGATGGCCTCGACGCTGGCCGGCGTGTTGAGCTCGGTGTTCTTGGACAGCACGCGCAGGAACAGGAAGTTGGTGATGCCCAGCGCGCCGATGTTGACGACGACACCCGAGATGATCTGGTCGACGTTGTGCTTGATGGCCAGCCAGGCCAGCAGGTAGCCGACGAGGGCGCAGGCCGCGACCGCGGCGAGGACGCCGGCCAGCGGCACCTGGGTCACGCTGGCCACGATGGCCGCGACGCAGGCGCCGATGAGGAACTTGCCCTCGATCGCGATGTTGAGCATGCCGCTGCGCTCGGACAGGATGCCCGCGAAGGCGCCCAGGGTGATCGGCGTGGCCAGCTCCAGGCTGCCCCGGAAGACGCCGGTCATGTTCGCGACCTTGCCGCTCAGGAGCGTTCCGAGGACCGCGAAGATGAGGACCGGCAGGATGAGGGCCAGCGCCAGGCGCCAGGGAAACGCGGTGCCCTTGATGAACTGCACGATGCCGACGACGCCCGCGACGACGCCCGTGATGATCCACAGGAGGCCGGCGCTGGTCTCGATGGTCAGCGGCGTGCCGCCCTGGCGATCGATCCAGAAGGAGAAGGTCGACGGCGACTCGAGGAGGCTGACCGCCGCCCCGAACGAGCCGATGCCCAGGGCCAGGAAGATGGCCGCGCGGAGCTTGGCGTTGCGCAGCGCCTTCCGGTCGGCGATGCCGAGGTCGGTCGTCGTCGGGGTCATGGTCGGGTTGGCTGCCGTCATACCGGTGACGCCGCATCACGTGGCCGGGCCGGCATCCGGTAGATGGACCGGATGAGCAGCGGTGCCGCCACGAAGATGATGACCAGGGCCTGGATGAAGGACAGCAGGTCGAGCGGGATGCCGGTCTGGACCTGCATCAATCCGCCACCGGTCCGCAACGCCCCGAACAGGAGCGCGGCCAGGACGATGCCGAGCGGCCGGTTCCCGGCCAGCAGGGCCAGGGCGATGGCACTGAACCCGAGGCCGTACGACAGGTCGTTCGACATCTGGCCGACCGTCCCGAGGACCTCGGACACACCGCCCATCCCGGCCAGCCCGCCGGAGATGGTCATCGCCAGGATGATCGAGCCGCCGGCGCTGATACCGGCATAGCGCGCGGCCGTGAGGTTGAACCCGGCGGCCCGGAGCTCGTAGCCCTTGGTCGTCTTGAACAGGAAGTACGACACGAGCGCCGCCGTGATCAGCGCCAGGATGAAGCCCCAGTGGAGCCGGATGGCCGGCAGGTCCGGGAAGATCTTCGGGATCTGCACGAACGTCGACAGGACCTTGGAGATCGGCTGGGAACTGCCCGGCTGGCGCAGGAAATCGGAGCGCAGGCCGAACAGGACGATCTGCGCGGCGATGTAGTTGAGCATGATCGTCGTGATGACTTCGTGGGCGCCCGTCCGGGCCTTCAGGAAGCCCGGGATGAAGCCCCACATGGCGCCGGTCGCGATGCCGGCGATGATGGCCACGACGAGGATGACCGGACCCGGCTGCCCCTGGAGGACGACGGCCGCGACCGTCGCCCCGAAGGCGCCCAGGATGAGCTGGCCCTCGACGCCGATGTTGAAGACGCTGGTCCGGAAGGCGACGGCCACGGCCAGCCCGGTGAAGATGAGCGGCGTGGCCGCCACGAGCGTCTCCGAGATGGGCCGGATGGCGGTCGCGATGGCCTTCGGGTCACCGCCGCTCTGGATGGCCGCCAGGATGTTGCCGGGCTCGCCGAAGGCCCCGACGAGCATCGCGCCGTAGGCGGCGACCACCGTGCTCAGCGCCCCGCCGATGGCGCCCGCCGGGTCGGTCCCGAGCCGGGACAGGTTCTCGAAGTCGGTGACGACGATGAAGATCGAGCCGAAGATGAACGCGGTGATGACGGCCAGGACCGGGACGCTGACGGACCGGACGGCGCGTCGGACACGACTCACGAGACGTGCCCGCCCATCATCATCCCGACCTTGTCGAAGGTCTGCTCCTCGCCCTCGACGATGCCCGACGATCTCACCCGCGAACATGACCGCTACGCGGTCGCCGACGGCCAGGACTTCCTCCAGCTCGGTGCTGATCGATGAGGATGGCGGCCCCGGCGTCGCGCTGCTCCACGATCCGCTTGTGGATGTACTCGATCGACCCGACGTCCAGGCCGCGCGTCGGCTGGGCCGCGACGACGAGCTTGACCGGGAAGGAGAACTCGCGGGCCACGACGACCTTCTGCTGGTTGCCGCCGGACAGCGAGCCGGCCAGTGTCTCGATCGACGGCGTTCGGATGTCGAAGTCCCGAACGCCCACGGCGGCGCGCTCCTTGATCGCGTCAGCGTTCAGGCGCATGCCCTTGCTGTACGGCTCGTGGTGGTAGGAGTCGAGGATGTAGTTCTCGGCCACGGTCATCGCGCTGATGAGCCCGTCGCGGTTGCGGTCCTCGGGAATGTGCGCCACCCCGATGTCGGACACGCGCCGGGGGGAGGCGTTGGCGACCTCCTCGCCGGCGATCGTGATGGACCCGGAGTCGACCGCCCGGAGCCCGGTGATGGCTTCGACGAGCTCGGTCTGGCCGTTGCCCTGGACGCCGGCGATGGCGACGGTCTCGCCCGCCCGGACATCCAGGTTGATGCCCTTGACCGCCATGTGGCCCCGATCGTCGCGGACGAACAGGTCCTTGAGGCTGAGCACGACATCAGCGGGCTCAGAGGGCTTCTTGACGACCCGCAGCTCGACATCGCGCCCGACCATCAGGTTGGCCAGCTGCTCGCGGGTCGCCCCGTCCGGGTCGACCGTGCCGGCGACCTTGCCGCGGCGAAGGACCGTGATGTGGTCGGCGACCTCGAGGACCTCGTTGAGCTTGTGGGTGATGAAGATGACCGTCGTGCCGCCCTCGGCCAGGCCGCGGATGATGCCGAACAGCTCCTCCGTCTCGGCCGGGGTCAGGACGGCCGACGGCTCGTCGAGGACCAGGATGTCACTCTGGCGGTAGAGCGCCTTCAGGATCTCGACCCGCTGGCGCACGCCGACCGGCAGGTCCTCGATGACCGAATCCGGATTGACGTGGAGGTTGTATTGCTCGGACAGCTCCACGACCTTCCTGCGGGCCGCGCCGCGGTCGAAGGTGTTGAGCGGCCCGTTGATGCTCTCGGCGCCGAGCGCGACCGCCTCGACGACATCGAACACCGGCACGAGCTGGAAATGCTGGTGGACCATCCCGATGCCCGCGGTGATGGCCTCGCGGGGGTCGTTGAAGACCCGCTCGGTCCCGTCGATGAGGATCTGCCCGGAATCCGGCCGATACAGCCCGGACAGGATGTTCATGAGCGTCGTCTTGCCCGCGCCGTTCTCGCCCAGCAGGCCAAGGACCTCGCCCTTGTCGGCCGAGATGGAGATCCGATCGTTGGCGAGGACGCCCGGGAACTGCTTGGTGATGTCCTTCAGTTCGAGACGCATATCGGCGATCTGGCCTCGGATACCGGACCGCCCGCCCTCGGGGACCGAGAGCGGGCGGCCGTCGGACTGACGGTCTTGGGGTCGTCGACTACTTGAGGTAGTCGGCGATCTTGACGGCGCCGCTGGCGATCTCCTCGCGCAGCGCTTCGACCTCGGCCTTCAGCTCGGCCGAGATCGTGGCGTCGAACTCGTGGTACGGCGAGATCCGGACGCCGTCGTTCGCGAGCGTGCCCAGATAGTTCTCGCCACCGGTGTCGCCACCGGCGTTCTTGTTGATCGTGTCAAGGACGGCGACGTCGATGACCTTCTCGGCCGAGGTGATGATCGCGCCCGCGTATTCCGCCAGCGAGATCGCCTGGTCGGTGTCGACACCGATGCCGTACTTGCCGGCCGCGAGCATCGCCTTCAGGGTGCCGTTGCCCGTGGCGCCGGCGACCGGATGGACGATGTCCACGCCCTGATCGAGGAACGTCTGGGCGAGCTGCTCGCCCTTGGCCGGGTCACCCCACGGGTTGTCGCCACCGACGAAGGTGCCGGTCTGCGTGGCCGAATCCCAGCCGAGGAGCTCGACCGCGGTGCCCTTGCGCTCGTTGTGGATGTTGATGCCGGCATCCAAGCCGTCCATGAACCGGGTGACGCCCGGGAACTGCTGTCCGCCGTACGTGCCGATCTTGCCGGACTCGCTGAAGCCCGCGGCGAGGTACCCGGCCAGCGTGGCCGCCTCGTCGATCTGGAAGTCAAGGCCGGTGAAGTTGGCCGGGAACGGCATGTCGTCGGCCGTGCCCATCGTGAAGTCGGCGCCAGCCTCGTTCCAGGTCGCGTCGACCTGGGCGAAGTTGACCTCCGGATTGGCAAGGGTCGCGTCGATCGTGGCCTGGGCCTGGTTGAAGCCGACGGTCACGATCGTCTGGCAGCCCTCGTCGATGAGGCGCTGGATGTTGGCCGCGTAGTCGGTCGCGCCCTGGGCCTCGCTGAAGGCGGTCTGGTAGCCGAGCGCAGCGGCGTCCTCGAGACCCTTCTTGGCCAGGTCGTTGAAGCCCTTGTCACCAAGGCCGCCGGTGTCGAACGCGACGCAGGCCTTGTAGTCCGCGGCGTTGGCCGGAGCGCCCGATGCGCCGGCGCTCGACGCCGACGGGGCCACGGACTCGGCCGGGGCGACGGACTCTGCCGGTGCCGCCGACTCGGGAGCCGTGGACGTGCCGCTCGTCCCGCACGCGGCGATGACGAACATGGATGCCGCGCCGAGCGCGAGCAACTTCCGAGAGATCTGCAAGTCGAAATCCTCCTCTGACCCAAGCGTCCCTCCCAGAGAGCTGGGCACGCCGTAGAGTACGCCAACACGTGGCGGTTCCGTCAACGGTCATCGCAACGTTCGCGGTCGACCGCACGAGGCGGCCGTCGGGGCCGGCGGCGGTCCTCGGTGCAAGGGGTGCGACAACGGTGGACGGCCTGCGTTACGAGCGCTCCGACCGGGAGCGGATCAGTGCCCTCCTCGACCTCCACGAAGGGCGCCTGGGGATCCCGATCCTGGACGACGCCGGCATCGCCACGACGCTCCGGACGGCCGGTCGGATCGCCATCGTCGGCGCCTCCCCGGACCCATCCCGGCCATCCAACGGCGTGCTGCGCGACCTCGTCGCGGACGGCTTCGACATCGTGCCCGTGAACCCGAACGCGACCGAGGTCGAGGGCCTGGCCTGCTTCCCCACCGTCGAGGCGGCCGTCGCCGCGGTCGGGCCGGTCGACATCGTCGACGTCTTCCGACGCGCCGAGGCCTGTGCCGACGTCGCGCGCGACGCGGTCGCGGCCGGCGCCCGCTGCCTGTGGCTGCAGCTCGGGATCGCCGATCGGGAGGCCGGTCGGATCGCCGCCGAGGCAGGGCTGACCGTGGTCATGGACCGCTGTACCGCGATCGAGGTCCGGCGGACCGGTACCGCCCGGCGCTGATGGGCGACGCACGCTCGCTCGCGGATGCCGTCGCCGCGCTCATCACCGTGGACCGGCGCATCCCTGGCCCGGATGCGCAGGCGGTCATGGCCGCCTACGACCTGCCATCGCCCGATGCCATCCTGTGCGCCGCCCTGCCGCTGGCCGCGGCCGGCGCCGATGCCCCGATCTCCGGCTACCGCGTCGGCGCGGTCGGCCTCGAGGCCGGGACCGGCGACGTCCTGCTCGCCGCGAACCTCGAGTTCCCCGGCGCGGACCTGACCCGGACCGTCCACGCGGAGGGCGCCATCGCCATCCGCACGTTCCTGCGCGGGACCTCGGTCGCGACCCTCGCGATCGGCGAAGCACGACCATGCGCGTTCTGCCGCCAGACCCTCGTCGAGTTCCCATGGTCGCGGGCGTTGCGCCTCATCGACCCGCACGGCAATGACCGGTCGCTCGCCGAGCTCTACCCGTGGCCGTTCGAGCCCGAGGCCCTTGGCATGCCCGGCGCGGCACCCGATGCCGTGCCGTGGCCCGACCTGCGGCTCGACGACGCGGCCGTCGTCCCGGCGGACGTCGCGTTGGCCCTCGAGACGGCCGGTCGTCGCGCTCACGCGCCATACAGCGCCTGTCCGGCCGCGGTCGTCCTCCGGCTCGACGACGGCCGGCTCGTCGCCGGCATGACCCTCGAGAGCGTGTCGTTCGACCCGACGACGGGGCCGCTGGCCGTCGCGCTGGTCGCCCTCCGGGCCGGTGGGGATGGCTATGCTGGGATCGATGCGGCCTGGCTCGCCCATCGCGTCGACGGTCCCGTCGACGACACGGCCCCGACCCGAGCCCTGCTCGCCGCGGTCGCCCCGGACGCGCCGCTGACGCTCGTGCCGTGGGACCCGCGGAGCCTCGCCCCGTAGCCCATCGCCCATAGCCCGACCCGACGGAGACCCATCGATGGCGACCCAGATCCACCTGCATGCCGAGCCCGGTGCCTACGCGCCGGTCGTCCTCCTGCCCGGCGACCCCAACCGCGCGACGCGGATGGCGGCCCGGCTCGATGGGGGCTCGGAGGGAGCGACACTGGTCAATCAGAACCGCGGCCTGCTCGGCTACACCGGCACGCTCGACGGTGTCCCGCTGTCCATCCAGACGACGATGATGGGCACGCCGACGACGTCGATCGTCGTGGAGGAGCTCATCAACCTCGGCTGCACGACGTTCATCCGGGTCGGGACGACCGGCGGCTACCGCGGGACCGCCCTCGGTGACGTCGTCGTGGCCATGGCGGCGGCCGCCTACACCGGCATCGGCCCGGTCCTGGGTGGCGGCGAGCCGACCGCGCCGACCGCGGACTTCGAGGTCGTCCAGGCCCTGGCGGCGGCCGCGACGGCGGCCGGCCTGACGACCCATGTCGGCCCGATCGTCACGTCGGACGTGTTCTATGACCCGAACCCGTCCGGCGGCCGCTGGGGCGCTCGGGGCTACCTGTCCGCGGAGATGGAGTCGGCGGCGCTCTTCCTGCTGGCCATGCGCGAGCGGGGCAAGGGCCGGCCGGTCCGGGCCGGGACCATCCTGACCGTGTCCGATGTCATCCTCGATCCCGGGCAGGCCGCCGGTGATGCCCCGTCCGCGAGCGGCTGGGAGCGCCTCCCGGAGGACGAGCTCCAGCGCCGGATCGATCTGACCATCGGGGCCGCCATGTCCGCGGCGGCGGCGCTCGGCCGCCGCTGATCAGGAGCCCGCGCGCACGGGCGACCGCCGTCAGGCGACGAACGACAGGCCGAGCTCGAAGTCGGTCAGCAGATCGTCGACGTCCTCGCAGCCGATCGACAGGCGGATGATCCCGCCGTCCTTGGGCCTGGGATAGACGAGCGTGTGGACGTCCCCGAGGCTGACCCCGATGTCGCACAGGGCGAGGTGGTCGGTGAAGGCGGCCATGCCATCCAGCCCGCCCCGCGGCTGGAAGGTCACCATCGCGCCGCCGGTGTCGCCCAGCAGGCGCCGGGCGATGTCGCGGTCAGGATGCGAGTCCAGCCCCGGGTAGCGCACCCACTCGACCTTGGGCGAGGCCTCCAGGAAGGCGGCGATCCGGGCGGCGTTGGCGGACGCGGCCCGGGTCCGCAGGGCCAGCGTCCGGACGCCGCGCATGACCAGGAAGCTGGCGAACGGGTTGGCCGCCTGGCCGAGGGTGTCAGTCTGCTTGCGGATCGGGTCGATGAGCGCCTTCCGCCCGGACACCACCCCGGAGACCGCGTCGCCGTGGCCGGACAGGAACTTCGTCGCGGCGTGGAGGACGAGGTCCGCGCCGTGCTCCAGTGGCCGCAGCAGGGCCGGACCCAGGAAGGTGTTGTCGGCGATGACCAGCAGGCCGTGGCGGTGGCCCAGGGCCGCGACCGCGTCGAGATCGGGCACCCGCAGGCGCGGGTTGGTCGATGTCTCGAGGAAGAGGGCCTTCGTCGCCGGGGTGATGGCCGCCTCGACGGCGGCCAGGTCGGTCATGTCGACCCGGCTGACCCCGATGCCGAGCCGCGGGAAGTCCTCGTCGAGGAGGACCTTGGTGATGGCGAACAGCTCGTCCCCGACGACGACGTGGTCGCCCGTGTCCAGGTGGGCGAACAGGGTCGAGGCGACCGACGCCATCCCGGACGAGGCGACGACACAATCCTCGGCCCCTTCGATGCTCGCGATCTTCTCCTCGAGCGCCCGGTTGGTCGGGTTCGCCGTCCGCGAGTAGAAGTACACGCCCGGCTCCCAGGCCAGGGACCGGTCGACGGCGTCCTCCTTCTCGGCGGCCGTGTCGAACGTGTAGGTCGCGGTCGCGTAGATGGGCGTGCGATGGGCGTGGGTGACGGGGTCCGGCCGCTCCCCGGCGTGGATCGCCCGCGTCGCGAAGCCCTGGCCCTCGGTCCGCTGCCGCATCGTCGATCCTTGCCTCCATCCGGGTCGTCGCTCGCCCGGGCAAGTCTAGGGTCGGGAGGCCTACCCTTGTCGCGATGGACGAGCAGGCCGCGACGGACCCGCTGGCACGGCTGGATCCGGCGTTGGCCGCACCGCTGGCCGACGTCTGGATCCCGGTCGGCCTGCCCGGCTTCAGCGGCGGCGACAAGGCCCGTCGGCGCGAGGTCCTGGATGCGCGCTTCGGGTTCGACGGCTGGCGCTTCGCCCACGTCGTCCGCGGCCGGATCGTGTCGACCGCCGAGGCCATCGTCGAATACGAGGCGTCCTACCGGGCCTTCCTGCGCGACCGGCCGGCGCTGGTCACGTTCCTGACGACCGTCTGCGGCAACGTCTATGACGACGCGGTCACCAACGTCCACGACCTGGACTACGACCAGCCCGACACCGCCGCCAACCACTACCAGGACATCGCCGTGCGCCGGATCATCAGTCAGTTCGTCGACGACCCCGACTGGCCGGACGTGATCGACACCGACGTCGGCGAGGCCGACCTGACCGACCTGGGCACCGGCGAGGTCCACCGGGTGCCGCGGGCGCGCGGGTTCCGCGGCGCCCATCTGTGCCAGATCCGCGAGCCGACGTCGCCGGGCTTCTGCCTGAACCCGGCGGTCGTGCCGGTCCACGACCCGCGCCTCATCACGACCCTGCCGGCGCGGACCGAGTGGTATCACGTCGAGGGCTGTGCCCACCTCTCGGTCGAGGCGTTCTGGCAGCAGAGCAAGGTCCTCGAAGTCCGCTACGACCGGTTCCTGGCCCTGGGGCCGGGTCGCGCCGACCCGCTCGCGGACCTGTGACCGGCGCGGCCGACCTGCCGGCCGGGCCATCCGCCGGCGGTCCCGGCGAGGCGCTCCTGCTCGGGGCGCTGAGCCTCGACCGCTACCAGCCGGACGGCCCGGTCCTGCCCGGCGGTGGCGTCCTCAACATGGCCTGGCATTGGCGTCGCCTCGACGTGCCGTTCCGGCTCCTGTCGCGCATCGGCGACGACCAGCCGGCCACGTTCCTCGACGTCCTCGACCGCCTCGGGGTCGTCGCCGATCGTGAGGCCCTGGTGATCCCCGGGGCGACCGCGACGATCGACGTCGAGATCCTGCCGGACCGTCAGCCGCACATGGACCGGTTCGTCGAGGGCGTGTGGGCGGACTACGCGCTGACCGACGCCGAGCGGACCTGGCTGGTCCCGGGACGGCGCCTCCACGCGGTCCTCGTCGAAGGGGCGGTCGCGGAGCTCGATCGCCTGGCCGCCGTCGGGGTGCTCCGCGGGGTCGACGTGTCGGCTGACTTCCTCGGCTTCCGGCACTACACCGTGGAGCGGCTCGCCGCGACCATGCGCCACGTCCGGACCGGGTTCATCGGCTGGCCGGGCGACGAGGACGATCCGGTCGTGAACGGCATGCGCACGGTCGCCCACGACCTCGAGCGGCTGCTCATCGTGACCCTCGGCTCGCGCGGCGTGCTCGTCCTGGACGGCCGGCCCGATGGGGCTGGCGATCGCCGCATCCCGGTCACGCCGGTCCCGGTCCGGGGCACGACCGTGGGCTGCGGTGACGCCTTCGTGGCCCACGCCCTCGCGGCGTGGTGGCGGACCGGCGATGTCGACGCGGCGGTCGAAGCTGGCAAGGTCGGGGGGGCGATGGCGACCGGCTGGGACCGCCCGCTGCCCGACGAGGTCTACGGCACGCTCCTGGCGCCCGACCCGTCGCCGCCGTGATCGAGCCGGCCGGCCCCTGGACCCTGTCGGTCCGGCCGCCCTATCCGACGGCCGAGGTCCTCGCCTTCCACCGGACCCGGGCCATCCCCGGCATCACCCGCGTCGACGAGCACGGCCTGCGCTGGCGGCTTGACGGTCCGGGCGGGCCGGTCGTCGTGGCGGTCACGGCCGTCGGCGACGAGCCCCGGTTGGAGGTCCGCATCGACGCCGCCGATGGGCGACCGATCGACCCGATCGTTCGCGACCGGCTCATCGCGCGCGTCCGGCGTGCCTTCGACATCGACGCGGATCCCGCCGCCATCAGCGCGGTCCTGGCCCGTGATCCGGTCGTCGGCCCAGCCTGTCGCGCCGCGCCCGGACGGCGACTGCCCGGTACGCTGGATCCGTGGGCGACGCTCGTCCTGGCCATCGCCGCCCAGGGCGTGACGGTCGCGTCGGCGCGGGCGGTCGTGACCCGGCTGGTCGATCGGGTGAGCACGCCGACGGACCGGCCGGCCGACTCGTCGTCGCCGGACGAGCCGTGGCGCAGCTTCCCCGCCCCGGATACCGTCGCGGCGCTGGACCCCGATGAGCTCGCTGCCGCGGCCGGGCTCAGCGGGCGGCGTGCCGCGACGCTCGGAGCGGTCGCCGGCCTGATGGCGCGCGGCGACCTGGACTTCGACGCTGCGGCCGCGGCCGGCGGCCGGACCGCCGCGGACGCCGCCCTGGCTGCGCTCGCGGCGATCCCCGGCATCGGCCCGTGGACGCTCGGCTACGTCGCGCTCCGGATCCTCCACCAGGCCGATGCCTTCCCGGTCGGGGACGCCGCGGTCCGGACCGCCTTCCGACGACGCGGACTGGCCAGCGATGACCGGTCGATCGCCGCCGCGGCCGAGGCGTGGCGTCCCTGGCGCGGCTACGCGTGCTTGCACCTGTGGGCCACGCCTGCGCCGGAGGCGGTGGCGACGGCGCCGGAGGACCGGCCGGCTAGCCCAGGAAGAAGCCGAGGAAGATGAGGACGACGCCGGCGACGGCGATGAGGCCGGCCATCTGTGCCTGGCGGCGAAGGATCTGCATCGCGACCGACGCCCCGGTCGTCTCGTCGCTCCGGAGGCCGCCGCGCCAGGCCTCGTAGCGCGCGACGTTCTGGTCCTGCTCCTTGAGCGCCTGGTAGCGGGCCCAGGGCGCCTTGGCCCGCGTGTAGCCGACGACCACGAGGATGATGCCGGCCGCCCACAGGACGAGGCTGAGCGGTTGCATCAGGCCGGGTCGTCCTCGTCGAGGCGCCGCCGGACCGTGGCCATCGCCAGCGCCGCGTTGGCCTGGCCACGGGTCGCCTTCATGACCTGGCCGACGAGGAACCCGACGGCCTGCTGCTTGCCGGCCCGGTAGTCAGCGACCGCGGCCGGGTTGGCCGCGATGACCTCGTCGACGGCCGTCGTCAGCGTGTCCACGTCGCTGATCTGGTGGAACCCGCGGGCCTCGATGATGGCGGCCGCCGGGTCCCCGGTCAGGGCATGGGCCTCGAAGACCTCTTTGCCGTTGCCGCGCGAGATCGTGCCCGCCTCGACGGCCCGGATGATCGCCACGAGCTCGGCCGGGTCGACGGCGAGCGGGTCGGCGCTGGCCTTGCGCACGCGGAGGTACTCCCCGGTCACCCAGTTGGCGACGGTCTTGGCCGCCAGGTCCGGTCCGGCGGCCAGGACCGCCTCGAAGAGGTTCGTCGCATCGGCGTCAGCGACGAGGACCGTCGCGTCATAGGCCGACAGGCCGAGCTCGTCTCGGTAGCGGGCCCGACGGGCGGCCGGCAGCTCCGGGAGCGTCGCGCGCAGGTCGGTCAGCCACGCGCCGTCGATGTGCAGCGGGGGCAGATCGGGCTCCGGGAAATAGCGGTAGTCGTCGGACGTCTCCTTCGACCGCATGTGGTACGTCTCGCCGCGGTCGTCAGACCAGCCGCGGGTCTCCTGGTGGACGGCGCCGCCGCCGTCGATGAGCGCGGCCTGGCGAATGATCTCGTGCTCGATGGCGCGTTCGACCGATCGGAACGAGTTCATGTTCTTGACCTCGACCCGCGTGCCGTACGCGTCCGCCCCGCGCGGGCGCAGCGACACGTTGGCTTCGACCCGGAGCTGCCCGCGCTCCATGTCCGCATCTGACGCACCGATCGTGCGCAGGAGCAGCTGCAGCTCCTCCGCGTAGCGGCGGCCCTGCTCCGCGGTCCGGATGTCCGGGTCGGTGACGATCTCCATGAGCGGCGCGCCCGACCGATTGAAGTCGATGAGGCTGACCTTGCGGCCGTCCGCGCTGGTAGCGTGGATGAGCTTGGCCGTGTCCTCTTCGAGGTGCGCCCGGGTGATCCCGATGGTCACCGGCCCGTCATCGGTGTCGATGGTCAGACGCCCGGCCGACGCGAGGGGCAGGTCGTACTGGCTGATCTGGTAGCCCTTGGGCAGATCGGGATAGAAGTAGTTCTTGCGATCCCAGCGGGTCGCCTCCGGCGTCGTCGCCTCGATGGCCAAGCCGGTCAGCAGGACCAGCTCCACGGCGCGCCGGTTGATGACCGGCAGGGCGCCGGGCAGGCCGAGGCAGACCGGGCAGACGTGGCTGTTGGGCGCGGCGCCGTCATACGCGGTCGAACAGGCGCAGAACATCTTCGAGGCCGTGCGCAGCTGGCAGTGGACCTCGATGCCGATGACGGCCTCGTACCGGGTCAGGGGCTCGGCCGTCGCGGCCGCGGTCGTGGACATCTCCAAGAGTCTCGCACACAGGTCACCGGGACCGCGACCGGACCTCGTCCGGGCGTCGCGCGACGGTGTCAGCGGACGCCGGATCGCGACCATCCGCGTGTGAAAGCGCTCTCTTGACAACCTGTGCTACGGTGCCATTCGAAGCGTGAAAGCGCTCTCACGACCAACCGGATCGCCACTGCAGAGGTCCTGTGTCGCAACTCGAGGCACCCGCTCGGCCCGGCACCACGCTCGACGAGGTCGCGCGCGCGGCCGGCGTGTCCCGGGCGACCGTCTCGCGGGTCGTCAACGGGTCGCCGAAGGTCTCTCCGGAGGTCCGCAAGACCGTCGAGCGGACGATCGACCGCCTCGGCTACGTCCCCAACCGGGCGGCCCGGAGCCTCGTCACCCGGCGCAGCGATTCGATCGCGGTCGTCATCACGGAGCCGGCCACCCGGCTGTTCTCCGACCCGTTCTTCCCGCGGATCATCCGCGGCGTCAGCACCGCCCTGGCGGCGCGCGACCTACAGCTCGTCCTGCTCATGCCGGATTCGGCCGGTGAGGAGCTGCGGACTGTGCGCTACCTGACCGGCGGCCACGTCGACGGGGTCATCCTCGTCAGCCTCCATGGCGACGACCCGCTGCCCGGTGAGCTGGTCGCCCGTCACGTTCCCTTGGTCATCGTCGGCCGGCCGCCCCGCGGCGCCGAGGTCGACCATGTTGACGCCGACAACCGGGGCGGCGCCAAGCTCGCGGTCGAGCACCTCATCACCGGCGGTCGGCAACGGATCGCGACGATCACCGGTCCGGCTGATATGGTCGCCGGCGTCGACCGCCTGGCCGGCTACCGGGATGCCCTGGCGGACGCCGGCATCACCGTCGAGCCGGACCTCATCGAGGCCGGCGACTTCACCCATGAGGGCGGCGTCATCGCGATGGAGCGGCTCCTGGCTCGCCGCCCCGATCTCGATGGCGTCTTCTGCGCGTCGGACCTCATGGCCGTAGCCGCCTTGGGCGTGCTGCAGGCCGGCGGCCGACGCGTACCCGACGACGTCGCCGTCGTCGGCTATGACGACGCGCCCATCGCCACGACGACCCGGCCGACGCTGACCAGCGTCCGCCAGCCGGTCGAGGAGATGGGCCGGGAGATGGTGGACATCCTGACGGGCTCGATGGGCCGCACGGATCGGGCGCCCCGGCGTCTGATCCTCGGTACCGAGCTCATCCGACGCGCCTCGAGCGCCGGGAGGGTCATGCCCTGAGCCGGCCGGCGACCGGCGGGTCCGCCAGGACCCGAAGCGGGGAACGCCCCGCGACCACCCAGAGCCCAGTCGATACGAGGAGTGAGATCGACGAAGGATCTCGGACACTGGAGGAGCTGATCACGATGCACGGATCTCGATCCTTTCCCCGGGCGTTGATCGCCCTGATCGGGTTGCTCGCCATCCTGGCCTCGGCCTGCGGCGGCGCGACCACGTCGCCCAGCCCCAGCGCCGATGCCGCCTCCGCGGCGCCGAGCGCCGCGGCCTCGCCGAGCGAGGGCGCGATCGCCTCCGCGGTCCCCGGCCAGGGTGGCCTGACCTCGACCGGTCGTCCGCTCATCCGCTGGTTCGTCGGTCTGGGGACCGGTGAGCGCCCGGAGCACATCGCCGTCCAGCAGCAGGTCGTCGACGCGTTCAACGCGGCCCACGACCCGAGCAACGAGGCCTACGTCGAGGGCAACAGCGACGTCGTCCTGTCGCTCGAGATCTACCGCAACGCGGTGGCCTACGACACCCTGGCGACGCAGATCGCGACGGGTAACGCGCCGGACATCATCGGCCCCATCGGCATCCGCGCGCTGCAGTCCTTCGGTGACCAGCTGCTCGACCTGTCGAGCTACATCCAGAGCTCCGGGGCGGACCTGTCGGAGATCCCGCAGGGCCTCATCGACGTCTACAACGTCGACGGCAAGCAGATCGGCATCCCGATGGCCGTGTACCCCTCGTTCATCTACTACAACAAGAAGCTGTTCGATGAGGCCGGCCTGGCCTACCCGCCTCACAAGGAAGGCGAGCTGTATGACGGCAAGCCGTGGGACTGGGCGACCGTCGCCGACCTGGCCAAGAAGCTGACCGTCGACGCCGGTGGCAACGACGCGACCAACAGTGCCTTCGACCCCCAGAACATCGTCCAGTACGGCCTCGACGCCCAGTGGACGGAGAACGACGCCCGGTCGTGGTCGACCGTGTTCGGTGGATCCGGCTCGGCCGTGGCCGCCGACGGCGCGACGGCCGAGTGGCCGACCAACTGGCGCGACGGCCTCAAGTACTACTACGACGGCATCTGGAACGGGCACTTCATCCCGGCCAAGCCGGCCGTCGACGGGATGGCCGGTGGCAACACTTTCCAGTCCGGCCAGATCGCGATGGACCTCGTCCACCTCTGGTTCACCTGCTGCGTCTACCCGGCCGAGGGCACGCCGGCCGTCACCGATTGGGACATCGCGGTCCCGCCGGTCGGACCGGACGGCAAGACCACCTCGAAGCTCCACGCCGACACCATCGGCATCCTGGCCAGTTCGAAGCACCCGGACCTCGCGTTCGAGGTCCTGAGCTACCTGTCCGCGTCACCCGAGCTGACCCAGGTGTGGGGCGCCATGCCCGCCCGCGCCAGCGCCCAGGACGCCTTCTTCGCCAGCCTGAGCGAGCGGTTCGCCCCGCTCGAGATCGACTGGCAGGTCGCCAAGGACATGCTGGCCAACCCGGACGTCCCGAGCCACGAGGCGTTCATGCCGGACTTTACCCGCGCTGACGCCGCGAACAAGGCGCTGGGCTCCAAGCTGTGGACCACACCGGGCCTCGACGTCGATGCGGAGATCGACGCCCTGGTCACGGAGCTGAACGGGATCTTCGCCGCCGCGAAGCCCTAGACCGCGCGTTTCTCCTCCTCTCCCCCTGGGCGACGGTGTCCCGCCGTCGCCCAGGGGGCATCATCCCCACATCCGGTCCCTGAGTGGAGACGTGCCGACGATGACTGCGAGCGCCCGCCGCTGGCCGTCCCGCCCCGCCGTCGATGGCGGCCGCATGGCCCGCCGAGAAGCCCTCTACGGCTACCTCTTCCTGTCGCCGTGGATCTTCGGCTTCTTCGCCTTCACGGCGATCCCGATGCTCGGCTCGTTCGTCCTGTCGTTGACGGACTTCGACCCGCGCGATCCGGCGGCGACCCAGTTCATCGGCCTGGCCAACTACCAGCGGATGGCCAGCGACCCGCTGCTCATCAACGCCCTGGTCGTCACCGCTCGGTTCGCCATCCTCATCGTCCCGGCCTCGATGGCCGTGTCGCTGGGCCTGGCCATCCTCGTCAACAGCACGCTGCTGCGCGGCCGGAACGTCTTCCGGACGCTGTTCTACATGCCGATGCAGATCCCGATCGTGGCCAGCACGCTCATCTGGATCGGCGTCCTGAACGCCTCGACCGGCTGGCTGAACATGGGCCTCGGGGCCGTCGGCCTGCCCCAGCCCGACTGGCTGAACAGCACGACCTGGGTCTATCCCTCGCTGGTGCTCATGGGCCTGTGGGGCATCGGCAACATGATGCTCATCTTCCTGGCCGGGCTCCAGGGCGTGCCGACGGACCTGTATGACGCGGCCAAGGTGGACGGGGCCGGTCCGTGGGCGACATTCCGGAACGTGACCGTCCCACTCATCTCGACCGTCCTCTTCTACAACGTGATCATCGCGCTCATCGCGACGTTCCAGTACTTCACGCAGGCCTACATCATCTCGAACGGCCGCGGCGACCCGGCCAACGCCACGCTGTTCTACAACCTGCACCTCTATCGCGAGGGCTTCGTCTTCTTCGACATGGGCTACGCCTGCGCCCTGGCCTGGCTCCTGTTCGTCATCGTCCTGTCCATCACGGTCGTCCTGTTCCGCCTCGCCCGGACCCGGGTCTATGAGGCGGGAGGCTTGACGTGACCACGCGTTCCGCCCGGGCGTCGATGGATCAGACCCTGTCGATCGGCTCGCCGCTCCGGCGCCAGATGCGCAAGTTCACGGCCACGGCGTCGGTGACCCTGTTCGGCCTGGCCATCGTCTCGGTCTACTTGCTCCCGCTCCTGTTCATGACCTCGACCGCGTTCAAGGACAAGGTCCAGCTGACGACGCCAGGCGCGCCGATCTGGCCGGCGGCCCCGGACACGTTCACCTGGCAGGGCGAGGACTACCCGGTCTACGACGTCCCGATCGACGGCACGGTCAAGGCGCTCGCCCTCATCGAAGGCCATCGCGAGGACAGCATCTTCGTCGACCCGGCGGACCCGGAGCGCGGGCCGATCGAATGGGTCGGCCGCTGGCGGACCCTCGAGCAGCACTGGCGGTTCTCGCTCGACACGCGCAACTTCGCGACCGCCTGGGAGGCGATCGCCTTCCCGCGCCTGCTGTTCAACACGTTCGCCATCGCCGTCCTGAGCACGATCGGCGCAGTCCTGTCGTCGATCTGCGTGGCCTACGGGTTCAGCCGGTTCCGGTTCCCGGGCCGCAACGGCCTGTTCATCCTCATCCTGGCGACGATCATCCTGCCACTCCAGGTGACGCTCATCCCGACGTTCGCCCTGTTCGCGGCGCTCGGCTGGGTGGGGACCTGGCTGCCGCTCATCGTGCCGCACTTCTTCGCCAACGCCTACAACGTCTTCCTGCTCCGTCAGTACTTCCTGACGATCCCGCGCGACCTGGACGAGGCGGCGATGATCGACGGCGCCGGCCCGTTCCGGATCCTTCGGTCGGTCATCGTGCCGCAGGCCAAGGCGGCCATCGTGGCCGTCTCGCTGTTCCACTTCTTCTGGGCCTGGAACGAGTTCTTCCTGCCGCTCATCTACCTGCAGGGCAACCGCGAGCTCCAGCCCCTGTCGGTCGGCATCGCCGAGTTCAACGGGGCCTATTCGACCGAGCCCACGCTCATCCAAGCGGCGGCCGTCATGGCCATGGTCGTGCCGGTCGTCGTGTTCTTCGTCGCCCAGCGGGCGTTCATGCGCGGGGTCGTCATCACCGGAGTGGACAAGTGACCCTGCCGGCGGTGGCCGAGGGCGACGCGATCGACTGGCCCGCCATCCCCGACGTCGCTTGGCGACGCGGGATCGGCGTCCCCTGCCCGCTGGTCGGCCGCCCGCGCGTCCACCTCCCGATGATCGACGACGGGGAGTGGGCCGGCGTCCCGATGGGCGGCCTCGGCACGGGGAGCATCGGGCGCACGTTCCGCGGCGATGTCGCCCGCTGGCACCTGGCCGTCGGGGCGCACCGCTTCGAGCCCGTCGCCGCCGACGGCTTCGCCCTGTACGTCGGCCATGCCGACGGGACGTCGCGGGCCACCGTCTTGTCCGCGTACCGACCGCCGGACGACGTGCTTCCGAGCTGGGGCTGGGATCTGCCGATCGGGGGCGGGACCTATCACGCGCTGTTCCCGCGGGCGTGGCAGACCTTCGAGCCCGAGGACGTCGGCGTGCGCCTTGTCGGCGAGCAGCTGTCGCCGGTCATCGGCGGCGACCTCGAGCGGAGTGCGCTTCCGGTCGGGGTCATCGAGTGGTGGGTGGAGAACCCGGGGACGGAGCCGGTCACGGTCGGCCTCCTGGCCACGTTCGCGGATCCACCCGGCGGCCCGGAGGACGGTCCCGCGCCGGGCCGGCCGCATGAGGTCACCCGCGAAGGACCCGACATCGTCGGCGTCCGCCTCGGCGATGCCACCGATGGTGCGCCGACCGGCCTGCGTGGCTCGCTCGCCCTGGCGGCGCTGGCCTCGGATGGCTGGTCGCTGACCGCCCGGGCGGCCTTCGATCCCGTCGCCGACACCGACCTGTGGACCGACTTCGCGACCGATGGACGACTCGCCCAGGCGTCGCCGGCCCGAGCCGATGCCCCCACGGCCGGGCCGGCTGGCGCTGCCCTGTGTGCGACGACGCTGCTCGCTCCCGGCGAGCGCCGAGCCATCCGGTTCGCGCTGACCTGGGATCTCCCGATGGTCGAGTTCGGGGCGGGCCGTCGCTGGTGGAAGCGGTACACGCGCGACTGGGGCCGCGGCGGGACCCGGGCCTGGGACCTGGCCGTCCATGCCCTGCGCCAGGCCCCGGCGTGGCGAACGGCCATCGAGGCCTGGCAGGCGCCCATCCTCGAGGACCAGGCGCGGCCGGCCTGGTACCGGGCGGCCCTGTTCAACGAGCTGTACTTCCTGGTCGACGGCGGGACGTTCTGGGAGGCCGGCGAGGTCGGCGGCCCGCCTCCCGACCCCGACGACCCGGGCCGGTTCGCCCTGCTCGAGTGCGTCGACTACCCGTTCTACGATTCGATCGACGTCGACTTCTACGCATCGTTCGCCATCCTCGAGCTGTTCCCCGCGCTCGAGCTGCGGGGCATCCGCGACCTGCTCGCGACCATCCCGGTGGACGACCCGTCGTCGGTCACGATCGAGGCCTCCGGGCGGCCCGGCATCCGGAAGGTCGGCGGGACCGTCCCGCATGACGTCGGCGGCCCGGCCGACGACCCGTTCATGCGCCCCAATTGGTACCGCTTCCAGGACGTCAACGGCTGGAAGGACCTCGCTCCGAAGTTCGTGCTCCAGGTCTGGCGCGACGCCGTGGCCGCTCCCGGCCCGGTCGGCGATGCGCTCATCCGGGACGCTTTCCCGACCGTCGTCGACCTGATGACCCGGCTGTCCGCGGCCGATCGCGATGACGACGGCCTGCCCGAGCACGACGGGGAGCCCGACCAGACGTATGACACCTGGCCGATGCACGGACCGTCGGCCTACGGCGGATCGCTGTGGCTGGCCGCGGCCGCGGCCATGGAGGCGATGGCCGAGCGACTCGGGGACGGCCCGGCCGCCGCCCAGGCGGTCCGCTGGTTCGAGCGTGGTCAGATCGCCTTCGACCGGCGCCTGTGGCGCGGCGGCTACTACGCCTACGACGACGGGGCCGGGCCCAGCTCCGACTCGGTCATGGCCGACCAGCTGGCCGGCCAGTGGTACGCCGATGCGACCGGCCTCGGCGACATCGTCCCCGCGGACCGGGTCGAGGCTGCGCTCCGGACGATCCACGCGCTGAACGTGGCGGGCTTCGCGGGCGGCCGGATGGGTGCGGTCAACGGCATGCGCCCGGACGGGACCGTCGATGCGTCGAGCGAGCAGTCGGCCGAGGTGTGGGTCGGGACGACCTACGCCCTCGCGGCGTTCATGATCGGACGCGGCCTGGTGGCCGAGGGCTGGGCGACGGCCGAGGGCGCCGCCGCCGTGACCTACGAGCGCGGCCTGTGGTTTCGCACACCCGAGGCGTATGACGCGCGGGGCGACTTCCGGGCGTCGATCTACCTGCGTCCGCTGGCCATCTGGGCGATCGAGGAGGCCCTCCGCCGAGCGCCGGGTCAGGCGGTGAGCAGCATCGCCGCCGAGGCCAGCACCAGCCCGTAGAGGGCGATGCCGAGCCACACGGCGCCCGGCAGGACGCGCCGGGCGACGGGCTCGTCGGCGACGGGGCGATCGTCGGTCCGGATGGCGACGAGCGGCCGGATGGCGCGCGCCGCCCGGATCGAACCGACCAGCAGGGCGATCACGCCCGACATGAAGACGACAGCGAGAACGACGGACATCGGGTCCTCCTCCGACGGGTGACGGTCGCGGCGGAAGATGCCGCGGGATGATGACCCGGCGATGCTACCCATGACCGCCGATCTGCGCAGTGACCCGTTCGTCGCGATCCGGTGACCCTTCGGTCAGGTCCGGGCGAGGGTCGGGGTCGCGGGATCGTCCAGGGCGGCCAGTCCGGCCGGTTCCAGCGTCCGCCAGTCGGCGTCGGCCGTCAGGCCCTCGTACGCGCGGGCCAGGCGGAGCAGCTCCAGCTCCGACCACGGCGCTCCGATGAGCTGAAGCCCGACGGGCAGGCCCTCGGACAGGCCGGCGGGGATGGAGATGCCTGGCAGGCCGGCCATGTTGACCGGCAGCGTGCAGGCGTCGGACAGGTACATCGAGACCGGGTCCGCCATGCGTTCGCCGAAGCGGAACGCGACCGTCGGCGAGGTCGGGGCGACGAGGGCGTCGAAGCCCCGTTCCCAGAGCACGTCGAAGTCGCCCTTGATGAGCGTCCTGACCTTCTGGGCCTTCAGGTAGTAGGCGTCGTAGTAGCCGGCCGACAGGGCATACGTCCCGAGCATGATCCGGCGCTTGACCTCCGCCCCGAAGCCCTCGCCGCGGGTCGCCAGGTAGTCGGTCAGGACGTCGCGGCCCTCGCCCCGGCGCGGTCCGTAGCGGATCCCGTCGTAGCGGGCCAGGTTGGCCGAGGCCTCGGCGGGGGCGACGATGTAGTACGTGGCCAGCCCGTAGTCGGTGTGGGGCAGGCTGACGTCCTCGACGGTGGCGCCGGCCGCCTCGAGGGCCGCGACCGCCTCGCGGATGCGCGCCTCGACGCCGGGCTCCATGCCGGCGACGAAATACTCGCGCGGCAGGCCCAGACGCTTGCCGCGCAGCTCGCCGACGGCCTCGTCGTCGCTCGCGCGGCAGGCGCAGGAGGGCGTCCGGGACGGGCTCGGGCGATGAGGTCGAGTCCCGGGCATCGCGTCCGGCGACGGCGTGGAGCAGCGCGGCCGCATCGCGAGTGTCGCGGGCGAACGGCCCGATCTGGTCGAGCGAGCTGGCGAACGCGACGATCCCATAGCGACTGACCCGGCCGTACGTCGGCTTGAGGCCGACCGTGCCGCACAGGGCGGCCGGTTGACGGATGGACCCGCCGGTGTCGGTGCCGATCCCGATGGGGGCGTGGAAGGCGGCCACGGCGGCGGCCGTCCCGCCGCTGCTCCCGCCCGGCACCCGACCGAGGTCCCACGGGTTGGCCGTCGGACCGAAGGCCGAATGCTCGGTCGACGAGCCCATGGCGAACTCGTCCATGTTCGTCTTGCCCAGGATGACCGCGCCGACATCGCGGAGACGTTCCGTGATGTGGGCGTCGTACGGGGCGGTGTAGCCCTCGAGGATCCGCGAGCCGGCCGTGCACGGGCCGCCCCTGACCGAGACGAGGTCCTTGAGGGCGATCGGGACGCCCAGCAGCGGATGGAGCGCCGCGAGCGCCTCGTCGGACTCGCCGCGCGCCGCCTCGAAGCGAGCATCGGCGGCGGACGCCGCTTCGAGGGCGCCCTCGCGATCGACGGTCAGCCAGGCATGCAGGCCCCGGTCCTGGCCGTCGATCAGGTCCAGGTGCGCCGAGGCCAGCTCACGGGCGGTCAGGTCACCGCGGCGGAGCTTGTCGGCCTGCTCATGGGCGTGGAGCCGCGTGACGTCGGTCATCGAGGCGGCCCTCAGTCCCGTTCGCCGAGGATGGCCGGCACGACGATGAAGTCGCCCTCGCGCGTCGGCCGCATTGGCCAACACGTCTTCGGGGTCCAGCGACGGCCCGGCGACGTCGTCGCGGAGGATGTTCTCGAGCTCGATCGTCTGCGCGGTCGGGGCGATGTGATCCGTCGGGACCGTCGCCAGGATCGCGTACTGGTCGAGGATGTGGTTGAGCTGGCCCTCAAGGAGTCCGAGCTCCTCCTCGGTCAGGCCCAGGCGGGCGAGGTGGGCGACGTGCTCGACGTCGCCACGCGACAGGGTGGCCATCGGCCCGATGATAGCCGGGACATGCCTGCCCCGCGCCTGCGCTCCATGACCCCGGCCGATGTCGCACCGGCGGCCGCCGCCATCCTCGCCGACGATTGGGGCGACCGGCGGGCGTGGTTCGACGTTCGCCGTCGAGCACCCGCAGTGCACCGTCCTCGTCGCCGACGCCGACGGCGAGGTCGTCGGGACCGGCGTCGCGACCCACAACGGCCCGGTCGCCTGGATCGGCACCATCTGGGTCGCGTCCGGGTGGCGCGGCCGTGGGCTGGGCACCGCGCTCACCGAGGCACCGATGGCGGCCGCCGAGGCGGCCGGCGCCCGGACCCTCGTCCTCGTCGCGACGTCGGCGGGACAGCCGATGTACGAACGGCTCGGCTTCGCGGTCCAGACCGAGTACGTGACGCTGGAGGCCCCGGGGCGCGGCGCCGGTCCCGGGACGGCCACGCCGCGCATCCGTGCCTTCCGGCCGCCGGACCTGGCGACGATGGCCGCCCTGGACCGCGCGGCGACCGGCGAGGACCGCGCGCACCTCCTCGAAGCGTTCAGCAGCCCGACCTCGACCCGTGTCGTGCTCGGCGCCGACGATGTCCCGCGCGGGTTCATGATCCGGGCCCCGTGGGGCGGCGGCGCCACGATCGCCCCGGATCCCGACGACGCGCTGGCCCTCCTCGAGGCGCGCCGCGACGGCTACGCCGCCGATCGGAAGGTTCGGGCCGGCACGCTCGCGGACAACGTAGCCGGCCTGGCCGCGCTCGCGGCGCACGGCTGGACCGAGGCGTGGCGAGCCCCGCGCCTGGTGCGCGGCGAGCCGCTCGATTGGGATCCGAGCGCGATCTGGGGCCAGTTCAACCACGCCCTGGGCTGAGCGCCGACTGACCCGATGGGGTCGCCCGACCGACCCGATGGTGGGATGGTGCGGTCTCGCGGGGCGCGGGATGCTGCCCGGCATGCGGTCCGCTCTGCACGCCTCGCGCCCACGGTGGCTGCGCCTGCCCGCGTGGCCGCGCCTCCGCGCCGGCGGCGCGGACCCGCAACGCTCGGCCCAGGCGGCCATGTTCGAGGCCGCCGAGCACGAGGCGACGACGGTCGAGGATGTGTCGATCGTCATCGCTCGATCTGAGCTCGATCGGCTGGGCCGGGCGCTGGCCGAGCTGCTCGGCCCTGACCTCCACCCGCCCGGACACCCCCGCCCGACTGGAAGCGGCCCTGGCCGCGGCCGTCGAGCGTCTGGGTGGCTCGGGTCGACCCCGCGTGACCCGCCACCCGGCGGGACTGACGACGCCCGAGTCCTGGCAGATCCGCCTAGCCAGCATCGAACCCGATGTCGCCGACGCCATCCGCGCCGCGACCCGGACCGGCCACTTCGCGACCATGGAGACCCGATGATCGCAGACCGCTTGCCTCCAGTGCGGGACCCCGGCCGCCCGGCTCGATGCGACGTTCTGCCGGCGTTGTGGCCTGCCCTACGGCGACACGCCGCGGCCCGATGCCGAGCTGCCGCAGTGCCCGATCTGCTACCTGACCGTCGACGACGACGGCCGGACCGGCAGCCTGGACCTGCCCGGGCTGCGGGTCGACCTCCGCCGCCACATGGCCGAGCACGACCGCCACCCGGTCGGCGACGACGAGTGGCTGGAGACGCTGCGCGAAGGCGACAAGCTGCGCTGGGGCCGCTGGACCGCCCCGTACGACACGGTCCGCCGCTACCTGGTCACCGGCCAGATCGACGCCGGCCGCAATCGGCGCCTCGCCCACGACCTCATCGTCACGGCCATGACCCAGCTGCGCCGCTGGGGCCCGGATGGCGAGATCCTCGGCGACCAGCCGGAGTGGCAGGCCGCGCGGGCCGCGGTGACCGACCTGATGGAGCGCTACGCCCTGCGGTCGCCGCTAGGTCGTCGGCGCCGTCGGCAGCCAGCGTCCGCGAACAGGTCGTCGTAGGCGTACTGGTCCCAGTCGCGGACCCAGATCTCGGCGATCTTCTCGTCGACGATGCGGTAGACGACGACCCGGTCGATATCGATCGTCCGACCGCCGCGCGTGACCCGCCAGTGGACGAGGCTGGCGGCGTGCGTGTCGCTGGCCAGGATGTCGTCGACGCCGAGGTTCTCGAACTGCCCCTCGGTGTCCTGGAAGATCCGCGTGTAGTAGGCAAGGACGGCGTCCTGGCCGCGGAACGTGCCGGCGTGCGGGCTCCGGCCCGGGATATGGAGGACGCAGTCCTCGGTGAAGTACGGCAGGACCTCGGCGGCCTGCCCGGCGGTCAGCGTCGCCGAGTAGCGGCGCATGAGCTCGATGTTCGGATGGGTCATGGTTCCCCTCGTTCGTCGGTGGTGCCGGCCAGCAGGCGTCGGAACCCGTCTTCGTCGAGCACGGGCACGCCGAGCTCCTGGGCCTTGGCGAGCTTGGAGCCGGCGCTCTCGCCGGCGACGAGATAGTCCGTCTTCTTGGAGACCGAGCCGGCCGGCTTGCCGCCGGCAGCCCGGATCGCCTCCTCCGCCTCCTGACGGCTGAAGCCGGGCAGGGTCCCGGTCACGACGACCGACTTGCCCGCGAGCGGTCCCTCGTCGTCGACGGCGCCCGGCGGTGGGACGTCGGGCCGCTCGGCCACGACGCCCGACCTCGACGAGCTCCGTCAGGGCACCCGCCGTCGCCGGATCCGCCGAACGTCCGGGCGATGGCCGGCCGCGACGGTCGGGCCGATGCCCTCGACCTCGGCCAAGTCGTCCGGCGCCTCGGTCGCGACCCGGCGCAGCTCGACATCGACGGCCGCGAACCAGGGGTCCGGGATCGGGCGCCATCGGGCGCCGGGTAGTCGTCGGGCCGGACCCGCGTCGCCAGCCAGCGGGCCAGGTCGATGGCGGTCGACTCGCCGACCTGCGGGATGCCCAGGCCGTTGAGGACCCGCGCCAGCGGCCGGCCGACCCGGGCGCGCTGGATGCGCTGCGTACAGGTTCTCGGCACTCTTGCGGGCCGAACCGCTCCAGGCCCTGCGAGGTCCTCGACGGTCAGGCGGAAGAAGTCCGCCCGGCTCTTGACCAGGCCGCGCTCCACGAGCTGGCTCGAGGACCGCCCAGCCGGCGCCCTCGATGTCCATCCCGCCGCGACCGACGAAGTGCCCGAACTCCTGCGACACGCGCGCCGGGCAGGCGGGGTTCGGGCAGTAGATCCGGACGGCGCCTTCGTCCTGGACGACCGGCGTGCCGCAGACCGGGCAAGCCGTCGGCATCGTCGAACTCGCGCTCGGTCGCCGTCACGGCGGTCGGCGATCGGCCGGACGACCTCGGGGATGACGTCACCGGCCTTCTGGAGCACGACCCGGTCACCGATGCGGATGTCCTTGCGCCGGACCTCGTCCAGGTTGTGGAGCGTCGCCCGGGCGACGGTCGAGCCCGGCGACCTTGACCGGGACCAGGTGCGCGACCGGGGTCAGCGTCCCGGTCCGCCCCACGTACGGGACGATGTCCTCGACGACGGTCTCGACCTGTTCGGGCGGGAACTTGTAGGCGATCGCCCAGCGCGGGGCGCGGCTGACCATCCCGAGGCGGTCCTGCTGGTCGACCCGGTCGACCTTGACGACGACGCCGTCGGTCTCGTACGGCAGGTCGTGGCGCGCCTCGCGCCATCGCTCGGTGAAGGCGATGACGCCCTCGATGTCCAGGTCGGCCTCGCGGTCCGGGTTGACCGGGAAGCCGAGCGTGACGAGCCGGTCCAGGGCGCCCGACTGGGTGGCCGCCATCCCCGTCGCCCTCCTCGAGCAGCTGGTAGGTCCAGGCCGACAGCAGGCGAGCGGCGGTGACGGCCGGATCCTTCTGGCGGAGCGAGCCCGCGCCGGAGTTGCGCGGGATTGGCGTAGAGCGGCAGGCCGGCCTCCTCGCGCTCGGCGTTGATCCGCGCGAACTCGGCCTTGGGCATGAAGACCTCGCCGCGGACGTCGCCGGTCGCCGGCTCCGGCCAGACCGGTCCGGGATCGCGGCGATCGTCCGGAGGTTGGGCGTGACGTCCTCGCCGGTCGTGCCATCGCCGCGGGTCGCCCCCTGGACGAACCGCCCGCGTTCGTAGCGGAGGGTGATGGCCAGGCCGTCGATCTTGAGCTCGGCGACGTAGCGTCAGGCCGGCGGCGGCCTCGGGCGCCGCGGGCAGGCCCAGGCCCTTGCGCACCCGGGCGTCGAACGCCCGTAGCTCGTCGTGGCTGAACGCGTTCGACAGGCTGAGCATCGGCCGTCGATGGCGGACCTCGCTGAACGTCTCGCCGGTCGGCGCACCTCCCACCCGCTGCGTCGGCGAGTCATCGGTGATGAGCTCGGGATGGGCGGTCTCGAGGGCGACGAGCTCGTGGAACAGCCGGTCGTACTCGGCGTCCCTCAGCTCGGGTGCGTCCTCGACGTGGTACAGGCGATTGGCCCGGTCGACCTGCGCGGCCAGCTCACCATGCCGCGCGGCCGCGGCGGCGGCGGTGAGGGCCTCGGCGGCCGTCGACGAGTGCCGGGTCGACGGGCGGCAGCGGGGCGAGATCGGTCATCGTCCGAGGGTACCGAACGAGCGTCCGGCGCGCATCGGCCCGGGCGGCGTCAGGTCAGGCGGAGCCGTCGTGGCGGACGTGCCCGGCCATGACGGCGGGCGGCGCGTTGGCCCCGAGCAGGGCGATGGCGATCTCGGTCTCCTCGCGCAGGATGGCCAGCGCACGCGCCACGCCCGCCGCCCCGCCGGCGGCCAGGGCCCACATGATCGGCCGGCCCACCAGCACGCCTCGCGCTCCGAGCGCGAGGGCGATGGCCACGTCCAGGCCCCGCCGGACGCCGCCGTCGACGAGGACCTCGGTGCGGCCGTCGGCGGCCGCGACGACCTCGGGCAGGACGTCGACCGTGGCCGCCACCCGGTCGAGCTGGCGCGCCCCGTGGTTGCTGACGACGATCGCCTCGACGCCATGCTCGACCGCGAGCCGCGTCCTCGCGGGTAAGGATGCCCTTGAGGACGAGCGGCAGGTCGGACCATGAGCGGACCGCTCGACATCCGACCAGGTCGGGGTCGGGCCCGGCTGTTCGAGGCGCTCGAAGCCGTCCGTGCCCGGCCGATGGGTCGGGCACCATGTCCCGGAAGTTGCCGAAGGTCGGCAGCTCGAAGCCCGTGCGCCGGTCGCGTTCGCGATAGCCGAGCCGCGGCAGGTCCACGGTCACGAGGATGGCCCCGTAGCCCGCCGCGGCCGCGCGCTGGACGAGTCGATCGGCTGCGGCCGGGGTCCGCCTGGGTGTAGAGCTGGAACCAGCGCGTCGCATCGGGGGCGGCGGCGGCGACCTCCTCGATCGAGCACGACGACATCGTCGAGATCGTGAACGGCACGCCGGCCGCGGCGGCGCGCGAGCGCCGTCCCGCGCTCGGCGTCGGGCTGGGCCAGGCCGTGGACCGCCATCGGGGCGGTGGCGACCGGCATCGACGCGTCGACGCCGAGCAGGGTCGTGGCCGTCGACACGGTGCCGACGTCGACGAGGACCCGCGGCCGCAGGCGATGGCGCCGCCAGGCCACGTCGTTGTCGGCGAGGGTCAGCTCGTCCCACGAGCCCCCGGCGACGTAGTCGTACGCCGTCGGGCTCATCCGGGCGCGGGCCAGCGGCTCGAACTCGGCGAGCGTACGATGCATCGATTCCACGGCAAGATCCAGCGCGTCTCGTATCCTCTGACGATGCGATCCGCGGTGCCGCCGGATGCTCCGTCGACGGGTCGTCGGCGTCTCCTGGCCGTCCCTCTCGCCGGGTGCCTGGCAGCGGCCGACGGATCGCCGACGGGAGCTCGGCCATGGACGAGCGACTCATCGCGGCAGCGGCGCCGGCGACGTCGACGGGATCAGGGCGGCGCTCGCCGACGGCGCCGACGTCGACGCCCGCGACGCCAACGGGCGGACCGCCGTGCTCGACCGCGACCAGTCGCCGGCCAGACGCCGACGCGTTCGAGGCGCTCATCGACGCGGAGGCCAACGTCGACCTCCAGGACGACCGCCTCGACAACCCGTTCCTGTACGCCGGGCGCCGAGGGCCTCCTCGACATCCTGCGCCTGGTCAACGAGGCCGGGGCCGATCCGGCCCTCACCAACCGCTTCGGTGGCACGGCGCTGATCCCGGCCAGCGAGCGCGGCCACGTCGAGGTCGTCCGCTACCTGCTGACGCAGTCCGACGTCGACATCGACCACGTCAACCGGCTCGGCTGGACGGCCCTGCTCGAGGCCATCGTCCTGGCCGACGGCGGGCCGGCCCACCAGGCCATCGTCGGCCTGCTCATCGAGCACGGCGCGGACGTCGACATCGCCGACAAGGACGGCGTCCGGCCGCTGGCCCACGCCCGCGCCCGCGGCCAGACCGCGATCGCGCGCCGCGCTGGAGGCCGCCGGCGCCACGCCTGACCGGGCCGCGGTCAGCCGATGATCTCGAGGTTGGCCAGGCTGGCCAGCATCGTCTTGCGGCCGATGGCCGGCGTCCTTGAACGCGACCGTGATCTCCTCGTCGCTGCGGGTCAGCTTGGAGGTCACGACGATGCCGTCGCCCCAGCGACCATGGCGGACGCGGTCGCCGTCGCGGAACTGGCGCTCACCGGGGATGACCGGGCGGGCGGACGGGCCGGGCCGGCGCGTCGCGTCGGCGGTCGCGACCGTGCCGAGCGATCCGGACGGGGCGCCGTCCGCGAACGCCTCGCGTCGGGCGGCCAGGTCGCGGCTGGGCTGGAACGTCTCGCCGGGCGGCGGGGCGCCGGGTCGGCCGCTCCCCTGCCGGTAGGCCGCGCCGCCGCCGCCCCGCACCGGCGTCCCGAAGCGGTTCGTCCGGCGCGAGCCGAAGACGAGGTCGAGGTCCAGGTCGCGGTCCGGCTCGTCCAGGCCGCCCAGCCGTGGCCCGACCATCAGCTCGGCCGGGATCTCGAGCAGGAACCGGGACGGGACGGCCGCCTGGCCCATCCCCCAGGTCGCGCGACGCCAGGCGTGGGACAGGAACAGGCGGCGCTTGGCCCGGGTGATGCCGACGTAGGCGAGCCGGCGCTCCTCCTCGAGCTGGCGCTCGTCGTCGAGGGCCCGGCTGTGCGGGAAGAGGCCCTCCTCCAGGCCGGCGATGAACACGACCGGGAACTCGAGGCCCTTGGCCGCGTGGAGGGTGATGAGCGTCACCGCGTCGCTGCCGCCCTCGTACGAGTCCTGGTCGGCGACGAGGGCGGTCTCCTCGAGCAACCGGTCGAGCGCGTCCTCCGGGGTCAGGTCGTCGTAGCGGGTCGTGACCGAGCGCAGCTCGAGCAGGTTCGCCCAGCGCTCCTCGCCGTCCTCCGAGCCGTCGGCCAGCATCGCCCGATAGCCGGACGCCTCCAGGACCTCGTCGAGCAGCTCGGGCAGCGGCAGCACGCCGACGCGGCAGCGCAGTCCGGCGGACGAGCGCGGCGAACTCGGCCAGCGCGTTGCGGGTCCGCGGCGCCAGCCCCTCCAGCTCGCCGCGCGCCGCGCGCTCGATGGCCGCCCCACGTCGTCGACGGCTCGCCGGTCTCGGGGTCCGTGCGCCGCCGCGGCGGCGCAGGACCTCGACGGTCTTGTCGCCGATCGACGCGTGCCGGCACGTTGATGATCCGCTCGAAGCTGACGCTGTCGGTGTCGCTGCGCAGGATGCGCAGGTAGGCGAGGGCGTCCTTGACCTCGCGCCGGGCGTAGAACCGGGTCCCGCCGATGAGCTGGTAGCGGATGCCGTAGCGCAGGAACGATTCCTCGATCGCCCGCGACTGGGCGTTCATCCGGTACATGACCGCGATGTCCTGGGCGCGGAAGCGCTGGTCGCGCTCGTCGTCGTCGGCGCGCCGGGTCAGGGCCGTGCCGCGGCCGCCGACCAGGCCCTCGACCTGGCGGGCGATCCACTCGGCCTCCTCTTCCTCGTTGTACGCCTCGAAGCGCTGGATCTTCGCCCCGCCGGCGATCTCGGTCCAGAGCTGCTTGTCCTTGCGCGCGGTGTTGCGCGACACGACGGCGTGGGCGGCGTCGAGGATGAGCTGGGTCGAGCGGTAGTTGCGCTCGAGCTTGACGACCGCCGCCGTCGGCCAGTCCCGCTCGAAGTCGAGGATGTTGCGCAGGTCCGCGCCCCGCCACGAGTAGATCGACTGGTCGTCGTCCCCGACGACGCACGAGGTTGCCGTGCTTCGCGGCCAGCGCCTGGACCCACAGGTATTGCGCCCGGTTCGTGTCCTGGTACTCGTCGACGTGCAGGTAGCGCCAGCGCTCCTGGTACTTGGCCAGCACCTGGCGGCGCCTCCTCGAACAGGCGGACGGCCTCGAGCAGCAGGTCGTCGAAGTCGAGCGCGTCGGCGCGCTTGAGCCGGTCCTGGTAGCGCGTCGCCAGGCGGGCGATGAGCCGTTCCCGGTGGTTCGCGGCGTTGTCGGCGAGGAAGGTCGGGTCGAGCATCTCGTTCTTGGCCCGGCTGATCGCCCCGAGCACGACGCTCGGCCGGAACTCCCCGGTCAGCGGCAGGTCCTCGTCGCGCAGGATCTGCTTCATCAGCGACTGCTGGTCGTCGGTGTCGTAGATGACGAAGCGGCGGCTGATGCCGATGGCCTCGCCGTCCTGGCGCAGGACCCGGGCGCACAGGGCGTGGAACGTGCCGGCCTGGACGTCGCGACCGCCCTCGCCGACGAGGCTGATGATCCGCTCGCGGAGCTCGGCTGGCCGCCTTGTTGGTGAACGTGACCGCCAGGATCCGCCAGGGCGCGACGTCCTTGACCCCGACCAGGTAGGCGATGCGATGGGCGAGGACCCGGGTCTTGCCGGAGCCGGCGCCCGCCAGGATGAGCAGCGGGCCCTCGGTCGTGGTGACGGCCCGTGCCTGCTCCGGGTTGAGGGCGCGCACGATCTCCGCTTCGCGTTGCGGCGCGTCGCGCGGCGAGGCGGCTTCGGATCGGGCGCCGGTGCTGCCGGGCCTCGGGATCGCGCCCGGGGCCGACGGCGCGGCCTCGCGCAGCCACTCCGGCTCCTCGACGGCGCTGTCGACGGACCTCGTGATGGACGTCCCGACGGCTCGCGGCGCGCGTCCTCGACGGTCGGGTCGGCGCGACGGCGTCGGGAGGTCGGACTCACCCGCCCATTCTAGGTCGGCGGCCCCATCCGGGACGCCCGACGCGCCGGCGATCAGCCGGCGCCCGGTCAGCTGCCCTGGACCTGGTCGGCCGGCGGCGCGGTGATCGTCAGGTCCGCGTTCCAGTCGCTGAACGTGATCTCGGCCGTGATCGTCCCAGGTCGCCGCCGGCGAGCCACGGCGGTCAGGCCGGCCAGTCGGTTGGTGTCGGTCGTGACGCGCGCCGTCAGGTCGACGGTCTGGCGCCGATCTCCGGGATGCCCGGGACCGGGATGGGCAGGTCGCTCGGCAGCGGGATGCTCGCCGGCGTCGGCGCCGAGGGCGGCGAGCTCCTCCGGCGTCAGCTGGATCGTGACCGTGTAGCAGGTGCTGCGACGCCGCACGGGACGTCGTCGCCCTTGACCGGGTCGACGCCGGGCTGGGCGAGCGCCTCGCGAGGCCGGCGACCATCTCGGCGACCGCGCTCGGGTCCGGCGACCGCCGGTCCCGGTCTCGCCGCCGGGCGTGTCGCCGGGGATCGGGGTCTGCCTGGTACTGCGGCGCCGGTCAGGCTCGTCTTGACGTAGGCGACGTCGTCGACGACGATGACCTCGCCGCGCAGCCCGAGGACGCCGGGCAGCGCGAACGTGCCCTGGACGGCCCCGTCAGCGATGTCGACCTCGAGCGAGGCGGTCGTGTCGGCCAACGGGATCGGCGGGCCGCGCCGGTGCCCAGTCAGGTCGAGGGCGAGCTCGCCGTCGGCCGCGACGTCGATCTTGAACGGCGGTCGCGGTCGAGGCGTTGGTGGCGGCCGCCTGAGGATGGCCGTGGGATCACTCAGCGTGGAGGCCGATGGTGCCGCCACACGCGGCGATGAGGATCGAGATGGTCGCGGCTGCCAGAGCCGCCGGGCGTCGGGTCGTCATACGAGCAGCGTCCGGCCCGCACCGGATCCTGTCAAACGCCATGCGACCGCGTACGCTCGGCGGTGTCGTGTCACCGTCAGCAGCGAGAGGAACGCGATGGCTCCGGAAGATCCCCCGGTCCCGACCGAGTACCCGCCGAGCATCGGTCGGACCGCACGCCGCGCCCTGGCGCTGGACGGCTACACCACCTACGCGCAGCTGACCCGGGTCACGGCCGCGGACCTGCTTCGGATCCACGGTGTCGGCCCCAAGGGATCCTGGCCTCGAGGACGAGCTCCGGGCGCGCGGGCAGGCGTTCCGGACCTGACCGTAGACCGCCCGCCGGTCAGCCTTCGCCTACATGCGGAGCGGTGACGACGATGAGCGCGGATGGATGGCGAGCTTCCGGCGCGATGCTCCTCACCTCGATCCGTGGGTGCCCGCGCCACAGGTCCAGGAACACACCGTTGTTGTAGACGACCCGCCTCGGACGCCCATCCCTGGACAGCTCGAGCACGGACGAGATGAACGATCGCATCATCTGCTCGCCGAACGGACTGAACAGGTAGAACAGCGTGCCTTCATCGGGCAGGATCCGGATGGCGTCCCCACAGAGGACGGTCACATTCCGGAATCGGCGGAGGCGCCGCGCCGTGCGCTCGCAGATCTGCGGGTCGTACTCGATACCGTAGATCCGGTGGCGCCGGAAGCGCGACAGGAACCAGTTGAGCGCACGACCCTTGCCACAACCGACGTCGACGATCACATCGTCCGGGCGCACCGCGACGTCGGCGAAGAGCAGCTTCAGGTCCTTTAGTCACTGTTCGCGGCGTCGTGCACCCCCAGCTCCGGATACCGCCACTTGACCATCCCTCCGAGGGGTCGGCCATAGCGCAGGTCGCGCAGCGCGTTGCGTGCGACCCTCGAGACTCTGTCGATCATCCGCCACCTCAGCATGGTTCGGGCGGGACGCGCAGGGGGCGCACTGGGATCGCGGACCTGCGATGACGATCCCCTAGGGATCGACCGGGGGCTCCCGGCTTCGGCCCACGGACGACGCGTCCGGGGAGGAGGTCAGTGGAACCCCGTCACCGCGGCTGACCGGACAAGCGTACCAGCGGGCTCCGGGGCCCACCACTGATGGACCCTTACGGCATCGCCGGCGGGCCGGGACGTCCGTCATCGGCACCGTCTGGTCGGCGGACGGAGCGGCGATCGAGACGTCGCCGTCGTAGTCGAAGGTGAACTCGGCCTGGAGGTTGCCCGCGTCGGGCGACACGACGGTGAGCGTGATCGACGCCGGGTGGAGGTCCGACTTGCGGCTCAGGACGTCGAGCGTCAGGTCGCCCGAGACGTCGGCAAGCGCCGCGTCGGTGTCCTCGAGCGCGGCCAGGTCCTCGGCCGTGACCTTGACCTGGACGTGATAGCACTGCTCGTCACCGCAGGCCTGATCTTCGAGCTTCGTCGGGGCCGTCGGCAGGTCGGCGATCGCGGCGCGTAGCTCCTCGAGCGCCTTCGTCGGGTCCTGTGCGGCTTGGGCGGCCTCATCGCCGGCCTCCGAGGCATCCATCGTCAGGTACTTGGTGCCGTCCGTCCCAAGGAAGCCGGCCATCGGGCCGGCCAGCTTCAGGTACACCTGCTCGTCGACGACGATGGCATCGAGACTCGTCCCCATCAACGACGGCAGTGACGCCTGGATCCGGGCGGACTTGTCCGCCACGTCGACGGCCAGGTCGACGGTCGTCCCGGTCAGGTCCAGGCCAGCGGCGCCGAGGTCGGGCATCGCCGCGTTGCCGCTGACGTCGCCGTGGACCGACATCGACTCGACGTCCTGGAGCGACGTGATCGACTGGGTCAGGATGTCGGCCGGGTCGTCAAGCTGGGCCGCGCCCGGCGTGCCGGTGCAGGCGGTCAGGACGAGCGTGAGCGCGGCGGTCAGGCCGAGCCTGGCGATCGAACGCTTGGAGTGGCGGTGCATCAGGTCCCCCGATTCGACTGCGGCCGCCTCGTGGGACGACCCGCGACAAGGTCGGTCGCAGGCGGTCCAGCGTCAACCAGCCGATGGTCCGGGCCGGGAGCGACGGGATCGAAGACAGGCCTGGATGTCCAGGCCTGCCTGGGTCGCAGGCCCTGGAATCAAGAACGGCCCCGGCGCCGAAGCGCCGAGGCCGTTCCGTCGTTGCTGAGGTTGGACTAGAAGTCCATCCCCCCGCCGTGGTCGTGACCGGCACCGGCGCCGGCCGCTGCGTCCTTCTCCGGGAGGTCCGTGATCAGCGTCTCCGTGGTCAGGACCATCGCGGCGATGGAGGCAGCGTTCTGGAGGGCGGAGCGGGTCACCTTGGCGGCGTCCACGATGCCCTTCTTGAACAGGTCGCCGTACTCGCCGTTGAGGGCGTCGTAGCCGTGGCCGGGCTTGAGGCCCTTGACGTGCTCGACGACGACCTCGCCGGGGGCACCGGCGTTGTCGGCGATCTGGCGGGCCGGTGCCTCGAGGGCCTTGCGGACGATGTCGACGCCGACCTGGGCGTCGCCCTCGAGCTTGATCTTCTCGAGGACCGGGATGGCCTGCAGGAGGGTGGTCCCACCGCCGGCGACGAGGCCCTCCTCGACGGCCGCACGGGTCGTCGAGAGCGCATCCTCGATGCGGTGCTTCTTCTCCTTGAGCTCGACCTCGGTCGCGGCGCCGACCTTGATGACGGCGACGCCACCGGACAGCTTGGCGAGGCGCTCCTGGAGCTTCTCGCGGTCGTAGTCCGAGGTGGTCTCCTCGATCTGCGCCTTGATCTGGGTCATGCGCGCCTTGATCAGGTCGGCCGAGCCCGTCGCCGTCGACGATGGTCGTGTCGTCCTTGGTCGCGACGACGCGGCGGGCCGAGCCGAAGTCCTCGGGCCTGACGGAGTCGAGCTTGCGGCCGACCTCCTCGCTGATGACGGTCCCGCCGGTCAGCGTGGCGATGTCGCGGAGCATCTCCTTGCGGCGATCGCCGAAGCCCGGGGCCTTGACGGCCAGGACCGAGATGGTGCCCTTGAGCTTGTTGACGACGAGCGTGGCGAGGGCCTCACCGTCGATGTCCTCGGCGATGATCAGGATGGGCTTGCCCTGCTGGACGCCCTTCTCGAGCGCCGGGAGCATGTCCTGGACGCTGGAGATCTTCTTGTCGGTGATCAGGATGAGCGGATTCTCGAGGACCGCCTCCATCCGATCGGGGTTGGTCACGAAGTACGCCGAGAGGTAGCCCCGGTCGAACTGCATGCCCTCGGTGTATTCCTTCTCGAGGCCGAGGCTCTGGCCCTCCTCGACGGTGATGACGCCGTCCTTGCCGACCTTGTCCATCACCTCGGCGATGATCTCGCCGACCTCCGGATCGGCGGCCGAGATGGCGGCCACGGCCGAGATCTGCTCGCGGCTGTCGACCGGGCGGGACTGCTTCTTGATCTCGGCGACGACGGCCTCGACGGCCGCCTCGATGCCGCGCTTGACGACCATCGGGTTGGCCCCGGCGGTCACGACGCGGAGGCCCTCGCTGACGAGCGCCTGGCCGAGCACGACCGCGGTGGTCGTGCCGTCGCCGGCGACGTCGTCGGTCTTGGTCGCGACTTCCTTGAGGAGCTGCGCGCCCATGTTCTCGAACGGGTCTTCGAGCTCGATGTCGCGAGCGATGGTCACGCCGTCGTTGGTGATCGTCGGCGACCCGAACTTCTTGTCGAGGACGACGTTGCGGCCCTTGGGGCCGATGGTCACCTTGACCGCGTCGGCGAGGCGATCGATGCCCCGCTTGAGGGAACGACGAGCGGTCTCGTCGAAGATGAGCTGCTTAGCCAAATCGGTGGTCCTCCAGGGAGTGTGGGGTCGGGGCGATGCCCGGCGTCGGGGACGTGTCAGCCCTCGACGATGGCCAGGATGTCCTTCTGGGAGACGATGAGGAGCTCATCGCCGTCGACCTTGAACTCGGTCCCGGCGTACTTGGCGTAGAGGACCTTGTCGCCGACCTTGACGTCGATCGCGATGCGCTTGCCGTCGTTGTCGAAGGCGCCGGGGCCGACGGCGATGACGGAGCCCTCCTGCGGCTTCTCCTTGGCGGTGTCCGGGAGGACGATGCCGCTCTTGGTCATCTCCTCGCGCGGCGTGGGCTCGATGACGACGCGGTCACCCAGCGGGCGGAGCTTCTTGGACTCGGATGCAGTGGCTGTGGCCAACGTGCGGTTCCTCCTGTGACGGTCAGGGCCGACCGTCAGGCGTGGACGTGTCGAGGTCGGCGGCGACCGGCCGATGCGGGCACGGTGCCGCGGACCCCTCTCCTGTCTTGGGCACCGGTCGCTGACCTCGCTCGAGCGCTCCTGCCGGAGGTCGCCGGCCGTCGCTCGTCAGCTGGTCTCGCGGTGCATTAGCACTCTCTATGTCGTGAGTGCTAAGCGCAGCCTATCGAACCCGCTGCGGCGCCTGTCAACCCGGCGGCCGTGCCCGGCGAGGACCACGCCGCGGGCGCCTCGATGCTGACGGCACGCTCCGAGCATCGGAGCGAGGGTCACGCAGCCCGGGCCGTCGAACCCGATGTACCAGCCCCACGCCCTCGAAGCTGTTCCGAATTGTGCCACGGTGCGCAGGACCGCGCCATCCGGCGCGAACTCGGTCGGCCCGTCGTAGGTCGGCTGGCCGACGTCGTTGACCAGGGTCATCCCGGTGAACCGCACGAACACGACCTGTGCTCACCGTCGATGTCCATCGGTAGGCCACTGGCGCCCTCGACGAACGGCGGCTCGGCGATCTCCAGAAGGCCGTCCGACGGCCCCTGTGGCGGCGTCGGCGAGGACGGGTCGCCGAACACGAAGGTGACCCGGTCGCCGCCGCTGGCCGAGTCGATCCGAACGTCGGTCATCCGGTCCGACGGCAGCCGGCCGGTCTGGGTCTCGACAGGACAGGCCTCCGCGGTCGTGGGCACGGGCGACGGCCCGGCCGAGACCGGGGCGGACGCTGTGGCCGAGGGCGAGGGCGCGACGGTCGCCGTCGGGCCGGGGCTCGCGCTCGGATCGGCGCTGGGACCGCCGGACGGGACGGGCGTCTCGGCCGAACACGCCGCCACCAGGGCGACCGCGCCGATGAGCACGGTCAGGCGCCGCGTAGGCGGCGCGGCGCTCAACTGTGGGCATCTGGACCTCCGGTGGGACCGAACAGTCCGGTCATAGGTCTCCACGAGCGCGTCGCCGAGGGCGTTCGGGCTCGATCGCCGCGGGTCTCGGCCAGCCATGCCGCTGTGACCCGCACCCACTCGGGCTCGTTGCGGCCACGCGGGCCGCCGGGCGGGCTGAGGAACGGCGAATCGGTCTCGACCAGCACCCGATCGAGCGGCGCCAGGCGCGGCGCCTCGGCCGACGCCTCCTCGCCGCGCCGGAAGACGAGCCCCGAGAAGCTCAGCGACGGCGCCGAGATCGAGCATCGCCGAGGGCGTAGTCGGCCGGCCCGGAGAACGAGTGGATGACGATGGGCGGTCGGATCGCGACCCAGCCCGCGCAGCTCGTCGAGCAGCGCGTCCTGGGCGTCGCGCTCGCCCGGCGGCCGAGCGGCAATGGAGGATGACCGGCTTGCCGGTCGTCAGCGGCCAGGGCGAGATTGCGGCGCAGGTTGGCGAGCTGGTCCGCGATGGGGCTGAACACGCGGTCGTAGTCGAGCCCGGTCTCGCCGATCGCCCGGACCCGCGGGTCGTCCGCCCAGGCGACGATGCGCTCCCAGCCGGCCGTCGTCGACCTTGGCCGCGTCGTGGGGATGGACGCCGACGGCGGCATCCAGCCACGGGACGCGCTCGACGAGCTCCAGGGCGCGCTCGCTCGAGGCGACGTTCCAGCCCGGGACGAGGATCCGCTCGACGCCGGCGGCCGCGGCGGCGTCCAGCGACGGCATCGACGTCGTCGTCGAAGCGGTCGGCGTTGAGGTGACCGTGGGAATCGACCAGGCGCACGGCAGCCCGGCCCTCAGGCCGGTGTCGGACTCCTCGGTCGGGACGCTCGACCTCCAGGCGCGGGAAGAGCGGCTCCGGGGCGGTCACCCGGCCGTCCACCGTCGGCGACCGGCCCCCAGGCCAGCTCGTCGAGGATCGGCCGGACCGCCGTTGCCGTCGGCCCGTAGGGTAGTCGTGGCCGAGCTGGGCCGAGGACCCGCGGCGCGATGCCGGGCATGAACGGCGCGACGGCCAGTCCGACCAGCCGGCACGCCTCGAGCAGGTCGCCGAGGACGGCGCGGAGGTGCGCGGCGGCGGCCTCGTCGCCGGCCTTGGCCGCCTTGGCCAGGGCCCACGGCTGCTCGGCATCGACGACCTTGTTGGCCCCGCCGACGAACTCCCAGAGCTCGGCCAGGGCCTCGTGCAGCCGGCAGCCCTCGAGGCGCTCCGCGTAGCGCTCGAAGCGTGTCCGCCCAGCCCTCGGCCAGGGGCGAGGACGCCGGCCGCGCCGCGGTGCCGGCCGCTCGCCGTCGAGGTAGCGGTTGGTCATCGACACGGTGCGGTTGAGGAGGTTGCCGAAGTCGTTGGCCAGGTCGGCGTTGTAGCGGCGGACGAACGAGTCCCACGACACCTCGGCGTCGCGATCGAACGGCACCTCGCGCAGGGTCACGTAGCGCGTCCCGTCCGCGCCGAAGGCCGCCACCAAGTCGCCAGGGTCGAAGAAGTTGCCCCGGCTCTTGCTCATCTTCTCGCCCTGCACGGTCATGAACCCGTGGACCCACACGCGACGCGGGGCGTCCAGCCCGGCGCTCCACAGCATCGCCGGCCAGAAGATGGCGTGGAATCGCGAGATGTCCTTGCCGATGACGTGCAGGTCGGCCGGCCACCAGTGCTCGAACGCCTCCGGGTCGTCCGGGAAGCCGGCGCCGGTGACGTAGTTGATGAGCGCGTCGTACCAGACGTAGATGACCCCGGCCTCGGGATCCCAGGAGCCGTCCTCACGCAGCGCGCTCGTCCCGTCCTCGGCGATCGGGAACGGGATGCCCCAGCCGCCGGGCGTCCGCTCGCGCGAGATCGAGAAGTCCTCCAGGCCGCCGCGGATGAAGCCGAGCATCTCGTTGCGCCGGTAGTCGGGCTGGACGAACTCGGGGTCCGTCTGCGAACAGCGCTCGAGGCGTTCCTGGTAGGCCGACAGCCGGAAGAACCAGTTCTTCTCGGTCAGCCACTGGAGCGGCACATCGGGATGGTTCGGGCAGATCGTGCCCCGGGCGGTCTCGACCACATCGGTCGCGTTGCGGAACCCCTCGTTCGGGCAGTACCAGCCCTCGTATGTGCCCGAGGTAGATGTCGCCGTTGGCATGGGCCCGGCGGACGATCTCCTGGGCGGCCCGGATGTGGTCCGGGTCGGTCGTCCGGATGAACCGGTCGGGCGCTGATGAGCAGCGCGTCCTCGGCGACCTTGAACAGGGCGACCTTCTCGTCGACGAACGCCCGCGGCGTGCGGCCCTCGTCGATGGCGCTCTGGGCGATGTTGATCGAGTGCTCGTCGGTCCCGGTCAGGAAGCGCGTCTCGTCGCCCTTCATCCGGTGCCAGCGCGCGATGACGTCGGCCCCGATGACCTCGTAGAGCGTGTGGAGGCCCGGCTGATTGTTGGCGTAGGCGATGGCCGTGGTCAGGTAGTACCGGGGACGCTCGCTCATGGGAGCGCGATGGTAGCAGCGCGACGAGACGCATCGCGTTAGCCTTCCCCCCGACATCGCCTTGCCCATCTCGGAGGATCCATGCCCTCGGACTCGCGCGTCGCCATCATCGGCCTGGGCTACGTCGGGCTGCCGCTCGCCATCGCCTTCGCCGAGGCCGGGCTGGACGTGTCCGGCATCGATGCCTCACCTGGCCGCGTCGCGGAGCTGAACGCCGGCAGCTCGCCCATCGACGACGTCTCCGACGAGCGCCTGGCCGCCGCCCTGGCCGGTCGACTGGCCGTGAGCGGGCCGGACCCCGAGGCCCTGCGCGCCGCGGATGCCATCTTCGTGTGCGTCCCGACGCCGTTGACCTCGACCAAGGACCCGGACCTGGCGCCGGTCCTCGCGGCCGCCGAGACGATCCGCACCGGCCTGCGCGCCGGCCACCTCGTCGTCCTCCAGTCGACGACGTTCCCGGGCACGACCACCGGACCGTTCCGCGAGGTCCTCGAGCTCGACGGCCTGCGTGCCGGCGAGGACTTCGACCTGGCCTTCGCCCCGGAACGGGTCAACCCCGGCGATCCGGCCAGCGCCAGCAAGACCGTGCCGCGCCTCGTCGGCGGCACGACCGGACCGGCGACCGAGCGCGCCGCCGCCCTCCTGCGGACCATCAATGACCGGGTCATCCCGATGACCTCGCCGGATGCCGCCGAGCTGGCCAAGCTCCTCGAGAACGTCTTCCGCAACGTCAACATCGCGTTCGTCAACCAGCTCGCCCTGCTGTGCGAGCGGATGGGCCTCGACGTCTGGGAGGTCATCGACGCCGCGTCGACGAAGCCCTTCGGGTTCATGCGCTTCACGCCCGGTCCGGGCGTCGGCGGCCACTGCATCCCGGTCGATCCGTACTACCTGTCGTGGCGGGCCCGGGAGTTCGACTTCGTCGACCGCTTCATCGAGCTCGCCGGCGACATCAACTTCGCGATGCCGCGGCACGTCGTCGACCTCGTCGCCGAGGCGCTCAACGACCGCGGCCGGGCGCTCAAGGGGGCCAAGGTCGGCGTCCTGGGGGTCGCCTTCAAGCCGGACGTCCATGACGCGCGCAACTCCCCGGCCGCGGCCGTCCTGGCCGGCATCGCCGAGCGCGGGGCGGACGTCCGCTATCACGATCCGCATGTGCCGTCGTATCGCGACGCCGACGATGTCGTGCGCGACGGCGTCGACCTCGACGAGCTCCTGGGCTGGGCCGACGTCGTCGTCATCGAGACCGCCCACCGCGATATCGACTGGCCGGCCGTCTTCGGCCGGGCCGAGCTCGTCGTCGACACGGTCAACGCGTCGCGCGGCCACGGCACGCGGGCGCGACAGGTCCTGCGCCTGGGCGCCGGCTGGTCCGACGGCGTCTAGACGACCGCTCCGGTCAGGCTCGCCCTAATGCGGTCCGGGCGCGCCGCCGGACGCGGCGCGCGTAACGGCGCCACGCCGGGGCGGGCGGGCGGGCCGGCGTCGACGGCTCCTTGGTCGGGATGGCCGCCGTCTGCGTGATCGGCGTCAGCCACGACGCGTCCACGTCCTGGAGCCGGAGCTCGGGTGCGGCGAACAGGCGCAGGAACTCGGACACGATGAACTTGACCGCATGGCGATGGACGTGGCGGCCGTCATCGCGGAAGAAGTCGCTCTGGCGTTCGGCCGTGGTGACCATCTCGTACGAGTGGAAGTAGTGGACATCGTCGTGGCGATCGACGAACTCGGAGACAGCCGCCCGGATCCGTGACTTGGACTCGCTGTTCGCGACCCGAACGTCCAGGTCAGTAAAGGTCGCGTGGAGGGGCACGGGCGAGGTCGTGACGACGAGCTCCGCACCCAGTCGATCGCGGACGACCGTCCGGATGCGCTCCAGGTCCTCGAGCATCTCGGACACGGTCAGGCGATGGAAGATGGGCTGAAGCTCCGGGAAGACGGCCGGATGCGGGATCTGGCGGAACGTGTTGCCGGTGACCGGGCTGCGCCAGGTCTCGATGAGGCCGAGGGTCACGACGACCACGCCCGCGCCGCGGAAGACCTCCTCCGCGGACGCGTCGGCCGTCGACCGCGCGGCCTGGAGCTCGCCCTCGCTCGGATAGCGGGTGTCGTATCCCCGGAATGGGTCAACGACGGACCCGTCGACGCGCCATGTCGGCTCGGCGGCCCGCTCCGGCCAGCCGCCGGCCAGACGTTCGAGCTCCTGGCGGATCGTGGTCGTCGAATAGAACAGGCCGCCGGGGTGCATCGCTCCAGCCAGACCGACCTCGCCCATCATCCCGGCCAGCTCGGCCGCGAAGCAGCTGCCGATGGTCGCGACGCGGGTCGCCGGTTCGATGATCCGGGCCGTCGGGGCGGCCATGATGACCGTCCGGTCGGACCAGGCATGGACGTGATCCAGGTCCCAATCACCGAGGCGGCTGTGCAGCACGGGCATGACCGCAGGATAACGCCTCGGGGGTCCGCGACCCCCGCCGCCGCCAGCGTCCGTCGTTCTGTGGCATGGTGGAGCACGCCGCAGGGGGCCGATCGGGCATGGCGATCGAAGTGCGAAAGGAGCCGGATGGACGACGGTCGGGTCGCCGCGACGTTGGCTCCGCCGGCCGGAGGGACCCGCGTCGCCGAGCCGCCCGAGTCCCCGACCCGCGCAGCGGATGCCAGGGGCCGACGGATCGCCTACCTATCCTTCTCGTCCGGAGAGTTCGACGCCCGCACCTTCCGGATGGCCCGCTCGGCCATCGCCGCCGGCTACCACGTGACGGTGTACTGCCGCTGGCATGAGGGCCTGCCACCGACCGAGGACGGCGATGGCTATCGACTCATCCGCGTGCCCTGGGACTGGCAGCTGGCCATCCCCATCCTGCGCCGCGGCGCGATGGATCGAGCCCGGACCGCCATGGCGGCCACGGTCGCCTCGGCCCGGGACGGGACGCCAGACGACCGCGAGGACACAGACACGGATCCAGACGCGGGGGGCCTGGACGGCGACGACGACGCGGCGACGTCCGACGCGACCGGCGGCGGACCGGTCCAGCGCGTCCTCCGCCTGCCGATCAGCCTGGCCCGCCGCGTCGTGCGCCGGCTCATCCGGCCCGCCCGCCGGTGGTGGCGCCTGGCCAAGACCTTCCCACTCCGGCCGCTCGGCTGGGCCTGGGCCCTGGAGTCGGTGGCGGAGCCGGCGGACATCTGGCACGGGATGTGGGCCGGCTCGCTCCCGGCGCTCGACCGGCTGCGCCGCAAGCACGGTGGCCGGACGATCTACGACAGCCGCGATGTGTACATGCATTCGCGCGACTTCGCCAAGACCGGCCCCCCGCTGCGCGACATCCTGGCCTGGTTCGAGCGGCGTTGGGCGCGCTCGGCCAACGCCGTCCTGACCGTCAACGACGCCTATGCCGACCTGCTCGCCGAGCAGCTCCTGGTCCCGCGCCCGCCGGTCGTGATGAACTGCCCCGAGGCCTGGGTCCCGCCCGTCCCGGCGCCCGACCTCATCCGCGAGGCCCTCGGCCTCGGCACCGACACGAAGGTCGCGCTGTACCAGGGCCATCTCATGTCGGACCGGGGCATCGAGCAGGCGATGGAGGCCATCCTCGAGGTGCCGGGCACCGTCCTGGCGCTGCTCGGCTTCGGGACCTGGCAGGATCGGCTGACCGAGGAGACCGCCGCAGCCTCCGTACGCCGGCCGGGTCCATCTGCTGCCGCCCGTGCCGCCGGCGGAGCTCCTGCTGTGGACGGCGTCGGCCGACGTCATGGTCATGGCCATCCAGCCGACGACCGTCAACCATCACTACACGACGCCCCAGAAGCTGTTCGAGAGCATCGCCGCCGGCGTGCCGGTCGTCGCCTCGGACCTGCCGGGTATGGCCGCCATCGTCCGCTCGACGGGGGTCGGCCTGACCTGTCGACCCGACCTCGCCGCCGGCCATCGCGGCCGCCATCCACGAGCTCGTCGACATCGACGCCGCCGACCGACGCGCCCTGCGCGCACACATCCTGGGCGTGGCCCACACGCGCTACAACTGGGAAGCCCAGCTCGAGACCCTGTTCGACCTGTACGAGGCGCTGACGCCGGCTCGCTGAGTCAGACGGCGAGCGGCGCGGCCATCGCGGCGGCCGGGTCGAAGCGCTCCAGGATGGACCCGTAGAGGTCGCGGTAGCGCGGCCCGTTGGCTGCCCACGTCCGTTCGGCCAGGACCCACGCCCGGCCCGCATCGCCGAGGCGACGAGCCAGGGCGGGATCGCCATGGAGCCGGCCGAGGAGCGTCGCCAGCGCCGTCGCATCGCCGACCGGGAAGGCCAGGCCACGTTCCTCCGGCGCGACGATGTCGAGCAAGGCGGCGACCTGCGAGACGATCAGGGGCAGGCCCATGGCCATCGCCTCGAACGGCTTGAGCGGGGTCACGAAGCTGGCCGCGCGATCGGGGAGCCGCGGGACGACGAACGCATCGAGCAGGGCGTAGTGCGCGCGGACCTCGTCATACGGCACCCGTCCGGTGAAGACGACCGAGTCGCGGACACCGGCCGCCGAGGCAGCGGCCTCGAGGCGCGCCCGGCGGGCGCCGTCACCGACCAACAGGCAGGTGGTCGCCAGCCCGGCACGCACGAGCCGAGCCGTGGCCTCGATGAGCAGCTCATGGCCCTCGCGGGCATGGTCCATGTTCGAGACGTACCCGAAGACCCAGCGGCCGTCGAGCCCGTAGCGTGCCCGGAGCTCGGGGTCGGGCGTCATCGGCGTGAAGGCGAGCGGATCGATGCCGTTCGGGACGACCGTGATCTTGTCGGTCACGATTCCCCGCCCGACGAGTTCGTCGCGCATCGCGTCGCTGAGCGTCGTGATCCCGTCGGCGGCGGTCATGACCCGGACCTCGGTGGCGAACCGACGGGCGGTCCACTCGGCGGTCTCGGCCGCGGCCAGGTCGCTCGTCCAGGCCGTCTCGAGGAAGCCGCGGACCTCGTAGACGAGCGGTCGCCCTAGGTGATGGCGGAGGGCCAGCCCGGCCAGGGCGTTCTCATAGCCACGATGCCCGGACGCGGCCTGGATGATGGCCGGCCGTTCGGCCATCGCCACCCTGGCCATGCCGGCCGCGGTCCGCGTGAGCAGATCGTCGACCGGCAGCTCGTCGGTCGCCGCGCCCGGCGACAGGCGGTGATGCGCGATGCCGTCGACGATGTCGACGCGGTCCGGGCCGGGGCCGCCGCCTGGCGGATACCCGTAGGGGGTGACGACGAAGGGCTCCAGGGCAGCCAGGCGCTGCGCCCGGAGCGTCTCCCGGCTGCGGATCGTGTAGCCGCTCTGGCGATCGGGCAGCGACGCCTTGAGGAGGTGCATGACGACCGCCGCCGAGCGCGGCTCGATCGGCAGCCCCGGTCCGTCGAGCCGCGGGATCCAACCGGGCTCGGTCTCGCGCAGCCGGCCGGCCAGGTCCCGTTCGCGTCGCGCCAGGACCGGCGAGTCTGCCCGGCGGCGCAGCCGGCGCGTCGCGTCGAGGGGCGCGGTCAGGTCGCCCCGCCGCGTCCCGACGGTGCTGACCGTGCGCTGGACGGCGAGGATCTCGGGGTGACCGGTGTACAGGATGTCGGCCTTGCGGCCGAGGATGGCCGGGTCGGCATCGGCGGGGGCACGGACGACGGCGACGTACAGCCGGACGTCGCGGATGGACCGGGTCAGGGATCGCCGACGGCCGTCGGCCCGCCGACCTGCGGCGACCCTGCCGATGTCGAGCAGTCGCCGCCGGACATTCGCCGCCCTGCGACGGAGCCTCACCGAGGTGGGCCGGAGGTCCAGGGTTGGGCGATACTTGCTCGGTCGCGTCGGGCCGCCGGGACCTGGGCGCGCGCCACCGAGGGAGCCATGGCCGGGACAGTAGCACACGTGGTCGGCGCCAGACCCAACTTCATGAAGGCGGCGCCGGTCATCCGTGCGCTCGGTCGGCGGGACGTCAGCCAGCTCCTCATCCACACCGGCCAGCACTACGACCACGGCCTGTCGGAGGTGTTCTTCGACGAGCTCGGCCTGCCCGCGCCCGACGTCAACCTGGGGGTCGGCTCGGGCATCCACGCCGTCCAGACCGCGGGCATCATGACCGGCCTCGAGGCGGTCCTGATCGAGCGACCGCCGGCCCTCGTCGTCGTCTACGGCGACGTGAACTCGACGCTCGCGGCCGCACTCGTCGCCGCCAAGCGCGGCTGGCCCGTCGCCCACGTGGAGGCCGGCCTGCGCAGCTTCGACCTGACGATGCCCGAGGAGGTCAACCGGCGGGTCACCGACGTCCTGTCCGACCTGCTGTTCGTGACCAGCCCGGAGGCGATCGACCACCTGGCCCACGAAGGCATCGGACCGGATGGCGTCGCGTTCGTCGGCAACCCGATGATCGACACGCTGCTGGCCAACCTCGACAGCTTCGACGTCGGGTGCCGCCCGCCGCGATCACGATCTGGACGGGCCGTACGCCGTGGCCACGCTCCATCGGCCGGCCAACGTCGACGACCCGATCGCCGCGCGGGCGGCCGTGGCGATGCTCGAGGCCGTGAGCGCCTGCCTGCCCGTCGTGCTCGCCCTCCACCCCCGCGGCGCGGCCACGCTCGGGGCCGCCGGCCTCGCCGCCCGGTCCACGCCTGCGCGTCGTCGAGCCGCTCGGCTACGTCGACTTCCTGTCCCTCGTCCGGGGCGCGACGGTCGTGGTCACCGACTCCGGCGGCATCCAGGAGGAGACGACCGTGCTCGGCGTGCCGTGCCTGACCGTGCGGCCCAACACGGAGCGCCCGATCACCATCACCCACGGCACGAACCGGCTCGTCCGTCCGGACGAGGTCGCGGCAGCGGTCCAGGCCATCGTCGACGGCCCGCCTCGGCCGGTGCCCGAGCCGCCGCCGCTCTGGGACGGCCACGCCGGGGAGCGCATCGCCGAGATCATCGTCGCCTGGCTCGGACAGCGGTCGAGCCGGAGTGGGGCCGCTTGACGGATCCGGCGCCGCCGACCGAGCTGCGCTTCGAGCCGGACGCCACGGGTCCGTTCCGGGCCGCATCGCTGACCGTCGTGACCGACACGACCTGGACGCCGCAGCCGGGTGAGCCGCGCCTCGGGCTCCGCGACGTGGCGGCGCGCGTCCTGAGCGACCGCGATCCGATCACCGAGACGAGTGAGCGCCTCGACGCGTGGGCGAGCGCCTCGGACATCGCGGACCTGACGACGGTCGATGGCACGTCGTATTGGTTCTACGGCCGCCTGCGCCATTGGATGTGGCTCCAGCGTCGGATCATCTGGACCTGGGTCGTCAACGAGTGCCTGGTGGAGCCGTCGATCCGTCGGATCTCCTGCGGCCAGGTCGATGACGATCTCGTAGCGGTCGCCAGGATGGTGGCGGGCGCTCGTGGGCTCGCCTTCGACGTCGATCAGGGTGCCCAGGTCGACCGTGGAGCGGACCCGACCGGCGACGTGCCGCCACGGGACACGCCTCCGAACGTCGGTCGATCCCCGGGGGCTCCGGCAGCGGCCGCTCGTCGCTCCACGTCCTCCGTCTCGCGTCTGTACCGACGGCTCGTCCGTGCCGCGGGGAGGCCCCGCCGGGCTTCGCCACGCACGGCGGTCCTGGATCGGCTCGCACGGCTCGAACGCGAGCCTGGACGGCTCCTGGTGGTCCTCCAGCACGCCGCCCAGCGCGTCGATGACGGTTCCGGCGCCCGGATGATGAACGTCTACCTGGACCCGATCGCCGACCGACTGCGGACGACCGCGCTGGACCCGATCGGCGTGCACGTGACCGCCGAGACCGATGCCATCGTCGCCGACCCGGGCGGGTGGGGCGACCGGATCCTGCCGGGCGCCGTCCTGCGGGCGATCGGCCGCCCGGAGGATGACCGCGCTGAGGTCGCCTCGGCGATCGCCACACGGGTCGCGACGACGCGGCTCACGGTCGAGGTCGACGGGATCGACCTGGGCCCCGGGCTGACCGAGCAGGTTGCCGCCCATCTGCGGCAGAGCCTGACCTGGCAGCTTCGCAGCCAGACCCGCATCCGACGGCTGTTCCAGCGGTTGCGACCGGCCGCCATCCTCCTGGCGGACGAGTACCACCGACAGGAGTGGATCAGCGCGGCGCGCGCCGAAGGCGTGCCGGTCGTGGCCATCCAGCACGGGCTCATCTATCGCTGGCACAACGGCTACATGTTCCCGAGCCGACCAGCCGGCCTCAGCCTGCCCGATCGGCTGTACGTGTTCGGGCGCTGGGAGCAGCGACTGCTCACGGAGCAGAGCGTGTTCACGAAGGACGAGGTCCGGATCGGCGGATCCCGCGGCTCGATCTCGGCCGGCCGGATGCGGTCGCCGACCGCGCCGCCCTACGCGCCGAGCTGGGTGTCGCGCCGCGCGACCGACTGGTCGTGATCTCGGGATCGTGGGGACCGATGTACCGGCGCTTCCAGCTGCCGATCACCATGGCGCAGCTCGTCGATCGACCACTGCCGAACGTCCATCTCGTCGTCAAGCTCCATCCCGGCGAGGCGGACGAGGGGCCGTACCGCGCCGTCGTGGACGGTGTGTCTGCGGCACGCGGGTGGGCTCCACCGCCGATGACCGTCGTTCGCGACGTCGACCTGTACCGACTGTTGGCCGCGGCCGATGCCCATGTCGGCTACCAGTCGACCGTCTTGACCGAGGCGGCCGTGGTCGGTACGCGAAACCTTCTGGCCGATGTCGCCAAGGAGGTCGATCTCCTCGGCTGGGTGGCCGCCGGCGTCGCGTTCCCGATCCGCGATGGGGGTGACCTGCTCACCGCCCTCGATGACCCCGCGACGATCCCGTCCGAGGCGGCCAGAGCGGCATTCCTCGCCGATCACTTCGAGCCTGGCCGCGCCGCCGAGCGGATCGCGACCGAGCTCACGGCGTGGCTGGGGTCATAGCTCCGGAGCCAGCGACCGCCTACCAGGCCGTCCAGCCCCCGTCGACCACCAGGTTCTGTCCGGTCACGTACGCCGACAGGTCGCTCGCGAGGTAGGCGACGGCTCCGATCATGTCGTCCTCGGTCGCCATCCGCTGGAGTGGCGTCCGGGCGACATATCGGCTCACGAAGGCGTCCGGTTGGTCGCGAAGGATGCCGCCGGGCGTGACGGCGTTGACCCGCACCGTCGGCGCCAGCGTCGTGGCGGACCAGCGCGTCAGCTGGAGCAAGCCGCCCTTGGCGGCCGCGTAGGCTGCCGGGTTGCCCATATCCGTATCGGCGTATAGGCCGTGGTCGGGTCCGACCAGCCCGTAGACCGAGGCGATGTTCACGATGCTGCCGTGGCCTGACGCCGCCAGGAGCGGGGCGGCGGCCTGGGTCAACACAAAGGCCGCGGTCAGGTTGACCTCCAGCGCCTCGCGCCACACGTCGATCGACTGGTCCGCGAGCGGGACCGCCCAGCCCGACCGCCGAGCGGACCCGACGAAGGCGGCGTTGTTGATGAGCACGTCCAGGCTCCCGAGTCGTTCCTGCACGGCCGCGGGCAGCGCGCCGACGGCGACGTCATCGGTCAGCTCGGCTGGGAATGCGACGGCCGTCGGGCCGCTCGCGGCCGCGGCCGCCTCGGTCGCGATCGGATCGCGGTCCGACAGCGCGACCGTCGCCCCGAGCTCGCCGAGGGCGGTGGCCAGTGCCCGGCCGAGGTGGCCGGCGCCGCCGGTGATCAGGACGACCCGGCCATCCAGGCGCAACAGTTCGTGGACACGATTCACGTCACCCATCATCCGACGCTCGTCGCTCCGCCATCAAGAGTCGGACCAATCGGAGGTCCAGATCGGTGTCGATGTCGATCGCCCGGTCGGGCGGGACGATGACCGCACGGACCCGGCCGTCGAAGAGGCCGTCGGCGCGCTGGACGAAGGCCGGGTCCGCGACATAGGCCACCGTCGTCATGTCGAACACCTGCGGAGCATCTTGACGGCCGGCGGCGAGGCGGTCGGGTCGGACCACCAGGTCAGCGCGCCCGTCGTGATCGACCACGACCATGTTGAAGAACGGGTTACGGTGGGCTTCCGTGACCGTGATCACCACATCGGCGCCGCCCGCCGCGTACGCGTCCAGGCACGCCTGGATGTCCTCGACGTGCCGGAGAGGTGCGGTCGTCGGCACCGAGAGGAAGACATCGAACGGGCCGTCACTCGCCTCGACCGAGGCGATGGCGTGGCGCCATGCCAGCCACTCCGAAGCGTCATCCGTGGCCAGCGCCGGTGGACGTCGGAACGGGCACTCCGCCCCGAACGTTCGAGCGACCGCCGCGATCTCGTCATCATCGGTGGACACGATGCAGCGGGTCACACCGGGTGTCCTCAGCGCGGTTCGGATCGCGTGTCCGATGAGGGGGATGTCGTCGACCAGCTGCAGGTTCTTGCGCGGCACGCCCTTCGACCCGCCACGCGCGAAGACGAACGCGACGACCCGGGGATCGGTCACGCGCGAGCCAGGAGATCGACGGACTCGCCTGTCGCGTTCGAGCGACGGGCGGCATCGATGATGCGGAGGGTGTCGATGCCGTCGTCGAGGCCGACCCGCGGCACGGCGCCACCGATGGCGTCGACCAGGTCCGTGATCTCCGCGGCGTGGAGATCGTCGCGACCGACGGGTGCGGCCGTGCGCTCCTCGACCTCGCCGCTCGGGAGGCGAAGCCGCAGCTGTCCCGTGACCAGATCGAGCTCCAGGCGACCGCCCGGGCCGGCGACGGCCAGGCTCCGATGGATCGGCCGCTGGAGCAGGTCCAGGTGGATGCTCGAGACCACCCGGCAGTCATCGATGTCGCCGTGGTGAAGGACCAGGTCGGCGCTGTCCTCGACATCGATATCCAGGTCACCGACCCGTCGGAGGGAGGCCCAGATCGAGCTCGGCATGCCAAGCAGGGCACGCGCCAGGTCGATCTCGTGGCTGAGCTCGAGCAGCGCTCCGCCACCAAGGTCGCGTCGGGCGGTGACGGTCTGCCGGTAATCGCCTCCCGGACGCCAATCCGGCAGGTACTGCCCGACCTCGGCGCGGAGCAGCAATGGGCGGCCGATCGCCCCATCGCGCAGGTCTGCCTGGAGCGCCAGGAAGCCTGGATGGTGGCGCAGCGTGTAGCCGACGACGACGGGCACGCGGCCCGCCGAGCAGCGCCGTGCGAGTTCGTCGCACCCGTCGAGGTCCGCGGCCAACGGCTTCTGGATGAGCATCGGGACCCTCGCCTCGGCGAGGGCCAGGGCATGACCGATGTGGGTCGGCGCTGGGGAAGCGACGATGGCGAAGTCAGGCGAGGCCTCGAGCGCCCGATCCAGCACATCCGTGACGAGACCGACCTCAGCCGCGATGGCCGGGTCCAATGGCGGGCCCTCCGGACGTCGGAGCAACGTCACGGCCGCCGTCGGCCAGCGTTCGCGCAGGATCCCAAGGTACCGTCGGCCGATACTGCCGGAGCCGATCAGGAGGACCCGCTTGAACAACCTCGGCGACCTCCTGCCAACGACCTGCGGCGAGACGGCGCCGGACCGTGCCTCGACTATCGCGTGTTTGCGGGCCGGTGTCGAACCGAGACGCCGCACGGGCCCGTAGAGGGAGACCCTATGCTGCCCGGCGAGGGCGAGTCGTACGTTCGGGAGCGATGAGCATGGCAGCGTCAGATCGACCGGACGGGACCACGGAAGCTGGGGCGCCATCCCCCCGGCCATCCCGCGGATTCCGGCTGGGCGACCGGGAGATCGGCGTGCCTCCGACGTACGTCATCGCCGAAGCCGGGGTCAATCACGACGGCGACCCGGCGATCGCCCATCGGCTGGTCGATGCCGCGGCCGATACCGCCGCCGACGCGGTCAAGTTCCAGACCTTCCGGCCCGACGACCTGGCCAGTGCCGCCGCGCCGATGGCCGCCTACCAGGTGGCGGCCGGGGAGGCCGGGACGGACCAGGGGGCGATGCTCCGTCGCCTGGCCCTGCCCGACTCGGCCTGGGCGGCGCTCCAGGCCCACGCCGACCGAACGCGGGATCGCGTTCCTGTCGACGCCGTTCGACGATGCGTCCGCGGCGTTGCTCGACGGGCTCGGCGTACCGGCGTTCAAGGTCGGGTCCGGCGAGCTGACCAACCTGCCGTTCCTGGCCCGCTTGGCCGAGCGTGGCCGGCCGATGCTCGTGTCGACCGGCATGGCCGACCTGCGCGAGGTCGCCGAGGCGGTCGACACGATCGCCGCCCATGGCGATCCCGCCACTCGCGCTGCTCCACTGCGTGTCCAGCTATCCGGCCGATCCGGCCGACGCCAACCTGCGGTCCATCGAGACCATGCGCCGGGCGTTCGGCGTGCCGGTCGGCTGGTCGGACCACACACTCGGCACGGAGACGACCCTGGCGGCCGTCGCGCTCGGGGCGGCCGTCATCGAGAAGCACCTGACCCTGGACCGCTCGCGGCCTGGCCCCGACCATCGGGCATCGCTGGAGCCCGACGCGTTCGCGGCGATGGTCGCGGCCATCCGCATCGTGGAGGCAGCGCTCGGGACGGGCGCCAAGACACGGACCGCAGCCGAGGAGGACGTCGCCCGGGCCGCACGCCGGAGCCTCCACTGGGCGCGGGACCTGGAGGCAGGCGGCCGCATCGGCGCGGCCGATCTCGTGGCCCTCCGCCCCGGCACGGGCATCGCGCCCGGACGGCTGACCGACCTCGTCGGGCGGCAGGTGGCCCGGCCGGTCCGCGGCGGGGACCCCGTCCGGGCCGAGGACCTCGACGACGAGGCCGCGCGATGACCGCCCATCCGGTCACGCCGCGGACGATCACGGTCCTGACGACCGGGCGCCAGGACTGGGGATCCTCCGGTCGGTGTGCGTCGCGCTCCGTGACGACCCGACCATCCGACTCGACCTCGTCGCCGCGGGCATGCATCGCTCGCCACGCCACGGGCAGACCATCGACGCTGTCCGCGCCGACGGCTTCGAGCCGGCGACGGTCGCGGACTGGCTGGCCGACCCGACCGATCCGCCGGCCGACGTCCAGGCGGGCGCTGCGCTGGCCGCCATCGGCGCGCACCTTCGGGCGACCGACCCGGACGCCCTCGTCCTCGTCGGCGACCGATTCGAGACGGCGGCCGCGGCCATCGCCGCGACCGTCGACCGCGTCCCGATCGCCCATCTCCATGGCGGCGAGCAGACGCTGGGGGCGTTCGACGACGCTCTCCGCCACGCCATCACCAAGCTCAGCCACCTCCACCTCGTCAGCAGCGAGGACGCCGCGGCGCGCGTCCGGGCGCTCGGCGAGGACCCGACGACGGTCCACGTCGTCGGCGCGCCCGGTCTCGACAACGCGTTCCGGCCCGATCTGCCGGACCGCGCGGCGCTCGAACGTGACCTCGGCCTGACGCTGACGCCGCCGGTCGTCGTCGTGACGGTCCATCCGGCGACGCTCGACGCCGACCCGGCGGCCACGGTCCGCGCCGTCGTCGCGGCGATGGCCGAGGTCCCGGCCACGTACGTCATCACGATGCCCAACGTCGATCCCGGCGCCGTGGACGTCCGGACCGCCCTCCTCGAGGCGGCCGCGGCCCCCGGCCGGACCGCCGTGGAGGCCCTCGGCGAGGCGCGCTACTGGGGCCTCATGCGGATCGCCGACGCGATGCTCGGCAACAGCTCGAGCGGGGTCATCGAAGCGCCGGCGCTCGGCCTGCCCACGGTCAACGTCGGCGATCGGCAGGCCGGCCGGATCCGCCACGCGACGGTCATCGACGTCCCGGCCGACCCCGCAGCGGTCGCGGCCGGGCTGCGGCACGCGCTCGACCCGGCGTACCGCGCCGGCCGGTCGCCCCTCGACGACGCCCTCGTCGACGGCCGAGCGGGGGCGAGGGCCGCGCATATCATTGCCGCGTGGCGACCCACGCGACCTCCCCTCAAGGCTCCGATCCGCGTCCCATGACGCCGCGACCCCTGGTCATCGTCGGTGGCGGCGAGCACGCTCGGGTCGTGGCCGAGGCCGCCGCCGGGGCCGACGCGTGGCGGGTCGTCGGCTACACGGACCCGGACCCTGGGCACGCGACCGGGCCGCTCCAGGCCGTTGCCGCACCTCGGCGACGATGCGACCTACGCGGCCGCGCTCCGCCGGGCGACGGGACCGGATCGCCCGTCCCTCGTCCTCGGCTTCCGGGGCACGGCGGAGGCGCGCGATCGCGCGACCGACGCCTACGGGTCGGACGCGACGTGGGCCACGGTCGTCCATGCCCGTGCCTGGATCGAGCCCGTCCGCGACCCTGGAGCCGGGCGTCGTCGTCCTGGCCGGTGCCATCGTCAACACGGGCGCCACGATCGGACGCCACGGCATCGTCAACACGAACACGGTCGTCGAACATGACGTCGTCGTCGGGCCCGGTACCCACGTCGCCCCGGGCGCGGTCATCGGCGGCGGGACGCGGATCGGGCGCGACGTGACGATCGGCCTGGGCGCGTCCATCCGCGACCACGTGACGATCGGCGACGGGGCGGTCGTGGGGATGGGTGCGGTCGTCGTCGATGACGTCGCGGCGGAGGCCACCGTCGTGGGCGTGCCTGCCCGCGCGACGGCCCGCGCGACGGCGACCCGATGACCGACGCGCTCGCCGGCCACATCGTCCCGCGCACCGCAACGGTCCGGGACGGCCTGTCGGCCATCGATCGGGGCGCCGGCGGCATCGTCCTGGCCGTCGACCCCGACGGCCGCCTGGCCGGGGTGGCCACGGACGGCGACCTGCGCCGGGCGATCCTCCGCGGCCACGGTCTCGACGACCCGATCGAGCCAGCCCTCAACCCCGATTTCATCGCCATCGGCACGGACCAGGGGCGGGTCGACGCCCTGGACCTCATGCGCGCCCGCCGGATCGATGCCATCCCCGTCCTCGACGACGCCGGGCGTCCGGTCGCCCTCCATCTGCTCCACGCCGTCCTGCAGCCGGTCACCCGGGACAACTGGGCGGTCATCATGGCCGGCGGCCAGGGTCGCCGGCTGCGGCCGCTGACCGACACCGTGCCGAAGCCGATGCTCCGGGTCGCCGGCCGACCCATCCTGGAGCGGATCGTCCTGCACCTCGTCGGCTACGGCATCACCCGGATCTTCCTGGCGGTCCACTACCGGGGCGAGGTCATCGAGGAGCACTTCGGTGACGGCACGGCCTTCGGCGCGTCGATCGGCTATCTCCGGGAGGACCGCCCGCTCGGCACCGCCGGGGCGCTCGGACTACTCCCACAGGCCCCCACCAGGCCGCTGCTCATGCTCAACGGCGACCTGGTCACCTCGGTCGACGTCGACCGGCTGCTGGCCTTCCACGTGGCCGGGCGCTTCCGGGCCACGATCGGCACGCACCGGTACGTCCACACCATCCCGTACGGCTGCGTCGAGCGGGACGGCGATCGGATCGTGGCCCTCGAGGAGAAGCCGGCCATCGAGCGCGAGGTCAACACCGGGATCTACGCCCTGGAGCCGGACGTCGTCGGCCTCGTCGAGCCGGACGCGGCGATGTCCATGCCCGACCTCATCGAGCGGATCCTGGCCTCAGGCGGGCCGGTCGGGGCGTTCGAGGTCGAGGACGACTGGACCGACATCGGCCAGCGCGAGCACCTGGCCCGGGCGCGCGAGGGGTCGGACGCGTGATCCGCGATCGGTCGGTCCTCGTGACGGGCGCGGACGGGTTCATCGGCAGCCACCTCGTCGAGCGCCTGGCGCGCGATGGCGCGCGGGTCCGCGCCTTCTGCATCTACGACTCGCGCGGGTCCGCCGGCTGGCTGGACGACACCGAGCCCGACCTGCGAGCGACCCTGGACCTGCGCTTCGGCGACATCCGGGACGCGGGTTTCGTCGACGCCGCCATGGAGGGCGTCGAGATCGTCTTCCACCTCGCCGCGCTCATCGCCATCCCGTACTCGTATGTCGCCCCGGCTTCGTTCATCGAGACGAACGTGAGCGGCACGCTCAACGTCCTCGAGGCGGCCCGCCGGCATGGCCTGGTGCGGGTCATCCAGACCTCGACGAGCGAGGTCTATGGCACCCCGGACGACCTCCCGATCCGCGAGACCCATCCCCTTCAGGCCCAGTCGCCCTACGCCGCGTCCAAGGTCGCGGCGGACCAGCTGGCCCTGGCCTACCAGCGCAGCTATGGCGTCCCGGTGACCGTGCTCCGCCCGTTCAACACCTACGGTCCGCGTCAGTCCGAGCGGGCCGTCCTGCCGACGATGCTTCGCCAGCTGCTGGACGGCCATGACCCCGTCCGCCTGGGCCGGCTCGACACCCGCCGCGATCTGACCTACGTGGCCGACACGGTCGACGGCTTCGTCCGGGCGGCGACCGCCCCCGACGTCGATGGCCGGACCATCCAGCTGGGCACCGGGCGGTCCGAGTCGATCGGCGACCTGCTGCGGATCGCCAGCCAGCTCATCGGCCGGACCCCGGAGGTCGTCCTGGACCCCGACCGCGTGCGGCCCGACGCCAGCGAGGTCCTCGTCCTCCAGTCGGACCCGGCCCTCGCCAAGGAGCTCCTTGGGTGGGAGGCGACGACCTCGCTCGAGACCGGCCTGGCCGCGACCATCGACTGGCTGCGCGCGCAGCCGGCGCGACCCTGGACGGCCGACCGTGTCCAGCTCTGAGCCGCGCATCGCGCTCGCCGAGCCGGTCCTCGGCGGGAACACGGCAGCCTACCTAGAGACCTGCCTGCGGACGAACTTCGTGTCGTCGGTCGGGCCGTTCGTGGGCGAGTTCGAGACGGCCTTCGCCGCGGCGGTCGGGTCACGCTTCGCGGTGGCCTGTGCCTCGGGCACGGCGGCCATCCACCTGGCCATGCACGTCCTGGACATCGGACCGGGCGACGACGTCCTCGTCCCGAGCCTGACCTTCGTGGCCTCGGCCAACCCGGTCCGCTACGTCGGGGCCACGCCGGTCCTCGTCGACGCCGAGGCGGACACGATGAACCTCGATCCCGCGCTCGTCGTCGCCGAGCTCGACGAGCGAGCCAGGACCGGCCGTCGCCAGCCGGCCGCCATCGAGGTCGTCCACCTGCTCGGCCATCCGGCCCGGCTCGAGCCGGTCGTCGACGCGGCCGCGCGTCACGGCGTAGCGATCATCGAGGACGCGTCCGAGGCCCTCGGGGCGCGCTACGTCGGCGGGCGGTACGACGGGCGGCATGTGGGGACGATCGGCCGGGTCAGCGCGTTCAGCTTCAACGGCAACAAGCTCATCACGACCGGTGGCGGCGGGATGCTCGTGACCGACGACGAGGGCCTCGCCCGGCGGGCGCGCCACCTGTCGACCCAGGCCCGCCTCCCTGGGCGCGCGTACGACCACGACGAGGTCGGCTACAACTACCGCCTGACGAACGTGGCCGCGGCCATCGGGCTCGCCCAGCTCGAACAGCTGCCGGAGCTCCTGGCCGGGCGGCGGGCCAATGCCGCCGGCTACGACGCCGCGATCGCCGGGCTTCCCGGGCTGCGTCCGGCGCCGCGCGCTGCGTGGGCCGACCCGTCCTTCTGGCTGTACACCGCCCGGCTGGCCGAGCCGGACCTCGCGGCGCGCGATCGGCTGCTCGAGGCGCTCGACGTCGCGGGGGTCGACGCCCGGCCGATCTGGACGCCGCTGCACCGGACACGGACGTACGCCGAGGCGCCGCGGCTGGGCGGCGCGGTCGCGGACGCGATCTTCGCCGGGGCGTTCAGCCTGCCCTCGTCGTCGAACCTGGGCGCCGAACGCCAGGCGCGGGTCGTGGCCGCGCTCCAGGAAGCGCTGGCCGCCGCCTGATCAGGGCCCGGCCGGATCGGCCGAACGCGGGCGCCGGCGCGATCCGGCCCGCAAGCGGCTCGACAGGGTCAGGACGACCGACGCCAGGGCTCGCCCAGGTCGCGTCCGCAGGGCACGCCGGATGACCACCGCCCCGGCGCGCGGCAGGCCACTCGGCAAGCCGGCGACCCGGTAGGCGAACCGGGGCTCGGCGGCCAGGGCCGGCCGGAGCATCGTCCAGTAGGCCTCGCGGGCCGGGCCATCGAGGCGGTGCCAGCCGCCGACCGGTGGCCGGAGGACGCTTGGGACGAGGTTCCGCGACGCGCCGAGGACGTCGGCAGGGATCGACGCCACGAACCGCCCGACCGCCCCGTACAGGCGAGCCGTCGCCGGATCATGGCGCTCGATCGTGGTGCGGACCGGACCGCCCAGGTCGGAGCGGCACAGCCGGTCGAGATAGGCGACCTTCGTCCGGTGACCGAGGCCCGGGTCGGCGACGGTCAGGTCGATCTCGTCGGCGACCTCGCCGAATGCCCCGGTGGCGACCCCGACCATCTCGGCGGCGCGCTCCGACGAGCGCTGCTTGGAGGCCGTGATCGTCTCGGTGGCTTCGTCCGGCCGCGGCCGCGTCCACTCGTACACCGTGTCGCCGATGACTTCGATGGCCGTCCCGGCGCGGAGCAGGGCGCGCAACGTGTAGGGCTGGTCGCCGAGGACCCGGCCGTCGAAGCGCAGGCCGGTCACGAGGGAGCGGTGGAAGAGCTTGCCGGTGAGCGAGGCGTAGTAGAGCAACCCGGGATGGGTCGCGATCGACTTGCGCCCGGGCTCGCGGATGTCCGCGTTGTCGTAGAACGGCGAGATCCAGGTCCGCTCGCCGTCCGTCCAGATGCGCTGCCCGATGACCGCCTTGATGCCCGGGTCGGCGGTCGGGCGCAGGAGCGCCTCGAGGGCACCCGGGAGCAGCCGGTCGTCCGAGTCGACGAACACGAGCCACTCGCCGCGGACCGCCTCCAGCCCGAGGTTCCGGGCCACCGAGCAGCCGCCGTTCTGCTCCAGGCGGCGGGCGATGACCCGCGGATCCTGGCGGGCCATCGCCTCGATGACGGCGAACGTGCCGTCCGGGGAGGCATCGTCGACGACGATGCATTCGACGCTGATGCCCGGACTGTCGAGCACGGACGTGACCGCTCGCTCGATGGAGCCGGCCGCGTTCCAGGCCGGGATGAGGACGCTGACCTGGGGCGGCGGAAACGCTGCCTCGGTCACGCAGTCACGCGGTCACTTGAGCAATTCACGCAGGGCGGCCTCCTGCTCCTCGTCGAGGGACGTCTGGAGGACCCGGCCCTTGTGGTCGCGCATGGCCGCGATGAGCAGCCCGATGTCGCCGCCCTTGACGAGCAGGAACAGGGCCGAGCCGCCGACCGGAAGGTCCGCCTCGACCTGCTTGACGAACGAGCCGTCGATCCCCGGGGCGGCCGCCCGCCCGATGAGCGCGCCGACCGCGCCACCGATGACCAGTCCCACCGGGAAGACGAAGAACAGGAGGCTGCCGAGCACGGCGCCGACGACTGCGCCGGTCTCGGTCCCGCTCGCCGCCTCGTTCTTGACGTGGATCGTGCCGTCCGCGTCCTTGGTCACGACGGCCGTGTCCTCGATGGCGAGGCGGCCCTCCCGTTCGATCGAGCGGATCGACGCGAGCGCTCCGGGCGCGTCGTCCTCGGCATCGAAGGTGATGGCGACGAGATCCGACATCCGATCGTCCTCCGTTCGAAGTGATGGCCGGGCCATTCTCGCCCATCCGCCGCAGCCCGGCGGACGGCCACGACATCAGTGCCGGAAGTGGCGGACCCCGGTCACGAGCATCGTCGCCCCGGCGGCGTCGACGATGGCCGTGGTGTCGGCATCGCGCACCGACCCGCCCGGCTGGGCGAAGGCGCTGACCCCGGCCGCCAGACAGGCCTCCACGGCATCAGGGAACGGGAAGAACGCATCGCTGGCGCAGGCGGCCCCGATGGTCGAGCCCGGACCGAGCATGGCGTGGGCCTTGGCGACGGCCTGGCGGGCCGCGTCCACCCGCGAGGTCTGGCCGCTGCCGATGCCCACGAGCCGGCGCTCGCGGACGAGGACGATCGCATTCGACGTCACCCCCCGGGCCAGCCGCCACGCCAGGTCGAGGTCGACCTGCTCGGTGTCGGTCGGCGCGCGCCGGGTCGCGCAGGTCCAGGCCGTCGGCTGGTCGGTGGCGATGTCCGGCGACGTGACGAGGATCGCGCCACCGGCCGACCGCACCGACCCGCTCGGGTCGGCGGCGTCAGCGGGCACCGGCTCGTCGGAAGCGAGCGCCTCGTCGAGGAGGACCCGCAGGTTGGGCTTGGTGGCCAGGATGGCCAGGGCCTCGGCCGAGAACGCGGGCGCGACGACGATCTCGAGGAAGATCGACGTCAGGGCCTCGGCGACGGCGGCGTCGACCTCCCGGGTCACGGCGACGACCCCACCGAACGCGCTGACCGGGTCGGCCTTGAGGGCGGCGGCCCAGGCGTCGGCCAGCGTCGAGCGCTCGGCCGCGCCACACGGGTTGGTGTGCTTGACGATGACCACGCCAGGGCCACGGAGCGCCCGCCCGAGCGCGGACGCCGCGGCCGCGTCGAGGACGTTGTTGTACGACAGCGCCTTGCCCTGGAGCGGCGGTCGGTCGACCCCGAACAGCCCATCGACGAGGGTCGACCCCGGCCGCCGGTAGCGCGCGGCCGGCTGGTGCGGGTTCTCGCCGTAGCGAAGCGTCTCGACCTTGTCCAGGGCGATCGCCAGGGTCGGCGGGTACGGGTCGTCCGAGGCAGCCAGCCGGCCGGCGGCGACGAGGCGGCCGGGGAGCTCCGCCGCGATGCGCGCGTCGTAGGCCGCCGTGTGGGCGAAGGCCTCCACGGCCAGCTCGGCACGGAACCGCGCGTCGAGCCCGTTCGGGCGGTCCAGCGCGGCCAGGACGGCCTCGTAGCGGGCCGGCGCGGTCACGATGGCGACGGACGCGTGGTTCTTGGCGGCGGCCCGGACCATGGACGGCCCACCGATGTCGATCTCCTCGATGAGCGCGTCGATGGTGATCCCCGGGCGCTCGAGCGCGGCCGCGAACGGGTAGAGGTTGACGACGACCAGGTCGAACGGGGCGATCCCAGCCGCGATGAGCGCCGCGCGATGCTCGGCCAGCCGGCGGTCCGCTAGCAGCCCGCCATGGACGCGCGGATGGAGGGTCTTGACCCGCCCGTCGAGCATCTCCGGCGAACCGGTCACCGCGGCGACGTCCGTGACCGGCAGCCCCGCGTCGCGGAGCGTCCGGGCCGTGCCACCCGTGGACACGAGCTCGTAGCCGCGAGCCACCAAGCCCGTCCCGAGCTCGACGAGGCCGGTCTTGTCCGAGACGGACAACAGGGCGCGACGGGGCACCGGGACGACGGCATCCGCCCGGGCCGCGTCGAGGACGGTGTGGCGGCCATCGTCGGCCACGTGCACGGCATCCGCGAGGAGGAGCGCCACGGTCCCCGGCAGGAGCCGGTGCTCCACGGCCTGGATGCGGGCGCGCAGGCGGTCGGCGTCGTCCCCGGCCAGGATCGGGACCGCCTCCTGGGCGACGATCGGGCCGCCGTCGAGCGTGGCATCGACCAGGTGGACCGTGCAGCCTGTGACCGTCACGCCGTGGGCCAGCGCGTCGGCGACGGCATGGGCGCCCGTGAACGCCGGCAATAGCGACGGATGGGTGTTGACGATGCGACCGGGATACGCCGCCAGGACCTTCGGTCCGATGAGCCGCAGGTAGCCAGCCAGGACGACGAGATCGGGGCGTGCGCCGGCCAGGGCATCGGCGAGGGCCTCATCCTCGCCGCCGGGAACCAGGGCCGTGTCGATCCCCTGCTCCGCCGCCCAGTCGAGCGCCGGGCACGCCCGGTCGGCCACGACGAGGACGATCGCGCCGCCCAGCTCGCCGCGGGCCGCCGCGGCATGCAGCGCCCGCAGGTTCGAGCCGGCCCCGGACACGCCGACCGCGAGGCGACGCGCCGCCTCGGTCACGCGATCGATCCCAGCGGGCCCTCGACATAGCGGGCGCCGCCGGCGCTCCCGATCGGCACGACCTCGCCGACGACCGTGGCGGCGGTCCCGTGCTCGGCCAGCGTGGCGATCGCCATCGACACGGCCGCCGGGGGCACGACCGCGACCATCCCGAGTCCGCCGTTGAACGTCGCCCGCAGTTCCGCGTCGTCCAGGCCGCCCAGCGCGCCGAACAGGCGCATGACCGACGGCATCGCCCAGCGCCGGGGGTCCAGGCGGGCGGCCAGGTCGTGCGGCAGCGCCCGCGGCACGTTCCCGGGCAGGCCGCCTCCGGTGATGTGGGCCAGCCCGTGGAGGTCGTGGCCGGCGGCCACCAGGGCGGCGCGGGTCGCGAGGATGGCCAGGGCGTAGACGGCGGTCGGGGTCAGGAGGATGTCGGCCAAGGTCGCCATCGACTCGTGCGGGGCGGCGGCCAGTGCTTCGGTCGCGGCCGCGTCACCGAGCGTCCGGCGCAGGCGGGCCTGGTAGGGCTCCTCGAGGTCGAGGTCCCACTGGGCGATGAGGGCGCGGACGAGCGAGTAGCCGTTGGCGTGCAACCCGGACGAAGCCAGGCCCAGGATGACGTCGCCGCTCGCGACGGCCGTCCCATCGATGACCCGGTCACGCTCGACGACCCCGATGCAGCAGCCGGCGAGGTCGAAGGCGTCGACATCCATCAGTCCCGGATGCTCGGCCGTTTCGCCGCCGACGAGCGCAGCCCCGGCGGCGCGGCAGCCGGCCGCCACGGACCCGACGAGCTCGGCGACGCCGATCGGATCGAGCCGGCCGACCGCGACGTAATCGAGGAACGCGACCGGCTCGGCCCCGCTACACACGACGTCGTCGGCGCACATCGCGACGACGTCGATGCCGATGGTGTCGAACCGGCCGACGGCGGCGGCGATGGCGGTCTTCGTGCCGACGCCGTCGGTCGAGGCCACGAGCAGCGGCGAGGTGTAGCCCGGCGGGATGGCGAAGGCGCCGCCGAACCCTCCCAGCCCACCGACGACCTCCGAGCGCCGGGTCGAGTCGACGTGGGCGCGCATGAGCTCGACCGCCCGCTCGCCGGCGTCGACGTCGACGCCCGAGCGCCGATAGGCCTCCCGGGCGTTCACCGCCGTCCGGCTCCGACGGCTTCTTCCAGGATGAACTTGCGGCTGGCGGCGTCGTACGGGACGGGCTCCGGGTAGTTCCCGTCGAAGCAGGCGAAGCAGAACCGGTCGTACGGCAGGTCGAGGGCCGCCAGCACGCCCCGGATCGACAGGTACCCGAGCGAATCGGCGCCGATGAACGCCCGGATCTCAGCCTCGCTGTGGGTCGCCGCGATGAGCTCTGTCTCGATCGACGTGTCGATGCCGTAGAAGCACGGGTGGTAGATGGGCGGCGCGCTGATCCGGACGTGGACCTCGGTCGCGCCGGCCTTGCGCAGCAGCTCGACGATGCGCTTCGTCGTCGTGCCACGCACGATCGAGTCGTCGACGACGATGAGGCGCTTGCCGTTGACGACCTCACGGAGCGGATTGAGCTTGATCGTCACGCCCCGGTGGCGCAGGCCCTGCGACGGCTGGATGAACGTCCGGCCGGCGTAGCGGTTGCGGTACATCCCCTCCCGGTAGGGCAGGCCGGATGACTCCGCGAAGCCCGCGGCGGCCGGGGCGCCGGTGTCCGGGACGGGCATGACCAGGTCCGCCTCGACCGGGTGCTCGATGGCCAGCTGCTCGCCCATCCGGCGGCGCGCCTCGTAGAGGTTGCGCCCCTCCATATACGAATTGGGGCGGGCGAAGTAGATGAGCTCGAAGACGCATAGCCGCGGGTCGGCGTCGGCGTAGCGGACGGACCGTGGCGGCTGGCCCAGCTCGAGGATGACGATCTCACCGGGTTCCACGTCGCGGATGTACTCGGCGCCGACGATGTCCAGGCTGGCCGTCTCGGACGACAGGACCCAGCCGGTGGAGGCGTCGTCGTCCGCCCACAGGCCGGCGACTCCGGCGCCACCGCCGGCCACGCCACCGCCCCCGCCCCGGGCATCGGCCGGCAGGCGCCCAAGGACGAGGGGCCGGAACCCGTGCGGGTCGCGGACGCCGATGACTCGGCGGTCGTCGAGGATGACCAGGCTGAACGCCCCACGGACGCGGGGCAGGACGTGCAGGAGGGCCTCGACCGTGTCCGCGGCCGGCTCGTCGGCGAGGAGCGCGGTCAGGAGTTCGGTGTCGGTCGAGGCCGGCAGCCGCGCCCGGCCGCCATGGAGCTGGCCGAGCAGCTCCCGCGTGTTGACGAGATTGCCGTTGTGGCCGATGGCCAGCGCGCGCCGCGGTCCCTGCCGATAGGTCGGCTGGGCGTTCTCCCAGATCGTCGACCCGGTCGTCGAGTAGCGGCAGTGGGCGATGGCCAGCTGGCCGCGGAGGCTGGGCAGGCGCCGCTCGTCGAGGACCGTCGAGATCATCCCGAGGTCCTTGTAGAGCATGAGCTGTTCGCCGTCGCTGACCGCGATGCCGGCCGATTCCTGCCCGCGATGCTGCAGGGCGAACAGGCCCAGCGTCGCGATGGCCGCCGCTTCGGTCGGCTCGCTGCCGGGGATGACCGCACCGAAGACGCCGCACATGGCTAGTCCTCCCAGCCGAGCGCGCGGGGCAGCCCGGAGTCCCAGGCGTGCCGAAGGTCGGCGATGGGGACCTCGAGGGCGTCGGCGACCCGACTCCCCCGCTCCTCGGCGGCACCGGTCGCGCCGGCCCCGGTCAGTTCGATGAGGAGCCGGTCGCCGCCGACGATCCCGAGCTCCTCGGCCGGCAGGCCGTGCTGGCGGGCCAGCAGGATGAGGGCCGCCGCGAAGCGCGGCGGGGTCGTGACGACGAGGCGGGACGGGCTCTCGCCGAAGAGCTCGACGGCCGGGGAGTTGGCCACCGGCAGGCGGACGTTGGCGCCCATCCCCGACCAGATGGCGCCCTCGGCCAGGGCGACCGCCAGACCGCCGCCGCTGACGTCCTGGGCGCTGGCCACGAGCCCGCGGGCGATGGCTTCGCGGATGAACGCCTGGAGCGCGGCCTCGCGGCCGAGATCGAGGCCCGGCGGGCCATCCTCGACCGCCAGGCCGGCCAGGTCCGCGTAGGCCGAGCCGGCCAGCCCGGGCGTCGCTTCGCCGACGAGGACGACGACGTCGAGCTTGTGGCGGAAGGCCGGCCCGACGAGCGTGGCCAGGTCGTCGATGAGGCCCACGACGCCGATCTCCGGGGTCGGGGCGATGGCCCCGGACGGGGCCTCGTTGTAGAGCGACACGTTGCCGCCGGTCACGGGCAGGCCGAGGGCTCGGCACGCGTCGCCCAGGCCGCGGACGCCTTCCTGGAGCTGCCAGAACGCCTCGGGCCGCGTCGGGTCGCCGTAGTTGAGGCAATTGGTCACGCCCAACGGCCGGGCGCCGGTGATGCTGACGTTGCGGGTCGCCTCGGCCACGCTGAGCGCCGCGCCGAGATAGGGATCCAGCGCGCCCACGGCCTGATTCCCATCGGTCGTGGCAACGAGGCCCTTGGTCGTGCCCTTGACCCGGAGCACGGCCGCGCCGTGGCCCGGCCCGACCGCCGTATCCGCCCCGACGGTCGAGTCGTACTGCTCGAAGACGATCCGCCGGCTGCCGAGATCCGCCGAACCGAGCAGGGCCAGGAGCACCGCCCCGGGATCCATCCCGCGCTCGGGGAGTCGGTCGCTGGGATCGAGCGGGACGCCGGGTGCCGGGGCGGCCCGCCGGTGCTGGGGTGGTGCCGCGAGTCGCTGATGGACGATGGCGTCGCTGGTCAGGGCGGCGGCCGGCACTCGGGCGATCTCCTGACCGCCGCTGGTGATCGCGATGTCGCCGTCGTCGGTCACGCGGCCGATGACCGCCACGGGCAGGCCCCAGCGCTCGCAGACCTCGCGGACGCCGTCCCAGCGGTCCGGGTGGACGGCCGCGCACATCCGCTCCTGGCTTTCCGAGATCATGACCTCGAACGGCTCCATGTCCGGCTCGCGGCGCGGGATGGCGTCGAGGTCGACGAGGATGCCGGCCCCGGCCCGGTCGGCGGTCTCCGATGTCGCACAGGTGATCCCGCCGGCGCCGAGGTCCTGGAGGCCCTCGACGAGCCCTCGCTCGATGAGCTCCAGGCTGGCCTCGATGAGCAGCTTCTCGGCGAACGGGTCGCCGACCTGGACGGACGGTCGCTTGGACGGGTCGTCATGAGTGAACGTCGCCGATGCCAGGACGGACGCCCCGCCGATCCCGTCCCGCCCGGTCGTCGAGCCGTACAGGACGACCAGGTCGCCGGGCCGACCCGCGGTCGCCAGGGTCAGGCGCGCCTCCTCCATGAGGCCGATGGCCATGACGTTGACGAGCGGATTGCCCTGGTAGGTCGGATCGAACACGAGCTCGCCGCCGACGGTCGGCACGCCGACGCAGTTGCCGTAGCCGCCGACGCCGCGCACGACGCCATCGACAAGGTGGCGGGTCCGGGCATCCGCCGGGTCGCCGAAGCGCAGGGCGTCGAGGACCGCGATGGGCCGGGCGCCCATCGTGAAGATGTCGCGGAGGATGCCGCCCACGCCGGTCGCGGCGCCCTGGTACGGCTCCACCGCGGACGGGTGGTTGTGGGACTCGATCTTGAACGCGACGGCCAGCCCGTCACCGATCGAGATGACCCCGGCGTTCTCGCCCGGGCCCGCGACGACGCCCTCGCCGGCGGTCGGCAGGGTCCGGAGCAACGGCTTGCTGCTCTTGTACGAGCAGTGCTCGCTCCACATGACGCTGAACATCGCGAGCTCGAGGTCATTCGGGTCGCGACCGCCCAGGCGATCGCGGATCGCGTCGAGCTCGTCGTCGGTCACACCGAGGCGACGGTGGAGCGGCTCCACGTCAGGCGCCTCCGCGATGGTCATCGGGCGCCGACCGTGATGGCCGTCTCGCCGGCGGCCGCCCGGGTCGCGCTGTCCACGAGCGAGCGGATGATCCCGGCGCCGTCCTCCGAGCCGAGGACGGCCTCCGCTGCCCGCTCCGGATGGGGCATCAGGCCGGCGACCGTGCCGTTCGGGGCGATGACCCCGGCGATCGCCCGCAACGAGCCGTTGGGATTCGCGGCGCGGTCGTCCTCGGCGGCCCGGCTGCCACGCCCATCGACGTAGCGGAACAGGACGCCGCGGTCCGCCTCGAGGGCGTCGAGGCTGGTCTCGTCGGCGAAATAGCAGCCCTCGCCATGGGCGATCGGCATCCGGAGCGGGACGCCGACGCGGGCCAGGGCGTGGGTGAATGGCGTGTCGAGGCGCTCCGGCGCGATGACGACATCCCGTCCGAGGAAGCGCAGGCTGCGATTGCGGAGCAGGGCGCCCGGCACCAGCCCGGCTTCGGCCAGGACCTGGAAGCCGTTGCAGATGCCCAGGACGAGGCCACCGTCCGCGGCGAACGCCGCCACGGCCCGCATGACCGGCGAGAAGCGGGCGATGACGCCGGCCCGCAGGTAGTCGCCGTAGGCGAAGCCGCCGGGCAGGATGACCGCGGCCACCCCGTCGAGCGATGCCGCCTCGTGCCACAACTCGACCGGCTCCGCACCGGCCACGCGCAGGGCGTGCACGGTGTCGCGGTCGCAGTTGGAGCCGGGGAACACGACGACCCCGATGCGGACGGGCATCAGGCCGGCTCCCCGACCGTCGCCGAGGCGCCGGCGATCGACTCGATGGCATAGGCCTCGATGAGCGGGTTGGCCAGGAGCTCACCGGCCAGCCGCTCCACGACGGCGCGGGCCGCCGGCTCGTCCGCCGCGTCGACGGTCAGCTCCACGCGCCGTCCCACGCGGACGCCGCTGACCCCCTCGATGCCGAGGTGGCCGAGGCTGCCCTCGACGGCCCGACCCTGGGGATCGAGGATGCCGGGCTTGGGCGTGACGTTGACGGCGAATCGATGGCTGCTCATCGGGCGATGACGTCCTCCGCGAGATATCGGTCGAAGCTGGCGCCGGTCAGGCGCTCGAAGGCCGCGACGTAGCGCTGGCGCGTGCCGTCGACGACATGGTCCGGCAGGGCCGGTCCCGGCGCGGTCTTGTCCCAGGGCTGCTGCTCGAGCCAGTCGCGCACGAACTGCTTGTCGTAGCTCGCCTGGGGTCGGCCGGGCTGGTACGTCGCGACGTCCCAGAATCGCGACGAATCGGGGGTCAGGACCTCATCGATGAGCAGGAGCTGGTCGGTGCCTGGGCGTCGCCCGAACTCGAACTTCGTGTCGGCGATGAGGATGCCGGCCTGCGCCGCGATCGCCGAGGCATAGCGGTAGACGTCGATGGCGGCGGCGCGGACCCGCTCGGCCAGCTCGCCGCCGATGGCGCCGGCCATGACGTCGAAGCTGACGTTCTCGTCGTGGGCGCCCACCTCGGCCTTGGTGGCCGGCGTGAAGATGGGCTCGGGCAGTCGATCGCTCTCGCGTAGGCCGGCCGGGAGCCGGATGCCGCAGACGTGCCCGGTCGTCTCGTAGCCCTTCCAGCCGGATCCGGCGATGAAGCCGCGGACGACGGCCTCGAACGGGATGACCTCGACGCGCTCGACGACCATCGAGCGGCCGCGGAGCTCCGCGTCGTCGACGGCCACCGAACGCAGGTGGTTGGCGATGATCGCGTCGGTCTGGGAGAACCAGTAGCGGGACAGGCCGGTCAGGATCCGGCCCTTGTCCGGGATGGGCGTCGGCAGGACGACGTCGAAGGCACTGATCCGGTCGGTCGCCACGAGGAGTAGTCGGCCGTCGGCCAGGTCGTACAGGTCGCGGACCTTGCCCGACCGGACGAAGCGGTCAGCCGTCAGCACGGGACACCGCGTCGGGGGCGACGACCACATCGGCGGCCACGACCGGCCCGGGCGACAACCTGTCCAGCCGGGCGATGACGTCGTGGACATGGCGCAGGAAGGCCGACTCGTCGAAGCAGGCATCGAGGTCGGTCAACGACAGCTTCTGGGCCACGGCCGGGTCAACGGCCAGGAGATCGCGCAGCGGGGCGCGCTCGTCGGCCGCCCGGAGGGCCGCCCGCTGGACGATCGCATAGGCCTCCTCGCGGCCGATCCCGGCCTTCTCGACGAGCGCCACGAGGACCCGACTGCTGGCATGGAGGCCGAGGCCCCGCGAGATGTTCTCGCGCATCCGCTCGGAGCGGATGATCAAGCCCTCGATGAGGCCGGTCATCTTCACGAGCATGTAGTCGAGGAGGATCGTCGCGTCGGGCAGGATGACCCGCTCGGCCGACGAGTGGCTGATGTCCCGCTCGTGCCAGAGCGGCTGGTCCTCGAGCGCGGTGTGGGCATAGCCGCGGAGCAGGCGGGCCAGGCCGGCCATGCGCTCGGACAGGATCGGGTTGCGCTTGTGGGGCATCGCGCTGGAACCCTTCTGGCCGGTCTTGAAAGGCTCCTGGAGCTCGCCGATCTCGGTGTGCTGGAGGTTCCGGATCTCGGTCGCGATGCGCTCCAGGGTCCCGCCCAGGATGGCGATGGCCGTCAGGAGCGCGGCATGGCGGTCGCGCTGGACGATCTGGGTGCTGACCGGGTCGGCGTGGAGGCCCAGGTCGCTCATGACCCCCGCCTCGATGTCGGGGCCGAGGTGGCTGTACGTCCCGACCGGCCCGGAGATCTTGCCGGTCCCGATCTCGTCGACCGCGGTCGCCAGGCGGGTCCGGCCGCGGTCGACCTCGAAGGCCCAGCCGGCCAGCTTGAGGCCCATCGTCGTCGGCTCGGCGTGGACGGAATGGGTGCGGCCCATCATCACCGTGTCAGCCTCGGCTCGGGCCCGGACGACGAGCGCGGCGATGAGCGCATCCGCGTCGGCCAGCAGCCGGGCTCCGGCCGCTCGCAGCTGGAGCGCCAGGCCGGTGTCGACGACATCGCTGCTGGTCAGCCCGAGGTGCAGGTAGCGCCCGTCCGGACCGACCGTCTCGGCGACCTGTGAGACGAAGGCGATGACGTCGTGGTCGGTCGTGCGCTCGATCTCGATGATCCGCTCGACGTCGACCCGCGAGCGCGTCTCGAGCGCCTCGAGCGCCGTCGCGGGCACGATCCCGCGCGCCGCCTGGGCGCGGCTGACCGCCAGCTCGACCCGGAGCATCGCCTCGAAGCGGGCCTGCTCGGTCCAGATCGCGCCCATCTCGGGCAACGTGTAGCGGCGGATCATCGAGCGGCCCCCGACGCGACCGGCGCGCTCGCGATGTCGTGGCGGCGCTGCTGGCCGGGCCAGGTGATCCGGTCGGCCACGGCGTCGGCAGCCGCTCGCGCCGCGACGACATCCGGACCCTGCCCGACGACGGTCAGGACCCGGCCGCCCCGGACCCGCCAGGTGCCGTCGATGTCGCGATCGGTGCCGCTGTGGAAGACCAGGGCGCCGGCTGGGACCGCATCCAGGCCCGCGATGGCCACGCCCTCGACCGGGGTCCCCGGGTAGCCCTCCGCGGCCAGGACGATCCCGACGGCCGCACCGGGCAGGACCGGCAGTCGGTGGCCCGCCAGTCCGAGCGCCCGGCGGGCCTCGCCGAGACGCCCGCGCGCCGCCGCCAGCATCAGGGCGCCCAGGGGCGCCGCCAGCCGGGGCAGGATGACCTGTGTCTCCGGGTCGCCCAGGCGGGCGTTGAACTCGAGCAGGCGCGGGCCATCGGCGGTCAGCAGGAGCCCGGCGTACAACGCGCCGCGGAACGGCAGGCCGCGTCGCGCCAGCTCGGCGAGGACCGGTCGATGGAAGCGCTCGATGAGTTCGTCGGCCAGGTCGTCCGGGACGTCGGGGACCGGGGACACGGCCCCCATGCCGCCGGTGTTCGGGCCCGTGTCGCCGTCGCCCAGGCGCTTGTGGTCGCGAGCGAACGGCAAGGCGAGCGCATCGAGGCCGTCGGCGAGGGCGATGAGGCTGACCTCCGGGCCGATGAGTCGTTCCTCGACGACGAGCGGACCGTCGGTGGCCGCGATGACCGCCTGCGCCTCCGCGGGGTCGTCGCAGACGGTCACGCCCTTGCCCGCGGCCAGGCCGTCGGCCTTGACCACGATCCCCACGCCGTCCGCGGCGAGCTCGCTGGCATAGCGACCCGCGGCGTCGTGGGCCTCGGCAGCGAACGATCGGCCACGGGCCATCGGCACGCCGGCCGCCTCCGCGACCTCCCGGCAGAACGCCTTGGACGACTCGATCCGGGCCGCCGCCGCGCCCGGTCCGAAGACCGTGATGCCCCGGGCGGCGAGGACGTCGGCGACACCGGCCGCCAGCGGCGCCTCCGGTCCGATCACCACCAGCTCAGTGGCATCACCCCGGGCGATCGACGCGACCATCTCCCCGTCGAGGATGCTGTCCCGCCCGAGGCGCAGGATCGATTCGACGCGTGGCTCGAGATCGATAGCCTGGCTGCCGGGCATGACCTGGACGGTGTTGACGCCGGGCTCGCCGGCGAGCCGCCAGGCGAGGGCATGCTCGCGGCCGCCGTAGCCGACGACGAGGAGGCGGGTCGGGGCGATGAGCGTCGCCGGGCTCATCGGTCCGCCGCGCTCACGACGCGACCCCGGTCCGATGGCGCATCGGACGCCAGGCTCGCTCGATGGTCTGGGTCCGCTCGGGCCCGACCGAGACGAGGACGATCGGCACGCCCGCGTGCTCCTCGATGGCGGTGACATAGCGCCGCGCGTTCTCGGGCAGGTCGGCCAGCGAGCGGACGTCGTGGATGGGCTCGGCCCAGCCCGGGTACTCGTCGAAGACCGGCGTGGCGCGGGCCAAGGCGGCCCCGCTCGACGGCCAGGTCTCGACCCGCCGGCCGTCGATCTCGTAGGCGACACAGATCCGGAGCGGGTCGACGCCCGACAGGATGTCGAGCTTGTTGAGCATGATCGAGCTGACGCTGTTGACGGCCACCGCGTAGCGCAGCGGCACGGCGTCGAACCAGCCGACCCGTCGCGGACGACCGGTCACGGTCCCGTATTCGTGGCCGCGCTCGGCGATCCCGGCGCCGATCCCGTCCAGCAGCTCGGTCGGATACGGGCCGGCCCCGACCCGGGTCGAGTAGGCCTTCATGACCCCGATGACCTCGTCGACCTGGAGCGGCCCGACACCGCCGCCCGTGCACGCCCCGCCGGCGACGGGATTGGACGAGGTCACGAACGGATAGCTCCCGTGGTCCAGGTCCAGGAGGGTGCCCTGGGCACCTTCGAGGAGGACGTGCTCGCCGCGGGCGAGGGCGGATTGGACCAGCCAGGTCGTGTCGTCGAGATGGTCGCGCAGGCGCTCCCCCCAGCCGGCCGCCTCGTCGACGAGGTCCTCGACCGTGAAGGCGTCTGCGCCCATCGAGCCGAGGAGGAGGTTCTTGTCGGGCAGGACGCGGGCGATCCGCTCCCGCAGGACCGCCCGATCGAGCAGGTCCTCCATGCGCAGGCCCAGGCGCCAGGCGCGATCACCATAGGTCGGCCCGATCCCCCGGCCGGTCGTGCCCACGGCCGCGCCACCAAGGCGCGATTCATTGGCCCGGTCCAGGGCCACGTGGTAGGGCATGATCACGTGCGCGCTACGGCTGACCCGGACGCGCCCGACGTCGATGCCGCGGGCGGTCAGCATGTCCAGCTCGGCGATGAGGGTCAGCGGGTTGACGACGACCCCGTTGCCGATGACCGACGTCATGTGGGGATAGAGGACGCCGGACGGGGTCAGGCGGAGCTTGAAGACCTCGTCGCCGCTGACGACGGTGTGGCCGGCGTTGTCGCCGCCCTGGTAGCGGACGACCATCGCGGTCTGCTCCGCCAGGAAGTCGGTCGTCTTGCCCTTGCCCTCATCACCCCACTGCAGCCCGACGATCACGGTGGCGGGCATCAGGGGGCACCCGTCACCGCAGGCGGCAACGCCGCCCTGGTCGGAGATCGCCGCCGGCACATGAAAAGGCCCCGGGCCGTGGGCCTGGGGTCTTGGGTAGTAATCTCCCGCGTCGCGCCGCCGATGTCTCGGCGGATCGCCGGCTGCTGGTCGCCCGACCGTCTCACGGGACGACCGATGCGCCCTTCACGCGCGATCGCTGACCTCCTGGTTCGCGGGCTCGACCCCGCCATCTTCGAGGACGGGCGGAGTATAGCAGTCGGTGACCCCGCCGACGACGGCCGGTGACGGCTGGCACGGCCTCCGTGGACCGCCCGTACCACCGCCCGCGAAGCGTGGTACCACCGGCGGGTCCGAGCGTCGAGGGGTGGCCGGTAGGGTTCGTTCGTGATGCGCCTGTTGGGGGTCCTGGCGTTGACGATCGTGGTCGTCCTCGGGATCCTCGTCCTCTCTGGTTCGACCGCGCTGGCCGCCTGGGCCGCGGACAGTGGCCGATCGCTGGTCGCCATGATCGTGGCCACCGTCATCGGTGTGTGCCTCACGTCGCTGGTCGTGGCGGGCTACTGGCGCTATCGATTCGTGCGTCTGGTCCGGGCCATGGAGAAGATCGCCGGCGGCGACTACGAGACCAACGTGCGGGTCCACGGCCGTGGGCTGGAAGCCCGGCTGGCCACCGCCGTCAATGGCATCGCCGGCGCCCTCGCCGACACGCACACCCGGGCGACGATGGACAAGCTGACCGGCGTCGCTAACCGCCAGACCCTCCTCGCCGAGCTGTTCACCGAGGTGGAGCGTGCCGGTCGCTACGAGCGCGCCCTGTCCGTCGCGTTCGTCGACATCGACCTGTTCAAGGCGGTCAACGACACGTACGGCCACGGCGTGGGGGACGTCGTCCTCCGCGGCGTCGCCCAGACCATCGCCGCCAACCTCCGGGCGTCCGACCTCATCGGCCGCTACGGCGGCGAGGAATTCATGCTCATCCTGACCGAGACCAACGTCGAGGAAGGGGCGGTCCTCACGGAGAAGCTGCGGACCCTCGTCCAGCGTCAGCGGTTCCCGGTGGAGGGCAACCCGGAGCTGTCGGTGACGATCTCGATCGGCATCGCCGGTGGGGCCGGCTCCAGCCTTCGGGTCGAGACGCTCATCCGCGACGCGGACGCGGCGATGTATTCGGCCAAGGCGCTCGGGCGCAACCAGACCTACATCTTCGCCGAGCCCGACGACGATGCCCGCGTGCCGCGCGCGCCCATCTCGGCCGCCGGCCGTGCCCGGGCCATGGAGATCGGCCAGCAGGCTCGAGACGCGGCGACCGCCGCCCTGACCTCGGTCCTCGCCCCGCTCCCCCACTACGGCGGCCAGCCCTCGCCGCTCATCGCGTCGATCGTGGTCGCCCTCGGGCGCCAGCTCCAGCTGCCCGACCAGGAGCTCGACCGCCTGCGCATCGCCGCCCTCCTCCACGATGTCGGGAAGGTCGCGCTGCCGGAGGAGATCCTGGAGAAGCCGACGGCGCTGACCTCGGCCGAGTGGCGGACCGTCGTCCAGCATCCGCGCATCGGCCAGGTCATCCTCGAGCAGGCCGCCGCCCTCAAGGATGCCGTCCCGATCATCCTCCACCACCACGAGCGCTTCGCCGGGCATGGCTATCCGTACGGGCTGCGGGCCCACGAGATCCCCCTCGGAGCGCGCATCGTCGCGGTCGCCGACGCCTACGACGCGATGGTCCACGACCGACCGTACAAGCGGGCGATGACCCACGACCAGGCCATCGCCGAGCTGAGGCGCCATAGCGGCACCCAGTTCGACCCCGAGATCGTCGAGCTGTTCTGCGACCTGTACGCGGCTCGGGCGCCCGAGCCGGACGTGACCGTGGCGGCCATCAACGGGGCCAGTCGCCCGGCCGCTCATGGCGGCGAGGGGCTGGTCATGCCCGGCTCGACCGGGGCGCGCGTCCAGCGTCGCCGCCGGGCGGACACGCGCTCGCCCGAGGAGAGCGATCGGCCCGCCGGCACGGCCGTCGGCGGCGGCACGGACATCGACCCCGACGGCGCGTCCCAGACGATGGCCGCGGATGGCGCCCTGGGCGTCGTCCGGCCGCGGACCGCCGAGCGCCCCGCGCCGGAGGCCAGGCTCATCTCCCTGCCCGGCCGGCGCAGCGACCGACGAGGCTCCTCCACCGGCTGATCGGGCGATGCGTCCGGGTCGACCCGCCGATACGTGGCGGTCGAGCGAGGACGACTAGCGTTCGCGTCCCCGTCGGATCCGCTCACGGGTCGCCTGACGCGCGACCCCGAGATGCGCAGCCTGGCCAGCGGCAAAACGTCACGACGTTCACCGTGGCCAGCAACGAGTTCATCGGGGGCGGCCGCGAGCGGTCGCCCGCTCCCTGACAAGACGGCGCCGTTGTACGTTGTAAAGAGACCCGTCCCCTTGCGGGACGGGCCTCTGTGTGTGCCGTGCCGAGCGATGAGTCACTCGGGCGTGATGTGGTACAGACCTCCGTTCTCGGCGCCGTCGGCGCCCACCGCCCAGAAGGTCCCATCCGGTGCAGGCGCGACGGCGTTGATCTGCGTGCCGACGAGGTACCTGGTTGGGGGGCCGGCAGGGTCAAAGCACGTGACGCCTGAGGCCTCCGGGTTGTCCGGTTCGCCGGGGAAGCAGAAACGCTCGCTTGAGAATTGGGACGTCTCGCACTGACCGAGCGCCCACACGAGCCCACCCGGAGGATTGGCCTCGTTATCGGTGCCGCTGTACGAGCTGCTCACCCAGACGGTGCCGTCGCGCGTCACGTAGACGTTGTCCATGTCGTAGCGAGTTGTCGGGTGTCGCTCCTCCAGGTCGTGACCCGCACCATCGCTTCTGATACTGTTGTCTGGCCTAGACTCGTCGCATGGGACTCTTGACCTTCAGCATCAACGTCACCCTGGACGGCTGCGTCGACCACCAGGAGGGGATCGCCGACGACGAGACCGTGACACGCCTACTTCACCCGCCTCATGGACGAGGGCGGGGCGATGCTGTGGGGCCGCGTCACCTACGAGATGATGGAGGGCTACTGGCCGGCGGTCGCCCGCGGCGACGAGGAGGCGCCGCCGGCGCTGCGCGAGTGGGCGGTCAAGCTGGAGGCCAAGCCGAAGTACGTGGTGTCGTCGACGCGAACGGACTTCCCGTGGCCCAACAGCCACCACATCGCCGTTCCGCCCCCCCTTCCTATCCCCCCCCCACTCCACACAACTCTGCCGCACTGTCTTCAACTACACCAACGAATGGCCCCCGCAGGGCGTTATGCGCCGTCGGTCGTCATGCCGATGAACTCAGGGCGGGTGCTGATGTCAGTGTCTCGCGACCTGCGCACGGGCGTCCAGAAGGTCAAGGGATGACTCCGGCGGCGTGCTCTTGGCGGTCGGCTTCCCTCTGGGAACGCCAGGGCTCTCCGTGCGGGACCCCGTCCTCGATTGCCGTCGGGGTCCCGTCCGCCCATCCGGTGCATGCTCGCGCCAGGATCTTGTCGGACCCTCTCGAAGCCCTTATGGGACGCTTTGCAGTCTGTGGCGGCCCCCAGGACGCCGGCCTACCCTCCGAGGCCGATCGGGGGCTGGGGTGCTCTCCGTTGGGGGGCGACCGTCATGGGTGTACTGCAAGTCGAGCCCGACCGACATCATTTCGGTCTGGACCTCCGATGCTCGGAGTGCGGGGCCCTGGACTGGTTCGCCTACGGGCTGCGGTTGACCCAGGCCTACGGCCAGATCGTCTGGCAGGTGGACCGCCCCACCGCCGCACCCAAGACTTGGCGCTGCCTCGGCTGCGGCCACGAGGCTGGCCGAGCGACGGTCCTTTGGGCTCGGTTGTCGATGGCCCTCGCGCTGGACAACTAAACCCCGGTCGACCCCGGCCGGCGTGCTCCTCGGTAGCGGCAAGACGGATCGCGCAACCGGGACCGCAGCCGGGGTGGTCGACGAGGTTGCTCACGATCTTGGCGCTCGACGAACCGATGCTCGGCGCGGCGTTGACACCGCCCCAGCGTTCGTTACTATATCGATGTTCGATATATCGACCATCGTAAGAGTCGGAGAAAGCTTGGAACCGCAGAAGCCGCAGTTCGGACGATTTGCCGAGCCCTCCATGCTATCCTCGTCCAGCCTCAGGATCGCCGGCCACGGCTCCGACCTCGGTGTCGAGCAGGGGTCGGGCCGCCTGCCCAGCACGCTCTCGCGCCTGACGGCTCGAGCTGGTCTCGGCGAAGCCGCTCCGCCGGCGTCGTCGCCAGCACTATCGGCGCGCGCGCTGACGAGAGCAGCCCATCGCCCAGCCGCGGCGTCCGGCACGTTCGTCGGCAACTACGCCAACTCGGCGAGAGCCGGTCATGACCAGGCTCCTGCTCCGTTGCTACCCCGCCCGCTGGAGGGCGCGATACGGCGACGAGTTCGAGGCGCTCCTCGACGAGGCATCGCTCGGGCCGTTCGACGTAGCGGACATCCTTCTCGGAGCCATTGACGCCCGGCTTCGGCTGCGCGGACGCAACACCGACATCGGGCGACGAAGGGAGTTCTTCATGTCGCTTCGCATCGGCGGCCTTGCCGCCGTGATCGCTGCATCGACCTGGACCGGCCTGTTGCTCGCGATTGGCAGCGGTCAAGGGCAGCCATTCGGAGGCGCGGTCGCCGTCCTCGCGTTCGCCGGGTTGCTGGCCTTGCTGCTGGCAGTGGCCGGGCTGAGCGCCTACCAGGCGCGGGCGAATCCGAAACTCGTGTGGACGGCCTTCGCCTTGATGGCGGCTGGAAGCGTTGCGATGGCGATCGGTGCCGCCGCAGATCTGGTTGACATCGTCGCCGCTGGCTGGAATGTCTTCGTCGTCGCGATCGGCGGTCTCTCCGTGGTTCTTGGCTCGGCCTTGTTCGGGATTGCGACGTACCGCCACTCGACCCTGTCGCGCCAGGCCGCATCGCTGCTCGTGGCCGGCCCGGCGACGATTGCCCTGGCGATCTTCGTTGCACCGCTGGCCTTGCGTCTAACGTACCTGCTCATCTTTCCCGCGGCGCTCTGCCTCCTGGCGGGCTGGTTCGCCCTGGGTGTCTCGGCGATCCAGCTCGACCGAACCACGTCGGCTCCGCGGCCGGCCTAGACCCGAGTCGGAACTCGTCCCCGTCGACACATGAGCAGCCTTGCGGCTGACATCGCGACCTCGAGCCCGAGCCGATGACCGTCGCAGTTGACGGCCGGTGACCTGGGCGATCGAGTCCGACGTCACCGCGGCCACGAACGGGTGATCGGGCACGGGAAGGATGTATCGTCCGTCGATATAGGCGTCCGGTGGTCGGAGGGTGGGGATGATCATCGAGGGCACGACGCGGATCGCCGCGTCACCGGAGCAGGTCTTCGAGTTCCTCGCGGACCCGACGCGCTGGTCCGAGTATGACCCGACCCTCGTCGAGGCCACGCCGAGGGAGCGCCTCACCGTGGGCGCCACGGGTATCGTGCGGATCCGTCGGATGGGCATCACGGCGAAGGCGACCTGGACCACGACTGAGCTTGAGCCACCGGTGCGAGTCACGCAGCACACGCGCGGGATGGGCTACGAGCTGACGGAGTCGGTGCAGCTCACCGCTGTGGACGGCGGCACCGACATGCATGTCGTCATCACGCTGCTCCCGACGTCCCTCGGTGGTCGCGCGTTCGTCGCCATGTCGCGCGGGATCGTGGAGCGAGACCTGCGGGCGCGGTCCCAACGGCTCAGGGCGCTGCTGGAGCGCGAGGCGCCGGCGGCGCGCTGAGCAACCTCGCCATCCGTTCGACGCCTCCTCCCGGCCCTGCCATCGCTCGGGCGGGTGCCCGGCCGGCGCAGCGACCGACGAGGCTCCTCCACCGGCTGATCGGGCGATGCGTCCGGGTCGACCCGCCGATACGTGGCGGTCGAGCGAGGACGACTAGCGTTCGCGTCCCCGTCGGATCCGCCGGGGCCCGCCGCACCCCGCCGCCCCCCCGCCGTCCACGCAGGTCGGGACCGGAGCCTCCGGCCGACCGGGAAGGAGCCTGGACCGTGAACAAGGTCCTCCTCACGGGTCGCCTGACGCGCGACCCCGAGATGCGCAGCCTGGCCAGCGGCAAGAACGTCACGACGTTCACCGTGGCCAGCAACGAGTTCATCGGGGGCGGCCGCGAGAAGGCCGAGTACCACCCGGTCGTCACCTGGGACCGGCTGGCCGAGATCGCCGGGACCTATCTGGGCAAGGGCCAGCAGGTCGCCATCGAAGGGCGCCTCCAGACCCGCTCGTGGGACGACGACCGTGGCCAGCGCCACTGGAAGACGGAGGTCGTCGCCTCGCACGTCGAGATGCTGTCAGGCCGGCGCAAGAAGGACTACGAGGCCCAGCAGGCGGCCGACTCCCTGGTCTCCCAGGCCGAGGCCTACGGCGACGCCCCGCCCACCGAACCGATCCCGGCGTCGACGGACGTGCTGGTCGAAGCGGAGACGGACGAGGACGACGACGCTGAGGCCGACGCGGACGACGCCGCCGCCTGATCGCTCACCCCTGCGGCGGCGGCGCGTCCCCCTCCCGCGCCGTCGCCGCTCCTCAGACGAATTCGAAGAACGACACCGCTACCTGGAGAGGAGGCCGCGGCCGTCACGGCCTGATGGTAGCCGTGGCCGGCGGGCCGTTACTGACCGGCGCCGCCCACGTCCTCGGCATCGCGCGGTGCGTCGTACAGCTGACGCCGAGGAAGCCCCGTCGCGGCCGCGACCCGCCGGGCGGCCTCGCCACGCGCGGTGCCGTCCGCGACCAGGCGGGCGACCTCCGCGCGGGCGGCCTCGACCGTCGGGCTGGCCGACCCGTCGGCCGTCGTGGCGGCGCCGTCCCGAGCCGGGTCGGCGGTCGCCATCCCGACGATCAGCACGAACTCCCCGCGGGCGACGATCGTCCCGCCGGCCGCCGCCTGCGCCAAGGCCCCGAGCGCGCCACGGACGATCTCCTCGTGGATCTTGGTCAGCTCCCGGCAGACCGCACCCGGCCGTTCGGGGCCGCACGCCGCGGCGAGGTCGCGGAGCGTCGCCGCGACCCGGCCGGGCGCCTCGAACAGGACGGTCCCCCGCGGATCCGCGGCGATCCCGGCCAGGCGCTCTCGCCGGTCGCGCCCGGACCGCGGCAGGAACCCCTCGAAGGCCCATCGCGGGCCGGCCACACCGCTCGCCGCCAGCGCCGCGAGGACGGCCGACGCGCCGGGGATCGGCACGACCCGACCGCCCTCGGCCGCCCACGCCGCCACGAGCTCGGCACCCGGGTCGCTGACGGCCGGTGTCCCGGCATCGGTCACGAGGGCGAGATCGGCGCCCGTCCGCAGGTGGTCGAGCAGTGCTGCGAGGCGGCTCGGCGCGCTCCGGGCGTGATAGCTGGACAGGCGAGTGGAGATCCCATGGCGGTCCAGCAGGCGCCGGGTCAGGCGGGTGTCCTCGGCCGCGATGAGCGGCACCAAGCCCAGGATCTCGACGGCCCGGAGCGTGACGTCGGCGAGGTTCCCGATCGGCGTGGCCACGACGTACAGCGTGCCGCCCGCCGACGGCTCGGGCGCCGGGCTCACTCCCGGGCGGACCCGGGTCGGCGACGCGGGTACAAGTAATCCACGCCGGCCGTCCGCGGTCCGAGCTTGGCGATAGGCGGCACCTGGCGCTTGAACTCCGCCCCGGCGACCATCCGGTCGACCCGGTCGACCATCTCGCGGGGGAACCCGAGGGCTACGACCTCGTCGACCGAGCGCCGCTTGTCGATCCGCCAGAACAGCAGACGATCGAGCTCCGGATAGCTGAACCCGCTCTCGGCTTCGTCGGTCTGGCCCGGCCATAGGTCGGCCGACGGCGCCTTGCGGATGATCGCGTCGGGGACGCCCAGGGCGGTGGCGACCTGACGGACCTGGCTCTTGTACAGGTCGCCGATCGGGTTGAACGCGCACGCGTTGTCACCGAACACCGTCGTGTACCCGATGAGCGACTCGGTCTTGTTGCCGGTCCCGACGACGAGACCGCCCCAGGTCACCGACCGGTCATACAGGACGGCCATCCGCATCCGGGCCATGAGATTCCCGCGGCGCAACGGCGACGCATCGGTGGCCGGACCGAAGTAGCCGTCGACCATCGGGCTGATGTCGACGAGCTCGGACGCGCAGCCCAGCCGGCGCACCACCTCCTCGGCATCTTCGCGCGACGCGGGTGACGACGTCCGATAGGGCATCAGGACGCACAGGAGCCGCTCGGCCCCGATGGCCTCCGCAGCGAGGTACGCGACCAGGGCCGAGTCGATCCCGCCCGACAGGCCCAGGACAAGCCGATCGAACCCGGCCTGGCGGAGCTGCCCGCGGATGAACTCGCCGATCACCCGCCGCGCGACCGCCGTGTCGATGGCCAGCTCGGTCGGGAGCTCGAAGGCGGCGTCCGTCGCCGCGGACCCGGTCATCCGCCGGCGACCTCGGTCCGCGCGTCGTCGTCGGTCTCGTCCGCCACCTCGTCCGCCTCGCGGGCATCCCCCGCGACCCGATCACGCAAGGGTCGCCACGGAAGCCGATCGGCCGGGGCGTGCGGTCGCCGGGAGCGACATCCAGCCCGGGCTCGGCTCCAGCGTCGGCCGTCGAATTGCGGGACAGGCCGGCTCGCTCGTCGAGGATCCGGGTCAGCTCGCGGATGTGCAACTCGGGCCGCTCATCGCGGAGGAGCGGCAGCGCGATCCGCTCGCGCCGGATGTCGGCCGGGGCGATGTCGACGGTGAACAGCCCCTCGTCGTAGAGGGGTGCGCTGAACAGCGCGGCGCCGGTCGGGGCGATGACCTCGGAGCCGCCCCAGAACGAGATCGATTCGTCGACGCCGACTCGGTTGCAGAACACGACGAACGAGGTCGTCAGCTGGGCGTACGTGCGCATGAGCGTCCGCCACGAGGTCGCGGTGCCCAGGCCGACCTCGTTCGTGGCCGCCAGGTCGCGCCCGGGCGACGACGAGACGTTGATGAGGATCTGCGCCCCGTCGAGGGCCAGCAGCTGGGGCACGGACAGGTGCCAGAAGTCCTCGCAGACCCCGATCCCGACCCCGACCCCGAGTCGTGACGGCGCGGCCCGGAGCATGTCGCCGGGGGCGAAGAAGCGCCGCTCGTCGAACAGCCCGTAGGTCGGCAGATAGAGCTTGCGGTGGACGTGCCGGATCTCGCCGTCCTCGAGCAGCGCGGCCGCGATGAACAGCCGATGATCGGCCGATTCCTCGACGAACGAGACGACGACCGACAGATCCTCGGTCGTGGCCGCCAGATCGGCCAGGCGCGGATCGTCCAGGCGGAGCGCCACCTCGGACGCCAGATCCTGGAGCTGGTAGCCGGTCAGGCCGAGCTCCGGGAAGACGACCAAGTGGGCGCCCTGGGCCCGCGCCGCAGTGATGAGCTCGTGGTGCCGGGTCAGGTTGGCCGCGAGGCCGCCGAGCACCGGAGCGATCTGAGCGAGCGCCACACGGACCGTGTCCATGGGCGGAGCATACGCGAGGATGCGTGACGCAGACCCGCGCCAGTGCTATCTTCCCGGCACCCGCGCGCATCGGGAGTCGATGGCGCGCGGATCGCGCCACGCCTCGCACGTTCCGGACAGGGAGGCTAGACGGTCCGGGAGCGGGGCTCAGAGGAGGAGTCCAGAGCATGACCCGATCACGCAAGTGGTCGCCACGCCTCGCGGCCTTGGCCGCGACGGCAGCGATCATCTTCGCGGCTTGTAGCGGCGCGCAGCCATCGGCGGCGCCGTCCCAGGCTGGCGGGAGCACGGCGCCCCAAAGCGCCGCACCGGAGAGCACCGCGCCGTTCACGGCCCTGGTCTATCCGGAGACCGGCGAGGCGCCTTGCGCGGAAGCCGCGCCGCCTGACGCCACCCACGACTCGTACAAGGGCAACTTCAAGAAGATCAGCGCGACCGACGCGGGGACCGTGGTCTTCGAGCTGTGCAACCCCGACGTCGCCTTCCTGTCCAAGATCGCGTTCACCTCGTTCGCGATCAATGACACGGCGTGGCTGGAGTCGAAGGTCGACCCGGCCGGGTCGACGAACCAGGCGATCGTGTCCGAGGTCAACGGCACCGGCCCCTACAAGCTGGAGGCCTGGAACCGCGGTTCGGACATCACGATGGCCCGCAACGACGCCTACTGGGGCGACAAGGCCAAGACCGAGAAGATGATCATGCGCTGGGGCACGGAGGGCGCACAGCGCCTCGTCGAGCTCCAGGCCGGCACCGTCGATGGCATCGACAACGTCGGCAACACGGACTTCCCGACGGTCGAGGCCAACCCGGATCTGCAGATCCAGCCCCGCGAAGGGCTGAACGTCATGTACTTCGGGTTCAACAACAAGTTCGCGCCGTTCGACGACCCCAAGGTCCGCCAGGCCATCGCGCTCGGCATCGACCGCCAGCGGTTGCTCGACAACTTCGCGGCGCCGGGCTCCGAGATCGCCACCCACTTCACGCCGTGCTCCATCCCGAACGGTTGCGAGGGCGACGCGTGGTATGACTTCGATCCGGCCGCTGCCAAGCAGCTCCTGACCGAGGCCGGCTTCCCGGATGGCTTCGCGACCAAGATCCAGTACCGCGACGTGTCGCGTGGCTACGTCAACGATCAGAACGTCATCGCCCAGGACCTGCAGGCCCAGCTCAAGCAGAACCTGAACATCGACGCGACGATCGAGGTCCAGGAGTCGGGCACCTTCATCGACAACGCCGATCAGGGCAAGCTCGACGGCATCCACATCCTCGGATGGGGCGCCGACTATCCGGACATCACCAACTTCCTCGACTACCACTTCGGGTCGGGTTCGTCGGCGCAGTTCGGCGACAAGTACGACGACATCACCGGACCGCTGGCGCAGGGCGCCGTCGGCCTCGATGACGCCAGCCGTGCGCCGTCCTACCTTGAGGCGAACAACGCCATCAAGGCCAACATCCCGATGGTCCCGATCTGGCATCAGTCGTCGGCCACGGCCTACCGGGCCGATGTCGTCGACGCCCACAGCTCACCCCTCGGCAACGAGCACTTCGCCTCGATGACGCCGGGTGACCGCACCCAGTTCGTGTTCATGCAGGGCGCCGAGCCGCCCGGCCTGTACTGCGCCGACGAGTCGGACGGTGAGGCCCTCCGGGTCTGCGAGCAGATGACGGAGGCGCTCTACGCCTACGAGATCGCCGGCACGGCCGCCGAGCCGGCCCTGGCCGAGGTCTGCGAGCCGAACGCCGAGCTGACCACGTGGACCTGCACGCTCCGCCAGGGCGTCACGTACCACGACGGTGCGGCGTTCGACGCGAACGACGTCGTCCTGTCCTACGCCGTGCAGTGGGATGCCGATCATCCGCTGCACAAGGGCCGCGACGGCTCGTTCACCTACTTCCCGGGCCTGTTCGGTGGGTTCCTGAACCCGCCGCCGCCGGCTCCGGAAGGCTAGTCCACCCCCGTCACGACCCGCGAAGGGCGCCGCCACCGGCGGCGCCCTTCGCGCATCCCTGATCGACCGGCTCGCCGGTCCCCGACCTCGAGAGGCGAAGTCACCGGATGACGCAATTCATCATCCGCCGCCTGCTCCTCAGCATCCCGGTCCTGCTCGGGATCGTGCTCCTCGTCTTCGTGCTGGCCCGGGTCATCCCGGGTGATCCGTGCACGGCTACCTACGGGGAGAAGGCGACGCCGGAGTTGTGCGCCCAGTTCGAGATCCGCTACGGCCTCGACCGGCCGATCCCGGAGCAATTCCTCATCTACCTCGGCGCGCTCGTCCAGGGCGACCTCGGCAACTCCATCCGGTTCGGCCGGCCTGTGACGGACATCCTCATCGAGCGCTTGCCCACGACCCTGGAGCTGACCCTGCTCGCGATGGTCTTCGCGACCGTCGGCGGCGTGACCCTCGGCCTCCTGTCGGCCATCAAGCGCAACTCCCCGACCGACGTCGGCACGATGATCTTCGCCAACCTGGGGGTGTCCATCCCGGTCTTCGTCCTCGGCCTGTTCCTGGCCTTCGTGTTCGCCGTGCTCCTCAAGGACACCCCGTTCGCGCTGCCCCCATCCGGGCGCCTGTCCGCCGGCGTCAGCATCACCCCGCTGGCCGTCGCCTGGGGCCTGGAGAGCCTGGAAGGGGCGCCGCGGACGATCCTCGACTTCGTGTCGAACATGTTCATCATCAACTCACTGCTGACGCTCCAGTGGGACAAGGCGGTCGACACGTTCCGCCATCTCATCCTGCCGGCCATCGCCGTCGGCACGATCCCGCTGGCGATCATCGCCCGGATGACCCGGTCCAGCCTGCTCGAGGTCCTGGGGCTCGACTTCGTGCGGACCGCCCGGGCCAAGGGCGTCAAGGAACGGACCGTCGTCATCCGCCATGGCATGCGCAATGCCCTGCTGCCGGTCGTCACGGTCGTCGGCCTGTCACTCGGCGCGCTCCTGTCCGGGGCGATCCTGACCGAGACGATCTTCAACCTGACCGGCATGGGCAAGACGATCTTCGAGGCCATCGAGGGCCGCGACTACATCGTCATCCAGGGCGTCACCCTGGTCGTGGCCGTGGCCTACCTGCTGGTCAACCTCGTCGTCGACGTGTCGTACGCGATGCTCGATCCGCGGATCCGCCTGTCATGAGCGGGCTCATCCAGGAGCCCGGCCTGCTCCCCCACGTCCAGGACGCGGAGGTCCGGGCGACACCACCGAAGGCGACCTCGCTCCGGCGCGACACGATCCGGAACATCTTCCGCCAGCGCTCGGCGATCATCGGCTTCGCCATCCTGGGCTTCCTGTTCTTCGTCGCGCTGGCCGCGCCGCTCATCGCGCCGTACGAGCCGAACGTGTCGATGCTCGATATGGGGGTCGACGACCCGGGCGTGCGCGGCTCGCCCCCGTGCATCCACATCCTGGGCTGCCCCGAGGACCAGCGCCAGCACCTCATGGGCCTCGACTCGAACCTGCGCGACACGTTCAGCCGGGTCATCTACGGCTCGCGTTTCTCGCTCCTGATCGGCTTCGTGACGGTCGCCCTGGCGATCGTCATCGGCACGGCCATCGGAGCCGTGGCCGGGTTCTTCAGCGGGACGACGGACAACCTGCTGATGCGCATCATGGACGTCGTCCTGTCCTTCCCGAGCCTCATCCTGGCCATCGCCATCGTGACCGTCCTCGGGACCGGCCTGGTCAACGCCATGCTGGCCATCGCCATCGTGTCGATCCCGATCTATGCCCGGGTCATGCGCGCGTCCGTCCTGTCCGTTCGCGAGGCGGACTTCGTGACCGCCTCCCGCGCCCTCGGCGAGTCATCGCTCGGGACGTTGTGGCGGCGCATCCTGCCCAACGCGATGACTCCGCTCATCGTGGCCGGCACGCTCGGCATCGGCGGGGCCATCCTGGAGGTCGCGGCGCTGTCGTTCGTCGGCCTCGGCGCGCAGCCGCCGACCGCCGAGTGGGGCTCGATGATCGCTGGCGATCGGAACCTGTTCTTCTCGTCGCCGCACCTCATCCTGTTCCCCGGCATCGCCATCACCCTGAGCGTGCTGGCCTTCAACCTCATCGGCGACGGGATCCGTGACGCGCTGGATCCGAGGCTCAACCGATGACCGACTCGACGACCACCTCGAGCCTGCCGGTCCTCGATCCGTCGCTGGAGGCGGACGCGCCATACGTCGAGGAGCTCGTCCCGGCCTCCAAGCGGCGACCCCGCCATGAGCGGGGTGAGCGGCCGCTCCTGGAGATCAAGGGCCTGCGCACGTCGTTCTACACGCGCGACGGGGTCGTGCGGGCCGTCGACGGCATCGACTTCCACGTCGACCGCGGCGAGATCATGGGCCTCGTCGGCGAGTCGGGCTGCGGCAAGTCGGTGACCAGTCTGAGCATCCTGCGCCTCGTCGCCCGGCCAGGTCGGATCGAGGCCGGCGAGATCGTGTTCGACGGGCAGGACCTGCTCAAGCTGTCGGATGACGCGATGCGCCGGATCCGGGGCGACCGGATCAGCATGATCTTCCAGCAGCCGACCTCGTCGTTGAACCCGGTCTGGGACGTCGGCAAGCAGATCGAGGAGGTCCTTCGGATCCACCGCGGGATGAAGGGTGGCGTCGCCAAGAGTCGCGCCCTGGAGCTCCTGCGGATGGTCGGGATCCCGGATCCGGAGCGTCGGCTCAAGGCCTATCCCCATGAGATGTCCGGCGGGATGGCCCAGCGCGTGATGATCGCCATGGCCCTCGCCTGCGAGCCCGAGCTGCTCATCGCCGACGAGCCGACGACGGCCCTCGACGTGACCATCCAGGCCCAGATCCTCGACCTCATGCGCAACCTGCGCGACGAGACCGGCACGGCCATCGTCCTCATCACCCACGACCTGGGTGTCGTGGCCGAGATGTGCGATCGGGTCGCGGTCATGTACGCCGGCGAGATCGTCGAGCACACCGATGTCGTATCGCTCTTCCGCAGGCCGCTCCACCCCTATACCCAGGGACTCATCGGGTCGATCCCGGTCGTCGGCGAGGTCAAGGACGAGCTGGCGGTCATCCCGGGCAACGTCCCCAACCTCATCGACCTGCCCAAGGGCTGCCGGTTCGCGCCCCGCTGCACGGCACGCATCGAGGAAGACGTCGCGATCGCCACCGAGGTCCACCCCGAGCTGCTGCCGGTCAGGACCGGTCACGAAGTCCGTTGCTGGCTGTACCACGACGCCGCGGGTGGTCTGATGCCCCGCGCGGAGCCGCTCCGGTGACCGCGGCGCCCGGCTCCGTGCCGCCGGCCGCGTCGCCACCGGTCGCGGCGGGGACCGCCACCGGTCCGTCGGTCGCACCGGCCGCGCCGGCCCGGCCGCTCGTCGAGGTCCGCGACCTGGTCAAGCACTTCGTCGTGCGCGGCGGGGTCCTGCAGCGGACCATCGGGCATCGTCCAGGCCGTCGACGGCGTGAGCTTCGACATCCGGCGCGGCGAGACCCTGGGCCTCGTCGGCGAGTCCGGCTGCGGCAAGACGACCGTCGGCCGGCTCCTGCTCCGACTCATCGAGCCGACCTCCGGCACGGTCATCTTCGACGGCACCGACATCACCGCGGTCAAGGGCGCGGACCTCAAGCCGTTCCGACGCCGGATGCAGATCATCTTCCAGGACCCGTACGCCAGCCTGGACCCACGCCAGCCGGTCGGCGACAGCATCGGCGAGGGGCTGCGCATCCACGGGCTGGGCACGCGACGCGGAGCGCCGGGCCAAGGTCGAGCGGATGATGGACATGGTCGGCCTCCAGCACTACCACGCGCGGCGCTATCCGCACGAGTTCAGCGGCGGCCAGCGCCAGCGCATCGGCATCGCGCGGGCGCTGGTCCTGGAGCCGGACCTGGTCGTCTGCGACGAGCCGGTCTCGGCCCTCGACGTGTCGATCCAGGCCCAGGTCCTCAATCTCCTCCGTAACCTGCAGCGCGAGCTCGGCCTGACCTACGTCTTCGTCGCCCACAACATGGGCGTCGTCGAGCACATCAGCGACCGGGTCGCGGTCATGTACCTGGGGCGCATCGCGGAGCTGGCCGACCGGCGAGACCTGTTCGCCAAGCAGGAGCATCCGTACACCTCGGCGCTCATGTCGGCCATCCCGGTGCCAGACCCGGAGCAGCGCCGCCAGCGGGTCATCCTGACCGGCGACGTGCCCAGCCCGGTCAACCCGCCGACCGGCTGCCGCTTCCATCCGCGCTGCCCGCTGCGCAAGGAGCTGGGTGATCCGGCCATCTGCGCCGAGAGCGTCCCGCCGCTCATCGACCTGGGCGACGAACACCTGGCCAGCCTGCCACTTCCGTGGGCCGTCCGCTGGGACCGCCTCGACGGCTCCAGCGGCGTCGCCCGTCATGTCCGACGCCGGACCACCACGCCCCGACTGACCGACCGACCCCGATCCACCCACCTGGAACCCCCGTGCCTGCGACGAAAGGGAACCCCGATGGCCAAGCGAACCCCACGCAGCGGACGAGCCCTCACCGGGCTGGCCGCCCGTGACCCTGCTCCTGGCCGCCTGCGGCGGCGGGGATGGTGGCGACGGCGGTGGCGGCGCAGACGCGAGCGCGCGGCCGGCCCAGGAGCAGATCACGGTCACCTCGGCCGACGCCGACGACCCCGTTCCATCCTGCAGCCCGGGCGCTACAAGTTCGGCTGGGACGCCACGGAGTGCCCGAGCGTCAACTTCACGATGACCGGCGCGACGCAGGGCTTCGTCTACGACAAGAAGACGCTCCAGAAGAAGTTCAGCGCCATCGTCTCGGACGTGCCCGAGGACACCTACACGATCGCCCAGATCGACCCGGCCTGCACGACCTGGTCCGTCCAGATCGACAAGATCGGGAGCTGACCGGGTCGGGGACGCGGCGGGCCGCGCGGGCCGTCACGGGTCGGCCCGGCCGATCGGCGGCCGCGGCCGATCAGATCGGGGCGACGTCCGACGGGTCGTGGATGGCCGGCTTCGCTGGCCGACGGGATGTTCTCGGCGCCCGGCTCGCTGATGTCCAGGCCGATGGCCGCCTTGACCTCGCCGCCGACGGTGTTCATCTCCTCGGCGTAGTGGCAGGCGACCAGGTGGTCCTTGCGGAACGGGCGGAACACCGGCTCCTCGGTCGCGCAGCGCTCCGGGTTGCCCAGGCGCTCGCGCAGCCAGCAGCGGGTATGGAACCGGCAGCCCGACGGTGGCGCGGCCGGCGACGGGATGTCGCCCTTGAGCACGAGCCGCTTCTTCTTGATCCGCGGGTTCGGGCTCGGGATCGCTGACAGCAGGGCCACCGTGTACGGGTGGCGCGGATCGCGGTACAGCTCGTCGACGTCGGCCATCTCGACCATCTTGCCGAGGTACATGACCCCGACCCGGTCGCTGATGTGCTCGACGACCGCGAGGTTGTGGGCGATGAACAGGTAGGTCAGCCCGAATTCCTTCTGGAGGTCGTCGAGCAGGTTGAGGACCTGGCTCTGGATCGACACGTCCAGGGCGGACACGGGCTCGTCGCAGACCATGAAGTCCGGGTTCAGGGCGAGCGCCCGGGCGATGCCGATGCGCTGGCGCTGGCCGCCGCTGAACTCGTGCGGGTAGCGGTGGATGTGGCTCTGGTTGAGGCCGACCTTGCCGAGCAGCTCGCGGACGAGGGCCTCGCGCTTGGCCGTGTCGGTCAGGCCGTGGACGAGCGGGCCCTCGCCGATGATCTCGCCGACGGACATCCGCGGGTTCAGGCTCGCGTACGGGTCCTGGAACACGACCTGCATGTCGCGCCGGACCTTCTTCATGCGGATGCTCGAGGCCCGGAACGCCTTGTGCGACTTGTCGCCCTCGGCCGGGACGTCGAAGATCGTCGCGCCCTTGAAGGTGACCTTGCCGGACGTCGGCTCGATGAGCCGCAGGATGACCTTGCCGAGCGTCGTCTTGCCACAGCCGGACTCGCCGACGAGGCCCAGGGTCTCGCCGCGCCGGACCTCGAAGCTCACGCCGTCGACCGCCCGGACCGCGCCGATCTTGGTCACGCCCAGCACGCCGCCGCGGATCTCGAAGTGCTTGACGACGTCCTCGACCTTGACCAGGACGTCGCCGGTGGCGCCGGAGGCCGCCCGGTCGACGGTGGCGGCGCGCGCCGTGGTGTCGACCGTCTCCACCGTGTCCACCTGGGGCATCGCTCCTTCGCTCATTCGACGGTCAACCGTGGCGGCGGCTTCCTCGGCCTCCTCGGCCGTGGGCTCCGGCCCGATCTCCGGCTCGCCGCCGTCCGGGGTCAGCCAGCACCGGGACACGTGGCGGACGCGACCCGACGGGCGCACCGGCCGCGCTCACGTCGCGCAGCGGCGGCGGCGTGTCGCAGATGGGCATGGCGTACGGGCAGCGGCGCTTGAACAGGCAGCCCTTGGGCAGGTTCAGCGGGTTGGGCACGACGCCCTGGATGACCTCGAGCCGGGCGCGCTTCTCGCCGAGCCGCGGGATGGACGCCAGCAGGCCCTGGGTGTACGGGTGATGGGGCTCGGCGAAGATCGTGTCGACGTCGGCGCGCTCGACGACCTTGCCCGCGTACATCACGACGACCTCGTCGGCCATCTCGGCCACGACGCCCAGGTCGTGGGTGATGAGCATGATGGCCATCTTGTTCTGCTCGCGAAGGGCCTTCATGAGCTCCAGGATCTGGGCCTGGATGGTCACGTCGAGCGCCGTCGTCGGCTCGTCCGCGATGAGCAGCTCGGGATTGGTCGAGAGGGCCATCGCGATCATGACCCGCTGGCGCATGCCGCCCGACAGCTGGTGCGGATAGGCCTTCGCTCGCCGGCCGGCGTCGGCGATGCCGACCTGCTCGAGCATGGCGACGGCGCGCTTCCACGGCCTCGGCCTTGGAGACCTTGTTGTGGAGGGCGACGGCCTCGGCGATCTGGTCGCCGCACGGTGAACACCGGGTTGAGCGAGGTCATCGGCTCCTGGAAGATCATCGAGATCGCGTTGCCGCGGATGTCGGACATCTCCTCGTTGCTCAGGGTCAGGAGGTCGCGCCCGTCGAGGCGGATCGCGCCGGCGATCGTCTTGCCCGGCCGCTCGATGAGGCGCATCGTCGACAGGGCCGTGATGCTCTTGCCGCAGCCGGATTCGCCGACGACGCCGAGGGTCTGCCCGAACTTGATCTCGAACTAGACCCCGTCGACGGCCCGGATGGTCCCGTCCTGGGTGAAGAAATGCGTCCGCAGACCGGCGATCTCGAGAAGGTTCTCGGACGACGGTTCGCGGTTCGGGGGGCTGGTCGTCGTGGACGCGGCGGTCAACTCTCGACTCGCTGCCGCGGGTCGAGGGCGTCGCGCAGGCCGTCGCCGAGGAAGCTGGCCGACAGCACGATGGCGATGAGGACCAGGGCCGGATAGAGGATCCGCTCCGAGTTGCTGTAGAAGTACTCGCGGTAGTTCTGGAGCATCTGGCCCAGGCTGATCTCCGGCGGGGCGATGCCGAAGCCGAGGAACGACAGGGCCGACTCGGCGATGATCGCGTCGGCGACGCCCAGCGACAGGGCGACGACGAGCGGGGCCATGGCGCCCGGCAGCATGTGGCGGACCATGATCCGTCGGGATGGTGCGCCGAGGGCCTTGGCCGCGGCCACGAAGTCCGTCTCGCGCAGCTGCAGGAACTCGGCTCTGACGAGTCGGGCGGCCGTCGTCCAGCCGACGAAGGCGAGCGCGAAGACGATGACCCGGATGTCGCGGATCCCGGTGAACGACACGATGAGCAGGACGAGGATGAGGTACGGCAGCGACAGGACGATATCGACCAGGCGCATCAGGCCGTTGTCCACCCAGCCACCGAAGTAGCCGGCGATGGAGCCGACGGTCGCCCCGATGAGGCCGATGAGGATGACCGCCGCGAAGCCGACGATGAGCGATGTCTGGGTCGCCTTGGCCAGGCGCAGGAAGATGTTCTGGCCGATCTCGTTGTAGCCGAGCGGCGCCTGGAGGCTGGGGCCCTCGTCGATGAGCGACAGGCTCGACTTCTGGTAGGCGTCGCCGGTCGCGAACGGGACGACGATCGACATGGCGATGAGGATGGCCAGCACGACCACCGCGATGACCGCCAGGCGATGGCGCAGGAACCGCTGGCGGACGAGCTGCCAGTAGGTCCGGACCGGGACGAGATCGACCTCATCGATCTCATTGGGGAGGGGCAGCGAACCGGGGACGGGTCGGACGTCGACGCTCATCGGTCGCCTCTCAGTACTTGATGCGTGGGTCGACCACGCCGTACAGGATATCCGCCAGCAGGTTGCCCGCGATCACGAAGACGGCGAACAGCATGCTCGTCGCGTAGATCGTCGGATAGTCGTTCTGGAAGATGGCGGTGATGGTCAGCTGTCCGAGTCCGGGGTAGCTGAAGATGAACTCGGTGATGACCGCCCCCGCGAGCAGGCCCGGGATGGACAGGCCGATCAGCGTGATGAGCGGGATCAGGGCGTTGCGCAAGGCATGCTTGCCGATGACCCGCGAGCCGGATGCGCCCTTCGCCTTGGCGGTCCGGACGTAGTCCTGCGCGCATGACGTCGAGCATCGACGCCCGCAGGTAGCGCGACCAGCCGGCGATGGACTGGATGGCCAGGGCGGTCACCGGGAGCACGAGGTGGAAGGCCAGGTCCAGTGGGTCGCCGTCCGACCCGAGGGTCTGGCGTCCGAACAGCGGGAACCCGAACTGGGTCCCGAACAGCTCGCCGGTCAGGTCGGCCAGGACGACGCCGCCGAGGAACCAGATGTAGATGCCGATGAGGAACGACGGGATCGCGTAGCCGATGGTCGCGAGCGTCGTGATGATCTTGTCCGTCCAGCTGTACTGCTTGACGGCGGCGAGGATGCCGATCGGGATCGAGAAGATGATCGTGACGATGAGCGCGGAGCCCATCAGCAGGAGCGTCGCCGGGATCCGCTCGGTGATGTTCTGGATGACCGGTCGACCGTCGATGAAGCTGTAGCCCCAGGCGTCGATCCGCCAGACCTGGACGAACGCGGTGATCCAGCTGGTGTATTGCTCCACGACCGGCCGGTCGAGGCCATACAGGCGGATGAGCGCCTCGATCTGCTCCGGCGGCACACGGGGCACGCGGAACCGATCGACGGGGCTGCCGGGGGCAAGCTGGACGATGCTGAAGATCAGGATGGAGATGCCGATGAGGATCGGGATCGCCTGGATGATCCGCCGCAGTACGTAACTCGCCATGGCTCTCGCTCGCTGCTGGCTCGATTACCGGTGGATGATACGGCTGATGGCGCCCCGGAGGGCGCCATCAGCCATTCGCTACGTCGTCAGGGGTTCGAGCCGGTCCTCATGACCATCCGAACCTTGACGCGAGGCATCGACGAACGGTTCCGTAGCCGTTGGCTACTTGATGTTCGTCAGCTTCTCTTGCTGGCGGCACCACTGCGGAGTGTCCATCTGGAGTCCGCCCTCGGCGGTCGTGTCGACCGTCGCGCGCAGGCCCTCGCGGGCGATGTCGGCCCAGGCATAGATGACCGGGAGGTCCTCAGCCTGGAGCACGGCGTACTCCTGGTAGATCGCGGCGCGAGCCGCCTGGTCGAACTCGACCAGCCCGTCCTCGATCAGCTTGTCGACGGCGGGGTTCTGATAGCACTCGTAGTTGTACAGCGTCGGCTGCTCTTCGGTCGTGCACTGGCTCGAGTGGTACAGCGCGAACGGATCCGGGTCGTACGTCGAGCTGAAGCCACCGAAGTAGGCATCGAACGGCTTGCCGGACTCCGGCGCGGCCGCGTTGATGTGCGGGTACACGTTGAGCATGTTCAGGATCGCCGCGAAATCGATCTCCTTGTACTGGATATCGATACCGCACTCGCGAACCTGGTCGCCGACGAGCTGCATCCACTTGCTGCGGTCCGGGCGCTCAGCGCGCACGGCCACGACCGTGGACAGCTTCTGGCCGTCCTTCTCGTAGATGCCATCCTCGCCCAGCGTCCAGCCGAGGCCCTCGATGAGCGCCTTGGACTTGGCCGGGTCCTTCTCGTAGGTGTTGAGGCCCGAGGTCGGATACGCCCACGAGGCCGGCGGGATCTCGCTGTAGATCGCGACACCCTGGCCGTTCGTGGCCGCCTCGGCGGTCCCCGGCTTGTCGAAGCAGTACGAGACCGCCTGCCGGAGCTCCTTGTCCGCGAAGAGCGAGCCCTCGCGGTTGTTGAAGTACAGGGAGAAGAAGCCGAAGTCCGGGTACTCCACGAACTTCAGGTTGGGGTCGTCCTTGATCTCCTCATAGGTCGGCCCGGTCAGCGAGTACTTCCAGTCGACCTGGCCGGCGGCCAGGGCCTGCCCACCAGCGATGTCATCCTTGATGATCGGGATGAACAGCCGCTTGATGGCCGGAGCGCCCTTGAAGTACTCCTCGTTGGCCTCGTACTCGATGCTCTCACCCGGCTTGAACTCGACGAACTTGAACGGGCCGGAACCGACCGGAGCCGTCTGGAAGTCGAGGTACGGGTAGGCAGCGGCGAGCGCGTCGATGGCCGGCGCCGAGAAGGTCGCGTCGATGGCCTTGACCTGGTTGACCATGGCCTGGACGTAGCCGCTCTCGTCGAGGACGCCTTCGACGGTGTAGATCGCCTTGTCCGGGAGGGTCTGGCCGGCCTTCGTGATGAGGGCCTCGGTCTCCGCCAGGAACTGCGGGTAGTTGACGGTGGCGGCGCCGTCGTCACCGGCCGGGCCGGTGGGAGCGGCTTCCTCGGCAGCGACGCGGTCGAGCAGACCCTTGGTCTCCTCGGCGGTCACGGCCTGGGTGCCTTCGAGATACGTGGCATACGACTTGTCGATCGCGTCCTTGCTCTCGATGTTGATGAGCGCCAGATAGTTGTTGGCGAACGTCGACAGCTTCTGGGTGAGGGTGAACGCCACGGTGTCGTCGTCGACTGCCACGACCTCTTCGAGGAAGGCGCTCAGGCAGAGCGACGGGTTGTAGCGGCAGTTCGTGCTCTGGGCGATCTGATAGCTCTGGACGACGTCCTCGGCCGTGAGGTCGGTGCCGTCGTGGAACTTGACGCCCGGAACGAGATCGACCGTCCAGGTCAGGCCGTCCTCGGAGATCGTCGCGAGATCGGTGGTGAGATTCGGGACGGGGACCAGGCCCTCGTCGTAGACGTACAGCTGGTCGTATAGGAACTGCTGCGCCTCGCCGGTCGGCACGTTGTCCGACGCGTTCGACAGGCCGCCCGAGACGTCGCCGTCCATGACCATCGTGAGCGTCTGCTCAGCGGCGGCGGCCGACGGCGCGACCGAGGCCGGCGGCGCGGCGGACGCGTCGCCCGACGGGGCCGTCGTAGTAGTGGCACCGCCACACGCAGCCACGATGATGGCTGCGGTGGTCAGGATGCCGAAGAGTCGTTTCTGCATCAACTGTCCTCCGAACGGGTAGCTACCCGGTGTCTCCCGCTGCTCCGTCCCGGGATCGTGCTCTCGAACGCCGGGGTCGCTCGCTCGGGATCGGGGTCGAGCCTCCCAACTCGACGCGTTCCAGGGGCGAGCGCACGCGGCAGCACGGTTCGGACGGTGCGCTGCGCGTACTATCCACAGCCCCTCATGGGCTGTCAACCACGAACCTAACGATCGTTCGGTCGGGTCGATTCTTGGCGGGCCTGTACGGCTGCCGCGCGCTCGATTCAGTCCGGGCAGGGCGTCTCGGCGCCGGCCATCGGCCGCCAGCGCAGGTTGGGCTGGCGGGCGGCCGTCGCCTCGTCCAGGCGCTTGACCGGCGCCGTATGGGGTGCGCCGCGGACCGTATCGGGATCGGTCCGGGCCTCGGCGGCGATGGCGATGAGCGCCTCGGCGAAGCCGTCGAGCGTCTCGAGGGCCTCGGTCTCGGTCGGCTCGATGAGCATGCCCTCGTCGACGATGAGCGGGAAGTAGATGGTCGGCGGGTGATAGCCGAAGTCGATGAGGCGCTTGGCGATGTCCAGGGTCCGGACCCCGGTCGACGCCTTGAGCGACGACGCCGAGGCGACGAATTCGTGCTTGCAGGCACGGTCGTACGGGATGTCGAACGTCCCGGCCAGCCGGTGCTTGAGGTAGTTGGCGGCCAGGACCGCATCGTCTGACACTTCGCGCAGGCCACTCGCCCCGTGCGCCCGGATGTAGGCGTAGGCGCGGACCAGCACGCCGGTGTTGCCGACGAAGCTGCGCATCCGGCCGATCGACGTCGGTCGCTCGTCGGCGGTCTCCAGGCGGTACGTCCCCTCGTCCGTGCGCAGGACCCGGGGCGTGGGCAGGTACGGCAGCAGGCGCTCCCCCACCCCGACCGGGCCGGCGCCCGGGCCACCCCCGCCATGTGGTGTGCTGAACGTCTTGTGGACGTTGAAGTGCATGACGTCGAAGCCGGCCTCACCGGGCTTGAACCGGCCCAGGATGGCGTTGAGGTTGGCGCCGTCCATGTAGGCCAGGGCACCGGCCTCGTGGACCGCGTCGAGCAGCTCCCCGATGCGCGCCTCGAACAGGCCCAGCGTCGAGGGGTTGGTGATCATGACCGCCGCGGTCCGCGGCCCGAGGGCGGCCTGGAACGCATCGACGTCGACGCCCCCGTCGGCCGCCGAGGGGATCGTGATCGTCGTGTAGCCGGCCATCGAGGCCGTCGCCGGATTCGTGCCGTGACTGGAGTCGGGCACGAGGACCTCGGTCCGGCCGATGTCGCCGCGCTCGCGGTGGTAGGCCCGGATCATGAGGATGCCGGTCAGCTCGCCCTGGGCACCGGCCGCGGGCTGGAGGGTCACGGCCCGCATGCCCGAGATCTCGGCCAGCGCCCCCTCGAGCTCCCAGAGCAACTGGAGCGTGCCCTGGGCGGCCGCATCGGGCGCCATCGGGTGGAGCTCGGCGAAGCCGCGCAGGCGGGCCGCCCACTCATTGAGCTTGGGGTTGAACTTCATCGTGCACGAGCCGAGGGGATAGAACCCGGTATCGACCGCGAAGTTCAGCTGCGACAGGTTGACGTAGTGCCGGACGACGTCCGGCTCGTTCATCTCCGGCAGGGCCGGCGGGGTCGCCCGACGGGCCTCGGGCGGCAGGCGATCAAGGGCATCGGCGGGTGGATGCGGGATCTTGCCGCCGCCCCGTCCGGGCCGGCTGCGCTCGAAGATCGTCGGCTGGAGGCGCGGACCGGTGACGCTCATCGCGCCGCTCCAGCCGGGGTGGCCGCGACGCCTGGGGCGTCGCCCATGTCGTGCTCGCCCAGGACCTCGGCCATGGCGGCCGCGAAACGGGCGATCTCGTCGCTCGTGGTGACCTCTGTCGCGCACAGGAGCAGGCCGTCGGCCAGCGACGGATCGTCAGGTTCGGCGTCGGCCAGGGCGAGGCCGGCCAGGAAGCCGCGCTCCAGGAGGCGGCGGTGGACCGCGCGGGCGCCCGGGACCCCGACGACGAACTCGTTGAGGTAGGGACCGGGGTGGAGACGCGGCACGCCGATGGCGGCCAGGGCGGCCTCCAGCTCGGTGGCCCGGGCGGCGCCCAGGGCGGCCACGTCGCGCAGGCCGTGCGGCCCGATCGTGGCCAGATAGATGGAGGCGGCCAGGGCCAGGAGCGCCTGGTTCGTGCAGATGTTGCTGGCCGCCTTGTCCCGGCGGATGTCCTGCTCGCGCGCCCGCAGGGTCATGACGAACGCGCGCTGACCGTCGAGATCCGTGGTCATCCCCACCAGGCGGCCGGGGATCTGGCGGACGAGCGCCTCGGTCGAGGCGAGGATCCCGAGGTACGGGCCGCCGTACTGCGGGGCGATGCCCAACGGCTGGCCTTCGCCGGCGGCGATGTCCGCCCCGTAGGCACCGGGCGGCGCTAGGACGGCCAGCGAGACCGGCTCGACGACGGCCACGAACAGGGCACCGGCGGCGTGGGCGAGCTCAGCGATCCGCGGCATCGGCTCCAGGAGCCCGAGGACGTCCGGGTTCGCGGCGATGACCCCGGCCACGGGCCGGTCGGGGTCGGCGAGCATCGACGCCAGGGCCGCCAGATCCGTGGTGCCGGCCGCCTCGCCCTCGGCGACGAGCGGGATCTCGTCGAGCTCCAGGCCGCCGCCGAAGTACGTCGCGACGGTCGCCCGGTAGTGGGGATGGACGCCGCGGCTGATGAGGACCCGCTCGCGCCGGGTCGCCCGGCAGGTCATGAGGGCGGCCTCGGCCGTCGCCGCGGCGCCGTCGTAATGCGAGGCCGACACGACGTCGAGGTCGACCAGCTCGGCCAGGAGCGACTCGTACTCGTAGATCGACTGGAGGGTCCCTTGGCTGACCTCAGGCTGGTACGGCGTGTAGGCCGTGTACCACTCGCCGCGCAGGAGCAGCTGGTCCACGGCCGGCGGGCTCCAGTGGCGGTAGACGCCGGCACCGAGGAACGACACGAGGTCGGTCCGGTTGCGGGCGGCCAGGCCACGGAGGCGTGCCGCCAGCTCGAGCTCGGGTTCCGGGGGTGGCAGGTCCAGGGGCGAGGCGCGCAGCGCTTCGGGGATGTCGGCGAACAGCTCGTCGACGCTGGTCAGGCCGAGCGCCGCCAGCATCCGGCCGCGATCGTCGTCGGTATGCGGTCCGTACGGCATCGTGGGTCGTCGGCTCAGCCGGCGGCCACGATGGCGTCGTAGGCGTCCGCATCGAGCAGGTCGTCGACCTCGTCCGGGTCGGCGACCTTGACCCGGATCATCCAGCCCTGCCCATATGGGTCGCTGTTGACCAGCTCGGGGCTGCCGCCCAGGGCCTCGTTGGCCGTCATGACCTCGCCGTCGACCGGAGCGAACAGGTCACTGACGGCCTTGACCGACTCGACGACCCCGAAGGGTTTGGCCGCCATGAGCGTCCGACCCGCCTCGGGCAGCTCGACGAACACGATGTCGCCGAGCTGGTCGGCCGCGTACTGGGTGATCCCGACGGTGGCCTCGTCGCCGTCCAGGCGGACCCACTCGTGATCCTGGGTGTAACGCAGGTCGGTCGGCACGCTCACGTCAGCTGCTCCTTCGGTAGAACGGCAACGGCACGACGCGCGCCGGGACGCGGGCGTCGCGGATCTCGATGTCGACCATGGTGCCCGGTTCGGCGTCGTCCGGTGCGACGTAGGCCATCGCGATCGGCACGCCGAGCGTGGGCGACAGCGTCCCGCTGGTCACGACCCCGGCCCGGCGCTCGCCGACGTGGACCGGGTAGCCGTGGCGGGCGATCCCCCGACCCTCGACGTTGAGGCCGACGAGCCGGCGTCTGGGACCCTCGGTCGCGACCTTCTCCAGGGCCGTCCGACCGACGAACTCCTCCGGCTTGTCGAGCTTGACGACCCGGCCCAGACCGGCGTCGAACGGCGTCGTCGTCCGGTCGAGCTCGTTGCCGTAGAGGGGCATGCCGGCCTCCAGGCGGAGCGTGTCCCGGGCGCCCAGACCGACGGGCAGGCCTTCGGCCCCGCGGATCGCGTCGAGGAGGACGTCCCACAGCTCGCCGGTCCGCCGGGTGTCGACGAAGACTTCGAACCCGTCCTCGCCGGTGTAGCCGGTCCGGGCGACCTGGGCCGGGATGCCGGCCACGTTCCCGTCGGCGATGGCGTAGTAGCGCAGCCCATCGAGGTCGACGTCGGTCAGCGGCCGCAGCACGTCCACCGAGCGCGGCCCCTGGACGGCGACGAGGCCCGTCGCCAGCGAATGGTCGTCCAGGACGGCGCGGGTCCCGTCGAGTCGCTCGGCCAGGGCGTCGGACACGACGCCGGCGTTGCTGGCATTGGCCACGACCATGAAACGGTCCTGGTCGAGCCGGTAGATGATCAGGTCGTCGATGACGCCGCCGTCGGGGGCACAGATCATCGAGTAGTGCGCACGGCCGACGGCGAGTTTGGCCGGGTCGCTCACGACCGCCCGAGCGAGCGATGAGGCGGCGTCCGGGCCCTCCACCCAGAGCTCGCCCATGTGCGACAGGTCGAACAGGCCGACCCGCTCGCGGACGGCCTTGTGCTCCTCGAGGATCGAGCCGTACTGGACGGGCATGAGCCAGCCGGCGAAGTCGATCATCCGGGCGCCCAGCGCGGTGTGGCGGGACGCGAGCGGGGTCTCGTGCGGGCCGTCGAGGAGGTCGGCGGGCGCGGGGCCCGTCACGAGGCGGTCTCGGCGCGCGCGGCCAGCACCTCGGCGGCGTGGGCCACCAGGGCGCGCTCCGTCTCGAAGGTCAGCGTGGTCGGGGCGTCGGCGAAATCGATCCAGCGGACCTCGTCGAACTCGCGGTCGTGGCGGGCGAGGTCACCGCCAATGGGCTCCATGAGGAAATAGTGGACCGTCTTGTGGATGCGCGTCCCGGACTGGACGAACCAGTACTCGATGGAGTCCAGCGGGCCCGTGATCCGGACCTGCAGGCCGGTCTCCTCGGCGACTTCGCGCAGGGCGGTCTCCTCGGTCGTCTCGCCGGGATCGGGCGTGCCCTTGGGCAGGGTCCAGGTCCGTCCGTCGCGATCGCGGCGGCGACTGCCGATGACGAGTTGGGGTCGTCCAGCGTCCAGGCGGACGACGATGCCGCCGGCGGACGTGGCGGTGGTGGTCCTCAGGCGCGCCACGGCGCCGGTGCGGCGCTGTGTCGCCGACTCGACGCGGGACGTCCGGAGCCTGCCCACCGGATGCGGACCGCAGGGCGAAGCCGTCCATCACGGACGGTCGGTCGGGTGGCCGCGGGGGCGCGCGTCCCGCGGAGCTCCGTCATCCGCCGGCTCGCCGGCGCAAAGGACGCGATCGCGCCCAGTCCGAGGCGACGCTCGCGGGCACGGCTGGACGGACGCACGAATCGCGCCGCCGGCCGAGCCGCGTACTTGGCGGCGATGCTGTGTCCCATGGGCGGCAATGGTACCGCGTCAAGTGCGCGGCGCAAGCGCCCCGTCAAGGCTCGTGCGCATGGCCGTCGCCGTCTCCGGTGCGAGCGCGCCACGGGCTTCGGCCAGGTCGACCTCGCGGCGGGCGGCGGCGACGTACAGGTCCAGCACATCAGGGGCCTCGCGCGCGAGGGTGTCGAGATGGGCGCGCAGCGTGCCGACGTCGCCGCGAGTCATCGGTCCGGTCAGGGCGGCGGCGATGCCGAGCGTCCGCGCGTTGCCCAGCGTGCCCTCGATGAGCGGGCCGTAGATGGCCAGCGCCCCGGCCTCATCGAGGCCGGCCACCCGGCCGAGCGTGGCGATCGCGTCGAGCAGGGCGATGACCCCGCCGGCCGCCAGCACGGCGGCGGCGTGATAGGCCGCCTTGGATCCCGGCGCCAGCCGGACGGCGTGAGCCCCGATCGCGTCGGCCAAGCCACCCAGGAGGGCGACGAGCTGATCGTCGCCCTCGACCGCGATGGTCGCCCCGCGCAGGTCCTCGACGGCGCGCTCGGTGTCGGCGAACGCGACCAGCGGATGGAAGCCGCCGACCTGGGTACCGGCCGCCATCGCCGGCTCGAGGGCGTCCGCCCCGAGCGCCCCGCTGGTATGGACCATCGCCTGGCCGCTGTACATCCGGACCGAGCGGGCCAACGGCCCGACGGCGTCGTCCGGGACGGCCACGATGATGAGCTCGACCTCCTCCAGCAGGGCCTGGGCCTCGGCGAAGGCGCGCGCGCCGCCGACCAGCTTGCCGAGGCGCTCCCGGCGGGCGGGGTCGCGGCTGGCCACGGCCTGGACCGGCCAGCCGGCCCGGGTCAGGGCCAGGGCGAGGGCCGAGCCGACGGCGCCGCCACCGACGATCCCGGTCGTCGGCCGCTCACCCGGCTGGCTGTGCTGGTGCGGGTGGGCGTGATCGTCGGGCAGGGCTGGGTCGTCATGGCGGTGCTGGCCGGGTGGCGCCGGATCCAGGTCGATGCCGGCGGCCTGGAGGTCGGCTTCGATCTCCGCGCGCTCGCGCTCCGGGTCGTCGCCTGGCAGCGGGCCCCAGGCCTTCACGACCCGACCGCGGCGAGGGGGCGGGCGCGGTACGATTCCACGCATCGAGTGTAGCGAGCCTGCGAGGTCGGACGCGTTGACATCCCCAGATCCCTTCGGAGCCCGATCGTCCCTGGGTCCCGGCCTCCCGGATATCTACCGGCTGGACGCGCTGGATGACCTGACCGGCGGGGCGACCCTGCCCGTGACCGTCCGGATCCTGCTCGAGAACGTCCTGCGCCATGCCGGCGGCGGGATCGTCACCGAGGGGGACGTCCGGGCGTTGGCGGCCTGGCGGCCCGGCCAGGCGGCTGAAGCGGAGATCCCGTTCATGCCATCCCGCGTCGTCCTCCAGGACTTCACCGGGGTCCCGGCCATCGTCGACCTGGCCGTCATGCGCGACGCCATGGCGGACCTCGGCGGCGACCCCGCCCGGGTCAACCCGCTCGTGCCGGCCGATCTGGTCATCGACCACAGCGTCCAGGTCGACCGGTTCGGGACGCCGGCCGCCTTCGCCTTCAACGTCGAACGCGAGTACGAGCGCAACGGCGAGCGCTACCAGCTCCTGCGCTGGGCCCAGACCGCCTTCCGCGACCTGCGGGTCGTGCCGCCCGGGACGGGCATCGTCCACCAGGTCAACCTCGAGTTCCTGGCCACGGTGGTCGACGACCCGCGCTGGCATCGCCTTCCCGGACACGCTGGTCGGGACCGACTCGCACACCACGATGGTCAACGCGTCTGGGCGTCCTGGGCTACGGCGTCGGCGGGATCGAGGCCGAGGCCGTCCTCCTCGGCCAGCCGCTGTACCAGCCGATGCCCCATGTCGTCGGCGTCCGCCTGACCGGCGAGCTGCCGCGCGGCTCGACCGCGACCGATCTCGTGCTCGTCGTGACCGAGATGCTCCGCCGCCACGGCGTGGTCGGGGCGTTCGTCGAGTTCGCCGGCGACGGCCTGGCCGGCCTGTCGCTGGCCGACCGGGCGACGATCAGCAACATGAGCCCCGAGTTCGGGGCGACCGCGACGCTCTTCCCGATCGACGACGAGACGCTCGCCTACCTCCGCCTGACCGGGCCGGTCGGACGAGCGCGTCGGACCTCGTCGAGCGCTATGCCAAGGAGCAGGGGCTGTGGCGCGAGCCCGGCGACGGACCGGCCTTCGACGAGGTCCTGACCCTCGACCTGGCCGAGCGTCGAGCCGTCCGTGGCCGGGCCCGCGCCGGCCCCAGGATCGGGTCCCGCTGGAGGCGTTGCGCGACAACTTCCGAACGAATTTCCCGGATGGGCTCGAACGCGCCCCAGGCGGTCGACGGCGTCGTCGAGGAGGCCTCGGCGGAGTCATTCCCGGCATCCGATGCCACGGCCTTCCGGACGGCCGATGCGGCGGCGGACGCCGCGGCAGCGCCGGCCGAGCCGATCGTCGCCGATGCCCCGGACGTCGACCAGCGCGCCTATCGTCCGGTCACCCTCGAGGTCGATGGGAGACGGCGACCATCCGGACCGGCTCGGTCGCCATCGCGGCCATCACGTCGTGCACGAACACGTCGAACCCGACGGTCATGGTCGGGGCCGGCCTGCTGGCCCGGAACGCCGTCGCCCGCGGCCTGCGGGTCGCGCCGACGGTCAAGACGTCCCTGGCGCCGGGCTCCAAGGCGGTCACCGGCTACCTCGAGGCGGCCGGGCTCATGGCCCCGCTCGAGGCCCTCGGCTTCGCCCTGGCCGGCTATGGCTGCACGACCTGCATCGGCAACTCCGGCCCGCTCGATGCGCCGGTCGCCGCCGCGGTCGAAGCCAACGACCTGATCGTCGCGGCCGTGCTGTCCGGCAACCGCAACTTCGAGGGCCGCATCCATCCGCTCGCGCGGGCGAGCTACCTCGCGTCGCCGCCGCTGGTCGTCGCCTTCGCCCTGGCCGGTCGGGTCGACATCGACCTGACGACGCGAGCCGCTCGGCGTCGGGCACCGACGGCGAACCGGTCTTCCTCGCCGACATCTGGCCGTCGCCGGACGAGATCCGCTCGGTCATCGCCACGGCCATCGATCCGGAGCTGTTCCGGCGGACGTACGCGGTCGTGTTCGAAGGGCGACGAGCGCTGGCGCGCGCTGCCCATCCCGACCGGCGACCGCTACGACTGGGACCCGCGCTCGACGTACATCGCCAAGCCACCGTACTTCGACGGGCCTGTCGCTTCACGTCCGCGCCGGTGACCGACATCGTCGGCGCGCCGCGCCCTGGCCGTCCTCGGCGACTCGGTCACGACCGACCACATCAGCCCGGCCGGGTCGATCGCCAGCTGGTCGCCCGCCGGCGACTGGCTCCAGGAGCGCAACGTCGAGCCGCTCGAATTCAACTCGTACGGCGCTCGCCGCGGGCACCACGAGGTGATGATGCGCGGCACGTTCGGGAACATCCGGCTGCGCAACCAGCTGGTGCCGGGCAAGGAGGGGCCGTACACGGTCCACCTGCCCGGACGGCGAGGAGCAGTTCATCTTCGACGCCGCGATGCGCTACAAGCGGGCCGGCACGCCGCTCGTCCTGGTGGCCGGCAAGGAGTACGGCTCGGGATCGTCGCGCGACTGGGCGGCCAAGGGCACGATGCTGCTTGGCGTCCGCGCGGTCATGGCCGAGTCCTACGAGCGCATCCATCGGTCGAACCTCGTCGGCATGGGCGTCCTGCCCCTCCAGTTCAAGCCGGGCGACAGCGCGGCCTCGCTCGGGCTGACCGGCCGCGAGACGTTCACCGTGACCGGCCTCGCCGACGGGCCTGTCGCCGCGCCAGTCGGTCACGGTCCAGGCCGAGCGCGACGTCGCTGCCGGCGGCGACGGCTCGGTCGTGCGCTTCGAGGCGATCGCCCGCCTGGACGGCCCGATCGAGGTCGACTACTACCGCCAGGGCGGCATCCTGCCCGCCGTCCTGCGGCGCCTCGCGCGCGAGGACTAGCCCGGCGGCTGACTCGCCATCCGTCGCCGATCGGCTCCGCCGCCATCGGCGTCCAGGCCCGAGCCGGACAAGGGCGCCGCAGCCGGTGCCAGCGCAAGGCGGCGTCCCGAGCACCGGAGCGAGCGCACCCCAAGGTGCGTGAGCGAGGCGCGCAGGGCGCCAACGCAGCGATGGTGCGGGATCCAGGCGCCCGTCCCGGACACGAAGAAGCCCCCGGGGGAGGACCGGAGGCTCTTCGCGGAGGAGGAGTTCGCAGATGGGACGGAGGTCGACCGCGGAGCGTGACGCGAGTGCGGTGGGAAATCAGGCCGAGGCCACCGGGCACCGCCAGCGTGACCGTCAGGCCGTCCGCGACGGAGCCCTCGATGGTGCCCGAGCTGCTGGGCGCCGCCGTCCTCGCCGAAGACCATGTCCGAGGCTCGAGGCTCACCTGCGGGAACGTCTGCAGGCTGGACTCGTAGCCGGCCGTGGCATAGACCGCCTCGGCACGTCTCGGCCGGCAGCGCGATCTGCGAGGTCGCGATCTTGTTGCCCGCGTCGATGGCCAGGTCCAGGCTCGGGTAGACCTCGAAGTGGATGTGCGGCCAGCGGCCCTGGTAGCAGGCCGGGAAGATGCTCGTGAACTCCACGGCCCCATCGGCGTCGGCCTCCTGGACGCCGCGCAGGTAGTTCTCGTTCTCGACGCCCTGCGAGTACATCGAATAGCGGCCCTCGGCGTCGCAATGCCAGGCGTAGACGGCCGCCCCGGCATACGGCACGCACCCGTCCGACGCGTCCTGGATGAGCATCCGGATGGTCAGTGGCACGCCCTCGGCGGTCGTCGTCGAAGTCCCGAAGCTCGAGCGGATGTCGCTTCGGACGACCCCGCTCTGCTCGAGGATGTCAGGCCCGTTGGAGCCGTCACCGGGATACGGCCCGGCCGTCTCCTCGGGGATGACGGCGCACGACGCGGCGTCGGTCGCGGCCGCCGCGGAGCCGGCGCTGCTGGCGGACGAACCGGCGCCCGGCGCACACGCCGCGATGCCGGCCGCGACGCCGGTCAGGCCGAGCAGCTTGAGCATCTGCCGGCGACCCAACAGGGTGACGACGTCGAACTGGAGGCCCTGGTCGACGACCGGCTCGGTCGGGTCGGCGAGGGGTCGATCCTCGAAGGTCGGCCACGTCGCGGGCAGCGTCGTCGCCTCGGTCTGCGTCGTCAGGTCCATCGGTCGTCCTTCCTCGGTCGGATCTCGCGGCTGTCCGTACCGTGCGTCGACTTCGTGAGAAACGGATGAGACCCTGCTGATCCGTCTGCGACGATCCCAGCGATGCGCGCCGCGTACCGCCCTCCCACACCCCCCGGGCGACCCGCGGACGGTGAAGGGGTCAGTTCGCGGTCACGCCGCCGCGATCACGCCGCGGCCGCGCGAAGCCGAGCCGCGGTCCGCGCGACGATGGGGAGTCGAGCGGCGGGCACCATCCCGAGCACGAGCATGAGGCTCATGAGGATCAGGCCGAAGCCGACGACCAAGCCGATGCCGACCGGCTCCCCGAGCGCGATCGAGCCCCACGTCAGGGCGAACGCCGGGACGATGAACGTTACGGTACTCGCCGCGGTCGGCGTCGTCCGGCGCAGGACCCGGAAGAAGATCGGCCAGGCGATCGCGGTCGAGAGCACGCCGACAGCCAGCAAGGAGACCGCGCCGTCGAGCGCTGGCGTCCCGGGCGCACCCGACAGCAGCGCGATCGGCAAGGCGATCATGCTGCCGGCGACGAGCATCCCGGTCGCGAGTTCCGTCGGCTCGACGTCGGCCAATCTGGCGCGCACGTAGTTGCCCGCGATCGCATAGCTCGCGGGAGCGCCGAGGCCCGCCGCGACCGCGAGGATCGTCGCCGGACCTGGCTCGAGCGGCGACCAGCCGACGAGCACGATCACCGCGACGACGCCGACCGCGAGCCCGGCCACGACCCGCCAGGCGAGCCGTTGGCCCAGGAATGCGACACCGATGGCCGCCGTGAACAGGGGTGTCGCCGCGTTCAGCAGCGCGGTGAAACCGGCTGGCAACGTCACCGTGGCGTACGAGATCAGCAGGAACGGAAGTGCCGCGAACAGGGCTCCCACGATCGCGAAGCTCACCACCCGACCGCGGACGGCGATGAGCGTCGGCCGACCGGCGATGAGGACCAGGATCGACGCGCCGACGACGAGACGGGTCTCAGCCGCCCAGGCGGGCCCGACCTCGGGCGCAGCGATGCGATAGAAGAGGAATGCCGCCCCCCAGACGGCTCCAAGGAACAGGAGGAACGCCAAGTCGAGGAGCGAGAGCGGACGGCGGAGCGCCGAGACGTGGGTGGCCATCCTGCGATCCTCGCGGCCCGACGCTTGTCACGCCACCGACGCGGGTCGCCGGGGCGCATCGTCATCCGTCGTGACTTCCGCGGCGGGTGTCGGGTGACGACATCGCCCCGGATACGCGCGCTGTAGGCTTCGCGCGTGGTCGATCCCGAGAGCCGACTCGACGGACAGGTGCCCGAGGCGGTCTGGCGCGCGATGCTGATGGGAGGACACGCCATCGAGGAGCGCCGCCGCCTGGTCGGCCCGCTCCTGTACCGTCACCTCCCGAGCGAGCCGCGTTGCAAGGGCTGCACGCGCCCGTTCGGCGGGTTGGGCGGCGCCATCATGCGGGCCACGGGCAACGGTCCATGGGCCAAGAACGGGAAGTACTGCGATGCCTGCTTCCGATTCCTGCGCCAGAACCATGGTGGCGCCGAGGTCGAGTGCTCGCTGCTGTTCGCCGACGTGCGCGGCTCCACGCCGCTCGCCGAGACGATGCGTCCGCTCGAGTTCAGCCAGCTGATGGGTCGGTTCTACGACACGGCGACGGCCGTGCTGGTCAAGCACGACGCCATCGTCGACAAGTTCGCCGGCGACGAGATCGTGGCCATCTTCGTCCCGTCGATGGCCGGTGCGGATCACGCCCGCGTCGCACTGACCGCGGCTGTCGAGCTGCTGCACCGGACCGGTCACGGCGGCGGTGGCGATCCGTGGGTGCCGATCGGCGTCGGGGTGAACACGGGCGAGGCGTACGTTGGGACGATCGGCGACGGCCCCGACACCGAGCTCACCGCGATGGGCGACGAGGTCAATGTCGCGGCGCGTCTGGCATCAGCCGCCGGACCCGGCGAGATCCTGATCACCGAGGCGGCCATCGCCGGCGCCGGGCTGACCGGCGACGCCTTCGAGCGTCGCTCGTTGAGCTTGAAGGGCAAGAGCCATCCGGTCGGCGTGGCCGTCGTCAACGCGACCAGCACGCTCACCTGACCGGCGATGCGCGGTGACGAAACCGGGACGGTTGCGACGACGCCCTCCACCCGGCCCGAAGTCCGCGCGTCAGTCGGGTCCCTGCGCGGCAGCTGGGAGGCGGGCGTGGCGGTCTTCCGGGGCATCCCGTTCGCCGAGCCGCCGGTCGGCGCCTTGCGATTCGCCGCACCCCGGCCGGCCGCCGGCTGGGACGGGGTGCGGGAGGCCGTGTCGTACGGACCGCCTCCCCCGCAGGCCGCCGCGTTCGGCATGGACCGCCTGGCACAGGCGGCGGGCGATGACTGGCTGACGATCAACGTCTGGTCGCCCGAGCCGGGCCCGCGCGCAAGGCTGCCGACGATGGTCTGGATCCACGGCGGCGCGTACACGATCGGCATGTCCAGCCTGCCCGAATACGACGGCGGCCGCCTGGCCCGGGACGGCGGCGTCGTCATGGTGACCTTCAACTACCGCGTCGGGATCGAAGGCTTCGCGCAGATCGATGGAGCGCCTGCCAACCGGGGCCTGCTTGACCAGGTCGCGGCATTGGCGTGGGTGCAGGACAACATCCGGGCCTTCGGCGGCGACCCTGACCGGGTCACGGTCTTCGGCGAGTCGGCCGGCGGCGGATCGGTCGCCGCGCTCCTGGCGATGCCGCGGGCCGCCGGGCTCGTTCGCCGGGCCGTCGCGCAAAGCGTGCAGGGCACGTACTTCTCGCCCGAGCTCGCCTCCGACGTCGCCGCGGCCTGCGCCGCCGAACTGGGGCTGCGGCCGACCACGGCCGACCTGTCGACGGTCGATCCGGCCCGACTGTCCGCCGCCGGTGATGCGATCGGCGCCACGACGGCCCGGTGGACCCACCGCTGGGGTCAGGTCGCCTACCGCTCGATCCCGTTCTCGCCGATCGTCGATGGCGACACGCTGCCGGTCACGCCGTGGCAGGCCCTGGCCGAGGATGCCGGCCGGGACATCGACCTGCTCGTCGGCCACACGCGTGACGAGCAGCGGCTGTTCACGGCACTCGACGGACGGCTGGGCGGGGTGACCGAGGAGGAGGCGGCGACCGCCCTCGACGTCCTCGGCCCAGGCCCGGACGGCGCGCGCCGGTACCGGGAGGGCTTCCCGGCCGCCGGGCCGGACGAGCTCTTCGAGCTGGTCAACTCCGACTGGCTGTTCCGGATGCCGACCCTCCATCTCGCGGAGGCCCAGACCGTCGGCGGCGGCCGTGCCCATGTCTACGAGCTCACCTGGCCCGCGCCGGGCGGCGGCGGCGTCTTCGGGGCCTGCCATGGCCTCGACGTGCCGCTGGTCTTCGGCAACCTGGACCGCGGCCTGCCAGCCCTATTGATCGGCGACGGACCGAACCATGAGGCCGAAGCCCTGTCCGCGCACATGCGGGCGGCGTGGACCCGGTTCGCCACCCACGGCGACCCCGGCTGGACCACGTACGACGCTGAGCGTCGCCTCGTGCAGCTCTTCGACGCCCAGTCGACCGTCGCCGCCTACCCCGAGGAGACGTCCCGCCAGATCTGGGCTGACCACACCTTCCCGGTGCATCAGCCACGGATCGACGCTAGCCCCCGCTGACCTGTCCGAGGATCAGGGAACGTGTCGCGACGGTATGTCAAGGCGCGCAGCCATGCCGACCAAGTCCGGCAGGGAGCCGGCCTGCATCTTGCGCATCACCTGCCCGCGGTGCGCCTTCACCGTGATCTCACTGATGCCGAGCTCGCCGGCGACCTGCTTGTTCAGGAGACCCGTGACGACCAACGCCATCACCTCGCGTTCGCGCGGCGTCAACGACTCGTAGTCGGCTCGCAGCGCCTGCATCTCGGCGTTGAGCTCGAGGGTGGCGCGACTTCGCTCGATGGCGCTGGCGATGGCGCTCACCAGCGCGTCGACAGCGATCGGCTTGGTGAGAAACTCGGCGGCCCCGGCCTTCATCGCGCGGACCGACGTCGGCACGTCGCCATCACCGGTGATGAAGATGATCGGGACCTCGCTGCGGTCAGCGATGCGCTGCTGCAATCCAAGCCCATCGAGGCCCGGCAGGCCGACGTCCAGGACGAGGCAGCTGGGCACGACCGCGCGTGGCTGGTCAAGGAAGTCCTGTGCCGACGCGAACGACGCCGCTTGCCAGCCTTCAGTCGCTAGCAGGAGTTCCAGGGACTCGCGAACGGAGACGTCGTCGTCGACGACGTAGACGATGGGCGTACCGGGCACGGTGACGGCCTCGATCAGATCCAAGGGTGCCAAGCCACTATACGGCGTGGCGGGTGCGCCGCTGACCGCTCAGCCTCCGCGACCGTCCCCCGACCCGATCGCGGCATCGAGCGCGTCCAGCAATGCCGCCTCGCTGAACGGCTTGTACAGGCATTCGACGGCTCCGGCCGCCATGAGGCGAGGTCGCAGGTTCGGATCGGGCTGGGCCGTGACGAAGATGATGGGGATCCCCTGGCGCCGCTGCTTGAGGACCTGCTGCAGTTCGGTGCCGGACATCCCCGGCATCGCGATGTCGAGGAGCAGGCAGCGGGTCTCGTCGATCCGATCCGAAGCGAGGAAGGCCTCGGCTGAGGAGAACGCCGTCGCCGAGTACCCCACCTGCTGGAGCAGCGGCGGCAACGATTCGCGGACCGAGATGTCGTCGTCGACGATCGATACGAGCGGCGCCTCGCCCTTCACGACGTGCCGACGAGCGTGGGCGTGTCCGGGATCCGTCCGATGGTGCGAGGGATGGAGAACGAGAAGGTCGTGCCCGGGCCGTCAAGGTTCGGCTCGGCCCACAGGCGCCCCTGGTGGCGCTCGATGATCGAGCGACTGACGAACAGACCGATCCCCATGCCGCCCGTCTTCGTCGTGAAGAACGCGCTGAACAGCTTGTCGAGGCTCTCGGGATCCACGCCCACGCCACTATCCCGCACGCTGAGCCGCACGGAATCGCCATCGTCCCGTTCGGACCGGACCAACAACTGCCTCGGCCGATCGCCGACGTCGGCCATCGCATCGGCCGCGTTACGAAGCAGGTTCAGGACGACCTGCTGGAGCTGGACGCGGTCGCCCGAGATCGTCGGGACATCGGCCTGTAGCTCCGACTGCAGCACGATGCGCTGGCGCTGGAGGTCGGCAGACGACAGCGCGATCACCTCCCGGGTGGCCTCGTTCAGATCGATCGCATCGAGCGTGAAGTCCTTCTTGCTGAACAACGCCCGGACCATGGCGACGACATCGGCAGCGCGGTTGCCGTCGCGGATGGTCCGCCGGGCCGTCTCCCTCGCTCCCTCGATGTCCGGGCTCTCGGCATCGAGCATGCGCAGGCAGGTATTGGCGTTGGTGATGATCCCCGACAGGGGCTGGTTCACCTCGTGCGCGATCGACGCGGTCAAGGCGCTCAACGTCGTCGTCCGCGACACGCGGGCGAGGTCAGAACGGGCTCGATCCAGCGCGTCCTCGGCGGCGACCCGCTCGGTCACGTCCTGGATGGCGCCGATGAACAACGGACGGCCGGCGACCCGCTCGATCAGGTGACCGACGGCGTGGACATGCTTGACGTTCCCACTCGCCGGGACGATGCGGAAGACCTGGTCGAAGTCCACGCCGCCGAGTGATCGCGTGAAGTCGGCATCGAACTTGGCGAGGTCGTCCGGATGGATGATGTCACGCACCATCTGGACGGAGATCTTCGTCGACGGATCGATCTCGAAGATCCGGTAGAGCTCGTCGGACCAGATGTGGTCGTCGACGGCGATGTCGGCGGTGAAGTTGCCCGTCTTGCTGAGGCGCTGGGCGTCGGCGAAGCTGTCATACGCCCGCCTGAGTTCTGCCTCGCCCTGCTTTCGGTCTTCGATGTCCGTGTTGACGCCATACCACTTGACGATCTCGCCGTCGGCATCGCGCAACGGGCTCGTCCGGAACAGGAACCACCGGTACTCCCCGTCGTGGCGACGAAGCCGCGCCTCGGCCTCGCCCGGCGCGGCCGACGCCAGGATCTGCCCCCACGTCGCCGCCAGGCCGGTCATGTCGTCGGGGTGCACGGCGGCGCTCCAGCCCCAGCCGCTTGCTTGCTCGGACGTGAGGCCGATGAAGTCCAGGTAGTGCCGGTTGAAGTAGTCAGCACTGCCATCCGGCCCGGCCGACCAGACCATCGCTGGGACGACGTCGATGATGAGCTCAAGGCTCCGCTCGCTCGCCAAGTGGGCCTCCTCGGCGCATTCGCGCGCGTGGCGATCGATGAAGGGTCCATCGAGGTCTCCATCATGCCTCCTCGGCGTGGGGGGTCTCAAGGCAGTGTGCCCGGCCGGGCGGCGCCGTCGATCAGACCTTGGTATCGGGTGACGGATCGAGGGCGGCGGGAGCGAGCGGGCGGTGAGGCGCAGCCATAAGCGATACGAAGGTATCGCCCGATACGTTCGTCTGATCGACCGGCCGCCTCCGATGGGGTTGGATGGGGACAGGGGATCTCGCAGGAGATCGCCGAGCGGACGAACCGACCGCATCGCGGGCCGTTCGTCACATGAAGCGGAGGGCCTCATGAGCACAGCTGTCGCCACCCCGGCGGAGATCCGGTCGTTCACGATCGAGATCCCTGGGCAACAGATCGACGACCTGCGCCGGCGCATCGCGGCGACGCGCTGGCCCACCAAGGAGCTCGTCGAGGATCGGTCGCAGGGCGTCCAGTCGGCGACCATCCGAGCGCTCGCCCGCTACTGGGCGACCGACTACGACTTCGGGCGGATCGAGACGAGGCTGAACGCGCTGCCACAGTTCACGACCGAGATCGACGGGGTCGAGATCCACTTCATCCACGTCAGGTCTCGGCATGAGCACGCGTTGCCGTTGATCATGACGCACGGATGGCCCGGCTCGGTCATCGAGCTGCTCGACACGGTCGGACCGCTGACCGACCCGACGGCCCATGGCGGCACCCCCGATGACGCTTTCCACCTCGTGCTTCCGTCCCTGCCCGGCTATGGGTTCTCCAGTGAACCGGCCGAGCTCGGTTGGGACGCCGCCCGGACCGGACGCGCGTGGGCCGAGCTGATGCAGCGCCTCGGCTATACGCGCTACGTCGCCCAGGGCGGAGACGTGGGTGCTCTCGTGACGGACTTGATGGGTCGCCAGGCCGTCGAGGGTCTGGCCGGCTATCACCTGAACCTGCTCACGGCTGTGCTCGCCGTCGGCGATCATCTGCCCCGGGAGTCCGAACAGGAACGCGCGGCGGGCACAGCGGTCGCGACGTTCAAGCAGGATGGCTTCGGCTACTTCCTCGAGATGGCCACGCGGCCACAGACGATCAGCTACGCCCTGCTGGATTCCCCCGTGGCCCTGGCCGCGTGGCTGCTCGATCACGACACGGACAGCTACTACAAGATCTCCCGCGCCTTCGTCGACGGCGAGCCCGTCGGGCGGCTCACCCGGGACAACATCCTCGACAACATCACGCTCTACTGGATGACCGGCACCGCGGCCTCCGCGGCCCGGTCGTACTGGGAGGACGCACGAGCGCTGGCCGCAGCGCTGGCCAGCGGCCAGCCGCCTCCAGCGGTCACCGTCCCGGTCGGCTTCACGACGTTCCCCGGCGAGATCTGGGCGTCGCCGCGGAGCTGGGTCCAGGCGGTCTACCCAGACCTCGCCTACTTCAACGAGGCCGACAAGGGCGGCCACTTCGCGGCCTGGGAAGAGCCGCAGCTCTTCTCCGCCGAGGTTCGGGCCGCGTTCCGGGCACTGCGCTAGCCCGGACAGTGATCTGGATGCGTAACGGGCCGGACGGCGCGGATCCGCGCGTCGTTCGGCCCCGCCACTGACGGCGAGGGGTCGATCGCCAGAAGGAGATTGAGCACCATGCGCGCATTGCACGCCTACGGTCAGGGCGACCCGTCCCGATTGGTCTTCGAGGAGGCGCCCGTGCCCACCCTCGGGCGAGGAGATGTCCTGGTCCGGGTCCACGCCAGTGGCGTCAGCCCGGGCGAGCTCGACTGGCCCGGGGTTTGGCTTCGTCACGACGGCACGCCTCGCACGCCACCCATCGTCCCAGGGCACGAGGTGGCCGGCGTCGTCGCCACGGTCGGGCCGGCCACCACGGGCCTCGCCGTCGGGGATGAGGTGTTCGGCTACATCGACGTGCGGCGAGACGGCGCTGACGCCGAGTACGTTGCCGTGCAGGCCACCGAGCTGGCCCCGAAACCGGCCAGCTTGACCCACGCCCGGGCGGCAGCTGTCCCGCTCTCGGCGCTGACGGCGTGGCAGGCGCTGTTCGACCACGGCGAGCTCTCGCCCGGTCAGCGGGTCCTCGTCCATGGTGGCGCGGGTGGCGTCGGCACCTTCGCCGTCCAGCTCGCCCATTGGCGAGGGGCCCATGTCACGGCGACCGGCTCTGCACGCGACATGGCGCTGGTCCGGGAGCTCGGGGCCGACGAGGTGATCGACTACCGATCACAGCGCTTCGAGGATGTCGTGGGCGATCTGGACCTCGTGTTCGACACGGTCGGGGGCGAAACCTGGGAGCGGTCCTGGAGCGTGCTCCGCCCCGCTGGTCGACTCGTCTCGATCGCCGTCCCGCGCCCACCTGATCGCGAGCCCGCCGACGACCGACGGGCGATCTGGTTCGTCGTGCGGCCGGACCGTGGGCAGCTGATCGAGATCGGCCGATTGATCAACGCCGGACAAGTCCGACCGATCGTGTCGGCCGAGCTCCCGCTCGCCGAGGGACACGAGGCCTACGGGGCGACCCGTCAGCGCGGCGGGCCGGGGAAGGCCGTCCTGCTCGTGGCAGGCGAGGCCAACATCGGATCAGCGGCGACGCTGTCACGGGACCAACAGACCGCAGCGGCCAGATGAGCCTCGTACGCACTCGCGCCCGGATCCGTCGGCATCCCGACGCGGCGGGCTTGCCAAGGATCAGGAGGGACTGAGATGTCGACCCATGCCCCCACTCGCGGGCCTGCCGTCACCGGGGACGAGATCGATCCGGCCCTTCAGGGTCGATGTCCCGCAGGCGGCCGTCGATGACCTGCGGCGACGGATCGCGGCGACCAACTGGCCCGAGCGGGAGACGGTCCCGGATGCGTCCCAGGGTGTGCCGCTCGCGATGATCCAGAAGCTCGCCCGCTACTGGGCGGCGGACTACGACTGGCGACGATGCGAGACGAACCTGAACGCCCTGCCGCAGTTCATCACTGAGATCGACGGGCTCGACATCCACTTCATCCATGTTCGTTCTGCGCACGAGGACGCGTTGCCCCTCATCGTCAATCACGGGTGGCCCGGCTCGATCATCGAACAGCTGAAGATCGTCGAGCGCCTGACCGATCCCACGGCACATGGCGGGACCAGCGCGGACGCCTTCCACGTCGTGATCCCATCGATGCCGGGCTACGGGTTCTCCGCGAAGCCGACGAGCACCGGGTGGGGCCCCGAGCGCATGGGCCGGGCGTGGGCACGACTGATGCAGCGCCTCGGCTACGATCGCTACGTGGCTCAGGGCGGCGACTGGGGAGCGTTCGTCGTCGACCAGATGGGCCTGCAGGCACCCGATGGGTTGCTCGCCATCCACACCAACATGCCGGCCACCGTTCCCGCGGACGTCAATGACGCCGCCTTGGCCGGAGACCCGCCGCCAGCCGGGCTGTCGGCCGCGGAACGACAAGCGTATGAGCAGCTCATCAGAACCTTCAAGCAGGTCGAGTACGCGCGGATGATGGCCGCACGCCCGCAGACCTTGTACGGCATCGCGGACTCACCGGTCGGGCTGGCCGCATGGCTGCTCGACCACAACGACGCCGACGACCAGCCGGCTGCGGCCGTCGCGGCAGCCCTGGACCGCTCGACGAGCATCACGGGCGAACTGACCCGTGACGAGATCCTCGACAACATCACGCTCTACTGGTTCACCAACACCGGGATCTCCGCGTCGCGCCTCTATTGGGAATACCGAGGTGGCTTCTTCGATGCCAAGGGCGTCGCCATCCCCGTGGCCATCACCGTCTTTCCCGGCGAGCAGTACCAGGCGCCTCGGACGTGGGCAGAGCGGGCCTATCCCAACCTCATCTACTTCAACGAAGTCGATCGGGGCGGCCACTTCGCGGCCTGGGAGCAGCCGCAGCTCTTCAGCGAGGAGCTCCGCGCCGCGTTCCGCGCGGTGCGGTAGCCGAGATCCCCGTGGGTGCCGCCGATCCCGCCATCGATGTCCGCCCGATCCACCTCGACGTGCCCGACGCCGCCGAGGTGCCGATCGTGGTGCCGAACACCGAATGGACGGCGGCCGACCCGGGGGCCAACGGGGGCGATCAGCAGAGCGACATCACGCATCTGGCCGAGTTCGGGGCGAGCGGCCGCGGTCGTCGCGACGATGCCCGTTGGTCGGGCCGCCTCGAGATCATCCCGTCGCGCGCTGACGTCGTGCTCGACCTGATCCGGATGAACAGCCTGTGGCCGTTGCTCTCCGGGCTCGCGTGCTGCGCCATCGAGATGATCTCGGCGGCGACCAGCAAGAACGACATGGACCGATGGGGCATGTTCCCGTTCCGGGCGAGTCCCCGCCAGGCCGACGTCCTGATCGTCGCCGGCACGTGCACGACGAAGATGGCCGGACCACTCATCCGGCTGTGGGAGCAGATGCCCGAGCCCAAGTGGTGCATCGCCCTGGGCGACTGCACCTGCTCGGGCGGTCGCTACAAGCGAAGCTATTCGACCATCCAGGGGATCGATCGGATCATGCCCGTCGACGTCTACATCCCGGGCTGTCCTCCGCGGCCCGAGGCGCTCATCTACGGGATGATGCAGCTGCAACAGCGCATCAAGGATCGTCGCGGTCATTGGCCGGATCGGGCGATCGGACCGACGGTACCGAACGACATCTAGGCGCATGACCGACCACGCACTCGAAGGACCTGCCATGCCGACCAGTGCACTCCATCGCCAGCCGGATCCGGATCCAGCGATCACCGCCGAGGTCGATCTCGAGGCCTCGCGGTGGGCCGCGATCACCGAGCTCCTCGGACTGCTCACGCCCGACGAGCGCATCGCTCCGGGCTACTTCCGAGATCCGGACTGGAGCGCCAAGGATCTCGTCGCGCACCTCGGCTGGTGGCACGCCGAAGCCAGGGCCGAGCTCCTGAAGATCGCGTCGCGGACCTACGATCCCCATGACGTCGACATCGATCGCCGCAATGCCGAGACCCTGGCGGCCCACAAGTCGGAGCCGTGGGACCTCGTCTGGTCAGAGGCGACCGCCGCTCGGGCCTGGATGCTTGAAGCCTGGTTCGCCCTCAGCGGCCGGTCGGCCGCGGCCGACCGCTGGGTGCGCAAGGCCGGCGCCGAGCACTACGGCGAGCACCTTGACCGGTTGCGTGCGTGGACCGCGGAGCTCATCGACCTGCGCACACGTCCCCGCGTCGATGAACGAGACCCGTGAGCCGCTTGCCCGATGATGAGCCGGTCATGGACCAGCCGACCCCATCTGCTGCCCTGGGCCCCGAGCCGATCCGGACGATCGGCCGCGAGGAGCTCAAGGCGAAGCTCGACCGCGGCGACGATCTCAAGCTGATCATGGCCCTCAACCGCTGGGCGTTCGAGGCCAAGCACATCCCGACCTCGCTCCACTTCGACACTCCGGAGGCCTTGTACGCCGCGGTGCGCCCGGACGATGAGGTCGTCGTCTACTGCTCGCACGTCGACTGCCTCTCGAGCGTGGCCCTGTATCGCGATCTCGTCCGGCGTGGCTATCGCCACGTCCGGCGCTACGCGGGCGGGCTGCTCGACTGGGAGGAGGCCGGGCTGCCGCTCGAAGGCGATTTCGTGACCAAACCATGAGCGAGGGACGGAAGGCGGCCTCGGCTCCACGCGAACTTCACCCGCACGCGGCCGACATCGAGGCCGAACGCCTCGGCTGGTACGAGGTCGTCGGGCTGATCCAGACGCTCCGGCCCGAGGAATGCCTCGAGCCCGGCTACTACCGCGATCCTGACTGGACCGTGCGCGACGTCGTCGCCCATCTCGGCACGTGGCTGGCGGAGGCGGCCATCCAGTTCGAGCGCATCCAGGCCGGGACGTACGAAGGCCACGACATCGACATCGATGCGCTCAACGCATCGTTCGTTCGGGCTATGGTCGGTCAGCCGTGGGACGTGGCCTGGGTCCAGGCCAACGCCGGCCGAACGGTCATGCTCCAGACGTGGTACGGGCTCCGAGATCCGACCGATGAGGCGGCGTGGTGGATCCGGAAGTCGGCGGCGGAGCATTTCGAGGAGCACCTGCCGCGGCTCCGAGACTGGGTCGCCGAGTTGGTCGACCGCCGAGGGGCGTCGCCCGAGTGACCCGACGCGCCCGGTCATGCGACGTATGGGACGGTCTGGGGCCCCTCCGGTAGGACACAGACGCGCGCGTCGGCATGACGTTCGAGGAGGTCATCGACGGCCGCCCCAACGTCGTCGATCGGCTCGAGGTGGGAGCCGCGAACGATTCCTGGCGTGATCGCCGAACGCAGCAGGACCGTTGCGCGTTCCTGGACGCGGGCCTGCACCTGGACCTGCCAGCCATCCGGGATGGGAGGGTTGGCGCTCATCACCGTCGACGCCGCCGCCGCGATCCCGGTCGAACGCCGCAAGAGGTCGCCATACGACCCGTCGTCAGGGATCCCGTCGCGACACTCGGAAGCACAGATGATCGTCCCGCCCGGAGCCACGATGGTCGCGGCGGCCGCCATCCCCTTCACCGTCTGGTAGAGATTGCGGTCCAGCGGATATCCGCTATTCGTGGTGACGACGATGTCGTACAGAGCGTCGACCGGCTGCATCGCGACCTCTCGCGCCACCTGGCAGGCGACCGCGTGTTCCTCGAGCACCGGGCCGCCGAACGCATGCGTGATCCGATGCGCCTCGTCGAGCAGCACGTCCACCGAGAACGTGACGCCGGTCGAGGCGGCGATCGCGCGGACCGCATCGTGGACCGGATTGCCCTGGATCACGGCAAACGTGGCCCGCGGATCGGCGATCCTTGCCGGGCTGTGCAAGGCAAGGACGGTCTGCAGTCCTGCCAATCCCGGCGCGACCATCTTGGGGCCTCCACTGAATCCCGCGAAGAAGTGTGGTTCAACGAAGCCCGTCGTGATGCGAACGTCCGCGTCGACCCAGCGCCGGTTCAGCCACACGGGCACATCCTCGATGTGCCCGAGCCATGTCAACTCCGAAGGTGCTCTCGCGTTGTGATCCACGACCTGCCAACGCCGGAGGATGTCCTCCCCGAGCATCTCCCGGCGCTGGGCGTGGGTGCTCGCCGCGTGCGTGCCGGTGGCGATCAGGACGACGACGTCGTCGTCGTTCGACGACCCCATCGAGGACCTGCGCGATCGCAGCCAGCATCGGCTCACGCGGCTGGGGCCTGGTGGCATCGCAGACCGAGATGGCGACTCGGGAGCCCGGCCGGATGCAGGCTCGCAGCGGCAGGCCGCTGACCGGTCGATCGAGGGCGACCCTGACAGCCGCCACCTCGTCCGAGACCGCTGCCCGATGCTGGGGCTCGACCACCGTCGCATCCTCCGGCACGGTCGACATCGAGGCCGTCGACGCCGTAGGCGAGGCGGACCGGTCGAGTCCGGGGTCGAGCGGTCACGGTAGGACCCGACACGCGTTGCGGAGCGTTCCGAGCCCGTCGATCTCGACCTCGACGACATCGCCATCGCGAAGGAAGACCGGCGGCACAGCGAATGCGCCGACGCCTCCCGGCGTGCCCGTGGCGATCACGTCCCCTGGCTCCAGGGTGAACGAACGCGAGCAGTGGGCGATGCAGCGCCGCGACGGAATGGACGAGTTCACCCGTTGAAGCGTCTTGGCGCGTCTCGCCATTCACCCGGCAGCGGACGCGCAGGTCTGTCGCGTCCGGGACCTCGTCGGTCGTCACGACCCAGGGACCCATCGGACAGAAGGTGTCGAGTCCCTTCGCCCGCGTCCACTGCCCGTCCAGGACCTGGAGATCGCGCGCGGAGACGTCGTTGAGGCAGGTATAACCCAACACGAAGTCGAGGGCCTCGCCCACCTCGATGTTCCGCGCCCGCCGCCCGATCACGACCGCGAGTTCGGCCTCGTAGTCCACCTGCGGGTCAGCCAGCCGACCAGGTGACGACGGCCTCGGTCCCGACGACCGCGCTCGGCAGTTTGGCGAACAGCAGCGGGGCGTCGGGCACGGCAGCCCGCTCCTCGGCCGCGTGTTCGCGGTAGTTGCGGCCGACGGCCACGATCTTGCCGGGGCGGGGCACCGGGGCCAGCAACCGGAGCTCCGAGATGGATCGCGTGGCGGCCGCATCCAGTGCGTTCGAGGGCATCACGCAGGCGCGCGAGGGTCCCGGGCGAGTCAGTCAGGAGCCGCCCCATCGACCACGGCGCCCCCACCGAGCAGGTGCTCGACGTCGACGGCACGGCCGACGCCGACGGCCGACGGCGAGCCGATCCTCGCCGTCCTTGACCGCGTGGCTCAACAGCCGCATGGACCGCTCACTTCGCGCCGCGCACGCCGCCGTCCACGAACAGGCCGGAGCCCAGAACGAACCGCGATTCGTCCGAGGCAAGGAACAGCGCCGCGGCGGCGACGTCCTCCGGCCGACCGAGGTCCCCGGTGAGCTGGCGCTTCCGGAGTTCTCGAGGCCGGCGACCGGATCGTCGTAGCTCTCGGCAGGTAGCGGTCGACGAACGGGGTGTGGATCGTCCCGGGCAGCAGCGCGTTGACCCGGATCCCGTGGGCGGCGTAGTCGGCCTGCATCTGGCGCGTGAGGGCCAGGACCGCCCCCTTCGACGCCGCGTACGAGGCCCGTCGCGCCAGGCCGATCTCGGCGATCGTCGACGACATGTTGATGATCGACCCGCGTCCGGCGGCGACCATGACCGGCAGGACCGCCTTGGCGACGAGGAACACGCCGCGGACGTTGACGGCCATCACCCGCTCCCACAGCTCGAGTGAGGTCTCCTCGACCGTCCCGACCCCGGCGATCCCCGCGTTGTTGAAGAGGACGTCGATCCGACCGAAGGCGCCGATGACCTCGGCCGCGGCCGCCGCACACGAGCGCTCATCCGTCACGTCGATGTCGACGGCGACCGCGACGACCGTCGCGCCCGGTCGCCGCGGTGATCGCGGCCACGGTCTCGGCGGCTGCGGCCCGGTCGACGTCCGCGACCGCCACGCTCGCGCCCTCCGCCGCGAACCGCAGGCACGTCGCTCTGCCGATCCCGCTGCCGCCGCCGGTGACCAGGCACACCTGTCGTCGAGCCGGCCGGTCATCCGAGATCCCCGACGCCCACCGGGGCCACCTTGAGCCCGCGGTCTCCAGGCCGTCACTCCAGGCCGGCCCGTCCGGGAACGCAAAGTGCTCGAGCGACGCCGCCTTCATCGTGATGCTGTAGCCGGGCGCCTCCGGGACGAGGTACCGCCCGTCCCGGACGCGGACCGGGTCGACGAAGTGCTCGTGCAGGTGGTCGACGTACTCGACGACCCGCCCATCGAGCGATCCGCTGACGGCGATGTAGTCGAACATCGCGAGGTGCTGGACGTACTCGCACAGCCCGACGCCACCCGCGTGCGGGCAGACCGGGACGCCGAACTTCGCGGCGAGCAGCAGCACGGCGAGGACCTCGTTGACGCCGCCGAGCCGGCAGGCGTCGATCTGGCAGATAGCCGATGGCCTCGCGCCTGGAAGAGCTGCTTGAACATGACCCGGTTGTGGCAGTGCTCGCCGGTCGCGACACGGATGCCGAGCGGCTCGATGGCGCGGGCGATCCGCGCGTGGCCGAGGATGTCGTCGGGGCTCGTCGGCTCCTCGATCCACAGCGGCCGTGAACGGCGCGAGCGCATCGCATCGCCGTCGATCGCCTGGTCGACGTCCCAAGCCTGGTTGGCGTCGACCATCAGGACGCGGTCCGTCCCGATCTCCTCGCGCATGATCGCGCGCCCGCCGGACGTCGTCATCGAGGTCGCGGCCGACCTTGAGCTTGAAGTGCGTCCAGCCCGCCGCCACGCCCTCCCGGCGCAAGCCGGCGGACCTTGTCGTCCGGGTAGCCGAGCCAGCCGCTCGACGTCGTGTAGGCGGGGTAGCCGGTCGCGCGGAGCTCGCGCCTCGCGGGCCGCGCTTGCCCGGCTCCTGTCGGCGCAGCAGCTCGAGCGCCTGCGCGGGCGTGAGGGCGTCCGTGATGTGGCGGAACGGGACCGCCCGCACGAGCTCGCTCCGGGCGACATGTCCGCGAGGTACTTCCAGAGCGGCTTGCCCGCCCGCTTGGCGAACAGGTCCCAGACGGCGTTGACGATCGCCGCGGTCGCGAGGTGGATGACGCCCTTCTCGGGGCCGACCCAGCGCAGCTGGCCGTCGCCCGACGAGCGCCATCCAGAAGGCCCCGGGTCCGCCTCGATCTCCTCGAGACGTGAGCCCGACGACGAGCGGGGCCAAGCGACTCCGATCGCCGCGACGCACAGCTCGTTGCCGCGGCCCGTGGTGAAGGTCAGGCCGTGGCCCTCCACCGCCGTCCGCGGCGTCGGTCGTGAGGACCACGTAGGCGGCGGAGTAGTCAGGGCGCACGGTTCATCGCATCCGAGCCGTCGAGCGTCGCGGAGGTCGGGAATCGGATGTCGTGCGACGACGACTGGCGGTGATGGTCGGCACTCGTTGCTCCGAGTCGGTGATCAGCTGTCGATCGGGTGGATCAGCGGGGTGCCGGGAGGAGCCCCGGCACCCCGCGCTGCGGATCTACTGGAAGTCGGCGGCGTTGTCCTCGGTGACCATCGCGGTCCCGTATCCACGTTGCGGCTCCACGGTCTCGCCCTTGACGGCCTTGTAGACGGTGTCGACGCCCAGCTCGCCCATCTTGGCCGGGAACTGCGCGACGCTCGCGTCCTGGGTCCCGGCCTCGATCGCGGCGACCTCATCCGGGGAGGCGTCGAAGCCGACCACGACGATGCTGTCGGGCGTCCGGCCCGCGTTCTTGATGGCCTCGAGCGCGCCGATGATCGGCGGCCCGCACGCGCCGTAGATCGCTTTCACGTCCGGGTTGGCCGTGAGGATCGACTCGCGCCGCGTCGACGACCCTTGACCTGGTCGCAATCGGTCGGCAGCTGCTGGACGACGTTGACGTCGAGGTCCGTCGAGGCCCTCGACCATGCCCTCGACGCGGGCGTCCAGCGCCGGCACGCCGGCAACGCCCTCCAGGACGCCGAGCGTGTCTCCGGCCTGCAGCGTCTCCTTCGAGCCACTGGCCCGCGAGCACGCCGCCGGCGTGGTTGTCGGTCGCGACGACCGCCGTCTTGCCGGTCCAGTCAGGCAGGTCGTTGTCGATCAGGACGATCTTGACCCCGGCTTCGACCGCGGCATCGAGCGCCGGCTGGACCTGCGGCCCGGTCGGCGTCACCGCGATGCCCTGCACGCCCTGCGCGACCATCGACTCGATGATCGCGATCTGACCCTCATGGTCGTCGCCGGCCTTGCCCTGGCCGGTGACCAGTTCGACGTCGGGATGTGCCGCGGCCCACGTCCTTGGCGGCGTCCTCGATGGTGTAGAAGAAGTCGACCGGGAACTTCGTGATCAGCCCGATCTTGAGCTTGTCGGCGGCCGCGGAGCCGGGGCCTCGCTGGCAGCCGTCGATGCGGCCGTCGTCGGGGCGGCGCTGGGGGCGTCACTGGCCGCGCCGTCGAGCACGCGGCGACGGCGAACAGCATCGCGAGGGCGAACAGGATTCGTCGTCGATCTCATCGTCGGTCCTTCCATCTGCCTCCGGTGACCCGGGGCCGGTCCTCCATACGGTGGACGTCCGTGCAGCGCGGCGCGTCGTCATCGACTCACGCTTCACCTCCGACGATCAGCGACACGATCCGCGGCTGGTTCTCGCGGGTGGGGATCGCTCCTCGCCGACGACGCGCCCGCGGCGCATGACGACGGCCCGATCGGCGACCTCGATGACGTGATCGAGGGCGTGCGAGATGACGATCGACGGCCTGGCCCTGGTCCCGCAGCCGGATGATCAGGTCGAGCACGCTTCGGGACTCGCGCGCCCCCAGCGCGGCGGTCGGCTCGTCGAGGATCACGACCCGCGACGCGAACGCCGCGGCGCGCGCGACGGCGACGGCCTGGCGCTGGCCGCCCGACATCAGGCCGACCGTCAGGCTTCCTGTCGGCAAGGTGACCCGCAGCCGTCGAGAAGTGCCTCGTTGCTCGGTCGCATCTCGCCGGGGCGCAGGAGCCGGAGCCAGCGCGGCAACCAGTGCGGGCCAGGACAGCTCGCGCCCGGCGTAGAAGTTGGCGGCCGGGTCGAGGTTGTCGAACAGCGCGAGGTCCTGGTAGACGGTCTCGATGCCCAGCGCCTGCGCCGCCGCCGGAGAGTCGATACGAACCGGTGACCCGTCCATCTCGACCGTGCCCGCATCGAGGCGGTGGACGCCCGCGCAGGCACTTGATCAGCGTCGACTTCCCGGCGCCGTTGTCGCCGAGCAAGGCCACGACCTCGCCGGCCCGGATCGACAGCGAGACATGGTCGAGGGCCAGCACCCCACCGAACCGCTTCACGCCGTCGCGCACGGCCAGCACCGGCGCGACCGGGACCTCCTGGCGACGCGGTCCGGCGTCCGGCGCGCTCATGCCCAGCGCCGCCTCGAAGACCCGGAAGCGCTGCTCCAGCCGGTTGCGGATGACGTCGGCCTCGACGGCGAGGACGATGACGACGCCGATGACGATGGGCTGGAAGAACGAGTCGACGTTCAGGAGGTTCATCCCGTTCCGGATGACGCCGATCATCAGCGCGCCGACGATCGCGTTGCCGACGTGGCCGCGGCCGCCCAGGAAGCTGGCCCCGCCGATGATCACGGCGGCGATCGCGTCGAGCTCCGCCAGGGCCCCGAAGGTCGGCGCGCCGGCATCGGTCCGGCCCGCAGTCAGGAGCGCGGCGAAGCCGGCCATCAGCCCGCTGAGGATGTAGACGGAGATGAGGATGCCGCCCACCGGGATGCCGATCCGACGAGCAGCCTTCCGGGTTGCCGCCGACCGCGTAGATCCACCGGCCCCAGACCATGCCCGCTGTCAGGAGGAGGGCGACGCCCGCGATCGCCCCGACCAGGAGCGTCGACACGGGCAGCCAGCCGAACAGGATGTCCCCGCCGAGTGCCGTACGGCCTCGGGCATGCCCTGGATCGGCTGGCCATCCGAGAGCCACGAGCGCGAGCCCGCGCGCGATGCTCAGCGTCGCCAGCGTGATGATGAACGGGTGGGGCAGGCGTCCGTACACGTAGACGACGCCGTTGACGACGCCGACGAGGGCACCGGTCGCGAGCATCGTCAGGACCACGATCGGGGTGGGCATCCCAGCCGCGAATGCCAGCGCCCCGGTGACGGTGCCGAGCGCCAGCGTCGAGCCGACCGACAGGTCGATGCCCCGAGTCACGATCACCAGCAGCTGGCCGATCGCCAGCACACAGATGACCGCCGACTGGGCGAGCAGGTTGCCGATGTTGCGCGGAGTAGCGAAGGCCGGGCTCAGCTGGCTGAGGACGACGATGAGCACCACGAGTCCGACAGCGGGTCCAAGGCGCAGGAAGAGCAACCCGGCCTCGATCGCGCGCGTCCGCCCCGGTGTCGTTCGCCGTGGGGCAGCGGTGGTGGTCATGTCATCCGACGTCAACGGCGTTCTCGACTCCTAGACATCCCATACCCGGGCCGATTCCGACCGTATGAGTTCCTCCGTTGTGCAACGGTAGCGGCACAGACATCGGATGTCTAGTATGAAACGGCGCCGAAAGGTAGGGTATCTTCGACGCATCGAATCGGAGACCAAGCGTGTCGGCACCCCTTACCGAAGCGGCGATCCAGCAGATGCGGGCGATGATCGCGAGTGGCGACCTCCAGCCCGGATCGCGGCTGCCGCCCGAGTCCGAGCTGGCGGCGGCGGTCGGAGCTTCTCGCAATACCGTCCGAGAGGCCGTCCGTGCGCTCGTGACGGCGCGCGTCCTGGATGTTCGCCGAGGCGACGGGACCTTCGTGACGAGCCTCCGGCCTGAGCTCCTCCTGGAGGGCGTCACGGCCGCGGTGGAGCTGATGCACGAAGGGTTCTCGCTTGAGCTCATCGTCGTGCGGCGCATCCTCGAACCAGCGGCGACCCGACTAGCCGCTGGCCGCATGGATGACACGACCCTTGGCGAGCTCGAGCGCTTGCTCACCGCCATGGAAGCCGCGCCCTCTGCGGCAGAACGGATGCCATTCGACGCCGAGTTCCACGAGGCCATCGCGCGCCGGTCGGACAACGCGACCCTGGCGTCGATGCTCGCGGCCGTGTCGAGCCGGACCACGCGGGCACGTGCGTGGCGAGGTCTGGCTGATGAGGCGGCCTCCACACGCACGGTCGTGCAGCACCGAGAGATCCTGGACGCGTTGCGGGCACGCGATGCGGAGCGCGCCGAAGCGGCAGCGCTCGTGCACGTCGCGACCACCGAAGCGTGGTTCCAGCGCGCCCAGGGAGAGACATGAGGGAGCGATCGGCCCCCCTGGTCGACGCCCACCATCACTTCTGGGATCTATCGACCGGCTGGTACGCCTGGCCGACCCCGGCCGAGGCCCCCATCCACCGAAGCTTCTCCGCCGAGGACCTCGCTCCCGAGCTCGCCAGCGCAGGCATCGACGCGACCGTGATCGTCCAGGCGATCGACTCCCGCATGGACACCGACGCGATGCGGTCCGTGGCCAGCCGGCATCCCTGGATCGCCGGCGTCGTCGGCTGGATCCCCCTCGCTGACCGTCCCGACGCGGAGCGAGCGCTGGACCGGGAAGGCGACACCCTCTGTGGCGTGCGCCACCTCATCCACCGGGAGGCGGACGCAGAGTGGCTCGTGCGGCCGGCGATCCAGCCGGGGCTGTCACTCCTCGAGGAGCGGGGTATCCCGTTCGATGTCGTTGCCGTGTTCCCTGATCACCTGCCCCTCATCCCAAGGGTGGTCAAAGCGCATCCCGACTTGAGGTTGGTGATCGATCACCTGGCCAAGCCACCGTTCCGGGCCGACGGTTGGGACGCGTGGGTGGCGGCCATCCGGGCGGCTGCCGCGTCGCCCACGGTCTGTTGCGAAGGTGTCGGGGTTGGACACGGCCGCCGGGCCGGGTTGGACGGTCGATGAGCTCCGGCCGGCCTGGGACGTCGCCCTGGAGGCGTTCGGACCTGAGCGCCTGATGTTCGGATCCGATTGGCCCGTCTGTCGACTGGTTTCATCCTACGGTGATGTCGTCCAGGCGACGCGTGCCCTTGCCTCTGAACTCTCGGTCGGGGAACAAGCACGGATCCTTGGCGGGACGGCCATCGAGGTCTATCGGTTGTCGAACGATCTTGGCCACGCTCCTCCACCGTCGTGATGCGCGCGCAGTCGACTCGGGTCGCCGTCCCCGCGCACGTCCTCCTAGGGTCGTTCGCGAGCGACGACCCGGATGGACTGCACCGCTCGATCCGCGATGCGCGAGCCGGCGACCGAGCTGCGCTCGACGTCATCCTTGAGGGTGCCCGTCGTGCTGCGCGACGTGCATGGCCAGACGTCGATGACGGTCTGGTCGTTCCCGTTCCGGGTCATCGAGCCGGAAGCGCCTCGTCCTTCGTCCGCAGCATCGCCGAGGCCATCGCGGACTCGCGAGGCTGGCTGCTTGCGCAGGACCGACTGGTTCGCATCCATGACATCCCCGAGGCCAAGTCCGCCGGCCCCCGGCTGGAGACCGGTGCGGAGTCGTCGCTGGCGTGGCGCCGCGACGAGCGGGGGGAAGTCGTGATCCTGGTCGATGATGTCCTGCGGTCGGGAGCGACACTTCGAGCCTGCCTGGCCGCGATCCGCGAAGCCGACGACGATCGTCCCGTCATGGCGATCGCAGTGGCACGGTCGGCGACGATCCTGCCGGGCACGTTGGCGCGTGCCGCCAGGGACGGCGGTGGTGCCGCGCGGTAGGACCGATGGTGACAGCAGGGCCCGGGGGCCCTGGTCCGTTGACGTCTCTTGGTGGGCGATACTGGGTTCGAACCAGTGACCTCACGGATGTGAACCGTGCGCTCTGACCAACTGAGCTAATCGCCCCCAGGCGGCCCGCAGTGCGCCGCGGCGCCGTCGTCGCGACGGCCCGGCGATGATACCCGATGTCGCTCAGACCTCGAAGCCCGGGCCAGCCGTTCGGTGATGACCTCGGCATCGACCCCGTCCACGACGACGAGCTTCTGGCGACTTGTCGCCCCGGCCACGATGCGGACGTCGCTCTTGGCCACCTCCGAGCTCATCGGCGATGAGCCGGATCAGCGCGTTGTTGGCCGCCCCCTCGACGGCCGGGGCGGTGACCCGTGCGCGCAGGACCCCGTCGACGACGCCGTCGACGCGGTCAGCCGCCGCTCGGGGGGCGAGGCGGACGGCGAAACGGACGGCAGGGTGGGTCAAGACGTCAGAAGGCGCGCCACAGCAAGCCGAGGACGATGAGCACGATGAACCCCGACCAATCGATCATGCCGCTCTGCGGGCAGCATCCGGCGGACCGGCGCGAGGATCGGCTCGGTGGCCTGGAACAGCAAGCCCGAGATCTGGTTGCGGCCCTGCGGATCGACCCAGGACATGAGCATCCGACCGAGGACGAGCAGCCCACAGGGCCATGAGCAGGAACTGCAGGAAGTTCGAGACGAAAGCGCCGCCCACGTCCGGAGTCTACCAGCGGTGGCGAGCCAGACCCCCTGTGGGCACCGGTCAACCGGGCGGGTGGGCGTGTGCGTCCGCCGCGCCGGCGTGGTGATGCGGCCGTTCGCCGAACAGCGCCCGGCCGACCCGGACGATCGTCGCGCCCTCCTCGATGGCGACCTCGAAGTCGTCGGTCATGCCCATCGACAGCGCCGGGCCGAGGGGCGCTCCGCCGTCGCGGAGTCGGCGGGCGAGCTCCCGCAGGCCGGGAACGTCGACCGGGCGGCCTCCGGCGTCGCTCGACGAACCGACCGATCGTCATCAGGCCCTCGACGACGACGTTCGGCAGGCGCGGCGATGGCGTCGAGCGCGGGCCCGACCTCGGTCGGCGGCGAAGCCGGCCTTGGCCGGGTCGTCGTCGACGTTGACCTGGAGCGAGGATGGGATACGGCGCGCCCGGCCGGACCTCGCCGGCGAGCCGATCGAGGCGCTCGGCGAGACCGACCGAGTCGACCGTCTGGATCCGCTCGAACGTCTCCAGCGCCCTGCGGGCCTTGTTCGACTGGAGCGGCCCGATGAGCTCCCATCGTAGCGCCGGGCACGTCCGGTCGCTTCGACCTCGCCTTCCTGGACCCGGTTCTCGCCGAGGACGCGTCAAGCCGGCGGCGACGGCCGCCCGGAGTCGTTCGGCATCGACGGTCTTGGACACGGCGACGAGCGTGACCGCCGCCGGGTCGCGGCCCGCGCGGGCGCACGCGGACGCGATGCGGTCAAGAACGGTCGTGCGCGGCCGCGGCGAGCGCGGCGACCTCGGTCGGGTCCGGTGGGGTCACCACCGGCCGGCCCTACTTGAGCGGCGGAGGAAGCTCGGGATCTCGAGGTCGTCCGCGTCGTAGGTCGGGGGCTTGGCCGCCGGCGCGGCGGACGTCCCGACGCTGCGCGGCGCGGACACGAGCGCGGCCATGCTCGTCGTCGCGGGCGGCGGCCGGCGTCGTCGACCTGCTCGCGCTGGCGCTGGAGCTCCTCGAGGAAGTCGCGCTCGTGCGGCTCGCGCGGCTGGAGGCGCCTGCGTCCATGACCCCGGTCGCCTCGCGATGGGCGCTCGGTCGGCGCTTGCCGCCGTCGAAGCCCGTGGCGATGACGGTGATCATGACCTCGTCGCCGAGGCGCTCGTTGAAGCTCGTCCCGAAGATGATGTTGGCCTCCGGGTCGGCCGCGGCGCGGATCTCCTCGGCCGCCTCGGTCACCTCGTACAGCGACAGGTTCGACGAGCCGGTGATGTTGAACAGGATGCCCTGGGCCCCGGCGATGTCGACCTCCAGGAGCGGGCTGGCGATGGCCTGGCGGGCGGCCTCGACGGCGCGGTTCTCGCCGGACGCCCGGCCGATGCCCATGAGCGCCGAGCCGGCGTCCTTCATGATCGCTCGCACGTCGGCGAAGTCGAGGTTGATGAGGCCCGGCATCGTGATGATGTCGCTGATCCCCTGGACGCCCTGGCGGAGGACGTCGTCGACGACGCGGAAGGCGTCGAGGATGCTCGTGTTCTTCTGGACGACGTCCTTGAGCCGGTCGTTGGGGATGGTGATGAGCGTGTCGACCTGGGCCTTCAGCTCCTCGGCCGCCTTCTCCGCGACGAGCTTGCGCTTGTTGCCCTCGAAGGTGAACGGCTTGGTCACGACGCCGATGGTCAGCGCGCCCGACTCCTTGGCGATCTGGGCGACGACCGGGCGCCGCGCCGCAGCCGGTCCCGCCGCCGAGGCCGGCGGTGATGAAGACCATGTCGGAGTCCGCCAGGGCCGCCGAGATCTTCTCCGAGTCCTCCTCGGCCGAGCGCTGGCCCATGGCCGAGTCGCCGCCGGCACCGAGGCCGCGGGTGACCTTGTCGCCGATCCGGATCTTGTGCGGCGCATCCGACTGCAGGAGCGCCTGCGCGTCCGTGTTGCAGGCGATGAACTCGACGCCCATCATCTCGGCCCGGATCATCCGATTGACGGCATTGCTGCCGCCTCCCCCGACACCGATGACGCGGATCAGCGCGAAGTTCTCGGAATCGGAACGCAACGGCATCGGGTGTTTCCTCCGGCCCTCTCGGGGGTGTCTGCTGGCGGACGGGCGACCAGTGCGGCCTGGGACGTGACTTGCGCGCAGGACCCGGGGGCGCACGTCCGGACCGGGTCGGCAGGGTTGGCGGCGAGTATAGCGCCGACCTGCGGGAATGCGAGCATCCGGACTCCACCATGGTCCGTCCGCGCGGCGAGGGCGTGGTGCGCCGAGGCACCGAGGACGCCGGGCGGCGCGGTCAGCCGGCGCAGGAAGCTGAGGCGGACCGTCCGGGTCGCGTTGTCCGCGTTGGGATCGAGCAGGCAGATCGACTGCCACGTCCCGAGCGCCGCCTGTCCGCCGACGACCGGCACGGTCACCGACGGCGCGGCCAGGAGCGGCAGGACATGGTCGGCGCCGTGACCGGGCGAGCCATGGCGATGGCGGTACCAGCGATCCTCGCGCGGGAGCAGGCGGTCGAGCGCGTCGAGCAGGTCATCGTCGGAGCCGGCCCCGACCTCGAGGATGACGACCCCGGCCGTGGCATGGGGCACGAAGATGGACAGCAGCCCGTCCTCGGCATCGACGTCGCGGAGGAACGCCGCGCAGGCGGCGGTCAGGTCGGCCAGCCCGCGGGCCGATCCGGTCCGGACCGTCAGTTCGCGGGTGTCTACGGGAAGATGTTCCGGAGCGCGTCGCGGAGGCGGCCGAGGCCACCCATCGCCGGCGCCGACTCGTAGCGCAGCGGCTCGCCGCCCGACAGGCTGATGGCGCCCCACTGGAGCAGCCCGACCGCCGTGCGTAGCCGGGGTTGAGGAGGGTGTCGACGAGCCCGCCGATGCCCGTCGGGGCGGCGACCCGGACCGGCATCTCGAGGACGTCCCGGCCGAGCTCGGCGATGCCCGACAGCTGCGGCGCCCCGCCGGTCAGGATGACCCCGGCCGGCAGCTGCCCGACCCCGGCCGCCCGGATCTCGTTGCGCAGCAGCTCGAACGTCTCGCGCATCCGCGCCTCGATGACCTGGCAGACCTCGTAGCGGCTGACGGTCCGGCCGGCATCCTCGCCGAGGACGCTGACGCTGATCTCCTCGTCCTCGTCGACGGTCCGCAGGTCCGCCGAGCCGTGGCGGGTCTTGAGCTCCTCGGCGACCTGGAGCGAGGTCTTGAGGACGGCCGCGATGTCGTTGGTCACGTTGTTGCCGCCGACCGGCAGGACCCGGGTGTGGAACGGCGAGCCCTCCTGGAACAAGGCCAGGTCGATGGTCCCGGCGCCGATGTCGGCGACGGCGACCCCCAGCTCCTTCTCGGTCTCGTTGAGGACGGCCTCGGCGGCGGCCAGCGCGTTGACGACGAGCTCGTCGATCTTGACCCCGGCCGCGGCCACGCACTTGGACAGGTTCTGGACGGCCGTCGCCGAGGCCGTGACGATGTGGGTCTCGACCTCCAGGCGCAGGGCGCTCATGCCGAGCGGGTCCTTGACGCCCTCCTGGCCGTCGACGCTGAAGCCGCGCCGCTCGACGTGGAGGACCTCGCGGTTCGACGGGATGGGCACCGCCCGGGCGACCTCGACGGCCCGGTTGATGTCCTCGCGGCTGACCTCGCGATGGTGGCCGGTGACGGCGACCTGGCCCGGGCGAGTTGAGGCTCTCGACGTGCTGGCCACCGACGCCGACGAAGGCGCGGTCGATCTTCCAGCCGGACAGCCGCTCGGCCTTCTCGACCGCGTCGGCGATGGACCGGACCGTCTGGTCGATGTTGATGACCACGCCCTTCTTCAGCCCGGACGCGGGGACGGTCCCGTGGCCCATGATCGTCAGCCGCCCGTCCCGGCTCACCTCACCGATGAGCGCGCAGACCTTGCTGGTGCCGACGTCGATGCCGACGAGGACCGCTTCTCGTTCCACCGTGTCGTTCGTCTCCGTTCCGGGTCGGCGTCTAGAGGAAGTGACGCCGGATGAGGGCCACGTTATCGAAGATGCGCAGGCCGAAGGTGATGAGCGCGACGAGGTACAGGTCCAGGCCGAGCCGATCGCCGATGAAGGTCAACAGGACCGCGATGATCGCGTTGACCAGGAACCCGCTGATGAAGATCCGATTGTCGTAGACCCCGTCGAGCTCCGCCCGCACCGCCCCGAGCACCGAGTCGAGGGCGGCCAGGATGGCCACCGCCGAATACCGACTGAACTCGAAGCTGACGTTGACGTTGAGGACGAGTCCCGCCAGGACACCCACGAGGAGCCCGAGCAGGGGTAACAGCACGTCGGTGGCGTCCTCGTCTGCGGGGTTTCGGCAAGGCTACCCGACGCCAACGGGGAGCGGCAACCAAGCCGGCGATGCGTGAAGCCACGCTCGCCGGTTCATCGGTCACGGAGCCGGCGTCGGCGACGGCGATGGGGTCGGCTTGGGGATGTAGGTGCCATCCGTCTCCGAGGCGAGGACGACGCGCTCGATGAGTGGCTCCCGCCCGAGGATGAGGCTGCGCAGGAGACGGACCTGGCCGGGGATGAGCTCGGGCTGGCGGAGGGTGGGCGTGTAGAACCCGAAGACGGCCTGCCAGCCATCGGGCCGGGCCTGGATGCTGAACCCGGTAGCGTCGCTGACGAGGACCGCCAGGCGCTCGAGGCTGCTCCCGACATCGGCCGGGGTGAGCGACGCAAGGCGGGTCGCCGCGTCCAGGTCGACCCCGTCGATGGTCCGCCCCACGGACAGGCCCGCCGATGCCGCCCGCCGATCCTCGACGAGCGGCAGACCTGTCGCCTCTGCGGCGGTCGCCTCATCGAGTCGGGCGAACAGCCGGCCGGCGTCATCCACGAGGTAACGGCGCGCGCCGACCCGCCAGACGAGGATCGCCTCGCGCTCCTCCAGATTGACGACGAGACTGTCGGGCAGGCGCACGGCGACCGAGGCGTCGCGGACCGTTCCCAGCTTGCGCAGCTCGGCCTCCAGCGGACCGGTCCGGAGCTGGAACAGGTTCGCGCCGCGGACCGCCTCTAGGGACTCCTGGACGTCCTCGGTCGCGGTGAACGTCGCGCCCTCGATCTGCAGGTTGCTGTAGCGGAAGGCCGACGAATTGGCGACCCCGTAGATGCCCGCGGCCGCGAGCAGGACGGCCAGCATCGCCCCGGCCCGGATCGGCGACAGCCCGGCCGACGCGCGCCGGACTCGGGGCGTCCGGCGGACCGTCCCCGCCGCCGTCGTCCGCCGGGCGGCCGGGCGCCCGATGGGCCGGGCCGCCGGCCGGCGAGCACCCCCACCCGGACGGATGGTCATCGCGGCAGGTCCTCGGTCCGGAGCGCGACCGCCGGGCGAGCGGCATGACGTTCCAGGGCCAGGTCGATGAGGCGCCGGACCACGTCGACGAAGGTGTAGCCGGCCGCCGACGGCATCGTCGGGAACAGGCTGATCGGCGTGAACCCAGGGATCGTGTTGATCTCGGACACGACGATGCGCTCGCCGGCGACGAGGAAGTCGATGCGGGCGAAGCCCTCGGCGCCGATGGCCCGGTAGACGTCGCGCGACAGCTTGTGGAGGGTCGTGCGCTGGAGGTCGCTGACCTCGGCGTGGGTCGAGGTCTCGGACAGACCGGGCACGTACTTCGCGTCGTAGTCGTAGAACTCATGGCCGCTGACGATCTCGCCCGGCCCATGGATCTCGAGGGCGGCCGGGTCGTTGCCGATGACCGACACCTCGAGGTCGCGCGCGTCGGCCAGGTAGGCCTCGGCCAGGGCCAGGTCGTCATAGCGGAAGGCGTGGTCCAGCGCGCCGTCGAGCTCGGCGTCCGAGTGGGCCAGGGTCATCCCGACGCTGCTCCCCAGGCGGGCCGGCTTGATCATCAATCGTGGGTCGCCGGTCCCGGCGGCGAACGCCACGAGCTCGCCGTGGACGGCGGCCCGATCGCGGGCCCAGCGGTCGGCCCGGATCTCCCGCCAGTCGACGACCGGCAGCCCGAGTCCGCGGCACATCCGCTTGAACAGCGCCTTGTCCATCCCGAGCGCGGAGGCCGCGACGCCGGATCCGGTGTACGGGACACCGGCCGCCTCGAGGAGGGCCTGGATCGTCCCGTCCTCCCCGAACGGGCCGTGCAGCGCGACGAACGCCGGGACCGGCCCATCCGGCGCGGAGCCGAGGGCGTCGACCGCCTCGAGGACGGATCGCGGGCCGGTCGCCCCCAAGGCCGGCGGATCGTCGTAGATGGCCACCGGCCGACCGGCCCGTCGGTGGTCGGCGGGCAGGGCCCAGCAGCGTCGGTCCAGGGTCAGGTACAGCTGGTCGACCTGGCCCCCCGCATCCAGGAGGGCCTCGGCGATGGCCGTCCCCGACACGATGCTCACGTCGTGCTCGGCCGACGGCCCGCCGAAGATGACCGTGACCCGCGGGGCGCCCGTCACGCCGGCCATGGCCAGCCCTCCCAGTCGCCGACGAACACGATCTCATGGACGAGCTCGACGCCGGACTGCTCGGCGACGACCGACCGGACGTGGTCGGCGACGCGCCGGACGTCGGCGGCCGTGCCCTTCTGGTCGTTGACGATGAAGTTGGCGTGCTTCTCGGAGACGGTCGCGCCGCCGATCCGGTAGCCCTTCAGGCCGGCGGCCTCGATGAGCCGGCCGGCCGAGTCGCCCGCCGGATTCCGGAAGACGCTCCCGGCCGAGGGCAGGCCGAGCGGCTGGTGGGCCTGCCGCCAGCGGCGGATGTCATCGAGGCGACCCTTGATCGTCGCCGGGTCGGCCGAGGCCAGGTCGAACGTCGCGTCGACGATGAGGTCGGTCGCGTCACCGGGTGCGGCGTCCTCGCCCGGATGCTTGAACCGGGAGTCGCGGTAGCTCAGCTCGAGCTCGGCGGCCGGGATGACGACCTCCGGGCCGTCCGCCGGGAGCACCCGGGCCTCGACCAGGACGCCCGCGATATCGGCCTCGTGGGCCCCGGCGTTGGCCCAGACGGCGCCGCCGACCGTGCCCGGGATGGCCAATCCGAACTCGAGGCCGGTCAGGCCGGCGCGCTGGGTCTCCGTCGCCGCGCGCGCCATCGGGACGCCGGCTTCGGCCGTGTAGCGCGTGCCGTCCACCTTGGAACCCTCGGCTCGGACGCCGATGACCAGGCCGCGGATACCCCGATCGCTGATGACGATGTCGCTGCCCCGGCCGAGGACCGTGTGCGGCAGGTCGCGCGCGCGCGCGAAGCGGACGAGGGCGCGCAGCTCGAAGGCGTTGTGCGCCACGGCATACAGGTCGGCCGGCCCACCGACGCGCATCGTCGTGAACCGGGCCAGCGGCTCGTCGCGCGACGTCTTGACACCGATCCGGCGCTGGATGTCCGAGCCGATGGCCAGCGGATCGAAGGCGACCACGGCGGTCACTCGGCCAGGCCGCGGGAGCGCCGCTCGACGGCCGCCGGGTCCGGCAGGGCCGACCGACGGGCCGCGGCGAGGACCAGGTCGGCGACCGCATCGGCGGCCCCCGGGCGCCCGAGGGCGCGAGCCGCCGCGGACATCGCGATATGGGTCGACGGATCATCCAGGATCGCGGCGGCATCGAGGAGCGCCGTGGCATCGAAGGCCGCGTCGTCGACGAGTCGGGCGGCGCCGGCGTCGACCAGCTCGCGGGCGTTGGCCCGCTGGTGGCCGGCCGCGTGCGGGTAGGGCACGACGACCATCGGCAGTCCCAGGGCGGTCACCTCGGCCAGGGTGGATGAGCCGGCCCGCCCGACGACGAGGTCCGCGGCGGCCAACGCGGTCAGCATGTCGTCGCGCAGGAACGGATGCGGCTGGTAGCGGATCCGGAGGTCCGCCGGCAGCGCCTCGCGACCGGCCAGCGCCGGGGCATAGCCGTCGTCGCCCGTGACGTGGATGACGGCGACGCGCTCGACGAGCCGAGGCAGCGCCTCGGCGACGACGGCGTTGAACCGCCGGACGGCCTGCGACCCGCCGAAGATGAGCAGCACCCGGACGCCGTCGGGGATGGCCAACCGCCGTCGGGCCGCCTCTCGGTCCACCTCGCGTGTATCGCGGATGGGCGTGCCGGTCACGAAGCACGGTCGACCGGGCGCCGCCGAGGCCAGGGCCGTGCAGGTCGCCGAGAACGAGACGGCCAGGACGTCGGCCAGTCGCGCGGTCATGCGGACGGCGCGACCGGGGATGACGTTGCCATCCCACAGGACGACCGGGATGCCGAGCGGCGCGGCCGCCAGGAGGACCGGGACGGCGACGTAGCCACCGGTCGTGAGGATCGCCGCCGGCCGTTCGGCGGCCAGGATCGCGCCGGCCTGGGGGACGGACGCGGCCAGTCGGATCGGGTCGAGGACGGCATGGACGTCGCGGTCGACCGTCCGCAGCGAGCGCAGGGCCAGCCGGCGCAGCGGGATCCCCGCGGCCGGGACGATGCTCGTCTCCAGACCGCGGTGGCCGCCAAGCCAGCGGAGGTCAACGCCGTCCGGTCGAGCGCGCAGCGACCGGGCGACGGCCAGCGCCGGGTAGATGTGCCCGCCCGTCCCGCCGCCCGCGATGAGCAGTCGCATCCTGGTTCCACGTCCCCTTTTCGATGGTCTCCCGTGAGATCGACAGGAGGATCCCGACGGCCGCGAAGCTGATGACGAGCGACGAGCCCCCGGCGCTCAGGAATGGCAACGTGATCCCGGTGATCGGGATGAGGGTTACGACGACGGCGATATTGATGAACGCCTGGATGCACAGCCAGCCGGTGATCCCGGCGGCGAGCAACGCTCCGAAGGTGTCCGGGGCCGCCAGCGCGACCCGCACGCCAGAGTACGCGAGGGCGCCGAACAGCGCGATGACGATGACCGCCCCGACGAGCCCGAACTCCTGGCCGACCTCGGCGAAGATGAAGTCGTTGAACGCGTTCGGCACGGTCACCAGGCTCTGCCCCAGGCCGCGCCCGACGAGCCCGCCGGCGCCCAGGGCGAGGAGGCCCTGGACGGTGTGGAAGCCGGTGCCGAGCTGGTCCGACCATGGATCCAGCCAGGCCCGGATGCGGTCCATCTGATAGCCGCGCAGGCCGAGGCTGATCGCAGCGATGAACGCCGCGCCGCCCAGCGCCGCCAGGTGCATGCTGTTCGCCCCGGCCAGGAAGAACATCGTGAACCCGGTCAGGGTCAGGACGATGGTCGTGCCCAGGTCGGGCTCGCGGAAGACGAGGAACGCGACCGGGGCCAGGACGATGAGGAACGGGACGGTCCCGGTCCAGAGGCCGCCGACCTTGGTCCCGCGACGAGCGAACATGTGGGCCAGGTAGATGACCAGGGCGAGCTTGGCGACCTCGGCCGGGTGGAGGGCCGGGAGCGGTCCGACCTGCAGCCAGCGCGCCGAGCCGCCGACCTCGATCGGCCGCATCGGGCCCATCGGCGGGAGCAGCACGAGGACGAGCAGCACGAGCGCGACGATGAAGAACGGCACGGACACCAGGCGTAGGTAGCGGTAGTCGACGCGCATCGTCAGGAGCATCGCGACGATGCCCAGCAGCGCCCACTGCATCTGCGGGCCGACCGTGGCGAACGCATCCGCCTCGACGAGATACCCGCGCATCGCGGACGACGAGAAGACCATGAGGATGCCGATGGCCGTCAGCGCCACGACCGCCACGAGGATGAGGTAGTCGGGCTGGTGACGCTCGCGCTGGAGGACCTGGGTCGGCGCCTTGGCCGGCGACCGGTTGGCCGTGCGCCGGACGGCCTGGGTCTCGAGCGGGGTCTCGTCGGCGTCCGGCGCCGGGCCGCGCCCGAACCGCGGGATCGGCGGCGCGAGATTCATCGGTCCCTCCCCTGGCGGGCCGCGGCGAGTCCCGCGACGGCGGCCTTGAACGCCCGTCCGCGGGCGGCGTAGTCGGCGAACATGTCGAAGCTGGCGGCCGCCGGGCTGAGCAGGACCGTCGCCGGTCCGGCCGATGGCCCGATGGCGGTCCGGGCGTCGCGGGCCAGCCCGTCGGCGACGCGGACTGCGTCGTCCAGGCTGCCGGCCTCGGCGACGGTCGTCAGCCCCGCCGCCCGGAAGCGTCGGGCGAGGTCCGGCCCGCTCTCGCCGATGACGACCGCGGCGGCGGCGCGCTCGGCGACGACCGGCGGCAACGCGCTCAGGTCGACGCCCTTGTCGCGGCCGCCGGCGATGAGGACGACGGGCGGGTCGAACGCGCGGAGCGCGGCGATGACCGCGTCCGGCTGGGTCCCCTGCGAGTCGTTGACGTAGCGGACGCCGCCGATGACCGCGACGGTCTCGAGCCGGTGCTCGACCCCGGTGAAGGCGGCCGCCGCGGCCCGGATCGCGTCCGGGGCCAGTCCGAACAGGAGGGCCGCCCCGACGGCGGCCAGGGTGTTGGCGATGTTGTGGGCACCCGGGATGGCCAGCTCGCCGACGGGCATGATCCGGCCACCCGGACCCGTGCCGGCGGTGCCGCCGCCGGCGATCGGCAGGCGCTCCACACCGGCCGCGACGATCCAGCCATCGACGACGCCCAGCCCGCCCGGCATCGGTCGGTCGCGCCGGTAGAGCACGGACGGGGCGATGCCCAGGCCGGCGTAGGCGGCGACGACCGGGTCCTCGGCGTTGAGGACGAGCGCGCCATCCGGGTCGACCAGCTCGGCGAGGCGACGCTTGACCCGTCGGTACGCTTCGATCGAGCCGTGCCGATCGAGGTGGTCGGACGTCACGTTGGTGTAGACGGCGACGGTCGTCCCACGCGACAGGGTCGGCAGCTGCAGCTCGGACAGCTCGTAGACGACGCGGTGGTCCGGCGTCAGCTCGTCGAGCCGCTCCACGATCGGGATGCCGATGTTGCCACCGAGGACCACCGGGTGGCGTGGATCGGCGGCGAGGAGGGCGGCGGTCAGGGCGGCGGTCGTCGTCTTGCCCTTGGTGCCGGTCACCCCGATGGTCGGGGCCGGACAGAGCCGCAGGAACAGGTCGGGCTCGGACACGAGGGCCGGCGCGCTCGGATCGCCGGCCGTGCGGGCGGCGCGGAGCGCCTCTAGGGCCGCGCGCAGGCGCGGCTCGGTCGTCGGATAGTCGGGGTTGATCGACGGGGATGTCGTCACGAGCGCCGCGTCGGCCCAGGTCGCGGCCGGCTCCACGTCGGGGCCGAGCGCCAGCGTCACCGGCCGACCCGCGAGGGCCTCGATGGCCGCGCCGAGCTCGCCGGCCGTGCGTCCGTCGTAGATCGTCACCCGGGCCCCGGCATCGGCCAGGAAGCGGGCGAGGGCGATGCCGCTCCGGGCGAACCCCAGGACGGTGACCGGGCGATCGCGCAACCCGCCGGCCCGGACCGCGTCGATGGTCAGGGCGTCCGGGTCGATCGGCGTCGTGGACGGACTCGTCATCGCCGTCACTGCAGCCGATCCAGCGAGGCCAGGAACAGGGTCACGCCGAGGAGGGCGGCCAGGATGCCGACGATCCAGAAGCGGACGGTGATCTTCTCCTCGTCCCAGCCGCCCAGCTCGAAGTGATGGTGGAGCGGGGTGAACCGGAACAGGCGCTTGCCGCCAGTGACCTTGAAGTAGGCGACCTGGATGATCACCGACATCGTCTCGACGACGAAGATGATGCCGATGAGGGGCAGGACGAGGATCTGGCCGGTGATGAGCGCCGTGACCGCCAGCGTCGCCCCCAGCGACAGGGCCCCCGAGTCCCCGATGAAGATCTGGGCCGGGTGGACGTTGAACCACAGGAAGCCGAGCAGCGCGCCGATGATCAGGGCGCACAGCAGCGCCAGGTTGGCCTGGTTCGGGACGTTGAGCAGGGCGATGAGCATGTAGGCCACGAACGCGATGGCGACGGTCCCGCCGGACAACCCGTCGAGCCCGTCGGTGAGGTTCACGCCGTTCGACGCGGCGACGATCGCGAACGCCCCGAACAGCACGTACAGCCACGGGTCGATGGCGACCGCGCCGACGAACGGGACCGCGATGGCCGTGATGTCGTAGGTCTGCTGGATCTGCCAGGCCGCGACGAACGCGACCACGGTCAGCCAGATGAGCTTCTGGCGGGCGCGGATCCCCTCCCCCGTCCGGGCGTTGAGGTAGTCGTCGAAGGCGCCCAGCAACCCGACGCCGGCCAGGGCGGCCAGCGGCGCGAAGGTGGACGCGTCGGGAGCGCGCAGGAAGAAGTACACGCCGATGACGACGAGGACGATGAGCAGGCCGCCCATCGTCGGCGTGCCTTCCTTGACGTAGTGGGACTCCGGTCCTTCTTCGCGGATCCGCTTGCCGAACCCGATGGCTTGCAGGAGCCGGATGTACGACGGCATGAGGATGACGACGAGCGCGAAGGTCAGGAGCAGGCCCTGGATGAGCTCGACCGTCATCGGGCCGCCTCGCCCAGCTCGACGCGCAGCGCGTCGACGACCTGGTCGAGCTCGATGCCGCGGGACGCCTTGACCAGGATGATGTCGTCATCGCGGAGCCGGGGGCGGAGCGCATCGAGGGCCGCCTCGGCGTCGGCGACGTGATGGATGTGGGCCGGATCCAGGCCGGCCGCCCGGGCGCCCTCGACGATGCCGCCCGCGTCGGCGCCGACGACGATGAGCAGGTCGACGACACCCGCGGCGGCCTCGCCGACGGCCAGGTGGCCCGCCTCGTGGCCCTCCCCGAGCTCGAGCATCTCGCCGAGGACCGCCACGCGCCGGCCGGGGATGCCGGCCAGCAGGTCCAGGGCCGCCTCCACCGAGCCCGGCGAGGCGTTGTACGAGTCGTCGATGACCGTCGCGCTGCGCAGCCGCACGACCTCGGTCCGGTGGGGCGCGGCCCAGCCGCCGGCCAGGCCCTCGGCGATCCGGTCCAGCGGGACGTCGCCGGCGATGCCCACCGCGGCCGCAGCCAGGGCGTTGTGGACGGACAGCCGGCCGAGGGTCGGGATGCTGATGTCGCGATCGCCGGCCGGCGATCGGAGGCGGAAGGCCATCCCGGCCAGCCCGGCCGAGGTGACCGCCTCGGCACGGACGTCGGACGACTCGCCGAAGCCGTAGCGCAGGACCCGGGCCGCCGTCCGCGAATCCATCCGGGTCACGATCGGGTCGTCGCCGTTCAGGACGGCCGTCCCCCCGGCCGGCAGGGCTTCGACGAGTTCGCCCTTGGCTCGCTCCACCGCCTCGAGGCTGCCGATGCGCGACAGGTGGACGGGCTGGACAGCGGTGACGACCCCGATGGCGGGTCGCCCGATGGCGGCCAGCTCGGCGATCTCCCCGCCGACGTACATGCCCATCTCGAGGACGGCCGCTTCGTGCTCCGGACCCAGGCGCAGGACCGTCAGCGGGAGCCCGACCTCGTTGTTCTGGTTGCCCTCGCTCTTGAGCGTCCGGCGGGTCGTGCCCAGGACGGCCGTGACGGCCTCCTTGGTGCTCGTCTTGGCGATGCTCCCGGTGATCCCGACGACGAGCGGGGCGAAGCGGCGGCGCCAGCCGGTCGCGATCGCGGCCAGCGCGGTCAGGCCGTCGGCGACACGGATGACCGTGACATCGCCGAGGGCCGCCGGATCGGCCGGCGGACGGGTCACGAGGACGGCGGATGCGCCCCGTCGGACGGCGTCGTCGAGGTGCGCGTGGCCGTCCGTCCGCTCACCCGGCAGGGCGATGAACAGCTGGCCCGGGGCGATCGCCCGGGAGTCGACGGCGGCACCGCGGATGGGGCGACCGGAGCGGGCCAGGAGCCGGCCGCCGCTCAGGCGGACGAGATCGTCGGCGGTCAAGGCCGCGGCCGCATCCGGTGCCGGGGTCGACGGATCGACGTCGGTCACGCCGGCCAGTGTGGCATAGCGCGGTGTCACCGTTCCTCGTCGCCCTTCGAGGTCGACGTCGGCCGCTCGCGAAGGAGGTCCGGGGTCGTGATCGCATTGGTCGCGATGCGCCGGAAGAGCTCGAATGACATGACCGGCATCTCCAGGTGGCCGACCCGTGCGACGGACGGTCGTCCCTCCTCGATCCGGACGGCGACGACGAGGTCGGGGGCGCCCTTCTCGCGCCCGATATAGCCGACGAACGAGTAGTTGAAGAGGTTGTGCTTCCAACGCTTCTTCTTGGCGTCCCAGATCTGGGCCGTGCCGGTCTTGCCGCCGACGTGGTAGCCAGGGACGCGGGTGCGGTCGCGGTAGAACGGCACTTCGTCGATGACGTGGTCGGCCATCTTCAGGAGCGTCTTCGACACGATCGGCTCGATGACCGTGCCGCGTGGTGGCCACGACTGCTCGTGCTCGCCGACCGCCTGGACGACGTGCGGCTGGACCATCGTCCCGCCGTTGAACAGGGCCGCGTACGACGCCGCCAGCTGGATCGGGGTGACCGCCACGCCCTGCCCGAACGAGGCATTGGCCAGGTCGATCTGCTGCCAGTCGATGAGCCCCGGGTCACGGGCGATGCCGGCCACTTCGCCGGCCAGGTCGATGTCCGTCTTCTGGCCGTAGCCCAGCCGCTGCCACATGTCGTAGAGGATCGCCGACGACTTGGCGGTCGACTTGCCGAGGTCCATCGCGACCTTGGCGGCGACGACGTTGCGTGAGTAGGCGATCCCGTCCTCGAACGTGATCCAGCCCATCCCGGTCCGGTCGGCGTTGTCGATCTTGGCCTGGCCCTTGTCCAGGCGAAGCGTGCCGACGTCCTTGATCTTCGTCTTGCGGGTGACCGTCCCGCGTTCGAGGGCCGCGGCCGCGGTCATCATCTTGAACACGGAACCCGGCTCGTAGACGCTCGAGACGACCGGGTCGATGAACCGTTCCGGGGCCTCGGCCGCGATGGCGCGGTAGTCATTGGCGTCGTACGACGGGTAGGTCGCCTCCGCGTAGACCTCACCGGTGTAGGGGTCTAGGACGACCGCCGAGACGCTCTTCGCATCGTCCGCGATGTAGGCGGCCAGGAGCTCCTGCTCCAGGGCCAGCTGGAGGCTCGCGTCGATGGTCAGGCGCAGGTCCTGGCCCGCCGTCCCGATCTGCTTGACCTCGGCCGTCTCGGTCATCGCTCGCCCCCGCAGGTCGCGCTGGGCCTCGAGGATCCGCGGCTCACCGGCCAGCTGCGGCTGGTAGAACTGCTCGACGCCGTACTGCCCTTCGCCCTCGCGATTGGCGAAGCCGAGGAGATGGGCGGCCAGGGTCGAGTCCGGCCCCCCACCGACCTGCGGGTAGACCCGCACCGGCTCCGGCTCCAGGCTGATCCCGACGAGGCGGCCGTCGCTGACCGCCTGACGGATCCGCTCGGCGACATCGGGCTTCACCCCGCGGGTCAGGACCGAGTACTGCTTCGTCGAGTCCTGGAGCCTGGCCCGGATGGCGGCAGCGCCCTCCTCGTCGAGGTCGAGGAGCCGGGTCAGGATCGTCATCGTCGGCTCGAGCTGACCGTCCGCCGCGATGAGGCTCGGATTTCCGACCAGCCGATCGCGATCGACCGTGGTGGCCAGGAGGACGGTGCCAGTCCGGTCGTAGATCTCGCCGCGCCGGCTGGGCAGCTCGATCCGGGTCAAGGCCTGGTCCGCCGCCTTGACGCTGAGCTCATCACCGCGCAGCACCTGCCAGTACGCCGTGCGGGCCACGAGGGCCAGCGACGCGATGAAGAACGCGATCAGCAGGAAGAGGAGGCGGCGGCGTGAATCGGTGCGGCCCAGCATCGTCGGTCCCTTCGTCGATCTAGCGGGCCGGCAGGAGGATGGGCTCGCCCAGCTGGTTCAGCCCGGCGTCGAGCGCCTGCTTGCGCACGGCCGGCTCGCGGCCGAGTCGACTGAGGTCGGACCGCAGCTCCTGGATCCGCGCATCCAGGCGGTCGCGCTCCAGCTGGAGCCGACCGATGTCATAGCCCGTGGCCGAGACGCGGACCTCCTGGGCCAGGGAGAAGAAGGCGAGCATGAAGGCGACGACGATGCCGCCGAGGATGATGGCGAGGCGATTCGGCCCCCGGCGAGCGCGGACGGCCGGGCGCGACCGACGACGCGGCAGGGCCGGCGCCTCGAGGGCCCGTGGACGCCCGGGCAGGGCGATGGTGCGTGGGCGTGCGCCCTCGTAGACGGCCACCGATCAGTCGCCGCTGACGAAGCGGAAGCGCGGTGCGCGCGGGTCGAGGAAGGCGAACGGGTCGGCGGGCGCGGCGGCACCCCAGTCGTCGAGCTCGAACTCGGCGACCTCGGGATGCGCGGAGCGTTCGTGCCGCTCGCGGACCTCGTGCTGGCGGCGCCCGTAGGCCTTGCGGCGACTGGACTGGTGACGCTTGCTCATGGGGGCTCCTCCGTTCCTTCCAGGGCTCGCGATCGATGGCGCCGTCAGGCGGCCAGACGTTCGGCGGCTCGCAGCCGGGCGCTGCGGGCTCGGGGATTGGCCTCCACCTCGGCCGCCGACGGGGTCAACGACCGGCGGGTGACGAGGCGCAGGCGTGGATTCCGGCCGCAGGCACAGACCGGCAGGTCCGGAGGGCAGACGCAGCCACGCCGCTCGGCGGCGATGAAGCGCTTGACGATCCGGTCCTCGAGGGAGTGGTAGGACAGGACGACGAGCCGGCCACCGGGCCGGAGCAGGTCGACGGCGGCCGCGAGTCCCTCCTGGAGGGCCTCGAGCTCTTCGTTGACGGCGATCCGGAGCGCCTGGAAGACCCGTGTCGCGGGATGGGTCCGGCGCGGCTGGCGCGGGTTGGGCGGCGCGACCCGTTCGACGATCGCGGCGAGCTCTTCGGCGGTCGCGACCGGCGCGGTCCGGCGGGCGTCGACGATGGCCCGGGCGATCCGGCCGGACCGTGGCTCCTCCCCGTAGCGTCCGAACAGGGCGGCCAGCTCACCGGCGTCCAGGGTGGCCAGCAGCTCCGCGGCCGGGACGCCGCGGCTCGAGTCGAAGCGCATGTCGAGCGGGCCGCCGGCGCGGAAGCCGAAGCCCCGATCCGTGTCGGCCAGCTGGTAGCTGCTCAGGCCGAGGTCGAACAGGGCGCCATCGACCTGGGTGAAGCCCGCGTCCGGCGCGACGGCACCGAGCTCGCGGAAGTTGGCCTGGCGCAGGACCAGGCGGTCCCCGAAGCGGGGGCGGAGGCGACCGTCCACTCTGGCGATGGCCGCCCCATCGGCGTCGAGACCGAGGAGGCGGCCATCAGGGTCGGTCGCCTCCAGGATCCGCTCGGTGTGCCCACCGCCGCCAAGGGTGGTGTCGATCTGGAGGCTTCCCGGGGCAGGCGCGAGCATCGACATGACCTCCTCCGCCATGACCGGGATGTGCCCTACCTCCATCTCTCCTCCACCCTTGTCGAACGGATCCCGAGCGGACCCTGGAAGCGCATGTGGTTCGAGCTAGATCCCGAGCCCTTCGAAGGCCCGAGCCAGCTCCTGCGGGTCGTCGAGCGCCCGGCGGTACGTGTCCCACGCCGCTGGCGCCCAGATCTCCGCGTGATCGCGCGATCCGACCACGACGGCGGCATCCGCCAGGGCGATCGACTCGCGCAGGTAGGCCGGGACGAGGACGCGTCCCTGCCGATCGAGCTCCACCTCAGCCGCGCCCGCGAACACGAAGCGCTGGAAGAGGCGAGACGCCTGATCCGTGATGGGCAATGCCGACACCTTGTCGGCGAGGGCGTCCCAGCCCTGTCGGGTGTGGATGGCCAGGCAGGAATCCATCCAGCGCGAGACGACCGCTCCTGCGTCCAGTTGGGCGCGGAACTTCGCAGGGACGGCGATGCGTCCCTTGTCGTCCACCGTGTGCCGGTACTCGCCGGTGAACACCCGTCGGGTTCCCTCGTGTCGTCAGACCTGGCCTGGGCGATGGCGCGTCAGGTGTCGCGGTCGGGGACATCCCTCCGGATTCCCCACTTCTCACCACTTCGTGCCACTTCCCTGCATTCTGCGCGCGGAATTGGGGCGCGTCAATGCCGAAAACGCAAGATCGTGGGAATGCCCCGCGGCCCGTCAGGCCCGGGCGGCGCGACCTCGGCCGATCAGCCGGTCAGCGGGTCGGGGGCGGCAGCCGCAGTTCTTGCCCGGCCCGCAGGCCGCCGTCGCGCAGGAACGCATTGCGGGCGTAGATCGCATCGAGCGATACGCCGAAGTAGTTGGCGATGCTGTACAGGTTGTCGCCGCGCCGGACGGTATAGATCCAGCACCGCGGTCGGTTGGGACAGGGCTCCAGGAGGGCGTAGCGCTCCGACGTCGGCTTGGGTCGCGGTGTCCGGGTCGGTTCAACCGTCGGGCTCGGGGTCGGGGCGGGCGTCGGGCTCGGGGGCGGGGTGGGCGTCAGCGTCGGCTCCCGGGATGGGTTCGGACTGGGCGAGGGATCGACGGCGGCGGCGGACGCGCCGGCGGTCGGGTCGGGGCTCGGGATGGCGGCGACCGCCGAGGCCGTCGGCCCCGGGGTGGCGATCGCGACCGCCGCCAGGTCCAGGCCGCCGCGGGCCAGAACGAACGCGACGGACGCCGAGAAGGCCAGGACGAGGAGGGCGATCGAGCCGAGGATCGCCGGGGTCATCGTCCGTCCGGCGGTGACCGGGACGGGCGGGACCTCGGTCACGGCCGTCGCTCCGCGGAGATATCGCGGACAGTCGATGTGCGACGCCGTCAGGCACACGAGCTCCTGCTGGCGGAGCGATTGCGGGACCGCCTCGCGAAGCGCGGCGCAGCGATTAGCCGGATCTGGCGCCTCGACCGGTGCGGCGATGACGCCAGCGCCATCGACGGCCCGCAGGAACGGGCAGGTCGCCGGGTCCGGCGACCGGTCGTCGAGCATCGGAAGCCAAGGCTCAGGCCGCGGGTCGGCCGATCGACCAGTCCCGACGGCCGCCGCGACGGCCGAGCCGCGGACGATGGTCGAGGCGTCCGTGCCGGGCTCGGGTCGGGTGGCGATCGGCGTCGCGACGACCGGCGGCGGACCGGGCGTCGGGGCCTCGCCGGCGTCGAGATGGCTGGCCGCGGCTGTGGCCCCCGCGGCTGTGGCCCCCGCGGCCGCGCCGGCAACGTTGCGCGTCCGTCGACGGTCGTTCGCGACGGGGGGCGGCACGAACGTCGGATCGTGATCCGTTCGGCGGCGTCGAGGTGTCTTGCGGGGCGGCGGCGGCGTCCCGGCGTCGTCGGACACGCGCTCTCCTGGCTGCTCCGGGAGTGGAACGGCGCGGAGTCTAGTACCTTTCGCGCCTTGCCGTCCGCTTGCAGCCAGTGCTAGGCTCCGGCGCCAGAGTCCCTCTGTGGCTCTGGAACATGTGCTCGCGAGGCCCAGTACCGACCCCATGGCCCTGCCGCTCCCGATCATCCCCCAGCAGCCCGACGCCTATCACCTGGCGCCGCACCGGATCAAGCGCTGCACCTTCCGGCGCCTGATCGATGTCGAGGCCGGCACCGAGCGCGTGTACGACGTCGAGTGCCTGTACCCGGACCGGAAGATCCCGATCCCGTTGGGCGACCTCGATTCGGCGACGCCGATCTGCAACGCCTGCGTCGCGCCCCACACGTTCCGCCCGGACGAGGACTAGCGCCCGCCGTCCGTCACGCGCCGCGGCCCTGGCCCCGGTTCCGCCGGTGTCCCCCTGATCTCCCGGGCTAGGACGAATGGGTCCCGTAGCGTCCCTAACGCCGTCGGCGGTCGCTCGTTCCTCCTGACGACCCCTGGATCCACGCACGAGGATCGCCGATGACCCGCGTCCGAAGCACCTTCCTGGCCGTCGCCGCTCTGGCCCTGTCCGCTGGGGCCGTCCTGGCCTTCACCGCCCTGCCGGATGCGTCCGGCCCTGGCCTGCAGCGAGCCAGCGAAGCCGCTGGCAAGACCGTCCCGGTCCGCGCCGTTCCGGCTCCTGATCTCGAGCCGGTGCCCGCGACGGTCCTTGACGAGACGGTCCTGCCCGAGCCGGTCGTCGAGACCGAGAACCACGGCTCCGATGTCTCGGCCGCCGCCAAGGGCGACGACCCCACGCCAGATACCAACCGCGGTGCCGATGTCTCCGCTGCGGCCAAGGCCAACCACGGCCAGGACGTCGCCGCCGAACGCCGCCCCGCCGAGGCCGGCAAGCCGGCTGACGCTGGGAAGCCGGAAGGTGCCGGGAAGCCCGACGACCCGGGTCAGCCGGCCGATCCGGGACCACCCGATGGAGCGGGACGCCCCTAGGGCGCACGACCGCGCGCACCAGTCGCCCACGCCCGCGAAGGCCCCGCTCGTCACCTCCGACGGACGGGGCCTTCGATCGTCCTGCCGGCGATCATCGATGGACATGAAACGCCCCCATCGGCCGATCGACCGACGGGGGCGTGGCCTTGACCGAGGACTTGGCCGGTCAGGCGTGCGTGGGGTTACGGGGATGGAGGACAGGTGTACGGAGCTGTCGTGTCGGCCACGATCGTCAGCGGGCCCGTTCCGGGCGTGCCGACATGCACATTGAAGTGGAGGTTGTGAAAGGCCGTGTCGTGCGGCGCATGCGTGGTCACCCCGCCACCGAGCGCGACGTAGTTGCCGTTGTCCAACCTGAGGCAGTGGAGGTGCGGCGGGACCGCGACGACCGTCTGCGCGGTCACGACCGCGAGCAGCCCGACGGCGGCCACGAACGGAAGGAGTGTGCGCTTCTTCATAGGACCCCTCGCTTCGATACCCCCCGGATCCATGCCTGGCCCGCCAAGTCGGGTCAGTGGCGCGCACGCTAATCGCGGACCGTCGCGACAGCGTTGCGGCGCCGTCAGCGGGACGTGTCGCTGGCGGCCGGGCGTACGCTGTCGACATGGCTGGGTCGATCGGCTTCGAGAGCCTCGACTACCTGTACACGCCGAGCCGCGACGTGGCCGCCGATGTGGCGGACGTCACGAGCGTCCTGGGCGGCCGTCTGGTCTTCGCCATCGAGGACGGCGGCGTCCGGGTCGCGATGGTCGAGCTGCCGTCGGGTCCACCGGCCATCGTCCTGACCGACCACGTCGAGGGCGAACGCCCCATCCTCGTCTATCGCGTCACGGACCTGCCGATCGCGCTGGCCGAGCTCGACCGAGGGGGCTGGGTGCCGGACCGGTCGCTCGAGATCCCGCAGGGACCCTGCAGCTCGTTCCGCTCGATCGGCGGTCACCGGATCGCGCTGTACCAGCTGGTCCGGCCGGGGGTCCTCGGCCACTTCGAGGGCCGGCGCGACTTCTGAGGCTACCCGCGGATCCGATCCTTGGGGACTGGTCGGCGTGGGTTCGGATCCCGCGGCACCGGCCATACCGAATGTGCAACGGCCCCGGCGACGGCGCACCGAGCGGCCCCCGGAGGTCACTCCGAGGGCCGTCTGAACACCGTTCGCTAGGCGGGGTCAACGCCCCAAACGCTGCCAGCTGACGAACTCGGCGTCGCCGCCTAGCTGGATGACCGTCGGCTGGCCACCGGCGATCGGGTACAGCACGACCTGGTCGCTCCTCAGGCAGGCGATGGAGGCACCATCCGGCGATGGCTCGGCCCAATCGCAGCCCCCTTCACCGAGCACGCGCAGGTCGGTCCCATCCGACCGCACGACACCCGGGCCCCCTGCGGTCCCGAACAGCACGTGCAGACCGTCCGGACTCCAGACGGGGAGGATCGTGTGATCGGCGAAGCCGCGCGTGAGGATCCGTTCGGTGCCCGTCGCCACATCGATCGTGGCGACGTCCCACCCGAAGCCCGTCGCCAGGTCGACCGTGTCGTCGACCTGGTAGGCGATCGACCGACCGTCATGTGACCACGACGGGGCCTGAAAGGCCCATTCGGTCCCGGGCGACGTCGGCAGCACCTGCTCAGCCTGGTAGTCCGCGCTCATGACGCACAGGTGGAGCACGCGGTCGGCCGTCGTGCATCGGAAGGCAAGCCGTCCGTCGGGAGCCCACGCAGGGTCCGTGCGGCGCAGGACCGACTCGTCCCGGCCGATCTCGAGAACCGTTCGGGCGTCGATGTCGGCGACGAACGATCGACCGCCTGTATCGCTGTAGGCCAGATGTCGGTCGTCCGGCGACCATGCGATGCGGAAACCCGGGTCGGTCCCGACGTCCGTGGCGTCAAACTCGAAGGCCCCAGACCCGTCGATATTCGCGACGATCAACGTCTTCTCGAGCGGGCGTCCGTTGCTCGGACGCGCCCATGCTGCGAGCCTGGTTCCATCGTGTGAAAACGACGTCCCGCTGAGGCCCCTGAAGGGCAGCTCCAGCGGTCGCATCTTCGACCCATCAGGCTCCACGAGGACGATCGCCCCGGTCGTCAACGAGACGGCGATCAGGCCGTTGTCGGCGAGTCCGAATGGCGGTGGTAGGGCGCGCTGCCGCAGCAGTTGACTGCCGACCACGAACCCGCCCGCGACGAGGGTGATGATCAGCAGGACTGCCAGGATCAACCGTGGTGATCGGCCGAAGCCGAGGTAGCGTCTCAACGAAAGTTGCGTTTGCATCGGAGGCTCCAGGAGGCGGGCGAGCCAGGCCGGACGCGGCCGCATCATGCGAGTTCGATCCACGATCGATGGCGCAAGCTCACCGGGTGCCTGGGTCGGCACCACGGCGGCCATCCACCGCGTCAAGTCGCGCTCGAAGTCGTTCGGTCCGTTCATGCCGGTCGCCCCGGGTTGAGCTGGACGGTACGAGCATCGGCCTCGAGGGCTGCGCGCATCGCGCGGAGCGCCCGATTGAGGCGAGACTTGGCCGTGCCCTCGGGGATCCCGAGGACGTCACCAGCCTCTGCCGCCGACAGCCCGCCGTGAAAGTGCAGGACGAGGATCGCGCGCTGCTCGACGGTCAACCGTCGGAAGCCACGCTCGATCTCGTCGCGGTCAGCAAGGTCTCCCGACGCGTCGCCGATCGTCGGCGGCGTCGGATCGAAGGTGGTCACGAGGAGTCGCCGCCGACGGTGTCGGTCGGCCTCTCGATAACACGCCCTGACGACGAGACGATGGATCCATGCGTCCCAGGCATCGGGATCCCGTAGGGCACGCACGTCTCTCCAGGCCGAGACGAGCGCTTCCTGGACCGCATCCTGGGCGCGGTCAGGGTCCCGAAGGATGAGCGTCGCGAGGCCATACAGTCGATTCGTCGCCGACTCCGCCAGGATGGCGAAGGCGGCATGATCGCCCTGACGAGCTCGTTCGACGAGCGTCCGATCCATCCTCGTCATCCGTGTGCGGCGTGACGGTCGTCGTCGCGCTCACAGACTAGGGCACGCTCATCGTCGAACCGTTCCATCTTCGGCCGACCGGTGTTGGAAATCGAGGGATCGCGCCCTCCCGCTGCGGGCTCTGACGGCCTGTCCGGGCCGACCGCGGGCGCCCGGGACCCGATCTGTGCACGAATTCGCGGGGCTGCGTCAGCGAGGCGGCCTGTAAGCCGAGTTCTGTCCCGTCGCCGCGCACGAGGCACGGACGGCGGGGATGGCCATCCATCTGGGGCCGTCGGTCACCCGACGGCTCATGCGGCCGACCCGAGGGCTGGGCAGCGCACCTCTCCCCCACCGACGGTCACCCGCCGACGGGTTGCGCCCTCCTATTTGGCCTTGCTCCGGGTGGAGTTTGCCGCGTTTCACTCCGTGCCAGGCCCGAAGGCCTGGCCCGGCATCGTCACTGTGGCACTGGTCCTCGTCTTGCGACGGACGGGCGTTACCCGCCACCCTGCGCTGAGGAGCTCGGACTTTCCTCACGAGCTGGTCGAGGGACTCGACCAGGCCCGCGCGACCATCCGGCCGCCTCGCTGACCGCCTGATTCTACTCTGCGCGCCGCACGACCAGCCCCGCGGCGTCCTTCGTCAGTCAGCTAGCGAACGTCGTCGCCAACCACAGCAGCGCCACGGTCGCGATCGGGGCGATGACGACGCGCCAGCGGCCCAGGACCCAGGACCAGGCGGCGAAGAGGGTCAGGCCACCCCAGGCCAGGGCGAGCCCGATCCGGCCGACGCCACCGAGCGCCTCCCCGGCCGCCGAACCGGTCACGACGACCAGGGGGATGGCCAGGAGCACCTGGATGGCCAGCGCCGTCGTCGCGACCAGGAGCCAGGTGAGGTTGCCGGCCAGACCGGACCAGCGGACCGGTCGGTCACGGGGCCAGCTCCCCGGGGAGCGGCGCCGGGTCGGGTCATCCATGGCGCGTCGGGGCGTGGGTCCAGCCGACCGTCAGCCGTCGTCCGGGCGGATGACGACCGACGGCGGGCCACCGGCCAGGACCCGGTCGATGGCCTCGTTGGCGAGCGCGTCGGCGACGCGTGTTCTGGGCCCGCGGGACATGGCCCGCGGTCCAGCGCCGGAAGCCGGCCGAGGATCCCGCGCGCAGGCCGCCCACAGCGGGATGAGCTTGGCGTCCTTGACCCGCCAGCGGCCGGACACCTGCTCGACGATGAGCTTCGAGTCGAGCAGGAGGTGGACCTCCGTCGCCCCGAGCTCGCGGGCCAGCTCGAGGGCCCGGAGCGTGCCGGTGTACTCGGCGACGTTGTTGGTCTGGACGCCCGAGGTACTCGGAGATGGAGGCGTCCGGCATCGGCCCGGGGTCGCGGGCGTCCGGCCGGCGCCAGGTCGAACAGGGCCGCCCCCAGCGACGCCGGACCCGGGTTGCCGCGGGCCGCGCCGTCGGTCCGGATGACGAAGCCGCGCGTCGGGGCCGGCCGGGTCGACGACGCCCCGGCGTCCGGATCGGCCGGTCGCGGGCCGGGCAGGTCGCCGAACAGCGTGCCGTCCCCGGCGCTCAGCGACGCGCCCGCGATGGCGCTGCTGACCTCGAGGATGGCCTGGGTGATCTGGATCCCGCGCGGACAGGCGTCGGTGCAGTTGAAGATCGTCCGGCAGCGCCACACGCCGTCCTCGTCGGCCAGGATCTCGAGCCGCTCGTCGGCGCCCTCGTCCCGGGAGTCGAAGATGAATCGGTGGGCGTTGACGATGGCCGCCGGCCCGACGTACTCGGGCTGCGCCCAGAACGACGGGCAGGACGTCGTGCACGCGGCGCACAGGATGCACTTGGTCGTGTCGTCGTAGCGCTCGCGCTCGGCCGCGGACTGGAGCCGCTCGCGCTCCGGCGGCGGCGAGTCGTTGATGAGGTACGGCTGGACGCTCTTGAACTTGTCGAAGAACCCGTCCATGTCGACGACGAGGTCCTTGACCACCGGCAGGCCGGGCAGCGGCGCGACGGTGATGCGACGCCGGCCGAGCTGCTCGACCCGCAGCTTGCAGGCCAGCCGGTTGCGGCCGTTGATGAGCATCGCGTCGGAGCCGCACACGCCGTGGGCGCACGACCGGCGGAAGGTCAGGCGAGCCGTCCTGCTCGTACTTGACCCGATGGAGCAGGTCCAGGACGCGGTCCATCTTCGGGTCGGACTCGACCTGGTAGGCCTCCCAGTGCGGCTTCTCGTCGCGCTCGGGGTCGTAGCGGAGGATGCGGAGGTCGACCTGCATCAGTACGTCCTGGGCTTGGGTTCGAACTTGGTGATGGTGACCGGCTTGTAGCTGAGGCGCGGGCCGCCGACGCCCCGCGTGGCCAGGCGTGTGGGTCAGGAAGTTCGCGTCGTCGCGATCCGGGTAGTCCTCGCGGGCGTGGGCGCCGCGGCTCTCCTTGCGGGCCAGGGCGGCGACGACCGTGGTCTCGGCACAGTCGAGGAGGTAGCCGAGCTCGCGGGCCTCCAGCAGGTCGGTGTTGAAGACCGTTCCCTTGTCGTCGATCGCGACCTTGGCGTAGCGCGCCCGGAGCTCGCCGACCCGGTCGCGGGCCGCGATCAGCAGCGCCTCGTCCCGATAGACGCCGACGTTGTCCATCATCACGTCGGCCAGCTGCTCGCGGATGCGCGGCGCGGACTCGCGGCCGGTCGAGCCGCGGAGCCGCTCGATCTCGGCGCGGACCGGCTCGGCCGCATCGTCGGCCACGTCCGGCATCCCGACAGCCCTTGACGTCCTCGGCCATCTGCCGTCCGGCGCGGCGGCCGAACACGAGCAGGTCGACGAGCGAGTTCGTGCCCAGGCGGTTGGCGCCGTGGACCGACACGCAGGCCGTCTCGCCGGCCGCGTACAGCCCGGGCACGACGGTGTTGGCCGCGTCGCGGGTGACCCGCGTGTCACGACGTCGGTCGGGATGCCGCCCATCGCGTAGTGGGCGGTCGGCTGGATGGGCACCGGCTCGGTGATCGGCTCGACGCCCTGGTAGACCCGGGCGAAGTCGGTGATGTCGGGCAGCTTCTCCTCGATGACCTTGCGCCCGAGGTGGCGCACGTCGAGGTAGACGTAGTCCTTGCCGTCGATGCCGCGGCCGGCCCTGATCTCCTGGTAGATGCTGCGGCTGACCATGTCGCGTGGCGCCAGGTCGAGCATCGTCGGGGCGTAGCGCTCCATGAACCGCTCGCCGAGGCCGTTGAGCAGGATGCCGCCCTCGCCGCGCGCTGCCTCGGACAGCAGGATGCCGATCCCGACGATCCCGGTCGGGTGGAACTGGTAGAACTCCATGTCCTGCATCGGCACGCCGTGGCGGTAGGCCAGGGCGACGCCGTCGCCGGTCAGCGACCAGGCGTTCGAGGTGATCCGGAACATCCGCCCGAAGCCGCCGGTCGCGAGCATCGTCGCCTTGGACCGGATGGTGTGGAGCGATCCGTCGGCGATGCGCATAGGCCACGACCCCGGCCGCCCGACCGCCATCGCCCAGGTCGCCGCCTTCGGTCAGCAGGTCGACGACGTGGTACTCGTCGTAGAAGCGGACGCCGTGCTTGATGGCCTGCTGGTACAGGGTCTGGAGGATCATGTGGCCGGTCCGGTCGGCGGCGAAGCACGACCGGCGGACCGGGCCCTCCCCGTAGTTCCGGGTGTGGCCGCCGAACCGTCGCTGGTCGATCTTGCCGTCGGGCGTCCGGTTGAACGGCAGGCCCATGTGCTCGAGCTCGATGACCGTCTCGACCGCCTCGCGGGCCAGGATCTCCGCCGCGTCCTGGTCGACGAGGTAGTCGCCGCCCTTGATCGTGTCGAACATGTGCCACTCCCAGTGGTCCTCCTCCTGGTTGCCCAGGGCGGCGCACACTCCGCCCTGGGCGGCACCGGTGTGCGAGCGGGTCGGGTAGAGCTTGGTCAGGACCGCGGCATCGACCCCGGCCTTGGCCAGCTCGACGGCGGCCCACAGGCCGGCGCCCCCGGCCCCGACGATGAGGGCGTCGTGCTCGATCATCAGGCGCCTGGGACGACGTTCGGCAGGGTCAGGACGACCTGCGTGCCCATGACGAACAGGGCGATGGCGATGGCGTAGAGGATCCACAGCAGGACGGTCCGGGCCGTCCCGCCGAGCATGTCGCTGATGACGATGCGCATGCCCATGAACGCGTGGAAGAGGACGAGCATCAGCATCGTCCAGTCGAACACCCGCCAGAACGTGCTGCTCCAGCGGAACGTCGCCGATCCAGTCCGCCGTCTGGTCGGCCGGGTCGTGGAAGACGTGCAGGATGAGGTAATGGGTCAGGACCAGGACGAACAGGCCCAGCCCGGTCAGCGCGCATGAGGAACCAGATGGCCAGCTCGCGCCGGGTGCCCTGCGGCTTGACCCGGCCGCTCCGGCCGACCTCGACGCTCACGACGACCACCCCATCGAGCGCGACTGAACTGGCCGAAGATGACGCAGCGTCACGGGCAGGCCGATGGCCACGAAGATGATCCAGCTGCCGTACCACAGCTGCGTGTGGTAGTGGGTCATCCGCGGCCAGAAGTCCATGATCACGATGCGCAGGCCGTTGAGCGCGTGATACAGGACGGCGGCGCCGAGGAGCCACTCCATGATGATCCCGATGGGCGTGGCGTAGAAGCCGAGCAGCGTGTCATAGACGTCCGGGGCGGCCCCGACCAGGAAGATGTCGAGGACGTGGAGGACGAGGAACAGCAAGATCGCGACGCCCGAGATGCGGTGGAACGCCCACGCGAGCATCCCCTCCCCACCCCGATAGCGAACCAGCATGGATCCTCCGAAGTCGTCGCCGGACCGGTGTCGGCTGGCGGTCAGGCGGTCGCGGCCGGAGCCGGTGCGGGGCTCGGCGTCGCGTCCAGGCGCTCGATGATCGCGTCGGCGAAGCGCGCGGTCCCGGCCGAGCCGCCGAGGTCGTAGGTCGTGTCCCGACCCTCGGCGATGACGTCGCGGAGCGCTGTCTCGACCCGCTCGGCGGCGTCGGGATAGCCGAGATGGCGGAGCATCAGGGCGCCGCTCAGGATGAGGGCCGTCGGGTTGGCCTTGTCGAGCCCGGCGTACTTGGGCGCCGAACCGTGGACCGGCTCGAAGACCGCGGCATCGGTCCCGATGTTCGCGCCCGGCGCGACACCCAGACCGCCGACCAGGCCCGCGGCGAGGTCCGAGACGATGTCGCCGTACAGGTTCGGCAGGACGAGGACGTCGTACAGCTCGGGCTTCTGGACGAGCTGCATGCACATGTTGTCGACGATGCGGTCCTCGAACTCGATCTGGCCGTACTCGGCGGCCACCGTCCGGCAGCTCTCCAGGAACAGTCCGTCGGACAGCTTCATGATGTTGGCCTTGTGCACGGCCGTGACCTTGCGCCGGCCGTTGGCCACGGCGTAGTCGAAGGCGAAGCGGGCGATCCGCTCCGACGCCTCGCGGGTGATGATCTTGATGCTCTCCGCCGCATCGCGACCGACCCGGTGCTCGATGCCGGCGTACAGGTCCTCGGTGTTCTCGCGGACGATGATCAGGTCGACGTCGTCGTAGCGGGTCTCGAGGCCCTTGATCGACTGGGCCGGGCGGAGGTTGGCGTACAGGCCGAGGGACTGGCGGAGCGTGACGTTGACGCTTCGGAAGCCCTCCCCGACCGGGGTCGTGATGGGACCCTTGAGCGCCACCTTGTTGCGGGTGATCGACTCCAGGACGTGCTCGGGGAGCGGGGTCCCGTACTTGGCCATCACGGCCTCCCCGGCTTCGACGACCTCCCATTCGAAGGTGACGCCGGAAGCGTCGAGGACGCGGGTCGAGGCTTCCGCCAGCTCCGGTCCGATGCCGTCGCCGGGGATCAGGGTGACTCGGTGGGCCATGCCCCGATTGTAGCGACGCGCCCGGCAGAGCACCGAACGGCGGTCGGCCCGGGTGGACCGACCGCCGTCGGGGACGCTTCCGACGAGCCGGATCAGGGGGCCACGGGCTGCCAGGTGATGGCATTGACCGGGGCAGTCCTTGGCGACGTCGAATCGGGTCTCCGCCAGGCTCGAGGGCCGAGGCGACGACCGCCCCGCCGCCGACGACGTTCCGTGCCGACGAGGAGGTCACCCGCCGGCGACCAGACCGACGGGGCACAGATGGTCTGGCCGGACAGTTCCGCGATACTCCTGGCAGTAGCCGCTGAACGCCGGTGAACCGGATCCCCAGCTCATCGGGCGACCATGGCGCCTCGGCTAGCTCGGCTACGACCGGGCCGTCCGTCCAGAACCCGACCTTCGTGCCATCGGGCGACCAGCTCGGCCAGAAGCCCTGGTCCAGGATGAGCGTCGAGTCGTCCAACGCGTCCCACATCACCAGCCCGAGGCCGCTCGGGTAGAGCAACCGCTGGACCGATGGATCGGGCGACCAGCGGAGGCCACCCGGGTCCCCGACCGTCGCGTTCGGTGCGATCTCATCGAGCCCGGTCCCATCCGGCCGGATGCGATAGATGGGACCGACGAAGCTCGACCGATCGACGCCAGCGAACGCGATCCACTCGCCGTCCGGCGACCAATCGGCCCATCCGATCGCGCTGTCGTGGTCGATGACCTCCGCGCCGAGCTCCTCGACCATCCCGGTCCCGGCGTCGGCGATGAACAGGTATTCGCCAGCGTCGTCGAACCCAGGAAAGAGCAGCCGGCGGGCGTCCGGTGACCAGGTGATCTGGTCGCCGCCACGCTTGCCCGGGGGGAACACGACCTCGACGACACGGTCGTCGGCGAGGGTCAGGATGTCGATCCGGCCAGCCTCTTCGCCGTCCACCTCCGTGGGGATGTACATCGCCAGGCGGTCGCCGTCCGGCGCGATGGCCAGCGTCCCCACGCCCTCCGGGATGGTGCGGACGACCTGCTCGTCGGTCCCATCGACGGCGTAACTCCGGACCTGGGTGCCGACCGCCAGGAACAGGCGGCCGTTCTGCGCCGTGCCGAACGGAATGCCGTCCCGGGTCAGGCCGGGCATCCCGATGATGGCGACGCCGACGAGGGCGATCAGCAGCGCTCCCAGGAGCGCCAGGAACAGCACAGGCCGCAGGTTCGCGACGCGGCGAGGAGCGACGGTATCCACGGGGAGCCACCTTTCGGGGCTCGACCACCACGCTCGCTGACGTGTCGCCGCGGTCTGCACGAGGACTTCGCCGAGGTGGTCGGGCACGCGGTGCTCGGCGTCCTCGTTGAGCCAGCTGGAGAGGGTCCGGCTGAACCGGTCGTCGGTGGTCATGCCAGGTGGCCCTCCGCGAGCTCGGATCCGGTACGGGCATCGGCGTCCAGCGCCGCCCGCATGAGGCCCAGGGCTCGGTGCAGGCGCGACTTGGCGGTCCCGAGTGGGATCCCCAGCGTCGCGGCGACGGTCGGGAGCGGGAGGTCGAGGTAGTGATGGAGGACGATGACGGCTCGCATCTCCGGTTCGAGCCGGAGGAAGCCGCGTTCGAGCTGGTCGCGGTCGGCGATCGACGACTCGTGGCCGGCGGTCACCGACCCAGCGACGTGGAGGTCGGTCAGTTCGACGTCGACGCGATGACGCCGGAGCCGGCGCGCCTCATCGATGCAGGCGCGGACGAGCAACCGGTGGAGCCAGGCGTCGAAGCGTTCCGCGTCCCGGAGGGTGGGCAGATCACGCCAGGCTCGGACGAGCGCGTTCTGCACAGCGTCCTTGGCCTGGTCGGGGTCGCGGAGGATGAGCCAGGCGGCGGCATCCAGGCGCGAGATCGCGGCGGCTGCCAGCTCGGCGAAGGCGTCATGATCGCCTCTCCGCGCTCGCTCCACGAGGTCACGCTGCATGTCGCCCCTCAGGCGGTGGCGGGACCGTCCGGCCACGCTCACCGAGTATGGCGAGGCGGCCGTCGTCGACCGTTCCGATTTCCCTCCGGGAGCGGGGTGGTCCCTCCGCGCCAGACCATCGGCGGCACGGCATCGCGACGGGGTACCATCGATGCCCCGTCCCGACTGCCGAAGCGGAGCCTGCTGCGCGTGAAACTCCAGGAAGCCGACGCCAAGACCCTGCTCGTGGCGCAGGGCCTGCCGGTCCCGGCCTGGGACGTCGCCCACTCCCCCGCCGAAGCCCGAGCCGCGGCGGAACGCTACCTCGCCGCCGGCGCGGGGAAGGTCGTCATCAAGGCCCAGGTCCTCGTCGGCGGCCGAGGCAAGGCCGGCGGCGTGAAGCTGGCCGGCTCGGCCGACGAGGCTGAAACCGTGGCCGGGCAGATCCTGGGCATGGACATCAAGGGCTTCACCGTCCGAAAGGTCCTGGTGGCTGCGGCGGCGGACATCGTCAAGGAGTTCTACCTGGCCGCCGTCCTGGACCGGGCCGAGCGGGCGATCCTCCTGATGGGCTCGGCGGAAGGCGGAGTCGAGATCGAGACCGTGGCCGAGTCGAACCCCGAGGCCATCATCCGGGTCCACGCCGACCCGAGCCTCGGGCTGCTCGACTTCCAGGCCCGCCAGCTGGCCTTCGCGATCGGCCTCGAAGCGCATCTCAAGGACGCCGTCCGGATCGCCAAGGGCCTGGTCACGACGATGCGGGCCTACGACGCCGATCTGGTCGAGATCAATCCACTGGCCATCGTCCGCGAGGCCGCGGCGGGTGGCGCGACGGCCGACCGGCTCGTCTGTCTCGACGCCAAGGTCACGGTCGACGACTCCGCCCTGGGGCGCCACCCCGGCCTGGAGGACCTCCGCGACCCGGACGAGGAGGCCCCGGAGGATCGCCAGGCCCGCGAGGCCGGGCTGACCTTCATCAAGCTCGACGGCACGATCGGCTGCATGGTCAACGGCGCCGGGCTGGCGATGACCACGATGGACCTCGTCAAGCGGGCCGGTGGTGAGCCGGCCAACTTCCTGGACATCGGCGGCGGCGCCCGCTCCGACAAGGTGACCGAGGCGATGCGGCTCATCCTCGCCGACCCGAAGGTCGACGCCATCCTCGTCAACATCTTCGGCGGGATCACCCGTGGCGACGAGGTGGCCCGCGGGCTCATCGAGGCCCGCGCCCAGCAGGCCCGCGAGGTCCCGATGATCGTCCGCATCGTCGGCACGAACGCGGACGAGGCGGCCGAGCTGCTCCGCGAGGCCCGGTTCGAGACCGCGAGCTCGCTGGACGAGGCCGCCACCAAGGCCGTGGCGGCGTCGGCCGCGGGGGGTCGGGCGTGAGCATCCTCATCGGGCGGGGGACGCGCCTGCTCGTCCAGGGCATCACCGGCCGCGAGGGCGCGTTCCACGCCGGAGCCTCCCAGGCCTACGGCACCAATGTCGTCGCCGGCGTGACCCCGGGCAAGGGCGGCCAGACCGCCCTGGACGGCTCGGTCCCGGTCTTCGACACCGTCGTCGAAGCGGTCCGGGAGACCGGCGCCAACACGTCGCTCATCTTCGTCCCGGCGGCCGGCGCCCCGGACGCGGTCATGGAGGCCGCGGCCGCGGGCATCGAGACCATCTTCTGCATCACCGAGGGGATCCCCGCCCTGGACATGATCCCGGCCGTCGCGATGGTCCAGGCCCACGGGGCGCGGCTCATCGGCCCCAACTGCCCGGGCGCCACGTCACCGGGCCGGGCCAAGGTCGGGATCATCCCGGCGTCCATCCATCGCGAGGGCCGGGTCGGCGTCGTGAGCCGCTCCGGCACGCTGACCTACGAAGCCGTCCAGGCGATGACCGACGCCGGACTGGGCCAGTCGACCTGCGTCGGGATCGGCGGCGACCCGATCATCGGCACGACCTTCCTCGACGTCCTGCACCTCTTCCACGAGGATGACGAGACCGACGCCATCGTCCTCATCGGCGAGATCGGCGGGGCGGCCGAGGAAACCGCCGCGGCCTGGGCCGGCGAGCACCTGCGCGACATCCCGAAGGTCGCGTTCATCGCCGGACGAACGGCCCCGGAAGGCAAGCGGATGGGCCACGCCGGCGCGATCATCTCGGGCGGCGCGGGCACCGCGGCGTCCAAGGTCGAGGCGCTCGAGGCTGCCGGCTTCCACGTCGCGGGCTCGCCCACCGAGCTGCCCGGCCTGCTCCGCGACGCCGGCTACCGGGGCTGACGGGAGCGGCGATGGCCCGCATGGATCTGGTCGCTGGGACCGCCCAGGACATCCTCGTCGTCATCGGCACGGCCGGTGACGATCCCTTCGCCGACACGAGCCGTTTCGATGCTCACCTGCCGCTCGGCGGTGGCATCGACCCGACCTGGCTGGACCTGTTCTCCGAGGCCGCCCGCCAGGCGCTCGAATGGGACGCGCCGGTGGACTTCATCGACGCCCGGATCGAGATCGGTCCGAGCGAGGACACCGCCGGGGTCATCGTCGAGCGCATCGATCCGGCCTGGATCAGCGACGTCGCCCGCATCCCGGACCGGTCCCTCGACGCCGTGGCCGGCCGCTGGATCGACCGGCTGGAGGAGGAGCTCGGCGTCATGGCCCGCGAGGAGAAGCCCTGGATCCGCGATCTCGCCGGCCGGGTCATCTCGTTCTGCCGCGCCGCCGATCGGGCCCCGGACGTCGTGTTCGTCTGGTCCCTCCGGTGAGCGATGACCACGCCGCGTCGTACGCCGCCAACCAGGCGCTCTGGGAGGCCTGGACGGCGATCCATGCGGCCGGCGACTTCTACGACCTCGACGGCTTCCGGGCGGGCGGCGTCCGGCTGACGGCGGAGGAGATCGCGGCGCTCGGCGACGTCCGCGGCCAGTCGCTCCTCCACCTCCAGTGCCATTTCGGCATCGACACCCTGTCGTGGGCTCGCCTTGGCGCGACGGTCACCGGCGCCGACTTCTCGCCATCGTCGATCCGGCTGGCGCGCGAGCTGGCGGCCGACCTCGGCTTACCCGATGCGACATTCGTCGAGTCGAACGTCTACGACCTGCCGGACCACCTCGACGGCGAGTTCGACATCGTCTACACGTCCCGCGGCGTCCTGGGCTGGCTGCCGGACATCGCCGGCTGGGCGCGGGTCGTCGCACGCTACGTCAGGCCCGGCGGGCGGTTCTACATCTCGGAGATCCACCCGGTCATCCAGGCCTTCGAGAACGAGGGCGTCCGGCGCGGCGAGCTCCGCCTCGCCTACCCGTACTGGGAGCACCGCGAGCCGCTCGTCTTCCCGGTCACCGGCTCGTACGCCGACGAGTCGGCCGACGTCGGGACGCAGACGGAGCACGGCTGGGACCACGGCCTCGGCGAGATCGTCACGGCGCTCATCGACGCGGGTCTGCATCTGGACTGGCTGCGAGAGTCCGCGGAGCTCGAGTGGAAGCTCGATTTCCTCGTCGAGACGGCCCCGGACAGCGGTCGCTGGCGGCTGCCGCCCGAGGCCGAGGGCGAACTGCCCCTGATGTTCTCGCTGCTCGCCAGCAAGCCTGTCAGCTGAGCCACGCGTACACTTCCCCTAGTCGAGCTTCCCGTGAGCGGGCCAGGTGGTCCGTCCGGCCGCACGATCGGAAGGACGAGACGATGGCCAAGCATGCGCGCTACGAGCGCGACCGCCGCGCGGCGGAGACGGCCCGACTGAAGGAGATCGAGGCGGCCTGGGTGGGCAGCCTCGCGCCCGCCGTCAGCAAGGCATTCAACGACGACGTCGCCCGCGCTCGGGCCCGCGCCCCGCAGGAACGTGCCCCGGACATGGCGCCCGGCACCGCCCCACGCCCGCCGCGACCGGGTCGTGAGCCGCGACCGTCGAAGGAAGAGCGCAAGCGGTCCCGCCCCTTCGGGGACTGACCGCCGCTCAGAACCCCAGGCTGGCCCAGGCCGGCCCGCCCGGCGCCTCGATGAGCTCGACGAGCACGCCGTGGCACGAGCGCGGATGCAGGAACGCGACGGGACCCTCGGCGCCCCGTCGAGGGGCTGAATCGATCAGCTCGACGCCATCGATCTCGAGGCGCAGCAGCGTCTCGGCGAGGTTGGCGACCTCGAAGCAGACGTGGTGGAAGCCCTCCCCCTTGTTGGCCAGGAAGCGGGCGACGCCGGTCGTGTCGTCGGTCGGCTCGACCAGCTCGACCTTGGACTCGCCGACGCCCAGGAAGGCGATCCGAACGCGATCCCCCTCGATGTCCATGACCGTCTCGAGCTCCAGTCCGAGCAGGTCCCGCCAGAAGCCGAGGGACGCCTCCAGCGACGACACGATGAGCGCGACGTGGTGGACCTTGCCGAGGTGACGGATGTGGTCCGGGACGGGTGGCATCGGGGGAACCTCCGCGGTGGCACGTGGCCCGGCCACGACGACGAGCGAGCCGTCACCGGCCTGGGCCCGGGCCTCGGCGGCGCGCGCGACGATCGAGCGGAACGTCGCGGCCGAGCGGCTGTCGAGGCGGGTCGGCGTCTGCCAGGCGATGATGACCGGCCCGGCATGCTCCGGTTCCGGGTGGGCCAGCTGCTCCTCGAGGCCGTCCCAGTTCCGACCGATCCAGTCGGGCACCGTCCGGGCAGCGACGAGCGCCTCGATGACCTCGGCCTTCGTGCGCGGGGCGCGAAGGTCGGCGAAGCGCGCCCCGTACTCGTTGGCCGTCGCCGTCAGGAGGTCGACGTCCGGGGCGCCGTCGACCTCGACGAGGCCGCCCGCGCCCTCCGGCGAGAGCAGGGCGTGCAGCTCGGGGATCAGCGGTCGATCCATGCGAACGAATTGTAATGGTCGGCGGTCCAGTACATCGCGCCGTCCATGCCGGTCACGATCCGCCGCGCGCCGCGATCGTCCTCGCCGGGCGTCGGGACGGTGTACTCGCGATACCAGCCGCTGGGTTCGTCGGGCAGGAGGCCTTCGCGGTTCTCGAACACCGCGCCATCCTGCCGGTACGGGTAGGGGCCGCCATCGGTGATGAGCGCGACGGTCTGGGACGCCTCGGGCGGCAGCTCGGCCAGGCTGACGACCGGCATCCCGGCTGGGCCGTCGACCATGGCCGGCTGACCGTCGATCGGCGGGGCCGCGACGGACGAAGCCTCGATGACCGGGCTCGCACAGCCGACGACGGCGAGGGCCACCAGGGCGAGGAGCCGGAGGACGGCACGCATCGGCCAGAGCGTACCCTTCGCCGATGGCCGAGGAGGACCGAGCGAGCGGGATGGCCGTGCCCATCCGGATCCCGCGATCGATCAGCCGCCTGCGCCGACGCTGGGACCGGGCCGCACGGGCCGGGGCACAGCCGCACGTCACGGTCCTCTACCCGTTCCTGCCGACCAGCCGGTTGACCGCCGAGGTCCGCGCGACGCTCGTCGAGATCGCGGCCGGCGTCGCCCCGTTCGACGTCACCTTCGCCGACGTCCGGCGCTTCGAGGACGGCGTCGTCTGGATCGAGCCGGCACCCAGCGCCGCGTTCCGCGCCCTCACCGACGCCGTCGTCGCCCGCTGGCCGGACCACCCCCCGTACGGCGGGCTCTTCGACGAGGTCATCCCGCACCTGACCGTCGTCGAGATGGACGGCGACGGCCCGCCGCTCGAAGCGATCGAGGCCCAGGTCGCCGCCGCCCTGCCCTTTGGGGCCCGAGCCGAACGCCTTGAGCTCTGGCGCCAGGACGCTGGCGGTCAGTGGCGACCGCACTGGCGCCTGCGCCTCGGCGGGTAGGTCGAGCGAGCGCTAGACCGTGATGAGCTCGCGGTGCTCGCCCCAGGTGACCCGCAGGCGGTCGCTGATCTCGCCGACCGTCGCGTAGGCCCGGACGGCGGCGAGGATGGCCGGCATGAGGTTGCCGTCCGAGGCGGCGACGCGCTCGAGCTCGTCCATGGCCGCCCCCCAGTCCGCGGCCGAGCGCTCGGCACGGACGCGCCGGACCCGCTCGACCTGGCGCCGCTCCCCTTCCGGGTCGATCCGATGGGTCGGCGGGGTCGAGACCTCGTCATCCCGGAACCGGTTGACCCCGACGACGACCTGGTCCCCGGCGTCGATGGCCCGCTGGACCCGGTAGGCCGCCTCCTGGATCTCGCGCTGCTGGAACCCGCGCTCGATGGCGGCCAGGGTCCCGCCGAGCGCCTCGATCTCGTCGAGATACGTCCAGGCCGCCGCCTCGAGCTCGTTGGACAGCGACTCGACGTAGTACGAGCCGGCCAGCGGGTCCGGCGTCTCGGTCACGCCGGACTCGAAGGCCAGGATCTGCTGGGTCCGCAGGGCCAGTCGGGCGGCCTCCTCGGTCGGCAGCGCGAGCGCTTCGTCCCGGGAGTTCGTGTGCAGGCTCTGGGCCCCGCCCAGGACGGCCGACAGGGCCTGGATGGTCGTCCGCACGACGTTGTTGTCGACCGATTGGGCGGTCAGCGACGAACCCGCGGTCTGGACGTGGAACCGGCACAGCATCGAGCGCGGATTGGTGGCTCCGAAGCGCTCGCGCATGATCGTCGCCCACATCCGCCGGGCGACGCGGAACTTGGCGACCTCCTCGAAGAGCTCGCTCCAGGCGGCGAAGAAGAACGACAGCCGGCCGGCGAAGTCGTCGACATCGAGGCCGCGTTCGACGGCCGCCTCGACGTAGGCCATCGCGTCGGCCAGGGTGAAGGCGAGCTCCTGGGCCGCGGTCGCCCCGGCCTCGCGCATGTGGTAGCCGCTGATCGAGATCGTGTTCCACTTCGGGAGCTCGGCGGCACAGAACTCGAAGACGTCGGTGACCAGCCGCATCGACGGCCGTGGCGGGAAGATGTACGTGCCCCGGGCGATGTACTCCTTGAGGATGTCGTTCTGGGTCGTCCCGCTGATCCGGGCCCGCTCAACACCGTGGCCCTCGGCGGCCGCCACGTACAGCGCGAGGAGGATCGGAGCGGTCGCGTTGATGGTCATCGACGTCGAGACGTCGCCGAGCGGGAGGCCGTCGAGCAGGACCTCCATGTCGGCCAGGGAGCTGATCGGCACGCCCACTCGCCCGACCTCGCCCTCGGCCGCCGTCGCGTCCGAGTCGTAGCCCATCTGGGTCGGCAGGTCGAAGGCGACCGACAGCCCGGTCTGGCCCTGGTCCAGGAGGTAGCGGAAGCGTTGGTTCGTCTCCTCGGCCGTGGCGAAGCCGGCGTACTGGCGCATGGTCCAGAACCGGCTCCGGTACATCGTCGCCTGGACGCCCCGGGTGAACGGGAACTCGCCGGGCCGGCCCAGGTCGCGCATCTCGTCGAGGTCGGCGACGTCGGCGGCGGTGTAGAGGTCCCGGATCTCGAGGCCGGACGACGTCTCGAAGCGGGGGCGTCGTTCCGGGGCGGCCGCCCGGGCCTTGTCGCGGAGGGTCGCGCGCCAGCGCTCGCGGCCCGGGTCCGTTCCCTCCCCGATGGGCCGCTCGGGGCGACTCATTCGAGGACCAGCAGGAGGTCGCCGATCTCGAGCGTCTCGCCCGGCCCGATCCCGATGCGCGCCACCGTCCCGTCCCGCGGCGCCCGGAGCTCGTTCTGCATCTTCATCGCCTCCACGACGAGGAGCTGCTGACCGGCGACGACGACCTCGCCGGCGGCGACCGCGACGCTGATGACGCGCCCCGGGATGATGGCACGGACCTCGGTCGGGCCGCCATGCCCGACCGCATCGCCGCCCCGCCGGGCCCGGTCCCGGAGCGCCGCGCGGCGCGCCGAGCCGATCTCGACCTCGACCCGCCAGCCGTCGACCACGACCTCGCGCCGGACCGACCCCGCGTCGTCCACCGCGGCGGCCGGCGGTCCGAACCAGACGGCATGCCGCGCCCCGTCGAGGGTGAGCGTCGCCCGGTGGTCGTCGATCGGGTCGAGGGTGGCCCCAGCCCCGTCCGTGCCATCCGCCCGGCCCGGCCCGACGACCACGGGCGCGAGCCCCAGGTCGGCGCCGCTCGGCGCGAGGGCCACCCGAACCGCCCGGGGATCGACCTCCCGGTCGTCGCCGTCGTCGCCGCCGTCCGCCACCAGGGGCCCGGTCCCCTGCCCGCTCACCGTGGCCACCGATCGACGGCCCTCGCGCGGCCAGCCGCACCCCATCCGCCGGGGCCGTCCCGCGCGTCGAGGCCGTCGCGCCGGTCGACCGGCCCGCCGGCCGCTACCGGCCGGACCGCCGCCGGCGTCTCGAGACTGGCCAGGCCGGCCGCCACCTGGGCGGCCCGAGCGGCCGACCGGACGTGCGCCGGGCCGTCCCAGTGCTCGGCCACCCACCCGGTCGACAGCTCGGCCACCCCGAAGGCCCGCGTCGCGGCCGCGAAGCGATGGAACGGCAGCGTCGTCTGGAGCCCCGCCACCTCGGTCTCGTCGAGGGCCCGGCGCAGGCGGGCCAGGGCGGCCGGGCGGTCGCTCGCGTGGACGATGACCTTGGCGATGAGGTTGTCGTACTCGGCCGGGACCAGCTCGCCCGGCTCGATGGCGGTGTCGACCCGCACGCCCGGCCCGGACGGCATGACCCAGTGCCGGACGCGGCCAGGGGTCGGCACGAAGTCACGACCTGGGTCCTCGGCCGATAGGCGGACCTCGATGGCATGACTGGCCGGATCGGCGGCGTTGGCGGCGGCCGCGAGGGCCCCATCGGACAGCGGCCGCCCGGCCGCCAGCCAGAACTGCTCCCGGACGATATCGAGGCCGGAGACGAGCTCGGTCACGCCGTGCTCGACCTGGAGGCGCGTGTTGACCTCGAGGAAGTAGAACGCGCCGTCGGGTGCCAGGAGGAACTCGGCGGTCGCGGCGTTGCGGAGCCCGGCGGCCGTCGCCACCGTCACGGCCATCGCGTGCAGCCGACGACGATCGTCGGGCGTGAGGCCCGGCGCTGGCGCCTCCTCGATGAGCTTCTGGTGCCGGCGCTGGACTGAGCAGTCGCGCTCGCCGATGGCGACGATCCGGCCCGTCGCGTCGCCCAGGAGCTGGACCTCGACATGCCGCGCCGGGCGGATCTCACGCTCCAGATAGACCGAGCCATCGCCGAAGGCCGAGGCGGCCTCATGCGACCCCGCCATCAGGGCCGCCGGCAGCTCGTCGACCGACGTGACCCGGCGCATCCCACGACCACCGCCCCCGGCCGCGGCCTTGACCAGCAACGGGAAGCCGAGGTCGGTCGCCTGCGCGACGATCCCGTCGAGGTCGTCCGGCCGATCGACGGGCGCCGGATCGAGCGTCCCGGGCACGGCCTCGACACCCACGTCGCGCGCCAGCCGTCGGGCATGGAGCTTGTCGCCCAACGCGTCGATGGTCGTCGATGACGGACCGACGAAGACCAGCCCGGCGTCCTCCACGGCGCGGGCGAACGCCGCGCGCTCGGCCAGGAAGCCGTACCCCGGGTGGATCGCCTCGGCGCCTGTCGCGATGGCAGCCTCGACGATCGCGTCGATCCGGAGATAGCTCTCGGCCGGCGCGGAGGGTCCGAGACGGACCGCGGCATCGGCCAGCCGGACGTGCATCGCGGATCGGTCGACGTCGGAATAGACGGCCACCGCATCCATGCCCAGTTCGTGGCAACCGCGGATGAGCCGGACCGCGATCTCGCCGCGGTTCGCGACGAGGACGCGACGGAACGGCCGCCCCTCCCCCGCCTCGTCTTTGCGCAAAGACGTCGTGCCCGCAGCGATGGCGTCCGACTCAGAGCGGGATGTTGCCATGCTTCTTTCGCGGATTGGTGTCCTGCTTGTCCTGGAGGACCTCGAGCGCCCGGATGAGTCGCGGTCGAGTCTCCGACGGACGGATGACCTCGTCGACATAGCCGCGCGCCGCCGCGATGTACGGATTGGCGAATTCCGATTCATAGTCCGCGACGAGCCGCTGCTTCTCGGCCACCGGGTCGGCGGCGTCCGCGATCGCATCGCGGAACGCGATGGTCACGGCGCCTTCCGCGCCCATGACCGCGATCTCGGCCGACGGCCAGGCGAAGTTCATGTCGCCCCGGATGTGCTTGCTGCTCATGACGTCGTAGGCGCCACCGTAGGCCTTGCGCGTGATGACCGTCACTTTCGGGACGGTCGCTTCGCAGTAGGCGTACAGCAACTTCGCCCCATGCTTGATGATCCCGCCGTGTTCCTGACCGACACCCGGCAGGAAGCCCGGCACGTCAACCAGGGTCACGATCGGGACATTGAACGCATCGCAGGTCCGGACGAATCGCGCGGCCTTGATCGATGCGTCGATGTCGAGCGCGCCGGCGAGCACCGCGGGCTGCTGCGCGACGAGACCGACGCTTCGACCGCCGAGCCGTGCATAGCCGATGAGGATGTTCGGCGCCCATGCCGGCTGGATCTCGAAGAACGCGCCAGCGTCGACGACCCGCCTGATGACGTCGTGCATGTCGTACGGCCGTGACGGATCGTCGGGGATGACGGCGTCGAGCTCGGCGTCCATCCGCGCCGCTGGGTCGTCCGTCGGAACGATCTGCGGCATGGCCAGGTTGTTCTGCGGCAGGAACGCCAGGAGACGCCGGACGCTATCGAGCGCCTCACCTTCATCGCGCGCCGCGAGATGTGCGACACCGCTCTTCGTCGTGTGGGTGATCGCGCCGCCCAGGAACTCCGAGTCGACCTCCTCATGGGTCACGGTCTTCACGACGTTGGGCCCGGTCACGAACATGTAGCTCGTGCCCTCGACCATGATCGTGAAATCGGTCATGGCCGGCGAGTACACGGCACCGCCAGCGCACGGCCCCAGGATGACCGAGATCTGCGGCACGACGCCGGAGGCCAGGACGTTGCGCAGGAAGATCTCGGCGTAGCCGCCGAGCGATGCGACGCCTTCCTGGATCCGCGCCCCGCCCGAATCGTTGAGTCCGATGATCGGCGCACCGATCTTCATCGCCAGATCCATGATCTTGCAGATCTTCTCGGCGTACGCCTCGGACAGCGATCCGCCGAAGACGGTGAAGTCCTGGCTGAACACACAGACCAGTCGGCCGTCGATCGTCCCGTGGCCGGTCACGACCCCGTCGCCGAGGACGCGTTGCTCGGCCATGCCGAATCCATTGGCGCGGTGGGTGACGAAGGCATCCAGCTCGACGAACGATCCGGGATCCAGCAGCAGATCCAAACGCTCGCGGGCAGTCAGCTTGCCCCAGGCATGCTGCCGCTCGACGCGGGCGGCCCCGCCGCCGAGGCGCGATTCCGCGCGCATCTGCTCGAGCCGAGCCAGGCGTTCGTCGTTGGTGGGCAACCCACGTTCCTCCCGATCCGCCCATGTCTTTGCGCAAGGACGGACCCATCATAGTCGCGGCGGAGCGCCCGCCGACCGACATTGCAGGGGCATAACAACCATCGACACGGCATCAGCCGAAGCCGCCGGTTATCCACCGAAATGGTGAACAACTTCCCTCCCCTGTGGATAACCGAACGTTCGCACCGGCGATACGTGGAGTAGCATGTCGGGACCCCAGCGACCCCCGGCGCCCGTCCCCGCATCCATCTGGCCGCGATTCTCGAGGTGCTGCCCCGGTGACCAACGTGATCGCGATCGCCAATCAGAAGGGCGGCGTCGGCAAGACCACCACGGCGATCAACCTCGCCGGAGCGCTCGCCGAACAGGGCAAACGCATCCTGTGCATCGACATGGATCCGCAGGCGAATCTGACCGCCGGCCTCGGCGTCAACCTCAACACCGTCGAACGGTCCATGGCCGATGTCCTGGCGGACGGCCGCGCGACCCTGGCCGAAGTCATCATCCCGACCGAGAGTCCCGGCATCGATGTCGCTCCGGCGCACATCGACCTCGCGTCGACGGAAGGCGAACTGTTCACCGCCCTCGGCCGCGAGCAGATCCTGCGCGAAGCGCTCGACGGCCAGATCAAGGCCTATGACTACGTCCTCATCGACTGCCCGCCGAACCTCGGCTTGCTGACGGTCAACGGGCTGGTCGCCGCCAAGGGCGTGATCATCCCGGTCCAGACCCAGTACTACGCGTTGAAGGGCCTGAACAACCTGGTCAAGGTCATCAACGCGATCCGGCTCAGAAGCTCAACAAGGACCTGCGCATCCTCGGGCTGCTGCCGACGTTCTACGACGGCCGCACGAACCTGGCGCGCGACATGCTGGACGAGCTGCGCGTCGTCGGCGACCACCACGTGTTCCACAGCATCGTTCGCAACACCGTCAAGCTCGGCGAGGCGCCGCTGGTCGGACGACCGATCACGTCGTACGCGAGCAACACCGATGCGGCACGCACGTACCGTGACCTGGCGCAGGAGGTGGTGGATCTTGGCACGCACTGATTTCCGGGCCGCGGCCGCGCGCCGCTTGTCCGAGGACCGCGAGCTCTCCCCGGCCATCGTCAGCCTGCTGTCGCCGGACTCTCCGACGCGCAGCGTCGGCGTCCGCATCGTCCCGCTCGATCACATCGAGCCGAACCCGCAACAGCCGCGCCTCGCCTTCAACCAGGAGACGCTGGACGAGTTGGCCGCGTCGATCCGCGAGCATGGCGTCCTCCAGCCCATCCTGGTCCGGCCGATCGGGCCGAACCAGTACCAGCTCATCGCCGGTGAACGACGCTGGCGTGCGTCGCATCAGGCCGGCCTCGAGTCCATCCCGGCGCTTGATCGAGGAGATCGACGACGACACAGCGCTCGAGATCGCGATCATCGAGAACCTCCAGCGCGAGGACATCTCGCCGCTCGATGAAGCCGCGATGTTCGACCGGATGGTCCGCGAGCACGGCTACAGCATCCGGAAGCTGGCCGACAAGCTGGGCAAGGACAAGGGCTACCTGGAGAACCGGCTCCGCCTGGCGGACGCGCCCGACGATGTCCGTGCCCTGGTGTCCTTGCGCAAAGACACGCTCTCCCACGCGTACGAGCTGATGAAGGTCGAGGACCCGAAGAAGCGGCGACGCCTGGCCGATCAGGTCGCCCGCGGGGAGCTGACCCTCATCCGCCTGCGCGAGAAGATCGAAGGCCGCCGGAGCCGCGGCGCCGCGGGTCGTCGAAGTCGACGTCATCGAGCTCGACATCATCGACGATGCCGATGACGATGCGTCGCCCGAGGCGATCGCCCCGACCGCGACCCCGGCCGGCGAGCGCACGTCGGACGTGGCCCTCGCCGGCTGGACCGGGACGGCCGTCCCGCCAGCCCCACAGCTGGCGGCCGAGCTGTCGGACGACTCGCTCGTCAACGCCAAGCACTCCCTGGCCGATGCCCTCGACGAGCTGACCGCGGTGCTGCGATCGCCCGATGCCCTGCAGTCGATCGCCGACGTCGACCGCGCCAACCTCGCCAAGTACCTGACCATCGCCAAGCTCCGCCTGGAGAATGCGATCGCCATCGTTCGGACGGGCGACATCGGCGACTCGATCCGTCCCGATCCCGCACGACTCGAAGCCGGCGCCCTGCGCCGGCTTCGTCATGTCAGGCGGACGCCAGGACCGCAGCCGATCCCGACCGCCGCCACGCCGACCGCCTGCAATTCCCAGGCGCGCTCCAGCCAGCCCGTCGTCGGACGGCGGCCGGCGATCGTCCCGACGACCACGAGACCCACGCCGATGGCGAGGACCGCTGTCGCGATGACCGGCGCCCCGCGCCACCGGACCCTGACATCACCATCGACCCGAGCGCCAGGACGAGGGCCAGCCCGAGCAGCACCGTGGCGACCCACCACGCCCGGTCGACGCCGAGCGCCGCGGCGACCGACGACTCCCTGCCCCGGTGTCGCGAACGATGTCGACGCGGGCGTTGGCCAGGGCCAGGGCGGCCCCGGCCAGCACGGCCATCGGCAGGAGCGTCGCGAACCAGCCGGGGATGGCACCGGTCACGCCGAGCCACCCGTACAGCGGCAGGATCGGGATGCCCACCGCGAAGGGCAGCCACGACCACGCCGTACCCTTCGCCCGCAGGTCGTACCCGTAGCCGATCGCCAGGACGACCAGCGCGAGGGCGACCAGCGCGGGGCCGGACGGGACGGCGAGCCCCATCCCGAGGACCGCCCCGACCGCGACGAGCACCCTCGCCGAGCCGATCGAGACGAGCCCGGCCGGGATCGGCTTGCCCGGCTTGTGCCCGGCGTCCGATGGCGCGTCGACGAGGTCATTGAGCGTCCCGATGGACGCCTGGAGGGCGGTCATCGACAGCGCCCAGGCGGACGGCATCGTGGTCGGGTCGGCGCCGGCCACGGCGGCCACGCCGGCCACGACGAGCGCCGTCGAGGAGCGACGGGAAGGGATGGGTCAGCCGGAGGAGGCCGACCGCACGGTCGCCGACGCCGGGTCGGTCAGACGTAGACGAGCTCGTCGAAGTTCTCGACCAGGTAGTCGATGAGCCGCTGTCGGCCCGTCGGGTCGACCGCCCGGATGCCCGGGACGAGGTGGTAGAGGGCGATGGCCGGGACCACCAGCCGGCCCGCCGCATCCCGGCCGACGACCGCCGGGGCGCCACCACCCGAAGCGAACGCCCGTTCGATACCCACGATCGTCGAGCCGGTCGCCGTGCGCGAACGTCGGCGACCACCCGGATGACGCCGCGGCGCTTGGCGACGTCGCGCATCAGCTCCGCGGCCCAGATGTCGATCTGCTCGTCGGGCTGCTCCGCGAGGCGGCGGCGGTATTCGGTCGGGTCGGCGGACAGTCCGGTCGCGGCCACGGTCCTCCTGTCGGCTGAGGCGTCGCGGCGAGTATGCCAGACGGTCCCGGTCAGGCGCCGGGTGCCGCGCCCTCGACGTCCGTACCGGCTCGCCGGGCATCGGCGGCGGCCAGGGCCGCCTCCCGCGATCCCTCCGGCCAGTCGTTGAACCGCTCGCTCAGCCAGCGGCCCAGGCGGCCCGGGCGGCACCTCGGCCGGGGCATCGGCGAGGAGGCGCGAGCCAGCCGGGACCGCAGGTCTCGCTCGTGGCGGCGATGGTGGCTCGATCCGGACGGCCGGCGATGACGATCGGCTCCCCGACCCGGACCGTGACCCGGCCGCCGAAGCGCAGCCAGATCGTGCCCACTGATGGCGATCGGCACGAGGGGGACGTGCGAGCGCAGCGCGAAGAACGCCGGCCCGTCGTTGAGCGGCAGCAGCTCGGACTGGTACGGCGCCGATCCGGCCCTCGCCGGCGATGGCCACGACCCCGCCGGCCTTGATGACCGCCCCGACCCGTCGAGTCGCCATCGAGCAGGTCGTTCTTGCCCGGCTTGTACGGGATGGTCGTGCCGGTCCAGTGCATGACCCGGTTCCGACCGCCGGTCAGCATGTCCTCCTCCTTGGGTCCGAAGAAGAACAGCCGCGGCCGGAACGGCAGGATGGCCATGAGCGATGAACGGGTCGGCCCACGACAGGTGGTTGAAGCAGTAGATGGCCGGCCCGTCGGGGAGCCGCTCGCGGCCCTCGAATTCGGATGCGCATATACGCCCGGGTCAGCCCGAAGACGACGAGCCGCGAGACCCAGTACCGGATCGTCCGACGGACGGGATGGATGGGCAGGCCGGCGAGGTCGGCGCGCTCGTCGGCGCGGGCTTCGGCCGTCGACCCGTCCGCCGACGCGGTCACGACCGCTCGCCCGCCGAGTGCGCGCCTGACCGACCGACCTGGAGCGCCCCCGGCTCCAGGTCGGCCAACCGCTCCAGGACGACGTCGGCCAGCTCGTGCGGTGCCGGGCGCGGGCGGGACGCTCGCGTTCGGGACGAGGACGACGGTCATCCCGGCTGCCTTCCCCGCCGTCACGCCGTTGTACGAGTCCTCGACGACGAGGCAGTCGGCCGGGTCGGCGCCAAGGCCCTCGGCCGCGGCCAGGTAGACGTCCGGGGCCGGCTTTCCGTGGGCGACCTCGTCCGACGAGACGACGACGCGGAACAGGTCGCGCAGCCCGGTGGCGTCGAGGGCGGCTGTCGATGACCTCGCGGATGCGCCGACGAGGCCATCGCCACCGGGCGATCGGCGGCGATGCGCCGGACCGCATCGACCGCGCCCGGCGATGAACGGCGCGCCCTCGCGCCGGTAGCGGTCGACGACCCCGTCGACGATCGCCCGCTCGATGGTCTCGGGGGCGAGGTCCAGGTCCAGCCGCTCGACGCATCGTCCGCGACCACGCCCGCGAGTTCGCGCCCATGACCGAGGCCCGATCGTCCTCGGTCCATGTCCGGCCATGCTCTCTGGCGAAGTCGCGCCGGACATCGTCCCACCAGATCTCGGAATCGACGAGGACGCCATCGAGGTCGAAGATGACCGGGCCGTCCAGGTCAGCCGTCCTTGGGGGCGGACAGCTGGAGCGGCGCCTTGGGACGGCGCGCGGCCGGGACCTTGGTGCGGGCGCCGCGCTGATGGCGCGGCCGGTCGGCTGCCGCCCGTCCATCGCGGCGAAGAGCTCGAGGGCGAATTCGCCGATGGCCTGGGCTTCCTCATCGGAGCCACGCAGGACGTGGCCCTCCACCTGGAAGGTCATGAGGCGGTGGCCGCCGACCATCTCGACCGCCAGCTCACCGGTCTGGACCCGGTTCCAGCGGATGAGCTTGCCCGCCGCCCGCGGGCCCTCCTGCGGGACGTTGACCCGGACGTGGCCTGGATGAGTCCCGCGGCGTCGGGACGAGGACGGCGTAGCGGACGGCTGGGGTCGTCGCCCCACACGATCCAGCACGACGGATCGTCGTCCGCGCGCCAGCGAGGTCGAGGACCGGCTCGATGACCGCGACCACCTTCGGCGTGAGCGAGTCCTTGTGCGGCGCCCGGCCCCGCCACTCGCTGAGACGCATGCACGACCCTCCCGGACCAGCGACGAGGTCGGTGACTGACCCCGAGTTCGAGGCTAGCACACGGCCGTCGGTACCCGGTGGCCAGGACCGTCGGCGACGGGACCGCCGGTCGTGCGGACCCGTACGATGCGTTCGATGGACATCCTGGGCGACGACCCGTCTGGCCTCTTCCTGCCGCTGATCGGCCTGGTCGCCGGCCTGTGGCTGCTGGCCCGTGGCTTCAGCAGCTACCGGCTGGCGACCCGCATCAGCGACACCGGCACGTCCCGGATCAGCTCCATGGCCGCCGGCGAGGTCCGGGTCGCCGGGACCATCGAGGCGGCCGAGCTGACCCTCGTCTCGCCGCTCCAGAGCCAGCCATGCGTCTACTACCGGGCGACGATCCGGGGCGACGACGACGTCGCCGAGCTGGGAGCGGACTTCCGAGAGGAGCGGGCCGTCGGCTTCCTCGTCCGCGACGACTCCGGGACGGTCCGCGTGTTCCCGCGCGGCGCTCGCTGGGATGCTCCGACCTGCTTCGACGAGCAGACCGGCACGTTCGGGGACGACGCCGATCGGCCTGGACTTGCGCTCCGGCAGCGCCATCGCGGCCGCGGAGCCGGACCGGGCAACGGCCATCGCCGCGCTCCTGACCGTCCATCCGCCCGACGACGACGGCCACCCGCTCGTAGGATCCGCCACGTCCCGGCGGAACCGCCGGTACGAGGAGGCCCGGCTGGCCCCCGGCGATGCCGTGACCATCGTCGGCCGGGCGATGCCGTTCAGCGACCTGACCGATCCGGCCGAGGCCGATGCCCTTGACGCGGACCTCGCCCACGACGACCCGGAGGTCGCGGCCGACCTCGCCGAGGCCCGGGAGGCGGGCCTGCTCGCCGACGACGCCGCCGAAGCCTGGGGCAACGCCGCCATCCCGGGCTTCGGGATCGGCCGGCCGACCCGGGCCCCGGAGATCGACCCGGCCGCGGACCGGCCCGTGCTGGCCGACCCCGACGAGGCCGCCACGGCGGATCGCCGGTTCACGATCGCGCCCGAGACCCTCGTCCTGGTGAGCGCACCGGATGTCCCCCTGCTCATCGTCCACGGCATCCCGGGCGCCGCGACGGATCGGCACCAGGATCGGTTCATGGTCGGCCTGGCCGGCGCGGTCCTGGCCATCGGATCGGCGATGGTCCTGGCCATCGCCCTGACCGGCGGGTTCGGAACATGACGCCCGCCTCGATCGCCGCCCTGTTCGCGGTCGGTCTCGTCCTGCTCGTCGTCGGGTTCATCCTGGTCACGAGCTACAACGCGGTCGTGATGCTCCGCCAGCGCATCGACAAGGCGTGGTCCAACATCGACGTCGTCCTCAAGCAGCGCCACGACCAGCTCCCGGCGCTCGTGGCGGCGGTCAAGGGTGCCCTCGCCTTCGAGCAGGACGTCCTGGCGGAGGTGACTCGGGCGCGGGCCGCCTACTCCCCCACCGAGCCCATCCCGGACCAGGCGGTCCACGCTGAGGCGACCTCCACCGCCGTGCGCTCGCTGTTCGCCGTCGTCGAGCACTACCCGGACCTCAAGTCGCAGGCGAACGTCCTCGACCTCCAGGACGAGATCGAGCGGCTCGAATCGATGATCGCCGACCGTCGCGAGCTCTACAACGATCAGGTCTATCGCTACAACTCGAAGATCGCGACGTTGCCGACCCTGGTCCTGGCCTGGGTCTTCGGCTGGGGCCCTCGGGAGTTCTTCGCGGCCGACCCGGCCGAGGCCCTCCGCCCGGCGGCGGTCCTGTGAGCGACGCCCCGGTCGAGCGCCAGGTCTGGCTCGTCCGCCACGGCGAGACCGAGTGGGCCAAGCTCGGGCGCCACACCGGCCGGACCGACATCCCACTGACCGAGGTCGGGCGGGATCAGGCCGTCGCCCTCGGCGAGCGGCTGGCCGGGCACCGGTTCGCCCTGGCCCTGACCAGTCCCCTGTCGCGGGCCGCCGACACGGCCCGGTTGGCTGGGATCGGCGAGCCGATCGTCGATGCCGACCTGGCGGAGTGGGATTACGGCGCCCTGGAGGGTCGGACGACGAAGGACATCCGCGTCTCGTACCCGGGCTGGACGATCTGGACCGGGCCATGGCCGGGGGCCGAGACGATCGACGAGGTGGGCGCCCGGGTCGACCGGGTCATCGCCCGCTGCCTGGATCGGCGGGTCGATGGCGACGTCGTGCTGTTCGCCCACGGGCACCTGCTGCGGATCCTCGCCGCCCGCTGGCTCCGCCTCCCGCCGACCGGGGGCTCGATGTTCGCGCTCGGCACGGCGACGATCGGCATCCTCGGCTGGGACCGGGAGAACCCGGTCGTCGAGTCCTGGAACGTGGCCTGCCACCTGGAGGACTAGGCGGCACCTCCGGCACGGACCAGCTGGACCTGCGTCTGCCCATCGGCATCGACGAGCTCGAGGTCGGTGCCCTCGAGCCTGAACCCGGCGACCGCCTCGAGCGCGGCGAGCAGGGCGCCCTCGGCATCCATGGCCTCCGGCGGCCCGGCCATCCGGGTGGACCCCAACGGCCCGAGGAACAGCCGGTCCCCGTCGACCCGGGCCGTGCCGTGCAGCCGATTGACGCCGCCGTGACCCTCGACCTGGCCGGCTCCGTCGAAGGCGAGCCATGGGGTCGAGTCCTGGGCCGGCGAGGCGAGCGCCTCGCCCTGATGGATCCCGCGCACCTCCCAGCGGCCGACGAGCGCATCGGCGACGTCCGGTCCGGCGCTGAACCCGAGGATCTCGTCGCCGGACGCGTCCAGGAGGGCCAGCGCGCGGCCACCGTCCTCGAGCCGCTGCCCGGCGACCGCGCCGAGCAAGGTCAGGTAGGCGGCCTCCGCGGCCATCGCCGCATCCGGGCCGGCCATCCGGGTCGTCGCGGCCGGGCCGATCCGGAGTCGACCGCCGCTCAGCTCGTACGTCGCGCGATAGCGGTTGACCGCGGCGTGGCCGGAGACGGTCCCGTCGACGAATCGGGCGGTGATCGTGCTGCCGTCGGGGACCGCCACGCCTCGCGCCAGTCGCCAGGACGTGCCCTCGATGGAGGCCGGGTCGTCATCGTGATGCATGGTCGGTCTCGCTACGACGATGGTCGAGCCAAGCCTAGCGGCCGCGGCGCCGGCTGTACGCCGCCAGGTAGCCGCCCTCGGGCGCCCGTGCCTCGGGGCTTAGGCGGTCGCCGCTGCCTGTCGCAGGAGCGCGTCCGCAGCGATGACGGCGGGCTCGCCGCCGAGCCTCACGAAGATCCCGCGGGCGTCCCGGATGACCTCCGTCGCCTCGACGATCCTGCCATCGACCATGAGGCACCGGCCCCGTCCCAGCAGGGCTTGGGCAGCCTCCCATGGGGTCTCGAACCGCTGCCAGCGCTGGGCGGCGTCCGCGAAGAGGATGGCAGCTTCGTCGTGCGAGCCGTCACGCTCGCGAAGCAGGGCCCGAGCCGTGGTCAGGGCGTGCTCATGGAGCGGGTAGATCGGGTCCACGCCCTCGACGAGGCGGCCGGCGAGGTCCGGGTCCCCGGCGTGCAGCGCCGTACGGACCGCCTCCGGAAGGTTCGCGGCATGGTTCGGCTCCGTCCGCGCGTCCGGGATCCGCTCGACTTCGGCCAGGATCGCCAGGGCATCGGCCGTCTCGCCCACGGCTAGCCGGAGGGCAGCAGCGGCCGGGAGGACCTGGGCTAAGGTCGAGGCATGAGCTGATTCCCGGGCTTTCGCCACGGCCCAATCGGCGCGCCACGTGGCCTCCGCGTGATCTCCCTGTCGGGTCATGACCCGGATCTCGGCCGCACGCACCTGGACGAGCTCCCACATGTCGTCTGCCGCTTCGAGCCGCGGGGCGAGTTGTCGTGCCAGGGCCTTGGCCTCGTGGTACGAGCCGTGTTCCGCCAGGGCCACGATGGTGCTGGAGGCGAACGAGAACGCGAACTCCTCGATCCCCCGGCGCTCGGCGAAGGCTCCACCTTCCCGGGCGACCTCCAGATATCGCCGTACCCCTTCGATCGGCCACAGGGCCACATGGATGTTGTTGTACAGGAGCGCGACCTCGCGCCCCAGGCCTTGCTCCGCTGCCGCGTCCAGGGCGCGCCGCATGGCCTCCAGCCCCCCGGCGTCACCCAGCCAGGCCCGGGCCGCGCCCCGGAATCCGAGCGCGCGCGCCGGCTCGGGCAGGCCCAGCTCGGTCGCCAGGGAGATGGCTCGATCGGCGAAGGCGATGGCTTCGCGGTACTCGTTCGCGACGAAGCACTGCCCGGCCCGCTCCGTGATGGCCTGGGCCAGCTCGGGCGTGGGCCCGAGTGGCTCGAGGGCCGCCACGGCCTCCGCCTCGAGCTGCCGGTCCCTGGGAGCGCCCAGCCGGACCAGCAGGTTCCACCGGCGCCCGATGGCCACGCCCAGGGCCCGCACATCGCCCTGGGCCCGAAAGCCCTCGATAGCCTCGTCGTACGCGACGGCGGCCTCGCTGAACCGACCCCGCTGGCGCAGGGCTTCAGCGGTCCTGGCCAGGACCTTGGGGCGTTCGGTGTGGCCCTCGGTCGTGAGCCGCAGGGCCTGCGCATATCGGCGTTCGGCGGCCTCGACGTCGATCCCCATGGCCCGATCCCCAGCCAGGATGAGGTAGCGCACAGCCTTGGCCTCGAGCTGCTCGGTGTCCGGGCCCCGGGCGGCCCGCGCAAGATCCAGGGCGCTCGCGTAGTGAGCCGCCAGGATCTCGGCGTGATCCACGACTCGTTCGCCCGACATCCGCTCGATCCATGCTCCGGCCAGCGCATGCCGGTCCGCACGCGAGCCCCTCGGGATCTCGCCATAACAGACATCCCGGATGAGGGCATGGGCGAAGGCGTATTCGGATTGCCCCTCCATCGACGAGCGTCGGGCGGGAAGGATGAGCTCCGAGCGCGACAACGCGTGGAGCGCCTCCTCGACCGCGCGGGGGTCTCGATCGCCCATGGCCGCGACGGCCCCGGACCAGAACACCGTGCCGATGACGGCGGCGTCCTGGATCATGGCCTTCGCGGACGGGTCGAGCGTGTCGAGGCGGGCGGCGATGAGGCCCTGGACCTCCATCGGGACGGGGATCTCCGCGCGGGCGTCCAGCGTCCAGATCGACCCCTTCGCGGTGAGGATCCCGCGGTCCTTGAGCAGCCGGACGAACTCGCGCGCGTAGAGGGGATTGCCGGCCGATCGCGACACGATGGCCTCGGCAACGACCGCCGGCAGGACTGCCTGCTCCAGCAAGGTCCCGATGAGTCGGGCCGTGTCTCGTTCCGACAAGCGGGTCAGGTCGACGCGGCTCGAATTGCGGGATCCGGCCGCCCAGTCCGGGGCGCGATCGAACAGCTCTGGACGGGCCGTCGCCACGAGGAGCATGGGGCTCGTGATCGTGTCGTCGACGAGACGATCGATGAAGGTGAGCAGGGCGTCATCCGCCCAATGCAGATCCTCGAACACGAGCACGACCGGGTCCGTCGCCGCCATGGACACGAGGAAGCGCTGCCAGGCGGTGAAGTTCTCCTCCCGGGCCGCCTGCGGGGCCTCCAGTCCGACCAATGGACGAAGGCGTTGCCGGAGCCAGGGAGCGTCGGGGTCGTCGTCCGCGACCACGGCATCGAGCTTGGCGCCGGCCACGGCCGGGGATCGGTCTCCAGGATCCCCGCCTCGGCCTTGACGATCTCGCCGAGGGCCCAGAACGTGATCCCCTCCCCGTACGGCAGGCAGCGTCCCTGTCGCCAGCGCACGCGATCGGGCCCGGTTCCGACAAACGAGCCCAGCTCGGCGACCAGCCGGCTCTTGCCCATCCCCGGCTCCCCGACGACCGTGACCAGCCGGACCGAGCGGTCTCGGACCGATCGTTCGAACGCGTCCCTGAGCAGCCGCACCTCCACGTTCCGGCCGACCAACGGGCCGGTCGGCGCCCGGGTGATGTCCGTCCCGAGCGGCGCCCTGGCCGCGACGGCGCGCCAGATCGGGATGGGCTCGGCCTTGCCCTTGACGGTGGCGGGGTCGAGGGCCTCGTAGTCGAAGACCCGCTCGGTGGCGCGGTACGTCGACTCGGACACGACGATCCCACCTTCCGGCGCGAGGGCCTGGAGGCGAGAGGCCACGTTCGCCACATCCCCGGTGACGATGCCTCGGGACTCGTCATGGGTACCCGGTCGGATCAGACCGACCCCAGTGTGCACACCGATCCGCACGGCGAGTTCCAGCGTGGGATCGACCTCGTTCAGGTCGGCGATCTCATCCAGGATCCGCAAGGCGGCGCGAACCGCTCGTTCCGGGTCGTCCCCATGGGCGACCGGCGCACCGAACACCCCCTGCACGGCGTCACCGATGAACTTCTCGATCGTCCCTCCGTACGCCTGCAGGGCGGCCGTGAGCCGGTCGAAGTACGGATCGATCCGAGCCCGGACATCCTCCGGGTCGGCGTTCTCGGATGCCGCGGTGAATCCGACGAGGTCGCAGAACAGGACGGTGACGACCTTGCGCTGGTCGGCGATGCGCGCTGGGACCGTCCCCAAGCCTGCCCCGCAAGCGAGGCAGAACTTCGCTCGCTCGGGGTTGTCCTCACCGCAGGTCGGGCAGGCCGCCACCGACGGATTGTACGTGGACGACTCGCGCCCAGGCCCAGGGCAGGAAGCGAAGGCCTACTGGTCCAGGAGGGTGGCTCCGGCGGTAAGATTCGAACTTACGACCAAGCGGTTAACAGCCGCCCGCTCTACCACTGAGCTACGCCGGAACGGACGCGGGTCGGGTCCCGCCAGGGTCGCCTCGCGGCGACCGGTCGGAAGGATACCGCAGACCCGCGCGCTCGTCGACGTCGCTCGAGCGGGCTGGGCGAGCCGTCAGGCCGCCGTCGGCGCCGCAGGTGTGACCGGAGCCGGTCCGGCCTTGGAGGCGCTCGCGCAGCTGCAACGCGGCGATGCCTGCATGACCCGAGGATGATCAGCCAGATCCCGCCGAAGTACGGCGAGCATCACCGCCGACGAGATCGGGTAGACGAGGATGACGATGCCGGCGAGCGACGCCGAGCACGCCCATGAACAGCTTCCAGCCGCGGCCTTCCTTGGCCGGAAGGCGGTGATGAAGGTCATGATCCCCTGGGCCACCCAGAAGATGCCGAGCACGAAGATGAGGACCTCGAGCGACTGGAACGGCGTCGCGCAGCAGCGCGAACCCGACGATCACCGACAGCACGCCGAGGATCGCCTTGAGGACGCGCACGCCGGTGTCGCCGTCACCGTGAACGACTGGATGATCGTCGACGATCCCGCTGATGAACAGCCAGGCCGCGAAGAAGATGGCGATGGTCAGCAGCGTCGCGCCCGGCCAGGCGATGGCGATCACGCCGATGAGGATGCTGAGGATCGCCCATCGGCCATGACCAGACCCCAGTGATCGGCCAGGTCTGCATCATCGACTCGCGTCTGATCCGCCATGTCCGTCGAGCTGGTCATCGTCGCCCTCCACCGTCCGTCGCGCGCCCCGGCGGCATCGCGACACGCCACGCTTCGATGCTAGCAGGCGCTACCCTCTCCGACGTGACCCAGACCTGGCGGACCCTCGTGCTCCTCTACCCGGTGCTGACGCCCAGTACGGATCGGGCGTGTCGCGCAAGCGCGCCCGAGCGGTCATGCGCGCGCGACGAACGGGCGGCCGTGAGGCGGTCGCTCGAGACGCTGCCGGCGACGGTCGAGGACTGGAGCGAGGGCTGCCGCGCGCTTGGACCCGCTCGATCGTCGTCGAGGTCCGCCGGCCGATCACCGCGCTGTCGTCGAGCGGCGGCGGGCGCTGGTGGGTCGGGCCGCGCGAGGTCCGGCCGAGCTCGCCGAGGTCGCCGCGACCGGCGCCCGCTACGACTCGGTCTACGCCCTGTGGCCGACGACCCGACGACGTCCCGCGCTGCGGCTGGGGCTGCACGCTCGGACCCTCCGACGCGACGTTCGGGGCCGGGCTTCTCGTCGATCTCGACCGACCACTGGCGGACCCTGGCGACCGACCCCGACCCGGCCCAGGGCTACGTCCACGAGTGGCTCCACCAGGTCGAGGCCATCTACCGCGGCCTGGGCCTGACCGAGGCGGAGCTGCCGCCGCTCCACGATGCGGCGGCGTTCACGTCGGCGCGGCCGACCGACGAGCCGCCGTACGGCCGGCTCGTACGCCGAGTACCACGACGGCGGGGCGCGGACCTGGTCGCCCTGGTATCGCGACTGGATGACCGGGCGGCTGCGGCCGGCCGGCGACGGCCGGCTCGGCCGATACCCGGACCCTGGTCGAGACGCCGATCGGGCTGACCGCGGACCGATGGGCGCGGCGCACGACCGAGCCGAACCGGACTGACATCTAGACTGCCCGCATGGACGGACCCCTGATCAGCGTCGAAGCGCTGGCCGCCGCCATCGCGGCCGGCGACCCGCACGCTGCGCATCGTCGACTGCGCTGGTACCTGGGCAACCCGGCGCGGGGCGTCGGGCCTACGACGCCGGGCATCTGCCGGGCGCCGTCTTCCTCGACGTCGATGGCGACCTGGCGGCCGATCCGGCGGTCGGGCCCGGGCGCCATCCGCTCCCCGACGTGGGGGCCTTCGCCGCCGGCTCGAGGCGGCCGGGATCGGCGGACGACGATCTCGTCGTGGCCTACGACGACGTCGGTGGCTGGGTCGCCGCGCGCCTGTGGTGGATGCTCGACGACCTCGGGCACGAGCGGGTCGTCCGTGCTCGACGGCGGGCTGTCGATGCCTGGACGGCGGCCGGCCATGCCGCTGACGACCGACGTGCCGGCCGCCCCGCCCGCGTCGCTCACGCTGCGCGATCGCTGGACGCGGACGATCGACCGCGACGCGCTGCGCGATCGACTCGGGTCGGTCGTGCTGCTCGACGCCCGCGGTGCCGCCGCGCTACCGCGGCGAGATCGAGCCGATCGACGCCTACGCCGGCCACATCCCGACCGCCATCGAGTGCCCCGACCGACGGCAACCTCACCCCCGACGGCCGGTTCCTCGACGCCCGCCGAGCTGGCCGACCGATACTCGATCGCTCGGGCGACGGCTGCCGGACCCGAGGTCGTCGCCTCGTGCGGCAGCGGCGTGGCGGCCGCCACGACGCGCTCGCCATGCGCGTCGCCGGCCTGCCCGACCCGGTCCTCTACCCCGGCTCGTACAGCGACTGGACCCAGCGCCGGCTACCCGGTCGCGACCGGCCCCGACCCCGGTGATGCCTAGACCCGGTCGGCCGACGTGCCCATGGCACGATGCGCGCGTGGTGACCCTTCGACCGGCGCTGGCCGGCGCTGCCATCGCGCTCGGCGCTGTCGGGACGATCGGCTGCGTCCAGGTCAACGAAGCCATCACGGGCCGCGACCTGGATTGTGCGGGCAGTCCCCGACGAGGTCTGCCTGCGTGCCGCGGACTTCGGATGGTCCCGACTGCGTGACGACGTGACGGCGAATCTCCGTGGACCGGTCACCAGTGTCATCGTGTCACCCGCGGACTGCCGGACGATCGACGCAGGGCAGGCCATCCGCTGCTGGGACGTCGCCTTCCTGAACGACGACGGGTGGCGTCGGAACGACGATCTCCGAGCTCCCGGATGGCTCGTTCGCCAGGAACTAGGACCGCGTCGTCATCCGAACAGGAAGACGGCCCCGCTGCCGCAGAGGGCAACGGGGCCGGGGGCGGCGACCGGGCGAGGTCGCCGCTACAGGGACAGGGTGATGCCTACTCGAGGTAGTCCTTGAGCTTGCGGCGACCGGGACGGGTGGCGGAGCTTGCGCAGCGCCTTGGCCTCGATCTGGCGGATCCGCTCGCGGGTGACGTTGAACTCCTTGCCGACCTCCTCGAGGGTCCGGGCACGGCCGTCCTCCAGGCCGAAGCGGAGCTGGAGCACGCGCCGCTCGCGGCCGGTCAGCGAGTCCAGGACCGCCTCGACCTGCTCCTTGAGCAGCTGGTGCGAGGCCGCCTCGGCCGGGGCCAGCGCGCCGCGGTCCTCGATGAAGTCGCCGAGGTGGGAGTCCTCCTCCTCGCCGATCGGCGTCTCCAGCGAGACCGGCTCCTGCGAGACCTTGATGATCTCGCGGACCTTCTCCGGCGTGACCTGGACCTCCTGGCCCTTGGACATCGCCTCGGCGATCTCCTCGACCGTCGGCTCGCGGCCGAGCTCCTGGAGCAGCCCACGCGACACCCGGATGAGCCGGTTGATCGTCTCGACCATGTGGACCGGGATGCGGATCGTCCGCGCCTGGTCGGCGATGGCCCGGGTGATGGCCTGGCGGATCCACCACGTCGCGTACGTCGAGAACTTGAAGCCCTTCTCGTAGTCGAACTTCTCGACCGCCCGGATCAGGCCGATGTTGCCCTCCTGGATGAGGTCCAGGAACGACATCCCGCGGCCGATGTACTTCTTGGCGATCGACACGACCAGGCGCAGGTTGGCCGAGGTCAGCTGCTCGCGCGCATCGCGCCCGATCCCGACGATGACGCCCTTGCGGTCGCGCAGCTTGGTGTTGAGCGGCACCTCCGGGTCGTAGCCCATCGTCTTGAGCAGGTCGGCCTCGTTGCCGGCCTGATCGCAGCGCTCGAGGGCCGGGAAGGCGACGTCGTCGCGGGTCCAGTCGTAGATCGCCCGCAGGCCGACGTTGTCGCGCGAGTCCAGGTCGCCGTTGTGGGTGGCCAGGAACGCCCAGTCGAGGATCGGGATGAACGTGTCCGCGGCCTTGCGCGTCCTCGGCGTAGGTCGCGAGGAGCTTCTTGGCCTCCTTGAGCAGCTCCTTGGTGCCCTCCGACTGGGCATCCTTGGCCGCCCGCACGAGGTGGAAGTCCGGGTGCGGCTGGTAGCAGGTCCTTGGCGCGCCCTTGGCCGACGATGGCGGCCCGCACGAACGCGTGGGCCTCCTCGCCGTACGGCAGCCGGTGCTGCGGCTTCTGGGTGCGCGTCTTGCGCTCGGTGTCGTGGAGCGTCCACTCGTGGAGCGAGACGATGCGCCTTCCAGGGCTCCTCGACCATCTGCTCGCCGAGCTCGATGGCCTTGGCCAGGACGACCTCCTCCTCGGCGGTCAGCAGGGCGACCTTGCCGATCTCCTTGAGGTACATCCGGACCGGGTCATCGATGCCGATCATGTCGGCGCTGATGGCCTCGAGGTCCTCCTGGGTCGGCTCCTCGACCTCCTTGGGGTCGAGCTTGGCCGGCGCCTCGGTCGGGCAGCATCTGGCCGCCCGGATCGATGGAGCCGTCGTCGGCGCGACGACCTCGACGGCCGACTTCGCCGTCGGCGGGCGCCGGTGGCACCGGCTGCCGCGGCCTCCGGACCAGCGTCGAGATCCTCGTCGTCGTCCTCGTCGTCGTCATCGGGCTCGGCGACGGCGGTCGCGCCGCGGCGCGGGCGGAGGCCGGCCAGCTTGGCCTCCTCCAGGTCGGCCTTGGCGCGACGGGGTCGCGACAGGACGGCCTCCACGAGCTGCTTGTCGAGCGGATCGGCGGGCATGGGTTCCTCCAGTGCGCTGGGATCAGGCTGCGTCCGGCCACGGCGCCGGGCGAGCAATCGGGTGTCTTCTCGGCGCCGGTCGATCGACCGCCGGGTGTCATTGATCTGGCGTCGTTCGAGCGAGCAATCGCGTCGATCGAGTCGGCGTCACCGGCGCGCTCGGCCTCGGCCAGCGCCGATTCGTTGTAGTCGCTGCGCTCGCGGATGCGGTCGTCCTCGAGGTCGAGGAGCAGCCGGTCGATCTCGCGCGCCTCGGGGCCGGGCCGGTCCTGGCCAGACGGCCTGGGCCAGCGAGCGCGTCTCGTCGTCGAGGCGAGCAGGAGCAGCGCCGCCCGGTCGAACGGCGGGTGCACGCCGTGGTCGTCGGGCGCGCGCTGGAGCACGATCGTCCGGTACAGCTCGCGGGCGAGCGTCGACGGCAGCTGGTCCGGGCCGAGCTCGTCGGCGACCCGGAGCTGCTGGTCGGGCACGACGAGCAGCAGGCGGAGGAGCTCGGCCTCGACCGGGGTCACGGCGCGCAGGATGTCGCCGATGGGCAGGGCGTCCGGCGAGGCCAGGACGGCCTCGGCGGTGATCCGGGTCGCGGCCTCCCCGCGGCCCGGCCGCCACCGGCCTGGGCGATCCGCCGGTCGAGGACCTGGCGCAGGACGCGCTCCTCGACGCCGGACACCGCCGGACCTCGCTGGAGCGCCTCGTCGCGCCGCAGCGGATCGCGCGATGTCGCGGATGGCCGGCATGACCGCATCGACGAAGCCGATGCGGCCGGACGCGGTCTTGAGGTCGAAGCCGGCCGGCGTGCTGGTCGATGAGGTACTCGACGAGCGGCTTGGCCTTGGCGATGGCCGCGCCCCAGTCGGCCGGGTCCTCGCGGATGACCTCGTCGGGGTCCTTGCCGGCGGGCAGCCGCGCGACCCGGACGTCCTCGAGCTTGACCCCCGAGTCGTCGCCCTGGAGCTGGCCGATGAGGCTGGCCAGGGCGGTCACGCCCAGCGTGCCCGCCCTCTCGCCCGCCGGGTCGACGTCGTAGGCCAGCACGATGCGGCTCGGCGTAGCGGGTCAGGAGCGCGATCTGGTGCAGGGTCAGGGCCGTGCCGAGCGAGGCCACGACGTTCTCGAAGCCCGGCCTGGTGGGCCATCAGCGCGTCGGTGTAGCCCTCGACGATGACCGCCTGGGCCGGCCTTGCGCATCGGGCCCTTGGCCTTGTCGATGAGGTACAGCGATGCGGCTCTTGTCGAACAGCGGCGTGGCCGGGGAGTTGAGGTACTTGGGCCCCTCCCCTTCCAGCAGACGCCCGCCGAGGCCCGGTCGGGTGGCCGTTCTGGTCGCGGATCGGGAAGATGACCCGGGCCCGGAACTTGTCGATGACCCCGCGGCCGCGCTGGCTGGGGCTGGCCAGGCCGACCTCGACGAGCTCCTCGCCGCGGATGTCGCGCTTGGCCTGGAGCTGGCGGGCCATCACGATCCCAGCCGGCCGGCGCCCAGCCGAGCTGGTAGGTCGCGATCGTCTCGTCGGTGAAGCCTCGGCCACGGAGGTAGGCGAGGGCCGGCTCGCCGGACTTCGACGCGGTCAGGACCGCGTGATAGAAGGCGATGGTCGTGTCGAGGACCTGGCGGAGGCGCGCCCGACGGGCGTCCTCGCGCTTGGTCCGCTCGTCGATCTCGACGCCGGCCTTGCCGGCCAGCTGGCGGAGCGCCTCCGGGAAGGTCAGGCCGTCGCGCTGCATCACGAAGCTGAAGATGTCGCCGCCCAGCCCGCAGCCGAAGCAATGCCAGCTCTCGCGAGCCGGCGTCACGACGAACGAGGGTGTCTTCTCCCCGTGGAACGGACACAGACCCTTGTAGGTCGTGCCCGCCTTCTTCAGGCTGACCGTCTCGCCGACCACGTCGACGACCGACAGCTTGCTCTTGACCTCGGCGGTCGCGCCGACCGACAAACCCGCTCCTTCGCGCCGCCCGGACCAGGGGCTCGGCGCCGTCCTTACGCGTCCGGACCGCCCGCACGGTCCCGAACATGGCTGTGGGCCTGTCAAGTCTTGACAAGCCCGATGTCGTCACATGATGCGCTCCCAGAGGCCCATTTGTCAAGCCCTTGTCAATACCCTCCGGGAGTATCCAGGCGACCGGCCGAGTCGCGGCCGTCCGTCGCCCGATGCGGGTGATATCCGGTCCGCGACCGACTACGATGGCCGGCGAAGGGGACCCACCGGCTACGAGGACGGCGCTTGGACACGACTCCGCACATCGAGCCGCCGTCCGAGCCCACCTGGATCGTCCCCAGCTGGTTGGCCCGCCTGGCCGCCATCGGGTGGCGCGTCTTCGTCACGCTCGCGTTCGGTGCCTTCGTCATCGCGTTCGCGATCTACCTGTCGACCGTCACGTTGTCCATCCTGTTCGCCCTCATCGCCGTCGCGACGCTGGGACCGTTCAACGAGCGACTCCGCGCACGCGGCTGGGGCGGTGCCAAGGCCGCGGCCGGGACGATCGGCACCACGGTCCTGATCGTCGGCGGCGCGCTCCTGCTGATCGGCCTCGCGCTGATCCCCTTCCTGATCGACGTGGCCGACTACCTCCACGTCGGACTCGAGCGGTTGAGCACGGAGCTCGCGAGCGCGAATGTGCCCGCCGATGTCGCCGCGACAGCGACACAGGCCATCCAGCAGATCGAGACCTGGCTGTCCGAACAGGCATCGGCGATCGTCGGTGCCCTCGTCGAAGTCGGGACCGTCGTGATGCTCGGGCTCTTCCTGACCTTCTATCTGCTCCTCGACGGGGACAAGGCGTGGGACCTGGGCCTCGAAGGGCTCGGTGCCTGGCAGCGCGATCGGATCCGATCCGCAGGCGACGAGGCCATCCGTCGCGCCGGCGGCTACGTGCGCGGGACCGCCGTCATCGCGTCCCTGGATGCGGCCGTGAGCTTCGTCGTCCTGACCCTGATCGGCGTGTCGGTAGCCGGGCCACTGGCCGTGCTGGTCCTCGCCGCGGGGTTCATCCCGTACATCGGCGGCATCTTCGTGGCCGGGATCCTGGTGCTGGCCGGTCTCGCGCTCGGCGGCGTCCCGACGGCCCTCCTGCTGCTGCTCGTCGTCGTCGTCCTGAAGGTCGTCGAGCAGCGCCGACTGGCGGCATTCCTGGCCGACCGCACCCTCGAGCTCCATCCCGCCGTCATCCTCCTCGCGCTCCTGATCGGGTTCACGATGGGTGGCTTGGCTGGCATGTTCGTGGCCGTACCGACGGTCGCCGTCGTGACGGCCGTCACCGGGGCCGTCCTCGATGTCCTCGGGACCACCGGCAAGGTGCGGGTGTCGGTGCGAGGCGACATCCCGGCCTGGCTCGACCGGATGGCCCAATGGAGTTGGCGGCTCCTGGTCGGCGTCGGCCTGGTCGCCCTTGGCGTGGCCATCCTGTCCCAGTTCCCGGTCGTCGTCGGCCCGGTCGTCGTGGCGCTCACCCTCGCCGCGACCTTCCAGCCATCCGTCGCCGCGCTCGAACGGCGGGGTTGGAGCCGAGGCCGGGCCTCGTTCGTGCTCAGTGTCGCCGTGTGGGTGGTGGTGTCGATCGTGACCGGATTGTCCATCACGGCCCTGGGCGGGGCGGTCCAGGAGGCCATCGAGGGCGCCGTGACCGGGGCGAGCGCCGCGGACGCTTCCCTCCCCGACGGCGTGTCGGGCGCCGCCGGTGAGCTCTCGCGACTGGTGGGCTCGGGCATCCTCGAGGCCGTCGCGTCGATCGTGGCCAACCTTGCCGGGGCGCTGGTGTTCTTCATCGTCACGGCGCTGCTCGCCTACTTCATGCTCCGTGACGGCGACCGCGGATGGGCGTGGATCACGTCGCATCTCGACGGCTGGCGCCGGAAGCAGATCATGCTCGCCGGCGATCGGGCGGTGACGATGCTGGGCGGCTACATGGTCGCGACCGGCGTGCTGGCCCTGTTCAACGCCGTGACCGGGTTCATCATCATGACCCTGCTCGGCCTGCCGTTGGCGCTCCCGGTCGCGATCCTGTCGTTCTTCGGCGGGTTCATCCCGTACATCGGCCAGTTCGTCACGAGCCTCATCGCCTTCCTGGTCGCCGTCGCGTTCGGCTCGACGCAGGACGTCGTCATCATGGGCATCTAGACCGCGGTGCTCAACGTCGTCCAGGGCAGCGTCATCGCGCCCCTGGTCTATGGCCGAGCGGTCAGCCTCCATCCCGCCATGGTGCTGATCGTCATCCCGGCCGGTGGCGAGCTCGCCGGCATCCTGGGCATGTTCCTGGCCGTCCCGCTCGTCGGGATCCTCGGGGCCGTATGGCGCAACATCCTGGCCGCCATCGGCGAGGTCCCGCCCGTGGTCCCGGAGGCCACCGAACCGTCGACCGCCCTGCCGACGGCCATCGGCGCCCGGGAGCCACCGCCGAGCGACGCCCTCGCCTAGGGAAAGGGCCGGGTACGGCGGGGCCCGGGTCAAGAAGCAGCGAGGGGCTCCGCGGCGGACATGGTCGCGAGGCGGACCCAGCGCCGGACCTGATCGGCCGGGTCGCGGCGCGGGCAGCCGTCGCAAAAGCCCTCACCGCACGGATCGGGGTCGGCCTGGGTGCGATACCAGCAGGCAGCAGGTCGAGCGCCGCAGCTCGTGGCGATGGCCGGCGCCGCCATCCACGGGCAGGACGACGAGCTCCGGGCGGCTTCGAGGCAGCTTGGTCGCCGTAGCCAGAGCCTCGACGAGCACGCGCGCCTCGTCGAATGCCTCCCGGACCGGCCGGTCACCGAGCTGTCCGGCGGCCAGCGCCAGCGGGTGTGGGTCGCGATGGTCCTCGCCCAGGACACGGACCTGCTCCTGCTCGACGAACCGACGACGTTCCTCGACATCAGTCACCAGATCGACCTGCTCGACCTGCTCGTCGACCTGGAGCGCGAGGCCGGCAAGACGATCGTCGTCGTCCTCCACGACTTCGGGCTGGCCTGCCGCTACGCGGATCACCTCATCGCGATGAAGGACGGGGCGATCGTGGCCGCCGGACCGCCGGCCGAGATCGTCGATGCGGGCCTCGTCGCCGACGTCTTCGGGCTGGCCTGCGAGGTCGTGCCCGACCCGGTGACCGGCAGCCCCCTCATCCTCCCGCGTGGCCGCCACCACACGCGGGTCGCCGCCCCAGGCTGACCCGCCAGGCTCGCCCGCCGCCCGCTCAGGACCCGGTCGCCCCGCCCGACAGGGTGGCCCGCATCGCCGCCACCTCCGCCCGCAGGTTCGCGAGCTCCGCCGCCACCGCGTCCATCGAGTCGTTGATCGACTTGGTCGCGGCCGCGTCCGCGACCGTCGTGTCCTTGGCCGGCGGCACGAGGATGCTGGCCAGGATGCTGGCCAGGGCACCGATGATGCCCACGCCGGCGAACATGACGAACACGCCCGTCAGGCGGCCCAGCGAGGTGACCGGGAAGAAGTCGCCGTAGCCGACCGTCGTGATCGTGACCAGGGCCCACCACAGGGCGTCCCCGCCGGTGTCGATGTTGGCGGCCCCCGGGTCGCGACTCTCGAACTGGAGGACGAGGACGCTCGAGGTACCAAGGACCAGCATGGCGGCCAACAGGGTGATGAACACCGCGTACTGACCGCGGTTCTGGACGACGTCGTCGATGAGCTCGCGCTTCTTGTTGCCGCGCAGCAGGCGCATGATCCGGGCCAGGCGGCTGATCCGGAACAGGCGCAGCAGGCCGGCCGCCGGGAAGAAGCCGAACGAGGGGATCGAGCCCAGGAGGTCGAGCCAGCCGCGCTCAGCGATGAAGTAGCGCCGCTTCGGCCGACTCGCCATGAGATTGCCGGCGAAGTCCGCCAGGAAGACCAGACAGATCACGTTGTCGTAGAGGCGCAGGAGGTCGAGCGTCTGCTGATCGAGTGGGAGGATCAGCAGGCCCATCACGACCAGCGACATGACGGTCAGGACCAGGATGAAGATGTTGTAGGCGTTGCCGTGCTCGGCGCGACGTTCCTCGAGGGCTTCCTTGACGGGTACGGACATGCGGACGGGCCTCCTCGGATGGGGGTCGGCGACGGGAAGGTCGAGCGGAAGGGTACCGCGGCGCCCGGGCCGCGCTCGGGCTACCGGCGGGTGCGGCGCAGGGCCTCGAGCACCGCCGACAGGGCGTCGTACCGCCGCCGGGCGCGAGCGGCCTCGTCGTCCATGGCCTCGCGCGCCGTGTCGTCCCCGTAGCCGGCGGTCAGGCGGACCTGTCGGCGGCGGAACTCGGACAGCTCCGCGGACCGGGCCCGGAGCAGCGCCTGCTCGAGCGCGTCGAGGTCGACGGCCGGAGAGAGGTGGAGCGTGATGCCGGGCGCAGTCGGGTCGGTCATGCCGCCATCCTCGCACTCGCACGGCCCTCGGGGGCGGCTCGACGGTCGCGCCTCGGCTATCGTGACCATGCCATGACCGACGATCGACACGATCCTGGCCCCGACCGAGCGGCCGCGACCTTCGACGGCCCGGCCGACGTCGCTGCCGTGCCGGTGGAGGTCTCCGACGGCGGCACGATCCGGATCGGGACGGCGTCCTGGACGGACCCGACGATGACCGCCAGCGGCGTCTTCTACCCGAGCGGCGCGGATTCCGCCGAGGAGCGCCTCCAGTACTACGCCTCGCGCTTCCCCGTCGTCGAGGTCGACGCGACCTACTACGCCCTGCCGGCGCGACGGACGGCCGAGCTGTGGGTGGAACGGACGCCGCCCGACTTCATCTTCGACATCAAGGCCCATGCCCTGATGACCGGCCAGCCGACCGAGACCAAGCGTCTGCCGAAGGACCTCCGCGAGGCCCTGCCCGAGGACATCGCGGCCAAGTCGCGGCTGTACGCCAAGGACCTGCCCGACGACCTGCGCGACGCGGTCTGGGCGCGCTTCGCCGAGGGCCTGGAGCCACTCGCCGAGGCCGGCCAGCTCGGCTCCATCCTGCTCCAATACCCGCGCTGGTTCTTCACGTCGTCAGAGAACCGGGACACGATCGAGGATGCGGTCGAGCGCATGCGCACGGCCGGCCTGCGACCCGCGGTGGAGTTCCGCAACGCGACGTGGTTCAACGACAAGAACCTCGACCGAACGCTCGGCTTCCTGGGCGATCGGACCATCCCGCTCGTCTTGGTCGACGGCCCGCAGGGCTTCAAGTCGAGCGTCCCGGCGCTGTCGGCGAGCACCTCGCCGGAGCTGGCCGTCATCCGCTTCCACGGCCGGCGGGCGGAGACGTGGGAGGCCCGTAACATCCCCGTCGTCGAGCGCTTCCGCTACCTCTACGACGAGGGCGAGCTGGCCGACTGGGTCCCGCGCGTCCGCGAGGTCGCCAAGGCCTCGGACGAGGTCCACGTCCTGTTCAACAACTGCTATGCCAACTACGGCGCGACCAACGCCCTGCAATTGGCCGAGCTGCTCGGCGACCTCGGCGACGGCGACTGACCGATGAGCGGCACCCGGCTCGCCTTCATGCGCCCGGTGACCACCAGGATCGTCAATCCGATCACCCGACGCATCGCCGGCTGGATGCCGTGGTTCGGGATCATCCGCTACCGCGGGCGCACGAGCGGGCGATCATTTGCCACGCCGATGAACGTCTTCGAGCGCGACGACGGCTTCGTGTTCGCGCTGACCTACGGTGCCGACGTCGACTGGGTGAGGAACGTCATGGCCGCCGGCGGGTGCGAGCTCGAGACACGCCGGCGCCGGCTCCGCCTGACCGACCCGCGGATCGTCGTCGACGCCTCGTGCCACGCAGTGCCGACCGTCGTCCGCCCGTTCCTCCGGTTCATGCGCGTCGACTCGTTCATGCTGCTGCGCCGCACCGATCCGACCTGACCCGGCACGGCGGCGACGACGCCGCCGATGGTGGTAGGAACTGCCCCACGACCCTCGGCCCCGAGATCCCGGCCGACTGGGCGTGGCGGTCGGCTCCTCCGACAGCATCGACCGCGGCCCCACGACGGTGAGACCGCCGCCCGCACGGACACGGCGTGGTTACACTCCCGAGGCTGGCGGGGCGGCGGATTGGATGGAGGTGGAGCCGATGGTCGCGAACAGGCGGACGCTGACGATGTTCAGCTGGGCGCTGGTCATCCTTGTCGTGATCTCGGCGGTAGTCTCGCTCATCTTCATGTTCGGAGGTCTGCTGCCGCCACCGGACGAAAGCGCGGACTTCGTCGATCAGTTGCTCTTCATGCGCACCCACGATGAGCAGGCATTCCCGTTCGTCATCATTGGCTCGCTTGCAACGCTGGGCGTCTACCTGATCGCGGCGATCCTTGGCGTGTTGCTGCGATCGTGGGCGACTCCGAGTCCGGAGCGGGACGTGATGTCGCTCTTGCTGCTGATCGGCGGCGTCATCGGAGTGACCTCCCAGCTGGCGAACATCGGCGTCGGCCAGGCGGCCAATCCCTTCTTCTGCGACTGCGGTTACAAGACCGAAGAGGTGATCGCGCTCGACAGAGCGCTCAACGTCGGCTGGATGGTGATCAACTGGCTCACGATCGGGGCGATCACGATGGTGAGTCTTGGCGTGGCACTGGCGGGGCGGATCGTCGAGGTGAGTTCGACGTGGCGCACGCTGTCCTACGTCATCGCCGCCGGCATCCTCATCGCGGTGTTCATCCGCGTCCTCGGAGCGTTCGTGTTCATCGCCGCATTCGACCCATTCCAGGTCTCGGACCTCATCGTCGCCGTGATCTCCGGCATCCTCGTCCCGATCTGGGCGATCTTGCTGGCCCGCGGCATCTCAGAGCCTCAGGCGGAGCCGGTGTCTCCTGCGGTGTGACCGATCCTCCGGTCCACCCGCGTCGACAAGGTCATGCGCTGCGCGGACCCGGCCTAGCGGTCAGAGCGGCCCCGAGATCCCGCCATCTTTCCTGATGCGCCAGAAGTGGACCGCCAGGAAGGCGGCCGTGATGAGCGGTAGCGCCATGACATGGAGCACGTAGAAACGCAGGAGCGTGTTCTGGCCGACCTCGACGCCGCCGAGCAGGATCCGGTTGACCGGCGTCGAGACGATCGGGAAGTACGACCCGAAGTTCGTCCCGATGGTGATCGCCCAGTAGGCGATCTGGTCCCAGGGCAGGAGATAGCCCGAGAACGACAGCATGATCGTCAGGAACAGCAGCACGACGCCGACGACCCAGTTGAACTCGCGCGGCGGCTTGTAGGCGCCGTGGTAGAAGACCCGCATCATGTGCAGGAACACGAAGAAGACCATCAGGTGGGCGGCCCACCGGTGGATGTTCCGGGTCAGCAGCCCGAAGGTCACCTCGGCCTGGATGGCCAGGATGTCGGTGTAGGCCTGGGTCGCGCTGGGCACGTAGAAGAACATCAGGTACACGCCGGTCACGGTCAGGACGAGGAACAGGAAGAAGCTCAGGCCGCCGAGGCAGAACGTGTAGGCGAACTTGACCGCGTGCTGGCGGACGCGGACCGGGTGGATGTGCAGGAACACGTTGTTCATGACCGCGTACGCGCGCGAGCGCTCGTCGCGCGGGTAGGGCTGGCGGAACAGCGATCGCCACACCGGGCTCCGGCGGATGGTCTGGTCCACCCGCTCGAGCAGGCCCGGCTGTCGGTCGTCGGTGGCCATCGCTAGGCGTCCGTCGCGGCCTGGTACCAGCGCAGGCCGCCGGCGATGAGGGCCATCCCCCAGCAGCCCCACAGCCAGGGCGCCACGGCCAGGCCGATGAGCGATCCAGCGGTGACCAGGCCAGCGCCGGCTCGCGGCCACGGGACAGCGATCGTGACCCCAGCGAGGATGACGGCCACGGCCATCAGGAATCCGGCCGGGCCGACGCCGGGCCACGCACCCGCCGGGAGCGTCCCGCCGAGGAACGGGACGGCGACGAGGACGAACGCCCCGGCCCCGCCGATCGCGACGATGGCAAGGAGGACCGCGCTCCAGCGCGAGAGCGGGACCCAGTCGGGGCGCTGATACCGCGCGGCCAGGGCCCGCGCATCGGTCAGGCGCCAGGTCAGGTCGTCCGGGATGCCCAGCAGCCAGCGCTCGATCCGCCGCCGGCGCAGCCCGGTCACCTCGTGGCGCCGGACGGCATCGACCGATTCGTCAGCCAGATGGGCGGCGATCTCGCCACGTCGCCGAGCGCGCAGCGCAGCCGGCAGGCCGAGCGTGTAGATGGCGACCCAGCCGTTGACCACGGCCGAGCCGTCGCCCCGTCGCCCCTGGAGGCGCGAGGTCGTCACCGCTACCGCACCGGGGCCTCGGATGGGCGGGCGCGGGCGGGCGCGGCATCGGCCGTCTCGGCGGCGTGAGCGGCGGCCACGATGGCTTCCCCGGCCGCGGTGACGCGATACAACCGCCGTCGAGGTCGGGACGCCTCGGCGGCGTACACCGGGTCCTCCCAGCGGCTCTCGAGGTAGCCGGCGCGCTCGAGGCGATCGAGCGCCTTGTAGAGGGTGCCGTAGGCCGTCAGTCGGCGGCCATCGCCCGACTGGTCGCCCATCGTCCGGGCGAGCAGGAAACCATGGGCCTCGGCGACGCCCATCCCGCGGAGGGACAGCGCGGCATCCAGGATCTCGACTTCGAGGGCCACCAGCGAGCCGGCCTTCCGACGCATGGCGCGACTATAGGAAGATATCTGCGCAAACGTCAAGACCGATCCGCTGGCGGCGGATTGATCCGGGGGCTCAGGCGGTCGCGACGGGCGGCGCCGCGAGGGTCGCCGCGATCTGCCGAGCCCATGCCTCGATCGCCGGCTCGGGGCCGGTCATCGCCGTCGGCGACGCGCAACGCGGTCACGATGGCCCGCTCCCCGAAGCCCAGCCTGGCCCGGTCGATCCGGCCCGGGAAGATCCGGTGCTCGACCGCGTGGGTCACCGCCATCCAGCGCTCGACCTCGGCCGGGCCACCATCCGGCTTGGGCGGATCGCCGACCGGCCCGCTCGAGAACAGGAAGACCGGTCGCGGCGCCATCGCCGCGCCCAGGCGCTCGACCACGTCACGTGCCGGATCCAGCCAGTGGCCAGCGTAGACCGCGCTGCCGAGGACGATCGCGTCGACCCCGTCGAGGGTCGTCACCGCCTCCGGGGCTTCGCGCGTGACGGTCAGACCGACCGCGCGCAGCGTCGCCGCGATCCAGTCCGCGATCTCAGCTGTCGCCCCATGTTTCGATGCGGCCATCACCAGGACCTGCATGTTCGTACCTCCGTGCGGGATCTGAAGCCGGAGCGTGGCCCCCACGGGGTCTCGGGCGACAGGGCCGGTCGGCCCGTCGTGACCCGGCCGAACGTCGCCCCGTCGAATCGGCCGGACCTGGGCCGTTGCGCCAGCGCACCGCGTTCTCGCGGGCGGATGGCGTTGACCGCAGGCACACGCACACACGGCATGACAGGCGGCCTGTAAGGTGCCGGGAGGTCCAGCATACGAGGGGGCGCCCTCCCGCTCGTCGACTGCCGGATCAACCAAGGGGGTCCGTGACCATGCGTCGAGTGCTCGTCCTCGCGTCCCTGGCGTGCCTGCTCATGGCGCTCGTGCCGATGTCGGTCCAGGCGGCCGCCGCGACACGGACCCACGAGGATGCGGTGATCCTGGAATGCGGGGCGCCGACGGATGATGGCTTCATCTCGCTCTTCGCGGTCGTCAGCGATCAGTTCGAGTCGTTCGGTGAGGTGTCGTTCTGGGAGACTGGTTCGGAACCGTTCGAAGATGCACCGACCCTGTTCGGCGTGTCCGAGGACCTGGCCGGCGACGCGACCGGGATGAGCGGCAGCTTCGCGATGGTCACCATCGACGAGACCCAGACTCCACCGGAGATCCCGGCCGGAACCGCGACGCTCGATGCGTCATTCACGCCCGATGGCGACCCGTTCGACGTCGATGAGCGGTTCCGCAACGGCAACCGCTGGGAGAAAGTGACCGGCGTCGTCCAGCCGTTGCTGGCCGAAGGGTCCGTGACCTTGCCCGGTGGCCTGAGTGGCCTGTCCGATCTCAGCGGATGCTTCGCCGCCCACCAATCGCTCACGTTCTTCTCGACCAATCCGTCGGCGTTCACGGACCGGTTCCGTAACTTCTTCGTGTCCTGTTCCTGGGAGGCGGCGGACGGCAGCGCCATCAACCTGTTCATCAACGCCGATGCGTTCGGTGCCTTCGGCGACGTGTTCATCGAGCCGTCGGGCGGCGGGGAGATCGGTGGTGGCGCCGACGCGACGGTCGACGAGACGTCGTTCGCGGTCGGGCCGTTCGACCTCCAGACGTTCGACGAGGACGGGACCACGGTCGGCAGCGCCGAGGCGTCCGGCACGCTGGCATCGACCGGCGTCAAGACCCGCACGACGAACTCGTTCTTCGGGACCGAGAAGATCTTTGCCGAGCTGTATACGGTCGACGGCACGCTCGACGTCGAGCTGATGGGCGTCTCGACGACCTATCCGATCGACGACGACCACTGCGAGGCAGCCGACCAGCGGGTCATCGTCCACGACGTCCGGCCGGCCGGCCCAAAGCCGAAGCCGCTGGCCAATGACACCCCCGAGGGCGCGGCGGCGGCCGGGCTCGGTCGCCAGATCCGGATCGTCACGGGCGGCAACGCCGAGGCCCCCGAAGCTCCCTGCTCGACCGTGTACCCCGGTGCGACCGACGCGGTCGACGTGCCCATCACCTACACCGCGTGGTGGACCGTGACCGGGACCGGCGGTGAGCTCACCGCGGACACGGCCGGCTCCGACTTCGACACCGTCGTCGGCGTCTACACGATGGGACCGGGCGGTCTCGAGCAGGTCATCTGCGTCGACGACTACCTGACGACGGATGACGCGATCGTCTTCCAGGCGGCAGCGTCCTGGGACTCGACGGCCGGCGTCACGTACTGGGTCCAGGCCGGCGGGTACGGTGGCGACGCCGGACACATGGAGCTGGTCATCGAGTAGCCCGGCCGCCCATGCCCGTCGGCGGCGGCGACGTCAGTCGTCGACGGGCGAGAACAGGGTCAGCTGGAGGCCGTGCGCGGCGAGCCGCACGTTGTGGTCGCCCCACGGCGTGACGACCGGCTCGCCCAGGCGGTCGGCCCCGGCGGCGATGAAGCGCTCGGCCATGCCCGGCGCATCGTCGACCTGGAGGGCGACCCGGATGGGGCCGGCGACCCGACGGCCGACCTCGGTCGCGTCGACATACGCGGCCTGGTCGGCGTCGATGATCTCGAGCGTCGCCCGGCCGGCATCGAGGACATGGACCCGGCCATCGGCTGAGTCCCAGTCGGCAGCCTCGGGCAGGCCGAGCACGTCTCGGTATAGCCCGAGGGCCGCGTCGAAGTCCTCGGCGGTCAACGCCAGGCGCAGCTCCTGCACGGCATGGCGGCGCGTCCCCGTCGCGCCGCCGGCCGCCACCCACGCCCCCCAAGCGCGGAACGGTGCGAGGTGGTCCTCGCCAGCCGCCGCGAGTCGGTCGAGGGCATCGGGCTCCGCTCGCTCGATCGGGACCCCGCCGGCGCCGTGGAGCGCCTCGGCCATCGCGGCGAGATGCGGGGTCCGGATCATCCCGGCCTCGGCGGCCTCCGCCGCGGTCGCCGCGTACACGATCCGGGTGATACCGGTGAGCGCGGCCGCGGCCTGGCAGAGCGGGCACGGCTCGCAGCTCGAGACGATCTCGGACCCGCTGAGGTCCAGCATGCCGAGGCGGGCGCAGGCCGCTCGGATCGCGTTCGTCTCGGCATGACCGGTCGGGTCGGCGTCCCGGCGGGCCGTGTTCATCCCGGTCGCGACGACCTCGCCATCCCGGACCAGCACCGCCCCGAACGGGAAGGCGCCGCCGGTGGCCGCGGCCGTGGCCAGATGGACGGCGGTCGCCAGCCAGCCGTCGATCGACGGCCCCGCCGTCACGCCGGTCTCACCCGGCTCCGGCACCAGGCTTGAAGACCATCAGGGCGATGATGATCGCGAAGCTGATGAGCTCGAGGCGTGACACGAGGAAGATCCGGCTCATGAGCGCGCGCGCCGCGGTCGAGGTGGGGCCTTCCGCTTCGAAGAGCTCGGCGATCTTCTTGGTGCGCGGGCCGATGTAGGCGGCGCCGGCGATGACCGACAGCAGCCACAGGCCCATCGACACCGCCACCCAGGTCTGACCGAAGCCCCACTGCTGGGCGACCATCGCGGCGCCGGCCAGGAAGAGCAGGATCGACGCCGGCATGAAGACGCGCAGCCCGAGGAACTCGAGGTTGCGGCCGAGCTTGGGCAGGTCGCCTGGGTCCGTCGAACGCTCGACGCGCAGGGCCAGCAATTGGGCGAAGAACGCGCCGCCGACCCAGATGACCGCGCAGATGATGTGGACGTAGAGCAGGACCTGGTACATCGACACCTCCCTCGTGCCGAGGATACGTCAGCCGACGACGCTCACGCGGGCACCCGGCGCGGGCCGCCAGCGCTGGTAGCGGCGGTAGACGGCCGGCTCGATCGGCTCGACGAAGGAGCGCAGGCGGTCGGCCTCGGACTCCAGGGCGGCCCGCGCCGCCGCCGGGATCGGCCGGAACGGCTCGATGACGATCGTCGTCCGCCCGCCCGTCGCGACGTCCGCCCACCACAGCCCGGCCACCTCGCCATCGACGAGGAACGTCGGCAGGGTGTCGCCGTTCTGGGCGATGACGACCCGCCGGTCGGCGTCGCTGATGACCCGCGTCCGGTCCGCGTGGGCGAGCAGGACGCTGTCCCACATCGCGAGGAGCCGCGGCGGGGCCTCCACGTCGGGGTCCGGGCGCGACGCGCCGGCGAGGTCGAACAGCTCCCGACCGCCCTCGGTCCGGAAACGCTCCAGCTCGCCGCTCGCCAGCGACGCGTCGAGCGACGGCCGGAGCAGGCCGACCGGGATGCCGGACCAGGCCGTGATGTCGGCCGCGCTGGCCGGCCCGAAGGCGCCGAGGTAGCGGCGGATCGTCGCGGCCAACGCCGCATCCCGTGGTGCCAGCTCGAGGTCCGGCAACCAGGCGAACGCATCGACGAACCGCGGCCGTCGGCTGAACGACCACGGCGTCCCCGCCTGTGGGGCGTGGAGGAGCGGGGCCCAGCGACGCAGCCACCAGACGAGCTCGACCGGCGGCCGATCCCCACGCAGCGTCTCGAGATGGGCCTGCAGCTCGGCCAGGGAGCGGGGCTCGGTCGCGAAGGCCGCGGTCGCGGCGAGGACCGGTGCGAGCTCCGCCTCGGTCGGAGCGGACCCGCGGTCGACCCGGCGCACGCCGCGGTCGCGGGGCAGGACGGCGAGCAGGCACCGACCGTAGTCCGCGGCCGTGACCGCATGGAGGGTCGCGCGCATGAACGTCGTCTTGACGACCGTCCGATCAGCGAAGGCCGCGTCAAGCTCCACAGCGGCGAAGCCCTCCTGCCGGCTCCAGACGGCGACGTACGGCGAGGCCGGTTCCTGGGCCTGGAGCCCGCCGACGGCCTCGATCGTCGCCGTGACCGGCCCGGCGGTCCGGGCCAGCAGGTGCTGGCGGGCCAGGGTCGCCCGGTTCAGGGCGCGGTGGCTGAGGACCGGGACATCGGCACCGGCGCGCGCCGCGGATCGGGCCGGGCTCACGGGAGCAGGTCCGCGACGTCCCCCTTCCGGAACGTGTCCATGAGGTCGGTGTACTCGGGCCGGCCACGCTCGTAGCCGATGGCCCAGAAGCCCACGCCGGCGAGGCCGCGCGCATCGGCGAGGGCCAGCTTGGGCGTCAGGCTCCGGGCCGAATCGAAGTACACGGCGTGCCACTGGCCGTCCGCACTCGGGTCGGGGCTCTCGTCATCGGCCGGCCGCTGGACCGCGTAGAACTCGACGCTCTCGATCGGCTCGTAGACGGGGGCGAAGTCCGGGTCGTCGAGGACCCGCAGGTTATGGCGTGGGATCCACTCGTTGCCCCGGTCCGTGGCCGGCGCCCGGAGCTCGGGGCCTGCGACCGGCCAGGTCACGCCGTAGAGCGGCAGGCCCAGCAGCGTCTGCTCCACCGGCACGCCGGCCGCGGCATACAGGTCGAGCGAGTAGACCAGGTCGAGCTCCTCGCCATCGGCCCGCTCGAGCGGCGATGACGCCCCGACGTCGGAGCCCTCCCAGTGGTAGTCGTAGGCCATGACGAACGCTCGATCGGCACCGGCCGCGACGGCCGCCGCGGCCATGGCCGCGCCCCGCGGGCCACCGGTCGTCGCGACCGAAACCTGGCCGTCCGGCACGACCTCGCGCAGCGCGTCGCGCAACCGTCCGACGAACGCCCCGTACGCCGGGATGAACTCGGCCGGCAGGAGCTCGACGTCGACGTTGATGCCGTCGACCCCGATCTCGTCGACCATGGCGACGAGTTCCCGGATCCAGCGCTCCTGCGCCTCGGGCTCGGTGTAGAACCGCTCGTTCTTGCGCTCGCCGAAGCTCGTGTAGACGAGCTCGACCCGCTTGCCGTCGTCGTGGGCCTCGCGGATGAGCCGCCGGCCGATGTCGCCGGTGATCCGCCGATAGCCGTTCTGGTTCGTCGCCAGCGCGCCACTCCGTCGATGCGTGACCGAGAACAGGGCGAGGGTCGTCAACGGGGTGTCCGCGACATGCTCGGCGATCTCGGCGTCCATCTCCCAGTACGGCACGAAGCCGTAGATCTCGTGCTGCGGATCGGGCACCGGGGTGGGCGGCGGGGTCGGCTCGATGGGGACCGCGGCATCCGAGGCGAAGGCTCCCCTGCCCCGTTCCCGCGGGCGGCCCGCTCGGGATCATCCCCCCGCAGCCGGCCACCAGCGCGGCGATCAGGACGAGGCCCAGAAGGCGGTGCCCCGGGATCACGACCAGCGCGGCACCGGTGCGAGGAACTCGACGATGAGGGCCGCCAGACGGTCGGGCGCCTCCATGCCCGACCATATGCGCGACGTCGGGCAGGATCACCGCCCGTGCGTCGGGGGCGGTCGCCTCGAGATGGCGGGCCGTGCCCGCGACCTCGCTGACATCCAGCGCCCCGGCCACGGCCAGGACCGGGCAGCGCAGGTCCGTCGAGGCGCTCGGCCGCGCGCGGCTGGAGCGGGATGGCCTGGCCCTGGAGGCGCTCCGGCGCGTAATGCTCGGCGTCCATCATCGCGACGAGGTCGCGGACCGCGGACGGCACGCGATCGCTCGACTGGCCCGGCCCGTCGACCCACAGCTCGACGTCGAGGGCGACGAGGTCCGCGAGCACCGTCCGGGTCGCCGGCCGGACCGGCCGCCTCGAGCTTGGTCTCGAGCGCGTCCATGCGGTCGAAGAGGGCGATCTCCTCGGGCGTCACCTCGCCCTCGTAGCCGCCCAGGCCCGCCCCGACCCCGACCACGGCGACGACCCGATCCGGGAACTCGATGGCCGTGTCGAAGGCGATCTGGCCGCCCTGCGAGTTCCCGACGAGCACCGCGCGGCCGATCCCCAGGCTGTCCATGACCGCGATGACGTCCGCGCGGTTGGAGAACGGCACGTCCTCGGTCTCGCTGCGGCCGAACCCGCGCCGATCGAACCGGATCACCCGGTAGCCGGCGTCGACGAGGGACGGGACGATGGCGTCCCAGGCACGGGAATCGGCGATCCCAGCGTGCAGGAGGAGCAGCGGCGGCGCGCCTGGGGCGCCGTCATCGATGACGTGCAGGCGGGCTCCCGCCACGGTCAGCGTCGTGGTCGACATGGCGCAACGGTACCCGGCCGGGCCGGAATCGGCGTCGCGCGCGGCGGTCTAGGTCGCGTCCGTCGAGGCCCGGGCCTCAGCGATGACCGCGGCGGCGGCGTCGATCGGCACGGCGAAGCCGATGCCCTGGGCGGAGGCCGCCACGGCGACGTTCACCCCGATGACCGCGCCGCTGGCGTCGAGGAGCGGTCCGCCGCTGTTGCCCTCGTTGATCGCCGCGTCGGTCTGGAGCAGGTCGGTCATCGTCGTCGTCGAGCGGCTGAACTCGGACCCGACCTCGATGGTCCGGCCGGTCGCCGACAGGATCCCGCTCGTGACCGTCTCGGTGAACGTGCCCAGCGGGCTGCCGATGGCGATCGTCAGCTGACCGACCTGGAGGGACGACGAGTCGCCGAGGGCGAGCGTCGGCAGGCCGGTCGCCTCGACCCGGATGACGGCCAGGTCGTGGGTCGGGTCGGTGGCGACGACGGTCGCGGGCAGCTCGGTGCCGTCCTGGAAGGTGACGATGATGCTGTCGGCCGTGCCGCCCGCGGCGTCCTCGATGACGTGGACGTTGGTCAGGATGAGCCCGTCGGCATCGAATACGAACCCGGAGCCGACCCCGCTCGAGGGCATGGAGAACGGGCCGAAGCCGCGGTCGCCGCTCGAGTCGGTCGTGATCGTCACGACGGCCGGGCTGGCCTGCTCCGCGACCGCGACGACCGCATCGGAGGCGTCGATGGAGACGGGAGCGGTGCTCGCGGCCGCGGCCGGCGTCGTGGTCGCCGCGGCGCCGGCTGCTGCGGGTCGCGCGGCCGTCGTGACCAGCCCGACCGTGACGACGGAGGCGAGGATGGCGGCGATCGCCGAGGTGGCGACGACGCCGGCGAGCCCGTGACCGGTCGCGGAGCGGGAGGAGGTCGCTGCCGCGGTGGTCGTGGTCGGCTCGCCGGCGCGGTTCGCCGGAACGGTCGCCCGGGAGGAGGCGACCGGGCCAGCCACCCGGTAGGTGGTGGGCTGGCCGGGAACGGCGTCGCCGGAGGCGACCCTCGGGGTCAGGGGTTCGAAGGTCGGGATCCGGTCGTCGTCGTCCATGACGCCATTTCGGGGGTTGCGCCTGAGAACGTCCTGAGAGTCCCGGCCCGCCCCGCCGGGTCGACCCCTCAGATCACGATGCGCGTCCAGTGCACCACCAGGAGCCGACTTGGCGTACCGCGGCCGTCCCGGCCCGCCCGGGTCGACCCCTCAGATCACGATGCGCGTCGAGTGCATCACCAGGACCCGACTTGGCGTACCGCGGCCGTCCTAAACACGTCGCCGATGCACTCGACACGCATCGACCCGCGACAACGTCATCGGCGGGCGTGGAGCGTCAGCGGCCGCGGCCGTCCCAGACACGTCGCCGATGCACTCGACACGCATCGACCCGCGACAACGTCATCGGCGGGCGTGGAGCGTCAGCGCGCGGCGGCATCCGCCGCACGGGCGAGTCGGACGGCCTCGGCGACGCCGCCGGTCCACGGCTGACCATGGCCGGGGAGGAGCAGGCCGGCCTCGACGCCGTCGAGCCGGCTCAACGACGCCAGCGCTTGTGCCCGATCCGACGAGAACGGCGCGATCCGCGGTCCGACCGCGCCCGACGTGACCGCCAGGGTCGCCAGGCCATCGCCGATGAACAGCGCGGACCGGCTCGGGACGTGGAGCGCGGCACTCCCCGGGGAGTGGCCCGGCAGGGCGATGACCCGCGGCGCCCCTGGGACGTCGAGCGTCGCCCCGTCGCCGAAGGTCGACACCTCGCGGATCGGCGGCACGCGCAGCAAGCCGTGCCGGACCCCGAACCACACGAACGCCAACATCGAGCCGATCCGGAGGCGGTCGGGATCGCGGTCGCCGTCCTTGCGCTCGCCGCGGGCCAGGGTCGCGTCGGCCTCGTGGACGCTGACCGGCACCTGGCGCTCTCGGCGGATGCGCTCGGCGAACCCGATGTGGTCCGTGTGCGCGTGAGTCAGGACGACCGCCCGGACGTCCTCGAGCGACCGGCCCATGGCGGCCAGCTCGGCCGGCAACGCGCCCCAGTAGGCCGGAGCCCCGGCGTCGACGATGGTGACGCTCCCGGCCTCCTCGAGGAGGTAGGCATTCACGAGCCCGTCCCCTAGTCGATGGATCCCGTCAGCGATCCGCGGCATCGGGCCTCCGGCGTCACGGGTCCTCGGCGAGGACCCCCAACGGGGAGGATAGGTCCGTCGGTAAACGGTCGGTCGACTCGCGGTCGGTCGACCGTCTGCGGCGCTCGTACACCCGCAGGCCACCGCCACGGAACTTGGCGTCGTACATGAGCTTGTCGGTCAGGTCATGGAGCCGCGTCACGGTGGGGACCTTGTCGCCGGGCATGACCACGTGCAGGCCCATCGAGGCGCCGACCGCGACCGTCCGGTCGTCGAGCTCGATCGGGCGTCCGATGGCGTCGAGGATGCGCTCGGCGGCGGCGATGGCCGTCGGGTCGTCATCGATGTCGGCCAGCAGGACCCCGAACTCATCGCCACCTCGGCGGACGGCCGCATCGGTCAGGCGGATCGACGAGCGCAGGCGCGCCCCGACCTCGCGAATGACCTCATCGCCGACGGCGTGGCCGTTCAGGTCGTTGACCGCCTTGAAGCCGTCGAGGTCGATGGCGATCAGGGCGATGGTCCGGCGCTGGCGGTCGATCGTGCCGAGCGCCTCGGACAACCGCGTGTCGAAGGCCGTTCGCGACAGGCAGCCGCTGAGGTGGTCGAAGCGGGCCCGCTCGCGGGCGTCATGGCCGCTCCACAGGACGAGCACGAGGGCGGCGACGATGGCGGCCGCCCACCAGCCGACCTCCGAGTAGGTCAGCCAGAGCATCCAGCCCAGGACGACCTCGGCCGCGGCGGTCGTGCGGTAGCCGGTGTCGAAGACGCGCAACGACTCGGCGACCGTGAGCTCGTCGCGAAGGACGATCGTGCCGGCGGCCATGGCCGTGGCCGACACGGCCAGCACGAGGCTGCCGAGGACGATGGCCACGAGCTCGACGGCCTGCGGATCGGTGAACCCGATGGCCGCCAGGCCCTCGCGGGCGCCGAGCATCGTCACGCCGCCGGCGATGGCCGCGAGCGTGTACGAGGCGTGGTTGGACAGGACGCCGTACCAGGGCGCGTCACGCAGCTCGCGCCGCTCGATCGTCGAGATGAGCGCGACCAGGGCGCCGGCCGTCGGCCCACCGAGGGCGAGCGCGGCGATGATGAACGGGAAGTGGAAGGTCAGGACGCCGTGGCCGTGGAGGCGTTCGACGCGCATCCCGCCCAACAGGCCGAGGCCGATCCAATAGACGACGCCGAGGAGCACGCCCTCGGAGCCACCGGTCGAGGTGAGCGAGATGACCTCGGACACCGGGAACGCCCCCGCGGCCCACAGGAAGGCCACGGCACCGGCGATGATGATCGCCGCCGTGTAGATGTAGAGCGACTGGGGATGGTCGGACTGGCGCCGCATGGCGCCGGTGTCGCCGGGGTGACGGTTCGGATCCACGAGGGGCACTCCCACGGATCGATATCTGACGTAGACGGCCGGCGATGGGGCGTCGCCGGGGGCGGGTGACGGTCGTCCTGCACGTTCCGGAACCGCACTGGACTACAGCGATGTGTACGCCTATGGACAGACCGGCGCGATGGTACGAAGGTCCTGGGACCGGCCGTAACCGCCGTGCACCGCCCGCGCGGGCGGTGATCAGTGGTGCGTCGGGTCCCCGCTCAGGCCCGCGCTGGCCGACGGCGCCATCGGCTCGAGGCGGATCGGGAACGCGACCGCCAGCGCGGCGTCGAGCTCGTCGAGCGTCGGTTGCGGGTCCTGGCGGCGCCGCACGAGGACGGCGTGGCGGCCGGAGATGGGCCGATCGCGGCGAGCCGCGAAGCGGAGCAGGACGGCGCCGATGTCGGGCACCTGCCAGGTCGTCTCCCCCATCACGCCCCCCTCGTCGAGCAGGGTCCGCCAATCGCGGGCCACGACCTCCGGTGGCCGGGTCGAGAGCTGATCGATGCGATGACCGACGATGTCGTCCGCGGGCATGCCCAGCATGGCCGCGGCCGTGGCGGTGATGTCGACGATGGCCAGGGTCTCGTCGATGATGAGGAGCGACGGGCCACTGGCCGTCGGGAGTCGCGGCGCGATCTCGATGCCGTCGTACCGCTCCAGCCGCGTGCTCGCCGCCCAGCGCTCCAGGTGCTGCGCGAAGAGCGGCTCCTCCGGGCGACCGTGGGTCGCGGCCCGGATCGTCTCCCGGTCCGGCCAGACCGACACGTGCACGGCCTCGACCTCGCCCCGGTCCACGAGGCGCCGGCCGAGATGGGAAGCCACAAGCCCGAGCTCGACCAGCTTGGGCTGACGCTCACGGAGCGCGTCGACGAGGACCGCCTCGTCGTGCTGGGCGGTCCGGACGGTCAGGATCCGCAGGTGCGCGGTCGACTCGGGCGGGAGGGCCGCGAACGTGCGGCCGACGATCTCGTAATGATCGGTCCGGTCGACGGCGAAGGACAGGCCGAGACGGGCGGCGAGGAAGTCGGCCTCTTCATCACGGGTGGTCGCCCGAGCCATCAATTCGACGTCGGTCCAGACCGTGACGATGGCGGCTTCGATGTCGTCAGGGTCGGGCGTCGCCCCAGGCTCCGGACGGACGGCGACGATGATGCTCTCAAGCCCGCGGACCGCGCGGGCCGCACGCGACAGGCGACTACGGTAGGACAGCAGCGTAGCGGCGTCCCGCTCGTCGCGAAGACGGCCAAGGACGAGGCGCAGGATCATCGCGGGTCACTGTAGGCGGCCGGCGTGGCAGCCGCCAACTCGGTGACGCATCCGCGATCGTGGTGGCCGTGTCGCGCTCGGCGTCGAACGCCCGGAAGGGCGAGACCGTCGGCCGGCGGAGGGCGACGTCCTCGGGCCAGGCCCAACGCCGCAGTCGAGGCGAGACGATGGTGGCCATCAGACGGCCCGCCGAGCGAGCGTGATCTCGCCGCGTTCCCCGGCGTCGTACTCATCCCCAGTGACCGCCGCGGCGACGATGCCGACCAGGCGCACGACCTTGCTGTCCGGGCTGTCCCAATACTCGGCCGCATCGACGCGGACCTCGACCAGGTTGAGGTTCGGGTCGTCCGGACCCTCGAACCAGGCGTTGAGCATCGGGTTCCAAAGGTCGCGGACCTTGGCTCGATCCTCGCGCACCCGGGCCGTGCCGCTGACCGACACGTACGTCCCGGCGCCGTTATCGGCATAGCCGAGGCCGACGGTCGGGTCGGTCGCGATCTCATCGAGCGTCGTGGCATCCGACGAGATGAAGAAATACAGGGAGCCGTCGGGCTCCGCATCGATCGTCGTCATCGGGCGCGCCTTGAGCTGGCCGTCGACCCGCGTCGTGAACATCGTGAATCGCACGTCCTTGAGCAGGTCGCGGAGCTTGTCGAGGTCGTTCCGTGTCTGGGTGTCCGCCATCTGAGGCCTCCCGTGTCGGGCTGGGCTCGGGAACGTCAGCGTCGGTCCTCGGGGGCGACGAGGACACCGTCACGATCGGTCCAGGCCTGACAGCCGCATGACAACGGGGGCCGGTGGCCGCCGAGTCGCGGTCGCACGTCTCGGTGACGCCTTGGGCGTTCTCCGGGGCTTGACACATGACTTAGTAATCACTAAGTTAGTCGGCATGAACGAGACGGCCACCCCATATCGAGCCCGCTCCGCCCGCCTGTCCGCGGACGAGCGGCGTGCGCTCGTCGTGGCCGCCGCGCTCGACGAGTTCGCGGCCAAGGGCCTGGCCGGCGCGTCGACGGATGCCATCGCCCGAGCGGCCGGCGTCTCCCAGCCGTACGTCTTCCAGCTCTTCGGGACGAAGCGCGACCTGTTCCTGGCCGTCGTTCGTCGCGCCTTCGAGCGCACGCGGATCACCTTCGAGGACGCGGTCCGCCGCTATGACAATGGCGAGATCGAGGATTGCCCCGAGCCGCTCGGCGCGATGGGCCTGGCCTACGGTCGGCTGCTCGCCGATCGGACCCTCCTGCTCCTCCAGCTCCAGGCCTATGCGGCGTGCAGCGATCCCGAGGTCCGCGACGCCGTCCGCCGCGAGTTCGGGCGGCTCTACCGCTACGTCGCCCGCGCCTCCGGGGCGACGCCGGACGAGATCCATCACTTCTTCGCCGAGGGCATGCTCATGAACGTGGGCGCCGCCGTCGACCTCGAGGGCGATCCGACGTCGTGGTCGGTCGCCGACCTGGGAGGTGTCGACTGACGATCAGGACGCCGCCCCTTTTTTCGCTCGACTATCTAGTGATTGCTAAGTAACAAGGAGCCTGGACCCATGACCCGCACCGGCTGGACCTTCCTGATCACCGCCATGGCCCTGTTCATGGCCGCACTCGACAACCTCGTCGTCACGACCGCGTTGCCCGTCATCCGGGCCGAGTTCGGCGCCACCCTGTCCGAGCTCGAGTGGATGGTCAACGCTTACACCCTCACTTTCGCCGTCCTGCTGCTCACCGGCGCCGCCCTGGGCGACCGGTTCGGGCGCAAGCGGATGTTCATCATCGGCGTGGCCATCTTCACCGCCGGCTCCGCCCTCGCGGCCCTCTCCGGCTCGTCGACCGAGCTCATCGTCGCCCGGGCGATCCAGGGCGTCGGCGGGGCCATCCTCACGCCGCTCAGCCTGACCATCCTGTCGGCCGCGGTCAGCCCGGAACGCCGGGCAGTCGCGCTCGGCGCCTGGGGTGGCGTCGCCGGCCTGGCCATCGCCATCGGACCGCTCGTCGGCGGGGCCATCGCCGAGGGCCTCGACTGGCAGTGGATCTTCTGGGTCAACGTGCCCATCGGCCTGCTGGTCATCCCGCTGGCGTTCCTCCGCCTCGACGAGACATACGGCCCGAAGGCCCCGCTCGACCTGCCCGGCCTCGGCCTGGCCAGCGTCGGCCTGCTCGCCCTCGTGTGGGGCCTGGTCCGCGGCAACGACCTCGGCTGGACCGACCCGCAGATCGTCGCCTCGATCGCCGGCGGCTTCCTCCTCCTCGTCGCCTTCGCGGTCTGGGAGGCCCGGACCGCCCAGCCGATGCTGCCGCTCCGGTTGTTCCGCTCGCGCGCCTTCACGGCCGCGAACGTCGTGTCGCTGCTGATGACCTTCGGGATGTTCGGGTCGATCTTCCTGCTGGCCCAGTTCTTCCAGGTCGTCCAGGGCTATAGCCCCCTGGAGGCCGGGCTCCGGACGATCCCCTGGACGTTCATGCCGGTCGTCGTCGCGCCGCTCGCCGGCCTCGTCTCGACCCGGACCGGCACGCGCCCGCTCCTCGTCCTGGGCATGGTCCTGCAGGCGGCGGCGCTAGCCTGGATCGCCGTCCTCGTCACGCCGACCGTCGAGTACCTGACGCTCGTCCCGGCGTTCGTCATCGCCGGAGCCGGGATGGGCCTGTTCTTCGCCCCGATCGCCAACGTCGTCCTGTCCGCCGTGCGACCCGAGGAGGAGGGCAAGGCCTCGGGGGCGAACAACGCCATCCGCGAGCTCGGCGGCGTGTTCGGCGTCGCCGTCCTGGCGGCGGTGTTCACGGCCAACGGCTCGTACGTGTCGCCGCAGGCCTATGTCGATGGGCTCATCCCCGCGATGCAGGTCGGCGCCGTCGTCGTCGGGCTCGGGGCCCTGGCCGCCCTGGCGCTACCGGGTCGGACCCAGCCGGCCGCCGCCGCCAGCCGACCGACCGCCGTCGGGACGAGCACGGAGGCGCCGATGACCTCGTCGTCCTAGCCTCGGTGACAGCTGGACCGCGGCCTGCGTCCTTCGCGGGCCGCGGTTCAGCGCAACCGGGCGACGATCTCGAGGATCTCGTCCCCGTAGGCATCGACCTTGGCCGGACCGATGCCCTTGACCCGGCGCAGCGCCGCCGCCGACGGCGGCTTGGCCTCGGCGATGGCGGCCAGCGTCTGGTCGTGGGCGACGACGTAGGCCGGGACGGCATCGTCATGGGCCCGCGACGTCCGCCAGGCCTTGAGGGCCGCGTAGAGCGGGTCGTCCTCGGCCACGCCATACGCCGCGGCGGCCGTCGCGACGCGGGCGGTGCGGCGCTCGGCCTCACCCGCCGCGAAGGCGTCCGGATGCTGGGTCACCCGATGCTCACCGCGCGGCCGGAGGTCGGCCAGGAAGCGGCTCGGTTGGCGTCGCGTCGTACGACCTCGCGACTCGCGTTCCGCGGCCCACGACAGCGCGAGATGGCGCCGCGCCCGGGTGATCCCGACGTACAGCAGCCGGCCCTCCTCAGCCAGCGCCTCGTCGTCGTCCACGGCCTGGCGGATCGGCAGCAGGCCCTCCTCGAGCGCTGGCAGGGCGACCGCGTCCCACTCGAGGCCCTTGGCCCGGTGGTAGGTCAGGAGGTTGACGCCGTCGGCCGAGCCCGCGCGCTCCGCCGCGCGTCGCCGGTCGAGCTCGGCCAGGAAGGCCGCGGCATCCGTGCCCGCATCCGCCCGGCCCATCCCGGCCAGGATGTCGAGGAGCGTGTCCAGGGCGGCGGTCCGTTCCCGTGACTCGTCGCCGGCCCGGTTGGTGCCGGCCTCGTCGGCGTAGCCGAGCTTCGCAGCCCACAGGGCCCGGACCTCGACCGCCAGGGTCGGCCCGGTGGCCGACAGGTCCGCCCGCTTGACGACGTCGACGGCGGCCTTGACATCGGGCCGGTCGAAGAAGCGCAGGCCGCGGACCTGGTACGGGATGCTGGCCCGGGTCAGCTCGGCCTCGATGGGTGCCAGCTGGGCGTTCGTCCGGACCAGAACGGCGATCTCGACCGGCAGCGTGCCGCCCGCGACCAAGTCGGCGATCCAGCGCGAGAGCCCGGTCAGCTCCGCCGCCTCCGTCCCGTGGCGGACGACGCTCGGGACCGGCCCGGACGGTCGTGTCGCAACGAGCCGTTTGGGTCGCCCGGTGGAGGCCAGCAGCGCGTTGGCCAGGGTGAGCACCTCGGGCGAGGACCGGTAGTTGTCCTCCAGCGTCACGACCCGGGCGCCGGGATGCGCCGTCGCGAAGTCGGTCAGGAACGCGCTCGTCGCCCCGGTGAACGTGTAGATCGTCTGGTCGGCATCGCCGACGACGCACAGGTCGTCGCGGTCGCCGAGCCACAGCGCCAGGAGGCGTTCCTGGAGCGGGTTGGTGTCCTGGTATTCGTCGACGCTGAACCAGCGCTTGCGGGCCTGGACGGTGGCCAGGGCCCCGGGATCCGACTCGAGCAGGTCGATCGTGCCGACGAGCAGGTCGTCGAAGTCGATCCGGCCCGCTCGCGCCTTCGACCGCTCGTAGCCCGCGAACATCCGGACGAACAAGTCGGTCGGGATCGGGGCGTCGCGCGGCTCGCCGCCCGGTCCGGCGATGGCCGCCGCGCGCTCGTAGGTCGCGGCGGTCAGCCGCCGGCTCTTGGCCCATTCGATCTCGTCCGCGATGTCCTTGGCCGTGGTGAATTGATAGTGGCCGGGCAGGCCGCGAATGAGCGGGACGAGGATCGGCAGCTTCGAATCGAGCAGGGCCGGCAGCGGCTCGCCGTCGTGGTGGAGGGGCCAGTAGTGGCGGAGCTGCCGTAGGGCATGGGCGTGGAAGGTCCGGGCGGTCACGCCGGGGAGCCCGAGCCCGGCCAGCCGTTCCACCATCTCGCCGGCGGCCTTCTCCGTGAAGGTCACGACGAGGGCCTCGTCCGGCGTGACCACCCCGGTCGCGATGGCGTAGGCCGTTCGGCGGCTGATGACTCGGGTCTTGCCGGTCCCGGCCCCGGCCAGGATGACGAGCGGCCCGGTCGTGGCCTGGACGGCCTCTCGCTGCGCGTCGTTCAGGTCGTCGAGGAGGCGTTCGGGATCCGTCAAGGGCACCTCGCAAGCATAGGCGTGCCGACTGCACCCGGGATGCCCGACGAAGAACGAACGTTTTGCCCCCGTCGAGCGCCCATATGAGTACAAGGCACGCGCGCTCCGTCACAGAGCGCCGCCTTGGAGGGATCAGGAGGGTCCGTCATGCGTACCCGTCCGCGGCGCTTCTTCGCCGTCGGCCTCGCCGTGCTGGCCATCGCCGCGATCGTCGCCCCGGTCTCGGCCAAGCCGCTCGTCCGCGAGCACTACAGCGACTCGGACGCCGGCGAGTGGTCGTGCGGCGACCTCGAGGGGCTGACCTTCGAGGCGACCTTCGAGGGCGTGTTCAGCCTCAAGGAGGGCCGCGCCGGCGACCCGACGCCGTACCTGACCGACAACTACCACTGGGAGTACATCAACCGGAATCCGGCCAACGGCAAGTGGTTCCGCGAGGAAGGGCAGGGCCAGTACAAGGACCTGCAGATCACCAACCTCGGCGGCACGCTGTACCGGTTCATCGCCCAGGAATCCGGGCCGGCCTTCACGATCTACACCTCGGACGGCCGGAAGCTCGTCGTCGACCACGGGTTGCTCCGGTACCAGTTCGACGTCGACACCCTGGGCGACGACGACCTCGAGAACGACATCCATTTCGACGACACGTTCCTGCTCACCGCTGACCATGGGTCGCACCCCGTGTGGCACATGACCGGCGACGAGTACTGCGCCATCGTCCAGGAGCTGCTCGGCTAGCGGATCCCTCCCACGTAGCCAGAGCCGTCTCCGTCGCGGCTGACGCCGGGGTCCTTGGGGGGATCCCGGCGTCGCCCCATCCGGCTGACCGCAAGGCATCTGATAGGGGCTCGCGGCGGGGCCGTCGTCGCACCCCGACCATCGACCGCGGACACTGCCGGGATGGCCAGATACACCGTCAACGACGAGGCCGTCGAGCGGGCTCGCAAGCTCATCGACGCCCGCCAGTACGTCATCGAGAGCGATTGGGGCGAATCCCAGCCCACGGCCGAGGACGAGAACGCCTACCTGCGGCGTCATGACTGGGCCGACTACGCTGCTTGGCACCTCGGCCTGACCGACGGCGCGACCGACGAGACCAAGGGCCGCTACGCGTTCGTGTTCGGCGATTTCCGGCGGATCCATCGGTCGGGCATCATCGCCTGCCACTTCCGGGCGGCCGAGTGGCACCACAAGGAGGTCGAGCTGGCAGCCCACGAGCTGCTCCAGTACTTCGACGCCAAGACCGCCTGACGCGTGGGCTAGCCTTTACCGATGCGACGCTTGGTCTTCTACCTGATCCTCACCGCCGACGGCATGTACGCCGATCCGGAGGGCGGCCTCGACCACTACGACCCCGCCGAGGACGAGCACCGGTACGCCAACGACCTCATCCGGGACGCCGGCGTGATCGTTTACGGCCGGGTCATGTACGACGTCATGACCTACTGGGACACGGTCGACATCGACGATCCGGCCGTGGCCGACGTCGAACGCGAGTTCGCCCGGTTCTGGCAGGCGACCCCGAAGCTCGTCGCCACCCGCGGGACGCCGACGCTGGGCCCGAACGCCACGCCGATCGAGGGCGACGTCGTCGAAGCCATCCGCCGCCTCAAGGCCGAGGACGGTCCCGACCTGTCGCTCGGGTGCGGCACGGAGCTGTTCGCGACGCTCTCGAAGGCCGGTCTCATCGATGAGTACCAGTTCCTGGTCCTCCCGACCGCGATCGGTCGCGGCAAGGCGCTCTTCGCCGGCCTCGACGTCCCACTCCGCCTGCGGCTGACGGGGACGCGGACGTTCGAGGCGGGCAGCGTCCTCCACACGTACGTCCGAGCCGACGCGCCCGACGCCTGATGCCTGAAGGCCGCGGCCCGGGCACACGGAGGCCGCGCCACGGGCGGACCCACGGCGCGGCCGGTCGATCGCGAGGAGCGGCGCCTAGACCTCGGTCAGGCCCAGGACGTGTCCCTCCGGGTCGGCCACGAGCGCCAGCTGCGCATTGCCGTCCGGGCTGAACTTGGGCATGACGACCGAGCCGCCCAGGGCCTGCGCCTTGGCCAGCGTGGCCTCGATGCTGTCGACCGTCACGTAGCCCGTGACGTGGCCGCTGGAGCCGTCCGGCGTGCTGCCGATCCCGATGATCGGCGCCGACTCCCCGTTGGTCATGCCGTAGCCACCGGGAAAGCTCGTGTCCAGCTTCCAGCCGAACAGGTCGGCGTAGTAGCGCTGGAGCGCGGGCCCGTCCTTGCCGACGATCTCGAAGTGGATGACCTGTGCGTTCGCCATCGGTCCGATCTCCCATCCTCGGGCCGTGGCCGTGTCGGCCTCGTGTCGCCCGTCACCCATCCAACGAACGACGACCGACCGAATCGACAACCGATCCCTTACAGATTGATATCCGCGTAGATCGCCGCGTGGTCGGACGCCTGCTCGACCTTGCGGGTCATCGTCGGGTAGTGCGGGAAGAGCGTCCCGTTGACCCCGCCCCACACGCCCAGCCGGAAGATGGCCCCGCCGACGACCTTGCTGAACAGCGCCGGCGACAGGAGGACGTAATCGATCTTCTGGCTCTTCGTCCCGTTGCCGAAGGTGCCCGGCCGGCCGTTGGGGTCGGGCGTGAACGTCGGGTGGGTCGTGACGTCGCGCAGGTCGGTGTCGACGAGGAGCGGCGCCAGCGGTCCGGGCGGGTCACCCGGGTCGTCGGGCGTGTCGTTGAGATCGCCCATGACGACGACGTTGGGATGGCCGTCGGCGATGAGCCGATCGTAGATGTCGGCCGTCCAGGCGGCCTGCCGCCGGCGGCGCTTGTCGTTGTCCGACGGGTTGCCGAAGCCCTTGCTCTTGAAGTGGTTGACCAGGACGACGATCTCGTCGCCGCCCGGGGTCTGGATCGTGAACTCCGGGCAATCGCGGCTGTAGACCGTGCCCAGGCCATCGTCGTCGTCGACGTGCGAGCGGATCCCGACGACGTCGTAGCCAGCCGTCGTCATGATCCCGACGTCGATGCCGCGCTCGTCGTTGCCATCGATGACCATGACCTGCCGATAGGGCGTCGCCCCGACCTGCTGGAGCAGGATGGCGCTGAAGTCGCGCAGGGAGATCCGGTCCTCGGCCTCGACGACGCCCAGGATCTGGGCGTTGATGTCGCGGATGACCATCGCCGTGTGGCGGGTCGCTAGCTCGTCGACCGGCTCGGTCTTGAGCTCGACCCAGCCGACCCAGTCGAGGCGGCCGTTGGCCACGACCTCGACCGTGCCGTCGTTGTGGCGGGTCAGGAGCCGGCCGCGGTTCTGGCGAAGGATCGCCCAGTTGCCGCCGTCATCCCGGCCCCGCAGCCCGAGCGCGGTCAGGATGGTCAGGATCTCGGCCTTGATCGCCGGCGTGTACACGAGCTCGTTGAACAGGTCGTTGATCCGGGCGTGCTGCTCGAGGACGACCCGGCCGTCCGCCCAGGTGGGCAGGGCCATCGCCCGCGCTCGGTCGAACAGGTTCTCGACGTTGTAAGCCGCGATCCGCATGGCGCGCTCCCCCACTCCCTCGCGGCGGCCTCGCGTGGCGGGTCGCCCGCGCCGCCATGGTCGCAGTCGAGCGTTTGGCGGGGTCGTCCCCGGAGCCGGCCGGGCCTAGGTCGGCAACCGCTCGCCTGCCTCGACCCGCTCCGCCAGGCGGTTCTCGGCCGGCGTCAGCGGGCACGAGAAGCGCGGGTCGTAGACGCACGACGGGTGATAGGCGAGGTTGAAGTCGAGGCTGTACGTCCCGTCGTCCTCCGGTTCCAGGTCCAGGTAGCGGCCGGCGCCGTAGGTCTCCGTCCCGCTCGTCGCGTCGAGGAACGGCACGAACAACGACCCATCGTCGTCGCCGCCCTCGAACGTGTAGGCCGTCAGCTGCCGGGGCCCGCCTCCGAGCTCGAAGCGCAGCACGCCCGCGCGCCGGGCCGGCCGCAGCCGACCGTCCGACGTCGGGATCTGGAAGGTCGACGGCTCGTCACCCGTGTACGGCTCCAGGACGCGGTCGTCGAAGCGGAGTGCCTCGTCCACCGGGTAGTACGGCAGGCCGGTGAACGCCTCGCGCTCGGCCTCGGGGACCGGGCTGTTGGGCTGGGTCCGGAAGAAGTCGTCCTTGTCGAGCCTGAAGCCCTCGACGGCGTCGACGTACGCGACTGGCACGTGCTCGTGGTGATGCTCGTGGTCATGGTCGTGCCCGGAGTGGTCGTGGTCGGTCATCCCGCCATCGTGCGCCGCGCGTCCTTCGGCGTCCACCCGCTACCCTTGGCGGACCATGCCTGCTGAGTTCATCTACACCTCGTACAAGCTCGCCCGCCATCACCCACCGGACCGGACGGTGCTCGAGGACATCTCGATCTCGTTCTACCCGGGCGCCAAGATCGGCGTCATCGGGCCGAACGGCGCGGGCAAGTCGAGCCTGCTCAAGATCATGGCCGGCCTCGACGACGGGTTCACCGGCGAGGCCCGCCTGACCCCAGGCTTCACCGTCGGCTACCTGGACCAGGAGCCACAGCTCGACGCGTCGAAGGACGTCAAGGGCAACGTGCTCGACGGTGTCCGCCCGGTCCAGCAGCTCATCGACGACTACAACGCGGTCATGGCCAAGTGGTCCGACCCGGACGCCGACTACGAGGCCATCGGCGCCGAGCAGTCCGCCCTCGAGGACAAGATCAACGCGGCCGATGCCTGGAACCTGGAGCGCAACGTCGACATCGCGATGGACGCGCTGCGCTGCCCGCCCGACGACGCCGACGTCAAGGTCCTGTCCGGTGGCGAGCGCCGTCGCGTGGCCCTCGCCCGGCTCCTCCTCCAACACCCCGACCTGCTCCTGCTCGACGAGCCGACCAACCACCTCGACGCCGAGTCGGTCGACTGGCTGGAGCGCTTCCTGTCCGAGTACGAGGGCACCGTCGTGGCCATCACCCACGATCGGTACTTCCTCGACAACGTGGCCAAGTGGATCCTGGAGCTCGATCGCGGGCGGGGCATCCCGTTCAGCGGCAACTACTCGTCGTGGCTGGAGCAGAAGCTCGAGCGGCTGTCGCACGAGCAGAAGTCGGCCGACGCCAAGCAGCGGACGCTCGCCCGCGAGCTCGAATGGGTCCGCCTCTCACCCAAGGCTCGCCAGTCGAAGGGCAAGGCCCGCTTGAGTGCCTACGAGCAGCTCCTGGCCGAGTCGAACGACGCCAAGCGCACCGAGCGCGAGCTCGAGATCGCCATCCCGCCGGGACCGCGCCTGGGCGACCAGGTCATCGAGGTCGCCGGCCTGCGCAAGGGCTACGGCGATCGACTGCTCATCGAGGACCTGACCTTCTCACTGCCGCGCTCGGGCATCGTCGGGATCATCGGCCCCAACGGCGCCGGCAAGACGACCCTGTTCCGGATGCTCGTCGGACAGGAGGCGCCGGACGCCGGGGCGATCACCATCGGCGACACCGTCCAACTCTCGTACGTCGACCAGTCGCGCGACGACCTCGTCGCCGACAAGACGGTCTTCCAGGAGATCACCCAGGGCGCCGAGGTCGTCAAGACCGGCGCGCGGGAGGTCCCGGCCCGGGCGTACGTGTCGTCGTTCAACTTCCGCGGCACCGACCAGCAGAAGATGGTCGGCCAGCTGTCGGGCGGCGAGCGCAACCGAGTCCACCTGGCCAAGCTGCTCCAGTCGGGCGGCAACGTCCTGCTCCTCGACGAGCCGACCAACGACCTCGATGTCGACACGCTCCGCGCGCTCGAGGCGGGCCTGGAGGCCTTCCCCGGCTGCGCCGTCGTCATCAGCCACGATCGCTGGTTCCTGGACCGCATCGCGACCCACATCCTGGCCTTCGAGGGCGACAGCCAGGTCCGCTGGTTCGAGGGCAACGTGTCCGACTACGAGGCGTTCCGGCGCAAGGAGCTGGGCACCGCCGCGGACCAGCCGCACCGGATCAAGTACAAGCGGCTCGCCACGGCCTGATCCGGCTGCCCTAGCGCTGAACGCGACCGCAACCTCCCCGCAAGGTCGACACCGAGGCTGGTTGAGGCGTCCCGACCCTCGCCTGGGGCATCGTGGACCGTGACCCCCGACCGCAGTGGAGGTGTCCTGATGGGCAAGGACCAGACCCAGACCAAGCAGACGCAGCAGCAGAAGCCGCAGGGCTACGGTCAGGGCACCCAGAACCCGGGCACCCAGAACCCGAACGAGCAGCCGTGGAACGACCGCGCGCAGCGGCCGATGCAGCAGGGCGACCAGACCCGCCCGATGCAGCCCGACGGCGTGACGCCGATCGACAAGGACGAGCAGCGGCCGATGCAGCAGGCCGACACCACCCGCCCCATGCAGCCGGACGGGGTGACGCCGCTCGACAAGGACCAGCAGCACGAGAACAAGAGCCGCCCGGTCCAGCAGAACCGGTAGCTCTCGCTCTATCGACTCGAAGCCCCTCCGGTCCGCCGGAGGGGCTTCTTCGTGCCCGGTTGAACCTTTCCAGGGGTGGGACCACCTGTACTCTCGAAGCGTTCGAATGACGAACGCCCAGGGAGCCGCCAACCATGCGGACGAGGCTGGTCGAACGAGCGATGGATGGCGACCAAGACGCCTTCTCGCAGCTCGTCGACCTCGAGGGCGACCGGTGCTTCGCGATCGCGGTGGGGATCCTCCGCGATGTCGAGCGGGCACAGGACGCCGTCCAGCAGGCATTCCTCCTCGCCTGGCGCGACCTCCCTCGGCTTCGTGACGCCGAGCGCTTCGGTCCATGGATCCACCGCATCCTCGTCCATGCCTGTTACGAGGAGTCCCGCCGGCACCGGCGGTGGATCACCCGCATCCAGGCCCTGCCGGTCGACGGACCGATGGAGCCCAGCCACCGCGATCCGACCATCTCCGTCGTCGACCGTGACGCGCTCGAGCGGGCCTTTGCCGGCCTCTCTCCCGAGCACCGAGCGGTCGTCGTCCTGCATCACCACGTCGGGCTCCCGCTCCCCGAGATCGCGGAGATCGTCCGCGTCCCGGTCGGGACGGTGAAGTCCCGGCTCCACTACGCGACCCGAGCCCTGCGAACCGCGCTCGACTCGAACCAGGCCGTGGACCACCCGACGGAGGTTCCCGCATGAGTGCCATGCGTGATCCCGACGCCATCCTCGGCGCCTGGCTCGACGAGAACGCGATCCCCTTGCCGGCCGATACGCGGCGCGCGATCGAGGTCGGTGTCCGAACGACTCCCCAACGGCGGCGGCCGATCTGGCTGCTGCGGAGGTACCCCTTCATGATCACCCCGCTGCGGATCGCGGCGATCACGGCGGTCGGCCTGGCCGTCGCCGGCGCTGCGTTCCTCACCTTCGGACCGGTCCTCCGGTCGAACGTCGGCGCACCGGCGCCGAGCCCGTCCCCGTCAGCCGTGTCCAGTCCCGCTGCCCGACGTCACCACCTGGACCCCGTACACCTCGACCGAGCTCGGCTTCGAGGCCAGTCACCCGTCCGACTGGGAAGCCTTCCCCAAGGGCGACGAGATCTTCTTCTCGGGTGGCGAGACCTGGACATCCGGCATCTATGTCCATCGCTACCCCGCGGACGGCCTCAGCCAGGAGGCCTGGTTCGAAGCCAACTGCGGGACGCGCAACGGGACCTTCGGCAACACCGCGGATGCCGCGGCGCTCGTGCCGTGCGAGCCAGGCCTCTCGACGTGGACCCCCGTCCAGGTCGATGGTCAGGACGGTTTCGAAGCCTATGCCGAGGACGGTTGCTGTCTCGACACGGTCGTCTTCGCCGGCGACAACGTCTACGTCATCACCACGACGTCGAGCATCACGGTCGATCGACCGCTGATCGACGCCTTCATGTCGACCCTTCGCTTCCCGACCTAGCCGGTCATCGACGACCGATCGTTCGAAGCCCCTCCGGTCCGCCGGAGGGGCTTCCTCGTGTGGCCCGGCGCTGTCATCATCGCGGGACGTCGGCGGCCCACCCCGAACCGAGCGCAGGAGAGTGCCACGCTCCCGTCCAGCATCCTCGTCCGGCCGGGCGACCCCGCGGCCGACGTCGCCCTCGCCGAGCGGCCCGCGTTCGCCGCCGACCTGCACCTCGATGAGGTCATGGAGCGGCTCGTCGCGGACCGGGACCCGGCGGCCCGGACCGCGATCGAGGCCCCCTCCTTCACGCGGCTCCACGACCCCGACGCCATCGCGTTCCGCCACGAGGTGTTCCGCGACCTCGAGGCGCCCGAGCTGCGGGACGCGGTCGTCGGGTTCGTCGACGCGATGCGGGTCGTCGACGAATACCGGGCCATGGCGACGGATCTGCCGCATCCGCTCGAGCGTCAGCGCTGGCTGCTCGAGGCGGCGAACGAGTACCAGGCCGCGGTCGCACGACTCGCGGTCGCGTTGGAACGGGCCGCGCCGACGTCACGGGCGCTGCAGTCGTTCGCGGACGGCCTGCGCGGGTACGTTGGATCGGACGACTTCGCCGCGCTCCTGGCCGGCACGCGCCGGCTGGTCGACGAGCTCGCGACGATCCGGTACCGGATGCGGATCGAGGAGCACCGGGTCACGGTCGGCCGCCACGATGGCGAGCCGGACTACGGCGCCGAGATCCTCGAGACGTTCGCACGATTCCGGACGGCCGAGACGGTCCGCCCGGTCCCGGTCGATGTCTTCCGGCCCGGGGGCCTCAACCGGGTCGAGACCGGGATCGTGGAGCGGGTCGCCCGCCTCCATCCCGACGTCTTCCGACGGCTCGAGGCCTACGCGCGCGACCACGCGACCTTCGTCGATCCGGGGGTCGCGACGTTCGCCAGCGAGATCACCTTCTACCTCGCCTGGCAGGACCTCATCGCGCCGCTCCGGGCCGCCGGCCTGCCGTTCTGCTACCCGGAGGTATCCGGCGACGACCAGACGCTCGACGCCGAGGGCCTCTTCGACCTCGCCCTCGCGCTCCGGGAGCTGCCGACGCCCGAGATCGTGACCAACGACGTCGTCCTGCGAGACGCCGAACGGATCCTCGTCGTGACCGGGCCGAACCAGGGTGGCAAGACCGTCTTCGCAAGGTCGATCGGCCAGCTCGTCCATCTCGCGAGCGTCGGCGTCCCCGTGCCCGGATCTCGGGTCCGGCTGGCCCTCGGCGATGCGGTCCACACCCTGTTCGCCCGTTCTGAGGACCCGAGCGACCTCACTGGCCGGCTGGAAGCCGAGCTCGGCCGAGCGCGAGCGATCCTGGACACGCTCGGCGGTGGCGACCTCGTGATCATGAACGAGAGCTTCGGATCGACGACGGTCGAGGACGCCCTGGCTCTGAACCAGGCCCTGCTCGGGGAGATCGCTCGCCGCGGCGCGGTCTGTGTCGTCGTCACCTTCCTCGGTGAGCTGGCGACCTTCGACCCGACCACCGTGAGCATGAGCGGCGTCATGGACCCGGACGACCCGACCCGTCCGACCTGGCGGTTCGAGCGCCGTCCGGCCGACGACCTGGCCCATGCCCGAGCCGTTGCCGAGGTCCACCGACTGGGGTACGACGATGTCCGGGCGCGGATCGCCCCATGAGGACCGGCCTGCTGTTCGCGGATCGTGATGTCGACCTCGACGCCGCGCCCGTCGTCAACGCCACGCTCGTGGCCGACCTCGGCCTGGACGCCATCTACGCCGCGATGGCCGGTGGCGACCGCGTCCTCGATGACGTGGCCCGCCGATGGCTCGCCGCGCCGCTCGATAACGACGACGCCATCCGCTACCGGCAGGCGGTCGTCCGCGATGCCCTGGCTGCCCCGGCCGTCATCCGCGAGCTGTACGCCATCGCCACGGCCGCCGTCGACGGCGAGCGTCGCGTGTGGGGCAGCGCGATGCGCAACGCGGAGCTCGTGCTCGACCGGTCGGCCGAGGTCCTCGGTCTGTTCATCGAGTCGTTCCGTGCCCTCCGTCGCGTGGAGGCGACGGACGCGAGCCGCTTCACCTCGCCCGGCTTCACCGCGCTCTTCGAGCGGATCGCCAACCAGCTCGACGACGCCTGGCTGGCGGAGGCCGACGAGCACATCGGGCGGCTCCGGACGCGAACGCTGTACGTCGGGGCGGGGTTGGGGCCGGGCCATCGCGGCGCCGATTTCGTCCTCCATCGCCGGCCCGACCGGGTGCGCTCGTGGCGCGGCCGGCTGGGCCTTGAGGAACGGGGGATGACCGTCGAGGTCCTGCTCCGCGACCAGAACGCGATGAACATGATCGGCGAGCTTCGCGCCCTCGCCGTCGCGCCGACCGCCGGGGCGATCCGGGAAGCCGCCGACCACGTGCTGGGGTTCTTCCGGCGCCTCCAGGTCGAGCTCGGCTTCCTGGTCGGCTGCCTGAACCTGCACGACGCGCTGGGTGGCGCCGAGGCGCGCACCTGCCTGCCCGACCCGGTCGACGGTGATGGGCCGGCCTTCGCCGCGACCGGCCTCTACGACCCCGGCCTGCGGTTGGCCATCGACGGCCCCGTCATCGGCAACGACGTCGCCGCGGACGGTCGGCGCCTGGTCGTCGTGACCGGCGCCAACGGCGGCGGCAAGTCGACGTTCCTGCGGGCCGTCGGCCTGGCCCAGGTCATGCTCCAGGCCGGGATGTTCGTCGCCGCGGACGCCTGCTCGGCGAGCCTGCGCTCCGAGGTGCTCACCCACTTCACCCGGGAGGAGGACCGCGCCATGGGCCGCGGCCAGCTCGACGAGGAGCTGGACCGCCTGGGCACGCTCGTCGACGCCTGCTCACCGACGAGCCTCGTGCTCCTCAACGAGTCCCTGTCGACGACGAACGAGCGCGAGGGCGCCGAGATCGCCCGCCAGGTCGTCACCGCCATGGTCGATCGCGGGGTCAACGTCTGGTTCGTCACGCACAACCACCAGTTCGCGGCCGATCTCCATGCCGCGGCCCACCCGTGGGCGCTCTTCCTGCGCGCGGAGCGTGGGCGACGAGGGCACGGGCGACGGCGGCCGACCGTTCCGGATCACGGAAGCCCCGCCCCTGCCCGACCAGCCACGGGATGGACCTGTACCGCCGGGTGATCGGCTCCGGCTAGGCGGCCGAGACCCGTCGGGCGGGATCGCTGGCCGGGCGAGCGGCGGCGAGCTTGCGGCGCTGACGCTCGACCTGCTCGGCGATGTAGCACGCGTCGTTGCCGACGCCGGCGACGAGCATCGATGCGAAGGCGTACTGGAACAGGAGGCCGACGAAGTACAGCCCGGGCGCCGACTGGACGACGCCGCGGCGCTGGACCGGCCAGCCGTCCGTGGTCCATCTCGAGCGGACGGATCCACGAGTAGTCGGGCCGGAAGCCCGTGCACCACACGATCGTCGCCGGCTCCACGACGCGCCCGTCGTCCAGCTGCGGACGTCCGTCGACGACCCCGACCACGCGCTGCTCGGTCAGCTCGACGCCGGCGGCGGCGAGGTCCGACCGGCGCACCCGGAGGAGCGGTCCCCCACCCTTGCGGACCTCGCGTGCCATCCGGCGGCCGATCGGCGTGCGCACGGTCGCGACGTGCCGGGCGAGGAACAGGAGCACCGGGAAGACGATCCTGGCCCGACGGCTCTCCAGCGGGACCGGCAGCTCGGCGTGGACCTTGCCGGCGAGGATGGTCGCGTGCCCGGCAGCGGCCGCTTCGACGGCCACGTCCGCGCCTGAGTGGCTCGCTCCGACGACGAGGACGGGGCCGGGCGCGAGCTGCGATGGCTCGTAGTAGTCGCTCGAGTGGAGCTGACGGATCGATGGGTCGAGCGCCGAGGCGAACGACGGGACGTGCGGGTCGCGGAACGTGCCGCTGGCGACGACGACCTGGTCCGCCTCGTAGCGACGGTCCCCGGCCTCGACGACGAAGCCCGAGCCATCGGCGGCGCGCTCGACGCGCTCGACGCGGACGCCGTGGTCGATCGGCATCGCGAAGCGCGCCGCGTACGACTCCAGGTAGTCGGCCATCTCGACGCCGGTCGGATAGTGCCCGCGCGGTCCGGGGAACGGCATCCCGGGGAGGCTGTCCGCGTAGGCCGGGCTGTACAGCCGGAGCGACGACCAGCGGCGCCGCCACTGGTCACCGACCCGCTGGTCGGCATGGACGATGCGGAACGGGATGCCGAGGCGACCGAGCTCGTGACCCGCGGCGAGGCCAGCCTGCCCCGCGCCGATGACGAGGACCTCCGTCCGCTGCGTGGTGGTCGTCATGGCTCGTGACCTCCGTCGGGTGCATCGGAGGCACCCATCAGGCGACGGGTGCCGGAGGAAACGCTAGGGGTCGGTCACCCGTACGCGCATCGGCCGAAGACACCAATCGATGCGGCGCCCGGATGGGTCGTTCTATGTAGGCGGTGCCTGGAGGCCGTGCTCGTAGGCGTAGGCCGTGGCGGCGGAGCGGCTCGACACATCGAGCTTGTCGAAGATGTTGCTGACGTGGCGCGCGACGGTCTTCTCGCTGAGCACGAGCGTCTCGGCGATGGCCCGGTTCGACCGACCGGCGGCGATGAGCCGGAGGACTTCGAGCTCCCGAGGCGTGAGGCCGCCGGCTGCCGGCCGCGCGGCGGTCGCCGGCGCTCGCGCCGTCGAGCGCGCGCAGGTCCGGCACGGCACCGAGCGACTCGAACGTGGCCCGCGCCGCCGCCGTCTCGGCCGCGGCGGCGTCGGGATCGCCGACGGCCCGCATCGCCGCGGCCATCAGCGCGCGCGTCCGGGCGACCTCGTACGGCGCGTCGAGCGTCCGCCAGGTCGCCGAGCGATCGGCGGAGCGCGGCCACGGCGCCGTGCGGATCGTCCGTCGCCAGCCGCACCCGGGCGTCGGCCCGCTCGGCCAGGGCCGTGAGCATCGGCGCCCCGAGCTGGTCCGCGGCCGAACGCAACCGGTCGGCATGGCCACGGGCCGCCTCGAGCACGCCGGCGGCAAGGGCGATCTCGGTGGCCGCCTCGAGCATGGGCGCCGCCGACAGGTCGTCGATGCTCGCGACGACCCCCTCCATCTCCTCCTGCGCCTCGCGGACTCGGCCTTGGGCGAGCCGCGCCAGCGGACGGCCGGGCTGGACCGGGTGGCCCCACGCCGGCGGCCTCGGTGTAGGCCTGTTCGGCCTCGGCCGGCCGGCCGCGCAGTCGGTGCAGCTCGCCCTCCTGGTAGAGCGCGGCGCCCAGGGCCGGCTCCGGCGGCGGCTCGGCGAGCCGGATGTGCGCCTGCTCCGTGGCCGTCCAGGCCGCGTCCCAATCGCCGCGCAGGTGGAGGAGATCCGCCCGGAAGACGAGGCACTGGCCGCGGAACGGGACGACGTCCGGGTGCGCGGCGAGCCACCGATCCAGGGCCGCCGTCCACTCCTGGGCGCGTCGCAGGTCGTAGATCCGCCGGCAGCGATCGATCGTCGCGCAGTAGACGATGCCGTTGACGACCGGCGAGACCTCGCCCTCCGAGACGGCGACCATCGCCTCGTCGAGGAGGGGCAGGCCCTCGTCGAGCCGGCCGAGCTCCACGAGTGCGCTGCCCCGCCCGAGGCGCGCGAACGTGGCGAGGTCGAGGTCGTGGAACCGCTCTGCGATCGCGGCGGCCTCGCCATAGCGCTCGAGCGCTGTCGCCGGGTCGCCCGTGTACAGGAGCTCGGTGGCGCCCGGCAGCAGCACGTACCCGGCCGCGACACAGTCGACGTCGGACGACTCGATGATGCTCGATACGCGGGCCAGCCAGCCGCTGCCCCGAGCCGGCTCGCCCTTGTCCATCAGCGAGTACGCGAGCCAGAACGCGAGCAGGGCCGCCCGGCAGGGATCGCCCGTCGCAGCCGCCCGGTGGTGCGCCTCGGCGAGGACCTCGTGACCCTCGGCCGATTGCCCGACCAGCTCGGCGCTGATGGCGAGATGCTCGAGGTCGTCGAGCGTCACCGCCGGGTCGTCGACGACTTGGCGCAGGGCGGCAAACGTCTCGGCCCACGCCGAACGAGCCCACGCCTCCCGGCCCCGCCGGAGCGTCTCGCTCGTCGTCTGCTTGCCGGCCTCGGACGGCATCGTCCGATGGTACCGCCGCTCGGCGTCGGTCCAGCGCCGCTCGGCGGTCGCCCCAGGTCAGGCGGTCGAGGCCGTGCCCTCCCTGACGGCCCGGGATCGTCCGGTGACTTCGCCATAGGCCCAGACATCGATCGCGGGCGGTTCGATGCCCAGGGCCGTCAAGCCGGTGCAGACCTGGCTCCGATGGTCGGTGCCGTGATGGACGGCCTGCGCGAACCGGAACGCGACCGGCGTGTGGAACTCCCAGCCGTTCTCGCGCTCGACGACGTCACGCTCCGGGTCGGTCTCCTCGGCGATGACCGACTGCCAGCGCTCGCCGTTCGCGGCGTTCGCCGCCCGCAGCTCCTCGATCGTGACGTTCGGGTCCTCGCCGATCGGGTTCTCGAACTCGCGGAAGAACGACAGGTACCAGCCGTCCGTCGCGACCATGTGGGCCAGGGTGGCGATGATCGGGCCGTACGTGCCGGGCACCGAGCGTGACCAGCTGCTCGCGGCTGAGCCCGGCGCAGATCTCGAGGACCCGCTCCGTCGCCCACGTGTGATGGGCGAGCGCATCGAACCAGGGCGACTGGCTCACGAGGCGACGCCCGCGCCGGCCGTGGCGCCGGCCTTCGTGGCGACCTCGCCGATGATCCGCGCGACGTCGGCCGGACGCGACCACATCGGCCAGTGGCTGGTCGGCAGGTCCACCCAGGTCAGATCGCGCAGATCCGGGATGCCGGCGAGGAACGCCCACTCCGGGTGCTCCTTCGCGTAGGTCTGGTAGTCCTTGGCCGAGTAGCCGGTCGCGATGATCGTCGAGGGGATGTCGCGGCGGGCGTCGTTGGTGAACGTGTACTGGCCGCGGAGCACGCCGCCGGGGACCGGGACGGCCCGCGCGCGGAACGTGGCCAGCTGCTCCTCGCTCAGGCCGGTGAGGTTCTCCTCCTCGGCGACCTCCTCCCAGACCAGCGGCTTGTCGCCTTCTTGCGAGGCGTCGAGCGGCGGCTTGCCGGGCGCCGTGTCGACATAGACGATCGCGGCGATCCGGTCGGGGATGCGATCGCTCGCCACGTAGCCAGTGAAGCCGGCGGCGCTATGGAGGACCAGGACCGGCGGCGTCGGGGCCGCCTCGACGGCGTCGATGATCGCGTCCACGTGGTCATCGAACGAGATCGTCGAGCGGTCGGTGTCCTTGTCATCCATGCCTGGCAGGGTCAGGGCCGTGACGTCGTGGCCGTCGGCCCGAAGCCGCTCGGCGACGTCGTCCCAGGCCCAGCGCGCCGAGCCAGAAGCCGGGCACGAGGATGATCGGTGCGCTTGCCATCAGGTGCGTCCTCCCATGTTCGCCGTACAGCCTGTCATGTATCGATGGTCGGGGGCATAGATGACACGGGCTGGCATGTTTCGCGCCCGCGACATCGGGCTACGGCAGCGGCCGCCACGCCTGGCCGAGCAGGATGGCCAGGGCGATGATCGTCGGCGGCGATGGCCGTGAACACGACGCTCATCTCGAGGACTTCGTGCTGGACGATGAGGTCGGTCGGGAGCTGCTCGAAGACCTCGGTCAGTTGCTCGGCACTCTCCGCCGGGTAGTACTCCCCGCCGGTCGCCTCGGCCACCGCGGTCAGCGTCTCCTCGTCGATGGCCCGCCGGAACCCGCCGCCGGTGCCCCCGAACCCGCCGCCACCGAAGCCCGGATCCAGCCCGAACGCGCCGTTGTCGCCGGGCTCGCTGCCGACGTACTGGGCGCCGCAGCGCGGTGGTCGACCGCCCGGGTTCTCCGTCCCGAACCCGATCGTGTAGACCCGCAGCCCGCGGTCGGCGGCCTGTTGGGCGGCCTCCAACGGGTCGATGCCGGCGTTGCTCGCCCCATCGGTCAGGAGCACGATGATGGCCGGGGCGTAGGCGCCTTCCGGCACGGCCTCGGGCGCCTCGCCGCCGCCCGGGTCCTCCTCGTCGCCGAGGCTCCCGGCGATGGACGGGTCGATCTCGGCGATGGCGTCGATCGACTCCAGGATCGCGCTGCCGATGGCGGTCCGCCGGCCGGTCGCCAGCGATTCGATGACGTCGAGCAGGACCTCCTCGTCGTTGGTCGGCACCTGGATGATCTCGGCGAAGCCGGCGAAGGCGACGATCCCGATCTGCGTCCCGGCGTCCTGGCCGCGGACGAACGATGACGCGGCCTCCTCGGCGGCGATGAGCCGGTTCGGCGGGATGTCGGTCGCGCACATGCTCCGCGACACGTCCATCGCCAGGACGACGGTCGTCCGCCCGGACGGGACGGGCACGATGGCCGCCGGCCGGGCCATCGCCACGACCAGGCTGCCGAGGCCGATGAGGAACAGCGCGAACGGCAGGTGACGGCGCAGCCGTGACCCACTCGGTGCCGCGTCGCGGAGCAGCGACAGGCTGGAGAAGCGCACGCCCGAGCGACGCCGGCGCAGCGCCAGCACCCGGAACAGGACGAGCAGCGGCAGGGCGATGAGCAGGGCCAGGAAGGCCGGCCACAGGAAGGTCATGGCATCCGCCCGAACCAGCGCAACGACCCGAGCCCGCCCAGGAACAGCAGCCCGAACCCGAGGCCGGCCAGGAGCGGCGTGAGCTCGAACGGCTCGGTCTCGACCGTCAGGCGAGCCCCGACGTCGTCGTAGATCGCGGTCAGGTCCTCTGCTCGGCCGCCGGGTGGTACGTGCCGTCGGTCTCGTCGGCGATCTGCTGGAGGACCGCCTCGTCGAGCGCGGTGTGGACGACGAAGCCCTCGACCTCGAGGTTCGCGCCCTCCGCCGTCCCGATGCCGACCGTGTCGATCCGCACGCCCCGGTCACGGGCCAGGCGGGCCGCCTCGATCGGGTCGGGCTCGGTCGTGTTCTCGCCATCGGTCATGAGCACGATCATCGCCGGCTCGAACACGCCGTCCGGGACGGGCGTCGGGGCGGGCCGCGGCTCCTGCGTGTCGTTCGTGTAGTAGTCGGTGTCCGACGGGGCGAGGGCCTTGTCGATGACCGACAGCGCCGACAGGATGCCGTTCCCGAGGGACGTGCCGCGCTCGGGCTCCAGGCGCTGGATGGCGGCCTCGATCTCGGCCCGGTCGTCGGTCGGGACCTGGGTGGACAGGCCGCGAGTCGCTGAACACGACGACGCCGATCTGGACCGACGCCGGCTGCTCGGCGACGAACGCGAGCGCGGCCGCCTTGGCCGCCTCCATCCGGGACGGCTCGACATCGGTCGCGGCCATGCTGCCCGACACGTCGAAGGCGAGGAGGACCGTCCCCTCCAGGCGCGGGACGCCGATGACGCTCTGGGGCCGGGCCAGGGACAGGACGAGGACCGTGACGCCGAGGACGGTCAGGACGGCCGGGAGTCGGCGGGTCCAGCGGCGGGACGAGGTGGCCGATCGCTCCCCCGGCACCTGCCGCGCCCGCCAGCCCGAAGGCCGCCGACCCGTGCCGCGCGCTTCCGCTCCCGCGATCGATACAGCCAGATCCCGACCGGGATCAGCAGCAGGAGCAGCAGCAACGGCGGCCAGATGAAGGTCATCGCTCCCCCGCCCTACCGCTTCGTCCGCTTGCGGCGGGCGGCCATCCGGACGATGGCCGTGACCAGGTCCTCGTCGGTCGCCAGCGCGACGGCGTCGACCCCGGCCCGCCGGAACGCGGCATCGAGCGCCGCCTCGCGCTTGGCGGCCGCCTCGGCGTAGCGCCGCCGGAACGCTCGGATCGTGGGTGTCGACGTAGAGCTGCTCGCCGGTCTCGGCGTCGTCCATGAGCATCGGCCCGACGTCGGGCAGCTCCACCTCCCGCCGGTCATACAGCCGGATGGCGATGACCTCGTGCTTGCGGGTCAGGCCCTCCAGCGCGCGCTCCCAGCCCGGGACGCTGATGAAGTCGGAGATGACGAAGACGAGCGATCGACCCTTGATCCAGCGCTGCCCGGCATCGAGCAGCGGGGCCAGATCGGTGAACGGCGCGGCAACGTGCCGTGGATGGCCCTGCAAGTCGTTGATGAGGCGCAGGACCTGGACCCGCCCGCCGCGCGCCGGGATCGTCCGCTCCACCGACCCGCCGTAGAACACGGCGCCGACCCGATTGCCGTGGCGGGTCAGGACCCGGGCCAGCGTCGTCACGACGTCGACGAGGACGCTGCGCTTCTCGCGCTCGGCCGCGATCGAGCCCGAAGTCGACCGACGGCGACAGGTCGAGCAGGAACCAGGCCGTGATCTCGCGGTCCTCGAGGAACTCGCGGATGTACGGCGTGTCCATCCGGGCCGTGACGTTCCAGTCGATGTGCCGGATGTCGTCGCCGTACTCGTACTCGCGGAGGTCGGCGAAGTCGACGCCGTTGCCGCGGAACAGCGAGCGGTAGTCGCCCTGGAGCAGGCCGTCGAGGCGGCGGATGACCGTCCAGTCGAGGCGCTGGAGGACGCGCTCGGGCGCGGATGCCCCGGCAGCGCGACGACCCTAGGCGCCGACGCGGACGCGGTCATCGGCACGCAACGGGACGACCGGCACGGGCACGCGGTCGATGATGGTGTTGAGGATGCGGTCGCTGCTGATGTCGTCGGACAGCGCCTCGAACGAGAGCACGAGCCGGTGGCGCAGGACGTCGAGGGCCATGTCCAGGATGTCCTCGGGCAGGGCGTAGTCGCGGCCCCGGACGTAGGCCAGCGCGCGGGCGGTGAGGACGAGGTTGATCGACGCGCGCGGGCTCGCCCCGTAGGTGATGTAGCGCTGCAGGTCGGCCAGGCCGTGCTTGCCGGGATGGCGGGTGGCGACGGTCAGCTGGACCGCATACGACATGAGGGCCGGGTCGACGAACACGCGGTCGACCGCGCGCTGCATCTCGAGCAGCCCCTCGGTCGACACGACCGGCTGGGCGGTCGGCACGTCGCCGGTCATCCGCTCGACGATGACGAACTCCTCGGTCTCGGTCGGGTAGCCGACGACGACCTTCATCATGAATCGGTCGACCTGGGCCTCTGGTAGGGCATACGTCCCCTCGGTCTCGATCGGGTTCTGCGTGGCCAGGACGAGGAACGGATTCGGGACCTTGAAGCTCTCGCGGCCGATCGTGACCTGGCGCTCCTGCATGACCTCGAGGAGCGCGCTCTGGACCTTGGCCGGCGCGCGGTTGATCTCGTCGGCGAGGAGCAGGTTGGTGAAGACCGGCCCCAGGGTCGTCCCGAACTCGCCGGTCTTCTGGTTGTAGATCCGGGTGCCGACGAGGTCGGCCGGGACGAGGTCCGGCGTGAACTGGATGCGCTTGAAGTCGCCGCCGATCGTGTCCGCGACGGTCTTGATGGCCATCGTCTTGGCCAGACCCGGCACGCCCTCGACGAGCAGGTGGCCGCGACACAGCAGCGCGATGATCAGCCGCTCCAGGAGGTGGTCCTGGCCGACGATGACCTTCTTGACCTCGTAGAGGAGGCGCTCCATCGGCGCGGGGCCGGGTCGTCCGCTCGGGTCGTCGTGCTGCTGGTCCACGCGATCTCCTAGTACGGGGGCAGGCCGGCAGCGCCGCCGGCGACGTCGATGGGGACAGCGAGCCCGATGCCGATGAACACGTGCTCGCGCGTCGGGTTAAGCAACGCGGTGACGATGCCGATGAGCCGCCCGTCACGGTCGACGAGCGCGCCGCCGCTGTTGCCGGGATTGACGGCGGCATCGATCTGGAAGAGGCCGGTCAACTCGCGACCGCTCTCCTCGACCGTGAACGTCCGGTCCAGGCCCGAGACGACGCCGGCGGACACCGAGCCGTACAGGCCGAACGGCGAGCCGAGGGCGTAGACCTCGGTCCCCTGCTGGACCGCGCCCGGGTTGCCGAGCGTGGCCGGGATGAGGAGCGCCGGCGGTTCGAGGGCGCGGATGACCGCGATGTCGTTCTCGGGCTGCTCGACGACGATCTCGGCCGGCGACTTCGAGCCATCCGCAAAGGTCAGCTCGATGGCCGACGCGTGCTCGACGACGTGGAGGCTGGTCAGGATGTCGCCGTCGGCCGTGACGACGACGCCCGAGCCGAGGCCGGACGGCTCGCCTTCCTCTTCGACGGTCGCCCTTGGGTCTTCCACGCGATCGACCTGGATGTGGACGAGCGACGGCTGGACCGCCTGGTAGACGAGCTGGCTGAAGGCCGGCGGCGCCGTGACCTCGGCGAGCGCGCTCGCGATGGCGTCGTCGACCTGGGTCTGGGTGAGACGCGGCGGCCCGGCCAGGAGGGCATTGAGGGCGAGGACGCCGACCAGCGTTAGGGCGCCTCCGACGGCGAATGGGGCGAGTCGGCGCGCGCGAGAGGGACCGGCCGCGTCGGCGCCGGGCGTCGGCGGCGGTTCGGATGACGACGGCCATCCCGTGCCTGGCGGAGTCAGTCGGTCAGCCAATGGCGGGCCTCTGCGGGCTCGCTGCGGTCGTTCAGCGAACAACCAGTCTATCGCGGGGCGTCCATCCGTCCCGCCGAGGCGGCTTCCCGCGCTGCGGCGACCACGCCGGAGTCACCCTCAGCGCGCGATGCGTGTCGAGTGCATCACGACGGTTGCGCGAGGTCGCCGCCGGGGCGGCCCGCGGGACCCGCGTAGCGCGGCGATGCGTGTCGAGTGCATCGCGACGCTGCGCGGGGCGGTCCAGATGCACCAGAGGCGCATCACATCGAACCATGACGTCGGTGCGCACGGGCCTTGCGGCCGCCGGATCGGGCGCTATCCTCGGGCGCGAGGGGGCCGTCACGGGGACTTGGGAGGGTCGAGGTGGCTTCGATGACGACGTCCGGCGTGCCCGATTGGATGCGGGCCGCGCGGAGCCTCTATCTCGTCGCGATCGCGGTGTTCGTCGTGAACATCGTCATCGGCATCCTCAACGGCGCCGACGCCGTCGAGTTCGACCGCAACCAGATCCTCACCCACGTCCATGCGGGCACGGTCGGCTGGCTGACGCTGGTCATCATCGCGGCGGCCACCCTGCTCTTCCGCGCCACCGACCAGCGGCTCGTCAGCTCGCTCCTGGTCATGGTCCCGGTGTACGTCATCGCCTTCTACACCGGTTCGTTCGCGGCCCGGGCGATCACCGGCACGATCCTGCTCATCGTCATCGCCTGGCTGCTCGTCTGGTTGTGGCGCGAGTACCTGGCCGGCGAGCGGTCGCTCCCCCGCCTCGCCGTGACCCTCGGCCTGACCTCGTTCGGGTACGGCGCGGTCCTCGGCGTGCTCCTCCAGATCGCGTTCGCGATGGGCGTCTCGATCCTGCCGGGCGACGGCATCGGGGCGCATGCCTCGGCGATGACGTTCGGCTACCTCGTGCTCGTGGCGTTCGGCGTCATCGAATGGCGCCTCCTCGGGACCCGCGACCTGCCCCGCGCCGGTCTCGTCCAGGTCCTGGCGTTGTTCATCGGCGGACTGGTCATCTCGATCGCCCTGCTGGTCGGGGCCACGCAGGCCGGCGGCGGCATCTACCTGCTGACCCAGCTCATCGCGGTCGTCCTGTTCGTCGTCCGGATCTGGCCGAAGTCGCTGCGGGTCAACTGGATGGAGGCGGCGCCCATCCGCCACATCGCCGCCGCGACGATCTGGGTCGTCGTCTCGCTCACCCTGTTCATGTACATCGTGTTCACGGTCATCTCGAACCCCGACGACCCGAATGCGCTGCCGCTCAACATCCTCGATCGCCAGCGATCACGCGGTGTATATCGGGGTCATCACCAACGGTGCCCTCGGGGTGATGAGCCTCGTCGCGCTGAGTCGAGCCGAGCGCGGCTCGTGGATCGGCCACCTCATGTTCTGGGGCGTGAACCTGGGGCTCATCGTGTTCGTCGCCGGACTCATCGCCGACTCACCCGAGCTCAAGCGCATCGGCGCGCCGGTCATGGGCATCGTCCTGCTCATCTCGCTGGCGATCCTGGCCCTGCGGCTGTGGCAGGCCAGCGACGAGCGACTCAACGAGGCGGCCGCGATGGTCACGCCCGCACCGGCCACGACGACCTAGTCGACTCGCGGCTCCAACACGACGATCGCCGTCTCGCGCGAGCGGGTCGCCGCGTTGGCGTCGGTGTAGGCCGACGAGCCGAGGTCGACGAGCGCGCGCCACAGTCGGTCGCGCTCGTCGCCGACGGCGGCGCGCGCCGTCACGGCGCGGGTCGAGCCGTCGGGCAGCTCGACCGTCGCCGACGGCCGGGCCTGGAGGTTGAGCCACCAGGCCGGCTCCGGGTCCGCCCAGCCGTTCATCGCCGGGACGACGAGCCTGCCGCCGTCCTCGATGAACCCGACGATGGCGATCCGCTCCTGTCCGGTCTTGCGGCCGACCGTTCGGAGGCGGAGCGTCCCCCACTGGGTCGGTCGTCGCGCGGCGCAGGCCGACCGACCGCCGGTCACCCGGTACAGCGGTGCGATGGCCGAACCAGATCGTGCGAACGAGCCAGCGCGGGACGTGCGGCGACGGCCCGTCGGTCGCGGCGGGTGTGGTCGTGGTCGTCGTGTCGGTCGACATGTGAGGCCCTCCGGTCAGTCCGTGTTTACGATGTACACTACGGCGTAAACATACCCGCAGCCACTACACTGCGTCAACCCCTGAAGTGAACGAGGCGATGACCCAAGTCGAGACGATCGAGACCGAACGCCGCGCGCCCCTGACCCGCGAGCGGGTGCTGCAGACCGCCGTCGAGCTGGCCGATGCGGGCGGGCTCGACGCGCTCAGCATGCGGCGGCTCGGGCAGGCGCTCGGGGTCGAGGCGATGGCCATCTACCGGCACGTCCGGAACAAGGACGACCTGCTCGACGGGGTCATCGCGGTCATCGTCGCGGACATCGACCGCGCCGCGCCGGCCGCCGACTGGCCGGCCGCCCTGCGCGACCAGATCATGGGCGCGCGGCGGGTCATGCTCCGCCACCCATGGGCCCGCCGGCTGCTCGAGGACCGCGGCACGGCCGGGACCGGCGATCCTCGGCTACATCGAGTCGGTCCTGGCCATCCTCCACGCCGGCGGGTTCTCGATCGACCTCTCCCACCACGCGATCCACGTCCTGGGCAGCCGGATCTTCGGGTTCAGCCAGGACCTGTTCGACGACTCCGGCCGGAACGCGCCGCCCCCCTCTCCCGAGGCCCAGGCCATGGCCGCCGCCGCGATGGCCGGCTTCCCGCGAATCGCCGAGCTCGCCACGTCGGTCAGCCACGACGGCATCCTGGGCGCCTGCGACGACGACGTCGAGTTCGCCATCGGCCTGGACCTCATCCTCGACGGCCTCGAGCGCCTGCGGGCGAGCCGAGTGAGCGCGCCGTCGCGGGAGCTGGTCGTCACCGATGCGCCCGAGCGCGAGCGCTACGAGGCGCACCTCGACGGCGAGCTGGCCGGCATCCTCGAGTACGTCGCCAAGCGGAGCCGGATCGCGCTCATCCACACCGAGGTCCTGCCCGAGTTCGAGGGCCAGGGCATCGGCTCGGCGCTCGTCCGCTACGCGCTCGACGACGCCCGCCGGCGCGAGCTGCGGGTCATCGCCACCTGCCCGTACGTCCAGAGCTACGTGGCGCGGCACCCGGAGGACGACGACATCGTCGTCGGGCGAGGCCAGCCCGCGGCGTCGTGACCGACGCCAACGAGGCCGAGCTCCGCGATCGACTCCGAGCGATCGGCTCGTTCCGAGCCGAGCTGGAGGCGCCCGACTTCGACGTCGGCCGATGGCACGACAGCGAGCGTCTCGACGGCGGTGACGTCATGACGATGCCGTGGTTCGAGCTGAGCGACCGCGCCGCAGCCTTCGTCGCGGCCCTCGCCGGGATCATGCGGCCCGGCTTCGACTGGCCGACCTGGGCCCAGACCGCGGAGGCCCAGGCGCTCGCCCGCGACCGCGCCGTCCTCGCGCAGCGACCCCGGATCAGCTTGGCCAAGCTGGCGACCGCCGTCATCCGCGAGGATCGGTTCAGTGAGGGCGCCCTGGCCGAGTCGTTCGAGACGGGTCGCATGGTCGCCATCGCTCGCCGGGCGGAAGTGCTCGCCAGAGACCCGTAGCGGCACCCGACGTTCACCGAGCCGTCACGGACCGGCAACGTCGTGGAAATCGAGGCCAGGCCTAGGATTCCCTGACGCGTCCCGTGCCGGACGCGTCACCCCCGAGCGCGCCGCTGAAGGAGCCACGCCATGAGCGAAGCCAAGCCCACCATCGTCCTCGTCCATGGCGCCTGGGCCGACGCCTCGAGCTGGACCGCCGTCATCCAACGGCTGGTGGCGGCCGGTCATGAGGTCGTCGCCCTCCCGAACACCCTCCGCGGCGTGACCGCCGACGCGGCCGTCGTCCGCACCTACCTGTCGACCATCGAGGGTCCGGTCGTCCTGGTCGGCCATTCCTACGGCGGCTTCGTCATCACCAACGCGGCGACCGGTGCGGCCAACGTCAAGGCGCTCGTCTACGTCGATGCGTTCATCCCGGACGAAGGCCAGCCGGTGGCGGCCCTGACGGGCCAGGAGTCCGTGCTCGCGGCCGCGCTCGGCGACCCGACCTCGGTCTTCAAGCTCGTGCCGATCCCCGGACGCCCCGCCGACCGTCCTCGACACGTATCTGCTGCCGCACGTCGTCGCCGACAGCTTCGCCAATGACGTCTCGCCGGAGGATGCGGCCCTCATCCACGCGACCCAGCGCCCGGCGTCGCTCGCCGCGGTCGCCGAGCCGTCCGGCCCGCCGGCCTGGAAGACGATCCCCGCCTGGGCGATCGTCGGCACGCAGGACCGGATCATCACGCCGGACGCCCAGCGCGCGATGGCCGCGAACGCCGGCGCTCGGGTGACCGAGGTCGACGCCTCGCACGTCTCGATGGTCTCGCGCCCCGACGTCGTGGTCGAGGTCATCGAGCAGGTCGTGCGCGAGGTCGGCCAGCTGCAGCCCGCGTAGGCAAGACGAAAAGGCGGGCGGAACCGGCTACGACCGGTCCCGCCCGCGGTCCTGCGCCCGTGGTGCGGGGGCCACCGGGCAGGGTTGTGTGGTGCCGCCTCCGGCGGTCCCCTCGATCCGCCGGAGGCGGTGGCGCGCTTCGGTAGTCCCCATGGTCGACTGCCGAGAGCCCGCAATCGATGGTTCGTGCCGGCACACCGAGAGGCCATCGATTGCCGAGGTGTTGCAATCGACGCCGCCGAAGGGCGACACTGTCGACCTGATGGCCCGCCCGACGCGCAACGTCATCACGCTCGTCCTGCCGGAGATCGACGCCGTCGTCGAGGCGATGCCCGACGCCCTGGTCGAGGAGCGCTCCGAGCTGCGCGCCCGCGTCCGACTCGCCTACCTGACGACCCATGTCAGCGCCGATGCCGGCGACCTGGAGCGGGCGATCGACGTGCTCGGCGCGCGCGCCGCGGGCGAGGCGGCGGTCGACCCGTTCGGCGCTCGCGTCGACGCCCAGACCTACGACGACCTCGTCGATGCCGCCGAGCGGGCGCTGGCCGACGATCGCCTCGATCTGGCGACGGTCCTGGCCCTCCAGCACGAGTCGGGCGCGATCGCGGCGCGGCACGGTCGCCGGCTGATCCTGTTCCTCGGCGTCAACGCCGAGGCGCGGCGGTTGATGTGGGACCTCGGCACGGCCGAGCTCGAGCGTCGCGGCGAGCCGCCGGAGCGGTTCGAGGAGCTCGGTCGGTGGCTGCTCCTGTGGAGCGAGATGTCGTCGATGGCCATCGGCGAGGGCTATCGAGCGACCGAGCGCGAGCTGCTTGCCCGGGACGTCGCCGCGCGCCGCGCGGCGCTCGACGAGCTGCTCGGCGCGGTCGCCGTGGATGCCCGGTCCGGGGCCAGGCTCCGACGCCTGGCGATGCGCTACGGCCTGGACCCGGACGCGACCTTCCGGGTCGCGGCGATCCTGCCCGGCCTCGAGGCCGACCCGACGCCCGACGACCCCGGCATCGACGACGAGGACCTCGACGCCCTGGCCCGCCGGATCGACCACCTCATCCGCCGGCAGGGCTCACGCGACGGACCCGGCAGCGGCATCACCGCGCCGCTGGCGATCAGCTGGCGCGGCTCGGTCGTCGCCATCCTCAGCGCCGACCCGCCAGGAGTGGGCGCGCCTGCAGGAGGCGGCCCACGACGGTGCTCGGTCCGCCCACGACGTGGACGGCCATCGCGATGCGCGCCGACGGGGTCGGCGCCTGGTCACGGGCGATGGTCGAGCTGCAGGAAGGCCTGCGCGTCGCCGCGGCCATCGGTCGCCACGGGGTCATCGACGACGTCGCCGAGCTCGGCGTCGAGCGGCTGTTGCTGAGCGACCCGGACCTCGCCGCGACGATCATCGACCGCGAGCTCGGCGGGCTCCTCGCCGACCCGCGGATGGGCGAGGAGCTGGTCGAGACGCTGCAGGTGTACTTCGATGCCGGCGGCAACCGGCGGGAGACCGCGCGCCGGCTCCACCTGGCCGACCGGACGGTCGCCTATCGCCTGGAGCGAGCCGAGCAGGTCCTCGGGCACGGCTTCGACGGCGAGGCCGGGCGTCGCCTCAACGTCGCGCTGACCCTTCGGCGGCTCGACGTCACGCAGCGGTCGAGGCCGTCCTGACCTAGGTCACACGGCGGTTGCACACAGTCGGCAACGCGACGTCGACGGGTCTGCGCGGTCGCGCCGTTGGGTCCGAGGCGACCGGCCCGCAACCTGTTGGCATGAGCGTCATCTCGTCTGCGCCTCGCGAACTGGAGCTCCCGAACGATCCGGGACTTGCGGCGGTGCGGTCCATCTACCAGGCGCTATCGATCGACGATCAGTGGAGCACCTGGGACGACCGTGGCTTCACATGGTGGCCGCTCGACTACGCCCAGCGCGTGTGGTCCGAGCCGGCCTATGACGACGACGGCATCCTGGTCTATCGGGTCCGGATCGAGACCGACGTCCTGCGGGATGTCCCGCTCGGGATGGCCGTGCTCGATCGGCTCGATACGATCAACGGGCTGGCCGGCATGAGTGCGCTTGGTCGTGGATCCGGACGGCGCCACGGTTCGCTACGCGGCCGCGGCCTGGGTCCATCGACGACAACATGGGCTGGATGCCCAAGGTCCTCGCCTCGGTCGCCTCGATGCAGGCGACGGACAGCCAGTCGATGGCCCTGAAGTTGGCGAAGAGGCTCGGCGGGACACCAGCCGTTTCCGCGCACCCGACCTCCGGCCGACGGAGCCAGCCGGACGAGATGCTTGGCATCGTGGCCGTCGTCGGCGCGATCGGCGGCTTCCCATCGACGTGGGCCGGGCCGTCCCTCGACTGGACCGTGCGCCAGTTCCAGGCCGGCGACAACGTCTTCCGGGCGATCGGCGACGAGCGCGCCCTGACGGCCGAGTTCCCGTTCGCCGACCGGACCAGCCTCCTGCAGGTGCGCACCGATGTCGGACATCCGTCGATCGGGAACGGCCTGGCCATCCGGAGCTCGCTGCCCATCGACGGCGTCGACGGCGCCTGGGCGGCCGAGATGAACCGCCAGGAGCTCTGCTCGACGGCGCGGACCCACTTCCTCGGCAGCTGGGTCGCCTCCGGCGATGCGCCCGGCTTCACCGCCTTCTACTCGAACATGGTCGGGATGGCCCTCGACGGCGACGCGTCGAACCTCGTGTTCGCCTGCGTCGGCCGCCATCGCTGGGCCGCCGAGTCACTCGCCGGCGACGACTGGGCCGCCTAGCGAAGTCCTGGCGAGTGCCGAACTGCCCATCTGCCTAGGACTTCTCGGCACTTCCGTGCGGCGGTGCCCGCCGGACCCGCCAGGCAACCCTGCGGCACTCGTTTCGGAGCGTTTCGGCCGAGTCGGTTGCGGCCGCGGCTTACAATGACACCTGCCCGACCGGGGGAGGCTGTCACCTGCTGGAGACCTGGTCGTGCCTGCCGTCCGCCCGACGCCCGAGCTTGGATCTTGCTCCCGACCGCTCGGCTCGTCTGATGGCGCCACGGCATCCGGGATCCAGGGATGAGGAGGCCCGGGATGGTGCTGTCCAGGCGTCAGTTCCTTGTCGGCTCGGCCGCAGCAGGGACTGGGCTCTTCCTCGTCGCGTTCGCGGGCGGGACGCGGATCGTTCGCGCCGTCCCGATCGCCGGCCCGTCCCTCGACCCCGACGACATCACGAAGTTCGTGACCCCGCTGCTCGTTCCGCCGGTCATGCCCCGGGCGGGCACGATCCGGCAGCGGGGCGGTAAGCCGATCGACTACTACGAGATCTCGGTGCGGCAGCTGACGCAGCAGATCCTGCCGAGTGACCTGCACGCGACGACCGTCTGGGGCTACGGCGCCGTGTCGAGCAAACGCGACCGGGGCCTCCTGCTCCACCACGCTCCGTCGCTCACGATCGAGGCCGAACGGAACCGGCCCGTCCGGGTCAAGTGGATCAACGACCTCGTGGACTCGGACGGGAACTACCTGCCTCACCTTCTCCCGGTCGACCCAACGCTCCATTGGGCGAACCCCCCGGGTGGCACGACGGGTCGCGACATGCGTCCGGCGTTCACGTCGACACCCGGCCCGTACACCGGTCCGGTCCCGATCGTGACCCATGTCCACGGCGCGGTCGGCGTCGGTGACGAAAGCGACGGCTACGCTGAAGCCTGGTACCTGCCGGCGGCCGGGAACATCCCGGCCGGCTACGCGACGGACGGGACCTGGTACGACTTCTTCGCCGGGAAGGCGCTGTCACGCTTCGGCGTGGACTGGGGCCCGGGCTTCGCCACGTTCCAGTACCCCAATGCCAACCGTGCCTCGACCATCTGGTACCACGACCACACGCTCGGGATGACCCGGCTCAACGTCTATGCCGGTCCGGCCGGTTTCTACATCGTGCGCGGCGGCCCGGATGACATCGTCCTCGACACGCGCGACAGCAGCAAGGCGGTCTTGCCCGGCCCGGCCCCGAAGGCGAACGACAAGTTCCCGTCGAACAAGACCTACTTCGAGATCCCGATCGCCATCCAGGATCGCGCGTTCAACGTCGACGGATCGCTCTTCTACCCGGACACCCGCGCGTTCTTCGATGGCTTGGTCGCGCCGTACATCCCGGAGGGCGGGATGGAGGGCTTCTCGCCCATCTGGAACCCCGAGTACTTCGGCAACACCATCATGGTCAACGGCAACACGTGGCCGTTCCAGGTCGTCGAGCAGCGGCGCTACCGGTTCCGCTTCCTCAACGGCTGTCAGTCACGCTTCCTCATCCTCGACTTCAACGAGATCCCGGGCGTCGAGGTCTGGCAGATCGGCAACGAGGGCGGCTTCCTGGCCGCGCCCGTGAACATGACGGCCGATCACGACAACCGGATCCTGCTGGGTCTCGCCGAACGCGCCGACGTCATCGTCGACTTCACGAACGTCCCGCTCGGGCGCCATGTCCTCGCGAATGTCGGGCCGGACGAACCGTTCGGTGGCGGGGTCCCCGGCCACGACTTCACCGTTGCCGATCCGGAGACTACTGGCCAGGTCATGGAGTTTCGAGTCGTGCCCGCCGTCGCCGCGGATCCGACGACACCCCCGAAGTTCCTCGGGCTACCGGCGATCACCCCGCTGCCGGCGGCAGTCCGGACCCGGCCGCTCGGGCTCATCGAGAAGGCTGGGACGGGCGAGGATCACGAAGGCGAGGAGGTGGAGGGCCCGATCGAGGCGGTCCTTGGCACGATCGAAGCCGGCATGCCGGTCGAGCACTTATGGATGGATCCGGTGACCGAAAACCCGGACCTCGGGGACACCGAGATCTGGGAGCTCTACAACGTAACGGCCGACGCCCACCCGATGCACGTCCACGAGGTGACGTTCGAGGTGGTCGATCGGGAGGGTCTGGTCATGGACGGGGACGAGCCAGAGTTGCCCCTCCGGACGAACGGGAACGTCACCGGTCCCGAGCCGTGGGAAACCGGGTTCAAGGACACGGTCATCGCCTATCCGGGTCAGGTCACCCGCATCAAGGCGACGTTCGCGACACCCGGCCAGTTCGTCTGGCATTGCCACATCGTCGAGCACGAGGACAACGAGATGATGCGGCCATACCGCATCGGCCCGGAGCCCTGGGCAGCCGGGTTCGAAGACGTAACGATCCCTCCGCAACAAGAAGCATTTGTTCCTTGTTGGCGAGGAGGGCTACGTACGGCGTCCTCTCGAGGCTCGAAGTGACCGTCCGGAGCAGATGAGTCTCGCAATTGGCTGAACGCCGTCCGACGTGCTACACCGATCTCGCGCTGTCCTTCGCGACGTACGACCACACCGGAGTGCACGTTGAAAGAGCCGACCGATCCCCCCAGAGATCGGTCGGCTCGAGGAACGAGAGGCGTTAGGAAGCTAGGACGGCCAGCGCGGCAGGCGGGTGATCCAGAACTCGGTCGGCGGGGGCATGACCCCGAACCGGGCGTTGACGACGTACAGGCCACCGAGCGCCGCCGTGGCCGTCGTCGGCACGGACAGCGCGCCTTCCGGCGCCGTGATGTCGCCGATGTCCCGCGCGGACAGCCGGTCCCTCGACAGCCGGAGCACGGCCACGAGGTTCAGCTGGTTGCGCACGACGTACAGCGTCCGGCCGCGGATCTCCAGGCCGTCGCCGGCGGTCAGGCTCTGCCCGTCGGTGTCGATGAGCCGGGCGTTGCCGGTCTCCGGGTTGACCCGGAACAGCAGGCCGGTGTTCGACTGGACGAGGATGAGCCAGCCGGCGCTCGTGGCCAGGCCGTTGGCGTTGAACCCGGTCGTGTACGCGATGTCGCCGGTCAGCGGCATCGTCGTCGCCACGTCGGCGGCCGGCAGTCGACCACCGCGCTTGAGCGGGATGACCAGGAGCTGCTGGTTGATCGAGTCGGTCGCGTAGACGGTGTTGTCGACGATGTCGAGGTCGTTGATGAACCCCGCGGTCGGGAACTCGTAGGTCCGCAGGTGGCGGCCGCTCAGGGCCGAGTAGACGCGGATCGTGTGGCTGCCCCCGCCGGCGACCCACAGGCGCCCCAGGCGATCGATGTGCAGGCCGGTCGACTGCAGGCCGGCCTCCCCCTCGACGAGGATGCGGCCCTTGCCGCTGATCGCGTTGGCTCGATAGATGGCGCCATCGACCAGCGAGCCGGAGTACAGCCAGTGGCCCCAGGACTCGATGCCCTCGGGGTTGAAGCCGTCGGGCAGCTCGATGCGGGTCGGCAGGGCGGAGTCGCGACTCGTGGGCCGCGACCGGCGCGACCGAGGCGATCGTCAGGGCGCCGACCATGGTCAGCGCGAGGAGCGCGGCGAGGGCGCGGCGAGGCATCGAGAGGGACGGCATCGGGGACCTCCGGCTTCGTTCCGGGTCGTGACGGTCGCCGGTCGCGCGCACGCGACATCCGGCGGCGTCTGCGGTTACCAGACCCTACGTCGGTTTTCGCGCCTGCGGTTCCGGCCCGCCACGCTCGACCGACCTTGCAAATGCCTCGCAACGCCGGTCGACCGTGCTAGCCGAACGCGTCCGGGGGCGGGCCCTCATACCAGCCGTCGATGGTCACGCGCCGCCCACTGGACGTCACCTTGATGGTGATGTCGCCGCTCGAGACCTCGGGGTCGTCCTCCGGGGAGAACCCCTCCTCGCCGTTGTCCGACCAGAACACCAGCTGTCGGTGGCGGGTCTTCGGGCTGCGCAGGCTGATCTCGCCGATGGACTCGTTCCCGACGAACACCTCGATGGAGCCACACCGGGGACAGGTCGTGGCGACGATGCCGACGCCGAACGCGTGGACATCGATCGTCAGCGTCGCGCCGCGCTCCCGCGTCGTCAACGCGCTCCCGAGGTAGTAGTCGGAGCTCCGATCGGTCGACCAGCCGGCGGAGGGTTCGAAGACCGACTCGTCGTGCGCCAGGGCGGTGCATCGCTCGGTCCACCCGGAGACGATCTGGTCGGCATCGCGCGCCCGGACGCGGAAGCAGACGTCCTCGCCCGGCGACCCGCGGTAGGTGCCCTCCCGCGTGGCCGTCGCCGTGAGCCATGGCATCGTCGTCGTCGGCTCGGCGGTGTCGGGGTCGCGGCCGGTGATGACCTCCACGTCGTAGGACGTGATCGCGGCGAAGGCCGGGGTCGCCCCCCATCGGACCGGGATGTCGCGACGAGCGGCCCAGACCGGGACGTCGAGGCCGACGGACGGTTGCGCTCGAACGCCCTCGTCGTGCTCGCCCCAGCAGACGGCTCGGCCGTCGGGCCGGGTGGCGCAGGCGATCATCTCGCCGACCGTCACCGCGGTGAACTGCCCGGGTGGCACGCGCATCGGGAGATCGTTCCCGTCGCCATCCATGCCCCCGCGGCCCCAGCAGGCCAGGGTCCCGTCCTCGCGGATCGCACAGGCGCTCTCCCACGTCGCGCTCACCGCGATGAATCGGCCGGCGGGCGGCGGCGGCGGGCCGAACTCCGGGTCGGACGCCGTGCAATGGAGCGAGCCTTGGACGTCGATGGCGCACGGGAGGTCGACCGCGCGATAGCGCGTGTCGTCGTCGCTCGGGAACGGCAGGCTGCCGGGATCATCGGCCCAGAGGGTCCAGCAGGCCATCTCGCCACCGACCCGGATCGCACAGCTGGCCTCGTCGCCCACGCTCACCGCCGCGAACGAACCCTCCGGCGGCTCGGGGGGCTCTGCGCCTTCCTCGCCATCTTCGTCGTCCTCCTCCTCGCTCGACCAGCACGCCAGGGTCCCGTCACCACGCCGGATCGCGCACGCCCTCGATTGCGAGACGCTGACCGAGGAGAACGCGCCGTCCGGGATCGGACCCCAGCTCCCGCCAAAGCAGGCCAGCCGACCATCCGCGCGGATCGCACAGGTCCCCCCGTCGTTCGAGTCCAGGGCGATGAAGTGCCCCTTCGGCAGGGCCGTCGGTCCCCCGCCCCAGCAGGTCAATGTCCCGTCCTCGCGGATCGCGCAGATGGTCCAGCCGGCGGCGATCGCCCGAACGGCATGCGGCGTCGTGTTCGCGGCGACGACGTCGTCGGGGAGGACCGGGCCTGTGGCGGCGTCGCTGGCCGAGCTCGCGGGCGAGGCGGCGGCCGCGCTCGGGATCACGGTCGCGGGCTTGGGCGAGGCGCTCGATCCCGGTCGGCGACGCCGTCGACGGAGCGTCGCCACACGCCGCGAGCGTCATCACCACGACGATCGCCGCCGCCATCCACCCCCGGATCGACCTGCCTTGCATGCGCGTCCTTCCCGACGAGCGCTGGTCGATCGGTCCCCTCAGGGATCGGTCTGCTCACTGGACGACGCCTCGCGACCGGGTCGGGTGACGCGTGGTTGATATCTCGCGCCGACCTCGCTGCGGGGGCCCGCGAATCTGCCCGACCCAGACGTCAACCGATGCACTCGACACGCATCGCGCGTCGAGGGTGACTCCCGGCGCGCCGGCCTAGTCGGTCGCGGGCTGCCAGCGCCGACCTAGTCGTCGCGGAACTCCACCCAGTCGAGCGATGCGCTCGATGCCCTTGTGCCAGCGCGCGATGCCGGCCGCGCGCACCGTCGGGCGCCATCGACGGCTCCCAGCGGTGGGCGGCGCGGTCCATCGAGCGGAGCTCGTCGAGGCCGCTCCAGAAGCCGACCGCCAGGCCGGCGGCGTAGGCGGCGCCGAGGGCGGAGATCTCGGCGATGGGCGGGGCCGACGACCGGACGATCCAGGACGTCCGCCTGGAACTGCATCAGCAGCTCGTTGCGGGTCATCCCGCCGTCGACGCGGAGCTCGGCCGGCGAGCTCGGCGCCCGAGGTCCGCCGTCATCGCCGCGCCGAGGTCGTAGACCTGGTAGGCCGTGGCCTCGAGCGCGGCCCGGGCGATGTGGGCCTTCGTGGCGTAGCGGGTCAGGCCGGCGATGATGCCCCGGGCGTCGGGCCGCCAGTACGGGGCGAACAGGCCGCTGAACGCGGGCACGATGACGACGTCGCCCGAGTCCGGCACGGAACGGGCGAGCGCCTCGACCTCGGCCGCGTCCTGGATGATCCCGAGGTCGTCGCGCAGCCACTGGATGAGCGACCCGGCGACCGCCACGCGACCCCTCCAGCGCGTACGTCGTCCGGACTCCGGGCCACCGAGCCGGGCCGCGACCGTCGTGATCAGCCCGTTCTTCGACTGGACCGGCGGCTCCCCGGTGTGCATGAGCATGAACGCGCCCGTGCCGTACGTGCACTTGGCCTGGCCCGGCCTCGAAACAGGTCTGGCCGAACAGCGCGGCCTGCTGGTCGCCGAGGTCCCCGGCGATGGGCACGCCATCGAGGTCGAAGCCGCCCGTGCCGTAGACCTCGGACGAGCCGCGGATCTCGGGCAGCATCGCTCGCGGGGATCCCGAGCTCCTCGAGGATCGCCCGGTCCCACTGGCACGTGGCGAGGTCCATGAGCATCGTCCGGGACGCGTTCGTGACGTCGGTCACGTGGACGCCGCGGTCGACGCCACCGGTCAGGTGCCAGATGAGCCACGAGTCGATCGTCCCGAACAGCAGCTCCCCGCGGTCCGCGGCAGCTCGCCGGTCGGGGTCGAGCTGCGTCGAGGATCCAGCGCAGCTTCAGGGCGCTCGAGTAGGTCGAGACCGGCAGCCCGGTCCGGGCGCGATACCGGTCGATGTCCGCCGATCGCGGCCACGGCCGACCGCTCGGCCGTCCGGGTGTCCTGCCAGACGATGGCGTTGTAGACCGGACGCCCGGTCGCGTCGATCCCAGACGACGGTCGTCTCGCGCTGGTCGCTGATGCCGACCGCGGCGATGGCCCGGGCATCGGCCCCGGCCTCGCGGAGCGCGACCCGGATGCAGGTCCGGACCCGCTCGATGATCTCCTCGGGATCGTGCTCGACCCAGCCGGGCCGAGGCGTGATCTGGCGGTGCTCCAGCTGGTGGCTGGCAACGATGGACCGCCGCGATCGAACAGGATGCAGCGACTCGAGGTCGTGCCCTGGTCGATCGCGGCGATGAGGCTGCCGGTCGCGTGCCGGCTCACCGTTCCGTGGCGGGGGTGAGTCCCTCGATCACGACACCTGGTACTTGGATCGATCGATGGCCATGCCTTCGGCCATCTGGCCGATATCGCGGAGCTGGTACCAGATACCCGCGGCCGCGACGACGAGCCACACGACGACGCCGACCGCGCCGTACTTCAGGAGGCCGTCCATGAGGCCACCATCGACGTCGGCGATCTGGATCTGACCCAACAAGATCAAGCACCCCGTTGACGACCGCCGCGGCGCCGCTGAACGCCGAGATGACGATGACCAGGATGGCCGGCACGGCCAGCACGAGGACGACGATCGCGAGGAGGACCCCCGCGAGGATGCCGACGACGGCCGACAGGAAGCCATCGAGCCCGATCGCGATGAGCAGGCCGCTGCCCAGCGCGTACCCCGCCGCCGCTCCGAGGATCACAACGGCGAAGTAGTAGATGAAGTAGCTCAGGACCGCCAGGACCAGGCCCAGGGCGATGCCGACGACCCACGAGGTCGTGGTGCCCAGGAAGCCATCCCCGATCAGTTCCTGCCAGAACGTCGCGCCCGCGAGCAGGCCGACGAAGAACGCCCAGATGGGCAACAGGATGGTGAACGCCTTCAGGCCATACGTGGCCCACGCCGCTCCGATACCGATGGCCAACAGGCCAACGAGGATTCCCTCGAAGACTCATGCCGTGTCTGTTCCTCCGTCCCTCAGGAGATGCCACGGACCGGCTCTCACCAGCCAGACCTGGGCTGACATCCCCTTGCGCGTGCGAGTCTAGACCCCCGGTGCAAGCCCGCAACGGGGTTTCGGGGCGCTCGCGACCCCGAATGTGAGCGCGGATCGGGGCGGGACCGGGCCGGTCCCGCCGCTCATCCGCCCGCGGTCAGCCGCCGACGATCGTGTTCGACGTCGTCGTCGACTTGTTCGCCTCGGTCACGACGAGCTGCGTCGCCGCGTTGAACTTGGGCCCGTACATGACCGCCTGGCCGCCGTAGCCGTACGAGTTCAGCGACGTCAGCGTGCCGGTCCCGTTCCCCTCGTTGAAGCTGCCGAACCATGGGCCGCCGGACGAGCCGCCGGTCATGTTGCAGGCGACGCCCCACGTGGCGTTGCCGTTGGCCGCGTCGTTGAACGTGGCGCCGGCGCAGTAGGTCAGGTCCTTGCCCTTGTACTTGCCCGCGGCCGGATAGCCGAACGAGTGGACGCTGTTCCCGGTCGAGATGGCCGGGTAGGCGATCGGGTACCGCTGCCGAGCGTCTCGAGCTGGATGCTCTGGCCGGGCTTGCCGCCCCCGCCGACGACCGCGATCGCGAAGTCGTGGATGGTCGCCTGGGTGTTGAAGCCGCCGGCCGAGGCATAGCCGTCATGGACGACCAGGGCCGACGCCGTCCAGCAGCCGAACGTGGCGCTGGCGCAGGTGAAGGTCGGGCTCGTGTCGAACGACGGGACGTACAGCCAGTTGGTGGCGAACGCCTCGTTGACCTCGTCGTAGGCGCAATGCCCGGCGGTCAGGACGAGCGACGCGTTCGATCGACTGTTGGTCACGGCCGACGCGGAGCAGACGTAGTTGCCGCCGGCCATCGTGAACAGGACCTTGCCGGTCTTCTTGACGACGTCGGTGCCCTTCGTCCAGGACGCGCCGGTCACGCGCACCCGAGCCACCGCCGCCACCCGGCTTGGCCTTGGGCTCGAACGTGCCGTTCGCCTGCCGGACGAAGTCGCGCGGCTTGGCGTTGGCGATCCGCTCCGCCGTCCAGTACTTGACGATGCGGGCGTGCTCGGCCTTGGCCTTGGCCTCGGCCTTCGGGCTGCCGGCTGAGACCGGCGCCGCCACGACGGCGAGCAGGGCCGCGATCGCCAGGACCGCCGTGATCGATCGACGCATGGAACCGTTCCCTCCGGTGAACGTGGGTGCCCCCGACTCGACGGTGGGGGCCGTGAGTGGCGCCAGTCTAGGGTCGCCCGGCGGCCGCGCGAGAGCCTCAAGTCGCGCCCGTGGGCCCGTTCGTGGTGCCGGTCCGCACCGCGGCGCGCCGGGCGCCCCGGTCTCCGCTGAGCGCTCCGTGGCGGCTCCATCGTCGCTCCACATTCGAGCGCGACGATGCGGGCACGGTGATCGACCGCCCGATGGTCGATCCGCACAACGAAAGGAGTCACGCAGCCATGCGTGCAGCAGTCATCGCGGTCCTCGTCCTGGCCGTCGTCGTCATCGGCGGCGGGCTGGTGGCGACGGTCGCCTACCAGGCCGGGGTGGCCACGGCGGTCACGACGACCGTCGTCGAGGGCGCGAACGGCGCCACGGCCGTCGCCCCGGTCGTCGTGCCGGCCTACGGCCACGGCTACGGCTGGGGTTGGGGCTTCCCGGGCTTCGGCTTCTTCGGGTTCTTCGTGTTCCTGTTCTTCCTGTTCCTGCTGTTCGCCCTCATCCGGGCGATCTCCGGCCGCGGCCGGTGGGGCGGCGGCCCGGGCGGCGACTGGAATGGCGGCCGGGGCTGGGGCCCGGGCGGTCACGGCTGGGAGTCGCGGGCGCATGACACGTTCAGCACGTGGCATCGCGAGGCGCACGATCCGGCGGCCAGCGGCGGCGCGGCCGGCGGCGGCAGCGCCCCGACGGCCAGCACGGGCGATCGGCCGAGCTGAGGTCGTGGCGGGACACCGTCACGTGGCGCGCCGCGGGTGGACACCCGCGGCGCGCCTCCGCTCCCCTACGATGCCGGCACGACCATGACCTCCCCCGGCGCCGGTCCCGGCGCGGCTCCCCTCCCCGCGCAGCGGACGATCCTCGTCGTCGATGACGAGCCGCGGATCGCGGCCCTCGCCCGCGATTACCTGACCCACGCGGGCTTCGCGGTGCTCACCGCGAACGACGGCCCGAGCGCCCTGGCCGCGATCGCGAACCAGCCGCGCCCGGACCTCGTCGTCCTGGACCTCGGCCTGCCCGGGGTCGATGGCCTCGACGTCACCCGCCAGGTCCGCTCGACGCCCGCGACCGCGACCCTGCCGATCATCATGCTGACCGCCCGAGACGACGAGCTCGACAAGCTCCTCGGGCTCGAGCTCGGGGCCGACGACTACCTCACCAAGCCGTTCTCGCCCCGCGAGCTCGTCGCGCGCGTGCGGGCCGTCCTGCGCCGTGCCGATCGCCCGGTCCGGGCCGGGACCGACAAGGACCGGATCACGGCCGGCGATGTCGTCCTCGACGTGCCGCGGATGCGGACCGAGGTGGCCGGCCGGGCCGTCGAGCTGACCCCGACCGAGTTCACGATCCTGGCCACCCTCGCCGGCCAGCCGGGCCGCATCTTCACCCGGGCCCAGCTCCTCGATGCGCTCCACGGCGTCGCCTTCGAGTCGTACGAGCGGGCCATCGACTCGCACGTCAAGAACCTGCGCCGCAAGATCGAGCCCGAGCCGCGCCGCCCGCGCTACGTGCTGACCGTCTACGGGGTCGGCTATCGATTCGCCGACGACCGCGAGGACGCCGGATGACCGCCGCCGACGGCGGCGACCGGAACCGCTGGGACCGGGAGCGGCGCCGGCGGCGGTCCGCCGTGGCGCGGCGGACCGGCGGACCCGGCTGGCACTGGCGGCCGGGCGCCGCGGCGGCTGGCAGGGCCCGCGCCGCGGCTTCGGCTGCCTGTTCGCGCTGGGCTTCCTCATCGTGGCCGGGGCGCTCCTCGCCGTGGCCACGACCGTGTTCACGCATCTGGGCGGCGCTCGCGGGCGTCATCGCCATCCTCGTCGTCATCGCCATCCTCGCGGCCGTCGCCCGGACGTTCCGACGCACGGGCCGGCAGCTCGATCGACTCGTCGAGGCGACCCGCCGGGTCGAGGCCGGCGACTACGCGGTCCGCGTCGGCACCCCGGTCCAGGCCGTCCGCTCGATGCACGATCTCGCCCGCGGCTTCGACACGATGGTCGAGCGCCTCGAGGTCGATGAGCGCCAGCGTCGCGAGCTCCTCGCCGACGTGAGCCACGAGCTGCGGACCCCGCTGACGATCATCGCCGGCGACATCGAGGCGATGCTCGACGGCGTCCGCCCGGCCGACCCGGAGCACCTCGCGGCCGTGCTCGACGAGACCCGCATCCTCAGCCGGCTCATCGACGACCTCCGGACGATGGCCCTGTCCGAGGCCGGGACGCTGGCCCTCCATCCGGAGCCGGTCGACCCGGACGTGCTCATCGATGAGGTCGTGCGTTCGTTCGAGCGGCGCCGCGGCCACGGCCGGGGTGACCGTCACGTCCGACGTCCCGCCCGACCTGCCGATCCTGGACCTCGACCCGGTCCGCATCCGGGAGGTCCTCGCCAATCTCATCGCCAATGCGATCCGGCACACGCCGGCCGGGGCTCGGTCACGGTCGCGGCCGCCGTCGACGGTCCGTGGCTCCAGGTCCTCGTGCGCGACACCGGTTCCGGCATCGAGCCGGAGCTCGTGCCCGCACGTGTTCGATCGCTTCGTCAAGACCCCGGGGAGTGGCGGCTCCGGCCTGGGCCTGGCCATCGCCCGCTCGCTGGCCGTCGCCCACGGCGGCACGCTGGACGTGGCCGAAACAGGGAGTGCCGGCACCACGTTCCGCCTCCGCCTGGCGCTATCCCCGCGGACCTGACGAGGCCGCCGCACCCTCAGGTGCGCTTGGTGATGCGGCTCTGGTGCATCACCGGGGAGGAGCGGGCAGAGCGGGTGGAGCCTGATCCCTGCTGCCCGGTGATGCGGCTCTGGTGCATCACCGGCTCGGGTGCATCGGCGGGAGGGGCGACGGTGGGCGAGGGAGCGTGCTCCCTTGAGCAACGACCAATTCGGACATCCCTGCTCCGATCGGTTCCGGTGCAGCCCGACGCCCGACATCAGCGTCGGAGCAGGCAATCTCAGCTCCGATGCCTCCCCACGCCTCACTCAGGCGGCCGGACGTTCTGGTTCAGTCGGAACACGTTATGCGGGTCATAGCGGCGCTTGAGCTCGACCAGCCGTCGATACCGCTCGTCACCGTACGCTGCCTCGACCGAGCGGGCGTCAGACTGCTCAGACAGAAAGCTCACGAAGCCACGCCCCTCCCCGTAGGGCTGGAGCGCAGCCGCCAGGCTGCGGGCCCAGTCGCGGTTTGCGTCGTCGTCGGCTGGATCCTGCCATTTGGCGACGATGTTGTAGGTGAAGCTTGCCGACCGACTCGAGAAGGACGTGTCCATCTCAGTAACACGATGCACGGCGCCGCTCATGTGATGGAGGTCGAATTCGCTGGCGGCCGACGGGCGCATCCGCATGTGATCGATCACCGCCTCCATCGCTCCGTCCGAAAAGGCCGTCAGGAATCCGCCCTTGAAGTAGTAGCGTCCGCCAGCCGGAAACTCGGCGTCGAACAGGCTTTGCATGACCGGGTAGGGCATCCTGTCGAACAGATCTACCGCCGGATCGAGCTTGCCGACCAGATCGAGCTCCGCCTCAGCCTCGGCCGGGTCCGCGACACTGCAGCCCACGACGGCTGCGCAGAGCGCGCCACGCATCCCAGGCGGAACGAAATCCTCTTCGGGGGCCGGGCCGAGCACGAGCATGGTTGTGAATCGGTCCGACAGCGATGCGACCAGACCGCGGTAGGCGCGAGCGATCTCCTCGAGCCGATCCGGGTGATAGAAGGCCACGCCTCCTGCGACCTCATCCACGGGCGAGACCCGAAAATCGAGCCGCGTCACCACCCCGAAATTCCCGCCGCCGCCCCGCAGTCCCCACAGCAAGTCGGCGTGAGCAGGGTCTGATGTCTCGACGACGTTGCCATCTGACAAGACCACCTGGGCCCCGATCAGGTTGTCGCACGCGAGTCCCTGCTGGTTCATGAGCCAGCCGATGCCACCGCCGAGGGTCAGGCCCGCGACCCCGGTGCTGGAGACGACGCCACCGGTGCTAGCCAGGCCGTGCGCCGCGGTTGCCGCGTCGTAGTCTGCCCAGCGGCATCCGCCGCCGGCGCGCGCGACCCGGGCTTCGTCGTCGACTTCGACGCCCCTCATCGGCGAGACGTCGACCACGATCCCGCCGTCGCAGGTCGAGAAGCCCGGAAGGCTATGACCTCCGCCGCGGACGGCCAGAGGGAGCGCACGTTCCACAGCGACCCGGATGGCGTGCGCGACGCCCTGCGCCGACCTGCACCTGGCAACTGCTGCCGGCCGGCGGTCGATGGTGCCATTCCAGACGGCCCGCGCCTCGTCGTATCTCGAGTCGGAGGGCACCACGACCTCGACGGCGCCATTCACTTCAAGCTCGCCGCGCAAATTCTCCGGGTCCATGACCACCTCCCTGCCGATCGTCGTCGTACGATACGGACATGGTCTGGCTGCAGTGTGTGCCGCACGTCACAGCTGTAGCGTGAGGAGCCGCCCCGACCCCGATGTGCTGGCCGTCCTGCGCCAGACATACCTGCTCGAGGTCGTCCCGCCGGCCGCCCTCGAGTCTCTTCATCCCGTTCGCGGTCCCGCGCGGCTACGACCGCGACGCGCATATCTACTCGGTGGGAGATGCGGCTACCCACCTCCCCGTGGTCGCAAAGGGGAAGCTGAAGCATTCGATACCCACGCCGGATGGCGACGAGCTCGTGCTCGAGGTCGTGCAGGTCGGCGGGATCTGCGGCGAGCCCGGGCCGTTTGCGCGCGAGGGCATCCAAATCGCGGACCTGGCCGCGCTCGAGCCCTCGGTCGTCATTGGCATCGAGAAGGCGGGGCTCATTGAATTCCTGACTCGCCACCCGGCGGCCATGTTGCGCATGCTCGAGGGTCTGGCCGAGCAGGTGCGCAGCACGGTCGAAGACCTGGGAGCGATCGCGTTTCAAGACATCCGCGGTCGGCTGGCGCTCAAGCTTCTCGAACTCGCCGGGATGTACGGGCGCAGCTCGCCTTCCGGGGTGCGCATCGACATGCGCCTCTCACAGACGACCCTGGCGGGCATGATCGGGGCGACGAGGGAGAACGTGAACCGAACCTTAAGGGCACTATCGGACTCGGGTTACGTCCGCGTGAGCGGGATGACGATCGTGGTGCCCGACGTTGAAGTGCTTCGCGCCCTCGCCGGGGGCGGCCACCTCGCGACCTACCGGCGCAACATCGGTCGGTCGACTGACGCCTCCGACGCCCTTGGGTGACCCATCACCACCATCCGTGACAGGCTCCGGGTCGGCCGACGACTGCAATGCATTGGCAGGCCAGCCGGGCGGTACCCCGCCGCGAGGTTCCTCCCGGGTCGAATCCCGCCGAAATATGCACCTGAGGCGCATCACCCGCTGCCAGGACCTCCGCCGGGCTGGCCACGGCCGCCGGGCTGGCCACGGCCGCCGGCGCGGCGCGGCCGGCGCGGAAGACCTACGGTCGCGTGATCCGCACGTCGTCGACGCCGGCCTCGACCAGGCTGCTGGCGGCCTTGTCGGCCGCCTGGAACACGATCCGGACGGTCTCGCCGGCCCACGGGTCCATCGAGATGGACCGCGACCGCCAGACCGGGTCGTCGTCGTTCGGGGCGCCGCTCTCGGAGAACACCGTCGACCGCGTCCCGTCCTCGAGCTCGACGAACACCTTCAGGTAGTCCGCCGACGAGCTGTTCGAGCCGTGGGCGAAGTAGTAGCGGAAGGTCAGCGACCCGGTCGACGACGGCAGGTCGATGAGCGTCGACGACACGGTCGTCACCCCGCCATCGAGGTCGTTCGAGTACGGCCCGGACCCGGCCAGGTAGCCGGTGACCAGCGCCTTCGACCCGGACGTGACGGTCCCCAGCTGCTTCGACGTCGACGACGGATTGGCTCGCTGCCAGACGCCGTCCGTCGCGTCGTCGGTGTCGTCGCGGTCGGTCCGCCAGCCGGTCGAGACCTCGAAGTCGTCGAACAGCGGCCCGCAATGGGTCTTGATCTTGCCGCTCACGGCGTACCGGCAGCCGGCCTGCCCGATGAGGTACAGGATCGCCGCCTTGTTCCGCGCCGTCTCGCGCGAGATGACCTCGTCCGGCGGGTAGAACCGCGCCGTCGAGCTGACCTTGGCGTGGCTCGGATACAGCTCGAACGTGTACATGAAGATGCGGTGGACGCCGTAGGCCCAGTCGATCTCGTCGCCGTCGGTGATGTACAGCGAGCTCGACTGCTTGGGCGCGTACCCGTTGGTCGCGGCCATCTTGCGGCCCATCGCGGCCAAGGCCGCCTGGTCGTCGCGGGTCATGTCGGACGGCACGTCGGTCCGGGTGTAGCCGTACGGCCACAGGATCTCCTCGCCCGCCGTGTGGAACGTGATGGCGGTCTTGATCTGCTGCCGCCCGCCGACGACCCGGCTGTCGATGAAGTCGCGCATCGCCCGCGTCTCCGGTGCGGAGAACGCCTTCGAGCCCCGATAGGTCAGCGACGACTTCGACCCGGATGACCCGCCGCAGCAGCCCCAGCGATAGCCGTAGTTGCGATTGAGGTCGGTGCCGATGGCCGTCGTCCCGCTGTTGGGCTGGCGGTTCTTGCGCCAGGCCCGGTACGGATCGCCGGTCAGGTCGTACTCGCCGCCGTCGGGATTGACCATGAACACGATGAAGATCTCGCGGGTGTCGACGTACTTGGTGATCGTGTCGTTCGAGCCGTAGCCGTCGGTCAGCCAGCGCAGGACGGCCAGGGCCTGCTCGACGGTCAGGTGCTCGCGCGCGTGGTGGAGCGCATCGAACAGGACCTCCGGCTCGCGCTCGTCGTCCTCGACGTTGTCGGAGATCTTGACCGCCCAGATCTGGCGGCCCTTGTACGACTCGCCGATCGAGAACTTGTCGACGATGCCCGGGTGGTCGGCGACGGCGTCATCGATGACGTCGACCATCTCGGCATACGAGTGGTACCGGGAATCCTTGGCCGGGAAGTCGGCCGCGGCGACCGGCACGACGACCGTGGCCGCGAGGGCCAGGGCCAGCAGGCCGGCCGTGACGAGCGTGGACAGGGGGCGGCGGGTTCGCGGGGACATGCCGCGCAGTGTGCCCCAGGTCCCCCGAACCGTGCCATGCCGCGATGGGGCTATGTGTGCCACTTGCATTAGTGTGTGAGACACACTATAGTGCGACGCATGGACTTCGACGAGATCCTCACCGGTGGTCAGCAGGAGCTGCGGCGCGGCACGGTCGTGCTCGCCTGCCTGCTCCTCCTCCGCGAGCCCGGGTATGGGTACGCCCTGCTCGACCAGCTGCGGGACCTCGGCTTCCTCGTCGACGCCAACACCCTCTACCCGCTGCTCCGCCGCCTGGAGACCCAGGGCGTGCTGACCAGCGAGTGGAACACGGAAGAGTCGCGCCCGCGGCGCTTCTATCGGACGACCCCCGCCGGCGATCGCCTCGCCGCGGAGCTGCTCATCGATTGGCGGCGGCTCGACGACTCGATCCGCAGCCTGGACCAGGGAGACCGCTCATGACCACGTTGACCGACCGCTATGTCTGGGCCGTCCTGCGGGCCGTCCCGGGCGGCCAGCGGGACGAGCTCGAGCCCGAGGTCCGGGCCCTCGTCGCCGACACGATGGAGGCCACGGCGGCCGCCACGCCGGAGCTCGATGACGTGGCCGTCGAACGCGCCGCCCTGGCCGAGCTCGGGCGATCCCGGCACGCTCGCGGCGCGCTACACGGACCGCCCGATGTTCCTCATCGGCCCGGCGCTCTTCCCGGAGTGGCGGCGCCTGGTCACGACCCTCATCGGCATCCTCGTCCCGATCGTCGCGATCGTCGCCGGGGCATCCAGCCTCGTCGGTGAGTCGACCATCGGCCAGGCCATCGTCAGTGCCCTGGGCGCGGGCGCGCAGGTCGCGGTCCAGACCGCGTTCTGGGTCACGCTCGTGTTCGCGGCCATCGAACGGACGACCGGCATCGCCGGCATCACGACGAACCCGAAGGACTGGAAGGTCGACGACCTGCCCGAGCTGCCGGACGACGGTCGGGTCAGCCCGGTCGAGTTCGGCTTCACCCTGGCCTTCGACATCCTCGTCATCCTCGGCCTGCTGTGGGTCCAGTTCGCCGAGCCGATCGCCATCGAGGGCACGGCCTACCCGCTGTTCGACCCGTCCCTGTGGTCGCCGTGGCTGCTGTGGTTCCTGCTCGTGTTCGTCGGCGAGGCCCTGTTCGCGATCGCGCTGTTCGTGCGCGGCCGATGGTCGATGCCGATGGCCGTCATCAACGCGGTGCTCGGCGCGGCGTTCGCCATCCCGGCCATCTACCTGCTCGCCAATGCGCTGCTGCTGGACCCTGGGCTGGTCGACGCCATCACGTCGACGACCGGCACGGAATGGCTCGAGATCACGACGTGGGTCACGGCCCTGGTCATCGCCCTCGTCGTCTTCTTCGACGCCTACGACGGGTTCATGAAGGCCCGTCGGGCCGGGAGCCTCGCGGCGCGGTGACCGCGGGCACCGGTCGGAACAATCGGTCGCCGGCGGGAGTCTCAACCGGCAACGGACCGGTGTCGCCCAGGCGCCGGCCGCGCGCAGGAGGATCGACATGCGATCGATCGACCGCGCCGGCAAGCGAGCTCTCGCCCTCGTCGCCGGCCTCCTCCTGGTCGCCTTCAGTGCGGCCCCCGCTCTAGCCTGCGGCGGGCTCATCGGTCCCAATGGGGCCGTCAATCTCCTGCGGACGACGACGTTCGCGGGCTATCACGCCGGCGAGGAGCACTACGTCACCGCGTTCGAGTTCGCGGGTGGTGGCGGCGCGTTCGGGAGTCTGACGCCACTCCCCGGCATCCCGACGAGCGTCGAGAAGGGCGGCGACTGGACCCTCCAGCGGCTGCGCCTCGAGACCGACCCCGTGGATGCCGAGCGAGTCGGCCTGTTCGCCGCCGATGCGGCCGCTGGCCTCGGGTGAGGCCGAGGTCCTCATGGAGGTGACCATCGATGCGCTCGACCTGACGGTCCTGCGTGGTGGCGCCGATGAGGTCGGCCGTTGGGCGACCGAGCACGGCTTCCGCCTGCCGCCCGACGCGCCCGAGGTCCTCGAGTTCTACGCCGCTCGCAGCCCGATCTTCATGGCCGCGGCGTTCGACGCCGATGCGGCCGCCGAGCGTGGCCAGGCCGTCGGCGACGGGACCGCGGTCCACATCACGATCCCGACCGACGCGCCGTGGGTCCCGCTGCGGATCCTGGCCCTCGGCAAGACCGGCCAGGAGGTCGTGGAGGCCGACGTCTATCTGCTGACGTCGGATGCCCCGAACCTGCTGCCGGCGCCCGATGGCTTCAACGGCCTGACCCTCGACCACAGCGCCGCGGCCTCGGACGGCCTCCTCGCCGACCTGCGGTCCGACCGCGGGATGGAGTGGGTGCCATTCGACGGGTGGCTGACCAAGGTCGCCATCGATGCCGAGGCCGGCCAGCTCGGGTTCGACCTGGCCATCGATCCGACCGGCGGCGCCGTGCCGTCGCGGGTCGATGCCGGGCTGGACATGCCGGGCGCGGTCGATCCGGGCACGCAAGCGACGATCCGCTGGGCCGTGGGCATGAGCTTCATGCTCCTCGGCATCGGCGGCCTGGCCCTGCTCATCCGGCATCGGCCGGCGGGCGCGGGGCCCGGGCGACCGTCGCCGGCCTGATGGTCCGCGATCACCGCCGACCAGGGCGTCTCGCCCTGGTCGGCGGCATCCTGCTGTCGCTCGGTCTGGCGGGCATCGCCGCCGCCTGGGTCGCCGGCCCCGGTGGCGGTGGCGGCGCCACGGTCGAGATCGGGATGCGCTATTCCGCGTTCACCCGGACCGAGGTGACCGTGAAGGCCGGCCAGCCGCTCACGGTCGTGCTCCACAACGGCGACCCCATCGACCACGAATGGATGGTCGGCGACGACGCGTTCCACGAGCGCCACCGGACCGGCACCGAGCCCGTCCACGCCGCCCGACCGACCGAGGTCACCGTCCCGGCCGGCGCCACGGTGGCGACGACCGTCACGTTCCGCACGTCCGGCACGTACCGGTTCATCTGCCACCTGCCCGGCCACGAGGCCTACGGCATGGTCGGCGTCGTCCGCGTGACCGCGGGCGGCTGACCTCGGCGCACCGCAAGATTTGAACGCTTCCGCCTCCGGCAGCCTCATGACAAGCGATGGCTGATGACATGGAGGGCCCGATGCGGCGATCGCGACGCGCGCTGCTGACATTCGCGCTCATCGCCGTCGCGACGATGGGCCTTGGCGCCTGCGTCGCCGTGAACGAGGTCGTGACCGAGCGCGACCTCGCATGCGCGGCGACGCCCGACGAGCTCTGCCTCCGGATCGCGGATTTCTTCGTGCGTGAGGCACCAGGGGAGGTCAGCACCGACCGGGCGACCGTGAACGCCCTGCAGGTGGCGCCGGCCGACTGCGAGGACGTCGAGCCTGGGCTGCGGGCCACGCGCTGCTGGTGGGTCAGCGGGACCTACACCGTCGGCTTTGCCGACATCCCCCTCACCAGTGAGATCGTCCCCACGGACATCGGGATGGTGCTGGTCTACGAGCGCCTCGACGGCACCCTCGCCGTGTGGCAGTGAGGCCGAGGCCTTCTTGGCCCGGCCGACGATGTCCGATCGCGATGCGCCTCAGGTGCATCACCCTGGGCTAAGGCGGCTCTGCCGACGTTGATGCACTCGACACGCATCGCGCGATGGGCGGCGCCCCCATCCACCGCCGACTGATGCATCGACACGCATCGCGCGATGGGGCCGGCCCGTCCACGCCACTGATGCACTCGACACGCATCGCGCGATGGGGGCCGGCGCCCGATCCAGCGCCGACTGATGCACTCGACACGCATCGCGCGGTGAGGGTGGCGCCCGGCTGGCGCCCTTGGACGCTCGAGCGCGCGCTAGACGACCGGCGGCTCGTGCGTGACCGGCGGCAGATCCAGCGAGGCGACCCAGCGGGCGATCTCCTCGCCGGAGGTCACCCACACGCCGCCCAACGCCTGCGCTCGCTCGATGAGCGACTCGAGCGCCTTGGCTCGGGCCGGTCGGCCGGACACGAAGGGGTGCATCGTCAGGTCGAACAGCCCGCCGACCTCGACGATGGCATCGAGCTCCTCCGCCCAGGCATCGGCGACCTCGGACGGGCGCAGGATCGGCGACGACGCATAGCCGGGCACGTAGTTGTATCGATTCCAGTCGTCGAGCGACCAATGCATCGGCAGCTCGATGAGGCCGGACGCGTGCCGGTACGGGTGGTCGGAGTCCATCAGCCCGGACTCGTACAGGAAGCCGTGCTTGGCCACGAGCGACGGCGTCCGGAAGTTCATGTCGCATGACGGCGGTCGGTAGCCGACCGGCCGGATCCCGAGGACGTTGTCGAGCGCCTCGAGGCCGCGGACCAGGTAGCCCTCCTCGGTCGCCTCGTCCTTGCCCCGGACGGACTCGTGCAGATAGCCGTGGTGGGCGATCTCGTGACCGGCGTCGCGGATCGTGCGGGCGCCGTCGGGCCACGTCTCGGCGACCCAGCCGGGGATGAAGAACGTCGTCCGAAGCTTCAGTCGGTCGAGCATCCGCAGGATCCGCGGGACGGCGACCTTGGGGCCGTAGCGCTGGTGGGCGATGACGTCGAGGTAGTCGATGACCTCGGGATGGTCGGTCAGCATGACCGCCTCGGCGTCCATGTCGAACGTGAACATCGCGGCGGCGCGGTAGCCGTCGGGCCAGCGGAATCCGGTCGGGAGCGGCTCGTCGGACAAGGAGGACATGCCAGCAACGATACTGGCGCGGTGAAGCCGCTGCCCGCCCCGTTCGACGATATCGCCGCCGGCCGGCCGGCCTCGATCGCGCTGGCCGGGCCGGCCCTCCTCGGGACGCGGCTGCTGACCAAGGAGCTGGCCTTCCCGGCCGATGAGCGCGACGCGTTCCGGCTGCGCGGCCTGCTCCCCGACCGGGTCCTGACCATCGAAGAGCAGGTCGATCTGGAGCTCGAGCACCTCCGTCGCAAGCACGATGAGCTCGAGCAGTACATCGGCATGGCCGCGCTCCAGGACCGCAACGCGACGCTGTTCTACCGGCTCCTGACGGAGCACCTCGAGGAGTTCCTGCCGGTCGTGTACACGCCGACGGTCGGGCGGGCGTGCCAGGAGTTCAGCCACATCATCCGGCGGACCCGGGGCACGTGGATCACGCCCGACGACGTCGACCACATCCCGGAGCTCCTGCGCCAGGGTCCGTTCGAGGACGTCCGGCTCATCGTCGTGACCGACAACGAGCGGATCCTGGGCCTGGGCGATCAGGGCGCGGGCGGGATGGCCATCCCGATCGGCAAGCTCGCGCTGTACACGGCCGCCTGTGGCATCCATCCGTCGCTGACCCTCCCGGTGTCCCTCGACGTCGGCACCGACAACCCGTGGCTGCTCGACGATCCGCTCTACCTCGGCTACCGCGCCCCGCGTCTCCGGGGAGCGGCCTACGACGAGCTGGTCGAAGCGTTCGTGACCGGCGTCGAGACGGTCTGGCCGGGCTGCCTCATCCAGTTCGAGGACTTCAAGCAGCACAACGCCCTGCGCCTCCTCGACCGCTACCAGGACCGCGTCCCGTCGTTCAACGACGACATCCAGGGCACGGCCGCGGTCGTCCTGGCCGGCGTCCTGGCCGGCTTGCGGGCCAACGGCCAGACCCTGGCCGACGCCCGGATCGTCCTCGCCGGGGCGGGAGCGGCCGGGATCGGCATCGCCCGGCTGCTGCGCCTGGCGATGCTCGAGGCGGGACTGGACGAGGCGCACGTTCGGGACGCCATCGCGCTCGTCGACACGAAGGGCCTGGTCCACGCCGGGCGGGACGACCTGGACGGTGACAAGGCGGCCTTCGCGGTGGCGGCGCCGGCGGACGGTGAGGCCGGGGCCGTGGCGACGCTCGCCGGCGCCGTCCGGGCGCGGCGGCCGACGATCCTCGTCGGGACGACCGGGATGGCCGGCACGTTCAGCCACCCGGTCATCGAGGCGATGGCCGAGCGCGTCCACCCGGACGTCCGACCGATCGTCCTGCCGCTGTCCAACCCGACGTCCGCCTGCGAGGCCACCCCGGCCGACATCCTGACCTGGACCGGCGGGCGCGCCCTCGTCGCGACCGGCTCGCCGTTCGCCGCGCTGGAGCTCGACGGCCGGCGGCACGTCATCGGCCAGGCCAACAACGCGTTCATCTTCCCGGGCGTCGGCCTCGGAGCGATCGTCGCCGAGGCCCGGACGGTCACCGACCGGATGTTCCTCCTGGCCGCTCGAGCGCTGGCCGACCTGGTCACGACGGAGCGGCTGTCGACCGGGGCGCTGTACCCACCGGTCGATCAGCTCCGGGCGGTCTCGCGCCGGATCGCCATCACCGTCGCGACGGAGGCCGGCAGCGTCGAAGGGGCCGCCGACACGTCGGTCGAGGCCGCGGTCGACGCGGCGATGTGGTGGCCGGCCTACGTGCCGTACGAGCCGCTCCGACCGGCCGAGCGGCGCCGGGCGAACGAGACGTGAGCCCGATGCCGGTCCGGGCCGCGGTCCTGGAGCGCGTCGGGGCGCCGGCCGTCATCCGCGACCTCGAGCTCATCGACCCGCGGGCCGGCGAGGTCCGGGTCCGGATGCTGGCGTCCGGCGTGTGCCACTCCGACCTCCATGTCCGTGACGGGGAGTGGGACCGGCCGACGCCCATCGTCATGGGCCACGAGGGGGCCGGTGTCGTCGAGGCGGTCGGGCCCGGGGTCATGTCGCCGCGGGTCGGCCAGCTCGTGGCCCTGTCGTGGCTCATCCCGTGCGGCGTGTGCCGGTCGTGCCGGCGCGGCCACGTGTGGGCCTGCCCGGACTCGCCGTCGTACCGGCACACCCTGCTCGATGGCGAGACCCCGTTCCGTGGCGACGACCCCGGGGAGCGGATCCGGGCCTACTGCGCCATCGCCACGATGGCCGAGGCGGTCGTCGTCCCGGTCGAGGCCGCGATCCCCGTCCCGGACGGCACCGACCCGGCCGTGGCCGCGCTCATCGGCTGCTGCGTGACGACCGGCGTCGGGGCCGTGCTCAAGACCGCGGCCGTGCCGGCCGGCTCGACCGTCGCGGTCATCGGCCTCGGCGGGGTCGGGCTGTCGTGCGTCATGGGCGCGGTCGTCGCCGGGGCGTCGCGGGTCGTGGCCATCGATCGCGTCCCCGCCAAGCTCGCGGCGGCCACCTCGGTCGGAGCCACGGACACCCTCCTCGCCGCGACTCCCCGACCGACACCGTCGCCGCCCTCCAGCGACCTGACCGACGGTGGCCCCGATTTCGTGTTCGAGGCGATCGGCCGGACGGACACCGCCGAGCTGGCCATCAGCGCCCTGCCGGTCGGCGGCACGGCCGTCCTCGTCGGGATGACCCCGCTCGGCGAACGGGCCGTCGTTCGAGGTCTACCCGTTCGTCGACGGCTCGCGCCGGATCCTGGGCTCCAACTACGGCTTCGCCGATCCCGCCGATCGACTTCCCGCGGTACGCCGCGATGGCCCTCGACGGGCGGCTGCCGATCGGCCGGCTCATCGACCGCCGGATCGCCCTCGACGACCTCGAGGACGCCTTCGCGGCGATGCGCCGCGGCGAGTACACCCGCCAGATCATCGCCTTCGACTGACGGTCAGCGGCGCAGGCCGAGCGCCCGCCAGCGGGCTCGTTCGATCGTCGGGTCGGCGTGGTCGGCCCAGGCATCGAAGGTCGTCGTCGCTGCGGAGGCCAGCGTCGTCCGGCCAAGCTTGCCCGCGACGACGTTGACGACCGCGCCGCGGCGCCCGTACAGCGCGACGCCGACAGCGAGGTCCTTGACCCCTCCGGACTCGGCCTTGATCGTTCCGCGGACCCGCCAGCGGCCGTCCTCGATCGTCGTCGTCGTACCCGTCACGGTCACGCCCCGGATGTCCCCGGTGGAGGTCGGCGCGCTGAGCGTGAACGTGGCCCGGGCGAAGCCGGCCGGCAGCGTCCCGTCGATGCGGAACGGGACCCGGCTGTGGCTGACCGCGTACATCATCGTTTCGCGCGTGCGCGTGCCGATGACCGTGCCATCGGCCCGCCGGAGCGTCGCCTTGACCTTGATCGGCCCGCGGGTCGAGGACGACTCGTTCCAGACCTCGCCGACGAGGCTGAGTCGACCGGCGTCGATCCGGGTCGCGGCCGACCGCACCGACAGGCCCGTCGGCATCCGCTTGATGCGCAGGACATAGGGCGAGTCCGAGATGTCGCCGCGGGTCGCGATCCGGACGGCGTAGGTGCCCGCCCCGAGGTGCTTGATGATCGTCTCGGTCGCCGTCCCCGGGGCGTCGGTCGCCGTGAGCAGCGTCGAGCAGCCCTTGTACAGCCGGAGCGAGGCGTCCACCGGCAGGTCGCCGAGGATGACCTCGACCGACTTCGTCGAGCTGTTCGTGAACCGGTACCAGTCGACGTCGCCGGCCCGATCCAGGCGACCCGGATGCCACGTGCTGGACGGGACGAGCGGCGTGCCCGTGCACGTGTCCGGAGCCTCGCCGGTGTCCGTCTGGGTGAAGGACGCGGTCAGTCGGCGCGATCCGCTGACGACCGTCGCTCGATGGTGCCGGGCCCCGCCATCCGACCACGACGCGAAGGCGTAGGTCGTCTCGCCGAGGGTGACGCTCGACGGTGCGGTGACGTCGACCGCGCCATCGACGATGCCGGTCAGCGTCGGGGGCGGCGCCCCGGTCGCCGGTCCGAGCGTCAGCGCGATGCCCGGTGGGTCGGACACGACGTCGACGGTGCCGGTCTCCGGGTGCGCGTCGCGCCCGACCGTCGTCGACGCCCCGTCCGAGTCGGTCACCGTCAGCTCCAGCCGGATGAACGACGGGTATTCGTGATCGGGGGCGACGAACGAGCCGGACTTGACGTCGTCGACCGTCCGGATGACGTGCGCGTGGCAGTCGGATGGGCAGTGCTCCTGGATGATCCGCCAGTGGAACGCGGAGGCCGCCAGGGTCCCGTCCTGGGCGTCGGTCCCGGTCCCGCTGAACTGGATCGTCTGGCCGGCCGTCCACAGCTCGCCGTCCTCGGGTGCATCGACCGTCGCGGTCGGGCGGCGGTTGTCGACGTCGAGGGTGTGCCGGACCGTGTCGCTGTTGCCGTCCTCGTCGGTGACGCGCAGGCCGATCGAGATGAGCCCGGGGTCGTTGAACGTCCGGGTCGGGCGGATCCCGGTCGCATCGTCGTACGCGCCGTCGCCGTCCATGTCCCAGGCGAACTGGAGCGGACCGCCGTTGACGTCGGTCGAGTCGACCGCATCGAAGCTGACGAACAGCGGGGCCAGCCCCGACGTCGGTGACATCGTGAACGCGGCGACCGGCGGGTCGTTGCTCTCGTAGACGATCTGGCGGACCTCGCCGCGCTCGATGTCGGCGTAGATGACGTTGCCCTCCGGGGTCAGGCCGACGTACACGGACGCCCCATCGGTCTCGGTCGACCGGCGCAGGTTGGCGAACCGGACGATCGAGCCGAAGTCCGGCGAACCGTTGACCTCGCGCGCGAACCAGATGCAGCGGCGGCTGTAGTCGGTGAAGTACAGCCCGCGGGCATAGGCCGTGGGATAGGCGCCGCCACCGGCCCGGAGGACGATGCCGGACACGGATGAGCCGCCCGTGCCGCACCCGTCGCCGGACACGACCGAGGCGCTGTGCGGGTACGAATAGGCCGGCGTGCTCTGGCTGGTCAGGGACGAGCACATCGACAGCCCCAGAGCGTCATAGGCGACCTGCCGGGCGGGTCCCTCGAAGCACGGCCAGCCGAAGTTCCGCGGGCTGGCATCCGGATCCGCGATGACGTTGATCTCCTCGTGCGTCCCCCAGCCCACCTCGCCGGCCCACAGCCGGTCATCCGGCCCGAAGGCGAACCGGAAGGGGTTGCGCAGGCCGTAGGCGATGATCTTCCGCGCATCCGTGTCCGCCGCGCCGATGTTGGCGTTGCCCGGCCAGGCGGCGCCGGTGTCCGGGTCGATCCGGATGATCGTCCCGTCCAGGCCCGTCGGGTCGCTGGTCGTGCGGACGTCCTGGGACCGCAGCGCGCCGCCCTGGTCGACCGGGTCGTTGCATGGGTTCACGGGCGTCGGCGTGTCCGGCAGGCTGCCGCCGAGCTGCCCGAAGTCGACGCCGTCGTACGAGGCTCCGTCCCCGCCCGAGGCATAGAGGGCCCCCTCTGGCCCGATCGCCACCGTCCCGATCGAGTGGCTGGGGAACTGCTGGCACCAGTCCGTCACGAGGACCTTGCGCGCGACGACCGCGTTGTCCTGGAGGGTCAGCCGCTCCAGGCGACCGGACACCATGCAGCCGTCGGTCGTGGCGCCCGGCGGGTGCGGACAGCCGTCGTAGTCCCAGCCCTCGCCCCAGCGTGGGACCGTGCCGCCCGTGATCTCCCGGTCGTAGGTGTACAGCGCGTACAGGTAGGGGCGGCTCTGGTCCGGATCGGCGGCCAGCCCGAGCAGCCCGCGATCGGACTCGTTCATCGTCTCGGTCCGGAGGTCGGCGACGAGCGTCGGGGAGGCGTCCGCCAGGCCGTCGAAGCCGAGGACCCGGCCGTCCTTGAGCGCGACGTAGACGGATCCGCTCGGCGCGAAGGTCACCGCCGTCGGATAGGCCATGCCGGACCAGACCAGGCGGTCGCGGAAGCCGGACGGGACGGCGGCTTCGCTCTCCGCGAGGGCCGGCGCCGGGCCGGCCAGCATCGCCGTCAGCACGACCGGGACAGCGACCAGCACGGACCAACGCTGTGACCGAGACACGCGATCCACGCCCCTCTTCCCCCCTGCACACCCCCCTCGGGCGTGACCTTCGTACCATCGGCATCCGGGACCCTTGGGTCAAGCGAATCGGCGACGGATGCGCGCTGTCTGGTGCCGCGTGGCACCGCTTCGCGCGGCGGCCGCTGTCAGGCGGTCGGGGACGCGGTGTCCTGGGCCGTGGCCGTCGGCGTCGGCTCGTGGTTCGGCGGGGGCATGAGGTCCTCGTCGAGGGGCGGCACGGCCGGCGGCTCGGGCTCGAAGATCGGCGGCAGGAGCGTGCTTCCGGTGATGAGCCGGGCGCTCCGGCCGCGGGTCAGGAAGCTGAACGCCCAGCGGGTCAGCACGACGATCCGGTTGGCGAAGCCGATGAGATAGGCGATGTGGATGCCGAGCCACAGGAACCACGCGGTCAGGCCGCCTTGCTTGCCGAACGGGCCCAGCCACGGGATGTCCGTGACGCCGGCCAGCCGGCCGATGACGGCCACGTCGCCGTGGTTGCTGTAGCGATACGGCTCCGTCGGCCGGCCCAGCAGGCGGCGCCGGATCGTCCGGGCCGCATGGATCCCACCCTGCATCGCGCCCTGGGCCACGCCGGGGGTCGCTCGCTCGGGCTTCCACGGCTGCACGGCCGCGTCGCCGACGACGAAGATCTCGGGGTGACCGGGCACGGTCAGGTCCGCCTCGACGAGGATCCGGCCGTTGCGGTCCATGGGCGCGCCGGTCGCGGCGGCCACCTTGCGGACGAACGCCGAGGTCATCACCCCGGCGCCCCACAGGACGGTCCGGGCCGGGATGACCTCCGTGGTCGCCGCGTCTCCCTGGCCGACTTCGACCGTCACGCCGTCCGCGTCGATGGCCGTGACCCGGGTCCCCAACCGGACGACGACGCCGAGGCGCTCCAGCTGGCGCTTGGCCGACGCCGACCGGTCGGGCGGGTAGGTCGGCAGGATCCGGTCCATCGCTTCGACGACGATGATCCGGGAGGTCCGCGGGTCGATGGACCGGAAGTCGCGCTTGAGCGTGTCGCGGGCGATCTCGCCCAGCGAGCCCGCGAGCTCGACCCCGGTCGGACCGCCGCCGACGAGGACGAAGGTCAGCCAGGCACGGCGCAGCTCCGGGACGGCCTCACGCTCCGCCGCCTCGAAGGCGATGAGGATCCGGCGCCGGATCTCGGTCGCGTCCTCGAGGGTCTTGAGCCCCGGCGCGAGGGTCGCCCACTCGTCGTGCCCGAAGTAGGTGTGATGGGCGCCGGTCGCGACGATGAGCGTGTCGTAGTCGATCGGACCGCCATCCGACATCAGCACCTGGCGGCGCTCGGGGTCCAGGCCGACCGCCTCGCCGAGGATGACCGTCGTGTTGCGCTGCTTGCGCAGGACACTGCGAAGGGGCTGGGCGATCTCGCCCGGCGACAGCGCGCCGGTCGCGACCTGGTAGAGCATCGGCTGGAACAGGTGGAAGTTGCGGCGGTCGATGAGGGTGACCGACAGCTCGGGATCGATGCCGAGCTGCTTGGCCGCGTACAGCCCACCGAACCCGCCGCCGACGATGACGACGCGATGGCGCTGACGATCGGGAGCGCGGGGCGTGGGGGCAGTCAAGGCCAAGGCGGGCGGACCGGATCGGTCAGGCCGGCCGATCCTCCACGACGACGGCGTCCTCGCTCGTCACGGGGTGCTGGGGCGAACCCGTGATCACCGCCCGACGCGGGCGCTGGACCTCCGGCCGTCCGGTCAGGACCGGGATGATCGGTCCCGGGGCGCCGTCGGCTGGGGTCGGGCGACCGGGCCCGACCGGGATCCCCGGGCCGTCCGGCACGTTGCTGACCGGCCCGTCCTGGTTCGCGGTGGCGGAACCCGGGAGGTCCGAGGCCCGACCGAGCGCGATCAGGCCCCGCCCATCGACGACCTGGAGATCGCCGACGGTCCGGTCCCGGTCATAGCCGCATCGGTAGCAGTGCGATAGCCGCAGCTCGTTCGCCGACCGGCAGTTCTCGCAGATCCAGAGCAGGTCGGTGTCGTCGTCGAGGTCGCGCCTCGAGCGTGGGGCGACGACGACACGGTAGAGGATCCAGGCCGCCGTCGGACCGCCGAGGAAGACGATCGCGTACAGGGCAGGCGGCACTCCGGCCAGCATGGCCTGGATGCTCTCGATGGCGTTGGTGATCTCGGCCGGCATCTGTCGACGGTTGGCGTCCGCATATCGCCCTGAGGGGGGTCGGGCGTCCCCACAAGAGTACACCCGAGCATACCGGGCCGCCGTTCAGGAGACGGGCATCACGCGGCTCAGTTGGGGACGCTGCCGACCTGATCCGGGGTCGTCCGAGCGGTCACGCCGGGCGTCGTCCGGACCGCCTCGCCGGCCGACGGACGCGGGCCGGGCGACGGCTTGGATGGCGCCCCGGCCAGCGCGGCTCGCACCGACTCGTAGGCGGGTCGCTCGAGGGCGAGCGCCCCGGGGGCGATGGGCGGCAGGCTGATCGGTACCGCGGCGACGCGGGGCGGCACGGCATCGGACGTGACGATCCGGCGCGGCCCGATGATCGCCGGCTGGCCCGGGAAGGTGGGCCGGGACGCCCCGACGGCGAGACCCGGGTGGGCCGGGGTCATGACCGGGACGGCGGTCTCCGGGATCGTCACGGGTGGCGCGGCCGGCGCCATCGGGCGCTCGGCCGGGCGCGTGGTGGGCCCGGTCTCCGGCGTCGCCGCCGGTGCCTGGGAAGAAGCCGCGGCCGCGGCGGGGGTCAGAGCGGCGGCCGCGGCGGGAGCGGTCCGGATACCCGAGGTCGGGGTGATATGGATCGGCGCCACCGTCGGTCGGGCAACCGCCCTCGTCGCGACGGGCGTCGGCCCTGCGAGCGTCGGCGCGACCGGCCTGGAGCCAAGCGACGTCGCCGGGGTGGCCAACCCGATGGCGGCGCCCGTGCCTGCCGAGGTCGCCGTCGCCGGCCGGGCGGCCGGCGCCACGGTCGGCGGCGTGGCCACGATCCGGTAGCTCGGCCCGGCCGGGGCGCGCGGCGGGATGAGCGCCACCCGCCAGCGGTGCAGCTTCGCCCCGAGGGCGCCGGCGACGCCGACCTGAGCCGCGGGCTCGGCCGATGCGGCCGGTGCGGGCGCTCCGGCCGTGGTCGCCGCCGCCGCCGCCGTGCCCGGGATCGTCGCCGCCTCGCGCAAGGACATGACGCCACGGCTGTCCACGACGCGCAGGTCCGGCGTCGCGTCCTGCACCCGGCCGCAGCGGTAGCAGCGGTGCTGATGCATCTCGTTCGCCGAGTGGCAGCCTTCGCAGACCCACAGCAGCGTCTCGCTGGACGTGGCCGGCGTCCGCGCACGCCGCCCGATCCCGAGCGACGGAGCCAGGAAGAAGGCCAACGTGGGACCGGCGATCAGGATGATCGCGAGGAGTGCCGGTGGCATCGTTCTGATCGAGTCGATGAGGTCGGTGATGGGCGTCACCATGGGCCCCCGTCCATGCAGCCGGCCGGATCAGGTGAGCCGGGCCGCCATGCTACACCCGACCCCCCTGCAAGACCCCGTACTGCCCAGCGATGGTGGTGCGTGCGAGCGACACCGGCCGGCCGCTCGCCAGGGACTACTTGTCGCGCTCGGCCGCGCTGGTCAGGGCCGCCTGGGCCGCGGCCAGTCGGGCGACCGGGACGCGGAATGGCGAGCACGAGACGTAGTCGAGGCCGAGGGCCTCGCACTTGAAGATCGAGTCCGGGTCGCCGCCGTGCTCGCCGCAGATCCCGAGCTCGAGATCCGGGCGTGTGGCTCGGCCCTTGTCGACGGCGATCTTCATCAGACCGGCGACCGCGTCGTCCAGGGTCTGGAACGGGTTGACCGGCAGGATCCCCTCCTCCACGTACTTGAGGAGGAAGCCGCCCTCGGCGTCGTCGCGGCTGTAGCCGAACGTCATCTGGGTCAGGTCGTTCGTGCCGAAGCTGAAGAACGCCGCGTCCTTGGCGATCTCGTCGGCCGTCAAGGCCCCGCGCGGGACCTCGATCATCGTGCCGAACTTGTAGTCCACCTCGACGCCGCCGGCGGCCGCCTCGACGGCCTCCACCTCGGCCTCCAGCAGCTCCTTGGTCCGCTTGAGCTCGTTGGCGTGGCCGACGAGCGGGATCATGATCTTGGCGATCGGGTTGCCGCCGCCTCGCTTGACCGCGATCTGGGCGTTGAGGATGGCCCGCGTCTGGACCTTCACGAAGTCCGGGATCATCAGGCCCAGGCGGACACCGCGCAGCCCGAGCATCGGGTTCTGCTCGTGGAGTGACTTGATCGTCGCCAGCAGCTCCTTGTCCTCGGCCGAGGCACCGCCGGTCGACTCCGCGCGGGTGACCTTGACCAGCTGCTCCTCCAGGTTGGGCAGGAACTCGTGGAGCGGCGGGTCGATGAGCCGGATGACGACCGGCAGGCCGTCCATCGCCCGGAAGATGCCCTCGAAGTCACCCTGCTGCAGGACCTCGAGCTTGGCCATCGCGGCGTCGAAGGTCGTGACCGCCTCCGCCTCGTCGGCGCTCAGCGCCTCGCCGGCAGCGCGCTTGGCCTTGGCCCGGGTCGCCTGGTTGGCGACGAGGATGGCGCCGCGGACGATCTCCAGGCGCTCGCCCTCGCGGAACATGTGCTCGGTCCGGCACAGGCCGATGCCCTCGGCCCCGAAGCCGCGGGCCTGGGCGGCCTCCTCCGGCTTGTCGGCGTTCGTCCAGACGCCCATCCGGCGGATCTCGTCGGCCCAGCCGAGGATCGTCTGGAGCTCGGGCTGGTCCTCGAACCGTGCGCTGATCGTCGGCAGCGCGCCGGCGTAGAGCGCACCGGTCGTGCCATCGAGACTGACCCAGTCGCCCTGCTTGAACTCGGTGCCAGTCACGTTGCATTGGGCCTGCTTGTTCGCGTAGTCGATAAGCAGGTCGGCCGAGCCGGCGACGCACGGCTTGCCGATCTGGCGGGCGACGACGGCGGCATGGCTGGTCGCGCCACCGCGGGCGGTGATGATCCCCTGGGACACGGCCATGCCGTGGAAATCGTCCGGCGAGGTCTCGATCCGGACGAGGATGACCGGCTCGCCGCGCTCGACCCACTCGACCGCGTCGTCCGCATCGAACACGGCGCGCCCGACGGCGGCGCCCGGCGAGGCGTTGAGGCCGTTGACGATCTTTGTCGCGCCGGCAAGGGCCTTGGGGTCGAAGGTGTCGCGAAGGAGCTGGTCGACATGGGCCGGCTCGATCCGGGCGATCGCCTCTTCCTTGGTGATCGTCCCCTCCCCGACCATGTCGGCGGCGATCTTCACGGCCGCGGCCGCGGTCCGCTTGGCCGAACGGGTCTGGAGCATGTAGAGGCGCCCGCGTTCGATCGTGAACTCCAGGTCCTGGACGTCGCGGTAGTGGGCCTCGAGCTGCTGGCCGATGCGCTGGAACTCCGCGTAGACGTCCGGCATGTCGGTCGCCATCTGCGAGATCTTCGGCGCCGTCCGGATGCCGGCCACGACATCCTCGCCTTGGGCGTTGGTCAGGTACTCGCCGAAGAGGACCTTCTCGCCCGTGTTCGGGTCGCGGGTGAAGGCGACGCCCGTGCCGGAGTCGTCGCCCATGTTCCCGAAGACCATGGTCACGACGTTGACGGCGGTGCCCAGGTCGTCGGCGATGTGCTGGTTCTTGCGGTAGTCGCGGGCGCGCTTGCCGAACCAACTGGCGAACACGGCCTTGATGGCCAGATCGAGCTGCTCCCCCGGGTCCTCCGGGAAGTCGCGGCCGGCGTCGGCCTTGACGATGCCCTTGAACTCGGCCGCGAGGTCCTTGAGCGCGGCCGCATCGAGGTCGGTGTCCTGCTCGGCGCCGTGGCGCGCCTTGGCTGCCTCGAGCGCGTGGTCGAAGCGCTCGCCGCTGACCTCCATGACGATCCGCCCGAACATCTGGATGAACCGGCGATAGGCGTCCCAGCCGAAGCGCTCGTTGCCGGTCAGGGCGATCATCCCTTGCAGCGTCGCCTCGTTGAGGCCCAGGTTGAGGACGGTGTCCATCATCCCGGGCATGGAGAACTTGGCCCCGGACCGGACGCTGACGAGGAGCGGGTTGGCCGGATCGCCGAAGCCCTTGCCGGTCTCGCGCTCGACCTCGCGGATGGCTTCCAGCACGTCCTCCCACAGCCCGTCAGGGAGGCGCTCGCCCGCCGCGAAGTAGTCGTTGCAAGCCTCGGTCGTGATCGTGAAGCCGGGCGGGGTCGGCAGGCCGGCCTTGGTCATCTCGGCCAGTCCCGCGCCCTTGCCGCCAAGCAGGTCGCGCATCCCGGCATGGCCCTCGGCACGCCCCCCGCCCCACGCGTAGACGTAGCGCTTGGCGGCCTTGTGCGGACGGTCGTCGGCAGGGATCGTGGTCGTGGCCATCGGACGGGAACCTCCGGAACGAACAGCGGACGGGCCAGGCAGGGGCACGCGGGTCCGCGTCAGGGTCGACGGGTGTCGCTCGGATTGTACCGTCGCAACCATCCGAGCTCCGGTTGCGGCTGGGTGACGGGGATAGGTCGGACTCGCGGGGGGTCATCGGTCGAATGACCGATGACCGATCGGGCGCGACTCGCGACTGTGGCTGCTACGAGGTCGCCTCCAAGGGCGACCGCCAGCGAGGAGTCGACCAGATGGCCAAGTTCATGGACGTCCACAGCGGATTCTTCGGGGCCACCGCCGAGCAGCTCGCGGAGGCCCACCAGCGCGACGTCGACATCGAGGGCGACGAGGGGGTGCACTTCCTGCAGGCCTGGCTCGATCCGGACGCGGGCAAGATCTTCTGCCTGGCGAGCGGCCCGTCGCGCGAGGCGGTCCTGCGCATCCACGAGCGCGCCGGGCACCCGACCAGCGAGATCTACGAGCTGACGGCGGAGGTGGCCTGATGTCGCGCCGGTCGCTCAGCTCGCTCATCGTGATCGCGGCCATCGCCCTGATGGTCCTGGGCGTGGCGGGCGCCGCCACGGCACGCAACGACGACCTGGCCAAGATCAAGGCCGCGACGAGCCGGTTCCATTCCCTGTCGCAGGCCGAGGCCGCGGGCTACGGCCCGTTCTACGTCTGCGCCGAGGAGCCGGGCGTCGGCACGATGGGCCAGCACTACGTCAAGGCCCCGCTCGTCGACGATTGGCACGTCGACCCGCTCCAGCCCGAGGCGCTGGTGTACGAGCCCAAGAAGCACGGCGGCTACCAGCTCGTCGCGCTCGAGTACGTCGTCGTCGCCGCGACCATCCCGGCCGGCCAGGCCGTGCCGACCGTCCTCGGCCAGCCGATGACGTTCGTCGCGGGCGGCACGAACCGCTACGGCCTGCCCGACTTCTACCAGCGCCACGTGTGGCTGTACGACAGCAACCCGCTCGGCCTGTTCAACGACTGGAACCCGACCGTCTCGTGTCGCGGCAACGGTGACGGCGGCGGCTGACCCTCCCAGCGATCGGTCGTCGTCTCCCGCCGGCTGATCGCTCCGACGTTCCGGGGCAGCGGCTCGGACCTCGTCCGGGCCGCTGCTCTGCGACCATGGGGCGGATGAGCGATCCGTTCGACTTCGACCACTTCATCGCGCTGCCCCGACTGTCCGGGCTGCGCCTGTCCCCGGACGGTACCCGCCTCGTCGCCGCGATGCCTCGCCGCATCGGGGCAGGACGCAGCCAGATCAGGGTGCGGGCGTCACCAGCGGCAGCAGCAGGGAGTCGAACTCGAACATCGGGATCGGCGAGAACGTCGGGAAGGTCATGACCGTCGAATCGTAGGCGCGATCCAGGATCTGAGCCGCGACACTGTTCGGGATCTCGAACCGCTGCAAGGTGTTCGCTTCGTCCTGGAGGACGCCGTATGCGGGGCCCGTGCCCTTGACAAGGGGCGCCAGGTCGACCACGAATCTTGTCGTCTTGCCGGCGCTACCCGTGCTCTTCCAATCGAGCGACCCGGTCGTCGCCTCGAGGATGAGGGGTAACGACTCGGGGTCGAAATTGGTCGTACTCAACAGGATCGCCCCGAATGCCGGCCCCTGCAGGTTGGCCGCGATGAATCGCATCCCGTTGATCACATCTTCCCTGCAGACGTCATCAGTGCACGCGAACTGGAAGTTGGTGGCTTCGTACGACGTACCCCCACTCGCGAGCTCGAACGACGGGAGTGGCGTGGGGGTCGGCGATGGCGGGGCAGTGATCTCTTCGGACGGTGGCGCTTCGGTCGGGGGCGCGGTAAGGGCCACCGATGGAGCCTCGGTCGGAGGCTGGGTCGGCGACGGCGTCTCGATGACGGCGGTGCTCGGCGACGGCGTCGCGCCGGGTCGGCCCACACCGGTGACCAGCCCGACGACCGCGAGGGCCGCGACGCCGGCGGCGAGGCCGACGGCACGAAGCGTCCAGCTCGGCAGGATCGCCCGCTGGAGCATCGAGCCACGAAGCTCGAACGGTGCTTGCCCCGAGCTCGTAACGCCGACGACGAACGGGTGGCTCTGCGGGGTGCCGTTCAGGAATGTCTCGTTCGGCCGGACCGTGACGCGGACGGATCCGGTCTCGGCCGGCCGGAGCGACAGTCGTGGTGGTCGGACGTCGAAGGCGAGGAGCCGATCCGGGTCAGACGGCACGACCACGACCTCGACCGGGACGTTGCCGCCGTTCATGACGGTCACGTCGTGGCGGGCATTGCGGCTGCCGCGCGAGGTCTGTGGCACGAGGATGGCGCTCGCGGCCGTGTACGGCCGAACCGTGACGGAGCCCTCTTCGACGACGGAATCCGCAGGGGTCTCGCTGGATCTGACCCGCACGCCGAAGACGATCCGACCCGCCCGTGGCTCCGATCCGGACGCCGGTGAGAACTCGATCCGCGCCGTGTCCTCGGCGCCCGGGAACAACGACAGGGCGGCCGGCGTGACGGTGACCCACGGGGCGGCATCGCCGAGGACTTCGATGGTGAAGCGATCGACGATCTGACCCGTGTTCCGAACCCGGACGACGCATTCCGCGGTGGTGCCGGGGTCGACCTCGACCGCGGCCGGCTGCAGCGTGACCAGGACGCTCATGCTCGGCAGTCTAGTCCGCGTCCGTCCATCCGATGTCTTGGGGAACCCGACAGATTTCTCGAAGCCGGCGGACCATTTGGGACTGGCCCCACAGTGGACGGCTCGCTAGACTCAGGCCCATCGCCGCCCCAGGGGGGACCGCCGTGATCGTCTGTCGGACGTGCGGGCACCAGAACCAGGATCAGGAACCGTTCTGCACGAATTGCGGGGCGTACCTGGGCTGGGCCACGAAGCCGGACACACCACCTGACGGAACCACGGCTCCGGCCGCGCCATCGACGGATGCGCCGACGGTCGTCGTGCCGGTCGACCCGGCTCCGCCCTCCGCGCCGGCCGGATCGTCCGACGACCCTCCTCCACCGGCCCCGACGACCTCGCGGCCGACAACCGCGTCGAAGGCCGCCGCGGCGGCGACCGCCGTCCCATCGAGCCCGGCGCCGAGCGGGCCGGCCACCAGCGACCCGGTCACAGCCACGACCGCGGCCGCTCCTCCACTCGGTCCGAACGAGATGGCCTGTCCGAACTGCGGGACCGCGAATGACCTGGAGCGGACCTTCTGCATCAGCTGTGGCGAGCTGCTCCGACCGGCGTCGGAAACGGCACCGGTGGTCGCGGCTTCGCCGACCGCTCGGCTCCAGATCGGCGGTCGCCAGGCGATCGCCGGACTGGCAGTCGTCGGCATCGCCGTCGTGCTGCTCGGTCTCTTCCTCGGTCCCCTGTCAGCGGGTCCGGCCGCCTCGGCCAGTCCCAGCCAGGCGGCAGCGACGGCGACGTCGATCGCGAGCCCGACCGTGGCACCGAGTGTCTCCGTCGCCCCGTCTGAATCGGTCCCACCGCCCTCAAGCGCCCCGCCCCCCGTCGTGCTGACCGGGACGTTGGTCTACGCGAACGACGACGCCGGCGACGACGACATCTATCTCCGCGACCTGGACGGAGGCGATGCGACGCGGGTCGTCGACGCAGAAGGCAAGGACACGGATCCCGATCTGTCGTCGGACGGCTCCAGGATCGCGTGGAGCAGCCCACAAGGATCCGGATCGCTGACATCGACGGCGGCAACGGCTGGGAGTTCACGCACACGGGACTCAAGGACCAGAGCCCCGCATGGGACCCCGACGACGAAACGATCGCGTTCGCCAGCTCGCGCGACGGGGACTTCGACATCTATCTCCGGCCGGTGATCGAAGGCACGGCCAAACTGGATCGACTGACCGATAGCCCGAAGGCCGATCTCGAGCCGGCGTGGGCCCCGAACGGCCGTGAGGTCGTCTTCACTCGCGGTGAAGGCGACGCGTCCGAGATCATGCTCATCGACCTGGTCACGCGCAACGTGACACGCCTCACCAAGAACGATGACCGCGACATCGACCCGACCTGGTCGCCAGACGGCAAGACGATCGCGTTCTCACGCGACAACGGCGACGGCTACGACATCTACACGATGGTCGTCGAGACGAAGAAGGCCACACGGCTGACGAGCGATGGAGCCGGGAACCAGGACCCGGTCTGGTCGCCCGATGGGCTGTTCATCGCGTATCAGTCAAGCGCCGATGGCGGCGAGAAGGACCTGTTCGTCATGGACGCCGCCACCGGCGACGTCGTCCGCCAATTCGAGGAACCCGGGACCGACCGCTGGGCGAGCTGGCGCTGAGCCGACGCCTTGCGGGCCACCGGATAGAGCAGCGCCGTCGCTGACGACCGTCCAGGAAACGCGGTCCGAGAGGCGGCGAACGAAGACGATGAAAGGGGTCGTCGTCGACGATGGCCAACAGGGGACGGCCGTTGGCGCCGGTCATCGAAGGGCCGCCGGTCGTGGCCGCCAAGGTCCGCGTGCCTCGACTCCGGTCGCTCCGACTCGAGCGGCTCGAGGCCCGTCTTGGGGGAGTCTGGGAGCAACGGCTCGGGCTCGTGGTGGCCCCGGCCGGGTCGGGCAAGACCACGCTCCTCGCCGGTTTCGTGGCGTCGCTCACCGATCCAGTCGCGTGGTATCGGGCCGAGAGCTGGGATGCGCGACCCCGGACGCTGCTTCGACACCTCCAGACCGCGTTCGCATCGGCCCTCGCGGCGCCGGGAACCCAGCCGGACGGCGAGGCCAACGGCGGCATCCTCGACGGGCGGCCATGGGAGACCGTCGAGGACGCCGCTGACGCCCTCGAGTCTTGGCCGGGCGAGCGAATGCTCCTCGTCATCGATGACCTGTATGCGCTGGAGGGGACCGAGGCGGAACGACTGATCGAGCGGTTGATCGACTACGCCCCAAGCTCGCTCGCCGTCCTGGCCGCCAGTCGGACGCAGCCGGGGTTCAACCTGTCGCGACGTCGACTCGCCGATCAGCTCATCGAGATCGGGAGCGACGAGCTGCGGTTCCGGTCGTGGGAGGTCGAGCGCCTGTTTCGAGAGATCTATGAGGAGGCCGTGCCGCCGCAGGAGCTCGCCGCCCTCGCTCGGCTCACGGAGGGCTGGGCCGCCGGTCTCCAGCTCTTCCACCTCGCGATCCAGGGCAAGTCCGCCGATGAGCGCCACCGCCTCCTTGCCGGGGGAGGGGCCAGCGCGCGGCTCGTGCGCGAATACCTCACCCGAAACGTCCTCGCGGACCTTCCCGCGGACCTGCGAACCTTCCTCGTCGAGACCAGCGTGTTCGGCCGCATGACGGCGCCGTTGTGCGACCGCCTGCTCGGTCGCCACGATAGTCGCGCGTTCCTGGAAGACCTTGAACGCCGACAGATCTTCACGACTCGACTCGACGATGACGGCTCCTACCGGTACCACGAGATCCTCCGCGTGCACCTCGAGGCGATGCTCGTCGAGCGGGACGGCGATGAGGAGACCCGCGCTCGCTATCGGCGGGCCGGTGAGCTCCTGACGGCCGACGAAGAGATCGGCGAGGCGCTCGGGGCGTTCGCGCGAGCCGGTGATCGAGCCGCGATCGATCGTCTACTTCGCAGCCGCGGCGAGCAGCTCGTCGAGGGGTCCGCACCCGCCGCGTGGCTCGACGCCCTGCCTCCGGCGGTCCTGCGTCACGACCCGTGGCTCATCCTCGCGAACGCGCGTCGAGCGCGCGACGATGGCCAATGGGAGTCGGCGCTGGCGGGTCTGGAGCGGGCCGAGCTCGGCTTCGGTGTTCGTGACGCCGCGGTCACCGCGCGCCGTGAACGACTCGGGCTCGCCGCCTGGCTCGAGCCGAGGCCAGCGCCGGCGACCGATTGGTCAAGTCTCATCCGGGCCGCCGTCGCGCGTGATCCGCTGGGCGTCCTGCGCTCATCGTCCCGCCTCGAAGAGCCGATGCGCGGGCTGGTCGCGGGATACGCGCTGCTGCTCGCCGGTCGGGTCCTGGAGGCTCGACGCGAACTCGCCGTGGTCGCCGATCACCCGCGGTCCGCGCCGATCGTCGTCGCGTCCGCGGCGCTCGGGGCCGGGGTCTCCGCGTTCCTCGCCGGCGATCCGGGCGGGCGCGCGCACCTCGACGTCGCCGCGCACGCCGCGGAGCGGGCGCAGGCTGGATGGCTCGCACGGATGATCCGCGCCTCCTGGGCGCTGGAGCCGAACGCCTCCGAGCCGGTCGACGTCCGCGAGATGGAAGACCTGCGGCACGCCTGCGCGAACGTCGGCGATCGCTGGGGGGAGCAGCTGATCCGACTCATCCAGGGCTGGGTGGATCTCTCGTCGCCGAACCCGGATGCGGCCGTTCTCGATCCGGTCGTCGCGCTCGCGCGGGGCACCGGAGCGGGAGTCCTGGAGGCATGGGCGGGATCGATGCGCGCGCTGGCGATGGCCCGAGCCGAGATGCCCGACGCCCGAGATGCCGCCATCGCCTCGGAGGTGCATGCGCGCACGGCGGGCGCGGGCGGCGCCCGGATGCTCTCCTATCTCGCGCTGGCCGACGCGGATCCGCTTCGAGCCACGGACGATCGCGCCCTCGCGGAAGCCGTCGCCGAGGAGACGGGCCTGCGGCCTCCGGTTCCCCCTGTCTCGCCGGCGGCCCAGGCCCGGTTGCCGTCCGATGCACCGCCAGCGGTCGGCGCTACCCAAGGGACGTCGACGAGCGCCACGCCACCGGCGATGACGATCCTGTGCCTCGGGCGATTCCGGATCGAGGTCGATGGTCGACCGGTCGACGATCGATCCATCCGGCCTCGGGCGCGCTCGCTCCTGCACCTCCTGGCGATCCATGCCGGTCGTGCCGTCCATCGCGAGGTCATCGAGGCCGCGATCTGGCCCGCGGGCGATCCAGAGCGGGGGCCCGGCAAGCTGCACGTTGCGGTGTCATCGATCCGGCGGCTGCTCGAGCCGGGGATGGCCCGTGGAGGATCGACGTATCTCGTCCGCGACGGTGATGCCTATCGCCTGTCCCTTCCGATCACGTCGCACGTGGACGTGATCGCCCTCGAAGACGCCGTCAATCTCGCGCGGACGGCTCGCGACCGACGGGATCTCGCGGCCGCGACCGCCGGGTTCGCGCACGCAGTCGACCTCTACGCGGGCGACCTGCTCGTCGAGGAGGGCCCGGCGGAATGGGTCGTGGAGCGACGCGAGCACTACCGAGGCCTGGCGGTCCAGGCCGCCCAGGGGCTTGCCGAGCTCGAGCTCGATCGCGGACCCGGGGCCGACTCGACCGCCGCCGCAGATGCCTGTCTCGCCGGTCTCGCCATCGATCGCTACCACGATCCGTTCTGGCGATTGCTCATCCAGGCTCGCGAGGTCGCGGGCGATCGCGGGGCCGCGACACGGGTGCGAGAGGACTATCGCCACGTCCTCGCCGAGCTGGGTCTGCCGGACACACCCGACGGGAACGACGAGCTGCTGCTGGCTGCCGTCCCGTCGAGGACGCAGCCACGGACCACGCGGGCGTCGACGCCCCGCTGACGACCGAGGGAACTCGCGTCTGTCGGGACGCGATCAGGCGGCGACGATCTCGACCCGATGGGGAAGGTTGGCCGGTTTCGCAGCTTCCACGAGCGCCTCGATGGCGGCCTGGTCGACGGACGCCCGATCCTCGACCTTGACGCGGACGAGGAGGCTTGGCGCGGGTTTCCCTGGAAACGGCGCCCGGGCCGTCCCCGACCAGCCGGCGCCGCCGTTCTCGATGATCTCGGCGGCACCGCCGGTCAGGATCTCCACCTGCGCAGCGAGACCCGGCACGGTGCCGCGTGTGTGATAGAGCTCGACCGCGCGAGCGATCACGGCTCGGCGCCGGTCGAGCTCCCAGCTCTCATCGACCACGATCCCGACCCAAGTGCCGAGCCACTCGAGGACGTCGGGGGGCGTCAGGGCTGGGTCGACGTATGCCTCGAGGTTGTCGAGCGTGGCGAGCACCGGCGCGAGCACGGCGTCGAATGCCTCGGTCAGGCGCTGGCTGAGCGCGTCCTCCTGGTACAGGGCCGGCAGGGCCGGGCCCATCGGGTGCGGACTCGGCAATCCCGTGACGAGACCGCGCATCATGAGCCCTCCACGAGGACCTGGTGCTCGTATGACAGGACGAGGGCGTTCGGGTCGATATCGAGGCGCTGCGTTGCGGCGCCGCGCTTGCCGGTCGCGAGGTCGGCCACGAACAGCCGAGCATCCTCGACGAGTTCGGTCCCGCGCAGCCCCTGGAGGACCGAATACACCTCGCCGATGTTGATCGGTCGCCCGAATGGCCAGCCGGTCCCGGCAGGTCCGCCCGTGATCGGGTGGAAGTAGTCGTAGAGCGCCTCGACAGCGGCGTCCTGGAGACGGCTCGGGTTGGCTCGTGGCCGCGCCCTGAGCCTGGCCACGACGGTGATGCCTTCGTACACGGGCGGCTCGACGATGACGCGCGTGCCGATCACGCGCGTGGCGTCGAGCCGGTCGCTGATGGTTCGAAGCGTCTCGTCGGACGGGGTCAGCTGTTCGCGCTCAAGGCGCTCGCCACCGACCGGTGCGGCCGGCACGACGAGCAGCCTGACCGAACCGGCTTCGGCGCCTCCCCCGGCTGTGATGGCGCGCACTCGCGCCACCTCCGGGGCCGCCTCGCGGGCGATGTGCTCGTAGTCCTCTGCCGTCACGGCCCGACCGCGGGTCCGCAGCAGGATCGGGCCACGGACCTTGGCGTTCTCGACATCCTCGCCCTCGACACCGCCGCGTGCTGACTTTCGATTCTCGACGCGGGCGACGTACGGGATCGAGGACTTCAGCACGCTGATCGCCCCCGTGGCCACATTGCCGGCCGATCCGCCACCCGTGCGGTAGCCGCGCAGCCGCAGCTGGGCGCCCTTGCCGGGCACTGCCCCGTAGCGGCGGAACGTCCCATCGGGTTGGCGGACACCCGGGCCGAGCTGGACCTCGCCCGCGACGACATCGAGGACGAAGTGGCGATCGTCGGGTCCACTCTCAGCGAACGAATCGACCTGCTGCCACTCATCCCAGCCCTCGTCGCCGGACACCTCGAGCACCGGCGGCTCGTCGCCTGGCACGACCGGGCCTTGGGCGAGCGCGAAGCGCTGGCCAGAGACGCCTTCGGAGAGGCCAAGGTCTTCGGCATCGACGATCTCGGCGTTGACGGCGTCGGCGGTCCCACCGATCGTGAATACCGTCAGGGCGATGATGTTGGGCGAGGCGCCGTACGTGGGCTGGTCCTGCTTGGGTGGTGTCACCCTGGCTCGAACCCAGCCGGCATGAAGGCGACCGATGAGTGACGCGACGTGCGTTTTCGGGACGTGCACGACGACGTCGCCATCGCGGTTCAGCCCGCCGGTCAGGTCCGAGTCGAGCTCGCACGCGACCCAATCTGCCCCGTCCCACGCTTCCCAGATGAGTGGCGGGTCGGTGGGGTCGACCCCGACACCCTCGATCTCGCACTTGAACCGGAGCGTGATCGCGCACGATGGCGTCGCCTCTGGCATGCCGACGTACAGGGCATCGTCGGGCTTCGGGGTCCGATCGAAGCAGAAGAAGCCGGTGCCCTTCGCGAGCGCCTGCGCGTGGTCGCGGAGCGCGGCGCCGCCGACCATCGAGCCGACATGCGCGAGGGATGAGGGCACGATCGCGAGGTCCTCGATCGTCGAGAATGCGATCGCATCGTCGGTCTCGGTACGCACCGTGGCCACGGACGTCCGCGCAGGGATCTTCACGAAGTCGGGCTGCGGTGCCGCGAGCCAGAACGTGATCGGTGCTCGAGCGGCGGTCGGTGGAAAGAGCCGAACGCCGATCAGTTCGAGGAACTTGACGAAGAGCCGGTCCGGCACCCGATTGAGGCGGTAGATGAGCTGATCGGTCATCCAGGCGAAGAGCTCGATCAGGGTCACCCCGGGGTCGGAGACGTTGTGATCGCTCCACTCCGGGCAGCGTTGTTGGACGAGCCGCTTGGCATCGTCCACGAGATCCTGGAACCGCCGGTCGTCGAGGTTCGGAACGGGCAGGGCCATGGCTCAGAGGTCTCCCAGTGCCGCGAGCGATGCGGTCATTCGGCGGGGATCACGTAGAACGGGAAGACGAGGTTCCGTGGGTCGTTGCTCGTCGCGAGCGAGTAGCGGATGTCGATGTATAGCAGCGAGCGATCGTCGTCATCGATGGTGACCAGCACGTCCTCGACGTCGATCCGCGGCTCCCAGCGTGCGAGCGACGCCCGGACCTCGAACGCCAGACGGCCGGCGGTCTCGGCATCCGCGGATGCGAACACGAAGTCGTGGATCGCGCTGCCGAACTCGGGGCGCATCGGCCGCTCCCCAGGGGCGGTCCCGAGGATGAGCCGGATGCTCTCCTCGATCTCGCGGTCGCGCGAAACGAGCGCGATCCCGCCGGTCGCGTCCGTGCGGAGCGGGAACGCCCATCCGGAGCCGACGAAGTCCTGGCTCATCCCATCACCCTCGCTGTCAACCGATCAGGACGTTGGCGATCGTCGGCAGCAGCTGGCCCGGAACGACACAGCACAGGCAACTGGACTGCGCCGTCGCGGCCGGCTTGCCGCCGAACTGGACGGTCGGGCTGCCGCTCAGGACCCGGCCTTCCTGGAGCATCGGCGCCGAGAACGCGTCGGTGATCCCGACGTGGGGTGGGACGTTGTACCCCGACGACCCGATGACGGCCGCCGGCTTGCCGCCGATCTGGACGGTCAGGACCAGACCGAGCGTGAGCGGCGCGGAGAACGGCATCGGCACGGGCGGTCCCGAGGGCACGGGGTGGTTCGGGCAGACGCCCATGATCCGGTCGCCCTGGACGATGGCCGGCGCACTCATCGGATCGACTCCTTCACCGCACTCCCTCAGTTCAGCTTGATCAGGCTGCCCTTGATCTCGACGACACCGCTGCTCTTGAGCGACAAGCCACCGGTGCCCTCGATCGACACGTTGCCCTTCGACGTGATGTCCACGTTGCCCTGCGCCTCGACGATCACGTTTCCCTGACAGACGAGGTGCACCTCCGACCCGGTCTCCTTGAGCGCGAGCCGCACGCTCCCATCCGAGGTCAGCATCGCGATCCCGGACTTGCCTGGGTCGTCGAAGAAGATGAAGCGGTGACCGCGACGCGAGACGAACCCGCGTCGCTTGATCTTGCCGTTGTCGAAGAGGTCCTCCCCGAGGCGCGGCTTGTCCTTGCCGTTCCAAAGACTGCCGACGACATACGGGCGGCGGATGTCACCGAACTCGAAGCCGACGAGGACCTCGTCGTTGACCTCCGGGATGAACACGGCACCGCTGTCCGGCCCGGCGCCGAGCTGGACCAGTCGAGCCCAGTCCGACTCATAGCCATCGGCGAGCCAGGGGAACTTCAGCCTGACCCGGGCCAGCCCGTCTGGATCGTCGTTGTTCGTCACGAGGGCGACGACCAGCCCGTAGATGGGGGGTCCTCCGGCCGAGGCACTGCCATTCGATCCGCCGAATGACGCGAGACCCAGGATCGACCGCTCCTGGCGTCCGCTGACGACGAGGTACGTCCGATAGCCATCCTGGTCGAACACATGACGCGTCCGGGTAAGGGTGTATCCCCCGGCAAACTCGTCGGACACGACGCTGACGCTCACGGCCACACCCGCCTTGAGCTTCGGGTTCCCGCGCGCGATGCCGTCCGCCTCGGCGAACGCGCTACCGATCTGCTCGGCGATCGCGGCCGCCGCCGCGTCGACGCCGTTCTGTGAGGAGATGGGCCGGTCGACCGCCACGTAGGTCGGATCGCCGAACTTGGCCGCGAGATCGCCCGGGCCGACGGCGAGCTTCGCGCTGGTCGTCCCGGCCGGGGCGGAGCCGACGACGCCCTGCTTCTTCAGCGGGTCCCAGCCGCGGACCTTGACCTCCTTCACCTGCTCCGACGAGGTGATCCGAGGCCGGAACTCGAGCAAGTCCTGGCCGAACACCAGCTGGAGCGGGTTCTTGGACTGGAAGTCGCCATCGCCCGGCGCGCTCGACGATGCCGTCGGCTTTCGAAAGGCCAGCTTGCCGTCGGCGACCACGACCTCGAACCCGATCTCTCGCGCCCGGGCGCGGAGGAAGTCCCAATCCGACATGTTCGCCTGCGACACGTGCTCGTGCGTCGTCCGCGAATCGTCGATCGTGCCGACCTGGATCCCGGCCCGGCGGGCGACCTGCTGGGCGATGTCCGAGTCCTTGACGTTCCGGTATGTCTCGGTCCGGCGGCCCCGATGCAGTCGATGGGAGTGGTCGTAGCCGCGCACGATGGCCCGTGCCCCGACGGGGTCGTACTCAGCTTCGATCGAGGTCACTTCCCCGGTCAGCAGTGGCTCGGGGAGCTGTCCGCCGAGCGGCGTGCCGGAGATCTTGACGACGGACCCGATCTTGAGCTTGGCGTGCGAGAGAACCTTGCGGTCGAGGTCGCGGAACGAGAGGACGAACGTGTCGGGCAGGTGCAGGTGGTCGTCGATCACGACCTGCTCCAGCGCCGGCACGAGGTCGGGCGCGAGCTCGGTGCCGTCGATCTCGACGGACGCCTGCAGGGTGAATGCCTGGCCGGCCACGGTCGCGCCTCAGACCAGCCGCGCGGCTTCCGCCGCGCTCGGGATGAGGATCCGGGTCCCGGACCGGATCCGCAGCGGGTCGTCGATGCCGTTGTACGCGGCGAGACTTCGCCAGAGACCCGGCTCGCCGTACTCACGGTAGGCGACCGATTGGAGGGAGTCGCCATCGTCGAGGACGTGGCTCCTCCGGCTGTCGATCCCGCCCGATGTCGGGTTCTGGCCCTGGGGCTCGGTCGGGACCTCCTCCATCGCGATCTGTGCCGATGCGCGGAGCGGCGTCCCATCCGGCTTGAACAGGGTGTACTTGGCCGTGACGGACTTCAGGAAGCCACGGAAGCCAGCGAGCGCCGGGTTAGTCCCCCATTCGAATGCGAGGATCGGCGGCGACGGCTGCTTCTTGTTGACCGAGACCTTGGTCGGCTTCGTCCAGTCGAGCAGCGTCTGGACCCGACCAGCGACATCGCCCTTGGCCTCGAAGTCGTCGAAGAACACTTCCATCGACACAGCCTGCGGCTGGGCCCCGCCGAATTCGGGCTTCGTGGCCGATTTCGCACTCGATGTGGTCGGACGGGTCCACTTCGCGGACTTGCTGACCGTGTACTCGGTCGGGTTGAACATGAAGCGCAGTTCCGTGGTCGAGACTTCGCCGTCCACGACGCGCAGGCACGCCTTCTCGAGCTTCCCACTGGTCGCTGCGACGGGTTGGCCGGGCATCTCAACTGCCCCCGATGAAGCCGTTGTGGGCGAGCTCGAGCGTCTCGGTGGCGACCTGGTTCCCCGCGACGTCGAGCGTCGGGCCCGTCCAGCGTGCCGGGAAGACGCCGACCAGGTTCCATGTCGCGACGACCTCGCCCGTCGGGTCGAGGACGCTGATCTCCGCGGTCTCGCGAGTCGCCGTCCGCTGGATGCTGGCCATCCAGTCGGCCACCTTGGCCGAGTTGGCGTCGATCGGGCGGCTGAGCTTGACGTTGGGGTACTTCGCCCTGCCTGGCAGCCGGTGCGTGAAGCCGTTCTGGCCGCCCTCCCGGTACTCGAACACGTCGTACTCGAGTCCGATCCCCTCGCACTTCGTGAACAACCCGAGGGTCCCGAATTGGTCGATCCGGACCTGGAAACGCAGGCTGATGGCGGTCTCGGTCATCGGAGATCGGTCAGGGCGCCGGCGCGCTCACGATCGACGAGCAGCTCGCGTGTCAATCGCAACCGGATCCGGTCGTACAGGCGTCGGGCCAGGTCGTCTAGGTCTTTCTCCGACCCACCGGGCCCGACTGCCGGCGACTCGCCCCCGCTCGGGGCCGTCGCGCGCTGGACTGTCGGCGAGATGTCGGCGTCGTCCATGGCCTCGCGCGAGACCACGATGTCGCTCGGCGACTCGATCGGCGCGTCGGGCGCGTTCTCGGCGACCACCGGTAGCGGGACCGGCGGCTGGAGCGCTGCTGGACCACGTGGTACGGCGACCTCGGACTCGCGTTGCAGGTCCAGACCCGGGGAACCGCTGCCGATCGTTCGCCGCCCGACCAGGTCCATGTCGACACGCTGGGTGGCGGACGTCGTCGCCCGCTGGACATCGGCTCCCCCGCGGATGTCGAGCGACGAGGCCCCCGTCGGCCCGATGACCGGTCGCATGGGCAACGCCCCGGCTGTTTGCGAGGCGAGACCTGGCGGCTCGGCGGATCCATCCGCATCGAGGGCGCGGCTGACGGACACGGGGCTGTCAAGCGTTCGTGGCTCGCTGCTCGTTCGCTGGAACTGAAGGCCGTCGACACCACGCCCCGCGACCGGACGGATCGATCGAACGGGCATCGCCGCATGGTTCACGCCATCCGCGACCAGACGGCTCACGATCACGGAACCCGTCGTCACGGCGGGGGTGACCGCGGGGCTCGCAGACAACTTGGCACCGCTGTCGCGCGTGGCGAGAGGCGTCGGTTTCAGGTCGTCGCCGCCGAGATCGGTCACGGCGGCCCCGGCGCCCTGCGACGCGTCCACGCGCTGGATGGACGCCTGGCCACGGTCCGGAGTCGAGACGATCGGCGATGGCGACCCGGCGGAGGTCGGCCCGTCGCGCGAGCCACCTTCACGACCCGAATGCGCCGGCGAGGCGAGCGGGAGGCCCTCGCTGAGCGAGTAGCGCTGCACAGGAACCCACGCCGGTCGATCGTGCGGTGCCGGTGGGTCTGCCTGATCGATCGGATTCGGCGCAGGACCGAGCGTCAAAGGTGGACCGGATCGCGCAGCCGACTCCACGGCCGGCGATGGCGCCGTCGGGGACGCGGCGGAGCGCTGGATGCCAGGACCGGGACCGGCCTGCCCGATCGGGGCACCAAGCCCGAGCCGTCGGACCGTCGGCATCGCCGGTCGCGGACCGCCATCGCTGCCCAGGCTCGACGAGCCGCCCGGCAGCGTGCCCGCCACACCGGACGCCGAGCGGGCGATCAAGGGGTCGGCACCCGATGAGGTTGGGTTCACCGTCGCGCTGCCAGGCTCCAGCGACTCGGCCCCGGGCAGGAGCCCGTCGTCCGATCGCGAGGTCTCGTCGAGACTGGCGATCGAGGGCACCGCGTCGGCCGCCGAAACGAGCGATCGCTGGATCCCCGGCATCACCGGCGCGTCAAGGACCGGAACGACGCGCGGCGCGATCGGCGTCGGGAGGCCCGTCGGATCCGATGGCTCCGGGACAGGCCTGGTCGGTGGGATCGCGTCGGCCTGGATGGGCCGAGCGACCTGCCGCTGGACCAACTCCGGGCCAGGTGCGACCGACTCGACCGGCGTCGCGGTCAGTCCGATCGTTCCGGCCGGTGCCAGCGGTCCGACTTCGTGCCCGAGCGGTGCCAGCATCTGCGTCGGGGTGCTTCGATCATGCACGTCGGCCACGAACGCCCCTGCGGGCGCGGTCAGGGGCATCGCGACCTCCGCCGTCCGCTGGATCGGAGGGAGCGACGTCCATGCCGGGGAGACGGTCGGGGCGACTCGGGCGGCCCCGAGGTCGGCTGAATGCTCCGTCGGTCGCACGTCGTCGGTGGGGTCGCGTCGTCGAAACGGCCAGCGCACAGCTACTCCTGTTCAGACAGCCGGCGGTTGATCCGAGCGATCTGCTCGACGAATCGCAGCCGGGTCGGGTGCTCGAGATCGAGGATCTCGTCGAGCGACCAGTGGAAGTAGTAGGCGACGTACGCGGACTCCTCGAAGAGCTGATCCGCCGCGTACGTCACGATTCCCCCAGGCGACCACCTGCCATCTCGACCGTGAACCCGTGCCGGCACGCAGGGCAGGTCACGGCCGCCTGGGTCGAGCCCTCCTGGTTGACGCGCCGGTAGAGGTCCTGCAGGAACGCCAGGTCGGAGGCGAACAGCCCCTCGATGACCGAAGGGTTGATCGGACTGACCGTGCCCAGCCTGGAAACCACCCGCGATAGCAGAAGCACCGTCAGATAGGCCTCGTTCTCTCGGACCCGCGGATCGCGTTGCGGCAGGATCTCGTCCCGAGCGGTCGCGAGGCGCATGACGCCGTCCCGATGGACCGTCCCGCCCTCGTCGACGAAGCCGCGTGGCAGGACGAAGGGATACTCGGTCCGGAGTCCGTCGACGCGGTCGGCGCCACTCCCGGGGACAGGGGCGAGACCCGTGACGAGCGCTTCCATCACACTCGCTCGAGGTCTTCACAGACGATGCTGCACTCCTCCATGAGCATCTCGTTCGACCCTGCCTTGAGCGTCCCCATCGTGACCTTCGAGGGCCATGCATTGAAGAAGTTGTAGCGAGCGACCTCGCCGTTCGAGTAGTCGAACAACACGATGGAGCCGTTCCTGCGGCACTCGCCGATCTTTCCCTGCTTGGCCTGGTAGTGCCAATCCCAGAGCGAGGTCGAGACGCTTCTTGCCCCGCTTGAGGGTGAGCGTCGGCGGCTTCTTCTTGCCGGGGACCTTGCGGATCAGGCTCTTGCCGTCCAGCGTGACCTCGTAGAGCTCGATGACGTCCATCTCCGAGGCGAGCCCGCTGATCTCGGCGAACTGGGCGATCTCCGATCGCCGTCGATCTCGATCGGCGAAGTGATATGACGCGATCGCGTCGTTCGGGAGTGAGGGCAGACCGCTTGGCCATGGCGTGGTTCCTCCTGTCTGTGGTTGTCCTCAGCCCTATTCGCTGAGCGCGGCGCCGCCCGAGAACTGGGCGATCCGGAAGACGACGAACTCGGCCGGCTTGACCGGCGCGATCCCGACCTCGACGACGAGCTGGCCCGCATCGACCACCTCGGGTGGGTTCGTCTCCGCGTCGCACTTGACGTAGAACGCCTCGCTCCGGCGTCGCCCCGAAGAGCGCGCCGTCACGCCAGGTGCGCAGCAGGAACGCGTTGATGGTCCGCTTGACGCGCTGCCACAGCTCGCAGGTCGTTCGGCTCGAAGACGACCCATTGGGTCCCCTCGAGGATCGACTCCTCGACGTAGTTGAACAGGCGCCGGACGTTCAGGTACCGCCACGACGGATCGCTCGACAGCGTTCGCGCACCCCACACCCGGACGCCGCGACCCGGGAAGGCCCGGATGCAGTTGATCCCTTCGGGGTTCAGCTGGTCGTGCTCGGCCTTGGTGAGCTGCAGCTCGAGCCGAGATCGCGCCGCGGACGACCTCGTTCGCGGGCGCCTTGTGGACGCCGCGGCGTGTCGTCGTTGCGCGCCCAGATGCCGGCGATGTGACCGCTGGGCGGGATGAAGGCTGGCCTGGCCAGCAGAGCGGGTCGAAGACCTTGATCCAGGGCCAGTACAGCGTCGCGTACTTCGAGTCGTAGCCGGCCTTGTCGACGCGCCACTCCTGGACCTGCTGGGCGTTGAGTCCGGGCGGCGCATCGAGGATCGCGACGCGGTCGCCCATCAGCTCGCAGTGCGCGATCATCGCCAGCTGGACGGCCTGGACGCCCTCGAGGTCGATGACGCCCTGCTGGTAGACGGCCATGAGGTCCGGGACCGCGAGCATCGTGACCTCGTCGATCGCCTCGAGACCGGCGAAGCCGGTCCGATCGGCCGAGTCGCCGACGTAGTCGTCCGGGCTGACCGGCGGACCGGCTTGGCGCCGTCCGCGCCGGCGAGGGCGACCGTGCCCGCGGCCGGGCACGCGCTCGGCGCGCCGGCGTTGCCGACCTCCTCGAGCTGGATGAGCTTCGACTGCTCCTTGACGACCGTGACGACGTTGTTCTTGCCCTTGCTCGTGGTGACGTCGTCGAACACCTCCTCGCACCCGTCCGGGCCACGTTACGGTGAGCTTGAAGGTGTCCTCCGCGGGCTGGTGCCTCGGCGACCTCGACGCTGACGTCATTGCCGGCCGGCCCGGGCTCGAGGGCCGGACCCGGTAGCCCGGCGATGTCCTTCGACTTCGCGGTGGGAGTTCGGCCTGGGCGGCCGGCATCGCGCCATCGCGCGCCGATCCGCACGACGTAGCACGCGCCCCCGCCATTCAGGAAGTAGCCATACACGGCGTGGGCGAGGTAGGAGCCTTCGATGAAGTCGCCGAAGTCGTTGAGGAACTGAGCCCAGTTCGTCACCAGGATGGGCTGTTGACGGGCCCGCGGGCAGCGAGTCCAACGAAGGCGGCCACGGCCGTCCCCACGCCCTCGATCGGACGGGACCCGGCCTCGACCTCCTCCACATAGACGCCGGGCGACAGATACTTCGGCATGGGGCCATCCTCGTGCGGTGCACTGACGGACGTGGCCGAGCGCTCCCACCGCGCACTCCGGTCGAGCAAGGTGCCGCGCGGCCACGCGATGGGGTAGGCCGGTCTGCCCCATCGGGCAGCCCTCCGGTGCCCATCGGGCGACGACTGTCCCGCCCGAACGACTGCCCTCCGGTCGCTTGGCAGGGTTGCGCCGACCCGGAAGGCTTGGCACGGTGATCCACGACGTCGACGACACGCTCCTCGCGCTCGTTCGTCGCGACGCACTGAACGGCTCGCGCGTCGAGGTCGTCTTCGACGCGCCGACGAAGGACTGGGTCGCACGACGGAACGCGCCGATCGATCAACATGTACCTCTACGACATCCGCGAGGACCTGGCTCGTCGCGAGGTGACCTGGGAGGACGTGCGCGATGAGACCGGTCGGGTCACGGACCGCCGCCCGCCGCCGCAGACGGTTCAAGCTCTCGTACCTCGTCACGGCGTGGACACAGCGCCCCGAGGACGAGCATCGGCTGCTCGCGTCGCTCCTCGGTTGCTTCGTCCGACACGAACAGCTGCCCGACGACATCCTCGCCGGATCGCTCGCCGAGCAGGCCTACCCGGTCTATCTGAACGTGGCCCTGCCACCGACCGCGGACAGGTCCCTTGCCGACATCTGGTCCGCCCTCGGCGGCGAGCTGAAGCCGTCGCTCGACCTGGCGATCATCGCCCCGTTCACGGTCGAACGCTCGGAGGCGGCCGGTCCGCCGGTCCTCGAGCAGCCGCGGATCGACATCGGGCCGATGGACGAGGATGGCCCGGCAGCCGGCGCCGCCGGCCGGCGGCGCGCCCGGGTGTCGAGCGAGCGCGCGACCGCCCGAGGCCGCCGAACCGCGAGCGGACCGCTGCGGTCCGACGAGCCGGCCAGCCAGGTCGAGGAAGTGGTTGCCGGCAACGCCGATGAACCCGGGCGCCGGGTCCGTCTGCGGGGCATCGAGCGGCAGTGACCGCGGTGGAGGTCGAGCTCGCGGGACCGACGGACGCGTCGCTGGCCCACCTCCTGGGTCGCCTCGGGATCGTCGGGGCGCGAGTGAGGGCGGTCGTCGACGCCCGCCGGGCCGTCGATCCCGACCCGGACGACCGGTTCCGCGGGCTGTACATCACCGAGGCGCATGTCGATGCGCTCCTCGATGGATCATCACCGACCAGGACGCCACCGGTCACGGCCGAGATGGCCACATCGGGCGTCGAGATCGAACGCGCCGCCGACCTCGCCGAAGCCACCGGTCAGTCCATCCGGCTTCGTCGCCTCGCCCGCTCGTTCGGCCTCGACCCACTCGATGTCGAGATCCTGCTCGTCGCCGTCGCGCCCGACCTCGACCCGCGCTTCGAGCGGCTGTTCGCGTACCTCCAGGACGACGTTTCAAGGCGACGCGCCAGCTGTGGCCTAGCGCTGGAACTGTGCGGGGCCGCGATCGATGGGGCCGACGCCCGACGGCGACTGTCGCCGGCCGGCCCGCTGGTGGCCGGCGGCCTGCTGCTCGTGGAGGACGGCGAGCGGCCGTTCCTGACGCGGTCGCTCCGGGTCCCGGACCGGGTGACCGCGCACCTGCTCGGCGACGACTCGCCCGATCCCGACGTCGAGGCCATCGCGGTGACACCGGAGCCGGCGGCCTTCGCCGAAGGCGAGACCATCGTCCGGGGACTCCGGGACGGCATCCGTGTCGTCTACGTCCGCGAGCAGACCGGCGCCGCTGGTGAGGCGATGGCCGCCGAGGCGCTGGCCCGCGCCGGACTGAGCGTGCTCGCCATCGACCTGCGGCGGATCGGTGTGGCCGACCGCGCGGCCGACCTGGCCGAGGCGGCGATCCGCGAAGCGCGGCTGCGTGACGGCGGGCTCATCGCGCGGCCGCTGGAGGCCCTCCCGGATCGCGAGGGGGCGGTCCTGACGATCCTGGCGGAGGCGTCCTGCCCGGTCATCCTGATCGGCGCTCGCGGCTGGGACCCGATCTGGTCGAGGGAAGTGCCGCTCCTCGTCGACGCACCCATCCCGAGCCTCGACCTGCGTGGCCACCTGTGGGCGCAGGCCCTTGGCGATCCGTCGATCGGCGACCATCGAGGCGGACACCGGAGCGGATCTCGCCGCGTTCCGTCTCAGTCCGGAACAGGTGGTCCGCGCCGTCCGCGCGGCGCGCCAGCAGGCGGCGGCCGAGGGCCGGCCGATCGGGTCCGGCGACCTCCAGGCCGGCGCCCGCTCGCAGAACGCAGGCGGCCTGGAGCGCCTTGCGCGACGGATCCGACCGCAGGTGTCATGGCCGGACCTCGTCCTCCCCGAGGGCGTCGTGACCCAGCTGGGCGAGATCGCCGCCCGTGCCCGATTCCGGGACGTCGTCCTCGATCGCTGGGGGCTCGGCCGGCGGTCCTCGAAGGGCCGCGGTCTGACCGCGTTGTTCGCGGGCGATTCGGGGACGGGGAAGACGATGTCGGCGGAGGTCGTTTCCGGCGAGCTCGGGCTCGACCTCTACGTGATCGACCTCTCGACCGTGATCGACAAGTACATCGGCGAGACCGAGAAGAACCTCGACCGGATCTTCTCCGAGGCGGACCGGGTCAACGGCGTGCTGCTGTTCGACGAGGCGGACGCGATCTTCGGCAAGCGCTCCGACGTCAAGGATTTGCACGACCGGTACGCGAACGTGGAGGTCGCCTACCTCCTCCAGCGGATGGAGCTCTTCGACGGCGTGGCGATCCTCACGACGAACCTGCGGTCGAACGTCGACGAGGCGTTCACCAGGCGTCTGGACGCGGTCATCGACTTCCCGATGCCCGAGGAGGACGACCGCCGACACCTCTGGCGGAACAACCTCCCGTCGACCGTCCCGCAGGCCGACGACATCGACATGGACTTCCTCGCTCGAGCGTTCAAGCTGTCGGGCGGCAACATCCGGAACATCGCGGTCGCGGCCGCCTTCTTCGCCGCCGCTGACGATCGAGAGGTCGCGATGGCGGACGTCATCCGCGCCACCGAGCGCGAGTATCGGAAGCTCGGTCGGCTCACGGTGGAGGCGGAATTCGGGCCGTACCTCGAGCTCATCGGCGCCTGACGAACGCGGTCCGGAACGCGCGCCGCATCGACCGACCTCAGCCCTCGGCGGGCGCCTCGCCGGCCGGAGGCGAGTCGGCTTCCGCCTTGCGGCCGGCTTTCTCCGCGTCCTTCTTGCGCTTTTCTTCCTGCTTCTTCTCGTCGATCTCCCGGTCCTCGATCGTCGGGTCGATGATCGTCCCGGTCTTCGTCCCGCCGCCGGTCCGCGCGTCGAAGGCCTTGCTCGCCGCGTCTAGCTCGGTCTTCTTGGACTCGTAGAGGTTCTTGCCGGCGCGTTCGGTCATCCCGATCATTCGCGTGGCGAGGCCGTCGAGCTTGTCGTGGACCAGTTGGACGTGCGCCGCCTCGTGCGCGAGGAGCGCGGCATACCAGCGGTTCCACTCCGCCTTGGCCTTGGGCAGCATCGACGGGGGCGGCGTCCAAGCCGGCATCTCTACGTTGATCCAGGCCGTGATCTTGACCGACGTCATCCTGCTGCCCGTCGTCCGATAGTCGAGGTGCGGTCCCCAGGTGGTCTTGCCGGCCTCGCCCGGGCCGCTGATGAGCGGGGCGACGTCGTTGAGGCTCGTTGCGGTCAGCGGATAGCTGGAGTTCGTCTCCGGGCCGATCGCCTCGGTCGACCCGGCGGGGATATCCGACTCCTCCATCGGGATCGGCGCCTCGGCCTCGACGTCGGCGTCATCGGTCTCACGCTCCACGGTGATCGTCCCGCCGCGCCCGACCCCGACGCTCGCGTCGCCGTGCTGGACGGGGCCGGCCTGCTGCGCTGCGATCCCCCGCACGACCTGCTGCACGAACGCGTTGCCGCGTTCACGCTGGAGGGTGCGGAGTGGCACTCGATTGAGACTCTCGATCCGCGTAGGAAAGGGCTCGATTGCAACGGCGATCGGATCCAGCAGATCGGCGCAGTTGGGAGTGAGGCTCGTCGGATTCCGATGCCTCTCACCAAGCCAGGCCCCGGTCCTGCGGCTTCGGTATCACGTTCGTCATCTATTCGCGAGCGCCGCCGATGGCCAGCCATCCTTGCCTCCAGGATGTCCTTCCTTGTCGTTCGATCAGCTCCTAACGATCGTCAGCTTCTCGGGCTCCATCGGGGGATGTCCAACGACGGTCCAGCCCGACATGGCTCCCGCCACATCGCCGGGGCCGGCCGAGCTGCGGTGGGTCCACTTGGCAGCTGATTGATCAAGGCTGAATGTGACTGTGTTGCCTTCTCCAGCCCGACCGCGAAGCAGGGTCTCAAGGGCCTTAAGCGTCCCCGTGCACCCCGAACATGGCCCGTACTTGCCGGTCATTCGAATCTCGACTTTGGTTATGTAGTTTCGGTGCTGATCGGCGTCCGCTCGGGCCCACTCAGCAAGTTGGCTCTCCGCATGGCTGGCTGTCGAATCCTTGAGGGCATCTCCCGTATTCCAGGTTCGAAGCTTCACGACGTTCGTGCCTGGCTCCGGTGGCAGCACGATTCCGCCCCCCGCCCTGTCGGGCGTCGGTGGCCGGCGACGTCGGGGATCCCCGCCGGGGTTGGAACCATCACGAATTGACCGTCCTTCATGACCGGGCGGCCTTCCTCGTCTTTCGCCACCATCGAGCCGAAGTGTTCTTTCATCTTCGGGGGCGACGCGAACGTCAGAGTCGCATGGACCGTGACTGCCGCTTGTTCATCGCGGGTCTTGGCTCTCGCCTCTCGACGTCGACGACTGGCCTCCGCCATGACATCGAAGACACCCGGCTCTTTGGACTCGACGACCTCGAACAGCTTCAGGCCCCGTGGTTTGAGATCAGTGGCAATCTGCGCAACTCGCGCCCGCAGTTCTTCGACCGTTGTGATCGAACCCGATGCCGCCAACAGGCGGTTTCGCGCCTCTCCCTTCACTACGTCGCCGGCGGACTCCTCGCTCATTCCGAGTTTCTTCTTTAGGTACTCCTTCCCCTTCGCCGCCTTGCTGGAGAGCCACTTCTTGCCGGCCTCGACCTTGCCCTTGACCCAGGCCTTGCCCTTCGAGAACAGGGCCTTCGCGCCTCCGAACAGCTTCTTGCCGAGCTTGAGCGCGCCCTTGAGGACCGCGTCGATCGCACGGTTGACCGGCTTCTGGATCGCTCCGATGACGCTTCGGATCTTCTCGCCGATGCCGCTGACGCCCAGGAGCGCCGCGAGGAAGCTGATGACGACCGGGACCATCTTCGCCAGCGAGTCTTCGATGAGCTTCGCCACCCCGCCCGCGCCACCGGCGGCGATGGCCTCGATCGAGTCGAGCACGGAGTCGACGAATGCCTTGATCTGTGCCGCCCGCTCGACGAAGAACATGACGATGTCGTAGATCGCCTTGCAGGCCTTGATGAAGGCCGACGCCGGGTTCATCAGACTGATCAACCAGGTGACGCCGGCGACGATGACCTTCGTCAGGACGAAGTCCTTCATCGGGCCGATGATCGCTTCCTTGAGGTCGCCGACCTTGTCCTTGATGAACCCCCAGAGACCGGCCGGGCCCTCGGCGATCAGGACCTTGAAGACCTCGACGCCCTGCTCCATCCGCCCGACGACCTTCTCCCCGACGATGGCCACCGCCCGCGCGCGGATGTTGGCCCAGGTGAGGCCGAGGATCTGGAGGATCAGCCCGAGGATGCCTTTGAGGTCGAACGTCTTGGGGAGTTCGATCCCGGTCTTGGCCATCTCGCCGAAGAGCCAGCCCATCAGGCCTTTCGCGAGGTGGGTCAGGATGTTGTCCTTGAACAGCATCACGCCGGACTTGACGGCACTCACGAAGTTCCCGAGGAAGCGGATCGGGTGCGCGATGATCGACCCGATCGCGTTGACCGCTCGGGCCAGGACGCCGAGCAGCATGTCCTTGAGCTTCATGATCGTCTTGATGACGCCCTTCACGGCGTCGATCGCCTTGTCGATGAGGCCCTTGTTCTCCTCCTGGAGCGCCTCGATCCGCTCGTCGAGGGCGCCGCGGGCCTCCTTGTACTTGTCCGCCAGCGACGTGACGAGCTCGCCCTGCTTGTCGGCGACGTCGGAGTCGAGCGAGTCGAATTGGTCGCCGATCTTCTCCTGGGCTTCGAGCCCGACCTTCTTGAGGTTCTTCGGCAGCCCGTCGACGTAGGTCTTGACCTCGGCTCGGCCCTGGGCGATGCGTGTCTTGGCCCTGGTCAGCTCACCGCCGACGAGGTCGGCGACGCGACCGATGACCTTGGTCATCAGCCCGATGTAGACCGCCTTGCCCTCTTCGTAGAACTTGTTGACGACCGATGGCAGCGATCGAAACTTGTCCCGGACCCAGCGCGCCTTGCCGCGGATGCCCGAGTACCGCTTCTTCTTGTAGGCGCGCATCCGCTGACTGACCAGCGATTCGAACGTTGCCCGGGCCGACTTCTCGCCGCCCTCGAAGATCGGGGTCATCTTGGCCTCGATCCCATCGAGGATCGTCGTGACTTCCGTCTTCGTCTTGGCGAAGATCCCATCGATCTTCGTGGCCACCTCGGCCCGCTTGATCTCGTCCTGGCTCTTGGTCGTGGCCTTGCCGGCCTGGACCCGACCGAGGACACCCGTCCGCTTCAGGTGCATCCCGGCAAGCTGTTTGCGCTCGGTGCCCGCAGCCTCGGCCTTCGCCGCGCCTAGCGTCGCCGCTTCTTCCGCGCGATAGGCGGCCGGCGCCGTCGCCGAGTGGACCTCGGCCTCCTTCTTCGAGTCGACCGCCTGGTCGAACTCGGGCTCGTTCGCCTCCCGAAGCTGCGTCTCCGAGACCTCCGCTTCGGCCATCTCGTTGTCGACTTCGGCAGGCCCGCTGCGGAGGTCGGTCTCGGTCGCGGGCCGCTTCTCCGGCATCGCGGCCGCGGCGCCGATCGACCCCGGCGCACCGCCCGGTTGCTCCGTCGGCATCGGCGTCACCGGCTTGGCGACCGCGACGCTGGTGTCGGGCGGCTCCTTGGTCTTGTCCTTGATCCCCTTCTCGGCCTTCTGCTTGTCCTGGCTGACCATGCCGGACACCTGGCCCTTGACCTGTGCGGCCTTGCCGGACTCCTTGAACTCGGTCGCTTCCTTGAGGCTCCCTGGCGTGGCGGCCGTGACGGCCTTCTCGACGGCGGCGATGAAGGCCTTCTTGTCGAATTCGCCCGGCTTCTGGGCGTCCATCTTCCCGACCTGCGCAGCCGCGGCCTGGCTCGAGGCGTCGTTGGCAGGCGGGACGGCGGCTTTCTGCGCCTCGGCTGCTTTCGCCTTGGCCGGCAAGTGCTTCCGCTCCCGCCGGGCGGTCCTGGCGGTCTTGACCGTGGCGCGCTCGAAGCGCGGATCGCTCTCGGGCGGTTCCACGGCGTCCCGGGTCGGCGGCGGCGGGATGTCGATGACGGCGGCCTGGACGCTCAACGACGGGCGGTGGCGTGCGCTGAGGGCTCGGGCGATGACGGCGTTGCCATGCGTCCGCTGGAGGCGGCGCAGCAACCGGATCCCCTGGGCGCGATCGCCTCGGGTGAGGCGAGGGTCGGCGAGGAAGCCGCCACGACCCACGACCGGCGCAGGCCCGGTGTCAGCATCGAAGGAGGAACCGTGGCCCGGTGGAGCCGGCGAAGCCCCGCGCGCGGTCGCACGAGGCTCGCGGCGAGGCGCGCGATCCCGCTGGGCGCCCGGGGCAAGACTCGGCACCGCCTGGTCCTCCGTCGAACAGTCGCTGCGAACAGCGTCGCCCGGCGAGGCGCCACGGGGCAGCGGCGGGCGGCCACTCTTTCGGGCAGTCGAACCTGCCTCTTGAGGCATCGAGCCCACCGCATCGCCAAGGGCCCTGCCCTTTTGGGCGACGCCGTCTTCCCCAACTGACGCGCTCCCGGTCGTTGTCAGGGCCTACATCCGGCATCACGCTGGAGCGAGCAAGGAGGCGCCATGCGCACGCACGACACCGACAGTGATGCGATCGGGGCCGGTCACAACCTGCCCCAGACCCAGGAAGGCGTGTCGGGCGACCTTGCGTCGCGTGCGCTGGCCGACGGTCGAACCGGGGCGCTGGATGTGGGCGCCGTGATGCACCTCCAGGCATCGGCCGGCAACGCCAGCGTGAGTCGGCTCATGGGTGACGAGGCCGAGGAGGGCCCGCGACGGGTTCGCGAGGTCCTGTCGTCGCGCGGAGGGAAGCCACTCGAGCCGGCGACGTCGGAGCTGATGTCGCAACGACTCGGTCAGGACTTCAGCGACGTGCGCGTCCACACTGATGCGGCCGCGTCAGAATTGGCTCGCGCCGTGAACGCCCATGCGTACACCGTTGGATCCGACATCGTCTTCCAGAGCGATCGCTACGCCCCAGATACGCCGACGGGACAACGCACGATCGCCCATGAGCTGACCCACGTCGTGCAGCAGCGGTCCGGCCCGGTCGCGGGGACGCCGGCGGGAGGCGGGGTGCGGATCAGCCACCCGTCCGACAGCTTCGAGCGGGCGGCCGAGCACTCGGCTGACCAAGTCATGGCCGGCGGACCGGCCTCGCCCACGATGCCGGCGACGACCTCCGTCCAGCGCCAGGCGCCCGAGGAGGAAGAGGAGGTCCAGGGCGAGTTCGTCCAGCGCCAGGCGCCCGAGGAGGAAGAGGAGGTCCAGGGCGAGTTCGTCCAGCGCCAGGCGCCCGAGGAGGAAGAGGAGGTCCAGGGCGAGTTCGTCCAGCGCCAGGCGCCCGAGGAGGAAGAGGAGGTCCAGGGCGAGTTCGTCCAGCGCCAGGCGCCCGAGGAGGAAGAGGAGGTCCAGGGCGAGTTCGTCCAGCGCCAGGCGCCCGAGGAGGAAGAGGAGGTAGCCGCCGGCTAGGGGTTCACTGGCCGCCCTAGGCGATCAGCCCTGGGGCGAACGTCAGATGAGGCCCTCGCGGATCGCGTAGGCGACCGCGTGCGTCCGATTCCGGAGGTCGAGCCGACTCGTGACGTTGTGGATGATGTTCTTGACCGTCCGCTCGGAATAGAAGAGCTGACGGCTGACCTCACCTGTGTCCAGGCCGTCAGCGAGCAGCCGGAGCACTTCGATCTCCCGGTCGGTCAACCCTGCCAGTGTCAACCCTCTCGGGTGCAGGACCTGGTGTTGGAGCCGGCCGACCTGATCGAGCAGGCGGCCAACAAGATCGGGCGGCAGCGTGCCTTCGCCGGCCGCCGCGGTTCGGATCGCGGCGATGAGGTTCTGAGGCGTCGCCTGCCCTCGTCGCACCAGGCCGCTGGCGCCGGCCTCGACCGCCGCAAGCAGCCCCGCATCGTCGAGCCGGGCGATCACGAGCAGCACGCGACGTGCGCCAAGCAACCGAAGCGCTCGCACCGAGCGGGCGGTTTCCACGTCCACCTGGTCAGCGACGACGACGGCCACGACGTCCGGGCCGATCTCCGATTCGTCGACGAGGTCGACGCCCAGGCCCCGCAGCTGGCTCGCCGTCCCGGCACGAGAGACGGGATCCGATGCTGCCACGTGGACCGCGATCCGGTCCTTGACCGGGCTGGTCACCGCGACCCGGCCGGTTTCCGCGATCCTGTCCAGTTCGGCAATCATCTCGCGATCTCCCTCCGACCGTGATCGGCTCGCCGGACCCCCGGCGCTCCAGTGAGGGCCGCGATGATACGAACCATGACTTGACGGGCGCTGAACGCGGGCTTAACGGGCGCCCCGGATCGCACGGTCGAACAGTCGATCGGGCAATGACTGCCCGAAGGGGCAACCAGTCGAAGCACCTGCACCGAGGCGGACCGACATCGCGACGGCTCGGCCGCCGTGGCTCAGGCGTCCGTCGAGGGATCGACGACCGCCGGGAGTCGCCAGCCTCGTTCGGGGGCGACGACGCGGTTCGCCGTCTGTCCGGTCGTCTGCCCGGACGAGAACCACTGGATCCTCAAGCCGCAGAACGCCCGGCTCTGGTACGAGACGGTCCTGGCGTTCCTGGACCGCCACGTCCTCGACGCCGAGTGGCGACGACCCGCATCGCTCTAGCGGCTACCATCGGGGCGACCCGCCACGAACGACAGAGGCGCCACGGAATGACCGGACTCGCCAGCGATCCCGCGCCCGTCGTCCCGGGCACGGCCGCGGATGACGAGCGCTACAACGCCTCCCTCGTCCGGCGTGAGGACGAGCGCGAGGGCCTCGGCTACTTCTGGGTCCGGTTCGACGGCGAGCCGACCCCGTTCGAGCCGGGCCAGTACATGACGATCGGCGTGTTCGTCGACGGCCGGATCGTCCAGCGCCCGTACTCGGTGGCGTCCGCGCCGGCCGTCGCCGGGACGGAGGGCTACGAGTTCTACGTGCGGCTCGTCAAGGGCGGCACGTTCACGCCGGTCCTGTGGGACCTGCCCATCGGCCACCGGATGCGGATGATCGGCCCGAAGGGCAAGTTCGTGCTCCAGCCGGACGACGGCAAGACGCACATCTTCATCAGCTCGGGGACCGGCAACGCGCCGTTCGTCTCGATGATCCGCCAGCTCCTGGTCGACGGGGCGCCGCGGCGGACGCTGTTCCTCAACGGCGTGTCCTACGCCGATGAGCTCGGCTACCGGGCGATCGTCGAGGACTGGGAGCGGAACGGCGGCTACCCGGTCACCTACATCCCGACCGTGTCGCGCCCCGATGACCCGCGGAACGCCGGGTGGACCGGCCGGACCGGCCGGGTCGAGTCCATCCTGGCGCCGGTCCTCGACGAGTTCGGGCTGACGGCGGCGAACTCGATCGCCTACATCTGCGGCAACCCGGACATGATCCAATCGGCGGAAACGACCTTGCTCGAACTCGGCTACCCGGAGGAGCAGGTCCACAAGGAGCTGTACTGGCCGAAGGGCAAGGAGCCGCGCGGGGCGGCCGGCGCGGACCTGGCCGCCGCGATCGATGCCGCCGAGGCGAACGCCGACCAGTAGTTGACAAACGGTCCCTACACGTCGAAGGGCGACCGCCGCATTGATCGAGTCCGCTAGTCGCCGCCGCACCTTCAGGCGTGGACGCCGGTTCCCAGGTCGTACTGAGCGCCCTCGCGACCAGCCACAACCTCGATCGAGGTTCCGCGTGCGCGCGCCACCTCGGTCAGCTCGTCGAGCTCGGCATCGCTGTGGGATGGGTCGTGGTGGAAGAGGATGAGTCGGCGAACCCTCGCCAACTCGGCGAAGGCGACTGCCTCGCTGACGGAGCTGTGACCCCAGCCGATCCGCACCGCGCGCTCGTCATCCGAGTACTGCCCGTCGTGGATGAGGAGATCGACGCCTGAGGCAAGATCGAAGCCGGACGTCCAGCGCGGCTCGTCGGGAAACCGACGCGCACCGAGTGCCGGTTCATGGTCGGGCAGATAGGCAACGCTCGCCCCGTCGGCGGAGATCCGGTACCCGACCGTGGGTCCTGGATGGATGACGTGCTGGGCGACGACCTCGAAGCCGCCGATGCGTACGGGCTCCTCGGGCGCGTCATGGAGGACGACGCGAGCATCGAGGTCGCGGATCCGCACCGGGAAGAGCGGCGGCGAGAGATAGCGTGTGAGGCGAGTCCGGAGGTCCATCGTCGCCGACGCAGGCCCCCAAAGGTGGATCTCGCCGGAAGGCCGAAAGAATGGGGCGAAGAAGCCGAGGCCCTGGATGTGGTCCATGTGGAGGTGGGTCAGGAGGATGTCGAGCCGCTCGACTGACGGGTCGATGGCGGCTCCGAGCCGGCGGATGCCGGTCCCGGCGTCGAGCACGAGGATGGTGCCATCGGCGCTCACGATCTCGACCGCGGCGGTGTTGCCCCCGTACCCCGCCGTTTCCGGGCCGGAGCTGGCGAGCGACCCGCGGGTCCCCCACAGGCGGATGTTCATCGGGTCGGTGGCTCCCAGAACATGGCGAGGCCACCGAGGAGCTGACCGCGAGAGCCCTCCAGAGGGAGTGCGGTCACCACGAGCGATCGCAGCACGCCGTCTCGGCCGACGATCCGTAGCGGTCCGTGTACAGGCGTCCGTTGCCGAATGGCGACGGCCAGAGGATGCGTCGCCGGGTCGGCTCGTTGGCGCCCCTTGGTGCGTGACGCAAACGCCGTCGTCCAGTCGGCAAACGAGACTTGGCCACCATCCTCGAAATCGAGGCCGAGCAGGGCTTCTGCGGCTTCGTTGACAAAGACCAGGTCGCCGGCCGCATCGACCACGAAGGTCGGGACCGCCAGGCCGTGGGCCAGTTGGCGGACCAGGATCAGCTCAACCGGTAACTGGGCCACGACGACTCCCCGCGGAGATTTGAAGACGCCACAGCGTGGCTCATCGAAGAATAGCGAGGCAAACGGTCAGGCCTCACGCCTCTGCTGACGTCGCGTCGGGCTCGCGCTCCTCGGCTTCGGCCTTCGGACGGTAGATCGCCCCGACATAGACGCCCACCAGGACCACAGCCCCGCCTAGCAGGAACGACGGCTGGACCGGCTCGGCGAACAGCAGCGCCCCGAGCACGATCGCCACGAGCGGGAACAGCAGGAAGGCATACGACGTCGCCGACGCGGTCCAGCGTGCCAGCACGTAGAGCGCGAGTAGGAACACACCGATCGAGCCCGGTCCGATCAGGTAGGCCATCGCGAGCAACGTGTCGGACTGGGTGGGCAGTACGAGGGGCTCCTGGGCGGCGAGACTGACCGCGATGAGCAGCGTCCCGCCGAGGAGCATGCCGATCGCGTTCGCGGCGACCGGGTCGCCGGGCGGGAGGCGTTTGACGATGACGACACTCTCGGACTGACACGTCGCCCCGGCCAACAGGAGGGCGATCGCGAAGATCGGGACGTTGAGGCTCAGTTGGTCGGCGGCCACGATGACGATCCCGGCCGCCGCGATCAGCGCACCGACGATGCCGAGGAGCCGTGGCCGCTCGATCCCGTGGACGACCGATAGCAGCACCGTGAGCAGCGGGACGATCGCGAGGACGGTCATCGTCGTGCCTGAGCCGGCGTCGCCGATCGCCTGGTACAGGAAGAAGTAGGCGAGCGCGAACCCGAACACGCTGAACAGCACGGTGCCTAGCAGCCGATCGCCGCGTGGCACGGGTCGGCGCTGGATGACCATCAGCGCCAACAGCAGGCCGCCGGCGATGACGAACCGGAGCCCGGCCGACCAGAACGGCGGCATCTCGCCAAGGACGGCCTTCACCGCGGCAGCGTTGGCGCCGGCCAGGACGACGAATGCTGCGAACGCGAACAGGACCGGACGGGACGTCAGGACGCACCTCCCCGGAGTCACACAGTATTCGTCGCTCCTGGCCCAAGGGCAAGGCGCCGCGCGAGGCGAACGCCGACCGGTCGGACGGGTCAGGACCCCGAGGTCATGACCTCGAGCTCCTCGTCGACGATCGGGTCGTGGAGGGCCTGGGCCGCCGTCAGGTCGATCTGGTCCAGCCGGCCGCGGGCTCGCGCGGCATGGATGGCGCAGGCCCGGACCCAGGTCGACCGCCATCGACGATCGCCGTCCTCGATGAGGTCGCGGAGCGCGGCATTCGGATCGCGTGGCGCGTCCGGGGGCGTTCCCAGGCGGGCCAGGCGGTCCGTCACGGAGAGGTCCGGCTCGAGGATGGGCAGGACCGTCCTGGAGGCCGCCGAACCGAGGGTGACCTCGACCGCCTCGACCGCCAGTGCTCCTTCGGCGCCGCCGCCATCGATCCGGGTCATCGCCGATCCGAGGCGATCGGCGCCGTAGCGGGCGAGGACGCCCGTCGCGACGCGCGATCGGACGAGGTCGAACTCGTCGGCCAGGGCCCGTCGGATCGGGCCGTCGGCATCATCCGCGTCCGAGCCGGCGCTCTCGAGCGCCACCATCGCCGCGAGGATGCGCGCCGCATGCTGGGTGTCGCCGGCGAGCACGGTGTCGAGCGCGCGGGCCGTCTCGTCCGGGGCTGGGCCGGGCGCGACCAGGCGCTCCATGACGACGAGCCCGAGCTCGCGGTCCGGGTGGTCGATGTGCCGGCGCAGGACCTGATCTCGAGCGGGCGTCCGGGTCGTGGCGGCCCGGATGAGGCGAAGCACGCTCGGCGGCGCCGGCGACCCGGCGGCATCGAGGCGCTCGGCCAGGATGGGGACGACCGCATCCCCGAGCCGCGCGACGGCGCCGGCCGCCGCGGCGACCGAGCGCGGGTCATCGAGCGACGCGATCACGGCCGCGACGGCGGACTGGTCACCCGCTCGGACCGCTTCGAGGGCGGCGTTCCGGACGTCGATGTCGGCGTCGTGCAGCAGGCTCGCGGCCGCGGCGCGGTCGTCCGCTCCGAGCGTCGGCAATGCCCCGGCGACGCACCATCGGACCGCCGGATCCGGCGAGTCGACCAGCGTTCGCACGTCAACGGCCAGGCGGCGCTGGGCATCGGCGTCACCGGGCGTCGCCAGGGCCGTCAGCGCGGTCAGTCGGACCTCGGGCCGCGGATCGTCGGTCAGCGATGCCAGGGCGTCGGCCGTGCGTGGCGAGGCGACCCGTGACAACAGGTCGAGACCGAGCCGCGACGCTCGGGGGTCGGCGCTGACGAGGAGCTGTCGGGCGACGGCCTCGTCGTCGTCGGTGGACGCCAGGTCGGCGTCGGGGTCGAGCATCCGCCGGCGCCGCAGCGCCTCGGCTAACGCTGGTCCGTAGGCCCGGTACAGGAGGACGGCCGACCACGTCCAGACGAGGCAGACGAGGAAGGTCACGGCGATCGTCACGGTCAGCGCGATAGGCAGCGCATCGAGCACGAGGATGAGCACACCAGAGATGGCGATCGCGATCGGCACGCCGATCCCTTCGACCGCGGCCTGGACGGACAGCCGTAGGCGCTCCGGGCAGGACCTGGTACGTCGCGTTGATGGAGGTTCGCGTCGTGCCGTCGGTCAGGGCGATGTCGGCGATCCGTGCCGCCGAGACGACGAGGAGCAGGGCCAGCGAGGCGCCGCCGGCCACGGCGTCGACCGCGAGCATCACGGCGGCCATGACCGTCAGCACCAGGGGATTGCTCGCGATCCCGAGGCGCAGGCCGTACCGACGCAGCACGGGTCCGGCCACGAGGAACAGGAACGCGATGCTCACGATGTTCATGACCGCCGTGTAGCCAGCCAGGAACCGGGCGAGGTCGACGGGGTCCGGGTACTGCGCGGTCGCCCGGTCGAAGACGAGGAAGTCGGCCAACTGGCTGGCCAGGGCCGACAGCACCTGGTACGTCAGCAGCAAGGCCAGGAATTGTGTGACGAACAGGCGGCGCAGGCTTGGTGGCGGCTCGTCATCCGCCAGGGCCGACGATGCGACCGCCGGCGGTCCGGGTTCGGGCCCGTCGAACGCCACGGCGTAGCGACGACCGGTCGCCCAGACCAGCACCGCGAACGCCGCCTGGGCGAACGCCGTGGCCAGGAGCAGCGACTCCGTCCGCCCCAGCCAGGTCACGAGCCACCCGCCGAGCAGGCCGCCGATGACCGCCCCGACCGGGAAGCCGGCCATGATCCGCGGGAACGACGCCTTGATCCCGGCGATGTCGAGGAGCCGGCCACCCTGGGCGCCGATGAACACGAAGCCGAGCTGGATGAGGATCGGGAAGAGCACGAGGAGCGGCGCCGAGACCCACGCCCCTTCGCCACCGGACGCGATGACCCAGGCGGCGCCGATCGCCACGGCCGCGCCGCCGAGGACGACGAGGGCGATGCGCCGTTGGTCGACCGTCCGGGCGGTGCGGGCGACAGCGCCCGACACGACGATGCCGGCGGCACCGATCGCGATGTAGGTCGCCGGCAGCCAGGCCGACCCGAACGTGTCGAGGAAGAGCGCATTGGCGACGATGCCCAGCAGGGCGGCCATCACCCCGAAGGCCACGGCCTGGGCGGTCAGCCAGTGGACGGCCCCACGCCCGGATCGGCGAGGGCCGGTCACGCGAGCGTCGAGTCCGCCCCCGCGGCCCCGCCGTCGCGGCGCTCTCGCACCATCGCGACGAGCGCGGCGATGATCCCGTGGGCCAGCGCCGGCCGATCGGCCAGGAGCTCGTCGAGGACCACCTTGTCGATGCGCAACAGGGTCGTCGGCTCGAGCGCCGTGACCGATGCCGACCGCGGTTCCGGGACGAGGGCCGCCAACTCGCCGACGGTCGATCCGGCGCCGAGCGTGGTCAGGTCACGGTCGCCCTGGTGGATGCGCACCCGACCCTGGACGATCGTGAACAGGTGGTCGTCGATATCGCCCTCGACGATGACCGGTGTCCCGGCCTCGACCTCGACTTCGGTCGCGCGCCGAGCGACGGCCGCCAGCGTCCGGCCGGGGACGTCGGCGAACAGGGCGACCCGCTGGAGCGCGACGACCCGTTCGACGGTCGTCATCGTCATGAGAGCGCCGCGCGTGGCCGCAGGCGGGCCGCGAGCTCCTCGACCGGGAGCGGGGCGAGCCACGTCGTCGCGTACAGGTCGCCGGGGATCATGATCACATCGACCTCGCGTTCCGCGACGATGTCGCTGTTCCGTTCGTTGCGGCGGATGACGCCCGTGGTCCCGACGGGCAGCCAGGCATGGAGCGGCGACGGGGCGTAGCCGCCGTCGGGGCGGACGACCAAGCCTGGTCCGGTCGGCACGTACACGAACGACGGCGGCGAGCCACGGGCGACGAGGACCTCGCCCGGCTGGATCGTCGCCCGGCCGACCTCGGCGAAGGCCGCCGCCCGATCGAGGGCCGCCGCATAGACGCCGTGATCGGCCATCCGCCGGACCACGTCGTCCGCCTGGGGACCGAACGCGTCGAGCGGCTCGGCCGCATAGAAGCGCCGGCGCTCGTCCGGGGCCGCCCCCTCGACGTTGGCGACCGTCACCAACCGCGCGGCGAGGGACGGATCGCGCTCGGCGAGCAACGCCGCGACGTCGTCGGCGAAGCCCGGATGGTCGTCCGGGCGCTCGAGCTGGATCCGCACGTCGTCCATCGACCGCGTCGCGGGTGACGACCCACCGCCGACCGCCGGGCCGCCGAAGGTCGGGATGACGTCCGCCGCGATGTCCGCGACGACGCCGGCGACACTCGCCGCCGCCCGACGCGCCGCGACGTCCGTGGCGAAGGCGCCCCGGTGGAAGGCGAGGCGCAGATCGCCGCGCGGCGTGACGAACGCGACCCGGATGTTGGCCTCGCCGGCGCCGCGCTCATCGTCGTAGGCGATGACATAGGCGGCATCGCCGGCGGCGGTGCGCATCGTGCACACGGCTCGGGCGGTCTCGGCGTCCATGCACAGCTCGAAGCCGCCCGACGTGCGCAGGACCGACCCGCGCTGGCGCAGGACGTCGGCCGCCCGGAGCGCCCGCATCGTGTCCAGGACGTCGTCGGCGAGCTCGGCCTGGGGTCCGTTCGAGGCGCTCAACCAGGCGTAGGACCGCGACGGGTCGGCATAGCGCGCCACGTTGGCCTCGAAGCGGATCGGGTCCGGGTCGGCCGCCGACGGCATCCGACCACTCGCCCGATGGTCGTCGAGGTCGGTGAAGACCACGCGCTGCATGAGCCGCCGAAGCGCCTCACGATCATCGAGGAGCGCCGCGGGCACCGTCGATTTGCTGTGGGTCACAGTCAGGCTGAGCATCTCCCGGACGACGACGTCGAGCGGGATCTCGAACGGGGCCGTGGTCGCGACGACGTCGAGTCGCTCCCGGACCGGACCGGGCGCGAGCAGGTGGTCGACGAGCGGGTCGATGTCCGCCCCGAACGCGGCCCCCGCCGCGAAGATCGGATGCATCCGCCGCCCCATGGCGGTCATATCGACCATCCCGATGTCGTGGAGGTAGGCCGCCGCGACGCCCAACGTCTCGAGGAATTGCCGGCGATCGGCCGGACGACCCGGGATCAGGACCCCGTCGATCGTGTCCAGCAGGCGGACCAGGCCGATGGCGACGTCGCGGACGTGGACGACGCCATGGTCCGCGAAGATCGCCGGGTGCCGCCCCGGATCGGCGAGGAAGGCCGGGTCCTCGCACAGGACCTCGAGCGTGGCCTGCGCCTCGATGGGGCGCCAGAACCGTTCCTCGAGGTAGGACCTGACGGAGCGTGGTAGATGCGCATCGAGCACGACCCAACCACCGGTCTCGTCCATGGCGCCACACACTATCCGGCGGGGGGTGGCGCTGCAACGGGCACGCTCAGGCGCGGACGCACGCGCCGCGAACGAGGGCGGATCAGTGCAGCGGTCGCGCCATGATCCGGTCGTGCTGCTCGTCGTTGCCGACGAGGAAGCTCACGCCCCCGACGTCGACGAAGCCCCATCGCTCGTAGATCGCGATCGCCCGCGGGTTCCGCTCCCAGACGGACAGCCACACGACGTCACGATCGCGCCGTCGTGCCTCCGCGACACACCAGTCGAACAGCAGCCGCCCCACACCAAGGCCCTGGGCGGTGGCATCGACATACAGCCGGTGCAGGAGGCACGGCCGGTGTCCCGCGAGCTCGACCGGGGGACGATCCCCGACTCGCGTATCGACGTAGCCGATGAGCCGGCCGCTCGACTCGGCCAAGCCGACGAACACCGCCGGATCGGCCAGGTTGGCCGCCTCTTGGGCGAGCGTGTAGTGCTCGTCGATGAACGCCTGGAGATCGGCCACGGCGGTGTCGAGGCGATAGGCCTCCATGAACGTTCGGCCCGCGAGCTCGACAAGATCCGCGGCGTCGCCGACCTCGGCCCGCCGGACGCGGATGACGTCGTCGGGCATCAACGCGCTCGCGCGGCGTCCAGTCGGTCCAGGATGAGCCGGGTGACGCCTTCGACCGGCACGCGCTCCTGGGCCATCGAGTCGCGGTCGCGGACGGTCACCGCGCCGTCCTCTAGCGACTCGACATCGACCGTCACGCACCACGGCGTGCCGATCTCGTCCTGTCGGCGGTAGAGCTTGCCGATGGCTGCGGTGTCGTCGTAGACCGCCATCGTGTGGCGCTGGAGGTCGGCCTTGATGCGGTGGCACAGCTCGACGATCTCCGGCCGCTTCTTGAGCAGCGGCAGGACCGCGACCTTGTACGGAGCGAGGTCGGGATGGAGGGCCAGCGACACGCGGGTCTCGCCGCGGACCTCCTCCTCGCGGTAGGCATCGATGAGGAACGTGAACGCGGCCCGATCGGCGCCGGCGGCGGTCTCGACGATCCACGGGATGACGTGCTCGTCGGTCGCCTGGTCGAAGTACTCGAGGCGCTCACCGGACGCCTCGGAATGGCGCGACAGGTCGAAGTCGCCGCGATTGTGGATCCCCTCCAGCTCCTTCCAGCCGAACGGGAAGCGATATTCGATGTCGATCGCCTTCTTGGCGTAGTGGGCCAGCTCGTCCGGGGCGTGCTCGCGCAGCCGCAGGCGGGTGGGCTCCACGCCGTAGCGCTCGTACCACGCCCGTCGACGCGGCAGCCAGTCCTCGAACGCCGCGGCGGCCTCGGCCTCCGGGCGGACGAAATACTGCATCTCCATCTGCTCGAACTCGCGCATCCGGAAGACGAAGTTGCCCGGCGAGATCTCGTTCCGGAACGACTTGCCGATCTGGGCGATCCCGAACGGCAGCTTCTTGCGCGAGCTCTGCTGCACATTCTTGAAGTTGACGTACGAGCCCTGGGCCGTCTCCGGACGCAGGTAGATGACCGAGGCGTCCTCCTCGACCGGGCCCATGAACGTCTTGAACATGAGGTTGAAGCGGCGCGGCGGCGACAGCGGGCCGCCGTCGACCGGGCAGCGCAGGCCCAGGCGCTCGACGATGCCCGGATCCTGGAGCTCCGTGGCCGACAGGTGCTCGGCGCCGGGCAGCTCGTCGAGGCGGAAGCGGCGGTGGTCGGTCTGGCACTCGACCAGCGGATCGCTGAACGAGCCGACATGGCCGGATGTGACCCACACCTCGGGGTGCATGAGGATCCCGGCGTCCAGCCCGACGATGTCGTCGCGCTCCTGGACCATCGACCGCCACCAGGCCCGCTTGACGTTGTTCTTGAGCTCGACGCCGAGGGGCCCGTAGTCCCAGACGGCGTTGATCCCGCCGTAGATCTCGCTGACGGGTAGATGAAGCCGCGGCGCTTCGACAGCGACACGATGGTGTCCAGCTCGCGGACGGCGGGCGCGACCTCGTCCGGGTCGGGGGTGGGGGTCGTCACGGGTGGGGGTCTCCGCTGATACGCGACCGTGGAAGGGCCGCGCGGGATGGACTGCCACCCGTCGCGGGCGACCTCCCGATGCTACCAGCCGCGGGCTTGACACGGGCGGGTTCCGGTGTAGATTCGGTCGACCGACCGACATCGGTCATTCGACCGAACTGGTACGACGCGGGGAGGGACCGACCCATGGGATACGAGATCGAAGGCCGGCTGCTCGAGGTCTGCACCTGCAACGTGCTGTGCCCGTGCTGGGTCGGCGAGGACCCGGACTACAAGACCTGCGACACGACGATCGCCTGGGGCATCGAGACCGGCTCCATCGACGGCGTCGCGTCGACGGGCTGACCCTGGCCGTCTCCGCCCACATCCCCAAGAACATCCTGATCCCGAAGTCGTGGAAGGCCGTGGTGTTCGTCGACGAGCGGGCCACGCCCGACCAGGAGGGCGCCCTGCTGCGGCTGTTCACCGGCCAGCTCGGCGGCGCCCGTCGCGGACCTGGCCGGCCTCATCGGCGAGGTCGTCGCGGTCGAGCGGACGCCCATCAGCTTCACCGTCGAGGGCGGCAAGGGCCGGCTCAGATCGGCGCGCTGGTCGAGGCCGAGATGGCGCCGTTCGTCGGCGCGACCGGCAACCCGACGACCCTGGCCGAGACCGTGTTCAGCACCATCCCCGGGCTCGCCCGTGTACGCCGCCAAGGCCAGCAAGTACACGCGCGACGGGAGCGGCCACGGCATCCCGAGCGTGGACCTCGAGGGCCACAACGCCCTGCAGGGCCACTTCCGCTTCGCCGCCTGACCGCGGCCGACGGGACGCCGCCGATGTTCGCCGCCGCCCACCTCCGCCGACCGCGGCGCGACCGGGCGATCCTGGCCGGGTCGCTCGTCGCGCTCGTCGATCGTCGCCTGGGCCTCGCTGTGGCTGTGGGAGGGGTCGCCGTACCGGGCCTTCCTCGGCCATGCCGGCGGCGCCGGTCCCCTGCCCCTCGAGGCGGCCCTGTTCAGCCTCGGCTGGGTGCTGATGATCGTCGCGATGATGCTGCCCTCGAGCATCCCGCTGGTCATGACCTTCCGGGCGCTCGTCGGCCGGCGCCGGCAGCCCGGCCACGCTCGTCGGGCTGCTCCTGCTCGGCTACCTCGTCGTGTGGACCGCCTTCGGGCTCGGGGCCTGGCTCCTGGATCGGGGCGTCCACGCCGGCGTCGAGGCGTTCCCGGCCCTGGCCGAGCAGCCCGAGCTCATCCTGGCCTCGACCCTGCCCGTCGCCGGCCTGTGGCAATTCAGCCCGCTCCGCGACCGCTGCCTGGACGAGTGCCGCAGTCCGCTGGGGTTCGTCGTCAACCGCTGGCGCGGGCACGGCCGAGCGGCGCGAGTCGCTGGCCGATGGGCATCGCCCATGGCGCGTTCTGCGTCGGCTGCTGCTGGTCGCTGATGCTCGTCATGTTCGGCGTCGGCCTCGGCAGCGTGACGGCCATGCTCGCCCTCGGCGCGGTCACCGCCATCGAGAAGAACCTGCCCTGGGGTCGCCGCCTGCACCCGCCCGCTCGGCGTCGTGCTCGTCCTCGCCGCGGTCGGTCGTGATCGCCTGATGTCAGTCGCGGTCGTATGCTCGGCGCATGGACGGCACGACGGCCGGGCGCCGACGCGGGCCGAGCGGCGCGGGCGGGCCACCGCCGACACGCGCGCGCGATCCTCGACGCGGCCCGAGCCCGCCTGCTGGCCGACGGCTACGGCGCCCTGTCCACCCGGCGCGGTCGCCGAGGCGGCCGACGTGCCGCTCAGCCAGATCCACTACCACTTCGGCTCGCAGCAGCAGCTCATCCTCGCGGTCCTCGCGGCCGAGAACGACCGGCTGCTGGAGCGCCAGCGGGCGATGTTCGGCGGCACCGGAGCCGCTGTGGCGCCATGGGAGCAGGCCTGCGACTTCCTCGAGGACGGACCTCGCGTCGGGCTATGTCCGGGTGCTCCAGGAGATGATCGCCGCCGGCTGGTCGGACCGGCGCTCGCCGCGGCCGTCCGCGAGACAGCTCGGCGGCTGGTTCCGGCTGCTGACCGACGTCGCCCGCCGCGAGGAGCAGCGGGTCGGCAGCCTCGGCCCGTTCACCCCGGAGGAGGTCGCGCGCGCTCATGGGCCTGCCCTTCCTCGGCGCCGAGGCGGCCGATCCTGCTCGGCTTCACGGAGGACGACGCTGCCGACGCGCTCGGCGCTGCGCAAGATCGGCGTCCTGCAGCGCGCCTGGTCGAGGAGCGCCGACGGGATGATCGCGGACGACGAGCCGCTCGTCCAGCCGCCGGCGACGGCGACCGCGGGCGATGCGAGCCGTGCCCGAGAGACCGGGTTCGTCGAGCGCGACGGGGTCCGCGTCTCCTGGGAGCGCTACGGCGACGGCGCACCCGACGATCCTGCTCATGCCGACCTGGTCGATCTTCCACTCGCGGCACTGGAAGGCCCAGATCGCCGTACCTGGCCCGCCACTTCCGCGTCGTGACGTTCGACGGCCGGGGCAACGGCCGCTCCGACCGGCCCGCTCGATCCCGAGCGCCTACGCCGACACCGAGTTCGTGGCCGACGCGGTCGCCGTCCTCGACGCGACCGGCACCGACGGGCGGTCGTCGCCGGCCTGTCGATGGGCGCGGCTACGCGCTGCGCCTGGCCGCGACGCATCCGGAGCGCGTGCTCGGGCCTGGTGTTCTTCGGACCGGCCATCGACCTCGCCGTGCCCGCGCGACGCCTGATGACGAGCGCAAGGACAGACGACCCGTTCGAGGAGCCGCAGCCGACCGACGAGGGCTGGGCCAAGTACAACGTCCACTACTGGCGGCGCGACTGGCCGGGGTTCGCCGAGTGCTTCTTCGGCGAGCATCTTCACCGAGCCGCACTCGACCAAGCAGATCGAGGACGCCGTCGGCTGGACCCTGGAGACCGACCCCGAGACGATCATCGCCACCGAGCGCGCCCCCTACCTGGAGCCGCCGGCCTGGCTCGAGGCCGACCCGAGCCAGGCCGCCGGCCTCGCGTTCACGCCGTCGGTCCGCTGCCCGGCGCTGGTCGTCCACGGCACGCGACGACCGCCATCGTCCGGCTCGCCATCGGCGCGGCGCCTCGCCGAGGCGCTCGAGGCGCCGCTCGTCGAGGTCGCCGGGCGGCGGCCACGCCCCGATCGGCCGCGACCCGGTCCTCGCCAACCTGCTCATCCGCGACTTCGTCGAGGCCTGGCGGGGCCCGTGAGCGCGCCGACCGAGACGCTCCGCGCCCCGGCCGACGACGGCGGGCGGGCCCGCCTGCCCGACCGGTCCGGCTCGCCGTCGCCGACGACGGCGTCCGGCTGGCCTTCGACGTCTACGGCGAGCGGCGACCCGACGATCGTGCTCCTGCCGTCGGCACCGATCGTCCACGCCCGCCAGTGGAAGGCCCAGATCCCGTACCTGAGCCGGCACTACCGGGTCATCGCCTACGACGGGCGCGGCAACGGCCGGTCCGACCGGCCGACCGATCCCGCGGCGTACCACGACGACCGGATGACCCGCGACATCGCGGCCGTCATGGACGCGACGGACACGCCGCCGGCGCGTGCTCGTCGGGCTGTGCTTCGACGGGGTCTGGCGAGCGGTCCGGCTCGCGGCCGAGGCGCCCGAGCGGGTCGCGGGCATCGTCGCCTTCGCCGTCGGCGTCCCGCTCCTCACGCCGCCGCATCCGTGGTGGGCGAGCGCCGTTCGAGGCCGAGCTGCCGACCTACGAGGGCTGGTCCAAGGTCAACCGGCACGCCTGGCGGCGCGACTACGCCGACTCGCTCGCAGTTCTTCTTCGAGCAGATCAGCTCCGAGCCGCACTCGACCAAGCTGATCGAGGACGCCGTCGCCTGGGCGCTCGACGGCGATCGGTCGAGGCGATGATCGCCGAGGCGGACGCCGGCTTCCCGTTCGACCGCGACCAGGTCATCGCGATCTGCCGGGCCGTGCGCTGCCCGATGCGGCTCGTCCACGGCACCGAGGACCACTGCCAGCCGCTCCACCGGGCCCAGCGCCTGGCCGAGCTCACCGGCGCGCCGCTGACCGTCGTCGAGGGCGCCGACCACATGATCCCGGGCCGCCACCCGGTCCTGGCCAACCTGCATCATCCGCGACCTCGTCCGAGGCCATCCGGAGGGACGACCATGACGACGACCCACCTGGACCCGCGCGCTGCGCCGCCGCCGGCGGGCGCTGTACATCTCGTCGCCGATCGGCCTGGGCCACGCCCAGCGCGACGTGGCCATCGCCGACGAGCTGCGCCGGCTCCACCCGGACCTCGAGATCGACTGGCTGGCCCAGCACCCGGTCACGGCCGTGCTCGAGGCGCGCGGCGAGCGGATCCACCCGGCGAGCGCCGTGGCTCGCCATCGAGTCCGCCCACATCGCCGCGGAGTCGACCGGCCACGAGCTCCATGCCTTCCAGGCCATCCGGCGCATGGACGAGATCCTCGTCGCCAACTTCATGGTCTTCCACGACGTCGTCGAGGCCGGCGAGTACGACCTCGTCATCGGCGACGAGGCCTGGGACGTCGACTACTACCTGCACGAGAACCCGGAGCTCAAGCGGACGGCCTTCGCCTGGCTGACCGACTTCGTGGGCTGGCTGCCGATGCCCGCCGGCGGCGACCGCGAGGCGTTCCTGACCGCCGACTACAACGCCGAGATGATCGAGCAGGTCGAGCGCTTCCCGCGCATCCGCGACCGGGCCATCTTCGTCGGCGACCCGGACGACATCGTGCCCGACGACTTCGGGCCGGGCCTGCCCGGCATCCGCGACTGGACCGAGCGCCACTACGCGTTCAGCGGGCTACGTGACCGGCTTCGACCCGGCGCCGCTCGTCGACGGCCGCGAGGCAGCTCCGGCGCGAGCTCGGATACCACGACGACGAGCGGGTCGTCATCGTCACGGTCGGCGGGTCCGGCGTCGGCGAGGCGCTCCTGCGCCGGGTCATCGACGGCTTCCCGGCGGCGCGCCGGGCGGTCCCCGGGCTGCGCATGATCGCCGTGGCCGGGCCGCGCATCGACCCGGACTCGCTGGGCGCGCCAGCCGGGGTCGAGGTCCGGGCGTTCGTGCCGGACCTGTACCGGCACCTCGCCGCGTGCGACCTGGCCGTCGTCCAGGGCGGCCTGACGACGACGATGGAGCTGGCCGCCGGCCGCCGCCCGTTCCTGTACTTCCCGCTCGCGCAACCACTTCGAGCAGAACCGCCACGTGGCCCACCGCCTGGACCGCTACGGCGCGGGTCGGCGGATGGACTACGCGACGTCCGATCCGGACGCCATCGCCGAGGCCATCGCCGCCGAGATCGACCGGCCGGTGACTTCGCAGCCGGTCGCCGCCGACGGCGCCGCCCGCGCGGCCGCCCTCATCGCCGACTGGTCTGACCCGGTCGGCGTTCGCCGCTCGGCGCCCGGTCAGGCGCTCGGCAGCACGTCGGCGATCACGCGCAGGGCATTGCGCCCCATGACCTTGCCGACAGCGACCTCGTCGAACCCGGCGCCCAGCAGCGCGTCGGTGATCTGGACCAGGCCGGTCGCGTCGATGGGCACGGCGACCGCGCCGTCGAAGTCCGACCCCAGGCCGACGTGGTCGATGCCGGCGACGCCGGCGGCGTAGACGATCGACCGGGCGATCGCGGCGACGTCGGGCCCGCCGGATGCCGTCTCCCAGAACCCGATGCCGACGAGTCCGCCGGTCGCGGCGATCCCGCGCAGATGCTCGTCCGTCAGGTTGCGGGCGTTGTCGGCCACGCCCCGCACGCCGGTGTGCGAGGCGACCACCGGCCGGCGGGCGATGGCCAGGACATCGTCGATGGTCGCGGACGACGCGTGGGCGACGTCGACGATCATCCCGCGCGCCTCCATCCGCTCGACCATCTCGCGCCCGGCCGGGGTCAGGCCGCCCTTGACGATGCCGTGCGCAGACCCGCCGAACGCGTTGTCGAAGAAGTGGGAGGGCGACATCATCCGATAGCCCGCGTCGAAGACGACGTCGACATTGGCCGGATCGTCGTCGAGCGCATGGGCACCCTCGATGGCCAGCAGCCCGGCGGTCAGGCTCCGGTCCGCTCCGCGGTCGGCCTGGTAGGCCCGCAGGTCGGCCTCCGAGCGGATGAGCCGGAAGCGCCCGATCGTCGTGGCCTCGAGGGCCGTCGGCGCGCTCGGCCTGATGCCGGGCCCGGGCCAGGAGACTCCGCCACGTCGCCGGCGGCCAGCCGCTGGCGATGGCGACGAAGATGACGTCGTCGCTCGTGTCGTCATTGCGCTCGATGTTCAGGTGACGCGGCGACTTCGTGGACACGGCCAGGACCTGAAGCGCGACGTTGCCCTCGAGCAGCCGCGGGACGTCCACCTGGCCCTGCGAGCCGCGGACGCTGAGGTCGCGGCCCCACAACAGCGAGTCGGCGTGGAGGTCGACGACATCGAGGGTCAGGTGGAGCGCCCGCGCGTGCGCCGATGCCGCGTACGGCGGCGGCGTGGTCGTGACACACAGCCGACGTTCGGCGCGGGCGACCAGATGCCGGCCGGTCGCACGGCCCGCGATCGTGGCCGCCACACCCGCGGCGGCGACCGCCCCGACGACCCCGATGCGGGTCGCGATGCTCATCGCCGGTCGATCAGGCGATGCGCCAACGGACGGGCGTCACGCGGATCGGCACCGGTAGTGCTCGTCGAACCAGTCGACCGTCCAGCCGTACTCGGCGATGGTCGGCCGGTACTTGGCCTGGTAGGGCGGGTTGTCGGCCGCGGACGGGGCTCGTCCGGGTCGATCGCCGCGACGCCCTCCATCGTCACCACCTCCCCGCCGCCCGCGTCCGTGTTGAGGTTGAACGCGACCCGCGGCCGGTCCGCGATGTTGCCGTTCCGGACGGCCCGCCGATGCGAGTAGATGAACACGGTCTCGCCCGTCCCACAGGAACCAGATCGGCGAGGCCTGCGGCTGCCCGTCCGGGTCGATCGTGGTCAGCCAGCCGATCCGCTCCGACGCGAGGCGCTCCAGCGCGCGAGCGTGCTTCGGGTTCGCGGGATCGAGGTCGAGCGCTCATCGGTCCTCCGTGTCCAGGTCGAGCGGAGCAGGTGCTCCTCGTCCCACATGATCGTGCCCGTGTCCCGGAACCCGTAGCCCAGGTAGAACGGCTGCGGGCCGTCCGGTCCTGGCTGCAGCTCGTCCAGCAGCATGTCCGCGTCGGGTCGCGTCCGGACGTAGTCGACGACCGCGTCGAGCGTCGCCGTGCCGTAGCCCTTGCCCTGCCGGCGCTCGTCGATGAGCAGCCGCCACAGGTAGTACGGCCCGACGATGTCGTCGCGCGCCGCCAGGATCTCGGCCGGGATGCCGTCGCTGATCATCGCGAAGCCGACGAGCCTGCCGCTCGGCGCGCGTCCTGGACCGACCACATCCGCGGGCAGGCCCGCGGCGTCGTCGATGGCGTCCTCGAAGTGGCTGTCCATCGACGCGCCAGGTAGCGCTCCTGGCCCGGACCGCGGCGCAGGCCCATGACGGCCGCGTCGTCGTCCTCGGTGACGATGTCGCGCAGCTCGACTGTCGGCCATCAGCGTGCGCCGACTGGCGCTGCGGGTGGCGCACCTCGTCGAGGAAGGCCAGCGACCGGGCGTCGCGCTCCAGGACGTAGGCGCACGAACTCGCGCAGGTCGGCCTCGACCTCGCGCTCCGTCGCCGGCCGCCAGGCGCAGCTCGGCGATGGCCTCGATGTCGAGGCGCTGATAGGCCTTGAGCAGCTTGAGCGCATCCAGGCTCAGGCCGGTCCGGTCGTGGGGCGGTCCGGGGCAGCGCTCGCACACGACGCCGCCGAGCGGCGGCACCCAGCGGAAGCGCTCGTCGGACTCCAGGACGCGGTCGCACTCGACGCAGCGATCGACCTCGGGGCGCGAGCCCGAGCTCGTCGAGCAGGTGCATCTCGTACCAGCGCGCGACCCGGCCGGGCGCCATCCCGGCATCGAGCAGCTCGTAGGCGCGGCGCAGGAGCGCGTACAGCGGCTCGGCGGCGTGGCGCTCCTCCAGGCTGCGGTCGGCCAGCTCGGCCAGGTACCAGGCCGTCGCGGCGCTCTCCAGGTCGTCGCGCAGGTTGCAGCCAGGCGTGCCCCACGCTGACCTGGGTCACGACGTCGAAGGTCCGGCCGCGGGCGAGCGCGACGGTCAGCTCGGCGAACGGCTCCAGGCTGCCGCCCAGCCGCGAGGTCGGCCGGCGGATGCCCTTGGCGATGGCCTTGAGCTTGCCGATCGCCGGGCGTGATGAGGGTCAGCACGCGGTCGGCCTCGCCCAGGTCGAAGCGCGACAGGACGATGGCCTCGGTGGTGTAGCGACGGGGGACGGGCATGATCGGCCGACGGTAGCACGGCCCGTCATGCATCCGGACGCGGCGGTGGCGCGTATCCCCGAGCAGACGCCGGTGCGGATCGCGTCCCCCGCGCCGGCGTCGATCATCGCTGGGCGGCGTCCGCGGTGGCGCCGCCCATCCAACAGGCTACCTGCAGCGAACATGTTTCGTGTACACTCGGCCCGAGATGACCGCTGCCCTGCCCGATCTCGACCTCGCCGAGCTCATCGCCGACACCGAGGGCGAGATCGTCCGCCTCGTCCAGGACCGCGACCCGTCGACGCACGGGCTGTACGAGATGGTCCGCTACCACCTCGGCCCTCGACGGCTCCGGCGCGAGCGGCGGCAAGCGGATGCGCCCGCTCCTCGGCCTCCTCGCCTACGCCTCGATCGCCGGCGACCACCAGCGCGCGCTGCCCGGGGCCGCGGCCGTCGAGCTGGGCCACAACTTCAGCCTCGTCCACGACGACATCGAGGACGGCGACCGCGAGCGCCGCCACCGGCCGACCCTGTGGTCGGTCCACGGCATCCCGCAGGCCATCAACGCCGGCGACACGCTGTTCAGCCTGTCGCGCATCGCCCTCCATCGCCTGACCGACCTGGGCTTCTCGGACGCACAAGGTCCTGCGCCTGATGCGCCTGTACGACGAGACCTGCCTGGCCCTGTGCGAGGGCCAGTACCTCGACATCGCGACGAGCGAGTCGGACGAGCTCATGACGCGTCGACGGCTACTTCGACATGATCGGGCGCAAGACCGCGGCGCTCATCGCCGCGTCCATCGAGGCCGGCGCGCTGCTGGCGACCGACGACGACGAGGTCATCGCCCGCTATCGCGGCTTCGGCTGGGCGCTCGGCATCGCCTTCCAGCTCAACGACGACCTGCTGGGCATCTGGGGCGCCGAACAGGCGACCGGCAAGGCCGCCGTCGGACGTCGCCCATCGCAAGAAGACCCTGCCGGTCATCTACGCCGTCGAGCACGCCGGGCCGGAGGACCGCGCGCGGCTCCTCGAGCTGTACGCCCAGCGCGAGCCGACCGACGACGAGGTCGCCGAGATCGTGGCCATCCTCGAGCGGGTCGGGGCCCGCGAGTACACCCGCGACCAGGCCCGCCGCTATCGCGACGAGGCGCTCGCGCGAGCTCGATGCGGCCGGGGTCGTCGCGCCCGTCGGCCCGCGCCCGCCTCGAGGAGATCATCGTCGGGGTCATCGCCGCCTGACACGCGGGCGCCCCAGGGGACGCGGAACCGCCGATCGCGAAGCCGAAGGCGTCGCGCCGCCAGTCGCGGTAGGAGTCGGCCATCATCGCGCTGCGGGCCACGAACTCGTCGTGCTCCGGGTCATCGGGGTGGGCGGCGGCCCAGGCCGTGATGCCGCTCGGCGTAGGCGCGTCTCGTAGTCGTCCCACTCGGCGTCGTCCACGACCTCGACGCCCGAGGACCTCCAGGCCGGCTTCCACACCCAGGGCGGCGAAGCCCTCGACGCCGTCGGCCAGCTCGTCGTGGGCCATCCCGAATGCCCGCAGCCCGGCCGCCGACGGCTCGCGGATCCACAGGCCGTCGCCGAACACGACGACCCCGCCCGGTCGGGTCGCGGCGGCCAGCCCGGCCACGGTCGCCGCCTGGCTGCCCTCGTACACACCGGTCGCGCCCATCGCCACGGTCATGGCCACGCCCCGATCGGCGATGAGCGCCGCCGGGCATGTCGGTCTCGACGAACGACAGCGCGGCGCGCCACGTCAGCACCGGCGGCCTCGGCCGCCGCCCGGCCGTCGGCCAGGAACCATGGGTTGCGGTCGAAGCCCTCGGCGGTCGCGCGCGGGCCATCGCGCCAGCAGCCGGACGAGGAAGGCGGCCTTGCCGCAGCCGATCTCGAGGACGTGGTCCCCGTCGGCGAGCGGCACAGCGCTCCACGAGGGCCGTCAGGCGGGCCGGCGACGATCGGCCCGAGGATGGTCCGTCCGGCGTGGGCGATGGTCGAGAACCGGTAGGGGTCGCCGATGTGGACGGCCTCGGCGTCGGTCACCCGCCGGACCCGCCGGACCGCCCCGATCGGTCGCCGTCGTGGCGGACCGGTGGTCGCGACCCGCGCCGGGCCACCCAGACGATCCCGAGGGCCACGGCCACGCCGACGACGACGCCGGCCAGGATGCCGATCGAGGCCAGCGGCGCCTCGTCCTCGAGGCCGGATGCAGGGCTGGGATCGTGCGTCGGCGCCGGCGTCGCGAACGCCTCCCCGGCGAGGGCGGCCCGGAACGCGTCCAGGTCGACCCACCGGGCGGGCCGTCGTCCCAGCCGCCCACCAGCGTGCCGTCGGGCTTGACGACGCCATGGCACCGTGACCGGGTCGCCGCCATCGAAGGCGGGCACGTCCAGGGCCAGGACCAGGTGGGTCGTGATGCCGACGTCGAGCAGGTCGCCGCAGCCGTAGATGACCGGGGCCGCGATGGTGCACGACCGTCGGCAGCGCCACGCTCTCCGGCATCTCGCCGCGGAGGGCCTCGCGAACGACCAGCGTGTACGCTGTCGGGTGCGCCGCCGGCCGTCGTCCGCTGAGCGACGGTGACGAGGAAGATCCGCTCGGTCGCCCGTCGACGACCCGCTCGAACGGGACCGGGACCGGCCGGCAGGCGACGGCGTCCGCGGGCGAGGCCAGCCGGAGACCGGCCAGGAACGAGGCGCCCAGGACCGCGACCGTGACCAGGAGCGAGCCGGCCGCGGCCCAGCGCGGCGGACCATCAGCGATCCGCCTCGTCGTCCGTCCGGGCCGTCGTCACCCTCGTCACGGGTGCGCACGACGAGGACCTTGCCGACCCGCCGGCCGTCGGTCGTCTCGACGGTCAGGGTCGAGGCCGTCGACGGACACCTGGTCGCCGGGCTTGGGCACGCCCCCGATGCGGTGGTAGATGAGCCCGCCGACGGTGTCGTACTCGTCCTCGTCCTCGAGCGCGAGCTCGGTGTCGAACAGCGCGGCCAGGTCGTCGACCGTCGGCCCGTCCGTCGACCCGCGCCTCGTCCTCCGACAGGCGGACGATCGAGCGGCTCCTCCTCGTCGTACTCGTCCTGGATCTCGCCGACGATCTCCTCGAGCAGGTCCTCGATGGTCACGAGGCCGGCCGTCCCGCCGTACTCGTCGAGGACGATGGCCAGGTGGACCTTGCGGCGCTGGAGCTCGTGGAGCAGGTCGTCGACGCTCATCGACTCGGGCACGAAGACGGGCGTGCGCAGGAGGGTGCGCATGGCCGGTCGGTCGGGCGCCCCGGCCTTGAGGAACGGCAGGAGGTCCTTGGCGTACAGGATGCCCACGATCTCATCGACGGTCGACTCGTAGACCGGGATGCGCGAGTGGCCCTCCTCGACGACCAGTGTCGATGGCGTCCTCGAACGTCGCCGTCGTCGGGCAGGGTGACCATCGCGATGCGCGGGACCATGACCTCGTGGACGCGCTGGTCGCCGAGCTCGATGACCGCGTGGATCATCTGCTCCTCCTCGGCCTCGAGGATGCCCTGCTCGCCGCCCTGCTCGATGATCAGGCGCAGCTCCTCGGAGCTGATCCGCTCCTCGGCGGCGACGTCGGCCCCGAACAGGCGGCTGACCTGCCGGGTCGTCCAGGTCAGGAACGCGACGAGCGGGCCGAACAGCACGCCGAGGACCTCGATGAGCCGGCTCGTCGACATCGCCACGCGCTCGGCGTGGGCGAGGCCGATCTGCTTGGGCACGAGCTCGCCGAAGATGATCGTGAAGATCGTCAGCAGGCCGGTCACGACGATGAGGGCGATGGCCCCGGCCGCGTTCTGGAGCGGCCCGAACTGGGCCAGCCAGGTCTCCATGCCGTCGACGAGGCTGACCGCGGCGAAGGCCGAGGCCAGGAAGCCCAGGAAGTTGATGCCGATCTGGATGACCGCCAGGAACCGGCCCGGGTTGCGCCTTCAGGCGCTGGACCCGGACAGCCGCCGTGTGTGCCCTTCGTCGATGAGCTGCTGGATGCGGCTGCGGCGGATGGTGACGAGGGCGATCTCGGTGGCCGAGAAGACCCCGTTGAGCAGGACGAGGACGACGATGAGGCCGAGCTCGAAGGCCGACGCCACTCACGATGGGGCGTCATCCTCGGCGGGTTCCGACGGCGGCGCCGTCTCGTGGCGGCCCGGCGGCGTGCGGCTCGCGGATCCGCGCCGGGATGCCGACCGCGAGCTTGCCGGCCGGCACGTCGCTGGGTGACGACCGCCCCGGCGCCGGTCCTGGCGCCCGCGCCGATGTCGCGCGGGGCGACGATCATCGTGTCGACGCCGATGAACGCGCCGTCGCCGATCGTCGTGCGGTGCTTCTTCGAGCCGTCGTAGTTGGCCGTGATCGTGCCGGCCCCGATGTTCGCCCGCTCGCCGATCTCGGCGTCACCGAGATAGCTCATGTGGTGCTGCTTGGCGCCGGGTCCCAGATGGGTGTTCTTGAGCTCGGCGAAGTTGCCGACCTCGGCGCCACGGCCGACGACGCTGCCCGGCCGGAGGTGGCTGAACGGGCCGACCGTCGCCTCGTCCTCGATCGTCGAGGCCTCGATGACGCTGGCCCAGACCCGGGCGTCGCGCGCCGACGGTGCTGTCGATGAGCTGGCTGCCGGCCCCGATGACGCTGCCCTCCCCGACCGAGGTCGTGCCGCGCGAGGATGACGTTCGGCTCCAGGGTGACGTCCGCGGCGAGGCGTCACGTCCCAGTCGAGGTAGACCGTCGACGGGTCGCGCATCGTGACCCCGTCGCGCATGTGCTGCTCGTTGCGGCGGACGCGCAGGTTCCACTCGGCGGCGGCGAGCTGCGAGCGGTCGTTGATGCCGTCGAACCGGCCGTCGTCCTCGAACGCGACGGCGCTCACGAGGCGGCCGTCCTCGCGGGCCAGGCGGACGAGCTCGGTCAGGTACAGCTCGCCGGTCGCGCCGGACGGCTCCAGCGCGTCGATGCGGCGGCGCAGCCACTCGGCGTCGAACGCGTACAGGCCGGCGTTGATCTCGTTGCCGTCCAGCTCGTCCTCGGTCGCGTCCTTGGCCTCGACGATGCGCTCGACGGTCCCGAACTCGCTGCGCACGACCCGGCCCGAGCGCCGCCGGCTCGGCGGCGAAGACCGTGGCCAGGGCGATGGCCGCGTCGTCGTCGCGGCGGGCGGCGATGACGGCCGCCAGGTCCGTCGGCCGTGATGAGCGGGACGTCACCGGACAGGACGAGCAGCTTCGGCGGCGTCGGCCGGGCACCGCGGCCAGGGCGGCCCGGACGGCGTCACCCGTCCCGCGCGGGTCGTCCTGGAGGGCGAACGTCGGCGCGTCGGCGAACGACCGTCGCGGATGGCCGCGACGGCCGGCGAGGTGACGACGACCGGACGAGGGCTGCCGCCCTCATCGTCGGCGGCGGTCGCCCACGCGTCGAGGACGAAGGCCAGCATCGGCCGCCCGCACAGCTCGTGGAGGACCTTGGGCAGGCTCGAGCTTCATGCGCGTGCCAAGGCCGGCCGCGAGGACGACGGCCACCGTCGTACCGGTGGGCCCGGACACGGGCTCGGGACTTGGAGGGTTCATGCGCGGCGTCGGGCGGGCGCGGAGCGTGCTGGCTCCCGGCGCGGCGACGGTGCCCGACGGGCGGTGGATGGATGTCATCGTGTGGTCGCCGGATGGTATGGGCGACCCGCCCGGAGCGTCAAGCGGACGCGCATCGGCCTACGCCGCGTCGGGCGATGGCCTCGATCTCGACGAGACCACCCTTGGGCAGCGCGCCGACCGCGAACGTGGAGCGCGCCGGCGGCGGATCCGGCATGTACCGGGCGTAGACGGCGTTGACCGCCGCGAAGTCGTCGATGTCGGCCAGGAAGATGGTCGTCTTGACGACGTCGTCGCAGGTCAGCCCGGCCGCATCGAGCACGGCGGCCAGGTTCTTCAAGCGCCCGCTCGGCCTGGGCCTCGACGCCGCCCTCGACGAGCTCGCCGGTCGCCGGGTCCAAGCCCGAGCTGGCCGGAGCACACGAACCAGCCCATGGCTGGCGATGCCCTGGCTGTACGGGCCGATGGCGGCCGGGGCACTCGGACGTGGAGACGGCCTGACGGCTCATGGCGTGGGCTCCTCCTGAGGGCTCGGGATGGTCGTGGCGATGATCGTCGGTGGACCGTCGCCGATCGTCGGGACGGCGCCCGCCTCGACGGCCTCGCGAACGGTCCCCGCGGCCGCCTCGGCGTCGGCCAGCGAAGGATAGAGCGTCCACAGCGTCGGACCGGAGCCGGACAGGCCGATCGGGCCGACCCAGCATGCGGGTCACGGCACGCCGGACGTCGCGCAGGCCGGGCTGCAGGGCGATGGCCGGCGGCGAGCAGGTCGTTGGCCGACGCCAGGACGCCCGATCCGGGCGATGAGATCGACGACGCCGACAGCCCGTCACCGAGCTCGCTGGGCGAGATGCTCGGAGGTCAGGCGGACCGCCGCCGTCCCCGCCTCGGCCACTGGCCGCGAACGCCGCGAACACGTCCGGCGTCCGAACGGCGATCGCGTGGCGTGACGAGCAGGAGGCCGGGTTCGCCCTGGACCCCTGTGCAGCGGCCGTGACCCGCTCCCCACGCCCCTCGATGAGGGCCGGCCGCGCCGGCGAGGAAGAACGGGACGTCCGAACCGAGGGCGGCCGCGGCACGCTGGCGGCGCCCGGCGTCGACATCGCCCATGGCGCCCCATGCCTCGAGGGCGCCGAGGAAGGCGGCGGCCCCGTCCGACGAGCCGCCGCCCAGCCCGGCTGCGACCGGGATCCGCTTGTCGAGCCGGGCCGCCAGTGGCGGCGTCGCCGGCCGGCCCGGCCCGACGCCGACCGCCTCGCGGGCGGCCGCGATGCCCCGCAGGACGAGGTTGTCGGCGAGCGGGCCGGTGTCGGCGCCATCGACGTGGAGGGTGTCGGCAGCGGTCCCCGGCGCGAGGCTCAACCGGTCGGCCAGGGACAGCGGCACGAACACGGAATGGAGGTCGTGGAACCCGTCCGGCCGCCGACCGACGACGGCCAGGGTCAGGTTGATCTTGGCCGGGGCGAGCCGGACGACCGGGCGGAAGTGCGGGTCGCCGGGCACGGCCTCGGGGCTCATCGGTCGGCCCGGCGACCGCGCGCGTCGTGGCCGATCGGGCCCATCGCGTCCAGCAAGGCCAGCCACTCCCCCACGGCCAGCGTCTGGGGCCGCCGGTCGGGCTCGATGCCGGCCGTGGCCAGGGCCGCATCCACGCGCCCCGCGTCCACGGGGAGCTGCCGGGCGAGCACGTTGTGGATCATCTTGCGGCGCTCGCGGAAGGCGGCCTGGACGAGCCGCCACAGCGCGTCCTCGTCGTCGAGCGGCAGCCGGTCGTCCGCCTCGAACGGCTCGACGACGATGACCGCCGACTCGACGGCCGGCTCCGGCTCGAACGCGTCGGGCGGGACCCCGAACGCCACCCGGACGCGCGCGTGGTACTGCACGAACACCGACAGGTAGCTCATCTTGCCCGGGCGGGGCCGCGATCCGGTCGGCGACCTCGCGCTGGACCATGAGCACGAGCCGGCGTGGCCGGGGCGGCGTCCCGAGCAGCGCATGGAGGATCGGCGAGGTGATGTGGTACGGCAGGTTGGCCACGACGTCGTAGGGCGGCTCGACGAGGCGGACGAGGTCCTGGTCGAGCGCATCGCCCTCGACGAGGCGTCAGGCGCCCGGCCTCCAGCGGCTCGATGAACTGGTCGCGCAGGAAGGCGGCCAGGCGACGGTCCAGCTCGACGGCCGTGACCGTCGCGCCGCCGTCCAGGAGCCCGCCGGTCAGCAGGCCCAGGCCCGGGCCGATCTCGAGGACGCGGTCGCCCGGGAGCGTGCCCGCTTCGGCGAGGATCGCCGACAGGACGTCGGCATCGGCCAGGAAGTTCTGCGACAGGGCATGCCGGGCGCGCAGGCCGGCCGCCTTGAGCGTGGCCCGGACGTCGGCCGGGTCGACCCGGGCCGCGGTCGGGGCCGCGGGCGGCTCGGAGCCGGTCATCGCTTTGCCAGCGGCAGCGACGGGCGGGCGTCGAGGTCCAGGCGAGCCCGTTCGCCGGCCGCGAAGCGGCGCACGCCGGCCGCCCCGATCATCGCCCCGTTGTCGGTGCACAGGCCGGGCCGCGGGACGACGAGGGGGATGCCCAGCTCGTCGGCCTCGCCGCGCAGGCGCTCGCGCAGCACGCTGTTGGCTGCCACGCCGCCGCCGAGGATGATCGAGCGTGCGCCCACCTCCCGTGCCGCCCGCGCGGTCTTCGTGGCCAGGACGTCGACGACGGCGTCCTGGAAGCCCCACGCCAGCTCGGCGACGGACGCCTCGGACAGACGGGCGTCGGGGTCGTCCGCCGGCAGGCCCTCGGCCAGCGCGGGCCTCGGCCACGATCTTGCGCGCCGCGGTCTTGAGGCCGGAGAAGCTCCAGTCGTACGAATCGCCCATCCAGGCCCGCGGGAAGCGGATGTCCTTGCGGGTCGCGCCTTCGGCGGCGCGCTGGATCGCCGGCCCGCCCGGATAGCCGAGCCCCAGCAGCCGTCCGACCTTGTCGAACGCCTCGCCCGCGGCGTCGTCGACGGTCGTCCCCAGCAGCCGATAGGTCAGGTGGTCACGCATCTCGGCCAGGAACGTGTGGCCGCCACTGACGACGAGCGCGACGAGTGGGAAGATCGGCTCCTGTCGGGCGGCGTCATCCTCGCCCGGATCGAGCAGCCAGCCGGCGTAGACGTGGCCCTCCAGGTGGTTGACCCCGACCAGCGGCTTGTCGTGGACCCAGGCCAGGGCCTTCGCGAAGTTGATCCCGACCAGGAGCGAGCCGGCCAGCCCCGGGCCATAGGTGACGGCGATGGCATCGAGGTCGTCCCAGGACGCCCCCGGCATCCGCCCAGGCCTCGTCGAGGACCGGCACGATCCAGCGCAGGTGCGCCCGCGCCGCGACCTCCGGGACGATGCCACCGGACGGGGCGTGCAGCGCGACCTGCGACGCGACGACGTTGGCTAGGATCCGGCGCTCTCCCTCGATGAGGGCGATGCCGGTCTCGTCGCAGGACGACTCGATCGACAGGACGAGCGGACCGCTCACGCCCGGTCCTCGTCCGCCGAGGACCAGCCATCCGGCCACGCCGGCGCCGGGGCTGCGTCGAGGGCCTCGCGCAAGCGCTCGATCCGCGCGCGCATGGGCGCCTCGTCGAGCGGCTCGGTCGTCATGATCAGGGCGTCCTCGTGATCGTCGCTGTAGTAGTTCGGCCGCAGCCCCACCGGGCGGAAGCCGTATTTCTCGTACAGGCGACGCGCCGGCAGATTGGACAGCCGGACCTCGAGCGTCGCCTCATGGGCGCCGCGGTCGATGGCGAGGTCCAGGAAGGCCAGCAGGAGGCGCTCGCCGATGCCCTGGCGGCGCCACGCCGGATGGACCGCGAAGGTCGTGATGTGCGCCTCGTCGACCATCAGCCACATCCCGCCGTAGGCGGTGACGACGCCCTCGGTCCGGGCCACGAGGTAGTGGGCCAGGCGATTCGATTCGAGCTCGCTGCGGTAGGCGTTCGGCGGCCACGGCGAGGTGAAGCTCGCCCGCTCGATGGCATGGACGGCCGACAGGTCCTCGAGGCGCATCGGCTCGATGGTGATCCTCACCGGGGGTCGCGCGACCATGTCACCTCTCCGGCCGGTGGCTGCGCGCCACGCGGCAGGGTCACGTACTCGGGCACGAGCGTGGCCAGCTCGCCGAGTCCCGGGTCGTGCTCGGTCGAGTCTGCGGCGCCCGCCAGCGCCCGCCAGCGGGCCGCCCCCAGGCGCAGGAGCGTCGCCCCGAGCCCCGCCCGGGCCGTCTCGCCGCGGGCCAGCGCGTCGGCCGGAGCGCGGTCGTCGAGGTCGACGGCGACGATCGTCGCCGCCGGCGGCAGGTCCGGGTCCGTCCCGCCCGGGACGAGTCGCGGGACGTCATCACCGCGCACGACGAGACGATCGGCCGGGCCGGCCGGGAGCAGCAACGCGATGGCCGTGGCCGGCACCCCCTCGGCGGCCGCGGCCGCCTCGATGAGTGCCGAGGCCGTCGACACGCCGACGAGCGGGATCCCGAGGCCGTGGGCCAGGCCCTTGGCGGTCGCCATCCCGACCCGCAGGCCGGTGAACGCCCCGGGGCCCGTGCCGACCACGATCGCCGCCAGGCGCGACCGCCGCAGGTTCTGCTCGCCGAGGAACCGGCCGATCGTCGGCAGGAGCGTCTCGCCGTGGCGGTGGCCCGCGACCCACGTCGTCAGCCCGTCCGCCTCGCCGTCTGGCGAGCCGGTGGCCACGACGACCCGGGTGGTCGCCGTGTCGATGGCCAGGATCGCCCGACGGCGCCCGTCGTGGCTCACGGGACCGCGTCCAGATAGCGGCGGTAGTCGTCCGTGCCGGCGACGAGGGTGATCGCCCGCGGATCGTCGCCCGACCCATCGATGCGGACGTCGAGGCGCGCCGCCGGGAGCGCCGTCGCCCGAGCCGTTCCGGCCACTCGACCAGGGTCACCCCGTCAGCCTGGCGCTCGTCGATGAGCCCGCCGGCCAAGGCGTCCGCGGCATCGGCCAACCGATACGGGTCCAGGTGGAACAACGGCAGGCGGCCCTGGTATTCGGCCATGAGCACGAAGCTCGGCGACACGATCGTGTCGGTCACGCCCAGGCCGGCCCCGAACGCCTTGGCCAGGTGCGTCTTGCCCGCCCCGAGGTCGCCCCACAGGCAGATGAGGTCGCCGGGCCGCGCGACGGGAGCGAGGGCCGCCCCCAGGCGCGAGGTCGCCGCGGGATCCGGGCAGGTGACGAGGCGGGACAGCACGGTGGTGGTCATGGACTCCGGAGCGTAGCCGAAGGGCGGGGCCGCCGCCCGCGATCGGCCGGCCGCCGCAAGCGAACGCGGCAACGGTTCGCGTCAGGCGAACCGCGGCAACGGTTCGCGTCAGGCGAACCGTTCTAGGTCGCCGAGAGGCACGGCCACGGTCCGGCCGTCGTCGAGGCGGACCGCTCCGGCCTCCAGGTGGACGCCGCCGGCGAACCGACGCGGGCCGAGCGCCCCGGCCCATGTCCCGTCGCGGCCGATGAGCTCGCCCGATCGGACGCGGACGTAGTCGGTCGGCGGGGCCGGCAGGGCCACGCCGGGGTCGTCGAAGATGAGCGCCGGCGGATCGGTGACGATGGCCACCGACCGGCCTTCGAGGGCCCGCAGGAGGGCCAGGACCGGCGTCGCCAGGGGCCGCCGGATGGCGCCTTCCAGGACGAGGACCGCGAACGACGGGAGGCGGTGGAGGGCCGCTCGCTGCCGTGACTCGGAGGCCAGGAAGTCGCGCCGCTCCTTGCTCGCCAGGCCGCCCACGATGATCCCGCGGATACCCATCGCCCGGGCCCGGGTCAGCGTCTCCGCATCGATCCGTGCGCCGACGACCAGGATGGTCCCGGCCAACCCGACGTCGAGGCTGTTCGCGCGCAGCTCGCCGTCCTGGCCGGCGATGATCCGGACGTGGCCACGGGTGGGGCCACCCAACCCGACGATGCCGCGGAGGGCCTGACCGGCCGCGCGGACGACGATGCCGGTCCCCGGCCGGACCTCGCGGACGATGCCGGCCGTCGGCGTCTCGATCGGCTCGGTCATGTCGCCCGATGCGACCCGCCAATGGCCACGCCAGTCGAACAGCAGCTCCCCGTCGGCGACCCGGCCACCGGGGACCGGCGCCGGGCTGGCGGTCGGCGCGACGACGACATCGATGACCCGGGCATCGCGCAGGCGCTCGGCGATCGGTGCCCCAGCCACGACCGACTCGCCGACGGCGACGAGCGCACGATCGCCCGGCCCCATCCGGAACATGACATCGACGCCCGGGTCGATGAGCCGTCGGACCGCGACGAGCCCGACGTCGTCCTGGACGTCGGTCACGGCTCGCTCCCGGCCCACAGGGCGGCCTGCCAGGCGGCCAGGAGGTCCCGCCGTCGGTCAGCCCGCTCCGGCAAGCGGAGCGGCACGTCGCGCAGGTCGACGAGGAGGCCGGCCAGGCCGCCGGCCACATCGATGGCGAAGTGTCGGCCGCGCGCCCCCAATCGGACGGTGTCCCGGAAGTGGAACTCGGCGACGGCCGTCTGGCCCGGCGCCAGGTCGACGAGCTCCAGGCCACCGGGGACGAGGTCGATGTCGGTCTCCGAGCCGCCGGAGTGGACGAGCAGGTTGCCGGCACTCCGTCCCGCCCGCAGCCCGGCCGGGGTGATGACGCTGCCCAGGGGGGCCAGCAGGTCGTCGGCGAGGTCGCGCATGACGATCGCCCGCTCGGTCGGGTCCGGGATCGCGCCGAGCGGCCCGAGCAGACGGGCGTGGTCGAGGGCGTACTGGCTGGCGCCAGGCCGGCGGATGACATCGACGATGGCCAGGGCGACGGTCGGGGCCGGGACCGAGGCCCACGCGCCGGAGGCGGTCACGACGAGATCGGGCGGCCGGCCCGTATCCAGGGCTCGGGTCCGGCTCGCCAGCCGGGTCAGGGCGGCCCGAGCCGCGGCCATCCGCAGCGCGGCCCCCTCGCCCGAAGCGTCCGACCACGGCCCGATCCGCAGCTCACGGAGGCGGTCGCGCAGGCGATGTCGGTCGGTGGCGGTGGTCGACCAGACCATGACCCCGTCAACGACCGTGTCATCGGGCTCATCGGGGGCGACCGCGGCGGCCGGGACGACCGCCAGGCGCGCCTGGGCCTCGATCCCGCCGGCCGCCGGGCTGGCCGCCACGCGGACAGCTGCGTCATGCCCAAGGACGATGGTCTCGACCTGGCGATCCAGGATGTCGGCCAGGGCCTGGGTCGCGGCGCCGACCGTTCGCCGTCCGTCGTCGGGCGGCAGGGCCAGCGCGAGGAGCAGGTCGGCCAGTGGTTCGCGCCCGGGCATCCCGTCCGGATGGGCCGCCGGCGCCAGGACGACTTCGCCCGGTCGTGACCCGACGTCGCCGAACGCCCCGAGGCCCTCCGTGACGGCCCCGGCCAGGACGATCGGCAGCTCCGGCCGACGGGTGGCCGCCGCCGCAGCCACGGCCTCCAGCTCGCGGAGCGCGGACCGCTCATCGGCGCGAGGCGGATCACCCGCCCCGACGAGGACCGCGTCGACACCGTCGTCGAGCAGCAGTCGGGTCATCGCCAGCGGGTCGGTCGTCTCGACGCTCAGGCCGGTCGTCCGCCAGCCGCTCCGATCGGCGACCGCCAGGAGATCGGCCAGGGCGCGCTCCGAGCCCGCGATGACGGCGAGTCGGCGCGGTCGACGGCTGGTGACCTCGAGGCGAGGCAGGATGCCCGCCGCCTCCGCTGCCGAGCGGTCCCCGAGACCGATCTTCAGGCACAGGGCCGGGTCGGCGGCGATGAGCCGGGACAGGAGGAGCGCCGTGGCCCGCTCGACATCGGCCGCCGCCGGGACGGCCAGGCTGCCCAACAGCCGCCACGCGCCGCCGGTCCGCCCGATGACCGCGACCGAGGTCGTCGCCGAGCCGCGATCGATGGTCAGGAAGGCGCGCGGCTCGGAGCTCATCGCCGCATGCTACCCGGGCCGCCGGCCCGCGCGGGGATGACCTGGGTCAAGCGTCCCAGGCCGACTCCTCGTCGATCTCCTCGAGCCGGGCGATGAGCAGCTCGATGCCGGTCTCGTCGGCCATCAGCTCGGTCGCGGAGGCGAGGTCGCCACCGAAGACGCCGCGCAGGACCGGGTCGAAGAAGAGCATCGCGTTCGAGCCGAGCGCCCGATACGGCCGACTGGCCTCGAGGAAGTGCATCGCCGAGGAGGTCAAGCCGCGGAGCTGGATCTCGCGGGCGACCTGCTCCACGAGCTCGTCGCGCTGCTCCTCGGATGGCTCGTACGGCAGGCTCATCGGGCACCACCGGCCGAGCCGCCGGCGGGCGAGACCTCGCGCATGGCGACACCGAAGGCCTCGTACGGCGCCGCGCCGCGCAGGGCGAAGATGACGTGCTCGATGGTCGGCGAGTGCTGCAGCTCGTCGCGGACGGTCCGGACGGTGATCCGGGCCGCTTCATCGAGCGGGAAGCCGCCGACGCCCGTGCCGAGGGCCGGGAACGCCACGCTCGACGCTCCGATCTCGCGGGCCCGGGCCATCGCGCTGCGGACGGCCGACTCGATGACCGGACCACTCGTCCGTCGGTCGCGATCGAGCGACACGGTGTGGATGACGGCCCGGGCGGCCAGGTTCCCGGCCGTCGTCACGATGGCCTCGCCGAGCGGCACCGGCGCCTGGCGGACGGCCGCGAACTCGATGGCGTCCCCGCCGGCGCGCTTGATGGCACCACCGACCCCGGTCGACATCCAGAGCGACAGATTGGCCGGATTGACGATGGCGTCGACCTCGAGGTCGCAGATATCGCCGTTCCAACATTCGATCCGAGCCAAAGAACCTCCACGCGCCCTGGTAGACCGGGTATCCCGACCGGTCCGGCCGCGGCATCGTACACCCGAGGCCGCCGCGCGGGCAGGCGGGCCATGACGCCCGCGGTGTTCGTGGTGCGCGGCCGCGCCGGGCCGCTCAGGGTCGCCTACGAGCCCGGGGCTGCGTCCTCCGACGGCGTCGGTGACCCGTCGCCCGCGCTCGCCGGGGAGGTCTCACGGGCCCCGAATCCGAGCCGTTTGCCGCTCCGGCGACGGTCGGCCAGCGCGGCCAGCCGCTTGCGCGCGATGGCCAGGCCATCGGGCAGGTCGGACGCCAGCAGCCCGGCGTCCCCGAGGCGCTCGCGGACCGCGTCGCCGGCCGTCCCGTGCAGGTACACGCCGACCCGGGCCGCGTCGTAGGGTGGCAGGCCCTGGGCGAGCAGGCCGCCGATCGCCCCGGACAGGACGTCGCCGGTCCCACCGGTGGCCAGGGCCGGGTTCTCGAACGGGGCTACGGACACCGCGCCATCCGGGGCGGCGATGACCGTCCGCGCGCCCTTGAGGACGACGACCTGGCCCCAGCCCATCGCCGCATCGCGGGCGGCCCGGACCCGGGCATCGTCGTCGCCAGCCAGGTCGCCGTCGGTCGTCGGGTCGTCGCCGGCACCGGCGCGGAGCCGTTCGAATTCGCCGGCGTGCGGGGTCAGGACGGCCGGCCGGCGATCGCCCTCCCACCAGTGGTCCATCGTCGCCAGCGAGCGGAGCGCCTCCGCGTCGAGGACGATCGGGGCGGCCTCGTCCCCGGGAGCGGCGACCAGCGAGCGGACCAGCTCGGCGGTCGTCAGGCCCGGGCGCAGGCCCGGCCCGACCACGATGGCATCGTGCTCGTGGTCGAGGATGCGGGCCAGGGCGGGCTCCGGGTCGACCTCCTCGACATCGTCCTCCGGCAGGGCCATCGTCGTCGCCTCGACGACCTTGGCCGCGAACAGCGGCTGCAACGACTCCGGGACGGCCAGGGTCACGAGCCCGACACCGGACCGGCCGGCCGCCCGGCAGACGAGCAGGGCGGCGCCGGCGTAGTCGAGCGACCCGGCGATGACCAGCAGCCGGCCGAACGAGCCCTTGTGGCCACGCGCGTCGCGGGGCGGCAGCAGCGCGGCGATGGCGTCATCGTCGAGGCGCGTGGCCCCCTCCGGCCAGGGCCGCTCGGGCGCCCCGTCCCTGGCATCCCGACCCGATGCCGATCCGTCGTCGCGCCGACCGAAGCCGACCGCCCGACGCTCAGGCATGGTCGTCCCGCGGGGCATCGGACGCGAGGGCCGCCGCCCCGCCCGCTTCGGCCGCGACGCGCAAGCGCTCGATCCGGGCGAGGATCCGCCGCTCGCGGTCGTCCAGGCGTTCCTCGATGTCGGGCGGGAACAGGAAGCGCCCGCCCGCGGTCCGCACGCCGAAGGCGATGGCGACCGCGTAGTCCGACTCGTGGGTGATCGACACGGCGATGCGGCCCATCCCGAGCTGCTCCGCCCGGGCGGCGGCCCGTCCGTGGAGGCGGATGGCCGGCTGGCCGGTGGGCAGGCGCTCGACCTCGATGTCGCGCCAGCCGATGCCCCGCACGCCCAGCCCCAGGACCTTGCTGACGGCCTCCTTGGCGGCCCACCGCCCGGCCATCGTCTCCGGCCGGTCGCGGACGTAGCGCTGCTCGGCCGGGGTCAGGACCCGCGTCGAGAAGCGCGGGCCGAAGCGGGCCAGGGTCGCCCGGATGCGGTCGACCTTGATGATGTCGATCCCCAGCTCGGTCGTGCCCTCGGGCGGAACGATGCCCGGCGTCATCGCGTCGGACGGATCCGCGACGCCACCCATCAGGCGCTACTCGACCGTCACCGACTTGGCGAGGTTGCGCGGCTGGTCGACGTCCGTGCCACGCGCGACGGCGACCTCGTAGGCGAACAGCTGGAGCGGGATGATGGCCAGGACCGGGCTGAGCAGCTCGTGCGTGTCCGGGACCCAGCACACATCGTCCGCGTAGCGGCCGATGGCCTCGTCGCCCTCGGTCGCCACGGCGATGATCCGGGCATCCCGGGCGCGGCCCTCCATGACGTTGCTGATGAGCTTGTCGTAGACCGCTGACCGGGTCGCCACCGCGACCAGCGGGCACTCGGCATCGAGGAGCGAGATGGGGCCGTGCTTGAGCTCGCCCGCCGCGTAGCCCTCGGCGTGGACGTAGCTGACTTCCTTGAGCTTCAGGGCGCCCTCCAGGGCGACCGGATAGCCGGGGCCGCGGCCGACGAACATGAACCCGCGCGAGTTCACGTAGCGCCGGGCCAGGGCGGCGCTGTGCGGCGCGTTCTGCTCGATGGCCCGGGCGGCCGCCGCCGGCAGGGCGCGCAACGCCGCTCCGAGGGCCTCTTCGGCCGCCTCGTCGAACGTGCCCCGGATGCGGCCCAGGGCCGCCGCGAGGACGATGAGGGTCGTGACCTGGGTGACGAACGTCTTGGACGCCGCGACCGCGATCTCCGGACCGGCCTGCAGGAACATCACCGCGTCGGCCTCGCGGGTGATGGCCGAGCCGACGGTGTTGGTGACCGCGATGATCGGGCAGCCGCGTTCCCGGGCCAGCCGGGTCGGGGCGATCGTGTCCGCGGTCTCGCCGGACTGGGTGACGGCGATGACGAGCGTGGTCGCGTCGAGCGGCGGCGGGGAGTAGCGGAACTCCGATCCGACCGTGACCCGGGCCGGCAGTCCGGTCCAGGCCTCGATGGCCGCGGCGCCGGCCACGGCCGCGTAGGACGCGGTGCCGCACGCGACGAGCTCGACCCGGGTGATCGTGGCCAGGACGTCGGCCATGTCCGCCAGCTCGTCCGCCCGGATCCGGTCGTCCTTGGTCACCCGGCCGGACAGCGACTGGGTGAGCGCCTCGGGCTGCTCGTGGATCTCCTTGAGCATGAACGTGTCGTACCCGCCCTTCTCGGCGGCTTCCGGGGACCAGTCGATGGTCGTGACGACCCGTTCCTGCGGCCGGCCCTCGACGTCGGTGATGGTCACGCCGGTCGGGCGCAGGTCGGCGACGTCGCCCTCGGCCAGGAAGATGACCTGGTCGGTGTGGGCCAGGATGGCCGCCACGTCGCTGGCCAGGAAGCTCTCGCCATCGGCCAGGCCCACGACGAGCGGCACGTTCTGACGGGCGCCGACGAGCCGGTCCGCCTCCCGGCGGTGCATGACGGCGATGGCGTAGGCACCCTCGACCTTGCGCAGGGCGGCCCGGACGGCGTCCGCCAGGTCGCCCTCGTACGCCTCCTCGATGAGATGGGCCAGGGCTTCCGTATCGGTCTCCGAGGTCAGGAGGTGGCCGCGCTCCTCGAGCCCGTCGCGGAGCTCGCGGAAGTTCTCGATGATCCCGTTGTGGATGACCGTGATCTCGCCCGTGCAGTCCTGGTGGGGATGGGCGTTGAGATCATTCGGCCGTCCGTGCGTCGCCCAGCGGGTGTGCGCCAGCCCGATCGCCGCGTGCGGGGTGCGATCCGCGATGGCGGTCTTGAGGTTGACCAGCTTGCCGGCCTTCTTCTCGACGAACAGGTCGCCCGCGTCATCGACGAGGGCGATCCCGGCCGAGTCGTAGCCGCGGTACTCCAGGCGCTGCAGGCCCTCGATGAGGATGGGCCCCGCCTCCCGCGGCCCGGTATAGCCGACGATGCCACACATAGGCGATGGTCCCCCAAACAGGCTTGGATGTCCGACGCTCCACGAGCCATCCGCCCGAGGATCCCACCGGCCGCCTAGTGTAGACGCTCCCCCGCCAGAGCCGCGAGCGTATCGGCGAGTTCTGTCACCACATTTTCGTCCTCGCCCTCGACCATGACCCGCAATGCGGGCTCGGTCCCGGACGGCCGGACGAGGATGCGGCCACGGTCGCCGAGGCGGGCTCGGGCGTCGGCGATGGCCCGGCCCAGGACCGGATCGCCTTCCCACTGGTCCTTGTGACGGGCCTTGACGGCCCGCTGTTGCTGCGGAAGGAGCGGGATCTCCGCGGCGAGGTCGGCCAGGCTGGCTCCCCGTGCGGCCATGACCCGCAGGACCTCGAGGGCGGTCACGATCCCGTCGCCCGATGTCGTGTGCTCCAGGACGATGACGTGGCCGGACTTCTCGCCGCCCAGGGTCGCCCCGGACACCTGCATCCCGTCGAGGATGTACTTGTCGCCGACGGGCGTTCGCACGACCTCCCCGCCGCCAGCTTGGACCGCGGCCTGGAGGCCGCCATTGGACAGGACCGACACCACCAGCCCACCCGGCAAGGCCCCGCGAGCGAGCCGTTCCAGGGCCAGGATGCCGAGGACGCGGTCGCCGTCGACGACGTCGCCGCTGGCGTCCACGGCGATGAGCCGATCGGCATCGCCGTCGAGAGCGAAGCCGACGTCCGCGCCCTGGGCGACGACGGCCTCGGCGAGGGATGCCGGATCGGTGGCCCCACAGCGAACGTTGATGTTGATCCCGTCCGGCGAGACGTGGATCGGGCTGACCGACGCCCCGGTCGCGGCCAGGATGCCCGGGCCGACCTCGCTGCCCGAGCCGTTGGCGCCGTCGAGGACGATCCGGACGCCGTCGGCGCGGATGCCGGAGGCGAGGCCGGTGCGATGCTTGATGTACCCGTCCAGGAGCGCGCGGGCCTCGAGGCGCCGGCCCAACTCCGCGTTGCCGACCCCACCCAGCTCGCCCTCCCGCCAGATGAGGGCCTCGAGCTCGTCCTCGACCGCGTCGTCGAGTTTGAGTCCGTCGTGGTCGAGGACCTTGAGCCCGTTGTCATCCGCCGGATTGTGCGAGGCCGAGACCATGATCCCAGCCGCGAAGGGTCCGGTCCGAGCGAGGTGGGCCAGGGCCGGCGTCGGGACGACCCCGACGACGTGGACGTCGACGCCCAGGCTGGTCGCGCCGGCCGCCAGGGCCGCCACGAACATGTCGCCGCTCCGGCGCGTGTCCTGCCCGACGACGATGGCTTCGCCGCTCGATGCCAGATGGTGTGCCGTCGCCCGGCCGAGGGCATAGGCGAGCGTCGGCTTGAGGTCGACGTTGGCGACGCCTCGGATGCCGTCGGTACCGAACAGGCGGGACATTCAGCCTCCTGGGCTTGCTGTGGGTGACGTGCCGGCCGCGGGCGTGGCCGTCGCACTCGGCGTGGACGGCGCCGTGACGGTGACGGGCACGACTTCGGGGTCGATCGACACGACCGTGACCCCGGCCGGCAGGTCGACCGATGGTGGCACGTCGAACGTGCCGACGCCCAGGTCGCCGACGTCGAGGTCGACGACGATGGTCGAGCCGGACAGGCGATCGAGGTCCGCCACGGACCCGCCAAGGGTCAGGAAGACCCGGTCGACGCCGGGGTCGTAGAGGAGGTCCGGCTGGGTGCCGACGAGGCGCAGGCCGGATTCGAACGATCGGGTGGCCGTCACCGGTCGGAGCACGACCGAGACGTGGACCGTCGCGGCATCGACCGGGACGATGCCGGCCGGGACGGCCAGCTCCACGTCGACCTCGAAGTCGGCCGAGGCACCGTTGGTCGAGACGGGCTCCGTGTCGACCCCGGTCAGGGTGGCCAGCTGCTCCGCATCACCTTCGACCGTCACGACGCTCGGCTCGACGGTCACGGCCGCGACCTCGAAGCCCGGCGCCGGGTTGCCGGTGATGACCGGGCTGACCGGCAGGGTCTTGCTGCGCAGATCCTGGAACACGGGCAGCGTCACGCGAGCGGTCGGCGGCAGCAGGTTGACCGGGCTGACGGCGTTGCCCAGGGCATCGACCGGCACGAGCTGGACCTCCTGGTCGACGCTGATGCCGGACGCCTGGATGACGACGTCAGCCCGGGCGCTGACCACGGTATCGACGACCGAGGCCGGCCCGGACACGGTGACCCGTGCGGGCTCGACGACCGGCGTGCCGACCCCCAGGCCCTCCGGCGGCGGCGGGTACTGGACGTCGACCGGGACCTCGCGGGTCTTGAGCGGATCGAGCTGGACCGTGGCCGCGTCCGGGAGATAGCTGATGACCGTGAACCGGTCGTCGATGGCCCGGACCTGGATGGGCACGGTCACCGATCCGCCCCCGACGGGGACGTTCGCGAGATCGACCCATGCCTCGAACGTCGACGCGATGGGTCGCGCACCGGACGGGGCGAAGTAGCGGACCTCGGTGACCGGGTCGATGGTCTCGACGATGAACGTGTCGGGCGGTTGGTTGCGCAGGTCGACCTGGATGACGCCTTCGGTGAACGTCTGCGTGCTCTGCGACAGGACGAGGCCGCCGTACAGCAGGGTCGCCAGCCCGACCGCGGCCACCTTGAGAGGCCAGTTGTGGACGATGATCCGGTAGAGACGGGTCACCGCGGGGCTCGTACGGCCGACGTGGGCGGTTCCTCGGCTCGGGTGCGCCAGGTGAACGCGCCGCGCCGGCGGCCCGCGTTCGGATCGAGCAGGCCGCGGATCGCCTTGGCCAGCTGCGCCTCGCTCAGGTTGCGGACGATGCGCGAACGCTCGACCAGGCTGATCTGGCCGTTCTCCTCGGAGACCACGACGACGACCGCATCGGTCTGCTCGGCGATCCCCAGGGCCGCGCGATGGCGCGTCCCGAAGCGCTCGGCGTGGACCGTGGTCTCGGCCAGGGGCAGCAGGGCGCCGGCGGCCAGGATCGTCTCGTCACGGATGATGACCGCCCCGTCGTGGAGCGCGGTGCGCGGCGAGAAGATCGTCCGGATGAGGTCTGCCGAGACGTCGCCGTGGATCATCACCCCGGTCTCGGCGACCTCTTCGAGACCGGTCTCCCGTTCCAGGACGATGAGCGCGCCATGCCCGTCCGCCGACAGGTCGGCAGAGGCCCGGGCGACCTCGTCGGCGACGTGCTCGACGGCCCGCGAATCGGCCGGCGACAGCAGCCAGGCCAGCGAGCCGACCCGACCGATGCGCTCGAGGGCGCGGCGGATCTCGGGCTGGAAGATGACGACGAGGGCGAACAGGCCGACGACTGCGCCACCCTGGAGGATGCGGGTCAGCAGCTCGAGCCCGAACGCGACCGCCAGCACGTACACGACGATGAGGACGCTGACGCCGATGACCAGTCGGACGGCCCGCGTGCCGCGGATGAGGCTGAACAGCCAGTAGATGAGGAGCGAGACGATCCCGATGTCGACCACGGTCGTGAGATGGATCTGGTCCACGATCGACTTGAGGAGCTCCGCCATCGTCGAGCGAGTGTAGCATCGCGACCCGGTCGGTCCCGAACCCCCCGGAGGTCCCGGTCCGACCGGGACGAGCCTCAGGCGCAGATCGCGGCCAGCTTGGGGGCGTCCAGGGCCTGAGCGCGAGCGATGGCGCACACCTTGTCGCGCGTCGCCGTGTCATCGGTCAGCCCCGCGAGCTGCCCCAGGAGGGCGAGCTTGTCGGTGGCCAGGGCTCGCCAGCCGTGATCGAGGTACAGCTCGGCGAGGGCCAGGTGGAGGCCCGGATCGTCGGGGCTGGCGGCCAAGGTCATGTAGCAGACGTCGATGGCCGCCGAACGCTGGCCGGCGGCCCGGTAGCCGGACGCCGCCGCCAAGGCGAGGTCGCGCGCGAGCGTGACGTCGTCGGCCGCCAGGGCGGCTTCGACCCCGATCATCGCGGTCCCCGGGTCGAACGGCACGACCGGCTCCGCGTCCATGACGTCAGCTTCGGATCCCGGTGGCGGCCCGATCACGATCGGCTCCAGGACCTGGCTGCCCCGGGCCAGCTCGTCGGCCGCGGCCTGGTCGTCGGTCGCCTCGCGGAGCCGGTCCACGTAACCGTGGAGCGCATCGCGCCGACCCCGGTTCTCGGCCAGCTCGAGGGCCTGGCGAGCCGCTTCGGCGGCCTGCGGCAGTTCGCCGGCGGCGTCGAGGGCGACGGCCAGGCGATCGAGTGTCGCGGCGGCGCCGGCCCGGTCACCGGTCGACTGCAGGACCTCGGCTCGACCGCGCAAGGCGCCCTGGTCGTCCGGCGACCGCTCCAGCGCGGCGTCGTAGGCGGTCAGGGCGTCGTTCGGCTTGCCGACCCGAGCCAGGACCCCGGCCATCCCGACGAGCGGCAGCGCCCGGTCCGGGGCGATGCCGGCGGCTTCCCCGTACGCCTCGAGGGCCTCGGCCGACCGGCCGCGGACGGCGGCCACGTGCCCTCGGCGGAGGGCCTCCTTATAGCGCTCGTAGAGCGGTTCGCTCATGCGGTCCTTCCGTCCCCCGACGGTCGGGACATGGTGCCACGCCCGGGGCGCGATGACCGACCGACCGTCGAGCGCACCGCGCTCAAGTGGGGCGCGGTCGGGCCGGGGCGGAGCGCAACGAGCGGGCGACGAAGACGCCGACGCGCCGCCGACCCTCGGTGTCGCCGACCACCTCGAGCAGCCGGACCAGCCGGTCGAGGTCGACGATGACCGCCGCCCGGAGACCCAGGTCGAGGCGTGCCCGGGCGATCGACAGATACACGTCCGCGTCGGTCGGTGCCAGCCGCAACGCCTGGTGGCCGATCTCGATGGCCTGGCGCGGTCGGTGCCGGCGGCGGTGCGCGTCGGCCACGGCCAGCATGGCCGGCACGTCCCGCGCCTCGAGGGCGGCCTCCAGGCTGACCTCGAGTGCCAGCGGGTCGTCGACGAGTCGGTCCAGGCGATCGACCAGCGCTGCCGTCGCCCCCGCTGCGCCAGGCCGGCCACGGACGATCTCGAACCAGGCCAGGACCTGGTAGGCCAGCAGGTGGCGCGGCCGAAGCCGGGCTGGGTCAGGCGGCTCCACGGGCCTCGCTCAACACCTCGACGAGCAGCGCCTTCTGGACGTGGAGCCGGTTCTCACTCTGCTCGAAGATGAGGCTCCGCGGCCCATCCATGACCGCCGAGGTGATCTCTTCGCCGCGATGAGCGGGCAGGCAGTGCATCGCCCGGGCCTGCGGACCGGCGGCGTCGAGGAGAGCGTCATCGACGACGTAGCCGGCGAACGCGTCGCGGCGCGCCTCCGCTTCGGCCTCCTGGCCCATGCTCGTCCAGGCATCCGTGTAGACGATGTCCGCGCCGCGCACGAGCTCCATCGGGTCCTGACCGAACACGAGCCGCGCGCCGCTGGCCGCCGCCAGCGCCTGGGCCTGTTCGACGATCCGTTCGTCCGGCGCATATCGCGCCGGGTGGGCCAGCCGCACCTCGACCCCGAGGGCGGCGCCCAGCAGGGCCAGGGAGTGATAGACGTTGTTGCCGTCGCCGACGAAGGTGATGACCGCGCCCTCGAGCGAACCGCGCTGCTCCAGGACGGTGAACAGGTCGGCCAGGGCCTGACACGGGTGCTCCCGGAGGGTCAGGCCGTTGATGACCGGGATGTCGGCCTGGGCCGCGAGCTCGACGACGACCTCGTGCGGCCCGGTCCGGGCGACGATCGCATCGACGAACCGCTCCAGGTTGTGGGCGACGTCCCGGACCGCCTCGCGGGCGCCCATGACCGTGTCCTCGGGGAGGTAGATCGCCGTGCCACCGAGCTGGGCCATGCCGGCCTCGAACGTGACCCGCGTCCGGAGGCTGGGCTTCTGGAAGAGCATCGCCAGGGTCCGCCCGACGAGCGGCGGCTCGATGTGCCGGCGCGTCGCCCGGAACTCGGCCTTCAGGCGCTCCGCCGTCGCGAAGACCCGCCCGACCTCCTCGGCCGACAGATCCGCGACCGAGATGAGATCCCGCCCGACGAGCGTGGACGTCATCGGAAGGATCCAGACCGGGGTCCGAGTCTTGCCTCGCGCCGGACCGGGGGCGTTCAGGCGAAGGCGGACGTGAGCACGGGAGCGAGCGCACCCCAAGGTGCGTGAGCGAGCGCGCGGAGCGGCCAACGCACGCATGGGCCGTCCCAGGCGCGGCGCGTGCACCTAACGCTTGGTGTACTGCGGCGCCTTCCGGGCACGCTTGAGGCCGTACTTCTTGCGTTCCTTCATGCGCGGATCTCGCGTCAGGAGGCCGGCCTGGCGAAGCGGCAGACGATTGCCGTCGGGATCGACCTCGAGGAGCGCCCGGGCGATGCCGTGGCGGATGGCCCCGGCCTGGCCGGTGACACCACCGCCCTCGACCTTGATCATCGCGTTGAAGCGGCCCTCGGTGTTGGTCACGCGGAACGGCATCCGGACCTCGGTCTCGTTGACCGCGTTGCCGAAATGCTCGTCCAGGGAGCGACCGTTGACCACGATCTCACCCTCGCCCGGCAGGAGCCGGACGCGGGCGATGGCCGTCTTGCGGCGACCGGTCCCGGAGTAGAAGGCGGGGGTGGACATGTCGTTCGGACTCCTCGTCAGGCGAGCGGCTCAGGCCGCTGGGCCTGATGCGGGTGATCGGTCCCGGCGTAGACCTTGAGCTTGCGGAGCTGCTGGGCTCCGAGTCGGGTGTGCGGCAGCATGCCCTTGACGGCGCGACGGATGACTTCCTCCGGCCGGCGCTCCAGGAGGTGACCCAGGGTCTCCTCCTTGTAGCCCTGCGGATAGCCGCTGTGGCGGTGGTAGATCTTGCTCTCGAGCTTGTCGCGGGTCACCGAGATGCGCTTGGCGTTGAGGACGATCACGTGGTCGCCCGAATCGAGGTTCGGCGTGTAGGTCGGCTTGTGCTTGCCCTCGAGGACGCGCGCGATGCGCGAGGCGAGGCGGCCGAGCGTCTCGTCCGTCGCATCGACGACGAACCAGCGTCGCTCGATCTCGCTCTCCCGGACCGTGTAGGTCTTCGCGTTCATCGTTCCTCGTGTTCTCCGTTCGTTGGCGCTCCGACCGGCCGCCCGAGGGCGACGCGGCGGAGGCACAGGCCCTTCGCCGGGGCGGCTGCCCCATCGAAGGCCGGTCCAGGACCGGCGAGTGCCGATCGGACCGCGTCCTCATCCATCTTGCCGAGGCCGACCTCCAGGAGGCAGGCCACCATCCGTCGGACCATCCCTCGGAGGAAGGCATCGGCCCGGACGTCGATCGTCACGGTCCGGCCATCCCTCCGGACCCGGACCGCCATGACGGTCCGGACCGACGAGCGGTCCGCTGCCCCGAAGGTGCTGAAGTCGTGTCGGCCGATGAAGACCGACCCGGCCCGCGCCATCGCGGCGGTGTCGAGCGGGATCCGCACCCCGAGCGCGGTGCGCTCGCGAAGCGGACTGCGCGGCCCGTTCCAGACGGTGTAGCGGTATTCCCGGTACCGCGCCGCATAGCGGGGGTGGAACGCCGCGGGCACGGCCCGCACGTCCCGGATCGTCACGTCCGGCGGGAGGAGCGCATCGAGCGCCCGCCCCAGCTCCGGCCCGGTCAGGCGCCCGTCGTAGGAGAAGGCGATGACCTGCCCCGTCGCGTGCACTCCGGCATCCGTGCGACCGGCCCCGTCGACCCGCTCCCCTGCCCCGTTGCCGAGACCGGCGAGCGCCTCTTCGAGGACCCCTTGGACCGTCCGCCTCCCAGGATTGACCTGGAAGCCGGCGAAGTCCGTTCCGTCATATTCGACCCGCGCTCGGTAGCGCGGGGACACCCTCTCGGGCATCAGTGGCGTCGACTCAGACCAATTCGATCTGGACGATCTCGGCGGCGTCTCCGCGTCGTTGTCCGATCTTCACGATCCGGGTGAACCCGGATGTCCGGTCGGCGTACTTGGGCGCGATCTCGTCGAACAGCTTGTTGACGACGAGCGGCTCGTTCGGGAACTGGGCGACGACCGCCCGGCGGGCGGAGAGGTCACCCCGCTTGGCCAGCGTGATCATCTTCTCGACCCGGCTGGAGATCTCCTTGGCCTTGGCCTCGGTCGTCTTGACTCGCTCGTAGCGGATGACCGACACGGTCAGGTTCTTGTACAGGCTGAGCCGCGGGCCCTGCTTCCGGCTGAGCTTGCGCCCGCCGATCCGGTGCGCCATCGGTCAGTCCTCGGTCTCGTCGTCGAACGGCTCGTCGCCGCCCAGGTCGTCGAGGCCATCGGTCTCCGTGTCCGGGACGATGAAGCCCCGCATCCGGAGGCGTTCCTTCATCTCGTCGAGCGACTTCTTGCCGAAGTTGCGCATGCGCAGCAGGTCGTCGTCCTTCAGCTGGAGCAGCTGACCGACCTTGACGATGTTGTTGCGCTTGAGCGAGTTGTAGGCGCGCATCGGGAGGTCGAGCTCCTCGATCGGCATGTCCAGCATGTTGGGCGGCAGGGCGGCAACGCCGGTCGCGGCGACCGGGGCCACGGCGGCCATGCCGACCGTCACGAACGGCCGGAACTGGTTGACCAGGATCTCGGCCGAGCGGCTGAGGGCCTCTTCGGGGGTGATCGTGCCGTCGGTCTCGATCTCGATCGTGAGCTTGTCGAAGTTGGTCATCTGACCGACGCGCATGCTCTCGACCCAGTAGTTGACCTTGCGGACCGGCGTGAAGATCGCGTCGACCGCGATGACGCCGATGGGCAGGGCCTCGGCGCGCTCGGCACCGAGATAGCCGACGCCGCGCTCGACGGTCAGGTCCATCTCGATGGTCACGTCGTCCGTGTCTAGGGTCATGAGGACGAGATCGGGGTTGATGATCTCGACGTCGGCGCTCTCGGCCACGTCAGCCGCGGTCACCGCGCCCGCACCGCTCTTGATGAGCCGGAGCTGGACCGGATGCGACGCGAAGCTCTTGAGGCGGAGCTTCTTGACGTTCAGGACGATCTGGGTGACGTCCTCCTTGACCCCAGGGATCGTGGAGAACTCCTGGTACACGTCACGGATCTGGATGCTCGTCACCGCGGCGCCCTCGAGCGAGGACAGGAGCACGCGCCGGAGCGCATTGCCGAGGGTGACGCCGTAGCCGGCCTGGAGGGGTCCGGCCTCGTACTTGGCGTACGTGCCGGCTTCCTCGACAGACTCGATCTGCGGGTTCTCGAGTTCGATCATGAGTGGCGGTTACCTCGAGTAGTACTCGACCACGAGCTGCTCGTTGAGATCGAGCGGCATCTGGTCGCGGCTGGGGGCCGTGGCGACGGTGGCGGACAGGTTGGTGGCATCCAGGGACAGCCACTCGGGCGCCTGGTGGTTGCGGAGCGTCTCCTTGGCGACCTTGAACGGCTCGCGGCCGCGGCGGATCTCGCGGACCTCGACCTTGTCGCCGGGGCGCATCTGGAAGGACGCGATGTTGGTCGGCACGCCGTTGACGGCGAAGTGACCGTGGGCCACGAGCTGGCGTGCGGCGGCCCGCGACGGCGCGAAGCCGGCTCGGTAGACGACGTTGTCCAGGCGGGTCTCGAGGGAGCGCAGCAGGTTCTCGCCGGTCACGCCGGGGCGGTTCTCCGCGGCGATGAAGTAGTTGCGGAACTGCCGCTCCAGGACGCCGTAGGTCTTGCGGACCTTCTGCTTTTCGCGGAGCTGCAGGCCGTACTCACCGACCTTGCGGCGGCGGACGCCGTGCTGGCCGGGCGGGGACGGTCGGCGCTCGAAGGCGCACTTCTTGGTATAGCAGCGCGAGCCCTTCAGATAGAGCTTGGCGCCTTCACGCCGGCAGATCCGGCAGACGGATGCGGTGTATCGAGCCATGGGTCTCCGGGGCCTAGACGCGGCGCCGCTTGGGCGGGCGGCAGCCGTTGTGCGGGATGGGCGTGACGTCGGTGATGGCGCTGACCTCGAGGCCGGCGGCCTGGAGCGACCGGATGGCCTGCTCGCGGCCGGCGCCCGGGCCCTTCACGTAGACCTCGACCTGGCGCATGCCGTGCTCCATGGCACGCTTCGCCGCGCCGTCAGCCGACAGCGCCGCCGCGTACGGGGTGCTCTTGCGCGAGCCCTTGAAACCGGCGACGCCGGCCGAGCCCCAGCTGATGACCGCGCCGTTGAGGTCGGTGATCGTGATGATCGTGTTGTTGAACGTGGCCTGGATGTGAACGTGCCCCTGGGGGACGTTCTTCTTCTCCCGACGACGTTGCTTGACCGCTCGCTTGCGTTCCGCCATGCCTGGTCAGCCCCTCGTCACTTCTTGCGCCGGATGCCGACCGTCTTCTTCGGTCCGCGTCGCTGGCGAGCATTGGTCTTGGTCCGCTGGCCGCGCACCGGAAGGTTGCGGCGATGGCGAAGTCCGCGGTACGAGCCGATCTCGATGAGGCGCTTGATGTTCAGCGCCACCTCGCGGCGCAGGTCGCCCTCGACCTTGTACCGCCGATCGATGAGCTCACGCAGGCGGTTGACCTGCTCCTCGGTGAGGTCACGGACCCGGGTGTCCGGATTGATGTTGGTCTGGGCGAGGATCTTCTGGCTGGTGGGCAGGCCGAGCCCGTAGACGTAGGTAAGGGCGATCTCGACGCGCTTCTCACGCGGGATATCGACACCGGCGATACGTGCCATCGGTTACCCCTGCCGCTGCTTGTGCTTGGGATTGCTGCAGATGACCATCACGGTGCCGTGGCGTCGGATGACCTTGCAGTTGTCGCAGCGCGCCTTGACGGAAGCTCTGACCTTCAACGGATCCTCGATCGTGCTCGTGGTGGCGGGTGACTTACTTCAATCGGTACGTGATGCGACCGCGGGTCAGGTCGTACGGCGACAACTCGACGCGGACGCGGTCACCGGGCAGGATGCGGATGAAGTTCATGCGCAACTTGCCGCTGATGTGGGCGAGCACCCGGTGGCCATTCTCCAGCTCGACGGCGAACATGGTGTTGGGGAGCGGTTCGATGACCGTTCCTTCGACTTCGATCGCGTCCTTCTTGGCCACAGGCTTACGTGCTTCCCTTTCTCACGCGCAGTGTCGGCCCAGGACGGACCGACACACGAACGCGTAGCGTATCAAAAGATGGCATTCCCGGCAAACGATGGGGTTGTCATCACAGGGCGGTGAGGACCACGGGAGACCTCGGACCGAAGGCACGCGGGGCTTTCTTCGGTCCTCGGTGCGGTCGCCGCAGGTCGCGTGTCTCCCGTGGCCGCCACGTTCATAGCGCGGTCAAGACCACGGGCCCGTCGTCCGTCACGGCGATGGTGTCCTCGAAGTGGGCGGCCAGCGAACCGTCGACGGTCGAGACCGTCCAGTCGTCGGCCAGGATGTGGGCGCGGTAGTCGCCCAGGGTGAACATCGGCTCGATGGCCAGGCACAGCCCGGGCTCGAGCTTGCGGCCGCGGCGGCCGGTCCGGTAGTTGGGGACCTGCGGCTCCTCGTGCATCTCGGTGCCGATGCCATGGCCCACGAACTGGCGGACGATGCCGAAGCCGTAGGGCGTCGCGACATCCTCGACCGCAGCCGAGATGTCCTCGATGTGGTGGCCCGGGACGGCGGCGGCGATGCCGGCCTCCATCGCGGAGCGCGTCGCACCGATGAGCTGGGCGATGGCCGTCGGCGGCTCGCCGACATAGAACGTCCGGGCCGCGTCGCCGTGCCAGCCGTCGACGATGGCCCCGGCGTCGATCGACACGATCTGGCCGTCGCGGATCGTCCGCTCGCCCGGGATGCCGTGGACGATCTCGTCGTCGATGGAGATGCACAGGCTGCCCGGGAAGGGGCGACGCGGGTTGATCCCCGGGTAGCCCTTGAACGACGGGATGGCCTTGGCCTTGCGGATGTGGGCCTCGGCGACGCGGTCGAGGTGACCGGTCGTGACGCCCGGCTTGAGCTCGTCGCCGACGAGGGTCAGGACCTCGGCCACGATGCGCCCGGCCTCGCGCATGCGGGCGATCTCGGCCTTCGACTTGCGGGTGACCACGGTCAGACCGACGCGTCCGAGACGGGCGACACGCCCGGCTCCGTCGCCTGGTCGCGGCCGCTCGGCAGGAGCGCCAGGAGGTCCGCCGTGACCTGATCGATGGCCTGCACGCCGTTCACCTGGCGAAGCACGCCGGTGTCCCGGTAGTGGTTCACCACGTCACGCAGGCTGGTCAAGGTCACGGCCATCCGGTTGCGGATGGTCTCGGCCTTGTCGTCCTCGCGCTGGATGAGCGGCGAGCCGTCGAGGTCGCACTTGCCGGGCGACCGGGGCGGGTTGCTGGCCTCGTTGTAGACGTGGCCGTTGTCGCGGCAGACCCACCGTCCGGACAACCGATGGACGAGCTCGTCGGCCGGCACGTCGATCTCGAGGGCGAGCTCGACCCGCTGGCCACGCTCGCCGAGCACCTGGTCGAGGGTCTCGGCCTGGGCGCCGTTGCGGGGGAAGCCGTCGAGGATGACCCCGTTCGCGGCGTCGCGGTGGCTCAGCCGGTCCAGGAGCATCCGGACGGTGATGTCGTCGGGCACGAGCTGGCCGCGGTCCATGTAGCGACGCGCCTCGAGCCCGACCTTGGATCCATCCCGAACGGCGGCCCGAAAGAGGTCGCCGGTCGCCACATGGGGCAACCCGAGATGCCGCGCGAGGACGGGCGCCTGGGTCCCTTTCCCGGAACCGGGGGCCCCCAACAGGACGATCACCCTCATCTGGCAGCGCCCACGCCCGTCACTTGATGAATCCCTCGTAGTTCCTCATGAGCAGCTGGGCTTCGATCTGCTTCATCGTCTCGACGACGACCGACACGACGATGAGCAGGCTGGTGCCGCCCAGGCCCAGGGCCCCGAGGGTCGGGAAGAACAGCCCGAGCATCAGCGGCGAGACCGCGACGATGGCCAGGAACAGCGCGCCGGCGAAGGTGATCCGACTGACCACCTTGGCCAGGTAGTCCTGGGTGGGCCGTCCCGGGCGGATGCCGGGGATGAACCCGCCGTTCTTGCGCAACTGTTCGGCGGTCTCGTCCGGCTTGAACGTGAACGCCGTGTAGAAGTAGGTGAAGCCGATGGTCAGGAAGAAGTACAGCAGGATGTAGACGGGCGAGTTCGGGTTGAACAGCGTCACGATCCCGTTGGCGATCGTGTTGACGATGCCGATCTCGGACGCCGTGAAGTACGACGCCAGCTGGACGGGGAACAGCAGGATGCTGACCGCGAAGATGATCGGGATGACGCCGGCCTGGTTGACCCGCAGGGGCAGGAAGGTCTGTCCGCCCTGATACATCCGCCGACCGCGGACGCGGCTGGCGTATTGGATCGGGATGCGGCGCTGGCCTTCCTGGATGTAGATGATGACCGCGACCGCGGCGATCGCGACGGCCGCGAAGGCGACGAACGCGCCGATGTTCGGGGCGGCCAGGAACGCGTTGATGGCGCCCGGCGCCTGGCTGACGATGCCGGCGAAGATGATGAAGCTGATGCCGTTGCCGATGCCCTTCTCGGTGATCAGCTCACCGATCCACATCAGGGCCACCGACCCGGCGGTCAGCGTCGCGATCTGGGTCAGGGTCTCGAAGCTGGCGAAGTCGAAGTTCTCGATGACCGGCGGGTTCTGCGACGCTAGCAGCGCCAGGAAGCCGTAGGCCTGGAGCGTGGCCATCGGGACCGACAGGTAGCGCGTGTACTGGGTGATCTTGTTCCGGCCGTACTCGCCTTCGCGACTGAGCGCCTGGAGGGAGGGCACGACCCCCTGCATCAACTGCATGATGATCGACGCGTTGATGTAGGGGTTCAGGCCCAGGGCCACGACCGAGAAGTTCGACAGACCGCCGCCCGAGAAGATGTTCAGGAGGCCGAACAACGGGTTGTTGTTCAGAAAGGCGTCGAGCTGCTCGGGATTGACCCCCGGGACCGGCACGGATGCGAGGAACCGGAAGACGATCAGCAGGCCCAGGACGACGAAGATCCGGCGCCGGAGGTCCGGCGCTCGGAAGGCGTTCAGTAGCGATTCGAACACGGGGTCAGGCGTCGTCGCGCGAAGCGGTCTCGGCCTCGTCGGACGTCGCGACGTCGTCGGACGCCGGGGCGTCGGTAGCGGCGGTCGCCGCGGCGTCGGTGTCGTCGGCCGCGGCCTCGATGTCGTCAGCCGCCGGGGCGACCTCGACCGGGGCCTCGGCGTCCGGCTCGGCCGTCGCCTCGGTCGCCACGTCGGCGACCTCCGGCTCGTCCGCGGCGATCGCGGCGCTGGTGGTCTCGGCCGTGTCCGGATCGGCCGCCGGGGCCGTTTCGGCCGCGACCGTCGAACCGGCCGTCGAGACGCGCTCCGGCGACTCGGTCTCGGTCGGCTCCAGGCCCAGCGCCTTGCGCGGCGCGGTCGGGACCTCGAGCACGCTGACCGTGCCGCCGGCGGCCTCGATCTTCGTCCGGGCCGAAGCCGTGAAGGCGTCGGCGACGACGAACAGCGGGACCGTCAGCTCTCCATTGCCGAGGATCTTGAGCGGCTTGTCCAGGGTCCGGACGAGCCCGACGGCGCGCAGGATGTCCTGGTTGATCGTGACCTGGGCATCGGCCTTCGCCTTGCCCTTGGCCTTGCCCTTGGGGGCGTCGCCAGCCGGCAGCTCGAACGCCCCGCGCGCGGCGGCGGCGTCGATGGCGCCGATGTTGACGACCTCGTAGACCGTCTTGAACCGGTTCTTGAAGCCACGCAGCTTCGGGATGCGCATGTGGAGCGGCGTCTGGCCACCCTCGAACCACGGCGGGATGCCGCCGCCGGCACGCGCCTTCTGGCCCTTCGTGCCGCGGCCCGCGGTCTTGCCCTTGCCGGCGGCGATGCCGCGGCCGACACGCGTGCGCTCCTTGCGCGACCCCTCGGCGGGTCGCAGATCATGGAGTTTCATGCCTTCTCCTCGTCGCCGGCGCTGGCGCGACGCTTGGTCGGCTCCTCGGCGATCTCCTCGACGGAGACGAGGAAGCGGACCTGGCGGACCATGCCGCGGGTCGCCTCGTTGTCGGTGACGATGCTCGTGCTCCCGATGCCGTGCAGGCCGAGGGCCTTGACCGTGGCTCGGTTGCGGGCGATGTGACTGATCGTGCTCTTGGTCTGGGTGACCTTCAGCTTACCGGCCATCGGCGCCCTCCACGGCCGCGACCGGCTGACCGGAGATGCGGCTGGTGAGCTTGACGCCGCGACGAGCGCCAAGCTCCTCGGCGGAGTGCAGGCCACGGAGGGCCTCGATGGTCGCGCGGGTCACGTTCACCGGGTTCGTGGAGCCGTAGATCTTGGACAGGATGTCGCGGACGCCTGCGGCCTCGAGCACGGCCCGGACCGAGCCGCCGGCGATGACGCCGGTGCCCTGGCTGGCCGGCTTGAGCATGACTCGGCTGGCCGAGAACTCGACGTTCACCTCGTGCGGGATCGTCGTCCCGACCATCGGGATCTTGATGAGGTTCTTCTTCGCGTCCTCGACGCCCTTGCGGATCGCCTCCGGGACCTCGCCGGCCTTGCCGAGTCCGGCTCCGACGTGGCCCTGGCCGTCACCGACGACGACGACCGCGCTGAAGCTGAACCGCCGGCCGCCCTTGACGACCTTGGCGACTCGGTTGATCTGGACGACGCGCTCCTCGAGCGCGAGCTTATTGGGGTCGATGCGTGCCACGTTGGCTCCTTCCGATCAGAAGTCGAGGCCGGCTTCGCGGGCGGCATCGGCGAGCGACTTGATCCGCCCGTGGTACCGGAACCCGGCTCGATCGAAGACGACGCGCTCCACCCCGGCGGCCTTGGCCCGCTCGGCGACGAGCGTGCCGACCTTGGCGGCTTCCTCCGACTTGGTCGCCTTGGAGCCGCGAAGCTCCTTCTCGACCGTCGAGGCAGCGGCGAGCGTCTTGCCGGACGCGTCGTCGATGACCTGCGCGTAGATGTGGTTGAGGCTGCGGAACACCGCGAGGCGCGGCCGCCCGTCCGTCCCCGCCAGGTGGAGGCGGATCCGTTCGTGGCGCTTGCGTCGTGCGGCGCCGCGGCTGGCGACCTGCGTCATCGTGTCAGTCCTTCGTCAGTGCTCAGGGTTACTTCTTGCCGCCGATCTTGCCGGCCTTGCCCGCCTTGCGGCGGACCTGCTCGCCCGCGTAGCGAACGCCCTTGCCCTTGTACGGCTCGGGCTTGCGGGTGGAGCGGACCTTGGCAGCGATCTGGCCGACGAGCTCCTTGTCGATGCCCACGACCGACAGGCGGGTGGGGTTCTCGACCTCGAAGCTGATGCCCTCCGGCGGGTCGATCTCGATGGGATGGCTGTAGCCCAGGTTGAGGGTCAGCTTCTTCCCGTTGAGCGCCGCGCGATAGCCGACACCCGTGATCTCGAGGCCCTTGCGGTAGCCATCGGTGACGCCCACGACCATGTTGTTGACCAGCGTCCGGGTCAGGCCGTGGAGCTGCTTGTGGGTCTTCTGCTCGGTCGGGCGGGTGACGACGATGGTGGCGTCCTCACGGGTGACCGTCATGTCGGGGTGCAGCACGCGGCTGAGGGTGCCCTTGGGCCCCTTGACCGTCAGCTGGCGTCCGTCGATCGTCACATCGACGCTCGACGGGACGGTGATGGGCAGGCGTCCGATTCGCGACATCCGTTCGCCCTACCAGACGTACGCGAGGACTTCGCCGCCCAGCTGCGCCTGACGCGCCTGCTGGCCGGTCATGATCCCCTGGCTGGTGCTGACGATGACGATGCCGAGGCCGCCCAGGACCCGCGGGATGTCCGTCTTGCGCGCGTAGACGCGCAGGCCGGGCTTGCTGATCCGCTTCAGGCCGGAGACGACCGGGACCTTCCCGTCGACGTACTTGAGGTGCAGGCGCAGGACCGCGGTGGGTCCGTCCTTCTCTTCGGTGACGTCGGCGATGAAGCCCTCGTCCTTGAGGATGCGGGCGATCTCACGCTTCGTGCGCGACGCCGGGACGACCACTTCGGTGTGGCGTGCCCGCGAGGCGTTCCGAACGCGCGTGAGCATGTCCGCGATCGGGTCGGAGATGTTCATCGGTGTCCTACCAACTCGACTTCGTGACGCCCGGCAGCTCGCCCAGGAGCGCGCGCTCCCGGAAGCAGATGCGGCAGAGCGCGAACCGTCGCATGAAGGCCCGCGGCCGCCCGCACACGAAGCACCGGTGATATGCCTGCACCTTGTGCTTGGGGGTCCGCTTCGCCTTCGCGACCATCGACTTCTTGGCCATGTGTCTCCCTCCCCGCGCCTACGAGGCGAAGGGCATGCCGAGGAGTTCGAGAAGCTTCTTCGATTCCTCGTCGGTCTTCGCCGTCGTCACGATGCTGATCTCCAGCCCGCGGAGACGGTCTACCTTGTCGTAGTCGATCTCGGGGAACGCGAGCTGCTCGCGCATCCCGAGGCTGTAGTTGCCACGCCCGTCGAACGACTTGCCGGGCACCCCGCGGAAATCGCGGATGCGCGGCAGGGCGAGGGTCGTCAGCCGGTCCATGAAGTCCCACATCCGCTCGCCGCGGAGGGTCACCTTGGCGCCGATCGAGTTGCCCGTCCGCAAGCGGAACTGGGCGATCGACCGACGAGCCTTGGTCACGATGGGCTTCTGGCCGGTGATGGCGGTCAGGTCGCCGAGGGCCGCGTCCAGTGCCTTGGCATTGGACAGGGCCTCGCCCAGACCGATGTTGACGACGATCTTGCTGACCTTCGGCACCTGGTTGGGGTTGCCGTACTCGAACTGCTTCTGGAGCGCCGGCACGACCTCGGCCGCGTAGCGCTCGTGAAGGCGACTGGTCATGCCTTCACCTCCAACTGCTCGCCGCAGTGCTTGCAGACCCGGACCCGGCGCCCGTTGTCGAGCGTCTGATGGGCGATGCGGGTCGGCTTGCCGCAGCGGCCGCACACGACCATGACCTTGGCGATCGGCAGGGGCTGGGCGATCTCGAGGATGCCGCCCTGCTGGATCTTGGGCATGCGGTCGGTGGCACCGGCCGACTGGCGCGGCTTGGTATGTCGCTTGGCGATGTTGATGCCTTCGACGACGACCCTCACGCCACCGGCCGACGAGCCGCGGCGGAAGATGCTCCGGCCGCCTCGCGGGGCCGGGTCCTGGCGGATGACGCGCTCGACCGTGCCGCGCTTGCCGGCGTCCTTGCCGGACAGCACGACCACGGTGTCGCCCTTGCGGATCTCGGGCACCTTGGGCGCCCGGGTCACGGCGGTCCGGACGGCCATCACAGCACCTCCGGGGCGAGCGACACGATCTTCATGTAGTTGCGATCACGCAGCTCGCGCGCGACCGGGCCGAAGATGCGCGTGCCACGCGGGTTGCCCTGGTTATTGATGAGCACGGCCGCGTTCTCGTCGAACCGGATGTAGCTCCCGTCCGGGCGGCCGTATTCCTTGTTCGTGCGGACGATGACGGCCCGGACGACGTCGCCCTTCTTGACGGCGGCGTTCGGGATGGCCTGCTTGACGCTGGCGACGATGACGTCACCGACCCCGGCCGTCGTCTTCAGCGACCGGCCCATCACCCGGATGCACTGGATGCTCCGGGCGCCGGTGTTGTCCGCGACCTTCAGGCGGGTCTGGGGCTGGATCACGACGCGGCTCCCTCCGCCTCGGCCTCGGCGACCGGCGCAGCCTCAGCCGGCTCGACGGCCTCGGTGTCGGCGTCCGCGCGCTCCGCGTCGGTCTCGGCCTCGGCGGCACGGGTCCGACCCGGGTGGGCGGCGGCGTGGATGGCCTCGCTCGTCTCGGCCTCCTCGGACACGACGGTCTCGCCCGGCAGGCCGTGCTCGCCGGCGCGCGCGATCACACTGACCAGGCGCCAGCGCTTGGTCGCGGACAGCGGCCGCGCCTCCTCGATGAGGACCGTGTCGCCGATGTGGGCGTCGTTGGTCTCATCGTGGGCCTTGAACTTGGTGGTCAAGCGGATGACCCGCTTGTATAGCCGGTGACGGGCCAGGCGCTCGACGGACACGACGATCGTCTTGTCCATCTTGTCGCTGACCACGCGGCCGACCTTGGTCTTCCGCTTTCCCTGCACCTTGGTGTTCGCTCCTGTCATCGCGTGATGTCCCGTCAGGCCGTCTTGTCGAGCTTGCGCTCGCGCTGGACGGTCAGGATCCGCGCGATCGTTCGCCGCGTCAGCGGGATCGTGCTGTAGTCCTTCAGTTGGCGCGTGGACAGCGCGAAGCGCGCTCCCCACAGGTCCTGCTTGGCTTCGCGCAGGGCCTCGTCAAGCTCGGCGTCGGACAGCGTGCGGACCTTATCGATGTCCATGCTCACGCCTCCTTCGCCCCTTCCCGGATGACCACGCGGGTCTGGACCGGCAGCTTGTGGCTGGCCAGGCGCATCGCCTCGATGGCGGCGTCGTGGTCGACACCGGCCATCTCGAACAGGATGCGACCGGGCTTGACGACCGCGACCCAATGGTCGGGCGCGCCCTTGCCGGAGCCCATCCGGGTCTCGGCCGGCTTCTTGGTCGCCGGCTTGTCCGGGAAGATCCGGATCCAGATCTTGCCGCCGCGCTTGACCGAGCGGGTCATCGCGCGCCGGGCCGCCTCGATCTGGCGGCTCGTGATCCAGGCCGGTTCCTGGGTGGCCAGGCCGTACTCACCGAAGGCGACCGTGTGGCCGCCCTTGGCGATGCCGGACATCCGTCCGCGCATGACCTTGCGATGCTTGACGCGTCGCGGCATCAACATCGGTCAGACCCCCTGCCCGGCCTGGGCCGGGAGCGTGGCCTCGCGCGGGAGCTGGCGCTCCGGAGCGAGGTCGCCGCGATAGATCCAGACCTTGACGCCGATGCGCCCGTAGGTGGTGTGGGCGTGGACCTGGCCGTAGCTGATGTCCGCGCGAAGGGTGCCGAGCGGGATCCGCCCTTCCTTGTCCCATTCGCGACGACCCATCTCCGAACCGCCCAGCCGACCGGCGACGGCGATCTTGACGCCCTTCGCCCCGGCCTTCATGGACCGCTGGATGGCCTGCTTCATCGCCTTCTTGAAGGCGATGCGGCGGGACAGCTGGCCGGCGATGTTCATGGCCACGAGGTGGGCGTCGAGCTCCGGCTGGCGGATCTCCTTGATCTCCAGCTTGACCTTGCGGTCGGACAGGGCCCCGATCTGCTGGCGCAGGACCTCCACGTTGGCACCACCCTTGCCGATGACGATCCCCGGCTTGGCCGTGTGGATGGTCACCGTCACGTGGTTGATGCCGCGCTCGATCTCGACACCGCTGACGCTGGCGTTGGCCAGCCGCTTGTCGATGAGCGTGCGGATCGAGATGTCCTCCTTGAGGGAGGTGGTGTATTCCTTGTCCGCATACCACTTCGCGGTCCAGGTGCGCGAGACACCCAGGCGGAAGCCGTACGGATGGACCTTATGTCCCATGTCAGGCCTCCTGGTCAGCGACGACGATGGTGATGTGGGTCATGGGCTTGTGGATCGGGAACGCCCGACCCTGGGCCCGCGGGCGAAAGCGCTTGATCGTCGGGCCTTCGTTGGCGATGGCGTCGGCGACGATGAGGTCTTCCGCGGACAGGTTGTGGTTGTTCTCGGCATTGGCCGTCGCGCTCTTGAGGACGCGCGCGACATCCGCCGCGGCCCGCTGCGGCATGAACCGGAGCAGGGCGGCGGCCTCCTCGACCGGCTTGCCCTTGATGGCCTGCGTCACGAGACGGGTCTTCCGGGTGGAGCCGCGGAGGTACTTGGCGGTGGCGGTGACACGCACGGTCTGGCTCGCTCCTACTTCAGCGCCGTCGACCGCTCGGTGTGCCGCCCGTGCCCGCGATAGTTGCGGGTCGGACTGAACTCACCAAGGCGATGACCGACCATGTTCTCGGTCACGTAGACCGGGATGTGCTTCTTGCCGTTATAGACGGCGATGGTGTGGCCGATGAAGGTCGGGAAGATGACCGACGCACGCGACCAGGTCTTGACGACCTTCTTCTCATTGCGCTTGTTCATCTCATCGATCCGCCCCTGGAGGCGGGCCTCGATGAACGGGCCCTTCTTGATCGAACGGGACATCTGGCTCCTCCTCCCTTACTTCCGATGCCGCGAGCGGACGATGAGCCGTCCGGTCGTCTTGGCCCGGCGGGTGCGATAGCCCATGGCGGGCTTGCCCCACGGGGTCTTGGGCGGCATCCCGGTCGGGGACTTGCCTTCACCACCACCGTGCGGATGGTCACGCGGGTTCATCACGACGCCTCGGACCTCCGGCCGCTGGCCGAGGTGCCGGGCGCGGCCGGCCTTGCCGAGGTTCTGGTTCTCGTGGTCGAGGTTGCTGACCTGGCCGACCGTGGCCATGCAGCGCATCGGGACGCGCCGCATCTCGCCGGATGGCATGCGCACGGTGGCGTAGGCGCCCTCCTTGGCCAGGAGCTGGGCGGACGTGCCGGCCGAGCGGACGATCTGGCCACCCTTGCCGGGAGTCAGCTCGATGTTGTGGATGGTCGTGCCGAGCGGGATGCTCGACAGCGGCAGCGCATTGCCGATCCGCGCCTCGGCGTCCGGCCCGGCGACGACGATGTCACCGACCTTCAGCCCGTGCGGGACGAGGATGTAGCGCTTCTCGCCGTCGCGGTAATGGAGCAGCCCGATCCGCGCGGAGCGGTTCGGGTCGTACTCGATCGTGGCCAGGCGAGCCGGCACGCCGAACTTGTCCCGCTTGAAGTCGATCCGGCGGTAGTGCTGCTTCTCGCCGCCGCCGCGATGACGGACCGACAGGCGACCCTGGTTGTTCCGACCGGAGCCGCGCTTCTGGGGCTCGAGGAGCGGCTTGTGCGGCTCCTTGGTCGTGATCTCCTCGAAGGTCGACCGGGTCATCTGGCGCAGGCCGGGCGAGGTGGGCTTGTAGCTGCGAAGCGGCATCGCTCAGACCCCCTCGAAGAATTCGATCGACTGGCCGGGGGCCAGGGTGACGATGGCCTTGCGCCACGGCGTGGTGTGGCCGACGATCCGCCCGCGGCGAGTGCCGCGACGCTTCTCCTTGGCCTTGGTGGTCAGGACGTTGACCGCGACGACGGTCACCTTCTCCTTCTTGTAGAGCTCCTCGACGGCCGCCTTGATCTGGATCTTGTTGGCGTCGCGGTGCACGGCGAAGGTGTATTTGCCACGGCCGGACTCGTCGATCGACTTCTCGCTGATGACGGGCCGGAGGATGACCTCGGGGGCGGTCAGGGCGGTCACGCGTCCACCTCCTGGGGCGTCCCGCTGCCGTAGACGGACTCCATCCGCGACAGCGCCGGCTGCTCGATGAGGACGAGGTCGGCATTGAGCAGGTCGACCACATTCAGCGAGTCGGCGAGGATGACCTCGACGGTCGGCAGGTTGCGGGCGGACAGCTCCAGGGTCTGGTCGCGTCCGGGGGCCACGACGAGGACCCGACCGCTGGCGTCCAGCGCCCGCAGGACGCCGGCCAGCTCCTTGGTCTTGATGGCGTCCAGGCCGAACCCGTCGATGACCTTGACCTGCTCGTCGGTGAGCTTGGCGGTCAGCGCACCACGGAGGGCGAGGCGCTTCATCTTGCGCGGCAGCCGCTGCTCGTAGGAGCGCGGATGCGGGCCGAAGACGGTGCCACCGCCGCGGTAGTGCGGCGCGGTGCGCGAGCCCTGGCGGGCGCGGCCGGTGCCCTTCTGGCGGTACGGCTTGCGGCCACCGCCGCGGACCTCGCCGCGGGTCTTGGTGTCGTGGGTGCCCGTCCGGCGGGCGGCCAGCTGGGCGGTCACGACCTGGTGGAGCACGGCGGTATTGACCGGGGCGGCGAAGAGCTCATCACTGAGGTCCACGCTGCCGACGGTCTTGCCGGTCCGGTCGTAGAGGGGGGTCGACGGCATCGTCAGGCCTTCTTCACGAGGATCAGCGACCCACGCGCGCCCGGGAGGCTCCCGTTGACGAGCAGCAGGTTGCGGTCGGTGTCGGCGCGCACGACGCGCACCTTCTTGATGGTCACCCGCTCGTCGCCCATGTGGCCGGCCATCTTCAGGCCGCGGTAGACGCGACCCGGCGTGGTGCCCGGGCCGATGGAGCCCGGCTCGCGGTGATGGTCCGAGCCGTGGGTCTTGGGCCCGCGGTGGAAGTTGTGGCGCTTGATGTGGCCGGCGAAGCCCTTGCCCTTGGAGACGCCGGTGACGTCGACCTCGTCGCCGTCGGCGAACAGGTCACCCAGGCTGAGGGTCTGGCCGACCTCGAAGTCGTCGACGCTGTCGACCCGGAACTCGCGGATCGTCGCCACCTGGGGCAGATCCTTGAGCTGGCCGGCCTCGGGCTTGGTCAGCTTCTTCTTGACCACCTCGGTGCCGAGCTGCACGGCGGTATAGCCGTCGCGGTCGGTCGTCCGGAGCCGGGTCACGGTATTCGGTTCGATGGCCAGGACGCTGACGGCCACCATCGTGCCGTCGTCCTGGAACACCTGGGTCATGCCGACCTTGCGGCCGATCAATCCGATACTCATCGCGCTACATCTTGATTTCGATGTCGACGCCAGCGGCCAGGCTGAGTCGCATCAGGGCGTCGACCGTCTTCGACGAGGGATCGATGATGTCGACGAGTCGCTTGTGGGTGCGGATCTCGAACTGCTCACGCGAGTCCTTGTCGATGAACGGCGACCGGATGACGGTGAACTTCTCGATGCGCGTCGGCAGCGGCACCGGACCGACGACATCCGCGCCGGTCCGCTGGGCCGTCTCGACGATCTGGGCCGCCGACTGATCGAGCAGCCGGTGATCGTAGGCCTTGAGGCGGATCCTGATCCGCTGCTTCGCCATCTGCTGTCCCTACTCGACGATGCTGACGATGGCGCCGGCACCGACGGTCCGGCCGCCCTCGCGGATGGCGAAGCGCTGGCCGACCTCGAGGGCGATCGGGGTGATCAGCTCGACCGACATCTCGACGTTGTCGCCGGGCATGATCATCTCGGCCCCGTCGGGCAGGCCGATGGCCCCGGTCACGTCGGTCGTGCGCAGGTAGAACTGGGGCCGGTAGCCGTTGTAGAACGGGGTGTGCCGGCCGCCCTCCTCCTTGGTCAGGACGTAGACCTGCGCGGTGAACTTGGTGTGGGGCTTGACCGAGCCACTCTTGGCCAGGACCTGGCCACGCTCGATCTCCTCGCGCTCGATGCCCCGGATGAGGCAGCCGACGTTGTCGCCGGCCTCGCCCTGGTCGAGCAGCTTCTTGAACATCTCGACGCCGGTCACGACGATCTTGCGGGTGGCCTTGACCCCGACCAGCTCGACCTCGTCGCCGACCTTGACGATGCCGCGCTCGATGCGCCCGGTCGCGACCGTGCCCCGGCCCTTGATCCCGAAGACGTCCTCGACCGGCATGAGGAACGGCTTGTCGACCGCCCGCTCGGGGGTCGGGATGTAGCTGTCGACCGCGTCCATCAGCTCCTGGATGGGCGCGTAGGCCTCGTTGGCGGGGTCGTCGGGCGCCTCGAGGGCCTTGAGGGCGCTGCCCCGGATGACCGGGATGTCGTCGCCCGGGAAGTTGTACTTGGAGAGCAGCTCGCGGACCTCGAGCTCGACGAGGTCGAGGAGCTCGGGGTCATCGACCATGTCGACCTTGTTGAGGAAGACGACGATGAACGGGACCTCGACCTGGCGGGCCAGCAGGATGTGCTCGCGGGTCTGGGGCATCGGGCCGTCGGTCGCGGCGACGACGAGGATGGCCCCGTCCATCTGGGCCGCGCCGGTGATCATGTTCTTGATGTAGTCGGCGTGTCCCGGGCAGTCGACGTGGGCGTAGTGGCGGGCCTCGGTCTCGTACTCGACGTGGGCGATGGCGATGGTGATCCCGCGCTCGCGCTCTTCGGGCGCGTTGTCGATCGAGTCGAAGGCGCGATACTCGGCCTCGCCCTTGAGGGCCAGGTACTTGGTGATCGCCGCGGTGAGGCTCGTCTTGCCGTGGTCGATGTGGCCGATCGTCCCGATGTTGACGTGCGGCTTGGTGCGCTCGAACTTCTTCTTGGCCATGGTGGTCGCTGCTCCTGCCTAGACCTTGGACTTCTGGACGAGTTCCGAGGCCAGGCTGGCTGGCACCTCGGCGTAATGGCTGAATTCCATCGAGGACGTGGCCCGGCCCTGGGACATGCTCCGCAAGTCCGTCACGTACCCGAACATCTGGGCCAGCGGCACGAACGACCGCACGACCTGGGTCCCGCTCCGGGACTCCATCCCCTCGATCTGGCCGCGGCGGCTGTTGAGGTCGCCGATGACGTCGCCCATGAACTCCTCGGGCATCGTCACCTCGACCCGCATGATCGGCTCGAGGATGGCCGGATCGGCCTTGCCGAAGGCGTCCTTGACCGCCATCGACCCGGCGATCTTGAAGGCCATCTCGGACGAGTCGACCTCGTGGTACGACCCGTCGTGGAGGGTGACCTTGACGTCGACGACCGGGTAGCCGGCGTAGATGCCCGTCTCGAGCGCCTCGCGGATGCCCGCGTCGACCGACTTGATGTACTCACGCGGGATGGTCCCGCCGACGATCTTGTCGACGAACTCGTAGCCCGCGCCCTTCTCCTGGGGCTCCAGCTTGATGATCGCGTGGCCGTACTGGCCCTTCCCGCCGGTCTGCTTGACGAAGCGGCCGTTGCCCTCGGCGGCGCGGCGGATGGTCTCGCGGTAGGAGACCTGCGGCTTGCCGATGTTGGCGGCGACCTTGAACTCGCGGATCATCCGGTCGACGAGGACGTCCAGGTGGAGCTCGCCCATGCCGGCGATGAGCGTCTCGGACGACTCCGGGTCGGTGTGGACGCGGAAGGTCGGATCCTCTTCGGCGAGGCGCTGCAGGGCGATCGCCAGCTTGTCCTGGTCGGCCTTGGTCTTCGGCTCGATCTTGACCTCGATGACCGGCTCGGGAAAGGTCATCGACTCGAGGATGACCGGATGGGCCTCCTCCGACAGGGTGTCGCCGGTGTACGTGTCCTTGAGCCCGACCGCGGCGGCGATGTCGCCCGCGTAGACCTCGTCGATCTCCTCGCGGTGATTGGCGTGCATCTGGAGGATGCGCCCGATGCGCTCCTTCTTGCCCTTGGTCGGGTTCATGACGTACGAGCCGGCCTTGAGCGTGCCCGAGTAGACCCGGAAGAAGGCGAGCTTGCCGACGAACGGGTCGGCCGCGATCTTGAAGGCCAGGGCGCTGAACGGCTCGTCGTCGTTGGGGGTCCGGACGACCTCCGACCCGGAGCGCGGGTCGATGCCGATCATCGGCGGGACATCGAGCGGCGAGGGTAGGTAATCGACGACCGCGTCGAGCATCTTCTGGACGCCCTTGTTGCGCAGCGCCGAGCCGGTCAGGACCGGGATGATCTTGGTCGTCAGGGTGCCGAGGCGCAGGCCGCGCTTGATCTCGGCGACGGTCAGCTCCTCGCCCTCGAGGTACTTGTGGGTCAGCTCGTCGTCCATCTCGGCGACGGCCTCGATGAGCGTGTGGCGATGCTTGTCCGCCTCCTCCCGGAGCTCGTCCGGGATGTCCACGACCTCGATGTTGTTGCCGAGGTCATCGCGGTAGTAGATCGCCTGCATCTCGACGAGGTCGATGACGCCCTGGAACTGATCCTCGCGGCCGATCGGGATCTGGATCGGCACGGCGTTCGCGCCGAGGCGCTCCTTGATCGAGTCGACCCCGCGCCAGAAGTCGGCGCCGGTCCGGTCGAGCTTGTTGATGAAGCAGAAGCGCGGCACGCCGTAGCGGTCGGCCTGGCGCCAGACCGTCTCGGACTGGGGCTCGACGCCGGCCACGCCGTCGAAGACGACGACCGCGCCGTCGAGGACGCGAAGGCTCCGCTCGACCTCGACCGTGAAGTCCACGTGCCCGGGCGTATCGATGATGTTGATGCGATGATCGCCCCAGAACGCCGTCGTTGCAGCAGCGGTGATGGTGATCCCCCGCTCCTGCTCCTGCGGCATCCAGTCCATCGTCGCGGCACCTTCATGGACCTCGCCGATCTTGTAGATCTTCTTCGTGTAGAAGAGGATCCGCTCGGTCACGGTCGTCTTGCCCGCGTCGATATGCGCGATGATCCCGATGTTCCGCGTCTTGGCTAGCGGAACCTGTCGTGCCACGGTGTCCCTACGCTCCCGCGTCTACCACTTGAAATGGCTGAAGGCGCGGTTCGCCTCGGCCATCTTGTGCGTGTCTTCACGTCGCTTGACCGCGGCGCCGAGCCCGTTCATGGCGTCGACGAACTCCGCGGCGAGCTTCTCGCTCATGCTCTTGCCGCTGCGCTTGCGCGCCGACTGGACGAGCCAGCGGACGCCGAGCGACAGGCGGCGGTCGCCCCGGATCTCGACCGGGACCTGGTAGGTCGCGCCACCGACGCGGCGCGGCTTGACCTCGATGATGGGGGTCGCATTGCGCATGGCCGCCTCGAGGATCTCGAGGCCCGGCCGGCCCGCCTGGGCCTCAGCACGGGCTAGGGCCTGGCGCAGGATGCGCTCGGCGAGGTTCTGCTTGCCACCCTTCATCAGCTTCGCGCTGAAGCGCGCCGTGATGCGGTTGGCCGGCACGACCTCGTACTTGGTCTTGCGCGGGATGCTGGTCCGTCGCGGCATGCTACTTGGCCCCGCCCTTGCCCGGTGCCTTCGCGCCGTACTTGCTGCGACCCTGCTTGCGGTCGCGCACGCCGGCGGCGTCCAGCGCACCGCGGATGATGTGGTACTTGACCGACGGGAGGTCCTTGACCCGACCGCCGCGCACGAGCACGACCGAGTGCTCCTGCAGGTTGTGGCCGATGCCCGGGATGTAGGCCGTGACCTCCATCTGGTTGGACAGGCGCACGCGGGCGATCTTGCGCAGGGCCGAGTTCGGCTTCTTGGGCGTCATCGTGCGCACCTGGAGGCAGACCCCGCGCTTCTGGGGCGCACCCGGGATCGCCACCTGGCGACGGCGCAGGCTGTTCCAGTTCTTGCGCATGGCCGGCGCCTTGACCTTCTTGATCTTGTTCTGGCGGCCGTGGCGCACGAGCTGGCTGATCGTCGGCACGAAGACGCTACTCCTTTGTCAGGTCCTGGTCAGATGCAGTCGCGGTCGACGTCGACCACGGGATCCGGTCCTGCGTCGCCGTCAGCGCCTCGCAAGGCGGACCGGCCGGGACCGGGACTGATGATGGTGTCGGAAAACGCGCCTCGGCGCATGCGCCGGAGGCGGACCCCTCCTGAGGCCACGAAGGCGGAGTCTAGCGGAGGCCGTTCGAGCGTGTCAAACGCTCGGACGGGCCTCGCCGGACCCCGCCCCGAGGTCGTCAGGTCAGGTCGACTCCTCCCCGACCGCGACCTCTTCGGGCTCGGTCAGGAACGGGTTCTCGGCATCCTCGGCGGGGGCCTCCTGGCCGTCCGCGGCGAGGAACGGATTGTCTCCGCCGGACTCCTCGTCGTCGCCATCGCCGTCCGAGCCGGCGATCGTCGCGGCGAGGGCCAGGCCGGCCGCCTCGTCGTCGGTCCCCCGCCCTTCCCCGTCCTCGAGGAACGGGTTGTACTCGGCTTCGCCGAGACCCTCCAGGGCCTCGCCGGCGAGGGCCTCGAGGGCCGCCTGGCGCTCGCGCGCCTTGCGCGCGGCGACGTTGGCGGGCGCCCCGGAGCCGGCCGGGATGAGCTTGCCGATGATGACGTTCTCCTTGAGCCCGATCAGGTGGTCCTTGGCGCCGTTGATGGCGGCCTCGGTGAGCACCCGGGTCGTCTCCTGGAAGGACGCCGCGGCGAGGAACGAGTTGGTGTTGAGCGAGGCCTTGGTCACGCCCAGGAGCACGGTCTGGGCCGTCGCCGGCTCGCCGCCCTCGGCCAGGACGCGGTTGTTGGCCTCCTCGAACTCGAGACGATCGATGAGCTCGGTCGGGAGCAGGTCGACGTCGCCCGGCTGATCGATGCGGACCTTGCGGAGCATCTGCCGGACGATGATCTCGATGTGCTTGTCGTTGATCGTGACGCCCTGGCTCTTGTAGACCTTCTGGACCTCCTTGACCAGGTAGCGCTGGACGGCGTCCTTGCCCCGGGTCTCGAGGTACTCCTGCGGGTTGATCGGCCCATCGGTGATGGGATCGCCCGCGCGGATCTCCTGGCCGTTCTCGACCAGCAGCTTGGCGTTGTGGGGGATGAGGTACTCGCGCTCGACGACGTCCTCGGCCCGGACGACCAGGCCGTCCTTCTCCTTGACCAGGAAGCCGGCGACGGGGGCCGCGACGTCGACCGTCGCACCCTCCTTGCCGGAGCGGGCGATGACCTGTCCGAGCGCGACGATGTCGCCAGGGGCGGCCAGCTGCTCGGCACCCTTGGGCACCGCGACCGACGTGTCGTAGACCTCCGTGGAGATGACCTTGACCTTGGTCATGCCGTCGCCACGGATGATCTCGACGATGCCGTCGATGTGGCTGATCTCGGCCTTGCCCTTGGGGATACGGGCCTCGAACAGCTCCTCGACACGCGGCAGGCCGGCGGTGATGTCCAGGCCCGCGACGCCGCCGGTGTGGAACGTCCGCATCGTCAGCTGCGTGCCCGGCTCGCCGATGGACTGGGCGGCGATGATGCCGACCGCCTCGCCGGAGCCGACCATCTCGCCGCTCGCCAGGTTGCGCCCGTAGCACGCCCGGCAGACGCCGTAGCGGGCCTCGCAAGTGAGTGGTGAGCGGACCAGGGCCTCGTCGATCCCGGCCTCGTCGATGCGCGCCGCGACCTCCTCGTTGATGATCTCGTTGCGCTCGACGAGGAGCGGCGGCTCCTCGCCCTTCTTGACCTTGACCCGAGGGTCGGGCAGCGGAGCCGCGGCCAGGCGACCGGTGAGCCGGCGCTGGAAGGCGCCCTTCTCATCGCTCGACTCGGACCGGATGATCCACGAGCCCTCTTCCGTCCCGCAGTCGTCCTCACGGGTGATGACGTCTTGGGCCACGTCGACGAGGCGACGGGTCAGGTAGCCGGAGTCGGCGGTGCGGAGGGCGGTGTCGGCCAGACCCTTGCGCGCACCGTGGGTGCTGATGAAGTACTCGAGGACGGTCATGCCCTCGCGGAAGTTGCTCCGCACGGGCACGTCGATGATCCGGCCCGAGGGGTCGGCCATCAGGCCACGCATCGCGCCGAGCTGGCCGATGTTGCCCTTGTTCCCTCGGGCGCCGGAGGCGGTCATCATCGTGACCGGCCCGGTCGGATCGAGGGACTTCATCATCTCGTCGGACATCTTGGCCGTCGTCTCCTGCCAGACCCCGACCACCTGCTCGTAGCGCTCGTCCTCGGTGATGAGGCCGCGCTGGAACTGGCGGTCGATCTCGGCGACGGAATTGTCGGCGCTGTCAAGGCGGCTTGCCTTGTCCTTGGGGATCTCGATGTCGAACAGTCCGATGGTCATGCCACCGCGGGTCGCGAACTCGAAGCCGACGCTCTTGATGCCGTCGACGAGATGCGCCGTCTCCTCGGCCCCGAGGTCGCGGTAGCAGCGGTCGACGAGCTCCTTGAGGTCGCTCCGCTTCATGACCGTGTCGTGGTAGCGGAGGCGATCGGGCAGGATCTGATTGAAGATGATCCGGCCGATCGTCGTCCGGCGCCGGGTCGCGACGAGGCGCTCGGCCTCGGTATCCCACTGCAGGACTTCGACGTCGATGACCTCGTGGAGGTCGGCGTTCGTCTTCTCGCGCAGCTGGTAGGCCAGGATGGCCTCGTCCTCGGTAGCGAACGAGCGGATCGCCTTCTTCTTGCTGGTCGTCGTGGCGTCCATGGTCAGGTAGTAGCAACCGAGGACCATGTCCTGGGTCGGCGCCACGACCGGGCTGCCGTCAGCCGGCGACAGCAGGTTCGCGGTCGACAGCATCATCGTCCGCGCCTCTTCCTGGGCGGCCGTCGAAAGCGGCACGTGGACCGCCATCTGGTCGCCGTCGAAGTCCGCGTTGAACGCGGTGCAGACGAGCGGGTGGATCTGGATGGCCGAGCCCTCGACGAGGACCGGCATGAACGCCTGGATGCCCAGGCGATGGAGGGTCGGGGCGCGGTTGAGCAGGACCGGATGGTCCTTGATGACCTCTTCGAGGACATCCCAGACCTCGGGCCGGACGCGCTCGACGATGCGCTTGGCGCTCTTGATGTTATGGGCGAAGCCCTTCTCGACGAGCTGGCGCATGACGAACGGCTTGAACAGCTCGAGCGCCATCTTCTTGGGCAGCCCGCACTGGTGGAGCTTGAGCTCGGGGCCGACGACGATGACCGAGCGGCCCGAGTAGTCGACGCGCTTGCCGAGCAGGTTCTGGCGGAACCGGCCCTGCTTGCCCTTGAGCATGTCGCTCAGCGACTTCAGGCGGTGGTTGCCGGTGCCGGCGATGGCCCGGCCGCGGCGGCCGTTGTCGATGAGGGCGTCGCACGCCTCCTGGAGCATCCGCTTCTCGTTGCGGATGATGATCTCGGGCGCGCCGAGCTCCAGGAGTCGCTTGAGGCGGTTGTTGCGGTTGATGACGCGCCGGTACAGGTCGTTCAGGTCGGAGGTCGCGAAGCGGCCACCGTCGAGCTGGACCATGGGCCGCAGGTCGGGCGGGATGACCGGCAGGACGGACAGGATCATCCAGTCCGGGCGCGTGCCGGAGCGGCGGAACGCCTCGATGAGGCGCAGCCGCTTGATGGCCTTCTTGCGGCGCTGACCGGAGCTCGTCCGGACCTCGATGTGGAGGGAGCGGGCGAGCTCCTCCAGGTCCATCCGGCTGATGATCTCGCGGACCGCCTCGGCGCCCATGCCGGCGTTGAATACGCGGCCGGTCTTGGAGCCCACGCCGAACCGCTCGTCGAGGTTCCGGTACTCCAACTCGCCGAGCGTCTGCATCGACTTGAGGCCCTCGAGGTCGTCGCGCATCTTGCGCAGCTCGTCCTTGAGGTCCGTGGCCTGGCCGGCCAGCTCGTCGCGACGGGCCTGGAGGGTGTCCGACATGGACGCCCGCAGGTCGGCGATCTTCTGCTCGACGGCGCGAGTCTCATCCGCCTCGCGCTGCTGGAGGCGGTCGCTCTCCTGGTCCGAGTGCTCCTTGACGACCTTGCGCAGGCGCGCCGTCGCCTCCTTGCCGCCCTTCGACCCGGACGCGACGATGACCTCGCCGGTCGGGACGAACGCGATCGTCTCGGTGGCCTCGCCGGTGCCGAGCGCGCTGAGCTGGGCCTCGGTCGCCTGCGCGGCCTCGGCGATCTCCTCGAGGCGCGTGGCGCGCTCCGACTCGAGATCGGCCTTGGTCTGGGCCAGCTCGGCACTCAGGGCGTCGGTCTGGCGGTTGATGTCGGTGCGGAGCTCGTCCTCGAGCTCGGCCAGCGCCTCGCCGGCCTTGCCACCGCGACCCTCGGCCTCTTCCTCGATCGCGGCCAGGGCGCGCTTGCGCGCGTCCTCATCGATGCTCGTGACGATGTACAGCGCGAAGTACAGGATCCGCTCGAGGTTGCGCGGGCTGATGTCGAGCAGGATGCCCAGGCGGCTCGGGGTGCCCTTGAAATACCAGATGTGGCTGACCGGGCTGGCCAGCTGGATGTGGCCCATCCGCTCGCGACGGACCTTGCTGCGGGTGACTTCGACGCCACACTTGTCGCAGATGATGCCCTTGTAGCGGATGCGCTTGTACTTGCCGCAATAGCACTCCCAGTCCTTGGTCGGACCGAAGATGCGCTCGTCGAAGAGGCCGTCCTTCTCCGGCTTGAGCGTGCGGTAGTTGATGGTCTCCGGCTTCGTCACCTCACCCTTGGACCACTCCCGGATCTGGTCCGGGCTGGCGAGCGAGATGCGGATCGCGCTGAAGTTATTGACCTCGAGCATGGTTCTCCTCCGCGCCACCGCCTGGCTCGGCGACGCGATGCGGACCGTGAACGAGCGGGGTCGGGCCGGCCGGGACCTGGCCCCGCGGGGACGGTGCGGGTGTGACTAGGGACGGGGCGATGCGAATGTCGGTCAGTCCTCGAACCCGGCGAGATTGATCCCGCCGAGATCCGGGAGGAGGTAGCCGGACGCGTCGTCCTCGGCCAACGGGATCTCCTCCTCGTTCTGGTCCAGGATCTCCGCGTTCAGCCCGAGGCTGCGCAGCTCCTTGATGAGGACCTTGAACGACTCGGGGACCCGCGGTGGCTGGATCTCCTCGCCCTTGACGATGGCTTCGTACGTCTGGACGCGTCCGAGGACGTCGTCCGACTTCACGGTGAGCAGCTCCTGCAGGATGTTCGCGGCGCCGTACGCCTCGAGCGCCCAGACCTCCATCTCGCCGAAGCGCTGGCCGCCGAACTGCGCCTTGCCGCCCAGCGGCTGCTGGGTGATCAGGCTGTACGGACCGGTCGAGCGCGCGTGGATCTTGTCCTCGACGAGGTGGTGGAGCTTGAGCATGTAGATGTAGCCGACGGTGATGGCCCGGTCGAACTTCTCGCCGGTGCGCCCGTCGCGAAGGTCGATCTTGCCGTTCTCCGGCAGCGACTTGGTCTCGCCATAGACCTCGTGCTTGGCCGAGCGCAGCTCCTGCTGGATCTGCTGCTCGGTCGCGCCGTCGAAGACCGCCGTGGCGGCCTTGAGTCCCTTGGCGTGGAGGGCCCACCCGAGGTGGGTCTCCAGGATCTGGCCGATGTTCATCCGGCTCGGCACGCCGAGCGGGTTGAGGATGATGTCGACGGGCGTCCCGTCCGGCAGGAACGGCATGTCCTCGGCCGGCAGGATCTTGGCGATGACGCCCTTGTTCCCGTGGCGGCCGGCCATCTTGTCGCCGACCGAGATCTTGCGCTTCTGGGCGACGGACACCCGGACCAGCCGGTTGACGCCGGGCTGGAGGTCGTCGTTGAGCTCGCGACGGAACTCGCGGACCTCGACGACCTTGCCGCGCTCGCCGTGGGGCAGGCGCAGGGAGCTGTCCTTCACCTCGCGGGCCTTCTCACCGAAGATCGCCCGCAGCAGGCGCTCCTCGGCGGTCAGCTCCGTCTCGCCCTTGGGCGTGATCTTGCCGACGAGGATGTCGCCGGGGCGGACCTCGGCGCCGATGTAGACGATGCCCTCTTCATCGAGATCCTTGAGCGACTCCTCGCCCACGTTCGGGATGTCCCGGGTGATCTCCTCGGGCCCGAGCTTCGTGTCGCGCGACTCGATCTCATGCTTCTCGATGTGGATGCTCGTGAACAGGTCGTCGCGGACGAGCCGATCGCTGATGACGATGGCGTCCTCGTAGTTGCCGCCCTCCCAGCTCATGAACGCGACGAGCACGTTCCGGCCGAGAGCCAGCTCGCCCTGCTCGGTCGAGCTCGAGTCCGCGATCGGCTGGCCATCGGCCACCCGCGATCCGACGTCGACGATGGGGCGCTGGTTGATGCAGGTCCCCTGGTTGGAGCGGACGAACTTCTGGAGCTTGTACTCGTCGAGCTCGCCGGCATCCGTCTCGATGGCGATCCGCTCGGCGGTCACGCTGGTCACGACGCCGCCGCGGCGGGCGACGAGGACCTGACCGGAGTCGCGCGCGGCGCGCTCCTCCATGCCGGTGCCGACGATCGGCGACTCCGGCTCCAGGAGTGGCACGGCCTGGCGCTGCATGTTCGAACCCATCAGCGCGCGGTTGGCGTCGTCGTGCTCCAGGAACGGGATGAGCGCGGTGGCCACGGACACGACCTGCTTGGGCGACACGTCCATGTATTCGATCTGGTTGGCCCGGGCCTCGGGGAACGTATCGCGGTAACGCGACGGGATCCGCTCGGCGGTGAAGTGGCCCTCGTCGTCCAGCGGCGCGTTGGCCTGGGCGACGACGTGCTCCTCTTCCTCGTCCGCGGGCAGGTACTCGATGTCGTCGGTCACGACCGGACGGATCGGGAAGGCGTGGGCCTTCTGCTTCTTCAGCTCGCTGACCGCGGCGCTGGTGAACGGCTGGCCGGCCTTGAGCACGACGTCGCCGGACTTGCTGACCAGGTCCTGGCCGGCCTCGTACTTGGTGACGTCCGCCTCGTCGTAGCCGACGGTCCGCTTGACCTTGCGGTAGGGCGTCTCGATGAAGCCGTAGCTGTTGATCCGGCCATACGTCGCGAGCGAGCCGATGAGGCCGATGTTCGGCCCTTCCGGGGTCTCGATCGGGCAGATCCGGCCGTAGTGGCTGTGGTGGACGTCGCGGACGTCGAACCCGGCGCGCTCACGCGACAGGCCGCCCGGCCCGAGGGCCGACAGGCGGCGCTTGCTGGTCAGCTCGGCCAGGGGATTCGTCTGGTCCATGAACTGGCTCAGCTGGCTGCCGCCGAAGAACTCCTTCATCGCCGCCACGACGGGGCGGATGTTGATGAGGGCGTTGGGCGTCGCCTTGTCGATCTCCTGGATCGTCATCCGCTCGCGGACGACGCGCTCCATCCGGAGGAGGCCGATCCGGAACGCGTTCTGGATGAGCTCGCCGTTGGCCCGGATGCGGCGGTTGCCGAGGTGGTCGATGTCGTCCTTGGGATGGAGCCCGCGGTTGCACTCGATGAGGTGGCCGACGATGGCCGCGATATCTTCCTTGGTGATCGTCCGGCCGTCGCGATCGAGCTCCAGGCCCATCCGCGCGGCGACGCCGTCGAGCTTCTTGTCGAACTTGTAGCGGCCGACCCGACCGAGGTCGTAGCGCCGGAAGTTGAAGAACAGGCTCTCGACGAGCTGGCGGGCGTTTTCGCCGGTGGGCGGGTCGCCGGGGCGCAGCTTCTTGTAGACCTCGATGAGGGCCTCGGCCTGGGTGCGGGTCAGGTCCTTGTCGAGGGTGCTCGAGATGAACGGGTGCTCGGGATCGATGTCGATCGCGCTGAACAGCGCACTGATCGAGTCGTTCTCCTCGTAGCCGACCGCGCGGAGCAGGGTCGTCGCCGCGATCTTGCGCTTGCGATCGACCTTGACCCAGAGCTGGTCCTTGTTGTTGGTCTCGAACTCGAGCCAGGCGCCGCGGTTCGGGATGACCTTGGCGCTGAACAGCATCCGACCGGAAGCGAGATCCTCGACCTCGCTGTAGTAGACGCCGGGCGAGCGGACGAGCTGGCTGACGACGACGCGCTCCGCACCGTTGATGACGAACGTGCCCTGGTCGGTCATCCAGGGGTAGTCGCCCATGTACACGCGCTGGCGCTGGATCTCGCCCGTCTCCTTGATGAGCAGCTCGACGTTGACGTAGAGCGGCTTGGAGAAGGTCAGGTCCTTGGTCCGGCACTCCTCTTCGGAGTACTTGGGCTCACCGAACTCGTAGTCCAGGAACTGGAGCTCCATGACCTTGCCGGTGAAGTCCTTGATCGGGCTGATCTCGTCGAACAGCTCGCGCAACCCCTTCTCCATGAACCAGCTGAACGAATCGAGCTGGAGTTCGATGAGATTGGGGATCTCGAACTTCTCGTAACTGACGCCATCGACCTTCTTGTCGATGCGGGCGTACGAGATGCGACCCGACGGGGTCACGGCGCGAGTCGACGACTCAGCGGAAGACAGCATGAAATACCGCTCCTTGACGGAGGAAAGAGGAGAAAGGGGAGGCCGCGCTCACAGAAGGGGTATGGTACCGCGATTCGTAGACTTGTCAAACGCCCCCGGACTGTGGTAGGGGTCCCGACCGGCCCGTGGCGATCGCCTCGACGATCACGCTCGGCTCATCAGCGGCCGGCGGAGCAGGCAACGCACGGATGCGCCGCCCGACCGCCGGCCACGGTGTTCGCCGTGATTACTTGATCTCGACCTTGGCGCCCTGCTCTTCGAGCGCGGCCTTGATCTTCTCGGCCTCGTCCTTGGCGACGCCTTCCTTGACCGGCTTGGGTGACGCGTCGACGAGGTCCTTGGCCTCCTTGAGGCCGAGACCGGTCAGCTCGCGAACGACCTTGATGACCGGGATCTTGTTCGGGCCGACCTCGGTGAGGACCGCACTGAACTCGCTCTGCTCCTCGGTCGCGGCGGCAGCGCCGGCGCCGGCATCGCCACCACCGGCGGCCGGGGCCGCGGCGACGGCCGCCGGGGCGGCGGCGGTCACGCCATAGCGCTCCTCGAAGCGCTTGATGAACTCGGACAGCTCGAGGACGGTCATCTTGTCGATCGCTTCGAGCAGATCATCCTGGGTCAGGACAGCCATGGGGTTGTCTCCTTGTGATGTGTCAGGGTCTGGGTGGTCTCGTGGTGAAGCGTGGTCACGCCTCCGGCGTCTCGGCCTGCTTCTGCGCGGCGAGCTGGGCCAGGGCAAAGCCCAGGTTGCGTAGCGGCGCGGCGAAGAGTCCGGCCAGCGTTCCGACCGGCGCCTGCATCCCGCCCGCCAGCTTGGCCAGCAGGACCTCGCGCGACGGGAGCGTGGCCAAGCGGGTGACGCCATCGGCGTCGATCGCTCGATCGCCGAGGACGCCGCCGGTGATCCGGACGACTCGGGTGTAGGGCTTGGTCGCGTCGATGACCGCCTTGGCGGTCCCGGCCTCGTCCGTCCCGAACGCGATCGCGGTCGGTCCGGTCAGGAGCGGGCTGAGCGCCTCCCCCACCGAGTCCTCGGCGGCGATGCGCATCAGGCGGTTCTTGACGACGCGATAGGTCACGTCCTGCTTGCGCAGGGCGCGCCGGATCTCGGCGATCTCCTTCACCGTGAGGCCGCGGTACTCGGAGACGATCATCGTCCGAGCGTTGGCGATCTCCTCGCGCAGCTCGGCGACGGTCGCTTCCTTAGCGGCAGTCGGCATGGTGCCTCCATGTCTTCGGCACGCGACCGGCGTGCGGCGGTGGGTCTCGTGGATCGTTCGATCCGCGGTCCCCTGCGACGGCCCATGGCGGCCTCCCGAAAGAGGCTGACCCCGGTTCGCAGGGGCGCACCCACCGTCAGGTGGAGGCGCCGACTGCCTCGGCGTGCTCGTCGTCGTCCCCGTCCCGCACCTGCTCGGTGCTGGACGATCCGGTCCGACGGATCAAGCTCCGGCCGTCGCCACGCGAGGTGGCCACGGCCCAGAGCGCAGGCTGTCTGCGGCGGTCCGTCTTATCGATGTCAGGTGGCGCGTCTCTCGACCGCCACCGCGTCTGGTCGCCGGCGACCCGCCGGCAAGGGGCCTAGGCGACCGCGGCCGCCAGGGTGGCCGGCACGTCGACCCGGATGCCCGGGCCCATCGTGCTGGCGATGGTCAGGCTGCGCAGGTACTGGCCCTTGGCGCCGGCCGGCTTGGCCCGGTTCACCGCGTCGACCAGCGCGGCCAGGTTGTCGACGATGGCCGAGGCCTCGAAGCTGGCCTTGCCGACCGGGACGTGGATGATCGCGGCCTTGTCGACCTTGAACTCGACGCGGCCGCCCTTGACCTCGCTGATCGCCCGCTCCAGGTCGAAGGTGATCGTGCCGGCCTTGGGGTTGGGCATGAGCCCGCGCCGGCCGAGGATCTTGCCGAGACGTCCGACCAGGCCCATCGAGTCCGGGGTCGCCAGGGCGACGTCGAACTCCAGCCAGCCGGCCTCGATCTTCTTGACCAGGTCCTCGCCACCGACCTCGTCGGCGCCGGCGCGCAGCGCCTCCTGGGCCTTCTCGCCCTGGGCGAATACCGCGACCCGGACGATCTTGCCCGTCCCGTGCGGGAGGACGACCGTGCCACGGACCATCTGGTCGGCGTGGCGGGGGTCGACCCCGAGGCGCAGATGCGCCTCCACGGACGGGTCGAAATTGACCGTCGACGTCTGCTTGATGAGCTCCGCGGCCTCGTCCGGGGCGTAGACCTGCTCCCGGTCGACGAGCTTCGCGGCATCCTGGTACTTCTTGCCGTGTGCCATGTGGTCACCTCCTGGCGGCCGGCGGGTCCGGCCTCCCCCATGCATCCGTGATCCGCGGCCGGGGTGGTGCCGCGGCGGGGTCGGACTGGTTAGTTGACGACCTCGATGCCCATCGAGCGCGCGGTGCCCTCGATCTGGGCGACGGCCGCGTCGACGTCGTTGGCGTTGAGATCGGTCATCTTGATGGCCGCGATCTCCTTGAGCTGGTCACGGGTCACCCGACCGACCGTCTCGCGCTTGGCCGTGCCGGCACCCTTCTCGACGCCGGCCGCCTTGCGCAGGAGGTCCGCCGCCGGTGGGGTCTTGAGGATGAACGTGAACGAGCGATCCTCGAAGATCGTGATCTGGGCCGGGATGACCTGGCCGGACTTGTCGGCCGTCTTCTCGTTGTAGGACTTGGTGAATTCGACGATGTTGATGCCGTGCGGACCGAGCGCCGTCCCGACGGGCGGGGCGGGGGTCGCCTTGCCGGCCGGCAGCTGCAGGGTCAGGACGATGCGGATCTTCTTGGCCACGGGGGTGCTACGACTTCCTTTCTAGAGCTTTTCGACTTGCAGGAAGTCGAGCTCGACCGGGGTCTCCCGGCCGAAGATGCTCACCAGGACCTTGACCTTGTTGCGCTCCGGGTTGACCTCTTCGACCGTGCCGATGAACTCGGCGAACGGCCCGTCGGTGACCCGGACGCTCTGGCCCTTGGTGAACGCGACGCGGTACTTGGGCGTCTCGACGCCCATGTGCCGCAGGATCTGCTTGACCTCGGTCTCGTCGAGCGGGATCGGCTCGCTGCGGACGCCCGGGATGTTGGCGCCGCCGACGAAGCTCGTCACGCCCGGCGTATTGCGGACGACGAACCAGCTGTCCGGGTCCAGGATCATCTCGACGAGCACGTAGCCCGGGTAGACCTTCTTCTGGACGGTGTGGCGCTGGCCCTGACGGATCTCGATCTCATCCTCCATCGGGACGAGGACCTGGAAGATCTTGTCTTCCATGCCCATCGACTCGATGCGGTGCTCGAGGTTGGCCTTGACCTTGTTCTCGTAGCCCGAGTACGTGTGGATCACGTACCAGCGCTTCTCGACGGTCCGGGTCTCGGTTAGGTCGGTCATCATCTTCCCTGGCTCGTCAGGCGACCAGGGCCAGGAGGCCCTGGAAGATCTGATCGAGGATCGTGATGTACAGCCCGACGACGAAGCTGATGGCGAAGACCAGCACCGTGAGCGTGCGAACCTGCTCACGGGTGGGCCAGCTGACCTTCTTCAGCTCGGACCAGACCTCATCGAAATAGCGTCGGATGCGGGTCACGTCGTCGTTCTTCTTCTCTTGCTACGGTTGTATGACTGTGTCCGAACCCTCCGACGGCTGAGGCGACGCTCCGGCGAGCCATCAGCTGGAGGATTTGGCAGGGGCGATAGGACTCGAACCTACAACCGCTGGTTTTGGAGACCAGTGCTCTGCCAATTGAGCTACACCCCTGCGGCGAGGCCGGCCGGTCAGCCTACTTCGCCTCGCGGTGAAGTGTATGCCGCCGGCAGCGCGGGCAGTATTTCTGGAGCTCGATCCGGTTGGGATCGTTCTTCTTGTTCTTGCGGGTGGTGTACGTCCGCTCCTTGCACTCGGTGCAAGCGAGCTGGATCGTGGGCCGTGCTTCGACTCTCGCCATCTGCTGTCCCTACTCGACGATGCTGACGATGGCGCCGGCACCGACGGTCCGGCCGCCCTCGCGGATGGCGAAGCGCTGGCCGACCTCGAGGGCGATCGGGGTGATCAGCTCGACCGACATCTCGACGTTGTCGCCGGGCATGATCATCTCGGCCCCGTCGGGCAGGCCGATGGCCCCGGTCACGTCGGTCGTGCGCAGGTAGAACTGGGGCCGGTAGCCGTTGTAGAACGGGGTGTGCCGGCCGCCCTCCTCCTTGGTCAGGACGTAGACCTGCGCGGTGAACTTGGTGTGGGGCTTGACCGAGCCACTCTTGGCCAGGACCTGGCCACGCTCGATCTCCTCGCGCTCGATGCCCCGGATGAGGCAGCCGACGTTGTCGCCGGCCTCGCCCTGGTCGAGCAGCTTCTTGAACATCTCGACGCCGGTCACGACGATCTTGCGGGTGGCCTTGACCCCGACCAGCTCGACCTCGTCGCCGACCTTGACGATGCCGCGCTCGATGCGCCCGGTCGCGACCGTGCCCCGGCCCTTGATCCCGAAGACGTCCTCGACCGGCATGAGGAACGGCTTGTCGACCGCCCGCTCGGGGGTCGGGATGTAGCTGTCGACCGCGTCCATCAGCTCCTGGATGGGCGCGTAGGCCTCGTTGGCGGGGTCGTCGGGCGCCTCGAGGGCCTTGAGGGCGCTGCCCCGGATGACCGGGATGTCGTCGCCCGGGAAGTTGTACTTGGAGAGCAGCTCGCGGACCTCGAGCTCGACGAGGTCGAGGAGCTCGGGGTCATCGACCATGTCGACCTTGTTGAGGAAGACGACGATGAACGGGACCTCGACCTGGCGGGCCAGCAGGATGTGCTCGCGGGTCTGGGGCATCGGGCCGTCGGTCGCGGCGACGACGAGGATGGCCCCGTCCATCTGGGCCGCGCCGGTGATCATGTTCTTGATGTAGTCGGCGTGTCCCGGGCAGTCGACGTGGGCGTAGTGGCGGGCCTCGGTCTCGTACTCGACGTGGGCGATGGCGATGGTGATCCCGCGCTCGCGCTCTTCGGGCGCGTTGTCGATCGAGTCGAAGGCGCGATACTCGGCCTCGCCCTTGAGGGCCAGGTACTTGGTGATCGCCGCGGTGAGGCTCGTCTTGCCGTGGTCGATGTGGCCGATCGTCCCGATGTTGACGTGCGGCTTGGTGCGCTCGAACTTCTTCTTGGCCACGAGCCTGATCCACTCCTTGATCTGATGGTGCGGCCGCAGCCGCGCGGGTTGGGATGACGGGCGGTGGAGCCCACAATCGGACTTGAACCGATGACCTCTTCCTTACCAAGGAAGTGCTCTGCCAGCTGAGCTATGTGGGCCCGGGAGCCGATCGTAGGTGGTCGCTATGTAGTGGTGGGCAGGGAGGGAATCGAACCCCCACAGTCGAAGACGGCTGATCTACAGTCAGCGGAGCTCACCACCTGCTCAACCTACCCAAGTGCGTCACGGGACCGGATCGAGACTGCGGCCTCGTGGTGGATCCGGCCACCGATGGATGTGCGCTGGAGCCGACGACGGGACTCGAACCCGGAACCGGCGGTTTACAAAACCGCTGCTCTACCAATTGAGCTACGTCGGCGCGACGGGCAGGGCCATACCGCAGAGGACCCCATTCGGCGCCGGGGAATGATAGGGCCGGTCGCCGCGGTGGGTCAAGCGTGGGGGTCGGTCGGGCCGCCCGGCAAGAGGTCGTCGTCGGTGGGGTCGGGCGCATCGGTCGATGCGGCCTCGGATGACGCGGCCGCCCTGGCGGTCCGGCGTCGCGCCGGCGCGCGGGTCGGGGCCGCCGGCGGATCGTCGGCTGCGGCGGGCTTCGGCTTGGATGCCCGGGCTTTGGTCGGCGCGGGTTTCGATCTCGACGTCGTCACGGTCGCGGCCGGCGCCTTGGCCGCCGAGACCTTGGCCGCCGAGACCTTGGTCGTCGCCTTGGCCTTGGTCGTCGCCGACGCGGTCGTGGTCGTCGGTTCGGGCTTGGGTTTCGGCTCTGCCTTGGTCGCCGCGACAGCTTTGACCTTCGGTTCGGGCTTGGCCTTCGCCGCCTTGGGCTTCGCCGCCGCCTTGGGCTTCGGCTGGACCTTGCTCGTCGCGGTAGCAGCCTCGGTGGCGGCCTTCGGCTTGCGCGTCGCGCGGGACTTGCCCGTCGACGGCGATGCGTCCGGCGTGGCCTCAGCCGCGGCGGCGTCCGTCGACACCGTCTCGGTCGCGTCCGGCGAGGTGACCGGCGCCGACCCGCGCGCCGGTTCGCGCTGGGCGACCGCCTCGAACAACAGGATGGATCCGGCGACCGCGGCGTTGAGCGACCCGACCGCGCCGCGCATCGGGATCCGGATGAACAGGTCGGCTCGGCGTCGGACGGCCGAACCCAGGCCCTGACCCTCGCTGCCGACCACGATGGCCAGGGGCCCACGCAGGTCCGACTGCCGGGCGGTCAGCGGCGCCTCGCCGTCCGCGCCGGCGATGCGGACGCCGCGGACGTGCAGATCGCTCAGGGCCCCGGGCAAGTCGTCGACCGGGCACAGGAGGAGGTGCTCCACGGCGCCGGCCGAGGCCTTGACGGCGGACGGGCTCAATGGCGCCTGGCGGTGTGTCGGGAACAGGACGCCATGGACCCCGGCGGCCTCGGCGCTCCGTAGAAGGCTGCCGACGTTGTGCGGGTCCTCGAGGGAATTGAGGACGAGGACGAACGGCGGCTCGCCGCGTTCCAGCGCGCGGGCGAGGATGTCCTCGAGGCTCGCGTAGCGGCGCGGCTCGACCACGAGTGCGACGCCCTGATGCCCGTCGAAGCCGGCCAGGGACGTGAGCGACCCGCCCTCGACCTCGACGATCGGGATGCGCAGGCTCGTCGCATGGAGGACGAGCTTCTCCAGCGCACCCCGACGCTGCGGCACGACGAGCAGGCGGATGGCCGGGCGGCGGGCGACGAAGGCCTCCTCGACCGGGCGGCGTCCGGCGATGAGCTCCTCGTCCTCGCCGAGCGCGGCGGGCGGGGGGAACGGCGTGCGCCATGGCGGCGGGGCGCCGCCCGGTGGACCACCGCGATACGGGCCTGGTCGACGATCCCCGTAGCCGCCGGGCCGAGGCGGGCCGCCCGGTGGACGGCGGCCAGCGGGCGGACGATCCCGATCGAAGCCACCCGGACCGCCAGGACGCGGACCGGGACGCGGCCCGCCCGGTCGCGGCCCGTCCGGCCGATGGTCGCGGCGCTGGTCATGGCCCGGCGAGCGATCGCGGTCGGCGTCGCGCCAAGGCTCGGTCCCTCGGGTGCGGTCCGGCCGGGGCGGACCGCCGCGGTCGGCGTCGAACGGTGCCCGTGCCTCCCACTGCCGGTCCCCAGGCGGGCGCCCGTGGCGCGCACCACCGGGCCCGCCGCCGCTCGGGCGCGGCCCGGGCGGGCGTGGTCCGGGCGGGCGTCGGCCACCGGACCAGCCGGCGGGCCGGGCCGGCTCGCCGGGCCGAGGTCGGCCCCCGGGTCGCGGCGGACCGTCGTGTCGGGGCGGCCCGCCATGGCCCTGGCCGCCGCGCGGTGGTCCGCCGGACGGACGTCCCGGCCCACCTCGGTCGTTGGGCGGTCCGCGCCGTGGGCCGTGGTCGCGGCCAGGCCCACGCGAGCGGTCGTCGCGCCGCGGCCGGTCGCGATCGTCCGGCCGGTCAGGCACGAGTCGTCTCGGCGATCCGTCGCCAACGCTGGCCGTCGCGCGTGTCCTCGACGGCGATGCCTCGCTCGGCCAGTTCGTCCCGGAGTCGGTCGGAGCCGGCCCAGTCACGCGCAGCGCGCGCGGCGACCCGGGCATCCAGGAGCGCCTGCAGCGCCGGATCGAGCACATCGTCCTCCTCGGGCAGGATGGCCAGGACAGTGTCGAGATCGCGGAGCGCGGTCACCACCGTGGCAGCATCCGTGGTCGACAGGGTCCGGGCCTCGAGCCGCCGATTGACGTCCCGGACGAGATCGAAGATGACGGCCAGCGCCGCCGAGATGTTCAGGTCGTCGTCGAGCGCCTCGCCGAAGGCCGTGCGGGCGTCGGCTAGACGCTCCGGAAGGGTGGGGTCGTCGGCGGCGGCCTCCTGATAGGCGCCGAGGGCCGCCACGAACGCGTCGAGCCGGTCGAGCGCGGCCGCGGCGGCCGCCAGAGACGCCTCGGAATAGTGGAGCGCGGCCCGGTAGTGGACGGAGATGAGCGCGTAGCGCAGGGCCCGCGGCGAGACGCCGGCCTCGAGCAGCTCGCCGACCCGCGCGATGTTGCCGGTCGACTTGGCCATCTTCTCGCCACCCTGCTGGAGGTGGGCGCAATGGAGCCATGTCCGGACGAAGGTCTGGCCGGTCGCCGCCTCGCTCTGGGCGATCTCGTCCTCGTGGTGGGGAAAGATGAGGTCGACCCCGCCGGTATGGATGTCGAACGACGCGCCCAGGTGGGCCATGCTCATCGCCGAGCATTCGATGTGCCAACCCGGTCGGCCCTCGCCGAGGCTGGTCGTCCAGCTGGGCTCGCCCGGCTTGGCCCCCTTCCACAGGGCGAAGTCGCGGACGTCGTCCTTGCCGTACTCGTCGGCTTCGACCCGTTCGCCGACCCGGAGACCCTCCGGATCGAGCCGGGCCAGTCGCCCGTACGACGGCCACGAGGCGATCCGGAAGAAGATCGAGCCGTCGTCGGTCCGGTAGGCGTGCTCCCGCTCGAGCAGGGTCGTGACGAGGTCGACGATCTCGTCGATGTGGGCGGTCGCCCGGGGCAGGACATCCGGGCGGGTCATCCGCAGCGCGTCGGCATCGGCCAGGAACCGCTCCAGGTAGCGGTCGGCCAGGGTCCCGATGGACTCCCCCGCCGCCGCAGCCCCGCGGATGATCTTGTCGTCGATGTCGGTGATGTTCATGACCCAGCGGACCGGTAGCCCGCGCCAGCGCAGGAAGCGGACGAGCAGGTCGGCGAACAGGAACGACCGGAAATTGCCGATGTGGGCCGGCCCGTAGACGGTCGGGCCACAGGAGTACACGCCGACGACGTCGTCACGGAGCGGTTCGAACGGCCGGGTCTCGCCGGACAGGGTGTCCTGCAGGCGGAGGCTCACGAGCGGGCCTCGATGCTCGCCAGGGCCAACGCCGAGATCGTCCGCCCGGCGCCCTCGGACCCGTCGAGGTTGCCGGTCGAGGCCTTGACGCTCACGGTCTCGACGGGCAGGTCAAGCGCGTCGGCGATCGCGTGGCGCATCTCGTCGAGCCGGTCGCCGAGCCGGGGGCGGGCCGCGATGATCGTCAGGTCCACCCCGGCCGGCTGCCAACCCGCCCCCGCCAGCCGGCGCCTGACCTCGGCGAGCATCGCCGTGCTGGCGATCCCGGCCGGCGTCGCGGGGCCCGCGGGGAAGACCCGCCCGAGGTCGCCGAGGCCGGCGGCACCGAGCAGCGCATCGGCCAGCGCATGGAGGGCGACGTCGCCGTCGGAGTGGCCCGACAGGCGCGGCACGGTCGGAAAGGTCAGGCCACCGAGCTGCAGCGGCATCCCCGGCCCGAACGGGTGGCTGTCCTGGCCGATGCCGGTCCGGCGACCCGGCTGGCCCGAGCCGAGGGCGTCGGCGGCGCGCGCCAGATCGGCGGGCACGGTCACCTTGAGGTTGCTCGGATCGCCGGGGACGACATGGACCGGGATTCTACAGGCCTCCAGCAGGGCGGCCTCATCGGTCCAGGTGGCGTCGGGATCCCTCGCGGCCGCAGTCGCGAGCGCCCGGCGGAGCACGTCCGCGCGGATGCCCTGCGGGGTCTGGGCCAGGCCGAGGGCCGAGCGGTCGACGGTCTCGACGACGCGATCGCCCTCCAGCCGCTTGACGGTCTCGGCCACCGGCACGACCGGGATCGCGGCGCCATGGGTCGCGGCGGCACTCGCGACGGCATCGATGAGCGCCGCGCTGACCACCGGCCGCGCCCCGTCGTGGACGAGGACGACCCGGTCGCCCGTCGCGTCCGGCCGACGGGCCTCGAGGGCCCGGATGCCGGCCAGGACCGAGTCCTGCCGGCGCTCCCCGCCGGTGACGACATCGACGACCGACGACGGGAGCCACGGAGCGGCGGCGATCTCGGCCTGCCGATCCGCGGTGGTCACGACGACGATCGACTCGACGCTGGCCGCCCCGGCGATGGCCGTCAGCGTGTGGGCGAGGAGCGGCCGGCCGTCGATCGACCAGGTCAGCTTGTCGACACCGGCCATCCGCTGGGACGAGCCGGCCGCCACGACGACAGCATCGGCGGAGCCTGCCACCCTCAAGCGGCTTCCACCGCTCGCGCTCCGAGGGCTGAGGCGACGCTCCCGCGAGCCATCAGCCCAAGGCGTCAATCGAGCCGCGGCTGGGCGAAGATCATCCGCCCGGCGACGGTCTGCAGCACACGGGTCACGGCGACGTCGAGGTCCTTGTCGATATGGCGGGCGCCGCCCTCGACGACGATCATCGTCCCGTCATCGAGGAAGCCGACGCCCTGGCCCGCTTCCTTGCCTTCCTGGATGACCCGGACCCGAAGCTCCTCGCCGGGCAGGACGGCGGGCTTCACGGCGTTGGCCAGCGAGTTGATGTTCATGACCCGGACGCCCTGGAGCTCGGCGACCCGGTTGAGATTGAAGTCGTTGGTCAGGACGACCCTACTGCGGGCACGGGCGAGGGCCACCAGCTTGGCGTCGACCTCGGGGATGTCCGGGACGTCGTCCTCGACGATCTCGACCGGCGTTCCCGGCTCCTTCTGCATCCGGTTGAGGATCTCCAGGCCGCGCCGGCCGCGGTTGCGGCGGAGCGTGTCCGAGCTGTCGGCGATGTGCTGGAGCTCGTCCAGGACGAAGCGCGGGATGACCAGGGTCCCGTAGATGAAGCCGGACTCGACGATCTCGGCGATCCGACCATCGATGATCGCGCTCGTGTCGACGACGATGTGCGGGTCGCCGCGGCGCGTCTCCGCCTCCTCGGCCGATGGGCGCCGGATGAGCCCGATCGCCTCCGCCGCGATGAGCAGGTCCTTGCGCTTGGCGACGGTCAAGCCGAGCATCCCGAGGCCCAGGAAGATCGAGATGGCCAACGGCAGCATCGTCCCGAACGGCTCCGCCAGCTGCGACAGCGGGAAGCCGAGCAGGAGGCCCATCAGGAGGCCCAGCAGGAGCCCGATGACGGCCGTGACGAACTCGGCCGTCGAGAGCTCCTCGACCTGGCCGAGGATCCACTTGGCCGGCACGACGGTGAGGTACGGCAGGATGGAGAAGCCGACGATGATCCAGGCGAAGACCCAGATCGCGAGCAGCGCCCCGACGTAGTCGGAGTCGCTGAACAGCCCGCCATCGACGCCCGCCAGGGCGAGTCCGACGAGCCCGCCCAGGGCGGCTCCGAGGAGTCGGATATTGCGGATCACGTCGTCGTCGCTTGCCTCGATGTGCGTCCCGGCGCCGAGGGAGGTGGCTGACGGGCGGTCAGCCTAGCATCGCCGACACCGCGTCGCCACGAGGCTCGGCACGCTCAGCGAGGGCCGCCGCGACCGCGTCGCGCAGGGTCGCGACCTCGACGATGCGCAGCCCGTCGATGGCCGGCAGCACGCTCCCACGGGTGGCCCGCGGGACGATGGCGGTGTGGAATCCCAGCGAGCGGCCTCACGGAGGCGGCGCTCCAACCCGGCGACGCCGCGGAGCTCGCCGAGGAGGCCCACTTCGCCGATGGCCACGGTCCCGACCGGCACGGGCCGGTCGCGAAGAGACGAGGCCAGGGCGAGGGCGACCGGCAGATCCAGGCCGGGCTCCGCGACGGCCAGGCCTCCGGCCAGGTTGGCGTAGACATCGTGGGTGCCCAGGCCGATGCCGGCCCGCCGGCCCAGGACGGCGACGAGGAGGCCAAGCCGGTTCGTGTCCAGGCCGCTGGTCCGTCGGGCGGGATTGCCGTAGCCGGCCGGAGCCACCAGGGCCTGGACCTCGACGAGGAGCGGGCGGCTGCCCTCCAGGGTCGGGGCGACGACGCTGCCGGGGGCGGCCTCGGGATGCTCGACGAGGAACGCCCGGGCCGGGTCGTGGACCTCCAGCAATCCGTGGCCGGCCATCTCGAAGACGCCGATCTCCTCGGTCGACCCGAACCGGTTCTTCGACGCGCGGACGAGCCGGAGGGCGGCGAACCGCTCGCCTTCGATGGTCACGACCGCGTCGACGAGGTGCTCGAGCGTCTTGGGCCCGGCGATGGACCCCTCCTTGGTCACGTGCCCGACGAGCAGGACCGCGATGCCCTCGGCCTTGGCCAGCTCCATGAGCCGGACGGTGGACTCGCGGACCTGGCCGACGCTGCCGGCGGCACCGTCCAGCTCGTCGACCGTCGCCGTCTGGATCGAATCGACGATGACGACCGCCGGGCGCGCCTGCCGGGCGACCTCGGTGATCCGGCCGATGTCGTGCTCGGCGAGGACCTCGACGGACCGACCCGACGGACCGGCCAAGAGGTCCAGGCGACCGGCGCGCAGGCGGACCTGGGCGGCAGACTCCTCACCGGCCGCGTACAGCACCGGCTGGGCGAGCCCGGCCGCGACCTGGAGGAGGAGCGTGGACTTGCCGATCCCCGGTTCACCCGCGACGAGGATGAGCGAGCCCGGGACGATGCCGCCGCCAAGGACCCGATCCAGCTCGGCCAGGCCGGTCGGCAGGCGCGGCAGGTCGGCCTCGCTGATGGCCGCCAGCGGCACCGGGTCCGCCCCGACGGACGCGACCGCGGCCCGCGCCCGGGCGGTCGTCGGGCGCTCGCGGACGACGGTCTCGACCAGGCTGTTCCAGGCGTTGCATGCCCGGCACTGGCCTTCCCAGCGCAGGAACGCCTCGCCGCAGTCCTGGCAGACGAATCGGCTCGTGGTCCGGGCCACGTCAGCTCCTCGTTCGCGGCGGGAAGGGGTGGATGGCGCGGGTGCGGCGGACGGTCAGCCGGCCTCGACCGGGGTCCGGCTATCAGCCGCACGGATGTCGAGGCCCGCCTCCGGGTCCTTGTCGACGACGATCGTCGTGCCCGGCTCGTAGCGACCCAACAGCAGGTGCTCCGCGAGCACGTCCTCGACCATGTTCTGGATGACCCGGCGCAGCGGCCGGGCGCCGTAGGCCACGTCATAGCCCAGCTTGATGATGTGCTCCTTGGCCGCATCCGTGACCTCGAGCGACATCTGCTGCGCCCGGAGCTGGTCGCGGACGCGAGCCAGCATCAGGTCGACGATCTCCGCGATCTCCTCGACGGTCAGCGACCGGAAGACGACCGTGGCATCGATGCGGTTGAGGAACTCGGGGCGGAAGTTGTTCTTCAGCTCCGTCGCGACCTTCTCCTTCATGAGCTCGTACGAGCTCTCGGCGCGGGCCTCGTCCGTCGTGCCCTGGACGCGGAAGCCCAGGCTGGAGTTGGTCTGGAGCTGCTTGGCGCCCAGGTTGCTGGTCATGATGATGATGCAGTTGCGGAAGTCGACCCGGCGGCCCTTGGCATCCGACAGATGCCCGTCCTCGAGGATCTGGAGGAGGATGTTGAACACCTCCGGGTGGGCCTTCTCGACCTCGTCGAGCAGGATCACGGCATAGTTCTTGCGCCGGACCGCCTCGGTCAGCTGGCCGCCCTCGTCGAAGCCGACGTAGCCAGGGGGTGCCCCGACCAGTCGCGACACGTTGTGGCGCTCCATGAACTCGCTCATGTCGATCTTGATGAGCGCGTCCTCGCTGCCGAACATGAACTCCGCGAGCGCCTTGGCGAGCTCCGTCTTCCCGACCCCGGTGGGGCCCAGGAAGATGAACGAGCCGATGGGCCGCTTGGGGTCCTTCAGGCCGGCGCGCGCGCGACGGACCGCCTTGGACACGGTCTCGATGGCCTCCTGCTGGCCGATGACCCGATCGTGGAGCGCATCCTCCATGTGGAGCAGCCGCTCCGACTCCTGCTCGGAGATGCGGGTCACCGGGATGCCCGTCCACATCGCGACGACCTGGGCGATCTCCTCGTCCCCGACCGTCGGCTGGTCACCGGACACGGTCGCCTGCCACTCCGCTCGCAGCGTGTCGACCTTCTCCTTGGCGGTCGCCTCCGCCTCGCGAAGCGTCGCGGCCTCTTCGTATTCCTGGTTGTTGATCGCCGCGTCCTTCTCCTTGGTCACGCGGTCGAGATCCTTCTGCGCTTCGCGCAGGGCGGGCGGCGCGGAGGCATGGCGGAGGCGGACGCGGGACGCGGCCTCGTCGATGAGGTCGATGGCCTTGTCCGGCAGGTGGCGATCGGTGATGTAGCGGATCGACAGGTCGGCCGCGGCGCGGACAGCCTCGTCCGTGATCGTCACCTTGTGGTGCTGCTCGTAGCGCTCGCGGATGCCGAGCAGGATGTCGATGGTCTGCTCGATCGTCGGCTCTTCGACCATGACCGGCTGGAAGCGGCGCTCGAGGGCCGCGTCACGCTCGATGTACTTGCGGTACTCGTCCAGGGTCGTCGCGCCGATGCACTGGAGCTCTCCACGGGAGAGCGGCGGCTTGAGGATGTTGGCCGCATCGATGGCGCCCTCGGCGGCACCCGCGCCGACCAGCGTATGGAGCTCGTCGATGAACAGGACCGCATCGTTCGTGTTGCGGAGCTCCTCGATGATCTTCTTGAGGCGCTCTTCGAACTCACCGCGGTACTTCGTGCCGGCCACCAGCGACCCGATGTCGAGGGTCAGGACGCGCTTGTTGAGCAGGATGTCCGGGACGTCGCCGGCGACGATCCGATGGGCCAGACCCTCGGCGATGGCCGTCTTGCCGACGCCCGGCTCACCGATGAGCGCCGGGTTGTTCTTCGTCTTGCGGCCCAGGATCTGGATGACCCGCTCGATCTCCTTCTCGCGGCCGATGACCGGATCCAGCTTGCCGGCGCGAGCCGCGTCGGTCAGGTTGATCCCGAGCTGATCGACGGTCGGCGTCTTGCTGGCCCGCTTCGTCTCCGGGGTCGGCCCGGCGGACGAGCTCTGGGACAGGACGCGGATGACCTCGTGGCGGACCTTGTCGAGATTGACGCCCAGCGACTCGAGCACACCGGCGGCGATCCCCTCGCCCTCGCGGACGAGGCCCAGGAGCAGGTGCTCCGTGCCGATGTAGTTGTGCCCGAGGCGGCGTGCCTCGTCGATGGCCAGCTCGATGACCCGCTTGGCCCGTGGCGTCAGGCCGACCTCGCCGACGACCGGACGGTCACCTCGACCGATGATGAATTCGACCGCGGTCCGGACCTTGGGCAGCTCGACGTTCATGTTCTCGAGGACGCGCGCGGCCACACCTTCGCCCTCGCGGACGAGGCCCAGGAGCAGGTGCTCCGTGCCGATGTAGTTGTGGTTGAACCGCTGCGCCTCGTCCTGAGCCAAGGTCAGGACCTTGCGCGCGCGATCCGTGAACTTGTCGAAGCGATCCATCGAGTCGAACGCCTGTTCCTTTTGCGATGGCACCACGGGGTGGCGCCGCAGTCATGCTAGCACGACGATTCTCGCGCAACGGTGGTTGCCGTCGTCGTCGGGCTCCACCTACGGTATCGCCCGCGGGGCCGTCGCGGATGTCTGGAGCGGGCTAAGGAATCGCAACGACCCGCCGGGCTCCGGCGGGTCGTGGATGGCGATGGACGCGGGCGATGCCCGCTGGGGTCACGCCTTGGGGTCGGTTTCCTCAGCGGTGGACGATCTGGCCTTGCCCTTGGACTCGGCCTTGACCTCCGTCTCCGCTTCGGTGGCCGTCTCGGCTTCGGCTACTGCCTCGGCTTCGGCGACGTCGACCTCGGCTTCGGCGATGGCCTCCTCGACCTGGACCTCGGCGATCGCCTCCTCGGCTTCCGCGTCGATCGCCTCGACCGCGACGGCGGCGTCAGCTTCGAGGGCGGTCTCGTCAGCGGCCACGGCCTCGACGATCTCCTCGATCGACTTCGGCGGCCGCGGCCTCCTCGGCCGCCTCCGCTTCGATGACCGCCTCGACGACTTCGACCTCGGCCGCTTCGGCGGCCGCGACGTTGTCGTCCGACGCCGCGGCGGCGTCCTCGAGTCGGTCGATCTCCTCGGCGGCAGCGGTCTCCAAGACCAGCTCGTCCGCGGCGACCGTCTCGACGACCTCGGCGATGGCCTCGGCGGCCACGGCCTCTTCGGTCGCTTCGATCTCGGCCACGGCCTCGACGACCTCGGTCTCGGCCTCGACCGCTTCGGTGACGATCTCGTCCTCGGACTCACCCTCGGCCTCGGCCAGTTGCTGGCGGACCTGGGCGAAGGCGGAGGCGAGCGTGTTGTCGATCCCGCCCTCGGGCTCCTGGACGGCGTCGCTCATCGAGTAGCTGCGCTCCGGCCGCGGGCGACGCTCGCCGCGCGGCGCCGACGGCTGGCCGGGCTCCTGCGCCGGGCGGGCCGGGGCCTCCTCCGCCTGCTTGAGGCTGAGCCCCAGGCGATGGCGCTCGGAGTCGAGCGAGATGATCCGCAGCTTGAGCGTCTGGCCCTCGTGGACGACGTCACCCGGATGGGCCACGCGCTGGTGGGACAGCTCGCTGATATGGATGAGGCCCTCCAGGCCGTCACGGACACGGACGAAGGCGCCGAAGTTGACGAGCTTGGTGACCGTGCCGTCGATGATGTCGCCGACGTTGAAGTCAGCCACCGTCGAGTGCCACGGGTCGGGCTGGAGGCGGCGGATGGACAGGCTGATCCGGCCGCGCTCGTGGTTGATGTCGATGACCTCGGCCTCGACCTCGTCACCGACCTTGTAGCCGGCCTCGGGGTTGTTGACCTTGTTCCACGACAGCTCGCTCTTGTGGACGAGGCCGTCGATGCCGCCGAGATCGATGAACACGCCGAACGGCGCGATCGAACGCACCGTGCCGGTGACCTTCTGGCCGACCTGCAGGCTGCTGAACAGCTCGTCCCGCTTCTCGCGGCGCTCCTCGTAGAGGGCGACCTTCTCGGACAGGATGAGGCGGTTGGCCTTGCGGTTGACCTCCAGGATCTTGAGCCGGAGCTTGCGCCCGACGAAGGGCATGAGCTTCTCGGCGATCTCCTGGGCCGCGTCGCGCGGCTGGTCGTTCTGGGGCCGGCGCGGGAAGTCGACGATCTGGCTGATCGGGACGAAGCCGCGGATGCCGCAGTCGACGATGAGGCCACCCTTGTTGTGGTCGATGACCGGCGCCTCGATGATGACGCCCGCCTCGAACTGCTCCTGCATGGCGCGCCACTTGCGCTCCAGGCCGGCACGGCGGAGCGACAGGACGGCGTGGCCCTCCGGCGACTCCGGCTGGAGGACATAGACGAGGACCGTGTCGCCGATGTTCAGCGGGGCCTGGCCCTCGCCGTGGCGACCGAACAGCTCGCGATTGCTGACGACGCCTTCGGACTTCGCGCCGATGTCGACGAGGATCTCGTCCTTGTCGATGCGGACGACGTTGCCCTCGACGACATCGCCGTGCTTGAAGCTCTTGATGTCCGAGTCCTGCTCGGCGAGGAGCTCCTCCATCGTCGTCGGCTCGGGGCCGAGCTCACGCGGCGGGGCCACGGGCTCAGGCTCCTCGTCGTCCGAGGCGGACGGCGCGTCGGCGGTGTCACCGGCGTCGAGCCCGGACGCATCCGCGGCCTCGACGGCGGGGGCATCGGCGGTGGTCGCCTCGACGGGCGCCGCTGCTCCTGCCTCCGGAGCCTCGGCCACCGGGGCGTCGGCTACTGCGGCCTCGGCTTCGGGCGCCGGCTCGGGCGTCTCGGCCACGACGTCGGTCACGGGCTCGGCGGCCACGGCCTCGCTCGGGGTCACCTCAGCCTCGGTCGCCGCTGGGGCGTCCTCGGTCGTGGCGGCCTCGGCGGTCGCTGGCTCGTCGGTGGGTGCGTCGACGGCCTCGGTGGTGGGCTCGTCCACGCTGGGGGCGGGCTCATCAGCGACGGCGATCGCCGTCGCGGGCTCCTGCGGCGCCGGGGTCGTCACCGTGGCGGTCGCCTCGGTGTCGGGCGCGCTCCCGCCCTGCTGTTCTTCGGTCAACGGTCTGGTCACTCCTGGTGATGGATTTGCTCCCGAGAATCACGAACGGCCCGAGCGCGGCTCAGACCGTGGAGGAGGACGGTGGGGTGGGGTCCGTGGTGACTGGTCTCCGCGGTCCGCTCCTTCGCGCTCGACTGGGCCTGGGATCGCTCTTTAGCTGTCCGTGCCTCGTGGGGCCGGGAGAGTCTAGCACAGGGGTTCCTGCCGTCACAATCGGCTACGATCGCGCCGCCGTGCCCGAATTACCCGATCTGACCGTGGTCGCCGAGGCGCTCGACGCCGCCCTCCGCGGACGGTCGATCACGACCGTGACGGCCCCTGGACCGCTGGCCGTGCGGGGCACGCCGGCCGAGCTCGAGGCCCTCGTCGGCCAACGCGTCGAGGCGATCCGCCGGCTCGGCAAGTTCCTCATCATCGAGCTGTCGACGGACCGCGTGGTCGTCAACCCGATGCTCACCGGTCGCTTCCAGCTGGCCCGCGATGCCGCGCGTCAAGGTCCCGTCCAAGACGGCGGTCGTGGTCGGGTTCGGCGAGCGGACGAGCGGGGCCCGGCGCAAGCCGGCCTTCGCGCCCTGGACGAAGGGCGCCGCGTGGCTGCCCGCGGACGAGGGCGCGCCCCAGGTCCGCTATCGCGATCCGACCCAGATGGGCAAGGTCTATCTCCAGCCGGCAGGCGTCACCCGGGCGGTCCCCGGGCTCGGCCCGGACGAGATGGGCCCGGAGGCCGACGACCCGGCCCTCACCGTGGAGGTCTGGCGCGAACGGATCCGCCGCCATCCCGGCGAGCTCAAGAACCTCCTGCGCAACCAGGTCTTCGTGGCGGGCATCGGCAATGCCTATTCGGACGAGGTCCTCCACGCGGCGCGGCTACTGCCGTTCCGCAAGCGCTCGACGCTCGCGCCCGAGGAGATCGACGCCCTGTATGACGGGATGCGCGCGACCCTGGCCGACGCCATCGCCATCCTGCGCGAACGGGTCCCGCCGACCTTCGAGACCCAGGTCCGCGACTTCCTGGCGGTCCACCTGAAGGGCGGTCAGCCGTGCCCGCGCTGCGGGACGCGGATCACCGAGGTCAAGGCCGGCGGCTTCGTGACCTCGTACTGCCGCGGCTGCCAGCGCTAGCCGGCCGGATCAGGGCAGCTCCAGGACCTGCCCGACGCGCAGGCTGCGCGGATCGTCGATGTCGTTGAGCCGCTGAAGCGCCTTGACCGTCGTCCCGAACTCCGCGGCGATGCCGCTCAGCGTGTCACCGCGCTTGACCTTGTACGTCTCGGCTTCGTTCGACCGGGGCGTCTTGGTCGGCTTCGCGGTCGGCGCCTCCGTGGCCTCGGCCGTTGGTTCCGCCGACGGCTCGACCTCGGTCGGGACGAGCGTGCGGAGCGGCTTCGGATCGGTCGGCGCGGGGGTCGGCGTCTCCACCGCGAAGATGCGGGCGGTCGCGGTCGGGTCCGCGGCGACGGCCCCGGCGCCGCCACCCGACCCGTCGCCAGGCAGCCGTGCCACGAGGATCGCGATGAAGGCGACGGCCATCAGGGCGATGAGGGCGATCTGGCCCACGTGACGTTCGAGCTCGATGGTCCCGGGCAGAGCGATGGTCACGCGACCGCGGTCGAGCACGACCGGCACCGTCCGCACGATGTCTCGGGCGCCCGGTCGTGGGACGCGCTCGATGCGCGTCGGACTAGTGGCCGTGCGCTCGCCCTGGCCGGTCGCGACGAGGAACGTGGCGCAGCCGGTGTGCTCGCGGGTGAGGCACAGGCGGCGCTGTTTGTCCGGCGCCAACACGGCCGCCGGCGACACCGCCGTACAACGATGCTCGCGCGCGGGCGTGGCCGATCGCCAGGCACCCTCGTCAGCGAGCAGGTACGGACAGATGGCGGTGGTGGTCGCGGCGGCCGACGTCAGGACGTCGGGGAGCGGCGCGGTCGTGTCAGCCATGAGCCGGGTCAGGATACCGGGTCATCGGCGCAAGGCCTACCGGGGTGGTTCCCCCTGGAAACGCAAAAATCCCGGCGACGACCTATTTTCCCGAAAGGCTGCCCTCTCAGTATCTTCGGCGCTGGAGAGCTTGACTTCCGTGTTCGGGATGGGAACGGGTATGGCCTCTCCGCTAGAGTCACCGGGATTCGTTGCGTCTGGACGTGTCGGCAGCGGCTCGCGCAGGGTCCGTGGACCCGGCGGGCGCCGGAAGAGATCTTCGATCTCGTGGATGAGTCGTCAGGGATCTGATCTCGATCCCAGCCACTGACCCCTGGTCAGTTGCTGAAGAGGTCAAGCCCTCGACCGTTAGTACCGCTCAGCTTCATCCGTCACCGGACTTCCACATGCGGCCTATCGAACAGGTGGTCTCCCTGCGGTCTTACCCGGTTGACCCGGTGGGGAACCTCATCTCGAGGCGAGCTTCGCACTTAGATGCTTTCAGCGCTTATCCCGACCGAACATAGCTACCCAGCGGTGCCCCTGGCGGGACAACTGGCACACCAGCGGTTCGTTCACTCCGGTCCTCTCGTACTAGGAGCAACTCCTCTCAAGTTCCCTACGCCCACGGCGGATAGAGACCGAACTGTCTCACGACGTTCTGAACCCAGCTCGCGTGCCGCTTTAATTGGCGAACAGCCAAACCCTTGGGACGTACTTCCGCCCCAGGATGCGACGAGCCGACATCGAGGTGCCAAACGGTGCCGTCGATGTGAACTCTTGGGCACCATCAGCCTGTTATCCCCGGGGTAGCTTTTATCCGTTGAGTGATACCCCTTCCACTCGGAGGTACCAGATCACTAAGCCCGACTTTCGTCTCTGCTCGACTTGTAGGTCTCGCAGTCAAGCTCCCTTATGCCTTTGCACTCTTCGGCTGGTTTCCATTCAGCCTGAGGGAACCTTTGGGCGCCTCCGTTACACTTTAGGAGGCGACCGCCCCAGTCAAACTGCCCGCCTGACACTGTCCTGCGCCCGGATCACGGGTCGCGGTTAGAACCGGAAACCAACAAGGGTGGTATTTCAACGGCGGCTCCACCGAGGCTAGCGCCCCAGTTTCTCAGCCTCCCACCTATCCTACACAAGCTAATTTCTGATCCAATATCAGGGTGCAGTAAAGCTCCACGGGGTCTTTTTGCCCTGCCGCGGGTAACCTGCATCTTCACAGGTACTTCAATTTCGCCGGATCCCTCGTTGAGACAGCGCCCAGATCGTTACGCCATTCGTGCGGGTCGGAACTTACCCGACAAGGAATTTCGCTACCTTAGGACCGTTATAGTTACGGCCGCCGTTTACCGGGGCTTCGATTCAAAGCTTGCACCTCTCCTCTTAACCTTCCGGCACTGGGCAGGCGTCAGCCCCTATACGTCAGCTTTCGCTTTCGCAGAGACCTGTGTTTTTGCTAAACAGTCGCCTGGGCCTTTTCACTGCGGCTTCGATCGACCACTTGCAAGCAAGCAGCCGCGAAGCGCCCCTTCTCCCGAAGTTACGGGGCCATGTTGCCGAGTTCCTTAACGAGGGTTCTCCCGATCGCCTTGGTATTCTCTACCCGCCTACCTGTGTCGGATTGCGGTACGGACACTATTGATCTCGCTAGACACTTTTCTCGCCAGCATGGCTCACTCGAATCGGGGCATGCGCCCCTTTCATTCACTGCTCGGGGTTGAATGACCGGACGGATTTGCCTGTCCAGTCCCCCTACCGGTTTAGACGCGTATAGCCAAAACGCGCTCGAGCTACCACACCGTGTCATGCCATCGCTCTCACCTGGGATCAGATCCGGGACTCGACCGGCTTGCGCCGGCCAACCTCCGTTCTCCTACCCCCAGGCGACACCTTGCGGTGCAAACGATCGTTAGTGGTTCCGGAATATCAACCGGATGTCCATCGCCTACGACGTTCGTCCTCGGCTTAGGCCCGACTAACCCTGAGCGGACAAGCCTTCCTCAGGAAACCTTAGGCTTACGGCGTGTGAGATTCTCACTCACATTGCGCTACTCATGCCGACATTCGCACTTCCGTCCGCTCCAGCCGTCCTCACGGTCGACCTTCACAGCAAACGGAACGCTCCCCTACCACCAGATGACCGGCAAGCCGATCACCTGATCCGCAGCTTCGGTACCAAGCTTGAGCCCCGCTGAATTTTCGGCGCAGATCCACTTGACCAGTGAGCTGTTACGCACTCTTTCAATGGTGGCTGCTTCTGAGCCAACATCCTGGTTGTCTATGCGAATCCACATCCTTTACCACTTAGCTTGGATTTAGGGACCTTAGCTGGCGGTCCGGACTGTTTTCCTTTTGACCACGAAGCTTAGCCCTCGCAGTCTGACTCCCGGGCTCTGAAATCACGGGATTCGGAGTTTGGTTGGGGTTGGTAAGCGGGAAGCCCCCTAGCCCATCCAGTGCTCTACCCCCGTGATTGAACGCCCGAGGCTAGCCCTAAAGCTATTTCGGGGAGAACCAGCTATCTCCGAGTTCGATTGGCATTTCACCGCTATCCACAGCTCATCCCCTAGCTTTTCAACGCTAGTGAGTTCGGTCCTCCACGAGACATTACTCCCGCTTCAACCTGGCCATGGATAGGTCACTCGGTTTCGGGTCTACTGCGTGCGACTGATCGCCCTATTCAGACTCGCTTTCGCTCCGGCTCCGTCCTTCGCGGACTTAACCTCGCCACACACACGTAACTCGTCGGCTCATTCTTCAAAAGGCACGCCATCAGGCTACCGGCGAACCGGCAACACCCTCTGACTGCTTGTAGGCACGTGGTTTCAGGTACTATTTCACTCCCCTTCCGGGGTGCTTTTCACCTTTCCCTCACGGTACTCGTTCACTATCGGTCGCCAAGAGTATTTAGCGTTGGACGGTGGTCCGCCCAGGTTCCCACATGAGAGACCTTCCACGTGGTACTCAGGTGGTCGATCACGGAGGTCGGTCGTTTTCGCCTACGGGGCTATCACCCTCTCTGGCCTGCCGTTCCAGGGCAGTTCGACTAACGATCGACTTGGTAACTCCGCCAGGACCTTGCCGGGCCCCGATGATCGACTCCTACAACCCCCACTCAGAAACGGCGGCAACCTATCGCGCTGAGTTGGGTTTGCGCTCTTCCCGTTTCGCTCGCCACTACTCGGGGAATATTCTCTTCTCCTCCAGCTACTGAGATGTTTCAGTTCGCTGGCTTACCTCTTCCTGACCTATTTGGTTCAGTCAGGAGTGACTGGGCATGACCCCAGCCGGGTTTCCCCATTCGGACATCTCCGGATCACTGTCTGCTCGCGACTCCCCGAAGCTTTTCGCAGCCTGCCACGTCCTTCATCGGCTCTTGGCGCCAAGGCATCCACCCCGTGCCCTTTGTAGCTTGACCCCCTCCAGCCTCTGACCAGGTGGCCAGTGAGTGGATGGGATCCAATCGGGATCATTTCCTTGACTAACTCGGCGAAATCGAAGATTTCTTCATTTCTGCCGAACACTATCCAGTTGTTAAGGTGCGGCCCCGCGCGAAGCGGGACCTCCCGACGTCGACCGAGGTCGGACGTCGCCCAGCGATCCGCTGGTCGGTGACCTCGCGTGGAGGGCACGGATCAGGGGGTCGTCGGTGGCCAGCGTGCCGGCACTGGGGATCCAGGTGATGGTTGCCTCGGGTGGGCCCGAGATGTTCGCGATGTTCGATCGGCGGACGCCAGGTTGGTGGAGACGAGGAGACTCGAACTCCTGACCCTCTCCTTGCAAAGGAGACGCTCTACCAGCTGAGCTACGTCCCCGCACCGATCTGGGTGGTGGTGGGCGTTTCTGGACTCGAACCAGAGACCTCTGCCTTATCAGGGCAGTGCTCTAACCAGCTGAGCTAAACGCCCGCCGGGGGCGGGTGGCGATCCCATCGTGGACGACGAGGTCGTCGCCACCGGCGGGTGCACCTTGACCCTTGAAGAGTGACAGGAACCACTGGGGTTCGGATGGTCGAACGATTTCGGTGTCTTTCCAGGTCGCTGATCGGTCTCCGGCCAGATCCTTGCGGATCGTGCCGACGAGCTCCACCTGGCGAGGAGCTCGAACGACCGGGCGATCAACCCTAGGAGCCATCAACGCCCCGACCCCACCGAAGGGTCAGGACTCGGATCTCCCTAGAAAGGAGGTGATCCAGCCGCACCTTCCGGTACGGCTACCTTGTTACGACTTCGTCCCAATCACCGATCCCACCTTCGACGGCTGCCTCCTTGCGGTTGGCCCACCGGCTTCGGGTGTTACCAGCTTTCATGACGTGACGGGCGGTGTGTACAAGCCCCGGGAACATATTCACCGCCGTATGCTGACCGGCGGTTACTAGCAACTCCGGCTTCATGCAGGCGAGTTGCAGCCTGCAATCCGAACTGAGACCGGCTTTAAGGGATTCGCTCCACCTCGCGGTTTCGCCGCCCGTTGTACCGGCCATTGTAGCGTGGGTGTAGCCCAGGACGTAAGGGCCATGCTGACTTGACGTCATCCCCGCCTTCCTCCGAGTTTCTCTCGGCAGTCCCGTGTGAGTGATACAACACACAGTAGGGGTTGCGCTCGTTGCGGGACTTAACCCAACATCTCACGACACGAGCTGACGACAGCCATGCAACACCTGTGGCCAGGCCCCTTGCGGGGAAACGACGTTTCCGCCGTGATCCTGGTCATGTCAAGCCCTGGTAAGGTTCTTCGCGTTGCGTCGAATTAAACCCCACGCTCCGCTGCTTGTGCGGGGCCCCGTCAATTCCTTTGAGTTTTAGCCTTGCGGCCGTACTCCCCAGGCGGGACACTTAATGCGTTAGCTTCGGCACTGGCGGGGTTGATACCACCAACACCTAGTGTCCATCGTTTACGGCTAGGACTACCGGGGTATCTAATCCCGTTTGCTCCCCTAGCTTTCGCGCCTCAGCGTCAAGAACAGGCCAGGTAGTCGCCTTCGCCACTGGTGTTCCTCCCGATATCTACGCATTTCACCACTACACCGGGAATTCCACTACCCTCTCCTGCCTTCGAGTCGATCAGTATCGCGTGACCCTCCCCAGTTGAGCCGGGGGCTTTCACACGCGACTTGAACGACCGCCTGCGCGCTCTTTACGCCCAGTAAATCCGGACAACGCTTGCCACCTACGTATTACCGCGGCTGCTGGCACGTAGTTAGCCGTGGCTTATTCGTCAGGTACCGTCATCATCGTCCCTGACAAAAGAGGTTTACAACCCGAAGGCCGTCATCCCTCACGCGGCGTTGCTGCGTCAGACTTTCGTCCATTGCGCAAAATTCCCGACTGCTGCCTCCCGTAGGAGTCTGGGCCGTGTCTCAGTCCCAGTCTGGGTGATCGTCCTCTCAGACCACCTACCGATCGTCGCCTTGGTGAGCCGTTACCCCACCAACGAGCTAATCGGACGCAGGCCCCTCCCGAAGCGCCTTGCGGCTTTACTGATGCGAATGAACGCATCACCACATGCGGTATTAGCCACCCTTTCGGGCAGTTATTCCCCACTTCGGGGCAGGTCACCTACGCGTTACTCAGCCGTCCGCCACTAACGACACAAGGCAAGCCCTGTGTCGTCCGTTCGACTTGCATGTCTCATGCACGCCGCCAGCGTTGATCCTGAGCCAGGATCAAACTCTCCGAATGAATGCGCCGTCTTGCGACGGCGACTTCGTATCCGAGGGTTCGATCGCTCGCACATCCTTATCCAGATGTTTCCTGTCACTCTTCAATTGTTAAGGTGCAGCGTCGAGGGCGCGACCGCTCGCGGCGCAGAGCTCAGATGATGAGGCTTTGCCGTCGAGGTGTCAAACCACCGACCCTTGGGTCCGAGGGGTCCCGGCCCGGTCCGCACCGCCTCCGGAGAGGTGGCACGGCGGCGAATGATGGG
>CAVRHM010000001.1:0-27742 GCA_963721015.1 uncultured Chloroflexia bacterium | reverse complement strand
ATCATGAAGATCGACCTCGTCGGCCCGGTCCGGCGCGGTCTGGCGACCGGGATCAACGAGGCGGCCGGCTACGGGGCGGTCGCGTTCACGGCGCTCGTCACGGGCTGGATCGCGGCCGAGTACGGGCTCCGACCGGGGCCGTTCCTCCTCGGGCTGTCCTACGCGGTGCTCGGCCTCGGTGCATCCGTCCTCCTCGTGCGCGAGACGCGCGGGCACGTCGAGCACGAGCAACGGATGCTCGACCGAGAGCCTGCTCCGCCGCCGTGGCGCGACGTGTTCTGGCGGACGAGCCTCCGCGATCAGACCTCTCGGCGCGTCCCAGGCCGGACTCGTCAACAACCTCAACGACGGGATGGCGTGGGGACTTGTTCGCTGTTCTTCGCGTCGGCCCGCCTCACCTTGGGAAAGATGAAATGTCGCCGCGCTGTATCCGGCAGTCTGGGCCGCCGGGAGATCTTCACTGGCGGGCTTTCCGACCGGGTCGGACGAAAATGGCTGATCGTCGGGTGATGTTCGCAGGCCATGCGATCGCCGTCATGGCGCTGGGCTCGACCTTCCTCGGGTTCGCGGTGGGTGCCTTGCTCGGGCTTGGCACCGCGATGGTCTATCCAACGCTTTTCGCCGCGGTCGGCGATGTCGCCGATGCGGCCTGGCGAGGCTCAGCGATCGGGGTCTATCGGCTCTGGCGCGACCTTGGGTTCGCCGTCGGCGCGCTTCTCGCGGGGGTGACCGCCGACACGTTCGGGATGCCGCGGCGATCGGAGCTGTCGCGGCGTTGACAGCGGCGTCTGCTGTCGTCGTGCTCGTTCGGATGCGCGAGACCCTCGTTCGTTAATTCGCGCCCCGGCGGCATCGACCTCGCATGGTCACCCTGGTCGGGACTTGGTCGGATGTGGGCGCTTGGTCGGCGAATTCACGCACCACCTGGGCACCTCCACGCTCACGTCTGGTGGCGGCATGGTGAGCAGGCCATGGGCTGGTCGCCAACACGAATATCCCTCGTCTTGGTTGACATCCGTCCCTGGATGGATGGGTGGGCAGGTCTGGGGACCTGTCAAATCTCAGAAGATCCAGGTATTCAGTGACGACTAGCTAGTTAGACCCCTTGAGCATCGTCCAGGCGGGCAAGCCCGCCTGACCGGCGCCGTACAGACAAGCCAGGGGTACGATGCGAGCCGATGACCGTCGAATCCCCGCCGCGGAACTGCCCGCGGTGCGACGCCGCCGTGGCTTCCGACGCGAGTTCTGTGCCAATTGTGGCCAGGCGCTGGCCGACGCGGCGCCGCTGACCACCGGCGACGACGCCCGCGACGCCGCCCGCCTGACGGCGGCCGCGCCGACCCGCTCATCGCGAGATGCGGGCGGCCAAGCTCACCGGCGAGCGCAAGCCCGTGACCGCGCTCTTCGCCGACGTCGTCGGCTCCACCAGGCTCGCGGAGCAGATGATCCCGAGGATTGGACCGCGATCATCAACGAGGCGTTCGACCTATGTCCGGGCCGTCTTCCGCTACGAGGGCACGATCGCGAGCTCCAGGGCGACGCGATGCTCGCGTTCTTCGGTGCCCCGGTTGCCCACGAGGACGACCCCGAGCGCGCGATCCGCGCCGCGCTCGACATGCTCGAGTCGACCGAGGAGTTCGCCCGCAGCTCAAGGCGTCACGGGGCATCGACTTCCAGATCCGCGCCGGCATCAACAGCGGGCCGGTCATCGTCGGCAACGTCGGCTCCGACCTGCGCTACGAGTACACGGCCCTCGGCGACGCGGTGAACGTCGCCGCGCGGATGCAGACGTCGGCCGAGCCCGGCACGATCGTGATCACGGGGATGACGCGCCGCCTTACCGGCGACACCTTCGACGTCGACGACCTCGGCGAGATCGAGGTCAAGGGCAAGAGCGAGCCGATCCATGCATTCCGGGTCATCGGTCGCAAGGCGGCGCCGGGTCGCCGGCGCGGGCTGGAATCCGTCGGCCTCGACAGCCCGATGGTCGGGCGCGCGGAGGAGCTGCAGGGCCTCACCTCGCTGCTCGACGTCGTTGCCGCGGGCCGGGGTCGCGCCGCTTCTCGTCGGTGAACCGGGATCGGCAAGAGCAGGCTCCTGGCCGAGCTGCGTGCCGCACTCACCGGACCTTCGACGACCCGCTGGTTCGAGGGCCGCTGCGTCTCGTACGGGCGCAACTTGCCCTACCACCTGCTCATGACCTCCTCCGGTCGATCCTTGGCTTCTCGTTCTCCGCGACGGTGTCGGAGGCGCGCGCCGCGCTCGATGCCGCGCTCGCGGACGTGCTGGGCGGCGACGAGGCCGAGGCCGAACACGGCGCCCTATCTCGCGCACCTGCTCGGCCTCCCGCTCCGCCCCGCGGAGGCGATCCAGACGGCGTGCCGGACGTTCTCCAGACCGCTACGTCGCCGCGATCCACCGGCTCCTGCGCGGCTTTGCCGCACGCGGTCCGGTCGTCGTGGTCTGCGAGGACATCCACTGGGCCGACCCGGCCTCGATCGAGGTCGCTCGCTCGCTGATGCCGCTGCCCGCAGCTCCCGTCTGCTTCATCGCCGCCATGCGGGCCGAGACGGACGCGGCCGGCTGGGCCCTGGTCGGCCACGCCCGGCAGCTCTTCGGCGAGGCGCTCACGGAGATCCGCCTCGAGCCGCTCACCGAGGCCGACAGCCGCACGCTCGTCGCCAACCTGCTCGAGATCGAATCGCTGCCCGATCGGGTGCGCGACCTGATCCTCGCCCGCTCGGAGGGCAACCCGTTCTTCGTCGAGGAGGTCGTCCGGATGCTCATCGAGCGCGGCGCGATCGTTCAACAGGACACGCGCTGGGTCGCCACGGCGGACGTCGCCTCGATCGAGATCCCGGAGACGTTGCACGGCCTGTTGCTGGCGAGAATTGACCAGCTACCCGACGATGCGAAGCGCAGCCTGCGCGTCGCGGCCGTGATCGGCCGCCAGTTCCCCGTTCGAGTGCTGGAGCGCGTGATCGGAGCCGAGCCATGACCCAGAACACCCAGGTCGACCTGCTCGAGGCGAAGGGCCTCATCCGGTTGGCATCGATCCGACCGGAGCTCGAGTACCTGTTCCGCCATGGGCTCGTCCAGGACGCGGCCTACGCGTCGCTGCTCAAGCAGGAGCGCCGGGAGCTGCACGGCCGGGTCGGCGCGGCGCTCGAGGAGCTGTACCCCGAGCGGGCCGGCGAGCTCGCGCTGGTCCTCGCATGCATTTCGAGCAGGCCGGCGATACCGAGCGGGCGATCGACTACTACGCGGCGGGCGCCAAGCACGCGCTCGGCCAGTACGCGATCCAGGAGGCCTTCGCGGCCTTCGATCGGGCGACCAGCCTGATCGCCGAGGAGGAGGCCACACGGGCGGCCGTCGAGCTTTCGACCGAGGAGCTCGATCGGCGTCACCGCGGCGGATCGAGATCGAGCTCGGGAGGGCGGAGGCGGCTACAGCATACGGACGCCGGAGGAGTCCTTCGATGCGCTCGAGCGCATCGTCGAGCCCGCTGAGCAGCTCGGTGACCTCGAGCTCGTCGGGCGCGTCCATACGCTCATCGCGCTCGAGCGGCTCGGAACGGCGCCGGCCACGAACCCGACCGTCAAGCGCTCCTCGACCGGGTCGCCGAGGTCGGCAATCGATCGGCGACCCGACCCTGCTCGCGGTGCCGCTCGCATTGATCGGCCTCGGCAACGTGTTCGCCGGCGACGTCCGAGTAGGCGTGAGGCAGCTGGAGGATGCGTTGCCGCTGATGGAAAGTCGCCAGGACACGGTCGGACCTGCGTTCGCCCGGGGGCGCTCGCGATCGGCTACGCGAACCTCGGCGAGTTCAAGAGGGCCGATGCTGCCGCCGCGCAGGCCACGGCATTGGCTGGCAAGAGTGACCTGATCGCGCAGCTCGACGCACTCATCGCGGAATCCATGGTCCGGTCCATGGAGGGCGACCTCGAGAGCGCCGTCCCACTAGCCCGACCATGCGTCCGCAATCCGAGGAGACCGGTGCGACCGCGTGCATGATCGCGAGCTCGTGGATCCTCGGCGAAGTGTTCGCCCGCCAGGGCAAGCACGCGGAGGCCCGCGAGGTGCTCAAGCGCGGATCCGACGTTCGGCCCTCGTCGACCGAAAGGTCTGGCGGCCGACGTTCCTCGCCTGGCCCGGCTCGACCAGGCGGCCCTCGGCGTGGCTGTTTTGGGCGACTGGGACGAGGCTTCTTGCCGACTGCCCGCTCGATCGGCAACCGGGTCGGCGAGGCCGGAATCCTGTGAAGCGGGCCGAGGCGACGGTCAGCCCCGGTAGACATTGATGCCGCTCGACCGGATGCCCAGGCCGGGCGATCGGATCATGATGCAGTTGGGCTGCGGCCGCATCTCGCCCGCATCGAGCGGGCCTGGGGCGAGGCGCTTCGCGGCGCGGGTCTCGCGACCGAGGGCGAACAGCATCTCCTACACGCCGCGTCGCTCTTCGGTGAGCTGGGATCGCCGGCGAGAGCGGGTGACGAGGCTGTATCGGAGACTTGACTCCCAGACGGCGGGCGCGGCCTACCCAAATGCTGCTCCCCGGCGGCCGACGCCTTAGCCATTCCGGGTATTCGGGAAGGCGAGAGCGAGCGAGAGCACGGCGAAACCGAGCCTCTGGTCGCGCGGCTCGCTTACTCGGGCACGCCACGCTGTCGCATCTCGGCGTCGTGCATGACGTTGCCGATCAAGTGCGTGATCGATCCGAAGAGGAAGCCGGTGATCAAGATGCTCACGCCCCAGCTCCTTCGCGTCCGTGTGCAGAAGTTGCTCTGATGCCGCGGGAGTTGCAAGCCAGCCTGCGTCGGTCCTCGGGCTCCAGCCCGCGAGGTAGTGCGAGCTGCTGTTGCGAGGGTCTTGAGTCGGAGTATCGCATCCGTACGGGCTCGAGGCTGGCCCCTGTGGCGCGGCGCACTGGCCGTGCCGTGGCGGAATGCATGTGGTGTGGAGGTGTCTGACGCCGGCGCGACTAGTGTCTGCGATTGGAGCGGCGTAGGCCAGTCCGAGAGGGCCATTTCAGGAAGCATGTGTGGTTCCTGAGCACGAAATCGGCGGGGAGTGGCGTAGTTGGCAACGCACGTGCTTTGGGAGCACGAGACCGTGGGTTCGAGTCCCACCTCCCCGACCATCCTGCTCGGCGGTGACAGGCAGGCTGGTTCTCCGTCGTCCGCCCGGGCGATCCTCCGTTGCTCGTTCGCGCTGGTTTTCGCGTCCTCGGCCGCCCGTCGGGACGGTTCGCCGCTGGCTGCTCGATCAATGCGCCGCGACCGCCGATAGGGCCACCTGGACGGGCATCCGTGCCGTGCGGCCCTATGAGGCGAAGGTCAGTCCCACGATGCTGTTGATGGCGTATCAGGCCAACATGACGCAGCAGCAAGGTGTCCCATGCACACGATCTCCAACCGACTCGCCGCAGTTGCTGCCGTGCTCGCCGCGGTCGCAGCGCTGGCTGGCCTGGCCGTCACCGGCCTCTACGTTGACTCGCCCAACTGGGTCCAACAGGCGCAGGGAACTGATCTCGCGACCCTGTTCCTAGCCGTTCCCGTCCTGGCATCGGGCCTGTGGACCGCCTCACGCGGCTCGTCGGCCGGTCGGCTGGCGGTCGTCGCGGGGCTGCTGTACCTCGTCTACAACTATGCGATCTTCGCGTTCTCGGTGGCATTGAACCCGCTCACCGCAGTCCACATCGCCATCTTCGGCCTGTCACTTTGGAGCCTCTTGCTGGCCGGTCGTTCTGCCGTCGAAGGCGCAGAGAGCGTGACCGACCGCCTCAACCGTCGCGCGGCGGGCGGGCTCCTGATCGGGGTGGCGACGATGTTCGGCCTGCTGTGGCTTGGGCAGATCGCGACGGTCGCGACGACGGGCGTCTTGCCATCGGACCTCGTCAAGGCGGACATCTCCAGCAACCCGGTCTACGCCCTCGACCTCGCCTTCTTCCTGCCACTGTGCGCCATCGCGGGCACCGGCCTCTGGCGCAGAAACGGCGCCGCGGCCTACGCCTTCTCGATGCTCGTATGGGTGCCCCTGATGGGCGCGGGCGTGGTGGGCGGCATCGTGTTGATGGCCGCAGCCGGTGATCAGACGGCGGTGCCGGTGGCTGTCGCCATCACCGTCCTTGGGATCGTGTCCTCGATCCTCGCCGCGGTCGCCGTCGTCCGACCCAGAGGAGTGACCGGCCCGGTCCGTCTCACGGCCCGTCCCGCACAGCACGGAGGCTGATCGCCATGCGCAAGATCGTCACGTTCATCGCGTTTCCAGCCGTGACCGGCGCGGCGCTTGTCGCCGCGGTCGGCTTGTGGCGTCGCGATCCACGGATGGGGACGGCGTTCGTCAACTCGGTGGTGAACCCGGCGCTCCTCCGACGCGGGCTCGCGGGCTACGGGCGCTCCGAGATCGGGACGCTCGAGCACCTCGGTCGCAAGTCGGGAGTGCGGCGGCTTACCCCGATCCATCCTGAGCCCACACCCGGGGGTTTTCGGATCATCGTTCCGCTCGGCATGCGGTCTGAGTGGGCGCGCAACGTGATCGCGGCTGGTCACTGCCGGCTTCTGCTGCACGACCAGGTGTTCGATCTTGACGAGCCAGCGATGGTCGATGCAGGGGAGGCGCAGGATCTGCCCTGGCCGCTGCGGCGCGTTCTCGCGGCACTCGGATTCCAGTACCTCAGCCTGCGAACGTTCGCGTCGCACCCAGGCAGCCTCGAGACGGCAGCATGGGATGCGATGGACGTAGACGCATCAGATGCAGAGGCGGTATCCGCCGTCGAGAGAGACGAGGCGATGGCTCTTCGCTGAGCTGCGACGCCACTGCCGACCGACTCCACGTCCCCGCGAACTAATGCCCCAACACGAGCTTGCGTTCGACGGAGATCTCAATCGCACCGTCAACCGCGATCAACCGCTCCGCCAGGCACGCTCACCCTTCGAGCCTTCCAACGGAGAACTGTCCGCGGATGTCCGCGCGGTGTCGGACCAAACGGCCGACAGCACGCACGAATGTCGGGCATCGATCGGAGCGTAGTCGAGCCCTCGCTATCACTCGGTCACGGCGTCATCGGCCGATCGCCCGAGCCGTCACGTCAAGCGCGTCGACCTCGGCCCCGTAGATCGCGCTGAGCCGGTCGCCGAGATCCTGGAGGATCGCCGCGATGCGGTCTGGCGGCAGCGGGAACGCGTCGGCGTAGCGCTCCCGGATCGCCCACACGGTCTCCGCCGCGACGGCCACCCGCGACCGTCCCGATTCGCCGGCCATCACCGCCTCGTGCAGCGTCTCGACCGCTTCGACGGCCTCGACGGCGCCGTCGAGATCGGGCGGCACGGCCGCATCCGCCAGCTCCTCCCACAGATCGGCGACCGCCCGCCAGGCCTGCGCCGCATCGCCGAGCGCGGCGATATCGAGCGCCGCGGCCGCCTCATCCAGCGCGTCGGCATACAGCTCTCGCAGGTGCCCGCCTGACGACCCGACCTCGCCATCGACGTCCTCGTGGATGGCCGACAGCGCGCCGAACAAGCCGATGCCGTCGGCGAACACCCGCGGCCACGCCTTGGCGTTCCGCTCATCGGTCATCAGCCGCGCCCACTTGCGCCAGGCCGGCAGCGCGAAGGAGTCGGACGAGGCGCGGAGGTGCTGAACCTGGTCCTCCATGCCGGCGCGCATGGCCGCCCGAAGCCGGTCGGCCGGGATCGGTCCGGGCGTCGTCCGCAGCCCGACGATGCGGTGCTTGTACGAGCCGACCCGTCCACGGGCGGCGGCCATCACGGCCGGGGAGATGCGGAACGGGGCTCGCCCGCGATCGTCGACCAGATATGCGCCGTCGGCATCGCGTCCGAACACGACGACGGCCAGGCCGCCGTAGCCGGACATCGCGTCGGGCAGCCCCCAGGTCCCGATCCCCTGCGGGTCCACCCAGGCGATGACCGGCACGCCAGCGTCCAGCCGTGCGTCGAGCGCCGCCCTGGCGCCCTTGGCGCCTCCGGTCTCGTGCACGTCCGGGTCGATGCCGAGCCGGTCGAGCGTCTTGCCCGTCCAGCCGGGGATCCACGGGTACTGCCACTGGTTGCGGAACCCGAGCGTGAGGACCGGCGCGCCGTGGCGCTGGAACTCCCAGAGGATGTAGCCGGCGCCCAGGCCGCCGCCGATGCCGAGGATCGCGGCCTCGGTCAACGGCGCGCCGGTCAGGCCCGAGACGACGCCGCCGTTCGCCAGGACGTTGGCCAGCGTGGCCGTCTCCGGGTGCAGGCCGCCGCGCATCCGATAACCCGACGGGGTCGTGGCGTCGGCGGTCGGCTCGGCGTGATGTCCGTCCGTGGCGTCTTCGACGAGGGCCCGTCGGGCGGCGGCGTATCGCTCGCCGGTCTTGGCCATGCGCGCACGCACGACCCGCTTGAAGGCCTTGCCGGTGGTCATCGGTCAGTTCTCCGTCACGGCCGTCGACGCACGCCCCACACCGCCACGTCGTCGGCCGGTCGGATGGTCGACCGGTTCGTCCCGAGGATCCGGATCCCCTTTACCGCCGCATCGCCGCGCCGCGTGGGGGCTCGGTCTGGCAGTCAGGCGCGGGAAGGCGCCGTCGGTAGTGTACGCCGCCGAACCACGGCCGCGAACGCGGACCTTCGACCGGGCGGTGCATCTGCACACGCGCGTCGGATGGGCTAGCGTGACGGCGTGAGCCTGGAAGCCGAGGATCTGAACCGGCGCCTGTTGCGCGCTCGCGACGCCATGGACCGCGCCTACGCCGAACCCCTCGACGTCCGGTCCGTCGCGGCGGTGGCCCACATCTCCGAGGCGCATTTCAGCCGCTCGTTCCGCGCCGTGTTCGGCGAGACACCGCATCGGTATCTCCAGCGGCGGCGGGTGGAGCGCTCGATGTTCCTCCTACGCGAGACCGACCGCAGCGTCACCGACATCTGCTTCGACGTCGGCTTCTCCAGCCTGGGGACGTTCAGCCGCACGTTCCGGGAGATCGTCGGCGAGCCGCCGTCGACTTACCGCCTGGGGCATGGCCCGATCATCGCCCCCCACTGCGTCCAGATGGCCGCGACACGGCCGCGCGAGTCGGCCGGGGCGGCGACGGCCCCGGCGACGAGATCAGCGGTTTCGGAGAAGCCTCCGCGGCCGCGGCTCCCTAGCATCAGGGTCGACCCCATCGAACCGAGCACAGGAGCCACCATCCGATGATCACCAAGCTGAACGTCACGACCATCTACGTCCTCGACAAGGACGAGGCCCTCGACTTCTACGTCAACAAGCTCGGCCTGGAAGTCGGCGCGGACTTCACTCAGGGTGACTACCGCTGGCTGACCGTCCGCGTCCCCAACGATCCCAGCGTCGAGATCTCCCTGGAGCAGCCGGGCTCGCCGCTGCATGACGATGCCACCGCCGCGCAGCTCCGCGAGCTCATCACCAAGGGCGCGATGAACGGCCTCGTCTTCAAGACCGACGACGCGCACGCGCTCTTCGAGACCCTCAAGTCGCGTGGGGTCACCGACTTCACCCAGGAGCCGACCGAACATTTCTACGGCACCGACATGGGCATCCGCGACCCGTTCGGCAACGCCATCCGGATCCTCCAGCAAGGCAAGGTCGCCGAGGAAGCGACGGCCTGACCCCGATCCGCCCGACGCGTCGCCCTTCGGGGCGGCGCGCCGCTGTCTCCTGCGCAGCGTCGCGCTTCCTTAGCTGAGGCGGCGCCACCCGACGAGTGGGACTGCGCTGCTGACGAGCGCGGCGACGACGTCAGCACAGGACGGACAGAGGTCCAGATCGGGGTTGTCGGGCGACACGCCAAGCCACATCTCGAAGTCACCACGCGGTGCGAGGGCGATGTCACAGGCTGCGACGTGCGTACCATCCGACGCGACCTCGCCCTCGACGTGCCAGCGTCGTTCGACGGCCAGCCGGGAGCGGCGTCGGATGAGGGGTGGAAGCGCGACCGTCATCGGTCCCCCGTCCTTGCTGCGCGCTCGGTGCGGTGGAGTCGTCGGATGTCGGCGACCGACGAGGTACCACCTTGGCCGAGGGCGACGGAACCGTCAAGCGCCTCGCCGGCCGCGCTCATCCTCGGGGCGGGATCCGGTCATCCTGCCACCCCGGTCCAAAGGGCGACCAACCCGAACGCGCCGATGAGGATGCCCGAGGCGACGTTGATGCGCCGCAACCAGACCGGCGTCAGCCGCGAGCGCAGGGCGCCGACCACCGTGACCAGGACGACCCACCAGGCCGCGCAGCCGAGGAACACGCCGAGGGTCAGGAGCGTCGCGCCAGCCGCGTCTTCGGCCGTGACACCGAGGCCCGACGAACAGCGCGGCGAACGACAGGATGGTCATCGGGTTGGTCAGGGTCAGGCCGAGGGTGGACAGGTAGGCGCCCGGCCAGGCCGCGCCGGTCGTCGCTCGGTCGTCGGCGGCCTCGCCCGGCACGGTCCGGATCGTGCGCCACGCGATCCACAGCAGGAACAGGCCGCCGACGACGGCCAGGGGCTGGCGCCAGTCGACGAGCAGGTCGGTGATGGCCGTCAGGCCGAACGCGGCGATCGCGCCGTACGTCGCGTCGGCGGTCGCGACCCCCAGCCCCGAGACGAGCCCGACGACCCGGCCCTCCGCCAGGGTGCGCCGGATGCACAGCAGGGAGATGGGGCCGACCGCGGCGGCGATGGTGAAGCCGAGGACGAGGCCTCGGGCCAGGAGTTCGGGGTCCATCGTTGACATCCTCCCAAAACGAAAACACCCCCGGCACTCGTGCCGAGGGTGTCCTCTCGTGTCCGTCGTGGCGCCCGCTTCGGGCGCGCGCGTCTAGGTCGAGCGGGCCCTCGCGGGCCGCTGCTGGGTGGCGGTGACGGGATGACCGACGCGTGACATCGGGCGCAGGGTGCCGGATGGCTGACGCGCCGTCAAGGGTCGACCCGGTAGTAGTCCCAGCCGGACAGCCACGCCCGCCGGGCGACGCCGTCGATGACGGTGTCGAAGCGCAGGCGCTCCGGCCCGAGCCGCGTCCGCCCCGACGCGGAACCAGCCGCGGGCCATCGGGACGAGGACCTGCTCGTCGTCGAAGCCGTCCGGCGCCCGACGGGAACACCAGCCACAGGTCGCGTGCCGCGCGCCTCGATCCGGAAGACCGGCGTCCATGGGTCGTGGCTGCGATAGGTCCGACGAGCATCGCCTGGTCGGCGTCGGATCGGTGGCGACGCCGGCGCGCCGGTGTCGCCGGCGTCGTCGTCCGGCCCAGACCTCGCATCCACTCGTCGCGCCGGGTCCCGGCCATCGGCGGCGGCACGCGCCTGCCGGATGGCGCGCCGCGCCAGCGCGTGCGGGGCGCCGCCCGTGCCCGACTGGAGGACGACCGCCCCGATGCCGGCCGCCGCGTCCCATGCATCCCGGCCGTGTAGCCGACCATCCCGCCGCCGTGCCCGAGCCATCTGCCGGCCGTCGAGCTCGTAGCGCGACAGCCCGTAGCCGTAGCCCCAGCGTCTCGGCCGATCGCCGCAGCGTGGATCACGGGTGTTGCCATCCGCTCGTCACGCCCGCCGGGTCGCCCATGAGGAAGCGGACGCAGCGCGGTCATGTCCGCGGCGGTCGCGGCGACCGCCCCGTCCGCCGTGCCGGTCGTCAGCCACGGTCGCCGGCGCGATCGGGTCGCCGGTCGTCCACGGCCGCTCCGACGAGCGCCGGCTCGTAGCCGATGGCCAGGCGCGGGCCGGATGGCGTCGGTGATGGTCGGCTCGCTGTCGCGCCATCCCGAGCGGCTCGAGCACCCGCCGCCGGATCGACCTCGCCGGTACGCCGCGCCCTCGATGGCCTCGATGACCAGGCCGAGCGCCTTGTACCCGACGTTCGAGTAGTGGAAGCGCCGGCCGGGCGCCGACGCCGGGCGGCAGGTCGCGCAACCGCCACACCTGGAACGTCGCCTCGGGCGTGCCGTCCACGCCGGCGGTGATCCCGCCGGTGTGGCTGAGCAGGTGATGGAGGGTGATCCGGTCGCCGGTCCGCGGCACCCGGAACCAGGGCAGGTGGCGGACGACCGGGTCGTCCACGGCCAGCCGGCCCTCCGTCCGCCAGCTGCAGGATGATGTCCGCGGCGAACGATCTTGCCGATCGAGCCGATCTCGAACAGGGTCGCCGGCTCGACGGGCCGTCGGGCGGCGATGTCCGCCCAGCCGCCGACCCGCTGGACAAGGTCGCCGTCGCGGTCGGTGATGGCCAGGCTGACGCCGACGACCGTGCCGTCCGCGAGGTAGGCCGCCAGGGCGGCATCGACCGCCGCGTCCAGGGGGCGTCGAGAGCGGGCGGCGGTCGCTGCGGTCATGGTGCGTATCATGCGGCGATGGATCGCCCGCGTCGCACCGATCGCTCCCGCTCGGCCGAGCGTCGTCCCGCGGCCGCCGGACGCCGGCGGGACGCCGGTCGATGCCGGACCGGTCGATCCGCACCTCTTCCCGGACCTCGCCACCCGCCGGGCCATCGACGGCGGGGCGGCCAGCGCCCGATTCCGGGCGCTCCTCGACGAGGGCGGTCCGATCCTGGCCGACGGGGCGATGGGCACGATGCTCTTCGCGGCCGGACTCCAGTTCGGCGACCCGCCGGAGACCTGGAACCTGGCCCACCCGGATGTCGTGCGCCGGATCCAGCGCGGCTACCTGGCCGCCGGCTCGCGCATCGTCCTGACCAACACGTTCGGCGGCAACCGCCTGCGGCTGGCGCCTGCACGGCCTCCAGGACCGCGTCGACGAGCTCAATCGGACCGCGGCCATCCTCCTGCGCGCACGAGGTCCGGACGCCGCCGGCGGGGAGGCCCTGGTCGCCGGCGACATCGGGCCGAGCGGCGAGATCGTCGCCCCGCTCGGCACGCTCGAATACGACGACGCGGTCGACGTCTTCCGCGAGCAGGCGGCGTCGCTCGTGGCCGGCGGGGTCGACCTCATCTGGATCGAGACGATGTCCGACCTCAACGAGATCAAGGCGGCCATCCAGGGCGTCCGGCAGGCGTCCCCGGGCATCGCCCTGGTCACGACGATGACCTTCGATACCCGCGGCCACACGATGATGGGCGTCTCCCCGGAGGACGGCCGTGCGCCACCTGGCGGCGTGGGGCGCGGACGCCATCGGCGGCAACTGCGGGAACGGACCGGACGAGCTCATCCCGGTCATCGCCAAGATGCGCGCCGTCGCCCCCGACGTCGTCCTCGTGGCCAAGAGCAACGCGGGCATGCCCGAGCTCATCGACATGCAGGCCGTCTACCGGGCCAGCCCGGAGCTGATGGCCGAGACCGCCATCGAGATGCGCGACGCCGGGCGCACGGATCATCGGGGCCTGCTGCGGCAGCTCGCCGGACCACCTCGCGGGCGATGGCGGCCGCGCTCGGCGCGACCGTGAGCGACCTGATGCGCCCCATCAAGGTCGGCATCCAGCTGCCCGAGGTCGAGCGCGAGGTCCGCTGGCCGGAGCTGCTCGACATGGTCCGGGCCATCGAGGACCTCGGCTTCGACTCGATCTGGCTCGGCGAGCACCTGCTCTATCGCTGGCCGGACCGCGAGCCGCGCGGCCCGTGGGAGGCCTGGACGTCTGATGGCCGCCATCGCCGCCGTCACCCAGCGGGTCGAGTTCGGGCCCCTCGTCGCGTGCACGAACTTCCACAACCCGGCGCTGCTGGCCAAACAGGCCGCGACCATCGACGAGATCTCCGGCGGCCGATTCGTCCTCGGCCTGGGCGCCGGCTGGAACGAGACCGAGTTCCGGGCCTTCGGCTTCCCCTACGACCACCGCATCGACCGGTTCGAGGAGGCGTTCACGATCATCCGGACGCTCCTCCAGGACGGCGCCATCGACTTCGACGGCACGTATCTACCAGGCGCGCGACTGCGAGCTCCTGCCGCGCGGTCCGCGACCTGGCGGTCCCCCGCTGATGATCGGGTCGAAGGGCCCGCGCATGCTGGCCATCACGCTGCCGCATGTCCAGGCCTGGAATGTCTGGTTCAACGACACGGGCAACGCGCCGGCCGGCGTCCCGCCACTGCGCGACCTCGTCGACGACGCGTGCCGCGATGTCGGGCGGGAGCCCGCCGACATCGAGCGCACGGTCGCGGTCCAGGTCCGGATGCCGGGCGGGACCGGGCGCATCCAGGGTGCCGAGGGGGGCGTCGCGCCGCGCCAGCTGGAGGGCTCGGCCGAGGTCATCGCCGAGGAGCTCCGAGCGTACGCCCGGGAGGGCATCGCGCACGTGCAGCTCGTCGTCGACCCCATCGACGAAGCCGCCATCCGCGGCCTGGCGCCCGTGCTCAGCCGAGCTCGATCGCGCCTGAATCCCGGGGCCGACGCGGTACTTCCGTAGGGGTCGCACGAGACCGAGCCGGTGCTAGCATCCCGGCGGCATGCGAACACCTGTCCGACGGGGGCATCGTGCGCTGGTCACGACCGTCCTGGTCGCGGCCGCGCTCCTTTCGGCGTGCGGCGAAGCCGCGCCGACGCCACCGCCCGCCGCCGTTTCGACCCCCACGCCCACGCCTGATCCGCATCTCGCCGACCCGACCACGGCCGACGAGGTGTTCCTCGCGTTGGGTGCCGCCGGCCTGCGGCTGACGGCCAACAATGCGACCTCCGGCGGCGAGGGCAGCTCGCTCATCAAGCGCATCAACGCCACGTACCTCGGCTGGCCGCTGTCGGTCAGCCAGTACAGCTCCACGGCCGCCCTGAACCGGGCGACCGAGTGGGCACCCGATGAGCTTCCCGCCCAGGGTCAGCCGCCGATCGCCATCGCCGGGCTCAACATCCTCGTCGAGTGGGGCCCGACGACCGGCGCGGAGCCGAAGAAGCCGGCCGGACCGCAGGTCAAGGGGCTGAAGGACCTGGCGACCCACCTGGACGCCCTGCTGTCACCGCTCCGCGCCCGCTCGGTCGTGTGGGTCCCGGGCACGACGGCTGCGGCGGCCGCCGACCCTGCCGCGTCACCGAAGGCCACCCCGAAGCCCTGACGCGCGGGCGCTGACGGCCGTACCCTGTCGCGAACACAGGGAGGGCTACGCCACATGACGCTCGACGGTCGCCCCCGCCCCCGGTCGACGTCCACGCGTGGCGGCGACGAGGTGTCGGAGCTCGACAAGCGGATCATCGAGCACCTCCAGGCCGACGGCCGACGCCCGTTCACCCAGATCGCCGCCGAGCTCGGCGTGTCCGAGGCGGCGGTCCGAGCGCGGACGAATCGGCTCATCGAGCGCGGCGTGCTCCAGGTCGTCGGCGTCACCGACCCGCTCCGCCTCGGCTTCCAGCAGATGGCGATGATCGGCATCCGCTGCGAGAGCGACAAGCTCATCGCGGTCGTCGGAGGCCGTGGCCGAGATGTCCGAGGTCGACTACGTCGTCATCACCGCCGGGACCTACGACCTCATCATCGAGACCGTCAGCGAGGACAACGAGGCGCTCCTGCGCTTCCTGACCGAGAAGCTGCGCGCCATCGACGGCGTGCGCGAGACCGAGACGTTCGTCTACCTGCGGATGGTCAAGCAGACGTATCAATGGGGGACCCGCTGAGCCGAGGCGCGATGGACGGAAGTCCCAGCCTCACCGACTAAGATGGGCGCGTGCCCGTCGAGCCGATCCTTGCGCTGATCATCGTCGCGGTCGTGGCCAACCTCGTGGTCATGGCCGCGCTCGTCGTGTCCCCGATCGTCGAACGGCGTCGTCGGGCGCGCATGACGACCGGCGACGGTGGCGGCGCGGATCCGACCGTCACGGCGATGGCCATCGGCGCCCGGACCTACGAGGACCTGCCGGTGGCCGACGACGGTCACGGCACCTACGACCGGGTCGTCCGGATCGTCAGCTGGACGCTCATCCTGGCGACCGCGGTCATCGTCTCGGTCACCGGCCTGTGGGCCGACGACCAGGCGGCCATCCTCGTCCTGCTCGCGCTGGCCGCGATCTTCGTGCTCATCGTCCATGAGCTGCTCCCGGCCGACACGCTAGGCCCGGCCAAGTTCGTCGTCGAGGGGTCGGTGGCGATCACCGCGGCGACGCTCCTTGTGGCCCTGACCGACGGCGTGCAGAGCCCGTTCTTCTTCGTCTACCCGCTCATCGTCGGCGGGGCCGCGCTGGTGGTCCCGCCGCGGGTCACGGTCGCCCTGACCGCGATCGCCGCCGGTGGCTACCTGCTGGCCGTGGCGGTCGGCTCGCCCGCCGCGACGCTGGCCGATCCGGCCGTGGCCGCCACGGTCGGCATCAACCTGACGGCGATGATCCTGCTCGCCTACGTCGCGATGGTCATCGCCCGCGAGCAGCGTCGGACCCGCGACGCGGCCATCCGGCTGTCGACCATCGACCCGTTGACCGGCCTGTTCAATCGCGGGTTCTTCTTCGCGGCCATCGAGCGCGAGATCGCCCGGAGCGCCCGGTCAGGGCGGGGGTTCTGCCTGCTGATGATGGACCTGGACGAGCTCAAGACGGTCAACGACCGGTTCGGGCACTTCCACGGCGACCGCGTCCTGCGCGCCGTCGGCGAGGTCATCACGTCCGGTGTCCGACGCATCGACACGGCCGCCCGCTACGGCGGCGACGAGTTCGTCGTCCTGCTGCCGGAGACGGACCCGACCGGGGCGTATGTCCTGGCCGAGAAGATCCGCCAGGGCGTCGAGGTCCTGGAGCTCGAGCTGCCTGATCCGGCGATCCGGCCGTCGTTGTCGATCGGCGTCGTCGACTACCCGGATGACGGGCGGACGCCCGACGAGCTGATGATCAGCGCCGACGGGGCGATGTACACGAGCAAGCGCAGTGGCAAGAACCGGGTCACCGGCGTCCGGGTCCCGGACGTGCCCGCCGAGCCGGTCCCGGGCAGCGGTGTAGCATCCGGCCGTGCCTGACGACGACGCGCCAGCCGGCGATGCGCCCCGCGCCGACGCGGCCGAGGACGACGCGCCTCCCGGACCGCTGACGCGCGAGCCGCGCGGCTTCTCCACGCGGGCCATCCGCGCGGCGTCCCGGGTGCCGCGCGTCGACCAGCGACCCTCGAGCGTGCCCATCTACCAGACCGCGACGTTCACCTCGGCTGACGCGGCCGAGCTCGGGGACGTCGCCGCCGACCCGCGCGCCGGCTACGCCTATTCGCGCCTGTCCAATCCGACGACCGACGCCCTCGGCGCGGCCTACGCGGAGCTGGCCGGTGGCGAGGCCGGCGTCGCCCTCGCCTCCGGGATGGGCGCGATCCACGCCGCCCTCGCGTCGCAGCTCCGGGCTGGCGACCGGGTCGTCGCCCCGGCGACGGCCTACGGCTCCACCCGGACCCAGCTGGCCGACACGTTCCAGCGCTTCGGCGTCCGGGTCGACATCGTCGACATGACCGATCCCGTCCTGGCTGCCGAGGCCATCGCCGCCGACCGGACCCGGGTCGTGTACGCCGAGACGATCGCCAACCCGACCACGGTCGTGACCGACCACGCGGCCATCGCCCGGCAGGCCCATGCCCACGGCGCGACGTACATCGTCGACAACACGTTCGCCTCGCCGTACGTGTGCCGGCCGCTGGAGCTCGGTGCCGACCTCGTCGTGGAGTCCGCGACGAAGTTCCTGGCCGGCCACAGCGACGTCATCGCCGGGGTCGTGGCCGGTCGGTCGGACCTCATCCGTGCGGTCCAGAAGGTCCAGGTCGACACCGGCGCGACGATCGGGCCGTTCGATGCGTTCCTCGTCCTGCGCGGGATCCTGACCCTCGCCGTACGAGTCGAGCGCCACGCCGCGACGGCCGCGGCACTGGCCGCCTGGCTGGAACGTCAGGACGGCGTGCGTCGCGTCCTCTACCCCGGCCTGCCCTCGCATCCACAGCACGCCGCGGCGATGCGTCAGTTCCGCTCGGGCGTCGCCGGCGGGATGCTCGCCGTCGAGGTCGAGGGCGGCCGTGCGGGTGGCCGGGCGGTCATCGACACGATGCAGCTGACCGAGCTGACCGCCTCGCTCGGCAGCGTCCATACGATGGTCGTCCACCCGCCGTCGACGTCGCAACGCCAGATGACCGAGGCCCAGCTGCGCGACGCCGGGATCACCCCGGGACTGCTGCGCGTGTCGGTCGGGCTCGAGGACCTCGAGGACCTGCAGGCCGACTTCTCGGCCGGGTTGGCGGCGGCCCTCCGAGCCGCGCCCGAGGCCGTGGACCCAGCGACCGACGGCACCTCCAGCGCGGAGCCCACCGCCCGTCCGACCGTCGGCGTCTAGGAGCCCACCATCGCGTCCCCGGCCGCGGTCCGCGCGGCTCGACTCCGCTCCGCGCCGACCGATCCGCTGGCCCGGCTGGGCCGTGGCCTGTGGCGGCTATTCACGTCGGTCGACTTCGCGGTCGTCCAGATCATCGTCCTGGCGGTCATGGCCGTCATCGGGATGACCCTCCAGCAGCTGCCCGACTTCGCCTTCCGGTCGGTCGGCGACTACGCGGCGGCGATGGACGACCTCCATGCCCGCTACGACCCGACGATCGGCCCGGCGCTCGTCGACCTGTTCGAACGGCTCGGGATGTTCTCGATCTTCCGCTCCCCGTGGTTCAGCCTCGCTCTGACGGTCCTGGTCATCTCGATCATCGTCTGCACGTTGGACCGGACGCCACGGCTGTGGCGGGGTGTCACCGACGTTCGTGTCGTCCAGCCCGATCCGTTCTACGACCCGCAGCTGCCGGACCGGGCCGCGATGACCGGCGTGGCCGCGCCGGACGTCGCCGCGGCCGTCCGCGGGCGAGGCTTCCGGGTCCGCCAGACGACGACGGACGATGGCAGTGTCCATGTCTACGGGGACCGCCACCAGTACACCAAGATGGCGACCCTGCTGACCCACCTTGGGCTCATCCTGTTCCTCGTCGCCGCGGCGGTCACGTCCCAGTTCGGCGAGGAGCAGGGCCTGGTCGTCCCGGAGGGGGAGTCGCTGACGGTCCAGCCGATCGGGACGCCCGGCCTGCTGCTGGTCAAGAACCTGGCCTTCGAGGCGCCCGGGTTCGGGACCGGCACGCCGTCCGACTTCACGACCGACCTCGCGGTCTACCAGGACGGCCGCGAGATCGCCCGCAAGATCATCCGGGTCAATGACCCGCTGTCGGTCGGCGGCTACACCTTCCACCAGAACGGGTTCGGGCCGGCGCCGCACGTCATCGTCAAGGACGCCGATGGGCGGCCACTCTGGGACGCGGCCGTGCCCCTGACCGACTCGGCGGCCGACTCCCCGTACGGGATCCTCGCCGTGCCCGGGCGCGACCTCGGCCTCCAGCTGCTGATGAGCCGGACCGAGGACGGCCAGGGCGCCGTGCTCATCCTCCCGTATCGCGTCGTCGGCACCGACGCCGCGGGCGATCCCATCCCGCAGAACTTCGACCCGGTCGCCATCACCCAGGGCGAGACGGCCGTGCTGCGCGACCTCGGGCTGACGGTGGAGCTGGCGGGGTTCAGCGAGTACACGCTGCTCATCGCCAAGGCGGATCCCGGCCAGGGGCTCGTCTGGCTGGCCTTCGCGTCGCTGATCACCGGCATCGTCATCACGTTCTACTTCCCGCGTCGACGGGTCTGGGCGCGCCGCGCGCCGGACGGGGCGCTCGGCCTGGTCTGGCGCTCGGACCGCTATGTCGACGTCGAACGCGAGTTCGGGAGTCTCCTCGACGACCTCGTCGCGGCCCGCCGGCCCGGCTAGGCTGGCCCGCGATGGCGTCGCTCCACGACCTGCATCGGGCGCTGTTCCCGTCGGCTCGGCCGGTGGGAGCGACGACGCTGACCGACGAGCGTGGCGCGCGCGAGGTCGACTGGGTCCGCGTGCTGGCGCCTCGCGAGCCGGCGGTCGACGCGCTGGCGCCTGGCGACCTGGTCATCATCCCGGCCTCGATCCTCGGTGGCGGCTCGACGCTCGCTCCGCGTCTCGATGGGTCTGGCCGCGACGATCGCCGCGGCGCATGGTCCCCGCGGCCCTCCTGGTCGACGATGGCGGCCCCGAGGCCGGCGGTCCTGACACTCCCGACGGTCCTGCCCTGGACCGCCTCGGCGCGGCCCTCGTCGTGGCCGAGGTGACCGTCCTCGCGGTCGGACCGGCTGATCCGGTCGCCCTCGAGCGCAGCATCATCGGCTTCCTCGTCAATCGCCGTGCCGAGCTCGACCGGCGGGCGGCCGAGCTCGAGGCCCAGCTGGCCAGGTACGCCTTGCTCGGCCGTGGCCTGGACGCCCAGGCCGCCGCCATCGGGGCATTCCTGGGCCGGGCCGTCGTCATCGAGGGCCGGAGCGGCGAGACCCTGGCGATCCACGCCCCGGGCGAGGTCCCGGCCACCGCGGCCGCTGTCGCGCAGTACCTGGCCCGGCCGTCGAGCGGGGTCGCGCTCCGGGTGGGCATCGCCGGGCCGGCCGGTGACCCGGGTCCGGGCGGCCGGCTCGTCCTCCTCGGCGACCAGGTCCCGGATGAGTTCGAGCGGATCGCCGCGGAGCGGGTCGCCGGTCTCCTCGGCGTCGAGCTGGCCCGCGGCGCGGCCCTGCGCCAGGCGAGCGAGGAGAGCCGACGACGCGACCCGCTGCCGAAGGACGGGCCGCCGTGGGTCGTCCTGCTGGCAAGCCAGGACGGCGGCGAGGGCACGGCCGATCTGGCGGCCCGCGAGGCCGCCCGGGGCGATCTGCAACTCCTGTTCAGCGACCGCCGCCTCGTCCTGCGGGGGACGGCCGAGAGCCTGGAGCTCCGGGTGGTGGCCGCGGCCCCGGCCGACGACCAGGACGGCCTGGCCATCGCGCGGCGCATCGCGGACCACTTGGGCCGGACCGTGGCGGTCTCACGTCCGTTCGGGGAGCCCGGCGAGCGCCCGGCTGCCGAGGCGGCCGCGCGGGCCACCCTCGAGGCCGCCGTCGCCCTGCCCGACCCGCCGCCGATCGCGGTGGCGGCCCGCCTGCCGGCCTATCTGCTGCTCGGCAGCCTGCGCAACGTGCCGGACGGTCAGCGCCAGGCTCACGATCTGCTGGCGCCGATCCTCGTCGGCCGACCGGAACGCCAGGCGGAGCGCCTGGAGACGTTGCGGGCCGTGCTCGGTTCGGCGTCCATGGGGGACGCCGCGGAGCGGCTCGGGGTCCATCGCAACACGATCGCCTACCGCGTCCGCCGGCTGGAGGAGCTCACCGGCTGGGACCTGGGCGACCCGGATCTCCGCTACGCGCTCGAGACAGCCGTGAGAATCGTGCAATCTGCACAAAGTTGATGACCGGGACGGTACTGAACCGCAACCGTCGCCGCTGCTAGGCTGGTCGGAACCCGAGGGCGTCCGTGCCCTTGTGCGTGATGCATCACGATCGACGCACACAGGAGACCGCATTGACCAGTCGAGCGACCGCCATCACCAAGATCGCCAGCCACCGGGTCGCCAAGACCCAGGACTACCTCGCTGACGCCGGGGCCGACATCTACGGGCAGTACGTCTTCGACGAAGTCGCCCAGCGCCAGTACCTGGCCAAGCCGATCTTCGAGAAGCTGCGCCGGACCATCGAGGGCGAGGAGCGCTTCGACCCGGCCATCGTCGACGCGGTCGCCCACGGGGTGAAGGAGTGGGCCCTGGCCCAGGGTGCCACCCACTACACGCACTGGTTCGTGCCGATGACCGGCTCGACCGCCGAGAAGCACGACTCATTCCTGACGCCGACCGGCGATGGCCACACGATCGCCGAGTTCTCGGGCAAGAACCTCGTCCAGGGCGAGCCGGACGCCAGCTCGTTCCCGTCGGGCGGGATCCGGGCCACGTTCGAGGCCCGCGGCTACACCGCCTGGGACGTCACCTCGCCGATCTTCCTGCAGGTCGAGCCCAACGGCGTGACGCTGACCATCCCGACGGCCTACGTCTCGTTCACGGGCGAAGCGCTCGATCACAAGATCCCGCTCCTCCGCTCGCAGGAGGCGTTGGGCAAGCAGGCCCTCCGGGTGCTGCGCTGGTTCGGCAACACCTCCAGCGGCCGGGTGTTCACGAACATCGGCCCGGAGCAGGAGTACTTCCTCGTCGACCGCCGGCTGGCCGAGCAACGGCCCGACCTGCTGCTGACGGGCCGGACCCTGTATGGGGCCGCATCGCCCAAGGGCCAGGAGCTGGAGGACCAGTACTTCGGCCCGATCCGCGAGCGGATCCTGGCGTTCATGATGGATCTCGATCGCGAGCTATGGCGGCTCGGCATCCCGGCCAAGACCCGCCACAACGAGGTCGCCCCCGGGCAGTTCGAGATGGCCCCGGTGTACGAGGCGACGTCGGTCGGGTCGGACCACAACATGATCGTCATGAGCACGATGCGGCGGCTCGCCCCGCAGCACGGACTCATGCTCCTCATCCACGAGAAGCCGTTCGCCGGCATCAACGGGTCGGGCAAGCACAACAACTGGTCGATGGCCACGGACGACGGCGAGAACCTGCTCGATCCCGGCAATGATCCCCATGCCAATGCCCAGTTCCTGGCGTTCCTCATGGGCGTCATCCGCGGGGTCAACGTCCACGCCGACCTGCTCCGGGCGAGCATCGCCGACGCCGGCAATGACCATCGCCTCGGCGCCAACGAGGCGCCACCGGCCATCGTGTCGGTCTTCCTCGGCTCGCAGCTCGAGGATGTCATCGAGCAGCTCGAGAGCGGCCCCGCCGGCTCGTCCAAGAAGGGTGGCGAAGTCGAGCTGGGCGTGACCTCGTTGCCGGTCCTGCCGAAGGACGCCACCGATCGCAACCGCACCTCGCCGTTCGCGTTCACCGGCAACAAGTTCGAGTTCCGGGCGGTCGGGTCGTCGGCGCCGATCTACTGGCCGCAGACCGTCCTCAACACCGCCGTCGCCGACTCGCTCGAGGGCCTGGCCGACGAGCTCGACGGGCTCAAGCCCGGCGACTTCGACGGTCTGACCACGATCCTCTCGAAGCTCGTCGCCGACAACAAGCAGGTCATCTTCGGCGGCAACGGGTATTCCGAGGAGTGGCACGCCGAGGCCGCCCGCCGCGGCCTGCCCAACAACCGCTCGACCGTCGACGCCCTGCCGGCCCTGGCGACGCCCAAGGCCAAGGCCGTGTTCGCCAAGTTCGGCGTGCTGTCGGAGCGGGAGCTCGCATCGCGCGTCGAGATCAACTGGGAGCGCTACGTCAAGGTCCAGAACATCGAGGCCAGCTGTGCGCTCGACATCGCCTCGACGATGATCGTCCCGGCTGCGGCGCGCTACCTGGCCGAGCTCAATCGAGCACCCTCGTCGCGCGGCATCAACGCCGTGTGCGAGAAGATCACCGGTCTGGCGGACGAGCTCGTCGACGCGATCGGCGCGCTCGAGCACGCCCAGCACGAGGCCCACGAGGCGGGCTCGGTCCACGCCGAGGCCAAGGCCTTCGCGACCACCGTGATCCCGGCCCAGGAAGCCCTCCGCACCGTCGTCGACGAGCTGGAGACCCTGGTCGCCGACGACCTGTGGCCGCTGCCCAAGTACCGCGAGCTGCTCTTCCAGTACTAGGCACACCCTCGCAGCCGGTCGCGCCGTGTCAGACTGCGCGGACGAACGTTTGTCAGAGGGGACACCGAATTGGATCCAGTACTCGTCGGCACCGGCTTCTTCATCCTCGCGGCCGTCGTCTGGGTCGTGTGCGTCATCTACGCCTACCGGATGGCACCGACCTTCGGCCGGAGTGCGATCAACTGGGCGATCCTGGCCGTCTTCTTCGGCCCGATCGCCCTGATGATCCTGTACATCCTGCCCAAGCACCAGCCAGCCCCGGGCCACGGCCACAAGCACACCGACCCGCAGGCCGCGCTCTACGAGAAGCCCAAGAAGCACTAGGCCTCGCGGGCCGCGGCGTCTGGTCGTCGGCTGACGGGCGTCGGCTCACTCCGCCGTGGCTGCACCTGCGGACACCGCGGGTAGCGTGAACCGGAAGATCGAGCCCTGGCCGACGGCGGACTCCAACCAGAGGCGGCCGCCGTGGTGCTCGACGATCTCGCGGCAGATCGGCAGTCCGAGGCCGGTGCCGCGCGGCTTGTCGGTCAGGGTATCGCCGGCCTGGGTGAAGGGCTCGAAGACGGCGGCCTGATCGTCCGGCGCGATGCCGACACCGGAGTCGATGACCGCGACCTCGACGCCGCCGTCGCCGGACGACCGAGCCTCGACGGTGATCGTGCCGGTCGGCGTGAACTTGACGGCGTTGGAGATGAGATTGATGACGACCTGGAGGAGGCGGTCGGGGTCGCCGCGGATGACGGCCAGGTCGGGTGCCACATCGACGACGAGATCCGGTCCGTCGCTGTCGGCGAGCAGGGATGATGTGGCCGACGTCGCGCGCTCGATGACCGCGCCCATGTCGACCGGCTCATCGCGCCAGTCCATCCGGCCGGCCTCGATCTTGGCCAGGTCGAGCGTGTCGTTGATGAGCGTCGTCAGTCGGTCACCCTCGGCCACGATGATCGCCAGGTTGTCGGTCGCCTGGCGCATCGCCCGGTCGACCTTCGGATCGCCGCCGGGGACCGTCGGGAAGACGACCTCGCGGAGCCGCTTGTCGATGAGCTTCGAGAATCCGACGACCGACGTCAGCGGCGTCCGGAGCTCGTGGCTCACGTTCGACAGGAACGTGCTCTTGGCCGCGTTCGCCGCCTCGGCCGCGGCGCGGGCATCGACCAGCGCGGCGGTCCGCTCCGCGACCCGGCGCTCGAGGGCCGCTCGCTCGTCGGCCAGCTCGCCGTACAGCCGGGCGTTCTCGAGGCCGGCCGCGATGAGCGTGCCCACCGTGTAGAGCAACGGCCCGTCGTCGGGCAGCACGTCGCGGCCGGTCAACCGGTTGTCGACGGCCAGGATCCCGACCGTCCGACCCTTCGTGACGAGCGGCGTGCCAAGGAACGAGTCGACCTCGAGGAGCGAGGCGAACGCCCGATTGCGCGGATCCGGGTCGTCGCCGACGTCGCGGAAGATGAGCGGACCCTCGGCCCGCGCCAGCCGCACGAGCTGCGATGTCTCCAGGTCCAAGGGCAGCTCCAGCTCCCGGACCTGGGCATCCATCTCCGCGCTGCCGCCGACGGACCGACCGTCACCCAGCACCTGTCGGTCGTCGTCGATGAGCAGGACGAGGGCCCGGTCGAAGCGCAGATTCCGGGTGAGCGCCCGGAGGCTGCGATCGAGCAGCTCCTCGCGGTCGAGCGTGGAAGCGGCCGCGATGGCCAGCTCGTTGAGCGTGACGAGCGCCGCCAGTCGCTGGTCCGCGAGCGTCGTCGCGTCGGGGGTCATGCCTCGCGCAGGGCCGCCTCGTGGTCGGCCGCCTGACGCAGGGTCGGCCCGGTGAGCGAGGCGATGGCGACGAGGACCTTGAGGTCGGAGGCGTGGTACTCGACCGGCGTCGCCGAGCGTGCTCCGATGACCCCGAGCCGCTCGCCGCTGGCCATCAGCGGGACGGCGACGAGTGACGCCCAGGCGCCATCGGCCTTGCTGCCCTGCCGGTCGGCGCCGACGTCGTTGACGATCTCGGCCTCGCCACTGTCGACCCGGTGGAGGATCCCGACCCGGAGCTCGCCCGACCCGTCGCGGCCGCGCAGGATGACGAAGCCCTGGCCGCCGCTCGGCAGCTTCCCGGCTTCCTCGGCGGCGACCTCGGCCACGGCCTCGACCGACAGGCGGCCACCGATCCGGTCGGCCAGCTCGTAGATGAGATTGAGCTCGCGATACCGGTCGAGCGCCTCGCGCGCCAGGGCTCGCTTATCCGTCTCGCGCCCGCAGGCATAGGACAGGACGGCGGCCACGGCGCCGGACGGCCGGGGACCGTCCACCCAGCCGATGGTCTCGCCTTCGACGACGATCGGGTGGCGCTCGACGGCCGCATCGGCCGGTGCGGCGCCGATCTGGCGATCGAGGATGAGCTCCCCGGAGGTCGACGTGATCGTGACCCGGGCGTCGGTGCTGGCCAGGAGGACCGACAGCATCGGGGCGACGTGCCGGTGACGAACGATGAGCCGGCGGAGCTCCGCGGCTTCCATCAGAAGCTGCCGCCCGCCGATCCGCTGCCGGCCGCCGCCAGTCCGAGGGCCAGTCGCGCTCGGCGGAGCAGGTCGTCCGGATCGAACGGCTTGGTCAGATACTGGTCGGCGCCGGCTGCGAAGCCCTGCTCGCGGTCGTCGGCTTGGCCCTTGGCCGTCAGCAGGATGACGGTCGCGCCGGACGTCGCCGGGTCGGCCCGGATCGCCCGGCAGACGTCGAAGCCGTTCCGCTTCGGCATCATCACGTCGAGGAAGACGAGGTCCGGGTGCTGGTTGGCCATGACGACCATCGCTTCGTCGCCGTCAGCCGCCGTCAGGAGCTCCACGCCGTCGTCCTCGAGCTCCTCCAGCGTCTGCTCGATGAGCAGCCGGATGTGCTGCTCGTCGTCGACGATGAGGACGGTCGGCATCGGGACCTCCGGGACGGGCGGGCGGGACACCGGAAGGATACGGCACCATGGCGGCCGTGCAGGCCACCGCGAGCGTCGACATCCATCCCACCCGATCGCTCGCGTTGCTGTCGGTCGCTCATGCCGTCAACCACGCCTTCGCGGTCCTGCTGCCGATCATCTTCCTGGCGATCATCGACGAGTTCGCCGTGGGTGTCGGGACGGTGGCCATCCTGGCATCGGTCGGGGCTATCGCATCCGGCACTGTCCAGCTGTCCTACGCCGAGCTGACCCGTCGGTTCTCGCGCCGGCGACTCCTCGGGGCCGGCGGCCTGTTGTTCGGCGGAGGCTTCGCGGCGATGGCCCTGGCCACGAACTTCGTGACCTTCGCCATCCCGAACATCGCGGCGCGGATCGGTGGGTCGCCGCAGCACCCGGTCGGCAACGGTCTGCTGGCCGAGCAGTTCCCACCGGACCGGCGCGGCTTCGCGATCAGTGCCCACATCGCCGGCGGCAACGTCGGCACGGTCGTCGTCGCGGTCGTCGGCGTGCCGCTCATCGCGCTCATCGGCTGGCGCGGCGTGTCGGTCGTCTTCGGGATCGCGGCCGCGGTCATCGCGGTCCTCATCCTGTGGCTGGTCAGGGAGCGCGGGACGGATCGGGCGGCGGCGGTCGCCGGCGGCTCCTCGCGCGACGCCCTCCGGCGGGTCCTGGCCGACCACGACCTGCGCTGGCTGTTCCTGACGTCGGTCCTGGGCGGCGGCGGTCGTGGCCTCGGCGTCGTCAACCTGTTCGTGCTGGTCTATCTGACCCTCGTCCTGGGTCTCGACGACGCGACCGCCGGGCTCATGTACGGGGCGCTCATCGTCTTCAGCGTGCCGATGCCGCTCGTCGCCGGCTCGCTGTCCGACCGCCTGGGCCGCAAGCCGCTCATCATCGCGGCGTACCTCGGCGGCGCGGTCGGCTTCGCGGTCTTCCTGCTGGCCGGCTCCGACCTCGTCTGGCTGTGGGTCGGGATCATCCTCATGGGGCTGTTCTCGTTCGCCGAGTCGCCGCAACTCCAGGCGCTCCTCGCCGACATCGCGCCGCCCGCGACCCGCGACGCGTCCTACGCGCTGTACTTCACGCTCGCCTTCGGCGTCGGGTCGTTGTGGGTCGCGCTGTACGGCGTGATCATCGACACGCTGGGGGAGGCGACCGGCGTCCCGATCGTGTTCGTCCTCATGGGCCTGGCGTTCATCGGGGCGGCCTTGGCGACGCTGCCCATCCGGACCGAGGGCCCGGCTTCGTCCTGAGCGACCCTTTGGTATCATCCGCAGGCTCTGTCAAACGAGCACCCTCGGTCGGGGCGTGGCGCAGCTTGGTAGCGCGCATCGTTCGGGACGATGAGGTCGGAGGTTCAAATCCT